>NZ_LIYD01000001.1 GCF_001278115.1 Flavobacterium akiainvivens | reverse complement strand
AAAAAAAAGTTTTAAAAAAGCTTGGATTTAAAGGGGAAAAGATTTTATCTTTGCCCTCCCAAACTGAGAGGTTCGGGACATAATGAGAGGTTAAAGTGAAGCTTTAAACGGTAAGAAAAAAAAGAGAAAAAAAATTCTCAAAAAGCTTGCCGGTTTCAAAAAGAGTTGTACTTTTGCAGCCGCTAAACGAAACAAGCCACACGGTTTAAAAAGTTAAGCGAAAGAAATAAGAATGACACGTTCATAGACATATTGGATTGACAGCATAAGAGAGAGTAATTATTACTTTGCTTTTATCGAATTAAGGCTTAGAATAAAGATCGTAAAAATATTAAAAATATACGATGAAGAGTTTGATCCTGGCTCAGGATGAACGCTAGCGGCAGGCCTAACACATGCAAGTCGAGGGGTAGAGGCTTTCGGGCCTTGAGACCGGCGCACGGGTGCGTAACGCGTATGCAATCTGCCTTACACTGGGGGATAGCCCAGAGAAATTTGGATTAATACCCCATAGTATTTTTGCCTGGCATCAGGTGATTATTAAAGTTTTTCGGTGTAAGATGAGCATGCGTCCCATTAGCTAGTTGGTATGGTAACGGCATACCAAGGCTATGATGGGTAGGGGTCCTGAGAGGGAGATCCCCCACACTGGTACTGAGACACGGACCAGACTCCTACGGGAGGCAGCAGTGAGGAATATTGGTCAATGGGCGAGAGCCTGAACCAGCCATGCCGCGTGCAGGATGAAGCATCTATGGTGTGTAAACTGCTTTTGTACGGGAAGAAACCCCTCTACGTGTAGAGGCTTGACGGTACCGTAAGAATAAGGATCGGCTAACTCCGTGCCAGCAGCCGCGGTAATACGGAGGATCCAAGCGTTATCCGGAATCATTGGGTTTAAAGGGTCCGTAGGCGGCTTTATAAGTCAGTGGTGAAATCTGGCGGCTCAACCGTCAAATTGCCATTGATACTGTAGGGCTTGAATGTTTGTGAAGTAACTAGAATATGTAGTGTAGCGGTGAAATGCTTAGATATTACATGGAATACCCATTGCGAAGGCAGGTTACTAACAAATGATTGACGCTGATGGACGAAAGCGTGGGGAGCGAACAGGATTAGATACCCTGGTAGTCCACGCCGTAAACGATGGATACTAGCTGTTCGGCAGCAATGCTGAGTGGCTAAGCGAAAGTGATAAGTATCCCACCTGGGGAGTACGGGCGCAAGCCTGAAACTCAAAGGAATTGACGGGGGCCCGCACAAGCGGTGGAGCATGTGGTTTAATTCGATGATACGCGAGGAACCTTACCAGGGCTTAAATGTAGTATGACAGGTTTGGAAACAGATCCTTCTTCGGACATATTACAAGGTGCTGCATGGTTGTCGTCAGCTCGTGCCGTGAGGTGTCAGGTTAAGTCCTATAACGAGCGCAACCCCTGTTGTTAGTTGCCATCGAGTAATGTCGGGAACTCTAACAAGACTGCCGGTGCAAACCGTGAGGAAGGTGGGGATGACGTCAAATCATCACGGCCCTTACGTCCTGGGCTACACACGTGCTACAATGGCAGGTACAGAGAGCAGCCACCATGCAAATGGGAGCGAATCTATAAAGCCTGTCTCAGTTCGGATTGGAGTCTGCAACCCGACTCCATGAAGCTGGAATCGCTAGTAATCGCATATCAGCCATGATGCGGTGAATACGTTCCCGGGCCTTGTACACACCGCCCGTCAAGCCATGGAAGCTGGGGGTACCTGAAGTCGGTGACCGCAAGGAGCTGCCTAGGGTAAAACTGGTAACTGGGGCTAAGTCGTAACAAGGTAGCCGTACCGGAAGGTGCGGCTGGAACACCTCCTTTCTAGAGACACGGTCTCTAAGTCTTAGATATAAAGATGAGTAATACTACTCTCGCTGTTAGTTCAAAAAATTAAAAAGAAGAGAGAGCTTGAAATAAACATAGTCTCGTAGCTCAGCTGGTTAGAGTACTACACTGATAATGTAGGGGTCGGCAGTTCGAGTCTGCCCGGGACTACTAGTTTCTCGAATCTTTTAGGAAATTTTAGAAGTTGAGTGATTATCACGTTAGAGTGAGCACGTTATCAAACTGCAAACTGCTATCTGGTAACTGCTGACTGAAAAACGGGGGATTAGCTCAGCTGGCTAGAGCGCCTGCCTTGCACGCAGGAGGTCATCGGTTCGACTCCGATATTCTCCACAATCCAGTTCACAGTCACAGTGAACAGTAAGCAGATAGCTGCCTACTGGGACTGCGACTGAAAACTAAGGAAACCGTTCATTGACATATTGGGATAATACAAAAAGTAG
>NZ_LIYD01000004.1 GCF_001278115.1 Flavobacterium akiainvivens | reverse complement strand
TTGGACAAACCAGTGCAAACTGACCCCTCTTGGCCGATTTAAAAAGACCCCTCTCGCCGGCTGAAACTGACCCCCTTTCGCCGGAGCAAACTGACCCCTGTTGGCCAGTTTAAATTGACCCCTCAAAAAAAGTAGAAAAAGTAGTCTTGTGGCGGGCTTTTGGAACAAGGATTAGTTTAGCGTTTTGATAAACTAATCCTGAGATAGACCATGTCCAATAAGCCGATAAAGATGAATAAATTAAGACAGATTATCCGTCTGTACTGCCAGGGTACAGGCATTAAGACCATCCATGGGATGGTGGGTACCTCCCGCAACACCATCAAGAAGTACGTCCGGGTCTGGAACACGCTGGACATGGATTTTGAAGCCTTTAGCGCCCGTAGTGACAGCGAACTCTCGGTTATCTTTACCACCCCTGTTGCCAAAATCCACAGCAGCCCGCGCATGCGGGAACTGGAACCACTGTTGCCTGAACTCTGTAAAAGGCTTAAAAAGAAAGGTATGACCCGTGAGATCCTCTACAAGGAATATCTCGAAAAACATCCGGATGGCTATAGCCGTTCGAGTTTTAATAATGCCATCCATACGTACCTTCAACTCTCCAAACCGGTCATGCATGTGGAACATAAGGCCGGTGATAAGATATACATCGACTTTGCCGGCAGCAAGCTCAGGGTTGGCCAGGGAGAGGCTGCACGTGAGGTGGAGGTTTTTGTAGCCATACTGGGCTGTAGCCAGCTTACTTATGTTGAAGCAGTGGACAGCCAGCGTAAGGAAGACCTGATCCTTGCCTGCCAAAACGCCCTGCGTTACTTTGGTGGGGTGCCCAAGGCCATCGTGCCGGACAACCTGCGCTCGGCAGTAACACGGGGCAGCAAGTATGAGGCAGTACTCAACGATGAGTTTGCTGCCTTTGCCGAGCACTACGGTGTTACCATAGTGCCTGCGCGCGTTTATAAGCCCCGTGACAAGTCTTTGGTGGAAGGTGCGGTAAAACTCATCTACCGCAGCATTTACACCCGTCTGGAAGGTCTTAGCTTCGATAACCTTGTATCGCTTAACGAATCGATACTCCCGGCACTTGAAATGCACAACAATAAGCCCTTCTCCGGGCGCAGCTACTCCCGACGCGAACAGTTCGAGGAGATAGAGCGTGAAGCCTTATCTGCATTAAACCCTATTGATTACCAGGTCCACAAACAGGTAATGGTTACCGTTATGAAAAACGGCTACATACGCCTTGGCGAAGACATACATTACTACAGCGTGCCGTACACCTACATCGGCAAAAAAGTAAAGATACTCTACACCACAGCATTGGTAAAAGTCTATTATCAGTATACCATGATTGCCTGCCATGAACGGATAAAAAGCAAATACCATTACACCACCAATGAAGGCCACCTTGCCTCACAGCACCGCTTCCTTACCGAGTGGAGCCCTGATAAGTTTATACAGCAGGCACAGGCCATACACGAAGACGTAGCCCTTTATATAAGCAAAGTACTGGAACTTAAACCCTATCCCGAGCAGGCCTACAAATCCTGTTCGGGTATCTTAAGCTTTGCACGGCGTGTAGGCTCAGAAAGGCTTACCAACGCCTGCCGGTGGGCCATGAACCTTAGCCAGTACAATTATCCTGTTATTGAGGAGATACTGCGCAAGCGCCTTGACCAGTTACAACCCGAACAGGAGCTCACTGAAATACCGCCGCACAGCAACATCCGCGGAAAGGAATATTACCAATAATCACTACCATTAAAACAATAAAGACCATGAATAACGAAACACTAGACAAGATGCGCCAGCTGCGCTTATACGGCATGTATGATGCCTTTAAAACCAACCTGGAAACCTCCATAAAAGAATCGCTTACACCCGACCAGTTCGTTGCCTTTTTAATCGCCAGCGAATGGGACGACCGCCGTAACCGGAATATAGAACGGGCTATTAAATCAGCAGGCTTCCGTTACAAAGCCTCACTGGAAGAGGTAGACTATGCTATTGATAGGGGGCTGGACAAAAACCAGTTCCACAGGCTGGCCGGGCTCGATTTTATAAAGGAACATAAGGATATATTTATTACCGGTTCCACCGGGACAGGGAAAAGTTACCTGGCAACAGCGCTGGGCTACCAGGCCTGCCAGGATGGCTTTAAGGTACTCTATGTCAATACCGCCAAGTTTATGGGGCAGCTTAAACTGGCCAAAGCCAAAGGGACACTGCTGGCTGAACTTAAACGTATCGAACGCATAGACCTGCTTATACTTGATGATTTTGGCCTGCAGCCCTTCGACCCGCAGTCAAGGCTTATACTGCTGGACATTATAGAAGACCGCCACCAAAAGCGTTCTACGATGCTTACATCGCAGATACCGGTAAAGCAATGGTATGATATAATCGGTGAGAAAACCATAGCTGACGCTGTACTGGACCGCATCGTACACCACTCTTTAAGGCTCGAACTTTACGGGGAATCGTTAAGGAGAAGAAAATCTAAATCAGATAGTGTATTTTTGTAAAAATATTAGTGAATAACCAGGACTAAAAACTACCGTTTTTAAAGCCTGACACAAACTACAACTTGTACGCTTTTTTTGTCAATAACTCTAAGGGGTCAATTTGCTCTGGCGAGAGGGGGTCAATTTAATTGGTATATCCA
>NZ_LIYD01000002.1 GCF_001278115.1 Flavobacterium akiainvivens | reverse complement strand
AAAAACAAAAACCCCTTATCTGATTAGATAAGGGGTTTTAAAAGAAAGGCGATGACATACTCTCCCACAAAATGCAGTACCATCTGCGCAGGCGGGCTTAACTTCTCTGTTCGGGATGGGAAGAGGTGAGCCCCGCCGCAATAATCACCTTAAAAGGTTTATTTGGTTTCAGGTTCTTGATAACCTGAACTCAAAAGCAAGCGTGCTTGCAATATGTTAACATACTAAGATAATACAAAAGTGTCTTGTTTTAGAAAGTGTACCCCTCCCGGATTGCTCCGGGAGGAAGTAGCGTACATAAGCTTACGGGTTATTAGTACTACTCGGCTATGACATTACTGCCTTTACACCTGTAGCCTATCAACGTGGTCATCTTCCACGACCCTTAAAAGAAATCTCATCTTGTGGTGGGTTTCGCGCTTATATGCTTTCAGCGCTTATCCCTTCCGAACGTGGCTACTCTGCGGTGCCCCTGGCGGGACAACAGATACACCAGTGGTTCGTCCGACTCGGTCCTCTCGTACTAGAATCAGATCCACGCAAATTTCTAACGCCCGCAGTAGATAGAGACCGAACTGTCTCACGACGTTCTGAACCCAGCTCGCGTGCCACTTTAATGGGCGAACAGCCCAACCCTTGGGACCTTCTCCAGCCCCAGGATGTGACGAGCCGACATCGAGGTGCCAAACCCCCCCGTCGATATGAGCTCTTGGGGGAGATCAGCCTGTTATCCCCGGCGTACCTTTTATCCTTTGAGCGATGGCCCTTCCATACGGAACCACCGGATCACTATGCTCTACTTTCGTACCTGATCGACCTGTATGTCTCTCAGTCAAGCTCCCTTATGCCATTGCACTCTACGCACGGTTACCAAGCGTGCTGAGGGAACCTTTAGAAGCCTCCGTTACTCTTTTGGAGGCGACCACCCCAGTCAAACTACCCACCAAGCAATGTCCCCCGCAACGCGGGGTTAGGCCTCAGATAAGCAAAGGGTGGTATTTCAACAATGACTCCTCGAATCCTGGCGAACCCGATTCACAGTCTCCCACCTATCCTACACATCACTTATCCAAGGTCAATACTAAGCTATAGTAAAGGTGCACAGGGTCTTTTCGTCCCACTGCGGGTAATCGGCATCTTCACCGATACTACAATTTCACCGAGCTCATGGCTGAGACAGTGTCCAGATCGTTACACCATTCGTGCAGGTCGGAACTTACCCGACAAGGAATTTCGCTACCTTAGGACCGTTATAGTTACGGCCGCCGTTTACTGGGGCTTCAATTCAATGCTTCTCCGAAGATAACATCTCCTCTTAACCTTCCAGCACCGGGCAGGTGTCAGGCCCTATACTTCATCTTACGATTTTGCAGAGCCCTGTGTTTTTGATAAACAGTCGCCTGGACCTTTTCACTGCGGCCAGCATTGCTGCTGGCGACCTTTCTCCCGAAGTTACAGGTCTATTTTGCCTAATTCCTTAGCCATGAATCTCTCGAGCGCCTTAGGATACTCTCCTCGACTACCTGTGTCGGTTTACGGTACGGGTTCTTATAATCTAAGTTTAGAGGTTTTTCTTGGAAGCCCTTAGGCACACTATCTCTTTGCCCGAAGGCTCTGAGTACTATCGTATTTCACCAGAATCTGCGCATTTAACTACAAATCCTATAGCTAGGTACTTTAACGAACTATTCCGTCAGTTCGCGGTGCTTTCATCACTCCGTCGCCCCATCACAATTATAAGAAGTACGGGAATATTAACCCGTTGGCCATCGAATGTTCCTTTCGGATTCTCCTTAGGTCCCGACTAACCCTCAGCTGATTAGCATAGCTGAGGAAACCTTAGTCTTACGGCGTGCGGGTTTCTCGCCCGCATTATCGTTACTTATGCCTACATTTTCTTTTCTAAAAGCTCCAGCATACCTCGCAGTACACCTTCAGCGCCGCTAGAATGCTCCCCTACCACTTTTACAAGTCCATAGCTTCGGTAGTATACTTATGCCCGATTATTATCCATGCTCGTCCGCTCGACTAGTGAGCTGTTACGCACTCTTTAAATGAATGGCTGCTTCCAAGCCAACATCCTAGCTGTCGGGGCAGACAAACCTCGTTTTTTCAACTTAGCATACATTTGGGGACCTTAGCTGATGGTCTGGGTTCTTTCCCTCTCGGACATGGACCTTAGCACCCATGCCCTCACTACTGGTAAACATTTATTAGCATTCGGAGTTTGTCAGGAATTGGTAGGCGGTGAAGCCCCCGCATCCAATCAGTAGCTCTACCTCTAATAAACTAAGCCAGCGCTGCACCTAAATGCATTTCGGGGAGTACGAGCTATTTCCGAGTTTGATTGGCCTTTCACCCCTACCCACAGGTCATCCGAAGACTTTTCAACGTCAACCGGTTCGGACCTCCACTATGTGTTACCACAGCTTCATCCTGCCCATGGGTAGATCACACGGTTTCGCGTCTACCATTACTGACTAAAGCGCCCTATTCAGACTCGCTTTCGCTACGGATCCACACCTGAAGTGCTTATCCTTGCCAGCAACGGTAACTCGTAGGCTCATTATGCAAAAGGCACGCCGTCACCCCACTAAAGGGCTCCGACCGCTTGTAGGCGCATGGTTTCAGGATCTATTTCACTCCGTTATTCACGGTTCTTTTCACCTTTCCCTCACGGTACTGGTTCACTATCGGTCTCTCAGGAGTATTTAGCCTTAGCGGATGGTCCCGCCAGATTCAGACAGGGTTTCACGTGCCCCGCCCTACTCAGGATACTGCTATCTATTACATTTGTTACCTATACGGGGCTATCACCCTCTACGGCTTACCTTTCCAGGTAATTCCAGTTCCATTTGCATAAAATGTCGCAGTCCTACAACCCCAAAATTGCCGTAACAACTCTGGTTTGGGCTATTCCGCGTTCGCTCGCCACTACTTACGGAATCACTTTTGTTTTCTTCTCCTCCGCCTACTTAGATGTTTCAGTTCAGCGGGTTTGCCCACCTAACGGTGTACTATGTCTTCAACATAGTGGGTTGCCCCATTCGGAAATCTTCGGATCAGTCTGTATGTGCCAGTCCCCGAAGCTTATCGCAGCTTATCACGTCCTTCATCGCCTCTGAGAGCCACAGGCATCCCCCATGCGCCCTTATTTTGCTTATTGTACTTTTT
>NZ_LIYD01000003.1 GCF_001278115.1 Flavobacterium akiainvivens | reverse complement strand
TTTTTTATTTGCAGCCCATCGCCTGCGCCTTGCATGATATTCAGTTCCTGCTTTCGGCTATATCTGCCTTGCTGCGCCGGCAGGATGCCGCCTCAATCAGGGCTATGTAACTTCTTTACGCTTCTTCTAAGCTTCGCGATGTACTGCCACATAACAAAACACCCCGCCAATGGCGGGGTGTTTGTTTTATAAGCCACAGGCTGCTTACTGCCACCTGCTATCTGTTCCCTCCCACTTTGCTTCGCCAGTTCGCTCCGCTCGTGTGGGGGCCGGGGGGCTTACCTCTTCAGTGCAAAGTGGGCTTTAACCGTCCTTCGGTACTGGCCTTCGGTAAACTCTACTGTAAACCAGTAGTCGTCCGCAGGTACTGCGTTGCCGTTAAAGGTACCGTCCCATCCTTCGCCGTCAGGGCTGATTTGTTTCAGCAGCTTGCCGTAGCGGTCGAAGATGTAAATGATAGCCTGGTAGCCTTCGGCCTGTAGCCCAATGATGTTCCAGGTGTCGTTGTATCCATCACCGTTTGGCGTGAAGTAATGCGGGTAGTTGATCACACTCACATTCGCTACCACACTGATTGGGTCGTTACAGCCATCGGCAGTTGTATCCATAATGTATACCGTATGCTCGCCAGGGGCTACATCGGTAAATACATTCGAGTTTTGCCATGGGCCTTCAGGGTAAAGGCTGTACTGGTACTGCCCGTAGCCTTCTACCAATACCGTAATGGTCTGGTTCTCGCCAAAGGCGTTGCTTACCACAAAGCCATCGCCTATTGGGCTGGCAGGGCCTGACTGGATTACTTCAAAGCCTTCTGACGGGTCTGACACACATCCGTTTGGTGCAGGGCCGGTTACAATTACAGTGTACGTACCCGGGGCTTCTGCCACATAGTAGCCGTCGCCGTTTGATTCAACAAGAACCCCGTCAAGGTACCAGTCGTAAATGTGGCCGTTTGGTGCCACACCGCTCTGTAACGTAAGTGGCCTTAGTACTTCTCCGGTTACAAAGTCTACACATATCGTGTGGTTGTCGCCTTCTGTTGCAATTACAGGCTCAGGCAGCAGCTCAATAACTACTTCAAAGCTTGTAAAGTCAGGACAGCCGCTTACTGTTGATGTGTTTACTATCCTGGCCCAGATGGTTTGCGTGGTGGCATCAAACGTAGCCGGGGTGGCTATCGCATTAGTGCCGTCTATAGCATCCTGTTCGCTGGTGTAGTAGGTTACAGTATGTATTGCCGGGTCCTGGCTGCCGATGATATCGGCATCGGCCTGCGTAAGGTCGATGATGAACTGCCCGTCGTTGTCGCCATCGGTATCGCACACATCAAAGTCAGGGGTCGTTACATCGCCTGCTATGGCCTGCTCTTCTACCAGTAGCTGTAGCTGTACCGTGGTGTTACAGCCTGTTGGCTCATACTCTACATATACGTCTATCGTCTGGTTGCCTGCCACTACGTTGGTGTAGATATACGGTACCGGGGTACCGTTGTAGCTGAACCTCACGGTGTAGTCGCCATAGTCTGCAGGGTCTACGTCAGGGCCCAAAATCTCATCCATATGGGTGTTGAAATCAAACTGGGCAAAGCCGTCTGTATTCTGCTCGCATATGGCATAAGGCGCTACTGCCCCCTGTGCCGGTAGCGGGTGTACAATCAGTGGAAGCTCTACAAGCTGGTAGCATACAGGGTCGTTCGTATTGGTAGTGTTGGCCATTACCCTTACCCATACGCTGCCCGTACCGCTTACGTAGTTTTCAGGATCTGTAATCTCGTTTGTTGGCGGCTCAGCTATGGCGTCTGCCTGGGTTGGATAGTACGCAAAGTGAACCGTAAAGTCGTTATCGGCTATGTCGTCCTCGGCTTCTGTAAGGTCAAATTCCTCTACTCCATCACCTGTAGCGTTCTCATCACACAGCTCTAAGGCATCAGGGCTGAAGTTTGGCGTTGGAAGCGGAAGTACTTTTATCGTTAGCGATGTATAGCTCCTGCAGCCGTCAGGGGTTACTACCCTTACAAAGATTACTTCAGGGTTAGACTCGTTGGTGTAGGCTGTTGCCGGGGTGATTGGGTCCTCACCTGTCTCGGCATCGGCCTGGCTGTGGTGGTAGCTAACTACATTGCCCACGCCTACGCCCATTGGGCCCAGTATCTCGGCTTCCTTAACCGTAAGGTCAAAACTGGTGCTGTTGTTGTTTGGTAATTCCTCATCACACAGTACTAACATACTTGGGCGCGTAAGCTGCCATGGCGTGTTGATGATCAGCTCAAAGCTGCTCAGGCTGTAACACTCCGTGCCTGTAAGCTCTACCCGTACCCAGATTACCTGGCCATTGCTGCCGTTGTAATGCGCAGGGGTGGTGATCCTTGGGGCGCCGTTGTTGGCCGCCGCCTCACTGGCAAAGTATTCTATCGTCAGGGTGCCTTCTTCTGCCCCTGTCTCTTCGTAGATAAAGTCTTCGTATACCGTAAGGTCGATAAAGGTCTGTGCATTCTGGTTGTTACTGTCGGTATCGTCGCACAGCTCCATATCTTCCAGGTCAGGGGCCTGTGGTGCGGCCGTTACGTATAGCGTGATGGCATAAGGGGCGCTAAGGCAGCCGGTCTCATCGTTGGTGGCTACTACATAAATTTCCTGCTCGTAGGCTACCATGTTTACATAGCTCTGCGGGTTAGGGATGGCGTTAAAGCCGTTCTCTGCATCCCACTCGCTCTCATAGAACGCTACGCTGATGCCTACACCGTTATTGACCATGTCTTCCACAAGGGCTTCAAGGTCAAACGTGGCATAGCCGTCGCCATCGGTATCACACTCGGTCGTCTCTGCAGCTGTTGGCACTACCAGTACCGGAAGCGGCTCTACGCGGATGTCTAACAACACAATCCTGAAGCAGCCTGTCTCGGCATCGGTTACACGTACAAATACCGTTTCAACGCCCGGCTCTACGTTGGTGTAGGCATCAGGGGTGGTAATGAACGGTGTACCGGCTACGGCCTGCGCATACGTGTCGTGGAAGGTTACATCCACACCAAATGCGCCGCCTGTGATCTCGTCTATCCTGCTTGTCAGGTCAAATTCTTCCCTGGCATCGCCTGTGTTGTTTACATCACAAAGGCTGTACGGTACCGGCTGGGTTACTACCGGTAGCGGGTTTACAATCAGCTCAAGCTCTACTACATCATAGCAGCCCGTAGCATTGTTGGTTACCCTGATGTATACCGTAGCGCTCGGGCTGTTGTAGCTGCCCGGTGTGGCGATTACAGGGAAGCCGGCATCGGCCGCATCCTGCGTGCTGTGGTAGGTTACCGTATATTGCGTTGGGTCTAAACTACCCAGTACTTCCGCATTGTATTGTGCGATGTTGAACACCCCGATACCATCGGTATCGTTTGTGCCGTTGTCGCAAAGGGCATAAGGGCCGTCCGGCGTGGTGGCCTCAGGTGCAGGGTGTACGATCAGCTCCAGCGTGGCTACATCAAAACACTCCGTCTGGCTCGATTCTACCCTTAGGTATAAATTGGTCATTACGCTCTGGTAGGCTACAATCTGGCCCGCAGTTAGTGCATTGGTGCCAAAATCGGCATCCTCAGGGGTTTCGTGTA
>NZ_LIYD01000005.1:4436257-4521259 GCF_001278115.1 Flavobacterium akiainvivens | reverse complement strand
CCGTTACCGTTACCGTGCCGCCCAGTGCCGACTCGATAAACGCTATTGTGCTGCTCAGGTTGAATACCGCAAAGCCGTCGTTGTTAGGGTCGCACTCTTCAAGGGCGGCTAATTCAGGGGCGATTGGTGCAGGCAGTACTTCTAACGTTACAGGGCTGATAATCGTACAACCGGTAGCTACGTCTTCTACCCTCGCATAGATTGTGGCATTTGGTGAGGCGTAAGGCGACACTAAATAGTTGTCATCAGCGCCGGCTACGGCATCTTCCATCGTGGCATAGTACGCTACCGAATAGCCTGCCGCGCCCTGCGTGATTACAGGGTCGATCTCGTCAAAATCAAAAAGGCCTACCCCAGGGGTGTCTTCACACGCATAGAACGGGTCCATGTTCTGCGCAATTACAGGTAGCGGGTTTACTACCAGCTGCAGCACCGCCACATCTGAACAGCCAAAGCCGTTCTCTACGCGTACCCAAACCTCGCCCGTGGCACTCTCGTGTGCCGTGGCATCGGCCAACGGGCTTGTGCCGGCAATGGCATCGCCTTCTGTAGCATACCAGCTTACCTCTGCATCAGGGTCTGACGTAGCCTCGCCGTTCTTAGTAGTCAGGTCAAAAATCTCAACTCCGTCTGGCGAGTTGTTGTCGTCGCAAAGAATGTAGGGAGTTAAGGAAGGGATCTCAGGCGTTTCGTGTACTATCAACTGTACTACCGCTACAGAAGCACACTCATCTGTTGTACCTTGCTGCACCACACGTATGTATATATTCTGGCTTACGCTATTATAAGCAGCAATCTGACCTGCACTTAAATCATTATCTCCAAACTGGGCATCGTCAGCCGTTTCGTGGTAGGTTACCAACAGTCCGATTTGTCCGTTAACAACCTCGTTACCAGCCGGTGTAAGGTTAAATACCGCAAAACCATCGTTATTACCGTCACAGGCTTCAAGCGGTGTGGCAGCAATTAGTTCAGGCGCAGCAACTACCTCAAGTTCAACAGGAGTGGTAGTGGTACACTGTGTAGTATTGTTTACAATACGCGCATAAACAGTAGTGCTTATTGTGGTGTAAGAAGCCGGTAAAGCATCAGCAACATCGCCTGCATCTGCCTCATTTTGTGTAGCATAGAATGTAACGGTATAACCCGATGCCCCGTTTACAACTTCAGAGGCAATATTTGTAAGGTTGAATACCCCCTGCCCGGTTGCTTCTTCACATTCACGGAAAGGTTCGAGCGAAGTGTTGATTACCGGTAACGGGTTAACTATCAAATCAAAAGACGACACCGTTATACACCCAAATTCATTTTCAAGCCTTACCCATATAGTTTCAGGCGAAGCAGTATTGGTATAATCATCAGGAGTATCAATAGCATCGGTATCAGACTGTGCATCAGCCTCGCTGTTATAATAAGTAACAGTTACACCTGTTACACCGCCTGTAGCTTCATCAGACTTAGTAGTTAAATCAAACGTAGCAACATTACCTGTTGTGGCAGGGTCATCACACAAAATATAATCTTCAATTACCGGAACAGCAGGCCTTGGGTGTACCGTAAGCACCACTTCTTCAACCGAATAACAGTTTGTGGTAGTACCGGCCTGTATAGCCCTGATGTAAACCGTTTGTGTATTTGCTACTTCAGAAAGGTAGGCCGTTGGTGTATCAATAGGGCTGTTTCCTGTTTGCGCATTATCAAGGTTATCGTGATAGGTAACAGTCAATCCGGTTTGGCCGTTAATTGCCTGGTTACCTGCTGTAGTAAGGTTAAAAACAGCAAAGCCGTCAAAGTTATCGTCACAGGTTTCAAGACCATCAGGCTCAACCAGTTCAGGGGCGGCATTTATGATAATAGTAGCAGTACTACTGCCTGCAGTAAGGCAGTTACCTGCCTGTGGTGCATAAGTATACGTAACAGTATAAGTGCCCGGCGTACTGGTTGTTAAATCAATTTCGCCGGTTGCAGCGTCAATATCCAACCCGGTGGTTGAACTGAATGTACCTCCTGTAGTAAAGCCCGATGCAAGTGTAGGCTGCACATTAGGAGTACCTGTACAAACAGCGGCCGGAAGTGTAAAACCGGTTACAGAAGGTCCTGGTGTACTGATGGTTACTGTTATTGGCCCAGGTATACTCTCGCAACCATTAGGTGACGTTTGGCTTACATAATAGGTAAGTGTGCCTAAAGTAGCCGTACTTGGTGTTGGCGGGCTGTCATACATATTTCCGGCAAAATACCAGGTTTGTGTATTGCCCTCATCAATAACTGCCTGCAATGGCTCAGCGGTTTGCCCCTGGCAGTACGTAACGTTTGTAACCGCAGGTGTATCAGGCTCAGGGCCCGTAAAAGTAACCTCTAATGTACTGATACAGTTCTCTGTACCCCAGTCAAAATAGTATGTACCCGGCTCGCCAAAGTTAGAAAGTGTAGTACTTTGAGAAGTTGGGTCGGCAATGGTTACAGGAGAAGGGTTATCGGCGTGGGCCGTCCAGGTACCAAAACCGGTAGCTGAAATATCCATTGAAAGTTCGCCACAAACCATGTAAGAAGGGTTTGGCGTAAGGATTATATTTGTTGCAGTAAAACTAATGGCATCCAGGAAGTTACCTACGCTGGTATCTCCCGTAGCTGTTGAAACCGCCTGAAAATAAAATCGTGTAATAGGCTGGTCATCAGGAACGGTATATGTAATAGCCGTCATTGGAGCCTGGCCGTGGTATACCCACGCCGTGTTGCTTGTCATAGCTGTATATACCTCATCATAAGGACCTCCCGGAGGGCCTGCAAGCAGTTTACAGGTATCGGTACCCATCCTGCCGCGGTGGGCAAACTTAACGGTAAAAATAGTGGGCTGCGGTGTGCTAAAATCCTGATACACACCCATTGTACCCTGGTTAGCATTAGCGTTAAGCTCAATATATTGCGTACCCTGGTAAGCGCTTACACCCTCATAAGATGGTGACGGCCAGTACTCCATTACCTGGTCGTTAGCAGTTGTCCTCCAGCCCTGTACGGTATTATGATTGATAAAAGTAGGGCCATTTCCGCCGGTTAAAGGGGTAGGAGTTTCAAAGCTGTAGTTAATAGTGTTTATACTACAGTCAAGGTTACTTGACGGTGGTGGTGTAGTAACACAAATATTGAAACTTGTTGAAAGACCGGGGCTTGCAAGGTTAAAATATAAGCGTACCAGATACGTTTGGCCTATAGTAAGGTTATTAGCAATTATAACGTTATTGGCACTACAAAAAAGCTGCTCAAGACTGCTGCAACCTCCTTGGTATAAAGACATTACAACCGGTTGGGCAGTGCCCGTAAAACCGGATAGCCCTATACTGTGCACACTGGCTGTTGCCGTAAACTGGTACCAAACATCCTGGGCGCTGGCTGTAGGCAGGGCGCAGGTTGCCGCGGGTACACCGGCAGAAGCTGTAGCAGCTGTAAATGAAACAGTTGCACTACTTGTACACGCAGTACCGGCATTAACCGTAAGTACCGTAGCATTGGCACAATCATCATTAGGGGGGGCAACAGGCATTTTTGAAGCAGATTCGCTTGAAAATGCATTACTGTAGAATGCTAAAAAACTGATAATCAGCAGTAATCTTTTAATCATTACAAAAATTATATTTGGCCTAAAAATATGTTAATTATGTGAAGCAAACAATATAAATTGCAGCAATTCACTACCTACAACGTAATTGTTTATTGCAAATGGTTAAATTGTTTAGAAATTTCACAATTTCGCTTATAAATATGATATTATAAACATCCTAAAAGCAAAAAGCCCTACCTAAAAGGCAGGGCTTTCTATAAATAATCTACTAACTATCAGCCTTTAAGCTTTTTATAGCGCATTAAAGCTTCAACAAAATAATAGTCGCCATAGGTAAGTGGTACATCTACCTCAGAGTTCTTAGGCATATTACCCACCCCATGCTTAAGAATAAAACATCCATTTTGCTTATTATCAGCAAGATAATCAGGTTTAAGCAACGTTTCAAGCATGGCATTAGCCTCAAGGGTGTAGCGCGCAGCAGTCTCTTTATCAACATATTGCTGTAATTCAAGCAGTGCCGATGCCGTTACCGCCGCAGCCGATGAATCCCTCAAAGCGTGGGGTATTCCGGGAGCCTGGTAGTCCCAATACGGCACTTTATCTTTGGGTAAATTTGCCAGTATATAATCTGCAATGTTTTGAGCCTGAACAAGATACTTCTTATCTTTTGTTTCACGATACATAACCGTATAGCCGTAAAGCCCCCAGGATTGTCCTCTTGCCCACGATGAGCCATCAGCAGCGCCCTGGTTGGTTATCTGCCTGGTTACCTGGCCGGTAGCTGTATCATATACTACTACGTGAAACGAACTGTAATCCGACCTGAAATGGTATTTAAGTGTTGTATCTGCATGATTTACAGCCATTTGATAATACCTGCTGTCGCCGCTGTGCCTTGCTGCCCAAAACAGCAGCTCAAGGTTCATCATATTATCTATAATAACCGGCATTTCGTTAGGGTCTGCACCGTTCCAGGGAGCCGGATCCCACGACTTAATTACCTTAGCAACAGGATTATAGCGCGACGAAAGCGACTGCGCACTCTTCATCAGTATGGCTTCATATTCCGTGTCCGGGCTAAGCCTTTCGGCGTTGCCAAAACTACAGTACATCATAAAGCCAAGATCGTGCGTTGTGGTGTTAAACTGCTCTTTTTCAAGGTCTTTTAAAAACTCAAGCGCTTCTTTTTTAAGTTCTGGGGCGTTTTGGGCTTCATCAAGATACAGCAATGTACCGGGGTAAAACCCACTGCACCACCAGCCGGAATCACTGGTTTCCAGCTTGTTATGTTCAAATGTTTTAGGATATTGCCCGGGTTCAACCTGGGCTGAAAGGTAAGTATACTGATTTACAGCGGTTTTAAGGGCAGCATCGGCCTTTTTAGTGAGTCCATTCTGGCCTGAGCACCCCACCAGGGTAAGGACCAGAACTGAGGTTAAAATTCGGTTCATGAGATGTGTTTGGATTAGCACTGCAATTTACACAATTATTACTACTAAACACCGCATAATAGTATGCAAACAGAAAAAAACCCAATATAATGTGTGCTGATTTTACACTTTTACTAAAAATACCGCAGCCATAGATTTTATCAATTCTTCACTTTTGGTATAATTTGATGTGAAAAATTACCCCGCTGCAATACCAGTAAATGCGCTTACCAAAATATATAAAATGCTTAATATTTCACAATTGGAGTTTGAGATTGAAAACCAAAGTGTAAATCCTGAATTTTCAATAGACAAAAACTATAGTTATTTTTATCTATCGTTTTACTCTTTCTTATTCATTTTCATCCCAAGGTTTTCGAGTGCGTCAATATCAGAATCAGATATCTCCCCTTTCTTAACCGTTAGAAAAAATGCAAAGTCCCTTTCAGGCATATTACCTTTCTTAAGCTCTTTGTCAAAAACTTTGTTCAATTTGTAGTCGTACTCATTAGTGCGAATAGCAAACTGAATTGGGTTCAACAATTTGTTAGGCTCAACTTTAAATTTAATCCTTGATGTAGACAAATATCCATAAATCTGCGATAGCTCGAGTAATCCCTGAGCATTCTTATCAAATACCTTTCCTAAAAACTTCTCAGCGTTTTTAGGGTGCTTGCCGTTGCGATACCCTATATAATCGCCAATATCAAGTTTTGTTGGGTTGCCGGCCACAATACTATCGTTGTAAAAAGCCTTAAAATCAGCATCAATACGCTGTTTATCGGCCACTTCCATAGTGATAAGGTGCATGGCTTTCTGGTCAAGGTAGTACATTAGTTTTACTACTTCCTGTATAGAATCATGGTCCCTTTTAAGCAGGGCGTCTTTTTCCGGCTGGGCCATGGCACTAACAGGTAGTACAAAAAGGAGTGCGAAGGTAAGTAAACGTTTCATAATAAGGGAGATTGGTTACCCCAAATATAAAAAAAACCCGCTGAAAAATCCAACGGGTTTTGTATTTTTTATCTCATCTTCTACATAAGATTGCTTCGTCGTTCCTCCTCGCAAAGACAGTACCTGAAAAAAGCTACGTCAATCCCGAGTGAAGTTAATTCTGACTTCTAATTTCTAAGTTCTGATTTACACCAAACTCTTAAGTCCCAGCATCTTATCACTGTGCTCGCGCACTTTTGCCAGGAGTTCAGGCTCATTGTTAAGCTGCTTGCCATAAGATGGTATCATGGTGCGCAGTTTTTGCTGCCATGCCTCGCTCTTTATTTCTTCTGCATAGCAACGCTCCATAAGCTCAAGCATAATGCTTACCGCGGTACTTGCACCCGGCGAAGCACCCAGCAACACAGCCAGTGTACCGTCGGCACTGTTTATAACCTCAGTACCAAACTCCAGCTTGCCGCCCTGCTTTTCATCGCGCTTAATAACCTGCACACGCTGCCCGGCTGTTTCCAGTACCCAGTCTTCCATCTTTGCATCCGGAAGGTACTCCTTAAGCGCCTCAAGCCTGTCTTCGCGGCTTTGTGTTACCTGCTGTATAAGATACTTGGTAAGGCTCATGTTGTGGTAGCCTGCGCTAAGCATAGGCTTAATATTATTAAGGCGTATAGACGTAGGAAGGTCTAAATAAGAGCCCTGCTTTAAGAACTTGGTGCTAAAACCCGCATAAGGGCCAAACAACAGCTCTTTCTTGCCATTTATCATACGCGTATCAACGTGAGGAACCGACATAGGCGGCGCACCTACCGATGCTTTTCCGTACACCTTGGCATTGTGTTTTTCTATAATTTCAGGGTTTACACACTTAAGCCACTGCCCGCTTACCGGAAAACCGCCAAAGCCGTCGCCCTCCGGTATACCCGCCTTTTCAAGCAGGTGTAGCGAACCGCCACCGGCGCCAATAAATAGGAAATTGGCATATACCCTTACCTTTTGGCCCGTTTTAAGGTCTTTTATCTTAAGCTTCCACTTGTTGCTGCCACCACGGCTACGGCGAATGTTTGTTACCTCATGGCCAAAATGCAGCTCTACATTGGGCTGCTTGCCCAGCCATGCAAACATATCACGGGTAAGCTCGCCAAAGTTAACATCTGTACCTATAGGCATGTTGGTTGCGGCAATAGCCTCTCCTTCTTTACGGCCCTGCATAACCAGCGGCATCCACTCTTTAATAGTAGCCGGGTCTTCGCTGTATTCCATACCGTTAAAAAGGGCAAATTTTTGCAGTGCTTCGTGCCTTTTTTTAAGGTACTCCACATTGTTTTCGCCCCACACAAAACTCATGTGAGGGATGCTGCGCACAAAATCGCCGGGGTTAGATATAAGGTTTTGCTCTACCAGGTAAGCCCAAAATTGCTTAGACTGCTCAAACCATTCGGCAATTTTAACCGCTTTACCGGTATCAATACTGCCATCGGGCTTTTCGGGCGTGTAGTTAAGCTCGCAAAAAGCGCTGTGGCCCGTGCCGGCATTGTTCCAGGCATCGCTGCTTTCGGCAGCAGCCACATCAAGCCTTTCGTAGATTTTTATCGTAACATGGGGCATCAGTTCTTTAAGGAACATGCCCAGGGTGGCGCTCATTATACCCGCGCCAATAAGAACAACTTCGTGCTCTTTATTTACAGCTGTGGACATTTGTAGTGTAGTTGAGTATGCAAATTTACATTGTAAACGCGTAAAACTTACTAAAAATGCAATACCAATATGCAGGGAATTGCATTTTTATTAAAAAATCAATTATTTTAAGTTATTTTTTTGAAGTAAATAATCCTGAAGCAGTATTGTTGCCGAAATTTCATCAATAAGAGCTTTGTTCTGGCGTTGCTTTTTTTTAAGCCCGCCGGCTATCATGCTGTTAAAAGCCATCTTACTGGTAAAGCGCTCGTCTACCCTAACCAGCTTCATTTCCGGAAATGCTTCCCTGAATTTAGCAACAAAAGCCTCTATAATAGGCGTGCTTTCGCTGGGCAGGCCATTCATTTGCCTGGGTTCGCCTACAAGCACCTCCCCCACTTTTTCCTTTGCGAAATAATCGCGTAAAAACGCAATGGCCCTGGGGCTTTCTACCGTAGAAAGCCCGCTGGCAATCATTTGCAGCTCATCGGTTACCGCAATACCGGTGCGCTTAAGTCCGTAATCTATGGCAAGAATCCTCATTTTTTTTGTTTCAGGTTTCAGGTTTCAGGTTTAAAGTTTCCACTCAGCCGTACAGAACCTGAAACTTTAAACCTGAAGCCTGAAACAAATTACTTAACCCTTTTGCCTGTAAAAGACATATCTATGGTAGCATCCATACCCTGTTGGGTCATATCGCCTTTAATGCCGCCTTTTAGCACCATGCCCGTTTTGCGGTCAAGGGTGTAGCTGCCGGCCAGCTTTGTATCTTTTCCTGTAGAAGGGGTTTTAGGCACTACCGTAACCAGCGCTATGGTAACATCATTATCGGTAATCTGTTTTACGGTATAGGTATTTTTAACCGTACCGCCCAGGTTTTTCATTTCAACATCTTCTGTCCAGGTATCGCCCACGCCCACCGGTTTCTCAGGGAACGACATTTGCAGGTTTTTCATATCAAAAGGCTCGTTTTGCGTAAGGCCGTCCTTGCTTTTAAACTCCATTTTACCTACTACCTTGCCGGTATTATCAACAGATACCGTAATAGGCTGGCCTATAACCTCCCTTAGCTGCTTGTCCATAGCCTGCTCCTGGGGTGTCATGTTAGCCGCTTTTTTAGATGAGTCATACTTTATCTTCTGCCCCATAGCATCGCTGTCCATAGTCATGCCGGTTATTGCACCCTTAAGGCCATACACAGGCTTTGCACCGCCCGTTACCGAAACCACTTCCATATCCAGGTACATGGTAACTTTGTTTTTCATTACGCTGCCCAAAATCATATCCATATTATAAGTAAGCTGTTGCTTAAACCCTTTAGGATAGTTAAGCCTCATCAGTATTTTTCCGTCAGCAGTCTCGGTTATGGCATCACCCGCCACAGGGGCAGCTGCTTCGGTTCCACCATCGGCGGTAGTTTCAGTCTTTGCACCGGTGCTGTCTGTTTTAGCGTCAGATGGCTTAGCATCGTTCTTACAGCTCATTATTGCCGTGGCAAGCGCCGCAGCCATTATAAATCGTAGTTTCATTTTTAGTTTATTTATGTAGTGATTTGTTTGTCTTACTTATTCAGGAACAGGTAAAAATCAGTCATACCTATACACCCGTCCTACGCGCAAAAATAGCGGAAAAACAACGTTGCCATCATTTTGTGCCCAGCTTTTTTTAAGTTCATCTTTTATCAGGTCAACCGGGTTTGTGCCGTTAGCCTTTATATAATGCTGCACTGCGCTCCAGGTGTTCAGGTAGCCTGTAAGCTGCTCAAAGCTCCAGGTAAAGCGGTTTTCAAAACCACCGGGCGCCTCTTCTTCCATCATCTCAAAAGGTATGGTTTCATAGTTTTCATCAACATAGCGGCGCTCGGCATCCCAGTACGGACCTACAATTTCTTTATACAGGCGTTGTATAACGGCATCGCTGTGCGGGTTGGTTTTTATATTGCCATAACCCATAACCGCCAGCACACCACGGGTTTTAAGCAGGCGGTGTGCCTCTTTATAAAAAGCGCCAAAATCAAACCAGTGTATGGCCTGTGCCACGGTTATCAGGTCAAAATGGCGGTCAGGAAAATTGGTCAGCTCGGCAGGCTGCACGCTGTAAGAAACATTACTTACCTGTGGCGCCTGCTGCAGCTGTTTTTCGCTGATATCAATAGCATATACCTTGTCAAAATACTTTGCCAGCGCCACAGCTACCTGTCCGTTTCCGGTGGCAACATCAAGCGCCCTGATGCGCATGGCGGGTAACGATGCTATAGATTTAATCATTTCCTCCGGATATGTGGGCCGGTACTGTGCATAGCCCTTTGCCTGTGCAGAAAAGTTATCTTTCATTATGTTTTATCTGTCTAAAGCCTGTGTTAAATTTGTGATTTACCGAATAAAGGTAGCAATAATTTACCTGCTTTATTATCTTTGCGCAAAACCCAAAGTAAGAAATGAGCACTTTGCAAACCATTATAGAGCAGGCCTGGGAAGACAGGTCGTTACTCCAAAACGAGCAAACCACAAACGCAATCCGCGAAGTTATAGAACTCTTAGACGCAGGTAAACTACGTGTTGCCCAGCCTGTTGAAGGCGGATGGCAGGTAAACGAGTGGGTTAAAAAAGCGGTGGTTATGTACTTCCCAATCCAAAAAATGGAAACCCTTGAGGCCGGTATTTTTGAATATCACGATAAAATGCCCCTTAAGCGCAATTATGCCGAAAAAGGAATACGCGTAGTGCCTAACGCCGTGGCGCGTCATGGTGCTTATATCTCATCTGGTGTTATACTTATGCCAAGCTATGTAAACATAGGCGCTTATGTAGACGAAGGCACTATGGTAGACACATGGGCTACTGTGGGCAGCTGCGCACAAATAGGCAAAAACGTACACCTTAGCGGTGGCGTGGGCATAGGCGGCGTGCTTGAGCCGCTACAGGCAGCCCCTGTTATTATAGAAGACGGCGCTTTTATAGGCTCTCGTTGTATAGTGGTAGAAGGTGTTAGGGTTGAAACCGAAGCCGTACTGGGTGCTAACGTGTGCCTTACCGCATCTACAAAAATTATTGACGTTACCGGAGATACCCCTGTAGAAATGAAAGGCATTGTGCCGGCACGCAGCGTGGTAATACCGGGCAGCTATACCAAAAAATTTGCCGCAGGCGAATATCAGGTGCCGTGTGCACTTATTATTGGCAAACGCAAACCTTCAACTGATTTAAAGACCTCGCTAAACAACGCCCTGCGCGAATATGATGTAGCGGTTTAATAAAAAGTTGATGGGTGATACTCCTGTAAAAATTTCGGCGCTTGCCATTATTTATAACGAAAAAGATAACATTCGCGAGTATTTGCAAAACATGGCGTTTGCAGATGAAATTGTGGTGGTAGACTCGTTTAGTACAGACGGAACGGTTGAAATTATTCAGTCCGAATATCCGCACGTGCGCCTGTACCAGCGTGTTTTTGACGATTTTTCGAGCCAGCGCAACTTTACCTTAGACCTGGCCGAAAACGACTGGGTGGCCTTTTTTGATGCCGACGAGCGCCTTACCGAAAAAGGCACCGCCGAAATTGTAAACCTCATCAACACCCGCCCCGAAGAGGTGGCACTGTGGGTAAAACGCCTTTTTTATTATAAGGAAGAGGCCGTGCGCAACAATAACTTTAACGAAGACCGCACCGCGCGTGTTTTCCGCAAAAGCAAGTGCCGCTACTCGCAAAAGCTGGTGCACGAGCAGCTGGTTATAAACGGCAAAAGCCGCGTGCTTAAAAACGCCATACTGCACTACTCGTTTAAAAACCGCGAAGACTTTTTGCAAAAAAGGCTACAGTACTCAAGGCTAAAGGCCAAAGAGCTGTATATGGAAGGTGTTAAAACCAACATTTTCCACTTTACCGTAAGGCCGGCCTTCAGGTTTTTTAAAGATTATATTATTAAGCTGGGCTTTACTAACGGCCGCCGCGGTTATGATATAGCACGCATACTGGGCTACCACGTTTATATGCGCTATGTGTACCTGCGCGAAATGAACAAAACCCCGCGCAAAATACTGGTAATTCAGCAAAAAATGATAGGCGATGTGCTGGCAAGCAGCATTATATGCAATGCCCTTAAGCAAAGCTTCCCCCTATCGCAAATAGAATATATGGTGTATGGTTTTACCGCTCCTGTGGTAGAAAACAACCCAAATATAGACCAGCTTGTTATTTTTGACGAAGAAACCCGCCACAGCAGGTGGAAGCTTATAAAGTTTGCCTTTGGTATACGCCGCCAGAAATATGATGCCGTTATAGACGTGTACAATAAATGGGAAAGCGGTATTATAACACTGGTTTCCAAGGCTAAAACACGCATTGGGCTAAAAAAATGGTATACTTCGTTTTTTTATGACAAAACCATAGATGCCGACTGGCGCATACAGGATTCTGCACTGGTGCACCGCATGCAGCTGGCTGAGGCGCTTACCGGCGCAAATTATCCGGTTACCTTCCCAAAAATATACCTGTCTGAAAAGCAGTCGCAATATGCCGTAGACAAGCTTGCCACCAGAACACCGGGCACACCTCTGGTAATGATAAGCACACTGGGCAGCGATGCCATTAAAAGCATGCCTGCCGCCGAAATGGCCGCCACTATAGACCTGGTTGCCCAAAACAGCAATGCAGAGCTTGTATTAAACTATATGCCGCGCCAGCACGATATGGCAATGGAAATATACAACGCCTGTAAGCCCGAAACACAGCAGCGAATAAGGCAGGATTTATACACGTCTGACCTGCGTGAGTTTTTGGCTATACTATCGCAATGCACAGCGCTTATAGGCAATGAGGGCGGGGCTGTAAATATGGCTAAGGCACTGGGCGTACCTACATTTACCGTATTCTCTCCGTGGATTAACAAAACATCGTGGAATATGCTGGCAGACGGCCACACCCACGTGGCAGTACACCTTCAGGATTATTACCCTGAACTGTATAAGGGCCAGCACCCAAAAGAGTTTAAAGGCAGGGCACACGAGTATTACAAAATGCTGAAAACAGAACTTTTTAGCAGCCAGCTTGTTACCTTCATAAAGGAAAACATACAGGCTTAAATTCAAAAAAACAAATCATTTAAAATTCCAAAAGACAAATCTCAAATTACAAACGCTAAGAGGTTAAGAACCAGTTGCTATTTGTGATTTGGAATTTGTTTTTTGTCTTTTGGTGCTTGTGATTTGGAATTTGTTATTTGCCTTTTGGTACTTGTCTTTTGGAATTTCACACTACAAATTCTCTATCCCCGTAAGGGTTTTTACCACCTTGTGGTCTTTAGTATATTTACGTATGGCATTGTTTTTTTGCCAGGCAGCATCGTTTACATAGCCACGTGCATGGTCAAGGTGCACACAAATGGCGCTGTAGCGAATTTGTTTGCTCTTAAGCCCCTTGTTAAACAGGCGTTCGCCCAGCTCGCGGTCTTCACCACCATACTGCATTTGGGTATCAAAACCATTTACCGCCACAAGCTCGCTTTTATAAGCCGAAGCATTGTGCCCGTTCCACGTAGCCTTTGTTGGGGTAATGGCATTAAGCAACCTTGCTTTAAAGCCGCTTGCCGTAAGCTTTGATGTCTTTACATTACCCAGACCGTTTTGCTTAAGCCAGGCCACGTTAAAACAGTTTTGCTGCAGTATATCTTCTTTTGTAATAGCCTGAGATGTAGCCATGGGCAGCTTAAAATACCCACCTGATAAAAAACACCCCTGCTCCCTCCTGTTAAGGTGCGTAGCCACAAAATCAGCCCGGGGAATGCAGTCGCCATCAGTAAAAATCAGGTAGTCTGATTTAGAAGCCACAATAGCCTTATTAAGTATCTGTGTTTTCTGGAAACCGTTGTCTTCCTGCCACACGTGCACAAGCGGCATGGGCAGCTGCGGTGCCAGGCGGTCTAAAAGTTCCTTAGTAGCTGGGCCGCTGCCGTCATCGGCAATAATAATCTCAAAATCCTGCTCGGTTTGCACACTAAAGCCCCATATTACTTTTTCAAGCCATGCCTCAGCATTATAGGTACTCATTATTACAGATGCTCTCACTATATTTCAGAATTAAGATTTTAGATTTCAGATTTACTTCAGCCTGCGCAACAATAGATTCAGATACGTTCCGGATGGCAACCTGAAACTTTAAACCTGAAACCTTAAACAAATTTTATCTCTTCCAAAACTTCAGCTTTTTTTTCATCCTGCGCTTACGCCAGAATTTTCGCTGAAATTCGCTTGTTTTATGCCAAAGGCTTTCAAATACCTCAGCCTCGGGTTTAGTATACAACTTAGCATATTCATTGCTCATAATACGCACCATTTCTTCCTTTGGCGTTAAGCGCTTCAGGTTTTCCATGCGCAGGTCAAAACCCATGCTGTCGTGAAACGCCATGCGGTTAAGGTCTACCAAAAAGAAACTGTAGGTACCGTTGCCGTTATTTACAATCAGTGTATTACCCGGCGAATGGTCTTTAAACTCCACCCCTTTTTCGTGCAGCAAAAAGCAAAAGCGGGTAAACTGGCGCAGTATGTTTTCATGGTCGGGCCAGCTGGGCACTTCCACCAGCTCACGGTAGGTTAAATCGGGCGAAAGGTGCTGGCTTACATAGTAGCTGTCTTTTAGCCCCAGCGCACCAAAATTCTCAAAATAAGCAATGGGCTGCGGCGTGCCTATACCCTTATCCAGCAGTACAGATGCATACTCATAAGAGCGCCTGGCTTTGCTTTTCCTGAAAAAACGGTAAGCTATGGTGTTTATAAGGTTGGGCACCCTAAAAGCCTTTACATTAGCCGTAATAGCGCCAAGCTGAAAGGTTTTTATGGTGTTGCGCCTGCCCTTTACAAACAAGGTGCCTGTAGTATCAAAATTGTGAATGATATCCTCCACGGCCTGCGTTTGTGCTGCAAAATCAGGATGTAGGGTATGGTTCATTAGCTGTTATAATTTTTACAAAAGTACATATTTAGCACCTACTTTAAATAATTGCGCTATTTTTACGGCAACAATTAATTTCTACATAAAACATAAGTACCTACTAAACAACAATTAACATCTAAAAACACCTATGGCGAAAAAAATAATACTGGAAGCCCACAACATAAAAAACCCCACCACGGGCTTTGGTGTATTTAACCACAGCCTCCTCACGGCAATGGCAAAAAAAGATTTGTCAGGCCTTGATATTAAACTATGTACCTACAAGCCCGCCCAGCTAAAAGCCGAGTTTGGCAGTGCTTTTAAGTACAAAAAAGTGTTTGGTTTTAGCCGTTACCCACAGTTTAGGGTAAGGGATAGTCACGACCTTTGGCATTCGCTAAACCAGAATACCAAGATAGAGCCCCGCCGCGTGAGTAAGTATTTACTAACCGTGCACGACGTTAATTTTGCCGACGATATGGCTCCGGCCGATTTATGCGGTAAGAGAACCCACCTGTTTCGCGAAAAACTGGAACGCGCCACGGCCATTACCTACATATCTGAATATGCCAAAAGGCACACCCACGAGTTTTTTAGGGTGCCCAATGTGCCGGAGTATGTAATTTACAACGGAAACCCCGTTACCAGCCTTGAAAATACCGACAGCTACGTGCCCGATGTACCGGTTGACGCGCCCTACATTTACAGCCTGGGCGATTTTCTGGAAAAGAAAAACTTTGTATCGCTGGTTAAAATGATGCCGCACCTGCCGGGCTACAACCTTATTATTTCGGGCAATAACCAACGTGCTTATGCCGAAGAGGTAAGGCTGGCTATAGACACCCTTGGGCTGGGCAACCGCGTGTTCCTTAACGGAAAGGTAAGCAATACCGGCAAGCAGTATTTTATGAAAAACTGTGCCGCCTTTGCACTGCCCTCTAAGGCCGAAGGCTTTGGCCTGCCGCCCATTGAAGCCATGACGTTTGGAAGGCCCATATTTTTGGCAAACAGGGCATCATTGCCCGAAGTAGGCGGCCCTAATGCCTTTTACTGGGATGATTTTGCGCCCGAATATATGGCTAAGGTGTTCCTTGCCGGGCTTGAAGCCTACCACAACAGGCCTGATTTTTATATAGATGCCTACAAGCAACAGGCAGCCCGCTTTAACTGGAACGATGCCGCACAGCAATACCTTGACGTGTATAACTCAATACTGTAAGCCATGATAAAATTCCTCGACCTGCAAAAAATAAACATGCTGCACCAGGAGCAGATAGAAGCCCGTTTGCTGAAAGCATTCCGCAGCGGGTGGTACCTTTTGGGCAACGAGGTTAAGGAGTTTGAGGCTAACCTGGCGCAATATATTGGCTGCAGCCATGCCATAGGCGTGGCTAACGGCCTCGATGCCCTGCGCCTTATTTTTAAGGCATACATAGAGCTGGGCATCATGCAGGAGGGCGACGAAGTTATTGTACCCGCCAATACCTACATAGCATCGGTACTGGCGGTAACAGACAACAACCTTGTGCCCGTTTTTGTAGAGCCTGATGAAGTTACTTTCAACATAGATATTTCTAAGATTGAGGCCGCCATTACACCCCGCACAAAAGCCATAATGGTAGTACACCTGTACGGCCGCGTGGTATTTAGCGAAGATTTGATAGCTTTGGCCGAAAAGCACAACCTAAAAATTATTGAAGACAACGCGCAGGCCATTGGTGCCGAATGGCAGGGTGTAAAAACCGGCAATTTAGGCCATGCCGCCGGTTTTAGCTTTTACCCCGGCAAAAACCTGGGTGCGCTGGGCGATGCAGGCGGCGTTACTACTAATGATGAAACTTTAGCCAAAACCATACGCGCACTGGCTAATTATGGTTCGGCGCAAAAGTATGTCAATCAATACAAGGGACTTAATTCAAGGCTGGATGAAATGCAGGCCGCCGTTTTAGACGAAAAACTGCACTTCCTTGATGCTGAAAACACCCGCCGCCGGGAGATTGCCAAATATTATTCAAGGAATATTACCAACCCGCTTATTACGCTTTCGCAGATGCCGGAAGATGGCAAAGAGCACGTGTGGCACATCTACGTCATCCGCGCGGCAGAACGCGACAGGCTGCAACAGCACCTGGCTGATAACGGCATACAAACACTAATACACTACCCCTTACCCATACACCACCAGGAGGCGTATAAGGAGTTTGCGCATCTTTCGCTACCCATTACCGAGGCTATACACCGCGAGGTACTGAGCCTGCCCATAAGCCCGGTACTGACTGACGAAGAGGTGCAAACGGTTGTGACGGTTTTGAATGGTTTTAAGTAATAATGTTATGGAAATTAAACACTTAAAGGAATTACAGGAGAATCCGAAAATGTATGGATATCCAGGTATTATCAATAAACCATTGACTGAATCAGAGATTAGTCGACTTGAACAACTTTATAATGATGGGAAACAGTTTCCGCTCGCTTTAAAAGAACTTTTATTTTTAGCCGGCGACCTTTGTTATGTATTGGAATACGGCACGCATGATTCGCAACGAGAATTGCAGGACTATGTAAGGCAAATTCTTATGGAGGAAAATAAAGAAATCACCGACCCCTATTTGGTAATTGACATTTATGGAGGCTCGCAGTTCTTATTTGTGTATTTAAATCAGGGAGACGACCCAATTGTATATATAGCCCGTTATTTTGATAAAACAAATTGGATAAAAGCGCTGTCTTACACCATATCAGAATATATTTCAGTTTCAATTGAGCGTACAAAACAAGGCCGTAATCCGTTTTAGCTATGGAAATCAAACACTTAAATAAATTACAAGAGAATCCTACTGACGGTTATTCATTTAATAGTCCTATCCCGGAATCTGAAATAACTGAACTTGAAGTTTTGTTTAATGATGGTAAAATTTTTCCTCATGCTTTAAGGGAATTAATGTATTTAGCCGGTAACTTTTGCTACGTATTAGATTATGGAATAGAAGACACCCCAAAAAAAATGCAGGAATTTGTTAGAGAAGAACTTAAAGATACCAATCAAAATATAAACCGCCCATTTTATGCTATTGATACATATAATGGAAACGATCAGTTTTTGTTCATATATCTCGATGAAGGCAATGACCCACCTGTATATCAGGCTCAATATTATGTAGAAAATTTAGGTATTTACCCTATAACAAACTCTTTATCAAGCTATATTAATGATTTGATACAAAGAGTAAAACAAGGCCGTAACCCATTTTAAATTATCTGTATAGACGGACTGTATGTACTTTCAGCAGTTATTCCCTGACAGCTATACCCACCTCATTTAAAAAAGCAGTAATTTTGCCTTAAAACAGTACTATCATGCATCCATTAGACAGAATGAACATGAGTGAGGACGACCTCATAAAACAGGAAGTACACAACGCCTTTGAAGCCATTAAGGCCGGCGGCATTATACTATACCCTACCGATACCGTTTGGGGCATTGGCTGCGATGCCTCTAACCCCGATGCCGTTAAGAAAATATACGACCTTAAACAGCGCGAAGAGTCTAAAAGCATGATTGTGCTTACCAACGGCGACCGCATGGTGTGGCAGGTGTTTGCTAATATACCTGATGTAGCCTGGCAGATACTCGACCTTGCCGAAAAACCCACTACATTGGTATTAGACAACCCCAAGAACGTCGCTAAAAACCTCATAGCGCCAGATAATACCCTGGGCATGCGCATTGTTAAAGAACCGTTTTGCTTTAAGCTCATGGAACGCATGAAAAGGCCGCTGGTTAGCACATCGGCTAACATAAGTGGCATGCCTACCCCTACCCAGTTTAAAGAAATTGACCACCATATTTTGGATGGGGTTGACTATATCGTAAATTTGCACCACGATAAAGTAGCCGCGCGCCCGTCGACCATCATAAAATTGGGTAACGATGCGCAGGTAAAAGTGATACGCCCTTAATGGAAAATAAAGTTTATAAAGAAGCGCTTGCCAACCCTATTTTTGAAATTACAAGCCGCGCCGCTGCCCAATTAAACGTAAAAAGCTACGTTATAGGCGGCTTTGTGCGCGATTTTTTATTGCAGCGCAACTTTAAGAAAGATATAGATATTGTAGCCGTGGGCAGTGGTATTGCCCTGGCACAAAAGGTTTCATCCCTTATAAAAAATACGCCTAAGGTTCAGGTTTTTAAAACCTACGGCACTGCCATGCTTAAATATGGCGAAATTGACGTTGAGTTCGTAGGCGCCCGCAAGGAAAGCTACCGTGAAGACAGCCGCAACCCCGTTGTGGAAACCGGCACGCTGGAAGACGACCAAAACCGCCGCGATTTTACCATAAACGCCCTGGCGCTTTCGCTGGATGAGGCTGATTTTGGCACACTCGTAGACCCGTTTAACGGTGTTTCAGACCTGCATAACAAAATCATCCGTACCCCGCTTGACCCCGATATTACCTATAGCGATGACCCGCTGCGCATGATGCGTGCCATTCGCTTTGCTACCCAATTAGGCTTTACCATTGAGGAAAAATCGCTTGAGGCCATTACGCGCAACAAAGAGCGCATACGCATTATAACCGGCGAACGCATTACCGATGAACTCAACAAAATACTGGCTACCCCGGTGCCGTCTGTCGGCTTTAAGCTACTGCACCAAACCGGCCTGCTGCATATAATATTGCCCGAACTTACCGCACTTCAGGGTGTTGAAGAAGTGGAGGGCCAAACCCATAAAGACAACTTTTTCCACACGCTGGAAGTGGTAGACAACATAAGCCGCAATACCGAAGACGTATGGCTGCGCTGGGCCGCCCTGCTACACGACATAGGCAAGGCACCTACAAAACGCTTTGTAAAAAAACAGGGCTGGACATTCCACGGGCATGAGTTTGTGGGGGGCAAAATGGTTAAAAAGCTGTTTGAGCGCCTGCACATGCCACTTAACCACAAGATGAAGTTTGTGAGCAAAATGGTCATGATGAGTTCGCGCCCCATAGTGCTGGCACAGGATATTGTGACCGATAGTGCCGTGCGCCGCCTGGTGTTTGACGCGGGCGAAGACGTAGAAAGCCTGATGACCCTTTGCGAGGCCGACATTACCACCAAAAACCCGAATAAATTCAAAAAATACCACCAGAATTTTAAGCTGGTGCGCCAAAAAATAGTAGAGGTTGAAGAACGCGACCACGTGCGCAACTTTCAGCCGCCCGTTACCGGCGAGGAAATCATGGCCATTTTTAACCTGAAGCCCAGCCGCGAAATTGGCATCCTTAAAGAAGCCATTAAAGAAGCGATACTTGAAGGCGAAATACCTAACGAATACCAGGCCGCCCACGATTTTATGATGGAAAAGGCCAGGAAGATGGGATTAGTGCCGGTTGAATAAAGGTTGGGAGTTGAGAGTTGTTTTTACAGTTCGGTATTGCCAAGCTGGGTCGGATAGGAGGTCATTGTGAGAGGCACGACGAGGCAATAAGAGATTCCTCCTATCGTCGGAATGACAAACAAGGCGGTAAAAAGATTGCCGCGCTCCGCAAGCTCCGCTCGCAATGACACCTACGTGTGCATACTCAGGCGCTTTGTCATTCTGAGCGCAGCGCAGCGGAGTCGAAGAATCTCAAAAACCTAAGTACCTAAGCTGCTCAGAAACTAAGGTCCTTAGAATGATAAATATCATATACCAGTTGCAAAGCCTTTAAGACCTTGCGCAAAATTTTAAAATAGCATGAAACGGTTCTTTCCAAGGATAACAAAAATAGCATTAATCCTCGTTTACTTAGTAATCGTTGCCGGCGCCGTGGTGCGCATGAGCGGCAGCGGAATGGGCTGCCCTGACTGGCCACGCTGCTTTGGGTACTACATTCCGCCAACAGATAGTAAAGAGCTTCAGTTTACGCCAAACCACGCCTACAACAAAGGCCAGGTTATTATACTTAATGAAAAGCTGTGGGTTGCAAAACAAAATTTTACCAGTGGTATCGAATATAACGCCGCCAACTGGGAGGTATATACCAAACACGATTATGCCGAATTTAACCCTGTACACACCTGGGTAGAATATATTAACCGCCTCACGGGTGCGCTTGCCGGATTAGCCGTTTTCATTATGGCTGTGGCATCGTTCAGTTTTTGGAAAGAGAAAGGCAGCATCATACTCTTATCGTGGCTTACGGTGTTCTTAATGGGCTTTCAGGCATGGCTTGGTGCAACGGTGGTGTACAGTGTGCTTAACCCGGTTAAAATTACCGTGCACATGGTGGTGGCACTGCTTATTGTAGTCATAATTTTGGTTATCCTTAATAAAGCTAAAGGGCTTGTACAAACCTACAAGACTGTAAAGTATGATGCGTTTTTTAACAGGCTGCTGTGGGTATCGCTGCTGTTCACGTTGGTTCAGGTGGTGCTGGGCACACAGGTACGCCAGTTTGTAGACCACAGCGTTAAGGCACAAATGGCAGCATCTGATTGTAATTGCGTAGACATGAGCACCGTTATGGCAGAACCCGACCTTACATTCTACATACACCGTTCATTCTCTATCGTATTGCTTGCGTTAAACATCTGGGTGTTTATCATGAACAAGCAAAAAGGCCTGGGCTTCAAAAAAACATCATGGGTGCTTAGCCTGCTGTTGCTTATAACGGCCAGCGGTATTGCCATGTATAATTTTGATTTCCCGTTTGCATCGCAAAGTGTGCACCTTGTAGTGGCATCTATTGTGTTCGGGCTTCAGTTTTATATGATTATGGAGAGCAGCCGCAGCAAACGCAGTGCAATATAATTCAGCATAAAACAGTTATCTTTATAAATCAACCTTATGAAGACAACTGTACATTTTGCTGTATTGCTTGCAGTATCGGCCTTATTGGTATGCTGTTCGGGCGAACCGGCTTTCCTTAAAAAGTTTACCCCGCGAGATGTTAAGCGCAAGCTGTATACCGAAAAAATCACACCTGCTGATTTAGATATATTATTGGCTACCAACGAGGTTAACCAACCCGTATTTAATAAAAATCATGAGTATTATTATGGATTTTATAAACCGCTGGGCAACAACCATTACCTAATTTCATACAAAGATACCTACACGCCGGCGTACCGGTTTACCCATTTCCTTATTGGCTGGGCCGATGTGTATTACTGCATTTACAATGCCGGCACAAATACGGTAGTTTCTAAGCTTAAGGTACAGTCGTCTGACCCGGTACATAATCATTTTGAAGAAAAAAACGGTGTGTATACCATAAAGTCATACTACCACAACTTTAATTATATCGACCGTCCCTGCAATGATATTGTTTTAAAAAACGACTCGCTTATAATGCTATACAAAATTCAGGATAACCGCTTTGTGCAGGTTAAGCAGTAACCAACTTTAGCAAACCTTTACCATATCCTTATCAAAAACTTGGCAAAACGGGTTGTAATTTTACATTGTAATAAAAACAAAACACCATGCCAAATTCAACTGAACTAAAAGGACACTGGGACGAACTTAAAGGAAAACTGAAACAAAAATATGCCGAACTTACAGACGATGACCTGAAGTATGAGGAAGGCAAAGACGATGAAATGTGGGGACGCATTGAACAGAAAGTAGGCAAAGCGAAAAAGGAAATTCTTTCGCTTTTTCAATAGCCTCTTTCCTTCAAAGGCCATAACCACGTCTTGAAACTGTTCTGTAAACAGAAATCTGTTTGCCGAACAGTTTTTTTTATCTCTTAAAAGTATCGTACTTTGGCGGCATGATCCTCGCATTTGACACCTACTATTTTAACGACACAGCCAAAACGGTAGCCCTTGCCTTTAACTGGCCCGATGATAAACCCCACGCCGTTTACACCGAAACCCTTACCGGTATTGAAGAGTATGTACCCGGTGCATTTTACAGGCGCGAGTTGCCCTGTATTTTAAGCCTGCTGAAGCAGATAGACCTTACCGATATTGACTGCATTATAGTAGACGGCTTTGTATACCTTGACGATAACGCCACACACGGCCTTGGCGCGCACTTGTATGAAGCTTTAAACCAAAAAACACCCATAATAGGCGTAGCCAAAACCAATTTTGCTACGATTGAAAAACTAAAAGTGCCTGTACTTAGGGGTGACAGCAAAAATCCGCTGTATGTAACTGCTATTGGCACCGGCCTTAAGGCTGCTGTAAACAATGTTGCAATGATGCATGGCAGTTACCGCATACCTACATTACTAAGGGAACTGGACAGGCTTACCAAAGACGGTGTTTAGGCTGTTGTTTCCTTTTTGCCAAAAGCCGCTTTCCATGAGCCACAACTCCATAATGGCCAGATAACCAAAAGCGGGTGTAAAAACAGGCGGGTAAGACGCAAACTATCACTATTAAGGCCAAAAGCATCTACATGGTTGGCATATTGCGCATAATTACCGGGAAAGATGACCACAAAAAACAGCGCCACTACCCAGCCTACCACTACTTTATACCTGCCAAGTGCTACAAGCGACAGTCCCAGCAGGATTTCTACAACACCGGAAATAAGCACAACTAAATCGGCTTCAAGAGGAACCCAGGTGGGAACCTGAGCCGCAAAATCATGGCGTACAAAAGTTAGGTGGCCGGTGCCGGTAAACAGCAACAGGCAGCCCAATACTATCCTAAAGATATTTTGGGCAGTTGTAGTAGGTGTGTTTATCTTCATGATTGGAAATATTTTGGTTGGAAATTCTCATTAAAGGTAAAGAATTTACCATAACAAACTAAAATCCAGAGAAGTAAACTCCAAAAACAAATTACAAATCACAAATTACAAGCTGGGCTGCGTAATCATCGCTTTAAAGAATCTGACCTGTACAGATTCAATCAACAAACAAAACTTTAAAAACAACCATAAACCATGAACTACAAACGCGCCTGTGGCGCTACCCCAGCCACTCCCTAAAGTCGTTTACACGTTCCCGGCTTACAATAACCTCGTCTTCTTTGTAGGTAGGCAGGATAATCTTAAGGCGGGAGTTGGTATACACAACAATATCTTTTATGGCGCTTATGTGCACAATAAACTTGCGGCTCACGCGGAAAAACTGCTTGGGGTCGAGCTCATTTTCAAGCTGCTCAAGGGTATTTTCCAGCAGGTAGCTGCGGTTTTCGGTAGTGTGTATGTAGGTGCCCTTGTTTTCGCTGTAAAAGCACTCGGCATCCTCAACATTAACCATCTTAAGGTGCTGGCCCATTTTAATGGTAAAACGCTTCTTGTAGGCCTTTTCAGAAGGGTTTGACAGCATACGCTTAATCTGGTCAAAATCCAGCGACAGCGGCTGTTCCTTGGGCTGGCGTGCGCGGAATTTCTTAACGGCAGCTTCCAGGTCATCTTCATCAATAGGCTTCAGCAGGTAGTCTATGCTGTTAAGCTTAAAGGCACGAAGGGCATATTCATCATAAGCCGTGGTAAAAATAATGGCGCTGCTAATGGGCATGGCCTCAAAAATTTCAAACGAAAGCCCGTCGCTAAGCTGTATGTCCAGGAAAATAAGGTCAGGCTGCGGGTTACTGCCAAACCATTCCAGCGCTTCCTCTACCGAGTGCAGCATGGTTTGGGCCTCAATATCCAGCCTCGCCAATTTTCGCTGCAGCAGGCGCGCCGCAGGCTTTTCGTCTTCAATAATTATTACGTTCATTTAGTTGGTTTGTTTAAAGTTTAAAGTTCTCACTCAACTGTACACCGGGACTGCAAACTGCTATCTGCAAACTGTCCTCTATTCCCACCTGCTGTGCGATTCAGGCTTTTTGTCCATATACTCTTTTATTTTGCGCTCTTCCCAGTCAGACCCCAGGAAAACATCGGTGCCAAATACCCCAAAGGCGTGGCACAAAAGGCCTATACCCCAAAAGAATGCAGTACTAAAGGTGCTCCAGTGCCAAAAATTTTCGCCCTCTTTAAGATCGGCCGTATGCATTATGATAAGTACAATATTTACAATTAAATAGGCCGCCAGGTGCGAATAAAACCCTTTTATAGCCTTTACTTTCTTTTTGGCTTTATCAAGCCTTGCCTGTTCTTCAAATGTTGGTTCCATGATATTTTATATATGTTGTAATGTTTTTAAAGGTTCTTAGGTACTGAGGTGCTTAGGTGCTGAGACTGCGACTGCAAACTACTACCTACGCTCCGATTCATCCTTAAACTGCTTCATTTTGCGGCTTTCCCATTTAGACGGTAGGAAAAACTTGGGCCCGAAAACCCACATGGCGTGCCCCAAAACCCCCAGCCCTGCAACGCCTATCATAATAATAAAACAGCGCTGCCAGAAAATTGCGGCAATGTTAAGCATAAAATAAGGCAGCAGTAATGCTATGTTTATCAGTATATAAATAGCCAGGTGCGTATAAAAACTCCTGAGTTGTGCTACCCGCCTGTAGGCAATTTGCCTGTGGTTGTCTGTTGGGTTCATGGTTTAGTTTTTAAAGTGTTGCTCCTGTTCTTCTCGCTTTCTGCCCTGCTCCATAATCTGGTTGATTTTGCGGGTTTCCCAGTCTTTGCCTAAAAACGGCACCCAGCCAAAGGCAAACATACCCTGTATAATTACGCCCGTACCCCAGCCCGCTATGCTAAACCAAAACCAGTGAAACTCCGGCAGGTATCTCAGATTGATGTATATCAGCACCGGAATAACAATACAAAAACACGCCAGGTTGTAATAAAACCCCTTGATTTCCTTAATCTTATCCTTAGCTTTTTTATAGGCTACGCTTTCTGTGTCAAACTCATTATACGCTTCCATGATTGATTTCTTTTGATGATTGAACTCTGAACAATGAACTTTGAACCCCGAATATTAAGGCCTACTGCCACTTATTATTCCTGTCTTTATCCATCAGTTGCTTAAGCTTACGCTCTTCCCAGTCAGACCCAAGGAACGGCATATAGTTAAACACCGCCATACCGTGTAGCGCCACCCCTATACCCCAGCCCAGTGCCGGGTATAAAAACCACCAGTGGCTTGGGCTTGTTAGCATATTTAGTATGGCCAGGCCTGTAATTACCACAATGTAAGAGAACAGGTTGCCATAAAAGCCTTTTATTTCTTCTACCTTTTTTTGTGCTTTATAGTAAGCAGAATTCTTTTCGTTATATGTAGTTTCCATAATGGTTACTTGTTTGGTTAAAACCGGTAGCTTTACCGTAAAATACTTGTCAGATTCTTCTACCTGCACCTTTCGGGAGGTTATAATGGCATAACGGCTCAGTATATTCTGTAGCCCAACACCGCGGCGGTCCTGAAGTACCTCTTTTTTCTGGAGGTCGTTTTGCACTACCAGATAGCCGTTTTCTTCAAATATGCGAATGTGCAGTGGCTTTTGCTGGCTTACTATATTGTGCTTAATAGTGTTTTCTAAAAGCAGCTGTAGCGAGAGCGGTACCACCAGGGCATCAGGGTTATTAACCTTTTCAGGCAGCTCATAAAACACACTGTTTTCAAAGCGCATCTTGAGCAGGTTCATATAGGTTTTGGCAAAGGCCAGCTCTTCTTCAATACTTACCAGCTCTTTATCCTTCTGTTCCAGCACATAGCGGTACACCTTGCTGAGTGATGTGGTAAAGCGCTGGGCGTTATCGGGGTTTTCTTCGATAAGCGAACTCAGTACATTAAGGCTGTTAAACAAAAAGTGCGGGTCTATCTGGTTCTTAAGGGTTTCAAACTTGGCTGATGCCGTACCCGCAATAATCTTTTGCTGTTTTACCCTGTTTTCCTGGTACTTTTTATAGAAGTAAAACAGGTGCCAAAAGAACGTAATAATTAGCGTAATGGTCATAGCAACATAGTAGTTGCTTAGGCGTTCATCCCGCAGGTGCTGCATAAGGGGCTTCCCTTCTACTAAAACCCTTTGGAATGCGTGGAGCAAAAAAATGATTAGGGCTGACACTACAAAAGAAGACACAAACCCCAGCAATAACCTTTTAGGCGATAGTTTTACTCCTTTAAAAATATGGTCCATCAGGGCAAAAACACCGGTATTAGCCATGTGCAACAGCACAGTGTACAACAATACATAGAGCAGGTTGCGCAGTTGCAGGTTGCTTTGTAAATCGTCTCCCTGCGCCAGCTGTATAAGCACCAGTACCACAAAGATAACCAGCCCCATGCCCACTGCCTTAAATAACTCCCTGATTATAAACTTCATATTGTATTATTTTTTAGTCTGGCACTCCTTAAGAGTCTCTGCTGCGCGGTCTTTACCCCAGTTTGGATGAAATTCGCTCTCCGGCTTAAAGGTATCAAAAAGTTTAATTGAACGCTCTACCTCTGCACACATGGGCTTTATATCGCCGCCAAAGTACTTGGCGCCACCCATTTCAAATTCAGCCTTGCCAAATACAGCACGGGGGTTGTTAGGGTTCAGTTTCATGGCTTTAGTGTAGAGTTCATTTACCTTTCCGCTCAGCTTCATACCGTTTGTCATAGGGTCATATACTATCCATGCGGTTTGTATCAGGGCCTGTATTACCAGTATCTCGCTGTTGTCCGGCGAAATCATCTCGGCGTTATCAGCCGCTGCCTCAGCCTTGGCAAGCAGTGCGCTTATCTTTTCTTTATCCTGTGTTTGGAATGCATCGGTAGTGTTTACCAGCGCCACATAGTAGCTGGGCAGCCAGTTGGTTTTCTCGGCAGCGGCAATGCGCTCAAAAAGTGCCGAAGCCTCTGTACTTTTGCCTTCACCCCACAGGGTAAATGCTTTTTTCATACCGGTTTCATACTGTGTTTGTGCATTAGCAAGGCCAAAGATAAAAAGGAAGAAGGTGGTAAAAACTCGTATCATAACTTTAGGTTTTAAATGGTTGTTGTTATTTGATGAAGCAAAGTTGCACACAAAAACCCACCTTTTAAAAACCTTGTTACCCAGTTGTAGATTTTAGCGGACGAACTGTAAAATTAGGTATATTTGTGTATAAATTAAGCATTTGGATATGAAAAGACTGCTATTAAAAGGAAATTCTAAAGAAGATATAAAACTTATTGCCAACTTCGCCACCAGGCTTGGCCTTACCGTGCAATACCTTGAAGACGAGATTACTTATACCGTACAGGAGCCAGAAATGGTAACCGAATGGGATAACCTTTCTACAGCGCAAAGGCAAGGTATATATGATGCTTTGGAGGATATAAAGGCAAATGGGGGCAAATCTCATAATGATGTTATGAAACAGATGCGCAGCAGGTATGAGTAAAAATATCATATGGTCTTCGCAGGCAGAAAAAGACCTTATAACAATTCTTGAATACCTTGATTTACATTGGTATAAAGAAGTTACAATTACATTTCTTGACATACTTGATCAAAAAGTCATCAAAATAGCAGGACAACCTGAACTCTTTCCATACTTCGACAAAAACCACAACATTCGCAAATGCGTTGTTACCAAACACAACACCTTATATTTCAGGGAAGAAACATCTGAAATCCAGGTACTCCGCATTTATGATGTACGCCAGCACCCTGATAAGCTGCACTTTTAGTTCCACTGAAAACTCCTCAAAACAACCCGCCCTATTTTACCAAAGCCGCAAAACCATGCTAATGATTTGTTAAGCTTCCTCTTACATTTTTGAGAACCGTCATTATTTCGTAAATTAGGATTTTGTACTGATTAACAAATGATTACACCCTCAAACATATTAAAAATGCCGGTACTTTACCTGCCGGCGCTTGTACTATTTATGAGTTGCAGCGATAAATTTATAGAAAGCCAGACCGTTTTTGAACTCCCCGTAGAGCAAACCATACATGACCTGCTTGCGGGCTACGATACCGATGGCGATAAGCGCATTACTAAAGACGACGCGCCCTCTAACAAAGATTACTACATGCTTAGCACTAAGGGAGATACCGTTATTTTGCGCAATACCTACTACATTTCTAACCTGCTCCAGGAGCTGGCCATAGCCAATGACAGCGCCCACCCCACCCTGCTCATCAGCCTCCGCCAGATACAGGAGCCTCCGGCTGAGCGCATTAGCCGCCGCATACGCACCCAGTTTTGGGACGACCTTACCCGCACCATAGATGCCGAGGGCCTCGACCGCATTGCCCATGACGACAAAATGCACGACAGCAAACAACGCATTTATGTACCCTCTACCGACCCGGTTGCCATTGCCTATTTCAAAGATTTAGAGCAGCAAAAACCTAACCTTGAAGTAGTTATACTACCAAAAGACATCACAGCAGAGTACGTGCAGTCCATTAATGAGAAGCCCGGCATCCTGGCCCTGAAGATAGAGCACAACCGGGGCGTACCCTTTGTGGTACCCGGCGGCCGCTTTAACGAAATGTACGGTTGGGACAGCTACTTTGAAGGTATCGGACTACTGATAGACAACAGGTTAGACCTCGCCAAGGCCATGGTAGACAACTTCTGTTACCAGGTTACCCATTACGGTAAGATACTGAATGCCAACCGTTCCTACTACCTTACCCGTACCCAGCCGCCGTTTTTGTCGTCTTTTATAAGGGAAGTGTACCACAAAATGCCCCGAAAAGACAAAGAATGGCTGGCTGAAAGCCTGTATACCTGCATTTTAGAGTATGAAACCGTATGGATGCAGGGCAACCGCTACACCCCCCAAACCGGCCTCAACCGCTACTACGCCGGCGGCATTGGCATACCCCCCGAAACCGAGCCCGGGCACTTCAATGAGATACTCGAAACCTATGCCAAAGAGCGCGGATTGACCATTCAACAGTTTGAGGATCAATACAAAACAGGCCAGTTAAAGAGTGCTTCGCTCGACCGCTACTTTGTACACGACCGCACCCTGCGCGAAAGCGGGCACGACACCTCCTGGAGGCTTGACGATACAGCGGCCGACCTCAATTCTGTCGACGTTAACTCACTGTTATACAAGTATGAACGCGATTTTGAGTACCTTATAAGTAGCTATTTTAAGGATGGTTTTAAGGGCCCAAACGGCAAAATATACACCGGTGCCTATTGGCATGAGCAGGCTGCCAAACGCAAAATGCTAATGCACAAGTATTTATGGAACGAACAGGCTAAAGGCTACTTCGATTACAATGTGAAGACCCAGCAAATAACTGATTTTCAGTCGGCTACCAACTACTTTCCGCTATGGGCGGGGCTGGCAACAAAAGATGAAGCCGCCGTTATGGTAACCTCCCTGATGCGCGAACTTAAAGCCAAAGGTGGCATAACAGGCTCAAGCAGAGCGAGTTTAGAACAATATTCGGGAGGCAGCGAAGTGCAGCGCCAGTGGGACTGGCCCAACGGCTGGGCGCCCCACCAGATGATGCTGTGGCAGGGCCTGCTGAATTACGGCTATGAAAACGAAGCTTACGAACTGGCCTACAGGTGGTTATGGATGATTACCCGCAACGCCGTAGACTACAACGGCACTATACCCGAAAAGTATGATGTAGTAGCCGCCAGCCACAAGGTATATGCCGAATACGGCAACGTAGGTACTGATTTTGCGTACATTACGCGCTCCGGCTTTGGCTGGATGAACGCCTCCTACCAGTATGGCATGAGCATTTTGCCCCACGATTACATTGTAAAATTAGATGCCCTTATCGACCCCGATGAACTGTTCAAATAGTCTACAGTCGCAGTCGCAGTTTTCAGTGCAGTAAAATCTTACGTTTTAAGATAATTTTAACGCTAATTCTTCACTTTCGGAGTTTGTTTTCACGGTGTGAAGGCAAACTTTGTTTTTTGGGCTAATTTTTCCATTTCGAACTCAACCCATTTTCCATTTCGAACGAAGCTTGCGGAGTTGAGAAATCTCAAATTTTACCACCACAAAAAATATTTAGTTTATTTTCTTTTTAGTGTTGATTTTTTTCTTAATTTTGTAATATTGAAATTTTACAGCTTTTACCAAACCAACCAATTTTATCAAGCTCATATTTTTCAGTAATATTTTTTGACATAAGTCGACAATAATATTTTTTTGTTATTTTTAACATTTCTAATTCCTCTCTATGAAAAAATATTATGCCCATGATGGAGCCGTAAGTAAAGGTCCATTTACAATTCAAGAACTTAAGGACAAAGGGATTAAAAGGGCAACTCCCGTATGGACAGAAGGGATGGCCGACTGGGTTAGTGCAGGCACCTTAGACGAACTTAAAGAGCTGTTTGCAACTCCCCCTCCATTTAATGCTACCCCACCACCTTATCAAGCCGCACAACAACCAGTTCAGGAAACACATCAAACATTCGAACCTGAAAAAGAATACACCCCTATCCGTAAAAGGCTATGGTTTAAAGTTACTTTCACTGTGACCCTCTGCGTTTTTGCAATAATACTTTTTGGTAATATGAGCAAAGGCTCAGGGTACGAGCCTGATACTTTTGCTGAGCCTGAACTTACCCCCGCACAATTAGAAGCCCAAAACCCGCAAAATTACCTTAATGCAGGAGGCGGATATCATGAGAACTTCCTGGGCGACAAATTAAAGATTGAAGGCTATATAGAAAACAAAGCAACCGTTACAAACTATAAAGACGCCGTTATACAGGTTACCTTTTACAGCAAAACACACAGCCCGGTAAATACCGAAGAATATGTTATCTATGAATACTTCCCGCACGGAACTAACAAAGAATTTAAGCTAAAAGTAAATAACTATAGCAATATTGAGAGCATTGGATGGAAGGTTATTAATGCTAAAGTAATGAAATAATTTAAGTCTTTATCTATGAGTTTACGACATTCTGATATTGTAATTGACGAAAATAATCCATTTGCTAATTGTAAATTAGAAAGGAAAAAATATGCTGATGTACTTACCCAAATTGTTAAAGCCTATGATACCGGATTTGTTTTAGCCATCAATAATAAATGGGGCACAGGTAAAACGACTTTTGTAAAGATGTGGCAAGCCACATTAGAATTACAAAAATATAAAGCCATATATTTTAATGCCTGGGAAAATGATTTTGAGGATAATGCTCTAACAGCCTTAATGGGCGAATTAAAATTACTGATATCTCACGACTTAAAAGAGGATTTTAAAATCCTACTAAATAAAGGTGCTATTCTGAGTAAACATATATTACCTACTCTTGTAAAAGCCATAGTTGCTAAACATTTTGATCTAAAAGAACTTCAAGATTTTTCTGAAAAAGCTACGGAAGGTTTAACAACAATGTTAGAAGAAGATATTTCGCTCTACATCAAAAAAAAGAAAAGTATAGGCGAATTTAAAGCAGAGCTCGAAAAATTTATAAAAAAGAATAATGATGGTAAACCGTTAATATTTATAATAGATGAACTTGATAGGTGTAGACCCAATTATGCCGTTCAGATACTTGAACAAATCAAACATTTCTTCTCAGTTAAGAACATAATATTTATTCTATCCATTGACAAAGAACAATTAGGAAATGCAATTAAAGGTGTGTATGGCAATGACAGGATTGATTCAGAAGAATATCTAAAAAGATTTATAGATATTGAATATAGCATTCCAGAACCTTCAACGGAACTATTTTGTAGATATTTATATAACTACTTTGATTTTGGTTCTTTTTTTAGCACTCAAAATAGATTAAATATATACGAAACCCGAGAAGACGAAAATCTATTCATAGAAATGTCCATCTTTCTCTTTAAAATATCTAAAACTTCTTTGCGTCAGCAAGAGAAAATATATAGCCATGCGAGAGTTGCGCTTAAGAGTTTCACTGAAAACGGCTATGTATTCCCTCAAATTTTCTTCATCTTAATTTTTATAAAAGTCAATCATAAGGAATTTTACAGCAAAATAGCTGATAAAAAATTGAAGTTAACAGAATTGCAATCTGAATTACAAAAATGGCTAATTACAAATAATATTGAAGAGGATTTATATCAGCAAACTATTATTGAAGCATATTTATTAATATTTTACAAAAACTACATAACAACATATTATTTTAAACCAAAAATATATGAAGGGAATGGCGATAAAAAGGAATGGATAATTAATTCTGTATTTGATAATACACAACATAACTTTAGAACGTTTGTAGATGCATTAGATCATAGACGCTCTGGACCAGGGCTCGAATATTTACTACATAAAATTGAGTTATTAGATAATTTAAAAGATTAAAATACAATAAGTTCTTAACAACATATCCCCGCTGGCGCGAGCGTCTCGCTCGTGCCCACAACTAACCACACGAGCAAGATGCTCGCGCCAGCGACAAAAAAATTCGCGCCCAACCATTCCTATCCCTCCCTAACTCCAACCCAAAAAATTCCTCAAAAAACCCGCAGCACCCCACTCACAACCGCGCAAAAAATTCCCTATATTTGCACCTTATAAATTTTAAAAAATGATAAATATTACACTGCCGGACGGTTCGGTAAAACAGTTCAACGCCGGGGCTACTCCCCACGATGTTGCCCTGAGCATAAGCGAAGGCCTTGCTCGCAACGTTATTTCTGCATCATTTAATGGTACAACCGTTGAAACCAAGACCCCGCTAACCACCGACGGTTCACTGATATTATATACATGGAACGACAAAGAGGGCAAAAAAGCCTTCTGGCACTCAACCAGCCACGTTATGGCGCAGGCCCTACAAGAGCTGTACCCGGGCATTAAGCTTACCATAGGCCCCGCGATTGACAACGGTTTTTACTATGACGTTGACTTTAACGGACAAAACATTACCGAGAAGGATTTCAAAGCCGTGGAAGACCGCGTACTGGCAATAGCCAAAGAAAAATTTGAGTTCACCATGCGTTCGGCTACTAAGGCTGAGGCGCTTGCGTTTTATAAAGCAGAAGAAAACCCATACAAAACCGAGCTGATAGAAAACCTTGAAGACGGTACCATTACCTTTTGCGACCACGCCACGTTTACTGACCTTTGCCGTGGGGGCCACATCCCTAACACCGGCATAATCAAGGCGTTTAAAATTATGAGCGTGGCCGGTGCCTACTGGCGCGGAGACGAGAAAAACAAGCAGCTAACGCGCGTGTACGGTATCTCGTTCCCCAAGCAGAAAGACCTTACCGAATACCTTGAGCTGTTGGAAGAGGCCAAGCGCCGTGACCACCGCAAGCTGGGCAAGGAGCTTGAACTGTTTGCGTTTTCACAAAAGGTTGGGCAGGGCTTACCGCTTTGGCTGCCAAAGGGTGCTGCATTGCGCGACCGCTTAGAGCAGTTCCTTAAAAAGGCGCAGAAGAAAGCCGGCTATGAGCAGGTAGTTACCCCGCACATTGGCCAGAAAGAGCTGTATGTTACATCGGGCCACTATGCCAAGTATGGCGCCGACAGCTTCCAGCCCATCCACACCCCTAACGAGGGCGAGGAGTTTTTGCTGAAGCCGATGAACTGTCCGCACCACTGCGAAATTTACAATACAAGGCCATGGTCATACAAAGACCTGCCAAAACGATATGCCGAATTTGGTACTGTATACCGTTACGAACAAAGTGGTGAGCTTCACGGCTTAACCCGCGTGCGTGGCTTTACTCAGGACGACGCCCACATTTTCTGTACTCCGGACCAGTTAGACCAGGAGTTTAAGAACGTTATCGACCTGGTGCTGTATGTGTTCAGTTCGCTTGGTTTTGAAAACTTTAGCGCACAAATATCACTGCGCGACCAGGAAAACCGTGAGAAATACATCGGTACCGACGAAAACTGGGAGAAAGCAGAGAACGCAATTATCAACGCTGCAAGGGATAAAGGCCTTAACACCGTGGTAGAATATGGCGAGGCGGCTTTCTATGGCCCTAAGCTCGACTTTATGGTTAAGGATGCCCTGGGCCGCCAGTGGCAGTTGGGTACAATCCAGGTAGACTACAACCTACCGGAACGCTTTGACCTTACCTACAAAGGTGCTGATAATGAGCTGCACCGCCCGGTTATGATTCACCGTGCGCCGTTTGGTTCAATGGAGCGCTTTGTGGCTATTTTGCTGGAAAACACAGCCGGAAACTTCCCGCTTTGGCTAATGCCGGAGCAGGCTATCATATTGTCTTTGAGCGAGAAATATGAAAATTATGCCAAAAAAGTTTTACAATTGCTGGAAAATCACGAAATTCGCGCCCAAATCGACAACCGAAACGAGACGATTGGCAAAAAAATACGCGAAGCCGAGACACAAAAGCTTCCGTTTATGCTGATTGTAGGTGAAGAAGAAGAGAAAAACGGCACGGTTTCTGTACGCAGGCACGGCGATGCCGGTAAGAGCAACCAGAGCATGACGGTAGAGCAGTTTGCCGCCCTCGTTCAGGAAGAGATTGACAAGACATTAAAACCTTTCTAAGTTTAACTTAAATATTAAGAGCCATAGCTATTAGAAACAACAGGGGCCCAGCCCGCGTAGAAAAAAAAGATCCGCACAGGATTAATAACTTCATCCGAGTACCCGAGGTAAGGCTTACGGGCGGCGAAAACATTGAGCCAGGTATTTACAAAACATCCCAAGCAATGCAATGGGCTGAAGAGCAAAACCTTGACCTTGTGGAGATATCGCCAAATGCCGAACCGCCGGTATGCAAAATCATGGACTATAAAAAGTTCCTGTATGAGCAAAAAAAGCGCGACAAGGTACTGAAGGCTAAATCAGCGCAGATAACCGTTAAGGAAATACGCTTCGGGCCGCAAACCGATGAGCACGACTACGATTTCAAGAAAAAAAATGCCGAAAAATTCCTTAAGGAAGGCTCTAAGCTAAAAGCATTTGTATTCTTTAAAGGCCGTTCTATTATTTATAAAGAACAAGGCCAGATACTATTACTAAAACTTGCCACAGACCTTGAAGAATGGGGCAAGGTAGAATCGCTGCCGGTTCTTGAAGGTAAAAGGATGATTATGTTCATCGCACCTAAAAAGAAGGCGAAATAAGTCATAAAGACGAAAGTCTAAAGTCATAAAGTCGGTAACGCCTTGTGCGCAACTGACTTTATGACTTTTAAAACTTTAGACTTTCGGCCTTTGACTTTTGACTAAATTTAAAGTAAGATAAATTAAATATAAAGCAAGAAAATGCCTAAAATGAAGACCAAATCCAGTGCCAAGAAACGTTTCAAGGTAACTGGTTCAGGAAAGATCAAAAGGAAGCACGCTTTCAAAAGCCACATCCTGACAAAAAAATCTACTAAGCGCAAGCTTGCCCTTACTCACTCTACCCTGGTTCACCAGAGCGATGAGAAGAGCGTTAAACAGCAATTAAGGATTATCTAATTATCCTGCTGTTTCGGTTAAAACAAGTAATAACCCTGGAGTATGGCTTTTAAGTTCCCGCAACAATAATTAAGGGGCGCCTGCTACAAAAAACATTAAAATTATGCCAAGATCAGTAAATTCAGTTGCTTCAAGGGCCCGCAGGAAAAGGGTTCTTAAGCAGGCCAAAGGTTTCTTTGGAAGACGTAAAAACGTTTGGACAGTAGCCAAAAACGCGGTAGAAAAAGCAATGGTTTATGCTTACCGCGACCGCAAACAAAAAAAGAGGAACTTCCGTGCACTATGGATTATGCGTATTAACGCTGGTGCCCGTCAGCACGGCCTTAGCTACTCTCAGTTTATGGGTAAAGTTAAAGCTGCAAACATCGAGCTAAACCGTAAGGTTCTTGCCGATCTTGCTGCTAACCACCCTGAAGCGTTTGCTGCAATAGTAAACCAGGTTAAATAATAAACGATTTCGTCTAACAACATATTTATCTTACTCCCAAAACCCTGCAAATTGCAGGGTTTTGTTTTTTTCAGCCCTACTTAATATACAACTTTTCAACCGCCTGCTTGCCGGTAGCCTCGTCTTTACCCGTAAACTCAATATACTCTACGCTGGCAGCGCCCTTTAGTTTCAGGAACAGCTTGGTAACTATAAGTTTCTTGCCGTTAACCTCAGCCACAACATAAGGCTTGTTGTTTTTATCCAGCTTAAGGTGCAGTGTCTTTTCATAAGCCGCCAGGGTAAACTCGCAGCTTTGGGCAGCTGCTTTCTTAATGGTAACGCCATACGCCATTTTACGCTGAATGGCCGTTAGCTCACCCTTTACCCCACCCTTTGTATAATCTATACGGTATACCTTAACCGGTTCGGCTGTATTAAATTTTTTATCGGCCTTTTGGTTGGCGTCATACACATAAGTGTTATGATTGTTACTGTGCTGAATATAAAACAGCCTGCCCGGGGCATCGGCCGGTACAGGATACCCCTGCTGAAACCCATTGGCCACAGCAAAAATCAATACAATAAGTCCACACAAATACTTCATATTTATAAAAATACAACATAAAACTGCTTAATACATCCATAAACATCTATTTGTTTTTTAATCCGGCAAAAACTAATAGCGGAAAGCTGATGGCTAAATGTTATATTTGGGTATAATTTACCCCTATGCTCAGAAGTTTAAAAATAAAGGCCGGCTACTGGCTGGAGCACCGCATAAAACACCTTGGCACACTGCTTAGCAGCACCTTTGCTATTCCCGTGGGCTTTATGCTCCTTACTGCCGACCACTTTGTGGGCCTTACACACTATGTTGCCAACGAAAAACTTATTTATGAACGCCTTACCGGTGTGGGCAACATCCTCATTTCTATAGTACTGGGCATTTCGCTTACTACATTTTCGGTGGTATTTGTGGTTATGCAGCTGGCATCGTCGCAGTTTTCGCCGCGTATATTAAGGCATTTCCTGGCTAATGATGTACGCATACAGCAATACATTGGCCTGTTTATAGGTACGGTGGCATTGTGCATACTGCCACAGGCTGCCAGCGCCCTCTTTTATGGCGAGCCCTATACCATTACCCTGCTTACGGGCATTTTTATGGGCATATACTGCCTGGTGTGGAGCTACCCCCGCCTTATTACCTACCTGAGCATCAACATGAATGTAGCGGCTATTATAGACCGCATTAAACAAGAAGTGGTTAAGGAAATAGATATTATTTACCCAGAAAAATGGCAGCCGGGCCAAAGCATGCTGTATGCCGTTTCCCGCCCTGATGAGCACACCTATACCGTTAGCATTACCAGCCGCTTTAGAACCGGCTACCTTGAGAGTATAGACTACCCCCGCTTTGAGCGTGAAGTTACCCGTTTTGTAGATGCCCGCCCCTGGACCAATGGTTTACTGGTATACCAAATGCCGGTAGTGGGAGAATTTATTATGAAAGATGCCGGCCTGCTCCTGGCTGTTCAAACACAAAAAGAACCAACACCGGCACAGGAAAAGGAACTTGCCGAAGCGTTTGCCGCTATTGCAGAAAACGTATTTACCGTTAACACCTTTCGCAGCTACACACAGGATATAAACTTTGGCGTGCGCAAGCTGGTAGACATTGCCATAAAAGCCATATCGCCTGCCGTTAACGACCCTACCACCTGCCTTAACTGCATAGACCACCTGGGCGATATTGCCCACAACCTGCAACTGCGCCGCTACCCCGGTGCCGAAGCCTGTAAGCTCAAATCTAAAAACATTATTGCCAAGGAGTTTAATTTTGACCAGTTTATTGATTTTTGTTTTGACCAGATATACCAGTGGGGTAAAGAAGACCCTACTGTGGTGCGCCGCCTGCTGCAAACCAAAACGTTGCTGGTGCAAAATGCCACTAACCCTTATAATGTTATGGTACTTATACGCCAGGTGCGCGATATGGAAGTACCATTGCTGTATAACGATGCTACCATTGCCGAACGCCACATTAAAATAAACCGCGAAAAGCTGGAAGGCGTTAGGCGTGAACTCGAAACCTTTGAGCACCAGGCCAAATTAAAAGTGCGCAAAATGGAACAGGCCGGGCTGCTGCACTATGCACCCGCCGGCGAAGCCCCCGCTATAGAAAAGAAAGAAGCAAAGGCAATAGGCTACCTTGTTGATTTTATTTCGGGGTAATTCATAAAAAAACCACACCGTTCAGGGTGTGGTTTAGTAGCAATATGCTATTCTTAATCCAGGTAATTGGCGGTAATATCGCTAATCAGGTCGGTTTCTTTAGGTTGCCAGCCCAATATTTCTTTTGTTTTTTCTGCCGATGCCATACAGTTTAAGCCGGCAAAGTGCGTAAACCAGCCAAAGTAAGCCGCAGCATCTTCGCCTGTTTTGCTCACCACCTCAAGCCCCAGCCCGTTGCCTATGGCTTCAGCTATTTTGCCAAACGGCACACCGTCTTCGGCTATTGCATGAAAAATCTTTTGTTCAGGGCGCTTATCCAGTATCAGCCTGTAGATGGCCGCCGCATCAAAACGGTGTACGGTGGGCCATAGGTTGGCTCCGTTGCCCACATAAGCCGCCTGTCCTTTTTCTTTAGCAACACTAACCGCATACGGAACAAAACCGTGGTCTCCCGCACCGTGCACACTTGGCGGCAGGCGCACAATATACACCTCCACACCTGTAGCGGCCACGGCATTGGCAGCCTCTTCGGTAGCGGCACGCGGCACGGCGCCCGAACCTGATGTAAGGGCATCGTCTTCGTTAAAAATACGGTCGTAATGCAAAATACCAATACCCGATGTTATAACCAGTGGCTTACCGCTACCGGCCAGCTCACGGCCCATTATTTCAATAACGCGGCGGTCTGCCTCACAGTTGGCCTTATACTGCGTCATATCATGGTTAAATGCAGTGTGGATAACGGCATCGCTGTTGGCAATACCATAAGCCAGGTCGGCCTCGCTGTTTACATCGCCCAGGTGGGGCGTTGCACCCAGGGCTTCTAATTTTTGCACGCCGGCTTCAGAGCGCGACAGGCCCAATACACTATAGCCGTTACTTAAAAGTTCTTTTACAAGGGCGGTACCCACCCATCCGGTGGCACCTGTTACAAATACTCGCATGGTTTTATAATTTTGATTTTCACCAAAATTAGTGCGGGCAGTAGCCTGTAAAAAAGGTCATTTGACCATAATTAGGGTTTAGCGCTGCAATTGCGCATGGCGAATGCGGGTAAGGGTTTTTAAAGACATACCAAGGTAAGCGGCAATCATGCGCAGGGGCAGGCGCGCGGCAAGCTCAGGGTTAGCCTGAATAAAAGCATCATATTGTTCTTCGGGCGAATTGCTCAGCATTTCAAAAATGCGCCGCCTGCTGCTGTGTACATATTCAGCAATAAGCCCTTCGGCGAATAGTTTAAATTCAGGGATTTCCCTCAGCAACATATCAAAATCGTCTTTCTGCCAAAGCAATACCTCGCTGTGTTCTACGGCGGCTATGCTAAAGCGCGATGGTGTTTGCAGCTCATAGCTTTCCACATCAAGCGTCCAGGTATTTTCGGGCGATAGCTGCAGGATGTGCTCATGGCCATCTTCGGTATTGTTAAAAGTATGCAGCAGCCCTTTTACCACAAATACCTTGTAGCGGCACACATCGCCCACATTAAACAGGGCTTCGTTGCGGGTTAGCCTGCGCTCAAGGGCCAGGCTGTAAATGCGTTGCACCGCTTCATCAGGCAACGGTGCCCTGTTGGTAAGATATGTTTTTAAAGCATCTATCATAACCTCAATTTTACTGTGCTGCCACAATTTGCCATACAATAAGCGCCACAATGCCCACCGGCAAAATATAAGCCGCCAGGAGCAGTTTTTTCAGCCGTTTGAGACGTGGATGCCATTGCGAGTGTTCAGCGTTAGCCAATGCCTTATTTATGCGTGTAAAGCCCGGCCATTTAGCATCAGGAAACACATAGCTAACATATAAAAACTGCCTTTCATAGCCCACCCAAAGGTTGGTTATGGCAGCAAGCCCTATTAGTATGTATGTAATGATTTGGAGTAACACTTTTTTTTATTGAAAGATTTAAAAATTTAATGATTGAAAGATTCAATGCGACAGCATATTTCTTCATTCCTTTCTTCAGGTTCTGTCATTGCGAGGAGGCACGACGAAGCAATCTTTTTGGTATAACAATCATCCGACTTTTGACTTTTGACTTTCACACTTTTGACTTTCGACTACCCAAACACCTCAACCACTTCCCCGTCAAAACTGGCAAACACCATGCTGGGGTGCGAATCCTGGTGGTAGATGTTGCCCTGTGCATCTATAGCTATAGCACCCGCAAAACCGTCATACGGCTTTAGCTCTTCAAAGGTTTTGGCAAAAGCACTTGCAATGGGCAGGCCATCGGTAACGCGGGTCACAATTTTGGCGGCGGTGGCGTTGCTTACAATATCTTCGCCCACACCCGTGCAGCTTACCCCGCAAAAGGCATTGGCATAATTGCCTGCCACAGTGGCTGAGTCACTAATACGGCCCACCATTTCAAAACCTTTGCCGCCTGTAGATGTAGCCACGGCAATTTTGCCATTGGCATCAAGTGCCACGCAGCCCACAGTACCCGTGCCCGTAGCGGCAAGCTTTTTAACAAACTCGGCACGGCGTTCGGGGGTTTCGGTGCTAAAAGCCTCAAACCCGGCCTTACGGGCAAAATGGGTTGCCCCTTCGCCACCTAAAACACGGTCGTCATAAGGCATTAGCTTTTCGGCTACCAGAATAGGGTTCTTTACATCCTGTATGTTAATCACGCCACTCATTTTTTGAGTAGTGCCGTCCATAAGGGCGGCGCTCATGCGTATTTGCCCGTCGCTTTGTATCTGGCTGCCAATGCCAGCGTTAAACAGCACATCGTCTTCCAGCAGCGTAACGGCATAAGCAACGGTTTCTAAAGCCGAATGCGTTTTTAGGTATTCGTATGATTGGGTAACAATAGCGGTAAGCGCGTCCTGCTTGGCTTTCTTTGTAGCCGCATCGGTACTGTATTCGCTAAAAAACCCACCGTGGATTATGATTTTCATAGGCCTCTCCCCCTACCCCCTCTCCAAGGGAGAGGGGAACTCGGGCGTAATATTAAATCGTTAGTATATTCAGGTTTGAGTGTAGCTACTCCCTCTCCTTTGGAGAGGGCTGGGGAGAGGCTTTTTTCTCCCCCTCATCCTCAACCGCCGTCATCAGCGGAATGTGGTATTGCGAGTTGTGTATCTCCATTTGCTGCGTGTTCAGGTCAAAGGTATCATACATGCTCATAACGTGCACCACAAGGTTGTTAATAGAAATAGGCTTGCCCAGCTCTACCTGAGTAAGGTTGGTATCTTTAATCTGTCGGCCATCCACCAGAATAACAAGGCCGCTGCCTATGGCTTCCATCCTGCCGTCACCGGTAATTAAAAGGCCGGTATCTTCGCCCAGGCCAATGCCCAGCACGCGGGGGTTGCCCACCACAGCCTGAAACAGGCGGCCTATGCGCCCGCGCTGCACAAAGTGGGTATCTATAATTACGTTTTGTATCAGGCTCAGGCCACTGGTAATTTTAACCTCACCTTTTAAAAGGGCTTCGCTGCTGCTGCCCTGGTATATCATGTTGTTAGATGCCGCAGCTGCACCGGCAGATGTGCCCGCATAAACAAACTCTTCGTTCTTAAACTTCTCCAGTATAATATCATGGAATTTCGTTCCACCTAAAATCGACGTAAGCCTCAGCTGGTCGCCACCGGTAAACATAACCACATCGGCTGCCTGTATGCGCGCCAGTATTTCGGGGTCGTGTGCCTGTTCGCGGCGCTCAATATACATAAGCCCCACGTTTTTGGCCTTCAGGTATTCAAACGCCTTTACATACTGTGGCCCCACCTCACGCGGAATGACTGATGCCGTGGTAATAACCTCAATACGGCTCTCCTCGCCATGCTTAGATTCGCGTATGATACGCCTTAAAATTCCGGTTTCAAAAAAGTTCAGGTTATTGGCTATGTTCTCGTCGTATGACACCTCTGTAAAGCTGCCTTTATCTACCGCACCGCCAATAATTATAAGTTTTCCAAGTACATTATTCATAGTGCAAAAGTAACTACAAATGCTAATAAACGCAATTACAGGTTAATTATTTCTGTCTATAATGTTATCAAGGTGTGAGGTTTACAAAAAAATAAGGGCAAAGTTACTTTCTGAATGATTTTTTGAGTAATTTTCTAACGAACTAATAACATTTAAAAAATACCTTTAGGGTTTTAACATATTGTTTAGAAAAAACACCGCAAATTACACCATACCACTAACCATTAGCCAATTACACCACCTTTTATGAAGATTGAAAAGATACAGGCACTGCGCGGCCCCAATATTTGGAGCGTTAAGCGCAAAAAACTCATCCAGATGCGCCTTGACCTGGAAGAAATGGAACAATCTCCCACCAATACCATTCCCGGTTTCCGTGAGCGTATAGAGACGCTTATGCCATCGCTTTACACACACCGTTGCAGCGAGGGCGTTCCGGGCGGGTTTTTCAGCCGGATTGAGCGCGGCACCTGGATGGGCCACGTGATTGAGCACATTGCACTCGAAATACAAACCCTTGCGGGGATGGACACCGGCTTTGGCCGCACCCGCGAAACCAAGACCCCCGGCGTATACAACGTGGTTTTCAGCTACCTGGAGGAAAATGTGGGCATTTATGCCGCCGAAGCCTCAGTACGCATAGCCGAAGCCCTTATTGCCGGTACCGAATACGACCTTGAGGCCGACATACAAAACATGCGCAAAATACGTGAGCGCGACCGCCTTGGGCCTTCAACCGGCAGTATTGTAGAAGAAGCCGTAGCGCGAGACATCCCGTGGATTCGCCTGGGCACCAACTCGCTTGTACAGCTGGGCTATGGCATTAACCAGATGCGTTTCCAGGCTACCATCACCAACAAAACCAGCCATATAGCTGTAGATATTGCCTGTAATAAAGAGCAAACCAAGCGCATGCTCGATGCAGCATCAATACCCGTTGCAAATGGCGGTATTTGCAGCACTGAGGAAGGCCTTAAGGAAATCATCAACAAAATAAACTACCCCATTGTACTAAAGCCGCTGGATGGCAACCACGGCAAAGGCGCATCCATAAACGTAAAAACGTGGGAACACGCCGTTGCAGGGCTTGAATTTGCCCAGAAATACGGCAGCCGCGTTATTGTAGAAAAGTTCATTACCGGCTTTGACTTCCGTGTTTTAGTTATTGATAATAAGGTGGTGGCCGCCGCACAGCGCGTACCCGCCCACGTTAAAGGCAACGGTACAGATACTATTGAGAAACTCATCGAAACCGAAAACCTCGACCCACGCCGTGGTTATGGCCACGAAAACGTGCTGACCGAAATTACCGTAGACCGCGATACTACCGACCTGCTCGAAAAGAAAGGCTATACCCTTGAAACCGTACCCGCGCAGGATGAAATTGTGTACCTTAAATCAACCGCCAACCTGAGTACCGGCGGCACCAGCGTTGATGTGACCGACCTGATGCACCCTGAGAACATTTTCCTTTCCGAACGTATAAGCCGCGTTATAGGGCTTGATGTGTGTGGTATAGACATTATGGCCGAAAACCTTACCCAGCCGCTTAAAGAAAACGGCGGTGTAATACTTGAGGTTAACGCCGCGCCGGGCTTCCGTATGCACCTTGCACCCAGCGAAGGCCTGCCGCGCAACGTGGCCGCACCGGTTATAGATATGCTGTACCCGCCGGGCAAGCCAAGCCGCATCCCTATTTTTGCCATTACAGGCACTAACGGCAAAACCACCACTACCCGACTGCTGGCGCACATTGTAAAAAACAACGGATACCGCGTGGGCTTTACCACCAGCGACGGTATTTACATACAAAACCACATGCTCGAAAAAGGCGATACCACAGGGCCTTTCAGCGCAGAATATATATTAAAAGACCCAACCGTGGAGTTTGCCGTGCTCGAAACTGCCCGTGGTGGCATTTTACGCTCGGGCCTTGGCTTTAGCCGTTGCGATATCGGTATCATAACCAACATTCAGGAAGACCACCTGGGCATGCTCGACATCCACAACCTTGACGACCTGAGCCGTGTAAAGCGTGTTATACCCAAAAGCGTAAAGAAAGACGGCTGGGCAGTACTAAATGGCGATGATGCAGAATGCCGCAAGATTGGAGCCGACCTGGAGTGCAACGTGGCTTACTTTAGTATGGACGAAGACAGCCCGTTTATTAAGGCTGAGGCCAAAGCAGGCCGCGTTACCGCCGTATATGAAAACGGGTTTATTACCATTAAAAAAGGCGAATGGAAAATACGCATAGACAAGGCATCTCATGTACCGCTAACACTGGGTGGGCGTGCCCGCTTTATGATAGAAAACGTACTTGCCGCCACCCTGGCCTCTTACCTGTGGGGCTTTAAGACTGATGATATTAGCCTGTCGCTGCAAACCTTTATTCCCGGTGCGGCACAAACCCCGGGCCGCATGAACATTTTTGAGTTCAAGCAGTTTAAGGTAATGATAGACTTTGCCCACAATCCCGCCGGTTACCTTGCTGTAGAGGAGTTTTTATCGAACACTGAGGCCTCCCAGAAAATAGGCATCATAGCCGGTGTGGGAGACAGGCGCGATGAAGACATTCGCGACTGCGCCACCATTGCCGCACGTATGTTTGACCACATTATCATTCGTAACGAAAAGCACCTGCGCGGCCGTACCGAAGAAAACATCAACGGGCTGTTGCTGGAAGGCTTTAAGGCATCGGGCAAAGAGGTTACCTATGAGGTTATCCCTAAAGAAACCGAGGCGATCCGCCATGCTATAGACAACGCACAGGACGGCAGCTTTATAGTAGCGCTAAGCGATGTGGTTACCAATGCCATTGAGGTGGTACAGGGCTACCTTGACATTGAAAACGAGGAAAGCATGCAATCATAAAAAAAGAGCCTCATTACGGGGCTCTTTTCTTTTATATTTCGGTAATGGAACGCGGATGAGGCGGCCTTCGACTCCCGATAGCTATCGGGACAGGCTGATAACAGCGGATTTACGCAGTTTTTTCACATCCCTTCTTTGCGAGGAGGAACTACGAAGCAATCCTGCTAAGTAGCTAAGCGGCTCAGCAGCTCAGCAGCTTACTACAACCCAATCAACGCATTGGTACGCCTTATCGATTCTTCATCTTTATAATCCAGCCACTCCTGCCCTTTGCGCTTACGCATAAAGTTATCATACATGCGGTTAAAGGTTACATTGGCAAGGCCTTTGGCAAGGTTTGTGGGCCTTCCGGCAAGCGAACGCAGGCTAAGCGAAAAACCGGGTGTAAGGTACTTCATGTAATGCCACCAGCCTTCGGGCATGTACAGCATTTCACCGTGCTCCAGGTTGGTTATGTAGGGCGTTACCTTTTTAAGTGCCGGGAAACGCTCAAAATCAGGATTGTCAAAATCAATATCCTCGTTGCAAATCCAGCTGTACGGCAGGCGGTACATGTATGGCGTTTCTTTAGGGTCTACCAGCACGCACTGCTTCTTACCCGAAAAATGAAAGTGCAGTATGTTAGGGAAATCAATGTCATAATGCATAAACACCTTGGCATTTTCACCGCCAAAAAACACCAGCGGCAGGCTTTTAATCAGGCGCAGGCCAAGGTCGGGCCAGCGCATATCATCCTTCATGCTGGGTACATCTTTAAGCAGGTTGTATAAAAAGATGCGCAGGTCGGTTGGGCCTTTCTCAAGAATATCAATATATTCAGCCATGGTCATGGTAAAGTCCGGCTCGTTTACTTTCTTGGTATAATCAGTCTTGCGGCTGTCATACAGCGGCACGGTTTTATCGCCGGCCACTTCGCGCAAAAAGTCGAAGTTCCATTTGCTAAAGGCAGGCCAGTCTTCTATCTGGTTGGTAATAACCACAGGCTTTTGCGGCTTGTAGTAATTTTCTATAAACTCTTTTTTGGTAAGTTTTTCTACGCGTTCAATTTCTTTGTATGTAAATGACATGATTGATGATTTTAATACGGGTTTTATTGGTACAAAACCCTAACAAATCTCGTAAAAATTTACATTCATTTAACATACGGCCTGCGATTTTTCGCACGCATCGGTAATTTAATTTAAACATTGAAAAGTCTGTAGATACCGTACTTTTTTATCAAACATTTAAACCTACCTTTGCGTTTATAATTGTACCTGAAAAATGAAAAAACTAAGCTTGCTGCTTGTATTGTTTACGGTTATTTCGTGCTCCGAGAAAACCGCTACTACCCGGCTAAACGGCTATTGGGAAATTAAAACGGTAATATTGCCAGACGGGCAGGAAAAAGAATTCCCCGCCAGCGCTACGGTAGACTACTTTGAGTTTAAGGGCAACAAAGGCTTCCGCAAAAAGGTAATGCCGCAGTTTGACGGCACCTATATGGCCAGCAATGCATCTGAAGCAGTTGAGTATACCGAAAAAGACGGCCATAAATGGCTTAACTATACCACCCAGTACTCTAAATGGCAGGAGGAACTGATAAGCGTGGACGACGATGAGCTGGTTATAAAAAATACCCACGGCATGGAATACCACTACACAAGGCCGCAAAATTTTACACTTAAGGAAGATGGCAAAACGGCTGAATGACGATAGCAGCATAGGCGATATACTTAAAGCCTTTGTACAGCAAAACAACCTGCAAAAAGGTATGGATAGCATTAACGTGCGCGATGCCTGGGCCAGCCTTATGGGCCCCGGGGTAAACAACTACACCCGCGAGATTATGCTTAAAAACGGCGTACTCTACGTGCAGCTAACCAGTGCAGTACTGCGCGAAGAGCTAAGCTACGGCAAAGAAAAAATAGTAAAAATGATAAACCAGGAACTGGGTCGGGAGGTGGTTAAGGAAGTGGTTTTGCGATAAGGTACTGAGGTGCTTAGGTTCTAAGGGACTTAGCCGTTTTGTCATTCCGACTGAAGCGCAGCGGAATGGAGAAATCTCTAATTTAAAGATTCTTCGACTCCGCTCAGAATAACAAAACAAAAGGGTTGCCACCGGCAACCCTTTCTTATTTTATGTGTAGCTTTACCTAAGAACCTCAGCGCCTAAGCACCTCAGTACCTTAGAAATTAAAACTGCTCGCGGCCTGCAAAATGGAACGCGCCTTCTATAGCGGCATTCTCATCGCTGTCTGAACCGTGAACGGCGTTTTCGCCCATTGATGTTGCATATTTTTTACGGATGGTACCTTCCTCAGCGTTTGCTGGGTTAGTAGCGCCTATCAGTTTACGGAAATCTTCAACTGCATTGTCTTTTTCAAGAATGGCAGCCACAATTGGGCCACGGCTCATAAAGCTTACAAGCTCGCCATAAAAAGGCCTTTCAGCGTGTACTGCATAAAACTCCTGTGCATCGGCCACAGTAAGTTGTGTAAGTTTTAGCGAAACGATCCTGAAACCTGCTTCGGTTATCATTGATAAAATACCGCCTATGTGCCCTTTTTCAACAGCATCCGGCTTAATCATGGTAAATGTCCTGTTAGTTGCCATATTAGTTTTAATTTTTGCGCAAAAATAGTGGTTTTAAAGGTAATCCTTTTACCATATTGTTACTATTTTTTCAAAATGGCGTGTTTTCTTTCTAATTTACACATCATCTATTCTTAAAAAATACTACAGGCATGGCATCTGCCGTTAGTTTACTATCTTTGGATAAATCAAAATTGCAATGTCTTTCAAAAAAATCTATATACTGCTACTGCTTGCCTTTATAGTTCCGGCCCGTGCCAGCATGATTTTGCTGCCCATGGACGAAACCACCCAGCAAAACCATCTTAAGGCTTACGGCATTACTTACTGGGCATTAGAGCGCAGCTACAAGGCCAACTGGCTGCTTAACTACCGTGGCGGCTCTTTCCTTTTGCCTGATGCAGATGAAATCAGGCGCGAGTGCCAGATTCGCGGCGTAAGCTTTGAGGTACTGAGTGACGGCGAGGCAAATAGCATATTGGATGAAATAGCAAGCCCATCGCAAAATATGGAAAATGTGCTGCTTGAAAAAGCACCCAAGGTTGCCGTTTATACACCCCGCGGCAAACACCCGTGGGACGACGCCGTTACCATGGTGCTTACCTATGCCGAGATTCCGTTTACCGAAGTATATGACGAAGAAGTACTTACTGACCAGCTGCTGCTATACGACTGGCTGCACCTGCACCACGAAGATTTTACCGGCCAGTATGGCAAATTTTTTGGCCAGTACCGCAACGCACCGTGGTATATTGAGCAAAAGAAAGAAGCCGAAGCCCTGGCCACAAAGCTGGGCTACAGTAAGGTTAGCGATGAAAAACTGGCAGTATCGCTTAAAATTCGTGATTTTGTTATAGGCGGCGGCTTTATGTTTGCCATGTGCTCTGCCACCGACAGCTTTGATATTGCGCTTAGCGCCGAAGGGGTAGATATTTGCGAACCCATGTTTGACGGCGATGCCAGCGACGCGGCCTACCAGAGCAAAATTGATTATAACAGCGCTTTTGCCTTTAAAGATTATATTTTAGAACGTAATCCACAGGCATACGAATTTAGTGATATAGATACCACCAACGACCGCAAGATTTTGCCCGATGCCGATTATTTTACCCTGATGGAATACAGCGCCAAGTGGGACCCTATACCCAGTATGCTGTGCCAAAACCACACCCAGCTTGTAAAAGGCTTTATGGGGCAAACAACGGCCTTTAGGGGCGATAAGGTAAAGAGCAGTGTACTGGTTATGGGCGAAAACAAGCAAAACGGCGAGGCGCGCTACATACACGGCACTAAGGGCAAGGGTATGTTTACCTACTATGGCGGCCACGACCCCGAAGACTACCAGCACCGTGTGGGCGATGCCCCTACCGTGCTCGACCTGCACCCTAACTCACCAGGCTACAGGCTTATATTGAACAACGTACTTTTCCCGGCGGCCAAGAAAAAGAAACTTAAAACCTAAGGTCATGGCTGAATTCTTTTTAGAATTGCTTGTAGCATTTTTTTGTGAAATGCTTATGTTTTATCCCGGTGCTTTTATACGCTGGTGTTTCCTGGGCAGGAAAAAGGGCTTAAGCCATTTTATATCAGATACTGACAACCCATACAGCTACCTCCTGAGTTTTTTGTTGATTTGTGCTGTGATCTTGGGAATCGCTGTAAAGCAGTTTGCATAAAATTCTGGACTGAATTCCTACTTAATCAGCGTTGCTAACTTGTCTTTAGTTAGATTCGTAGGGCTTTCTACGTTAGCATGCAGCTTACCGTTTTTGTTTATTATGGCATACACCGCGCCACCGTTACAAAAAGCATCTATTTTTAGTATCGCCAAAGCGCTTCAGGGCAGTGGGGTTATCTTCCGTTGATAAAAAATAGTGTTTGCCTTTCCAGTCCGTATCACTTACACGTGCAGTCCACAAACTTTTATACTGGTTACTGTCTACGCAGATATTTAGTATTTCAAGATTATACTTGTCTTCAAGGAAGTACAGCGCCGGGATTTTATGCACCACGCTTGCCCCTGCAAATTGCGCCGACCAAAACACCAGCAGTACATTTTTACCCTTATTAGCATTAAGCAATGCAGTAAAGCTATTGGCATCAAGCACCTGGATATTAGCGGGCTGTTTATCCATTTTAGCCTTAAAATCATCTGTCCGCACAAGATAGTATTTGTTAGCGCAATTATCTACCAGGTAGCTGTATAGTGCATCATTATTTGTACCCATACTTATAAACCAGCTGTATATGTCGGCAAAATATTTATCGTGCACCTCTGTAGGAAATTCCTTTTTCAAGTATCCCGATGTCCAGTCATAATACCCCGGGTCAGACAGGATTTCATTCCAGTCTTTATACTGTAACTGCGGGTTTTGCTGTACCCTGAACCTTACATACTCCACCTTTAAAATAAGGTCGAGCGCATTACCCAGCCTGTGGTGGTTAAGGTTATCAATATTTTTATAGGCTTCTTTATTAAACGCCTTAAAAACAGGATTGGTAAAGTCTATGGCCTCATGCTCCAGCTGTTTACGGCTGTACGTTTGGGCAATATAATCTGCCACATAATACTGCTGCAGTTCAACAAGGGTTTTCAGCAAACGGTACTCCTTTTGGGTAAGCGGTGTTTCTTTAATAATCCGCAGTATCTTGGTCTTTTCAGGCGATTGGACAACAATGTTAGCCAATGTATTCTTAGTGTAAATACTTTCCAGTATATCAAGGCGCCGTTTCATTATGCTGTCATTTTTAGCAGCAAAATCAGCTAACGTACCCTCGGCGGGAAAGAACTTTTCCTGAAATTGGTTCAGGTTCATTACATTAATTTTACCCGCTCCCCTTCCCATTGCAAAAACAGATGCCGGAAGGTTTTCAATATCGGCCTCGAGTTTAAAATTGTCATCTTTAAACAGTACCAGCTTTATTATATGCTTGTTGAAGTCAAGATAATACTCGGCACCGTCGGTAATTTTGTCGCTTTTTAGCGTGAACTGTCCTTTTTTGCTTATTGGTGCGCCTATAGTCTGGTAGCCGTCATGGCTGAGGCTGCCCCTGTAGCGCGGCTCGTAGTTTAAGGTAACAAACTCCTGGCCGGTATTTTTTACGGTAACATCAATAACCGTTTTGTTTGTAGTTACATCTTGAAAACCGAATAGTATGCCCACTGAGGCAAACAATAACAGGAGTTTCTTCATTATAAGGCTGGCTTTGGTTACTATTATAACTGACTTTGAAAGAAAATTAGTATAACCGCATATAAAAAAACCTCCGGCAATGCCGAAGGTTAGCTCATTTTATAAAGGGGCAAAAATTAGTATACTATCTTTTTAGAAACAGTACCGTTTACGGTTTGTATTTCTACTATTATTACCTGTTGTGCCACAGCAAGGTTGCTTACCGATGTTTGGGTAGCATTGATGCCGTTTTGCTCATACAGCTTCCTGCCACGGATGTCATACAGGGTTACGCCTGTCATTTCAACCGAACCTGAAGTAATGTTTATGGCACCGTTTTGCTGGTATACCAGTACCATGTTGGCTAGTTCAGGCTGGTTAGTGCCCAGTTCGCCATCGGTTTGGTACAGTACCTCAAACCTTGTGTCAAAGCTGCCTGCACCACTTGTAAAGGTGTAAGCGCCATCCTGAAGGTTGTGTACCGTGCCCAGCAGGTTGTCTTTTACAAAGATGTCCTGGCCCTGTGCAAACTGGCCGTCTACGTGGTCAAGTGCCAGGGTGTATTCACCCGCTGTGGTAATGTTAAAGCCCATTGGCACCACATCGGTCACTTCAAATGCCGGCCTGGCCTGTATGGCAAGGTTGTCCTCAGCTTCTTTAGAGTATAAGGCTATAGGGCCGTCTGAAATTGCGCGGGCATCATAACCATAGTCAAGGCCTGTGGTAGCCTGTGGCATGTAGCTTACCAGCGACTGGCTGAATACATCGGCACCGGTAAGGTTTATCCACCACCTTGATACCGCAGGGGCATCGTTATTGTTTTGTGTCCTGAAGAACGGCTGGCCTATTGCAGGCACGCCACGCCTCATGCTGTTGGTAAAGTTTACTTTAGAAGTTGCACTTATACCACTCTTAAGTTTTACAAGGAAGCCCTGTGCCGGAGAAATAATCCAGTTTTCATTAAAGTTGGTGCTTCCGGTTGTATTGCCTCCATAGTAATAAGCACCACCGTTTTCAATATTACCACCTGCGGCGCTGTTAGCGGTAAAGCCTGCCATAGAAAGGTGGGCGTAGCTGGTAGCAAGGGCGTTGTTTTTCTTCCTCCAGAAGTAAATACCTTCACCGGCTTCAAGCACGCCACTGTTTTGGGTAAAGAAGTCTACCACACTTATGGGCGATGCATATGGGTTAGCTACTGCAATGTAATGGTTTACAAGGTTGCCTGCTTCTGCACCCACGGTGCCGTTGTTTAGTGTGCCTGTAAACACGCCATGGTCTACATGAGTAGCATCTCCGGTGTTGTAACCTGTAACATCCGGCAGGTTATTAGGCATACGGATAAGGTAGCCTGTTGCCGGTGCAAAGTTAATGGCAGCCGGGTCTGGCACGGCAAGGTAGTTTTCTTCGCCATTGGTGTTTAGCCCATACGTATAGAAACGGTTAACGGCTGTATCATCGCTAAAGGCAAACAGGTTCTGGCCTGCAACAGGTGAACCCCAAAGGGTGTAATCAAGCCTGTATAACGGGTTGCTGTCGCGATACACTACCGCTGTAGCACCGGCACTCTGAGTATATATAGAGCCTGTAGCCTGTACAAGGGCAGCGTTGTTTTCTACCACTATACTACCGTTGTTTACAAGTGCATTATTTACCGTAAGCGTACCTCCCGTTTTAATGGTTACGGTTGCCCCCTGTTCTATTGTAAGGCTTTTAACTGTGGCAGTAGCTGTGCTAATTTCCGGGGTATTACTTCCATTAATTACAACATCAGCTGTAGCGCCCGGCACCACACCGCCACACCAGTTGCCTGCTGTAGACCAGTTGTTACTTACAGCCCCTGTCCAGGTGTTGCAAGCCGGCAATACGGTTAGGGTAAAATCTAAAGTAGAACCATAGCTTACACTGCCGCAAGCTGCAGGGTTTGCACTGCTGCCCCATTGTGCCCTTACACGCAAGCGGTAATTACCAGGCAGAGTACCGGCAGGTATGTTAACCGTTCCGGTTTTTGTAACATTGCTATTAGCAAGATTAAGTACCTTTTCGCTATCACTAAACACCAGGTCATTATTCCAGTCTACCCAAATATTTATACCGTTATTCCCACCGGAATACGTACTTGAAAAGTTAAAGCCTAAACCTGTATATTGCTGTATGGCCTGCCCTTGCGACTGATTACTATAAGAGCCCGCAGGCTGTGTTGTTGCAGTGTAATTAATATTTTGTACTGCACCTGTTGTGCTAAAAGCACTTATGTAATCAGTAGAACTTGTAGTTGAAACGCTGCAATATCCTGTAAATAGTGTTACAGGACTTAAAGTCCACGCACTTTTATCTGAACCTGAACAAACCGAACGCACCCATACATAATAAGTAGTATCTGCCGTAAGGTTAGAAAGCGTAACCGAAGTGCCCGTAGCAGTACCTGTAGCCGCTGTTGCTGCAACCGGGGCCGTGCTGCTTGTTGAAAGGTAATATTCATAACCGTTACCCGGAACCGGGCTTGCTGCCTGCCAGCTTACCGTAGCAGAATTAGCTGTTATAGTACCCACTGCAAGGTTAGCAGGCTCTATGCAGGTTGGCGCTATTTCAACACTTACTGCATCTATATATACATCAGCCTGGTTATACGCCCTAAAGCTTATATAATATACGCCCGATGTTTGCGGCGTAAAATCTACATACTGTAATGTAAAGGCCGTATTCATAGATACTCCCTGCAAATTAGTAAGGGTTAAAAGGTTAACCTGTGTTGCCGTAGATGCCGCCTGTGAGCTGTAAGCAACAGCTATATTAGCCTTATAGTTAGATGAATATCCCACAAGGTACCTGAATGACAACCTGTAAGCAGTACCGGCTGTAAGGTTTATACCTTTGGTATACAGGTAATCGTTTTGGGTATAGTTAGAAGGCATATAGGCCGAGTTAGTACCGGAATGTTTGTATGAACTGCTGGTTCTCCAGTAATAAGAATCGGCAGTTGTGTTTTCCTGGGTAATACAGCCTGGTAATGCCGGCGCGGTTACATCATCAAAAGTAAGATAGTACGGAACCGCAGCTGTTGCACAACTGGTTGTAAAACTCAAAACAGACGACCATGCACTTTTTTCGCTGGCACTGCATTTAGAGCGCACCCAAACATAATAAGTTGTTGCCTCATTTAAGGCCGAAAGACTTACCGATGCAACACCTGCATTGGTACTACCCGATGCAGTGACTGTTTCAGCCGGGGTGGCAGATGATGTACTGTAATAGTAATCATAACCCGAGGCCGGTGCCGTAGCTGGTGCAGTCCAGCTTATGTTTGCCGTATTTACCGCTACACTAACTGTTGTAAGCCCTGTAGGTGGCATACACGATGGTGCATAGTCAAGCATTAAATTGTCAATACCAATGTCAGTACTACCAAAATCTGACGTGGCAATTAAACGGACAACCGTTTGCGCCGAAGATGATGTAAAGTCGCGCGTTTGCAATGCCCATGACGATGATGTTACTATATCTGCACCTATTTTTGTAAAGGTTTGCCCACCGTTTGTAGATACATATACCTCAACTTTATCCGAACCGCTTGTATTGATATAGTAAAACGTAAGACGTTTGCTGCTGCTGCCACTGCTGCAATCTGCATACAGGTCTAAAGCCCCCTGCGTGCCGCTTGATGTGTTATAGGTATGGAACCTTGCAGAATATGACCCTGTCTGGCTTACCGGGCTATAGGCTCCTGAATTAGAAGACCATGAAGCAGAGCTTGAACCCTGGTCATTCCTCCTCCATGAGTTATTGCCGGCTGAAGGCGTGCTCATCCAGTATTGCGATGGCACATTAGAAGTACCGTCGCATTTGCTTTGCCATGATTCAAAACTTTCGGTGTAAGGTAATGCAGCATATAATTGCTCTGTTATTACCTGTACCGGGTTTGAAGCGCCTGTATTACCCGAACAGGTAACATTACAACGGTAATAAGTAGACGCATTTTGAGTAGTAGTCAGGGTTGAAGCCGTAGCTCCGGAAATATTAGCCCATGTTGTTTGGTTTGATGACGACTGCCATTGGTAGCTAACGCCAGAACCGGTTGTGGCATTTTGAAGTGAAAGCGTAAAATTAGAGCCTGCACATACGCTGCTTACTGAAGATAACGTATTGCCGGGAGCAGGAGTGCCGGTACAAACAGATGCCTCTTCGGCAGTTAGCCTTACATAATCAACATAGGCATTTGCGCCATTTGCAGAAGTAAATAAAAGGGCTACGTAAAGCGTGGTTGCACCCTGAGCTCCAGAGGGTAATACAATTGTTTTTTCTGACCATCCGTTTGTTGCAGAATTATAAACAACCATTTCATTTCCTGCATTTTGCCAGGTTGTACCATTAGTAGAGTACTGCACCTGAACACGATCATTAAAGGATGCAAATGCACTTTCGTTTGTATGCCACAACATAAATTTTAGTGTAATGTTCATTTTGCCTACAGTATTAAAGGCAGATGACATAATCCTTGACTGAACACCTGCAAGAGCAAGGCTGGAACGAAACCGTAAACAGCGGCCACCTTCATAAACATCATAAGTTTGTAAAGTCGGACCAGATGGTGAACTTGTTATAGAAGTAATTGTTGAGTTAGACGAAGTGGCACCGCTTACCTGCGCCTGAGACCAACAGTTTGAAATAGTAGAAGTATTAAATCCTTCGCTGTAAGAAAATCCCACCGTACATGTGGGCGGAGTCTGCCCCATCACAACCAGCGGGCAAAACATAAGCAGCAGCACTATTAAATTATTAATTTTCATATGTATTTTAGGGTTAGTATTTAAATTATATTTATTTAAACTTATTCTAAACAATAAATTGAGGCGTAAAAAAAGGTACATGGTTAGTACCTTTTTTTCTTTCTAACTCAAATTACTGTTTCTGATAAACATAGCGGCGCACTACGGTACTGCCGTTAACGGTTGTTGTTTTTTCTATATAAAAACGGCTGTTAGCATCTATAAAAGTAATGGTAACCACCTCTGTAGCTCCGGTAGATGTAAGGCTGTATACACTGCTGCTCGATGTCCAGGTGCCTATAACCCTTTCGTTATTAATACAGCTGCCGCCGTTTCCACCGCCGCCGCCGTTATCGTCAGAACCATCATCGGTGCTTTCGTCGGTCTGGTTGTCATCACTGTTGTGGTCATCACTCCCGTCATCACTACTGTGGTCATCACTTTCTTCGTCATCGCCTTCCTCATCATCACTGTCGTTAACTGATTTGTAGGGGCTGGCAAAACGGCCGGTGTTTTCATACAGCTCGTGTGTAAACTGTTCCGGGCCAAAAATGTAGGTTTCTTCCCTGTCGCAGTTGCTTAGTGCTACCTGGCTGCCGTTGTAGTATTCTTCCACAAGCTTCCAGGTGCCTATTACAGGGTTGGCACCACCGTTGTTATCATCATTGTTACAGGCCCAGAAAACCGACAGCGCTGCAACAAACATCAGGATTAATAATAATTGCTTTTTCATATAGTTAAGGGTATTAGTGTACAAATTTTAGCCCGAAGGTTATAATATCGGCCTCAAGCGAATCGCTTCGGCTGTAGTGGTTATACCTCAAATCGATATTCTTAAGCCCGAAAGCCCATATTTTAAAATCCTGGAAAATATCGGCATAGCTTGCGCCTACGCCATACTGATGGCTGTCAAAAGACGACAGGTCATAATCAGATGTGTAAAACTGCTCAAACGAATAATGGCTGTCCTGCGGCGCAAAATACTTCATGGCCTGCTGTGTGTAAAAACGGTACATAGGGTAAACCGTAAACCCGCCGCCCAGCTTTACCGGCAGCTCAATACTGGCCGTGTGTGCCGTTAAGCCCCAGTTATCATTGTAATAACGGTAGTACATGCGCGCCACCATCCAGTCGTTTATATAGTAATTAACCCTTGCCCCTACCGGCAGCTTAAAGCGTGTAGACGGCAGGCGCTCCACATCATCTGCCAGGCGGAAAATACCCTGATTGTCCTGCATATTATATACAGGTATGTAGCGCGACTGGCCTATGTAATAGTTGGCCTTATCGGCAAAATAAACACGGTGGTAGGGTGTTGAGAGCAACCCCTGCTGGTACAGCACATCAAGAAAAACTGATACCTGCAGCTTTTTGTTCACGATTTGCGAACCCGAAAGCGACACAGCATAAGAGTTGCGGTTGCTGTTAGTAAACTCATTAAATGCCGATGGCAGGTAGTTGCGGGTTTCCTCTCCGGCCTGGTCATAAACCGTTACACCGTTAAAATAGCCGCTGTTTAAAAAGTTAAGGCCATACAGCCCGTATTCGTGCAGTTCGGTTGGGTAAATGGGTTTCCACTTGTCAAAATAAGCCGTAGCCTTAACGCTTACCTCACTGTTTTTTTCATTAAATAACTTAGCCAGGCCAAGGCCTACGCCAAGCGAATGATAGTCATATTCTACCGAGCCCGAGCCCTGTACCGACCAAATGGTATTGCGGTCATTAGAACTATGGCTGTAGGTTGCCGAAAGCATGGTAAGCACATCGTGCTGCGATGCCCCGCTGCTGGCTATCCACGGGCTGCCGTATGGTGCCGGTGCCGACTCATATTCATCATCGTCATCATCCATGGTTTTGTAGCCTGATGTACCGGGTGCCGCAAAACGTGCCGATGCGCCGGTGTTGCTGGTATAACTGCCATCGGTAAAAAACGGGTTTATATTACCCGAAGAGGCTGATGTGTAGGCCGAAAAACCGGCATCTATAGTAAGCACGGCATCATCGCTTAGCGGCATAGCTATAATAATATCCGATGCCACATCAGTAAGCTCCTCCGTACCGGTCCCCCCCCCTACGGCAGAGTGTATGCCGCTTTGTGCATAATAGCTGCCCAGCAGGTCTATTTCGGTACTTTCCAGCACGCGTTTTTTAAACACAAACGTGCTGTCTATAGCTTCCTGGCTTAGCGCTGTAAATGATATAAGTAAACCGATTAAAATGTACAGTTGTTTCATATAGCTTTAATTGCATCCGCAGCCCCCGCCTGTCTTACCGCCGTTAGCACCGCTTGCACCCTCGCGGTACACCTGGAAATTGGTTTCATAACGCTCGGTTGTCTTGGCGCTAAGCGACATTTCAGGGTCGTTTACCTGTTGTTTTTCATACTCTTTTACTGCTGTGCAAGAGGCAAATAACACAGCCATAAGCAGCAGTAGGGGTAGTTTTTTAATCATGTTTTATCTCTTCTGTCTGGTATTTTTTAATATCAATGTTTTTAGATGAAAATACCTCACCGGTATCGGTCACCATAATGCAGCTTAGCTGCGGAAACTGGTTAATCAGGTTAAGCCCGGCATCTTTGCCCAGCACCATAATAGAAGTACTAAAGCCGTTTGCAAGCTCGGCGCTTGGCCCCATAACCGTTACGCTACACAACCCCGTTGCCGGATAGCCCGTTACCGGGTTTATAATATGGGCATAGCGCTTGCCGTTTATCAGGGCAAATTTTTCGTAGCTGCCACTGGTTACTACTGCACTTTGGTGTAGCGGAAAAACAGCAAACACACGGTTTTTGTTCATAGGGTTGGTTATACCCACGGTCCAGGGGGAGCCATCGGGCTGTGTGCCCCAGGTATTCATATCGCCCGAACCGTTTACAATACCGGCCTTAACACCTTTTTCCAGCATCATTTTCTTGCAGCGGTCGGCCGCATAGCCCTCGCCAAGAGCGCCAAAGCCTATTTTCATGCCCGGCAGCTTCAGGAAAATGGTACTGTTTTCCTTATCAATAATTATGTTTTCATAGCCTACTTTCTCAACCGACTTTTTCACGGCTTCCGGTGTTGGCATTTCGGTCATGCTGCCGTCAAACTTCCAGATACGCTCCATGGCTGCAAAGCTTATATCAAAAGCGCCATCGGTAATTTTAGAAAAGTGCAGCGCCCTTTCTGTCAGCTCAAGTACCTCGCGGTCTACCTTTACCGGGGCTATACCTGCGTTACGGTTTACGGCACTTACCTGGGTCTCGGGCTTCCAGTCAGATATCAGGTTTTCAATACGTGTAATCTCGGCTATAACCGTGTCTATGTATTTGTTTGCTTTTTCATAATCCTGGGCTACAATGCTAATATCGCAGCGGCTGCCCATAAGCTTTACTGTGCGGTTAGCCTGTACCTGTGCATGGCAGGTAGCAGAGAGCATTAGTAAACAGGCAATCAGTCTTTTCATTTTCCTTCCAGGGTATGCAAATGTTTAATGTATTCGGCAGGTGTTATGTCTTTATACGTAGTTTTACCCAGCACCTTGCCGGTTTTATCTATTACTACCACAAGCGGAAACACCCCTTCTTTATTGTATTTTTCATACAGGGCGGCATTATGCTGCGTTTGGGCTTCGGGCAGCGCGTTGGCTTTCTTTTTAGGAAAATCTGCCTTTACCAGCACCCATTTTTGTGCGGCTTCTGCCTTAAATTCATCCGACTCCCATATTTTTTGTTCCAGCTTAATGCAGGGGGCGCACCAGTCTGAACCCGCAAAAACCAGTATAATATTTTTATCCTGTTCTGCGGCAGTATGCCTGGCCTTGTCAAAATCGGTTAGCCATTCTACTGACACCAATAGGGTAACAAGGCAGGCAGCCACTAATATTTTTATAGGTGAAAGCATTTAATAAACGGTTTTCAGGGTAAGGGTGCGGTTGTAAGCATCGGTTACCTTTACAAAAAGTACCTGGTTTTGTGCAGTAAGGGCACTCAGTACAACATCTGTACTGTTAATGCCCTTAAGGCTATATACTTCTCTACCCAGCACATCATACACCGCAATGCTGCTTACCTCAACAGCCGATTTAAAGTGTAGCTTCCCCCCTTCGGTATACAGCAGGCTATTGGCTGTTGTAAACCCTTCTGCCGAAAGCGTTCCAAAAGCAAGCCTCACGTTAGGGCGCTCCCACACGGGCTCCATTACAGATGCTGAAGTCCACGGGTTGTTACCGCCACAGCCTATTGAGCCATCATCATACCCCGCACTCATTTTATTACCCTGCGATGTAGTGTAGCGGTACTGTGGCCTGCCACTTTCTATACAGGTTGAACCTACTACCAGTATGGCAAGGTTTTGTGCTGCCGAAACCGTAAATGGGGTTTGCAGGGTTACTTCCATCCAGCCGGTAGTGCTGTTATTAGGCATAGTACCTTCATATACCAGCGTGTATCCTGCAAATGCAGTAGCGCCTATGCTATAATCTGCCTGGCCTATAACCGCCTGGCTGGTTTGTTTCATGTATATTTTAACCTGGGGTTCTGTTGTGCTATTGCCCGATGCCTTTTGGTAGGCAAGCTTTGTTACTTCGCCGCTAACGCCTATTTCATTTCCGGTATAAATACTTTCGGTGGCCGATGATTCATACCATGATGCTATTGGGCCAAAAGTACCGGAGCCGGTACCGTCGCCTACTGTTATATTTGTCTGGCCATATAGTGCCGCATTACACATTGTTACAAAGGCAAGCTGTAGTAATTTTCTTTTCATTGGTTAATTGTGAAGCAATTATTTTTATTTAAACTAATTCTAAATTGAGTGCAATAGTACAAACAAAACACAATTCCAGTCAAGTTAAATTTTAGATTTTTTTAACATTTTTATTTTTCCCACTCGTAGGTAAGAATCCAATCATTGTGAGAAAAATAATTCCATTCGGCAAGCGCCATATCTACATGTGGGTCAATAAGCAATCGCTCCGGCTTTTTGTTTACCGAAACTTTTGAAGTAATGTAAACCCCTACCTGTTTACCCTGTGCTGCATACTCATTTTTTATGCGCTGCGCCATTTGCCAAAGCATATCGGGCTTGGTTTTCATGTTGTGAAGTTGCACGGGTGTAAGGGTATTGTTGAGGTTATAAGTCCATTTTTTTCCGGTTTGTTTGTCCTGTACCTTAAACTGCACATAACCACTACGCTTGCGCAGCATCATGCGCCAGCTAAGGCGGTGGCCTTCTTCGGTCCACAGTACATCGCCCTGTATAAAATGATGCCTGATGGGCAGCAACACCTGCAAAATAAAGTAGGGAACAAAGAAATACAGCAGCACTCCCCTGCCCTTTTTTACAACAACCGGGCTTTCGCCGGAAGGCTTATAAATCCTGAATTTTTCCTGTGGGATAAAAAACACAAGCATAGCCAGCGACAGGTAAGGAAAAATACCAATATGCAGGGTAAGGCCGTTAAACACGTGGAAAACCACTGCAGCTATAAATGCTAAAACCCGTGTTTTGCGGTATAACAGCAGGGGCACTATAAGCAAATCAAACAGCAACCCGGCCCACGCTATAAAAACATGAAACCAATGCTGCCTAAAAAAACCTATCTCAAAATGCCGGCCTGCCTTATTTAAAATACCGGCTGTAAATGTGCCGTTTAACCACTCAGGATATAACTTTGCCACAGCCGCATAAAAATAAACAACAGCTATTTGTGCAATAATTACATACCGGCACCAGGCGGGCATTACTGTTGTTTTTATCTTAGGGTTCCGCTTACTGTCTACCGAAAAGTTAGCATTAGCCGGTAAAAAACACATAATGAGGCATAACAACACCAGCAGATAATAATGGTTGTTGTAGGTGGTTTTCTGCATAAAGTACACACCTGCCCAAAGCACGGTATAGCCTATAATTGCAAAGCGGTAAAACAACCCGGCCATAACCAGTAAACCGTACAATGCAAGCAACCCGAAATACCAGTACATACCGGTACCCGGCAGCGGCTGCAGCCACTCCATACCAATATGCGAGAAAGTAAACTTAGGGTCGATAAGGTTACGCTTTACCCAACCTTCACATACTAATAAACCGGCCTGCCATGCTAATAACACCCCAAACAACATCCTGAAAATAACCAGCGGGGCATTGGTTTCTGCCTCAAAAAGGGTTGTTTTCAGTTTATGTAGTGATAACATTGATGTAGTGTAGTGCTTATAGCGAATCTATAAAGTCTAACAAATCCTGGCGCTCCTGCGGGGTCAGCTGCTTAAAGGCATTTTTAGATTGCTCAGCCTCTCCCCCATGCCATAAAATAGCCTCGGTAACATTGCGCGCACGGCCATCGTGCAACAGCCTGGTGTGCCCGTTAACGGTATTGATAAGGCCTATGCCCCATAGTGGCTGTGTGCGCCATTCGCTGCCGGTGGCAAGATAGTCAGGTGCCCCGTCGGCCAGGCCGGGGCCCATATCATGCAAAAGCATATCGGTATACGGGCGAATGGTTTGGTTACGAAGCCCTTCTATGTAATAACTGTTTCCCGTTTGCATTTTAGGTATATGGCACGCCACACAGTTTAAATCAGTAAATACCTTTTTACCCCTTAGTACGTTTTCAGCATTATAGTTTCGCCTTATGGGTACTGATAGTGTTTGCGAATACAGTACCACGCGGTTAAAGGCTACATCTCCAATTTCGGGGGAGCCGCCATTGGGTATACCGCTTATGTCAAATCCTGTTGGTGCATATTCATCAGGGAATATGGGCGATGTAATGCCTATATCGTTAAGAAATGCCGCGGCTATTTGCTGCCTTATACTGGGCTGGTTGGCTTTCCATCCAAAAAGCCCCATTTTAAGGCTGTTGCTTTCTTTATCATACACATAGTTTGCCCTTCCGGAAATACCGTCACCATCGGCATCAAACTCATCTGCAAAACCTAAATAAGTACTTTGCGGAACGGCCTCAAGCAAGCCCAGGCCTATCATTTGGTTACCCACACGCGGCGATACAAGTAATCCGGATGCCATAGGCCCATAACCAAGGTTATTTATGTGGTATGTAGGCAAAAGCAGTTCTACAACAGTGCCGTCTGCCAGGGTTTCGGTAAGGGTTTGATAGGTTATAGTATAAGTCCCTTTTACATCTACACCCAATAATGCAAGGTCTTGCAACTGGTGCCCATACACAGGATCCGGCAATGCGCCGCCCCAAACATCGGTACCGGCAGTGCTTAAACGTAAAAGCAGGCCTTTACCCATTTCGCCGTCAAAAGCCGGTGGACGGCCACGCCCGTCTTTAAAGTGGCAGGCGCTGCACGATATGGCGTTAAAAAACGGCCCAAGCCCGTCTCGCGCCGTGGTAGATGAAGGCGCCGTTACCCAACTTTGCCTGAATAGCGAATTACCCACCCCAAAATCAACCGACTGGTCTGGCGTTAATGTAGACGATGCAAAGCCAAAAGCTTCGACAGTAGCGTTTATAGCGGTAGAACTGCCACCGCTGTACTGTTCGCCTTCCTCGGCAGACAGCCTTTGGTAATCGCTGTCATCATTACCGCAGGACAGCGCCATGAGCGATAATAAAGTAATGCCTGTATTCCTTAAACTATTCATTTATAAAACAATAAAGAGTGCCGCAAAAGTACGGCACTCTAAATAAAAATAACATAACATTAATCACGTATTATTCAATACCGTTTACAGTAATGCCACTGGCAGTTGCACCGGCAAGCAATTCCTGAGACAGCATGATAAGCTGTGTGTAAGCCACTTTAACTTTAGCACCCTCAGCGCTTGTAGGCCCTCCGCTAATTGCAAGGTCAAACGGGGTTAAAATAGCCTCAATATCATCTTCAGCAGCATCTATAGCGTTTTCAATATCGTTGTACTTGCTGTTGTTTGCCTGTTTTACAAGGTCAGCTAGAGACGGGCCGTCTATATTGCCATACTTGCCTTCATAAACGTTAACTATACCTGCAAAGTTTAGGTAAACATCGCGGTGCGTGTTGTCGCTAAAGCACGAGTGTTCATCTTCCTGGTCGGCATTTTCAAGCGCTACAGACATACGCTCAATTGGCAGTTCAGAACTGCACAGGGTAATTATGCCCAGGTAAATGTTTTGCAGTGCCTCTTCTTCAGGTAGCGCAAGGAACGTGTTCCTGTAGCTTCCGCCTTCAGCCCAAAGGTCTACAAGATACGTAAGGTGGTCTATAAGCAGGTCGGCAGCAGCGTTAAGGTAAGCCCTGCGCCTGTCCTGGTTTTCGGCAGTGCCGCCGTCAACAAAATCAGTATAAGGCCTCTGGCCCGGCAGGTTTGCAGCAGGGGCAGTTATATCCTGGCCCCAAAGCAAAAACTCAATGGCATGGTAACCGGTAGAAATGCTCTTCTCGTCTTCGCCTTCATTAAGCTCTTCAAGAAGCTGTTTTGTAATGGTTGGGTAAAGCTCAGTATTGTTTATAATACCGCCGTTATACTGGGCATCGCTGGCCTGTACATAATCAATATAAGCCTCATCAAGCGGCCATGCATTTATAAGGCCTTCCGGGGCTTCAAAATCCTGGTCGTTATCAATAGGGCCGTTTGCAAAACGGAAAGCCTCGGTAGTGCCATAGCTCTCGCGCGATGTTTTCCAGGCAGCCTTGGCGGCATCAAAAGTAGCTTGGGTTGGGTTAGCGGTAAATGCATTAACGGCCACTTCAAGGCTTTCGGCATCATCAAGCGCATCCTGGTAGTTTTGGTATACTATATCGGCATAGTTTTCTACTACCTGTGCCCTTGTTACATTGTTGTTATTAGTAGCATTGTCATCATCACTACAGGCTGTAATCATAAGGCCTGAAGCTGCAAGTAAAAATAAGCTGGTGGTTACTTTCTTCATCTTTAATCTTATTGTTTATTTAGATTTATTAAAAACAAGGCAAATGTACTTGAATTTTAATAACCGCAAAATGTATGTTAAACTTTTTATGAAAAAATTATTTAGAATAATTACAGATAAAGGTTTTATCTTTATACATTTGCCGCAAATTTCATCAGTATGAAACGCTTCGTTTTGACACTTTCAGTTGTGGCAGGCCTGCTTGCAGGATGCTCTTCTTCAGACAATAACACTACATCGGAAGGTACTTATGACCGTACCGCCCTAATGACAAACTGGGCCGATAATATAATTATTCCATCTTTTGAAGATTACCAGGCTAAGGCCAATGTACTCAACACAAAGGCTGCTGCTTTTGCCCAAAACCATACCCAGCAAACACTTGAAGAGGTAAGAACAGCTTGGCTTGATGCTTACAAGGCGTTTCAGCATGTAGGCATTTTTGATGACCCAAAAGCGTTTGAGCTGCACCTTATAGAAGGCAGTAACACCTACCCTACTGATGTTACCGGTATAAACAATAACATTGCAAGTGGCAACTACAACCTTGCCCAGCCTGTGCAATACACGCGTGAAGGTTTCCCTGCGCTGGATTACCTGCTATATGGCATTGGCGATACCGATAATGGGCTGATTTCTTATTATGAAACCACACCTAATGCACGCCAGTATGTGGCCGACCTTGCCGCACATATAAAATCAGTTGCAGATGCCATTGTGGCCGACTGGAACGGCAGCTACCGCGAAACGTTTATTGCCGGTACGGGTACTGCCGTAAGCGCACCCATAAACCAAACGGTAAACAACTTTGTAAAAAACCTTGAAAAAGACACCCGTACCCCTAAGCTGGGCATACCTGCGGGCCTTTTTAGTAACGGTGTTACTTATGCAGATAAGGTGGAAGCCTACTATAACAACAACGTGAGCAGGCAACTACTTATTGAGGCTCTTACTGCTTCTAAAGACTTTTTTAATGGCAAACATTTTGGCATGTCTGCAAACGGCCCCGGCCTTGGTGCCTATCTTGATGCCGTAAATGCCGTGCGCGAAGGGCAAAACCTCAGCGCTGTTATAAATGCTAAATATGATGCCGCCCTTGCGGCCGTAAACCAGCTCAACAATAGCTTTAGCAGCCAGGTAACGGCTGATAACACTAAGATGGTAAACGCTTACAACGCCGTGCAACAAATAGTTATTGCCGAAAAGCTTGATATGCTACAGGCGCTAAACATAAGCATTGACTATGTAGACGGCGACGGCGATTAATAAGGCCATGCTTACATTCCGTTCATACCTAAACCTGAAAACCGATGCTGCCTCACTGGCTTTTTTCCGTGTGGCATTCGGGCTTATGATGTTTTTCAGCATCATACGGTTTGCCGGTAACGGATGGATAGACAAGTTTTACATTGCCCCGGCATTTCATTTTACATACTTCGGTTTTGGCTGGGTTAAGCCTTTGGGCATTTACACCTACGGCATCTTCATTATTTGCGCCCTATCAGCGCTTATGGTTGCTTTAGGATACCGCTACAGGCTGGGCAGCATACTGTTTTTCCTGAGCTTTACATACATAGAGCTTATGGATAAAACCACATACTTAAACCATTACTATTTTATATCGCTGGTAAGTTTTGTGATGATATTTTTGCCTGCCAACGCCTTCTTCTCATTAGATGCCAAACGGAACCACCTTATAGCAAGTGCTATTGTACCCCGTTACACGGTAGATGTGCTAAAGGTGCTGCTGGCAATCGTCTATTTTTATGCAGGCCTTGCTAAGCTTAATACCGACTGGCTTATAAACGCCATGCCGCTTAAAATATGGCTTACCGGCAACACACACCTGCCACTAATTGGCCCATGGCTGGGTAAACAATGGGTAGCCTACGCCTTTAGTTACATTGGTGCGGTGTATGACCTTTTTATTGTCTTTTTGCTGCTCAACCGCCGCACCCGCCTTTTTGGGTTTGTACTGGTGGTGGTGTTCCATTCGCTTACACGGATATTATTCCCTATCGGGGTATTCCCGTTAGTAATGATTGTTTCATCGCTTATTTTCTTCAGCCCGCAGTTTCACAGGAGGGCGCTTGGGGTAGTGTATAGCATTATCACATTCGGAAAGAAAAAGGCATTGCCAGCATCTATTGTTACGGTCAATAAATATTTTGCCTCAGAGGGCATTGGCTACTTTCTTGCTATTTTTATTGCAATACAGCTTATACTGCCTTTCCGCTACCTGCTCTACCCCGGCGAATTATTCTGGACCGAAGAAGGCTTCCGCTTTTCTTGGCGGGTAATGCTTATGGAAAAGGTCGGGTACGTACAATTCCGCATTGTAGATAGTAAAACCGGCGCTACCGCTTACATAAACAACCGCGATTACCTTACGGCGTTCCAGGAAAAACAAATGTCTTTCCAGCCCGATTTTATACTGGAATATGCACACTACCTGCACGATACTTTTAAAGCTAAAGGCATGGCCGACCCGCAAGTATATGCTGAGAGTTATGTTGCACTAAACGGCCGCCTCAATGCCCCTTACATTAACCCAAACGTTAACCTTGCAAAAGAACATGAATCATTTGCCCATAAAACCTGGATACTGCCGTTTAAAGACACTATTGGCGGGCTTTAGCATACTTTTTTTCCTGAGCCAGCACCTCTCGGCGCAAAGCCATACCGGAGTTGTAGCAGATGAAAACAACGCAGCACTTACCGGCGTACAGGTCATCAACCCTGAAAACGGCACCAGCATATTGACCGGCCCGGATGGCACATTTGTAATTGAAAGCACAAAAGAAAAGCTACACCTGGTATTTTGCAAAGAGGGCTATACCATTATAGAAGAAGATATTACAGCAAGCAAACCGGTTACCATTATATTACAGCAAATTACCGAACTTAACGAAGTGGTTATAGAGCGTAACCGCGAAAAACTGTTTGCCCTTACCCACCTTAAAGATATTGAAGGCGCATCCATCTATGCCGGTAAAAAAACTGAGGTTATAGAAGTAGACAAGCTTACGGCAAACAAGGCGGTAAACAATATGCGCCAGGTATATGCACAGGTGGTGGGGCTAACCTTTAACGAAAATTCAGATGGTGGTTTGCAACTCAATATTGGCGGCCGGGGGCTTAACCCCAACCGCACCAGCAACTTCAACACGCGTCAAAACGGTTATGACATAAGCGCCGATGTTTTGGGTTACCCCGAAAGTTATTACACCCCACCTACCGAGGGTGTTGAACGGATACAGGTTATCCGTGGGGCTGCATCACTGCAATATGGCACACAGTTTGGCGGCCTTGTAAACTTTGTAATGCACAAACCTTCTGCCAAGCCTATTGAAATCACACTCCGCAACACTGCCGGGTCTTACGGCATGTATTCTAACTTTACCAGCCTTAGCGGCACCGCCGGAAAATTTAGCTATTACACCTTTTTCAATTATAAGCAGGGCGATGGTTTCAGGCCCAATGCGCAATACAACAGCCGTAATTTTTTCATTAACCTCAACTACGCGTTTACACCAAAAACATCGCTGCATTTTGATTATACAATGTTTGACTATCTGGCCAAGCAGCCGGGTGGATTAACTGATTATATGTTCAATCAGGACATGTTCCAGAGCAACCGCACACGTAACTGGTTTGATGTAAACTGGAACCTGTACAGCCTCCGCTTTAACCACGCCTTTACAGATGATGCCCGTCTTGAAGTGCAGCTCTTTGGCCTTAATGCCAGCCGTAGTGCACTGGGTTACCTTACCAACCGTGTGGCTACCGCCGATGTACCCGGCACAGTGCGCGACCTGATTAAGGGCGAGTTTGTAAACGGGGGTGCAGAGGCTAAATTTCTTCAGCAATATAACCTAAAGGGTCAGAAAAGCGCCTTTATGGTCGGGGCTAAATACTACCGGGCGCGCAATACCGCCACCCAGGGCCCCGGAAGCAGCGACAGCGGGGCTGATTTTAGCTTTGCCAATACTGAGTTCCCCAACTATACCAGCCAGAGCGATTATACCTACCCTAACCAAAATATAGCATTGTTTGCCGAAAATATGTTCCGCCTTTCGCCGGTATTTACCGTTACGCCGGGTATACGCTTTGAAAACATCAGCACAAAGGCTGATGGCTACTGGCGCCGTATTAATACAGACCAGGCGGGCAACGTAATTCTTGATATCCTGGAACAGGAAAACATAGAAAAAAACCGAAACTTCCTGCTGGCCGGCATTGGCTTTAGCTACAAGCCGTCGGCAAAAACAGAATGGTATGCAAACGTATCGCAAAACTACCGTTCGGTTACGTTTAATGATATACGCACTGCCAGCCCCGGCCTTGCCATAGACCCAACCATTACCGATGAAAAGGGCTTTACGTTTGACCTGGGCCTCCGCGGAAAAATAGACGACCGTTTTAGCTTTGACACCAATATTTATGCACTGTACTACAACGACAAAATAGGCGAATACCTGGCTCCTAACCCTAACGGCAGCGCTGCCGTGGTGCGCTACCGCAGCAACATAGGTACAGCGCTTACCTACGGCTGGGAAATGCTGGCCGACTGGAACATAAGCAATACTTTTTTTAAAGAAAATGAAAAATTTTTATGGACAGCCTTTATAAACAACGCCCTTACCGGAAGCGAATATTTACAATCAGATGCTCCTAATATTGAAGGGAATATGGTAGAATTTGTACCGCTTGTAAACCTTAAGGCAGGTACAACCGCAGGCTATGGCAATTTTAAGGCATCGCTACAGCTAACTTATCTTTCAGAACAGTTTACAGACAGCGGAAATACAGTTACCGATGCTAATGACAACACATACGGTATCTTCGGGCAAATACCATCCTATTATGTAGCTGATTTTTCTGCATCTTATACCTGGCGTAATTTTAAACTGGAAGGCAGTATTAATAACTTTACCAACAATTATTACTTTACACGCCGCGCCACAGGCTATCCCGGCCCCGGTATACTACCAAGCGACCCGCGTACTTTTTACGTGACTTTACAGGTAAAACTATAGCTTTCAGTATAATAAAAAATTAAAAAAGCCCCTTTATTCAAGGGGCTTTTTTGTGAGGAGTGACTGGTTAGATTTCTTTTTCACGGACTTTTTTACTCCCTAAATATAACAACGTTGGATGTGGACTGTTTACATTCTGGGGACAAATATAAACAAAGTCACTAAATAGTGACAAAATTTCGTTGTATTTTTGTTTCATAATTATTAACAATAATTAATGACCGATAAAACACCCCCGGGAAGAAACAAAGAACGGAGCAAGCAGCAACTCTTAGATGCAGTTGGCAAGCTTTTGAAAACCGAAGGCTTTACAGGCCTGAAGGTTAACGATATTGCTGCGACCGCAGGACTCGATAAAAAACTCATCTATAAATATTTTGGCAGCCGCGATAACCTGGTTGACGAATATATAAGCTCACTGGATTTTTGGAGTAATGTAAGCCAGGACCAAGCCCCGCCTGTTATTACCGATGGCGGGCAGGATTTTACCAAACACATGCTCTTACAGCAATATGATGTTCTTGACGGTAATGATGAGCTTCAAAAACTTATGATGTGGGGTTTGTATGAAAGCCGTAAATCATTAAAGGCGGTGGCCGATGAGCGCGAAGCCGTGGGAGAAGTACTGCTTACCAATATTACCGACCCGTTTTTTGGCAAGTTTGCTAAAGAATACAGGTCTACCGTAGGCATACTGATTGCCGGCATTTACTACATGAATATGTATGCCGGGGTAAACTGCAACACGTTTTGTGGCATAGATATTACCCAGCCTGAAGGAAAGCAGGATATTAAAAACGCCCTGGTAAACCTGGTAGATTTATTTTATAAAGATATTGAGGCAAAAAAACAGGAAGGGTAAACAGAGGAATTAGTTACGCCTTTTTCTTTAGTGCAAACAATACTAAACCTACACCCAATCCGGCTGCAACGGCCAGGCCTATATTAGCGTTAACAGAGGGCTGCTTGCCATAAACCCGTAGCGGCTCTTTAGAATGGGTTAAAACATTACCGGGGTTGCCATCTTTATCTTTATTGAGCTTCATTTTTAGGCGCACTGCCGCCGAAGCCGTATTAATTACCAACTTGGGAAACATTTTGTAAATAGTAGTAATAGTTGCCGACTTAAAATCCGGGAATGTATCTTTTTTAGGATGTTTTGCCAGCCGCACCATTTTTGCTGCCGTTTCACGCGGGTCAGACGCTATTGGGGGGATAGACAAACTAAACCCTGAGTATTTTGCGGAGTGTAGGTTGCCTGTTGAGTTTTGAAGTTGAGGGTACAGGTTACAGATGTGTATGTGCCTCCTGTTAGAAATCTCGCCCTGAAGGCATTCCATCATACCTCTTATACCATACTTTGTAGCAGAATATACCGCGCTGTACGGTGCAGGCATAAACCCGCCAATAGATACATTGTTTATCAGGATGCCCTCATTCTGTTCTTTAAAGATTTTGAGGGCGTTGTAAGCCCCATGCATGTAGCCAAACAGGTTGGTTTTAATTACCTGTTCGTGTATTTCCATGGGTATTTCTTCAAACTTGCCACTGGCCATCACACCTGCATTATTTATCCATACATCAATCCTGCCGTTAATTTGCAACGCCTCTCCCACTACTCTTTCGACATCCTGCTCTACAGACATATCGGCCGAAACACCTATGGCAGTAGCATTTAAGCTACGGCAAACTTCAACCACTTCGTCTATTCCTTTTTGTCCCCTGGCAACAATTACTACATTAGCGCCCAGTTGTGCAAAAGCTTCGGCAGCGGCACGGCCCACACCACTACTGGCCCCGGTAATTACTACTGTTTTATCCAGAAAACTGCGTTTTATATTTTCCATAATATATTCTTTTTTTAAAGAATTGCATAAGCAAAACTCCTATTGAAGTTACTAATAATAGCCCTATACAAGGCCGTATTTAAGAAAACTTTATCCAACAGCATCAGACTGATAAATCCCTAACTGCACTTTTTCTCATTTAGGCTAAGTCCTCACCCGATTAGGCTACGTGCAGCACACACCACCTGCCGAACTTTGTACTATCAATTTAAAACATATTACAATGTCAGATCAAAAAACAACAGACGGTACAAAAGTTTGGTTTATAACAGGGGCGTCGCGCGGTTTTGGCCGTGTATGGGCCGAAGCAGCACTGAAACGTGGCGATAAAGTAGCCGCCACAGCCCGTAAGCTGGAAAGCATAGCCGCGCTTAACGAACAATTTGGCGAAAACGTACTTACGCTTGAGCTTGATGTTACCAATGCCGCCCAGGCCAAAGAAACTATTGAAAAAGCCCATGCCCACTTCGGCAGGCTGGATATAGTGCTTAACAATGCAGGCTATTCGCTGGTGGGTACTATTGAAGAAGCAAGTGCCAATGATGTTAAGGCCATGTATGATACCAATATTTTTGGCGCACTTGCCGTTATACAGGCAGCTTTACCTTTGCTTAGGCAACAGGGCTATGGCCATATACTGGGCACATCGAGCAATTTGGGGCACGTAACCCTGCCGGTTATTGGCTACTATGCCTCATCTAAATGGGCATTTGAGGCCATACATGAAAGCCTTGCGCTTGAGCTTAAAGACTTCAACATCAAGGTCACTATTATAGAACCGGGCGCTTATGCTACCGAGTTTGGCACGCAGGAATCGCTTAAATTTGCCCCGGGCATGGATATTTATACCGATTATAAAAACAACTTTTTCCAAAGCCTGCAAAATATGGAGCGTGGCAACCCTGATGCTACCCCTAACGGATTGTTTGCCGCTGTAGATGCCGAAAACCCGCCGCTGCGCCTGTCTTTAGGCAGCAACAACCTGGCGTGGGTAAAAGCTGAATATGCCAAACGTATGGCCGAATGGGAAGCCTGGGAAGACGTTGCCAATGCCGCACAGGGATAAAAAACAGAGTCAGTTACTGCAAGGTAACCGGTAGTCAACAGATTATCGGTTACCTTTATATAAATTTCCAGTATATGAAAAAGGAAGAGCATACCCCGCATAACTTTACATCACTTACCGAAGCCGCACGTGCCTTTGGCCTGCCCGAGCCTAACCACCCGCTTATAACCATACTGGGTGCCGAAAGTACGCGCGTGGTAGAACATGACGTTCCGCAGTCGCACATCCTTCATTTTTATAAAATATCATACAAGCCACGCCTTAGCGGTCGCATAAAATACGGCCAGCACTATTATGATTTTGATGAAGGGGGATTACTTTTTGCTGCTCCCGGGCAAATAATTGGTAAAGATGAAAACCACGGTGGTGTGTGCTCACAGTATACCCTGCTTATCCACCCTGACTTTTTACTGTCTTACCCGCTGGCAAAAAAGATAAAGCAGTACGGCTTTTTCTCGTATTCAGCTAATGAGGCACTACACCTTTCTGACAAGGAGAAAGCTGTTATCATTTCAATTTTTGAGATTATTGAAGAAGAACTCAGCAGCCGCCTCGACGATTTTAGCCAGGATGTTATCATCTCGCAAATTGAGCTGCTACTTAATTATGCTAACCGTTTTTATCGCCGCCAGTTTATAACCCGCAAAGCCGTAAGCAACAACCTGCTGCAAAACCTGGAGGAAATTCTGGATGAGTACTTCGGTAACGAACAGTCGCTAAACAGTGGTATACCTACCGTGCAATATCTTGCCGATAAGCTACATATATCGCCGAGTTACCTTAGCGACATGCTGCGTTCGCTTACGGGGCAAAACGCGCAACAACACATACACAACAAGCTGATTGAAAAAGCTAAGGAGCAGCTTTCTGTAACCGATTTATCAGTAAGCCAGATAGCCTACAGCCTGGGGTTTGAGCACCCGCAGTCGTTCAGCAAGCTGTTTAAAACCAAAACCAGCCTTTCACCGGTTGAATTCAGGAGGAGTTTTAATTAACTATGCCACGCCTGCCGTAATTATTTGTTTTCCTTCAGGCAGCGGCCCCGGGGGGCATTTCCTTCTTTAAGCACTATTTCAGAATGCAACAGCCCTGCCGCAGTTGCCGAATCTTTTACTTTAACAGCACTGCGTTTAAGCATTTCAGATTCAAATGCAGCCAATACACTTTTTCGTATACCGGTTTTTATCCACCCTGCAGATTTGCAGCCTTTAGAGATGCTCCTTGCCAGGGCAAGGGCATCGAGCAGTGCCTGGTTTGCGCCCTGCCCCTTGAATGGGCTCATAGGGTGGGCGGCATCTCCTATAAGTGTTATGGAGCCTGCTTTTTCTAATAAATTAGCCGATAGTAATTGCCGGTCGTATACGGGGTATCCTGAAATCCGGGTTTCGGGCGTTGCCGCTACAATCTGGGGTATGGGAGTGTGCCACTGGGTTCTTCGGCAGGCTTCTTCCTTAAGTGGCCCTGATCCGCCCGCGCTTAATGCTGTTGCGGCTGCCTGGGCCATGGGAAAGCTAAGTTGCCACATTACCTCATTTGCCGTATAGGGCATCATATATATACGCTCTTTACCATTTGCGGTCTGGAATACGGTAGCCGAATCCAGCAAAGGGGTATCAATCCCGTCTAATGCTGCCAGGGGGCAAATGCCTAATATAACAATACAGTCCAGGTAGCATAAAGGAGTAGTGCTTTCGCCAATGAGCTGCTTTCGTACTGTACTGCGTATACCGTCTGCACCTACTAAAAGGCCCGCGTGTACATTTTTTATCTCTCCATCTACAAGAAATCGCAGGTTAATGCCGCCACCATCAGCTTCTGTAAAATCAAGCAACTGGTGCCCCCATTGTACGGCATCGTGGCCGCCCAGTTGTTTTAGCAGCGCCAGCCGCAACGATTGACGTGCTATATGCATGTTAGTGCGTTTTTCCGGCAGCTCCGCATTTGAGTCCAGCCACTTTCTTGCGCCCCATTCGCCAATTATTTTCCCTCTCGGGTCATGAACCAGGTGCCGTGTAGAAACTACAGCGTCTTCTAATTGGGAAATGCCTAATGCCTCAATTGCTTTACCTGCCTGTTGCAGCGTAAGCCCGTAGCCTTGTGAGCGTGCATGGAAGTCAGGGTCACGCTCGTATAGGGTAAAAGGGATTCCGCGGTGCAGGCAGGCTACAGCCAGGGCAACTCCGCCTATACCACCGCCTATAATGGCTATGTGCGGGTAGGTTTGCATATCTGGTACAGGAGGGGCGGCGGCAGGGATGAGTCCTGTTCCCCTACAGTTTTGGCATGGGTACAGGTGTGCTTTAGGAAGAACGGATGGCGTGCCTGTTCCATCTGCGGTTTTACATTCGAGGAGCGCCTTACGGTAAAGGAGCTGCGCTTTTTTGCTAAGCCCTTTGCTTTTTTTGCCCTGTCCACGGCATTCCGGACACATGGTCCAGTTTCCTGCTGCATTTTCCATTTCTATTACTTGTGCGGTAAGGGGGCAAATTTAGTATTTTTTGTTTTTATGCTCATCTAAATATAAGTGAAGCCTTTGTAAGTGTAAATCACAGCACCTAACACCACGAGTACATAGGTTATAGAAAAAGCTAAGGAACAACTCTCAGGCACAAGCCTATCGGTTAGTGAAATAGCCTACAGGCTGGGTTTTGAGCATCCACAGTCGTTTAGTAAGCTGTTTAAAAACAAGACCAACCTGTCTCCTGTAGAGTTCAGAAGGAGTTTTAATTAGATAACTTTAGCCCTGATTTCTTTTATCTGATTCTTTCTCATGAATTATTAAACACAAAGAAAGGACAAGTTCAAAGTCTGTAATTTCATCACTGAGTTTAAAATTATCTTCGTTAGTAGGCAAAAAATTTCGGGATTTCAGCCAGTAACCTATTTCCTGCCCGTTTTTTAGGATGCCATACACTTTAAAGGCATTTTCTTTTATGGTGTAGGTATCGTCATGGTAGCTGCCCTCATAATTATGCTTCCAGTATTCAGTTCTTTTAAATGCAACGGGCTTATTTTCACGATTCAAAAAACGTATCGTATAACTGTCCTGTAATAATGTTATGTCACGTATAATTATACTTATTACTATATTAGATTGCTTATCAATCAGCTTTACGCACTCCTGACCACCAACACTGTCAGTTATCGTATAATATAGTTTTTGATTGTCCAGAAAAATGTTTTTCTTCCCAGATAATGAGAAAGTTTTAGATACTATTCTTACATCCATATCTTTAAAATAATCCTGTCTAATCTGCAAGACTGGAATTATTACACTTCTAATATAGTAATTTGAAGAATGTTTACAAGCAAAAAAAATCGTAATTAGAGTTTAGACACTAATTACGATTTTTTATCCGTGACCACAATGGGATTCGAACTTATTTCTGAAAGCCCAGTAAAACCTGGCTATTCCAACATCAATTTTAAAAGTGCCACGAAAGGCGAGAGTCTTATGAATATCTCCTTAAAACACATTAAATAAGTATGTTACGAATGAAATAAACATTATGTTTCATTTCATGCATTTGACACCTGAAATCGGTTATTTTAGACGTGTGTCACAGTGCTTTAACGGCCTCATTCCGATACTATAATTCCCTACAAATGTAATCAATATAATACTCCTCTGATAATTTTAACATCGTATAATTATAGGTAATTGTAATATTATTTGCCTAAGCCAATAATCGTAACTATAGCGCTCTTATCTATCGTCTAATGCTATCCTCGTATAAGCCTAAATTCCTGCGGGTGCTTTTTCATCGGGTACAAGGGTATATTGTTCATGGCTGCAAATTGATATAGTTTTTCCTTTAATTCCTCGTTGTTTGCTTCAAAACGTGTTCCCAGGTAAATGGCAACTGGTTTGGGTACCTGCAACTTTTGCGGAAAATTTTCTGATTGCTTAAAAATCGTTATCCGCCATTCTTGTTCATACTCCCATTCTTTTGATTTGATCAGGCTTGAGGCAACCATCTGTATCGTATTATAGTCCTCAAAAATCCCAATTTTGGGAACCTTAGAACTGTAAATGACAGGCTGGATATATGCTCTGGCAATATCGTTGTCCAATAAGTCGTATTCAATACATATACCTTTATGCTCTTCGGCATAATGACTCCATAACAGCAAGGAATCGTTATTGAGGCTAAAGCTGCAAATACGAAGCTTACGGTTGGTTTCTGATATAATTTCGGACCATCTGTCCTGCACTTTTGATAGCTGCTGCTCCGGTGATAGCTTTAGGGGTATATTCTTGGCGGCACATATCTTTATATACTCTTCATACGGCTTTTGACTCTTGGTTAGTAACCTAATTTCAGCACTGGAAAGCGCTTTATCCGTCATTTGAACGAACAAGTCATGAAAGTCTTGGGAACCGTAGTATTTCCTTAAACATTCGTTGTTGTCAAACTGGATTGAGCATTCAAAAGGATCATTAAGGCTGGCAATTTCGGCCAGCCATATATAATTCTTTTCAAGGATGTCGATTGTCCTTTCCGAGAGTGCCCTGTACTTATAGAAAGATCCCGGGAAATTATTGAGTTTCAACGGTATTGCAGCATCAAAGTTTTCAGCAAGCATCATTTTCCAATATTTATTTTGCCAATTTTTCAATTATGTAATATTTAGGTGTGTAAAGATACTATGACTTTCGGTGTCGTTAACAGTGCTTTTTTATCGTGTTTTTTTCATGCCTTAAAATAAATTTCTAATAGCATTTCATTTGTGCTAAAGTTGAATTGAAAAGTGATTTCTATATAACGACCTGAAATTCAATCAGTTGTATTTTTAAAAAACCTGTCCTATTTTATTTTTCAGGCCTTAGATATTTTCGCTGGCTGTAGCCCTTTTTCATGTTACACCGAAATAAATGTAACTGTTCTTAATTGCTGCAAAATTAGAAATTATAGAACGGTTGAGTTGGAATCAAATGATATTGCCTAATAGTGAAATGAATAAATTAAAAGTTATGTTGGAATATTTAAACCTGCCCAAAATCATTGCTGTAGGTTTGGTGCTTTTTATACCGATGCTGCTGCTAATGCTACTATTAATGTATGGCCCGAAAGACCGCACAAAGTATGCTATGGACGAAATAAGGAAGTTAATCAGGGCTTTTAAAAGCAGCAGCAAACCGTCTAATGGGAGGCCTTGATCGTTGCCGGATGATTTCATTAAAATATTTATCGCATCACAATTCGAAATTGGGAGGTGCAATTAATTTAGACATCCCATGGCTTCGGCAATGCGGCCAGCAAGAAACTACATGTTGCTGGGATTGCATAAGGCTGTGTTGTTTTGCTGCCTATTGAGGTTTATGCCCCTACTGCCATTTATCTAAATTATTCCTCCAGATTCCAATCAAGGGCATTTAGCTGTGCCCGGAAACTGATGATATTCTTTACCAGGTCCTCAAAGGAATGGCTTGTCCCAAATATCATTTGTTCCTGCATGACAGTATAGTCTTTTCTCCATTCGGCTATGATCGCCTCAGGCGGTATACAATTTATGAATTCGGGCTTATGCCTGCTGTAATCGATTCCCCTTAACGGCGTAATGGTGCGCCTATGGGTTACGATTTCCTGGTATAGCGCCTTATTTTCGAGTATATGCGGCCCGTAAACCGTAATTAGCCTGTCGACATCATAAAGGTGCCTGCTCAGGCGTTCCACCCGGATATTCTCTGATGGCTTTTGAAATTCTTCATGTAGCAGGAAGATTTTCTCCAGAAGTGTCCTCTCGGGGTTTACCGTCGCTATTTCAAAGGAGGTATCCGCAAAAGGGAGTGCTGGGAAATGTTTTGCCACAAGGCTAGAGATCGTGCGATGGCTGAAAGGCTCACGTAGGGAACGGCTGCCTATTTCGACGAGCACCCGGGGTTCAATATACTCGTTGTACTCAAAGACATGGGGATAGTAAATTTCTATGATCAGCGGGTCCTGGTCGCTGTCTTTGCTTTCCCTTAGCCTTAGCTCGACGGGGATGCCGTTCTGTTCAAAAAGTTTCGTCAGTTCAGGAAAAAACTCTTCTGATATATATTTATAGGAGGCCCTGCGTAGTTTTCTCACCTGGCTACCGGTCATAGGCCCTTCAAACCCCAGATATTTGCGATCCAGGGCCAAATCAATATCTTCCGAAAAGCGTTCGATTAAATCCCATGCCTTGCTTAATGAAGTCCCACCTTTGAAGACAAGGTGTTCAGCGGGAGTACTGGAGAATAAAAGGTTAAGGGTTGTGGTAACCCACCAGTCTTTCTCCACGGCCTGCGGTGTCATCCCGGTGCGGGCAGCAATTTCAGTATATACTTCAATTTTCTCTTTGTCGGTGAGCTCTAGCCAGTGCTGCATAATGGTTAGGGTTTTAAGGGAAGTGCTTTTCTCATGATCTGTCGTATCCATTCCGGTGCCAATGCGATGTCACGGGCCAGGACTTCAGGTTTTTCTTTTTTGAGGAATTCGATAATTTTTTGTTCTTGTTCCTCGGTCACCTTGTCTTTTTCCAGAACACGCAATGCCTGTATGGCAAGCCCGGTGAGTTCCCCTTCCACAGCAAGGTTTTTTGGGGTGGTTTTTTTAAAGAGGATACTCCTTTTGCCCAACTGTATCTTCCGGGCAGCACCATCAGTCAGGTATACCACGTTCATGGGAACCTGGGTTGATAGCCCGAGCATATTAAGGGCATAAGTACCTGTAGGTAGGATACGTGCCCTGTCTCTTTTGGCAATTGCCTTTGCAATAACCTCTGTTGAAGGGGTCAATGGCTGGCCCAGTAGCTTGCTCATTTCCGGTCGGGTATAGATACCCCTTGCGATTCGGGTAAGTTCTCCTTTGGTTGCGAGTCGTTCCAGTGTCTTGTTAACGGTCTTGGCCACGGCGACGGCAATGAAGTCATCGACAAAAAAAATCCTGCCTCTTCGGTTTTTTTTTATCTTTGCTAAGATCTTATTTTCAATGCTTTCAGTCATGTTGTTAACATTATTATTGTCGCAAATTTAGTAAATATTTGCGACAAAAAATATAATTTTCTTCTTCTTTATCACTACTTGCTTTTTTAGTTAAAAAACTGTACCTTTAGGCTCAAGCGAGGCGGCGCTTGAGGGTTGCGATACTATGCCATCGGGCATCCCTTTAGGGGATGCCCGATGGCTAGAACCTAAGTAAGGGGCATACGGAAGATTAATCTTCCGTATGCCCCTTACTGTAATAATAATGATTTTTTAATTAAGGAGCATCATACTGCTTAAAAAAGCGCTTAATCAACTGAAAATTCTGAATACCGATACAAGTATCCGTCGCGTTGTTGGTTTGATTGCATTTTTGAGTATTCCAAAAACATAAACTGGCTGGCAAAGTAAAAGGCGACAGATGACCCATTTGGGAACTGCTATCCTCGTGAAGAAAAACACAATATTCTTGGACAGCTATGACTGTGAATTAAAGACAGCGGTATTAAGCGCTGCTTTGGGGTAGCCATGGAATTCTCACTAATTAGGATTATCGGCTGATTAGCTTATCTGTGTAAACGTAGAAAGTTGTTTTGGCTGGGTAAGTAAGGGATCAATTTGGGCGACTATCGCGACGATTTCGTCGCTGTCAATATGCTGCTGGAGATGTTCAGGCGAGTCCCAACCGTCTACGATGAGAAATTCGTTATGTTTCTCATTGTCTTGATAGACATTATAAAATTCGCAGCCTTCCTGAGTCGAAGAAGGACCAACAAATGACAGCAAGAGTTCCTTACCTGCCTGCATATTTTCAGGAGTAAAGCTAAATTTTGTTGTTGCAACTATTTTGCTCATAATATTGATTTTAATATATTACTATTAACTACTTTTTTTTTATACTTGTTCTTCCCATGGATATTGTGGCTGGTACCCGAGTACATCCTTTGCTTTTTTATTGGATATAACAGCTTCATTCCCTTCAAAGCTTCTTTTTTTCTCAACATCTGGGAAGTATTGGTTAACCAAGTCTTCTGTAGGCCTACGCATAACCGTTTCGTTATTTCCTATGAAGAATTCATCTTTTCCCCTTTTATCGTACCGTATAGCACATTCAATAGCTTGTGCCGCATCGCGGTTATCAATGTAGGTCCAAACATTCCAAAGGCGAACGGTAGGATCATCTTGCCATGTTTCGAATTTGGGGTATTCTTCGGTATTGATGACGTTTGAAAGCCTTAGGCAAGTAATGCGCAATTGTGGATCATTTAAGCAGAATTGCTTTGCCATTTCCTCACCAAGTACCTTGGTAAGGGAGTAGGCATTATATCCCCTAAGGCGGTAGCTTTCATCCACAGGAAAGTAGGGCGGGTCCGTTTTATCGAAGGGTACGCCCAAGGCGACCTCACTGGCACTCCATACTATATTTTTAATGCCCAGTCTACGGGCTGATTCAAACACATTGTAGGTAGCAAGCATGTTAACCCTGAACTCTTCGCTATCAGTGGTCATGCGCGGATGCGCCATACTTGCAAGGTGCACAATCACATCAAAAGCTTTGGGTTCAGGGTGTCCGTATGCGTCCATATCTTTAGAAGAGAGGGCATCCAGCGCTTGGCCAAAGTCGGTAATATCAGCTTTGATAAATGGTTCTTCCAAAGTATCGGCATAATCTTTATCGATGACAAATACCTCGTAACCCAGTGATTTCAGGTAAGGCACTGCAACACGCCCCACTTTTCCGTGCCCGCCAGTTACGGCTACTCTTTTTCCAATATTCTTTTTCATAGCATTTCTTGTTTTTGATTATTTTAGTTTTACTTTATCATATTTTAGTTAAATAATTTTTACCAATCCTGCTGAGTCGGGGATACGATAATGTCGTTTACCGCAACCCCGTCAGGCTGGCTTAGGACGTAAACCACGGCATTAGCTATTGTTATAGGTTTGATAGCACCTTTGTTGAGTTCTTTAGCTAAAGCGGCTCCGCTTTCGTTGTTTACTTTGTCAGCCCATCCTGTATCGATTACTCCCGGACTTACCATTGAAACTGAAATGTTGTCTTTTACGCCGACTTCTTTCCTAAGACTTTCCGTAATGCCCCTTATAAAGAATTTTGTAGCACTGTAAACTCCCGCAGCCTCGCCAGTATGGATCCCAGCTACCGAACTCATATTGAGTATATGCCCGCTTTTCGAAGCAATCATATCGGGTAGAAATGCTGCAATTGTATGCAGGTAGCCTTTGATATTAGTATCTATCATCTTATTCCAATCGTCAAGTGCCGCATCTTTCCAATATGAAAAAAGCATTAACCCTGCGTTATTGACCAAGTTATCGACTTTGCCAAATTCGGCTTTACAATAAGTGGCGAGTTCAAACATTTGTTTGGCGTCGCTAACATCAGCAATCTTATAGTACGCTTTCCCGCCTGCATTGGTTATATCGTCTACTATTGCTTTTACTTTTTCTTCGGAACGTGCCACTAAGACCACGGTGCCACCTTGAGCGGCCACTTGTTTTGCGCTTTCAGCACCAATTCCTGATGAGGCACCAGTGATTACCGTTACCTTGTTTTCTAATGGTTTCATATTTATAGGTTTTTGATGTTTATTTATTTAACGTAGAGTCAGGATGTGAAATTAACCTGTGGCGTTGTGCTTTTTGCGATTCACTTTGTATCCTGTTAAGCACATCGCCTTCGTATTCCACCTCGTCACTACCATATGCGTATTCATGTCCGCTCATGAGTGCATAATAACCGCGATAGGCGACCTCTGCGGGATCATCTTTTTTCATGGAACCAACCTTTGTCTCTGCCATGTCTGCATTTTTAAAGAAGTTTGTTTCGGTAGCACCCGGCATTAGCAAGGTCATTTTTATATTGGTAGTCTTTATTTCATTGCGTAGCGCATAGAAAAAAGAATTTACAAAGGCTTTACTTGCGCCATAAACAGCCTCATAAGGAATGGGCGCAGTACCAGATACAGAAGATGTCATTAGCACAGATCCTTCATTTCTCCGCACCAGGTCTTTGATAAAAAGTTTAGAAAGGTGTACATAAGAGTCCACATTGAGCCTAATGAGTTCCAGCTCCCTGGCGAGTTCCGTTTTCTGTAAAAAGTCACCACCATAACCCTGACCTGCATTAAGTACTAAAGCGTTAATTATATATCCCTGTTGTTCAACCCAGGCTTTCAGACGTATAATATCATCGTACTTAGAGAGGTCTGCGGCAAAAGTGGTGATAGATACATTAAAAATTGCAAGTTCTTTTTTTGCCGCTTCCAGCTTTTCCTGTCCTCTTGAAACGAGTAAGAGGTCATAGTCGTCTTTTGCAAATAGCTTTGCGAGCTCAAAGCCTATTCCGTTTGATGCCCCTGTAATAAGGGCAAGTTTTTTATTACTCATGTTTTTTTGTTTTATATTGTTGCCGTGTCTATTACATATCGATAGCGGGCCTGTTTATTGGCTACTTTCGCCCATGAATCATTTATTTGCGAGGCTTTTATCACTTCTATTTTTGGTGCTATTTTCTTGTCTGCGCAATAGTTGACTACTTCTTGTGTTTCGGGTATGCCTCCGATAAGGGAATTATTATAATTTACACCCGTTCTTGCGAAGGCGAAAACGTTCAGTGAAAGCTGCTGTCCGACCGGCATTCCCAATTGTGTATAAAACCCGCCTCGCTTCACTACAGTTGCATAAGATTCTATATCATACTGTGCCGGAATTGTTGAAACCATGTAGTCCAGTTTGTGTCTGTAGGGTTTAAGTTTTGCAATATCATCCACTACAATGACTTCCTTGGCACCAAAACCTTTTATGTCATTTACCTTATCAGGTGATGTTGTAAAGGCATATACATCTGCACCTTTTGACACAGCAAGTTTCACTGCCATATGCCCGAGGCCGCCAATACCGGCAATGCCAACCTTATCCCCCCTGTTGAAGTTAGCCCTCATTAATGGCGAGTACGTTGTTACACCGGCGCACATAAGGGGAGCCGCCTCTTCAAGGCTTATATTTTCCGGGATACGAATAGCAAAGTGCTCGTTTACCACAATATTATTGGCATAACCTCCTTGGGTGATTCCGGTTGGTGAACCGCTTTCAGGATTTCCATAGGTGTAAACTGTGGCATTGTTTTCGCAGTTTTGCTCTTCACCGTGTTTGCAGCTCTCACACTTCATACAGCTGCTTACCATACACCCGATACCAGCGCGGTCACCAATCTTAAATTTGGTAACATTCCTACCTACTGCTGCGACAATACCGGCTATTTCATGCCCTGGTACCTGTGGGTATTGCTGTTTTCCCCAATCTCCTTTTAACTGATGAATATCGGAGTGACAGATACTGGCAAATTTTATCTCGATAAGGATATCGTTGTCGCCCACCGGTCTGCGTTCAAATTCCCAAAGGCTTAATATACCGGATGCGTCTTTGGCCGCATACCCCCTAGATTTTATGTTCCCGACAAATGCGCCATTTGCCGCATTTTCACCCGCAAAAAGGCTTAGAGGATTGGCCATTATAAGACCGGCTCCAGCAAGTGCTGTCTGCTGGATAAATTTTCTCATGGAAGCATCACCAGGATTGTTAGAATGTTTGTCGCACATGATTAATTTTTTTTATTTATTCAAAGTTACCGAGGTAAACAGGGCATTAATTATCTAAAAGGTCCAAGTAATTTTTGTTTTCAGTCCAAGACCCTATTTTAAGATGTTTTTGTGATTTGATGTCCGATGAGTGAACTCTCAATAACTCTCAATCCCATGTTACAATCGTGGTATTAAAAAAGCCGCTTATCAGGGATTAGCGGCTTTTGCATTTTTAGTTTTCAGGATAATCAGCTCCCAGTGATACCTCTTTCCATGTATCGAAATCGGTTTGTAGTTCCTTTAATTTCACATAAGCGTTGTTAAAGGCAACGGCTCCTAAAAGTAACCTTAACGGCGGGTTTTTATCTTCCACAACGGCTATAATTGCTTTAGCAGCTCTTACCGGGTCGCCAGGTTCATTGCCGCTTATTCCCCTTAAGCTTCCCTTGGTAGCACCTGAGGTATTCTCGTATCCCGCAATCAGCTCATTACTTTCATTAGCGGAACGACCTGCCCAATCAGTACGGAAAGGTCCCGGTTCTACTAATAATACTTTGACACCCAAATCAGCAAGTTCTTTTGAGAGTGCTTCAGAGTAACCTTCCACAGCAAACTTTGTAGCGTTGTAGTATCCAACGCTCGGGAATGACATCAAGCCTCCTATGGAACTGAAATTGACAATAAACCCGCTCTTTTGCTTGCGTAGTATCGGTAATACTTCTCTTGTAAGCCTGTCAAGCCCAAAAAAGTTAATTTCAAACATCTTACGAACTTCTTGTTCATCGCTCTCCTCAATGGCACCAAAGTACCCAATCCCTGCGTTATTTACCAGCACATCAATCCTACCAAAGTAATCTGGATATACCAATTAAATTGACCCCCTCTCGCCAGAGCAAATTGACCCCTTAGAGTTATTGACAAAAAA
>NZ_LIYD01000005.1:4288812-4435973 GCF_001278115.1 Flavobacterium akiainvivens | reverse complement strand
GGGTTTAATGCAGATAAGGCTTCACGCTCTATCTCCTCGAACTGTTCGCGTCGGGAGTAGCTGCGCCCGGAGAAGGGCTTATTGTTGTGCATTTCAAGTGCCGGGAGTATCGATTCGTTAAGCGATACAAGGTTATCGAAGCTAAGACCTTCCAGACGGGTGTAAATGCTGCGGTAGATGAGTTTTACCGCACCTTCCACCAAAGACTTGTCACGGGGCTTATAAACGCGCGCAGGCACTATGGTAACACCGTAGTGCTCGGCAAAGGCAGCAAACTCATCGTTGAGTACTGCCTCATACTTGCTGCCCCGTGTTACTGCCGAGCGCAGGTTGTCCGGCACGATGGCCTTGGGCACCCCACCAAAGTAACGCAGGGCGTTTTGGCAGGCAAGGATCAGGTCTTCCTTACGCTGGCTGTCCACTGCTTCAACATAAGTAAGCTGGCTACAGCCCAGTATGGCTACAAAAACCTCCACCTCACGTGCAGCCTCTCCCTGGCCAACCCTGAGCTTGCTGCCGGCAAAGTCGATGTATATCTTATCACCGGCCTTATGTTCCACATGCATGACCGGTTTGGAGAGTTGAAGGTACGTATGGATGGCATTATTAAAACTCGAACGGCTATAGCCATCCGGATGTTTTTCGAGATATTCCTTGTAGAGGATCTCACGGGTCATACCTTTCTTTTTAAGCCTTTTACAGAGTTCAGGCAACAGTGGTTCCAGTTCCCGCATGCGCGGGCTGCTGTGGATTTTGGCAACAGGGGTGGTAAAGATAACCGAGAGTTCGCTGTCACTACGGGCGCTAAAGGCTTCAAAATCCATGTCCAGCGTGTTCCAGACCCGGACGTACTTCTTGATGGTGTTGCGGGAGGTACCCACCATCCCATGGATGGTCTTAATGCCTGTACCCTGGCAGTACAGACGGATAATCTGTCTTAATTTATTCATCTTTATCGGCTTATTGGACATGGTCTATCTCAGGATTAGTTTATCAAAACGCTAAACTAATCCTTGTTCCAAAAGCCCGCCACAAGACTACTTTTTCTACTTTTTTTGAGGGGTCAATTTAAACTGGCCAACAGGGGTCAGTTTGCTCCGGCGAAAGGGGGTCAGTTTCAGCCGGCGAGAGGGGTCTTTTTAAATCGGCCAAGAGGGGTCAGTTTGCACTGGTTTGTCCAGATTACACTTGAGCAGGGTTGTCTCAACGAGATGGTTTGGGGCGAGTTGTCTGACGCATTGATTGCAGAATTTGATGAGACGCTCCACAAGTTATTTTATTTAGGGTCCTGGATGTACAATCTCGCAGACAATATTGCATATCATCGGATGCTGGCAGGTGCTTATTATATAAAATTTGAAGATGGCGATCTTGTTATACACTGGAAAAACAATTACGGAAGCCTTCTCAATCACCTGATGAAATATTTCTCCAAAGGCTATGAAACGGATGTGGTTGATGCGGGTGGAACAACGGAGTTGAGAGCTGAACTCGAAAAATGCTATGGAATCAATTATGATGTGATTTTTGGGTTGGTATTTGAAATAAAGAGGCATCATTCGCAGCGTGTGTGCCAGACTATAGAGCCCGGGCTTCTTGGTCAGAACATAAAGGCAAATTTTAAGAACCTGAATGACCATGATGTAGACGCACTTTATTCCGGCCTCACAATCTCTCGGGAGAATTGTTTATCGCTCACAGAAACGATTTTAAAACCTTACTCTACTCAGCGTTTTCTGTTTAGGCCTTACTTAGTGTACCGGATCACTAATCAACTGAGGCTGCTAACATCGAGTGAAAAATTTGCGGAGTCTATGTATGTACTTGCTACAAACGCAATCCAATGGAATACGTTAACTCCGGAATGGGAAAGTAATAAATCACTTAGGGCGTACAAGACAAAGAAAGGCAATGAACATGATAAGCACCTAGAGGACAAAATGCAAAGTGTCCTTCTTGCCCACAAAGTCCCTTTTGCCAGAAATGTGAAGAGTTTTATTACCCAGACAAGCCATAATCTAAACATTGATAACAGCGAGTGTGGTGAAATTGATTTTATTATTATCGATACTGCAAGACAAAAGGTTGTGGTTGCTGATTCTAAATATAACAAGTCGCGCTATGAGGCCATTGGATACAGGCAGGACTATTCGAATTTTGTTACTAAGAATGTTCCCCAACTAGATCGCAAGGTAAAGTGGATTTCCTTAAACTTACCGATTGTGAACATTCATTTTAAAAAATTGTATCCTAACCTGAATATTGACTTAACGGAATTTGACGTAATGGGGTTGTTTCTTATTAATACACCCACATTTTATATGTTTTGCAGTGATTACCTGACCATTGCATCCAATTATTTTGAAGAATATATTTTAGGTAACGAAATCTATCCGGCGATAAATATCGAGACAGCTCCGGGAGTTTTCAAAAACTATCCGTACCCTTATTTTAAAAACCATTGATACAAGGGGGCGTCTCCATTTATTCTTATTTTTTTATTATCATCCAGCTAAGCGATGGGTCATCCAAAAGCCTGCGCATCTCGCTGTCGATAATATCCCTTATATCCTGTTTAATCTGTATATAGTTTTGTTGCACCTGTCCGGGCAGTAGCTTGCGCACCGGCTCAATATCTTTATAGGCTGTTTCCTCCGCTTTTAGCGCGGCGTGGTCGTTCTGTATTTGTGCGTGAAATGCCTTTAGTTCAATGGGGCAATCCGGCTCGTCCGCGACAATCCCGACGAATTCCCCAGAACTCATTGTCGCAATGCGCGATGGCGGTATCGCCGAATCCAATTGGCGCGAATGGCTGACGGAAGTATCGTTGCTATTGATAGAAAGGCTCTGGCGCTTTTGCATGATCTTCCCGAAGCGTTCGGAGAGCTGTTTTGCTGAATCTCCGGTTACCTGCCCGGAGATAATGTTACCTACAATATTCACGATCACATCGGCCTGTTCGCGGCCGTAATCCTTACGCAGCTGGCTGAAGTCCTGGATGCCTAAACAGGTAGCTACTTTGTTGGAACGTGCCGTAGCAATGAGGCTATCTATATTGTTGAGGTATAGCGTCGGGAATTCATCAAATACCAGACTGCTTTTGAGTTGGCCTTTCTTATTGACCTGCTTTACAAGTCGTGTCACGTAGAGCGAAAGCACTGCCCCGTATATCTGTATCTTCTGTGGGTTATTACCCATACACACCACTTTAGGCTCTTCGGGGTTGTTAATATTTAGGGTAAAATCGTTTCCGGACAACACGTAATAGAGCTGCGGTGATGAAAGCCGGGCCATAGCCACCTTGGCGGAAGCTATTTGCCCTTCAAGCTGCTCCATAACGTCATTGAGGTAGGCATAGGTCCAACTGGACAAAAAGAGAAGACAAAAAGGGGGCAACATATCTGACCAACTATGAAACCCACAGATAAGCTTTTTGAATTTTGGGAAGCAATTACCAAAGATCCTCGTATCACAATGCGGCATATTGGTTTGTATGCCGCGTTGTTATGCGTAAGGCAAAAGATGGGATGGGTCAATCCGCTTTGCCTTTACAGTTATCAGGTGATGGAGGCGGCTAAGTTAATGACGCAGTGTTCCTACCACCAATATATTAAACAGCTTGATGAGTTTGGCTACATTCGGTATGAACCTTCTTTCAAAAAGAACCAGCCCAGTAAAATCTTTTTTTTACAGGTAAACAAATAAGGGCTGTTTCGGTAAAAAAATAAACTTAAAAAAGTTTTAATGATGAGTGAAATTGTAACAAAGGAAGACCTTAGGCAATTTGGTCTGCTGATGATGAATAGCTTTCGCGAAGCCATCACGGATGTGGTATCGAAGGGAGCAACTGAATTTAGCCTGGAATGGATTAAAAGCAAGGTTGTGAGAAAGCTACTTGATATGTCTCCTGCCTCTTTACAAAATCTTCGTGTAACAGGAAAAATTCGATTTAAAAAGGTGTTAGGCTCTTATTATTATAACAAGGCTGACATTGAAAATTTGTTTAACGAGGATAGGCGACATGGAACCAAATGACTTAGCAAGATTTCTTTCTTTTTTTGAAAAGGATAAAAGGCTTACTGTCTGGCACATTTCGATGCTGTATGCTATTTTGGTATTGGCAATAAAACAAAAAAAAAGGTTGCCGTGAGGGCGAGCAGGAGCAGGATTATGGGATTATCCCATATTAGCACTATTCCAACCTACCACAAATATCTTAAAGAACTTCAATCTTTAGGCTATATAATATACAGGCCTTCATACCATCCCGGATTTCGTAGCGAGATAGATTTTACAGGCAACCTGGCTGTTTAGGTTGCCTGTTTTTTTAGGATCTAATCCAATATAATTTTTCATCCTGTTTAAGATACTCTACGGCAATAAATCCGACTTTTAATTTGACTATAGACGCTTCAAAAATAAGCCAATACACGAAATTTTGTGGCACTTTTTTTTAATCTTTAAAGTGCCACAAAAGAGAGAATAAAGCGATGTTATAATTTGGCAATGCATGCATTACTTTATACCGATTGTTGACTTCAATTATATGCTTAGGCATATAAAATAGATTCTTTTTGATAAATTATATTTAAAAGCATATAATTTACCCTAGTTATTCTCTTGATTATGGTACTTTGGCATGTAGTTTATATGGTGTTAACTATTTGTATATTAGTAATTTATTGATTAATTTGTGGCACTTTTTTAAAATCCTCCTGATGCCACAAAAATTACAAACACCACAAATAATTTGTACAAATCAAAAGCCTGCAAAAAGCAGGCTTTAATAGTTTATTGTCTGGAATCCAGTAGCTTTAATGTTCTTGCATCGCTAATTTAGCTTTTAAATCGTCGATTTCTTTTTTCAATTCCATTATAATAGCGTTAGCTTTAGTCGTCGGCCTATCTGCAGGCTCACTTAATTTATCCGTCAATACTTCCATTTCCCTGCCTATTGCCATTTGTTCAGTAATTGCATATTCTTCGGTTTGCTTGACGGAACTGTGTCCCAGCATCTCCTTAACCACGTGAATAGGGACACCGTTTGCAAGTGTAACAGTACTTCCGAAGGTTCTTCGCGCTTTATGCGTATTAAGACTGCAGGTAAGTCCACATATTGCCGCAATCTCTTTAAGATACTCATTCATCTTCTGGTTTGATGCAACGGGCAGTATAGTGCCCTTTTTAAGGCATACCGGATCATCTTTGTACTGTTCCATAATATTGATGGCTTGAGGGAGCAGGGGTACGTGAAAAGGACTTGCTGTCTTTTGGCGTGTTTTAATGATCCATAATTTTCCATCAATACCATTTTTTATATCGGAATGCTTTAAGTTAAAGACATCAACATAAGCCAGGCCGGTATAACACTGAAAAATGAATACATCGCGTATAACGCTAAGCCTTCTTGTGGCAAAGGTATAATCTTCAATCGCAGTGAGTTCTTCTAGGCTTAGGGGGCTTTTCAGAACCTTAGTCCTTTTGCCTTTAAAGCTGACAAAGGGATCTTTTTGGATGATTTCCCTATGCAGGGCACGTATTACCATCTTTCTTACATAGGTAATGTGTTTTAGCGTAGTATTGCTATTGCAGTGCTTTACCGTCTTAAGATAGAACTCATAGTCCTTAATGAACTCATATTTCAGTTCTCTAAATTCAATATCATCGGTGCGGTACTTGAATTCAATGAATTCTTTCACATGATTTTTTGCAACCACGAACCGGCGGTGTGTCCCGATTGCATATTCTCCTGTTTCAACCAAAGCTTTCATTTCATCATTGTGCTGCTGAAACTCCTCCAATAACTTAGCTTTTGAAACGTCCCTTCCCAGTACATAATCAATAATGCGCTGTGCCGTTATCGTGTGGGAGTTCAATATTAGTTCGGCCTTGAATTGAACGATTTTGTTGGTAAGGGTGTCAAGATAAAAATTAATTGCCTTTGCATCTTCCTTATTACCTGTAGCTCTACAGGATTGCTGGTTCCAACGTTTAAAATCCCATTTTTGTTTGGTTGAGGTTTCTTTAGCTATACCGTCAACGGTAATCCTCAAATAAATTAATCTCTGGCTTGTCGCCTTCTTGGGTGACTTTAGAAAAAAAGTAAGCCTAAAACTGTTCTCTAACATAATTCAACAATTTAATTAAACATAAAGGTCGAATTATAGTATCTAAAAATCAAGTCGTTAAGCAGGTTAACGGGTTGTAAAACAGCAACATAAACTGTAAGTTGTGGCACTTTTTTTGAAAAACCCGAGTGCCACACTACTGCCACAATAATTAGGAGTATTTTTAAAAACTTTGCGATACTGCAAAAAATAAAAAAGCCTCCAAATGCTTGATTTGCAGGCTTTTTTGAGCTTTTTGAAATAAATCCGCTGTTATGAAAACAGCTAAAAGTGACCACGATGGGATTCGAACCCATACGCCTTGCGGCACCACCCCCTCAAGATGGCGAGTCTACCAATTTCTCCACATGGCCGGTAGTAGGTAAGTAATTAAAACAAAAAAAGTTAAGCTGTTGTAGCTTAACTTTTTCGTGACCCGGCTGGGATTCGAACCCAGGACCCCATCATTAAAAGTGATGTGCTCTACCAGCTGAGCTACCGAGTCGGTAGCATTCAGGAAATTTATTTTTGTGACCCGGCTGGGATTCGAACCCAGGACCCCATCATTAAAAGTGATGTGCTCTACCAGCTGAGCTACCGAGTCGAAGTCAATAAATTTCATTCCCTGAATGCGGGTGCAAATATACGGATGTATTATTAACTTTTCAAAGCCTTTTTATTATAAATTTGAGTTTTTTTTGACGAAATTACACAACACCCTTATTTGTAAGGGCTTATTATATGAAAAAGATAATTATATGCGGCTACATGGGCTCAGGCAAAACAACAATTGCCCGTTTACTGGCGCTTGCAACCGAAATTCCGCACCTTGACCTGGACGAAATAATTGTAAGGGAAGCCCAAAAAAGCGTACAGCAGATTTTTGAGCAGGATGGCGAGATTAAATTCCGCAAGATGGAGCACACCCTGTTAAAGGGATTGCTGGACGTAGAAGATGAATTTATACTGAGCGTGGGCGGCGGTACACCCTGCTATGCCAACAACCACCTTTTCCTGCAAAGGGAAGATGTAATTTCTATATACCTAAAGGCAGGTATACCCCAAATTATTGAGCGCACAACCGCCCAGGGCACATCGCGCCCGCTTATAGACAAGCTAAGCGGGCAGGAACTGTATGATTTTATAGGGCAGCACCTTTTTGAGCGCAGCTATTATTATAACCATGCCAAACATACCGTAGTAACCGATGGCAAAACCCCGGAAACTATAGTAAATGAAATTGTAAGCCTGCTTTAATTTAAGGCTGCATAAGGCTCGCTACCCACTAAAACCACCTCTATATGCTCTTTTAACGATGTAGAGAGCGAGAGGCCTTTAAAATCGGCCTTAACGGGGTATTGCTTGTGGTTGCGGTCTACAAGTACAGCAGTCTTGAATTTTTTAAGCGGAACATTTAAAAAATGTTTTACGCCATATATAAGCGTGGTGCCGCTGTTTAGCACATCATCGGCCAGCACAAGTGCCTTGTTGGTATATTCTTCCGGGGTTAACGAGGTTTGCACAGCTTCCTGCGGCTCGTTTTTATTTATCTTAACCTCGCAAATTACCGGCTTAATGTCAGATATCCTGCCCAGTTCTGCAGCAAGCAGCTTGGCAAACTCAAAGCCGTTGCTGGCTATACCGGCTACGACCACCTCTTCCTCATCCGGAAAGGTTTCATATATCTGGTAGGCAATACGGCGAATTTTATGTTGTATTTCCTCTTTGGTAAGGATAATGTGTTTCATGGTCGTGTATTTGTTTCAAAGATAAGAAAACGCCCTTTACAGCGCCTCGCCAGTATCAATTTCGTCATCAAAATCCTCTCCGTATTCATCAAGGTCGCGGCGGTCTTTTTTGGTAGGCCTGCCCGTTCCTTTGGCACGGTAGTATTCTTTGGTCATGCGCAAAAGCTCCAGGTGCTCAAACGCCTCGGCAGGGGTTTCGTCTTTACGGTACATATCTACAAGCTTTGGCCCTACCCGGTTTGCGGGTATATCAAGCACTGCCAGCTTATAGTTTATCTGGTCGCGGCGCACGGTTATTTTATCTGAAGGAAAAACCTCCCTCGATGCTTTTGCCTGTTGCCCGTTTACCGTTACATGCCCTTTTTGAATGGCCTGCGTGGCAAGGCTGCGGGTTTTATAATAGCGCACACACCACAAATATTTATCAATCCTCATACTAATTCCTAAAAACAGGTGTTATTACTCTACAAAAATAAAGGAAAATTGTATCTTGCACCCCATTAAAAAAAATTTAAAAATGAACATATATTTCAGGGCTTTTGTACTTATTTCACTTATAACACTGGCGGCTTCCTGCAAAAAAGATGACGATACAACGGTACGGCTACGTGATTATACAGAGCAATATGCCACAGAAAAAGTTAATATAGAAGAGTACCTGCATACACATTATATTGCCAGCGTAGATGCCAATTTTAATGTAGTTATAGACACCCTTACAGATGCCGGAACGCAAACTTCTATATGGGACCAGCAAGACTATCCGCTGCAAAGCAAAGAAGTACAAAGCCTTGAAGAAAGCAACACGCCTTTGTATACCGTGTATTACCTTATGTTAACCCAGGGCAGCGGAGACCAGCCTACAAGGGCAGATAATGTTGTGGTATCTTATCGTGGTACGCTGCTTGACGGCACCCAGTTTGACTACAACCCTTTCCCATCATCGGCAATGTCTTTAGCTACTACTATTGAAGGATGGCAGGAAATAATGCCTTTATTTAAAGGTGGCGAATATATAGATGTACCCGGCAGCCCGGATCCAGCCAGTTTTCAAAACTACGGTGCCGGTGTAATGTTCCTTCCATCGGGGCTTGCTTATTACAACACCTCACCAAGTACTCTTGTAGGCTCTTATGCTTCTATGATATTTTCGTTTAAATTGTACAGCGTAGAGTATCTTGATACAGATGGCGATGGTATTTTAAACCGATATGAAACTGACGGCGTAACAGATATTGCCCATTATGATACCGACGGCGATGGCACTCCTAACTACCGCGATATAGATGATGATGGCGATGGCTACCTTACTGCCGCCGAAATACAAATACCCGGTACAGGAGTGGGCAACAACAACCCAATTCGCTACTATGATTTTGACGATATACCTACCTGCGAAAGCGGCATAAAAAGGCATCTTGATGCCAGCTGCCACCAGTAGTATAGTAGTATAATACCACGTAAAAAAGCCCTGAAGTGCAATACTTCAGGGCTTTTTTTAATTTATATACCTCTGATTTTGAGCAATAAAAAATCCCGAAACCTTTCAGTTTCGGGACCTTCTTAACTATCAAAAAAACTAAATTATTTCTTCCTTGATATGGCTTTCTTAGCTGCAGCAATAATAGCAGCGCTGTTAAGGCCGTATTTTTCCATTAGCTGCTCAGGTGTTCCGCTTTCGCCAAAACTGTCGTTTACAGCCACATACTCCTGTGGTGCAGGGTGGTTAAGCGACAGCACACGGGCAACGCTTTCGCCAAGTCCGCCCAGTATGTTGTGCTCTTCGGCAGTAACCACACAACCCGTTTTACCAACTGATTTAAGGATAGCCTCGTCATCAAGCGGCTTAATGGTGTGTATGTTAATTACCTCAGCCGAAATACCTTTAGCCTCAAGGGCTTCAGCAGCTACAAGGGCCTCCCAAACCAGGTGGCCGGTAGCAACAATGGTAACATCGGTACCTTCGTTAAGCAGTATGGCCTTGCCTATAACAAACTCAAGCTCAGCCGTAAAGTTAGGCACTACAGGGCGGCCAAAACGCAGGTACACAGGACCGTGGTGCTCAGCAATAGCTATAGTTGCAGCCTTGGTTTGCGCATAATCGCACGTGTTGATAACCGTCATACCCGGAAGCATTTTCATAAGACCCACATCTTCAAGTATCTGGTGAGTTGCACCGTCTTCACCAAGGGTTAGGCCCGCGTGAGAAGCACATATCTTAACATTCTTGTCAGAATAGGCCACTGACTGGCGAATCTGGTCGTAAACCCTTCCGGTTGAAAAGTTTGCAAATGTACCTGTAAACGGAATCTTGCCACCAAGGGTCATGCCCGCCGCCATGCCTATCATGTTAGCCTCGGCAATACCCACCTGGAAAAAGCGCTCAGGGTGGTTCTTTTTAAAATCGTCCATTTTTAGCGAGCCAATAAGGTCGGCGCACAGGGCCACTACATTTTCGTTAGTCTGCCCAAGTTCGGTAAGGCCTGCGCCAAACCCCGAACGTGTATCTTTACTACCTGTATTTGTATATTTTGTCATGATTTTTCAATTTAAAAATTCAAACATTGAAAGATTAAAAGATTCGACATCAACACATTTGCCAATCTTTCAATTATTAAATTTTTCAATTTTTAAATAAATTAATAATCCCCCAGCGTTATTGTATTCTGCTCCAGTGCTTTGGCAAGCTGGTCATCGTTAGGGGCTTTGCCGTGCCATGCATGGGTATGCATCATGTAGTCTACGCCATTACCCATCTCAGTATGCAGCAGTACCGCTACCGGCCTGCCCTGCCCTGTTTTAGCCTTGGCATCAAGCATACCGGCAATAATAGCATCTATATTGTTACCCAGCTGAATTTCAACCACATCCCAGCCAAAAGCTATAAATTTAGCGCTCAGGCTGCCCATAGGCAGTACCTCATCGGTTGGGCCGTCTATCTGTTTGCCGTTAACATCTATTGTAGCTATCAGGTTATCAACCTTGTAAGCCGAAGCATACATAATAGCCTCCCAGTTCTGGCCTTCCTGTAGTTCGCCATCGCCATGTAGCGTGTAAACCAGGTGGTTATCGCCGTTTAGCTTCTTAGTTTGTGCAGCACCCAGCGCCACGCTCATGCCCTGGCCCAGTGAGCCCGATGCAATCCTTACGCCCGGCAGCCCCTCGTGCGTGGTAGGGTGCCCCTGTAGCCTTGAGTTTAGCAGGCGGAAGGTAGCCAGCTCGCTTACCGGAAAGTACCCGCTGCGGGCTAAAACACTGTAAAACACGGGGCTTATGTGCCCGTTGCTCAGTATAAAGATGTCTTCGTTAAGGCCATCCATGTCAAAGCCCTCTTTACGGTCCATAATGGCCTGGTACAGTGCTACCATAAATTCGGTACAGCCCAGCGAACCGCCCGGGTGGCCTGAGTTTACGGCATGCACCATCCTTAAGATGTCGCGCCTTACCTGTGTAGCTAAGTCGTTTAGTTGTTGTGTGTTAGGTTTCATTTGCAGTAAAAATTAAACTGCCGCAAAGGTAACTTTAAATTTTACCTCCGCAAACATTTTTTACAGCCAAACTGCCTGAAAATCCATTAGTTACAAGTGTTTTATTTACACTTTTATACAGCACTCACGCCATCAGGGGGTTAGGATAAAATCAGAATTCAGAACTTAGAAATTAGAATGAACTTCACTCGAAACCCAAAAACGCTTAATATTTCACTTTCGGAACTTGGAATTGGAAAAATCAGAATTCAGATTTTAGAAATCAGAATAAACTTCACTCAACCTCAAAAAGTGCCTGATTTTTCACTTTTGGATTTCGAAATTGATTGAAAGCGCAAAAAACAATCCAGTTAAAATTTTTCTTCAAAATATTTAAAAATAAAAGAAAATTTTCCTAACTTTGCAACAAGATTTCAATTCAAGATTTGCTCCAATCAAATTCAAATGGAAATCTTACTTACTTGTCCAGGCGGCATTTTATACAATATGCAAAAATTTTATCGCATAAAAACCTTTGCTGTTTTATTGCGTTCAAAAACAAAGCCCCTAAAATCATCTAACAATACATCAAGGCCATCTCCCCGTTCTAAAACGCCCTTATATTTTGTACCATCTTTAAATATAAACATAGCACACCCTGATGTTTTTATTCCTTTAACTAACTCTACCCTGATTAATTCATCATAACCAAAAATAACGGGCGGTACATCATTATGCCTGAGATAGGTAACACCATTATCTTTTAGCAACAACACATTCATATCTACATCAAAACGTAAAACTATTATTAGCAATACTATTACAAACAGCGCCGATACTGTAAAAAACCACGGTCCAAATAACGCTACAAACAATACTGTTGCCACCATGTTTGCCAAACATAGTATGCCTGCGTAATTTCTTAACCGTATAGAATTAAGCTTTACTTTATACAGAGTACCATTTTTAATACCCGTAACGTTCATTGACATTTTGATTGGTTTTCTAAAAATTACAAATTATCGGATTTCGCGGTTACTCCACAAAAATACAAACAACGCCACCTGTAACAGTGGTGCTATTGTTTTTTAATCAGTGATTAATTCTTGTTTCTATTAAAATCTATAACATAAATGAAGGCTAAATTTCGCAATCTGGCCGTGGTCAGTTTTATTCAAGTAATATTGCTATGATTTCCTCCCAAAGTGCCACTAACTGTTCCTCTTTTACAGGATCGATAAGCGTTCCCGCATTTGTACACAAAACGACACTGGTATTTTTGGAAGGAAAATAAAAAGCATAGGCCCCGGCTCCGGCACCACTACCCTCGTGTCCTATTGCCTGCAAGCCACCATTGGTTTTATAAAAATGCAGCCCTAAGCCATATATCGGCGTAGCCTGATAACTAACCGTAACCTTCATTTCTTCCAGCGCTGCGGGCAACAGTACCGTTTGGTCATGGAGCAGCTTGTAGTAAAACTCAGCTATATCCTGAACGGAAGCAACAATACCATCATCGCCAATAAAGGTAAGTACTGTACCCAACTGCAATTGGCCCACATCGGTAAAAGTGCCGTCTGTTTCTAAATAGTTAGCCGTCGTCCCTTCGGGAGCCGCAGTGCTTGCCGAGCCCGCTATATAATATGTATTTGAAAGTCCAATGGCGTTAATTATTTCGTCGGTAATATACGTTCTGTGCCCGTTCGGGGTAACACTATCAATAATAAGGGCCAGCAGGTGATAATTAATATTGCAATAGCCAAATGAGGCGCCGGGTGTAAATTTTGCGGGTTGATTGTACACATAGTTCAATACCTGTTCGCTCGTCATGGGCAATGGCCCTGCAAAAACATCATTAAAAAACTGGTCGCTATCTAAATAATCAGGAAGGCCAGATGTCATATTAAGCAGTTGCCTTACCGTAATGATATTTCCGTTAGGCAGATTATTACAAATATCAGGAAGATAGGTGTTTACTTTGGCATCCAGATTAATTTTGCCCTCCTCTTTCAATTTTAGTACAGCCACTGCGGTAAAGGTTTTTGAAATACTCTGCATATAATGAAGTGCAGATGCGTCCATCGGCTTTTCATTAATTACCGCGTCTCCTGCAAACAGGGTATAATGCTCATAAACTGTCTTTACACTAAGGCTTACACCGGGAAAGTTAGACAAAGCTGCATCAAGTTTTGCCTGTACCTGCGCTTTTGTATCAGGTAAGGGTTTTGAATCATCATTGCTGCATGATGTGATAAAAAACAGTAAGGCGGCTGCAAATAACTTTACGATTTTCATGATATTCGTTTTTTAAGTTGATTACGTTTTAGAAAAAGAAATAACCAACAGATAATTGAAATACGCCGTTTTTATTTTTACCGGTAGAATTATCTATATCATTAATGTCTGTTAATCCCACATTATATCGTGCACCAAAGTTAAGGCCGTTATTAAATTTATAGCCTAAGCCAAAATTAACACCAAAATCAAGAGTCTTAAACGAATCTTTTACATCTGTATCATCATTTTTAGCAGAAAATAAAAAACCTATTTGCGGTCCGGCTTCAACACTCAACCCTTTTGTTACATAATATTTTCCCATTAAAGGAATGTTTAAATAACTTAAGGCAATCGTATTATCACTAAAACTATATCCCTGGCCGGAATACATTAATTCAGGTTGGAATGAGAATTTTTCGGAAATTGGAATTTCAGATAAAACACCAAAATTAAATGATGTAACACCATCAATACCTTCAGTATTATCTCCGCTGACAGATGCAAAGTTTAAGCCTCCTTTAGCACCAAATTTAATTTCCTGGGCAGTAGCATTTGTAAATCCTAAAACTGCAACTACAGCCGGTAATAAAAATTTTTTCATAAAATGTGATTTGAATTATTTCGATCCAAAATTCACATAAGCAAAACTTTAGGAGGTTTCAAAAACTTAAAACTGTACAAAATGGTACTTATTTGGCTGCGTTTTTATACTCATTTGGCGTTTGGCCGGTAACTTTTTTAAAGGCTTTATAAAAAGTTGTTTTAGAAGTAAACCCTGATTCCAGTCCCATTGCCAGCAAATTATAGTTGTCGTATTCAGAATTAGATATCATTTCCTTTACAGCTTCAACCCGGTACTGGTTAATATAGTTGGCAAAATTATCACCTGTTATGATGTTTATAATCTGTGAAACATATCCGGGGCTTATACCCAGTTTTTCGGCTACTTTTTCCCGGTTTAATGTGCTGTCTGTATAAATGTGCTGTTCTTTACAAAGAAGCTCCAACTTCTGGAAATAAAGGTTATCTTCTGTTATATATTCTTTATGTTCTTTAGTCGGTCCGTTTTCTTCAATTATGGTGGCTTCTGTATTTTGTAACGGGGCAGATGCGAGAGCCAGATTGTTATTCAAGAAATTGTAAATAGCATCTTTGTTTTTTGCAAGCTTGTATTTGTAGATACCTATATAGGCCGTCCAGTGCATTATAAATGTTGCGGCTAAAGCCAGTACACCCATAATATATGAAATATCTAAACCAGCGAACACCCCAACAAGATACGTTACAAGCCAGGTAAACACCAACAAATAGAGAAAAGTAAGTAACGTAATTATCCATTTTTTCTCTTTAGGGTCTTTTAAATGCCTTATCATAAAATAAGAATAAAGAGGCAGAAAAGGGATGATGATAAGGGCGAATAAAAACTGGGTAAGCCTAAGTATATCGATTAGGTATAGGTACGACTCTGGAATTTTATAAATTCCTGCTACATTACTAAGATCATATGCAACACTAACAACAGATGAAAAGGCAAACGGAATATAACACAAGTAGGTCTTTTGTCTGTTTTTTACGTTATCATCAATACGGTTTATAATAAACAGGAATATGAAAACCGGCAGTAAAAAAATCCACTCTATATCGTCTAAAAAATGCAGATAAGGAAAAGAAGTAAATGTACCCTCAAGTTCAAAAACATAGTTTAGTAAAACAATAGAAAGTGCAAATAGTAAAAAGGCCAGGTATTTATTTGAATTACTATTAAACAATGAAGACCTTAAAATAATAAGGCCTAACACAATTCCCTGAAAAATAGCAATATTTAAAAGAGTCGTATAAATCAATTTTTTAATATAAAATACTATAGTTAAGATTGGTGTGGCCTTTATAGGCAATTAGTTGCTATGTAAAACATAACTTATTTTAAACGTGTAAAATTACAAATTACCCGATTCCCAGTTGCTCCAGTGGTTGTTTGGCTCCCTGGTGGGCTGCCACTCTGCCGGGTTACGGGTTACCAGCACACGGGCTATAAGCCGGTACAATTCCTGTTCAGATGGAGGGGTAGACTCATCATAAGCGCTTGTAAAATGAAACTCATTAATGGTTAGCAGTTTTGGCAGGCCATCCGGCAACGGTTCCCTTATCTCGGCATCGGTAGCGCTTATAAGCTGCGGGCTGGTTTCGTGCAGGTAGCGTATTATTTCGCCAAAGCCAATAAGGTTGTCAGGATTATCTTCATCCTGAATAGAAATACCCACGGCTTCATACTTTTTGTAATCACTTTCAAAAGGCATCTCCTGCCCTTTTATGTTTATGTGGGTTATGTTTTTACTGATTCGTTCAAAGCTTTCAAACCCATCACCTTCTGCCTGTATACGCTCATATTCTTCAAACGAAATGAGGGGAACCTGCAATACATTAGTAATATATTGTCGCTCAGGATATACCGTAATACTGTAGTTTATGCAGTTACCATAATAATACAGTTCGGCATCAGCCTCTGCACCCCGGTTGTTAAACCCGCTCTTTTCAAACACAATAGCCCAATTGGCTTCATCGGCAAAAAGGTGTATGCGGCTGCCCGCAGTTAAAAAATAACCATGCTCAAGGTCGGGCGGAAAATTATAGGCAATGTCAGGCTCTTGTATATGTGGGTAATAACTGCCTGCTTTTCCTGCTATGGCAAGGTCAAGTTCCTGTAAAATTTCACGTTCGGTAAATAACATACTTTAGTATTGATTGGTTTTCAAATATACCATTTTTAACGTGCAATCAGGCCGTGTATATGCTGGATGTAACCGTATTTAACACATAACCTCCCAAACCGCAAAACACCCTAAAAGTTAAAGAGCCCAGCTAAGGCATATACCTTAAAAATGTTCCGTAACTTTGTAAAAAACAACACACAAATGCCCAAGAAAAACCGCAGGAGCGAAGAACTCTGGAACACCCTTACACACGGTGCCGGCGCTGTATTTTCTATAGCCGCACTGGTAGTACTTGTGGCCTATTCGGCACTCTATGGCACTGCGCTGCACGTGGCTGTTTCGGTGGTTTTTGGGGCCAGCCTGGTGCTGCTCTACACCGCATCAACCATATACCACGCCGCCTGGAAACTACGTTGGAAACGCATCCTTCAAAAAATAGACCACCTGTGCATATACGTGCTTATAGCCGGTACCTACACCCCTGTAGCATTACTGGGGCTTAAAGGCGCCTGGGGCTGGGCCATTTTTGGCATTATATGGGCGTTTTGCATAGCCGGGTTTATCTTTAAGTTTTCTCCGCTAAGGCGATATGAAAAACTGTCGCTGGCACTCTATGCCCTCATGGGCTGGCTTATAATTGTAGCCATAAAACCGCTTATTGGCGCTATGGAAAACAATGCCCTGCTGTACCTTTTGGGTGGCGGGCTGTGCTATACCTTTGGCATCTATTTTTATGCAAAAGAAAAAATACCCTATAACCACACCATTTGGCACATTTTTGTTTTGGGGGGCAGCACCCTGCATTTTTTCGCAATATTTTTGTACCTCATACCCTGATTTCTAAAAAAAAGCTAACTTTATAGTATTCCTCTCTAAAATAAACTCGCTTGGAAAACACTACCAATCCGTTTGCCTTTTTTAAGGGCGGCGGCGAAATGGGCAACCGCATACGCAATTTTAACTGGGCCGAAACGCCCGTAGGGCCTGCCGAAACCTGGCCCTCTAACCTGCGCAATACGCTGGGCCTTATGATGTCTACCAAATTCCCTATGTTTTTATTTTGGGGAGATGATGCCGTGCAGTTTTATAACGACGGCTATATCAAAATACTCAACTTTCAGGGCAGGCACCCCGGTGCATTAGGCCAAAAAGGTGCCGACTGCTGGGAAGACGTGTGGGATATTGTAGGAGGCCTTATTAACACCGTGCGCACCGGCGAAGACGTGTATATGGAAAACCTGATGATAAACCACAGGTTTGAAGGCGCACGTAAAGATACCTACTGGACGTTTAGCTACAGCCCTGTGTGGGGAGATAGCGGCAATGTAGACGGCGTTGTGGTTATATGCCAGGAAACTACCGAAACCGTAGAAACCCTTAACAACCTTAACAACGGCAAGGAAGAGCTTGAATTTGCCATTGAAGCCGCCGAACTGGGCATTTGGGACCTTGACCCCGCCACCGGCGAGTTTACCGGCAATACCCGCCTTAAGCGCTGGTTTGGCCTTGCGGCAGAAGACCACATACCCCTAAGCCATGCTACCGATGTAATAGACCCTAAAGACCGCCAGCGCGTTATAGATTCTATAACCCTGACCATGCAGGCCGGCGAAGGCGGCCGTTATGATGAGGAATACACCATAAACAACCCGCTAACCGGCAACAAGATAATTGTACGTGCACTGGGCCGTGCCTGGTTTAAGGAAGACGGCACCTGCTACCGCTTTAACGGCACCCTGCAGGATATAACCGGCAAGCGCAACGCACAACGCGAAATAGACGATGCCAACCAGCTTGCCGCACTGGCTACTAAAAGCGCCGGTATTGGCCTGTTTCAGGTTGACCTTAAAACCGGCGATATGGAGTACAACCAGGAGTATGTACACATACTTACCGGTAACCCCGATAAAAAACTCCGCAAACGCGAAGACTACCTGGCCTACATTATTCAGGATGATATGCCGGCCCGCGCACAGGCGCTCGCTATAGGCGATGTTACTAACGAATACCTCTACAACGTGCGCACCACGTGGGACGACGGCACCATACACCACCTTTTTGTATCGGGTGCACGCACGTTTGATGAAAACGGCATTCCCCTAACCTTCTCGGGCACGGTAAAAGATGTTACCGCCCAGGAAGAACAGCGCCTTGAGCTATCGCGTGCGCAGGAGCAGTTCCGCGCCATGATAGAAACTTCGCCTATAGGCGTTTGCTTATGGACAGGGCCTGATATGGTTATTGAAATTGCCAACGATATCATGATCGATATTTGGGGTAAAGACCGCTCTGTTATTGGCAAGCCGCTTGCCGTGGCAGTGCCCGAACTTGTAGGACAGCCGTTTTTAGGCATTCTCGATAAAATTTACAATACCGGAATAGCGTATCATGGTATTGAAGAAGCTGCCGATATAGAGGTTAACGGCGTGCTGAGTACTTACTATTATGATTTTAGCTACACCCCGCTGTTTGACGAAAATGGTAAGGTATATGCCATTATGGATATGGCAATTGATGTTACCGAAAGGGTAAAAATGCAGCAACACATACAGGAAACCCAACAGCAAATCCTGGCATCGTTTGACCAGGCCCCGGTGGGTATTGCCCTGATTGAAAAATCAACGCTGCGTTTTGTTATGGCCAACCCTTTTTATGGCGAAATTGTAGACCGCCAGCCGGCAGACCTTGTTGGCAAAACACTTATAGAAGCCCTGCCAGAGCTGAAAGGCCAGGGTATTGAAGAACTGCTGTATGGCGTTATAAACAGCGGCGTGGCCTTTAGCGCCAAAGAGTTTGCCGTAGGGCTTAAACGCGGCGATAAGGTAGAGGAAATATACCTTGACTTTATCTACCAGCCTCAGCATGATAAAGACGGCGTTATAACCGGTGTGCTGGTTGTGGTAACTGATGTTACCCAACAGGTACGTTCGCGCAAAGCTATAGAAGATGCCCAAACCGTGCTGCGTGGCGCCGTAGAGCTGGCGCAGCTGGCCAACTGGCAAATGGACATCAAAAACAAAACATTTTATTATTCTGACCGGTTTAAGAAATGGCTGGGCATGCCCAAAAGCCAGGAAACAAAAATTGGCGATGGCTCGGTAGAGCACATCCCCGAGCCATATAACCAAAGGGTTAAGCAGTTGCTTGAAGAAGCCATTGCGCCGGGTTCTAACGGGGTATATGATTACGAGCACCCGGTTATTAACATGAAAACCGGCCAAACCCGCATTATACACGCACAGGCACAGGTATTGTATGACAGCCAGGGCAACCCGGAGTTTCTTACAGGCACCGCACAGGATGTAACCAAAGAGCGTAAGCTGCAACAACAGCTTGAATATGAGGTGCAACAGCGCACAGAAGAGCTTCAGGTAATGAACGAAGAGCTCGAAACCACTAACGAGCAGCTGCTGCTAAGCAACAAAGAGCTGCAACAGTTTGCCTATATAGCCAGCCACGACCTGCAGGAGCCTTCGCGAAAAATCAGCATTTTTGCCAATATGCTTAAAGAAAGGCTGGGTATGGTTGACGAAAAATCAACGTTTTACCTTGATAAGATAAGCACATCCAGCGACCGCATGGGTACCCTTATTCGCGATGTTTTGGGCTACAGCCAGCTAAGCAAAGAAAATGCCTTTAAGCCGGTTAACCTTGCTAAAACGGTAGATGAGCTGGTTATAGAGTTTGAATTATTGTTAGAACAATACAATGCCAGAGTAGAGTATAATGGCCTGCCGGAGGTTGAGGCCATACCATTGCAAATGAGCCAGCTGTTTAGCAACCTGGTGTCTAACTCGCTTAAATATTCACGCGAGGGTGTACCGCCGCACATAACCATTTCTACAGAGCTGATTAACGGCCACCAGGCAGGCGAATATCTTGATAAGGAGCCGCTAAACGCCACGGTTTATTACCGGATTCAATTTAAGGATAACGGCATAGGCTTTGAGCAAAAATATGCCGATAAGATATTCAATATCTTCCAGCGCCTGCACAGCAAAGATGAGTATAGCGGTACGGGCATAGGCCTGGCCATGTGCAAAAAAATACTGCAAAACCACCACGGCAACATTATAGCGCAAAGCCATGAGGGGCAAGGTGCACTGTTTACCATAATAATCCCGCAAAAGCAGGAAGTGCGCGAGCAGGTTGATTTTAACCTTTAGTATTTACAAGCCATAACTTTTAATGAAATCATTCTTAGCGGCCATAGCACTTTTATGCGGTATTTGTGCGCATTCGCAGCATGCGGTATACCAAAACCTTAATACACACAATGATGACCATGCGGCAATTGCATCATTAATTGAAAAGTACATTAATTCGGCCATACAGCCCGAAGAAGCTTTTACGCAGTATGATATAAATACCTATCCTACTATAGATGTCATGAAAGAGTCGCTCTCACTGGGCGGGTCGCTGTATGCCATTAATTTTGATGTAAATATTTTAAGCATTAACCGCCAGGGCGAAAACTACCTTGCAAAAGCCATGCTGTACTGGCACAACCAGGGTAATGAAACCAAGGCCATAACCGTTTTGGGTATTGCTGATTTTTGGATAAAGCAGGAAAACGGGCAATGGAAAATAAGCAATTACCTTAACTACTACACACAAAACTGGAGCAATATAACTGTGGGCAACATAAAATATGTATACTACCCGGAGTTTCCTTTTGACAGTCACAGCGCACAAACCGCGGTTGATTTTTACAACGGCCTGTGCACGCTTTTTGATATAACCGAACATGATAACCTCACCTATTATATAGCCAATAACTGTAACGAAGTAAGCCAAATGTGCGGTTTTAGTTATTTTATAGGCGAAGGCAATAATGCTAACCTGTGTGCTTATTATGACGAAAAAAATAGCCTTATTTTCTCCGGAAATTCTGAACGGGAGGCAAACCTGCACGAAATAATACACATTATAAATCGCTATTACCCTACTGCAAATCCTTTTATGCTCATAGGGCTGTCGTGCTATATAAACGATGCGGGCTCCAGAGGTAAAGACCTTTTATTTCACCTGAAGCGCTTTTTAGAGTATGCTAAGACAAACAACCCTGATTATGAAAACTTTGAAGAATTTGGTAATATAGATGATTACACCAATTGCGATTATGTAACCGGAGGTATAATATGCAATGCCCTGTACAGAAAGGGCGGTATACAGCTTGTAAAAGCGTTTTTGCAAAATACCGAAGACATGGATACCTTTAAGGCGAAACTAAAGAAGGAGCTTAAATTTAAAGACTTTAAGGCGTTCTTTACCGCTGAGTTTAACGTGTACCTTAAACAAAAAAAGTCTTTGTTATATATTGACTAATAAAATAATCACAAACAAAAAACCTTTCCTTATTATAATGGCAGCCCGCACGGTTAGCACATTATATAAGGAAAGGCATTATAAGTAAAACAGCACTAAATTAGTTGTTCTCTTCGGCTACTTTGTTTTTTACCACAAGGCGGAAACCTTCACCGTGAATGTTAAGTATTTCTACCTCTTCATCCTGTTTAAGATATTTCCTTAGCTTGGCAATATACACGTCCATAGAGCGTGATGTAAAGTAGTTGTCATCCCTCCATATTTTGGTAAGGGCAAGCTCGCGCGGCATAAGGTCGTTTTCATGCAGGGCAAGCATTTTAAGCAGTTCGTTTTCTTTTGGCGAAAGCTTTATAGGCTCTTCTTCTCCATACGTTAAGAAACGCAGCTTAGAGTTAAGGTGGAACTTACCAATTTCAAACTCAAATTTAGAGTTGTCAGTTTTGGTTTCGCTCGCCTTACGCTGAATAATAGCCTTGATTTTCATCAAAAGCACCTCGCTGTCAAACGGCTTGTTAAGGTAATCATCTGCACCCACCTTGTAGCCTTTAAGCACGTCTTCTTTCATGCTCTTGGCTGTAAGGAAAATAATAGGCACTTCTTTATTTTTCTCCCTTATTTCGCGGGCTAGCGTGTAGCCGTCTTTATAAGGCATCATAACATCCAGTATGCAAAGGTCAAAGTTGTCTTTTTTAAACTTCTCAAAACCTTCCATGCCATTTTTGGCTAATGTTACGTCAAAATCGTTAATCAGAAGATAGTCTTTCAGTACGGCACCAAAGTTTGGGTCATCTTCAACCAAGAGTATCTTTTTGTTTGCTTCTTCCATATCTCTAATTTATTAGTGGCATTTTTATTATAAAGGTACTACCTTTTCCTTTTTCACTCTCTACATAAATGTGGCAGTTGTGGTCTTCTATAATCCGTTTTACATACGCCAGCCCCAGCCCGTGTCCTTTCACGTTGTGTATATCGCCGGTGTGCTCGCGGTAAAATTTCTCAAAGATCTTCTTCTGCGTTTGTTTGTTCATTCCCAGCCCGTGGTCGCGTACTTTAATAAGAATAAAATCTTTTACATTCTCAGTATATACTTGTATAACGGGTTCGTCAGGCGAATATTTGATGGCATTGTCTAATATATTAACCAGCACATTTGTAAAGTGCACATCATTCAGTAAAGCCGTTGTGCGCCTTGCATCAAGGTGTGTGGTTAGTGTACCTTGTCTTGCCTCAATAATCAGGCCAACATGCTCTACAGCTACATCAATAATATCATGAACATCTGTTGCGTCTTTTTCTATATCAAGCTCCCTCCTGTCAAGTTTGCTTATTTGCAGCACGTTTTCAACCTGGCTGTGCATGCGCTTGTTTTCTTCCCTAATCATGGCCAGGTAGCGCTGCACCTTTTCGGGGTCTTCATAAATCCGCGGGTTTTTTATGGCGTCCAGTGCAAGATTAATGGTTGCAATGGGCGTTTTAAACTCGTGGGTCATGTTGTTTATAAAGTCGGTCTTAATCTCGCTAATCTGCTTTTGCTTAACCAGCTGGTTTATGGCGCTCAGGTAAGCAATTATTATAATAAGCGTAAACACCAGCGATAATGATGTAATACCCAGTATGCTCGAAAACAAAAACCTTTCCTTTTCAGGGAAGCTAACCGCCAGCATATAGGGCGATGTATCTTCCTTAAACTCCAATATTGGTCGCAGTATAATGGTAGGGTCCTGTTTAAGCCCCGAAGAGCGCAGCCTGGTTGGGTTGTCTTTATTAAAGATACCAAACTCAAAGTGCGTGTCTACACCATTTAGCGTAAGCTCTGCCGCAATATCTTTTTGAAGCTGCTCCTTGGTTATCCAGTTTTCAATATAATTATTGTCCCTGTAATCCTGGAGGTAGCCTACCAGCTTAAACATCATGGCCCTGTCGGCATCATCGGCAACAGATAATGATGTTATGCTTTTTGTAGGAACGGGCTCATCTTTAGGAACCTCTTTTCTTACTAAATTGTTTATTTTGTCTTTTTCAAAGAACACCTCGTCATAATCACGGGTAACCTGGTCTGAGTATATTACCGTTTCTTTATCCCCTGCATTATACCGGTCATAAAACGGCAGTAACTCTTTGCGTGTGGGTAACTTATCGTTTTTGCGCTTATAGTCGTCATACACTTTAAAGAACGCCTCAATTTCGCGCTGCTCAAGCTTGTAAGCCACACGGGCCAGTACTTCTTTTACATGAAAGCGAAACTGCTCCTCACTATTTTTAAGCGATGAATTTACCCAATAAAGCTGTACCAGTATTATACCTAAAAGCGACAGGCTCATAAAAAACACCAGTAAGCGAAATCTTGTTTTATTCATCACTACAAACTTAACATTTTAACATTTACACCTTTAATATATTAACCAAACATTAACAAGCAACCTCAATTTTCAATTTTATTCAGAAAATCAAAAATTTTAACAGCCTGTTCGCGGGCATTTTCAAGGGTATCATTATTTATTATATAATTACTCAGTGTAATCTTTTTCTCATCACTCCACTGGTTGGCCATACGCTCCAGCACTTTTTCACGGGGCACACCGTCGCGCTGCACAACACGCCCTACCCTGACTTCTTCGGGTGCAGTTACGGTTATTATGGCATCGCACGTTCTATAGCTGCCGCTTTCAAACAGTATTGCGGTTTCCTTTATAACAAAAGGGGCGCTTTGCCCCTGCACCCAATCGGTAAAATGTTTTGCCACAGCGGGGTGTATAATACCGTTGAGTTGCTCCAGCTTTTGTTTGTCATTAAACACCAGCGCCGCAATTTTTGCCCTGTCGGGAATACCATCGGTAAAAACAGCATCACCAAAAACGTCTTTAAGCCGCATAACAGTATCGGGCAGGTACAGTATTTTTTTAGCCTCGTCATCGGCTATATATACCGGCACGCCCATTTGGGCAAAAAAGCCCGCTATGGTGCTCTTGCCGCTGCCTATACCTCCCGTTAAGCCTATTATCTTCGGAATCATACCCTAAAAAACAGTTCAGGAAAAGCCTCCTGCGGCTTTTGTTTCATTAAATGCACCTTTGTAAACGATTGCAAATAACCGCTGCCATAGCCATAAAACTGGATAAACACCGCCACAAGCGAATAGGCACCTACTGCAAGGCTCTTGTTTTGTATAGACGACAGGATAAATACCAGCACAAAATAAGCACCATAAAATGCCAAAAACTGGTAAAACCCTAAAAACAGCCAAAGCAGTACACTGCCCGCAAGCCCCAGCATAAACAGTGTAGGGAACAAGAAGGTTATCTTTTTATACTGCGGATGCCACTTATCAAGTATGGGCCTGCATTTGCCAAACTTATTTACCTGCTTGTAAAACTTTTGCCAGTCTATCCTGCGTTTGTGGTATACATAGCTATCATTAAAAAGGCGGGTGTTGTAGCCCAGCCTCCACAGGCGTATAGAAAGGTCTGGGTCTTCGCCGGGGTGTATGTTGCCAAAACCCTGCGAAGCCTCAAAAGCCTCCCTGCTTATACCCATATTGAAACTGCGTGGCTGGAATTTTTCTATTTTTTCTGACTTGCCCCTAATCCCTCCTGTTGTTAAAAACGAAGTCATGGCAAAGTTTATTGCCTTTTGCACCGTGCTAAAGCTGTCGAGCGCCGCATCGGGCCCACCAAAACAGTCTACATACCCTTTTTCAAGGTTGTCGTGCACGCTTTGCAGGTAGTGTGGGGGTATAACACAATCAGAATCGAATATCAGGAAATAACTGCCCTGGGCTTTTTTCATGCCAAAGTTACGGCTGTCGCCCGGGCCGCTGTTTGCCTTAAAATAATACGATATAAACAGCCTGCCCTCAAACTTCGCCACCACATCGCCACAGGGTATGGTAGAGCCGTCTTCTACCACCACCACTTCAAACCGGTCTTTATAGGTTTGCTGCACCAGGCTTTCCAAAAGTTCTTCAATTTCATCCGGGCGGTTGTACACCGGTATAATCAGCGAAAACTGCATTGTGTTATTTTTTAACAAAGTTACTGTTAAAAATAAAAAAAGCCACCGAAACCGGTGGCTTAATTTCCCTACTTTAAAGGCAGGGACACTTTAATTAACTTACACTACTGCTTTTTAACAACGCGAATTGTCTCTGCGGAGTTGCCTGCAAACACCTTGATTGTGTAGGTGCCTTCGGCAAGTGCAGCCATATCTATTTTAACCTCTGTGGCATTTGGCGCAAGTGCAATTACCTGCTGGCCAATAAGGTTATACACTATTACAGAAGTAATTTCCTGGGTATAAGAAACGTTTAGCACGTTGCTAACAGGGTTTGGCCAGTAGCTGAATGCCGCCATATCAAACCCGCCAGCACCCAGTACTGTTTCTACAGTTACAGCCACCGGGGCGCTTGTACAGCCACCCAAAACAGCAACTGCATAATACGTACCGCTTTCTATTTCAGTACCCGGTGCTATTGCATTAGTACCCGCAAGGGCATCAGCTTCAGATGCATACCATGTTATGGTAGCGCCATAGCTTTCAATCACAATATCATCTATAGTAGCGGCGGTTGTAGCTGTGTAGCTCACTTCCTGGTTTTCAGCTTCAGGGGCGTCTACCACATTAATATAAGCTGTAACCGCTACCCTGCCAAAGCTTTCGCAACCGTTAACGGTTTGGCTGGCATAATATACGGTACCTTCAACAATGGCTGCATCACCTGTAAGGGCAACACCGCCTGTAGCAGCAGCATACCATTGTATTTCGCTGCCTTCAGCGCTCAGGTCGGCAATTGTACCACCGGCACATACTATTTGCTGTCCGCTAAAACTAAATGGTGCAGCTGTATAGCACACCACGGTAATAACACCGCTTACGTTAACATCGCCATCCCATGTACCACCGCCTGCAGCGCTGTAGCCTCCATATACATAAGCACCGTCGTTAAGCTGTCCGGCAACGGCATAGTAATAAGTACCCGGCGCAAGGTTAGCGCCCACCGCAGCCATAAACTCATCATTATTACCTACCTGTGTATTAAACGTCATAGGTATCCACTCTGTCCATGTAGACGGGTCCGTATTCTCTGTGCTGATACCTATAAGTACCGTAACACCTATACCGGGGCCTGCACCAGGCGTAACATTTGGCTCATAAACCTGGGCATAGATAGTAGCATCGCTGCCTTCAACCACAGTAACCTCGGCAGGCCATTGCAGGTTTACAAAATCAAGCGTGTACTCTATAATAGAAACCGTTACAGCGAACCTTTCTGGGCTTTCGCAGCCGTTTAAGGTTTGGGTAGCATAATAAGTAGCACCATCAACAAGGGCTGTACCTGCACTTAAGGCAGTGCCACCTGTAGCAGCAGCATACCATTGTACAGAAGCTCCTTCGGCAATAAGGTCTGCCACGGTGCCTTCTGTCACAATTTCCTGGATTGCAACACCTACAGGCGCAGGAGTACCGCAGGTTACTGTAAGCACACCGCTTACAGCAGCAGTACCATCCCAAAACGAACCACCTGTAGCACTGTAGCCACCATATTTATACGGCCCTTCAGGAAGCATAAACCTGCTGGCATAGTAGTAAGTACCCGGCGCAAGGCCAGCGCCTATTGCAGCCACAAACTCATCGTTATTACCCACCTGTGTGTTAAACGTCATAGGTATCCAGGTAGTCCAGGTATTAGGGTTAGTGTTAGATGTGCTAACGCCTATCCAGGCCTGCACACCTATGCCCGGGCCCGCACCGGGAGTAATACCCGGCTCATAGCCCTGCGCATATACATCGCCTGTTGAACCCTGCACTATAGAAAGTTCGGCCGGCCATTGCAGGTTTACCCAGTCCATTTCAGGAAGTATAACCGAAATTACTACAGGCGTACGCACAACGCTTTCGCATCCGTTAAGGGTTTGTGTGGCATAATAAGTACCGCTTGTAACTTCAGTAGTAGCAGCAAGGGCCGTACCGCCTGTAGCCGCTGTATACCACTGTATGGCAGTGCCTGTAGCTTCAAGTTCTGAAACATAGGTAATACCTACAAAGTTTTGCGGGCTAACAGCTGTTGGCGCCTCTGTATTGTAAAGTGTAAGCACCGAACTTCCTGATATGCTGCATCCAAGGTCTGTAGAAGCTGTAGCAGTATACGTAGCTGTAGCCGATGGCAGCGCATACACCACCTGTGTAGCAGTTCCCGCCACATAGGGCACGGTAGCAGCAGCATCAGTAAACAGGCCTGTTACCGGAGCCCAAACATAATCAACAGGGTTTGTAGCACCTGTAATGTTTACGTTATAGTCTTCATATTCACCAAAACCGGTCCATGCACAATCTTGTGTAGCATTAGATTGTGTGTTGTAGCTGCACAGCACCCTCATGCGGGTTACACCGTTTGTAGCAGTAGCAGGTATAGTTATACTGCCGGTTACTGTGGTAGAAGAGTTTACACCTGTTGTAGAGTTAAACACACTTTCGCTGTCTTCAAAAGTACCACTATGGTCATAATCTATCCACACCCTGAAGTATTGCAGCCATGTAGGGTTGCCAGACTGTAGCGATATATCATAAGCAGTACCACCGGTTACGTTTGCCGTAAGGGCACTATAGAATGTATAATCGCTTACTGCATCGCCGCTGTTATTATTTGTAATGTTTGCAAAAGAGAAGTTGTTAAGGTAGTCGCCAGATGCACCCACGTTGCCCACCGTTGGAGAACAGTATGTAGAAGGTATGAATGACTCGCCACCTGTAGCGGTTAGCATTACCGGCTGGTTAGGGCAGGCAGATGCCGTAGCAGGGGTTACCATTACAGGGTTAGGCAACGGGTTAACCGTTACGTTTACCATAGCATTAACCACACACGGGCCTGCCGACTGCGATGCCGTAAGTACATACTCTGTAGTAGTGGTTGGGTTAAACGTCCATCCGGCTTCAGCCGAACCGCTTACACCTGTAGAAGGTTCCCAAACGTAAGTATCAAAAGATGATGCACCTTCTGTAACTGTAATTGCAGTAGTGGCGGCTCCATTACATATAGTAGCATCTTCGGCACTTAGTGTAAAGGCAGCCGGTGTAGTTACTGTAAATGATGTGGCGGTGGTAAATGTACCGGCCACAGTTGTAATACTTACCGTACCCGTTACACCCGCAGGTACTGTAGCCACTATTTGTGTATTGCTGTTAGATGTAAGTGGCGTTACCGCTGTACCACCTATACTTAATGTAGCATTAAGAAGATCTGTACCTGTAATGGTTATTTCGCCTGTAGCAGCACAATAAGATGCAGGTGTAAAAGCCGTAACTACAGGAGCCGGTGGCATAAACACATTAATGGTATAATCTTCATAGCTACCCCATGAGCCTGTGTAGCATGGCGTGCCGCCAAGGTCATTATCAGTACCACCTATCCTTAGCCTGTGGTTGCCCAAAGCCGCAGTTACAGGAACCACAAATGAACCCGAAAGCGTTGTAGGGTTAGCATCAGTAGACAAGCCATAGTAAACCTGCTCCCCTTCATCATTAAAATCAAGGTCATTATTCCAGTCAACCCAAATTTTAGTTCCATAGGTAAAACCTGTAGCATAGGTAACGCTAAAGTTTACCGTAGAGCCCAGTGAATGGCTTGATGACTGCGCCGAATAATCTCCATAATAACCGGTTTCAGATTGCGTAGTGTTGTTTATGGTACCCATGGTAAAGTTTGTAATACCGCTATTATCCTGGCTTACCGGAGCCGGTGTACAGTAACCGGTAAAGAAGCTTGCAATACCCTCCCAGGTACTTTTATCTGTAGCAGTACATACAGATCGTACCCATACATAATAAGTAGTATTTGCCGTAAGGCCGGTTATTGCAGCCGTAGTTACCCCTGCCGCCACCGTTCCTGAAGCTGCTGTAGCAGCTGTGGGCGGAGTATTAGTTGTAGCATAATAATATTCATAACCTTCAGCAGGAACACTTGTAGAGGCCGTCCAGCTAACAGTGCCCGATGTTGTAGATACCACCAGGCCGCTAACAGCTGTTGGAGCCTCGCAGGTAGGCGTTACCGTTACACTAATATCATCAAGATACAGCTGGTCCTGGTTAGCAATAGAATAAGCATTAAAACCTATATAATATACACCGGTTGTTGCCGGTATAAAATCTACAAATGTAGTTGTAGGCACACCGCCTGTTACAGCGTTATGGTCTGCCAGCGGCAGCGTCATTGACGAAGCCACATTTGCAGTGCCATACATTACCTTTACTTTTTCTGTATAAAAAGTACTGTTATTGCCATATTTATAAGAAACCCTGTATGAAGTTCCGGCTGTTAGGGTAATCCCCCTTAAAAAAAACCATGCATTGGCAGCATTAGTACCGTTCCACGAATACCTTAGCGCATTTGTTGTAAAACCACTGCCATTAGGGTTTGAAGTATACCAAAGGTTACCTGTACCGGCATTTTGCACTACGGTACACTCCGGAAGAGCCGGCGTGGTTACAGCATTAAAATCCTGGTAGTAAGGCACCACAGTAGGGTCGCACGGAGTAGTAAAAGTTGTAGATGCACTCCAGCTGCTGTTTTCTGATGCACTACAGACACTCCTTACCCATACATAATAGGTGGTATTTGATGTAAGCCCGGAAAGCGGCGCAGTAGTAACACCGGCCCCAACACTGCCCGAAGGTGTAGATGAAGCAGTAGGCGCTGTATTTGTACTACTGTAATAATACTGGTAGCCGTTGGCAGGCACACTTGATGAAGCAGTCCAGTTTACTGCACCCGTAGTAGTGGCGGTAGCCGCTGCCGTTACACCTGTAGGCGAAAAGCACGAAGCCATTTGCATTAAAAACCTTACCCTTGGCTTAGCCGAATAGGTTTGGTTGGCCGTAGCACTGCCACAAAGGTCAGACCCATCGGCCTGCTGGCTCCTGTAGTTATTATTCACACCTGTGTAATTCCAGCATTGCCCATAAGGCGAAAGATAAGGTGCACCGTTAAAGCAAATATCTATAACAATGTTATCCGTACCATTCCAGTTAAAAGGGGTATCAAATGTAATATCATTAAAACCCAGCGCAGGCGTATAGCCAAATGCGGTTTTAACAGTAGTAAACCCTGAAGTAATAAAAGTAGTAGTAGGAATATCAGGCGTAGTAATATGCGCCATCTTTACAGTATAGCCCGGCAATGCACCGCCTGCATAAACAGCAGAAACATCCCATGCCAATTTAGAGATGTTACCTGTAACACCTCCTGCCACAGCCATTTCGGCAGCTGTATATACTATTTGTATGTGGCGGCTTTCATAATAACCATTTACCGGACTGGAAGTAGTATTACCGCTTTGGGTTCCTTGTGTACCAATAGTGACATACCCCTGAGCGTATGTGGACACCGAAATACACAACATTGCAAATAAGGCATAAAGCCCTGTTCGCCAACGTTTCAGGCTTTTCCCATAACCTGAAACACTGACAATAGTAGTGTTCTTCATTTTTTAAAATATTTAAGTTCTGTTAATAAAATTATAAAATTTTGTTAACGAAATTACACTACCCTACCAACAACATTAACTTTTAGTTAAAAAATAATTAAACCGAATTTTATCACAACTAATCGTAACACAATATGCTTTTTTATATAAATTATTACATAATAAACAATAAATTAATACATTTTTTATTCTTACAAATTCTAAATAGTGAAAATTTTAAAAATTTTTAAACCTCAATTATACTAAAAAACATAATACTCCGTTAGCGCCAAAAAAAATAGCCGCCCAAATGGGCGGCTACACTTTTTTATAATTACAGGAGTATTAATTCGCTGATTTTATAACTTTAATTGTTTTTACTGCATTGCCAGACTGTACTGTTAGCATATAGCTACCTTCAGCAAGGCCAGACATATCAATTTTAACCTCAGTAGTATTTGGAGCTACTTTTATAACCTGCTGGCCTAAAAGGTTTACTACAGTTACCGAAGTAATTTCTTTGTTATAAGACACAGTAACCACATCTTTAACCGGGTTAGGATAGTAGCTAAATGCAGCAGCATTAAACTCACCTTTGCCCATTGTAACAGTAATAGTTACAGCAAGCACATCGGCACTTGTACAGCCATCAATAGTTTGAACAGCATAATAAGTAGCACCTGTTACCAGCTCTGTAGTAACAGCAAGCGGGTTTGTACCGTCTATAGCGTCGGCCTCAGTAGCATACCAGGTTACAGTGCCTGTAGCAGTAACCTCAATATCTTCAATGGTAGCAGTTTCACCCTGCTCAATAGTTACTTCCTGAGTTACCTCGCCTTCAACAGCCGGTGTTACATTAACCGTTACCGCTACCTCTACCCTTGCAGCACTTTCACAGCCGTCAACGGTTTGAGATGCATAGTAGTTACCGGTAGCAAGGGCAGCATCAGCAGCAAGGGCTGTACCGCCTGTAGCAGCAGCATACCACTTAATACCTGTACCTGTAGCATCAAGGTCAGCCACGGCAGCAGCATTACAGAATGTTTGTGCATCAGCCGTAGGAGCAGCTGTTACATTAATCACAACAGCAACCTCTGTCCTTGCAGTGCTTTCGCAGCCATCTACAGTTTGAGATGCATAGTAATTACCAGATGCAAGGGCAGCATCGGCAGCAAGGGCTGTACCGCCTGTAGCAGCAGCATACCATTGTATACCTGCACCTGTAGCATCAAGGTCAGCCACGGTAGCAGCATTACAGAATGTTTGTGCATCAGCCGTAGGAGCAGCCGTTACATTAACTACAACAGCAACTTCTGTCCTTACGCTTTCACAACCATCAATAGTTTGAGATGCATAGTAGTTGCCAGATGCAAGGGCAGCATCAGCAGCAAGGGCTGCACCACCTGTAGCAGCAGCATACCATTGTATACCTGCACCCGTAGCATCAAGGTCAGCCACAGTGGCAGCATTACAGAATGATTGTGCATCAGCCGTAGGAGCAGCCGTTATATTAACCACAACAGCAACAGGAGTCCTGGTAAAGCTTTGGCAACCGTTAAGGGTTTGCGTAGCATAATAGTTACCTGTAGCAAGAGTAGTAGTAGCCGTAAGCGCTGTACCACCTGTAGCAGCAGTATACCATTGTATAGTTGTACCTGTAGCATCAAGGTCGGCCACGGTAGCGCTACCGCAGAATGTTTGGGTAGCATCGGCAGTTGGGGCCGGAGTTACAGTAACGGCTACATTTACGGTAGCCGATACGTTACAGCCGGTTACACTGTTAGTAGCACTTGCAGTATAAGTTGCAGCAGCAGTTGGCGCAGCATAAACCGTTGGCGATACAGTACCGGCAACATAAGCCTGTGTACCGGCAGCATCTGTAAACAGGTTAGCAGCAGGAGACCATACTATTTGAGAAGACTGAGCTGTTACTTTAACATCGTCAATCATCCAGCCATAGTACCATACAGAACCATCTGTAGTATACCTGAACCTCACCCTGAACTGCGACGTTAATGCAGCAGCTGGTATGTTTATGGTTTCTGTTTTCCAAAGAGAAGCAGCAGGTGCTGTACCCGGGGTTGATGCCGCATCTGTAAACTGGGCATTCCAGTCAGTATAACTTTTGCTTGAGAAAGCAACACCTTCTACAGGAGAAGAAGTACCCGTGCCTATATATGAAACAAGTGTACCATTACCTGCATAAGCAGATGTAGGGAATGATGACCATGTAGTACCACCATTGGTAGAATATTCTACATAACCAAGATCATAAGAATACGTAACACCCTCCATTGCTGCAATGTGTGTAAAGGTTAACTGTGCAGATGTGTATCCTGAAAGGTTAATGTTTGAATTAACATTATAGTTCACATTAGCACCTGCGCTGGCAGTATTAAACCTTACAGAACCTGTACCTTCAGCAAAATAAGTAGTATTCAGGTCTGCAGTTGCAGTACCAGTAGTTGCAGCAACACTAAATTGTGTTGAAGCAGCATTAAAATTCTCAGCAAATACGGTAGATGTAACTACACCACCTGTAGCTGTAATCTGGCCAAGGCCGCCTTCACACACAGCAACGGTAGCAGGAGCCACAATTGGAGTAGGTAGTGGGTTAACCGTAATGGTTACAGATTGTGACGCATTTACACATCCAGAAACAGCATCAGTAGCTGTAACTGTATACACTGTAGTAGCTGTAGGCGACACCGTTTGGGTAGCACCGGTAAGGTTACCCGGCATCCATACATACGTATAATCATCATTATCACTGGTAACCGATATTTGCGTGCTCTCACCAGGACATAACTGTGCATCTGTAGCAGATACCGTTACAGCCGGCGCAGCAGTTACTGTAGCAACTACCTGCTGGCGGGCAGACATACAAAGACCGGCACCGTTAAATATAAACTGTGGCCTTACACTATATGAGGCAAGGTTTGTACCCGTAGTTGCACCGCACGCTACGTTAGCAGCAGTTGCATCACTGGTATGAAATTTAACCGTTGATACATAAGGTGTAGCATCTGTCTTAACCATCCTGTTCATAGTACTGCTTGAAGCACTGTTACCATGACAAAACTCAACAACTATATTACTGGTACCATCCCAGTTATACGGAGTGGTAAACACAAATGTGTTAACACCGGTAGTTGGCATATAAGATGCACCGGTATACACAGTCTGAAAAGCATCGTTTGCCACAAACGCCGTCATAGCCGTAGCATTACTGGTACCTATTTTTATTGTAAGGTCTATCATTGGCAAAGAACCCGCAGCAGTTACATCAAGCGCAACTGAGTTGATATTACCAGCCGTAAGACCTGCAGCCTGTAGTTCGGCAGCTGTAATAAGGTGCTGTGTATGGTTGTTACTCCAAAGTGAATAGAACGGATTGCTATAAGTATCTGAAGTTGATACACCTGCACCTACTGTACTATCTACACCTGTTGAAGCATTTCCTGCCGACACATAGTAGTTTGTAGTAGCTGTTATTACAGGTGTTGTAAATGATGCTCCTGTAGCAAGGGCAGTACCGCCTGCAGCAGCAGCATACCACTTAATAGTAGCACCGGTATTAGCCGTAGCCTCAAGTGTAGCAGCACCCTGGCCACAAACAGAATCAGGTGTAGTTGTAAGTACTTCTCCACTATCGCAAAGTGTACCAAACATTACAGGACCCACCCATTCGCTGGTAAGTGTAGCAGTACATTTACTCCTTACCCATACATAATAGGTAGTTATTGGAGTAAGGTTAGACAGGTTAGCAGTTGTAACACCCGCTCCTACGTTTCCTGTAGCTGTAGCCGTAGCCGCCGGTGCAGTATTTGTAGTACCCACATAATATTCATACCCCTGGGCAGGTGCAGTTGCAGGCGCTGTCCATGATATTACAGCGGCGTTATCTGTTGCCGAAACAAACACAGGGCTTACAGGCAAAGAACATTGAGGTATTGGGCTTACTTTAAAGTTATCTATATAAAACCTTAAGTCTTGCGCCGTAGTTGTACTGTAAGCATAAAAACCTATTTTAACAGTACCTGTATAGTTAGCAAGCGAAATAATTTCGTTTATACTTGTAGAAGGAATATTGCTATTATCATATGTTTTTATCACATTAGCTTCACTCCATGTAGCACCACCATCTGTAGATACTACAACTTTCACAAATTTTTCACCCATATTAGTTACAGGAGTTGTAGCACTCCACGGCACTACAGATGCCGAATATTCTAACTGGTAATCTACAGTAGTACCAAGATCTAATGGCGGAGAAACAAACCACTCATTATCGGCACCATACAGGTTTATTGTAACGGCAGTTCCGTTAGCATGGCCTGTTGTATTATTGTAAGTTCCGTTAGTCCATGTACTTGAAGACCCGGTAAGGGTAATTGGCGTAGCACCAAGTATACCTGTACCTTCCCTCCAGCATGAAGGGCCTGGCATTGCACCGGTATAGCTTGCAAATGTTTCCACAGTATCTACCGGCATACTTGCGGTACAGTCTGTCCTAAAGCTTATGCTCGATGTCCATACGCTGGTATCGCCGCCACCGCAATTACTCCTTACCCAAATATAATACTGGGTATCCGGCGTAAGGTTGTTAAGGGCTAATGTAGCACCTGATTCCTGGGTACCAGTTACTGTAACAGTAGCCGTGGGCGCAGTTGACGATGTAGAAAGATAATAATCATAGCCAGAACCCGGGTTAGCCACCGCAGGTGTCCAGCCAAATGAAGCCGTTGCAGAACCTAATCCAGTTAACGTAAACGCAGTTGGAGGAAGGCAGCTTGCAGGGGTTGAAAAAGTAGTAGCTGCACTCCACGCGCTTACGCTGTCAGCACCACAGATTGACCTTACAAACACATAATATGTAGTTAGCGGAGTTAAACCACTTATAGTAGCACCCGAAGTTATAGTGCCTGTAGCCGTTACTGATGCAGCAGGCACCGTAGCTGTAGTTGACCTATAATATTCATAACCACCGGAAGGTGCAGAGGCAGATGCCGTAAAGCTGATAACAGCAGAGTTAGCCGCAACCGAAGAAGAAGCTAATGCAGTAGGAGCCAAACAGCTTGGAACCGCACCCTGCGACACAGCAATATCATCTAAATAGTAATGGATATCGCTCTCCTCACCTACTGCCGTAAATATAAAGCGAACATACAAATCTCCTGTTGCAGGTGTAAATGTAACGCTTTGCGCAGAGCAGCTTGCTGATTCATTGTGGTTAGCACTGTTAATAACCTGTACTGTTGTCCATGGGCCGGTAGTAGAACTGGCGTACTGAACCTGAAGGCTAACTTCTGCAGCCGGTACAGCTTGCGTAGTAGAACCATACAGAAGCGCCTTATAGGCATAACCCAAAGTAACCGGACCTCCGTTTGAAGTACCAAGATTTGGCGAACGTAAGGTGCTGGTACCATTGTAATAGGTATTAGCCCTTACAGCTCCCGTACCCGTACAAGGCGCAGCTGTGTTCCTGGAAAACCAACCGGAACTTCCACCCTCAACCCAGCTGCCAAGCCCTGTAGGCTCCCAACCGTAGTTGTAGGATACTTGCCCAAAACCGGTCAGGCTGACCAATAATAAGGCAATAAGAAAAGTAAATTTTTTCATAAATAGTGATGATTAATTAAAAGTTAATAAATCTATAAAAAAGGTGGACTAATATCACCAGTTAGTGATTTTTTACATCAAAACCATTTTTTTTGTTAATTAATAACACATATTCAGTAATTAACAAAACATATTAAACATATTAGAAATATTTTTTGTTAAAACAATTAAAAATCACTTGTTATATTTTTCTTACTTTAGCACTATAACGTTATAAAAAAAGCCCCAAACGGGGCTTTAGTGTTAAAATTTTGTATTTAAAAAATGTTTATTCCTTAATACTGTCTATGTTAACTAATTCATTAGCATCTGCTTTATAGTCAACATCGGCAACATCAAAACCAAACAGGTTATAAAAGTCAAGGCGGTATCCTTCAAGGTCGCCTATTTCAGCAAGATTTTCAGTTGTGGCATCACCCCAAAGTTTTGCAACCTCTGCCTGAACGTCTTCACGCATTTCCCAGTCATCTATACGTATACGCCCTTTTTCATCAACAGGCACTTCGCCACCGGTGTAAAGCCTTTGGCGATACAGGCGGTCAATCTGCTCTATAGTACCTTCATGCAGGCCTTTAGCCTTCATTATTTTATACAGTAACGATATATATAAAGGTATAACCGGTATAGCAGAACTTGCCTGTGTAACCAGCGCTTTATTTACAGATACATACGCATGGCCGTTTATATCTTTAAGCTTATCAGCAATTTCAAATGCAGTAGCCTCAAGGTGGTCTTTTGCACGGCCTATAGTACCTTTACGGTACACCGCTTCAGTAACAGCAGGGCCAATATATGAATAAGCCACAGTAGTAGCGCCTTCTGCAAGAACACCCGCATCTTTAAGGGCATCAATCCACATAGCCCAGTCTTCGCCACCCATTACCACTACGGTATTTTCGATATCTTCTTCAACAGCCGGCTGAATGGTAACTTCAGAAACCTTACCTGTATGGAAATCTACTGTTTTATTACTAAACACGCCACCTATAGGCTTAAGCGTACTGCGGTGCAGCACACCTGTAACCGGATGCTGGCGCACCGGCGATGCAAGGCTGTACACCACAAGGTCCACCTGGCCAAGGTCGGCTTTAATAAGGTCTATGGTTTGTTGTTTTATCTCATTACTAAAGGCATCGCCATTAATGCTCTTGGCATAAAGGCCGGCAGCATGGGCTTCGGTTTCAAACGCTGCTGAATTGTACCAGCCCGGAGAAGCCGTTTTACCTTCGGCAGGACCTTTTTCAAAGAAAACACCTATAGTAGCGGCATCACTACCAAAAGCAGCGCTAATGCGCGAAGCAAGTCCAAAACCCGTTGAAGCGCCTATTACAAGCACTTTTTTAGGGCCATTGGCTATAGCGCCATTCGATTTTACATACTCAATCTGGTTCTTAACGTTTTGCGCAGCACCTACCGGGTGGGCCGTAAGGCATATAAAGCCACGCATCCTTGGTTCTATAATCATTGATGTGTATTTTCTGTTTGTTTATTCTGAAGCAAATATACTATTTTCTAATTAAGCAGCGCTTTAGCGTGTGTAAGTGCCGTTTCGCTTACATCTTTACCACTAATCATCTCGGCAATTTCGCGGATGCGTTCGTCTGTGGTAAGTAATTTTACCTCACTTACTGTATTGTTATCTGCCGTGGTTTTAAATACTTTGTACTGCCTGTCTCCTTTAGCTGCAATTTGCGGAAGGTGCGTTATGGCAAATACCTGCATTTCGGCACTCATGTCTTTCATAATAGTGGCCATCTTAACCGCTACTTCACCCGAAACACCGGTATCAATCTCATCAAATATAATCGACGGTAGTTTTGAGTAATTAGCCAGCACCGCCTTAACCGCAAGCATAATGCGCGACATCTCCCCGCCTGACGCTACTTTTTTCATCAGCCCAAAATCAGTCCCTTTATTAGCACTGAATTGCAGGTTTATAGCGTCTTTTCCGTTACCATAATAGGTGTCTCCCTGCGTAAGCAGAAACTTAAAGCGGGCGTTAGGCATGCCGAGCTGCGCCAGTATGGCTGTAATTTTATCGGTAAGTACCGGGATTGCCTTTTGGCGGGCTTCATGAAGTTTTACAGCAACAGCATCGGTTGCCGCTTTGGCTTTTTCAGCCTCGGCTTCTTTTTGGGCAATAGCATCATCAAGGCCTTCTACCAGTATTACCTTACTTTCCAGGTCTGCCTGAATAGCAAGCAACTCCTCTACTGTAGCCACCTGGTGTTTTTTTTGTAGCGAATAAATTAGCTGTAACTTCTGGTTAATACGTTCCAGTTCCTCCGGATCATCGCTAAGGCCTTCATAACTTTGCGAAAGGCTTTCAGCCACATCATCAAGTTCTATGAGCAGGCTTGAAACACGCTCATAAAACACACCATATTCTTCAGATATGCTGCTTATTTTTTGCAGTGCCGCCTTTATTTCCTTAAGGCTTTGCACAGTACCCAACTGCTCTTCATTAGCTACAGCCAATGCTTTACCTATACTCTCTTTTATAAACTCAACATTACTCAGTTTTTCAAGGCTGCCTTCAAGCTCAGCTTGCTCCCCTACCTGTAGCTTTGCATTAGTCAGTTCATTAAGCAGGTAGGTATTGTAGTCCTGTTCTTTATGCAGCGTGCCTTTTTGTTCGGTTAGCTTTTTAAGTTCGGCCTGTATGGTTTTGTAGGCAGATAGCTGTTTTTTATATTCTTCAAGCAGTTTTGAATTACCTGCAACAGCATCCAGTATTTGCAGTTGGTATTGTTCATCGCTAAGCTCACGGGTTTGCTGCTGGCTGTGAATATCAATCAGGTAAGTACCCAGTTCCTGAAGCTCGGCCAGGTTAACGGGGCTGTCATTTACAAATGCACGGCTTTTACCAGATGGAAGAATTTCCCTGCGGATGATGGTCACTTCCTCATAATCCAAATCATTATCCGTAAAAAAATCGCGGAGGTGGTAATTACCTATTTTAAAATAGGCTTCAATCACACATTTTTGCTCCTTATCTTTAAGCGAAGTAAGGTCGGCACGGTTGCCCAGCACCAGGCCAAGCGCCCCCAGCAATATGGATTTACCCGCCCCGGTTTCGCCGGTTATGGTGCTAAAATTGCCTGTAAAATCAATATTCAGGTGCTCTATAAGGGCAAAATTCTTGATGTGGAGTGTTTGCAGCATGGTTATAATATGTGCCTATGGCAATACAAATATAAGGTTTTGGCAAAAGCCTGAAAAACAAAATGCACTACCCTTTTACGATAGTGCATTTTTATATGATGATATTTTTATTACTTAATCTTAGCCCACTTTGTGGCATTTAGCGGCGAAATACGGTTTAGTGTGTCTACCAGTTTGCTTATATCTACCTGTGGGCCGCCACTAAAAATAGTAGCTATTTCATCGCTCTTGGCATCAAAAAATATACGGGTTATAAAGGCATTAGGTCGCACCTTGTAGAGTTCTGCCAATGTATTTATGGCAACAATGGTTTTCTCCTTACCTGTTTTTTGGTTTTCAGCCATTTTATCAAGCGCGCCTATATGGTATTCATACATAGCTTTACGGAAAGGTGCAAACGTATTACTCATTATGTCATTAACCAAAAAGTAACGGCTCTGGTTGCCGTCCTGCTGGCTCCACCCTATGTTACCCTGACCCTGAGCCACGTTTACAATACCCTGTGCTGCCTCATAATATGGCGTACCACCTTCAAGCGCAAAAGTATCGGCATCAAGGCCTATAATCATATTGGCATAAAACCCTACAAGCGACATAAGGTTAGAATCAAACGTATTGGGATTGTAGGTAAGGTTTTCACCCTCAATGTAGCGGAAGCTGACATCTTTATCATTAAAGTTAAAAATGGGCGAAAAATAAGTAGACCCATATACCGGCCTCCTGGCCTGAACCTGCAATGAAGCACTAAAATTATTGCTGTTATATGCCGAAAGGTTTATAAACATAGAGCACTCTATACGTTCATTACGGGCAAAATTACGGGTTGTAAACTTGGTATTGTTTACAAAATCCTGTAACGACTTTTCAAGTGTTTTAAATATCTGCGGGTTAGCATCTGTAATACGGTCATAGCTAACCTTAACGTTACAGTTAAGTTCCTGCGCGCTGGCAGTAAACCCCACAAACAACAGTAATAGTATATATTTATACATTATAATGCTTTTTAATCTTGTCTATAATATCAGCCGCTACATCTTCCTTGCTTTTCAGTTCCATGGGCTGCAGGTTAAACTCCCTATCAATAAAGGTTACCTTATTAGTAGCTTTACCAAAGCCCGCCCCTTCATCATTAAGCGAATTGAGTACTATCAAATCTAAGTTTTTTTTGGTAATCTTAGCCTTTGCATTCTCAATTTCGTTCTCGGTTTCAAGTGCAAAGCCTATCAGGTACTGACCATTTTTCTTTTCACCCAGCGATGCCAGTATGTCTTTCGTCTTTTCAAGTTCCAGCACCAGGGTACTTTCGCTTTTCTTAATTTTTTGCTCAGCAACCACTTTAGGCCTGTAATCGGCCACAGCAGCAGCTGCTACAGCAGCGTCTACCCCATCAAAATACTCATGACAGGCAGTATACATTTCCTGCGAAGACGTTACATGCACCACATTTACCCTGTTATGCAACAGCTTTAAATGCGTAGGCCCGCTTACCAAAACCACTTCGGCACCTTCATCTGCGGCAGCACGGGCTATATCATAACCCATTTTTCCAGTGCTGTGGTTACCTATAAAACGCACAGGGTCTATAGGTTCGTATGTGGGTCCGGCTGTAACCAGTATTTTTTTTCCAAGAAGCGGCAGTTTACCCGCAATATCCTGCTCTAAAAAAGCCAGGATATTCTCAGGTTCGGCCATACGGCCTTCGCCATACAGTCCACTGGCAAGCTCTCCGCTTTCGGCAGGGATTATAGTATTGCCAAACGACTCCAGCAGCCTGAATGTTTCTGTTGTAGAAGGGTGTTTGTACATATCCAGGTCCATAGCCGGGGCAACATACACCGGGCATTTGGCCGAAAGATAGGTAGCAATAAGAATGTTGTCTGAATTGCCCGAAACCATCTTAGCCATAGTATTGGCAGTGGCAGGTGCAATTATAAAGTAATCGGCCCAAAGGCCCAGTTCTACGTGGTTATTCCACACGGCATTCTCGTCTTCTTCATGATAAAACGAAGAATACACCGGGTTTTTACTTAATGTAGAGAGTGTTAGAGGGGTAACAAAATCTTTAGAGGCAGGCGTCATGACTACTTTTACATGCGCGCCTGCCTTTATAAAAAGCCTTACCAGCCCTGCTGTTTTATATGCGGCTATGCCCCCGGATATACCGAGTAATATATTCTTTCCGCTTAAAACAGACATGGTTATATTATTGTTGTGGGTTTCTGTAAGATACTTTGTCTTCAAGCCACTCCTGTACAGCAAGTGCGTGTGGCTTAGGCAGTTTTTCATAAAATTTAGAAACTTCTATCTGCTCCTTGTTTTCAAAGATTTCCTCAAGGCTGTCGTTATAAGTAGCAAACTCCTCAAGTTTTTCTATAAGCTCTTTCTTTATTTCAGTATTAATCTGGCTAGCCCTCTTAGCAATAATAGTAATTGCCTCATACACATTGCCTGTTGGCTCCTCAATCTTGCTCTTGTTGTAAGTAATAGTGTTTACGGGAGCAGTGGTCTTCTTTAAATCCATGATTTACTTTTTTGAAAAATTTTGTAATTCGGTATCAATTTTTGCAAGCATTTTATCGGCCTGCCCTCTGTATTTTGTTTCTGAGCTGAATTTAATCAGGTCATAATAATCTTCTTTGGCATTTTTAAGCCTTTCTTCCATACGGTAAGAAACACTGTTTACAGCAAGCTGATAGGCCGCATCAAACTTAAGCCAAAGCGCTTCTTCGCGGTATATAGAACCCGGAAAATCAATAAGGAAGTTATCAAATGATTTTATAGCCGCATTATAATCACCAAAATATTCGGCTGTCATGCGGTACTGTTTGGCAATTTCAAACGCTTTCTTTTCAAGCTTTTCCCTCAATTCCTTTACAAGCTGGTTAGCCTCAGTCATGTATTGCGAGTTAGGGTAACGGTCTATAAACGACTGTAATTTTTCAAGCCCCTTGTAAGTATCTACCTGGTCAAGCGAATAACGCGGCGCAAGGAAGTAATATGATTTAGCCCCTAAAAACGCAGCCTCTTCTGCCTTTGTACTGGTAGGATATTGCGCTGTAAAGCTTTCAAACTGATAGCTTGCCGTGTGGTAGGTTTTTGTTTTATATAACGCCATAGAGTACATATAAAACAGCTTTTCAGCCTGTGGCTTACCCCTGTAAGAGTTAGATATCTGTTCAAAAAGGCGTATTGCCTTATTGTATTTCTCTTTTTCGTAAAGCTGTGTGGCTACTTCATACTTGGTCTTTACATCGGTAGTTTTAAGCGCTTTTTGAAACTCGCTGCACGATACCAGCAGTAAAGCCGAAAGAAGTATGTAAAAAAATCTTGCCATATATATGTGTTAGGCTTTTGCAGCCACTGTTTTTTAAGCAACTGCAAATTTAGTTAATAATTACAGAATACAAAATCTTTTTTCTGCAAGCGCAAGCCTACAAAAAAAGATGCCAAAAAGGCACCTTTTCTAAACTGTAAGCTACCGTATTTATTGTACAGCAGCCTTATATTTTACGGGTTAAGCAACAACTTTACCGTTTATTTTCTTTACAAAAGCGCTAAGGCGTGATACAAGGTCGGCATTGATATTAACCAACGGCAGTCTTACCGTGTCTTCACAAAGGCCAAGTTCTTTAAATATATGCTTGATGCCTGCCGGGTTACCCTGCTCAAAAATCATGTCAATACTGTCGGCAATTTCATAATGCAGCTTGTAAGCCTCGTCTACCCTGCGCTCAAGGCCCAGGCGCACCATTTGCGAGAACTGGTGCGGGAAACCTTCGGCAATAACCGATATTACCCCTGCCCCACCGGCAAGCACCATAGGCAGCGTTACCATATCATCGCCGCTTATTACAAGGAAACCTTCAGGCGCATTTTGTATAAGCCTCATAGCCTGCACAATATCTCCGGCAGCTTCTTTTATTGCTACAATATTATCAAAGTCTTTTGCCAGGCGAATAACCGTTTCCGGAAGCATGTTACTCGCAGTACGTCCCGGAACATTATACAAGATTATAGGTAGCACAGAAGCCTGTGCCACCATCTTAAAATGCTGGTATATACCTTCCTGCGTGGGTTTATTGTAATATGGCGATACCGAAAGTATAGCCACAAACTCGCTCAGGTCTGCCGATTTAATTTCCTCAACAACCTCTTTGGTGTTATTACCGCCAATGCCCAGCACAAGCGGAAGCCTGCCTGCATTTGCCTTAACAATGGTATCAATTACAAGCTTCTTCTCTTCCTTATCAAGCGTGGCCGATTCTGCCGTAGTGCCCAGCACCACAAGATAATCTATACCACCCTCAACCTGGTAGTTTACAATACGTGTAAGGGCTTCGGTATCAACCGAAAGGTCTTTTTTAAACGGCGTTATAAGTGCAACACCGGTACCTGTTAACGACTCCATTTTATAGTTTGTTGAGTATTTTTAAATATTTAATAAGTTCTTCCGTAAATTCTTCATACCGCTCTGCCTGCGATGCTATAATAAAGCTGTTCAGGCGGTTATCAACAGTTGCAAAACCTACTTTAAATTTTGCACCGCTTTTAAGGGTGGCCAGCACAAGAGGTGGCTTGGCTACATCATAATAGCTTATAAGCAGATCAAAAGACTTGTTTATAAAAGCTTTTACATCATCTTTACTAAAATCGCCGTCAGATGTAATGTCTTTCCGTGTAAAATGGCAGCAATCAGGCTGTTCCCCTTTTTTAAGTTTATCAAGGTAGCTCAGCGTTTCAATATTGCTGCGCTTTACGCCTGCCTGCACCAGTTTACCTATAAGTGCCTCTTTATCTTTAAAGTATGTCTCGTCGAGCACTATGCCCACCGTGGCAATTTCTCCGTTAGATGCTACAGCCTTGTAATTAGATAATGTTTTCTTTACAATCTTTTTCAGGCTGAAATCTTTAATAAAATTCAAAAACATAGTACTTTTATTGCCGAATACAAAAGTATTGAAATAAAGGTCAACAACAATGCCAATACCCAAAAAGTATAAAACAACCGCAAGTAGGTTTGTTTCATTTTTAACAATTTCGTTACTTATAGCCTGCGGAAGCACCAAAAAGTGGAACAATACCGTAATAGACGGCAAAAAAATTGCCATTACAGACCACTACACCCCTGTACCTGAGATTGAAAGCTTTATAAAGCCCTACCGCGAACATATAAATAAAGACCTTGACAGCGTTTTAGCCTATTGCCCTGAAACACTGGACAAAAGCAACAGCATTAACGGCTGGCAAACCACAATAGGCAACCTTATGGCCGATGTAACGTTTCAATATGCCGATAAAGCCCTGATGGCCAGGGAAAACCGTCATGTAAATGTATGCCTGCTCAACCACGGCGGTATTCGCGCTATAATAAGCAAGGGCAATGTAACCACCCGTACTGCCTTCGAAATCATGCCGTTTGAAAACTCAACCGTAGTGATAGCCCTTAAGGGTGAGCAACTTATGGAAATTGCCCGTTACCTGGCCAAAGAAAAGAAACCCCACCCCCTTAGTGGCATGGAAGTACACCTGAGCAGAGATGGTGCTGTGACCTCGGTAAGCGTTCAGGGTGAGCCGGTTGAGCCCGAAAAAATATACAACGTAGCCACCAGCGACTACCTTGCTAACGGTGGCGACGAAATGACCTTTTTTGCAAAGGGTGTAGCAACGTACGACCTTGACTACAAGCTGCGCAACCTGATGATTGACTACTTTAAAGATATTGATACTCTGCCGGTTACACGCACCGAACGCATAATACAGGACAAATAATGAAAAGAAGGGATTTTATAACCAAATCAGCAGCGGGAAGTGCCCTTATTATGGGCGGAATGAGCCTTCAGAGCTTTAAAGCACCTGAAAAACAAACCATTACCATACTGCATACTAACGATGTACACAGCCATATAGACCCCTTTCCGGCAGATGATGCCCGCAACCCCAATATGGGCGGCGCTGCCCGCAGGGCAACCCTGATTGAGCAAATCAGGCATGAACAGGGCGAAGACGGTGTACTCCTGCTCGATGCCGGCGACGTTTTTCAGGGTACCCCCTACTTCAATTATTATGGTGGAGAGCTGGAATTCAGGCTGATGAGCATGATGAAGTACGACATTGCCACCATGGGCAACCACGACTTCGATAACGGCATAGATGGCTTCCTGGCACAGCTGCCCCACGCCTCATTCCCTTTTGTATCAGCTAATTACGATTTTAAAAACACCGTGCTTAACGGCATTGTAGAGCCCTATAAGATCTTTACCAAACGTGGCCTTAAAATAGGCGTGTTCGGACTGGGAATAGAACTTAACGGATTGGTTGACAAAAAGTTATACAAAGAAACCATTTACCACAACCCCATTGAGGTAGCTCAGGACATGAGCCGTACCCTGAAAGAAGACAAAAAATGCGACCTGGTCATCTGCCTTTCGCACATAGGATTCGATTACAAGAATGATAATCAAAGGGTTAGCGATATACTTTTAGCCAAAAACACTAAAAACATCGACCTCATCATTGGTGGGCATACACACACCTTTTTACCCAAGCCACACATAGAAAAAAACCTTGACGGACAGGAAGTTATGATCAACCAGGTAGGTTGCTACGGGCTAAATTTGGGCCGTATTGACTTCACATTTGAATATGGCAAAAAATCGTCTGAGAGCAGGTTATTGAGAGTAGAGTAATTTCTTACATTTTAACTTGAATTTAACGTTAATTTTTCACTTTTGGAGTTCAATATTCAGTTTGAAAGTCGAAAGTTTAAAAGTCATAAAGTTTAGCTTCCCGAATTTAAAATTCATCATTTAAAATTTAAAATATTTTTTTTGATGAGAGATGAGATTTGTGTAATTTACCTTTATGAAAATCCTCCTCCTCTGCTTTCTTATTTTTGCCAAAATGCAGGCACAAGATGCAGCTCAATTTACCTTTGGTTTTGGGTCTGACCACAAACTTTATGAATGGAACAGGTCTCAAGCAGACATATTTGGGTTCGAGCCTGTTGAACTCAGCCTTGCCGACTACACATTTCGCCTGACATGGTGCTTCAACTCGGTTGTACTGTACAAAAACCAGGGCAAATATTATGGATGGGCCAAAACCTACATCATAAACAGTAATAAACCTGAAGAAACCTTCGGTATGACATATACTGTAGATTCTGTAACGGTTAAAAGCCTCATAGCGCTTGTTGACAGCACTAACATACGCCAAATACCTACAGATAATCTTATTAAAGGCTGGCCTGATGGTTTTGACGGCACTGGCTATACCATCGAAGAAAAACACAACGGCAGTTATACTTATAAAAATTACTGGTCGCCAGCAAGCCATAACTTTACCGAAGCGCAAACCATTGCCCTGTTTGTAGAGCGTTTTGAAGAAATTGGCAACTTCTACAACCTTACCAAACCCGTGTATGAGTTAAGGCCTTTTCGCTATTATAGGGTGGGCTGCGGCGTTGCCGGTATAAAGATACTCACCAAAACTGAGTCTAAAAAAGAAGACCGGCGCTATGCCCTGCGCAGGCAAAACTATGAGGCAATACAACAGCGCGAGGCCGCTTTAAAACCCAAATAACTATTGCCCGCCAAGCCGCCTGTATTCATCTAAATGGCCGTTTTTATAGGTTTCTTCAGATACGGGTATCCCCTTTTCATACCGCAGCACAACAACCTTATCTTCAAAATACTCAAGGGTATAATAATAAAGCAGTTTATCACTGCTGTAAAACTCACACAATACCTGTTTGTCACCTTTGTAATAGCACCACAGGTTGGTTTTCTTACCATAATGGTAACTGCCCTCTACAAGGCTATATTTTGTTGTTCGGTCTAACCACGGGCCGTGTTTTGCACCATAATAATACCAGCCTTCCAGCTTTAACTCTCCACTGCGGCTGTACAGTTCATAACGCCCGTGCCTGCCAAAGTCAGACAGCTCTGTATACTCCTTTACCTGTGTCTTATCCCAAAAGGTTTTAACATACTTAAGCGTACCGTTATCATAAAAATACAGGCTGTCTTTACCCGTAGAAAAACCGGTATAGGGTTTACGGGCCAACGTATAATTTACCTGTGTTACAAATCCTGTATCGCAATTTTCACATTCCCGGCCTATGGGTTCTTTAGTAACTTCTTTAACCAGGGCACTGTTCTTTACCGTGGGCGATGTAATGTGCCTGTAGGTGGCAGTGTGGGGTTTTAACTCCCATATTTCTGGCTTATAATAAACATTTTTAGTACACTCTTTACCCGTAATTGCCCCTTGTGCAACGGTTTCAATACAATTAAGGCTATCAGCCTGCCACGCCAGCCAGCCGGTAAACTTTTTTCCGTTGTGCAAAATGGTTTTCACATTTCCCGACATTTCAACGGCCACTTCGTCATAAGAAAGCGTGTCCTGCGCAGCGCTGCCTATACTTATAAGGGTAAGGAGTAAAAAGATGTATTTCATATCAGTCTTCGCTATACGGATAAACAGGGTCGCAAATAAGCAGCACATATTCTGATGATAGCAGCCATTCTGCCTGGTACACCATGTCCGGTTTTACTTCTTCATCATCCATTAAAAAATCAAAATTTTCAATCCTCCCTATGCGTTTTAGTGCAAAGCCTTTTTCGGCAAGCCCGGCATTAAGCACCGCCAGTGCCACCTCAATATCAGCAGCCTCCACAAGAATATTGGCCCATGCCCCAATGTAGCGATCGCCGTCCTGCGGGGTTTCTACCAGCTCATTAAAGTCCAGCCCGTCCTGTGCATGTATATCAGCGGTAATAAGCCACAGCGGCAGGTATTGCGAAGTATTTTCCATTTCATAGTTAGTTTAAAGATTACTTGGTTAAAGCCCATCATTTTTTTAACACAAAGACACAAAGGCCACAAAGCAAGCTACATAATTATGCTTTATAGCCCATAAAAGCTTTGTAAAAGCTTATGCTTTTTTCTTTGTGGCCTTTGTGTCTTTGTGTTTAAAAATTTATGAGTACGTGTCATGACAAAATCTTTGTGCCCTTTGTGAAAAACTTTGTGTTCGTTGTGGTTAAAAATCCACTCCAACTTTGAGAACAAATAGTATTTATTTTTTTGACACCAAGGCCACAAAGGTTTTACACTAAGAACACAAAGCCTGGTGAACTTTAAAGTAGCTACATCTTGTGCCCTTTGTGAAAAATCGTTGTGTTCGTTGTGGTTAAAAAAACACCTCCCTATCACTCTTTCAAATCTGTTACAAACAACCCATGCTTCCTGAAAATATCCAGCAGCTCCCCCACCCTTTCGTTATAAGCCGTATACCCAAACACCGCCACAATCAGGTCAAAATTGCAATCTATAACCAGGCCCAGGCTATTAACAACAAAAGCGTAGCTATGGTCTTCACGCAAAGCCTTTAGCAAATCGGCCTCAAAAGCAGCATAGCCGTTGTAAAGCACCTCTTTGGCATCTTTTACCCCAATAATATCAAACGTACCGAACACCTCAGCAAAGGCCGTAACGTAAAGCTGTTCATATTTATGATATGCCTCAAAATCCATACCCCCCCGCTGCACAAAAGAGTAAGACGCAACAAAGCTTTCGGCAGCCGGAATATAATAATGATCCTGCGAATACGGGTTTAGCGAATAGCAGTATTGTGCATGCGCACTATCAAACCCGTTTTCTTCATATTCAGAAAAAGGGTATTGCTTAAAAATGGATAATTGGCTGAGCATAGGAGATTGTTTAACGCTAATATAGCGAATATCTTTTACTTAAAAAGCCTGTCAAAATGCCTTACATAGCTCAGCTGAAACCCTATTGAGGTAATGGTATAATCTTCATCTCCAGATGCGTACAGCAGCCTGTTGTTTATGATTGTGGTAAAGGCCACCGCCCAGTTGTTTTTACTGTAAGAAGCCGCACCCCTGGCCAGTGCTGTGGGGTATACTTTTAAGGATGCGCCATCGCCCGAACCCAGGTCGTGCCCCAGGCTAAGCCCTGCCGTGGCAATGCCCGAAAGCTGCCAGTGCTCATTTACCACCCACGAATAGGCATAGCCGCCGTTAGCGCCAAACTGCAAATTGTCTATACGCCCGCCTTCAATAAACGGTTCGGCGGCACCTGATTCCAGCCGCAACAGGTACACGCCACCGCCCAACACCCAGCTGCCGGCCGAGAGCAACTGGCGTTCGCGCTGTTCAAATGCGGCCTTCGCCGAAAACTGCCCGCCGTTAAACAGGTAGCTACCCTCGGCACCTATTTGGCGTATGCGCAAATCAGGGTACAGTGTTATAGCCGAACCCTCGTTATAAAAACCCCGGTAATTTTGTATAAACACATCGGTTATAAACTTTCGCCCGTAGTTGTGCAGCTGAAAATCGGTTATACGGGTTTTGCCATATTCACTCCCTTGCAGGTTGGCCACGCCCTGGCTGAACCGCACACTTACAATAGTATTTTTAATTGAAAAGCCTGCCCCCACAATAAGCGGGCTGTTTGGGCTGTATTCCTTTTCGCCGTGCGTTAGCATCAGCAGGTTATTGGCCACGAAGCCGGTTGCCATAAACTTTTGAGGGTATGGCGCCACATAAGCGCTGTCGGCCTGCGAAAAGCAAAACAACGGCATTAGCAGTAAAACGGGGTATACTATAAATCTGTACATATATAAAAAACCGGCAGTTGCCCGCCGGTTATATCTTTTGAGTGTAGCTCCTCCCCTTGGGGGTTGGGGCTTTAGAAGTTAAACTTGTAAGAAGCGCCCAGCATAAACTGGAAACCCTGTACCGGGAAGTTGTACCACTTCTCATAGTTCTGGCCCGTAATGTTATTCAGCTTAAGGAAGCCCGTAAGGCGCTCGTTATACTTGTAACCCACATTGGCATTCAGGTCAAAATAGCTGTCAAGTTTTACGCTGTACGGAGGCGTACCGTCAAGAGTGGTAACAAAGTTATCCCTCTCGCCCACAAAAAAGAGGTTGGCACCGGCAAACCATTTCTCTGTAATATCTACATCTATATTAGCCCCTGCGGTAATTTGCGGCAGGTTCCAGGCTTTATCAAAGTTGGTGGTGTAGCTGTTGTAGGTAGCATTAATGCCAAAACGCACCGTTTTGCTAAAATCGGCCTTAAGGTCTCCGCTAAAGCTAAAGGTTTTAAGGTCGCCATACACAAGGTAAAATGAGTTACCAAACAAATACGGGTCTACGCCCGAAAAATCAGGCAGGGTATAGTTTTCCAGCCATGAGGTGCCAAAGAAAGCATGGTCGCCCTCGTTCTTATAGCCCGCACGCAGGTTAAACGAAACCGGGTTGGCAATTTTGCCCTTAAGGCCCACATAAATGTCATACTTATTATCGGTAGGCAATATGTAAAGCGCCGGCATAACAAACGGGTTATCGTCTACAAAATCAGCATACGAGTTTTGCTTAAGCCCACCCTCGGCACCGGCATAGGCACCCAGCAGGTCGCCCACAATTTTATAAGACACCTTAATTTGCGGGTAAATGTAAAAGTTATTATCACTAACACCGCTCATTTTACCCATATTATAAAACAGGCCTGCGCCAAACTGCGCGCTCAGGTCGCCATCCTGGTACAGGAAAGACGGCTGCACGCCCAGGTTAAAGTGGCTGTATTCGTTAATAGCGTCACGGCCAAACTCACCGCCCACATAATCGGCAATAAAGTCAAACTTAATTTTCATATCGCTAATAGGTATATCTACCGATGGCGTTATAAAAAAGCGGTTCTCGGCGCTGTCATACCCATCCCAAAAACGCTTGTACTTAATTTCCATATCGTGAAAAAAGCCGTCGCGTGTGGTAATGCGCCCACCCACATAAGCCGTGCTGTAGGTTTGTTTCGGGTCCTGAATATTTGGTATCTGCCCTGCCGGATAGTCTATAACGCCTTCGCCCAGCGCATCGCCCGGGTAAAAAATACCATACCAGTTGTTAACCTGGCGCTGGTAGCCCAGGTCGGCATTCCAGGTAAACTCCTTATCGCGCACACCGTAGGTAAGGTCAATGCCGGTAACGCTGTAGTTATCGTCAAGCACCACACCGTCTATACCGCCCTGGCTTGATAGGTGACGCAAAAGGCCGCCTACATACTGGTTGTCTTCTAAGGGCTGGGTAACAAAAAGTTCGGCATTTATGGTACCGTAGTTGCCAATGCCCAGTGTGGCATAGTTGTTAAACAGCTTTTCGCGGGCTTCTTTATCTACCGCGGCGGCCTTGCCCTTGGCGGGGCTAAAGGTACTCGCCACGGGGAACGAGAATATGTTGTATTCAATAGGTTTCTTTTCCTGCTGCTTGTCTTCTTCAATAACAGGGGTTTCCTTAATCTTGTAAGCATCGCTTACAGAAGGCGTGTAGGGCTGTACAATATTTACTACCTCACTGCCCAGGTCTTCGTCTTTCTTTTGGGCAAAAACACCGCTAATGCCCGCAAAAAAAGTAACTATAGCTATCTTGTGTATCTTCATGGCTTTCTTTCAGGTATTAGTTTTTGTTGATTGATGAATTGCGCTTGGCTTCCTCGCCTTTAATAAGGTCAAGTTCTTTTTGGGCCTCGGCCACCACATCTGGGTATGCCGTAAAGTTTTTAATAACGCTTTCCAGGATGTAAGTAGCCTGGTAGCTGTCTTTAAGCCCGTAGAAGTTTTTAGCCATTACAACAAGCCCCATCGACCCGAAGTATTTATATCCGCTGTAGTCTTTGCTCAGTTTTTGCACGGCGGCATTACTGGCTTCAAACTTACCGTCTTTGTTTTTAAACAATGCATCATAATACAATGCCTCTGCCGCCAGCTCGCCTTTGGCTGTAGCCAGCAGCTTGCCGTAAGACTCGCGAGCCTTAGCCTCGTTACCGGTTTTTATAGCGCTGCGTGCCACAATAATCATGGCATCGCTCTTAACGCGGTCTTCTGTCTTGGCATTAGCCAACACCTTATCGGCATATACTACCGCATTGGCAAAATCCTGACTCTCATAATACAGCTTCATCAGGTTGCTTTGCGCGAAGGTTTTATTCTGCGGATAGTCAGCCTCCGTTTCAAGGCGTTTCAGCACGGCAATAGATTTGGCGCTGTCTTTCTTCTTAAGGTATATTTCGCTAAGCCTTGAAAGCGCCTGCTCTGTATACTCGCTTTTTGATTTAGAGATAACATACTCATAGTGCGGTGTGGCATTTTCTTCAAGGCCATCGGCATAATAGCTCTGTGCCAGGTAAAAATGCGCTTTAAGGGCCGATATCCCGTTAGGGAACTGTGCCAAATACTGGTTAAGCGTGCTTATGGCCTGCTTGGTGTTGTTTTGCAGGTACTGTTTCTCTGCCGCCTCAAACGAGTCGTTATCAAGGTCGGCATCGCTCACGTCAACAAACGTAAGGGTTTTAACCCATGCAGCATATTCGGCAGTACGGCCGCTGTCTATGTAAATAGTACGGGCCGTTTCCACCGCAGCAACTGCCTCCGGCGTACCCGGGAATTCTGCCACTACTTTCTTAAACTTGGCAAGCGCCTTTTCGTCCTGGCTGGCGTTATAGTATACAAGCCCCTGGCGCAGTATGGCACGGCTAACGTAAGTACTGGTTTTGTATTCGTTTATAAGCCTGTCATAAGCAGCAAGGCCCTTGTCGTTCTGCTTTTCGGCAACGTAGGTATTACCCAGTTCAAACAGCGCATCATCAGCATATTGCGATTTAGGGTAAGCCGAAACAAACTTGGTAAGGTCTTCAATTTTCTTTTCAGGGCGCTGCACAAAGCCGTAGCTTATGGCCTTTTGAAATAACGCATAATCGGCATCGGTACCTTTTTGCTCTATGGCTTTGTTATAAGCCTCCATAGCAGGCCAGTACTTACCGCCGGCAAAATTACTGTCGCCTTCGCGAAGCAGGGCATCGTTATAGCGCACCTTATCGCCTTTTGCTGCGGCCGACTTGTTATAATCGGCAAAATACTGCGCAGCCTGTGCATACTCCTTTTGGTTAAAGTACGCATAGCCTATGTTGTAGTTTATGTTTTTAAACTCCGGCGTGTTCTTTGCCTCGGCCATACCGGCAAACTGCTTGTAGCTTATAAGCGCTTCGTTATACGCCCCAAGGTTATACTCTTCCTCGCCTTTCCAAAATGTGGCACGGGCAGTATAATATGGGTCGCGCGGTTCGCCAAGCGATTTTTTAAACATGGCAAGCGCCTCCTGGTACTGGCTGTCGTGATGCAGCTCTGTACCGCGATAAAACGTTACCTTTTGGTAAGCCGCCCTGTTAGCCGGGTTCTTGTCTTTCTCCAGCAGGGTTAATGCCTCCTTATAGTTTTTAGAGGTAATGTAAGAGTCTATCAGCAGCCCCTGTATCTCCTGCTTGTAAGGCGATGCCGGGTATTTTTCCATGTAGGCATTAAGCACCTCGGGCGTACTTTGGTACGGGTTGCCTATCTCATAGCTCAGCTTGGCATAGTTAAGCCATGCATCTTCCTGAATTTTGGCTTCAAACTCCATTTCGCTGGCGTTTTTAAACGCGTTGAGCGCCTGCTGTTTCTTGCCGGTTTTCAGGTAGCTTTCGCCCAGGTGGTAGTACGCATTTTGTGCAATGGCATCTTTACCGCCTATAATTTTGTTAAACTCGGTAATGGCGTTTTCATAATCGCCGCCTTTGTAGTAGGCATACCCCAGCTGATAAAAGTCGGTGTTGCTCCACTTGCCTTTATCGCCACGATAGGCTTTAAGGTAGGGTATAGCCTTGGCATACTGACCCAGGTTAAAGTAGCTTTCGCCGATGATTTTGCTCAGCTCACTCTTTTCATTCGCATCGCTTTTTGGCAGCTGCGGCACACCCAGGTCTATCGCTTTCTGAAACTGCCCTTCCTTAAAAGCCATATCTGCCTGAAAGTAAGACATCTTTTCGCTGTACTTTTCTTTATCTTCAACCTGCTCAAAATACTGGGTGGCTTTTTTATAATCATCGCCCTCATAGGCCATAAAGCCCAGGTAGTACTTGGCCTGGCTGCCATATTTTTCTGAATCCTTAACCTGCTCCAGGTATTTATCGGCCTGCTTTTTATCGCCCGCGTTAAAGTAGCTATACCCCTTTTGGAAGTTATAGCGCTCGCGGTCAGCACCGCTTAGGCCGTTTTCATCTACCTTGTCATACCATTCCAACGCCTGCTTGTAGCGGCCCTGGCTAAAATGGTAGCCCGCCACTTCTATATAAGCCTGGTTGCTCTTGGTGCTTGTAGGATAGTCTTCTACAAAGTCTTCCATAAGCACATCGGCATTCTTCTGGTTCAGGTGAATGGCACAATCGGCAATATAATAAGCGCAGTCTGCCTGCACATCCATATCCTGGTTTTCAGCCTTTGTTTTTTCAAACAGTATTTGCGCGGCCTGGTACTGCTTATCGTTATAAAGCGTTATGGCCCTGTCAAAATCCTTAAGCTGGTGGGTGTAAATGGTAGATTGCTGTGCCTGTAGGCTTAATCCGTACAAGGGTATGGATAGCAGCAGTGCCCTGTTAAGTTTACGCATGTGTTTTTATTGTTTATTAGGTAGCCAAATATACCAATTCTTATTAGTCTAACGGATGTTTTTGGGGTTTTAGTATAGTGCCCGCAGCCACAGCCGGTTGTATATTTTAACATTCAAACATACAAATTACAGCTGCTTGCCCGTTATACCTTTAACCAAAAATTAACCCGAATTAGTCTAAAGTCTAAAGTCATAAAGTCAAAAGTTTTTGTACGAAACAGTAATGATATGATTATATTTTCTACTGAGTTCTTTCGACTTTATGACTTTATGACTTTAGACTTTAGACTTTTTCCGTACTTTTACACTTTACAAACACTTAATCGATGTCTCAACCCATATTGTCGCTAAAAAACGTTACCGTTTACCAGGATAACAACGCCATATTAACCAATATAGACCTTGAAGTTAACCACGGGGAGTTCCTGTATATTATAGGAAAAACAGGCTCGGGCAAGAGCTCGCTTATGAAAACCCTGTATGCCGACCTTAAGCTTAAGGAAGGCGAAGGCCATTTTGTGGAATATGACCTTGCCAAGCTGCGCGAGCGCGATATACCTTACCTGCGCCGCAAAATAGGCATTGTGTTCCAGGATTTTAAGCTACTGCCGGACCGCAACGTGCACGACAACCTGTTGTTTGTGCTTAAGGCTACAGGCTGGAGCGAAAAGCGCGAAATGGACGTGAAGATAAACGAAGTGCTTGATAAAGTGGGCATGAAGCATGCCGCTACCAAAATGCCACACCAGATAAGCGGTGGCGAGCAACAGCGTGTGGCCGTGGCCCGCGCCCTGCTAAACGACCCCGAAGTTATACTGGCCGATGAGCCTACCGGTAACCTTGACCCGCAAACCAGCGTAGAGGTTATGAACCTGCTGCGTGAAATTAACCAGAACGGCAAAACCATTGTTATGGCCACGCACGACTATGCCCTGATTATGAAATTCCCTGCAAAAACACTTAAGTGCGATGCCGGAACCTTGTTTGAAGTGGTGCAAAGAACGGTGTAGATGCTCTCTATTTTAATTCCTACATACAATTATAATGTATTGCCACTGGTGCAGGAAATCCAGTTTCAGGCAAAGCGCGAGCATATAGAATTTGAGGTTATAGTGCTTGACGATGCCAGTACAGATGATGCCACCATTAGCAAAAACCAGCAAATAGCGCTTATAGACAATTGCTACTACAAGCTGCTGCAGCAAAACGTGGGCCGCAGCAAAATGCGCAACCTGCTGGCCAAAAAGGCAAAATACCACTGGCTCCTTTTTTTGGACGCCGATACCATGCCCACCACGCAAGACCTTATTTGCCAGTACCTGCAATACCTCAACACCGAAGAAAAAGTGGTGTATGGCGGTATTGAGTACCAGCAGAAAAAACCACCGCAGGACCAGCTGCTGCGCTGGGTATACGGCCGCCAGCGCGAAGCCCTTATGGCCAACGCCCGCGAAGACGAGCCTTACCGCTCATTTCTTACCCTTAACTTTGCCATTGCCAAAAGTGTTTTTGACAAGGTGCGGTTTAACGAAGAAATACCCAACCTGCGCTATGAAGATACCCTTTTTGCTTACAACCTCAGCCAGGCTAACATAAGGGTACAGCACATACAAAACCCCGTGTGCCACAACGGGCTGGAAAGCAGCGCCATATTTTTACGCAAAAGCGAAGAGGCCACGCAGGGGTTTAAATACCTTATAGACCACAACCTGCTGCCTGCCGGCCATATAAGGCTGGGCGCCATGTGGCTCAGGCTTAAAAAGCTGGGTTTAGACGGCCTTGCCGCAAAAGCCTTTTGTACCTTTAATAAAAAAATGCGCCGCAACCTGCTGGGTCCGCACCCACGCATGACTGTTTTTGATGTATACCGCCTGGGTTATTTGTGTACCTTAAAATAATGCTATGCCCCTTTTCTCGGTAGTCATTCCATTATACAACAAGCAAGAATTTATAGCTGCAACGCTGCAAAGTGTGCTGGCACAAACGGTTACTGACTTTGAAGTTATAGTGGTAAATGATGTAAGTACAGATGGCAGCATGGCTGTAGCATGCTCATTTACAGACCCCCGCATAAAAATATTTTCACACCCACAAAACAAGGGGCTTTCTGCAACGCGCAATACCGGGATAAAACACGCTGCGGGCACTTACATAGCCTTTTTAGATGCCGATGACCTGCTGGATGCTTCGTATCTCGAAAAAATCAACCTGCTTATAAAACGGTTTCCCGAAGCCGGTATTTTTGGTGTAAATTATGTAGAATCATGGCCGGGCAGCATACAAATACAGCACCCGTTTAACCTTTCTACAGGCATAGTAGCTAATTTTTATGAAAGCAGCCTCAGGCAGCCCATTTATGCCCCATCCGGACTTTGTGTAAAAAAAGAAGTTTTTGAAAAAGCGGGTTATTATGACGAAACCATAACCTTTGGCGAAGATGTTGACTTTAACATAAGGGCCAACTATTATTTTAAACTGGCCTACTGGCACGAGCCCCTTATGACTTTTGTTCATAACACCGGCCAGATGACCCGCCAGGGCCTGAAAGGAAAAGTTGTTCCTGACTTTGACAAATATGAGCCCCTTGCCCATAACCGCCCTGATATAAAGCGCTACCTTGATTTTTACCGGTATGTTTTTGCGCGCTGGTACAAGCTTGAAGGCAACACACAAGGCTACAATAAAATGCTGGTAAACCTTAACCCCGCCAGCCTTAACTACAAGCAGCGCGCCTTACTGGCCGCTCCCGGTTTTGTGCACAGGCTGGTTAAGAAAATAAAAAATATACTGGCTAAAAAGGGGGTTAACCCCACTACTTATTAAGCTCCTTTACATAAGCCCTGAAGTCTTTATAATTGCGTATGTAGTCAGACTCATCATAAATATCAGATGCTATAACCATACACACCGCACCCGATGAAAAGTTTTCGAGTTCGCTCCATATATTATTGTGCACCAGCATGGCTACATCGGGCTTGTTAAGTGTAACTTTCTTAACGCTTTTGCCGTCTTTAAGCACCACATCAAAACTACCCGAAAGTGCTATCATGGTTTGTTTCAGGTTTTTGTGGGCGTGCCCTCCCCTTCGCGCCGAGCTGGGAACATCAAAAAGGTAAAACACCCTTTTTATATCATAAGGCAGGGTATCAAGCTCTATTACGCCTATGTTGCCTTTTACATTTTTTATCTTAGGGATATCTATAAACTCTATATTCATTTCTTTAGTTGATGTTTAAATAATCCAGCCATTGCCTGCCTATAGCGTTTATATCAAACTTTTGTACACTTGGGCGGGCATTAGCCTTGCAGTGGCTGTACAGTTCAGGCTCAACATACATATGGCCCATTGCTTCGCACAAGTCCATATAGTCCTGCCCTTCTACCAGCAGGCCGTTTTCTTCATGCTCCACAATTTCAGATGGCCCGGTCAGGCAATTAAAAGACACAACCGGAGTGCCACAGGCCAAGGCCTCAATAAGCACCATGGGCAGGCCTTCGTTCCTGCTCGAAAGTACAAAAAATAAGGCATCGCGCATATATGGGTAAGGGTTTTCTTTAAAACCGGCAAACACCACCTTGTCTGCCACACGCTGCTGTTTTGCCTGTTCCTGTAGTTTTTCTTTCAGTTCGCCATCACCCAGTAATACAAGCTTCACATCGCTCATGGGTAATATAGATTCGGCATAAGCCGCTATAAGTTTGTCAAACTGCTTTACATTGTCTACATCCATACGGCCTGCACCCATAATATATTTATAGGGCAAAGGTGTATGTGGTTCGGCCAGTTTTGCATCTATGTATTTCAGGTCAACCGGGTTGTATATGGTAGTACTGTTGGTTAGGCCATGGCGTTTTTTAATGGTTTCTTCAATTTTATTACAAATTGCCACCACGCCATAAGTAGTATTGTAAGTTAGCCTTGCCAGCCATTTTTTTTCAGGCAGGTACCAGTGTGTTACATAAGAATGTACGGTATAAACCGTGGGTACTGTAAACACAAAACGCGCCATTATAAGCTCCTGCCACGGGCGGTAGTGCATCCTGAAGTCTATAATATAATCAAACCTGTGTTTTTTTATATAACTGCGCAATTGCGCAACACGCTTAATTTTAAGCATCAGGCCGTTATGTTTTTTTTTAAGCAGCCCCAGGTTAAGCAAAGCGCCGCTATAGTTGTAGGCTACCATGTCTTCAATAACAGCGTTGTGCACTTCTATGCCCTGTGCTGCAAAATAGCCCGATAAGACCGCATGGACCTTTTCTGCACCACCAATGGCAAGGCTGTCGCCTACCAGGAGCAATTTGGTTTGTTTAGCTTGTAGCATTAAGGTATATTTGTTGTAGTAAGCAAATATAAACATTTATGAACATTTTGCTTGTGGGCGAATACAGCCGCCTGCACAATTCGCTAAAAGAAGGCCTAACCGCACTGGGGCATACTGTTGTACTTGTGGGCGACGGAGATGGCTTTAAGCAATATCCCTCTGATTATTCTTATGAAGCAAAATGGGTATCTAAAGGGCTGCAAAACAAGTTGAGGCAGGCCGTGTACCGGCTTACAAAATTTGACCTTGCCACCATAGAACGGGGCATACGCTTTAACCGCCTGCTTAAAAACCTTAAGGGTTTTGATGTGGTGCAACTTATAAACGAAGCCCCTGTAAAAACCACTCCCGGCTTTGAACTTAAAATTCTTAAAAAGCTCTTAGCCCAAAATAACAAATCCTTTATGCTGTGCTGCGGCATAGACTATTTTACATTACAGTTTATGTTAAATGGCGGCTTTAGGTATAGTATATTAGACCCATTGCTGCAAAACCCTTCCTTAAAAAAGTACTATAGCTACGTTAACACATACAACACAGCCGGGCATAAAAAGCTATATGGTTTTTTGGTAAAAAACATTAAGGGGGTTATAGCCTCAGATATGGATTATTACCTGCCTTACCTGGGCAGGCCGGAGTTTTTAGGGTTAATAGCAAACCCTATAAACCTTACGCCCCTGCCTTATATTCCTTTAAGCACATCCGGAAAAATAATTATTTTTCTTGGCATAAACCGCTGGACCTACTACCCAAAGGGCATAGTTTTTTTTGAGGAAGCACTACAAATAATTAAAGAGAAGTATGCCGAAAGGGTCGAAATTATTATAGCCGAAAACGTGCCTTATGCTACCTACATAAACCTATACAACACTGCCCACATAGTACTCGACCAGGTATATGCTTATGACCAGGGCTATAATGCCCTCGAAGCTATGGCCAAAGGCAAAGTGGTGTTTACCGGTGCCGAAAAAGAATTTAATGAATACTATAACCTTACCCGGCCTGTAGCTATAAACGCGCTGCCCAATGCACAGGCTATTGCCGGTGAACTAAGCCACCTGATAGAAAACCCTGCCGAAATAACCGCAATTAGCCTGCGTGCACGTGCTTTTATAGAAAAAGAGCATAATTATATAAATATTGCGGGTAAGTATATAGATGCCTGGTCGAAGGATCTGTAATTACAATAATTTCTTCCTAAAGTAAACAGCAAGCGTAATAAAATAAACAAAATATGTAAATGCATGGGCCATTACGCCTCCCTCTGCACCATAGGCCGAAATAAAAATACTGCCGGAAATGTAAAGTATTGCAAACGAAACTATTTCGGTAACAATAAAGGCGCGGGTCATTTTTTGGGCAAAAAACAACTGTCCCAGTATAAGTGAGCAGGCTTTAAAAAAATCGCCTGCAAGCTGCCACACAAACAAATTTTCCATGGGCATAAAAGATTTGGCAAGTGTAAACCTTATTATAAAACCACGCAACACATACACCAGTACAAGCCCAAATGCAAAGAGAGGCAATACATATTTATAATATTCAACAAAAATGCTTTTTATACCCGCATTATCTTTAGCCTGAGAAAGTTTCGGCAAAAAATAAACATTTAAAAATGTGGTTATAAACATTAAATAAAAAGTAGACAAGCGGTTTATACCCTCCCAATAACCTGCATGGGCTGCACCGCTGCGCAATATAATCATGTTTCGTAAGGCTATGTATATAACAGAACCTAACACTGCCGTAACCACAGCCATAAGGCTATAATTTAGTAATGGTGCAATAAGGCCGGGATTAAAATAACTGCGTTTTAAAAATGCAAAACCCCCGGTTGATTTGTATACGGGCGCTGCACAAAAAAAACAGGTAGTACAAGCGGTAAACAACAGGCCCATAAATGCTCCTACAACTCCAAGCTGCCATACCATTAATGCTGTTACAACAACACCTACAGCATTAGTAACAATGGTTATTTTAATTACCTGCTTAAAGCAGCTATAACCGTTTAATACAGCCATAAACAACAGGCTGGCAGCATAAAATGGCAATAAAAACCCGGTAAGCCTAAAAACCCAGGCATACGTTGTGTTGCCGTTAAAAATACTATAACTCCACATTTGGGCAGGCACTACAAGCAATGCCGCAATAATTAAAACTGCAATAGCTATCAGGGTAAAGGCGGTGCAAAGCGATTCATATTGTTTTTGCCTGTCTTCTTCATACTGGGCAGTATATTTAATAACACCGTTTTGAAGCCCAAGTGTACTAAAGGCATCAAGCGAAGTAAGAAAATTGCGAAAACTTCCTGTAAGCGCAAGCCCCGAAGGCCCTATAAAAACAGCTATAACCTTACTGGCAATAAGCCCGCCAAATATGCGGGTAAGCACACTGGCCGTATTGAGTGACGAGAGCCTGAGTAATGGGTTTTTAAATATTTTTTTTATCAACTTCAAAAAAAGTGGTTTTGTTGAATAAGGTTATATAAAAACATTGTTTAGAAAAATATGGTTTGCAACCTGCACTTCATAAAAGTCCTGTGCTACGGCACGCGCGCCATAAGTTTCTTTCCAGTGCGATAACGTTGCGTTAAGCTTTAACCCCTGTTGCTCGTTAGACGGGCCAAAATCAAAATACCTATAATTGGTAAAGCGTTCGTTTATCAAATAATTATACAAAAAATCAAGGCTGCCCAGCCTGTTTTTATCGGCATTGCCCGATATATATTGCGGGCGTATAACATGGCCCATATCAAAAAGGGTAGCCCCACCCACAATGGTATCGCCGTCAAATACATTAAACTGCAGTATAAGGCCCTGAAAGCGAGAGTGCAACAATTCCATTTCTTCAACGGTATGCACCGGCATGGCCTGGTGTTTGTGCTGTAGGTTAGGTATTAATATTTCTTCCCAAAAAGGCCTGAAGCCGGCACCTTCTTTTATAACCAAGTTGTTGGCTATGCCTTTGTTAATACTCCTCTTACGCTCCCTGTTTATAAGCGGTTTTGCCTGCGGCTCCAGTACTGAGTAGCTATCCCTGCGCACAAGGGTAGCCTTTGCCACAAAAAGGGCATACTCTGTTTCCTGTGCCGGTATTTTGTGGTATATATAAGGAATACATTTTATAAACAACCTGTTTATACCGGCGGCTTCATAGTATTTTAATATCTCCCTTAAAATAATAATCACGGCCTCTGTACCGGTTTTAAACCCTAAAATAAGGCCACCATAGGTTAACCCCTCATGAGAGTAAACAACATCGCCCACCCTGTTGGCCGGCAGCAATGCCACAACCTTTTGCCCCTCAAGCACCATGAGCGAAAAATCAGTAAACCGGCTGGCATGGTATTCCATAAAATTGCGGTTAAACAAAAATGTGCCGTTTTTACTCTGGGCTACAAAACTGTTCCAGGCCTCAAAATCATCGGGGGTATAGTGCTTAACGGTATACAAAAGGTATAATTTTAGGGTAAAAATAAACAAATTAATCGGCCTTGCACGGGTAGCGGCGCAAATGTTGTTTTAGCCAAAAAATTGGGCTTTGGTAAAATATGATTATTTTTAGGGAAAAATTTTGCTGTGAATAAAAAATTACGCCTAATTGCCTTGCTGTTTTTTTATACTTTATTAGCCCACAGCCAGGTACCTGTTACCCTTTATGAACAGTTTAACGGAAGGTACAATTTTACCTTTGTTGGCAATACACTCAATACCGAAACCAACAAATATTTAAACAACGTTTACCCGCCGTGCACCATACTAACATCGTCATCGGCTAACCTCAGCCTTAACAGTACAGATGTGGTTAAGGCCGCCTACCTGTACTGGGCAGGCTCCGGCACGGGCGACCTTGAAGTTACCCTTAACGGTACAGAAATAGTAGCCGAACGCAGCTTTGATGTTATTTTTAACGGTGGCGGAGACGGCCTTTCACGTCCGTTTTTCGGGGCATTTGCAAACATTACCACCCAGGTGCAAACAACAGGCAATGGTACCTATACCCTGGCCGACCTTGACCTTACCGATGTTATAAACCAAAACACACCGGCAATGCAAAACCTGTACTGCCGAAACGGTACAAACTTTGGCGGATGGGTTATTGTTATAGTATATGAAAACGAAAACATAGAGTTTAACCAGGTTAATATTTATGACGGCATGCAGTTTGTGCCAAATGAGGTAAACATTACCCTGGGCGGCCTTAATATAATAGACAACCTGGGTGCCCGCACCGGCTTTGTAGCCTGGGAGGGCGATATTGCACTTAACGATAACGAAAGCCTCTCCATAAACGGAAACACATTGAGCAACACGCTTAACCCTTCTACAAATGCCTTTAACAGCACCAATACCGTTACCGGGGCCACCAACCTCTGGAATATGGACCTTGATATTTATGACATATCTTCTTATGTAAATATTGGAGATACATCGGCACAGATAAAGCTTACATCCGGGGCCGATTTTGTAATGATTAACACCATTGTTACCCGCCTGTTTAGCATAGCGCCCGATGCCGTTGTGGCCATTAACAGTATTGAACAGGCATGCGACAGCCGTGCCATAACCCTAAATTACACCGTTCAGAATACTGATGAGGCTACCGATGCCCTTGCTGCCGGCACACCCGTAGCCGTTTACCTTAACGGCACCCTCTATGGCACTTTTAATACCCAGAACGAGCTGCCTATTGGCGGCAGCGAATCAGGCACCTATACCATTACCATACCCGCCGGGCAGCCGCTTGATTTTGAAGTAGAGTTTGTGGTAGATGACAACGGTACGGGAACAGGCACCGTAGACGAAATTGAAGAAGATAACAATACTGCAACTTTTAACGGTACACTGTGGATATCTCCTACTCCTGCTACGCCAGATGATGTTGAAGCCTGCAGCCTGTATGAAGACCACGGCACGTTTAACTTTTCGGCCTATGCCGAATCGCTGAAAATAAACCCAACCGATGAAGTTACCTTTTACACAAGTCCTGAAGCCGCCGCAGAAGGAATAGGTAACATAACCAATATTACGGCATTTGAATCTACATCAAACCCGCAAACCATTTATGTGCGCCTTACCGATGAGCACGGCTGCTATGGCATCACGCAGTTTGACCTTATTGCCATTCCCTGTGCTGATGCCGTTTCTGCAATAGACGATATTTACCGCCAGTGCAACTCGCGCGAGCTGCACGTGCACTACACCATAAGCAACATAGGCACCCTAACCATGCCTGCGGGAAACCCCGTAAGTTTTTACGTAAACGGCGAATTTATAGAATATACCGAAACCGTGGGCGAGCTTATTCCCGGGGCAAGCGAACAGGGCTTTATTACCCTTACCGTTCCGCTGGGTACACCTGTTGATTTTGACCTGACCATAGTGGCCGATGATATAGGCGACGGCACAGGAATAATTATGGAAATAAGCGAAGTAAACAATGGTTTTACACAACCTACAAACCTATTGCTTAGCCCTGAACTGGTACAGCCCGAAGATGTGGTAGTGTGCGATAAAGGGCTGGGGCTGGCTACGTTTGATTTTTCGGCCTACGCCGAAAGCCTTAAAAATTATGACAATGAAACGGTTAGCTTTCACCACTCGCAGGCAGAGGCAGACCAGGGGCTTAACCCCATAACCAACACCTTGGCATTTTTAACAACCCAAAACCCGCAGCGCATTTATGTGCGGCTTGATAACGGCACCTGCTATACTGTGGCATCATTCCTGCTGAATACAAAAAAATGCGCCCCGGTTACCTACAACTATGTTACGCCAAACGGCGATGGCTATAACGACACCTTTTTTGTAGAAGGCCTGCGCAACGTGTTCCTTAATTTTAAAATGAGCATCTACAACCGCTACGGCAACCTGGTGTGGACGGGAGACCACAGCAAGGAAGACTGGGATGCTGTTGCCGGTGTTACCAAAGTGGGCAGCGAAGACACCACCGTACCAAACGCCACCTATTATTTTGTACTGGAACTTAACGACCCTGATTTCCCCGAACCTATTGTGGGCTGGGTGTATGTAACACGATAAATTGTTTTTAGGTTGGGAGTTGCAGGTTGTTTACAAGTTGTTACCCTCATAAATAGTTATAATATAAATTTCATGTAATTTTATCCCTTGCGAGATAAACTTTAAAATCAACTCCCAACACATAACCCTCAACAAATGAAGATCAATTTAAAATCCGGTATAGGCCAGCTGCTTTTCGGCATGAAAGAAAAAGACGTTGTGGCACTTTTGGGCGAACCCACCAGGCGCTTTAAAGACGACGAAAAAAACACCGTATACCAGTATAATGATACCAAGCTGCGCCTTACGTTTTATGCCGATGAAGATTTTAAGCTGGGCTACATAATTGGCGGTGCACAAAATTTAGAACTCTTGGGCAGCACGGCTATTGGCCAGCCGTGGGATGCCGTTTACAAAACCCTCTCGGGGGCAGGCATTAAAGATTTTGAAAAAGAAGCCAGCGATATTACCGAAGCTTATTTTAATGAAGCCAACTGGCTGTTGGTTCAGGTGGAATTTGGTGAAGTAACCCGTATTGAGGTAGGCGCCATTATTAACCAGAAAGATGAATTTGAGTGGAAGTTTAAATAGCGGTTTTAAGATTATCAGAATATTGAAATTTGAGATACAATCAGCACATTAGTTGTTGCACACATCAGCACAAGTACTCATTCTAATTTCTAAAATTCTGAATTCTGAATTTCCTATCTTTGCCGCATGAAATTCGACTTAGTTACAAAAGACCCCGCGTCTAAAGCCCGTGCCGGTGTAGTTACTACCGATCATGGCGCTATACAAACCCCTATATTTATGCCTGTGGGCACTGTGGGCACCGTTAAAGGCGTGCACCAGCGCGAACTAAAACAGGAAATTAACCCCGACATCATTCTTGGCAATACCTACCACCTGTACCTGCGCCCACAGCTTGATGTGCTGGAACAGGCAGGCGGGCTTCATAAATTCATGAACTGGGACAGGCCCATCCTTACCGATAGCGGCGGTTACCAGGTGTACTCACTTTCGGCAAACCGAAAAATTAAGGAAGAGGGTGTAAAGTTTAAAAGCCATATAGACGGCTCTTACCACTTCTTCAGCCCGGAGAGCGTTATGGAAATTCAGCGCACCATTGGCGCCGATATTATCATGGCGTTTGACGAATGTACCCCTTACCCGTGCGACTACCGTTATGCTAAGCGCTCTATGCACATGACACACCGCTGGTTAGACCGTTGTATTTCGCACCTTGACAAACTGCCGTATAAGTATGGCTACAGCCAGGCATTTTTCCCTATCGTACAGGGCAGTACCTATACGGATTTACGTAAAGAAAGCGCCGAATATATTGCCAATGCAGGTGCAGTGGGCAACGCCATTGGCGGATTATCTGTAGGCGAACCGGCCGAGGAAATGTATGCAATGACTGATGTGGTGTGCAGCATACTACCCGAAGACAAGCCACGCTACCTTATGGGTGTGGGCACGCCTATAAACATTCTTGAAAACATTGCCCTTGGGGTAGATATGTTTGACTGTGTTATGCCTACGCGCAACGCCCGTAACGGTATGCTTTTTACTGCAAACGGTACCATAAACATTAAAAACAAGAAATGGGAGGCCGATTTTAGCCCTATTGACGAAATGGGCATAACATTTGTTGATACCGAGTACAGCAAGGCTTACCTGCGCCACCTGTTTGCCGCCAACGAGTTTTTGGGCAAGCAGATAGCCACCATTCACAACCTTGGTTTTTATATGTGGCTGGTACGCCAGGCGCGCGAGCATATTATTGCAGGCGATTTTTATGCCTGGAAAGAAAAGATGGTAAAACAAATGAGCCAAAGGCTATAGTTATTTTGTTGGGAGTTGAGGGTTGCGAGTTTCAAAAGAACTAACTATTCTCAACCCCCAACTCTCAACCCGCAACCTAATGAAAATAATAGACTGGTACATTCTTAAGCGCTACCTGGCCACTTTTTTTGTAATGCTGCTTATGTTTATCCCCATAGGGATAGTGATTGACGTAGCCGAAAAAATCAATAAGATACTCGACAAAAAAGTACCTTTTGTAAAAGTAGCGGCCTATTATGGCGACTTTACCATCTATTTTGCCAACCTACTCTTCCCCATATTCCTGTTCCTGAGCATTATATGGTTTACCAGCAAGCTGGCCAGTAATACCGAGATTGTAGCTATACTGAGCTCGGGCATATCGTTTACGCGGTTTTTACGCCCCTACATTATTGGTGCATCTATAATATCAGTGCTGGCGCTGCTTATGGGTATGTTTTTTTACCCTGCGGCCAGTAAAGGTTTTAACGATTTCAGGTATACCTACCTCTCCAGTAAAGAAGTCCGGAAGACTACCGAGGTGTACAAGAAAATCAGCGAGACTGAAACCGTATATGTAAGCAGCTTTAGCTATACAACTAACAGTGGCTACAACTTTAAGCTCGAAAAATCAAAGGTTAATAAAGACAAGAAAGAAGATAAGGAGCTGGACTACATTATAAATGCCAACTCTATAAAGTGGAACCCTAAAGACAGCACCTATACCCTTTCGGGATATAAAAAGCGCACTATAGGCAAAATGGAAGACAAGCTGGAAAGCGAATCGAGCAAAACGTTTAAATTCAACTTTAAGCCCGATGACCTTACCCCTACCATTTATGCCGCCGAAACCATGACCCCACAGGAGCTTAATGAGTTTATTGACGGCGAAACCAAACGCGGCAGCGGCAACCTTAACGCCTACCTTGTGGTAAAATACAAAAAGTGGAGCATACCTGTTTCAGCATTTATACTTACCACTATTGCCGTGGCGGTTAGTAGTATGAAGCGCCGTGGCGGTATGGGTGTAAACCTGGCTATAGGCATTGCCCTTGCGTTTATCTACATTTTCTTCGACAAAATATTTGGCACCCTTGCCGAAAAATCGAGCATGCCGCCCCTGCTTGCGGTATGGATACCCAACATAGCATTCGGCATACTGGCCATATACCTGCTGCGCAATGCAAGGAGATAGGCTTAAAAACTACCTGCACCTGCACCTAATAGTTTTTGTGTGGGGCTTTACCGCAGTTATTGGCAAAAAAATTAGCCTGCCCGCCATGCCCCTTGTGTGGTACCGCATGAGTATTGCAGTAGCTATAATGTTTATATATGCCTTTATTGTAAAAACACCTTTAAAAGTATCGGGCAAAACACTCTTTCAGTTTGTTATTGCCGGGCTTATTATAGCGCTGCACTGGCTCACGTTTTACCACGCTATAAAAATCAGCAACATATCCATTACCCTGGCATGCCTTAGCACGGGGGCGTTTTTTGCATCATTATTAGAGCCCCTGCTCTACGGCCGCAAAATTATACTGTATGAGGTATTCTTTGGCCTTTTGGTTATAGCGGGTTTGTGTATAATATTCAATTCACACGGCAGTTATATGTGGGGCATGCTCACGGCATTGCTTTCGGCACTGCTGTCTACAATTTTTGCCATCATAAACGGCAAGTTTGCCAAAGAGCACAACCCGGTTGCCATATCTATATATGAGTTGCTGGGCGGTATCTTTTTCTTTTCGCTCTACCTGCTGTTTACAGGGCAGTTTAACGGTAGCTTCTTTACCATTTCGGGTTCAGACTGGCTGTGGCTGTTTATACTGGCATCTATATGCACGGCCTATGCCCAGATAGCCGCCGTAAAGGTCATGAAAACCGTAACCCCTTACACCATGATGCTCACCATAAATCTTGAACCTGTTTATGGGATTATTCTTGCACTGTGGGCCTTTAAAGACTCCGAAAAAATGGGCTGGACGTTCTACCTGGGCGCAGCAATAATCCTCAGCACCGTGATACTCAACGGCGTACTGAAAAACCGCACCCAAAACGGCAACTAATTGACGGGTGCGTGTGGTATGTTCACACAGAAATCTTTATCTTTGCCCCTTTAACCAAAAATAAAAGCCTTTACTATGGAGTACTTAGATTTTGAGCTTCCCATCAAGGAACTTGAAGAGCAGCTGGACAAATGCACCATCATAGGCCAGGAGAGCAACGTAGACGTTACCGAAACCTGCAAGCAAATAGAGAAAAAGCTTATCGATACTAAGAAAAGTATATATAAAAACCTTACCGCATGGCAAAGGGTGCAGCTGTCGCGCCACCCAAGCCGCCCATACACCATGGATCACATCCGTGCGCTAACGGGCAATACCTTCCTTGAACTTTTTGGCGACCGCGCCTTTAAAGACGACAAGGCAATGGTGGGCGGGCTTGCCAAAATAGGCGGCCAGAGTTTTATGATTATTGGCCAGCAAAAAGGCTTTAATACTAAAACAAGGCAGTACCGCAACTTTGGTATGGCTAACCCTGAAGGGTACCGCAAAGCGCTTAGGCTTATGAAAATGGCAGAGAAATTTGGCATTCCTGTAGTAACCCTTGTAGATACCCCGGGCGCTTACCCAGGCCTTGAGGCTGAGGAGCGTGGGCAGGGCGAAGCTATTGCACGCAATATTTTTGAAATGTGCCGCCTTAAAACCCCTATCATTACCGTTATTGTAGGCGAAGGAGCATCGGGTGGTGCACTGGGCATAGGCGTTGGAGACAGGGTATACATGCTGGAAAACACATGGTACTCGGTTATATCGCCGGAATCATGTTCTTCTATATTATGGAGGAGCTGGGAATATAAAGAGCAGGCCGCAGAGGCACTTAAGCTTACCAGCTTTGACATGAAAAAACAAAAACTGATAGACGATATTATACCTGAACCGCTTGGAGGCGCCCACTATGACAGGGAAACCACTTTTAAAAGCGTTGAAGAGTATATTATGAAAGCATATAATGAGCTGAAAGACTTATCAACAGCCGAACTTGTGGCGCAAAGGATGGATAAGTACAGTAAAATGGGCGAGTTTAAGGAATAATTAACACCTGCTCATATAAAAGCTAAAATCATCCGGAGCCCTTGCTGCTTCGGATTTTTTTTGGGTTTTCAACAATAAACCAAAAGTTTTCAACAGCCTTATATTAACAAAACGTTAAGCCAAAAAAAGCCAAATTAAAGTACATTAGCGATATGGAAAATATCAGGAACATAAACCCCGTTCGCGTAGATAAAGCGACCATAATCAACCTTGAGAAAGGTAAGCTGCCCCCGCAGGCGCTCGACCTGGAAGAGGCAGTACTGGGCGCCATGATGATAGATAAGAAGGGTGTGGATGAAGTGATAGACATCCTGCAGCCCGATGCCTTTTATAAAGACGGGCACAAACACATTTATGAGGCCATTGTACAGCTTTTTAACGATACCCAGCCCATTGACCTTTTAACGGTTTCAGCGCAGCTTAAAAAGAATGCCAAGCTGGAGTTGGCCGGTGGCGATTTCTACCTGATACAGCTTACGCAAAAAATATCGTCTTCGGCACACATTGAGTTCCACTCACGTATTATCCTGCAAAAGTATATACAGCGCAGCCTTATACGCATCTCTTCTGAAATTGCAGAAGAGGCCTATGATGAAACTACTGATGTATTTGACCTGCTCGATAAAGCTGAATCGAAATTATACGAAGTAACCCAAGGCAACATTAAACGTAGTTCTGAAACCGCACAGAGCCTTGTTATACAAGCCAAGAAGCGCATTGAGGAAATTGCCGGTAAAGAAGGCCTAAGTGGTGTTGCAACCGGGTTTCATGACCTTGACAAGCTTACATCCGGCTGGCAGCCAAGCGACCTTATCATTATAGCGGCGAGGCCAGGTATGGGTAAAACAGCGTTTGTACTTTCAATGGCGCGTAATATTGCCATTACCTACGGGCATGGCGTAGCGGTATTCTCTCTAGAGATGTCATCCGTACAGCTTATTACCCGTTTGATATCAAGCGAAACCGGGCTGTCATCAGAAAAGCTGCGTACCGGTAAACTTGAAAAACACGAATGGGAACAGCTGAGCATCAAGGTAAAAGACCTTGAAAAAGCCCCGCTTTATATAGACGACACACCATCGCTTTCTATATTTGACCTTCGTGCCAAGGCAAGGCGTTTGTCTTCGCAATACGGCATCAGGATGATTATAATTGACTACCTTCAGCTTATGACAGCCGGTGGCAGTGGCAAAAACGGCGGTAACCGCGAACAGGAAATCTCTACCATTTCGCGAAACCTTAAGGCACTTGCAAAGGAACTTAACGTGCCGGTTATTGCACTATCACAGCTATCGCGTGCGGTAGAAACCCGTGGCAGCAGCAAGCGCCCGCTACTGTCTGACCTTAGGGAATCAGGTGCGATTGAACAGGATGCGGATATCGTATCGTTCATTTACCGACCTGAATACTACAAGATTGAAGAGTGGGATGATGAAGAGCAAAGCCCAACAGCTGGCCAGGCCGAATTTATTGTGGCCAAGCACCGTAACGGTGGCTTGGACAACATCAGGCTGAAATTCATAGGCTCACTGGGTAAATTTGACAACCTTGACGACTTTGGGTCGCCGTTTGACGAACTGCCTTCGAGCATGAACAGTGCCAACGACTTTTTAACCAAAAACCTGCCAAGTGCTAACGATGCCTTTGGCAGCAACATGAACGGCCCCGGACCGGGCGATGATGATGTACCGTTCTAAAAAACAATTTTGAAACTGATTTATAACTTAATATACCCACACCACTATGAGCATTGTAACCAACGACCTAATTGAACTGACTGAAGACATTAAGCAACTTTTTGTGCACGACGTTGAGCACGTGGGCTTTGAGGAATAATTTATTTACAGCGTGAAATTTTCAGACCAATATCAAAAGGATAAAGCTGAGCTTGAAGAAATCTTGAGGCTTAGTGATTCAGGTTTGTTGAAATATTACACTATTGATGAAGCTGAAAGAATGGCTGATGAAGTTCTGAAAAAATAAACGCAAGTATATCAATAAAAAAGCGCATCAATCGATGCGCTTTTTTATTGAGTGCCGTTTGTCATTTCGACCGAAGCGCAGCGGAGTGGAGGAATCTCAATAAATTCTCATAATATCACGAGATTTTTCGACTCCGCTGCCCTCAAAACGACAGAACGTCTGTTACACTACAAAACCACCACATTAAATTCCTGCTCCAGTGGTTTTTGATTTGCAAACAATGCGTCAATTAACTTACCATCATATTCAAGATATAACGCCGAAAAATTATCCCTGCGCTCCTGCAGGCTGTGGTTAGGGAAAAGCTCGTTTTGCAATGCAGCAATACGGGCAAGGGAATCGGTATGGTGGCGTTTTTCGGCCTTCAGCAGGCGTTTTTCAAGGTTACCCAATCCTTTCAGCTGTTTCAGTTCTTGGGCCTTTACAGCGCCTGTAAATGTGCTGTCGGTCTTCTCTGCCATAGCAGCCAACTTTTCAAACTGCGCGGTAAGGAACTGCTTCTGTTCGGTAAAATCCAGCTTAAATTCCGATAACTCCTGTACTTTATTATTCAGCAGGTCGGGTTGTTTTTTAAACACATCCGCCCACGACAAGCCCAGCTTATCCAGCTTATCGGCCTGTTTTTGGGTAGCTACAAGCACCGAATTACGTAGCAGCAATATGGGGAACGTTACGCCTGAATAGGCAAAAAACGCCTTCAGTTCCAGCCAGTAAGCCAGTTCCCCTCCCCCGCCTATATAGCACAGGTTGGGCAGTATTACCTCCTGGTATAACGGACGCATAATCACATTTGGGCTGAATTTCTCAGGGTTGGCCTTAACTTCAGCTATAATTTCGTCTTTAGTGAAGGTAATACCGGTATTGTTAACACGGTACACACCGCCTTCAAAAACAATACGCTCGCGAAGCGTGTCTTCTATGTAGAACAGGTTAATTTCGCGGGGGTTTACCTGAATGTTGTAGTCTTTTAAAAGTTCAGTAGCCTGGGCTACCTTTTGGTGAGACGACTGGCTTAACAACTCTTCCTGCACATAAGGCGCAAACAGGGTTTTCAGGGCTATATCATCGCCATCTACAATTACAAGGCCGTGCTTACCAAAGAGTTTGTTCGCCAGGTAGCGCGTGGCATCAGCCAGGTTGCTGTGCTTTAAGTAGGCATTTTCAAACAGTTCGGTAAGCCATTTGGCATTGTTGCCGGGGCCAAGCTCGGTAGCAAAGGCATTTAGCACTGCATCAAGTCCGTCGTTATTAAGTCTTCCTACAGGGCCGTTGCTTTCGCGGTTCCATTTTATCTTCTTATCGCGGAAGTTAAAGTAGTTTATCTCCTCAAAATCATGGTCTTCGGTAGCCATCCAGTACACGGGTACAAAATTATATTCCGGGTAAGCCATCTTAAGCTGTTTGGCAAGGTTTATTGTCGAAACAATTTTATACAAAAAATACAGCGGCCCGGTAAACAGGTTCAGCTGGTGGCCGGTTACTACAGTAAACGTATTATCCTTACGCAGCAGCTCAATATTTTGCTGTGTAATAATGTACGGCTCAAGGCTGGTGTATTGTTGGGTTAGGGCATCAGCCAAAACGGCGCGGTGGTGTGCCGGGTAGTTTTGCTGCTTTTCCTGTGCCTGTAGCTTAAAATTTTGGAGGGTGGGAAACCGGTGGTACAGGTCTTTCAGGTTAGGGTGTTGATTAAGGTAATCTACAATGAGCGGGCTAAAATATCCCGAATCCTGAAAGCTGATACAGTCGGTTGGCATTTGAATATTATTTTGCCGTAAAGGTACGCAAAAATAAATACATTGATGGTTTTAGATTAGTTGGGTTTGGTTGTAATAAAAATCATTGCACGTGGCTGGGTTGTAATAATCTTAACTTCGTCTATAGGCTGTACATCAATAGTTGCCATTTCAATTAACCGCAGTTTATTTATCAATCTTTGCATATGTTCTAAACTCACTGCTATATAAGTTACACCATCAATAATATAACCGCAATAAGAGTAATCGGTTATTGTCCGGCATCTAAAGAAAGTAATAGCTGATTTTTTATTTTTTGGATAATCACCACAAAACGGAACATGATATTTAATATTATTCTCTTTATTGTAATCATAATCTGAAAGTATGCGCTCAATAAGAAGGTTCTTTTTATCTGTATTACTTATGCTATCGTTTTTCAGTAGGCTGATTAATTCCAACTCATATCCTTTTTCAATCAATTTACTCCTACCACTAAACTTATTATTGATAGCATCCTGCACCACTTGACTGCTAAAGGCCGCTGCATAGATTGAATCTTTATCAGCCTGGGAGAGCATATAGGTATTGAGATATTCACCACTTACAATATTATGGTTGGGCATTGAGTTTTGAATAGTCTGCAAAAAAGTAGCGTTAGGCCGTACCTCAATATTACGCACTGTAACCTGAACGCTATCCTGCTGTGCAAACGCTTTTCCCGATAAAAACAATATGTAAATTAAATACCTCATAGTATTGTAGATACCTAAAAAAGCAAAAAGGTTGGATTTAGTAAATATACTCAATCTCCCCCTCACAACATTAACACCTTTTGAACCATAATAATCACTACTTTTGCACCCTAAAAATCTATAGTTTTGAGTACCAAAGCCCTGCTGATAACCCCGCCCTTTACACAGCTCAACACGCCCTACCCGGCCACGGCTTATATAAAGGGTTTCCTTAATACCAAAGGCATTGCCGCCGTGCAGGCCGATTTAGGTATTGAGGTAATACTCAGGCTGTTCTCTAAATCAGGATTACAGGATTTGTTTGCACGCATACAACTTTCAAACAACCTCCAACCCCCAACCCCCAACTCTCAGCGCATACTCGCCCTTAAAAACGAGTACCTAAAGACGATTGACAGCGTTATGCTGTTTCTTCAGGGCAAAAACCCCACGCTGGCGCACCTTATTTGTAGCGAAGATTTTTTGCCCGAAGCCTCGCGTTTTGCTCAACTTGAAGAGCTGGACTGGGCTTTTGGCAGTATGGGCGTTCAGGATAAGGCCAAGCACCTTGCCACGCTGTACCTTGAAGACATTTCCGACCTGATTGTAGAGTGCATAGACCCGCACTTTGGCTTTAGCCGCTACGCCGAAAGGCTGGGGCGTTCGGCCAATAGTTTTGATGAGCTGTACGAAGCCCTGCAACAGCCGTTTACGTATATTGATGAGATTTTAATTGGCATACTACACAGCCGCCTGACAGACGTCAACCCTGATTTAGTATGCTTTTCAGTGCCCTTCCCGGGGAATTTATATGCAGCATTCCGTAGTGCGCAATACATAAAGCAGCACTTCCCTAACGCTAAAACAGCTATGGGCGGTGGCTTTCCCAATACCGAACTGCGTTCATTAAGCGACACCCGTGTAATGGAGTTTTTCGACTTTATTACGCTCGATGATGGCGAAAGCCCCCTTGAATGTTTAATAGAACATATTGAAGGCAGGCGCGACATCAGCCAGCTGAAACGCACCTTTGCGCTTCAGGACGGAGAAGTAAAATATATTGATAACTCCGGCTGCCGCGATTACAAACAGAGCGATGTGGGCACGCCCGATTACAGCGACCTGCTTTTAGACCACTACATTTCGGTTATAGAAATTGTAAACCCCATGCACCGTATGTGGAGCGATGGCCGCTGGAACAAACTTACCATGGCACATGGCTGCTATTGGGGTAAATGCACGTTTTGCGATATTTCGTTAGACTACATTCGCGTATACGAACCTGTGGCTGCCAAACTTTTGGTAGACCGCATGGAACAGCTCATGGCGCAAACCGGGCAAAACGGCTTCCATTTTGTAGATGAGGCCGCACCACCCGCGCTAATGCGCGAAGTGGCCCTGGAAATACTACGCCGCAACCTGGCCGTAACCTGGTGGACAAACATTCGCTTCGAGAAAAGCTTTACAGCTGATTTGTGCCGCCTGCTAAAAGCCAGCGGGTGTATTGCGGTTTCAGGTGGACTTGAAGTGGCCAGCGACCGCCTGCTCGACCTGATTCAGAAAGGCGTTACCGTAGCACAGGTGGCCCGCGTTACCCGAAATTTTACCCAGGCGGGCATTATGGTACATGCGTATTTAATGTATGGTTTCCCAACACAAACGGCGCAGGAAACCATAGATTCGCTGGAAATGGTGCGCCAGATGTTTGAAACCGGCATACTGCAAAGCGGTTTCTGGCACCAGTTTGCCATGACAGCTCACAGCCCCGTAGGTATTGAACCCGAAAAATTCAGCGTGGTAAAAGACAGCGATATTGTAGGCAGCTTTGCCAATAACGATATTATGTTTACCGACAGTACCGGCACCAACCACGATAAATTTAGCTATGGTTTAAAGAAATCGCTGTTTAACTATATGCACGGCATTTGCTTTGACTATCCGTTGCAGGACTGGTTTGAGTTTAAAGTGCCCCGCACAAAGGTGCCGCACGATTATATTTACAACGTACTTCAGGAAGATGACGGCTTTGGCATAAAACCCACTGCTAAACTGGTATGGACAGGCAGTAGCCCTGCTATTTCATACTTTACAAAAAACAAAAAAGGCCGCCAGTTTGAAATGGCAGCCCTTGTATTTCACGATAAAAAAGAAAGTTTCACAATTCAAACCCCTGCACCTGAAGGCCAGTGGCTTACATCATTTATTGAAAAGCTTGCCCTTGCCGAAAAGCCCACAACTTTTGCACAGGCAAAACAAAGCTTTGAAGCCGCAGGTTTAGACGATTTTGAACCTTTTTGGTACAGCAAGCCTGTTACTACCCTGCGCGATTACGGCCTCTTACTTGTCTGACTCCAGGTCAACAGCCTGCTCGTCTTCTATTTTACGAAGCTCTTTATATTTTTTCTTCTGGTCTTCGCTTAACAGCGGAAGTATCTTGCCATCTATACGGTCGTATATTGCTTTTGCCTTGTCCTTTCTTTCAGCTACAGTAGTTTCCTGGTCAGTACTCAGGCTGGTTATTTGGTCGCGTTCGGCTTCCATAATTTCCCTAACGGCTGCTGCCTGAAAGTCATCAAGCTTCAGTTCTTTTTTGTAGTAATCAGCTGCCTGTTGTATAAAATCTTTTTGCTTGTCTTTACTTTTTTGCCTCTTATACTGGTTAGGGGCAATACGGCGGTCTACCTGGGCAAAGCCATCAGCAGCAAATAAAAGTGCTAATGCAAAAAACAGGTATGATAGCTTTAATTTCATAATCAATTTATTAGTTGTCCAAACTTAAATAAAAAAAGCTAAAGTTTGCACTTCAGCTTTAGTATATTAGTTATGTGGCCTGTCTGTAGGAAGGCCATACAGGTCAAACTCGGTAGCATCGGTAATCGTAATATTTACAAACTCGCCGGTTTTTAAGTACATTACAGAAGCATCTATAAGCACCTCATTATCAACATCAGGGCTATCAAATTCGGTACGGCCCACAAAATGGTTCCCTTCTTTCCTGTCTATAATACAACGGAAGGTTTTACCTATCTTTTCCTGGTTCAGCTCCCACGAAATTTGCGACTGTATCTCCATAATTTCGTTGGCGCGCTGTTGCTTAACATCAGCAGGAACATCGTCTTCAAGCAGGTAGGCATGGGTATTTTCTTCATGGCTGTAAGTAAAGCAGCCCAGGCGCTCAAAACGCATCTCCTCTACCCAGTTTTTCAGGATCTGGAAATCTTCTTCGGTTTCGCCCGGATAGCCCACAATAAGCGTGGTGCGTATAGCCATACCCGGAACCCGTTCGCGGAATTCCTTTAACAGCTTTGTGGTTTTCTCGTATGTTGTTCCGCGGCGCATGCTTTTCAGTACATTGTCTGATATATGTTGTAGCGGAATATCTATGTAGTTACAGATTTTCGGCTCGCGGTTCATAAGGTCAAGCACATCCATAGGGAAACCGCTTGGAAAAGCATAATGCAGCCTTATCCATTCAATACCTTCTACTTTTACAAGGTTTTCAAGCAGTTGGGCAAGGTTACGTTTTTTATACAGGTCAAGGCCATAGTAGGTTAAGTCCTGCGCTATAAGAATTAGCTCCTTAACACCGTTTTTAGCAAGTCCCTCGGCTTCCTTAACCAGTTTTTCAATAGGCTGGCTAACGTGTTTGCCCCTCATAAGCGGAATTGCGCAAAAACTGCAAGGGCGGTCGCACCCTTCGGCTATTTTAAGATAGGCATAGTTTTTAGGTGTGGTGGTAAGGCGTTCGCCAAGGAGCTCATGCTTGTAGTCGGCTCCAAGTGCCTTAAGCAATAGTGGCAACTCGGTAGTACCAAAATACTGATCTACATCAGGAATTTCCTTTTGTAAATCGGGCTTGTAGCGCTCGCTAAGACACCCGGTAACAAAAACCTTGTCAACCAGGCCTTGGTCTTTTTTGTCTACATATTCCAGAATCATGTTAACCGACTCTTCCTTTGCGTTGTCTATAAATCCGCAGGTGTTAATCACAATAATGTTGCCTTCTTCGTGCGCGGGAGCCTCATGGGTAACATCTTTGCCGCTTGCACGCAGCTGTCCCATAAGCACTTCGCTGTCATACACGTTTTTGCTACATCCCAGCGTAATTACATTTATCTTGTTCTTTTTTAACGACTTGGTTCTCATGAAATTCTGAAAAATTGGAGTGCAAAAGTACGCTTTTTATTGGTTCTCAAAGAAATAAAGCAGTTAAAAGTCAAAAAAACAAATTTCAAATTTCAAATCACAAACAACAAATTCAAGAAAACATAAATTGAGCATATAAAAATTTTCAGGGCTATACTAAAAAGATCTTTCAATCTTTAAATCTTTAAATCTTTGAATCTAAATTACAAATCTATAGTATAAGACAGTACAATATTGTTATTAGTGCTTTGCACACGGGCGGCATCAACAGTACCCTGTTGCAGCAAAGACACATCGGCATCACGGCGGTACCAGCTGTAAGCCAGGTCAAGCTTTGAATCGCCAAAACTAATACCTACACCACCCGAATATCCCTGAAGGTCGCCCACGGTAGTGCCGTTTTTATAAGGGCTTTGCGCAAAGCGGTATCCCCCACGGAAACTGAAGTTTTTAACCCTCCACTCAGTACCCACACGCAGTTCTCCGGCCATATCAAGTGTTTGGCTCAGTTCATCGTTTATATAGCCATAACGGCTGCTGCTAAAACGCGTATTGCTAAAATCCTGCAGTGCATAATCTACGCTAACAAGGCCGCTTTTACCAAAAATGTATGCAAGGCTACCCGTCCATTTTCCGGGAGAGCGCACGGTATAATCATCAAGAATATAAGTCATGCCCGGGTCAAGGATAATATTGCCATTACTTGTGCTTGCATCACATTCCGGGCAATAAGCATACAGCGATTGGGTTATTTCATCCTGAAGTCTTAGCCATGTAGGCGATTTCCAGGCAAGGCCTGCCCTAAGCTGTTCGGTTATTTTTACAATACCACCTAAATCAAGCGAAAAGCCGCCACCATAAGTATAACGCCTGTTATCAAACTGTAGCTCCTGCATACCGCCCGAAGAAAGGTTATTGGTATCTTCGTAAAAGCTTATGTTATTTACATAATTGGTAACGTGTATATTAAGGTTTATACCTAAATACACACTCTGCTTAAATTGTGTGGCAAAGTTTAAGGCAATCTTACCGTTATAACCTGTATTTTGTATCCGGCTTTGCTGTGCATAATTGCCCGTTTGGGGCATATTAGTTACATAAGGAGTATTGCTGCCATCTGTAGTGGGGTTAAAAACATAGGCATTGTAACCAAGGTAAGCCTGCTGCTCGGCAAATGTCATATAATTATAATTGCCGGTATTAAGGGTGTTGAGCGACACCGCAGGCCTGCCTCCCCTGCCGTTAGCATAGCCCAAAAAGTATTGGTCTATAGAGTTGGGGCTTGTACCGGCCATATACAGGCTGTTTTCAAAACTATTGCTGTTTTCATAATTAAAGCCAAGGGTAAACTTTTGCAGGAATGCGTTTTCATTAGCATTATTAAATACAAACACCCCGCCCACCTGGGCCATGTCTACCGAAGAATCTTTATCGGTAGTATGGGTACCGTAGTAGTTGGCTTTATTTTTTACATTATAAACAGCACCGGTAGCCGTGCCGGTATTGTAATTAAAAATAGCCGAACCTGCCGGGTTAACACTCATAGCAGAAAGATCGCCACCCACAGCCCCCATAGCACCGCCAAGCCCCCTAAAACGTGCAGTACCGGTAGTATTATCAAGAGAATAGCGCACTGCGTCGGCAGCGGTATTAAGGTCGCCCTGGGCATATAGCGCAACATTAGCCACCAGCAGTGCTGCGGCATATATATATTGTTTCATGTAAAATCTTAATTGAGGGTAAAAAATAAGCCCCGTGTACTTTTCTTTTTCAGGAAAATAACACAGGGCCGTAAATATTTTTAATGTCTTATCCGCGTCGGCCACCGCCTCCGCCGCCACGGCCGCCACTAAAGCCGCCACCGCCGCTGCGTCCGCCGCCCATACTGCCTCCGCTACTGCGTGAAGGCGAGCTCATGCTTGGGCTGCTGCTACGTGATGGTGCATTATTACTTGGCGTGTAGCTTCTTGTAGGTGTTGTATTGCGCGATGAGTTATTAAACCCTCTTGCAGGAGTAGCATTAGTAGCTCTTGTAGGCGTAGTACTCCTTACTGTTGTAGCATTTCTTCCGCTTCCGCTATTTACTGTTCTTCCTTCTGTAATTACAGTCCTTCCTCCGTTTGTTATAGTCCTTCCTCCGTTTGTTATAGCAGTTCTGCCTCCATTACTTACAGCCCTGCCTCCGTTAGAGGTAAGCCTACCGCTATTAGAAGTAGCCCTGCTGTTTAAACGTGTGGTACCTGCCATACTTGTACGCCTGCTGCTGTAAATATTAGCCGGCCTGCGTCCGTTGCCAGTAGCACCACGTCCTCCCTGGTGGTAAGACACGTTTCTGCCGGCATAGCCATAACCGTTACCATAGTGCACACCACCATAATATGGATAGCCCCAGCCGCCGCCCCAACCGTAGTAAGGGTAACCACCCCAACCCCAGTTGTTCCAGCCCCAGCCGCCATACCAGCCGCCGCCCCAGCCATAGCCAAGGCCCCAGCCGCCACCCCAACCGTAGCCTCCCCAGCCCCAGTTGTTCCAGCCCCAGCCGCCATAGTATGGGTAGCCCCAGTTGTTCCAGCCGCCATAACCACCGTATACATTTACGGTTACATTATCGCTGCTTTCGCCCCAGCCGCCATAAGCGGTTGTATAAGCCTGGATGCTGCCTGTGGCAGCACTATCGTTATAAGAACTATAATTATCTACATCAGTCATTACAGGGTACTCATCTTGCAGAGACTGAAAATAAGCACTGTAGCCATTTACATTCTGGCCGGTATTTTGCCCGTCGTTATATTGTGCAACGGTTCCGTCATTGTATGTATATACAGGGTTGCCTTCGCTGTCGCGTGGCACAGAGCCATAAACGCCATCATTGTCATAAGCGGCATTTTGGTAAGAGCTGCACGATGCTGCAGCAAGGCCCACAAGCCCCATTAGCGAAAAAAGGGACAGGCGGCGCCATATGTAATTATCTGTTTTCATAGTCTCTGCATTTTTTTTTATTGTCTTTGAAACGGGCTAAAAATAGGTTAGTTTTGCCTAACTATTTTCAAAGTATAAAAATAACAATATTTGTGCCAAATAAATTACGATGAGTAAGAATTTAACTAAAAGGGGCGAAGATTATTCCAAATGGTATAATGAGCTCGTGGTAAAAGCAGACCTCGCCGAAAATTCGGGCGTTAGGGGCTGTATGGTTATAAAACCATACGGATATGCTATATGGGAAAAAATGCAGGCCGAACTGGACAAGAAATTTAAGGAAACCGGCCACCAAAACGCTTACTTCCCGCTGTTTATACCTAAATCTTATTTCAGCAAAGAAGCCAGCCACGTAGACGGCTTTGCAAAAGAATGTGCCGTGGTAACCCACTACCGCCTTAAAACCGGCGAAGACGGAAAAACCATTGAAGTAGACCCCGATGCCAAGCTTGAAGAAGAGCTTATTGTAAGGCCAACATCTGAAACCATTATATGGGACACCTACCGCGGCTGGATACAAAGCTACCGCGACCTGCCCCTGCTTATAAACCAATGGGCTAACGTAGTGCGCTGGGAAATGCGCACACGCCTGTTTTTACGTACTGCCGAGTTTCTTTGGCAGGAAGGCCACACCGCACACGCCACGCAAACAGAGGCTATTGCAGAGGCTGAACAAATGATGAACGTATATGCTGATTTTGCCCAGGACTTTATGGCAATACCGGTGGTTAAAGGCGTTAAAACAGCCAACGAGCGTTTTGCAGGTGCTGTTGAAACCTATTGTATTGAAGCCCTTATGCAGGATGGCAAGGCGCTACAGGCAGGTACATCGCATTTCCTGGGGCAAAACTTTGCCAAGGCGTTTGATGTAAAATTTGCCAACCAGGAAGGCAAGCAGGAGCACGTATGGGCCACCTCATGGGGTGTATCTACCCGCCTTATGGGCGCGCTTATCATGACCCACAGTGATGATAACGGCCTTGTACTACCACCAAACCTGGCGCCTATACAGGTGGTTATTGTACCTATTTACAAAGGCGACGAACAGCTTGCCCAGATAAGCGAAGAAGCCAACCAACTGGTAGCCCGCCTGCGCAAAGTGGGCATTAGCGTTAAGTATGACAACCGCACCACCCAGAAACCGGGCTGGAAGTTTAACGAATATGAGCTTAAAGGCGTGCCGCTACGTGTTGCCATTGGGCCAAACGACCTTGCTAACGGTACTTTTGAAGTAGCCAGGCGCGACACGCTTACCAAAGAAACGGTTATTAGCATAGACATTGTGCACTACATACAGGACACACTTGAAAAAATGCAGCAAAACCTGTTTGACAAGGCATTTGCGTTCCGCGAAGAGCACATAACAGAGGTTAATACTTTTGACGAGTTTAAAGACGTGCTTGAAAACAAGACCGGTTTTGTATCGGCCCATTGGGATGGTACCCCTGAAACCGAAGAAAAAATTAAAGACCTTACAAAGGCCACCATACGCTGTATTCCTTTAGACAGGAAAGAAGAAGCAGGCACGTGTGTACTTACCGGAAAACCAAGCGCCGGTAGAGTGCTGTTTGCCAGGGCTTATTAAAATTTTTTGCATTTTTTTTCACTCAACTCTTGCAGAAGTGGAAATTAGTTGTACTTTTGCATCCGCATTAGAGAACAACTACTGGCCCGTTCGTCTATCGGTTAGGACGCCAGATTTTCATTCTGGTAAGGGGGGTTCGATTCCCCCACGGGCTACAACAATTTACTGAGAGTACGGTCCATTCGTCTAGGGGTTAGGACGCCAGATTTTCATTCTGGTAACACGGGTTCGATTCCCGTATGGACTACAATTAAAATATTATTGATTTTTTTAAGACAATATTACAATGGCAAATCATAAGTCAGCTTTAAAAAGGATAAGGAGCAACGAAAAGAAAAGGGTACTTAACAGGTATCAGCACAAAACTACACGTAACGCTATCAAAGCTATACGTTTAGCTACTGTAAAAAGCGAAGCTGCCGATAAACTTGCAGGTGTTATCTCTATGATAGACAAACTTGCTAAGAAAAACATCATCCACGCTAACAAAGCATCTAACCTTAAGTCTAAGCTTACAAGGCACGTAGCTGCCCTTAACTAAGACGCAACCGGTTTAAAATCACTTAAAGCCGCTCTATTTTATAGAGCGGCTTTTTTAGCATATAATACATTGAGCAATATAAAGATACTGACTTTGTATCCGAAATAAGAAACCTGGTTGTTGATAAACAAACAACATCTACCAGACTGTTTTAAATCAACCTACAGATACTCAAGACCCCATACGGAATAAATATCAAACCACACAGAAAACTCAACAGAATCAAATAGGAATTATTCTTAGCCTACACAAGAATGATTCAGGTAAGTGCAACACAACACCTATTCAGAATACTTGACAGCTCTTCATTTTTAACCAACAACCCAGAACATTTTACCCTAAAAACCGAAAGTTCAGCAACACCCCTCAATGGAGATTTACAGGATTTATTTTTAGCGTTAGAAGAAGACAGCTAAAACACAATACCATTTAGGCCTATTCTAAAAACCACCCTATCACAAGCGGATAAAAGACAACGGCAGCAGCAATTACAATAATACCAAAAACAGCAGCAACAAGCCGCCCTTTCCTAAAATAAACAGCCAACAACTGAAGCATTGCTACAACCAAAAATAAAGCCGTAAAAAGCACCATTCGCTTAAAATGAATTGCCATCAAACCTTGTGGTATAAGCGGGTTACTTAAAAGCCGTTTTGCTTCCAGATATTGCACCCAACAAAATAACACACCAAGCACGGCAAGGCACACCACTATATAATTCACTACCCTTAAAGACATATACACATAAGCATAAAAAAGGCCGCAAATGCGGCCTTTGATTTTATTTAAAGAAAGAATCTACAAACTCAAACTTGTTAAACACCTGGAGGTCTTCTATACCTTCGCCAACACCAATGTATTTAACCGGAATCTGGAACTGATCTGATATACCAATCACTACACCACCTTTAGCCGTACCATCAAGCTTTGTAACCGCCAGGCAACTTACCTCTGTAGCAGCCGTAAACTGCTTAGCCTGCTCAAAGGCATTCTGGCCCGTAGAGCCATCTAAAACAAGTAAAACATCGTGCGGAGCATCCTCCTGCACTTTTTGCATTACACGCTTTACCTTACCCAGTTCATTCATAAGGTTTACCTTATTATGAAGACGCCCTGCAGTATCTATAATAACCACATCGGCATTTTGGCTCACGGCACTTTGCAGGGTATCAAACGCTACAGAAGCCGGGTCACTACCCATTTGCTGGCGCACAATAGGCACCCCTACCCTGTCTGCCCACACCTGGAGCTGGTCTATAGCTGCCGCACGGAAAGTATCTGCCGCACCAAGCACTACATTGTGACCTGCTTTTTTAAACTGGTAAGCCAGTTTACCTATAGTAGTGGTTTTACCCACACCGTTAACACCCACCACCATTATTACATATGGCTTTTTATTGGCCGGGATTTCAAAATCAGTAGCTTCTCCGGTATTGGTCTCACTCAGCAAGCTTGCTATTTCTTCGCGCAATATGCCGTTAAGCTCATCCGTACCCAGGTATTTATCGCGCGATACACGGGCCTCAATACGCTCAATAATTTTAAGGGTTGTATTTACACCCACATCACTGGCCACAAGTATCTCCTCAAGGTTATCCAGCACCTCATCATCTACCTTGCTTTTACCGGCAACCGCTTTAGAGAGTTTAGAAAAGAATGAAGTTTTAGATTTCTCAAGCCCCTTATCAAGAGTCTCTTTCTTTTCAGAAGAAAATATTTTTTTAAAGAAGTTCATGCTTTAGTATAGTCTTTGTTTTTCCAACGGTAAAGATAGAAAATAAAAAAGCTACTTTCTCTTATGGGAAAGTAGCTTTTCTATATATTGTTTGGGATATTATTTCTTTTTAAGAAATGCATCCACTTCTTCAGGAGACATAACGCTTTCAACAAAAGTATAAGCACCAGATTTAGGCGACTTAACCATTTTGATAGCTTTGGTTAGCCTCTTTGAAGCTGTTTGAAGGGTTGCTACGGTTTTCTTTGCCATGACCTAATTATTTAATTTCTTTATGAACTGTTACCCTCTTAAGGATTGGGTTGAATTTTTTGATTTCAAGCCTGTCCGGAGTATTTTTTTTGTTTTTTGTTGTAATGTACCTTGAAGTACCGGCCACACCAGAAGCTTTATGCTCGGTGCACTCTAAAATCACCTGGATTCTGTTACCTTTCTTTGCCATCGTGCTTAATATTTAATGAGGTGTAAACAGGATTATTTAATAAACCCGTTAGCTTTGGCCTCTTTTAAAACCGCGGCTATACCATTTTTGTTAATAGTTTTGATAGTAGAAGCTGCTACCCTTAGAGTGATCCACCTGTCTTCTTCAGGAAGATAAAAACGCTTCTTTACTAAGTTTACGCTAAACTTGCGTTTAGTTTTGTTCATCGCGTGGGAAACGTTATTTCCAACCATCGCTTTTTTACCGGTAAGGGCACAAACTCTAGACATTATTTTTCGCTTTTATTATCGTTATTCAAAATCAGGGTGCAAAGAAACAAAAAATAAAAGTATTACGCAAATACAAATAACTAGTTTTTTATCAGTTTTTTAAAATTTCCTGATAGATGAGTTCAAGCGCCTTTTCAGCCGCCCGTGCAACCACCTTTTCGCGTGGTTGGCCAAGCTCAAATTTATGGCTCGTAACACCGTTTGGAGTAGCTATACCGATGTAGACCGTACCCACCTCTGCCGCTGCATCGCCTTTTGCCGGACCTGCATTGCCCGTAGTAGATACCGCATAATCAGACTTATACAACTTTTTAGCATTAACCGCCATACTTTCGGCCACTTTAGCGCTTACCACGCTAAATACATCTATAAGCTGCTGCTCTACTTTCAGGATGTTGACTTTACTATCGGTAGCATACGTAACGGCGCTACCCATAAAATAAGCCGACGAACCCGGCACACTGGTAATCATTTGTGCAATTTTACCACCTGTGCAGCTTTCGGCAGCGGCAAGGGTCTTGCCTTTTTGGGCTAAAAGCCTGCCCAAAACCACTTCCATGGTTTCATCTTCGTCAAAACCTACAATAATATCACCTATTATATCATTAAGCTTTGCAGCCTCTACCTCAATACCGTTTCGCAGAAAAGCCTCATCGGTACCGCGGGTACTAAGCCGCAGGCGCACTTTGCCCGGGCTTGGCAGGTAAGCCAGTTTTATATGCTCCGGAAGGTTATTTTCCCATTCGGCAATACGTTCAGCAACAATGCTCTCGCCCTGCCCATAGGTCATTATAGTTTTATGAATGATATACGGACGCTCAAACTCGGCCACCAGCCTTGGCACCACCTCATTATCTATAAGCCCTTTCATTTCATAAGGCACACCCGGTAGCGATATAAATATGGTATCGCCCCGCTTTAGCCACATGCCCGGTGCTGTGCCAAAAGCATTATGCAATACTTTAGCTTTACTGGGCACAAGCGCCTGGTCTTTATTTATCTGGCTGGCGGTGCGTTTCAGGGCTTTTTCTATAAGTTCTACCACATGGGCTTCAACAGCTTCGTTGCGCACCAGGTGGTCGTCAAAATATTCGCAAAGGGTGGTTTTGGTTACGTCGTCTTTTGTAGGGCCCAGGCCACCGGTAATTACCACAACGTCTACCCTGTTTTGTAAAAAAGCAAGGGTTTGCAGTATGTGCTGGCGCTCATCGCTTATAGACAGCATTTCATAAACACCTATACCTATCTTATCAAAAGCTTTGGCAATATAAGCCGAATTGGTATCTACAATCTGGCCTATAAGTATTTCATCGCCTACGGTTACTACAGCTGCCTTCATAATTACAGGTTATAGTCTTTTTTTATTTCCTTAACTGCCAGCTTTACCAGCTCTTTAAGGCTGTCTACCACATCTTTAATCTCTTTCTTCTTGCCTTCGGCCTTGGTCCATTTTTCAATATTAAGCACATCATCATACGCCAGGTCCATGCCCAACAGGTCGAGCGTGGGCTTTATTTTATGGGCGGCATGATATACCTTATTATGGTCTTTATCTTTAAGACCTTCTTTAACGTTCTTAACCTCAGCAGGAACTTCCTCGAGGAAAAGCGAAAGAATCTGTTTTACAAATTCAGGGTCATCGTCTGAAATTGCATATACCTTAGAGAGGTTGTAATGAAGTGCCATACTACTTTACCTGTACCTTAAATAGTTTTTTTCCTTCTAAAAATCCTTCCAGCACATCGCCGGCTTTTACAGCCGCCACACCCTGCGGCGTACCTGTAAAGATAACATCGCCGGTTTTAAGCGTAAAATATTTTGAGGCCTCGGCCACAAGCTCATCTATGTTCCACAGCATGAGCGATGTGTTGCCTTTTTGCACCGTTTGGCCGTTATTCTGCATTTCAAAATTAATATCGGTAAGCGAGGCAAATTCTGCTTTACTCACAAAATCGCCTATTACTGCCGAACCGTCAAACGCCTTTGCCTTTTCCCACGGCAGGCCTTTTTCCTTAAGCTTAGACTGAAGGTCGCGCGCAGTGAAATCTATACCCAGCGTTACCTCATCATAGTATTTATGGGCAAACTTAGGGTCTATATACTTGCCCACCTTGCTTATTTTAACCACCACTTCAACCTCGTGGTGCACATCATTACTAAACTCCGGTATTACAAACGGAAACTGCTTTTGCAACAGCGCCGTATCGGGTTTCATAAAGATAACCGGTTCTGCCGGGCGTTCGTTATTCAGTTCGCTAATGTGGTCGGCATAATTCCTGCCAATGCAAATTATTTTCATCTGCTAAACCTTATGCCAATTTATTATTTAATTTCCTGAGTTTTATGGCCGTAAGCACTTTTTTGGTATACAGCGGAAAATCAGCGCTCTGGAACCAGCCATAATAGCCGGGCTCCTGCTCAAACACCTTTTCTACCTTTACATTTTTGAACTTACCAAAGGTAAACACCTCATCTCCATTATCATCAAGCACTATAAAGCCTGCAAAATCTACCGCTTTTTTGCGGGTTGTAAATTCTGATAATAGCTTAATATCATTCTCAAGGTCTTCATAACGGTCAAGCTGCGACTTCAGTATTTCATACGTAGCATTGGTATCTGCCGCTGCACTGTGCGCATTTTCAAGTATTTGCCCACAGTAAAATTTATAGGCTGCGCTCAGCGTGCGTTCTTCCTTTTTATGGAAGATGGTCTGCACGTCTACCGAAACACGGTTTTTCATGTCAAAGTCTACCCCTGCCCTAAGCAGTTCTTCTGCAAGCAGCGGAATATCAAACCTGTCTGAGTTATACCCCCCCAGATCTGAGTCTTTAATCATGTTATATATAGTGTGCGACAGCTCTTTAAAGGTAGGCTCGTTAACCACTTTATCATCAGTTATGCCATGAAAAGCAGTGGTTACGGGTGGTATGGGCCTCTCGGGGTTTACCAGCCATGTCCTGCTTTCTTTATTGCCGTTAGGATATACTTTTAAGATGGAAATCTCTACAATACGGTCTCTGGTTATATCAGTACCGGTGGTTTCCAGGTCAAAAAAGCATATGGGGCGATGCAGTTTAAGTTCCATAGTAAAATTTCTTAAAACAAAGATAGCAGAGTTTTACCCATTAGGGAAAGCCTATACCCGTTTAATTTACAAACTAACATTTAACTTATTAAAAATCAATCATTACAACTCCACACAAGGCCGCTTGCAGGATAGCGTTTCTGCTTAAAATCAAAATGCCACCACTCGCTTTCATAAGGGATAAACCCCGCGCGTACCATAATGTTACGCAGCAGTTTACGGTTGGCCTTTGCCTCCTTATTTAAGTTAGAATAGCTGTAATGCGATACCTCAGAGAAATCATCAAACGCCCCACCCATATCCAGCAGGTTACCGTTTTCATCTGATAATGAAACATCTACAGCAGCGCCGCGGTTATGGTTAGAGCCTTTGGTGGGGCGGGCTACCCACTCCGGGTTGCCCACTATCTCAAACATTTTATACTGTATGGTTATGGGCCTGTAGCAGTCATACACCACCATCCTGTAGCCTTTATCCTGGGCTATTTCATTGGCTTTTTCCAGTGCCTGTGCGGCTTCCGGGCGCAAAAAGCACCGGGCACAGGGGTATACCTTTTGGTGCATAAAGTTGGCGGTATCAGCATAGGCCATACGGTTAAGCATATTGAGCGAATCCATATTAACCTCCTTAAAACCAACCAATAACGAATCTCCCGGTTGATTGTTGACTATTTTTAACTGCCTGTCCTGACTGCTAAAAAGCAGACCCATCATGAACAATATAGCGGTGATTTCTTTCATTTAATACTTCAGTATTAGCAGCAAATCATTGCATAATGTGCTGTTTATCCAAATATAACGAAAAGATATTGCAAATACCTCATTATTTCTACCCAAAGTAATTTTTTAATTACTTTAAATATTACACCAAAAACAATATATTTGCACACCTTTTTAACAATCGGGATGTAGCGCAGCCTGGTAGCGTACTTGCATGGGGTGCAAGGGGTCGCTGGTTCGAATCCAGTCATCCCGACATCAAAAAAACCTGCTCAATTTTGTTGGGCAGGTTTTTTATTTTTGAGAGAAAATTCCCTCACTCACCCATCAAAAAGTGCTTAATATTTCACTTTCGGAATTCATTTTCACGGTGTGAAATATCAAATCCCAAAACCGGGCATAAAAAAACCGGCTACCGTTTCCCGCAGCCGGTTTTTTCATCTATTTATTTTTTACAGCGACTGTAATTTCAGTTCGGCATCTTTAAGTCCGCTGCCGGTTACTTTTAAAGTAATGTCGCCCTTATCTTTTCCGGATTGTACCAACACCACCAGCTTACCGCTAAACAATTCCATGCTCGGGCTGTGGAATACCTCCAGCGAAGTAGCATCGCCATTACAGGCGGCCCTGTAGCTGCCAGCACCGTTTACCGCAAAATTAAGCCTGTTGGTGGCCGTAGGGCACGGCAGGCCGTTTTCGTCTACCACACTAACCGTTACAAAGCTCATGTCGTTGCCATCGGCAGTCAGCTTGGTGCGGTCGGCTTCCAGTACAATTTTGTAAGGTGCGCCTGCCGTTTGTATCTTTTCTTCGGCTACAGGCTTGCCGTTTTTGTCAAACGCCACCACTTTAACCTCGCCCGGCTCATATTTTACATCGTTCCACATAAGGCGGTAGCGGTGCTGAGGGGTGCTGTTGTTCTTTTTCTGTATGCCCTGGCTCTTGCCGTTTATAAACAGCTCGGCGCTGTCATAGCTGGTATACACAAACACCGGGGTAACCTGCCCCTCGCGCCCCTGCCAGTTCCAGTGCGGCAGTATGTGCAGGGTTGCCTCATCAGTATTCCAGCGGCTGCGGTACAGGTAGTAGCGGTCTTTAGGCAGGCCTGCCATATCGCAAATACCAAAGTAAGAACTGCGCGACGGCCAAAAGTTGTCATACGGCGTAGGCTCGCCCAGGTAGTCAAAGCCTGTCCATACAAACTCACCTATTACCCACGGCTTATCATCCTGAAGCACAAAATCCTCATCGGGCACGTTGCTCCAGCTGCACGCCTCAAGGTCGTATGACGAGCATTGCAAATCGTCATACTGCTTTTCTTTTTCCTGCACTACCGGGAATTTATAAATACCCCTTGAGCTAACGGTCGAAGCCGTTTCAGAACCCAATATAAACCCTTGCGGGAATGCCTTGTGGGCATCTTCATACAGGTGTACGCGGTAGTTAAGCCCTGGTATATCCAGCAGGGCACCAAAGCCGCTTTGCATGGTTTGCTTTACCTGGTCCATACCCACCGTTACAGGGCGGGTTGGGTCTTCCCTATGGAAAACATCCTGAAGGAACTTAGCCCTTACAAGCCCCTCTGCACCATACTGGTCGGGCACTTCATTGCCGGAACTCCACATTACAATGCTTGGGTGGTTACGGGTGGCGCGCACCAGGTTTACCACATCCTTCTCGGCATATTCATCAAAAAAGCGGTGGTAGCCGTTCTCTACCTTTGGCTTAGCCCACTCATCAAAGCTTTCGGCAAGAAACAAAAAGCCCATTTCATCGGCCAGCTCCAGCTGCTCGAAAGACGGCATATTGTGCGAACTCCTAATGGCGTTACAGCCCAGGTCTTTCAGTATTTCCATCTGCCTGCGCATGGCCGCTACGTTTACGGCAGCACCCAGTGGCCCCAGGTCGTGATGCAGGCAAACACCTTTAAATTTGGTTACTTTCCCGTTAAGGGTAAAACCGTTCTCTGCCGTATATTTTATTTCGCGAATACCAAAACGGGTGGTTACCTCATCTATACCTATCTTACCGTCAAATAATTTGGTTACGGCTTTGTACAGGTAGGGCGTCTCCGGGCTCCACAGCTTTGGCAAAGGCACTGTTATGTTATCTTCAAAAGCGCCGTTTGCACCTACAGCCTGCCAGCTGCTTGCCACAATTTTTCCGTCGGCATCCAGTATCTCGGTCAGCATATTAATGCCTCCCTTTGCAGATGAAGCCGCCTTAATGTTAACCGTTGCCTTTTCGGCTGTTATAGTGGGGGTAGTTACAAAAATACCCCACTGGTCAAAACTCTGCTTATTCTTAACCACCACATTTACATTGCGGTAAAGCCCCGCCCCGGGATACCACCTTGAGGCAAACTCCTTATTGCTCAGGTGCACCGCCAGCGTGTTTTCTTTATCCTTCAGCAGCTTGTCTGAAATATCAAAATAAAAGTAGGCATAGCCGTATGCCCACTCCCCTATTTTTTCGCCGTTAAGGTATACTTCGGGCTCGCTCATGGCACCTTCAAATACCAGCAGCGCTGTTTTATTTTCATCAAAATCAGCTACGGTAAAGGTTTTACGGTACCAGCCGTCGCCTATGTGGGGCAATGCGCCCGTGCGGCCTGTTTTTTCGGTAGGCACGGTTTCGCCGTTTTGCTCAATGGCCACATTTTGTATGTCCCATTTTTTGTCAAAAGGCCCATATATGGCCCAGTCGTGTGGCACGGTTACTTCCTGCCATCCATTATCATTAAAAGTAGTGGCCTGTGCACCTCCGGGGTTGCCTTTGGTAAACTTCCATCCTTCGGTTAGCACCTGGTTACTGCGTATATTGTTGTCTTTTTGTGGTGCACATGCCCCGGCAATCATCAGCAAAAGCGCTGCTATGCAGGGGTTCATTAAAAATTTCTTCATGCTGTGTAAATAAAAACTGTTTACAAATATAGCCCTATATAAAGGTTTAGAAAACCCAACCGGGATTAACTTATGTAAAAGTTTTGTTTTTTAGTTTGGAAAATAAAACCAAACTCCATAATTTAGCCTTCATGATTTCGCATCAGAAAAATATAATCAACAACACTTGGTGGTGGCACTTTCACAACATTGTGACAGTAGCCTAAACACGCATATACCTAAAGCATATATAAGCGGCTTGTCACATTTGGCAAGCCGCTTTTTTTATACCTGATAATCATGAAAATATATACCCAGACATATAACTTTAATGCCGATCTCTACACCCCCGTAGGGCTGTACCTGGGCCTGCGCAACCACTACCGCAAGCCCTGCCTGCTGGAAAGTAACGACTACCATTCGCGTACTGACAGCACCTCTTTTATAGGGCTAAACCCGCTTGTGGAAATAACGGTTAACCCCAATGCCATTACTACCGTTGCAGGCAATTCGGTTGCAAACGAGGCCCTTACAAACCCCACGCAGGTTACCGCACAGGTAAAGGCAATTTTAGAGGGTTTTGATTTTGAAAACCCATCGGCACACAACGCATTCCTGAGCTATTTTGGCTTTGAATATGCCCATTTTGAAGAGCCTGTAACTGATGAAAGGCAGGCATTTGGCAACCTGCCCCTGGCGCAGTTTATACTGTTTGAATACCTTATAGTGCTCGACCATTTTCATAACACGGGCATTATCTATAAAAACTCGTTTTCAGCTGAACAGCAGCCGGATAGTGTGTTTGAATCGCTTTTAAAGAAACAGAACTTTACCCTGCTGCCCTTTGAGGTAACAGCCGAAGAAACAAGCCCCGATACCGATGCTGATTTTCTGGAATTGGTTGAAAAGGCCAAAACCCACATTTACCGTGGCGATGTATTTCAGCTGGTGGTATCGCGCCCGTTTGAACAGGCGTTTTTTGGCGATGATTTTCAGGTGTACCGCCACCTGCGCAGGCTAAACCCCTCGCCCTATTTATTTTATGCCGATATGGAAAGCTACCGCGTTATGGGCAGCAGCCCCGAAACACAGGTAAGCCTCAATACCGGCACCGCAGCCATACACCCCATTGCAGGCACCGTGCGCAAAACCGGTAATGCTGCGGCCGACCTGCTAAGTACCGAAGCCCTGATGAACGACGAAAAGGAAAACGCCGAACACACCATGCTGGTAGACCTTGCCCGTAACGACCTGAGCCGTTTTTGCAACGATGTGCACATAGCATCTTATAAAGAAGTACAACACTTTTCGCACGTTATACACCTGGTGAGCAAGGTAGCAGGCCAGTTGCAGGAAGGTAAAGAAGCCCTGGGGCTGTTTGCAGGCACGTTCCCCGCCGGTACGCTATCGGGCACACCAAAGCCCAAAGCCCTGCAACTGATAAGCCGTTATGAAAGCACCCCACGCGGCTATTATGGCGGTGCTATAGGCTTTATAAACCCAAACGGCAACATGAACCTGGCCATTGTTATCCGCAGCATTTTTAGCCAAAACAACACCCTGCATTACCGTGCCGGTGCCGGTGTGGTGGTAGACAGCACCCCGCAAAACGAACTCAACGAAGTGCACAACAAGCTTGGTGCCGTACGCCGTGCCATAGCCGCTGCTTCTAACACATAACAGACTTTACGACTTTAGACCTTTGACTTTAAGACTTAAAAAATGAAAATAGGCATAATAGATAATTTCGACTCCTTTGTATACAACCTGGTGCGCTATGTGCGCGAAACCGATGGTGTAGAGGTAATTGTGCAGCGCAATAATGCCGTAGACTATAACGAGCTCGACACCTGCGATGCCCTGCTGCTTTCGCCCGGCCCCGGTATACCATCTGAAGCTGGCGAACTGCTTGAGGTTATAAAACGCTACTCCGGCAAAAAGAAAATACTGGGCGTGTGCCTGGGGCACCAGGCCATAGCCGAGGTTTTTGGCGGCAGGCTGGAGCAATGCCCTGCTCCCGTACACGGCAAGGCTACCGATATGACGGTTATTACCGCCGACCCACTATTTGCCGGGTTGCCGCAAACCCTGCCCGTGGGCCGCTACCACAGCTGGAAGATTACCCCGCAGGGCAGTCCGCACCTTATCATTACCGCCCAAACGGAAGACGGTACCGTTATGGCACTGCGCCACGCCACGCACCCCACCTGCGGCGTGCAGTTTCACCCGGAATCGGTACTAACGCCACAGGGCAGGCAAATTATTGAAAACTGGGTAAGGGAGCCGTTTTATATTTTAAATGAAGAAGATTCTTTCACAAAGTAACACAAAGATTATCCAAGTTTTCTTTGTGTGACTTTGTGCCTCCTTTGCGAACCTTAGCGTAACAAAAAATGAAACCACTACTCGAAAAAATAATACACCACAGCCACCTTACTAAAAATGAGGCCTACAGCTGTATGCTGGCCATAGGCAACGGCGAAGTAAACGATGCCCAAACGGTGGCGCTTATAACCGGCATACAAATGCGTGGCCTTCAGTTGGCAGAGCTTATGGGCTTCCGCGAGGCATTGCTTGAACTTGCCCTGCCCATGCATTTTGATGTGGATGATTGCATAGATGTATGCGGCACCGGCGGCGATGGCAAAAACACCTTTAACATCTCAACCGCTACGGCTTTTGTGCTGGCATCGCTGGGCTACAAAGTGGTAAAGCACGGCAACTATGGCGTTAGCTCGCTGTGCGGGTCAAGCAATGTGCTGGAGGCCCTGGGCTACACCTTTACTAATGATGGCGATTCCCTGCAACGCCAGCTTGAAGAGACTAACATTTGCTTTATGCACGCACCGTTGTTTCACCCGGCATTAAAGGCCGTGGCACCGCTGCGCAAGGCATTGGGCGTTGCCACATTCTTTAACAGCATGGGGCCGTTGGTTAATCCCGCCCACCCTACACACCAGCTTACCGGCACCTACAATTTAGAGCTCGCCCGCCAGTACCAGCACGTGCTGCGCACCGAACGAAAGGACTTTACCGTACTGCACGGCATGGAGGGCTTTGATGAGCTTACCTTCATCGGGGTAACCCGCATTTTAGGCAAGGAGCGCGACATTATAGTAGGCAGCAACCCGCCAAACCTGCAATATACCATGGCCGACATCAACGGTGGTGAAACCGTGCAACAGGCCGCTGACTTACTGGTTAACCTGCTTAGCGGCAAAGGCACCGAACCTCAAAACGTTGTACTGGCAGGCAATGTAGCGCTTGCCCTGCAAACCTTTCACCCGGAGATGGATTTTGAAACGGCGTTTGCCAAAGGCTACGAAGCCGTAAAAAGCGGCAGCGCCATTAAATCCCTTAAAATACTGGCCGTATGAATGTATTAGACCAAATAATAGCCAACAAGCGCCTTGAAGTAGCACAACTCAGGCAATCGCAGTCATTAGAAAGCTTCAGCAAAAGCGTGTATTTTGACCGTGTGGCGCTTTCGCTGAAAGAATCACTACTGTCAGCCGGATTTGGCATTATAGCCGAAATAAAACGCAAATCACCCAGCGGCGGCAACATCAAAACGGAATTGGATGTAACGGAACAGGCTCAGTTTTACGAGCAAAATGGTGCTGCGGGCATTTCAATATTAACCGACAGCACATATTTTGGCGGTAGCATAGATGACATCCTTAAAGCCCGTGAAGCTGTTAACATCCCGCTACTGCGTAAAGAATTTATTATTGATGAAATTCAGCTGTATGAAGCCAAAGCCATAGGTGCCGATGCCATATTACTCATTGGCGCAGTACTACAACCCAAAGAAGCACAACAGCTTACCAACAAAGCACACGAACTTGGCCTTGAGGTTTTGTATGAAGTCCACACCCCTGAAGAAATAGCCCACATTCCACCTAACGCTGACCTGATTGCTGTTAACAACCGCGACCTCAAGGCACAAAAAACCAGCCTGGAGCACTCGTTTAAACTGGCGCCGCTACTGCCAGCGGGTATACCGCTTATCTCGGCATCGGGCATTAAAACGGCTGAGGAAATCGCCGCGCTTAAGGCAGCAAGCTACAGCGGGGCACTCATTGGCGAAAGCATCCTGCGCGATGGGCACCTGGCACAGCTAACCCAAAACCTAACGCCATGATTATTAAAGTATGCGGCCTTACCGATAACCCGGAAAGTAAAGCCATAGCCGATTTACAGGATGTTGATTTTCTTGGGTTTATATTTTATGAAGGTTCGCCGCGGTATACAGAAAGTACAGTAATTACCAACAAGAAAAAAACAGGCGTGTTTGTAGATGCACCGTTGGAAGATGTAATACATCAAATTGAAAAACACAACTTAAACGTCGTACAGCTACACGGCAATGAGTCTCCGGAATACATAACACAACTACCCCAAAACATTGAAGTTATAAAAGCCTTTGGTATTGCGACAGAAGCCGACCTTCAAAAAACAACTGATTATGAAGGGCTTGTAACTTACTTTCTGTTTGATACTAAAAGCAACAGCCACGGCGGCACGGGAAAAACCTTTAACTGGAGCGTATTAGGGGCTTACAAAGGCAACACGCCGTTTTTGCTGAGTGGCGGTATAGGGCCTGATTCGGTTGAAGCGCTGAAAGGGTTTAAACACCCACAACTTGCGGGTTATGACCTTAACAGCCGTTTTGAAACCGCACCAAAAGTAAAAGATGCCGCGCTTGTGGCTCAATTTATAAAAGACATAAAACCATGAGTACATCATATTTAGATACAGATGATTTAGGCTTTTACGGCGCGTTTGGCGGGGCTTATGTACCCGAACTGCTGCGCCCTAATGTGGAAGAGCTTGAAGCCGCATTTAACAGCTATTGCTTTACCGAAACTTTTGAAAACGAGTACGCCTCGTTACTAAAAGACTTCGTAGGCCGCCCTACCCCATTGTATTATGCCGCCCGACTAAGCGAAAAATACGGCATGCACATTTACTTAAAACGCGAAGACCTGTGCCACACCGGCGCACACAAAGTAAACAATACCGTGGGCCAGATACTGCTGGCAAAGCACATGGGTAAAACCGACATTATTGCCGAAACCGGTGCAGGTCAGCACGGCGTGGCAACCGCTACCGTTTGCGCGCTTATGGGGCTCAACTGTATTGTATATATGGGCGAGAAAGACATAGAGCGCCAGGCCCCTAACGTGCAACGCATGAAGATGCTGGGTGCCGAAGTACGCCCCGCAACATCGGGCAGTAAAACGCTAAAAGATGCTACAAACGAGGCCATACGCCACTGGATTAACCACCCTGACTCGTATTACCTTATCGGCAGCGTGGTTGGGCCGCACCCCTACCCTAAAATTGTGGCCTATTTTCAGTCGGTTATCTCAAAAGAAATAGAGAAACAGTTGACAGAAAAAACCGGAAAAGGGTATCCTGATAAGGTAGTGGCCTGTGTGGGCGGGGGCAGCAATGCGGCCGGTGCTTTTTACCATTTTTTTGATACTAAAAGTGTTGAACTCATAGCCGTGGAGGCCGCAGGACTGGGTATTGATTCCGGCAAGTCGGCCGCTACAAGTGTGCTGGGTACGCCCGGTGTACTGCACGGCAGCCTTACCCTTTTAATGCAGGATGCCGACGGCCAGGTGGTTGAACCCCACTCCATATCGGCGGGTCTTGATTATCCGGGCATTGGGCCGCTGCATGCCCACACCATTGCCACAGGCCGCACTACAGCCATTGCAATAACCGATGATGAAGCCCTACAGGCAGCGCTGCAACTTTCTAAACTCGAAGGCATTATACCTGCTTTGGAAAGCGCCCATGCCCTGGCGGCATTAGATAAACTGGCACTCAGAAAAGACGAAGTAATAGTCGTAAACCTTAGCGGCAGGGGCGATAAGGACATGAATACCTATATGGAAAAATTTAGCAGCCTATGAATCCGTTTATAAAAAATAAAAAGCAGGTAAGTATTTTTACAACCGCCGGTTACCCCCAAGTAAACAGCCTTAAAAACCAACTGCTACAGCTACAGGCGCAGGGTGTAGACTTTGCAGAAGTTGGCATACCTTTTAGTGACCCCATGGCCGATGGCCCCGTAATACAGGAAACGAGCACCATAGCCCTGCAAAACGGCATGAGGCTCGAACTGCTGCTGCAACAGCTTGAGGAGTCTAAAAACGAGATACATATACCGCTGGTACTCATGGGCTACCTCAACCCCGTGCTACAGTTTGGCCTTGAAAACTTTTTAGCACGCTGCCAAAAGCTGGGCATTGCATCTCTCATACTGCCTGATTTATCGTTAGAATTATATGAAAAGCGCTATAAAGCCGCCTTTAGCAGGTATAACATTCCGGTTACGTTTTTAATAACACCCCTTACACCCAATGTACGCGTGCAGCAAATTGCACATGCCTGCAAAAACAGTTTTGTATACCTGGTAGGGCAAAACAGCATTACAGGGCAATCCTACAACATTAATAACCAGCTGACGGAACGCTATCACGAGCTTAAACAACTGTGCGGCGATACCCCGTTGTTCCTGGGGTTTGGTATTGATTCGGCAGCCAAAAAACAACAGGCTTTTGAAAGTGTAGACGGCGTTATTGTGGGTACGGCCTATCTTAAGGCCGTAAAAAACGGAACGGAAAAAGATTTTGTTAACGCGCTTTTAAGCTGATTAAAAAGACAACTTTTACAAATATTCATAAATTTCCTGCTGCGAATGTTTGATGCTTGTTTTATCCAGTTGTAGCCTGATAAGCTGCAGCAGCTCATTTTTAATATGTGGCTCATACACCGGGAAACACACCTCAATGCGGCGGTATATGTTGCGGTTCATCCAGTCGGCAGAGCCCATATATACTTCAGGATGGCCACCGTTATTAAATATAAAAATGCGGCCGTGCTCCAGGTAGCGGCCCACAATGCGGGTAACGGTTATGTTTTCGCTAAGACCTGCAACACCGGGCACCAGGCAGCAAATACCGCGCACAATAAGCTGTACCTTAACCCCTGCCTGCGAGGCTTCATACAGCTTATCTATAAGCGATAGCTCTTCCAGGTTATTGAGTTTTATGGTAATGGCCGCTTCAGCCCCTGATTGTGCAAGGGCAATTTCCCTGTCAATCAGTTCTATAAACCGGGCTTTCAGGTTAAATTTGGCTACAAGCAGGTGGTTAAACGTAATGGTATCGGCTTCGGTTGGCTGGCGTTTCTTCTTTAAAAACCTGAACACCCTGCCCAGCTCTTTAGTAATGCCGCTGTGGGCGGTAAGCAAAATATGGTCGGTATAAAAACGGGCGGTGCTTTCGTTAAGGTTGCCCGTAGCCAGTAACCCCAGCGGCTTCTTGTAGCTGTTTTTTGCAAATGTAACCAGTGCAATCTTGGCATGCACCTTGAGCGATGGTACACTGTATAGTATCTTTATACCGGCCTGCTTAAAGCGTTTGGTCCATTTCAGGTTGTTGGCCTCGTCAAAACGGGCTTTAAGCTCTACCACCACCGTAACTTTTTTACCGTTTGCTGCCGCACTTATCAGGGCATTTGCAATGCGCGAGTCTGATGCCACACGGTATAGGGTTATGAATATTTCGGCAACATCGGGCCTTGTGGCCGCTTCGTTAAAAAACCGCAGCACCGTGTTGTAAGACTGGTAGGGCGTATTAATCAAAACATCATTATGCAGCACCTCCTCCAGAATCCCTTCGGGTGCTACGGGACGGGCTTTAGCAGGCCACGGCGCATATTCTATGCCAGGCTGCTTTAGGGATATCTGGCTAAGGTCTTTCAGGTTGTGGTAGCTGCCGCCCTCCACAATCAGGGCATCTTTAAGGTTAAAGGCATCAATAAGCTTATCCAGCAGTTTTTGGGGCAGGTGTGCATCATACAGCAGGCGCGATGCAAGCCCAAAATCGCGTTTTGCGAGTTTCTTTTCCATCAGGCGTGCCAGGTCGCCGTTGTATTCGTCCTGCAATTCCAGCTCGGCATCTCGGGTTATTTTAAAGGCATAGGCATCATCTGCGGTTATCCCCGGAAATATAAAGCCCAGAAATGTTTTTACAATATCATCGGTAAACACTACATACTGCCTGCCCTGTACTGTAAAAGTCACAAACCGGGGCAGCTCATCGGGTATATTTATTATATAAGGGCCTGTTGGGGCGTTGGCCAGCAGGTACAGTTTGTTGTTTTCGGGGAAAAATGCGCAATCCGGCACCAGTTCCACATGCTTCAGGTAAGCCAGCACCACATTATAAAAATAGGCCGAAGCCTCTTCTAATATCTCCTCGGGCAGTGCCTGGCGGTACACCAGTGTTACGGCTATGGCATCAAGTTCCGGGATTATCTGTTCCCTTAGTAGGGTGCCAAAAAACTCTTGTTGTTCTTTTACTGCCGCCACAACAGCAGCAAGGTTTTCGGCGGCGCGGGCATCGCCTTCCTTTTTATGTACCTTTTTAAGCAGCGTGAGCGAGGGTATGCGCACGCGGTAAAACTCATCAAGGTTAGAAGACCATATAGACAAAAACCGTATGCGCTCCAGCAGCGGCACGTGCGCGTCGGCTGCTTCCTGCAACACCCTGCGGTTAAAGGTTAGCCAGCTCAGGTCGCGGTCGTGGTATTTTGTTTCGGGGTTTGCCTGTGTAATGGTGTCCATACTATTGGTTTTTATAAAAGTATAAAAACAAAAAACACCAATTGTTAACTAAATATTACCTGTAACCTGATTTTTTTTCAGAAACCAGACAGCTGCCGTTTGCCGTATTTTGTAATTATTTTCGGCTTACTATTTCGTTTTCTTACAAAAATTATGTTATTATCGGGCTTTAGGCACGGTGTTTGTAAAAGCCAATTGCAGTACAAACCTGTTTAATAGTATTTGTACAATAACCTAAGTTTGTTTAATTTTGCGCCCTGATGAAGAAGTTGTTAACGCGCATAGTGTTCTTAATCTCTGTTCTGCTCCTTGGCGGACAGGGCACTGCATTTGCCACCGCTGGCAAAACCGCAGCAAGCGAACTTGCCGTTAACGCACTATCTCTTCACCACACCAATGTGCTTGATAATGCACAGGATATTGACTCTGCAAATTACAAAACCACGTTGGCCCCCCACCAAAAACAGGTGGAAAAGGTAGACCCTACCGACAGCGAGGAAGAAGAAGAAAGCCAGACCGCTTCTAAAAAATTATCTGTAAAAAAACAAACAGTTGCTGCTGCCCATTACTTTGAGGCGGCTTTTTCTGTTACTGCACCTGAATACTTCAGCACAATAAAAAAACGTACCGATAACTTTGCACGTTTTTCTTATTCTATATCAAACAGGTGGTACATCTTATTCCGCGTAATAAGAATTTGATTTAACCTCCGGGGGTAAATTACACATTTCCCCTGCCCTTCTGTACTAATTAATGCCAATGTTTCCCGGGGCCTTTAAGGTTCAGGCTAAACGCATTGCTATTAATTAATTTTTCCACATAAATAATCAATTAATTATCAAACTGCTCTAATAAGCAATATCATGAAGAAAATCATAATGTTCATGGGCTTGTGCGCTTTGGCGTGCACCACTGCCTGCAAACACGAAGAAGAAGGAAAAAAAGAGGAAACCAAATTCCTGGTAACCAGCCCCATCCAGAAAGATACCCTTGTTACAAAAGATTATGTAAGCCAGATTAAGTCCATACAGCACATTGAGCTGCGTGCACAGGAAAAGGGTTACCTTGAAAAAATATATGTAGATGAAGGCCAGGCCGTTAAAAAAGGCCAGCTGCTGTTCCAGATTATGCCTAAGCTATATGAGGCAGAAATGCAACGCGCCAAGGCTGAGGCTGATTTTGCCGAAATTGAATACCAAAACACCAAAAGGCTGGCCGACAGCAAAGTAGTAGCCCCTAACGAACTGGCTATGGCCAAGGCTAAGCTTGACAAGGCTAAAGCCGAACTGCAATTAACAAAAGTACACCTTCAGTTTACAGAGATAAGGGCGCCTTTTGACGGCATAATAGACCGTTTCCACGTAAGGCTGGGCAGCCTTGTAGACGAAGGCGAACTACTTACCGAACTTAGCGACAACAGCAAAATGTGGGTATACTACAACGTGCCCGAAAGCGAATACCTTGACTATAAAGAAAGGCTGTACAACGCAAAAGATAAAATACAGGTTAACCTGCTAATGGCTAACAACAAGCTGTTTGAATACCCGGGTGTGGTAGAAACCATTGAAGCCGACTTTAACAACGAAACCGGTAACATTGCCTTCCGTGCTACGTTCCCTAACCCTAAAAGCCTGCTAAGGCATGGCGAAACGGGCAACATCCGTATGACTGAACCGGTTAAAAACGCGCTTATCATACCTCAAAAAGCTACGTTTGAAGTACTTGACAAAAAATATGTGTATGTAATTACCAAAGATAACAAAGTAGAATCGAGGGAAATTAAAATAGCTGCCGAGCTTCCGCACATATTCATTATAAGCAAGGGCCTTAACACCGGCGATAAAATACTGCTTGAAGGCCTTCGCCTTGTAAAAGAAAACGAGAAGATTGAATTTGAATATGAGAAACCGCAACAAGTGCTTTCTCACCTTGAGCTTTACGCAGAATAATTAAATCATTAAACTGATAACAGATTATGTTTACCAAATTTATACATAGGCCTGTATTTGCAATAGTGATTTCGATTATTATTGTGTTTATGGGCTCGCTGGCAATCATTCAGTTGCCAACATCGCAGTTTCCGGATATTGCACCTACCACGGTGAATATCTTTATAGCCTACCCCGGTGCAAGTGCCGACGTGTTGGTTAAATCTACACTTATTACCCTTGAAAACTCCATAAACGGTGTGCAGGATATGCGCTACATGGCTACCGATGCCACCAGCGCCGGTGAGGCTACACTCAGGATAATCTTTGAGCCGGGCACCGACCCTAACCAGGCGGTTATACGTGTAAAAACAAGGGTAGACCAGGTTATGCCGCTATTGCCTGAGCTGGTGCAGCGCGAGGGCGTGGTTATTACCCCCATACAGCCCAGTATGCTTATGTATGTTAACCTGTATGCAGATGGCAAGAATAAAGACATGGACGAAAAGTTCCTGTACAACTATGCCAACGTAAAAATGCTGCCCGAAATCAACAGGATTAAGGGTGTGGCAAGGTCGCAGATATTAGGTAGCCGTACCTATGCCATGCGTGTATGGCTAAACCCTGACCGTATGAGGGCCTACAACGTATCTACAGACGAGGTTATGAAAGCCCTTGGCGAGCAGAGCATTATTGGCCGCCCCGGCCGTATAGGGCAAAGCTCTGGTATTGAGGCCCAGTCGCTGGAATATGTGCTTACCTACAAAGGCCAGTATAATGAGCCTGCACAATATGAAAATGTAATAGTACGTGCCAATTCAAGCGGTGAAAGCATCCGCCTTAAAGATATAGGCAAGGTAGAGCTGGGTAGTGAGTTTTTTGATATTTACTCTAACCTTGACGGCCACCCATCTGCCTCTATTGTACTGAAACAAAACTACGGCAGTAATGCCAATGAGGTTATTGAGCGCGTTAAAAACAAGCTTGAAGAAATGAAAGAGTCGTTCCCTCCGGGGCTTGACTACAAAATAAGCTATGACGTATCTAAATTCCTTGACGCCTCTATAGAACAGGTAATCGATACACTAAGGGATGCCTTTATACTGGTGGCGCTTGTAGTGTTTATTTTCCTTGGAGACTGGCGTTCAACGCTTATCCCTATCCTTGCGGTACCGGTATCGCTTATAGGTGCATTCTTTGTAATACAGTTCTTTGGCATTACCATTAACCTGGTTACGCTGTTTGCACTTGTACTGGCCATTGGTATTGTGGTAGATGACGCCATAGTCGTCGTCGAGGCGGTGCACGCCAAGTTTGAAGAGCACCCGCACATAACACCTTATGCTGCCGTTAAAATGGTATTGGGCGAAATCAGCGGCGCTATCATCGCTATTACAGCGGTAATGGTTTCGGTATTCATCCCTATCTCGTTCATGTCGGGTCCTGTGGGTACTTTCTATCGCCAGTTCTCTATAACCATGGCCAGCTCTATTGTAATCTCGGCCATTATAGCACTAACGCTTACCCCGGTATTATGTGCCATGCTGCTTAAAAACCACCACGGCCACGAAAAGAAAAAGAACATACTTACCAAGGCATTAGACGGCTTTAACCGTGGTTTTGACAAGCTAACCGGCCGCTATGTAGCTGTACTTAAACGAATTGTAAGCCGCAGGTGGTTAACGTTCTTTATCCTTATCGCTTTCTGTGCGGGTACATACCTAGTAAACCAGGCGCTGCCATCGGGCTTTATACCAAGCGAAGACCAGGGTACTATATACGCCATAATCCAGACACCTCCGGGCTCAACTTTAGAGACTACCAATGAGGTATCGCACAGGCTACAAAAAATTTGTGAAGAGGTAGATGGTGTAGAATCGGTATCATCACTTGCAGGTTATGAAATCATGACCGAAGGCCGTGGTAGTAACGCCGGTACGTGTCTTATAGACCTTAAGCCTTGGCACGACAGGAAACACAAGGTTACCGAAATTATGGAAGAGCTTGAAGAAAAATCAAAAGGCCTGGGTGCTAAAATTGAGTTCTTTGAGCCGCCTGCAATACCGGGCTTTGGTTCATCAGGTGGTTTCTCTATGCGTTTGCTTGACAAAAACACCACTACTGATTATCATGACTTTGACAGGATTCAGCAAAACTTTATGGCAAACCTGGGCAAGCGTAAAGAGCTTACCGGCCTGTTCTCGTTCTTTGCAGCTAACTACCCTCAGTATGAGCTTGAGGTAGACAACAACCTGGCCATGCAAAAAGGTGTGTCTATAGGCAAAGCCATGGAAAACCTTGATATTTTGATAGGTAGTACCTACGAGCAGGGCTTTATTAAGTTTAACCGCTTCTTTAAGGTATACGTTCAGTCTGACCCTAAATACAGGAGGCTGCCAAGCGACATTCTTAACCTGTACATTAAAAACGACCAAGGCGAAATGGTGCCGTACAGCGCCTTTATGAAACTGGTTAAAACACAGGGGCCAAACGAAATTACCCGCTACAATATGTACAACTCTGCCGCCATACAGGGTCTTCCTGCCAAAGGCTATACCACCGCAGATGCCATACAGGCCGTGCGCGAGGTGGCTAAGCAAAGCCTGCCTAAAGGGTATGATGTTGCATGGGAAGGTCTATCTTTTGACGAATCAAGCCGTGGTAATGAGTCCATCTACATCTTTGGTATCGTGCTGGCATTTGTATACTTTGTGCTTGCCGCGCAGTATGAAAGCTTTATCATTCCGCTTGCAGTGGTAACATCGCTACCGGTGGGTATCTTCGGTTCGTTCTTCCTGTTGCAGGTAATGGGCCTTGAAAACAACATCTATGCACAAATAGGCCTCATAATGCTTGTGGGACTTTTAGGTAAGAACGCGGTGCTTATAGTAGAATTTGCCGTCCAGAAGCGGCACGAAGGGCTCACGATATTCGAGGCGGCTATTGAAGGTGCCAAGGTGCGTTTCCGCCCTATCCTTATGACCTCGTTTGCATTTATTGCCGGCCTTATACCGCTTATTGTGGCTTCGGGTGCAGGTGCTATTGGTAACCGCACACTGGGTGCTGCAGCACTGGGTGGTATGTTCTTCGGTACTGTGTTTGGGGTAATTATTGTTCCCGGCCTGTACTACATCTTTGCCCACCTATCGGGCGGCAGGAAGCTTATTAAGTTTGAAGAAGACACATCGCTATCTGAAGGTTTAGTACACCAGATAGATAATTTCCACGTAGATGAAAACGAATAATATGGTTAAGAAGATAATATACAGCAGCTTAGTTGCCACCATGGTGGCACTAAGCTTTACAGCCTGCAAAACGCCGCAGCTGGCCGAAAGGACTGAAAACACCACTGTGCCCGCCGCTTATGCAAACGGCAGCCAGGACAGCCTGAACAGCGCTAACGTAAAGTGGAAACAGTTTTTTACTGACCAGTACCTTACCCAGCTGATTGATACCGCCCTGCAAAACAACCAGGAGCTAAACATCACCATGCAGGAAATTGAAATAAGCCGCAACGAAATCAGGGCGCGCAAAGGTGAATACCTGCCGTTTATTGGCCTTAAGGCCGGTGGCGGTGTAGACAAGGTATCCCGCAATACGCCTGCCGGTGCGCTTGAGCACAATATTGATATTGTTCCCGGTAAAGAAAACCCTGAGCCGCTTGGCGATTTTACCATAGGCGCTTATGCCACCTGGGAGATAGACATCTGGAACAAGCTGCACAATGCCAAAAAGGCTGCCGTAAGCCGCTACCTGAGCACTGTAGAAGGCCGTAACTTTATGGTTACCAACCTTATTTCAGAAATTGCAGGGTCTTATTATGAGCTGCTTGCGCTGGACAGCCAGCTGCAGATTGTAAAGCAAAACATCGACATTCAAAACAATGCGCTACAAATAGTTAAGCTGCAAAAAGAGTCAGCCCGTGTAACAGAGCTTGCCGTTAAGCGTTTTGAGGCACAGGTGTTAAACACCAAGAGCCTGCAATACAACATAGAACAGCAAATTGTAGAAACAGAGAACAGGATAAACTTCCTGGTGGGCCGTTTCCCGCAGCATGTGGAAAGAAGTGCACAGCCGTTTACAGAGCTGGTACCACAGGCCGTTAATGCCGGTTTACCGTCTCAGCTACTGGCTAACCGCCCTGATATTAAACAGGCCGAGCTTGACCTTGCTGCCTCTAAGCTTGATGTAAAAGTGGCACGTGCCCGTTTTTACCCGCAACTGGGTATCTCGGCAGGCATAGGCTACCAGGCCTTTGATGCCTCTTACCTTGTTAAGCCGCATTCGCTGCTGTACTCACTTGCGGGCGACCTTATGGCACCGCTTATTAACCGTAATGCAATCAAGGCTACATATTACAGTGCCAATGCCAAACAAATACAGGCGGTATATAACTATGAGCGCAGCATTTTGAACGGATATATTGAAGTGGCCAACCAGCTGTCTAACATAAGCAACCTGCAAAAAAGTTTTGAGTTTAAAGCCCAGGAGGTTGATGCACTAACGCAGTCGGTTAACATATCTAACGACCTCTTTACCTCAGCCCGCGCCGACTATATGGAGGTGCTGATGACCCAGCGCGATGCCCTGGAAAGCAGGTTTGACCTTATAGAAACTAAAATGCAGCAAATGCACGCACTGGTTAACGTATACCGTGCACTGGGCGGCGGCTGGAATTAAAACCTAAGCACCTAACTACACCTTGAAGGCCCCTGTACTTTTGTGCAGGGGTTTTCTTTTACCCGGCAAACAGGTACAAAAAAGTCCCGCCTTTCAGCGGGACTTATATATTTCGGTAATCTGTAAATTAAGCTTTACTGCGCAAATCGGCCATGCGTATGGCTACAATAGCGGCCTCAGTACCTTTATTGCCGTGTTTGCCACCGCTGCGGTCTATAGCCTGCTGCATGTTGTTATCGGTCAGTACGCAAAAAATAACCGGCACATCGGTTTGCACGTTCAGGTCTTTTATGCCCTGCGATACGGCTTCGCATACAAAGTCAAAGTGCTTGGTTTCGCCCTGTATTACACTGCCTATTACAATAACAGTATCTACGTTTTGGGTTTCAATCATTTTCTTGGCGCCATATATCAGCTCAAAGCTGCCGGGCACATTCCAGGTAACAATGTTTTCCTGTGGCACCTCATTATCAATAAGTGCCTCCACAGCGCCGTTATACAGGCCTGTGGTTATGTTCTCGTTCCACTCAGAAACAACAATCCCAAACCGAAAATCTTTCGCGTTTGGGATTGTGTTTTTATCGTAAGCAGATAAATTTTTATTTTCTGTTGCCATCTTATTTTTCAAGCCTTGCTATGTAAGCATCTGCAAGAGATGCCTCCGGCGAAGCGCTGTATTTTTCTTTAATTTCTTTAAAGTACTTAAGGGCATCTTCATTCTTGTTAAGATAAAGTGCAAGCTTGGCAGCCTTGTTTAGCCAGTATGGTGCAATAGCATCATTAGTAGTGGCTTTGGCTGCATCAGCATAAAGCGAAAGGCCTTTTTCCTGGTAGTCTTTAGTGTTTAGCTGCACATAAGCATCGCCTGTAAGGCCGGTAGCCTGTGCTTTAAGTACCTCATCATTCGTTTTAAATTGCTCAAGGTGCTCTACAGCCTCTTTATACTTACCGGTGTTAAGAAAAGCCACACCGGCATCATAATGGGCAAGGTTAGCGGCATTAGTACCACCATGCTGCTCAATTATGCCAAGAAGGCCCAGTTTACCCTCGCCACCATTAAGGGCAAGCTTAAACAGAGAGTCGTTAGCAGCCGGGGCGCTAAGTGCATCCTGGAAATATTTTTCAGCCTGGAACATATCGTTAGCAGCCTCTTCTTCTTTAGGGCTTTCTACAAGCTTGTCATATGCAAGATAACCTACAGCCACAAGTGCAATGGCAATCACTACACCAAAAATGGCTTTCTGGTTTTTGGCTACCCATTCTTCGGTTTTGTTAGCACCTTCGTCAAGCTTGTTAAATACTTCAGCGGTTGTACTGTTGCTGTCGTCAATTATTGCATCTTCAACAGGCTGTTCTACAACTACTTTTTCTTCTTCAGGCTTTGGCGCCTTAAAACCTCTTTTATTATACGTTGCCATTTATTTTATTTTAGTGAGCGCAAAAATATAATTTTTATTGAATATTAAAACAGCTTTTCCCGATATTTTTTGATAATTTGCGGGTTCTTTATAAAACCCCTGCCCTTTACGGAGGGTTTTCATACTCAGAGCTTTTAGCAAATGCACCTAAAGAATTTATCACTCATTAACTACAAAAACATTGCAGAAGCCTCATACGATTTCGACGAGAAGATAAACTGCTTTGTGGGCCGCAACGGTGTGGGCAAGACTAATGTGCTCGATGCCATATACCACCTGGCTTATGGCCGCAGCTATTTTAACCCCCTGGCGGTGCAAAACATTCGTCACGGCGAGGAGTTTTTTGTTATTGAGGGCAATTTTGAAAAACAAGGCCGTAACGAGCTGGTTGTGTGCAGCCTTAAGAAAGGCCAGAAAAAAGCCCTTAAACGCAACGGCAAGGTGTACGACCGCTTTAGCGAGCACATTGGCCTCATTCCGCTGGTTATCATTTCCCCCAGCGATGCCGACCTGATTACCGAGGGCAGCGAAACCCGACGCAAGTTCCTCGATGCAGTTATATCGCAGCTGGACACCGCCTATCTGCAACAGCTTATTGATTACCAAAAGGTGCTTAGCCAGCGCAATGCCCTGCTAAAGTATTTTGCGCTCAACCATACGTTTGACCGCGACACCTTATATATATACAACGAGCAGCTCGATGCACTGGGGCAGCGCATTTTTGAAAAGCGCAAAGCCTTTCTTGATGATTTTGTGCCCATCTTCAACAAGCACCACCAGGCCATTACTGATTCGGCCGAGGAAGTAACGTTGGCCTATGACAGCCACCTGCACACCAAACCCCTTACCCAGCTTTTAGAAGAACACCTGCAGCGCGACCGTGTGCTACAATATACCAGCGTGGGCATCCATAAAGACGACCTGCTGTTTGAAATAAGCGGCCACCCCATAAAGAAATTCGGCAGCCAGGGCCAGCAAAAGAGTTACCTTATTGCCCTGAAGCTCGCCCAGTTCGAGTTCATGAAAAAACAGGGCGGAGTACTCCCGATCCTTTTATTTGACGATGTGTTTGACAAACTCGACGAAACCCGCGTGCAAAAAATTGTACAAATGATAGATGGCGAGGTCTTCGGGCAGATATTCATTAGCGATACCCACCCCGACCGTACCGAGGCCATTGTGAAGGAAACCCACCAGAGCTACAGGATGTTTGGTATGTAATAATTTTGTAACTTCGTAAAAACACTTTTCAAGATGAATTTGCAATATATATTAGATGGTAAGGGAGAAACAACAGGTGTTTTTATCCCCATTCAGGAATGGCTTTCTTTAAAAAAGAAGCTTAAAAATATTGATACAGATACTGATATTCCTGAATGGCATAAAGAAGAATTGGACAGGAGGCTTGAGGCTATAAAAAATGGAGATGAAGAGTTCCAGGATTATAATGAAGCACTCGACGATTTACTTAAAGAACTGGAGGAGTGAAATTAACTGTATCCCTAAGAGCCAAAAAAGATATTCGCCAAGCCTTAAAATGGTATGAAGACAAACAAAAAGGTTTAGGCCGTCGTTTTGTTGATACCATACGTCAGGAATTTGATTTCATAAAAAATAATCCTGATTCTTATCAAATAAGATATAAAAATGTTCATACCGCCGTGGTATCTGTTTTTCCTTATCTGATTCACTACGCCCTTGACCTTAATAAAAATCAAATAACAATACTTGCTGTAATACACACATCACTTAATCCCCAAAAGTGGAAGTAACACATGATAACAAAAGACACCCTTCAGTTTCTCGAAGACCTTAAGAATAACAACTACCGCGACTGGTTCCAGGCTAACCAGGACCGCTATGAAGACTATAAAAAAGACTACCGCGATACCGTTGATGCGTTTCTTGATGTAATGAAGCCGCTAGACGAAACCCTTGAACCGCTTGAGTTTAAAGACTGTTCCTATCGCATAAACCGCGACATCCGTTTTAGTAAAGACAAAACGCCTTACAAAACCCACATGGGCATCTGGATGTGCGAGGGTAAAAAGAACACCAACCTTGCCGGATATTACGTGCACATAGAGCCCGATAGCGGTTTTGCCGGCGGTGGCCTTTACATGCCCGAAGCAAGCGAACTTAAAAAAGTACGCCGCGAGATTGACGGTTTTTATGATGAGCTGGAAGACATACTTAATGCGCCTGACTTTAAAAAAGTATACGGCAGACTTGATACTGATGAGGGCATGGTGCTTAAATCTGCCCCAAAGGATTTTGATAAAAACCACCCGGCTATTGAGCTGCTCAAATTCAAGACCTTCCTGGCTACAGCCAAACTAAGCAAGAAAGACCTGCTTAGCAAAACTTTTGTTCAGGACACAGCCGAAAAGCTTATTGTGCTAAAACCGCTTGTAGAGTTTTTAAACCGTGCCTTAGCTACAGAATAACAGTAAAGCTGTACTTTTGCACCTAACCCAACGTAACTATCCTGATGGAAATTCATAAAAACCAACAACTTAAAGCATACAATACCTTTGGCATTAGTGCCCTTGCAAAAGAATACATATCTGTTACCACAATTGAAGAGCTTGCCGAAGCACTTCGTGAAAACGCCGGTAAAAAACTATTTATACTGGGCGGCGGCAGCAATATGCTGCTTACGCAGGATGTAGACGCACTGGTTATACACGTTAACCTTACAGGGATTGAAGTGGTGTGGCAGGACGATGCCAAAGTGCACGTTAAGGCTATGGCCGGTGAAGTATGGCACAACTTTGTGCAACACTGCATTGGCCAAAACTACGGCGGTATAGAAAACCTGTCGCTTATTCCCGGCAAGGTAGGCACTGCACCCATACAAAACATTGGCGCTTATGGCACCGAGATTAAAGATGTTATGGTAAGCTGCGAAGCCATGGAAATTGCCACCCAAACCGTGCGCACCTTTACCAATGCTGAGTGTGAGTTTGGCTACCGCGAAAGCGTCTTTAAAAATGAGCTAAAGGGCCGGTACATTATAACTTCGGTAACATTTGGGCTTACCAAAACCAACCATAAAATAAACACCTCTTATGGCGATATTGCCGCCGAACTCACCAAAAACGGCATCAGCGTACCTACCATTAAAGATGTAGGCCTGGCCATAAGCACCATTCGCGAAAGCAAGCTTCCAAATCCTCAAGAGCTGGGCAACAGCGGCAGCTTCTTTAAAAACCCGGTTATTACCATAGAGCAGTTTGAAAAGCTGTACTTGTTGCACCCGCAAATGCCGCACTACACGCTCGATGACACCTACATAAAAGTACCCGCCGGATGGCTTATTGAACAATGCGGCTTTAAAGGCAAACGTTTTGGCGATGCTGGCGTACACGAAAAACAGGCACTGGTATTGGTAAACTACGGTAATGCCACAGGCCAGGATATACTTGACCTTGCCAAAAATGTACAAAAGGCTGTTTTAGAAAACTTTGGCATTGCCATAGAAGCCGAAGTAAACGTAGTGTAAAAACTGCTGACTGTAGTTGTAAACTGCCTCCTGCTATCTGCCCACTGCGTACTTTTTTTAATTACTTTTGCAAAAAATTTGAAACGCCTATATGCTGAACATTATTTTTTATGTTTTTGCCGCAATTACCGCACTACACCTGGCCTGGTACCTGGGCATATTGGGCAAATTTGCCTTCATAAAGCCGCAGGCCATAACGGCTAAAAAAATACCCGTATCGGTTATTGTAAGCGTTAAGAATAATATAGACGAGGTAAACAGGCTTATACCTGCGCTTGTAGCACAGGAGTATCCCGACTTTGAAATAGTATTGGTAGACAACGCATCTCAGGATGAAACCATAGATGTTTTAGAGGCTTTTGAAAAGCAGTACCACAACGTTAAGCTGGTTAAGGTAGAAAATAACGAAGCCTTTTGGGCCAATAAAAAGTATGCCCTGACATTGGGCATTAAGGCCGCCAGCAAAGACTACCTTTTGTTTATAGACGTGCACTGTATGCCTGCATCTAACCAATGGATCGCCAGCATGGTTAGCCAGTTTACCCTGAGTAAAACCATAGTATTGGGCTACAGCGCACTGCAAAAAAAGAAAAACTCGCTGCTTAACAAACTTATCCGTTTTGATGGTATGCTGGCCGCCACAAGCTATTTTGCATGGGCTAAGGCAGGCAGCCCCTACACGGGTAACGGCCGTAACCTTGCCTATAAAAAAGACGAATGGTTTAAGCACAACGGCTACATTAAGCACATTAAAATACGCCTGGGCGAAGATGCCCTGTTTATTAACGAGGCAGCCCACAAAAAGAATACTGCCATTTGCTACACGCCCGAAAGCATTACCACCCGCGAAAGCAATAAAACCTACAAAGAGTTTATTCGCGATAAGCGCAAAAGGCTGTATACCACACGTTATTTTAAATCGTTTGACAGGCTACAGCTTAAAGCATTCTTTATACTGCAACTGCTGTTCTTTGGCTTTGCCATAGCGCTTGCCATATTACAATATAACTGGATGTTTTTAGTACCGGTAGTAGTATTACGTTATATTATTACCTGGACAACGCTTGCGCAGAGTGCCAGGCGCCTTAACGAAAAAGATACCGTATACTGGTACCCTTTTATAGAAATAATGCTTATCTTCACACAACTGTATGCCTTTACGGCAAACCTGTTTAAGAAACCCGTGCATTGGAGATAAATTCCACCATAATACAGCAGAATATTGAAAAGGCAAAAACAGGCGACCAGGTAGCCTTTACGTTTTTGCTGGATTTCTTTTGGAATGAGGTTTACGGCTTTATGCTGAAACGCACCCAAAATGAAACCGATGCCGAAGATATAGCCATTGAAACCTTCTCTAAGGCCTTTGACCGCATTAGCACTTACAATCCGGAATATGCCTTTAATACATGGCTTATAGCCATTGCCAAGAACGTGCATATAGACCTGTTGCGCAAAAAACGTACATCGTTGTTTCTGGATATTGATATTTCTGATGAAGAAGAGCGTAGGGCCTACAATGTGGCTGATTCCTCGCCTTCTGCAGAGGATAAGCTTATCCGCGAACAAAACCTGTCGAGCCTTTTAACGTGTATCAAGCAGCTTAAACCGCAATATCAGGAAGTATTGCAGCTGCGTTATTTTCAGGAGTTGAGCTACCAGGAAATAGCCAATCAGCTTGAAGAACCCCTTAACAACATCAAGGTTAAAATATTGCGTGCAAAAAAACTTTTACTTGAAGTTTTAAAGAAAAAGTAGTTTTCAAGTCTCCCCTGCCCTTTTCATTACTTTTTTAGAAGTGTTTACTCAAAATTACTTCAAAATATCCACAAACATAACCAACTGACTGTAAAGGCATCAGGAGAAATATTTTAGATTTTGGCATACTATGTGCATATACTATATCGTTATAGATATATAAGTAATTTACTAACTCTAAAAAATCTCCAATTATGTCAAAAAACAGTGTTTTCAATTCAGAATGGATTGACCTTGTATTTGAAGGCCGTAACAAAGAATACGGTGCTTACAAACTTAGAAAAGACGATTCTAAAACCACTATGATTGCCCTGTTTTCGGGTATTGTGCTGCTGGGTGCCGCTGTAGGGATACCGTATACGGTAAACCTTTTTAGTGATACAGCCGGCCTGCCCAAAGAAGAGCCTAAAGTGCTTATTACTCCGGTAGATATTGACGAAATTTACAAAATGCCGGAAGAAACCAAGCCTGAGCCTAAGCCCGAACCTGAAACACCAAAGCCACAGCCTGAAGCAGCTGCCCCTGCGCCTTCTGCAGTACCTACAGTTGCACTACAGCCCCTTGTGGCTACGTCAAATCCGGTTACGGTAGACATTCCGGATATGGATGCGCTTAAAAATGCCATACCTGCCGCTACCACCAATCCCGGTACCGAAGGCGGCAATATAATGGGCACCACAGCGGGTGTACCCGGCGGCACAGGCGATGAACCTACTACAACCGACGGAACAGGTACTTCTAACATAGTATACGCGCCGGATGAAAAGCCTGATTTTCCGGGTGGTATAGGCAAATTCCGCCAGCAGATTGCCGACCGCTTTAAAGCGCCTGAAATGCAGAGCGAAAGCATGATTAAGGTAACTGTAAGTTTTGTGGTAGAAAAAGACGGCTCTATAAGCAATATTAAACTGCTTAAAGATCCGGGACACGGTGCAGGTAAAGAAGCCTTAAGGGTGCTTAACAGCATAAAAACCAAGTGGAAACCCGGCAAAGTAAAAGGCCAGCCGGTTCGCACGGTATATCAGTTACCCATAGTAATCAAGGTAAACTAAATAGCAAAAGCCCCTTTCGGGGCTTTTTTATTGTTATTCAAAAACCACAGGCAGAGTGGTTTTGGGTATTTTAATTACATGAAACGGCTGGCAGTGTACCGATGTTACATTGCCTTCTTCTACCGATGCATGGTCTATGCCAACATTTATCTCGCCACCATTATCAATAACCGAAGTAATCTGGACACTATAGCCTCCGTTACCCCACCACTGGTCTATAACAGCTAATGCAGTATACTGCTCAAAATCAACAGCAACACCTTCAAACACGTCATAACCGGCAATACCGTAGGCACTATTGGCAACTGATTTAAAGGCGTTCCATTCCTGGGAAGTATTAATAACAAAATTGGCGGCATCTAATGGTTCGCCGGATAAGGCTCCCTGCTGTACCGCAGTAAATTCAACAGTTACGGGTTCGGTTAAAACCGTTCCTTCATCATCCTGGCAACTTGTAAGAGCTGCAAAAAACAGGGCAAACATTGTAATTTTTTTCATAGCTTTAAATTTTTACACTAATGTAATCAAAAATCTTACAAATTTCATAACACCCTCAATTTCAAATGAAAATAAGTATAAAATATGTCGGCATGCTGGTTCTTATTTCTATTTTTGGACAGGCACAGCAGGTATATCCTACCATTGGGAAAACCGATATTTATAATACGAAATTTAACGATATCATTCCCCATGATGCCAAAATAGAAGTAATAGCTACAGGCCTTAAATGGGCTGAGGGCCCGGTGTGGGTTAAAAACGGCAACTACCTGCTGTTTAGCGATGCACCCCAAAACACTATTTTCAGGTGGGATGAAAAAGGCGGCCTGCAACCGTTCCTTAAACCATCGGGCTATACAGGACTGGGGCAATATAGCGATGAACCCGGCAGTAACGGGGTGATAATAAACAACAAAGGCAACCTTGTAGCCTGCGAGCACGGCGACCGCCGCATTAGTGAGTTACCCCTTAACGGGAAAAGCGGCAAAATTACCCTGGCCGATACCTGGCAGGGAAAGCGGTTCAGTTCGCCCAATGATATTTGCCAAAGCACTAACGGTACCTATTATTTTACCGACCCACCCTATGGGCTGCCCGGACGCGAAACCGATACCGAAAACCGTGAGATTAAAGAAAATGGGGTGTATAGTATTGACCCACAAGGCAATGTGAAACAAATAATAGCCAACCTCAACCGCCCTAACGGTATTGCCCTTTCGGCAGATGAGAAGGTATTATATGTGGCACAGAGTGACGGGCAAAACCCGCAGATTATGCAATATCCTATAAAAGAAGATGGTACAGTGGGTGCAGGCAGCGTGTTTTTTGATTTCTCCAAATACGAAAAACAACTGGGCAAAACCGGGGCAGATGGTATTAAAGTCGATGCGCATGGCAATATGTATGCCGCTGCCGCACAAGGCATTGTGGTGATTTCATCTACAGGCGAGTTGCTGGGCAGGCTACATACAGGCGTACCCACGGCCAACTGTAATTTTGGCGACGGCTACCTCTACATTACCGCCCACCACTACATTTGCCGGGTAAAACTAAAATAAAAACAGGCTGCCTGTCATTCCGAACGAAGCGCAGCGAAGTTGAGGAATCTCAAGAGATTTCTCCTGCGTCGAAATGACAAACAGCCTGTAAATCAATTAAAATGCTTACAAATTAAAAATTTGTAGACGTGCTTGAAGCCCTGAATGCTTCAATTTCCGCCTGTACCGAAGCTATTTTCTGCTCGGCCATACCTACTGCATCAGGCCCAAGGAAGTAGTAAACCGGCGGGTTTTGTACCTCAGCAAGCTTAATCATTTCCGCCACGCCTTTTACAGGGTCGCCCGGCTGGTTGTTGTTAATCTGCTGTTTATGAAGCGCCTGCGACTCACGTGCAGAAGCATAGGCTTCAATCTGGTTTTTAGGCAGCGCAAGCGATTCATCGGTAAGGAATGAAGTCCTGAAATAGCCCGGAAGCACCAGCGTTACATTGATATTGAACGGTTTAGCCTCAACAGCAAGGGCTTCAGTAAGGCCCGATACTGCAAATTTTGTGGCGCAGTAAATACCAAAACCTGCAAAACCACCTGTATATCCGCCAATTGACGAGATATTAAAGATGTGGCCGCTTTTCTGCTCGCGAAGGTGCGGCATTACGGCACGGATAACATTTAGCGAACCAAATACATTCACATCAAAGTTGTTACGGGCCTCAGCATCAGTAAGTTCTTCCACAGCGCCAAACAAACCGAAACCGGCATTGTTTACTACTACATCTATCCTGCCAAAACGGCTTATAGTTTGGGCAACTGCTGCGCCAACACTCTGTTCATCAGTAAGGTTAACTTCAAGCGGAAGCAGGTTTTCATGCGCTCCTGCGGCATCGGTAAGGCCTTTAAGCGTGCGCGATGTAGCTGCAACATTGTGGCCCTGAGCCAATAATTGGGTAATAAATTCCAGTCCGAAGCCTTTAGAGGCACCGGTAATAAACCATGTTTTAGTGTCCATAATTAAATAATAAGTGATTGATAATTAATAATCTGTAGAAATAGTAAGGTCTTCTAGTGACGTGATTTCAGCGCTAATGGCTTCAATCTTGGCGGTAGCACGGCGATAAGCATCGCTACCCAAAAACAGGTGCAGCGGCGGGTTATCGCTAAGGCCGGCATCTATCATAATGGCAGCAGCCTTTTCAGGGTCGCCGGCCTGCTTGCCGTCAAGGGCTATAGTCTTTGAATTTGAAGCCCTTACGTCTTCATATTCGGATATAGGCGTGGCAGGCAGCACAATAGATTCATCGGTAAGGAAACTGGTACGGAAAGCCCCCGGCGCCACCACTGTAGCCTTGATTCCGAACGACTTAACGTCATCTGCCAGCACCTCGGTAAGCCCAAATAAGGCAAATTTAGTACCTGCATAAGCACTCCAGCCTGTTCCGGCGGCATAACCGGCAATAGATGAAATGTTGATAATGTGTCCGTTACGTTGCTGCCTCATGTGTGGGAGTGTATGCCTTATGGTATTTATTGTGCCAAACACATTTACGTCAAACGCTGCACGCACCTCATTATCAGTCAGTTCCTCAAGGCTGCCGCCAATACCGTAGCCTGCATTGTTAATCAGTACATCTATACTGCCAAAAGTGGTAACGGTTTGGTTTACAGCTGCTTTAACCGAAGTATCATCGGCCAGGTTTACGGCAAGCGGCAGGAAGTTATTGCTACTATACCCCACATTGTCAATAAGTTGCTGAAGGTTTCGCGAAGTTGCGGCCACCTTCTGGCCTTTTTCAAGAAGTTGTTTTACCAGCGAAAGCCCAAGGCCTTTTGAAGCGCCTGTAACAAACCATGTTTTAACCTGATTGTCCATAACTTTGTTTAATTTGATAGCACAAAGTTAACTCACTGATAATCAGGTTAAAATACAAAATTCAAACCAATAATTGCAAAAATCAAACAACCCTGTATTTACCGGGTGTTACGGTCGTTTGCTTTTTAAAGAAGTTGGTAAAATGCGCAGCTTCCTCAAAACCAAGGCTATCGCTAATTTCGGCAATATTCCAGTCGGTATGCTTAAGGAGTGCTTTAGCCTCAGCCACAAGGCGTTCGCTAATGTGAGCCGTGGTGGTCTTACCGGTACTGGCCTTAACAGCGCGGTTAAGGTGGTTTACGTGTACCGAAAGGTTATCGGCAAAATCAGCCGCCGAACGCAACGCCAGCTTCTGCACCGGTGTTTCTATGGGGAATTGCCTGTCCAGCAGCTCTTTAAACACCGCTGTAATGCGAGAATTGGCATCAGGGTGGCTGTACAGGTTAGCCTGTGGTTCGGTTTTTAACGCTAAGTGAATCAGCTCATTAAGATAGCTATGTAGCAGGTCGTACTTAAAAGCATAATCGCTGTTTATCTCGCCCAGCATCTTTTCAAACACGGTGGCAATGGCAGCCTCCTGCTCATTATCAAGCACATAAGACGGCTTACCGCCAATAGAAAACATGGGCAGCTCAGTAAGTATGGTACGCGACTTCTCTGAGTAGAATGCCGGTGTAAAAATACAGAAGTACCCGGTAGTGTCATCATCCAGGTTTTCCCACGTGTAGGGCACCTGCGGGTTAAAGAACACCAGCGCAGTACCGTTCACTTCCAGGCTTTTATCGGCATAATGGTAACGGTTGCGGCCACGTATAAACGTAATCTTGTAGTAATCACGGCGTGCATAGCGCACCGGGCGGTCGTGCAGGCAGTCTTCCAGGCGAAACACATTAAAGTGCCCCACGGCGCTGTTTATGTTATCAGGCACCTTTTGGGCTTTCAACTCGTAAAATGATTCCAGGCTCTCGGTTTCCATAGTTACCATAAAATTGCAAATTTCAAACAAAGGTACGCAATTATTTTTTACGGTTCAAATACCGTATTTTCTTACAATCACACCCCGAAAAGTGCTTAATTTTTCACTTTTGGAGTTCAATATTCAGTCGAAAGTCAAAGGTCATAAAGCCATAAAAAGGGAAGTCAAAAACATAAATGAGTTTCCCGGTTTTATTAATTTTGATCTTCGACATTCAATCACCCTCTTCGAAAAAAAATTCACGATATATCGTGAATTTTGTCGTAAACCAAAAATAAGAGACATTAATCCCTATTATTAGTTTTTCGACCTTCAACTTTCGACTTTCGACCTTCGACTAAATCGCCGTTCATCATTTCAAATCCACCGTTCGTCATATTTTTATATTTCCATACATAAAGAACAGGTACTTTTGGACTACTAATTAACCACTAAAAATCCTTAAGCCATGATTTCAATCTTTGTACACATCATCAAAGCATTTATAGATACCGTTATCAGCCTGTTTGCATAACCGGTAGCACCCCATAACCCCGTTCAGTCATCAGTCAAACCGAAACAGTTACTGCAAAAAGGTTATATTTGAGTTAGTTTGCCGGGCTGCTTCATCAACTGCCCGGCTTTTTTTATAGATTATGAAGCTACTATCAAGCCCAAAATACCACATAATTAGCCTAATAGGCTTTAACCTGTATGTGCTGTGCACCCTCTCTTTAGAAAAACTGAGCTACTACCTCCGTTTTTTAGACGAAGTACACAGGGGGCCGGCACAGGCCTACTACCTTTTTGAAGGGCTTATTTGCGGCACACTGGCCTATGTGCTTTCTAACCTTTTACTGCTATATGTAGAAAACTATGTAAACTTTGGCACCATCCGCAAAAAAAGCACCCTGTGGCTTGGCCTTGTGTTTTTTAATGTGGTTATTATTTACTTTATAGCCCTGTGGCCCATGCTTGAGGTGGTATACCTGCACTACATGGGCAAAGAAGTTGCCATACCTTTTGATACACGTTTAACCAACCTGCCTTATTTTGCCACCATTTTTGCTATATGGCTGTTTATTATCATTGCTATTAAGGTGTACCAATACATCAACCAGGTAAAGCTAAACCAGCTTCAAATGGAAACCACCCTGCGCGAAAGCCAGCTCAACACCCTTAAAGGGCAAATAAACCCGCACTTTATGTTCAACAGCCTCAACAACATACGGGGGCTGATACTGGAAGACCCTGCCCGATCGCGCGATATGATTACCCGCCTTAGCGAAATGCTGCGCTACAGCCTGACAAAAAACGGCGTAAACACCATTCCGCTTAAGGAAGAGTTGCAAACGGTAGACAACTACATAGAAATAAGCAAAATACAGTTTGAAGGCCGCCTGCAGTTTAACATAAGCGTAGCGCCCGAAACGCTTAACATAGCCATACCGCCCATGATTGTGCAAATGCTGGTAGAAAACGCCTCTAAGCACGGTATAGGCAAGCTTAAGGAAGGCGGCAGCATAAACCTGTCATCGCAAATAGAAGACGGCAAACTGATTATAATAGTAGCCAACAGCGGCCACCTTAATTTTGAAGAAGGCAGCACCCGCTTGGGGCTTGAGAACATAAAAAAACGCCTGTACCTTATATTTGGCGACAGCGCCACCTTTAGCCTTACTGAAAACGGTAACTTTGTTGAAGCCAAAATCTGCATACCGCTATGACCATCAAGACCATAATAGTAGAAGACTCGCGCCTGGCCCGCAATGAGCTTAAGGAGCTGATAAAGCACCACCCCGAGCTGGAAGTTATAGGCGAGGCAGAGAACGTAGATGATGCCTACGAGCTCATTACAAGCCTTCAGCCGCATTTAATTTTCCTGGACATAAACATGCCCGGCAAAGATGGTTTTGACCTGCTGGAGATGCTGGATGACGTTCCCATAACAGTCTTTACTACCGCGTTTGATGAGTATGCCATAAAATCGTTTGAATATAATGCACTTGATTACCTGCTAAAGCCTATTAGCGATAAGCGTTTTGCCGATGCCGTAGAAAAGGTAAAGGCTAAACTGGCCGCCCCTGCCGCAACAGGGCTGCAGGATCCGGACGCGTCACCACAGGCATCAGGCCTGCTTACCGAAAACAGCCAGATTTTTATTAAGGATGGCGAAAAGTGCTGGCTGGTAAAGCTAAGCGAGGTACAGCTGTTTGAAATTGTAGGCAACTATACCCGCGTGTATTTTGCCGATAACAAACCCCTTATTTACAAATCGCTCAACCAGGTTGAAGAGCGCCTGCCGCAGCACCTTTTTTTCCGTGCCAACCGCCAGCAGGTTATCAACCTGCAATTCATAAAAAACGTAGACAACTGGTTTAACGGCAAGCTGCGCGCCATTATGAATAACGGCACCGAGGTAGAAATAAGCCGCAGGCAATCGGCCCTGTTCAAAGAAATGCTGAGCTTGTAGCGCAGAGTAGCTAAGTGGCAGAGTTGAAAGTCTGAATAAATTCATTATCTTTGGCTTAAATGCAATATTATGGCTACCATATCATTAAATAACTCTTCACTAAAAAAATACCTGGATTTACTGCGTAGTTTCGACCTTAAATCGAGGAAGAAGATACTGGAAGGCCTTAACGAATCTGTAGCGCAGGATAAAGCACCTAAGCCAAATGATATTGAATCAATGTTTGGTGCTTGGGAAGACAACAGGGATTCTGACGAAATTATCAGCGATATAAAAAATACCCGTGTTAACAGCCGTGATATTGATAACTTCTAAATGAAATACCTTTTAGACACCAATATTTGTGTGCATTTTTTCAGGGGTAAATTTACCCTCGATAAAAAGTTTACGGAAGTAGGATTTCACAACTGCGCTATATCTGAAATAACGTTGGCCGAGCTTATTTACGGTGCCGAACACAGCAATAATCCTGAGAAAAACCTACAACTTATAGAAGCTTTCACTCAAAGGCTTACCATCATCCCGATAATAGACTGTATTTATCTTTATGCCAAAGAAAAATCGAGACTGAGAAAATCAGGACAGCTTATTAGCGATTTTGACCTGCTGATTGGAGCTACTGCCATATCTTCAAACCTGATAATGGTAACTGAAAACATTGCTGAATTCGAAAGGCTTCAGGATATAATAATCGAAAACTGGGTTGTGAGAACCTAACCCCTCCTCCTAAACCCCGGCCTCTTATCATCGCGCGGCGCAGGCCTGTTCCCCCTTGGAGGGTTAGATGGCTTTTGCTCAGGCTTTGGCAAACTCGCCTCTTCCGTTTTGCTGCTGGGTTCAATCAGTGTATTCAGTTTCTTAATCTCGGTAGCGGTAAGCTCGCGGTAGCGGCCTACGGGCACATCAAGCGATATATTAATGATACGGATGCGCTTTAGTCCCGTAACCTCATAGCCCAGGTATTCGCACATACGGCGAATCTGGCGGTTAAGCCCCTGCGTAAGTATAATCCTGAAGATGTACTTGCTTACCTGCTCTACCTTACATTTGCGGGTAATGGTATCCAAGATAGGCACACCGTTGCCCATACGCTGTATAAAACGGTCGGTAATGGGTTTGTTTACCGTTACAATATATTCTTTTTCGTGGTTGTTGCGCGCGCGGAGTATCTTATTTACAATATCGCCGTCATCGGTCATAAAAATAAGCCCTTCACTGGCCTTGTCCAGCCTGCCAATAGGGAAAATGCGCTTGGGGTAATTAATAAAGTCAACAATATTATGCTTAACATCCTGGTTGGTAGTACACTCTATGCCCACCGGCTTGTTAAACGCCAGGTAGGTGTGTTTACCGCGCTTTTCGGTAATCAATTTGCCGTCTACACGCACCTCATCATCAGGGCTTACCTTGGTCCCCATTTCGGGTACAATGCCGTTAAGGGTTACCCTGCCTTCTTCAATCAGCTTGTCGGCCTCACGGCGCGAACAATACCCGGTTTCTGCAATAAACTTGTTGAGGCGCTTCAATTCTTCCATGGGGCAAAGGTAAACAAATCATGCCATATAACATTGATATCATACGGAGTTGCCGTGATGTTACCCCGCCATTGTCCCCGCCTCTCCGCCGGCGTTTAACGCCATGGGGTCATGCCCAAACAAAAAGTCATATATCTCTTCATACATAGCAGCATTGTGCATACTGTGCCCCAGGCCTTTTGTGGTAATAAAGCGCGCCGACGGCCATGATTTGGCAATCTTAACCCCTTCTTTATACGCCACTGTAGGGTCTTTTTTATCGTGTATAAGCAAGCCCGGCGTACAGATTTTAGTGGCAAACATATCGCCGCAAAAATCATCGGGGTTTACCTTGTAGCTGTCGGTAAGCAATTGCTTCATGCTCTGCACCACCCACGGCGCCAGCCACAATGTATTGCGGAAGTTGTTTATAACGGTACGCAAATCGCACGGGGCGCCCAGCACCACCATTTTTTTTATGGTTGTGGTAGTTGGGTAGTGCGACTGGTAGTAAAGCGCCGTAGCACCGCCTATAGAGTGCCCCACCATAAACTGCGGCTTGTAGCGCTGCACCATATAATCTATAAACACGGCATAATGCGGAATATTAAATTCCTCTCCGGCAGTAAGCCCGTGTGCAGGCGCATCGAGCGCAATAATGGTGCAACCCGCTTTTTTAAGGTAGCTTATAAGCAGTTTCCACCTGCCGGCATTGCTTTCCCACCCGTGTACCAGCAATACCGTAGTTGCATTGCCCGGCCATACATAGGTTTGAAAAGCAGTATCGTCTATAGTAACGGTTTCGGTTTGGGCTTCACGCAAAATACCCGGCAGGTTATTGTGCATTAACTTGCCCGACCGTGGCTGTGTAAAAAAACGGTAGGCAAGCCGGGCGGCCTTTTTAGGCGCAAACAGGCTGAGGATGTTTACGTATAGCCCCACCAGTTTGGCAAGGATAAATTTTAAGATTACAGGCATGGTTTTAAAACAAAAAAGCCCCTGCTGGGCAGGGGCTCAATATTATAGGCTGGCAAAAAGCTGTTCCATTTTTTCTCTTTCTTCTTCAGCAAGCGAGCTGTCTACCAGTATCCTTCCGCTGTGCTCATCGGTAATGATTTTTTTGCGTGAAGCAATTTCCATTTGCGTTTGCGGTGGTATGGTAAAGAACGAACCTGCGCTTGCACCCCTTTCAATACTTACTACAGCAAGGCCGTTGCGCACGCTGCCGCGAATGCGGTTGTAAGCAGCAAGAAGCCTGTCTTCAATCTGCGCCTGGTATTCGGCAGATTTTTCTTTAAGGAAGTTCTCTTCCTTTTCAGTCTCGGCCATAATGGCATCAAGCTCAGATTTTTTGTGGCCAAGGTGTGTGCTCTTAGCCTCAAGTTTTTCCTGGCTGCCGCTTATGGTTTCTTTTTTATGCTCTATAGAAGCCTTCATTTCTTTAATGTGCTTTTCAGCAAGCTGAATTTCAAGCTCCTGGAACTCAATCTCTTTTGTAAGCGAGTTGAATTCGCGGTTGTTGCGCACATTTTTTTGCTGCTCACCATATTTTTTAATGGCAGTTTTGTGGTCGTCTATAGCGTTTTTCTTTTCTTTTATCTGGTCTTCAATGGAGTCAAGGTCGGTTTTTAGCTTTTCAAGCCTTGTAGTAAGACCGGCCACTTCATCTTCAAGGTCTTCAACCTCAAGGGGAAGCTCACCCCTTACATTCCTGATTTCGTCAATTCTTGAGTCAATTAACTGTAAATCATAAAGTGCCCTTAGTTTTTCTTCAACACTTAGTTCCTTGTTCGCCATAATTTATAAAGTACTTAACTGGATTTGTATTTCTTCCGAATAAAATGATTGCAAAATTAGAAATTTTTTTCGTACTATAAAGCACTAATTTTTATTTTTGGCCGCAGCCTTAAAAATACTTAACCGGGTTGGTATCGGTTTCGGCCACCAGCACGGTAATTGCAGTGGTTTTACCGGCAATAAACTGCGCCATATAATCGGCTGTGTAGCGTTCGCTTTCATAGTGGCCAATGTCTGCCAGGAGCAGTTTGCCCTCGGCTTCATAAAACTGGTGGTATTTCAGGTCGGCAGTCAGGTAAGCATCGGCCCCGGCAGCTATAGCATTTTTAATGGCAAAACTACCCGAACCGCCCAATACAGCTACCTTTTGTATTTTTTTACCGATAAACCCGCTGTGGCGAATGCCCCCGGCCTGCATTTTATCTTTAACCAGCTGCAGGAAATCAGCTTCATTAAGGGCTTCCGGCAGGCTGCCCACCATACCCAGGCCTATATTCTGGTGACTGTTGGTAAGGGTATACACCTCATAAGCCACTTCCTCATAAATATGGTTTTCAAAAAGCGCTTTAAGTATTTTGTTCTCAAGGTGTTTTTCAAACGTAACCTCAACCTTAATTTCCTCGCTTTCCATAAACTCGCCCTGCTGCCCTATTTGCGGGTCGCTGAATTCATTGCCCTGATAGGTGCCTGTACCGCGGCTGTTAAAGCTGCAGTTTTCATAATTGCCTATGCTGCCTGCCCCGGCATCAAACAGGGCATTGCGCAGCTTAAGGTGGTTTTCGGGCACGGTATAGGTAACCAGCTTGCGGATAAACCCTTCTTTTGGCACCAGTATTTTAGTATTGTCAAGCCCCAGCGCATCGGCAAAAATTTTGTTTACCCCCTGGCGGTGGTTATCCAGCGCAGTATGCACGGCATAAAGGGCAACATCATTTTTTATGGCTTTTATAACGGCGCGTTCTACATAGTTTTTACCCGTTATTTTCTTTAGCCCACTAAACAGTATGGGGTGAAAACACACCACAAGGTTGCAGCCTTTGGCAATGGCTTCGCTTATAACGTCTTCAAGTGCATCATGGCATACTAAAATGCCTGTAACTTCGGTATCGGCACTGCCCGTAAGCAGGCCCACGTTATCAAAATCTTCGGCATAAGCCAGCGGGGCCATTTGCTCAAGTATAGCTGTAATATCTTTAATTTTCATGCAGGTTGTGGTTTCTACCAAAGGTAGCAATAAAAAAACTGCCCCTAAAACAAGGGGCAGTTTATAGATTTTATTTTGGCAAATATTACTGGCAGGTTGTAAACATTTCCTGCAGGTCTATATACTGGTCAAAAGGCACGCCCATATCTTCACCATCTACATAAGCATTACCGTTAGTACCTTTACATACTACTTCTTCAGGCAGCATTTCGCCCATCCATTCGGCAGCAGCACAGGTTACGCAATCTGTTGTAGGGGTACCCGGCCCGGCACCGGGGCCTGTAGGCTCTTCGTATGCATTAGCACAGTTAAGTTCAAAATAGTAGCTTGCCTCAACACCTGTATAAGCATTATCTACATAAGCAATGCCTGCTGTATCAATACACACCTCATAAGGCTGTTCTTCTACTTCAGAAGGTGCAGTATCTGGTATTTCGCAAGTAAGGCAGCCTACATATACCGGCACCGGAACGCTGTCTTCGTCATCAGAGCAGGCCGCAAATGTAATACCGGCAATTATTGCTGCATATAATATAAGGTTCTTCATGTTTTGGGCAAGTTTTATTTATTAGTCCGACAAAAAAATGAAAAAGCGTTATCAAATCCAAATATTTCAGTTAAAAGTTTGCAATGGCTTGTGCTAATTAACTATTGCCCGCCATGCCACAAAAAAATCATAACAACAGGTGTGATTTGTGTTATAAACAAAAAGCCCCTGTATTGCTACAGGGGCTTTGGTATTTAAAATGGTTCAGCAAACAATTAGTTGTTTTCGCCGCGCTCCATTCTTTCTTTTAGCTGAGACAAAGCGTCGATATCACCAAGGGTGGTTTTCTCTGCATTGTTGTTAGAAGAAACAGTATTGTTGTTATCAGACTGGTTGCTCCTGTAGTTTTTCTCTTCCTCATCTTTAAATGTGGCAGTGTGAGAAGCAACAACCCTTTTGAATTCTTTGTTGAATTCAATTACCTTAAATTCGGCAGCTTCGCCTTTTTTAAGTTTTTTACCATCTTCTTTCTCAAGGTGGCGTGTAGGTATAAAGGCAACAATATCATCACCAAATTCTACAGTAGCACCTTTGTCAACAATTTCAGCAATAGTACCGTTGTGTACAGTACCTACGCCAAAGCTGTCTTCATACTTATCCCAAGGGTTAGCCTGGGTTTGTTTGTGGCCAAGAGATAGTTTACGTCCGTCAACATCAAGTTCAAGAACAACAACCTCAAGTTTGTCACCTACGTTTACAAACTCACTTGGGTGCTTAATTTTCTTAGTCCAAGAAAGGTCTGAGATATAGATAAGTCCGTCGATACCTTCTTCAAGTTCAACAAATACACCAAAGTTTGTAAAGTTACGAACAGTACCTGTGTGTTTAGAACCTACAGGGTATTTAGATGTAATGTCTGTCCATGGGTCTTGAGAAAGCTGCTTAATGCCAAGAGACATTTTGCGGTCTTCCCTGTCAAGGGTAAGGATTACAGCTTCAACCTCATCACCTACTTTTACGAAATCCTGGGCAGAACGCAGGTGCGTAGACCAAGACATTTCGCTAACGTGGATAAGGCCTTCTACACCTTCAGCAACTTCAATAAACGCACCGTAGTCTGCAATAACAACTACTTTACCTTTAACTTTATCGCCTACTTTCAGGTTTGCGTCAAGCGCATCCCACGGGTGAGCGTGTAGTTGCTTAAGGCCAAGCTGTATACGTGTTTTCTCGTCATCAAAGTCAAGAATAACAACGTTAAGTTTCTGGTCAAGCTCAAGCACTTCGCTTGGGTGGTTAATACGGCTCCAAGAAAGGTCTGTAATGTGGATAAGTCCATCAACACCACCAAGGTCAATAAATACACCGTATGATGTAATGTTCTTAACAACACCTTCAAGAACCTGGCCTTTTTCAAGCTGGCCAATGATTTCTTTCTTCTGAACCTCGATATCAGCCTCAATAAGGGCTTTGTGAGATACAACTACGTTTTTAAACTCGTGGTTGATTTTTACAACCTTGAATTCCATAGTCTTGTTTACATACTGGTCGTAATCCCTGATAGGTTTTACGTCTATCTGAGAACCAGGAAGGAATGCCTCGATGCCAAAAACATCTACAATCATACCACCTTTAGTCCTGCATTTAACGAAACCATTAACGATCTCGCCAGTTTCATTAGCATTGATAACCCTGTCCCAAGCCTTAATAGTACGTGCTTTCTTGTGAGAAAGAACAAGCTGGCCTGATTTGTCTTCGCGAACGTCTATAAGTACTTCTACTTTATCGCCCACTTTAAGGTTAGGGTTGTAACGGAATTCGTTAAGAGAAATAACACCTTCCGATTTAGCGTTGATATCAACAATTGCATCCCTGTCAGTGATTCTTACTACTGTACCTTCTACTACTTCGTCACTGTCAGTTGAGATGAAAGTCTTCTCAACAAGGTTTTCAAATTCCCTAAGGTTTTGCTCATCTACTGCATCAATACCTTCTTCAAAGTTGTGCCAGTTAAACTCGTTTAGGAATTCGTCTTTTGTTTTAGTTTGTTCAGACATGTCTGATCCTTTATTACTTGTATCCCGTGCCGCACCGGTTTCCCTTAAAGCAGCCGTGCAGGGGAGTGTTTTACATTAAATTAGTTTTCAACCTTTTGCGGGAAACGCGCTATGCCTTTTAAAAGGTTCGCAAAATTACTATATTTTTTTGATTTACAAACATTTATTATGCCAAATTATGCTTTACATAACATACACATTCAATTATGTTAAAAACCTTTATTCAGGATAATAAAAAAATTAACAATGTTTTAAAATAAAAATTTTTAATTATCTTGTCAACCGGAAAAAAACTTGAAATTAAGTAAGTAAAACTTAATTTTAGCTATGAAAATTGTAAATGTTAATTATGGCATAACACTACTAAAGCGTGTATTATTTCTTTTGGCATTGCTAACAGGCCCCACCCTGCTGGCACAGAATTTTACACTCTCTGTAGCAACAACACACGAAACCTGTCCGGGCAATGGCTCGCTGCAGTTTAGTGTGCAAAATGCGGGCACATCGGTAAACTATAAAGTATACCTGCTGCCCAATAGCACCACACCTGTATCTAACAACAGTAACACCTCTGTATCCGGCCTTCAGGACGGCACCTACCTTGTTGTAGCCACTACCATAATTGACGGAAACACCGTTACATCTCAACAGGAGGCCATTATTAACGACAACACAACACCCCTTATTTTTAGCGAAGAATGGCAGCTAACCCCCTCTTTTTGTAACGATGGTGTAATAACCGTGGTTATGCAATCCGGCAGCCCTTTACTTTATGAAATTACTGCCGGCCCGTCAACCGCCCCGGCACAGGCATCAGACACTTTTACAGGGCTACCGCCGGGTTTATATACTATAAAAGCCACTGATTCCTGCGGTACAGCCATTGTAACATCGCAACAGCTGGGCACTACAGCACCAACCATTTTAGCAATGGATGCAGGTTTAGTAGGGCTACTACCCGCCTGCGACCAGATAACCGTACTAAACGCAATTACAAACCTTGACCCCGTAAATACTGATATTACATATCCTTTTACCGCACAGGTAACCATGTACCCGCCGGGTGGGGGCGCCCCGCAGGTTTTTACATCAGATGTATACGGCCTGTCAGACTCTGCCCTGTTTGGCCAAACCATACCCTTTTATTACGGGCAAGATTATAGCTATGACCTGCTGCTAACCGATACCTGCGGCACACAATTTATGGTTAATGATGTAGATGTATACGGCGTTTTTGGTGTTGCAGCTACCACGGTAGATTTACCCTGCGGATTTAAGCAGCTTAAGCTTGTACCCGGCATATATGTACCACCTGTAAATATTACCTTTACCAGCGTACCCGAAGATTTTGACCCTACCCTTAACCCCTCTTACCCCAACTTTGGCGGCGAGGCAATTTTTGGCGATGAAGACCACCCGCTTTTAGAGGGCACTTATAATTATACCGCTACCGATGCCTGTGGCAATACCGTAAACGGGGTGTATGTACACATAGCCCCACCACCCGTTGTACCCGGCATTGTAGGCACTAATACTGATTGCGACGAAAACCTGGGCAAACTGGTAGGTACTATAACATCAAGAGATATTGCCGAGGTAATAATTACTGAGGCCCCCGAAGGTTTTGAAGACCTGTTTGGCCCGCTGCCCTATGATGGCTCTTCTTTCATCCAGCCAATTGAAGGCGATGACGACAGGCTTTATATGACAGGATTGCCACCGGGCGATTATGTAATAATTTTTACAGATACCTGCGATGAAGTATACGAGCCTTATGAAGTTACGGTACCTCCTTATGATGTAAACCAAAGAACGCCACGCCCAAGGCCTGACTGCCAGGAAGGGTTTGCTACAGTGGCTATAGGCAGCGGTGTATCAGCTGTTACAATAACTGTTGCCCCTCCGGGCTCTGTAACCACACCGTTTGACGGTTCACAATATATTGATGACGAAGGTAATTTTACCCTCGATGGCTTACTGCCGGGCACTTATACCTTTGAAATATCAGACGGGTGCCAGTCTTACACCAAAACCACTAACCTTGTGGGGTATGCCATAACATCAAGCGATATAAGCATGACGCCACACTGCGGCGCTTTTGATATAAGCCTGTATCATGTTTCAAATGCGCTTGCAGGGCTTAATTTTTGGCTGCAAAGGGAAATAACACCCGGCAACTGGGGCCATCCCGCCACTGGTGAGCTTTTTACCGGCAGCTATGGCCCGCTTAATTCAGTTGGGCTTACCAATAACAGTATAAACTATACGCTTATCTACCCACCGGGCAACTACCGCATTGTTAAAGTATACAGGGCGTTTGAAAGCGGCGATATTGCCATGGACAAAACCTGCGAAGAAATACTGTATGATTTTCAATATATTGACGGTGTAAGCATACTTGGTGTGCAAAGCCTTACCTGCACGGGTGTATCGGGCGATGTACAAATTAATGCTATAGGCGTAGAACCGCTGATTTATACCATTACCCACAAAAACGGCGACCCGTTTACCATTGCAAACGGTAATAACAACGCCTTTACAGGGCTTGAGTCTGCCGCATATACCGTAACTGTAGACGACCCATGCGGCAATACCGGTGTATTAACCTTTAACATGGCCGAAGTACCTTCTCTTGTTAATGCCTACAACGCGCCTAACCTTATTACCTGCGATTTAGATGGAGACGGTACAGAAACCTTTAACCTCTCGAGCCAGGATGCATACATCCTTAACGGGCAGGACACCACTAACATTACCCTTACCTACCATGCATCTTATGCCGATGCCGATTCCGGTGTAAGCCCACTGCCTTTATCATACACAACAGGACCAACAACCATATATGCCCGCACCGAATATAATGGCACCATGACCTGCCACGACATATCGTTATTTGACATTATACTCAACCAGTCCGGCGAAATGAACATGGAAGATTTTTACTATACCTGCGATGGCACTGAGCTGGAACTTATTGCCGACCCAAGTTATGTAAGCTACCTGTGGTCTACCGGGGCAACAACACAGTCTATATTTGTTACAGAAGCCGGCGAATACAAGGTAACAGCAATAAACTCTCAAAACTGTATTTCAGAAAAAACCGTGCAGGTATTTACCACGGCACTGCCTTCTATAAGCCAGATAACAATACAAGACTGGTCTGAAACCGAGAATGTAATAAATGTGGCTGTAGAGGCATCTGATGCTTCGGTACAAAACTTTGAATATTCTATAGACGGCATACACTGGCAGGACGAAAATATTTTTACCGGCCTTGAACCCGGCAGCTACAACGTGTTTGTGCGCGATGTATATGGCTGCGACTGGGTATCTGAAAAAGTGTTCCTGCTTACCTACCCTAAATTTTTTACCCCTAACGGAGACGGCATAAACGAAACCTGGAGGATTAAGTTTGCATCAGTCGCAGAACCAGACCTTATGGTTTATATTTATGACCGTTACGGCAAGCTTATAACCGGTTTTGATGCCCGTAGCATTGGGTGGGATGGTACTTTAAACGACACTAACCTGCCTGCTACAGACTACTGGTTTGTTGTGCGCCGCCAAAACGGTAAAGAATACCGCGGGCACTTTAGTTTATTAAGATAGCCTTGAGGTTTTTTCTATTGTTAGATAATTCAACTTTATAAATAAAACCGTGCTGCATACAAAACACAGCACGATTTTTTATTGGCTGAAAGTATCCCGTCGAAAACCCCAACATTCTAAAATACGAACCTGACAATAATCATGTTTTAGCCCGCCCGGCACCTTTAATTTTGCGCGCAAAATTAAAGGCATGACAAACAACACTATCGAACTCATGGCCCCGGCAGGCGATTTTGAATCGTTACAGGCAGCTATAGATAACGGGGCAAATTCTATATATTTTGGGGTTGAGCAGCTTAACATGCGTGCAAGGGCTACAGTAAATTTTACGTTGGAGGACCTTGACGAAATCGTGGCGCGTTGCAACCCGAAAGGCATTCGCACCTATCTTACCCTAAACACCATTATTTACGACCACGACCTTTCTATAATAAAAACCCTGCTCAACAAAGCCAAACAGGCCGGTATAACGGCTGTAATTGCTATGGACCAGGCCGTGATTGCCTATGCCCGCCAAATAAATATGGAGGTACATATAAGCACCCAGATAAACATTACCAATATAGAAACCGTAAAGTTTTACGCCCTTTTTGCCGATACCATTGTACTGAGCCGTGAGCTGAGCCTGAACCAGGTAAAGAAAATAACGGCTCAAATTCACAAGGAAAACATCTGCGGGCCATCAGGCAAGTTAGTAGAGGTTGAAATCTTTGGGCACGGGGCGTTGTGCATGGCGGTTTCGGGTAAATGCTACCTTAGCCTGCATTCGCACAATTCATCGGCTAACCGCGGGGCTTGCAAACAAAACTGCCGTAAAAAATATACGGTTACCGACCAGGAAAGTGGTTTTGAAATTGAGATTGATAATGAGTATATGATGTCTCCAAAAGACCTGTGCACCATTGATTTTCTTGACCAGATTGCCAATAGCGGCATTAGCGTATTAAAGCTGGAAGGCCGTGGCCGCGCCCCGGAATATGTAGCTACCGTTACACGCTGCTACCGCCAGGCTATAGATGCTATTGCCAACGGTACTTACACACCCGGGAAAGCAGCCGTATGGATGGAAGAATTAAGCAAGGTATACAACCGCGGCTTTTGGAGTGGCTACTACCTGGGGCAAAAGCTTGGCGAATGGTCTGCCGCTAATGGCAGTATGACTACACAGCGCAAAATATACATAGGCAAAGGCAGGCATTATTATCCAAAATCAGGTATTGGCGAATTTATAATTGAAGCTTATGACATAAAGGTAGGCGACACCATACTTATAACAGGCCCCACCACCGGTGCACAACAAACAACAATTACATCGCTTATGAGTGAAGATGTTGAAGTAGAAACCGCCACACGCGGAAACCCTGTTACACTACCCCTGCCCTTTAAAATACGCCCCAGCGACAAGCTCTACAAACTGGTTAAATCAGAATATGCCACACAATGATAATTATTACCCTGCAACGCAACAAGTGCATAGGCTGTAATTATTGTGCAGAAGCAGCCCCGCAAAAATTTGTTATGAGCAAAAAAGACGGCAAATCGGTATTACTGCATGGTATTGAAAAGAAAGGCTTTTTTACCCTTAAAGAACCCGACAACTCCGTTTTGGAAGAAACCGAAAACGCAGCAGCAATATGCCCGGTAAAGATTATTACGGTAAAACAACTTTAAACAATAATGGCTGCCCGGGTAAGGCAGCCATTGTTATAAGTCTTATCGAAAATTCTAAAAATCTAACAATCCAAAAATCTAATGTTTAACATCAGCCACTTCTCCGGGGTTGTGCTTATGCTTAAATAATATGGCAAAGGCAATGGCAATTACAAGTGCATAGGCCGCAAATGCCAGCCATATGTTTTGCCAGTCCTTCATCATTACGGGGCTGTCAAAAATGCCATCGGTAATTGTTTTGCCCTGCTTTTTTATAAAGGCAAGCATATTCCCGTTGGCCGCATCGGTATCTAAAAAAGAGGCAAGTTCTGTTGTGGTGCCAAATGATTTGGTAAAAAAGCGGTCTATGGCCCATCCGGCAGTAAAACTACCCATAATAGCCCCAAAACCATTTGTCATCATCATAAACAAGCCCTGCGCCGAAGAACGTATACGGGCATTGGTGCTGGTTTCTATAAATAGTGAACCTGATATATTAAAAAAGTCGAATGCCATGCCATATACAATGCACGACAGGATTATCATCCACAGGCCGGTTACAGGGTCGCCATAGGCAAACAGCCCAAAGCGCAGCACCCACGCCAGCATACTAATAAGCATTACCTGCTTAATACCAAAACGCTTCAGGAAAAACGGAATGGCAAGTATAAACAGCGTTTCACTAACCTGAGATATAGACATGATTATGGTAGAGTACTCCACCACAAAAGAATCGGCATATTTAGGGAAATGCTTAAACTCATCCAAAAACACATCGCCATAAGCATTGGTAAGCTGTAACGCCCCACCTAAAAACATTGAAAAAATAAAGAACAGGGCTATTTTGTAATTCCCAAACAGCTTAAAGGCTTCAAGTCCCAGTTTTTGCATTAGCGTTGCTTTTTCTTCACTAAGCCTTTGCGGCGGGCATTTTGGCAATGTAAAGGCATACACACCCAGTAGTGCAGCACCAAGGCCGGCTATATAAAACTGGTATTCATTTGCCTTGCTTCCGGTAAGGTTTGTAATCCACATGGCAACTATAAAACCTATAGTCCCCCATACACGTATGGGCGGAAAATCTTTAACAACATCATTACCGTTGTTTTTAAGGGCAGTATAAGAAACCGAGTTACTTAACGAAATTGTAGGCATATAGCAACACATTGCTGCCAGCATTACCGTTATAAAAACCGATGGTTCCTGTACCTGGGGCAGGTAAAACAGCACACCCGCATAAAGCAGTTGCAGCACGCCATAAAGCTTTTCGGCATTAATCCACCTGTCGGCAATTATCCCGGTAAGGGTAGGCATAAATACCGATGCAATACCCATAGTGCTGAACACCAGGCCAAACTGGGTACCATCCCACTGTTTTGTTCCAAACCAATAATTTCCAATAGTAATAAGCCACGCCCCCCACACAAAAAATTGCAGGAAGCTCATAAATACCAGGCGGTTTTTAATACCCATGAAACGGTAACGTTTTTTGAATTAACATTTTATTAACGGCGGTAAAGCTATCAATAAAAATTGGTATTCTAAAAAACAATGCCGTTAAAGTTAAAGTGCTTTATTTACCAAATCAAGCACTTTATCAAACTGTTCCTTTATGCCAAGGTGGGAGTTGTCTATTTCAATAGCGTCTTCTGCCTTTACAAGGGGGGAGTCTTCCCTGTGTGTATCTATATAGTCACGTTCCTGTACATTGTGCAGCACTTCTTCATAAGTAACGGTATCACCCTTATCTGTAAGTTCTTTAAAACGGCGTTCGGCGCGCGTTTGCGGGCTTGCACTCATAAAAAGCTTCAGTTCAGCATTAGGGAATACAACCGTGCCTATATCGCGCCCGTCCATAACCACGCCTTTGTTTTCGCCCATGTGCTGCTGCTGTTTTACCAGCATGGCACGTACTGCACTTATTTCGGCTACGCGGCTTACGAGGCTACTTACCTCTATGGTGCGGATTTTGCGCTCTACGTTTTCTTCATTAAGATACATTTCGGCAAAGCCAAGCTCTGGGTTGTATAAAAACTGCAGTGTAATATCGCCCAGGGCATCTGTAAGCCCTTCTTTGTTTAAAAAGTCTTCAGCCACAAAGCCTTCCTGCATGGCATAAAGTGTAACGGCCCTGTACATGGCCCCGGTATCTACATAGGCATATCCTAAATGGTTGGCAAGCTGCTTTGCAAGAGTACTCTTGCCGGTTGAAGAGAAGCCATCTATGGCAATGGTAATTTTTTTGTCCAAAATTATTGAAGGTTTATGGTTAATCCGAAAAGGCTGGTATTTGCCGCTAAGGTATAACGCGAATAAGAATAATCAAAGCGTAATTTATTAAATCGGACAGACATACCTACAGATATGCCAGAAAAGCTGCGCTTATCTGTAATGCTAAGCTCCTGCCCCCTCCTGAAGTTGTAACCCGCCCTAAGGTTAAAGCCTTTACCCGGAAACAGCTCTGCCCCCACAATAACGTGGCGCAATGCGTTGTTAAAAAACGACACCTTTTCTTCGGTACTGCTGCCATCTATGCCCTGCTCAGCTCTGTTGGGATTGCTGAAAGATATATTCCATTGTTGCAGGTTTTCAAGGGTTAAATGCCAGCGTATGGGCACGTTTTCTACCTCCTGGCTTATGCCTGCTATAATTTCAAGCGGCAGGGGCTCATACTGCCCGGCATAGGTTGATATTTGTGTACCGGCATTACGTATTACCAGTGCTATATTAATATCGTTATAATCATCAATATAAATGGCCCCTATATCTGCTGCCACACCAAACGAGTTATAGCTCTCAAGCGTGCTCGATATCATCTTGAAGTTGGCACCCATATAAATATCAGTATACGGAATATTCCAGGCATAGCCCAGTGAAAGGGCAATTTCGCTACCGGTAAAATCGCCGGTTAGCATACCCATTTCATCGCGGCCTTCAAACGTGCCGTAGTCTACATAGTTTACCCCAACGTGAAAAGTTTGTGTGCGCCTGTCCCATGTATAGGCATAGGCGGCGGTACCATAGGTAACCTCGCCATAGTAGCTGCCATAGTTTGCCGTAAGGTGGTTATCCATCTCGGGGTTTATGGTAGCAGGGTTGTAAATGGCCTGATTTACGTCATAATCATAGAGTGTGACTATCTTTCCGCCCAGGGCTGCCTGGCGCGGCGATGTAACAAGGTTTAGGAACTGATAGGTATATTTACCGCCTATCTGGCTAAAGCACAGGGTTGTGAACAGCAAAAATAAAGGAATATACCGGTGTTTAAACATTGTTACTTCAGGCGATTTGTGCTTACTATAACGCAGTTGCGAAGATATTATTTTTTAAATAAAAAAACGGCTAAGAATTTTAGCCGTTTTTGAGTATAAAAAGAGTCTGAGATTTACAGTTTCCTTGCGTTTTTAGCGCTTTGGTTTGTTATGGCGTGCTTAATAACCTCGTCCATAAACTTAACATAGTGGAAGGTTACCCCTTCCAGATAGTCCTGGTTTATTTCGGCCACATCCTGGCGGTTTTCTTCACAAAGAATGATTTCTTTTATGTTAGCACGCTTGGCAGCAAGTATCTTTTCTTTAATACCCCCCACCGGAAGTACACGCCCGCGCAGCGTAATTTCGCCTGTCATGGCCAGGTTTTTCTTAACCCTCTTTTGGGTGAATGATGATACAAGCGACGTAAGCATGGCCACACCGGCACTTGGACCGTCTTTTGGCGTAGCGCCTTCGGGCACGTGTATGTGCACGTTGTAGTTGTTTATAACTTCCTGCTCTATGCCAAGTTGTTCGGCATTGGCTTTTATGTATTCAAGCGCTATGGTAGCACTTTCTTTCATTACCGTACCCAGGTTACCCGTCATGGTAAGATGGCCTTTGCCTTTGCTGAGTATCGATTCAATAAACAATATGTCGCCACCTACACTGGTCCAGGCAAGGCCCGTAACCACACCGGCAACATCGTTATTTTCATATTTATCGCGTTCCAGCCTGGCAGCGCCAAGGGCTTTTACAATATCTTCATCGGTTACCTTAACATTGTACTCCTCCTCCATAGCTATGGATTTGGCAATGCTGCGCACCATTTTGGCAATTTGTTTTTCAAGGCCGCGCACACCACTTTCGCGGGTGTAACCTGACACGATTTTTTCAATCTGCTTTTTGCCAATGGTTACATCTTTTGATGTAAGGCCGTGCTCTTTAATTTGTTTTGGTAACAGGTGTTTACGGGCAATTTCCACCTTTTCTTCAATGGTGTAGCCCGTCATGTTTATAATTTCCATCCTGTCGCGCAGTGCAGGCTGAATGGTAGCCAGATTGTTGCTTGTAGCTATAAACATTACCTTGCTAAGGTCATACCCCAGTTCAAGGAAGTTATCATAAAAATCAGAGTTTTGCTCAGGGTCAAGCACTTCAAGCAGGGCAGATGAAGGGTCGCCATAATTACTGCTGCTCAGCTTGTCTATTTCGTCAAGCACAAAAACAGGGTTGCTGGTACCGGCCTTTTTAAGGCTCTGGATAATACGGCCCGGCATAGCGCCAATATATGTTTTCCTGTGCCCGCGGATTTCAGCCTCATCGCGAAGGCCACCCAGCGAAATACGGATGTACTCCCTGCCAAGCGCCTCAGCCACCGATTTACCTATACTTGTTTTACCCACACCCGGAGGGCCGTACAAGCACAGTATAGGGCTTTTCATATCATTACGCAGCTTAAGCACAGCAAGGTACTCTATAATACGTTTTTTTACGTCTTCAAGGCCATAGTGGTCGCGGTGCAGTACTTTATCGGCACGTTTCAGGTCAAAATTGTCTTTACTGAACACGTTCCACGGCAGGTCGAGCAACAGCTCTATATAGTTACGCTGAATGCCATAATCAGCTGCCTGCGGGTTCATGCGCTGCAGCTTGGCCAGTTCTTTATCAAACTGGGTTTTGGTTTTCTCATTCCACTTTTTAGCCTTGGCCTTTTGGCGCATTTCTTCAATTTCCTGGTCGTGGCTTACACCACCCAGCTCTTCCTGAATGGTTTTCATTTGCTGGTGCAGGAAGTACTCGCGCTGCTGCTGGTCGAGGTCAAAACGCACCTTGCTCTGGATATCGTTTTTAAGCTCAAGCTTTTGAAGCTCAAGGTTCATGTAACGAAGGGTTTCCAGGGCACGTTCCTTAAGGTCGTTAGTAGCAAGGAGGCCCTGCTTTTCTTTAACCAGAAGGTTCATGTTGCTCGAAACGAAGTTTACCAGGAATGAGTTGCTCTCTATATTCTTTATGGCAAAAGTAGCCTCGCTTGGAATATTAGGGCTTTCCTTAATAATTTGTATGGCAAGCTCTTTAATAGACTCAATAATGGTATTGAACTCCACATCTTTCTTGGCAGGCCTTACCTCGTTAACCTCTTTAACGGTAGCAGTAAGGTAAGGTGTTTCGGCAATAACCTGGTCTATTTCAAAGCGTTTTTTACCCTGAATGATAACCGTAGTGTTGCCATCGGGCATTTTAAGCACACGAAGTATACGTGCCACAGTACCTACAGTATTGATATCTTCGGCACCGGGCTCTTCAACACTTTCATCTTTCTGGGCTACAACGCCAATGATTTTAGAACCGGCATTGGCATCGTTTATAAGCTTGATGGACTTATCGCGCCCTGCGGTAATGGGTATTACCACACCAGGAAACAGCACCATGTTGCGTAGCGGAAGTATGGGCAACTCTGCGGGGAGTACCTCATTATTCATTTCCTCCTCATCCTCAGGGGTCATCAGCGGAATTAATTCGGCATCAGTATCCAGCTCCTGGAATGACAAATTGTCAATATTTAAAATTTTTTCTTTCGGCATGTTTGTTTAACGTCATTATGTCATTTAACATAAAGCCTGCTTTGCCACCATATTTGCAACAAACGACTTAAATAACTAAAAATGAACCCGTAAGCAATAATAACTTAACAAGTGGTTAACTGTGTAGGACAAGTATTGTGCCATAAAAAAATCCGCCCCTGTGGGCGGATTGTATATTCTGTAGGCGAAGCTTAGTATTCTATGCTAAACTCGCCATTTGTAAGTATAAGCGTGTCTCCCGCGCCATTTACAACCGTAGCATTAAACTCTCCGGTTATAACACCATCTTCGTTGCTAAGTATGGTAAGGAGGCCTCCTGTTGAAGTATAATTTACATCATCAACCGTATAAATAATATGTGGAGGGTTTGAAATGCTGTTTGAAATATCATAAGTACCCGGCTGGGTTTCATTACCTATAACTATATTAAGGTTAATACCCTCGTTAAAGTCGCTGCCGGTTATGCTAAGGTTACCACCCGCTACTGCCGACCCAAAAATGCCATACTCCTGGGTTTCGCCGTTAACGTCTACGCTAAAGTATTCGTCATCGCCCGGCTGCACAATATCTCCTGTATAAGGCACATCGGTAAACTGGCCTTCGGTAAATACAATTGGCGGCATATTAGCCTCAGTATCGGAATAATAGCCTGTAAAGCTAAATGTACCCGAAATAGTATGGTTAACCGTATCAATCTCGGTAATTGTTATGCTGCCGTTAGACTCCCCTTCAAGGTTAAAATTGTTGTAGGTATTCTCTGCCGCATCAGATGTTTGGTATGAAAACAGTACATCATCTCCTGTAAAAGTACCTTCTCCCGAACCGGTAATGGCTATGCCCACCGTTTCGCCGGCAGTACCTTTAATACCACCTATAGCCATAAGTTCGCCATCTATAACAGCCTGTGTTTCATCAGCTACAAAAGAGGTGCCGTTAAGCTTAACTGTAAATGAAGCATCGCCTGCACCGGGCACTTCAGGTGTAACAGGGTTATTATCTAACACTGCCGGGTCTACCGGCTCTGTCTGGCAGCTTGTAAAGCCAATGGCTACAAATAATGTAAGCATGGCCGATAGTATACTCATTCTTTTCATAACATTCCGTATTTTTTAAGCACCAAATATAAATGTTTTGATGGAAGCAGCTAAAAACCTTAACAAAAAAAGTGCTGCAATGCAGCACTTTTTTAAATTTTTATATCTGTTTACACTAATTCAGTGTATAATCTGTAAGGGTAAGTATGTAAGTTTCCATAAGCTCTGATTGATTTTCAGACCTGATTGGGCCAACATCTTTAGCAAACCATACGTAGCTGGTAACACTTGTTTCGATAGTTTCACTTGAGCCCGGCACCTCCATTGATACCGTTTGTACTATTTTTTGTTTTATAACATCGTTATAAGTAGTGCCGTTTACAGTAACTGTAGCCCCTTTTTCCATAATAGTGCCATCCATAGTAATTTCGGTAGTAATATCAGGTATTGGCATTGGAAAATCAGGCATATCAATCATTTCATAGCTGGTAGTAAATGATACCGTATGTGTCCAAGTTTCGCCTACTTCAAGATAATCTTTAAGCATAACAAACTCATAAGGTGTAACAGTCATAGACATACCGTTTTCTTCGGGTATATATGTTACCACCCTCTGGTAGTAAGTACCGCCTTCTTTACGAAGGTAAACATCAGTTGTACCGGTTAGCTCTTCGTTACCCGAATCTGTAAAGGCATAATTCATTTTATAATACTGAACACCATCAATGGTTTCTGTACCTATAATTTTCATAGGAGACACCTCTTCGCCTGTACTGTCAAACACCCACTCGTTATTAAGTGCAAAAGGCCAGTAGTCTCCTTCAGATGTACCATTATCAGTATTGCCACCACCGGGGTTCTCTCCCGGGTTTTGCGGGTTTTCCGGCGGAACGTTATCTAATACGGCAGGGTCTACCGGTTCGCTCTCACAAGAGCCAAGCGTAACTAAGAAAAGTGCTAAAAACAGTTTTAGTAGTATTGGTTTATTCATATTGGTTAAGGATAAGTAAGTTTGTTGCCAAATATAGAATTTTTTAATTAAAAAGCTATTCTTTTTTAGGTACTCTTGCCAATAAAAATATACCTACTACAAAAAATAATGTGAGGAATATAACAGAATACCTCATACTGCCAAAATACTGGTCTATGGCGCCATAAAGCACCATACCTATTACTATGCCTATCTTCTCGGTAACATCATAAAAGCTGAAGTAAGAGGCCGTATCCTGTGTTTCGGGCAGGAATTTAGAATAGGTACTTCGCGATAACGATTGTATGCCCCCCATTACCAAACCAACAAACCCTGCGGTAACATAAAAATGGATGGGCTGCGTAACAAAAAATGCGCAAACACATATAACCGCCCAAATACTATTAATGATAATCAGTGCCTTAATATTGCCGATTGCCGTCGAAAGCCTTGAGGTTAATAACGCTCCACCCACGGCTACAAGCTGTATAAGCAATATACTTACAATAAGCCCCATGCTCTTTGCATCGGCATCTGCCCAGGCAATTTCTTCAGCACCAAAATAGGTAGCTACCAGCATAACGGTTTGTACCGCCATACTGTACACAAAAAATGCACCCAGGTAGCGCTTAAGCACAACATTTTGCTTTAGCTGCTGCCATATTTTTCGCAGTTCGCGAAAACCGTTAAGCACTACATCGCTGCTTACTTTATTGCTTCTATTCCCTTTCGGAAGGAAATAATACGTGTACTGGCTAAACAAAATCCACCACACACCTACTGATATAAACGATATGCGCATGGCCTGCATGGCTCCGTCTAAATGAAACAGGTCAGGCATCATAACCATAGCAAGATTAATTACAAGTAGTACTACACTGCCTATATAGCCCATTGAGTAGCCTTTTGCACTAACGGCATCCTGCTGCTCAGGATAGGCCACATCGGGCAAATAAGAGTTATAAAACACCAGGCTGCCCCAAAAGCCTATAAGCCCAAAGAGATAGCATACCAGGCTGAAGTACAGGTTTTCTACATCAAACCAATACAGCCCAATACAGGATAGTGAACCAAGGTAACAAAATGCCTTAAGGAAGTTTTTTTTATTGCCGGCATAATCTGCAATGCCCGATAGCAGCGGCGATATAAATGCCACTATTAAAAAGGCAAAAGCTGTGGTAAAGCTCATTAGCGCCGTGCTTTTCATGCTGGTACCAAAGGCGTTTACCATTGTGCCTTTAGGAAAAAGCTGGTCATAAAATATTGGAAAAACAGCCGAAGCTATTACAAGGCTGTATACAGAATTTGCCCAGTCATAAAACGCCCAGGCGTTTAGCAGCTTCTTGCTGCCTTTTTCAAGGTGTGCCATAGTTGCAGGTTTGTATGCCAAAACTAAGCTATTTTTTTATACAATAAACTACAGTGCATTATGGCTTTGTAAAATAAAAAGGGCCGCACAAAGTGCAGCCCTGAACAAACTTTTTATATGTTTAAAACTTAACGCCAAATTTTGCAGCGTTAGCCTTAGCTGTAGGTATTTCTTTTGTAATGTTGTTTATACGTGTAGTGCCGCTTGGGTGTGTACTCATAAACTCCATTGGTGCATTGCCCCCACTATTGGCATCCATCCTTTTCCAGAAATCAAGCGCCTTATCAGGGTTGTAGCCTGCAATAGCCATAAGGGTAAGCCCTATTTCATCGGCTTCGTTTTCATGGCTGCGGCTAAACGGCAATACAGCGCCATATTGTGCGCCAAGGCCATAAGCATGCTGTATAATTTGCTGCGTACTCAGGCTTGTGCCCGATGCTGCCGCACCTACACCCTGGCCTATAAGCTGCAGGTAAATATCATTACTCATGCGCTTGGCACCGTGGTTTAGCAACGCGTGGGCCACCTCATGCCCCATTACGGTAGCAAGGCCCGCTTCATCTTTAGTTATAGGTAAAATACCGCTGTATACTACAATTTTGCCACCCGGCATACACCACGCGTTTACCTCGTCATTCTGTACCAGGTTATATTCCCATGCATAATCCTTAAGGTAAGCAGACTGCCCTACAGATGTAAGGTATTTTTCGGCAGCGGCCTTTATTTTAGCACCTACTGACTTTACCATATTAGCCTGTGCAGTACCGGTTATAACTTTGTTTTCTTTCAAGAACTGGTCATATTGGGCAAAAGCCGTCGGGAAAATTTCGCTGTTAGATACCACAGTATATTCCGTTTTACCTGTAAAAGGGTTTGTGCTGCATGACGAAATAAGCACCGCCAAAAACACAGAAAGGGTTGCTATTGATTTTTTCATTTTGTCTTGGGTGATTGATTTACCCACCAAAATTAACAATTAAATTCTATAAAAAAGTGGTAAAAAAATTTGGCTAAAGTTAAAGTAGTGTAAATAATTGGCTACAAGCACCTCACGCATTACTATGCACGCATTGTAAAAGTAAAATTGTTACCTTTACTCTCCTTTTTTGCGAAATAATATGACAAAAGTTAAAAAATACACACCGCCTGTACGCATACCAAAATGGGTTAAAATAGTGGCCAAGGTACTGGAATGGGTATCTCCCGCTCTGGCCGTGCGTTTTGCCATACAGCTGTTTACAACACCTATACGCTTCAAGACTCCTAAACGCGAGCTAAAAATGGCAGCAGAAAGCAGGCAGGAGCGCGTTTATATTAACGCAATATTAAAAACAATAAACGTGTACCGGCTGGGCAACAGTAACAAAAAGGTGTTGTTAGTACACGGATGGAGCGGCCGCGGTACACAGCTGTCTGCAATAGCGCATAACTTTGTGGAACGTGGTTTTGAAACCATTAGCTTTGATGCCCCTGCCCACGGAAAATCATCGGGTAAAACCAGCGATATGACAGAGTTTATTGCGTCTATCATGCAACTGGAGCAGCAGTTTGGCCCTTTTGAATATGCTGTGGGGCACTCACTTGGGGCTATGGCTACCCTAAACAGTATTAAAAACGGACTGGACATTAAGAAAGCAGTAATAATAGGCAGCGGAGACATTATAGAAGATATTATGCTGGGCTTTACCACACAATTAGGCATGAAAATTGCCACAGGTAGGTTAATGATGGCGCAGTTTGAGAAGAAGTTTGGCCAAACTGTAAACAGTTATTCTGCGTATATAGCTGCACAGTCTGTATACATTCCGGTACTTGTTTTTCATGATGAAAACGACCGCGACGTGCACATTAGCGCTGCACACCATATACACATCCATTTGCCAAATGGCGAACTGGTAATTACACAGGGCCAGGGGCACCGCAAAATTTTAGGCAATAAAGAAGTGATAAGAAAAATAAATGACTTTTTAGTATGATACGTAAATCAATGATAATAATGGTACTGGCCACTTTTGCCTCATGCAATGGCCAGGATAAGAAGGCAGACCAGCCTGCAACAAAAGAGGCTACACAGGCGCAACCTAAACTGCCTTCAAAATTTAAGGTAGTAAAAACTGATGCCGAGTGGAAAAACCAGTTGACACCGGAGCAGTACAACGTATTGCGCCAAAAAGGCACCGAGCGCCCGCACACAGGCGAATATGCCGAACATTTTGAAAAAGGCACCTATGTATGCGCGGCCTGTGGCAATAAACTTTTTGATTCCGGCACCAAATTTCATTCAGACTGCGGATGGCCGTCTTTTGACCAGGCCATAAAGGGCTCGGTAATTTATGAACACGATGGTAGCTATGGTTGGGACAGGA
>NZ_LIYD01000005.1:4063812-4283812 GCF_001278115.1 Flavobacterium akiainvivens | reverse complement strand
CGCAGTCCCAGTAGGCAGCTATCTGCTTACTGTTCACTGTGACTGTGAACTGGATTGTGGAGAATATCGGAGTCGAACCGATGACCTCCTGCGTGCAAGGCAGGCGCTCTAGCCAGCTGAGCTAATCCCCCGTTTTTCAGTCAGCAGTTACCAGATAGCAGTTTGCAGTTTGATAACGTGCTCACTCTAACGTGATAATCACTCAACTTCTAAAATTTCCTAAAAGATTCGAGAAACTAGTAGTCCCGGGCAGACTCGAACTGCCGACCCCTACATTATCAGTGTAGTACTCTAACCAGCTGAGCTACGAGACTATGTTTATTTCAAGCTCTCTCTTCTTTTTAATTTTTTGAACTAACAGCGAGAGTAGTATTACTCATCTTTATATCTAAGACTTAGAGACCGTGTCTCTAGAAAGGAGGTGTTCCAGCCGCACCTTCCGGTACGGCTACCTTGTTACGACTTAGCCCCAGTTACCAGTTTTACCCTAGGCAGCTCCTTGCGGTCACCGACTTCAGGTACCCCCAGCTTCCATGGCTTGACGGGCGGTGTGTACAAGGCCCGGGAACGTATTCACCGCATCATGGCTGATATGCGATTACTAGCGATTCCAGCTTCATGGAGTCGGGTTGCAGACTCCAATCCGAACTGAGACAGGCTTTATAGATTCGCTCCCATTTGCATGGTGGCTGCTCTCTGTACCTGCCATTGTAGCACGTGTGTAGCCCAGGACGTAAGGGCCGTGATGATTTGACGTCATCCCCACCTTCCTCACGGTTTGCACCGGCAGTCTTGTTAGAGTTCCCGACATTACTCGATGGCAACTAACAACAGGGGTTGCGCTCGTTATAGGACTTAACCTGACACCTCACGGCACGAGCTGACGACAACCATGCAGCACCTTGTAATATGTCCGAAGAAGGATCTGTTTCCAAACCTGTCATACTACATTTAAGCCCTGGTAAGGTTCCTCGCGTATCATCGAATTAAACCACATGCTCCACCGCTTGTGCGGGCCCCCGTCAATTCCTTTGAGTTTCAGGCTTGCGCCCGTACTCCCCAGGTGGGATACTTATCACTTTCGCTTAGCCACTCAGCATTGCTGCCGAACAGCTAGTATCCATCGTTTACGGCGTGGACTACCAGGGTATCTAATCCTGTTCGCTCCCCACGCTTTCGTCCATCAGCGTCAATCATTTGTTAGTAACCTGCCTTCGCAATGGGTATTCCATGTAATATCTAAGCATTTCACCGCTACACTACATATTCTAGTTACTTCACAAACATTCAAGCCCTACAGTATCAATGGCAATTTGACGGTTGAGCCGCCAGATTTCACCACTGACTTATAAAGCCGCCTACGGACCCTTTAAACCCAATGATTCCGGATAACGCTTGGATCCTCCGTATTACCGCGGCTGCTGGCACGGAGTTAGCCGATCCTTATTCTTACGGTACCGTCAAGCCTCTACACGTAGAGGGGTTTCTTCCCGTACAAAAGCAGTTTACACACCATAGATGCTTCATCCTGCACGCGGCATGGCTGGTTCAGGCTCTCGCCCATTGACCAATATTCCTCACTGCTGCCTCCCGTAGGAGTCTGGTCCGTGTCTCAGTACCAGTGTGGGGGATCTCCCTCTCAGGACCCCTACCCATCATAGCCTTGGTATGCCGTTACCATACCAACTAGCTAATGGGACGCATGCTCATCTTACACCGAAAAACTTTAATAATCACCTGATGCCAGGCAAAAATACTATGGGGTATTAATCCAAATTTCTCTGGGCTATCCCCCAGTGTAAGGCAGATTGCATACGCGTTACGCACCCGTGCGCCGGTCTCAAGGCCCGAAAGCCTCTACCCCTCGACTTGCATGTGTTAGGCCTGCCGCTAGCGTTCATCCTGAGCCAGGATCAAACTCTTCATCGTATATTTTTAATATTTTTACGATCTTTATTCTAAGCCTTAATTCGATAAAAGCAAAGTAATAATTACTCTCTCTTATGCTGTCAATCCAATATGTCTATGAACGTGTCATTCTTATTTCTTTCGCTTAACTTTTTAAACCGTGTGGCTTGTTTCGTTTAGCGGCTGCAAAAGTACAACTCTTTTTGAAACCGGCAAGCTTTTTGAGAATTTTTTTTCTCTTTTTTTTCTTACCGTTTAAAGCTTCACTTTAACCTCTCATTATGTCCCGAACCTCTCAGTTTGGGAGGGCAAAGATAAAATCTTTTCCCCTTTAAATCCAAGCTTTTTTAAAACTTTTTTTTAAACTTTTTGGCTAATTCCAAAACCTCATTCTTTATAGTAACTCAGCTTTTCTGTTAACCAATCCGTCTTTCAATCTTTCTAAGAGCGTCGCTGTTGTAGCGGGTGCAAAAGTAGTAACTTTTTCTTTACTTCCTAATCTTTCAACAACTTTTTTCAAATTTATTTTTTTGAAGACTTTTCTGATGTAAAACCAGCTTTGCCGTTGTTTTCAGTAAGTGTAGAACGTTGCTTGATTGCGGGTGCAAAAGTAACACCCTTTTGCACTTTCGCAAACTTTTAAATAACTTTTTTTAAAACTTTTTCTTAACATTCTGATAATATGAACACTTAGGAAAACAAGGTTTTTACAGATTCACTAAAAATCGTACTTCTTCTCTACGGAATATCGTAAAAGTTCAGTCTTGCCTTGTAGATTGAGTTTTTTAAGTATGTTTTTCCGATGGGTATCTACCGTTGTTTTACCTATATATAATAGGTCTGCTATTTCCTGAGACGTTTTACCTTCCCCAACAAGCTTTACAATTTCAAGTTCGCGCTTACTTAATGGAATATCATCCTGCCCAGGTTTAGCAACCTCTTTAATATTAACATCAAAAAAAGTTCCACCTACAGCTACAGACCGTATTGCCTCAACCAATGTTTTAAGGGAAGCATTCTTCATAACATAACCAGATGCCCCTGCCGCCTACATTTGTTCAACTGCATCATCTTGGTCAAACATGGTAAAAGCCACCACCTTACACTCCGGCACTTCACTCTTTATATATTTAGTAGCAGTAATACCATCCATCTTAGGCATCCTTATATCAGTAAGCACCACATGAGGTCTCTTAAGGCGCACAAGCTCCACAAGCCTTTCACCATCGTTAGCTTCACCTATAACATTAATACCATCTTCATATTCCAGGAATACTTTAATCCCGTCAATTAAGGACTGATGGTCTTCGGCAAGAATAACATTTATCATATATAAGGTATAGTAATGGTAATCATTTTTTCATTGTGAACATCAACCGAAACACCTTCCCGCGAAACATCAACGTCGTTACAAATGCTTTTTAGGGCTAAAATAGTATCAGGCATAGCTGCACTACCCTTTATTTGTAACGATAACACCGCTAAATTACTCTTTTGGGCGATATTAATTTCAACAACTGCCTTTTTTTGAATAATAACAACATCACTTAGCAACCGTTGTATGAGCAAAAAGAGCAAATATTCGCAGGATGAACTGATTTTACCCGAAAAACCAAGCGCCTTAAACTGAATTTTATGACCACTCAAATCAGACGCTTTTCTAACCAACTGCCTGATAATCTCAAATATAGCCTCACAGCTATGGTAGCTTACAGGATTGAGGAGCTTAACCCTGTTGTAAGCATCCTGCATCATGCCTACAAAGTTTAGCGTTTTTTCATCCACAGGCGAATTTCGCTCTGCATTAGACTCAAAACCAAGCCGTAACGCCGTTAAAGTACTGGCAAAATCATCCTGGATTGCACCTATTATTACATTTTTTTCATTATGATGCGCCTGCATCATATGCAATAAACAGATATTAGAAAACTCTGAAAACTGAAAATGCATGGTGTTTACCAGCCTCAAAGCGGTAATATTACGCCTGTAACCGGAGATTTTCTGAAAGGAGAAAACCACTGTTAGCAATAGCAAAATAAGGGCAAAGCCCAACATATATAGCTGATTCACAAAATAATATTTAGCAAATCAAATCTACTGTTGCGCCACGATAAAAAAATCCCCATAAATGGGGATTTTACAATATTTAAAAAATGATTAATCTTTTGTTAGCAACTTGATAGCCAGTAATACACCTATAAACAACAGGAACGCCAGCAAAATCCAGTAGCTACCCTTGTAATACTTCTTGTGCAACGGCAGGTCTTTTCTGTACACATATATCATTACCGCTACAAAAACTACTATAAAAACGCCTGCAAATACAAGCTGTCCGGTTGTAAACATGTTGAAATCTTTTTGCAAAGCTACAACTTTGGGCGCGTAATAACCGTAATTTTAAAAATTAAAATTTAGCATCATGAAAAAACAGTTAGACTCTGTAAATCAATTTCATAGCTCATTTGGGCTGGGCATTAGCGATGTACCTAAAGCCACCCTTGGAGACAACATTAACCTGCTGCGTTTTAACCTTATGAAGGAAGAAAACGAAGAATACCTGGAGGCAGCACAACGCGGCGACCTTACCGAAGTAGCTGATGCTCTGGGAGATATGCTCTACATTTTATGCGGAACTATACTGGAGCACGGCCTGCAATACAAAATTGAGGAGGTTTTTGACGAGATTCAGCGTAGTAATATGAGCAAGCTTGGCGAAGACGGCAAACCGGTATACCGCGAAGACGGCAAGGTACTTAAAGGCCCCAACTATTTTAAGCCCGATTTTAGTAACATACTGAATATGTAACGGTTACATGACCAATATTTTCTTACGCATACAAGAGCAACTGGCCGCAAACCTGCCTTTTGCCGTTTACTCAAAGCCTGGAAGCGAGGCACTTACAGGTGTTTTTCAGGTTACTGAAGGCAACTTCACAGTGACCGACCATACTGAAAGCGGCTTTATATTTGCCCCGTTCAACCAGGGTTCTACAGCATTTATCCCTCATAATCAGTCAGATATAATTACATCTGAGTTAAAACCGGAGGATGCCCCCGCCCTTTCAAACGGACTGGAACCCAATCCGGATTACGGCAAGAAACACTTTGAAAACCTTGTAAACCAGTGCATTACAACTATTAAGTCGGGCGAATTTGACAAGCTTGTCGCATCGCGAACGGAAATTGTTGAAAATGAATCAATTGACATTATCGCCCTGTACAAGCGCCTGCTCTACACCTATCCTAATGCACTCAGGTACTGCTTTTTTAGCCCCGAAACCGGCTTGTGGATGGGTGCCACACCCGAGCAACTCATTAAGGTTGAGGCCAATACCCTGCATACCGTAGCCCTGGCAGGTACCCAGCTTTATAGTCCCGAAAAGAAAGCCGTATGGCAGGACAAGGAAAAACAGGAACAACTATTTGTTACACAATACATTACAAATACACTACAACCATTCACAACAACAATCTCAGCTACAGAGCCTTATACCTTTAGGGCAGGGAATTTAGTGCATATAAAGACTGATATTTCAGCCGAAATAGCCTCACAATCAACACTTAAGGAGGTAATAAGCGCCCTGCACCCCACCCCCGCCGTTTGCGGCCTGCCAAAGGCTGAAGCCATGGGCTTTCTTATTGATAATGAAGATTATAACCGCGAATATTACGCCGGCTACCTGGGCGAACTCAACCATGATTTTGCAACCGGGCAGCCTAAAACCGACCTATTTGTCAACCTGCGCTGCATGAAAGTAACTGATAATAAGGCACATCTATACATTGGGTGCGGCATTACCGCCGACAGCGACCCCGAAAAAGAGTACATGGAAACCGTCAACAAAAGCATGACCATGAAAAAGCTGTTTTAGAAAATCAAAAACACAGTAATTTCTTACACTTTAATATAATTTTAACGCTAATTCTTCACTTTCGGACTTCGAGATTCAAAATCAGGATTCAGGTTTTTAAAAATTATAATGCGCTAAAAAAACACTTAATTTTTCACTTTTGGGTTTTAAACTATTTTCGAAACCCAAAAGTGGAAAAATTTTGAAACCAAAATTTCTTCCCACCTTAAAAAAGTGCTGCCTCAAAAAAATTCACGATATATCGTGAATTTAGTCGAAAGAATGAAAGTCAAAAGTCAAAAGCCGGACATCGGACATCCAACTTTCGACTTTTGACTTTGACACTTTCCTCCTTATGACTTCTTCCGTATCTTTGCACCATGAAATTAGACATACTTGTATTTGGTGCGCACCCGGATGACATAGAGCTTGCCTGTGGCGCCACCATAGCTAAAGAAATAGCATTGGGCAAAACAGTGGGCGCGGTAGACCTTACCCGTGGCGAACTGGGCACACGCGGCACTGCCGAACTAAGGGATGAAGAAGCCGCCGATGCTGCCCGCATACTGGGCCTTAGCGTTAGGGAAAACCTGCGTTTTCGCGATGGGTTCTTTACAAATGATGAAGCCCACCAGCTTGAAGTAATTAAAATGATACGCAAATACCGCCCTGATGTGGTTATTGCAAACGCCATAGACGACCGCCATATAGACCACGCCCGCGCCAGCAAGCTGGTTAGCGATGCCTGTTTTCTCAGCGGCCTGCGCCGTATTGAAACCGGGATTGACGGCACGCAGCAGGAAGCCTGGAGGCCCAAAACCGTATACCATTATATACAGTGGAAAGATATTGAGCCCGATTTTGTGGTAGACGTTACCGGATATATAGATACCAAGGTGGCAGCGGTTATGGCTTACAAGTCGCAATTTTATGACCCAAACAGCGCCGAACCCGTTACACCCATTGCCACAAAAAACTTTCAGGAAAGCATTTTATACCGTGCTGCAAACCTGGGCAGGCTTATAAATACCGAATATGCCGAAGGTTTTACGGTAGAAAGGTATGTGGCAGTGAGCAGTTTAGGAAATTTAATTTAAAAAGTGTAGATTTTGCTTGCAAAACCCGCATAAGCGTTATATATTTGCACTCGCAAAACAAATGGTGATTGTAGCTCAGTTGGTTAGAGCGTCGGATTGTGGTTCCGAAGGTCGTGGGTTCGAGACCCATCATTCACCCTTAAAGCTGAAAAGCCGGAGTATTTACTCCGGCTTTTTTTATATAAAAAAAAACGACTTCTCACTTAATCTCATAGGCTATCAATCACAATTTGATAATATTTTTTATTAATTGAGTCATATTCTAAACTACCTTCTTCTAACTGCATATACTCAGAATAATTTGCACTATACTCGCCCTCCTTATAATCATAATTATAGTAATAAGACTCTATTGGAAAATCAGCTACTTTCCCATCTACTTTCACATCCTCTTTTCCATTATCATCTTGTTTAATTTTATAAGCAAATTTTAGCGCATCTTTTTTAGTTGCCCCTATCGGACTACTTCCCATTAATATTAAAACCTTAGCTTTTTTATATTTTGGCAGCAACTTCTTATATTCATAGATATGCTTTATGTTGGCTATGTAAGGTTTTTGCTCTAAAACGGGCAATTCTTTCTCTGCTCTTTCAGCATAAATACATGCCAGCGAATCTTCCCCCATTTTAAAATAACATAAAGCTAAAAAATATGAGGTTTTTGAATGTTTTTTAATACGATATGATTTTGAAAAACTAATCGCAGCATTTTGATAATCAGACTTATTATACAAGCCTAACCCCTTCTTAAACTCTTGCTTATGATCGTTATCGAACATAGCAAAAAAGATAAAAACATAAAGGATTGATTTCATACATTATAATTTAAATTGAATCTTCAACCGGTTGATCTTTAATAGTTTCATTCGGAAATTGACGTTTTTGTTCATAGTGCGATCCTGATTCCGTATCTAATGAAACAGCCTGTTCAGTCCCCATTGCATAACCTATCAACAAAATACCCAGCAATAAAAACAATAATCCAGGTGAACTACTTACAAGCCCACCTTTTAAGCCTTTATAATCGGCCGAAAACTTAAATTCACCTTTAACACCATCCTTAATAAGTTGATAGCCTAATTTAACGGTGAAAAATCCAAGTGTAAAACAAACTATTTTTATGATGGCATTACACAGCACACCTATAGCCGAAAGAGTAAATTCATCCATTATTTAAGAAATACGTTCATACCAAACTTACAAAACATGAAATCAAATACAATCCCTATAAATAGGTATTTTAACAATACTTTTACTTAAAATCCAAACAATAAACAGTTACTAAACATCTAATTATCAGAAAATAACTTAAAAACAACCATCGCATAATTTTATAAGATTTTTAGTATAAATTAATCAATGTAAGTGGTAATTTAGCAATAACCAAAACACTAACACCATGGACTACACAGCTTTAGAAAATGATTTTGAATGTGCGTGCCAGGATGTAATCACCACATTAAAGAGTAGCTACAAAACCAGTTACAGCGCCGGCGGGGCCGCAAAGCTTGAGGCTTTCCTCAACCTTATAAAAACAGAATTTGATACTGCAGAGGCTAAATTTATTGACACCAACAAGCTTACAGGCAACACCGAAGCGCTTAAGCGTGTGCGCGATATTGCCAAAAAACACGCCAAAACCTGCCTGGAATACTATGCCAGGGTACAATAACCCCCTGTGAGCCTGCAAATTAAACCCATTACACAATTTTAATAATTTTGAGTTTAATTTTATAACTTTCTTACGTCTGCTCTGTTTTTATTTTGTAATCCGAAAATTTTTTAAACGGAATGTAAAATAAATGGAATTGAAATTTAAAGAGTTTGAAAAGCGGCTTGAAAAAGCATGCGGCAATGTGCACCGGGATTTTAGCAAAAAGTACAATAGCGATATTTACCTTTCGGCAGGCGGCTCTAAGCTGGAGGCTTTTATAAGCGATTTACAGCAGGAGCTGGAAATTACCGCCACCACATTCTTAAAAGAAAACAACCTTGAAAAAGATGCCGAAGCCCGCAAAAGGGTTTTTACAATGATTAAGTTTCAGGCAAAAAGGTGTGTAGAAAGTTTCAGCCGCATTTAATTTTAAGCTGCACATCAGGTAATTGAACCAAAAAAAGTTTACATTTGCTTACTATATAAATACCCTTATTAGGGTATTTTTTTTGCGCATGCCCCGGCCAAAAATTTATTGGCACGCTCTTTGTAAACCGATTTTAACAAGTAGACTTTGTTAAATATCAATCAAAAAATCAAATACAAAATTACCATGAAAACACGTACACTATCAATTGCTCTTGCCCTGGCGCTTGCCACTACACTTTCTAACTGCGGTGGCACCAAGGTAGAAAGGGTTAGCGAAAACAGCGTAACCGACCTAAGCGGCCGCTGGAACGAGACCGACTCAAGGCTTACCGCCGAAGAAATAACTGCCGAACTTATGGACCACGCCTGGTACAGCACCTTTGCATCTGAAAATGCAGGCAAAAAACCGGTTCTTATTGTGGGCCTTATTACAAACAAGTCGCACGAGCAAATAGCTACCGAAACCTTTAGTAAAGATATAGAGAAGGCCATTATTAACTCAGGCCGTATGAAACTGGTTCAGGCCGGCAACATGCGCGAGGAAATAAGGGCCGAAAGGGCAGACCAGCAAAACAACGCCAGCCAGAGCACCATGAAAAAATTTGGCCTTGAAAACGGCGCTGATTTTATGATACAGGGCACTATAAACTCTATAGTAGACCAAAATAAGAAAGAAAAAAGCGTGTACTACCAGATAGACCTTGAGCTTACAAACATCCAGACCAACGAAAAAGTATGGATAGGCGACAAAAAAATCAAGAAAATGGTTAGCAAGTAATTGCAGTTACCCCAAACCAGCTTATGAAGGTTTTACAGCACATTGCCGTTATGGGCGCCGGGCTCTTGCTTGCGGGCAGTATTCAGTCGTGCAGTACTTATAATATGAAGTCGGCAGAGATTGAAACAGACCTTTTAGCGGGCAACTATCCCGGCGCGCTTGCCCATGCCGGCAAAAACAAGTTCCTTAAGAAAAAACGCAACGAGCTGCTCTTCCTTATGGAAAAAGGCCGCCTGGAGCACCTTAACGGAAACTATGAAGAAAGCAACCGCATTTTTGAACAGGCCTACATTATAATAGACGACAGGATAAAAACAAACGCCGGGCAGGCGGTAGCCGCAAAGCTTACCAACCCCATGGCCGAGCCTTACAAAGGCGAAGACTTTGAAAAAGTTACCCTGCATTACTACAAGGCGCTCAACTACATTCGCCTGGGGTTGCCCAATGAGGCGCTGGTTGAGGCAAAGCGCATCAACATAAAGCTTGATGAGCTTAACCTTAAGTATCCAGAGGGTAAAAAGAACAAGTACCGTGTAGATGCCTTTTCGCTTATAATTGAAGGCCTGCTGTATGAAAACACCGGCGATATTAACGGCGCGTTTATATCCTACCGCAATGCCTATGAAATTTATGCGGCAAACGGCAACAGTTATTATGGCGTTCCGCTGCCGGAGCAGCTTAAAAAAGACCTGCTGCGCACCAGTAAGCAATTAGGCTTTACACAGGAGTATAACGAGTATGCCGCCAAATTTGGCCTTCCGGCAGAAGTGGCACAAAAACAACCCGCCGAAGCCGTTATTATTTGGGAAAACGGCCTGGGCCCTGCAAAAGACCAGATTATGCTAACGCTGTCGGGCACGGGCGATTTCTTTTATGCCAGCTATATGGAAGACGGCAAGGTGATAGACATACTGCTCCCCATTCCGCTGGGCACAGATTTAGGCACGGTTAACGCCCTTGCCATACCCAAGTACCGCAAGCGTGATAATTATTATACCCATGCTACCCTTGTGGTAAACGGCAACGAGGTGCCCATTGAGCTGGCACAGGATTTTTACCCCATTGCCAAAGAATGCCTAAACGACCGTATGCTGCGCGAAATACTGGATATGGCGTTGCGCTTTGCCGCCAAAAAAGGTGCAAGCATGCTGCTGGGTGCCATTGCCGAAGGCGTGGCCGGCGGCAGTAACGATAAAAAAGAAGAGCGCACCAGCAGTAAGGGCGTAGAAAAAAAGGAAGACAAAACCGATGCCAATGATATAGGCAGGCTTATTGGCGATATTGCCGGTGCCGTTACCGAAAAGGCCGATACCCGCAACTGGCAGTCGCTGCCGGCTACAATAAACTATATAAGGGTGCCGCTGCAACAGGGCAACAACACTTTTACCATAAAAAAGTATGGCAAAAACGGGTATGATACCCAAACCATAACCATACCTTACAAGCCGGGCCTGCAAATTCTTAATTATGCCGATATAAGCCACAGGGCTGTGCCTGCACCTGCAACTGCACAACCTGCCGTTAGTACAGAATAATTGTAAACCAATACCAGACGGATTATGAAAAAGTTAGTATTAGTATTTGCTATACTGTTTGCGCTACCCGCCGTGGCACAAACAGACAACGGCTGGGAAGAATGGCAAAAAACCAGCTGCTACAGCCACATACAGTTCCGCCTTAAGTTTGTAGAGCAGCGCGGCGAGCAGTATGTATGGAAGGTGCAGTTTAAAAACACCTACAGCAACCTTATATCGTTTAGCTACCATGTAACCGATGAGCCCGGCGATTACAGTCTCACAACACACCGCAAGGTTTTAGAAAAAGGCGCCACAAGCGGCGAGGTAGAGGTGTTTACCGCTAAAGAAGATATTTTCCTGGTGGTAGACAAGGTTAGTTTTTCGGCATATCCCACAAATTATGTAGATTGCGACCAGTAACCTAAAGATATTTTTTAAGTAACCGGAAATATTTATACTTTTACACATTGTAAAAATATTTCCGGCCTTAATGAAGATTTTAAAGTATATTTTCCTGCTCCTTATATTATCGGCGTTTGCCGTGGTGGTATTTATAGCCACCCAAAACGGAAAATATACCATTACCCGCCAAAAGGTAATTTTTGCACCAAAGGAAACCCTCTTTGGTTATATTAACGATTACCAGAACTGGGAAAACCTTAACCTGCTTACCGGGGCAGACACCACAGCTACCTATAACTATTCTGATAACACCGCCGGAACAGGCGCTTTTATGTCATGGCAAAAAGGCGATACTGATGGTACCATAAAAACCATTGCTGCAGCTAACGACTCTATATCACAACTTGCAAAAGTAAACGGGCTTGAAAGCGACTTAAAGTGGTTTTTTAAAGATACACTGGGCGGCACTAAGGTATCAGTCACTATAGAAGGCCAGCTTACCTTTGCCGAGAAAGCCCAGGCACTGCTTAACAGCGAGGCCATAAACACCACCTACAGCAACAGCGCGGCAAAAGGCCTTGAAAACCTTAACACCTATTTAGTATCAGACCTTAAAAAGTTTGATATTAAGGTAGCACAGGCATTGGTTAAAAAAACAGGCACATTTTACCTGGGGCATACCGCCACCACCCTGCGCAAAGACATAAGCAAAACAACACAGGAATACTTTAAAAAGCTACAGGGCTTTTCTGCCAAAAACAAGATTGTTACCACCGGAGAGCCTTTTGTCCTGTACAAAAACTACAGCCACCAGCGCGATACGTTAACGTATACTGTTTGTATCCCTATTAAAGATGAACTGTTTACATCGCCGGGCAGCGAGTTTGAAAGCGGCAAGCTGGAAGCCTTTAACGCCCTGAAAACCACCCTTACCGGAGATTATAGCCACCTGCCTAAAGCATGGCAGGCCGCACAAAAGCACATTGCCGAAAAGGCATTGCCCGAAAATACTGCCCTGCCGTATGTGGTTAATTATGCAAAAAACATAAAGCACACCCGCAGACCATCTATGTGGGTAACCGATGTATATGTACCCGTAGGCCCGGCAATAACCCCTACCCTCCCGGCAGATTCTACAGCGGTGGCAGCACCTGTTTTAAGGGTAGTATCGCCCGCAACAAGGCCTGCTACAACTCCGCCAACCGGCACTACCCAAAAACCAAAAACCACAACCGCACCGGCGGGTACTGCCCCAAAACCGGCAACAACAAAACCTAAAACCACACCTCCTGCTACCCCGGCACCAAAACCGGCTACGGAAAACCGTAAAACCGAAAATCCAACTGAAGAGTTCTAAAAACCGACTAAAGGTGTTTTTATATCGGCAAACTACACTATTGTAGGGGTAGTCTTTCAAATATCATTTTTAACATATTAAACATTAGTTAAAGTACGCAATAGTCTATAAATCAATATTATTACTCTATATATTTACGGTCACTACCATAAAAAACATAGAGTATGAAAATGAATTTAACACTCGCCGCCCTCTTGTTTTGCATGATGGGCATTAAGGCCACAGCACAGGACCAAAGCGATGAAGGTGCTACTACAATTACTACCACAACTACAACCGAAACCACTACAGTAAAGAAAAAAAATGCCAGGGAGGAAGAAAACATCCCTACGGTAGCGCACACGGTGCAAATGGGCGAAACCGTAATGCTTATCTGTAAAAAGTACATTGTTGCCCCGGATGACATTTATAAATTAAACCCTGAAGCGGTAGATGGCATTAGCCCCGGCATGGTGCTGCGCGTTCCGTCAGAAAAAAAGGTTGATGCCAGGCCGGCTAAGTCTAAACCGGTCGATACTTCTGTAACATCGCGCACAGCCAAAAGAGATGAGGAGTAGGAATTTACGTGTTTTAACGTAAAATTATAAATACAAAAATACTTTATAAGCCGTTACAAAAGTTACCTTTGTAACGGCTTACTTATTTAAAACACACATGAAATACCTGTTAACTATAGTTTTATGGGCGGCTTTTGCCCTAACACCTGCCTGGGCGCAGGAGTATAAAAAGCACACCGTGGCTAAAGGAGAAACCATTACGGCCATTGCCCAGAAATACAAAGTTACCCCCTATGACATTTACAAGCTAAACCCCGATGCCAAAAACGGCATTAAAGAGGGCGGCACACTGCTTATACCGGGCCTGGCCACAAAGCCTGCCAAAGAAGAAAAAGAACAGCCTACCAAGGTGGCTAACAGCATACACGAGGTTCAGCCAAAGGAAACCCTGTATGGCATAGCAAAAAAATACAACGTAAGCGAAGACGACCTTAAAAAGGCCAATGCAGAAGTACTTAAAGACGGGCTTCAGCCCGGGCAGCAGCTGGTTGTACCTATAAAAGGCAGCGGCGTGGCGGCACAGGTTAAGATTGCCGAAAAGCAGCAGGCTAAAAAGAACGAGCCGTCTTACTTTTTTCATACTGTGGAAGCAGGCGAAACCAAGTACAGCATTGCCAAAAAATACGGCATGACCCTGCAACTGCTTGAAGAGCTAAACCCGGAGGTTAAAGAAACCCTGCCGTTGGGCTTTAAGCTGAAGCTGGATAAAAACTCGGTTATTGAAGAGGCTGAAGTGAGCAGCAAGCCTGCACCTGAGCATAAAACAGAATATGTAGAATATGAGGTTGAAGCTAAAGAAACATTTTACAGCATAGGCAAGGCAACCGGCCTTACCGAAGCCGAGATTGTTGCCCTTAACCCCGATGCTAAAGACGGCCTTAAAGAAGGCATGGTGCTAAAACTGCCCGCTCCACAGGGTGTGGCAGCAACACCGGGCAGCAATGCACCCGCACCGCGCGGCCTTGTGGCTACCCTTAAAAAAGACAACGATAAAAAACTGGCACTGCTTATACCGTTTAACCTTGCCCGTATGGAAAACGATACGGTTAAGAGCAAAATGCTGCGAAACGACAAGTTCCTTAACATGACGCTTGATTTTTATGCAGGTGCCCTTGTGGCTATAGACTCGGCTAAAACGCTGGGGCTGCCGCTTAATGTGGTAATTTTAGATGCTAACGAAACATCTAAAAGCAGCGATGTGGCTACCCTTAAAAGCCGCCTTAACGGTGTAAACGCCATAATAGGTCCGTTTTACCAAAACAATGTAGAGGCTGCCGCCGGGCTGTTTCCGGGTGTGCCGGTAATATCGCCGCTTAGCAAAGACCTGAAGTCGGGTGCTACAAACCTGTACCAGTCAATCCCTTCGGCCGATGCACAGCGCAAGGCATTGCTGGATTACCTTACGGCTAACGGCGCTAATGTGGTTGCCATTACCGATTCTAAGAAAACCAGTGCGCGCGACTTTATAAAATCAAACTATCCTAAAGTAAGGCTACTTGAAGGCAGCATAACGGCCGATAATATTAAGAGCCTGCTGGTTACCGGCAAAAAGAACTATGTGCTGCTGGATACCGAAACCCTTACCTCTATAACCGGCGTTACAAGGCTGCTTATTGAAGCACAGGCTCAATATGATATTCAGCTTGCCGTGCCGGAGTTTACCGATAAGTATGAACACAATGAGGTGCCGCTGGAAAGGCTTATCAAGCTTAAAACCCTGTATGCCGCCGCAACTAACGACAGCCAGGGAGCGCAGTACAACCAGTTTGTAAGGGCTTTCCGTGCCAAAAACGGCCACAACCCTTCGTCTTATGCCACCCGTGGTTTCGACGTTACGTTTGATGTTATAACCAGGCTGTTCCAGAAAGATGATTTTGGCACACTACAGCACAATGTAGTGACCGACCAGGTGGCCAACAGGTTTAACTACATAAACGGTAACCAGAATGCGGGTATTTACATCCTGCAATACAACGAAGGCAATATTATTTCTAAAGTAAACTAACATGACCAGCAAAGTAACCTACCTTGGCGATTTACGCACATCATCTGTACACACGGCATCGGGCAGCGAAATACTGTCTGACGCACCGGTAGACAACAACGGCCGCGGCGAGGCATTCTCTCCCACCGATACCGTTGCCAATGCCCTTGCCAGCTGTATGCTTACCGTTATGGGCATCAAGGCCCGCGATATGCAGGTAGACCTTACCGGCACCACAGCCGAGGTTACCAAAACCATGCAGGCATCCCCAAGGAAAATATCGGGTATTAAAGTAGTCTTTAACATGAAAAGCAATGCCGATGATAAGGCCCGTACTATTTTAGAACGCACCGCCCTTACCTGCCCCGTACACTTAAGCCTGCACCCGGATATAGAAAAAGACATTACTTTTAACTGGTAAGGCTTACAACAACTGTTAAAGAAAAAACGTACACTTTAAGAGTTTTTGTTACAAAAATCACTTTTTTACTCGTGTTGCGTTATAAAAATATTCATATTTTAAATTATTTTATGCCCTACAGGCATATTTATAGAGGTAAATTAAGTTTTTATTAATAAAATTAGTTTACATTTGTCACATCGACAGAAATTTAATGCAACTAAAGACTGCCTTATAAGGTAAGGGGGTTACCTCATAAAGCAATTTAAAGGTTTTTAGAACATTTGTTTATTATATTTCTTCATTCATCCGGCTCCCCTGCAATTAGCAGGGGAGTTTTTTTTACTACTATGGACGCCCAGAAAGAATTCCTTATAAAACTTGCACATACTAAAATGCCCTTTGGCAAATACGAAGGCTATTACCTTATAGATTTGCCCGAATATTATATAGTGTGGTACAGCAACAAGGGCTTCCCGCCCGGCCAGCTGGGGCTCATGATGCAAACCGTGTATGAGCTTAAGCTAAACGGCCTCGAAAACCTGGTGCGCAACATAAAGCAGCAGTACCCAAAGCGGTGAAGTAATGTAGCAATTTATCAATACCTTAATGTAACATATTAAGAACTGGCAAAAAGCCCGGTTAAATTTGCCATATCAAAATCCGGACTGGCAACCAATTGTTACATGAAATAATCGACACATTAAATAATTGCCTGCGGCAAATTGCTACATTGAATAATTGATATATTGGTAAATTAATTTTCGTACTTTTGCCACGTTTTTTAAACAGCAACAACACAACAACAGGAGGAATTATAATGAATCAGACTAAGTACATTTTTGTTACCGGAGGCGTTACATCTTCCCTTGGAAAGGGAATCATAGCGGCTTCGCTGGCAAAGTTGCTACAGGCCAGGGGCTACAGGGCCACAATCCAGAAATTTGACCCGTATATTAACGTAGACCCGGGCACACTAAACCCTTATGAACACGGCGAATGCTACGTTACAGACGATGGCGCCGAAACCGACCTTGACCTGGGCCACTATGAGCGTTTTCTAAACGTTCCTACCAGCCAGGCTAACAACGTTACCACAGGCCGTGTGTACCTTTCGGTTATAGAAAAAGAACGCCGTGGTGAGTTTTTGGGCAAAACCGTACAGGTAGTACCCCATATAACAAACGAGATTAAAGAGCGCATGCAGCTGCTGGGCAACAGTGGCGATTATGATATTGTAATTACCGAAATAGGCGGTACCGTGGGCGATATTGAGTCGCTACCTTATATAGAGTCGGTTCGCCAGCTTATATGGGACCTTGGCGAAAGCAACAGCCTTGTAATACACCTTACCCTGGTGCCTTACCTTGCCGCTGCCGGAGAGCTTAAAACCAAGCCTACACAGCACTCGGTTAAAACACTAATGGAAAGCGGTATTAAAGCCGATATCCTGGTGTGCCGTACAGAGCATGAGCTATCGAGCGACTTAAGGCAAAAGCTTGCCCTTTTCTGCAACGTAAGCAAAGAGAGCGTAATACAGTCTATAGACGCTTCTACAATATACGATGTGCCTAACCTTATGCTTGAAGAAGGCCTTGACAGGGTGGCGCTTAAAAAACTGGCGCTTCCTGAAAAGAACACGCCGGACTTAAAACAGTGGAATGAGTTCCTGTTTAAGCTTAAAAACCCTAAGCACACCGTAAACATTGGCCTTGTAGGCAAGTATGTAGAGCTTCAGGATTCTTACAAATCAATACTTGAGGCATTTATACACGCCGGTTCGGCTAACGAAACCAAGGTTAACGTTATTAGCGTTCACTCAGAATTCCTTGACGAAGATAACGCTGCCGAGAAATTCCGTGGGTTAGACGGTATACTGGTTGCCCCGGGCTTTGGAGGCCGTGGTATTGAAGGTAAAATAGAAACTGTGCGCTATGCGCGTGAAAACAACATACCGTTCTTTGGTATTTGTTTAGGTATGCAAATGGCGGTTATAGAATATGCACGCAACGTGCTGGGCTGGAAAGAAGCCAACTCTACCGAAATGAACGAGCACACCCCATACCCTGTTATAAACATTATGGAGGAGCAAAAAAATATTACCGATAAAGGCGGCACAATGCGCCTGGGTGCATGGAAATGCCACCTTGAAGATGGCTCACTTGCAAGTAACATATATGGCGGCAAAACTGATATTTTAGAGCGCCACCGCCACCGTTATGAGTTTAACGGCGAGTATGTTAACGAGTTTAAAGATGCCGGGCTTACACTATCGGGCATAAACCCCGATACTGGCCTTGTAGAGGTTATTGAGCTTAAGAGCCATCCGTATTTTGTTGGCGTACAATACCACCCTGAGTATAAGAGTACCGTAGCCAACCCGCACCCGCTGTTTGTAGCGTTTGTTAAGGCTGCCGTGGCTAAAAAGAGCGTATAAATTCCCGCCAATTTGGGAATCTGCCGAAAGGCATATAGTAAATTAAAAACTAAATGGAAGAAAAAAAGTTAGACTTAAAAACCATTATCGGGTTTGGTGTAATCATGCTGCTTTTGCTGTGGATGATTTATAACAACACAGCCGATCAGGAAAAAGAAGCCGCTGCTAAAGAAAAACAGGAGCAGATTGACAAGGCAAAGAAAAAGGATATCCCTGAGCCTGCCACTGCACAAATAGCACAGGATTCGGTTTCGGCTGATTCGCTTAAAAATGCAAAGCTTAAAAGTACGCTGGGTGCTTTTGCCTACAGCGCTACCCTGCCATCGGCTAAAGACACGGTTACTACCATTAAGAATGACCTTTTAAGCCTTTCTGTTTCTAACAAAGGTGGTTATATTAAAGTGGCCAACCTTAACTATGAGCAGTTTGAAAAAGGCAGCAACAAAAGGGTTGAGCTTATTAAAAACAATAATGCCGATTTTAACCTGCAGTTTAAAACCGCAGACAACCGCATACTTAACACCCGCGACCTGTATTTTGAGCCTAAGCTAACTAAAGAGGGCAAAAACCAGGTACTAACCATGAGGCTTAAAGCCGGTGAAAACCAGTTTCTGGAGTACCGCTACACCCTTAAGCCAGATGAGTTTATGCTTGATTTTTCTATCCGCACACAAGGGCTTGCTCAGGTTATAGACACATCTAAGCCGGTAGACCTTGAGTGGAAACTGAAATCATACCGCAACGAAAAAAGCATTTCGTTTGAAAACCGTTATACCGACCTGATTTATGAATATGAAGAAGGTAAGGACAACAACCTGGGCCAGGGCAGCAGCGAGAGCGACAGCGCCGAAAAAGTAAGCTACATTGCTTTTAAGCAACACCTGTTTACATCTATCCTGCTTACAGATACACCGTTTAAAACGGCCGACTTTAAGCTGGACAACCTTGTAAAAGACGAAGAAAAAGACACAGTATATACCAAGCAGTTTGCTGCTAAAATGCCTCTTGATTTTAAAGGTGGCGAGCTTAGCTACAACATGAACTGGTACTATGGCCCTACTGACTACAAAATACTAAACGACTACGACAAAAACCTTGACGAGATTGTACCACTTGGCTGGGGTATCTTCGGGTGGATAAACAGGTTTATCTTTATCCCTGTATTTACGCTGCTTGCCAAAATACTGCCTTATGGTATTACCATTATAGTGTTTACCATACTAATCAGGCTGGTTATGTCTCCGGTAACGTATAAGTCGTACCTGTCTCAGGCCAAGATGAAGGTACTGCGCCCTGAAATCCAGGAAATAAACGAGAAGTACAAAAACGACGCCATGAAAAAACAGCAGGAAACCATGAAGCTGTACAGCACTGCGGGCGTTAACCCAATGGCGGGCTGCTTACCGGCGCTTATGCAAATACCGGTATTCTATGCGCTGTTTCAGTTCTTCCCGTCGTTCTTTGACTTAAGGCAGCAAAACTTCCTTTGGGCGGCCGACCTTTCGTCTTACGATTCTATTTACAAGCTGCCGTTCCGCATTCCGTTTTACGGAGACCACGTGAGCCTGTTCCCTATCCTGGCATCGCTGGCCATCTTCTTCTATATGAAAATGACCACAGGCGACCAGACTATGGCAGCGCCACCACAGGAAGGCATGCCGGATATGAGCAAGATAATGAAGGTTATGATTTACATCTCTCCGCTTATGATGCTTATATTCTTTAACAGCAACCCGGCCGGTTTGAGTTTGTACTACTTTATCTCTAACCTTATTACAATAGGTATTATGTATGTTATTAAAAACCACATTGTAAAGGAAGATAAAATACACGCCCTGATTGCCGCTAACAAGAGCAAGCCTAAAAAGCAAGGCCGTTTCCAGGCTAAAATGCAGGAAATGATGGAGCAGGCACAGGAGCAGCAAAAAAACAAGCCTACAAGAAGAAAATAACACACAGATATAACATCCGCCCCGGCGGATGTTTTTCTTTTGTACAATACGGCGGGCTTTGGCACGTTTTTTATGTATACATTTAACAAAACACCAAAAATGAAACTACGCTTAGTAACTGCATTACTTTTATTGGCTTCGGCCGCCTTTGCACAAAACCAAAACGATGCCGCCGGAAAACGCCACGGCCAGTGGAAAGGTACTTACGAAAGCAAGCGCACCCGCTATGAGGGTACTTTTGACCATGGTAAGGAAACCGGCACCTTTAAATTTTATAACGATGATGCCAAAAGCACCCTTGCCGCCACACGTGTTTTTAATGCCGATGGCTCATGCTACACTACTTTTTTTGATGCAAACGGCAAAAAGGTAAACGAGGGCAAAGAGGTTAACAAAGAGCGCGAGGGCGAATGGAAAATGTATTTTAAGGGTAAAGACATGGTTATGCAGCTTGAAAACTACAAAGCCGGAAAGCTTGAGGGCCTTACCAAAATATTTTATGACAACGGAAAAGTAGCCGAAGAAATCAGTTATAAAAACGGCCTGCGCAACGGCAGCTACAAAAAATATATGTCTACCGGCAAGCTTAAGGAAGAAAGCACCTATAAAGACAACAAGCTGCACGGCGCTGCTACTTTTTATGATGATGCCGGTGCTTTAGCCGCCAAAGGCCAGTATACTGAAAATGTAAAAAGCGGCAAATGGCTGTATTACAAAAACGGCAAGGTTGAAAAAACGGTAGACGAAAGCAACAACAAAATACAGTTGCAGCACACAAAGCGCAAATCTGAATAATTTGTTGTAACTTTGCATCGAAGTTTTTAGATATATAAGTATGAAACGTGTAGTGGTTGGGCTTTCGGGCGGAGTGGATAGTAGTGTTGCAGCTTATCTTTTGCAGGAGCAGGGGTATGAGGTTATTGGCCTGTTTATGAAGAACTGGCACGATGACAGCGTTACCATATCTAACGAGTGCCCGTGGCTGGAAGACAGTAACGATGCCCTGCTTGTAGCCGAAAAACTGGGCATACCTTTCCAGACCGTAGACCTTAGCGAGCAATACAAAGAGCGTATTGTAGACTATATGTTTAACGAGTATGAAAAAGGCCGCACACCAAACCCCGATGTGCTGTGCAACCGCGAAATCAAGTTTGACGTTTTTATGAAGATTGCCCTTAGCCTGGGCGCTGATTATGTTGCTACCGGCCACTATTGCCGTAAAGATACCATAATTAAAGACGGGCAGGAAGTGCACCAGCTATTGGCAGGTGTTGATGGCAATAAAGACCAGTCGTACTTTTTGTGCCAGCTGTCCCAAGAGCAATTGGGCAAAGCGCTTTTCCCTATCGGGGAATTGACCAAGCCGCAGGTGCGCGAAATAGCTGCTAAAATGGAACTGGTTACGGCTGAAAAGAAAGACTCACAAGGGCTTTGCTTTATCGGTAAAGTACGCCTGCCGGAGTTCCTTCAGCAGCAGCTACAGCCTAAAGAAGGCATAATATATGAGGTAAATGCCGATATAGATACCTATAACGAGGCCACCCCCGAATTTACATCAGTAAAAGAACAACTGGCTTTTGAAGCCAAAAACATAGCTTACACGCCGCAAATGGCTAAAGTGGTAGGCAGGCACCAGGGTGCGCATTACTACACCATAGGGCAACGCAAAGGCCTTAATGTGGGCGGCACCAAAGAGCCACTATTCATCATTGCTACCGACGTTGAGCACAACGCCATTTACACCGGCCAGGGCCACAACCACCCGGGGCTTTTCCGTAAAGCATTATACATACAGGAAAGCGAAATACACTGGGTGCGCGAAGACCTTGCCCTTAAAGACGGCGAAACCATGGAGGTTCAGGTACGCATTCGCTACCGCCAGCCGCTGCAAAAAGCCACGCTGCATAAGTTTGACAACGGCATGTATATTTCCTTCGAAAACCCGCAAAGTGCCATTACCGAAGGCCAGTTTGCCGCATGGCACATTGGCGAGGAGCTGATAGGCAGCGGGGTTATTTCTTAAGCTCATAAAATATTGTAGCCTCGCTTTACGCGGGGCTTTTTTGTTATATTGCACAACCAACAATCACATCATGAAAAAAATCGCAGTCCTCTCTCTTGTATGTTTTGCGTTTAGTACCCCAAATACCGACTGCAAAAGCGTACATACAGGTAAATTTCAAATTGAAGCTCTTGAAGGCATATACATCATAACCCGCACAAAAGACACTCAAACCGAAGAAGTGACAAATAGGGGGCTAATATCACAATTCAAAATAAAATGGCAGTCAAGCTGCTCTTACATATTGTATGACCGCCAGGTACTTAAAGGCACTGATATAGTTCCGAGAGGTTCGGAATTCGACACGCTTTATTGTAATATTTCTGATGTTAAAGAGTTTACCCATAAAGTAACCTGCAAATTTAAAAACACCGAACCCGGCAGCATTATCCTCAAAAAAGTCAGGTAATATGAAAACAATGCTCTACAACCTCCATACCCATTCTTACACCGCAAACCCCAATGTTTTTGAGGTAGTAAACCGCTACCCTTATGAGGCTATAGACGTGCCCTACTACTCCACCGGCATACACCCGTGGCATATAGATATGGCTCAGGCAGATGCCCACCTCAGCATTATAGAACAGCGCCTGCAAGACCCAGCCTGCCTGGCTTTGGGCGAGTGCGGGCTGGACAAACGCATCGAAATCCCGCTCGAAATCCAGATACAAATTTTCGAAAAACAGCTTTTATTGGCAAAAAAATATAAAAAGCCCGTAATTTTGCACCTCGTTGCCGCTTTTCAGGAATTGGTTGAGATCAAAAAACGGCTGGGTGTAGATGTCCCCATGATTGTACACGGCTTCAGCAAGAATGCACAGGTGGCCAAGCAATTGCTGGACAATGGTTTTTACCTCAGCTTTGGCAAGTATCTGCTGTGCAACCCAGAACTGGGCGAAGTGTTTGCCGGTGTGCCAAGTGACCGGTTCTTTTTAGAGACCGATACCATTGAAGAAGGTATAACTGAGGTATACGCAAAAGCCGCTTTGGCACGAAATATGAATATAGATGCCCTAACCCAACAGGTGGGCAATAACTTTAAAAGCGTTTTTAAAAATGGCTAAATGGCAGGAAAGGGCAGAGCTTTTGTTTAAAACAGAAGGCCTTGAGAGATTGAAAAATGCACACGTAATGGTAGTGGGTCTTGGTGGCGTAGGCTCTTTTGCAGCCGAGTTCCTGGCACGTGCCGGTGTGGGTACCATGACAATTGTAGATGGCGATACTGTAGACATTACCAACATAAACCGCCAGCTGCCTGCGCTGCACAGCACCGTGGGCCAGCCCAAGGTTACCATTGTGGGCGACCGCCTTATGGATATTAACCCGGAGCTTAACCTTATCCGTGTGCAGGAGTTTTTATCGCCCGACAGGGCTTATGAACTGGTTACGCCGCAGTATGACTATGTACTGGATTGTATAGACAGCATTACGCCTAAGCTGAACCTTATCCTTTCGGCACGCCGCCAGAAGGTAAAAATAATAAGCAATATGGGTGCGGGCGGCAAGTATGAAGCCGGTAAGGTGCGCGTAAGCGATATCAGTAAGACCGATGTGTGCCCGCTTGCCAAAACAGTGCGCAAGCGCCTGCGTAAAGAGGGCGTTACAAAGGGTGTAAAAGCCGTATATTCGGTTGAAACGCCGGACCAGACCAGCCTTAAAATGACCGACGGCAGCAACTTTAAGAAGTCGTTCTTTGGCACAAACAGCTGGATACCCGCCGTTTTTGGCCTCCACGCTGCCGAAACGGTGGTAAAGCACCTTATTAAACCATCAGATAAACAATAAAAAAGAGCGCGGGTGGCCGAAAAAAAGAAAAATTACTGTTTAAATTGCTTTTTTTTAGACACAAAGACCACTAAGTTTTTCACAAAGTTCACCAAGTTTTAGTACTGAAACTATTTAGAAGTACACAAAGCTTTGTGGCCTTCCGCCGAATGCGATTTTCATTGTGCTCTTTGTGAAAAAACTTTGTGGCCTTTGTGTTAGAATTTCTCCACTATAATCCTCAGATTGACCGCATTCAACTGAGCCGCTTTTTACATATTTTGCGTGTAGTAGTTGTAGTCTTTTATAATGGTATCAATAAAATCAAGGCTGTTTTTACTTGTTGATTTTATACCTGTTACAGCCTCTACCTTACTTTGCAGGCGCTGCAGCGTGGCAAAATCGGCGGCACGGCGGCTGCTGTCCAGCGTTTCTTTAATAATACGCACATCATTATCCGTAAGCTTTATAACCAGCGGGTACGTTGGTACATAATCGCCCCCCACCTCGCGCAGTATGGTGTGGTCTATAGTAACATCATTTTTAAGCGATATTATGCCCGTACCGGCAGCCATATCGCCCAGGCGCTGTGTTTTTTTTGTGGCTACAAGTGCTATAATGCCCACCACAACCATAAAATAAACAATCTCCAACGGCCTGAACAGCCAGCGGATAAGGTAATCGCCAAAGCCCGCCTGGTAGCCATCGAGCTTTATAACGCGCATTTTCATAAGCTTCTTGCCCACCGTTTGCCCGTCCATAAGGCTTTCAAGCACAATGCTGTAAAACATTACCGGCAAAAACAGCAGCGAGCTTATGGCCATAGCGCTCCACTGGTTTATATCCCTTAAATAATCGCTCAGCCCCGTTTCCTCAATTATTATGTAATACACAAAGGTTATATAGCAGGCTTTTATCACAAGGTCTATAAGCGCGGCCAGTATGCGTTCGCCCACAGTAGCCGTATTAAAATTTATATTAACATTTTGCGTGGTGGTTATAGATAGTTGTGACATATTTTATATTTTAGCCTTTGTATGAGAGAAGTGGCATTCATAAAACAAAATAAAGAAAAATGGCTTGAATTTGAGCAGGCAATTTTTGGTAAAGCTAAAAAAAATCCTGATGACCTTGCCAGCCTGTACATTCAGCTGGTAAACGACCTCTCTTATGCGCAAACCTATTACCCCAAAAGCAAGACGGTAACCTACCTTAACCACCTTGCCGCCATTACCTATCAAAAGATATATAAAACAAAGCGCGAAGACACCAACCGCATTGTGCACTACTTTAAAACCGAAGTACCGCTTATAATGTATGAATACAGGCGCTATGTGTTGTATGCCTTTTTGCTGTTCTTTACGTTTGTAGGCCTGGGTGTATTGTCTTCTACCAAAGACGATACGTTTATAAGGCTTATACTGGGCGACGGCTATGTAAACATGACACTTGAAAATATTAAGGAAGGCAACCCGGTAGCCGTTTATAAAAGCGGTAGCAACTGGGGCAGCGCCATAGGCATAACGCTTAACAACCTGCGTGTGGGTGCCATTATGTTTACAACGGGGCTGCTTGCCGGCCTGGGTACGTTTTATTGCCTGTTTCAAAACTCGGTTATGCTGGGGGCTTTCCAGTATATGTTTTATGAGCAAAAAGTTTTTTGGGCCAGTGTGCGCGGCATCTGGATTCACGGTGCCATGGAAATCTTCGGTATGGTTATAGAAGCCGCTGCCGGGTTTATACTGGGCGCCTCAATACTATTCCCTAAAACCTTCTCAAGGCTTACGTCTTTTAAAACCGGTTTCAGGAACTCATTAAAAATATGGTTCAGCACCATACCGTTTACCATTGCCGCCGGTATGCTCGAAGGCTTTATTACCCGCTACAGTATAGATATGCCCAACTGGCTTAGTGTATTTATAATACTGTCTACCCTTAGCATTATAAGCTGGTACTACCTTGTATACCCGTTTCAGGTAAACCGAAAACTAAAAAAATTATCAGCCGCAGCGTTATAAAACCATCAGCCTTGAAATTTAAATTCCTCATACTTTTATACATTACTTTTCTTTGCGGGCTACCGGCCGGTGCACAGGAATATGCCCCTATAGAGGCAGCTGACACCCTTTATGAAGAAGAATATTATCCTGAAGACGTAGTAGACTCTGTTGTACCAAAAGAATCAGATTACACAGTTATAGATGCACCTGTTTATAAACAGCGCACCTTTAAAAAAGACTATAAAGAAAAATACAACAACAGCGATTTTAATTATACCGAAGAGCAAACCAAAGAACGTTCTTTGTTAATGCGTTTTTTAGAATGGCTGTACCGTGTGCTTAGTGGTGGGTTTATAAGAAATGAAGATGGCTCTACCAGTGGCGTGGGTATTATATGGTATATTTTTGCCGTACTGGTAATACTAGGGGTGGCCTATATCATTGCATGGGCCATAATGGGCAAAGAAAGCGTATGGATTTTTGGCCGTGGCCGAAAAGGCATCAGTGTATATGATGTAGATGAGGAAAACATACATGAAATGGACTTTGCCACACTTATAGACCAAACCCAGCGCGAAGGCAACTACAGGCTGGCGGTAAGGTATTACTACCTGTGGCTACTCAAAAAACTTTCATACCGCGAGGTTATAAGCTGGCATACAGATAAAACCAACAACGATTATTATTACGAAATTAAAGACCCCGCCCTGCGCGATGACTTTAAATACCTGTCCTACGTGTATGACCACAGCTGGTATGGCGAATTCCCGATAGATAATACAAGTTATGCCAAAGCAGAAAAAGCATTTCAGCAAACCCTGAATAAATTATAAGCATGAAAAACAAAGAGCTGATAATAGTAGGGTCGGTTGTAGCATTTTTAGCTATAGTGCTTACCGTGGTTGAAGCCCTGAAGCCAAAGCCAATAGACTGGACACCCACGTTTTCAACCCGCGATAAAATTCCGTTTGGGCTTTATGTGCTGGATGCCGAAGCCAACGATTTATTTAAGGGCGATTCTGTTGAACGCTTCTGGATGTCGCCTTATGAGTATTTCGATCCTAAATACAACTACAACACCAAGAGTTATAACGTAAAAGGGGCATTCCTTGAAATTAGCAATGCCGATGAGATAGACGAGGAATCGGTTAAGGAACTTATGTACTTTGCCGACCATGGCAATACCGTAATGCTGAGCATGAAAAGCTTTCCAAGACAGCTGCTCGATACGTTAAATATTGGTATGTCTTACCTCAACATACTGCGTGATTCGGCCAAAATAAACCTTGTTACCGCCCCGCGCGACCACTACTGGATTAAAGACGGGCTGGGCACCGGCTATTTTAGCAGCCTGCCGGGTGCCGACAGCATTACCGTTTTAGGCCACCAAAGCATAGGCCTTGACGACCTGCCCAACTTTATTGAGGCTAAATTTGGTAATGGCCGTTTCCTGCTGCACACACAGCCATCGATTTTTACCAATTACTACCTGCTTAAAAACGATAATTACAACTATGCCCAGCAGGTGCTTTCTAAAATACCCCGCGGCACTGTTTACTGGAAAAACCAGCAGGCAAACAGCAAGTATTTTGAAGACCCGGGCAGCAAGTTGCGCTTTATCATGACGCAGCCGGGGCTTAAATGGGCCTGGAGGCTTGGCTTGTGGGGGCTTTTATTCTTCATAATTTTTAACGCCAGGCGAAAACAACGCGTGGTGCCGGTTATACCGCCGGTGCACAACACCACTATAGATTTTGCCAAGACAATAGGCAACCTCTACTACCAGGAGGGCGACCACCACAACATTGGCGAAAAGAAAATTGTGTATTTCCTGGAGCACATCCGTACTGAGTATTTAATAGACACTTCCACCCTGGATGATGCCTTTATAGAAAAACTGCATTTAAAAACCGGCAAGCCCGAAGAAGATATAAGGCACGCCGTAGAAGTTATAAAAACATTCCGCCGCAACTTAGAAAATTCAGAAAAAGACCTTGTGGCCATTAACAACGCTATAGAAAAATTAAGGTTATGACAGAAAACGAAAACCTGAACGGCAACCCTGAAGAGGGCAACAACATAATTGAAAATAACGAAACACAAACCCCTGCCCCTGCTGCCCCTGAAACAGATATAACAGCAGGCAGCCTTAACTTTGGTTCAAGGCTTGACCTGGGTGCGCTGCGCACCAGCATAGAGGCCGTAAAGCAGGAAATAAGCTCGGTTATTGTAGGCCAGCACAAAATGATAGACCAGCTGCTGGTAGCCATACTGGCAAACGGCCACGTGCTGCTTGAGGGTGTACCGGGAGTAGCTAAAACCGTTACAGCAAAACTGCTGAGCAAAACCCTTACGCTTGATTTTAGCCGTATACAGTTTACGCCAGACCTTATGCCGAGTGATATATTGGGTACATCGGTATTCGACCTGTCTAAATCGCAGTTTACCTTTAAGAAAGGCCCTGTGTTTGCAAACTTTGTACTGATAGACGAAATTAACCGTGCCCCTGCCAAAACCCAGGCCGCCCTTTTTGAAGTAATGGAAGAGCGCCAGATAACTGTGGAAGGCACTACCTACCCGCTTGAAGCGCCGTTTTTGGTTATTGCCACACAAAACCCTATTGAGCAGGAAGGTACCTACCGCCTGCCCGAGGCACAGCTTGACCGTTTCCTGTTTAAAATCACGATAGACTATCCTAAGCTTGAGGAGGAGATTGCCATACTGCAACGCGAAAATGCCCTGCAGGACCGCAGCAAGCTGGAGAATATTGCACAGGTGCTTAGCCAGGCCGATATTGTAAAATACCAGGGCATTGTAAAACAAATTGTTATAGAGCCACAACTTATTGAATATATAGCCAAGGTGGTTACCGGCACACGCGGCAATGCATTTTTGTACCTGGGCGCTTCGCCAAGGGCATCTATTGCCATACTTAATGCTGCCAAAGGCTATGCTGCCATAAGGGGCCGCGACTTTGTAACGCCCGATGATATTAAAGATGCCGCCATACCGGTACTGCAACACCGTGTTATGGTAGCGCCTGAGCGCGAAATGGAAGGCCTTACCAGCGAACAGATTATAAGGCAGATTATAGATACTGTTGAAATACCCCGCTAATGAAGTGGCTGCAACGCATATACATTAACAACCTTACCTGGTATATTTTTTTAGGCATACTGGTGCTGTTTGCCCTGTCTTATATTTTGCCCATACACAATGCGGTATGGCTGGTGTTTTACCTGTTTTTGGGGCTTACAGCCATAGACTTTATATTGCTGTTTGCCACCAACCAGCGTTTTGCAGGTTCGCGCCAGGCACCGGAAAAGCTTAGCAATGGTGATGAAAACCCCATAACAATCCGCCTTGAAAGCGGCTATGGCTTCCCGGTAACGGTTACAGTTATAGATGAGCTGCCGTTTCAGTTCCAGGAGCGTAATTTTAAGGTAAAGCGCACCATTACACCGGCAGGCAACACCGCTTTTGAATATGTACTGCGCCCGTTTGAGCGTGGCGAATATTTCTTTGGCAGGCTTAATGTATATGTAAGCTCTCCCCTTCGTTTGGTAAGCCGCAGGTTTATCTTTGGCGAAGGCCAGATGATGCCCGTATACCCGTCTTACATACAAATGCGCAAGTATGACCTTATGGCCTTTAGCAACCGCCTTTTTGAATATGGCATCAAAAAAATAAGGCGCATAGGCCACACCATGGAGTTTGAGCAGATTAAGGAATATGTTTCGGGAGATGACATCCGCACCATTAACTGGAAGGCTACTGCCAAGAAAAACCAGCTTATGGTAAACCAGTTTCAGGATGAGCGTTCGCAAAACGTATACATGGCTATAGACAAAGGCCGTGTTATGAAAATGCCTTTTAACGGGCTTAGCCTGCTGGATTATGCTATTAACGCCACCCTTGTACTGGCCAATACCATTATTAAAAAGAACGACAAGGCCGGTATGTTTGCTTTTTCAAGGCGTGTTGAAAACCGTGTGGCTGCCGACAGGCGCAGCGGGCAGATGCAAAAAATACAGGAAACCCTGTATAACATTAAAACCGACTTTTTTGAAACCGACTACGGCCGCCTGTATGCCGATATTAAGCGTAACATTACCCACCGCAGCCTCATACTGCTGTATACCAATTTTGAAACCATGGACGGGCTTAAGCGCCAGCTGCCCTATCTGAAAGGCATAGCCAAAAGCCACCTGCTGGTTGTTATCTTTTTTGAGAATACAGAGCTTGATACCCTTATCCATAAAAAGGCAAACAGCGTACAGGAAATTTATGACCAGGTTATTGCCGAGAAGTTTGCGTTTGAAAAAAGGCTTATTGTTCAGGAGCTGAAGAAATACGGCATACACTCGGTGCTTACCAAGCCGGAGCACCTTACGCTTGATACCATTAACAAATACCTTGAAATAAAGGCACGCGGCATACTGTAGTTAATCATACGGCACCACATCGGGCTTGCCCACCTGGAAATCAGGCAGTATAAAATCGTTATTCTGTATGGTATTAGTACGGAATAAATTATCGCCATGATCGGGTATTGTGGGATAAAACGCAAACGACAGCTGGAAGCTGTTAAATATAAGGTAGTCGTTATACAACAATACCCCAAGCCCAAATTTTGTATACAGGCGGCTGTTGTACAGCTTGTTTTGCTCATCGCCTATTACCCCTGCCGTAAAATTTACAAACGGGTTTACCCTAAAGCCCAGCACATTCCACGGGCTGTAGGTTTGCGCCTGCAGGTTTATCACCGCTTTTTTAGTTCCCACAAGGGTACGGCTGTCAAAACCGGGTATGCCCTTATCTCCGTTAAGGTTAAGCTGGTCGGTATAAATAGGCATACGGTTATCGCCCATAACAATAACGGGGTTGGCAAAAAGGCGGTAACGCCACTCGCCCATATTTTTAATATTGGTAAAGTAAAGCCCTTCAAACCGCAGGGTGGTTTGCTGCGTGAGGTCGCCATAATAAAAGCTGCCCACCTGTAAATTAGCACTCAGGTAGCCCCATTTATAATAGTTACCAAAAGCATACCGCGCCCCCAGGTAAAGCCGGTTCTGGTTGTTTTTACTCTGCACCCCCGCCGTGACGGAATATACCTTACCTATGGGTATATCTTCTACAATATCATAGTTAAAAAGAAATTTATCCTGCACGAACTTTCGGGAGGTTAAACCCACACTGGCCATATAAAAATGCTCGTTGCTGTAAAAGCCAATGGAGTCATACTCAAATGTAGGCACTTCGGTATAGGCGCGTTTAAAATAGCGCGCTGTGGTAACCAGCCTTGTGGTACGTTCGGCTTCGGTATTGCCCTCATAAATTTTAAAGGCATAGCCACCCCAAAAATCCTGCGCCTGGCTTTTAAAGTTTTGCCAGTTCCACTGCTGTTGGGCATTGGGCAGGGTATCGCGCACAAACCGCGACTCATAATAAGCACCACCTGCCCACCGGGTATAGGCTGAGAAAAACTGGCGCTCAAGCCCCACGCTTTTTAAGGAGTTATCAGAATTCCAAATCTGGTAGGTTACCGTGCCGTTTATGTAGCTGTTTAAAATATTGGGCACGGTGTAGCGCGCCAGGTAGCTGGTTTCGCCGGTGCGGAAACGCTTGTCAAAATCATTTTCAAACTGGTGACCCAGGCCAAAAAAGTTACGTTCGGTTAACCGTATAGAGGTGCCCGAGCTTGACGCCGAACCATTGGGTATAAGGCTCCAGGAATCGAGCACACGTATGTAAATATCAACCGAATCGCGGCTTGTAGACACATCACGCGGCTGTATGTTAACACGGCGCACATAGCGCTGCGTACGTATTAAACGTTCGCTATCGAGCACTAAAAGCGAATCGAGTGGTTCGCCCTGTTCAAAAAGCAACAGATTGCGAATGGTAAACTGCTTGGTTTTAAGGTGTATGGCGTTACCGGTTTTGTGTATCCAGGTATCGGGCTTGCGGCTGGCATCTGTAACCGAATAGCCAAACGGGTCGAGGGTTTCAATAATAATCTTCCGCACCGGCCTGCCCTGGTAGTTTTTGTATGTGGTAAGCATTTCGGGCGCTTTGCTCTCAATTTCCTTACGGGCCTTTACAGGGTCTTTTTCCTTTACGGGCCTAAAGATAAGCTTGTGTAAAAACTTGGTAAACCCGCGGCGTTTGCTGTAGTTTTCCAGCTTTTTATACATCTGGTCGTGCCGCACCTTAACCGAATCGGGCACTTTAGGGCTTTCTATTTTAGGCGGCTGGTTTTTATTGGTAAGGGTATCCTGCGCGTGCAGGGGGGCAATGGCAAAAAAAGCCAACAGGAGGAGCAGCCTGAAATGTAGAGCCATTGCGGTGTTACGTTTGTGTTTTACGGGCGAAAAGTATGAAATAATAGCTTAATAAAAGCCTAAAGAATGTGGCAGTAACCGCGTTTTACCACAGTTTTAACAGCAAGGGCCATAAAAACAAAAAGCTCCCCGTTTTGGAGAGCCATTGTTTAATCGTTTATCTTTCTACGTAAGCCAGGCATGCCTGAAGCTCAGGTTTTGATTGTGTAAATTTGTACAGCCATTTAACAAGCTGTTCTGCATCATAAGGCAAAAGTACTTTTAGCGCCTTTTCAACTTCTTTACAAAAAAGCTTTGGGTCAAAACTTACGTTTTCCAGCACTTTTTTTGTATAACCAAACATAGATGTCGGCATGGTAATTAAATGAGGTTTTAAGGTTATAAGGTGGTAAGAACGTTTCGACAAAATTATGGAAAAAATTTTATTTCCCACAAAAATATTCGCAATTTTTAGCGTGTTAAATTTTTATAACCGTATTTTATTAATAAATATTTAATTTTTATACGCACGCAGCATTTCGCGCTTACCGGGTGGGCCGGGCAGTTTTTGGGTTGTAAAACCGGCTGCCTGCATGGCTTTTTTAATCACGGTGCGGCATGCATATGTAACAAGAACGCCATTTTGCCTTAGTGCAGTATACATTTTGGCAAAAATTTCTTCACTCCATAAATCAGGTTGAGACGGGTAGCCAAAAGCATCAAAGTAAATCAGGTCGTACTTGTTGGCAAATGTAATATCCTCAAAGCGCAGCTGCTGCTTGTTTAACACAAAATTGGGGGCAAGTTTAACATCTTCGCCCCAGTTTGCAGCGTGCATTTGCGTAAAAACCTCCTGGTGTTGCGGGCTGAGCACAGCAGCATAGTTCATTAAGGCCACTTCTTTGGGGGAAACAGGGTATGCCTCTACCCCGGTATAGTAAATTTGTTGGTTGTTTTTTTGCGATTCAAGAAAGGTAATAAACGCGTTGAGCCCGGTGCCAAAACCTATTTCTAATATAGATACAGGATTACCCCCGGTAAGCTCAAGGCCATTTTTAATAAATACATGATATGCCTCCTGTACCGCCCCGAATTTAGAATGGTAGGTTTCATTCATTTCGGGCAAAAAAATAGTTACAGAACCATCTTCTGTCTTTATGATTTCCCTTTTCACTACTTAATATACAGTTTCTTTATACGCGGTATAGGCCCTTCGCACTTGCCCTCGTGGCATTTTATACAGGCAGTAACGCCATCGTTAAAATGCTTTTGGGCATTGGCCGGGTCTTTATAAATCTGTTCCTGTGCTGCAATAAATCTGGCTGCCTGCTCCTTAAAAAACGCATCGTTCTCACTGGGGTCGGTCATGGCGGCAGAATGTATCTTGACAATATGCTTGGGGAACTCCCCCACCGGCCGGCCTTTTGTAATACGGTCTTTCAATTGCAGGTTTTCGGCATACATTTGTTCCATAAGCGAAGCCAGCTCGCTCATTTCATACATAACAAACTCCTTTTTATCGGCATTTGCCTTGCAGGCAGCAACGCTGTCTTTTGCAACCGAATCCGTTTTTACAACAGGCTGCTGTGCTTCCTTTTTACACGAAGCCAGCACAAAAAGCGCCGCAATTGCAGCTATACACAGTTTCCTCATTTATTTGCTAATCAAAACACCATCGGCAAGAAAGCCGTACGTAACCTCGGGTTTGGTAATTTTTGCAATTTCTTCTTCGCTCTTGCCACCGTCTTTGGCATAGTGCCTAAGCTGCGACACGCTAATTTCGCTCACAAACGCCTTACCGCTTACCACAGCATCCTGGCCTGCGGCATTAAGCGGCACGAAGAATGCATAGTCTTTAAACTTAACAAAAGACTCTTTACCATCAGGCAGCTCCAGGCTCATCCAGCAGCCTTTCTTTTTGCACACATCATTAATATGTGTAGTAAACTTTACGTTTATAGTATCGCCTGATTTAAGATTGTTGTATCTTTTAAGCATCTGCTCCTTGGTAAGGGCTTTTTCAGCAGAAATCTTATCGCCAAAAGAAGCGTAATCTACCTGGGCAACCTTAACCGGTTCATTTGCTTTTATTACCTCAGCTTTTTCTGCTTTTTTCTCTTCAGTGGCAGGAGCCTCGGGTTGTGGTTCTAAAGGCTCAGCCTTTGTATGCGAAACCGTATCGCTGTCAATATGTGCCGTATCTTTAGGTCCTTCAATTACGGTTTCTTCACTTTTAACTTCGGTCTCATTTTTTTTGCATGAAGCCAGGGCGAGGAGCGCTGCGCAGAGTATGATTGATTTTTTCATTTGTAACGAAAATTAAATTATATGTGACAAATTTATGCAGAAACTTTATTTAACGCAACGCAACAACGGGTTTTATGATACTTTATTTCAGTATCTTAAATTTTTAAAGGGCACTTTTTACCGCTAAAAACCCCCTGCCGATTTTTTTTTGGTTAAATTTGCTAAACACAACTAACTTTTTAAACCGTTGCAACCCTGATGAGTGAAAACAAAACACAAGCCTTTGATATAAAAAAGGCCGCCGAATCGAAAATAGCAAATGTTGATTTTGAAAACCTTGCCTTTGGTAATATTTTCACTGACCATATGCTGTATTGCGATTATAAAGACGGCGAATGGGGCACACCGGTTATTTGCCCTTATGCCCCAATAGAAATGGATCCTTCGTCGAGGGTTTTCCACTATGGGCAGGCCATTTTTGAAGGCATGAAAGCCTATAAAGATGAGCAGGATGACATCTGGCTTTTCCGCCCGGATGAAAACTTTATACGCTTTAATAAATCGGCCACACGCCTTGCCATGCCCGAAGTGCCCGAAGAGGTATTTATGGAAGGCCTTAAGCAGCTGATTAACATTGATAAAGAATGGGTGCGCAAAGGCAAGGGCAACTCGCTTTACCTGCGCCCGTTTATGATTGCCACAGGCCACGGCGTTATTGCCGCACCAAGTGCACAGTACCGCTTTATGATTATACTTAGCCCGGCCAAGTCTTACTACACCGGCGAGGTTAAGGTACTTATTGCCGAACACTTTAGCCGTGCTGCAAATGGCGGTATTGGTGCTGCAAAGGCTGCCGGTAACTACAGTGCGCAGTTTTACCCTACCCGCCTGGCCAACCAACAAGGCTACCAGCAGGTTATATGGACAGACGATGCCACACACACCAAGCTTGAAGAAGCCGGTACTATGAATGTGTTTTTCCGTATTAACGATACACTGTACACCGCCCCTACCAGCGAAAGGATATTAGACGGTGTTACCCGCAAGAGTATTATTGACCTTGCCAAACGCGAGGGCATTAACGTAGAGGTGCGTTCAGTTTTGGTAGACGAGCTTCTTGCTGCTGCCAAAGACGGTTCGCTTAAAGAAATGTTTGGCGCCGGTACTGCTGCCGTGGTTAACCCTATTGTGGGCTTTAGCTACCAGGACACCTACTATGAGCTGCCTAAGCAGGATAAGCCGCTATCGCTTGAAATTAAAGATAAACTGACTAACATACAGTACAAGCTTGCCGAAGACACTTTTGGGTGGACGGTGAAGATATAACTGTTTATGGTTTATAGTTTATGGTTCATTGTTTTTGAACTGAATATAACACTGATAATGAAAAATATAAATCCGCGGGCAACTGCGGATTTTTTATTTATAGCATAAATTATTAAAATTCCAAAAGGCTCAAATAAGAAATATGGTTTACCTTTGAGGTTATTAAATTCTCTACTTATGGTTTATAAATTTAGGGCTATACTTGATGCCGAGGAAGACATTTTCAGGGATATTGCCATCCTGGAAGACGACACGCTGGAAGACCTGCACAATGCACTAATTAACGCTTTTGGGTTTGACGGGCTTGAACCGGGCTCTTTTTACACCTGCGACGACGAATGGACCCAGGGCGAGGAAATTCCGCTGTTTGATACCGGCGATACCCCGGGCGAAATGAAAACCATGGCTGATTATCCGCTAACCAGCATACTGAACCGCGAAGACAACAAAATCATTTACGTATATGATTTTCTTAATATGTGGACGTTCTTTGTAGAGCTTGCCGCTATTGAGGAGCCTGAAACCGGCGTTAGCTACCCCGACCTGCTTTTTGCACACGGGGAAATGCCTGCAAACGCACCAGACCACGCTTTTGGCGCCGATGGCGAGGAAGATGACCTGTATGGCGAATTTGACGATGATTATGACGACGAAGACCTTGATATGTTTAACGACGACAACTTTGAGGATTTTAGTGATGACCATAGGTGGAATTAAAGTAGGTGCTGAGGCGCTTAGGTTCTTAGGGACTTAGGTTTCCACTCATACCTTTAAAAACTCCAAATTCATCAATAGTAATCCCTCCTCAAAAATGAGCAACTTCAGGAATCTGCTTATCTGGCAAAAAGCAATGGCATTGGTTACCCGAATCTATACCGCTACAGGCAGTTTCCCAAAAGAAGAAATGTTTGGGCTTACTTCACAAATCAGGCGTTGCGGTGTATCTATCCCCAGCAATATTGCAGAGGGTTATGGCAGGAGTGCGAATGCCGAGATGATACGCTTCCTGAACATTGCAACAGGCTCGCTTTTTGAATTACAAACGCAGCTTGAAATAGCTTATAATGTAAGCTACATAAGTGAGGAAATATTTAACAACCTTATTCAGGATACGAGGGAATTAGAAATTATGCTCGTATCTTTTACAAATAAAATTAAACAACGAAATTAGGGTATGAGTAAGCGCTAAGAACCTCAGCGCCTCAGTACCTCAGCACCTTTAAAGAATGATCAACTTATTCAACACCCAGATAGACACCCTTTCGGTACACCGCGTAGGGAACAAAAGCCGTAACGAAGAACTTTTTATATCAGAACAGCCGTATAACGTTACAGACGAGATACTGCCGCTTATAAAAGAATATTTTTTCCGCCCGTTTAGGGATAAGGAAGAGAACTACTACCAGTTTGCACACGATGTGCATTTGGATTACCACGATATGTACAACCTTGCCACAGAGGTTTTCAGCAACCCGTCTACAGCGCATGAGGTAAGCAAGAAAATTACACGCCACCTGTATGAGCAGTCTAACCACCCGCACATTAAAAACGGCGAGGTGTATGTGGCTTATCTTACAAACGTATCGATAGATAACACTCCTGTAGACGCTATTGGCATCTTTAAGAGCGAGATAAAGACCGATTTCCTTCAGTTTGAAGAAAAGGGCGCAAGCCTGGAGATGATGCTGCAACAGGGTATTAACCTGAACAAGCTTGACAAAGGCTGCCTTATTTTTAACTATAAAAAAGACGACGGTTACAAAATACTTACCATAGACAACAACCGCTATGATGCCCGCTACTGGCTGGAGCATTTCCTTAGCGTAGATGCGTTTCAGGATGAGAACTTCATGACCAAAAAGTACATGAAGTTTGTTCAGGATTTTGCAAAAGACGTGGTACTTCCGGCAGAAGACAAAAAAGAGGAAGTACTGTTTATGAACCGTTCGGTAAACTACTTTGCCAAGAACGACGAGTTTGAAGAAACGGCTTTCCTAAACGAGGTTATTGATAACCCTGACCTTATACCTGAATTTAAGAACTACAAGGTAGAAAAAGCGCCTAAGTACAGTATTGAAGACGTTACGAGTTTCCCTATTGCCAATGCGGCCGTGAGCGATGCCCGTAAAAAAATCAAGAATGTTATAAACCTTGACACCAACATACAAATTAAACTGGACTTTGTTAACCCTGAAAGCGCCGAGAAATTTGTAGAAAAAGGCTGGGACGAGGAAAAACAAATGTACTACTACCTGGTATATTTTAATAAAGAACAAAAAGCATAATGAAGAGCCGAAAGGCTCTTTTTTTGTTAGCTTTACAGTACAAACGCAATAACCATGACACTACACGAACTTATAACCAATAAAGCCTTTAACAATAAAGTAGCCACGCTTGTCGCACATTACAGCACCCACCATACTGATTTTACACATAAGTATGATAATGATGCGCTAACCGTTTACCTTAACCATGGCAACATACCGGCCACTATTGTTATACATGAAGACGGCAGACTTAACTATAGCTACTTCCATAACGGGATGCCAAAAAAGGCAAACTTTAAAAACTGTACGCCTGAAGATTTTGAGGCCCTGCTGGATTATGCCTTTAACTACCTGAAAGACGGCGGCAACAGCATTATAGAAACCGAATGGTTTGAAGCCCTGGAAAAAGCATAAAACAAAACAGCCGCACTTCAATTGAAATGCGGCTGTTTTTATTTTTAACCACCCCGCCCTGCGGGCACCCCTCCGCTGGAGGGGAATGGTGGACGCAATTAAGCAATCTTAAAACGCTTCCTGTCGTTTTCGTTAAGGTAAATTTTACGAAGGCGAAGGCTCTTAGGCGTTACCTCTACATACTCATCTTTCTGGATGTACTCAAGGGCTTCTTCAAGAGAGAATTTGATAGCAGGGATAATCCTTGCTTTATCATCAGCTCCTGATGAACGTACGTTGGTAAGTTTTTTGGTTTTGGTAACGTTAACCACCATGTCATCGCCACGGCTGTTTTCGCCAATAACCTGTCCTTCATAGATATCCTCGTTAGGGTCTACAAAGAATTTACCACGGTCTTGTAGTTTATCAATAGAGTAAGGAATAGCCTTACCGTTTTCCATAGAGATAAGAGAACCGCTCAAACGCCCAGGAATTTCGCCTTTAAACGGCTGGTATTCAAGGAAACGGTGTGCCATAATAGCCTCACCTGCAGTAGCAGTAAGCAGTTGGTTCCTAAGGCCAATAATACCACGAGATGGTATGTTGAACTTAACAATCATACGCTCGCCTTTAGGCTCCATACTTAGCATTTCGCCTTTACGGATGGTTACAAACTCAACCGCACGGCCCGATAGGTTTTCAGGAAGGTCGATTGTCAATTCTTCAACCGGCTCGCATTTAACACCATCAATTTCTTTGATGATTACCTGCGGCTGGCCAATTTGCAGCTCATAGCCTTCACGCCTCATGGTTTCGATAAGTACAGACAAGTGCAGTACGCCACGGCCAAATACCATGAACTTATCAGCACTGTCAGTCTCGTTTACACGAAGGGCAAGGTTTTTTTCAAGCTCTTTGTTCAACCTGTCTTTAATGTGGCGCGAGGTAACAAATTTACCTTCTTTACCAAAGAAAGGAGAGTCGTTTATGGTGAAAAGCATACTCATTGTAGGCTCATCAATTGCAATAGAAGTAAGTGCTTCAGGGTTTTCGAAGTCGGCAATGGTATCGCCAATTTCAAAACCTTCAAGCCCCACAACGGCACAAATATCGCCGGCTACAACCTCTTCTACTTTTTTACGGCCAAGGCCTTCAAAAACGTGAAGCTCTTTAATTTTAGACTTGCTTATTTTGCCATCGCGCTTAACAAGGCTTATGTTCTGGCCTTCGCGCAGTGTGCCCCTTTGCAGGCGGCCTATGGCTATACGGCCGGTAAAGCTGCTAAAGTCAAGAGAGGTAATAAGCATTTGCGGTGTACCTTCAGAAACTTTAGGTGCAGGCACGTGCTTGATAACCATATCAAGAAGCGGCTCTATATTTTCGGTCTTAACCTTATAATCCTCGCTCATCCAGTTTTGCTTGGCAGAACCATATACTGTAGGGAAGTCAAGCTGCCACTCTTCAGCGCCAAGCTCAAACATAAGGTCAAACACTTTTTCGTGCACCTCTTCAGGTGTACAGTTTTCTTTGTCTACTTTGTTGATAACCACACAAGGCTTAAGGCCAAGGTCAATCGCTTTTTGAAGCACGAAACGTGTTTGTGGCATTGGCCCTTCAAAAGCATCTACCAGAAGGCAAACACCATCGGCCATGTTTAGTACACGTTCTACCTCACCACCAAAGTCGGCGTGGCCCGGGGTATCAATAATGTTGATTTTGGTTCCTTTGTAGGTTACCGATACGTTTTTAGACGTAATGGTAATTCCGCGCTCGCGCTCAAGGTCGTTATTATCCAGTATCAGGTCTCCGGTGTTTTCGTTTTCACGGAAAAGCTGGCAGTGGTACATGATTTTGTCTACCAGGGTAGTTTTACCGTGGTCAACGTGCGCAATAATGGCAATGTTTCTTATGGCTGACATCTTCTGTTTTTTGAAGCCGCAAAGGTACATATTATTTTGACAAAAAAAACTTTAATTATGAGACGGTTAGCTTATTTTACAATAATATAAATAACAGGGCAAAAACAGGTAACATGACACCCCCTTATCGATAGTATTTTTATATAGATATCCTATAGATATGACCCAAAAAGTGTTAAAATATCTACAATTTGAAGATTTGTGCATTTTTTAGATATTAAAATTGCGATACATTTTCTGTAAGTTTAAAAATAACACATTGTTTCACAATGAATTAATACAGTAACCATGCGGCTTCCCAAACAAGGTACTATGCCTGCATAATGTTATAAAAAACAAACAACAAATTATAAATCAACTATTTAGAACCACACAAAACTACCACCATTTTATTTTTTGTTTGGTACGTTTGTTTAATATAACTACCAGGATTATGAACAAAACCAAAAGCGTATTCAATATTAAAGACCTTGAAAACCTTACCGGCATCAAGGCCCATACCATTCGTATCTGGGAAAAACGCTATAGCATATTAACCCCTGAGCGGGGAGATAACAATACACGCGTGTATGACACCCACGCACTGCAAAAACTGCTCAACATAAATACACTTAATAAATTTGGGTACAAAATTTCGGTAATAGCAAAAATGGAAGAAAGTAAAATACCATTAATGGTGCGCGAAATACTTTCTAAAAAAACAGTTTACTCTCATGCCATAAACAGCTTTAAGGTGGCCATGATGAATTTTGACGTGCCGCTTTTTTTTAGCACCTATAATGCCCTGCTCACAAACAAATCGTTTCGCGATATATTTTACGATTGTTTTTTACCCCTGCTGGAAGAAATTGGCGCACTGTGGCAAACCGACACCATAACCTCCGCACACGAGCATTTTATATGCAGCCTGATAAAACAAAAAATAGCCAGCAATACCGAAGTACTACAGGAACAGGAACCCGCCAAAACCGACAGGACCTTTGTACTGTACCTGCCCGATGACGAAATACACGAAATAGGCCTGCTCTTTATCAACTACGAACTGCTGCACCAGGGTTTTAAAACGGTATACATAGGCGAAAGCATACCGGTAGAAAGCCTGGCCGACACCAACAACTATTTTGACAACATAACCTTTGTTACCTATTTAACCATAAACCCGGAACCGGCACTGGTATCGCCCTATGTAAAAGCACTTAAAGAATCGCTGCTTTTAGAAGACAAAGAAAATGAGCTGTATTTTTTTGGAAGGAACACCATGCACATAAGCCCTTCTTTGCTGGACGAAAAGATTAGCACCTTTAACGATATCCGCAAATTTGCCGAAGAGCTGCATTTTATATAATACAACCACACACCGTTTTGCAAGGCTAAGTTTAGTACATTAGCAGCAAAACCCGCCTTATGATTAAAACTTTACTTATACTGGCCACAATACTGTTTGCCCTGCCCCTTTCAGCACAGGAAATTGTGGATTGCAAAACCAAAACCTTTTGGTACATACCCGGCACCGGCACCACTAACTACAGCCTGCTGCTGCCTGCCAAACCCAAGACTACAGACCACCCACAGGTAATTATGCTAAACAACAGCCTTGTACAGTACCTGCTGGTTAGCACCAAAGATTTTATTAAGGCCGGTGAGGATAATGACGAGGTAGACCTGCTGGTGCGCTATGTTACCTATGAATCGCAGTATATGGCCGATACCTATAAAGGCGACTTTAATATGCAGCTGCAAATGGAGCAACTGCCCAACGGAAAAAAGGCGCTGTACTGGTATTTTGACGTACCCAACAGCGGCAAGGACGAAGCCAAAAGGCAGCACTTTATAGAAGTTATAACCGGCGATACTATTTTTGGGCTGGCCGCTACCCAGTTTGAAGGCCAGGAGCCCGAAACAATCAGGAAAAGCCTTGTACAACTAATAAGCACTTTGACAGAGGTTAAAAACAAAGACAGCCTTTGCAAATAAAAAACCCCGCACTTGCGCACGGGGCCTTCACTACAAAAATATAAACACTTTTAAAATACAATCTCGCTATTTAGGGTAACACTGCTAATGTTAGCCTCATTAAGCGTATAGGTATACACGGCGTGGTCTGCAATGGCAAACATTTGGTTACCGCGGATAATTACATCGTGGCACTGTTTATTTATGCTGCCCACCAGGTGCGGATAATCAGGATAGGTAATATCAAAAATTTTAATCTCATCATCGCACACCACAAGGTAGTGGCTGTAGAGCCCCATACCCTTGGGCTGGGTTAGCACGCGGCTGTTTATAAGCTGTGGGTTGGCAGGGTCGGCAATATCATAAATCATAAGGGCATTAATGGTGTTACCGCAGCCGGCATTACTGTGCAGGGTTACAAAGGCGTGGGTTCCGTTGCTCACTACCGGGTCGCACGCTGTTACATGGTGTGCCTCACCCACATACAAAGGGTCTTCAGGGTTGGTAACCGAATAAATATACATACCCGTGCGCGAACCTATATACAGGTTATCGGCATCACTAAAGAGGGTTTCTATATCAAAGCCCACCTGCACCTGGTTTACTTTTACTGGCCCCTGCGGGTTAAGCAGCGAAAATACATTAAGGTAGGAATGGTCTACCGTGTAGAGGTAATCTCCCTTAAGGGCAAATATAGCCAGCGAGCCGCCCTGCCCGTCTCCGGGCATGCCTGCATTGTTTGTTGAATCGTCTGAGCATGATACCGCAATAAAAACGGCCATCATTATTATGTATAGCTTTTTCATAGTTACAGCGGTATCCAGTCTATTATTATTTCATTTTCCTGAAGGCTTGCCCAGCTCCAGTCCGGCGCCTGTTTTTGCGGAAACACATTGGCATTGCGCTTTACCACCGTTACCGTATTATTGGCATACACCATGGTAACAAGGTCGGTTGCCTGGTTTATGTACAGCGTGGTGCCGCGCACGGCAAGATCTGTAGCGCCGGGTACTTTTAAAAAAGCAATTTCGTTTGGTGTGCCGGCATCGTTATAGGCATAGATATGGAAACCCTTGTTTACATCGGACACAAACAGCAGGTTATCTTTTACGTATATCTTGCCCGACTTAACCATGGGCTGCGGCGTGGTAACTTCAACCGAAGCTTCAAGCTGTTGGCGGGTCATGGTAACGGCCTGGTAGTTGCCCTGGTTGTTTGCCACAGGGCCGTCATCGTCAGGGCAGCTCCAGCAGCAACTACCCAGCAGCATTGAGACACAGGTCAACACTAAGAGTTTTAAGTATTTCATAATAAGGTTGGTTTTACTTAAAGATACAAAACAGACATATTGGTTGCGTGGGTGTTAAAAAATTTACAATTACATAACTTTTACACTATTGCAATGCAGGCATAATAATTTTGTAAATTTACCTAAAAACCAAACCATGAATTATACTGATAAGATGCTGAAAGACGGCTCGCTGGCCGATAAGGTAATTATTGTAACCGGTGGCGGCAGCGGCCTGGGCAAAGCCATGACAAAGTATTTTATGGAACTGGGGGCAGCCGTAGCCATAACCAGCCGCGACCTCGAGAAACTGAAGGCCACCGCCGCAGCGCTTGAAACCGAAACCGGCGGCAAGTGCCTGGCCGTGCAGTGCGACGTGCGCAATTATGATGAAGTGGAAGCCATGCTGCAAACCGTTACCACCCACTATGGCAAAGCCGATGTGCTGGTTAACAACGCTGCCGGCAACTTTATATCGCCTACCGAAAGGCTATCGGCCCATGCTTTTGATACTATTATAGATATAGTGCTAAAGGGCTCTAAAAACTGTACCCTTGCACTGGGCAAGCACTGGATAGACACCAAACAACCCGGCACTATACTAAACATTGTTACCACCTATGCCTGGACGGGCAGCGCCTATGTGGTGCCCAGCGCCACAGCCAAGGCCGGCGTGCTGGCCATGACCCGCAGCCTGGCGGTTGAGTGGGCCAAGTATGGCATACGCAGCAATGCTATTGCCCCGGGGCCCTTCCCTACCAAAGGCGCATGGGACAGGCTCTTGCCGGGCGACCTTAAGGATAAATTTGACCTTGCCAAAAAAGTACCCCTGCAACGCGTAGGCGACCACCAGGAGCTGGCCAATATAGCCGCCTACCTGGTTAGTGATTTCTCGGCATATGTAAACGGCGAGGTTATTACCATAGACGGCGGCGAGTGGCTAAAGGGTGCCGGCCAGTTTAACCTGCTGGAGGCCATACCCGAGGAGCTTTGGGATGAGCTGGAGGCCATGATAAAGGCAAAGAAGAACAAGTAAGCCCTTTAAGTCGAAGGTCAAAAGTCTTAAAGTCTAAAGTCAAGGGCCTTAAAGCCGGTAGATGGATAGCCCGCTATGGGCTTTTTGACTTTAGACTTTAAGATCAAATTCACGATATATCGTGAATTTTTTTTGAGGGATACAGAAATCCGGGACAGGTTTTCTTAAGGGCAATCCACAAATATAGCCTTTTAAAAAATTCACGATATATCGTGAATTTCAGGAGTGCAGGTTTCAAAAATCATCCCACAAAAAAACGAAAAATGCCTAATCATTTTTTGCATAAGGTTCAGCCTGCTCAAAATTGCAAAAAAAGTTCTGCCTAAAAATCCAATTTCAAAGTCCAAAAGTGAAATATTAGCCCTTTTTACGGGGTTAAGAAAGTGTTAAAGCGTAATTTTCACACGATTTTTTATCGCCATTTCTTTTTTATTTAGATTTGATTTAAATAAATTTGCACCACAATTCTTAATAAATCTAAATAAACAATCATGAAGAAAAATTTACTTATGGCTGCTGCACTACTTACCGGCGCTATGTCTTTTGCACAAGACTGTCCGGCTGTAGCCACAATAAATGAGGATTTTAGCGATTTTACTGCGGGCACAGGTTGGGCCGGCGAAAACTGCTGGAACAAAATAGCCCTTGGATTTGCAGGCGGCGGCGGTATGGTATATGCTGACGCAACAACCGAACCGGCTAACATATACATTAACTACTATTCAGCTGGTGCTGTCGGTGCGTTTTCATATCTTATTGGCCCTGAGATTTCTACATTTAACGGAGAGCACGAGCTTTCATTCAGCGCATGGAAAACAGGCCAAAACGGCTCTATACCTGCAGGTACAGTTACTATACAGGTAGGTACAATGACCAGCCTTACTGACGCTACTACTTTTGTAGCCCTTGAAGGCGCTTCTTTTACACTAACTTCTGCAGTAGGAGATACAACTGATGAAGTTGAAACATTCAACAACATTGTAATCCCTTCAGCACCAGCAGGAAGCCACATTGCTTTCAGGCTATCTTCTGATACTGCCCACAATGCACTTGCTATTGATGATGTAGTATGGAGCGAAGTTGAAACTACAGAGCCTGAGTGTGAAGCAGTTGCAACCCTTGACGAAAACTTTAACGACTTTACAGTTGCATCTCCCCCATCTGCCCTTGTAGCCCAAAACTGCTGGACTTCAAGCGTTGGCGGCGGCCTTATCTATATGTCTGGCGCTGATGGCGATAACTATGTAACATTCTATACAGCTGGTGTAGCAGGCAACTCTGGTTTCCTTGTAACTCCTGAGCTTACAGCAATCAACACTACATATGCCCTTAAATTTGATGCAGGTACGGTAACCCCTACATCTGAGGTATCACTTCAGCTTGGTACGCTTTCTGCCCTTAACGACTTCGAAAACTTTGAAGAAGTAGGTGAGCCTATTGCACTTACATTCAACGCTGGCGCAGGTGATACTTATGAAAACATTACATTCCCTGCTGTAGATGGCCAAAAATACATTGCTTTCAAATTTACAGGCACAGGCGATCACCATGCTGCATTTATAGACAATGTAACCTGGACAACTACATCATCTTCAGTAGATTTCAACAAATCTGCATTTAGCATCTACCCTAACCCTGCTACAGGCAAAAACGTTACTGTTGCTTATAATAACGACAATGCTGAACTTGTAAGCATATTTAACCTTGCAGGTGCTAAAGTTTTTGAAGCTAAAGCTAACGGAACTTCTCAAAACCTTGACCTTAACGGCCTTTCATCTGGCATGTATATAGTTAAAGTACAGTCTGGTAACGCCAGCACTACCCAAAAGCTTATCCTACAGTAATTCCAACTAAAAATAGCTTTAAAGCCACGCCCTGTGCGTGGCTTTTTTATTTTGGGGTGTTAACAATTTAGGCTTTCACAAACCATAAATAATTGTATTTTTACGGTTCCAAAAAACGAACTCCAAAATGGGTAAAATAATAGCTATTGCCAATCAAAAAGGCGGTGTGGGCAAAACCACAACAACAGTAAACCTTGCTGCCGCCCTGGGCGTACTCGAAAAGAAAGTTTTGCTTATAGATGCTGACCCACAGGCTAATGCAAGCAGCGGACTGGGTATAGATGTAGAAGCTGTAGAGATAGGAACCTACCAGATACTGGAACACAGCAACACCCCTGATGAGGCTACCGTAGAGTGTACCGCCCCTAACGTTTGGGTTATACCGGCACACATAGACCTTGTGGCTATTGAAATTGAACTTGTAGATAAAGAAAACAGGGAATACATGCTTAAAACAGCGCTTGAAAGCGTTAAAGACAAGTATGACTATATCCTGATAGACTGTGCGCCCTCTTTAGGCCTGCTTACACTTAATGCCCTTACAGCCGCAGACAGCGTGGTTATACCCATTCAATGCGAGTATTTTGCACTGGAAGGCCTTGGCAAACTGCTAAATACCATAAAGAGCGTACAAAAAATACACAACCCGGCGTTAGATATAGAAGGCCTCCTGCTTACTATGTATGATGCCCGCCTAAGACTTAGCAACCAGGTAGTTGAAGAGGTACAGAAACACTTTAACGATATGGTGTTTGATACTATTATTCAGCGTAATATAAAGCTAAGCGAGGCGCCAAGCTTTGGCGAAAGCATTATAAACTATGATGCTACCAGCAAAGGGGCCAGCAATTACCTGCACCTTGCAGAAGAAATTATAAAGAAAAACAGTAAAGTAGGTTTATGACAAAAGCAATAAAAAAGCAAGCCCTTGGAAGGGGATTATCAGCATTACTAAAAGATCCTGAAAATGATATTAAATCAGTTGAGGATAAGAATGCAGATAAGGTTGTAGGCAATATTATAGAGCTTGAAATTGAGTCGATTGAAATAAACCCGTTTCAGCCCCGCAGCAACTTTAACGAAGAAACACTGCAGGAACTAAGCACCTCTATTAAAGAACTGGGTGTTATACAGCCTATTACGGTTCGTAAAATGGAGTATAACAAGTACCAGCTTATATCGGGCGAGCGCAGGCTGCGTGCCTCTAAACTTGCAGGCCTTACCCACGTACCGGCATACATCCGTATAGCTAACGATAACGATTCGCTGGTTATGGCACTTGTAGAAAACATACAGCGCCATGACCTTGACCCTATTGAAATAGCCCTTTCTTACCAAAGGCTTATAGACGAAATACAGCTAACGCAGGAGCAAATGAGCGACCGTGTGGGCAAAAAACGCTCTACCATAGCCAATTACCTGCGCCTGCTTAAGCTTGACCCGGTTATACAGACCGGTATACGCGATGGCTTTATATCTATGGGCCACGGCCGCGCCATAATAAACATTGAAGACCAGGAAGCACAGGCCGATATTTACCAGAAAATTGTAAGCAGTAACCTATCGGTACGCGAAACAGAGGCTTTGGTAAAAAACTACCACGAAGGGCTTAACCCTACCGAAGCTGCTAAAGCTATTGAGGCTAAGCCAACAAGCTTTAACATTGCCGATGAAGAGAAAAAGGCATTTACCAGTTTCTTTGGCGCAAAAGTTGATGTAAAGGTAGATCGTAAAGGAAAAGGAAAAATTACCATCCCTTTCAGCTCTGAAGAGGATTTTAACAGGATTATAAAACTGATACAGGGTTAGTGAAAGGCTTTTTATCCATACTTACATTATTACTGCTTATACTTTCAAACAGGGTTAATGCCCAGAATGACAGTATAAAGGTGGAAGTAATAAAGGTGGACTCCACTAATATAAAACCGTATGTATTAGACCCGCTTTCGCCCAGCAAGGCTGCTTTTTACTCGGCTGTAATACCGGGGCTTGGGCAGGTATATAATAAAAAATACTGGAAAGTGCCGCTTGTTTTTGGCGGTATGGGCCTCAGTATTTACTATTATGCTTTCAACAATAAGGAGTACCACCGCTATCGCGATGCCTATAAAGACAGGCTTGCCGGCAGGCAGGTTGAAGGCGTGCTTGCCGGTATAGATAACGACAGGCTGCTGCGCGGGCAGCGTTTTTACCAGCGCAACCGCGATTTATCGGCACTGTGTATTGCAGGTGTTTATGTACTGAATATTATTGATGCCAATGTAGATGCCCACCTAAAGCAGTTTAACGTAAACGAAAACCTCTCGTTTAGCCCGGGGATTGTTCCAAGCGATATAAATTATAACTATGCACCGGTACTCGGCATGAGCTACCGTTTTTAATATTATGAAGATAGCATTATTAGGATATGGCAAAATGGGCAAGGTAATAGAACGTATTGCCCTTGAACGCGGCCACGAAATAGTACTAAAAAAATCATCAGGCAGTGATTATGCCGGCCTTGAAAATGCCGATGCAGCCATTGATTTTAGCATTCCTGATGCCGCTGTGGGTAATATTTCTACCTGCCTTAACGGCAATATCCCCGTGGTTAGTGGTACTACCGGCTGGCTTGAACACTATCACGAAATGGTACAGCTGTGCGAAGAAAAAGGAGGCGCCTTTATTTATGGCAGCAACTTTAGCCTTGGTGTAAACATTTTCTTTGAGCTGAACAGCTACCTTGCCAAAATGATGGAAAACCTTAAAGACTACAAGGTTACCATGGAAGAAATTCACCACACCCAAAAACTTGATGCCCCAAGCGGCACAGCCATATCATTAGCCAAAGACATTATTAACCATTCTGACTATGCCGGCTGGGCTATTGAAAGTCCTAAAAAAGATGATATTTTTATAGATGTTAAACGGATAGAAGGCGTTCCGGGCACACACACCATAACCTATGACAGCGCTATAGACCGTATAGACATTACCCATACCGCCCACAGCCGCGAAGGTTTTGCCCTTGGCGCCGTTGTAGCTGCCGAATGGCTGGCCGGTAAACAGGGGGTGTACAGCATGAAAGATGTACTTGGCCTGTAACAAGATAGCTTATATTACTACATATACTAAAAAAAACAGACATGGATTTATTACAATGGTTTTTATTTTTCCTGGCGGTACAGGTAATACACTTTGCCGGAACCTGGAGGCTGTATGAAAAAGCCGGCCGCAAGCGCTGGGAAGCCCTTATACCGGTATATAACGCTGTTGTGCTTATGCGCATCATACGCCGCTCTCCCTGGTGGACAATTTTACTGTTTGTGCCTATAGTAAACCTTATCATGTTCCCTGTAGTATGGGTACAGATACTTAAGGCTTTTGGTAAAACATCGGCTACTGATTATATACTTGGTGTAGTAACGCTGGGTCTTTACATATTTGTAGTAAATTATGATGACAAAGCCACTTACAACGGCGATTTGGAGAATAAGGAAAGTACGCTAAGCTCGCTGCTTTTTGCCATTGTGGTAGCTACTATTGTGCATACCTATGTAATGCAGCCGTTCCAGATACCTACCCCATCGCTTGAAAAAACACTACTTGTAGGCGACTTCCTGTTTGTGAGCAAGTTTCACTACGGTGCCCGTACGCCTATGACTACCATAGCGGCACCTATGGTACACGATACCATTCCGTTAATCAACAAAAAATCATATTCAGACTGGCCACAACTACCTTACTTCAGGTTCCCCGGCCTTGAAAGGATTGAAAAGAACGACATAGTGGTATTTAACTGGCCTATTGATACCGTTACACGTTTCAGGGACAGGAATACCGTGGGGCTACGCAAGCCTATTGATAAAAAATCAAACTACGTTAAGCGCTGTGTGGGTACACCCGGCGATACGTTCTCACTTAGGGATGGTATTGTATTTATAAACGGGCAGGAACTTAAGCTGAGCGACAGGGCGCAGGTGCAGTACATGCACAAAGTATACACCAAACAAGGTGTGGGTGCTGCCTTTAACCAATATGGTATAAATGAGTCGTACAGGTCTTACCACTTCCCGGCAAACCTTACACAAGAGCAACTGGTAGCCATACAAAGCTATGCCAAAGGCGGCTACAGAGACAACACTACCGGCGAATATGATATTACTACAGGCCCTGACGGTATACCGCAGCAGGTTTTAGAGCAATACAAAATCCCGGCTGCCCAAGGCCAGCTATACAATGGTGTTATTAAGGCCAACATGACGCTTGCCATAGCCGCCGAACTAAAGAAAACTGCGGGTATTGACTCGGTTGTGCGCGACGTATCTAAAGAAGGAGAAGGTTTAAGGATTTTCCCTCACACCCAGCCTACATGGACGGTTGACAACATGGGCGACATTTATGTGCCTGAAAAAGGCAAGACCATACAGCTAACTACCGAAAACCTGCCATTGTACAAAATGGTTATTGAGGAGTATGAAAAAAACAAGCTTGAGGTTAACGGCCGCGAAATTAAGATAAACGGCAAAACCACAAACAGCTACACCTTTGCACAGGACTACTACTGGATGATGGGTGATAACCGCCACAACTCTGAAGACAGCCGCTACTGGGGCTTTGTGCCCGAAGACCACATTGTGGGCAAGCCGGTATTTGTATGGATGAGCCTTGACCAGAATGTGCCGTGGGGACAGATAAACAAAAAATTCCGTTGGGACAGGATGTTTACTACCGTAAACGGTACAGGCAAACCGGTATCTTACTTTAAGTATTTTGTTATTGCCGTTGTAGCCTGGTTTGCTTTTGATTTCTTCAGGAAGAAAAAGAAAAAGACCGCTGAAAACAGTTAATTTGGTTATTTGGTAATTCGGTTATTTGAATTGTAGCTGATGTACATATATTCATTTGAAAAGCTTGAAGTTTGGGTAGAAGTAAAGGAATTTGCAAAAAGAATTTACACCTTAACTTCAGGCTTTCCTGATTCTGAAAAGTTTGGGCTAATTTCACAATTAAGGCGGGCTTCAATATCAATTTGTTCTAATTTGGCTGAAGGCTCTGCAAGGAGTTCTTATAGAGATAAAGCTCATTTTAGTACTCTTGCATTTAGTTCGGCTGTAGAAGTAATAAACCAGTTGATCATCTCTTTTGAATTAGGATTTATTTCTGATGTTCAATATTCTGAAGCCAGATATTATTTAGAAAGTATAACAAATAAACTGAATGCTTTAAAGAGATACCAGATCAGCCAGATCAAATAAACAAATTACCACATCAACAAATAAACTTTAATGAACATACTCATACACCCCACCTATTTTCCGTCAATAAGCCACTATGTAGCCATGGCACAGGCCGATACGGTTACATTTGAAGTAGAAGACAACTTCCAGAAGCAAACCAACCGCAACAGGATGTACATTTACAGCCCTAACGGCATACAGCTGCTTAACATTCCGCTAAAGCATAATCCCGTTGCCGGGCACCAAAAGTTTAAAGATACTAAGATAGAGCAGGCGTTTGACTGGCAGAAACAGCATTTTAAGTCGCTTGAAGCCGCTTACCGTACTTCGCCCTTCTTTGAGTATTTTGAAGACGATATAAGGCCTGTATTTGAGAAAAAACATACTTACATGATGGACCTTAATTTCCAGATAATGGAAATTTTGGCTAACTGTTTAAAAATGGATTTCAGTTACGGCAAGACTACCGAGTATTTTCATGACGTGGATAACCTTACCGACTACCGCATTTTAGCCAATGGTAAGAAAGACACGGCACAGTTTGAGCCTTATACCCAGGTTTTTGAAGAAAAACACGGCTTTATAAACAACCTGAGCATACTCGACCTGCTTTTTAACGAAGGCCGTTACGCACTTGATTACCTAAAGCAACAAACGCTTTAATCTTCCTCTTTTGTAAACCCAAGGCGGGTCATGATTGGGAAATGGTCAGAGTTTATAAACTTTGAGAAGGTTTCGTATTTTTTTACCTCTATATTTTCATCGGTAAAAATATAGTCTATCCGCGCCGGATAATATTTGTAGTTGTACGAACGCCCAAAGCCTCCTCCGGCTTCTTCAAAAGCATCGTTCATATTGCCCTTAACACTGCGGTACACATAGCTAAAGGCACTGTTATTAAGGTCGCCGCAAATAATCATGGGGTGATGGCATTCGTTTTTATGCTGCTGCACAATTTCGGCCTGTAGCTGCTGGCGCTTAAAGGCCTCACTTATACGGTAAAAAATAACCTTGCTCTTTTGCTCATCAATATTTTCATGAATATCAGGGCTGATTTTTATAGATTGCAGGTGCATGCTGTACACCCTTATGGTGTCTTTACCCTTTTTAATATCGGCATATACCACGTTATTGGCAGAGCCGGGAAACTGTATATCACCCGTGCCTATTATGGGGAAACGGGAATATATAGCCTGGCCTGATTGTTTATCGGGTGTATAAATAAAGCTGTGCTTGTATTGCGAGAAAGAGTTATTCCCTACCTTGTTATACTCCTGCAGGCACAAAACATCGGGGTTTTGCTCTTTTACAAAGGCGGGTATTTTTTTGGCAATATCTGTATCGGGCAGCCAGTTATACAGGTTAAACAGGCGCACGTTATAGCTCATCAGTGTAAAATCACCGCTAACGGGTTCCCTGTCTTTAGATGAAAAACGGTACAGCTTACTCACAAACGTAATACCCAGCAAAAGTACAAGGCCGGAAAGCAGCATTTGCCTTTTGAACTGTAGCAGCCAGTACACAAAAAAGATAGCATTAAACACCAGCATAAGCGGCATAACCAGCGTAAATACCGATAGTATAGGGAATACCTTCGGGGCCATAAACGGCAGGATATACGAAATTACGGTTAATACAGTAAGCACTATATTAATCCATAAAACTACCCTATTAAACCACGAAAGCTTTTTCATTTGCTGACAATAACGCTCAAATCTACTTAATTATTTGCCAACTTTAAATAAAAAATCCTTCTCCTCTTTGGTGAGGCTGTCATAGCCCGACTTGCTTATTTTATCAAGAATTTCATCAATTTGCTTTTGTGTCATGTCTTTAGGCTTGACAGTAGAAGCACGTTGCTGTGGCTGCGGGTTTTTATGTACTTTCTTAAACGGTGTTGATTTTCTGGGCTTAAAAAGGTTTACAAAAAAATCAATCACTGCCGATACCCCTTTGCTAAGGTCGGTTCCCTGTTTAAGCAGTACAATATACAGGTAACCAAACAAAGCACCACCCAGGTGGGCAATGTGTCCACCCGTGTTTTCAGCAGAAATATAGATAAGATCCAGTGCCAGGAACACCGCTGCTATGTGCCATAGTTTTACACTACCAATAAGCATAAGCCTAACAGAATACTGCGGAGCATAAACAGCCGTACTAAACAATATAGCCATTATAGCAGCTGAAGCTCCAACCATTTTGCTCATATCGCGCTGAAGTCCGGGCAACACATTGTAGCTTAGTATAAACAACAACCCCGCAAATATGGCTGAAAGTATGTAAAGCCCAAAGAACTGTTTTTGTGTAAAAAAAGTTAAGAACAGCCTCCCCGCAAAAACCAACATCATCATATTAAAGAAAAGATGTAATGGCCCACTGTGTAAAAAAGCATAAGTAAAAAGTGACCAGGGTTTCCATATCAGGTCGGCCGGTTTAGATGATATACTAAAAAAGTCATCCCCGCCAATAATACGCCAGTCAAATGAAGGTAATTGTACCCCTGAAAGCTGCAAAATGCTAAATAAAATTACCGGTATAAGAAACAGCCCTACATTCCAAAAAATAAGGCGCTGCACAATACCACCTATCCTGTATTCTGTTTTAAGTTCGTCTATAAAGCCCATAGTTAATTCCAGCGATTGTGGTTAAAATTACCCTTACTCCAGTTCCACATCATTATAAAGCCTATTAAAGCGCCACCCAGGTGGGCAAAATGCGCCACACCATCGCTCCACCTGCCTCCAAAAAAAGACTGGCCTTTTAAGCCTAAATACAGGTCGAGGCACAACATACCCGGAAGAAAGTATTTAGCCTTAATAGGGATGGGTATAAAAAGCAGCCTGATATCATTATTAGGAAACAGGCAGGCAAAAGCCACCATAACACCGTACATTACCCCCGATGCCCCAAGCATAGTGCCGTTTAAAGCATGAAGAAAATTGAAATATTGCCTCTCAGTAATATATTCCATCCATTCCGGGTTGTATTTATCCTGGGATGCCAATGCAATGATGTCTGCTTTATTAAATCCTGCCTGCGTAAGGGTGCCCATTACATCCTGGTACAAAATATAATCAATACCCAGGTGAAATGCGGCGGCGCCTACCCCACAGGAAAAATAAAAGAATAAAAACTTTTTTGTTCCCCACATATATTCGAGCAGGCTGCCAAACATGGCCAGTGCCAGCATATTGAAAAGAATATGCATAATACCGCCGTGCATAAACATATAGGTAAGGGGCTGCCACACCTTAAAATCAGGCCCTGCAGGAAAATGGAGTGCAAGATATTCTATGGCCGGGCCACCCAAAAAAATGGTGCCCACAAAGAATATGATATTTATAATAATTAACTGCTTAACAGTTTCGGTAACCTGCATCATATAGCAAAACGTTTATCAAGGTCTTCTACGCTTATGGTAATAAACGTAGGCTTATTAAATGGCGATACATCGGGCTCTTTACAGGCAAAAAGGGCGTTAACCATGGTTTCCTGCTCCTTTTCGGTAAGTTGTGTACCTGTTTTTACCGCCAAACTCCGTGCCATAGATTTGGCAATGCTGTCGGTTTGGCTAAAACTACTGTCCGGCACCTCCTGTTGCAGGTCATTCAGCAGTTCTTCCAGCAAGATTGACACCTCGCTTTCTGCCACATTTACAGGCAGGCCATTCACTACAATATGGTCGTTGTTTATTTCGGCAAATACAAACCCCGTGTTTTCAAGGGCCTCTTTAGTATCGGTAATAATTGCAAGCTCCTGCTGGTTGTAGTGCAGCACAAGCGGAAAAAGCAACTGCTGGCTGGCGGCATGCTGTACGGTTATGTTCTTAAGAAATTGTTCATACAACACACGTTGGTGCGCCCTTTTTTGGTCTATAATCACCATGCCCGATTTTATAGGGCTCACAATATACTTCTTGTGAATCTGGTAGGTTTTATATACTGCCTGTTCAACTTCGCTATCATTAAAAAGCGAACCGGTAACTTCTTCCGACTCAAAGTTGATCTCGGCAATCTCCTCCTGCGCCGGGCTGGTAACTATGTACAGGCTTTCCCATGAAGGCTGTCGGTCTTTTTTAAAAGCCGGCACTCCGCTAAATGAAGATGATGATGAAAACGAACGGGAGGCTGCGCTTTTAACCGGATCTTCGGCAGCAAACGGGTTGTAATTACGGTCAACTTCCACCATAGGGATAGAAGCTTCCTTGCCTTCGTAGCTGTAAGGTGTATCAAGATTGGCATCACGATCAAAATCAAGTACCGGGGCAATATTAAACTGGCCTAGGCTGTGTTTTATGGTACTGCGCAGAATGGCATACAAGGCATGCTCATCGTCAAACTTAATCTCGGTCTTAGTGGGATGTATGTTGATATCAATTGTATTGGGCGGTACATCAAGATACAGATAGTACCCAGGCTGGCAACCGTCTTTCAGCAAGCCTTCATAAGCCGCCATAACGGCATGGTGCAGGTAGCCGCTTTTTATAAAACGGTCGTTCACAAAAAAGAACTGCTCGCCCTTGTTTTTCTTGGCAAACTCCGGCTTAGTAACAAACCCGGTAATTTCTACTATCTCAGTGCTTTCCTTAACGGGAACCAGTTTTTCGTTAGTGCGACCGCCAAAGATGTTTACTATGCGCTGGCGCTGGTTTCCGGCAGGCAGGTTAAACATTTCACTACCGTTGTGATACAGTATAAAGCCTATATTATGGTGCGCCATAGCAACACGCTCAAACTCGTCTATTACATGGCGAAACTCTACCGTATCACTTTTCAAAAAGTTGCGGCGTGCCGGTATATTAAAGAACAGGTTTTTCACGGCAAATGAGGTACCTCGGGGCAATACAGCAACATCCTGGCTGGTAAATTTACTGCCCTCTATAACCAAGTGTGTGCCCAGTTCGTCCTGCTCCTGGCGGGTTTTAAGCTCTACATGGGCAATAGCGGCAATGGAGGCCAGCGCCTCTCCCCTAAAACCTTTGGTGTGCAGCGCGAATAAATCCTCAGCATGGCGAATTTTACTGGTAGCATGGCGCTCAAAGCACAGACGTGCATCGGTAACGCTCATGCCCTTGCCGTTGTCTATAACCTGAATTAGGGTTTTACCGGCATCCTTTACAATCAGTTTTATCTCAGTACTGCCGGCATCGACCGAATTTTCGAGCAATTCCTTAACTACCGAGGCCGGCCTTTGCACCACCTCTCCGGCGGCTATCTGGTTGGCAACGTGGTCTGGAAGAAGCTGGATAATACTGGACATTGTAAGTAAATTGCTGTTTTTAATGGAAACTCAAAGATAAGATTTTTTGAGCGACCACTAAAGGCTGTACTCCTAAAGTTATTTACAACAAAAAACCCCGCTTTTCAGCGGGGTTTCATATTCTTAAGCCTGTCCTGCAGGACCAAAACTCAATGGAACTTGCGGGTGATCCGTATCGCTTATAACGCCGTGGGCAGTTTCAAAACGGTGGATGTTCTCGCCTAAAGCCTTCAGCAGGCGCTTAGCATGCTGGGGCGTTAACACAATGCGTGATTTAACTTTCGCTTTAGGTACTCCGGGCATAATGCCCACAAAGTCTACCACAAACTCTGATGCCGAATGGTTTATAATGGCAAGGTTACAATATGTACCCTCTGCCGTTTTTTCATCAAGCTCAATGTTTAACTGGCCCTGTTGTTGCTTGTTATCACTCATTGTTATTAGTAGTTATATTCCTCTTTAGGAGTTAAAAGCTCATTGTACTCTTCTTTAGAACCCACGATAGTGTTATCATAGTCCCTCATACCTGTACCTGCAGGTATCCTGTGGCCCACAATTACGTTCTCTTTAAGTCCTTCAAGGCCGTCAACCTTACCTGCTACAGCAGCTTCGTTCAGTACTTTTGTAGTTTCCTGGAACGATGCAGCCGAGATAAACGACTTGGTTTGAAGCGATGCCCTTGTAATACCCTGTAGTACCGGTGTAGCCGTTGCAGGAACAACGTCCCTGGCTACAACAAGGTTCTGGTCATTACGCTTAAGGATAGAGTTCTCATCCCTTAGCTGGCGCGGCGTAATAATCTGGCCGGCTTTAAGGTTTTGAGAGTCTCCTGCATCTTCAACCACTTTCATACCATAAAGCTTGTCGTTCTCTACAATAAAGTCAGCGGTGTGCGCAAGCTGGTCTTCAAGGAACAGGGTATCTCCCGGATCTTCAATTCTTACTTTACGCATCATCTGGCGGATAACAACTTCAAAGTGCTTGTCGTTAATTTTTACACCCTGAAGGCGGTAAACCTCCTGGATTTCATTAACAAGGTACTGTTGTACTGCACTTGGCCCCTGAATCCTAAGGATATCCTCTGGAGTAATAGCACCGTCAGAAAGTGGCATACCGGCCTTAACAAAGTCATTTTCCTGTACCAGTATCTGGTTAGAAAGCTTCACAAGGTATTTTTTGATTTCGCCAAATTTAGACTCAATCACAATCTCGCGGTTACCCCTCTTGATTTTACCAAATGATACCACACCGTCAATTTCAGAAACCACGGCAGGGTTACTTGGGTTACGTGCTTCAAGAAGTTCGGTAATCCTTGGAAGACCACCCGTAATATCGCCCGCTTTAGACGAACGCCTTGGTATCTTAACAAGTACTTTACCAGCCTTAATTTTCTCGCCGTTATCTACCATAAGGTGGGCACCCACCGGAAGGTTGTAAGAACGGATAAGCTCGCCATCGTTACCATATATAAGAAGCGTAGGGATAAGTTTTTTATTCCTTGCTTCAGAAATTACTTTCTCCTGGAAGCCTGTCTGTTCGTCAATTTCAACAATGAATGACTGGCCCTGCTCGATGTCTTCATAAGCTACCTTACCGGTAAACTCAGATATAATTACACCGTTATACGGGTCCCACTTACATATTACAGCTCCTTTATCTACAGTATCGCCATCTTTTACAAAGATGCTTGAACCGTAAGGAATGTTGTGTGTATTTAGAACTATACCGGTATTAAGGTCAACAAGTTTAAGCTCTGTAGAACGTGAAATCACGATATCTACCTGCTCGCCTTCGTTGTTTTCACCTTTAACGGTTTTAAGGTCTTCTATTTCAAGACGGCCTGCAAAACGTGTAATGATGCTTGATTCTTCAGACATACCACCCGCAACACCACCAACGTGGAATGTACGTAGTGTAAGCTGTGTACCAGGCTCACCAATAGACTGTGCAGCAATAACACCTACAGCCTCACCTTTTTGCGTCATCTGGCCAGTTGCAAGGCTACGGCCATAACATTTGGCACAAATACCCTTAGTAGCCTCACAAGTAAGTGGCGAACGTACTTCTACACTTTCTATAGGAGCAGCATTTATAAGCCTTACTTCGGCTTCTTTAATTTGCTCACCGGCAGCTACCAGAATTTCATTAGTAAGCGGGTTAACTACATTTTGCAGTGCCACACGGCCTAATATCCTTTCGCCAAGCGTTTCAACAATCTCTTCGTTATTTTTAAGTGCTTTAACCTCAATACCCCTAAGAGTACCACAGTCAACAGAGTTTACAATAACATCCTGAGATACGTCTACAAGCCTCCTTGTAAGGTAACCCGCGTCAGCCGTTTTAAGAGCCGTATCCGCAAGACCTTTACGGGCACCGTGCGTAGAAATGAAGTATTCAAGAATCGAAAGGCCTTCCTTAAAGTTAGAAAGAATCGGGTTCTCGATAATTTCACCACCACCGGCAGTTGATTTTTTAGGCTTAGCCATCAAACCACGCATACCTGTAAGCTGGCGTATTTGTTCTTTACTACCCCTCGCCCCTGAGTCAAGCATCATGTACACCGAGTTGAAGCCCTGCTGGTCTTCGCGGATGTTTTTCATGGCAAGCTCAGTAAGCAATGCGTTAGTAGATGTCCACACGTCAATTACCTGGTTGTAGCGCTCGTTGTTGGTAATAAGACCCATGTTATAGTTCATGGTAATACCTTCAACCTGCTCATTAGCTTCAGCAATCAGTTCCTGCTTGCGCGGAGGGATAATAATATCACCAAGGCTGAATGACAAACCACCCCTGAAGGCAAATTTGTAGCCCATGTCTTTCATGTTGTCAAGGAACGCAGCCGTTGTAGGCACGTCTGTCAGGCTAAGAATTTTACCAATAATATCCCTAAGCGATTTTTTGGTAAGGATTTCGTTAATATAGCCTGCCTCTTCCGGCACCACCTCGTTAAACAGTACCCTACCGGCTGTAGTCTGGATAATTTTCCAAACAAGCTCGCCGTTTTCATTAAAGTCTTTTGCACGAATCTTAACACGGGCGTTTAGTTCAAGCCTGTTTTCGTTAAGTGCAATGTTAACTTCTTCAGCAGAGTAGAATGTAAGGCCTTCACCTTTAATAGTAAGCGTTTCTGTAGAAAGACGCTCTTTAGTCATATAGTAAAGACCCAGTACCATGTCCTGAGAAGGAACGGTAACCGGTGCACCGTTAGCCGGGTTAAGGATATTGTGCGACGCAAGCATAAGCAGCTGCGCCTCAAGAATAGCCTCCGGGCCAAGCGGAAGGTGTACCGCCATCTGGTCACCGTCAAAGTCAGCGTTAAACGCCGTACATACAAGCGGGTGCAACTGGATTGCCTTACCTTCAATAAGTTTAGGCTGGAATGCCTGTATACCAAGCCTGTGAAGGGTTGGGGCCCTGTTTAGCAGTACCGGGTGTCCTTTAATTACATTTTCAAGGATATCCCATACTACGGGCTCTTTCTTATCTATTATCTTTTTGGCCGACTTAACCGTTTTAACAATACCGCGCTCTATAAGCTTACGGATAACAAACGGTTTGTAAAGCTCGGCAGCCATATCTTTCGGAAGGCCACACTCATAAAGCCTCATTTCAGGGCCAACAACAATTACCGAACGTGCAGAATAGTCAACACGCTTACCAAGAAGGTTTTGACGGAAACGTCCCTGTTTACCTTTAAGTGAGTCAGAAAGTGATTTAAGCGGCCTGTTAGATTCAGTCTTAACGGCAGATGCTTTCCTTGTGTTGTCAAACAGCGAGTCTACAGATTCCTGAAGCATACGCTTTTCGTTACGAAGGATTACCTCCGGGGCTTTAATTTCCATCAACCTCTTAAGACGGTTGTTACGGATAATTACCCTACGATAAAGGTCGTTAAGGTCTGATGTTGCAAAACGTCCACCATCAAGCGGCACAAGAGGGCGAAGCTCTGGCGGGATAACAGGTATAACTTTAAGTATCATCCACTCAGGGCGGTTTTCCCTGTTAAGGTTACTCTCACGGAATGATTCTACAACCTGTAGCCTTTTAAGGGCTTCCGTCTTACGCTGTTTAGAGGTTTCTGTATTTGCACTGTGGCGCAGTTTATAAGACAATGCATCAAGGTCTATCCTTGCAAGCAGGTCCATAATACACTCAGCACCCATCTTGGCCACAAACTTGTTAGGGTCAAGATCATCAAGATACTGGTTGTCAGCCGGCAGGCTGTCTGCAATGTTTATGTACTCTTCTTCTGTAAGGAAGTCAAGTGCATTAAGTGTTTCTCCATCCGGCCCTTTGGCAATACCCGGCTGTATAACTACATACCTTTCATAGTATATAATCATGTCCAGCTTTTTAGAAGGCAGGCCAAGAAGGTAACCTATTTTATTAGGTAATGAACGGAAATACCATATATGCGCAATAGGCACCACAAGGTTAATGTGGCCCACCCTGTCGCGACGCACTTTTTTCTCGGTAACTTCAACACCGCATCGGTCACAAACAATTCCCTTGTAACGAATCCTTTTGTATTTACCACAAGCACATTCAAAATCCTTTACAGGACCAAAAATACGCTCGCAAAAAAGGCCGTCCCTTTCCGGTTTGTGGGTACGATAGTTAATGGTTTCAGGTTTTAAAACCTCGCCCCTTGATTCAGCCAGGATAGACTCAGGCGATGCAAGGCCTATTGAAATCTGGTTGAACCTTTTTACGGTGTTTTTATCTTTTAATTTTGTCATGATATCAATCTATCAATTTTATTAAAAAGTATAGAAAGGGAATGGCACCATGGGCACCATTCCCGTTTAGGAAATTATTCTTCTAACCTGATGTCTAAGCCAAGGCCTTTTAGTTCATGCATTAATACATTGAACGATTCTGGCAAGCCCGGCTCCGGCATGGTTTCACCCTTAACGATTGACTCGTAAGTTTTAGCCCTACCGATTACGTCATCCGATTTAACAGTCAGGATTTCACGAAGCGTGCTCGACGCGCCGTAGGCTTCAAGAGCCCACACCTCCATCTCACCAAAACGCTGGCCTCCAAACTGTGCCTTACCACCAAGTGGCTGTTGCGTAATAAGCGAGTATGGACCAATAGAACGCGCGTGCATTTTATCGTCAACCATATGCCCAAGTTTAAGCATGTAAATAACACCTACAGTTGCAGCCTGGTGGAAACGCTCTCCTGTACCACCATCATATAGATAAGTGTGGCCAAAACGCGGTATACCGGCTTCATCTGTAAGGGCATTAATCTGGTCTAAAGATGCACCATCAAAAATTGGCGTTGCATACTTCCTGCCCAGTTTAAGGCCTGCCCATCCAAGAACGGTTTCATATATCTGCCCAATGTTCATACGCGATGGTACGCCCAGCGGGTTAAGAACGATATCTACAGGTGTACCATCTTCAAGGAAAGGCATGTCTTCCTGGCGAACAATCTTGGCAACAATACCTTTGTTACCGTGGCGTCCTGCCATTTTATCACCCACCTTAAGCTTACGCTTCTTGGCAATGTACACTTTAGCAAGCTTAAGGATACCGCTTGGCAGTTCATCACCCACAGTAATTGTGAATTTCTCCCTCCTTAGCGCACCCTGAAGGTCGTTAAGCTTAATTTTATAGTTGTGGATAAGGTCGTTAACCATAGCATTGGTTTCGTCATCCGTTGTCCACTGGCCTTTTGTAAGGTGTGCAAAATCTTCAACTGCATACAGCATCTTCTGGGTATACTTCTTACCTTTTGGAAGTACTTCTTCGCCAAGGTCGTTCATTACACCCTGAGATGTTTTACCGTTTACAATTTCAAACAGCTTTTCAATAAGCCTGTCTTTAAGCTCGTTGAACTTCACTTCAAAGTCCATTTCAAGCTTGGTCAAATCATCTTTATCTTTAGTACGCTTGCGCTTATCTTTAACCGCACGTGCAAAAAGTTTTTTATCAAGTACCACACCGTGAAGTGACGGAGACGCTTTTAGTGAAGCATCTTTAACATCACCTGCCTTGTCGCCAAAGATGGCGCGAAGCAGTTTTTCTTCAGGGGTTGGGTCGCTTTCACCTTTAGGGGTAATCTTACCAATAAGGATATCGCCAGGCTTAACCTCGGCACCAATCCTGATCATACCGTTCTCATCAAGGTCTTTAGTAGCCTCTTCAGATACGTTAGGTATATCGTTGGTAAGTTCTTCGTTACCCAGTTTGGTATCCCTTACTTCAAGAGAATAATCGTCTACGTGGATAGACGTGAAGATATCATCACGCACTACCTTTTCAGAAATAACGATAGCATCCTCAAAGTTATAACCTTTCCATGGCATGAACGCTACCTGAAGGTTACGGCCAAGGGCAAGTTCACCGTTTTGTGTAGCATAGCCTTCACATAAAACCTGGCCCGGCACTACCCTGTCGCCTTTCCTTACGATAGGCTTAAGGTTAATGCTTGTGCTCTGGTTCGTTTTACGGAACTTGATAAGCCGGTATGTTTTCTCGTCCGGATCAAAGCTTACGCTACGCTCGCGGTCGGTCCTGTCATATTTAATAGTAATCTCGTTAGCATCTACATACTCTACAGTACCATGGCCTTCGGCGTTAATAAGTACACGAGAGTCTGAAGCTACCTGGCGCTCAAGGCCCGTACCTACAATTGGCGAATCAGGACGTAACAACGGTACGGCCTGGCGCATCATGTTAGAGCCCATCAGCGCGCGGTTGGCGTCATCGTGCTCAAGGAACGGAATAAGCGATGCAGAGATAGAGGCAATCTGGTTAGGCGCAACGTCAGTATAATGTACTGCCGATGGGTCTACAACCGGGAAGTCGCCTTCCTCACGCACAATAACCCTGTCTGTAGTAATGGTACCATTATCATCCATTTCAGTGTTAGCCTGTGCAATCATCTTGCCTTCTTCTTCTTCGGCGCTTAGGTAAACCGGCTCGTTAACAAGGTCTACTTTACCATCGGTTACCTTGCGGTAAGGCGTTTCGATAAAGCCCATCCCGTTTACTTTGGCATATACACCAAGAGATGAGATTAGACCAATGTTCGGACCTTCAGGCGTTTCGATAGGACAAAGACGGCCATAGTGTGTATAGTGAACGTCTCGCACCTCAAAACCTGCCCTTTCCCTTGAAAGACCACCCGGTCCAAGTGCAGACAGCCTGCGCTTGTGGGTAATCTCAGCAAGTGGATTGGTTTGGTCCATGAACTGAGAAAGCTGGTTAGTACCAAAGAACGAGTTGATAACAGACGACAAAGTCTTAGCGTTAATAAGGTCGATAGGTGTAAACACCTCGTTATCCCTTACGTTCATACGCTCGCGGATAGTCCTGGCCATACGGGCAAGACCTACACCAAACTGTGCCGAAAGCTGCTCACCTACCGTACGTACACGACGGTTAGAAAGGTGGTCAATATCATCAATCTCTGCCTTAGAGTTTATAAGCTCAATAAGGTACTTAACAATAGTTATGATATCCTCTTTGGTAAGCACCTGCTTATCCATAGGGATGTCAAGGTTAAGTTTTTTGTTCATCCTGTAACGGCCTACATCACCAAGGTTGTAGCGCTGGTCTGAGAAGAACAGTTTATCTATAATGCCACGTGCAGTCTCCTCATCAGGTGGTTCTGCATTACGCAGCTGACGGTAGATGTGCTCTACGGCTTCTTTTTCAGAGTTTGTAGGGTCTTTTTGCAGCGTGTTGTGGATAATGGTATAATCTGCCTGATTATTATCCTCTTTGTGCAACAAGATTGTTTTTACGTTAGAATCAATGATTTCCTCAACGTTATCTTTATCGATAAGGGTATCACGGTCTAATATAATCTCGTTACGCTCAATAGACACAACTTCTCCCGTATCTTCATCTACGAAATCTTCATGCCATGTATTAAGCACACGTGCGGCAAGCCTCCTGCCTATATATTTTTTAAGCCCTGTTTTAGAAACCTTGATTTCTTCAGCCAGGTCAAATATTTCAAGGATATCCTTATCCCTTTCAAAGCCAATGGCACGGAAAAGGGTGGTTACCGGAAGTTTTTTCTTCCTGTCGATATAAGCATACATAACATTGTTAATGTCTGTAGCAAATTCAATCCATGAACCTTTAAAAGGAATTACCCTTGCAGAGTAAAGTTTTGTTCCGTTAGCGTGGAACGACTGGCCAAAGAATACACCGGGAGAACGGTGAAGCTGCGATACAACTACACGCTCTGCCCCGTTGATAACAAATGTACCGCTTGGAGTCATATAAGGGATAGTACCCAAATACACATCCTGTACAATTGTTTCAAAATCTTCATGCTCAGGGTCGGTACAATAAAGCTTTAGCCTGGCTTTTAGCGGCACGCTGTATGTAAGGCCCCTGTCTATACACTCCTCAATTGTATAACGTGGTGGATCAACAAAATAATCAAGGAACTCCAGCACAAACTGATTGCGGGTATCAGTAATCGGAAAGTTTTCCATGAAGGTGTTATAAAGACCTTCGTTGCCCCTTTCATCCGATTTGGTTTCCAGTTGGAAGAAATCCCTGAACGATTTTATCTGGATATCAAGGAAATCAGGATAACTTGGGATGTTTTTTGTAGAGGCAAAATTTAATCTTTCAGTCTGATTTGTTATCATCAATGGACAAAATTATGATTAAAGTAATTCTAATAAGCGCGTATAAAATGTTATTATACGAAAAATGGTTTAGGCCTTTGAGAGTTCTTCTCAAGGCCTAAACCTAAGGTTTTATACCGATGTAAGCTTATTTAAGCTCAACTACTGCACCAGCTTCTTCTAGAGCTTTCTTAAGGCCTTCAGCCTCATCTTTAGAAACACCTTCTTTTACGTTAGCAGGAGCACCGTCTACAAGGTCTTTAGCTTCTTTAAGACCTAGGCCAGTAAGCTCTTTTACAGCCTTAACAACACCAAGCTTAGAAGCACCAGCGTCTTTAAGAACTACAGTAAATTCAGTTTGCTCTTCAGCAGCAGGAGCATCACCACCAGCAGCAGGGCCAGCGAAAGCTACAGCAGCAGCTGCAGGCTCAATGCCATATTCTTCTTTAAGTATTGTAGCAAGTTCATTAACCTCTTTAACTGTAAGGTTAACTAGTTGTTCTGCGAATTGTTTCAAATCTGCCATTTTTCTATCGTTTTAAATAGTTTGTAATATATAATTTATAAATGCGTTCTCGCGGTGGTTGTTACCTTTCAGATAACGTTTTAACAAGGCCTGCAATAGTGCTACCGCCTGATTTAAGGGCAGAAATAACATTCTTAGCAGGAGACTGAAGAATACCGATGATTTCGCCGATAACTTCTTCTTTAGATTTAAGTGATACAAGGGCATCAAGCTGGTTGTCTCCAATAAATACAGCCTCATGGATGTAAGCACCCTTAAGTACAGGCTTATCAGATTTTTTGCGGAATTCCTTGATAACTTTAGCAGGAGCGTTACCGTTCTCTGCAATAAGTATAGCAGTATTACCTTTAAGGATTGAAGGAAGGTCGCTGTAGTTGTTTTCAACATTCTCCATTGCTTTTTCAAGCAGGGTGTTTTTTACAACCTCTAGTTTAATACCTTCTTTGAAACAAGCCCTCCTAAGGTTTGAAGTAGTTTCTGCATTCAGTCCTGATATATCGGCAATGTAAACAACATTCGACGCGGCAAGCTGTGCAGTTAAATCTTCAATAACTTTTGATTTTTGCTCTTTAGTCATAATAAATATTCTTTAACTACCAATTATACCGCTTTAGGATCTAAAGCAATAGCAGGGCTCATGGTGCTTGATATGTGGATACCCTTAATATAAGTACCTTTAGCCGCAACTGGTTTTAATTTGATTAATGTTTGGATAATTTCGTGAGCGTTCTCAGCAATTTTGTCAGCATCAAAAGATACCCTGCCGATACCAGCGTGTACTATACCGGTTTTATCAACTTTAAAGTCAATTTTACCCGCTTTAACTTCCTGAACAGCTTTACCAACTTCCATTGTTACAGTACCGGTTTTAGGGTTTGGCATAAGGCCACGAGGACCAAGAATCCTACCAAGAGGACCAAGCTTACCCATAACTGCAGGTACAGTAATAATTACATCTACATCTGTCCAGCCGTCTTTAATTTTTTGAAGATAGTCATCTAAACCTACAAAGTCTGCACCGGCAGCTTTAGCTTCAGCTTCTTTATCAGGAGTAACAAGAGCAAGAACCCTTACATCTTTACCTGTACCATGAGGAAGTGTTACTACACCCCTTACCATCTGGTTAGCTTTACGAGGATCTACACCCAGGCGAACCGAGATATCTACTGATTCATCAAATTTAGCAGAAGCAACCGTCTTGATTAATGCAGAAGCATCTTTCAGAGAGTACAGCTTGTTCTTCTCAATTTTAGAAGCAGCGTCTTTTTGTTTTTTTGTCAATTTTGCCATTTTCTCTTGTCTTTTAAACGATTAAAAAGGAGCTGTTCCTGATACAGTTATACCCATAGACCTTGCAGTACCGGCAACCATGCTCATAGCTTTCTCAATAGTGAAAGCATTTAGGTCAGCCATTTTGTCTTCTGCAATAGCCCTGATCTGATCCCAAGTAACGCTTGCTACTTTCTTACGGTTTGGTTGACCTGAACCTGACTTGATTTTGGCAGCATCCATAAGCTGTATTGCAGCCGGTGGAGTTTTTACAACAAATTCAAACGATTTGTCTTTATACACGGTAATTTGTACCGGTAATACTTTGCCGGGCTTATCCTGAGTCCTAGCATTAAACTGCTTACAGAACTCCATGATATTAACGCCAGCAGCTCCCAAAGCAGGTCCAACCGGTGGCGACGGGTTCGCAGCACCTCCCTTAACTTGTAGTTTAACTACTTTACTAATTTCTTTAGCCATTTCTTTAAAGATTTAGCACTTTCTCCAATTGGAAGCGAAGAAGTGATTTATAATATGTGTAACTAAAATTATACTTTTTCAACCTGCATAAAGCTCAACTCAAGCGGCGTCTTCCTTCCGAAGATTTTCACCATAACCTCAAGCTTACGCTTCTCTTCATTAACTTTTTCAACAGAGCCATTAAATCCGTTAAACGGACCATCGATTACCTTAACTGTTTCACCAATTGTAAATGGTATAGAAACGTTATCTGTTTTAACCGAAAGCTCATCAACCTTACCAAGCATCCTGTTTACTTCAGTAAGCCTTAATGGAACCGCGTCTCCGCCTTTGGTTTCACCAAGGAAGCCTATAACACCGGTTATAGACTTTATAATATGCGGAACCTCTCCGGTTAGGTTAGCCTCAAGCATTACATAACCAGGAAAGTATACCCTGTCTTTACTTATTTTTTTTCCATCTCTTACCTGCACCACTTTTTCAGTAGGCACAAGCACCTGAGATACATAGTCAGAAAGTCCGGCTTTGCTTATTTCAGTCTCGATATAGTTTTTAACTTTATTTTCCTGACCGCTTACCGCTCTAACTACATACCACTTTTTGACATTGTTATCAGTCATCGTAATAAAATTAACCTTTTAGTAATGTATATATTTTAGCTACAATAACTTCAAAGCCTTTATCAACTCCAAAAGTAACCAGGGCAAATATTACCGAAAAAACAGCTACAATAATGGTAAGGCGCTGCACTTCTGCCCACTCAGGCCACGTTACATTGTCTTTCAGCTCAGTAAATGCATCTGATATATAATTAGTAATCTTTGCCATTTTCTTTCTGTTTTAAGCACGGGTGGAGGGATTCGAACCCCCATCAACGGTTTTGGAGACCGCTATTCTACCCTTGAACTACACCCGTTTGTTTAAAAGCCAGCCGATACCGAAGCAACGGACTGGCTTTTATATATTTAAAAATAATTAGTCAAGAATTTCAGTTACCTGACCAGCACCTACTGTACGACCACCTTCGCGGATAGCGAAACGAAGACCTACACTTAGAGCGATTGGGCTAAGAAGCGTAACCTCAATTGTAAGGTTATCACCTGGCATAACCATCTCAACACCAGCAGGAAGAGAAATAGTACCAGTTACGTCAGTTGTACGAACGTAGAACTGAGGGCGGTAGTTATTGTGGAATGGAGTGTGACGTCCACCTTCTTCTTTCTTAAGGATATAAACTTCAGCTTTGAAGTGAGCGTGAGGCTTAACAGATCCTGGCTTAATGATAACCATACCACGACGGATATCAGCTTTATCGATACCACGTAGAAGCAGACCTACGTTGTCACCAGCTTCACCACGGTCAAGGATTTTACGGAACATCTCAACACCTGTAATAGTAGATGTAAGTTTTTCAGCACCCATACCAATGATTTCAACCGGATCACCAGTGTTAGCAACACCTGTTTCAATACGGCCAGTAGCAACAGTACCACGACCTGTAATTGTAAACACGTCTTCAACCGGCATTAGGAATGGTTTTTCAACGTCACGAACAGGAAGTTCGATCCAGTTGTCAACAGCATCCATAAGTTGCATTACAGTATCAACCCATTTTGGCTCACCGTTAAGTGCACCAAGAGCAGAACCCTGGATAACAGGACCATTATCACCATCATACTGATAGAATGAAAGAAGGTCACGAATTTCCATTTCAACAAGCTCAAGAAGCTCAGCATCATCAACCATGTCAACTTTGTTCATGAAAACAACCATACGAGGCACACCTACCTGGCGACCTAGAAGGATGTGCTCACGAGTTTGTGGCATAGGACCGTCTGTAGCAGCAACAACAAGGATAGCACCGTCCATCTGGGCAGCACCAGTAACCATGTTCTTAACGTAGTCAGCGTGACCTGGACAGTCAACGTGAGCATAGTGACGGTTAGCTGTAGCATATTCTACGTGTGAAGTATTAATAGTAATACCCCTTTCTTTTTCTTCAGGAGCATTGTCAATCTGATCGAATGATTTAGCTTCAGAAAGACCTGCATCAGCTAGAACTTTAGTAATAGCAGCAGTCAAAGTTGTCTTACCGTGGTCAACGTGCCCGATAGTACCTATGTTAAGGTGCGGCTTTGACCTATCAAAAGTTTCCTTTGCCATGATTTAATAATTTAATCTTAGTTTATAATTAGTGTTCAAATTCTTCTAAACGTTGAGCCAATGACGGGATTTGAACCCGTGACCTCTTCCTTACCAAGGAAGCACTCTACCCCTGAGCTACACCGGCAATCTTAATTTACTTTAACACAGTTTTTAGCTTTAAAGCCGCGCGAAATTAAAACTAATAATTCAATCGTCAAAATAAAATTTTGTGGGGAGAGCAGGATTCGAACCTGCGAAGGTGTAACCAACGGATTTACAGTCCGTCCTCGTTGGCCGCTTGAGTATCTCCCCGCCTTACATTTTGTATTTCAAAAAACATTTTCTTGAGCCGATAGAGGGACTCGAACCCACGACCTGCTGATTACAAATCAGCTGCTCTAGCCAGCTGAGCTACACCGGCAAACTCAATAAAAAAGCCCGCTATTTCTAACGGACTGCAAATGTATATAATTTATCTTTTAATCAAAACATTTTCTTAAAAATTTTTAATCTTAAGAATGTGCCCTGATTTTTTGCTTTCTTTTCATTAGTAAACGCTCCATGCTATCTGCCGCAAGCTCAACTGCCTCCTCAAAACTCTTACATTGTTTTTTTACAACAAACTCATCTCCCGGCACATTAATTTTAATCTCTGCTATCTTATTTTGTTTCAGGTTATTATTATCAACCTTAAAAAATACGTCCGAAAAAACAACCTTGTCATAATACTTATCAAGCTTATCTAACCTGCCTTGTACATAGCTAACCAATTTCCTGTCAACTGTAAAGTTAACTGCATGAACATTCACTTTCATAATAAAAACAAATTTGTGGTTGAACAATCAGGAACCATTTCGGTTTCGCGGATGAGCATCCTTATACACCTCCTTTAACTGAGCAAGACTGCTATGGGTATATATTTGTGTAGATGATAAACTTGCGTGCCCTAATAATTCCTTTACTGAATTTAAATCGGCCCCGTTGTTTAAAAGGTGCGTTGCAAAAGTATGCCTTAGTACGTGCGGGCTCTTTTTTACCTTAGCGGAGACAACACTAAAGTAACGATTTATTAACCTGTACACAAAAGATTCGCTTACTTTTTTTCCACCCGAAGTCAAAATTAACATATCGCGATCCACTATATTTTCAAGCCCTGCCCTTTTATTAAGATACTGCGCCAATAAACCAGCTGTTACCGGCAACACCGGCACTATACGCTCTTTATTGCGCTTACCCAAAACCTTTATTGCAGCATTAGAAACATCATAAGAAGACACCTTAAGACCAATAAGTTCAGCCCGGCGCATACCGGTAGCATAAAACAACTCTATAATTAAGCGATTACGAACACCCTCAAAATCATCAGGATAAGCATTAAAATCGACTACATCAGCCAATTCCTTTTCACTAAAAGGAATCTGCACTTTTTTCTCTGTTTTTAGTGATTTGTGTTTTTGCATGGGGCTAACTTCAATTACCCCTGCCTTTAACAAAAACCTGTAGAATGATTTTAAGGAAGACATTTTACGGTTAACCGACTTGTTAGCAACACCATTATCTACCAAAAGTATTACCCACCCCCTAACCTGCGCATACACCACTTCCTCAAGTAGCGCGCCGGCATCATCCTGCTGTATAAACTGCTCAAAAGCAGCAACATCATCAAGATAAGCCCTGACAGTGAGCGGGGAATAATTTTTCTCCTTAGATAAATAATCGCGATATGCCTGTTTACTTTCAACCATAAAAAAAACCGTTAACAGCAAAATTAAGCTTTTGCGGCTAACGGTTTATGTATTTTAAATACAAAAGTATTAGATTTCTACAGCGTTTCTAAGACCTTGTACATAAGCTGCTTTTTGAATCTCAGCCCTTCTGCTTACAGATGGCTTCGTGAAAGCCTGACGGCTCCTTAGCTGACGAACAACGCCGGTCTTGTCGAATTTACGTTTGTAACGCTTTAGCGCCCTGTCGATATTTTCTCCGTCTTTAATAGGTATAATTAACATAGCTTGACACCTCCTCTCATTAAGGCTGCAAACTTATAAAATTATTTCTATACCAGCCAAATAAATTTTTATTTTGTTGACCATACAGTATAACTGTGCGGTGGCGCCTGTATTTTAACCCAGCTATCGCCCTGAGTAGTAGGCTCCCAGTTAGAATGCCCGGTGTAGTCTTTAATAACAGTATTGTTCCAGTTTGTATCTACCCAGCGCTCCTGCCAGCTGTCGCTATTATTAATGTATACTATAAGTCCCGGCGAACCATTGCGGCGCGCCACATACTCATCATTATCAGCATATAAATAGGTAGTGTTGCCACTTGCATTATTATTATGTATCCAGATCAGGTTGTTGAGCTTGTTTTTATCCAGCCATTCCTCATAATCCCTGTAAAAAATACACGGATATCCCTCATGTGTAAGTATATAGGCATACGCCAGTAACTTGTTGTTATATATCTCATTAGTATCGTGGTTGGTTACAAACGTTACCGATCGCATAGGGTTACGCTTTAGCAGCATGTCGCCATTAAGCTGCGTGAGGTCGTTATTATTAAAGGCATCACGCATTTTGTAGTAGCACGCAAAGTCAAAAGCACTGGCTTCGGCCTGGTTAGCCCACCATTCAAGGGTTGCCGCGTTGCCGTCCCAATATTCACCTACAGAAAAGCCTCCCACTGCATTTTTAAAGTTTTTAACCACCCAGGGTTCAAAGCCTTTAACCATATCAAAGCGCCAGCCATCAAAGCCCATAGTATTCTTATAGTACTTAGCTATAGAGTTGGTATTGTTATACATCCAGTCCTGCACCCAGGTTTTATCATGGCAAAGGTCCGGGAAACCACCAAAGGTACCGGCATCGCTGGCATGGATATCATTAGGATGAAAATCATTATAAGACCGTGCAAACATGCCCGATGCCGGCTGGAAATCAGTCCACGTGTTGGCACCGGTGTAAGGGTTGTATTGTGAAGCACCGCCACTACAGTGGTTTACTACAATATCGGCAATTACGCTCAGGTCGCTGTTGTGTGCCGTGGTAATAAGCGACTGGATTTCAGACAGTGAACCAAAACGGGTTTCGGTACTGCCCATCTGGTTATAACTACCAAAATCAAAATAATCAAACGGGTCATAACCCATTGAATATCCGCCGCTTTGGCCTTTTGTTGCAGGCGGCAGCCAAATTGCATCTATACCTGCCGATGCCCACGAAGGCACCTTGCCGCTAACGGTATTCCACCAGGTGCCACCACCGGGGCAGTCCCAGTAAAAAGCCTGCATCATTACCTTAGTGCCTATAGACCGCTGATTACTGTACTGGCTTTGGCCGGTTTCCTGACGGTTTAGCATTTGTTTTTCGTCTACATCGGCCTCATTAGAGCAGCCCCAAAATAGCATAGCGAGCGCCGCTGTTGTAATTATGTATTTCATAGATAAAAGGTTTGGTTATTACCTAATTTATAAAATACTGCATCACAAAATATTGAATTAACACCCAAAACACAACTACAACGTTATAGTGTTGAAAAGTTTTAAAACAAAAAAGACTTCCCTTAACAGGAAGCCTTTACAGTTGCATTCAATTATTAAATATTAGTCTTTCAAGATGTTACGCGATATTACAAGCTTTTGTATCTCGGTGGTACCTTCGCCAATAGTACACAACTTAGAATCCCTGTAAAACTTCTCAACCGGAAAGTCTTTTGTATAACCATATCCACCGTGAATCTGCACCGCTTCATTGGCCACTTTTACGCATACTTCGCTGGCATACATCTTGGCCATAGCACCCGCTGTAGTAACCGGTTTGTGGTTGTTTTTAAGGTGAGCCGCCTTATGCAGCAACAGTTCCGAAGCCTCAATTTCAGTGGCCATATCAGCCAGTTTAAAAGCAATTCCCTGGAAATTACTTATAGGCTGTCCAAACTGGTAACGTTCTTTGCTGTACTTAAGTGCAGCCTCATAAGCGCCTTTAGCTATACCTAACGATAGCGCACCAATAGAAATCCTGCCTCCATCCAGTATCTTCATGGCCTGTATAAAGCCCTCTCCTACCTCGCCAAGTCGGTTAGCATCCGGAATTCTGCAGTTGTCAAATACCAGCTCTGCCGTTTCACTGGCCCTCATTCCCAGCTTGTTCTCTTTTTTACCACTACTAAAGCCTGGCATGCCTTTTTCAAATACAAAGGCAGTCATGCCACGGCTGTCACCTTTCTCACCGGTACGCACAATAACAACGGCTACATCGCCTGATTTTGCGTGGGTTATAAAGTTTTTTGCTCCGTTTACAATCCAGTGGTCGCCGTCTATTACGGCAGTAGTATTCATGCCCCCGGCATCACTACCGGTATTGTGCTCTGTTAAGCCCCATGCACCAATAAACTCGGCAGTAGCCAGCCTGGGCAGCCACCTGCGTTTTTGCTCTTCATTACCAAACATTAATATATGATTCGTACACAAAGAGTTATGTGCCGCAACAGATAACCCTATCGATGGATCTACCTTCGAAATTTCTTCAATAACAGTTATGTATTCATGATAGCCAAGGCCGGCACCACCATATTCTTCAGGAACCAAAACGCCCATGTAGCCCATATCGCCCAGCTGTTTGAACAATTCAACCGGAAAGTGCTGGGCCTCATCCCACTCCATAATATTAGGTGCAATATTCAGGGCAGCAAACTCCCTGATTGATTCGGCTATCATAGCCTGGGTATCATTATTCTCAAAAACGGTTTGCATTTTAGCTTTAAATTTTAGTATTCCAAATATAAGCTAATTATTTTTGATTTTAATGTAAAAATATCGTTTATTTTTAATAAATCTTCAAAGTTCCGAATTTTACCTTTTGTATTACGCTGTTTAATGATAGCCCGGGCGATTTCCTCATTAAAATAAGGGAAGCGAGCAAGCTGCTCTAAAGTACCTGTATTTACATTAACTTTAGTAACATCCGGGTTAGTACCTACGTTAAAACCTTTTTGCAAACCGGCTATAGCTTTGGCAGAAAATCCTTCAAAATCAGCCATTTGTTCCATGCTCACAAAAGCACCAAGTGCAGCACGGCGGCGTAATATCTTTTTAGCGGTATTAGGCCCAACCCCATATATTTCGGTTAAATCTTCCTCAAGGGCTTCATTGATATCCTTTGGCGGACCGGTGGGCTCAGATTTCTTTTTAGTTGGCTGATAGCCACCATTCTGATACTTCCTTACAACCCAGTCAGGAAATTTAAAATAGGGAGATATTTTGTTCAGAAGGCCATCAGAAACCCCGGTAACCTGCTTAAAATCAGCCACAGTATTAATCCATTTACCCGAATCCCTATACGCTTTAAGGCGGTTTACCTGTTCCTTTGTCATGCCCAGTTCACGGCCTTTTTGTTCACTTATAAAGTTAGGATTAAAAGACTCTATGACACCTTTATTACTTTTAGTCAACTCATAATCAGCAACATCTGTTTTAGCCACATCCTGCCCCTGCTTTTCTACCCAATCAGGAAATTTAAAATAAGGTGCTATTTTTCTCAAAAGACTATCAGAAACACCTGTAACCACCTTAAAATCAGTAGCCGAGTTAACCCACTTACCCGATTTTCTATAGGCCAAAAGCCTGTCAATTTCGGTAGTGCTCATACCCAGGGTATATCCCTTGTAATCAGTAATATAATTAGGATTAAACGGATAAATTGTATCTCCCTTAGTGCGATTTTTAGCTTTGAGGGCATCAATTTTATCTTGGTGCGCAAGCCATTGTTTTTCGGCATCAAAAACATTTGTTGTAGCAGCACCTGCACCCGAAGTAATGAGATAATACCCTAATTGTATGAGTATTACAACCAAAAAAAGCGCTACAATACCTGTGCGCTGGCTCTTGGAATACCGGTAAAAGTGAGGTGATTTCATGAGGAGGCCAATACCGTTACAAATCAAAAACCGAACTGCGCTTTGTGTACACCATATCCTTGAGCCTCAGCCAAAAAGCCAGTGTTATATATACAGCAAACCACAAACCGGCCGTTACAAATGATATGTAAATAAAGAAAAGGCGCACGTTTGTAGCACGCATCCCCAGCTTATCGGCCACGCGCGATGCCACCGCAAACCCGTGACGTTCAAAGAAATGGCGTATGTTTGTTACTAAAGACATTGTTTGTTTCAGGTTTAAAGTTTAAGGTTTAAAGTTGCTCCCTCAAACCTGAAAATCAAAGATATAATAAAATATCATCGCTTCAAAATTTCGAGGCCAATAGCACATTGCATACAGCGTTTATGGTTGCAGTACTCATTTTTAAGCTGTAAGAGCGCCTGGCTGTCATAAGCATTTTCCACAGGCATCTTAAAGTGCTTAAACTTATCCATAACTGTATTATTTTCAGGGGCTAAGAGCTGCATCAGGGCCAGTAATTCTTCAGTTATCTCCTTACCTGTGGCTTTGGCATAGGCAAACTTAAACGGTACTATAGTATTGATAATCAGCAGGTCCATAAACGATTTCGACAGCGCCTTCCGCTTCTTCGGGCTTTCTTTATCAAAGCGGTAATGGGTAGCCCAATACGGTGCCGCCTGAACATCAAACACATCGTAAACAGCTTTTAAATCACTGGTTTCTATTACTTTAGAAAACAGATTTTGACGGCTATGATACAACTGCCCAAACTGGCTCAGGCGTATGGTAGGGAAGTTATCAGGCCGGTGACGGAAAAACTCTACCGGTGTAACATACTCGTTTTCAAGCCTGTGCTTGTGCATAATGTAGGCATAGCGCTGCTGTAAGTCCCTGGCATACAGGTCTTCAAAATCACCGGCCAGCAATCCGGCACGGCCAAAAAGCAATGCCTCAATGTTCTCAGGCTCAAAGCTTTCCTTTCTTATCACACTGAATGGCAACGACTTAACCACCTCAAAAAACGACGGCCCATTGGTATTCAGTCCAAAATTTTTAGCCAGGAAACAGCACAAAACCGCTTCCCAGTCGCCACCTAAATTATTAGCTAACTGCATGATGGGCAATGCTTTGCGCTCCAACCGTTCCAGGAAAAGCCGTTCTTTCCAGTTGTTTACAGTAAAAGCCTCAAGGCCAGCCAATTCCTTCTCACAATTTATCCATGTTTTGGCCGCAGCCAGCACATTATAGTTTGCAACAAGCACGCTATCTACCTGATTTTTAAGCACTAAAACCGGTATTTCACTACCATCTTTGCGTAGCACTTCGGTGTCATATTCCCAAACCACGTATAAGATTACACTGTCATAATTAGGGTCGGTTTCATGATTGTGCAGGTAACAGTCAGATGATTTAAGGTGTATTTCCACGTTGCCTGCCCACTTTTGTTTTCCTACAATTATTTGCGCATTAAAAAAGTCAGGCCCTGCCAGCTGCAAATACTGCCCGGGATGGATAACCTGCAACGCCTCGCCCTGCACAGTATTAAGGTTCAGCTGGTTGAACTTTTTAAATTGCCACACATGGTGCAGAAAATCCTCTTTCATCGGGTTGGTTTAGCCCACTAATGTACAAAAATGCGATTAATATTCGCGCCAATTTTTCACACCGGAAAATTGTAGGAAAACGTAAAAAACAGCAAAATTGATCAAAAAGCTAATCAATTAAAAATAAGCAACATATAAAAAAAGACATGTTTAATATTTCACTTTCGGAGTTTGAGTTACGCTATTTTGCACATAAAAAGTATTGGCAGTTTTGCCGTTCGATTTTTAATCGTTTACGGTGTGAAATATTAAATATGCCATCAGCGCAATTCAAAAAATCACATCCTTTATATTTGTAGTATGAAAAATCTTTTTTACCTGCTCCTGCTGCTGCCCCTTTTTGCCGCAGCCCAAAAAAAACCAAATGCCGTTAAAGTTACCTATAAGCGTTCGTACCTTGGCTCAATCCAGGAGCCTGATAACCCCATAATTATTTATAGCGATGCCAGGCAAACGTTTGTAACGTCTAAAAAAGCAAGCCAGCGCCCCATGCCAAGCCCAACGGAAAGCACCCTGGTTAACCACGCCGACAGTACTTATATCCAGCTGGCCGTTTTAAATAACGAGTATATGCTGGCTACCAAAGACTCGCTTTCGCTGAAGCGCCAGACTTTTGAGCTGCTGCCTGATACAAAAAAAATACTGGGCTACACCTGCCACAAAGCCAAAACCATCATCAACAGCAATACCATTGAGATTTGGTATACCAATGACCTTGGGCTTAAAGGTGCCCCGTCAGTTTTAGGGCAGGAACTGGGCCTGGTGCTGCAAACCGTGCGCAACGGCAACTTTGAGGTACTGGCCACCGAGGTTAAGAAGGAGAAAGATGTTTCAGCCTACCTTGATGTACTGCTGCCCAACCAGAAAATGCTGGATATGCTTACCTACCGCGACCTGATCTGGAAATCACGCTTTACCACCATACCCGTTTTTAAAGATGAGATTATTAACTTTTCTGATGCATCAAAATCTAACGATAGCATACTGCGCTTTGCCAACGGCACCATTGCCCTGCGCAAAATAAAATTCCCAGAGGTAAAGCCCCGCAGCCAGGTGTTCATAGACCTTACCGAACAGTCTAACGGCGATGCTTACGACCGTACCGGCACCGTGTTCCTTATACCCGAAGATCAAAAGCAGTCGTTCCTTGACGGACTCAAGAACGGCGCCGCTATCCTGCCCGCCTACAACAACGGTAACGGCAGCACCTACCCCGGCGTGGTGCGCACCACTGGCTTTACCCCAATCATAGAGCTGATGCGCTTTTTTACCCCTTTTGGCGTAAAGCAGTACAACACCCTGCAGCTTAAAGACAAGGTTTGGCAGGAGGCTGTACCGTACCGCCAGGATGTGAGCGAACTGGCACCGGCCTTTAGCGGGAAAGAACTGTGGGTGGGTGTGTTTATTGGCAATTACGATAAAGGCGGGCACAAAATAAGCCTTAATATTACCCACCATAACGATGAAATCCAGTACAACAAGGCCAACCTGGTGTTGCCGCTGTTTAATACCGTAAACGTTATGGAAATGGCCGGGCAGGGCTACAGCACCATGTTTAGTTCGCCAAAAGGATTGGAAGTAACTTTTACCCTTGATAAGGATGTGAAGAACGCCCGCCTGCGCTACATTACCACCGGGCACGGCGGCTGGGAAAACGGCGACGAATACCTGCCCAAAAAGAACACTATTACCCTCGACGGAAAGCTTGCCTTTGCCTTTGTACCTTGGAGGCAGGACTGCGGCACCTACCGCCTGTACAACCCCGCCAGCGGTAATTTTGAAAATGGCCTTTCATCAAGCGACTACAGCCGTTCTAACTGGTGCCCCGGTACCGTTACCAATGCCGAGTTTATCGACCTGGGCAACCTTAAAGCCGGCACCCATACCCTAACCGTTACCATACCACAAGGCGCACCAGAGGGTACTAACTTCAGCGCATGGAATGTATCGGGGGTGTTGTTGGGGGAGGAATAGTCCTTTTCGATTGTTGGATGGTTCGATTTTTGGATGGTTCGATTTTTGGATGGTTCGATTGTTCGACAGGATATAGGAAGCTATTGGCATTCCCCTCCTCCGGAGGGGCGCCCGTAGGGCGGGGTGGTTTTTATTAAATTGAAAAGAAGCACCGCNAATGATAACAAAATGCTTTTTTAGAAAGAAGCCCACCCCGGCTTCGCCACCCCTCCGGGGGAGGGGAATGCCACTCTGCTATAAAAGAGACCTTCAACAAGCTCAGGCTGACTGATTCAACCCACACTAGTGGTACAGACTCAGGCCTGTCACGCTGTTCCCATAGCTATCGGGAGTCGAAGCACGTCCTCTCGAATAATCCAACAATCGAATAATCGAACCATCCAAAAATCCAACAATCGACTAAACTACACTTTAAGCCTCAATTGCCCATCGCTAAGCAAATACAGCTTGGCACAGGCACGGGCATCGCTGAGGGCTTCGTGGTGGTTAAGGGCAATGCCGTTGCGGTCGCTGCAATATTTAAGGTTGGCTTTGGGATAGCCCTTTGCACGGTATATTTTAACAGTGCATTCCCAACGGTCGGCAAGTTCAAGCTCGTCATAATACAGCCCATACCAGCGCATGGTCTTAGCCAGCACATTACGGTCAAACGATTCGTTATGCGCCACAATCTTACGGCCAAACAACCGCTTTTGTATTTCGGGGAACAGCACATCAAACGTAGGCACTTCTAACGTATCGGCAGGCTTAATGCCGTGCACCATAATATTGCGGTACCAGTACTCGTTATCGGGCGGCTGAATCAGGGTGTGGTATTCTTCGGTAATCAGGCCATCCTCCACCGTAACAATACCCACAGCACACGCACTGTGCGCATGGCCGGTAGCCGTTTCAAAATCTATTGCCGTGAAGGTCATACTACTAACATTGTTTCGTGTGTAACAAATTTACAGCTTTATTGTGAAAAAACCACAGCAGAAAAAACAGTAACGTTACAGGGGTTTACAAAAAACACAGTAAATTTAAGGTTCTTTTTAGTCTATTAAACTACTATACTATGCAAAAGCCAAAATATATAATAAAAGCCTTACGCCTTTTGTGCATAGCCCTGCTGCTTGCCTTAAGTGCGTGCGAAAAATATGAAAGTTCAATACTCGACGGCACTTATACCATAAAACAAATGTCAGTCGACGGTAAAGATATTATGCCCAAACTGTGCTCGTCAAACTTTGGGTTCCGTTCGCGCCCCAGCGAGGCCTGGTTTAACGGTTCGGCACTGTTTGAAAAAGACCACCATGCGCAGTGGGTACAACTTACAGAAGGCAAGGTAGATTCCATCGAAATAAAATCGAAAATCGCAATGCTCAACGGCCGTTACAAAGTAGTAATGAGCAAAAACCACAATAAAGCCCGCCTTGACCTGGTAAGCAAAAATGTGCGGATAGAATCGTATAAGATTGTAGATTGATCGATTGTTGGATTTTTCGATTGGTCGACAGTACGTTTTTCAGGCTCCGTCATTGCGAGCGCAGCCTGCGGAGCGCGGCAATCTTAAGACATAAAAAATCTGCACCGAAGTGATTTTTGTCATTTGCTTTGCCAGTTCGGGTAAACCCTCGTGTCGAACGAAGCGCAGCGGAGTTGAGGAATCTCCCAATAATAAAAAAATCCCGCCGAAGCGGGATTTACTATTTTATAGAACTGATAATATCGTGCTTGGTAATAATATGGTATTTACCTTCACCAAGGTCTACCAATACCGCCTGGTTGTCTTTGCTGAAAAGCTTGCTTACCTCGTCTATAGATGTTGCGCCCTTAACCACAGGGAACGGCTTACCCATAACCTCCCTAACCGGCTTATCGGCAATATCCTTATCCTCCACATAACTACGGAACAGGTCGGTCTCGTCAAGGCTGCCCACAAAACCATCTACATCAACCACCGGAATCTGGCTTATTTTATACTTGCGCAGGCGGTCTATGGCGTGGCTTACCAGCTCTTCGGTACGCACCGTTACAAGCGGCTTATCGCTGTGGTCTTTAATAAGGTCTTCAGCCTTGGTAATTTCATCGTCAAGGTAGCCGCGTTCGCGCATCCAGTCGTCGTTAAACATCTTGCCCACATAGCGGCTGCCACTGTCGTGGAAAAGCACCACCACCACGTCTTCGGGTTTAAAATGCTCCTTAAGCTGTAGCACGCCCTTTATGGCCGCACCGGCAGAGTTGCCTACAAAAATACCCTCTTCAAGCGCCAACTTTCGTGTATACACAGCAGCGTCTTTATCGGTCACTTTTGTAAAGCCGTCTATCAGGCTAAAGTCAACGTTTTTAGGCAGTATGTCTTCGCCTATGCCTTCGGTAACGTAGCTGTAAATTTCGTTCTCGTCAAAAATACCCGTTTCGTGGTATTTCTTGAACACCGAACCATATGTATCCACACCCCAAATCTTCACGTTAGGATTGTGCTCCTTTAGGTATTTCGCTACACCGCTGATTGTTCCGCCGGTACCTACACCCACTACAAAGTGTGTAATTTTGCCTTCGGTCTGTTCCCATATTTCAGGGCCGGTTTGCTCATAGTGCGCAGCGGTATTGCTTAGGTTATCATACTGGTTTACATACCACGAGTTAGGTGTTTCCTCTGCCAGGCGTTTGGATACCGAGTAGTACGAACGCGGGTCGGTAGGCTCTACATCGGTAGGGCACACTACTACCCTTGCACCCACGGCACGAAGGATATCCATCTTTTCCTTACTCTGCTTATCGCTTATAACGCAAATAAGCTTGTAGCCTTTAACAATAGCGCCCAGGGCAAGGCCCATGCCCGTGTTACCACTGGTACCCTCTATAATTGTTCCGCCCGGTTTAAGGCGGCCATCGGCTTCGGCATCTTCAATCATCTTTACAGCCATACGGTCTTTAACCGAGTTGCCGGGATTAAAGGTTTCTACCTTGGCCAGTACGAGGGCATCTATATCCTCTGTAAGCTTATTGAGTTTTACCATTGGCGTGTTGCCTATGGTTTCAAGTATATTTTTAGCGTATTTCATAGTTGTATTATTTGGCTAAAGCCAATAAACGATGCAAAGATACGGTTCTGCGGCGAAAAATGTTATGAAAAGAAATTCCAGATGATACCAAAGCGTACCGTAAAATCACGATACGGGTAGTTTGGCGCCGAATAATAGTTGTACCCCGTCATACTGCTGTTAAAGTGTTCTGCCTTTAAAAACAACCTGAATTCCTGAATTTTGAGGTTCAGGAAGAAATCAACCGTTGGGAAATTACCTATCTTTCGCTCCCTCTGAACGTAAAACTCACTAATAAGCGGATTGTAGTCGTTCATATAATACTCCGTAAAATAATTTAGGGTAAAGCCGCTTTGTATTTGCAGCGCATTCTGGAACCAGCGGTCGTCATAATAAAACGTACTGCGTATTAAAAATTCCGGCACATTTAGCACTGCATCATCCTGCTGCACGTTTTGGTACAGCACGGTATTATCAAGCCCAAAATACTTCAGGAATTTAAAATCCCTGCCGGCTTTAACCGAAAAATAGCTTATGGTATTACCGTATTGTAACGGTTTTACCAGCAATGAATCAAATTTTTCAATACCTGCAACCGGATTGGTATTCTCAAAAAACAGGTGGTCTTTAAGCAGCGTATACTGTGCCGATATATCTACCCACTTAGTCTTTGCCTCTACCTGCAAGCTGTTTATTTTCTCATTATTAAAATTATTGAACCAGTTGTACTGCTCATAATCACTTTGGTAAAGCCTGTAATTCAGGTCGGGCAGCTTGTTCATATTCTGGAAACGTGCCGAAACTTCGTTCCTGTCATCAAATTTATAGCGCGCCTGCAAGTCTATATTAGCCAGGCTTTGGTCGGTAATCGAATTGCTCAGCAAGGCAGTACCCTTCCAGTTTCCTTTCTGGTAGGTATAGCGTGCACCATAGGTATTTATACGGTCGTTAATAGCATTAGGAATTTCCGGCTGCCCGTCTGACCCTAAAATTATGGTACGGTAAAAATAGTTGTAGTTATAGTCTTCAAGGTAAAACTCAATGGCACCAATGGTTTCGTTACTATAAGCCGCCCCCACAAGGTTGTACATACGGTTGTACCTTGTTTTCTGGTAAATGTCAGATGTTATAGCCGGGCCAAAACGGGTGCTGGGCGTGGGCTGGTCAAACTCAAAAAACTTATGCTCATAGTTAAACTGATGATGAAACACAATGCTGTTTAGGTTGGTTTTATTAAGCCTGAAGTAGTGGTCAAAAAAGTAACGGTTACCCTTCATTACAGATGTAGCATCCCTAAAATACACATCAAGCCCCTCGCGCTTGTCATAAGGCGGTTCGCTCAGTTCAAAGTTAGGGATATCCTCTACGGTAATACCGCCGTTTTCCTGGTTACTAAAATCCTGCCCGGTAAAGTGCGCCTTTATACGGTAGCGCATATCGGTAGTATTATAGCTAAAGCCCATCCTGAAATTACCGTTACTGGCAATAGAGTTAAGGTATTTGCCAATAGAGCGTATGCCCTTGTAGCCTATAAAGAGGTTAAAGTTTTGCGACGTGTTAGCCGAAAAAGTTGCATCAAGTATTTGCCCCTGCTGTATTACTGAGCGGTACATAAGGTCAGTATAAGGCGTGGCAACATGGTAGTAGTTTATATCGTCTACTTCCTGATAGGCAAAGTGCTTGGCCTTAAAGCCAAACTCAGGGAAAGGGTTAAACTTGTTAAGCCCATAAAACAGGGTATTATAAGTATGCCCCTCATTAGGGAAAACCAGCAGGCCAAAGTTGTCTTTGCGCAGGTAATTGGTTTTATAATCCTGCTGTATGGTAAGGGTGGTGTCTACCTGTATGGTATCATTTTGCAGCGTAATAATACGATACATATCTATAGTAGCCACGGTATCTTTTGGTACCGGTGCATTAGGCATATTACTTTTGAGGGTATCGTTAGCCCTGTTAGGTAATCCGGCCTGTTGCCTGCGGCCTTTTTGCGAAAAAGCCAATACCGGCAGTAATAAAACAAGCAGTAATATAAGTTTCTTTAACATAGTACCTTTAACTGGAAACAAAGATACTTTTTCTAACCTATTATTAAAAAAAAGACCCGCTTTTTGCAAAGCGGGCCTTAAATATTTAACTTTTGTAAGTTATCTTACTGTTTTGTAAGCTTATAAACCACTTGGTTTGATGGTCCACAGTTACCGGTTACGTCATTTGTAAACGCAAGGTAAAGCACTGTATCATCTTCAGTATCGTAAGCCTCACTTGTTGTAGCCGGGCCAAAAGTATAAGGAGAACCCTGAGTACATACACAGTTACCAGAATTAGTACCTGAAACAACTAAACCACACTTAAGCTCAAACGCAAAGTTATTACGGGTTGTGCTACAGAAGTTAGGGAAGTTATAGGTAGTAAATATCCTTACGTTAGGGTTAGCCGGGTCTACAGTAACTGCACGTACAGCACCATCTTCAAGTACAGGACCATCTGCACCCGCTTCAGTAACCTGCTCAAGAAGGTAGTTACCTACTCCAAAAGTAGAAGGCACAGGGCATGACCTGTAAATAGTAACAATAGTTTCATCCCTGTCTACAGTAAAGCTACCGTCAGTTACTATATTAAGTACAATAGTTTTGTTTTCGCCTTCAGCAAGCTCATCAAAATTACCTGTAATCTTAATTTGTGCATTATACTCGCCTGCAGGTATTACATAAGTAGACTGGTCAATAGTATATTCTACACCAGCTATAGCTGTAGATGACTCGTCAACCTGAACGGTAAACGTTCTTGGCTGGTCTGAAACCGTAGTCGAATTAACAACTACATAGCCAACGTTTTCTCCTTCTGCAGGGCCAACTCCTATATTTTGTGTAGCAACATCAAAAGCAAGCATTGTCTGGCCTCCGCGGTTATCAAATACAACCTTATCCTCTTCGCACCCAGTAAGTACAAGGGCCGAAAAAAGCACTAAAGCAACAGATTTAAATATATTTTTCATTCTTACTAGTAGATTTTAATTAGTTACTGTAACCTGGGTTTTGTACAATGCCCGGGTTAGCTACAGATTCTTCAAACGGAATAGGCATTGTCCACCTATAGTCAGTATTAGGAAGTGTACAGGCGTTGTTGAATGAACAATCCTGAGGATCCCTTGAAACGCTCTTACCTGCTTTAACACCAAGACGCTTAATATCAATATACCTGTGGCCTTCAAAAGCAAATTCCCTCCTTCTTTCGTCAAGAACCATACCCCATGCACCTTCAGATGTTGTAGGAGCAGCAAGGGTTGTAGTAGCGCGGGCTGTCCTTACAAGGTTAACCTGTGCAGCAACATTAGCATAATCGTTAACGCTTGCATAGTATTCAGCCCTTATAAGTACCATTTCACTAAACCTGAAAAGCTGTAAGTCACCATTAAGGTTAGCACCTTCTGTAAGCTTATATTTACCTACAGGAAGAACATCCTGAACAAGATAATCACTATAAGAAAGCTCACTATAGTTAGGAGCTACAATAGCAGACTCATCTACAACCAGAAAACGGCGAACGTCACCCGGAAGGTACTGGTTAAACAGGTCGCGGCCCACTTCAAAGAAAGGAGAACCTGATACTGTATTGTTAACTGATGCCCAGTACTGGTAGAAGTTACCGGTTGTAGTACCAGCAGCAGGAATTCTTTCAAGTTGCCATATAGCCTCGCTGTTAATAGAGTTTGTATCCAGGAACATACCAAGGTATGCAGCAGAAGCAGGAAGAATAAACTGAGGTATAGCATCAAGTTGGTCTACATACTCTTTAGCCTGTGCATACTGCTCCCTGAAGGCAGCTATACGTGCCCTCATGGCAAGTAGCGTATACTGGTTGATGTAGTTAAGGCCACCGGCAGGCTGACCTATTGGAGTAATATTAGCAGTTGCAAAGTCAAGGTCGCTTAATACAAGTGCCCAAACTTCACCTGCAGTAGCCCTTGGAAGTTGGGCAGTACTTTCAGGAACAAAATCAATTGCAATTACACCAAGAGCGCTGTCATCTGCCATATCAGGACAAAAATAGCTCATAAGCTTAAGGTGTCCATAAGCCCTTAGTGCATGTGCCTGTGCAAGTATATCATTCTTATCGGCTTCATCATCGCTACCGGCTTCAACTTCTACAAAATCAGCACCAACAATAAGCCTGTTAGCAGCATTTATAAGAGAATAGTAACTTACCCATATAGTAGCCGGGTCGCCTGTGTTATTGTTAAGAAGGAAAGCAAGGTCGCCACCTGTACCCTGCCCACCGTTGTTAGCACCAATAGATGCTTCATCAGTAAACAGCGATGTAAAGTAAATATCAGATTCACCCGGTACAGCACCATAAACCCCTATAAGGCCAAGTTCAAGGTCCGCCACATTTTCATAGGTATCTTCAGGCGAAAGTTCGCTTGGCTGCGTAATATCAATTGCATCTTCACAAGAAGTGAAAGCAAGAGATGCCAAAACAAAATATAATATTCTAAATTTATTTTTCATTTTTCTTCAATTTTTAAAATTCTACTTCTAATCCAACAGATAGAATACGAGGGGTAGGATATTGATAAACGTCAGCAGCACGGTTACTTTCAGCATCCCATCCTCTCCACTTTGTTAGTGTAAACAGGTTTTCTGCTTGTAGGTAAACCCTTGCGCCAGACAAGAAGGTCTTATCAAGAAGGTCTTTTTTAAACTGGTAACCAAGGCTTGCATAACGTAGCCTTACATATGAAGCATCTTTAAGATACCTGTCAGAGAACTCATCTGTACCCTGGTTAGTGTAACGCAGTGCAGGTATATCAGTTACCCTGTTATCAGTAGTCCATGCATTAAGAAGGTCTGCAGACTGGTTCATCACACCAATATCTGTAGGATCCTGTAGTGAACTAAGGTCATAGTCATACCTCCATATATCAGCTACATAAGAGAACTGAGTAGTTAAGAAGAAGCCTTTGTAGCTTGCATCAAAACCAAAACCACCCTGGAATTTAGGGAAGAATGTCTTACCTGTAAACCTTTTATCAGTTTCCGGATTAGGGTTTTCTGTAAGGTTACCTTCAGCATCATAGAATAAAAGGTTACCGTTAGCAGGGTTAACACCAGCATAAGGAATTGAATAGAACTCGTTTAGCGGGTGGCCTTCTGCAAGAATTTGAAGGTCACCTTCTACACGTCCTGATTCGTTAGCTATATCAAGTACTTTGTTTTTGTTATAAGAACCGTTAAAGTTAAGTGTTAATTTAAAATCATCGTTCCTTAAAACATCATAAGCAAGCTGAAGTTCTACACCCCTGTTTTGCATTGATCCATAGTTACCAGGTATACCATAAGTACCGTTAACACCTGAAAGAGGCAGGGTTAAGAAAAGGTCATCTACAGTTTTGTCATAAAGCTCTACAGTACCCCTAAGCCTTTGCTCAAATACTTCCCATTCAACACCTAAGTTAAATTGTTTAGTAGTTTCCCATTTAAGGTCAGCATTACCCAACTGTGCAAGGCCGTAACCCGGCATGTTAGCATAGCTTGGAGATATAAGGCCATATAGTGTACGAGAATTGTTTGCAGCACTATAAATACTTTGGCCAATAATGTTTTGGTTACCTACAGTACCATAAGAAGCCCTTACTTTAAGAAGGTCGAAACCTGCATCTTCCATAAAGTCTTCCTGGTCTATATTCCACCTACCAGAAACTGACCAGAATGTACCCCAACGGTTAGTAGCTGCAAACCTGTAAGAAGCATCACGACGCACAGTAGCACCTACACCATATTTTTGGCTATAGTCATAATCTGCAGTTGCAAAATATGAGAAAAGACCAGCACTACCTTTACCTGCACCTACACTTGGTATGTAGAAGTTAGGAGTTGCAGGGTTAAACGGTATATAACCGGCACCATTACCCGGCTCAAATACTTTAGGGTCAAGGCCGTTCTGAGTGTAGCTAAACGTTTTGAAGTGAGATTTGTAGTATTCTGTAAATGCAGCTACATCAAGAGAGTGTTCGCCCCAGCTTTTGCTGTAGCTAACGTTTGTATTTACGTTAAACGACACATCGCGAGAGAAAGACTCTCCCTGGAAACCAAGATAATCCTGACCATCAACCTGGTAAAGTAACTCTGTAAATGAAGCAGGGCTAGATACAGTAAGACCATTGATTTCAGTAAAGTCAGTACCAAAACTACCACCAATAGATAGGTCATCAGTAATTTTATACTTACCCTGGAAGTTAGCAAGCGCTTTAATCTCGTTAGACCTGCCTATGTAAGTATCAAGCTGGTTTAAAAGTAAAAGCGGTGTAAGGCTTAAACCTGTACTACCAATAGGGTTAGTTTCATCTGGGCTTGAGCCGGTTTGATACCACTGAAGCAATTGGGCACCACTCTGGTACATACCAGGAGTTAAATATGGCAAACCATTGTTTGCACCCACTACAGGGTTAATGTTTACTGCACCCTCACCTAACCTTGAAGCCGTATTGCTTACAGAGTAGTTGAAAGTAAGAGCGGTAGTATATGTAAATTTATCGTTTTTACTTTTACCACTAAGGTTATTCCTAAAACTAAACCTTTGAAGGCCTGTGTTTTGAAGAATACCTTCCTGATCAAAATAACCTATTGATGTAAAAGAAGCAAGATTTGCACCACCACTGGTTAAGCTAATTGTATGGTTTTGAGAAACACCTGTCCTGAAAAGCTCATCTTTCCAGTTAGTACTTGTGTTATAATTAGCAATTTCCTCATCTGTTAACTGCGTACCATAACCCCTGCCGTATGCTTTTTCAAGACCAAGTAACTGCCTTGAATTCATAGTACGGTATTTGTTATTTTGCATTTCGGTAAAGCTTGTTACACCCTGGTAAGTAACTTTAAGCGGAGCATCAAAACTACCTTTTTTAGTAGTAACAACAATTACACCGTTAGCACCCCTGTTACCATAAATAGCAGTTGCACCGGCATCTTTAAGAACCGAGATAGACTGGATATCATTAGGGTTTAAGCTCCTGAAGTTATCAACATTCAATGGAATATTGTCAATTACATACAAAGGCTCTACGTTACCGTTAATAGAACCATAACCCCTAAGAATTACAGTACTGTTAGCACCCGGCTGACCAGAACCTGTAGAGATGTTAAGACCCGGAACCTGTGCCTGTAGCGTTTGTATAAACGAGGCATTTGGCCTACCACCTATCTTCTCTGCAGTTACAGTAGTAATAGCATCGTTAGAAAGTGGCCTTGAAGTAGTTTTATAGTTAGTAATAACCACTTCTTTCAACTCTTCAACCATTGTCTGGTCATAAGTAGTTAAATCAGTTACCTCAACCGACCTGGTAGTGTTAACATAAGTAAAAACAAGTGTTTGTCCTTTAGCAACAGAAATTTCATAGTGCCCGTTCAAATCTGTCACAACAACAGTAGAAGGACTTTCTTTAACAAGAACTGAAACACCTGGTAACGGCATACCATCACCGTCAGTAATAACGCCCGAAACCGTTTTTTGCTGCGCAAACGCAAACTGAACAAAAAACGCCAGTAAAAGCGTAAAAATCCAAGTAAACTTTGATTTCATATTAAAATTAATTTGAGTTAGTTAAGCTGCAAATCTATTAATTAATTTTAAAATAACAAATATTTAAGACAGCAATATCCTTTAAATTATTTAAATTTTTCTCACTGTAAACAGTAAAACCACAATAAATTTTTAACAATTGCATTCATAAGCATCAATTTTTTTAATAAAAAAAAGCAAACACAAATTTTAACACTTGCGTTTGCTTTTAAGATGCTTAAATATGAAGCAGGTTGCGTAGTTTTTAAATAAAAAGCATAACTTTTTATTTTATAGCAACTTTTTTAACCTGCTGTTGTGTGCCGTTTACTATTTTAACAAAATAAACCCCAGATGACAAGCCTTTAACATCTACAGAAGATTCATTTGTTGTTAAAGCCGCATTTCTAACCTGCCTGCCCTGTATATCATAAACCGAAAGAGAGGCATTATCCTGCAACGAAACATCTGTAACCGATACATTAATTACATCTGTAGCAGGGTTAGGCCATACATTAAACAAGTCTGCCCTGTACTCTGCCGCATTACCTATATTATCTGTAATACCAGAAACAATTACTGAGAATTCCTGAGAAGGAACAGCCCCTGTACCCGGATTTTGAAGTGTAGTTCCTTTATGAGAAACAGTAACAGTATACCACTCAACATCAGGAGAAGCTATTTCAACTTTTTCTATGTTATCTACAGTATTATCTCCTTTTACCGCAGCAGCAGTTGGGCTGCTTCCCAACCTCCATGGCATATAAGTATTATCATTTCTTGTAACCCTTATATCAAGGTCGTTTATCAAAGCCTTGGTATTACCCAAGCCCTGGTTAGCACCTACAAACTTCGCAGGGTCTGTCCAGGCAAGTGTAGCAATTAGCGGTTCGTTACCTGCAGCAAGAACACTAAATGTAAATTCTTCGCCCGGCAAAAGCGTTAACTCCTGAATAACCGAAGTATCACCTGCACCGCTTATAATCTGGGCCATACGCTTTGTATTTAGCAATCCCCAGCCAAAACGCGCATCTGGCCCGTCTGCACTACCACACTCATCAGCAGCATGGGCTACAAGCCCCCTAAGGGTTGCAGACTTCATGAAGTTGCCATCGTTTTGGTTATAGAAATGCTCCTGAACAAGCAAAAGAGAACCTGTTACACCAGGACAAGACATAGAAGTACCACTTATACTACTTGATGCTGTATCGCTTGTATTCCATGAAGAAAGCACGTTTGAACCTTTAGTAACAATATCCGGTTTAATACGGTTATCATTAGTAGGCCCAAAACTACTAAAGCCCGCAAGTGTTACACTTGATGGGCCTGTATAACTGCTTACCTGGTTAACAGCACCTACAACTATAGCATTTTTAGCCATTGTCCTGTCCGTAAGGATATCATAGTTAGAACTGTTAGAGTTATCATTACCCGCAGAAAAACATGGTGTATAGTATTTTGCACCAAAAGTAACCTCATCAACCTGCATAGCTTCTTCACGATATTCTCCCCTCCAGCTTGCAGGTATCAAATCAAAGTTATAACCATAAGAGTGGTTTGAAAGCAACAAGGCTTCTACAGCCGCCTGCTGTGCCATTTCAGCATAGTCATTATCATAACTATACACAAGGGCAAAAGCATCTGTTGCCATACCTTTTGCACCAGGCGTGCTTACACCCGCGCCAATCATAGTACCTAAAACGTGTGTTGGGTGGTAGTGGTTAGGTACCGGTGTACCATCATTAACAGCCAGTCTTCCTACAAAATCGTCGTGCGTAGCCCTTGGGTAATCTCCGTCCCACATACCTACCACCATAATACTGCCGGTAAGGTTAAGGCCAAGGTCTCCGCCCGGCTGTAGTGAATTAGTGCGCGATGTAAGGGCCGACCCAACGTTATCTGTAGTAAGATAAAGAGGGTTACCATCTACAACATCTACTAATAAAGAAACACCTTTATCGTCACTGATTTTTTCAGGCCAGTTATAAATTTTAGCTTGCTTAAGTGCTTCAGCACGCTTTGCTTCATACTTTGCAGTATACTCTGCAGAAAGTTCAAGCAGGCGCTTTACATCTGTGCCCTTCCTTATTTTAGCTTTTTGCTCTTCGGTTTTTTGTGCATAGGCACTAACACCAAAAGACATTCCGGCCATTAACAACAGTACGGAAAGTGTATTTTTTTTCATGACAGTTATAAAAATTATTGATAGTTAATAGCGTTTTAAAACAAATGTTAGAAAAACAGGCAGTTGAATTAAAACAGTTTAGCAAAAATATAAATTATCTGAGATTAACATACAATAATTTTAATTTTAACTTAACAGATTTTAACTTTGTTTACTTTTTAAACAAAAACATTATGCTGGCTCTTAAATATTCTACTCATTTATATGAAACCGGAACAGACGAAGCCGGACGCGGGTGCCTGGCCGGCCCTGTAACTGCAGCAGCCGTTATATTGCCCGATGATTTTGAGATGCCACGGCTTAACGATTCTAAGCAGCTTAACGAAAAAATGCGCTATGAGCTGCGCCCGCTTATAGAAGAAAAGGCTTTGTGCTACCATGTAGTACACATACAGCCCAATGTAATAGATGAGATAAATATACTTAATGCCAGCATACGCGCCATGCAGGACTGCATTAAGCAGCTTACCCCCCAACCGCAGTATATTATAGTAGACGGCAACCGTTTTAAGCCGGTTAAAAACATTCCGCACAGTTGTATAATTAAAGGAGACGGTAAGTACCTAAGTATTGCCGCAGCATCGGTACTGGCAAAAACATACAGGGATGACTATATGGAGCGCCTGCATGATGAATTCCCAATGTATAACTGGAAAAACAACAAGGGCTACCCTACCGTTGCACACCGCAATGCCATTAAGCAATATGGCACCACACCACACCACCGCATGAGCTTTCGCCTGTTACCCGAACAGCTTCAAATTGAATTTGAAACCGGAAAATAACTCCTATATATTATAGTGTGATTTTTTCGGCGGGTTGCAACTTTACAATTTCGGCTTCAAACAGCTGCGAAAAATAAGCCAGTATCTTATTTTTCACTTCCTGCTCATCTACATGGGCAACACCCAGTTCTACATTTAAAGATGTTACACCCTTGCCCCTAATGCCACATGGAATAATATTATCAAAATAACCCAGGTTGGCATTTACATTAAGTGCAAAACCGTGCATAATAACCCAGCGCGATGCCCTTACACCCATGGCGCATATTTTTCGGGCAAAGGGCGTGCCCACATCAAGCCACACGCCGGTTTCGCCATCACTACGTTCGCCTCTAAGGCCATAGTCTGCCAGCACCATAATCATGGTTTCTTCCAGCAGGCGCAGGTATTTGTGTATATCTGTAAAAAAGTTTTCAAGGTCAAGCACAGGGTAACCCACAATCTGCCCCGGGCCGTGATATGTTATATCGCCCCCCCTGTTTACTTTATAGTATACGGCATCTTTTTCGGCAAGCTGCTTTTCATTTATAAGCAGGTTACTAAAATCGCCGCTTTTGCCCAGTGTATAAACGTGCGGATGCTCAACCAAAAGCAGGTAATTAGGGGTTTGGGTAGCAGTACCCTCCCTCCTGTTGGCTATTTTAATATCTACCGTTTGCTGAAAAAGGGTTTCCTGGTAATCCCACGCTTCTTTATAATCCATTACACCCAGGTCCTGTAGCTCTACTATCTTATTCATTGCATTACATCTAAATACATTACAAAGTTACAAAATACTAAGCCTGGTTTTACAAAACAAAAAGCCGCACCTTGTGGCACGGCTTTACATTATTTTTTAATAGGGGGTTATTCAAAAACAACCTCAAGATCCATAGACTTAGGGTTATCCATATAATCTACAAGCTGATACACTACGGTAACAGTCTTTTTATCATCGCTTATTTTACCTGCTTTGTTAGATACTGATTTAATTTTCTTAGGAAATTTGTAGTTAACCGTATATGTAGAGCCTTCAAATGCCTGGTACAACTGGGCCATTATCTCATTCTCCTCCTCTTCTTCTTTCGGTGGCACCTCAGCTACGGTTTTCTTAAACTTTTTACCGTCATAAGAATAGGTAATAGCAGGTTCGGCATCATCAAGGCCCATATCCGGCATACCTTCTTCCTGCATACCCTGGGCAGCGCCTTTTAAAAAGCCTTTCTTAAATTCAGATGTACCGTTCATCATGTTAACAAGTTCACTGGCATTTTTAAACTTGTTGTCAAATGTTATTTTAAGTTCGCCGCTTTCGCTGTCCATAAGCAGGTGCCCTTCAAGGTTTTGAAGCGCCTTAATCCTGTCCTGCTCAGCTTTGGGCAGTTTGGCAATACTATCAGCCTTGCCTTTAAACACCTCACGGAAGTTAAAAGTAGAGTCAATACGCTCTTTTTTATCGCCCATTTGGCCGCCGGCCATAGCCATTAGCTGTTCGCCGTCCATTTCAAGTTTCATAACACCACTGCCGTCTTCGCTAAAAGTAATGGTTTCATTAATATTACATGAGGTGGTTAAAAACCCAACAAAAGCGCCAAGCGCCAGTAGTAATCTTGTTTTCATTATTGATTAGTGTGATTATTTAATGCCAAATATATACTTTTTAAAATTCCTGTAACATATCTGTTTGATAATTTGGCCTCATTGCTTATTTATACGGATTAACATATCTTTGCACGCTTAAAACATTAAATAATCATGCAGCTTTCAGAACAAGAAATTATCCGCAGAGAAAAACTGGACGCGCTGAGGAACCTCGGCATTAATCCATATCCCGCTAACCTGTATCCGGTAGACACTACAAGTAAACAGGTTAAGGAAAACTTTTCTGAAGGCAAGAAGGTGGTTTTAGCCGGCCGTGTAATGAGCATGCGCATACAGGGCAAGGCTTCTTTTGCCGAGCTTCAGGACAGCGATGGCCGTATACAAATTTACGTTAACCGCGATGAAATTTGCACCGGCGAAGACAAAACCCTTTATAACGAGGTGTTTAAAAAACTGGTAGACCTTGGCGACTTTATAGGTATTGAAGGTAAGCTGTTTACTACCCAGGTAGGCGAAAAATCGGTTTGGGTAGAAAACTTTACCCTGCTTAGCAAAACCCTGCGCCCGCTTCCGCTACCAAAAACAGATAGCGAAGGCAATGTATTTGACGGTTTTGCCGACCCAGAGCTGCGTTACCGCATGCGCTATGTAGACCTTGTGGTTAACCCGCAGGTTAAAGAGGTATTTGTAAAGCGTACAAAGCTGTATACTGCCATGCGTAACTTCTTTAACGATAAAGGATACTTTGAGGTAGAAACCCCAATACTACAGTCTATTCCCGGTGGTGCCAGCGCAAGGCCGTTTATAACACACCACAACAGCCTTGATATTCCGCTTTATATGCGTATTGCCAATGAGCTGTACCTAAAACGCCTTATTGTGGGCGGATTTGACGGTGTGTATGAGTTTAGCAAAAACTTCCGTAACGAGGGTATGGACCGCACCCACAACCCTGAGTTTACGGCTATGGAAATATATGTAGCCTATAAAGATTACAACTGGATGATGGAGTTTACCGAAAACCTGCTGGAGCACTGCGCACAGGCGGTTAACGGTACTACAGAAGCCACCTTTGGCGAACACAAGGTAGATTTTAAAGCGCCTTATGCACGCGTAACCATGACCGACGCCATTAAGCAATTCACCGGCTTTGACATTACCGGAAAATCCGAAGAAGAGCTTTATGAAGCTGCAAAAGGTATGGGTATTGCCGTAGACGAAACCATGGGCAAAGGCAAGCTTATAGACGAGATATTTGGCGAAAAATGCGAAGGCAACTTTATTCAGCCTACATTCATTACCGATTATCCTATCGAAATGAGCCCGCTGTGTAAAAAACACCGCGATAACCCTGAACTGACTGAGCGTTTTGAGCTTATGGTGTGCGGCAAAGAAATTGCCAATGCCTACAGCGAGCTAAACGACCCTATAGACCAGCGCGAGCGTTTTGAAGCGCAACTGAAACTAAGTGAGCGTGGCGACGTTGAAGCCGCACAGTTTATTGATAATGATTTCCTTCGTGCGCTGGAGTATGGTATGCCGCCAACAAGCGGGCTTGGTATAGGTATGGACAGGCTTATCATGTTCCTTACCAACAACCCAAGCATACAGGAAGTGCTGTTCTTCCCGCAAATGAGGCCGGAGAAAAAAGGCCCTGAGCTTACCGAAGATGAAAAAGCCGTTGCCGAACTTCTTAAAGCTGCCGGACAGCTGGCCCTTGATGCACTTAAAACCCAGGCTGGCCTGAGCGGCAAGAAATGGGATGCCGCAATGAAAGGCCTTTCTAAACACGGGCTTGTAAAAGTTACCGTAGAGGGCGACAGCAAAACGGTTGAATATAAAGGATAAACCCTTAAGTAACAATACAAAAAAGCCTTTGAGTTTCTGCTCAAAGGCTTTTTTATTTGCTGCAAACCACAGGCATCAAAAAAAATTAACACAACCCGTAATTAAACTTTTTATTTTACTGAATGTCTTATGGATATAACAATTAAAAAATAAAAAATATGAAAACGTGGATTGTAGCAATGGCAATGATGATGGGGTTAACAATGAGTGCACAGCAGCACAACAGGAGGCATGATGGTGAACATGGCCCACGCAAAGAACACCGCGACCCATTTACCCCCGAACAAAGGGCTGAACTTAGGGCTAAAAAACTAACCCTGCAGCTTGACCTTACTGATAAGCAGCAAACCGAACTGCAAAAAGTATTTACCACCCAGGCTAAAGAGAGGCAAACCGCCATGGAGCAGCATAAAGCCAACCGCGAAGCAGGTAAAAAACTTAGCCCCGATGAACGCTTTGCAATGCAAAACAGGAAGTTAGAAAATCAGATTTCGGCTAAGCGCGAGCTAAAGAAAATACTAACAGAAGACCAGTTTGCAAAGTTTGAGAAGATGAAGCACAAGCGCCATGAGAAAATCACAAAGCGTGCTAAAAAAATGAAAAAACACCACAGGAGATAATTTTTTAGTGTTAAAGTTTTGTGATGTTTTACAAAATAGTTAGATTTGGCTTTATAAACACTAAACAAATACCGTTTATCATGAAAAAAATAATTGCTTTATTCGTTCTTATGCTGGGTGTTAGCTTTACGGCAAGCGCTCAGAAAAAAGCCGTTGCCAAACCTGCCCAGACTAAAGAGCAGAGGGCACAGGCAGCTGAAATTCAAAAGGGTGCCCAGGCAGATACAAAAGCCCTTAATGAATTTGTAAAACTATCTGATGACCAGATGGTAAGTTTCAGGGGCCTATTTGAGTACAAATACCGTAACCTTGCAGAAGGACTTAGCGATGAGCGTAAAAAAGCCCTTGCTGAAACTATTGAAATGAAAATAAACGCTACACTTACACCAGACCAGGTTACTAAGCTTAGCCAAAACCCTACGCTGCTAAACCAGCTTACAGGTAAAAAATAATTTCTTTATTAAAAGATAATCTGAGCCGCTTACAAAAGCGGCTCTTTTTTTTAAATTGCCATAAATAATTTACTATCAAACCTTTGCCGCAAGCAACAAAATAATTAGATTTGACTTAATAATTTTTTAACCACCCGCTATGAAAAAGATAATTGCTTTATTTATTGTTATGCTTGGCGTTAGCTTTACAGCAAGCGCCCAGAAAACGGCTAAGCCTGCCGTTGCTGCCAAACCTGCTGCCGTAGCCGACAGCAAAGAATCTAAAATACAGCAGGCAGCTGTTAACGATACCAAAATCCTTAATGAAACCGTAGGCGGCCTTACAACAGCGCAAATGCGGGACTTTAAAAGCCTGTTTGAGCAAAAGCACCGTTCGCTTTCAGACGCTCTCACAGACGAGCGCAAAAGCTCAATTTGGCAGGCTATAGATGCCAAAATAAAAGCCACATTAACACCAGAGCAGCTTGAAAAACTAAACAGTAAGCCGGAAGTGCTTAAAAAAATTACGCACTAAGAAGTTTATTGAATAAACAAAAACACCCCTGAAATTTCAGGGGTGTTTTTGTTATGTATTGCTACAACACTACAATGTATCTGCTACTTTTTCTATTGCCTGCAGTGTAAAGTTAAGGTCATCATAAGTCAATGCATCAGTAATAAACCACGTTTCATAAGCCGATGGTGCTATATAAACCCCTTCAGCCAGCAGCCCGTGAAAGAACTTCTTAAAACTGTCATTATTACCATAGCCTGCCGTTGCAAAATCAGTTACCGGCCTTGCATCAAAATGTACCGATATCATACTGCCCACACGGTTTATGGTAAAGGCAATGCCTTTCTTTTCAAGTATGTTCCTTATACCCGTTTCAAGGTACGATGTTTTGGCATCAAGCCTTATAAATATTTCGGCATCGGCGTCAAGGGCTTTCAGCATTTCAAAACCGGCAGCCATAGCCAGCGGGTTACCGCTTAGTGTTCCTGCCTGGTATACCGGCCCAACCGGCGCCAGGTAATTCATAATCTCGTTACGGGCAGCAAAAGCCCCTACAGGGAGCCCGCCGCCTATTACCTTGCCAAACGCTACAATATCAGCCTTTATGCCAAATAATTCCTGCACACCACCTTTAGCCAAACGGAAACCCGTCATTACCTCATCAAAAATAAGCAATGTACCATTAGCATCACACAGGTTTCTTAAGCCTTGCAAAAAGCCCTCAGCGGGGGGCACACAACCCATATTACCTGCAACAGGCTCTATAATTATGGCCGCTATTTCTTTAGGGTTAGCCTCAAACAATGCCCTTACATTATCAAGGTCGTTATAGGTAGCCAGCAGCGTGTCTTTAGCCGTGCCCTGCGTTACACCCGGGCTGTTTGGCGTACCAAAAGTTATGGCACCACTACCCGCCTGTATCAAAAACGAATCAGAATGCCCGTGATAGCAGCCTGCAAATTTTATAATCTTTTCCCGGCCGGTGTAGCCACGTGCCAGGCGAATAGCACTCATACATGCCTCTGTACCGCTGTTTACAAAACGTATTTTATCAATATTGGGCACCATGTTTACCGCCAGCTTTGCAATCTCGGTTTCAAGCGCGGTTGGCGTACCGAAAGACGTACCTTTTTTAGCTTTTTCAATAACGGCATCTACCACAGGTGCATAGGCATGGCCTAAAATCATAGGCCCCCATGAGTTGATATAATCTATAAGGCGGTTGCCGTCTTCATCATAAAGATAGGCGCCTTTTGCTTCTTTTATAAAAATTGGTGTGCCCCCCACGGCTTTAAAAGCCCGTACCGGAGAGTTTACGCCGCCGGGTATTACCTGCTCTGCTTCGGCAAAAAGGCGGCTGCTGCGTTCGTATAACATAAAATCTTTATTTTACTTTTAAAACCTGCCCTATAGAAAGGGCGTTTGTAGTAAGGCCGTTAAGCTGCATAAGCTGGTCTACGGTCAGGTTGTGCTTTTTAGAGATAGAATACATGGTATCGCCCTTAACCACTTTGTATTCATTTGCGCCTACAGATGCTTCTTCTTTAGCGGCCTGGCTGGCAACAGTAGGCGCCGGTTTAGGCGCACTCACTACCGCAGGCTCGTTCTTAACTTTAGGCTCATATTTTTTACTCAACACCTCAGCGTCATATTGGGCAAGGTCATAGCGCTCAATAAGGCCGGTTAGCTTTTCAGGATATTTTGGGTCGGTAGCATAGCCCGCAGCCCTAAGCCCTTTAGCCCAGCCCTGATAATCGTCTTTATCAAGCTTAAACAAAGCGGCATAGCGCCCGCGTGTGGTAAGGAACTGTGAGTGGTCTTCAAAAGACTCAGATGGCTTTGCATACTTACGGAAACACTCCTGTGCAGAATCATCATCATGGTATACCTTATCCCCGGTCCAGTCGGTATGGCATTTTATACCAAAATGGTTGTTTGCGGTAACGCAAAGTGTACCCTTACCTGCACCGCTTTCAAGTATACCCTGCGCCAGCGTAATACTGGCCGGTATGCCATGCCTGCGCATATTGTCTTTGGCAATATCTTTATAGGTATTAATGTATTCCTTTACAAGGTCGGCATACACGGTGGTTTTAGAGGTAGACTCCAGCACCTCTACCTGCCTGTCGTCTTTTTTATTGTTTGAAGCGGTTTCGGTTTTAGAAACGTGTGTAGTACGGGTTTTTTTAGGCTTATTTTTAGTAGTCTGGATGTGGGCTTTGCGGCTGCCGCAGCTTGCAGATACAGCACCGATGAGTAGTAAAACACAAATTTTCCTTAGCATTATATCACGTTTTTATTACAGGTAGTTTTTTTCTTATTAGTTCGTTATTCATTCCCGCTATGCCCTGCAAGCCGCCCGTATGTATGAGCAAAATGCGCGCGCCCTGCGGAAAAAGGCCTTTGTTAACCCTGTCTATAACGCCAAAAAACAGCTTTGCCGTATACACCGGGTCCAGCAATATGCCGGCCTTCTCAAAAAAATCATTCATAAAGATAATAAGCTCGGGTGTTACCTTGCCGTATCCGCCAAAATGATAGCCTTCAACCAGCTGCCAGTTGCCTATTTGGGCAAATTTAAGGATATCAGCCGATAAACCCGCCCCTTTTAACACCGGAAAGCCCAGTACCTGCTGGTGTGGGTTAGCGCTGTTTATAATACCGCTTATGGTGCCACCTGTACCCACAGCCACGCAAACGTGTGTAAATACATCATCTTCAGGCGTTAGTATTTCTTCGCAACCTTGTATGGCAAGTGCATTAGTACCACCTTCCGACAGGATGTACACATCGCCATATTTGGCTTTAAGCGCTTCAATAAAAACAGGGTCGGTTTTTTGCCTGTAGGCTTCCCTGCTTACAAAGTTAAACGTCATACCGCAACCCTTTGCAAAAGAAAGTGTTGGGTTATCCCCAATTTTATTAACCAGTTCTTCTCCCCTTATTACGCCTATGGTTTTAAAGCCATACTCCTTGCCTGCGGCAGCTGCGGCGGCTATATGGTTGCTGTAAGCCCCGCCAAAAGTGAGCAGCGCAGTTTTACCCTCAGCCTTAGCCTGTAGAATATTATACTTAAGCTTACGGAATTTATTACCCGAAATATGCGGGTGCAGCAAATCTTCACGCTTTACGGTAAGCGTTATGTTGTGTGGGAGTTGTATATCTATCTCCTGGTTCATACTGCAAAATAACACATAATGGCTACCAAAGGCAAGCCCACATATTATTTATTGCCATTTGGTAAATCTTTCAATTTACTTTTTACATACTTTTGATAGCATATTTACTACCCAATGTTTCTATACATACTACTTTCTATACTACTATTGCTTATTGCAGCAGTTTATCTTTTCTTTCAACATCCAAAATTTGGCAAAAAGGCTAAGGGCCAGAGGTTGCAGCACATACTGGCCTCACCACATTATCGGGATAACGAGTTCCAGAACCAAAGCTACACACCCAACCTGAGCGAAGGCGCCACAATGTTTAAAGTATTCGTAAAATTCTTTTTTGGGAGGGATAAGCGTAACAAGCCTTCGCAACCTATACCATCGCAAAAGCATGACCTTAAAAACCTTGACCCCAACCAAAACCTGCTGGTGTGGTTTGGGCATTCGTCTTACTTTATACAAATAGATGGCAAAACAATACTAATTGACCCGGTACTGAGTGGCTATGCTTCACCTATTGCAGCCACAACAAGGGCATTTAAAGGCAGCGATATTTACAAGGCAGAAGACATGCCTGAAATTGACTACCTGTTTATTAGCCACGACCATTGGGACCACCTGGATTATGATACCGTTATTAAGCTAAAGCCAAAGGTTAAAAATGTAGTGACTAGCCTTGACAACGGCGCACACCTGGAATATTGGGGCTATAACGCCGCTATTATTCAGGAAGGCGACTGGAATGATGTTCTTAACCTTAAAGACGGCTTTACGGCCACTGTAGTGCCCGGCAGGCATTTTTCGGGGCGGACGTTTATACGCAATAAATACCTGTGGGGCGGCTTTGTACTGCAAACACCAACGCATAAACTGTTTTTAGGCGGTGACAGCGGTTATGACACCCATTTTAAAACCATTGGCGAACAGCACGGCCCATTTGACCTGGCTTTGTTAGAATGCGGGCAGTATAACGAATACTGGCACCACATACACATGATGCCCGAAGAAGTGGTTACCGCCGCGCAGGAACTACGTACCAAAAAGCTGATGCCGGTGCACTTTGCAAAATTTGCACTTGCCCTGCACGCCTGGGATGAACCTATTATCCGTGTAAGCGCTGAGGCTGAAAAACAGGGCATGCCACTGATTACACCCCTGATTGGGCAGCTGGTTAACCTGGAGCAGGATATTATTTTTGAGAAGTGGTGGGAAACAATGGAACGCGGATGACACAGATTTTTTATTCTTTCAACCTGTTATTGTGCCGCCTGATTCGCAACTTAGCCTCATTCCAGTCTACGTAATCTTCCTCTTTAGCATTAGCCATTCGGTTTAAAACAATGTCCTTATGCCATTCTGGTATATTCTCTTCCATATTTTTAGTCCTTAATAATCAGCACCGGTATTTTAACCTTATGCCTAACAGCATCTACGGTAGTGCCAAAAATAAGGTCTTTAAAGAAGTTGTGGCCATGTGCACCCAGTATCAGGATATCAAAAGTGCCATTTTCATTAATGATTTTTGGTATTTGCTTTTTGGGGCTGCCAAAGCTTAGCTGTACCGAAACCTTGTATCCCTGTTCCTGTAAACTTTGCTTGTAGCGCTCTAAAAATTCTTTATCGGTATTGGTTTCAAAATCCTGTGCCTGCTCGCCGTGCACCATAGCGCCAACGGTTTCTACAATATGCATAAGGGTATAGTTTGCGCCCCTGCCCCCAAGCTGCAATGCCGAAGCCAGCGTTTGGCTGTCGGTTTTACTAAAATCAAGGGCTATGGCAATATTTTGGTACATGTGGCGCTCAGGCAGCTCATGCAGCACGGCAGGTGTAAGGTGCAGGCCGGGCGTATTTTTAGCCCTGCTCTTCAACACAAACGGTTCAATGGCTATATACACCAGCATACCCGCGGTAAAGGCCACTACGGGCACTACAACACCCCAAATAAGCACAGGGTTATCGGTCTCGGTTATCCAACCGTGTAATTCATCATATACAAGGCGGGCATTGAGCCCCACAATAACCAGCGCTATGGCCCAGGCAGCCGCTTTTGTCCACGGGCCTATGGCAAACTCTTTCATACGGGTTTTATCGCTCACAAAATGGATAAGCGGTATTATGGCAAAGCCCAATTGCAAACTCAATACCACCTGGCTAAATACCAACAGACTCCCGGCTGATTCTTCGCCGTAATAGGCAATGGTTAAAAACGCCGGTAATATGGCTATAAGGCGCGTAACAATGCGGCGCACCCACGGCTGTATGCGCAGGTGCAGGTAGCCTTCCATTACAATTTGACCTGCAAGCGTGCCCGTTATGGTACTGCTTTGCCCGGCGGCAATAAGCGCCAGCGCAAACAGTATAGCCGCCCAGTTACCCAGCATAGGTTCCAGAAGTTTATGTGCATCCTGAATATCGGCCACATCGTGGCGGCCTATGGTAAAGAACGTACTGGCTGCAAGTATTAATATAGCGGCGTTTACAAAAAATGCCAGGTTAAGCGCTATAACAGAATCGACCAGGTTATATTTAATAGCCTGTTTTATACCCTGAAACGTGCGGTCGAACTTACGGGTTTGCACTAACGATGAGTGCAGGTACAGGTTGTGCGGCATAACCGTAGCACCAATAATACCTATGGCAATATACAGTGCCTCCATGCTTGGCATGGTGGGTACAAGGCCGGTTACCACTTCACCAATATCGGGCTTGGCAAAAAACATTTCTGCTAAAAATGAAAGGCCAATTATGGCAATAAGCCCTATAATAAACGCCTCCATTTTCTTGATGCCTTTGTTCATAAGGAACAGCAGCAGGAAGGTATCAAACATGGTTATGCCCACCCCCCACAGCATGGGCAGGTCAAACAGCAGCTTAAGGCCTATGGCCATACCCAATACTTCGGCAAGGTCGCACGCGGCAATGGCAATCTCGGCTAAAAACCACAGGAACAGGTTTACCGGCTTGGGGTAGGTTTCGCGGCTGGCCTGTGCCAAATCACGTCGCGCTACAATACCCAGCCTTGCGCTAAGCCCCTGTAGCAAAAGCGCCATAATGTTACTCATGAGCAGTACCCAGAGTAGGCTGTAGCCAAAACGGCTGCCCCCCTCAATATCGGTAGCCCAGTTGCCGGGATCCATGTAGCCCACGCTAATCATGTAGGCGGGGCCAAAAAATGCCAGGAACTTTTTCCATGGCGACTTGGCCTGGTTTACACTTACGCTTTCGTGTACTTCTTCAAGCGAATGGTTGTTGCTGTGTGGTGCCATGCGCTTATACGGTTTTTACAAAAAGGTTAGATGCTATTTTATTAGAAACAGCCACATCGCGACCGTTTACACGCAGTTGCAGCGAGAGGTCAAAATCTTCTTTAGATACCACCTCTAAGGCTGAACCAAGGGCAATTTGCTGTTTGTCGAGATACTGAAGAAAGGCAGACGAACTGTCTTTAACCCCCACACATATTACTTTTTTACCCACGCCTATTTCACTAAGCAGTTTTTTATCCATCTTGGGCAGCTTGCCGTTACGGTCAGGAATCGGGTCACCGTGCGGGTCTTCGGTAGGAAAATCCAGAAACTCCTCAAGCTTATTGGTTAGCTTTTCAGATTTTATGTGCTCCAGCTGTTCGGCTACATCGTGCACCTCATCCCAGCTAAAGTCGAGCTTTTCAAGCAGGAATACTTCCCACAGGCGGTGCTTGCGCACAATCATAAGTGCGGTAAACAGGCCTTCATCGGTAAGCGAAACACCCTGGTATTTTTTATAGGCTACAAGCCCTTTATCGGCCAGCTTCTGTACCATATCAGTAACCGAAGACGGCTTGCTCTCCATTTCGGCAGCAATGGCGTTAGTGGTTATACTTCCTTTTGGGGCATTGGCACTAAGGTGGTATATTATTTTGAGGTAATTTTCTTCAGAATAAGTCATTTGCAAACAATACAATATGCACAAATATACACATTATCTGCAAAATTAAAAATAATTTTTAGACAAGCCTAAATTTAGTCGTGGCTGGGTATGGCGGCAATCAGTTTTTTAGTGTACTCCTTTTGCGGATGGGCATACAGCGCATCGGCCTCATTCATTTCCTCAATCTGCCCCTTGTTCATAACCAGCACCTGGTCGCTCATGTATTTTACCACGGCAAGGTCGTGCGAAATGAAGATATACGTGAACCCGAAATTCTCCTTTAATTCATTCAAAAGGTTAAGCACCTGCGCCTGTACAGAAATATCGAGCGCTGAAACCGACTCATCGCATACAATAAGTTTTGGCTGCAGGGCAATGGTGCGCGCAATGCCTATACGCTGGCGCTGGCCGCCGCTAAACTCGTGCGGGTAGCGGTTGTAATGCTCCTCCCCCAGCCCTACGCGAGTAAGGATTTCTATGGCTTTTTCACGGCGTTCTTTATCATTAGCATACAGCTTGTGTACCTTCATAGGCTCGGTAATGGCCTGGCCCACGGTTAGGCGCGGGTTGAGCGACGAATAAGGATCCTGGAAGATAATCTGTATTTCGCGCCTTAACTGGCGTATTTCCTTCTGCGAAAGCGTGGTGAGGTCTACACCGCGGTACAAAATCTTACCGGCAGTAGCCTTATCAAGCTGTAGTATGGCATTACCCAGCGTGCTCTTACCGCAGCCAGATTCGCCCACAAGGCCAAGGGTTTCGCCTTCGTAAATTTTAAAGCTTACATTGTTCACAGCTTTAAAACTCTGGCTTTTGCCAAACAACCCGGCAGACGACAGGTATTCCTTCTCCACATTCACTACTTCTAGCAGTGGCGTTTGGGCGTAGAGTGCTTTATGCTTTTCAGCCCGCATTTCAGGCGTAACTTCCATTTCCTGAACGGTGCCGTTAAGATAATCCTGTATGGTAGGCAGGCGTTTTAAGCGCACATCAAGCGATGGGCGCGAACTTATCAATGCCTTGGTATAGGTGTGCTGCGGGTTGCTAAAAATATCCTGCGCACTGCCCTGCTCTACTATATCGCCCCGGAACATAACAATAACGCGGTTGGCAATATCGCTTACCAGCGCCAGGTCGTGCGATATGAAAATTATGCTCATACCCGTTTCCTGTTGCAGCTCTTTCAGCAGCAGTATTATTTCCTTTTGCACGGTAACATCGAGCGCTGTGGTGGGTTCATCGGCAATAAGCACTCTGGGCTTACAGGCAATGGCCATGGCTATCATTACGCGTTGCTTTTGCCCCCCTGAAATTTCGTGCGGGTAACGGTTGTAAATAGCAGCAGGGTTGGGCAGCTTTACTTTTTCAAACAGTTCCAGCACACGGGCTTTTATTTCCTTTGCCGAAAGCTGCGTATGCTCCTTTAGGATTTCCTCTACCTGGTAGCCGCATTTTAACGACGGGTTAAGCGAGCTCATGGGCTCCTGAAAAATCATAGCAATATCATTACCCCTCAAATTGCGCAGTTCTTTTTGGCTTAGCGCCGAAACATCTTTACCCTCAAACTCAATTTTGCCTTCGGTTACCTGAAGGATGCCTTTTGGCAACAGCCCCATTATAGCCAGCGAAGTGACCGATTTGCCCGAGCCGCTTTCGCCCACAATGCCCAGTATTTCGTTCTGGTTCAGTACAAAATCGCTGTTTTTTACAATGGGCTGCCATTGGCCTTCCTTTCGGGCCGAAATGGTTACGTGGCTGATGCTGAGCAGTGGGTTCATGCGGATAAAATTACATAAACTTTTTGTGTTTTTTAGCAAAACCTTACAATCTGAAAGGCAGTTACATTCCGTATACTTATGTATACAACATTAGTTTTTTTAGTACATTTGCACTGACAAATCCAATGAAGAAGATGGAAGAGGGATTACAAAAACCCAGCCCGCTTTTTCCGGTTATAGCATTTCACGGAGTGCTGGAAACACTGGAAAACATAGCCACTAATGAAGAAGGCTACAGGGCTGATTATGCAAAGGCACTACTGGACCATGCCAACCAGTTTCCGGAGCTGCGCGAGGGGATTACTGATTTTTCGTTACTTGAAAAACACAAGCAGCTTATTAAAAACCTGCTGGCCGACCTGTTCCCCACGGCACTTACCAACAACGAGATTAAAGCGGCCACCATGCCGTTTTTTAACCTTACCTTTAACCGTACAGCCCGTTTTGACAAAATATTAAACGAAGCCGGTGTAGACTTTGGTATGTCTATACGCAATTTTGACGACCACCAGTTTTATGTTTTCTGCGGCTGTTTGGTGCTTAATTTTTACTACGGCTACCACCTTGATTTCAGCACGCCGCTGTTTTATGATATTCCTGATGCCGATGGCATAATGAGGCACTACCGCATTTTGTATAATGCCGATTTTATGGATATTATACCTACCGAAAGAGCGGTAAAGCTTACAAAGGAAGATGTAGACCTGCTGATTGACAATTTTGACGACCTTGAGCTTTGGAAAGAAAAATTCCCTGAAGGGAGCTGGATTACCAAAGGCTTTGGTATAGTAAGCCTGTTTGATGCTACTACCGAAAGCGCCATTAGCAACCTGAAAGGCAACCTGCTGGCTAATGACGATTTTAATGAAACTACCGAAGGCAATATTGAGTCTATTTTCCGCTCCATATACAAAATACCTGATTTGCGTATTGGCTTTACCGAAGTTAATACCGAAGACAACGTTTTTACCGTAGCGCCTTTTGGCAATATAAAAAGCCATATTCTTACTGATAAGAGCGAGATTGAATGCAACAGCGTACTGTGCAACGAAACGCTTGATGATATGCTTACCAAGCGCAAATACCTTATCATTAGCGATGTGGAACGCTACAGGAATGAAAACCCTGATGAGTCGGAATTTTTAGACCACCTGCTGTCTCAAAACATACGCAGCTGCATATTGGCACCGGTACTTAAAAACGACAAGCTGTATGGCTTTATAGAAATGGTATCGAGCCGCCCGCAGGAGCTTAACAGTATAAATGCCAATAAGCTTGACTACTTGCTGCCGTTTATTACCGATACTATTGAGCGCTATTATGGCGAGCTTCAAAATGAGATTGACGCTATAATTCAAAATGAATATACGGCCATACACCACAGTGTATACTGGAAATTCAGGGAAGAGGCGCTGTCTCACATAAGCAACAAAAGCAACCGCGATGCCTACAAGGAAATCGTGTTTAGGGAGGTATACCCGCTTTATGGCCAGATAGACGTTAAAGGCAGCAGCACGGCGCGTAATGAAAGTACCGAAAAAGACCTTGCCCTACAGGTAACCAAGCTGCTGGAGCTGTTCAGGTTTATATTTAAGCAGGAAAAACTACCGCTTATTGAGCAGCACATTTATGAACTGGAAAGCATAGAGGAAGACCTTAAAAAAGAACTTAAGGCTGATACTGAAGCTACCGTACAGGGCTATATTTTAAATGAAGTACACCCTGTGTTGCAGCATTTTGATTCGCCAAACGGCGAGGTGCACGACAAGATTGCCACCTACTTTAAAACGCTGGACAACAAGATAAAAATGGTGTATGACAGCCGTAAGGATTTTGATGAAACCCTGGGGCTTATAAACAAACACATGGCTAATGTGCTCGATGAGAAACAGGCTGATGCCCAGAGTTTCTTTCCGCACTATTATGAGCGCTTTAAAACCGATGGCGTTGAGCATAACCTGTACATAGGCGCCAGTATAGCACCCAAGCACACCTACAGCCCACTGTATCTTAACAACCTAAGGTTATGGCAGTTGCAGGTAATGTGCGAAATGGAAAACGAATACTACAAGCTAAAGCCCAGCCTGCCTTATGAGCTTGATGTAACATCGCTTATACTGGTGTTCAGCAGCCCAATATCAATACGTTTCCGTATGGATGAAAAACGCTTTGATGTAGACGGCACTTATAATGCCCGCTATGAGGTGGTTAAAAAGCGTATTGACAAAAGCAACATAAAAGGCACCAAGGAGCGTATTACCCAAAAAGGCAAGATAACCATTGTATATACCCAGAAAAAAGAAGAAACCGAATACAGGCGCTACATACAGTTCCTGCAGCACAAGGGTATGCTGGGCAATGTTATTGAAACTTTTGATGTAGAAGACCTGCAGGGTGTAACCGGCCTTAAGGCACTTCGGGTATCGGTTAACTACAGCGGTAACGACCGCCAGGATGGCACTTATACGTATGAGGACCTCCTGAAAGAACTTTCGGAAAGCAAGTAAAGTCAACCCGTTATAAATTGAAAATCCCGCCTTGTGAGCGGGATTTTTTATGCAATATGTTGTAGATACTATTCAGTAACCGCTTCTTTAATCCTGCGTAGTGCTTCGATAAGAACATCTTCGCTGGTGGCGTAAGAAAAACGGATGCAGCTTGGGTTGCCAAAGGCATCTCCGGTAACGGTAGCTACGTTAGCGTGCTCAAGCAGGTACATAGAGAAGTCGTCAGCATTTTTGATTTCAACACCCCTTAGCGTTTTACCAAACAACGAAGACACATCAGGGAACACGTAAAACGCACCCTCCGGCGTGTTGATTTTCATACCCGGGATTTCTTTAATAAGGCCTACTACAAGGTCGCGGCGGCTGTGGAATGCAGCAACCATGTCTTTAAGAACAGATGGGTCGGCATCAAGGGCAGTAATGGTAGCGCGCTGCGCAACACTGTTAGCACCACTGGTTACCTGGCCCTGCATTTTGGTACAAGCCTTGGCAATAAACTCAGGGGCACCTATATAGCCTATCCTCCAGCCGGTCATGGCAAATGCCTTAGCCACACCATTTACGGTAATGGTACGGTCAAACATGCCCGGTATGGTAGCTATGCTGCAAAAGTTGCCGCTAAAGTTAATGTGCTCGTATATTTCGTCAGATACCACATATATCTGAGGGTATTTCTCTAAAACTTTGGCAAGGGCAGTAAGCTCAGCCTCGTTGTAAACCGAACCGCTTGGGTTGCACGGCGAGCTGAACATCATCAGCTTGGTTTTTGGCGTAATGGCCGCTTCCAGCTGCTCTGGGGTAATTTTAAAATCACTCTCTACAGAAGTAGGGACCTCAACAGGGTTTGCCTCAGCCATTTTAACCATTTCGGCATAGCTTACCCAGTATGGCGCAGGTAGCAAACACTCATCGCCCGGGTTTAGCATAACCTGGCAAATGTTATAAAGCGACTGCTTGGCACCCGTTGAAACCACAATGTTTGCAGGCTTGTAATCAAGGTTGTTGTCGCGCTTAAACTTGCGGCAAATAGCATCTTTAAGCTCGGCATAACCGTCTACAGGGCTGTAGGTGCTGTAGTTATCTTGAATGGCCTGTATGGCGGCCTCTTTAATAAAATCGGGCGTATTGAAATCGGGTTCGCCAAGGCTAAGGCTTATAATGTCTTTACCCTGGGCTTTAAGTTCCCTGGCTTTTGCTGCCATGGCAAGCGTTTGCGATGTAGATAAGTTGTTGATCCTGTCTGAAAGCGCGTTCATTTTATATCTGTGTTATTTATATTGTTTTAGCCACCTGTTTATTTCTAACCCAAATAGCTGTACTGTTATTAGCTCTAAAACCAGCATGGCAATAATAGCCATTACTATAGGCAATACCTGTCTTTTTTTAGCGGTTTTATTATAAAGCGCAGCTATTGTAATGTGTACCAGCCCCGCCATAACCGTAAAAAGCAATATTGCCATATCTCCGCCAGAAACACCGGCCTGGCTGTAAAAAACCAGGGCAAAGATAATTATAGAAATTATAATATTAACTATAACAGGTTTCATTACAGTGCTTTTATATCATTTGCGTTTGTTTTGCGGTACTTATTAACAACAAGGCTTACGGCTGTTATAAAAATAACGGCAGAATATTACATATAAAAGGTGCTGACATATCCTTAAAACTACACCGTTGCAGGCTGCATGCCCAGTTCTTTAAGGTGCTTAAAGTGTGCGGCTATGGCGCCCCTCATGCTCTTAAACTCGTGGTAAGGCAGGTTGTGCTCCTGTGCGGTTTCCTTTACTATTTTAGAAATTTTGCGGTAGTGCACGTGGCTTATGTTAGGGAAAATATGGTGCTCAATCTGGTGGTTAAGCCCGCCGGTAAACCAGTTTACAAAACGGTTCTTCGGTGCAAAGTTAGCCGTGGTGTACAGCTGGTGAATGGCCCATGTGTTTTCCATTTCGCCCAGTTCGTTAGGCTCGGGGTTATCGGTTTCTTCTACAATATGCGCCAATTGAAATACCACACTCAAAATAAGCCCGGCGGTGTAGTGCATTACAAAGAAGCCTAATAGTACCTTCCACCAGGTAATGCCTATAATAATGGGTAAGGCAATCCAGATGGCTATGTAGATTATTTTGGTAATAACCAGTATGGTCCACTGCTTTATAGGGCTCTGGAACTCGCCATAGCTCAGCCCGCGCTTTATGTAACGGCGCATTTGCTTAATATCGGTAGTTATGGCCCAGTTAAAGGTTAGTAATCCGTAAAGGAAAATAGAATAGTAGTGCTGAAACTTATGAAACCTGTGCCATTGAGCATTTTCGCTAAAGCGGATAATGCGCCCGGCCTCAAGGTCTTCATCATGCCCATGTATGTTGGTATAGGTATGGTGCAGCACGTTGTGCTGAATTTGCCAGTTGTTTACGTTTCCGGCAAGTAAATACATACTGCCGCCCATAAGCTTGTTAAGCCACGTTTTGCTGCTGTAAGAGCCGTGGTTGGCATCGTGCATAACATTCATGCCTATTCCGGCCATGCCCACGCCCATAACCACGGTAAGCAGCAGCTGCGCCCACCAGGGTAAATTTAACGTTAGCAGTACAAAATAAGGCGCCAGGTACAGGCTGAACATAACCACCGTTTTAAGGTGCAGTTTCCAGTTGCCGGTTCTTTTTATGTTATTATCCTTAAAATAATCGTTAACCCTTTTGGTGAGGGTACGGAAAAATTTTACAGAGTCGGTTTTAGAAAATATAGGAGGTGTAACGGTCATGTGCTTAATAATGTGGCTTCAAAGTTAACTATTAATGTTAAGGTACAGGCTATGTTAAACGGGAAATTGACAACTGAATTGCTTACTTTTGTCAAAAATTTAAAACGATGGAGGAAATCCTTAAGTATTTTCCGAATCTTACAGAAGAGCAAAAAAACCAGTTTGCCGCGCTTAAAGGCCTGTATGAAGAATGGAATGCCAAAATAAACGTAATTAGCCGTAAGGATATAGACGAGCTCTATACCCGCCACGTGCTGCATTCGCTGGGCATTGCAAAGGTTATGGCGTTTGAGCCGGGTGCAAGCGTGCTTGATGTGGGTACGGGCGGAGGGTTTCCGGGCATACCACTGGCCATACTTTTTCCTGAAACCAATTTTTACCTGGTAGATGTTATTGCCAAAAAAATAAGGGTGGTACAGGAAGTAGCAAACGGCCTGGGCCTTAAAAACGTGCGCGCCGAGCAAAAACGCGCCGAAACCATTAATGAGGAGTTCGACTTTATTGTAAGCCGTGCCGTTACCAATATGCCTGATTTTGTAAAATGGGTGCGCGGCAAGGTAAAAAAAGACCAGAACCATGCCCTGCCAAACGGCATTTTATACCTAAAAGGCGGCGACTTAACAGAAGAGCTTTCGGTTTTCCAGAAGGTTACAATCTATGAATTGCCTGACTATTTCTCAGAAGACTTTTTTGAGACCAAAAAGGTGGTGCACTTGGCGATGAAATACAAGGTTAGCTGGTAATTTGGTTATTTGTTAATTTGGTAATTCAGTTATTTGTGAGCTACACAGATCGAATTACCGAATAACCGAATTATATTTTTTTCCAAATAACCAGATTAACAAATAACCAAATCATCAATTACTTCAGTCTCTCTAACACTCCCTTGCGTTTTACAATGTTCTTGTAGTCCCATTGTATATTGCGGGCTTTTTGCAGCCAGCGTTGCAGGTCTGTTGTATCAACCTCACCTGCCGATGTGTAGCGTTTTTCGGCGGCTTTAAACTTGCCTTCGTTTTGCAGGCCCGGTTCGTCAAAACTTTGCCCGCTCCAAAACAGCAGGCGTACGCTGCCCTTCAGTTTGCTATAACCCGCCACAGGGTTGCCGTCTAAAAACCAAACGGGGTGCGCGTGCCAAATTTTACTTTCGGCTTCCGGCAGTGCGCGGTTTATTTCGGTAAACAGAATATCGCAAATGGCTTTGTCTGCTTCGGTTTGTGCGGCGTTATAATCAGGTATGGTTTGCATAGGCAATGTTTTAAAGCATCCTGTAGGCATTTACAAATGCAAGAACCGATATTATAATACCTATCATAAAAATGGTGTAGGTAATACGCAGCATGGTATATTTACGGTTAAGCACCCTTCCTAAAAAGTAAAGGTCTTTTATCATGCTGCTGTACAGGTAGTCGCGGTCGCGCATAAGCTCTTTCATGGCCCAGTCAAACTCTTCAAGCGGCATTTTATAAAAGTTGCCAAAAAACAGCAGGTTTACCTTGCGGTTGGTAATATCTTCACGCGTAAAAGTGCCGGTGGTAACTTTGGGCCTTGTAGAAAGTATGGCAAAAATAATAGACAGCGTGGTAAACAAAATAAGGATAAAAGTAGGCATAACCAGGTGGCTGTTGCCGGGGCTGTCTAACTTAGGGATAAGCGTTGTAAGCGATATAGATATAATAATAGAGTTTACCTGTAGCAATATGTTAGCCTTACTATCGGCAATATCGCTAAGGCGGGTGTGGTTGTTAAGCGTTACCCGAAACATGGTTTCCACCCCCCTGTCGGGCCGTTCCTGCTTCTCCTCTTTTTCTTTTTTCTTTTTGTCTTTCTTTTTCTTGGCATTACTCAGGTTGTAAATCACTTCCTGTAATGCTGCAATATTGGCATCTTTTTGTATCTGCAATACATTTTTTGCATAGTTAGTGTAGTACCGGTGCTTGTGCAGCAACAGCAGCCTGTTAGCCACCGCCCACTCAATATCGCTAAAAACCTGCCCCTGTACTATACGCCATTCTTCACGCAGCAGCTCGCTTATTGCTAAATAATTGGGGTCGGCAAAGTGTGCACAATCGGCATCTTTAATAATATTTTCAAGATTATCCTGCGGGTCATAATGCAGCTGTGTAGCCTCTATAAGCTTTGCTACCTTAGCTGCTTTTTCAGGTGCATAACCTTCCTTTTCTAAAAAAGCCTTTGCCATTGCGCCGCCTCGCACCTCATGGTTATCGCCCCCATCTATATAGCCCAGGTCATGAAACCATGCGGCAAGCGCCAGCAGCTCCATCTCATCTTTACTTACCCCTTCGGCCTGTGCAATGGTTGCTGCCGCATGCACCACACGCATGGTATGGTTAAAATTATGGTAAATATAATCAGGAGATAGCTTATCTTTGAATACGCTGAACACGTGGGCCTCGGCCTTTTCAATAATATCCATGCAGGAAAATTTTTATACCACCAAATTATGAAATTCTTTTGGGTTAAACGCAAGGCATTGTTAAATATTGGCTATGGGGTATCTATGGCTGTAATTTTCCTGCTAACGGGGTGTGCCACACACCATGTGCAGTATGGGGTTAATGCAGGCCCGCCGGCCGATAGCACAGCCCAAACCCCTGCCGTTCACCGGTTTTACCTGGTGGGCGATGCCGGCTATGCCAATGCGCCGCATGCGCAAAAACTGCTGGGCATAATCAGGCAAAAGCTGGATAAGGAAGGTAAAGATGCCACCCTTATGTTTATGGGCGATAATATTTATCCGCTGGGCATGCCAAAAGAAGGCGAAGAAGGCCGCCGGGAAGCCGAGGAATCGCTGCTGGCGCAAATAGCCATTGCCAAAAATTTTAAAGGCAAAACCCATTTTATACCCGGCAACCACGATTGGTATAACGGGCTTGACGGGCTTAACGAGCAGGAAAAATTCATAAAAAAACACATTGACCAGAAAAAGGTGTTCCTACCCGGAAATGGCTGCGGTATTAACGATATTTCGGTAGGCGACAGCATCACCCTTATTACTATAGACAGCCAGTGGTTTATAGAAGACTGGGACCACTACCCTATTATAAACGACGACTGCCCTATTAAAACGCGTGAGCAAATGTTTACCGAGCTGGAAAGCCTGATTAATAAAAACCAGGACAAAACCATACTGCTGGCCATACACCACCCGCTTATGAGCAACGGCACACACGGCGGGCAGTTTAGCATGCAAAAGCAGCTTTTTCCGCTTAGCGTTAAAATACCGCTGCCGGTTATAGGCACTATGATGAACCTGGCGCGCAAGGCTTCGGGGGCCAGTACACAAGACCTGCAAAGCCGGGTGTACAGCACACTAAGCAACCGCATTAAAACCCTTATACAGGGCCGCAACAATGTGGTGGTTTTAAGCGGGCACGACCACAACCTGCAATTTTTACACAAAGACAACATTAACCAGGTTATTAGCGGCAGCGGCAGTAAAGTAGAGGCCGCCCGCGCCATAAACCCCGATGATTTTAGCTATGGCGGCACCGGCTATGCTACACTTGATGTATTGCCCGGCGGACTGGCGCGCGTAACTTACTTTGCCCTTAAAGGCGATGGTGAAGAAAAAATATTTGAGCGCACCATGCTGCAAAAAAGCAAGCCTGTGCTAAAGGAATACCCTGATACATTCCCTACCACCATAACCACATCAGTCTATACACCGGAGATGACTAAAAAGAGTGGCTTTTACCGCTTTTTATTTGGCAAACATTACAGCGATGTATACAGCAGGCCGGTAACGGTTCCTGTGGCGGAGATAGATACCCTGCACGGTGGTTTTGAACCCGGGCGAATGGGCGGCGGCCACCAGAGTAACTCGCTGCGCCTGGTTGATAAAAAAGGCCGTGAGTTTGTAATGCGCGGCGTTAAAAAGAGCGCTACGCGTTTTCTTCAGGCGGTGGCATTTAAAGAGAAATATGTAGGCGATGAGTTTGAAAATACCTTTGCCGAAGACTTTTTGTTTGACTTTTATACCACAGCGCATCCCTACACACCATTTGTTGTAGATAAGCTTGAGGAAGCCGTGGGCATACTGCACACCAATCCTGAGCTGTATTATATACCCAAACAAAATGCCCTTAAGGAAAACAACGAGCTGTATGGTGATGAGCTGTACATGGTAGAGGAACATCCTGGCAAGGAGTTTAAAGACCTTGAGAGCTTTGGCAAAGCCGATGATATTGAGGGGACTGACGATGTACTGGCCAACCTGATTAAAAGCCCTAAGTATACCGTTGATGAGGGCGCTTACATTAGGGTAAGGCTGTTTGATATGCTGGTGGGCGACTGGGACCGCCATGCCGACCAGTGGCGCTGGGCACGTTATGACGGTAAAGACAAGGTGGTATACAAGCCCATTCCGCGCGACAGGGACCAGGCGTTCCCTAAATATGACGGGGCGCTGCTATCTGTAGTTATGAATGTACCCGCGCTACGCCACATGCAAACGTTTAAAGATGACATTCGTAATGTAAAATGGCTTAACCGCGAGCCTTATGCGCTTGACCTCACCATGATAAAAGAGGCCGGCGAAGCGCAGTGGCTACAGGAGGCCCAATACCTTAAAGAACACCTTACCGATGAGGCTATTGATAAGGCTTTTGCCAAACTGCCACAGGAACTGCAGGACAGCCATATTGAAACCATAAAGGCCAACCTTAAGACCCGCCGTGAAAAACTGGCCGACTATGCCGTGGCATACCGCAAGGTGCTGCTTAGCACAGTAATGGTTACGGGTACTGATAAGAAAGAGAAGTTTGTTATTACCCGCCTGCCCGAAGGCCACACTAAAGTGGAGGTATACAGCCTTAAAAAAGACGGCGGGGAAAAGCTTACAGAACACACGTATTCTAAAAAAGAGACTAAGGAAATTTGGGTATACGGCCTTGATGACGATGATGTATTTGAGGTAAAAGGCGACCCCGATAAAGCCATTATGCTGCGCCTTATTGGCGGCCAGAACAACGACACATATACTGTTGAAAACGGTAAACGCGTGCGCATATACGACTTTAAAAGCAAGAAAAACAGTTATGCTGTAGACGGCAAAACCCGCCTTATGCTTAGCGATGATTATGAAACCAACAGCTACGACCCTGAAAAACCGGCCTACAACGTATGGGCCGGCTATCCGCTGGTGGGCTATAACCCCGATGATTTACTAAAGCTGGGGGTATTGGTAAATTATACTGTAAATAACTTTAACCGCAGGCCTTATTCGCAAAAGCACAGCATAAGGGCCAATTACTTTTTTGCCACACACGGCTTTGAGCTGGGCTACCGCGGTACGTTTATGAATATTGCCAGCCGCTGGAACTTTGCACTCGATGCGCTGTATACCAGCCCTAATTTTAGCATAAACTTTTTTGGATGGGGTAACGAAACCGGCAATGACGATGATGACCTGGGTATGAATTACAACCGTGTAAAGCTACAGGTATTCAGGGTGGCGCCGTCGTTTTTTAAAGAGGGGCGCAACGGCAGCTTTGTAGAATTTAAAGCCCCGTTTGAAACCATAGAGGTCGACGGTACAAACGGCCGTTTTATAAACCAGCCCGGCGCCATTGCCGAAAGGCTGTTTGAACACCGCCAGTATGGCGGGCTTGAAGCGCTGTATAAATTTGAGAATTTTGACAGCCGTTCGCTGCCATCGCTGGGTATGCAGTTTTATGTGCAGGCAGGCTACAAAGTAAGCCTTGACGAAATTGAAAGGCGTTTCCCTTATGCTGAGGCAGGTATAACCTTTGTGCACAAAATTACATCAGACAACGCCCTTGTATTTGCTACTACGGTTAAAGGCAAGGCCATTTTTAATAACAATTTTGAGTTTTACCAGGCGGCAACCCTTGGCGGAAATGAGCTGCGCGGCTTTAGGCGCGAGCGTTTTACCGGCAGGCATTTTGTGTACCAAAGCAGCGATTTAAACTATACCATAGGCAGTGTAAAAAGCTTTATACCGCTTAAGTATGGCCTTGCAGCCGGATTTGACTACGGGCGTGTGTGGCTGCCGGGAGAAGAAAGCGAAAAATGGCACACCAGCAGCGGTGGCGGCTTTTGGGTAAACGGCGCCGATATGCTTACGCTAAAAACACAATTGTTTTTTAGCAGCGACGGCCCCCGCCTTGCGGTAAATTTAAACTTTGGTTTATAGGTCAGATAGTTTTACCTCATACAGTTTACCACCTGTGCCGTTGTCTTTTTCATCGGCAATAAGCAGGGTGTTGCTGTCTTTAAAGCATATTCCTTCTTTTTGTGTAAGGTGGCCCAGGTTGAGCTGCTTAACGGTTGCTTTGGCAAAATCGCCATTGGCAAAATCAGTAAGCAGCCATACGTTTTCGCCGCTTATAAGTACCGCTTTAGTTCCATCAGGGCTTATATCGGCCCCGGCTATGGCGCAACGCTTGTAGTTGTCGCAGGTGTTCATGGTGCCCAGTTTTGTGGCCGTATGGCTACCCGGCGCATCGGGCACTTTGTACAGGGTTATGGTGCCGTCAAAACCTTTGCTGCGGTTTTTGGTAAACAGGTAAAAATTGCCTTTGTATTCAAAAAACGCCTCAACATCAAACAGTAGTCCGGCCTTTTTTGGCGGAAATTCAGTTTGGTCAGGATATTTAAATTCTATTTTATACAACAGGCTGTCGGGCTTATTAGCCGCCACTTTATAAATAGCCAGGTCTTTGCGGTCGTTTTCGTTATTGCCAAAATCACCTATGCAAATATTGCCCTGCGCATCAGACGCAAGGTCTTCCCAGTCTATGTTTTTAAATTCCTGTGTGTATGATTTTTCAATACTGCCGTCTAAACCCAGGCGGTACAGCTTGTTTTTATTGCCACTGTCCTCTATGGCATACAGCTTGCCGTTTATATATTCAAGCCCTGACACCTCTTTAAGCGGCAGCGAAGCTATTTCCTTAAGTTTATTTTCTTTTGTGGCAGAACAGGCGGTAATAACAGCAAGTAAGGCAATAAGGTATTTCATGGCGTTGCATTTTGTGTAAAAGTAGTAAGCTTTTTAATACAAAGCGCTACTATTAAGTATGATTTAATAAAAACAAAAAACCACCGGTTTCCCGATGGTTTTTCCACTACTAAAAAAATCAAAGTACTTAAAAAAGTGGTGCGTCATACCATGCTGTCTTAGAGTTGCAGGTTACAGAACCTGAATTTGAAACTCCTTCAATAACGAGCCTCCACTTATAACATGCAAATGTAGCCGACGGGCTTACACCTGTAACCTGTGGGGCATTAGTGCCTATATTGCTGTAAATTACATCGTTTGTAAAAGCTACTGCGTTTCCGGTTGTGCTGTTAAAATCATCACAATCTGAAAGTTGCTGTATTTCAACCCTTGCCTTGTAATTACCTGATGGCGAATTAGTAACCTGGGCTGTAAAAGTAAGTGTGCCGGTGCCCGGGCCATTTGTTGTTTTTAGTGATGCAGCCGCCGATAGCTTTTTAACGCAGCTTGTGTTTAAAGCGCCATCTGAAGGGAATTCTGAAACAAGCATTTCCCTTGCCGGAGAATATGATGTTTTATAGTTAGCAAGTTCTTCGGTATCGGTATCGGCTGAACAGGCAACAAAAAGAGAAAGGAACGGAACAAAAAGTAGTAATTTTTTCATTGGTATAAACTGGTAATTTTTATGTCGTTTGCATTATTTATACGGCAAACATACAGACCTGTTTTTTAACGTAATTAAATTATAGATGAAAAACGTTTAAATGAATATTTTTTACGATGAAGTGCAGGTATAGCGCTGTTAATCATGCGTTAATTGAAGTTAATATGCGTTAATTGTATAGCGCAGCCCAAAGCATATTGGTAATTTTAAGGTAACTAAAAAGCCTTTGATTATGATGAATCCCGCTTTAAAATATATGCTGTTTACCGGTGTTGCCGTTACGCTTTTTGCATCGTGCGATACCCGTACAAAAGAACAGAAAGCCGAAGACAAACTCCAGGCACAGCACCCCTACAACCATAAGCTGCAGGGCCCCGGGCTCGAAACGCATGAAAACCAGTTTTACATAAGCCGCGGCAAACCGGCACTGGGTGCAAAAATGGAGGCACAGGCCGCAGCCGGCGAGCCTACCGAAGTAAAAATGGCGGGAGACACCCTGCAAAACAACAAGTAATATGCAAACAAGCATTGCAAAGGATAATTATAATGAGGCTACCGAACTGCGGGCGCTTTTTGAAACCCAGCTGAAAGAGCTGTACTGGGCAGAGGGCGTTATGGGCAATATGCTAAAGGGCATTATTGTGCAGGCCACAAGCAAAGACCTTGTGCAGCTGCTGGAAAAACATACCGAGCAGACCCGCGGGCATATTATGCGCCTTGAAGATGTGTTTTATGCCACAGGCACCACACGCCAGGAATTGCCTTATGAAGCCCTGCAATGCCTTATTAAAGAGGCCGAGGGGCTTATACACACCACACAACAGGGTGTGGTGCGCGATGCAGGCATAATTGCCGTGCTGCAAAAAATAAAGCATTATGAAATAGCCTGCTATGGCACCATTCGCGCTTATGCCATTGCCCTGCGCGAAGAAAGCATTATTATGCTGCTGGAGCAAACCCTTGAAGAAGAAAAAGGCATGGACCTGCTGCTTACCGGCATTGCCGAAAGCCATATTAATATTGAGGCAGCAGATAAAGAGATATAGTTATGGATATGCAAACAAAACCTTCGCAATTTCCGCCGCAGCACCAAAGGCAACCCGGTTTTGAACACGACATGAACCCCGAGCCGGAAATTATTAGCGACAGCTATAAAGCAAGCGGCAGGCTTTTAGGCAAAGTTGCCCTTATAACCGGTGGCGACAGCGGTATAGGGCGCAGTGTTGCCGTTCACTTTGCCCGTGAGGGGGCTAATGTGTGCATTGTGTATTATGACGAACACCGCGATGCCGAAATAACCAAACGCCTGGTTGAGGCCGAAGGCCGCAAATGTATAATTATGAGCGGCGACCTTAAAAACGAAGACTTTTGCCGCAAGGCAGTTATACATACCGCAGAATATTTAGGGGGTATAAATATACTGGTTAACAATGCCGCAGTGCAGTTCCCTCAAAAGGAATTTAAAGATATAACCGGCAGCCAGGTGCGCGAAACGTTTGAAACTAACATACTCCCGTTTTTTTACATGACGCGCGAAGCGCTGAATTACCTTAAAGAAGGCGACAGTATTATTAACACCACTTCGGTTACGGCATACCGCGGCAGTGTGCACCTTATAGATTACAGCAGTACCAAAGGCGCCATTGTGGCATTTACACGTTCAACAAGCGGCATGCTGGCCGAAAAAGGCATCCGTGTAAACGGTGTAGCCCCGGGGCCTATATGGACACCCCTTATACCTGCCAGTTTTGAACCGGAGCATGTAGCAAAATTTGGCCAGGACACCCCTATGAAGCGTGCCGGGCAGCCCAGCGAGGTAGGCCCTGCCTATGTATTTTTAGCCAGTACAGATGCCAGTTATATTACCGGCCAGATTATTCATGTAAATGGTGGGGAGATGACGGAAAGCTAAGCCATTTCAGATTTAAGAATTTAGATTTCAGATTTTTTGAATTAAACTTAAAACTAAAATATAGTACCATGGAAGATAACACAAACAGCCGTGTGGGCCAGCAGGCCAACAGGCAACCGGAAAGGAACGAGTTTAAAAAAGGCCCTCACCAGTCTTATGACAATATGCCGTATGAAGACCCGGCCATTACCAACCCTGTAGAATTGGCCAGCTATCCGCCACCGGCAGAGAAGGTATCGGCGGCAGATATTGAAAATGAAAACGAAATCCACGGTATTAATACCAAGCGCAACCCGGTTAGGGAAGGCCGCAATATTATTAGTACCGATAATAACCCCGAGAGGGATGGGTTTATGTAATATCTGATTGAAAAATTGAATGATTTAAAGATTGAAAATTATTTATAAAACCACAAAAAGGGCGCTGATTGGCGCTCTTTTTACATTTATAACAAAATAATGCAACTATATCGTTTTTGCGATATTATTATTTTAAGGCTTTTGTATTGAAATATTTACAAATATTTATTACCTTTACTGTAATAAAATCAACTGTTAGAATGGCAACCGATGTTAATTACGGCCAGGGCCTGGAGGGTCAGGGCGTACCAGCACAAGAAGGATTTTTTGGCAACCCTTATTATGAAGAACCTGCCGATGTAAATCCTGATGAACTTGCCACCTTCCCCAAACAGGTGGCAACTACTGGCCACCACCAGCACCATAGCCACCTGGTTAGCCACAGGACACCTGTTAGGGATGGTAGAAACATTACCCGTACCGATAACCACCCAACACGCGGCGGTTTTATGTAAAAAACTATTCACCTTTTTTTAAAAAAGTAAGCCACCCTTTCAGGTGGCTTATGTATTTTATGTGGTTTTGTTTATTTCCTGCTGCGGGGCTGCGCAGCTTCTTTAGGCATGGTGGCAGGCTGCTCTGTTTTTTGCGGTGCAGCTTCTTTAGTATCGGCCTGGGTTGTGGCTTCCGGGGCTTTTTCAGGAGCCGGGGCTTCAGGCTGGGTTTGGGTTGTTGTAGTAGTGGTTTCGGGTTGTGGCGCGGGTTTGGCGTTAACTACTTCATAAGTAGTGGGGTCTGGTTGCTTAATGTAGCTTTGTGCTGAGGCTATGCTAACGGCAAATAGCGCAAACAGCGATAGTAGACTCTTTTTCATGGCTTTTAGTTTTAAAAATTTATATAAAATTAACCCCTGTTTAGCGCCCCAACTGTTGTAGTGGTGCTAAGCTTAGGCTAAAAACTGTTAAAAATGGTAAGGCTATGCTAATTATTGCCAAAATGCTGTGGGAAGCACTATATTTGGGGCCTGAACACCATCTGCCTATAGCGGAGGACAATAACAATTTTTACAAACTATGAGAAAAGTATTTACAGTAATTGCCGCTCTTGCGGTTAATGCAGCGGCTTTTGCCCAGACTATTGATTTTAAGATGGACTACAAGCAAAACAGCACCTATACCCAAAAAATGGATATGGATGTGATGATGGACATAGGCCAGGAAGGCCAGGGCAATATGGAACAACCTCTTGCTATGGCGTTTATCTATACCATTAAAACAGATAAGGCTGCTGCCAATGGCGATATACCTTTTACCGCCAACATGAAAATGGAAAACGATATGATGCCTAATGCCGAAGAATTTAACAATAACAAGTTTGTGGGCCATTTTAGCAAAGGGGCCCCTGTATTTGACAAGGTAGAAATGGCCAGCGTGCCTGCCGAAGCGCAGGAGCAACTAAAAGAGGCTTTTTCAAAGGTGCTGAGCCAGTTTCCTACTGAGGCTAAAAAAGTAAAAGTGGGCGAAAGCTTTACTTATAACAACCTGCCTGTAAGCATGGGCGGTATGGATTTTGGTGGTAAAGATATGGTTATTACCTATACACTTAAAAAAGTTGAAGGCAACAAAGCTACTTTTGATGTACTGCTTGACAGCCCTCTTGAGGTTAGCACCCAGGGTGTAAACATGAAAGGTAAAATGAAAATGACCGGTACCATGATTTATTTAACTGATGCTAAATATGTACCGTCTCAGGACCTGGATATAGACGCAACTTTTAGTATGGCAGAAGCCGGTGTAACAGTGGGCATGAAAGGCAAAACTATTATGACCACTACTGTAGCGCCTAACTAAGTGTTTTACTATACAATAAAAAAGCCGCCTGAAAATCAGGCGGCTTTTTTATTTTTGTTCGGCGCGTTGCCAGGCCATGGTTATAAGGCCTTCGTTGCCCAGTACTTCCCAGTACAACAGGCCGTCTTTAAAATACACCAGCATCTTTGTGCCGCTGTATTCATCTGCCAGGTATTGTTTTTCGCCTTCCTGAACAAACACATAGGTACCTATAGAAAGGTCTTTACTACCAATCTGGTACTGCATGCGCCTGCCCGAAATAAACAACAGCGACCCCTGCATGCCGGGTAGCCTTTTTTTAAACTGTTCGGCCAGGGCTTCTTTGGTTTGGCCTTTTTCTTTGGCAAATTCGTCGCTAACCTGTACTTCGCCGGTTTTAAGGTCGGCCAGGTTGCCCATAAGGCTTATTTTGCGCAGGGTCCAGTCGCCCAAAAGGTCTTCTTCGGTAATGGCCTGTGCACTTAGAGTAAACCCTGCAAACAGGGCAAACAATACTATCAGTTTTTTCATTTATCTTTTTTCAGGTACATGGTTATGGGGTTGTGCCCGTTTATGGTAAGTTCTAAAAAATTGTCTTTTATAGCTACAAAAAACACCATTTCTTCGGGAACCTTTACAACTAACGTTTGCTTATCCTCTTTATTGCTAAGGGTGTACTGTACCTCCTGTGATTTCTCGCCCTCTGCCATTATTACTTTTCCGCCGGGCTTAAAGGTCATGGTGTTCGATTTAAGCTGTTCGGCCACAGCCCCGGTAAGCTCCTCTTTTAATTGTTTGACTTCTTCAGGGCTTAGGGTAGTGCCATTGCCGGCGGTAACCTGGGCGGTTTCAAAATTGAAAAATACGCCATCCATTTCAAATTTTGCCATGTGCCATTTGCCCAAAAGGCCTTCTTGGGTAATGGTTTGCGCCTGCGTGGCAAATGCAACAAACAAGGCTATTAGTATAAACTTTAGCTTCATGTTACTTCTTAAATGATATGGTTACATTGCCGTCGTCTTCATTAGCATAAAAAAAGGTAATTACAGTGGCGTTTTCTAACTGCACCTCATATTCATCAGTGCCATCTCCAATAAACGTTTTGCCGTTTTTTACAATAAGCTCATAGGTATGCTGTTCTTTCTCTTTACCTACGAGAAACGTAATGCTGTTTCCTTTATCAAAAGTAACACTAAGCGGAAAAGGGTGCTCGCCCTTAATGCCCTGCTCTATTTTTTGAATCTCTTCCGGGCTGTAGGCATCTTCATAGCCCTCGGTAGTTGTAACCTTCCCGGTTTCAAAATTAATGAGTACGCCGTGCATGGTGGAGGTGCTCAGCTTCCAGGTGCCCAGCAGGTCTTTTTCGGTAAGGGTTTGCGCCTGCGTGGCAAAGGCAATAAACAGTGTAAGGGTAAAAAGTAGTTTTTTCATATTCAATTTTATATTTGTACGGTACTATAAGTTGAGACAGTGCACCCAGCTATATTATTTTACTTCTTTATCAAAGATTAATACTACATCCCGCTTGTTATCTTTATCTGTAATTTCGAGTTTTCCTTGAGAAATGCTGATAGTAAAATCAGTTTCTTTAACCGGGCTTTTTATAATAGTCTTACTATTTTTTTCTTCAATAACATACACTGATTCAGTAGTTACTCCATGCCTGTTAAATTTAAGCTTACTTCCTTCAATAAAAGCTATACTCACAGTATTAAAATTTGTCTTTACAAGGTCTAAGACTTCCTGTTTAAAGGCTTGTTCTGTTTTATCCAGTTTTGCAAGTAATTCTTTTGTATCATCAGAAATTAAAACCTCTAAAGTTATTACGTTAACGCTACAGCCCAAAATTTCTGCGTGTGTAGGCTTCCACTCACCCAGCAGGTCTTTTTCGGTTATTTGCGCACTAAGGCTAACGGCTGCGAGCAGTGTAAAAAGGATAAGAAGTTTTTTCATAAGGCCAGTATTTGCTGCTAAGATACGCATTTTACACACCCGCCACGCTTAATTTTAAAACACCCTAACACCCTAACAACCTAACATCTAAATCATTACATTTGAAATAATCAACCAACCAATTGTTTTTTATGGACACAGTTACCTACCTCCTTATAGGGATGCTGCTCATATTGCCCTGGGCAGCCATTTACCTGCTAAAACCCGCACTTCGCAAAAAAATGCTGCGTACCAGCCTTATGGGCGGTCTGGCGGGCTTTATTGCCGAATACTGGTATTTTAAAGATTACTGGCACCCACCCACCCTGCTTGGGCAAACGGTAGTGAGCATTGAAGATTTTATTTTTGGCTTTAGCGTTACCGGGCTTGCCGCCGTTATTTATGAGGCGTTTTTTAACATCAACATGCAGCCGGTCGGCAAAAAGCGCAAAAAACTGTTTGGGCAGCTTTTCCTGGGCGGGGTGGCCGCCATGATGGTGTGCAACGTGTGGCTGGGCATAAACTCTATTGTAGTGAGCTGTATTACGTTTTTGGTATGTACGGCGATCATGATATACATTCGGCCTGATTTGGCCCGCAGGGGGCTTGTAAGCGGCCTGCTGATGCTGGTGGTGGTACTGCCGGTGTATACCTTTTTGTTTAACCTTTTAAACACTACCTACTGGGATAAATACTGGCTGCTGGCCCAAACCAAAATGGGCGTTACCGTACTGGGCCACATACCGGTTACCGAACTGTGCTGGTATTTTAGCTGGGGCTGTATGGCAGGCATATCTCACGCGTTTGCAAGCGGAAGCATCAGGGTTAAAAATACCGCTACTGCACCGGCCAAACAAAACAGCAGCGTGGCGGTGTAACAAAACAGAATATTAGGATACTTATTGGGTGTTCAGTGTTCAGTGTTCAGTGTTCAGTTGGCAGATGGCAGGTGGCAGATTGCAGGTGGCAGGTGGCAGGTGGCAGATTGCAGCAATCGAGCAGTCGAAACATCGAACCATTGAGCAGTCGAACCATCGAAACATCGAACAATCGAAATATCGAACAATCTAATTATCCAATAATCTAAAATTCCAACAATCTAAGAAAAATGATAGCACACGAAATTGATTACCATATTTATGGTGAGGAAATGCAATATGTAGAAATTGAGCTCGACCCGCAGGAGGCTGTTGTGGCTGAAGCCGGCAGCTTTATGATGATGGACGAGGGCATTGCCATGAACACTATTTTTGGCGATGGCAGTAACCAGAACGAGGGCTTTATGGGCAAGCTGTTTAGCGCGGGCAAGCGCCTGCTTACGGGCGAAAGCCTGTTTATGACGGTGTTCCTGAACCAGTGGCATGGCAAGCGCAAGGTGAGCTTTGCATCGCCCTATCCGGGTAAAATTGTCCCGCTTGACCTTACGGAATTTGGCGGTAAGTTTATTTGCCAGAAAGACGCCTTTTTATGCGCCGCAAAGGGTGTAACGGTGGGCATTGAGTTTAGCCGTAAGCTGGGCCGCGGGCTTTTTGGCGGCGAAGGGTTTATTATGCAAAAGCTTGAGGGCGACGGCCTGGCCTTTGTGCACGCAGGTGGCACCCTGGCACGCAAGGAGCTACAGGCCGGCGAAGTGCTAAAGGTAGACACCGGCTGTATTGTGGGCTTTTCCCCTACGGTTGATTATGATATTGAGTTTATAGGTGGCATTAAAAACACCATTTTTGGCGGCGAGGGCTTGTTTTATGCCACGCTGCGCGGCCCCGGTGTGGCCTATATACAATCGTTGCCGTTTAGCAGGCTGGCGGGCAGGATTTATGCTTCTGCACCACAGGGCGGCGGGCAGCAGCGTGGCGAAGGCAGTATACTGGGCGGCCTGGGCAACCTGCTGGATGGTGATAACCGTTTTTAGTGCTGCTGCACCAGCTTATTAATTATAGGGCATCCGGCTTGTGTTTGGTAAAACATGGGCCGGGTGTTTGTGTATATGATGCAGAAGGTATAACGATATGACAAACCCTGAGAGAAAAACAAAAATAAAAGCCTTTCTAATTTCATTAATTTATGTTGGGTTAGGCACATTGGCTGTAATGTGTACTTATCCACCTTATTATGGAAATTGGGTGTTAATCCTGGCCATTGTAACATTACCAGTTAGTATATTTGGTTTTTCGGTAATGCTGGCAGGTAAATATTATATATATTCACTGTTAATTCAGGTAATTGTTTTCTTTATTTTCAACAGAGTGGTTTACAGGTTTCTGTCAAAAAATATGAGAAAAACAAAGGGTACTATTTAAGGTTAGATGTTTTTACAAGATACCTAGATACATTTGATAGGACGGCACAAGCAGGATGCTTGCGCCAGCGGGAGCTGTTGAGTACAGAAAACGGTTTATCATTTATTATCAAATTAAAAAATGAAGAGATTTATTTTACTTAGTTTAAGTATAGGATTACTAAGTTGTAATAACCCTACATGCTTTGATTATGAAAATATGTATAAGGCAGATTCGTGTGTTGTAATAGTAAAAGAAATACCGAAAGATGTATATACCTCCTCATTTGACTACAAAGGAATTCATCCCTTTACCAAAAAACAATGCTCATGTAAATCAAAAAAAAATTATCGAAGGTGGGCTGACTACTCTCCATACATAAGTATTGGCGATACACTCATCAAAAGAAAAGGTGAATTGGTTTTTAGCATTCATAAAAAAGATACCATTTTACATTTTACTTACCAATGTGGAGGAAAAGGGCGTAAATAGATATTTTTATGTTTAAGAAATTTATGGTACATAGATTATGAATACTATTTATAATTCTTCGGACTTATCCCTGAACCAAAATTATATTTACAAAATTTCAAAGAACAGACCGGTTTTGAAAACTTCAGGAAAAATTGGGTTGAAAAATTGTGATGTGAGAGAGGAAAATTGATGCTGCAAAGTTAAGAATATTTTCAAACAAAACATAAAATTATTTTCTAAAAATTTTTGAAGCAAAATTCGAGGGCAATTTTGCAAGTTTTAAACTTGGTTATTCGACCCAAAACTTTACAACATTTCAACCTTCAACTTTAAAACTGAATATAGAACTCCGAAAGTGAAAAATTAGCGTTAATTTCATGTTAAAATGTAAGTAATTTCTGAGTGAGATAATGCACTTAAAGTAGGGTATCTTAAAATTTTTAGTAAGGCGATGCTAAAATGCGGTTAAAGCGGGGTTAATTAATGCTAAATGAGCCGGTTAGCCCATAAATAGGCCGTAATTTTAGGTAAAACAACTAAAAATGCATTAAAGATGAAAAAGTTATTCTACACGCTGGGCGCCCTGCTGGCTTTTGGCATAGCCTCAGCACAGACCGATACCGTAAAAAGCCCCACAAATCGCACCAGGACCACCACTACAGACCGCAGCACTACCGACCCACAGAAGTCTACTACGCTGCCTAACAGCAACATGAAGAAGGGGCAGACCACCACACCGGCCAATACGCCGCCTAATAACAGCCTGCCCACCACCACCAGGCCAAACGAGGCGCAACCGGGCAGTACCACGCAGCCCACACAACCGGGAGTACCTGTACCTCAGACTACTACGCAGCCACAGGTGCCTACTACTACCCCACCCACAACAACCCCACCTACTACTACACCGCCGCCAACCACCACCCCGCCCACTACAACTATGCCACCGGGAACACCCCAAAGGCCTTAAGCACACATATAACACACTGAATTAAAAAGGGTTGGCAATTGCCAACCCTTAGTTATTTTTACCAGCTGCCCCCGGCACCGCCGCCACTAAAGCCGCCGCCGCCGAAGCCTCCGCCAAAGCCGCCACCGCCGGATGACCCACCGCCCCAGCCTCCGCCGGAACTGCCGCCACCCCAGCCGCCACTGCTGCGGCCCAGGCTGCTAAGTATCATTATATCAAGAAGATCTGACCCATCAAAGCCACGGTTGCCACGGCCACGGCCTCCGCCGCCACCTCTTTTAGACGCAATTGCTATGATGATGATTATGGCTATAATGACCATAAACACAAAAATGCCCCCCATGCCATCGCCTGAATTGCCTTTACGGGTTCCTTTGTACTTGCCGTTCAGCATTTTAAAGATGGCATCGGTACCGGCATTAAGGCCTCCGTAGTAGTCGTTTTGTTTAAAATAAGGGATTATAACCTCGCGGGTCATTTCGCCTACCTCGCCTGCCGTCATGCGGTCTTCTACCCCATAACCCGGTGATATCCAAATCTTTCGCTCATCTCGCGCAAGGATTATAAACACACCGTTATCATCTTTTTCGGTTCCCCCCACACCCCAGGCATGGCCCCATTTGGGTGTAAGGATACCAATATCTTCGCCTTTAAGCGACTCGATTATAACGATAACTATCTGTGTAGTAGTGGTATCGGAGTATTTAACCAGCTTGGTTTCCAGCCTGCTTTTATCGCTTTCAGAAAGCAATTTGGCATAGTCGTACACACTGGTCTGAAAATCAGGTTTTTTAGGTATTTCAAACTGTGCCATAAGTGCCTGGGGCACTAACAGAAAAGCAAGCAATACACTGTATATCAATTGTTTCATTATCCTCTTGAGATTGTATCGGGCAATTCGTTTTTATCATCATCAGCATACGGAAAGTAGGTTTTAAGCCGGTCTCCCGCCCTTAAAATACCTTCAGACAACCCCTGGGCAAAGCGGCCTTCCTTAAAGTGGGCAATCACAACATCTTTGGTACAGTCCCAAAAATCAGGCTCTACCGCCCTGTCTATACCCTCATCGCCTACTATTGCAAAGGTATGGTCGTCTATACCCACATAAAACAGCACCCCGTTGCGGGCTGCCGTTGCCTGCATGCCTAAATGCTGAAAAACCTCCTGTGCCCTTTCGAGCGGAGGTTTTTCGCTATGGTTTTCAACATGAACCCTTATTTCCCCTGACGTATTTTTTTCAGCCTGCTGAATGGCAGCCACTATAACCTGCTCGTCCTGAGCCGTTAAGAAATTTTCCGTTCCGGGCATAATATTAGTTTTTAGAATTTAACCTGTACCGGTTTATCAGCACCTTCAACGGCCTTAAAGAATGGTTTCTCTTTATATTCACCCAGGAACATAGAGTTAGGGAACCTAAGGATGTAGTTGTTATAGGCCTCAACCACTTCATTATAGCGCGTGCGCTGGGTTTGAATGGTGTTCTCAGTAGAGGCAAGCTCATCCTGTAGTTTAAGGAAGTTTTGGTTGCTCTTAAGCTCCGGGTATTTTTCGATGGTAATGTTGCCAATTAACTTATTTACAGAGCCCATAAGGTTAGCCTGTGCACTGCTGAAGGCAGCAAGCTGCTCCGGAGTGGCATTAGCCGGGTCTACCTGTACAGAGTTGGCCTTGCTCCTGGCTTCGGTAACTTCAACAAGCGTGCTTTTTTCGAAGTTTGCTGCACCCTTAACGGTTTCTACAAGGTTACCTATAAGGTCGTTACGGCGCTGGTAGGCCGTTTCAACGTTACCCCACTCCTTGCCAACCTGCTGGTTCTTGTCAATTGCACCGTTCTTGATGTTCATAGCCCAAAAGAAGCCAATTACAACTATTGCACCGATAACTAATACCGGTATAATCCATTTTTTCATTTTAGTGTTTATTTTTAGTATTAAAGTTCGTTTTTAAGGTTTAAAAGCGTGGCCTTTATAGCTTCTAATTTACTGATAATCTCAAACTTATCCATGCTTTTCTTTTTACCTTCCTTAAGGTGCACCTTGGCCCCTTCAAGCGTAAAGCCGCGCTCTTTAACCAGGTGGTATATAAGTTGCAGGTTCTTAACGTCTTCGGGGGTAAACATGCGGTTGCCCTTAGCGTTTTTCTTAGGTTTGAGTACATCAAACTCCTTATCCCAAAAGCGTATGAGAGAGGCATTTACATCAAATGCCTTAGCGAGTTCGCCTATGCTGTAGTATCTTTTTTCCGGAAGGTCTAAATGCATTTAGTCTAACGATTGGTTTTCCTGGTTAGCTAATTTAGAAATTAAAACGTATTCTTTTGCAGAAATGTTGCCATAATAGAAGTTAAGCGGGTTAACCACCTCGCCATTTTTATGCACTTCATAATGCAGGTGGGGCGCTTCGCTGCGGCCGGTACTACCCACATAGCCTATAACATCGCCACGCTTAACCTTTTGGCCGGAGCGCACTGCAAACTTGCTCATGTGGCCGTAAAGCGTTTGGTAGCCATAGCCATGGTTAATAACCACGCGGTTTCCATAGCCCGACATTTTGTTATCGGCAGCGCTCACCACGCCGTCTCCTGTGGCATAAATAGGTGTACCGGTACGGGCACTGAAGTCCATCCCGGCGTGAAATTTACGTATTTTGGTAAACGGGTCGCTACGGTACCCAAAGCCCGATGCCATCTGGCGCAGGTCTTCGTTCTTAACAGGCTGGATTGCAGGTATTGCTGCCAGCAGCTTGTTTTTATCTTTGGCCAGTTTGGCTATTTCGTCAAGCGATTTGCTTTGTATAACCAGCTCTTTTGCAAGCACATCAAGGCGTTTTGTGGTGGCCTCAACCAGTTCAGAGTTGTTATACCCTTCAAGAAACGAATAGCGGTTAACCCCGCCAAAGCCTGCCTTGCGCTGCTCTTCGCTTATGGGGGTTGAGTTAAAGTAGGTGCGGTACACGTTATTATCGCGGTCTTCTATACTGCTCAGGGCCTCTTCCATAAGTTTAGACTTGCGGCTCAGCTCGTTATACTGCATTTTCATGTATTCTATTTCGCGGGCCTGCAGGCGGTCTTTAGGCGTTTCAAAAAACGGGGTGTTAAGCAGTATTACAAAACACAAAAAGCCAAACAGCGCAGCAGCAGCCAGAAAAAGCACCGCATAGCCCAGCTTTGTGCCCTTTTTTATCTTAATCTTCCGGAACGCAAGGTTTTCGGAATCGTAATAGTATTTTACTTTCGCCATGTGCTAAATTATCCTATTTTTGCAGCTTATGTCCTGAAACTGTGCTGCGGTAAAGTAGTGAACAGACAAATGTAATAAATATTACACGTTTGCCATAGTTTTTGCAGCAAAGCGGTAAAAGGATGTAACGTAACCATTAAAAAATAATTTCTCACAGAGATGAAATCCCAGGATATAAGGAAGCAATTCCTGCAATTTTTTGAAGACAGGGGCCACCTGATTGTGCCAAGTGCACCAATAGTAACCAAAGACGACCCTACCCTGATGTTTAACAATAGCGGTATGGCGCAGTTTAAGGAGTTTTTCCTTGGAAACGGCACGCCTAAAAGCAAGCGTATTGCCGACACCCAGAAATGCCTTCGCGTGAGCGGCAAGCATAACGACCTTGAGGATGTGGGCTTTGACACCTACCACCACACCATGTTTGAGATGCTGGGCAACTGGAGCTTTGGCGATTACTTTAAAAAAGAAGCGATAAACTGGGCATGGGAACTGCTTACCGAAGTGTATAAAATTCCGAAAGACATACTGTACGTTTCGGTATTTGAAGGCAGCCCCGAAGAAGGTGTGCCTTTTGACCAGGAGGCTTATGACATCTGGAAAACCCTGATTGACGAAGACCGTATTATACTGGGCAACAAGAAAGATAACTTTTGGGAAATGGGCGACCAGGGTCCGTGCGGGCCGTGTTCAGAAATTCACGTAGACATCCGTTCTGCCGAGGAAAAAGCACTGGTATCAGGAAAAAGCCTTGTAAATAACGACCACCCACAGGTTGTAGAGATATGGAATAACGTATTTATGGAGTTTAACCGTAAGGCCGATAAAAGCCTGGAGAAACTCCCTGCACAGCACGTAGATACGGGTATGGGCTTTGAGCGCCTGTGCATGGTACTACAGGGCGTACAGAGTAACTATGATACCGATGTATTTACGCCGCTTATCAGCAAGATTGAGGCTGTAACCGGCACTAAATATGTATCTAAAAACGCTACCCCTGAAGAGGAGAAAGTAAACATTGCCATCCGCGTTGTGGCCGACCACGTTCGTGCAGTAGCCTTTGCCATTGCCGACGGCCAGCTGCCAAGCAACACGGGTGCAGGATATGTTATCCGCAGGATATTAAGGAGGGCTATTCGCTATGCGTTTACCTTCCTGAACAAAAAAGAGCCGTTTATTAACGAACTTGTTGCTGTACTGGCTGCACAGATGGGCGATTTCTTCCCGGAAATCAAGGCACAGCAAAACCTTGTTACCAATGTAATTAAGGAAGAAGAAGCTTCGTTCCTTCGCACACTTGACCAGGGATTACAGCTGCTTGACAATGTCATAGCAGAAACCCAGGGCACACAGGTTAGTGGTGCCAAGGCGTTTGAACTGTATGATACTTTCGGTTTCCCTTTTGACCTTACACAGCTAATTGCCAAAGAAAAAGGATATTCGGTTGATGAAGAAGCGTTTAACACTGAGCTTCAAAAACAAAAAGACCGCAGCCGTGCTGCCGGTGAAGTAGCTAAAGACGACTGGGTTACCCTTGTTGACGGCAACACCGAAAGCTTTGTGGGCTACGACCAGCTTGAAAACCAGGTTAAAATTACCCGCTACCGTAAGGTCGATTCTAAAAAAGACGGTATTTTATACCAGATAGTGCTTGATGCCACGCCATTCTACCCTGAAGGCGGTGGCCAGGTGGGCGATAAAGGCACACTTGTTTCAGGCAGCGAAACCATTGAGGTGCTTGACACGAAGAAGGAAAACAACCTGATACTGCACATTACCAGGAAGCTTCCGCAGGATGTAAACGGCAGCTTTACCGCTACGGTTGATGCCAGCCTGCGTGCTGAAAGCCAAAGCAACCACACCGCCACGCACCTGCTGCACCAGGCACTGAGGAGCATACTGGGCACACACGTAGAGCAAAAAGGCTCGCTGGTTAGCCCGGGCTACTTAAGGTTTGACTTTTCGCATTTTGCAAAGGTATCTCCGGAAGAACTTCAGCAGGTAGAAGCCTTTGTAAACGCCCGTATACAGGAGCACCTGCCGCTTATTGAGCGCAGGAGCATTCCGTTTAAACAAGCGGTTGAAGAAGGTGCCATGGCACTGTTTGGCGAGAAATACGGCGACAATGTGCGCGCCATTAAATTTGGCGAAAGCATGGAACTTTGTGGTGGTACCCACGTGCAAAACACCGCCGATATATGGTATTTTAAAATAATTAGCGAGAGTGCTGTAGCTGCGGGTATACGCCGTATTGAGGCCATTACCGGCAATGCCGTTAAAGGTTTCTTTGCCGAGCAGGAAAAGGCGCTTGACGATATTAAAACAATACTAAAGAACCCACAGGATACGTTAAAAGCTGTAACATCGCTTCAGGATGAGAACGCCAAACTTAAAAAGCAGGTAGAAGCCCTTTTAAAAGACAAGGCCAAAAACCTAAAAGGCGAGCTTGTGGCTGAATTACAGGAAGTAAACGGGATTAAATTCCTTGCCAAGCAGGTAGACCTTGATGCTACCGGCGCAAAAGACCTTGCTTATGAACTGGGCGGTACAGGCAATAACCTGTTTATTGTACTGGCTACTGTAACCGATGATAAGCCTATGCTAACGTGCTACGTTTCTAAAGAGCTTGTTGAGGCTAAAGGCCTTAACGCAGGGCAGGTAGTGCGCGAACTGGGTAAGTTTATCCAGGGCGGCGGAGGCGGACAGCCGTTTTTTGCTACAGCAGGAGGTAAAAACCCTGCCGGTATTACCGAGGCGCTTAAGGCTGCCGAAGGCTATGTAAAATAAACCGAAATTGCTATGAAAAAGATTTTTGGAATATTAATGGTTGCCGCACTGGCTTTTACATCTTGTGCAGATGATGACCTGCCTTACAACCCCGGCGAAGAAACCGGGGAAGTTTTACTGAGGCAAATGGTGGTTACACCTGCATCAGGGCAAAGCATTACATCGCAATATACTTATGATGGCGACAGGATTACGGCAGTTTCGCACAGTAACAGCACTAACGAGAGTTATTCTTATGCTACAAATGGTGCGTTAACCGAAGTGCGTTATTATGAAGAGGGCAACCTGGTAAGGAAAAGCACCTTTGAATATGCTGCTTCGGGAGCATTTAACGCTGTAGTGCATATGTATTATGATATTGCAAACCCGGCTAACAACCATGCCGAAAGGTTTACCTATGCCATAGCCGGACAGGATATTACCGTTGTAAAATACACAGGCGACGAGCAGTCTCAAACCGTAGAAGACCAAACATTTGTTCTCAAGGTTATAAACAACAACATAACCGCTATTACCGGAGATATTGAAGCCAGTTACAGTTTTGACTTTCAGGCATCGCCGTTAAGCAATGTGGCTGATTTTGGCGTTATGTACCTGGCCGACCTGCAGGGCGGTATAAACAATGTAATTACCGCAACCGAAGAAGGCGTGCAAACCACTGCAAATTATCAGTACACATCAGACGGTTACCCGGCCCAGGCTACGGTAACTACTGCGGGGCAAACCTATACAGTAACCTATACTTATTAGCATGAAGAAGCTTTTTGCCATAGCAGGGCTTGTGCTTTTTGCTGCCTGCCAGGAAGACGATGCCGTTGAGCCCGTTTATAACATTCCGGAAGATGTGTATGTAACCCAGATGACGGAAACCCTTGGCGGTACTAACATTACGCACACGTATACCTATGATGGCAACAGGCTGCTTACCGATACTGATTCTCAGGGCTATGTAAGGGAGTATAGTTATGTAAACGGGCTGCTGGTTCAGGAAGACGTTTACCTTAACAGCGAACTTGCCGAATACACTATTTTCAGCTATACATTTAATAAAAAGCTGGCACAGGCCATACACATAACTTCTAACGGAGATGGTACCTGGAGCGGGCTAAAAACCACTTACGACCGTAATACAGACGGCACAATAAGCCTTGAGCAATATCAGGGCGATGAAATTGGCCAGTATGATTTTATTAAAGAAGGTACACTAACCCTTACCAATGGCAATGTAACGGCTGTTTCGCTTACTAATGAAGACGAAGATGAGGAGGACGAAATTATACCGTTTCCGGTAGTAACCACTATTACCTACAACGGCAGCAAGGCCCCTTTTAAAAATGTTTTTAGTTATGAAGGGCTTTACCTGGCACAGCTTCAAGGCGGGCCAAACACTATAGCTTCGGTTACAACCGTAATAACCACACAGGGCGAAAACGGCCCCGAAGAAACCGGCACTACCATAACTTACACCTACCAGGAAGGCGCTAACGGCTACCCGGCACAGGAGTCGCACAGCAATGGTGTGGCAAGGCAGTATATTTACAACTAAACCGCAGCACTATGCAGTTTACCACGCAAATACCCATACAGGCCGGAAGTCCGCAGATTGATTACAATTCGCGCATACTGTCTTTAGGTTCATGCTTTGCAGTAAATATGGGCCAAAAGCTTGATTATTTTAAGTTCAGGAATAGCACCAACCCGTTTGGCATACTGTTTCACCCCCAGGCAATAGAAACATTTATTAGCCATGCTGTAAACCAAAAAGAGTTTACCGAGGCTGATATCTTTTACCACAACGAGCGCTGGCATTGTTTTGACGCGCATTCTGACCTTAGCAGCCCCGATAAAGACACAATACTACACAACCTTAACCACGCAATTTTAAATACCGCAGAAACCCTTAAAAACGCTACCCATGTAATAATTACACTGGGCACAGCATGGGTTTATCGCAACACTGCAAGCAGTAGCCTGGTAGCCAATTGCCATAAAGTACCACAAAAAGAATTTGATAAAGAACTTTTACCGGTTGAGGCGATACAACAAAGCCTGAAAGACATAATAAACCTTATAGCCGAAATAAATAATAAGGCAACAATTATTTTTACCATATCGCCGGTAAGGCATATAAAAGACGGTTTTACAGAAAACCAACGCAGCAAGGCACACCTCATTACGGCATTGCATACTGTACTGAACACTGAACACCGCACACTGAACACTGCCTATTTCCCTGCTTATGAAATAATGATGGATGAGCTGCGCGATTACCGCTTTTATACCGAAGACCTTGTGCACCCAAGCCTTACAGCAATCAATTACATTTGGGAACGCTTTGCACAGGCATGGGTAAGCCCGGCATCGCAACCTGTAATGAAAGAGGCCGATGCCATACAAAAAAGCCTGCTGCACCGCCCTTATAACCCTGACGGGGCACAGTACATTGAGTTTAAAGAAAAACTAAGCGCACGTATACAAAAACTACAACAGCAGCACCCGCACATACAGTTTTAAAGGCGTTTGTTCCAGCTTTTGCTTAGCCACAGCTTCATTTCGCTGCGTGTATTAATGCGCTTGGGCATGTGCTGGTAAATAAGTATTTCCGCACGGTTAAACGAATCCTGGCTTATAAGACCATAAAGCATCATAAACCGGTTGATAAAATCAAGCACCTGATAGCCGTTTGTACGGTCTATGCAGTCTTCAGAGCCATGTAATATATGGCGGCAGCTTTGCTCGGCTTCACTCCACCGATAGCTGAATGTGAGGGCATTCTTTTCAAAATCGGGCATAAGTAGTACCATTAAATTATTGACAATTAGCCAGTAATTTAATAAGGAGGATGTGGTGTAAATATATAAAAAATTTCAATACACCCACTATTGGGCACGGCTGCAAATTAATGTAACCTCAACCTCGTCATACTCAAGATAAAGCTTTTCATTTTTGTAGGACACATAAAACATATCTTCATTATCTTCTTCATCATAATATATATAAATAACATTTTGCCCGCCGGAACTTGTCAGCTCATATTCGGCAGTAACCGGCTGCTTAACGGCCCGGTTTTTGTTCTTTATATACCCCTTGAGGTAAAAATGAATAAGTTACACCTGTATAACCGCGGGCATTTTTAAGGGCATCTTTCTTTAAGCCATCAGTACTTTTGTTCTTTTTCTTAGCCCATTCAAGGGTTTCAGGCGAAAGTGTTACTTCCATGCTTTGCATATCAACAGTAAGGTCGGGTGTTGTAATAACATCTACTTTCCAGGTTCCCAAAAGTTCTTTAGAGGCAATACTTTGCGCAAATGCGGCCACGCCGCACAGCAGGCTGTACAGGTAGAACAGTTTTTTCATAAAAATTGTGTTTTGTGTTTCTTCCTTTTTTACAAATCGATGTTTTAACCTAAAACACTGATTTACAAAGCCAAGATATAGCAATTAAACTTCTGAGCCAAAATAATTTTAACATTTATGCAACTCTCATATCAATATTTGATATTTTATCGATAAAACGTATATAAAATTGTCTTTACACTTTAAAACCCTTGCAGGCTCTAAGTTTAAGTAATATTTATTTTATGGGTACGCACTATTTTTATTCGGTTAAATAACATAAATTTGTTAAGCATCCGTTAAAAAAACAGACAACAATAGTATTCACAACCTCAAAATTTTTAACTCTATGACGCTTACAGAGATTACTACCGCCATGAAGGCCTACAACAACATTATTAATGACGGCAATGCCCTTGTAGAACTGTACAAGCAGGGCTCTTATTTTGACTATATGAAGTCACACCTGCACACCTCTGATAATGTACATGCTTACCCCGGGATAAACGACAAAGGCGAACTTATATTTTTTGTGATACCAAGCCATTATGACACAAGCAGTACAACAGACATTACTAATTATATAGCCGTTTGCCCCATACAGCACTGGCTGCTGGGCGGTGGCAATGTATTGCCTGTGTTAGTAGCCCAGGAAATGTGCGAGCGCTGGATAAACGATTACGAAACCTGGATACCGGCACAGGTGCCTACTACAAACGGTATGTTCCTTGCATTTAAAATACCTGCCGAAGACTTTGAAACCAGCACCGTGCGCGTTAACCTTGCCCTTAAAAAGCGTGCTGCTGCTACAACCGGGCTTGCAGCCGATGTTGTAGTAACTAACATGAACGATACCGAAGTGTATAGCTATGATTTTGCTCATACAGTACCACCTATGCCTCAAACACTTACTAATTCATACTATTTACTGTCTTTAGTTTAGAAATTTATTATGGATATATACGAGTTTAGCATTTTACTTCAGTATCTATCCCCTTTGGCTCTTATAATAGGACTAACAGTCAGTGTATTTATTTATAAAAGATTAAATACGCTGACTAAAAGTCTTATGTGCTATATGGGTTTCATGCTTACCATTGAAGCTCTAAGCTATATTATAGAGAAGTGGAGTGACAACAATATGATCTTGTTACATATTTACAGCTTTGTCGAACTCAGCTTTATGCTCTATCTCTACAAAAAAGAAATGTTCAGAAAGCCACAACGGTTTCTTACTATACTGGGCATTGCAGGGCTATGTTATATTTTTGCAGAAATGCTTTTAATTTTTGTTTTTAAAGGGTTATCCTTAAAAGATTTTTCGCCTTATGCAAAAGTGGCAGACAATTTTATAATAATTCTTTTTGCATTGGCATTTATATCTGAAAGAGTAAACCATTTTCAGGAAAAAGAGTGGGGTAATTTCAGGCTAAACATAATATTTTTAGTGTTTTTTACTATCAACACGTTGTTTTTCCTGCCGTTTAATTTTATGGTCAATGCCGGCACCATAACTAAGTTTTATTTCTTTGCGGGGCATTTAACCATATTGGCACTATTTTACCTTTATTTGACATTTGAGATAATTAACAATAGTTTCAATAAATTAAAAAAAGGACAATAATTTATTCAAATTATAACTAAAGACAGGATAACCTCCTGTCTTTTTTATTACTGCAAACAGTAGTATATTACATATTATAAAACTACATTTGCAGTTATCAGGGATAAGGCCGACGACCCCTTACACCCGCTTATTACAATGACTCCACGCGAAATTTCTGAATTACTGGCAGATTGCACGCCGGTAATTTTAACTATTGGCCTCGTTGCCGGCTGTATTAATTTTAAAAAATTAGGGCCTTTACAAAAATTAGTAATGGCTTACCTGGCACTTATGTTTGTTACTGATTTACTTAGTGACTACATAGGCTACAAATGGGGCAATAACTTTATAATGCTGCACATTTACAGTCTTACAGAACTGGGTTTTATGATATACTTATATCAAAAGGTTATGTTCAGGAAAAGGCATTTGCCACTACTTATACTGGGAATACTCGGGTTGGTATACATAACCGCAGAAATAGCTTTGCTGTATGTATTTAACCAAATTGTGGTAAAAGACTTCCAGCCGTATGCCAAGGTGGTAGATAACTTTATAATAATACTTATGGCACTGGCTTATATGCAGGAACGCATGAATCGTTTCCGCGAGCAGCAATGGGGCAATTTCAGGCTAAATATGGCGTTTTTGGTCTATTTTACTGTGAATACAGTATTTTTCCTGCCTTTTAATTTTATGGTAAATGCCAGCAGCGATGTTAAGTTTTATTTCTGGACCGGCCATGTATCATTACTTATACTGCTTTATTCTTACCTTGGGTTTAAAATGCTTAAAATCCCTTCAAAGGCAATGCTTGCATAACTATAGCAGCTAAGATACCTGCATATAGGCACTTTATGTAGTTTTACCAGTCTTTATTGTATTTAAAATAGTACTTTTGACACCAGAAGGTGACCTCTTCATTCTATTTAATTATCTTAATTGCTTCATTATGGAGAAATGGCAGGACCCAAACGTTATTGCGCTTTGGATTGCTATAAGTGTGGTAATGGTAGTTACCATACTCTTATTTGTTGTTAAAATTATGCATTCCGGCTATAAACGCATGATGCAGGCTAACCTACGCCAGGCACGCCTGCAGGTGGAACATCAAAAAAAACTGGTGGAAACCGCACTTGTAGCCCAGGAACGCGAACGCACACGCATTGCTGCCGACCTGCATGACGGGCTTATAGGCCGCCTTACCCTTGTGCGCATGAAAAGCCAGGTGGGTGCCACACCTGTTGAGGTTGAAGGCCTGCTGGGCGACAGTATTGCCGAAGCCCGCCGCATATCGCACGACCTTACCCCCCCGCTGTTGGATTTTAGCCCCATGCACGATTTGCTGGATAACCTGCTCGACCCATGGCAACAAAAGCTGGATATCACTTACAGGCCTGATATACGTGCGCAAATAGACCTCACGCCCGAAAACAAAATACAGCTGCTGCGCATAGCCCAGGAACTGCTTACAAATGTTATAAAACACAGTGGTGCAACACAATTGCAGGTAACCTACCGCCAAACCGAAAAAAGCATTATCTTGCTGTTTAAAGATAATGGCAAAGGCTTTGACACCACCATCCTAAAAAACGGACTTGGACTTAACAGCCTTGAAATGAGGGCACAATACCTAAATGGGCGCTATCTGCTACGGTCGGCACCGGGCAAAGGCACACGTGCCGTTGTAGCCGTTAACCTTGCCGCATAACCAATAATCAACCTTAAATGCCTTCCTCTTGTGGGATTACACACTTATGGAAACCATAAAAATAACCATAACCGACGATGATGCCCTTATTGTTAGCCTGTTGCAAAACTACCTGCAAAGCCTTGACGGTATAGAAGTGCTGTTTACAGCCGGCAGTGGAGACGAACTCCTGCAAAAGCTAACAGATGCCACCACCCTGCCCGATGTTGCCTTATTAGACCTTAAAATGGCCGGTATGGATGGTATAGAAGCTACCGAGAAGCTTAAACAGCGCTGGCCGGATATTAAGGTTATTGTAGTATCATCGCACTACCAGAAATCGTTTATGGGTTTTATGCTTAAAACAGGGGTATCGGCATTTTTACCTAAAGGAATATCGCCGGTTGAGCTGGTTACTATTATCCGCACGGTGCAACAGCAGGGTTATTACTTTAAAGATGACCAGCTTGCCGCACTGCGCACCCAGATACCTACTAACGCCCCACGCCCCGCCCTTAGTGACGAAGAAGGGCTTAGCGAACGCGAAGTAGAGGTACTAAAGCTTATCTGTCAGCAAAAAACGGCCAAAGAAATTGGCGACCTGCTTTTTATAACCCAGCGCACCGCCGAAGGGCATAAAAACAACCTGTTTGCCAAAACAGGCGCTAAAAATATAGCAGGCCTGGTTATTTATGCCATTCAGCACGGTATAATACGTGTAGATGAGTTGCCGGTAATTTCGTGAGAAAGCTTTTAAGCTACTGAGCCTCTTAGCTACTAAGCTTTTAACCATATCAAAGCCTTAGCAGTATCCACGTAAAAATACCTGAATTGATAAAACAGGTAATTTCTACCATACCCACTCCTTGCCACTGCCCTACTTTTGTCTTGTTAGGATGAAGCAATAATGATAGTCCCGGTGCTTAAAAAGTGTAATTCTTTTTTTGAGTTAATAGAAAAGCCAGGCACGGGACACATTCTAAAAAAGCAGGGCAGGAGTAATAAGGTAATTCGTGCTATTTTAAAATACGCCCCTTATCATACTAAAGAATTACTCATCTCAGGTCGTCGTCTCCTCCTGTCCGCTTTTTTACCAAATTTGGTTTAAAGTAAAGTATATATTCAATTTTTACGTCGTTGGAAGCAGTGGGTTTTGGTAGTCCCGCTGCTTCTTATTTTATATACTTTCATTATTTTAATCTCCCTAAACCATCCTGATTCAGTGTGTTATATTCTTCTTAATTACATTTCTGTTAAGACATATAAAACGGTTTATTACATAACTTTAAGTATAATCTAAAACCTGAGTATATGAAAAAGTTAACAATAAAAACCAGTATTACAGCCATTCTTGCCATAGCAGGACTGCAAATGGCCACAAGCTGCAACAGCTGTGCCCATAAAGATAACCCTGAAACCCAAACCACATCCGCAACCCACGATACGGTTTATATTGACACCTGTATGTCTCCAAACGATTCGCTAATCCGCGAAGGCGCGTCAGGTATGTATGTGCCTGTGGGCAGGGGCAATTCTACATCAGCAACCGGTAATGGTGGCTCTGTAGGTGGTAAAGCTCCGGCAGCCGGCACAACTAAAGCCCCTAAGCAGCTTTCGCAGGAAGAAATAGATAACCGTGTAGAAAACAGCGGCAGCAGTACAGCCTATAAAAACGGTAAGCCGGCTAACAGCGGCGGTACTTCAGGCAGCGGCCAGGGTACAGGAACCGGCAGTACCGGAAACAACTCACGCGTTACAACCAAAGAAGACCAGCTAAAAAATTAAGCCTGTTGGCATTTACCTATGGCAACAGAAAGTATAATACTTTGCAGCAGGCGCATTGCCGAAAAACACCTTAAAGTGGCTGTGGCCGAAAGCGCTACAGCCGGAAGGCTTGCTACGGCATTTGCACTTACGCCAGATTCCGGACAGATATTTCTGGGCGGATTGGTGTGTTATGATGCGTGTACAAAAGAGGAATTGCTTAATATACCTCCTGAAATTATTGAAAAATTTACAGCTGAGTCGGCAGAGGTTACCCAACTGCTTGCCGAAAGGCTTACCAAATTTTTTAAAACCGATGTTGCCATAGCCATAACAGGCCTCACATCACCCGGCGGCAGCGAAAAAGAAGATAAACCTGTTGGCACCATGTTTATACACATTAAAATACCCAATGGCGTGTACTGTGCCCACCGCGAGGTTTTTAGCGGCACACCGGAAACCATAATAAACAAAGCTGTTGCTCGTACAGGCGAACTGTTGTGCAACCTGCTTGACTCCGTAAGCACAACATCAGTTTAAACAACATTTTACTTATGCTACCCTGGTATGAAATAGCGCTTCGCCTTGCCCTTGCTGCCATTTTAGGCGGAGCTATAGGCATTGAACGCGAACGGAAAGACTGGGCTGCCGGACTGCGCACCCACATGATGGTAAGCATGGGGTCTGCCCTTATTATGCTGGTATCTTCTTTCGGTTTTCAGGATGTAATGGGTAACGAATATGCTGAGCTCGACCCCTCAAGGGTAGCAGCCCAAATTGTTAGCGGCATAGGTTTTATTGGTGCAGGGGCTATATTGTTTTTAAAACCGGCAACTGTACTTGGCCTAACCACAGCTTCCGGTTTATGGACGGTAGCCGGAATAGGCATGGCAACCGGCGGCGGTATGTATTTCGCAGCTGTTGTGGCAACCGTTTTTGCTATACTTATACTTTGGGCCTTGCAGCCCATTCAGCGTATTTTTACAAGTAAAAACCAAATGAAATCGCTTAGGATTGTAGCAAAGGGCAAGACTGAACCAAAGGAAATCATCAACAAATTACTGGAAGATGAAGATGTTGATTTTTCTAACTTTTCGATATCGCGCGACTCTAAAAACCTGATAATTGAGCTTATACTTGATAAACCCGGCAATAAAAAACTACTTAAAACAACAGAGCTCCTTCAAAAGGAGCCCTTTATCAAGAAAATATCCTGGGATAAATAATCACGTAAATATAGCAGTGGTTTCCTGTTGCAGCTTTTTTGGGGTGCCTGTTTCCATATAGCGTTTAAAGCCCATAACATCGTTACGCACCATTTTTTCGAACACAGGGTTTAAAAGGCTTGCCACCTCATGGCCTGTATGCCCCAGCGGCGCATGATAAGAAAACGTAATGTGCACATAAGTGCCCAACTCTCCTGCATCTTTAAACTCTACCTTGCCGGCATGGCGCACAATACTACCCTGTAAAGACCTCCACCCAATAAAACGGTTGGGTTCTTCGGCAACAATTTCGGCCTTCCAGCCTATTTCGCTGCCAAAGCCGGGCATGCGTACTTTCCATTCGCTAAGGGTATCGCTAAAAACGGTTACACTTTCCAGATGTTCCATAAACAGGGGCAGGTTACCCAAATGCCTCCAGAAGTTATAAACCTCATTCATGGGGCGCTTTACAATCAAACGGGTATGGATGTTGATATTGCCATCGTGGTGTTTTGCAGTTGCTTTAAGGTTAAAGCCGTCTGGCCTGCTGTCAATAAAGCCTTTAACACCGCGGTAAATCATAAACCCTGCAGCGGCTATTTCCAGTATGCTTTTCTTTTCGCGCTTCAGGGCATCATACAGCAGGTAAGCCCCGCCAATTACTGACACAGCCCTTTCAATATCGCCTATTGTTTTTTCATTCTTTATAACCGAAAGTTCGTTTAGCTTTTCCATACCGCAGGATTTTAATGTACCTAAAAATACTAAACCCCTGCCGCAAATCATTGTGGTTTAACAATGTTGCAACAAAAAAGGCTGCCTTTGCAGACAGCCTTTCGTAAATGTTATTTTATCCTACCAGAACCAGAAGTCATTCCCTCCTTCTTTTTTACCGCCAAACTTATCAAGCTTAAAGGTTAATGAGAACATTACATAGCGCTTAAGCACTGTATTTTGCTGGTCTGTAATTGAGGTTGCCGATATAGTTCTTGATGTACCCAGGTTTTGGTTTAGCAAGTCATATACCTTAACCTTAAACAGCATCCTGTCGTCAAGAAAGTTGTATCCTAAACTTGTATTCCAAAGGAAAAAGTCTTTCTTAAACCCTGCACCAAGCTGAGAGTTGTAGTTATAACCAAAATCGTTACCAAATACAAAGTGCTTAGGCCAGTAGCTGGTGGTTTGCAGGTTTAGCCTGTGCGTATAGTTTGAGGCATTACCCGATACATAATTTGTATAATCAATTGTATTGTAGCTATATTGATAAGACGGGTTAATAACCAGCAGATCGCCATATTCATAGGTAAAGTCTACCCTTGGAGATAATGTAAACCTCCTGCCGGTATACAATGTATTATTGGTAAAACCTTTCTCCAGGTTATAGCTGTTATTCATCCTTAAATTAAACCTGTAGTTATGGGCATCATTTTTAATACTTTTACTCCAGCTACCTCCAAACCAAAGTCTGTATGTGCCTGATATGTTTGAATACGTCGTAGTACTCTTCGCCGTTTCATCTATATCCTGCCTGTACATAATCTGGTTATCAAAATAGGTACCACCACCACTAATTGTCCAACCTGAACGGGTTGCATAATCATAATCGCGCAGGCTTATATTGAAGTTATGATACTTTTCAGGATCAAGGTCAGGGTTACCTATTGTAGTTGACAGCGGGTTGCTGATATCTTCTACAGGCAGTACCTGGCTTGGCGTTGGAAATTCTGTATTATACCAATATCCTATCCATAAATATTTTGACTTAGTAAAGCTGTAACGCATACTTGCTTCTGCAAACGGCAACACAAAATTCCTGTCAAAATTGTAGCTATTGCCCATATATTGCGAGCCGGCATCAAATTTAGACATCCTGGCACCTCCCGAAAGGTTAAGCCACATTTTTGATGTATTGGTATATAAACCTGCGCTTGGCATAAAACTGTTAACCTTGCTCGACATATAGTTGGTAAGGGCATCATTATAATCAGAAAAATTACCGGTACCCTCATCAAAATCAAAACCCTGGCGGTCTTCAAGCCAGCGTTCCAGCTGGTATTCTGCCCCTACCCTTAACTGAAGCGAATCGGTAATGGGTTCGGCATACTCTAATTTTGCGGTATAATTATCGGTAGCCTGGCGGTTGTAGCGCACCTGGTTACGGTCGTCAACAATCACGCTTTGCGTGCCGTCATTATCATAAGTATATCGGTTTGTAATAGAGTTATTAAACGCAGCGCCATCGTCTTTTCGGTTTTCGTTACTAAACTCAAAACTTAGCGACCTGCCTTTTTTAGCCGCAAATGATTTGTTCCATACCAGATAGCTGCTAAAGCTGTAGTTATCGTTTTCATTAAACGTGCCTGAATCGCTGTCGTTTAGCAGCCTGCCATCGGCAATGCGCTCGCTAAAACTGTTTGAATTATTGCTGTTCTTGCTGTTTGCTTTTGTAAACTTAGGCGCATAGTAAATTTGCTGTGTAGAGTCTATCTTTACATTTAGCTCTGTACTAAAGTTATGTGCATATTGCTCACTCCTGGTATTTGATTCAGACCGTGACCTGAAACTCTGGTCAAGGGCCTCATCGGGCGTAGTGGGGTTTTCAGCTAATGGTATAAAATTAGTCCTGTTAGAACGGTTGCTGTTATCATTAGTAGCCGAAGTATAAAAGTAACTTGCACTTCCATCAAATCCTTTTGCCCATTCATCGGCATAATTAAGGCCTACAATATTGCTGCGGGTTATACCGTTGCTGCCGCCAAACTGCATGCCGTTTATACCAAAACTACCGTTATCATTCATCCATATTGACGTGTTTCGGCCACCGCCCATACTGTCAAATATTTCGTTCATACTAAAGCCAGTACTGTTTATATTATTGCTCGATGCCAGTAAGCTAATCTTGGTAGGCCCGTTAAAGTAATTAATCAGCGCGCTGCTTTCATAACGTTCATCGCTACCGTAGCCCCCCATGAGTCGGCCAAACCAGCCCTTGTTTTTATCTTCGTCTATAGTAAGGTTTATACTGGCATTCTCGCCCGTGCCTTTCTGGCCCGAGAGCTCTTCCTGCTTGGTTTTGGTATCGGTTACCTGCACTTTATTAATAATTTCGGCAGGCAGGTTTTGCAGGGCTACCTTGCCATCTTTATCAAAAAAGGGCTTGCCGTTTACCAGTATCTGGTTTACTTCTTTTCCGTTAACGGTAATCTTGCCTTCCTGGTCTATTTCAACCCCCGGCAGCTGCTTTAAAAGCGCCTCTACGTTAGCATCAGGCCGCACTTTAAACGATGCCGCATCAAACTCAAGGGTATCCTGCTTTATGCGGATGGGTGGTATTTCAGACTGTATAACCAGTTCATCCATCTCTGTACCGCGTTCGGCCAGCTTAATAGTGCCAAAATTTTTATCCTGGTCTATTACATCAAACTGTTCTTTGTGTTCTGCCTTGCCCATAAACGCTATTTTTAGAAATACCGGCTGGGTTATGGCGCGGGTTTTAATTTGCCAGTTACCGTTTTTATCTGTAATGGTGTAATCTATCAGCGTTGAGTCTTTTGCAGATGTGAGGTACACCGTGGCAGCTTCAAGATTGGTGTCGTCGCTGTCTAATACTTTTCCGGATAGGGTAACATTTTGGCTGAAACTGAACGTACTACAGGCTAAAAACAGTAGCACCGTTAAGATTTTGTGCATGTAAGGTAATTTTATTGGTTATTGGTAAGGTTTATCTTATAACAGCATTATAAGTGTTTTATTATGGCATTAGTAGCACTTTGGTCATTTTTGTTTCATTATATGCAGTAATTTATTTAATCTTTTTTACTTTTTCCGCCAAAAGCGTCAAGTTTATAAGTAAGCGTAAACATTACATAGCGTTTTAGCACCAGGTTTTCCTGGTCAGTTGTAACCGTAGGCCCCACATTGCGCTGCACACCATTGTTCTGGTTGAGCACATCATATACTTTTACCTTAAACATTAGCTTTTCGTCAAGTACACTGTAGGCCAGCGCGGTATTCCAAAACAAAAAGCCTCTCCTGAAATTATCGGGCACCTGCGGGTTGTAAGTATAGCTTAAGTCATTAGCAAACATAAGGTTTTTAGGCCAGTAGCTGGTAGCCTGCAGGGCAAACCGGTGTACCATACTACTTGAGGAGTTTACGCTGTAGTTTTGGTAATCATACATACTAAAGCTCATGCTATAGGTGGGCGTAAGGTTAAAATAATCTGTATAATCATAAGATATAAAAGCACTTGGTGTAAGCGATAACGACCTTGAGTTATACTCCCGGCCGTTAAGAAACCCTTTGTTACTGCCGTAGTTACCAAACAGGTTCAGGTTTATGCTCAGGGTCTTATCGTCGCGGTTTATGTATTTGTTCCAGTTAATACCCAGGTTGGCATTCATAGCACCCGAAATATTACGGTAAGAGGTCTCGGTCTGGGCACTTTCATTAATGGTAGTAAAACGCACTACCTGGTTGCCAAAAAAGGTAACACCACCCATAATGTTATAGCCCGCCTTACTGCCCCCTCCGCCAAAATTGCGGTAATTAAGCCTGAAACTATGGGTAGTACTTGGGTCAAGGTCCGGGTTACCCACCGTTGTATTCAGCGGGTTGCTTAAATCCCTAACCGGCAGTATCTGGCTACCCTGCGGGAAGTTAGCGGAATAATTATAGAAAAAGTCTAACGATTCAAATCTTTCAAACTTATATGCTGCACGCATAGATGCTGCCGGCAGCAGGTAATTTTTAGTGAAGCTAAAGCCCGTGCCCAGATAATCAGAAAAATTCCTGAATGCCGAATAATTTACCCCGGCATCAAGGTTTATACTGTATTTCTTCTTATCAAGCATTAAACCTACCTGCGGCACTACCGAAAACGTATTGCTGGACAGGTAATTAGAAAGCGAATCATTATAAACGGTATACCGTCCGGTTACGGGGTCAAAATCATAGCTTTGCCTGTTGTTTACACTTTTATCATTACCTAAATCAGCGCTTATTGATAACCGGAGCGAATCAGTAACCGGTTCAAAGTATTCTAATTTAACGCTATAGCTGTCGTTGCTGTTATTGTTGTACAGTACCTGGTTTCGGTCATCGGTACTGGTTTGCATAGTGCCGCCGCTATACGTATAACTGTTTGTTACTGAACGGTTGTTGTTCTCGGTATAGTTACTACGGTTATTATGGGTTAGTACCGCGCTTAGCCCCCTGCCCTTTTTGGCTTTAGAATACTTGTACAGGTTTACTGACCCCGTAAAGCTCTTACCATTGTTTTCACTATAGCTTTGTGCCTCGCTATCATTTAGTAACCTGCTGTCAGACAGCCTCTCTGACATACTTTCTGATACAGAATTGCTCTTGCCTTCAGAGGTACTAAAGCGCGGCATATACATAATATTGGTTGTAGAATCTATCTTAAAACGAAATTGCCCGTCTACATTATGGCTGTAATTAGAGCCTTTTGAAGATGAAGACTCGTTACTGCGGTAGGTGCTGTCAATAATTTCGCCGGTTACAGGGTCTGTCTCTTCGGGGGTATAGTTTATCGATTCGCTACGGCTGCGGTTTTCGTGCTCATTAATACTATTACTATAACTTATTGTTGATTCTGAATCTTTTATCCATTCATCAGAATAATTAACCCCCGCCGAACTCGATACCGAAAGCCCGTTGCCACCACCAAATCCGCCAATAGCACCACCTACAGCCCTAACACTCCCCCGGCCGCGGCCTCCAAAATCCATACCCAGCCCAAAAGAATTTATATTATTTGATGAACCCGTAAGGCTAATGCGTTGCGTATCATTAAAATAATTGGCAAACAGGGCTGCCTCATACCGGCCGTTAGTACCATAACCGGCGGCAATAGTACCAAAAACACCTTTCTTACGGTCTTTTTTAAGGGTAAGGTTTATGCTGGCATCCTGGCTCTTGGCCTTTTGCCCAGTCATTTCCTCCTGCTTGGTTTTCAGGTCAGTAACCTGTACTTTATCTATAATTTCAGCCGGAAGGTTTTCAAGCGCCACGGCCCCGTCTGTACCAAAAAACGGTTTTCCGTCAACCAGAAACTGGTTCACTTCGCGCCCGTTAAAGGTTATTTTGCCATCATTGCTTATGCTTACCCCCGGCAGCTTCTTAATTAGTTCTTCTACTTTAGCATTAGGCCTGACTTTGAATGACGCCGCATTAAACTCAAGCGTATCATTTTTAATTACAATAGGCGGAATTTCTGCTTCAATAAACAACTCATCTAATTCAGTGGGCTGTTCTTCAAGCTTTAACGTACCAAAATCACGGTTTTCCGTTCCCGGATTAAGCTTTTGCACGTAAGTGGCCAGGCCGGTGTAAGCCACCTTAAGGTTAATGGTATCTTTTGGTTTTAAAGTCTTTAGCTCCCAGTTTCCTTTTGAGTCAGATACCGTATACTCTACTACTGTTGAGTCTTTTACTTTTGTGAGGAATATGGTTGCCCCATCAAGCGGGGCGTTAGCCATATCGGTAACTTTTCCTTTAAAAACCACATTTTGCCCAAAGGCAACAGCGGTACAGAGCATGAAAATCAGGCTGATAGTAAGGCGCATAGAGGACTGGTTGGTAAGGTTATTCTTTAAAACAGCAAAAAATAAGTTTTATTACGCAAACCTCCAACCATTTAAACAAAAAATCCCGGGAACAGCCCGGGATTTATGGTATTGTAATTATTTCTGCCTGAAATATATATCTATCGGAACGCCGTTAAAGTCAAAATGCTCACGCAGCTTGTTCTCTATGTAGCGCTTGTATGGTTCTTTAACATACTGCGGCAGGTTACAGAAAAACACAAACTGCGGCGTAGGCGTAGGCAGCTGCATACAGAATTTAATCTTGATGTACTTGCCTTTGAGTGCCGGTGGCGGGTTGTTCTCTATTATGGGCAGCATCAGCTCATTAAGCTTGCTTGTAGCAATACGCTGGCGGCGGCTTTCAAACACCTGTACCGATGTTTCAAGCGCTTTTAGCAGCCTTTGCTTGGTTAATGCCGATACAAAAAGGATAGGCACATCGGTAAACGGCTGTAGCTCTTCGCGTATTTTGCGCTCATAATCACGGGTAGTCATGGTGTCTTTTTCAACCAAATCCCACTTGTTTACAAGTACTACCACACCTTTACGGTTTTTTTCGGCAAGCCAGAAAATACTCTGGTCCTGGCCTTCAAAACCACGGGTGGCATCTATAACCAGTATGCAAATATCACTGTGCTCAATAGCCCTAACCGAGCGCATAACACTGTAAAATTCAAGATCTTCCTTAACCTTTGCCTTACGGCGGATACCCGCAGTATCTACCAGGTTAAACTTAAACCCAAAGCGGTTGTAAGTAGTATCTATGGCATCGCGTGTGGTACCGGCAATATCAGTAACCACAAGGCGGTCTTCGCCAATAAGTGCATTAATAAACGATGATTTACCTGCATTTGGGCGGCCTACCACTGCAAAACGGGGTAGTACCTCAGCATCAGGGTCTGGTGCCTGTGCCTCCGGAAGCAGCTCTACAAGGGCATCAAGCAGTTCACCTGTGCCGCTGCCACTCATACCGGCTATGGTGTAATATTCGCCAAGGCCAAGGTTGTAAAACTCCACGGCATCTTTTTCGCGCATGGCGTTATCTACCTTATTTACAACCAGTAACACCGGCTTGGTTATTTTGCGAAGCAGCTTTGAAACCTCCTCATCCATAGGGGTTATGCCCTCTTCAACATCTACCACAAACACAATTACGTCGGCCTCATCTATGGCCAGCTCTACCTGACGGCGTATTTCGCCCTCAAAAATATCGTCGCTACCTTTAATGTAGCCCCCGGTGTCTATTACCGAAAACTCTTTTCCGTTCCATTCGCTCTTACCGTAGTTCCTGTCGCGCGTAACGCCGCTTACAGAGTCTACAATAGCTTCCCTGCGCTGTATCAGGCGGTTAAAAAATGTGGACTTGCCCACATTTGGACGCCCTACTATAGCTACTATATTGTTCATCAGCTAAAAATTTGATGCAAAAGTACTTTTTAAGTCTCAAAGTCCAAAGTCTTAAAGTCCAAAGTTTTACCGTCGATGCATCTTTCGACTTTATGACTTTTGGCTTTATGACTGGTATTTATTTCTGGTTATACCCAAACCTTTTCAGTTGGTAATTATTTGACCTCCAGTCTTTAACCACCTTAACAAACATTTCTATGTGAATTTGTTTGCCAAAGAATTTCTCAAGGTCTTCGCGGGCCTGTATGCCTACTTTTTTAATTGCGCTTCCTTTATGACCTATAATGATACCTTTTTGGGTGTCGCGCTCTACCATAATTACTGCCCTTATGCGAATGATATTATCATCTTCCAGAAACTCTTCTGTCTCAACCTCAACGGCATACGGAATTTCCTTGTCATAATTCAGCAGTATTTTCTCACGGATGGTCTCGTTTACAAAGAAGCGTTCCGGCTTATCCGTCAGGGCATCTTTAGGGTAATACGGCGGCGACTCAGGCAAAAGCTCCAGTATACGGTCAAAAACCGCCTGGACGTTGAAGTTCTCCAGGGCACTTATGGGGTAAATTTCGGCGTTTGGCACTTTTTCTTTCCACATATCCACCTGTTCTTCAAGCACTTCCTGAGTAGACTTATCAATCTTGTTAAGCAACAGCAGTACCGGTACTTTGGCCTTAACTATCTTGTTGAAAAAGGCCTCGTCCTTAAGGTCTTTTTCACCGGTTTCTACCATATACACCAGTACATCGGCATCTTCAAAAGCAGTCTTTACAAAGTCCATCATACTGGTTTGCAGCTCATAAGCAGGCTTAATAATGCCTGGTGTATCGCTTAGCACCACCTGAAAATCCTCCCCATTTACAATGCCCAGTATGCGGTGGCGCGTGGTTTGCGCCTTACTGGTAATAATAGACAGCCGCTCGCCCACAAATGCGTTCATAAGCGTGCTTTTACCCACGTTAGGGTTGCCTATAATGTTTACAAATCCTGCCTTATGTGCCATACAATCAACGCTTTATGGTAAATAAAAAAGCCTCCCCTTTTGGGAAGGCTCTTAGTAGCGGGAACAGGACTCGAACCTGTGACCTTCGGGTTATGAGCCCGACGAGCTGCCTACTGCTCTATCCCGCGATGTTTCGAGTGCAAATATACGACCGTTTTCTAATAAACCAAGCCTAATTGCAATTAATTTTATTTTTTATCATTTTTTTATGCCGAAAATTTTCAACCTCAATAATTTACAGCCTCCTTTTTTTCGGCAAAAAAAGGCTTAATTTTTCACTTTTGGAGTTTGGATTTACGGTGTGAAATATCAAAAACGGCTGTAAACAAAAAACTCCCGGCAAAATCACTGGGAGTTTTTTGTTTTTAGGATTAAACTATCCTGTTATTTTTTTTCATAGACAAACTCTATAACAGTACCATCGTCTTCGGTAAGCAGGTGCAACTCTTTTGCATTAAGCTCTACCTGAAAATCATCTACCGAACCATCTTCACGATAGGTCATAACAATATACTGTATGCCGTCTTCTTCTTCAATAGTATAATCGGCCGTATCTGCTGTTTCAAGATGTACTACTACCTCTTTGCCTTTAAACTCCATATAAGATGTTTTAAACCCTTCAAGGGTTTCCATAAGGCTTTGCTTAAGAGATGTTTTAGTGGCTTCGTCAAGGTTAGCCCCTATCTCTTCCTCAAAAGTTACATCGCCCTTTTTAAGGTCCAGTATAATGCCACCCATATTAAAAGCCGTCATGTTCCAGCGGCCCTGCAGGTCTTTTTCAGTTACCTTTTTTTGGGCCTGTGCACCAACTGCCATTACAAATAATGCAACTACAGTAAAAATGTTCTTTATCATTTGGTTATAATTAATTGTATCTCAAAGTTAGAAAAAAAATCGTGCACACCACATCTCTAACCCATTTATAGCATTGCAGGCTATAGCCTACTTTTCAAACAGCAATACAATGTTACCACCGTTTTCATCATCGGGCACTAAAAAATGCAACTGCTTGTTTTTAATAAAAATCTCAACCAGGTCATCGTCCTGTACCTCAGCATCGGTTAGGTATTGCTTGCCGTCTTTTTCAATAATCTTGTAGGTAGAATTGCCCACATTATCAATATTGCTTTCAAGTTTGTACCCACTCTCAAAAGCCATATAATACTCTGCCACACCGGCCATAGATTCTAACAAAGCTGTTTCAGCCATCTCTAAATCCTCTTCCGTCATATCTGCTTTAAGCTCCTCAGACGGTATAAATTTTTGCTTCTTAAAATCTATAGTACCCATATACATGCCTATAGAAGTAATGGTCCATTTGCCAAGCAGGTCTTTTTCGGTAAGTTTTTTTTGTGCGGTAGCGGCTGTAGCTGTAGCAACTACAAGCAGCAGGGTTAACAGGTGTTTCATGGTTTAAGGTGTTAATTGGTTTGTTTTTGATATTTATAACTTCATGTTACTTCACTTTTTTATACACCATTTCATAGCCTTCTTCATAATTGCTTACGTGCAGCTTTCCATCTTTTATGTCAACCACATACGTAATTTCGCCCTCTTCATCAGTAATAGTCAGCTCATCTTCCTCAAAGGTTTCCAGCTTATAGGTACCGCTGTATACATCTTCGCCAAACTGCTGCTGCACCTTGCCCTGCTTAAAATCCAGGTAGGCATTGGCATACTGCTTAACCAGTATGCGGTAATCGCGTTCGCTTTCTGTAAGTTCTGCTGCCGAAAGGCTCTTTACATAACCGGCATCCAACACAAAAGTGCCCTTTTCGGCATCAATTATAGCCGAGCCATCATTACAGCTTACCAGCTTCCACCTGCCGGCAATGTCTTTCTCGGCAACCTGTGCAGTAGCGCTCAGGGCGGTAACAAACAGGATTAACAGGTATAGCAATTTCATTGTGTGCTATTCTGCTTTGGCAAAAACAAACTGCATCCCATCTTTCTCGTCCTGGTAATGCATTTTGCCGTCTTTAATGTATATGCACTGTACATCTTCTTCGCCTTCAATCCTCACGTAGGTTTTACCGTCTTTAAACTCAAGCAGGTATTTTTTAGCCTCACGCTCACCATCAGACAGTATCGTTAAAACACCATCATTAAACTCAAACCTGCTCTCACGGCTCCATCGCACTACACCTTCATAAGGAGTACATCTGGTTGAATACGTTTTATTCAGGCCTTCGCTTTGGTCCTTTTTTATCCAGGTATCTTTTTCTACATCTATTATAGCAAAACCATCATCATAGCTTACCAGCTTCCACCTGCCCTCCAGGCTTTTATCTGTTACCTGTGCAGTGGCGCTTAGGGTGGTAACAAACAGGGGTAAGAGGTATAGATACATTGATTTCATTGTTTACTCTGCTTTGGCAAAAACAAACTGCATCCCTTCTTTCTCATCCTGGTAATGCATTTTGCCATCTTTAATGTATATCCACAGTACATCTTCCTCATTTTCAACACCCATGTAGGTTTTGCCGTCTTTAACCTCAAGCTTAAATACTTTCGATTCGCGCTGACCGTCGTTAACAGATGTTATGGTGCTGTCTTTAAACTCAAACCTAATCTTTTTGGCCGATGCCATCATTTCTTCATAAAAGCTGTTTCCGCTGGTGTACGTCACCGCAGGGGTTTCATCTTTTATTACCCACGAGCCCTTTTCAATATCAATTTTAGCCTCATGGTTATCTACAAATATTATTTTCCAGGTGCCCTGCACCTCAGCCTGTGTTACCACCTGTGCCTGTAGCCCAAGGCCACACAATAATGCCAGTATAAAAAGTAGTTTTTTCATTAGTCCTGTTTTACCATTATGGTTTCTGCGTTAACCGATTCATCTTTAAGGTGCAGCTTGCCGCCCTCAATAAAAACCTGCGCCCTTTGTATATCAAAAGGCATAATAACCATGTAGGTCTTGCCGTCTTTTTCCTCAAGCCTAAAGGTAGAAGGCTGCCCTTTTACCCCTTTTATAGCCGTTATAAGGGTAGAATCTTTTATAGAAATAGTAGTGCCCACAAGCGCATCGGGCACTTTGTTGCCCATGTTTTCCATTTTTTGCTTGGCATTTTTAGCCCCCTCATTAGCCCTTAGCTCGTTTTTTACAAAGTCTATGGTAATATCAGGGTCTTTCATTTCTACCATTTTCCAGTTACCGGCAAGGTCGGCCGCCTTGGGGTTTTTATTGTCCGAACCGCATGATACCAGCAGCAATACCGCCAGCAGGGTATATATAATCCTTATCATTGTCAGGTTACTTAATAGGTTTGTAAATCATTTCCATACCCACACCGGCATCAGCCAGGTGCAGCGCGTTGTCTTTAATAAATACCTGCGGCACGGTAGTGGTATCCTGGTCTACCGTCATGTATGTTTTACCGTCTTTATCCTGTAGCGTAAAGCTGCCGCTGTGCTCCTCGCCCATTACGGTTTGGCTGGCGGTATTGCCTTTTATGGTAAGTACGGCTTCCTGGGCCTGCAGCACAATATCATTATACTGTTCTTCTATAGATACTTTATTTTGTACATCGTCATTAACTTTCCAGGTGCCCTTAACAATGTCTATAGATCCGTTATTATCATTATATGTAACAAGGCGCCATTTACCCTGTAGTTGTTCCTGTGTAATAGTTTGCGCATGTAGTGCAACAGCAGCCAGCATAAACCCGGCTGTAAGCAGTAATTTTTTCATAGTATTTTTAATTATTAACCTTTTTATAAGTAAACACTCCTTGGTCTTCATGCTTTTTTAGCATTAAATTATCATCCTTAAACCAAATTTCGAGTATCATTTTGCCCTGAGGCATAACCACTTCAAGAGTTACAGGTGTAGTGGCTTTAATTTCATAAGGCCCCTGGTCTATACCTGTTTCTCCTTTTTGCGTAATTTTTGATGTAAGTAATACATCATCAAATACAAGACTGCCCTCCATATTGCCCACGCCTTGCATCATCTGCTCTTCGGCCATGGCACGGTATTCCTGTGTAATATCATCTGCCAATTCGCCAGACAGCGTGCATTTTTTATTTACCAAATCCAGAGCCATCCCGGGAAATTCGACAAACACCATTTCCCACTTACCTTTAAGCATTTCTTTTGTGACCGCCTGTGCTCCGGCAGTAGCTATATTAATAAGAAGCAGTAGAAGAAACAGTGGCCCTTTCATAATATCAGGCTTTCTTTAAAACCATTTTGTCGCGGCTTTCCTGGCCCGTCATTTCAAGTTTGCCGTCTTTAAGGGTTACTTCCTGCACCCTGCTTTCGCCACCGTCCATGGTAACCACCATTAGCAGCGGAGTGCCCGCTTTAAGCTCATAAGTAGCCTTATCGTCTTTGGTTTCGCCACCCATAGACTGAGAAAATACAGCTTCAGCGCCTTTAAATGTTACACTAAACCCGGCGCCGCTGTCTATCATTTCCTTCAGCTGCCCTTCTACGGCTGCCACATATTCAGCGCCCAGCTCTTCTTTCATTTTCGGGTCCATGGCTACCGTTTTTTTCTCGAAGTCAATGCCTATGCCTTCGGTTTCCATAAATACTACATTCCATTTTCCTTCAAGGGTTTGCTGTGTAATGGTTTGTGCGTGTGCAGTAAGGCCGGTAATTGCCACAAACAGCAATAGTAATTTGCTCATGAATGAGGATTTTAATTAGTTTATATGCGTTAAAAGTATCAAAATAACTGACACAAACCGTATATGGCACACTTTTTTCTTATAACTTGAGTAACACCAAAAAAAGAAAAAACAACAATGATTAAAAAAATACTGGTTGCCCTGGCAGCCTTAGTAGTAATTGTATTAGCGTTTCGCTATTGCGAATTTAAGGACGACGAGGCCCGCACTGTAATGGAAGAAACCACCCTGATACAGCAGCAAATAGAAAACGTGGGCAAGCTAGTGGTTACCGAAGGCCATTTTAGTGAAGTGATTACCTATAAAGATACCCAAAAGCGATTTGGGTTTTATAACGCCGAGAAAAAAGCCATTGTAATTGTAAATGCCGATGTAACGGTGGCGTATGACCTGCACAAGGTAACCTATAATATTGACGATGTTACCAAGGTTATTACCATAACCAGCCTGCCGGAAGCAGAGATTAAGATAAGCCCCGACCTAAAGTATTATGATATTGTAGAAGATAACTTTAATGCGTTTACCGGAAACGACTACAACAAAATAGCCAAACAGGCCAAAGAAAGCATTGCCAAAAAGATTGAAAAATCTACCCTGAAAACCAATGCCCAAAACCGCCTGGTAAGCGAACTGCAAAAAATACTGATACTTACCAACACCATGGGCTGGACCCTGCAATATAAAGGCGAAGCGGTTACTAATGATAATATTACCAAAGTAGCGCCTTAACAGCTTTTTATTTAGCCACTAATTACACTAATTGCTCCAATTAATTTGTGTTAATCAGTGTAATTAGTGGCTAAAACAAAAAAACGCCCCAATCATGGGGCGTTTCAGTTTAATTCACTTTTTCTTTTTCAAATATAAGTTCAAGGCCGTCGTCTACAAGGTTTGCTACTGCGGGACGGCTTGTTTTTACGGTGTCCAGATACTGTAAAACGGCGTTTACAGCCTCATTATTGCCGGCGCGGTGCTGTAGTTCGGCAATTTCAACCGCCAGCAGCCAGTCGCCGTTGTGCTTTTGTGTAAGTATGTCAAAAACCTCAGCAACGGTTTTATCTGCCGGTTTGCCTTCGCGGATGTTGCGTATGTTTTGGTACAGGTCTTCCAGCTCTTCCCTTTCAGCCGACTTCTTAGCCTTAATGGTTTTAGAACTTGGCACGTGGCTTACCAGGTCAAAGCTCTTAACATCTGCCGGCCCGGAGAACGCCGATGTTACCTTTTTGCCAACTGCCATATCATAAATGCCCCACTCCGGCTGAAACAGCACGGTATCGTTATGGGTAACGGTACAGTTTTTAAAGCTAATCAGTATAATTTTGCCCTGCAGGTTGCGGGTTCCTGTAATAATCTCGCCGCTTACGGTTATGTCGCCCTCAAACTCAAGGGTAACGCGCAGGCCTTCATAAATATCATAGGCCATAAGGTCGCGCGGGCTCATGTCTTCAATAGCCAGGTTAATGCCCTTTAGCTTGCCTACCGGGCTGCCAAAGCCCTCTGCATGGTAAGATGTATCGTGCCCTACAAGCTCCTTCTCACGGTAAGACAATGCTGTTTTGCCTGTGGTTTGCAGGTACACAGGCTTGCCCTCGCTTTCTATAACATTAGTAAACACACCGCTTATTTGCAGGCCGGTACTAAGCTCTACCGTGCCCAGCGCCTTGCTGTTAATCAGCTTTTGCACGCTGCTAAGGCCGCCGGTGCGCAGCGCCATTTTATTGGCAAACTCCTCAAGCACCAGGCTAAGGTGTGTAAAATCGGGCGTTACAAACAGCTGCGGCTGCGGCTTGGTAATATCAAAACCCTGATAGGCCGCATCTATGCTATACGGCTGTTTTTTTACATTATCGGTCATGCACCAGGCGCTTTCGCCAATAGACGACAGCAGCCCTGCGCCATAAATCTTAGGGTCTTCAACCGTGCCAATTAGGCCGTACTCAACCGTCCACCAATGCAGGTTGCGGATGAGCGCCATTTCGCTGGGTTCAACCGGCTTGGTTTGCAGGTCGTCTACCAGCTTTTCTACGGCTTCAATCTCATCCTGTGGCGTGCCTTCGGCTTCTTTAAGTATCGATAGCAGGCGGATGGCCTCATACACCTCATAATCATGCGCCGACGATATGGCCTTGCAGCCTATTTCGCCAAAACGGCGCAGGTATTCGGCATATTCAGGATTGGCAATTATGGGTGCGTGCCCGGCGCCTTCATGAATAATATCGGGTGCGGGAGTGTATTCTATATGCTCCAGCTGTCGGATGTCGCTGGCTATAACCAGTACGTTATATGCCTGGAACTCCATAAACGCATTAGGCGGAATAAAACCGTCTACCGCAACGGCAGCCCACCCTATTTCTTTAAGGATGCGGTTCATGCCATACATACTGGGTATGTTTTCTACTTCTATACCCGTTTTTTTAAGGCCGTCTAAATAAGAGCTGTGGGCCACACGGCTAAGGTAATCTACATTTTTGCGCATAACATACCGCCACACCGCCTGGTTAATGGGTGTATACTCATTATAATCCTGCGGTTTTATAAACTGCCTTAAATGCTGCGGTAGCTTATCTAAAAGCGGGTTGCTCTCAAAAGGTGTACTCATTGTTGCCTTAGCTTTTTATTTAGGGTAAAATTAACGATTTCTCAGCAAATATTATTAAATCGTAAACTTTTTCTTTTAATAAGCGCCCGGCTAAAGATTATCTTACAAAATATATAAAAGTAATAAAGCCACGCAAGTGCGTGGCTTTACAGGACAAAGTAATAATGAATATGCTTTTTGTTATGCTCAGGCTCTCCTCACAACCTGATAATAACGCAATTCATTATATTTTCAATATTTTTCTGATTCAAAAGTAATAAATGAATGCTTCACAATGAAATGTTTTTCGGTAAAAATTATCTATTTATCGGTAAATTTTTTCTATAGCTTTATAACTTTCTCAAAACCAGCACCTTTTTCTGAAACAATTTTTACAAAATAAATTCCACGTGCACGTGCACTTATATCAAGGCCTGCACTATTGCCGCTAATTTTTACAGATTGCAGCAGCCTGCCCTGCACATCATACAGTTCTGCATACCTTAAATCGTGCACTGATGTTATGTTTACAACATCTTTTACCGGATTAGGATATATTTTTACACTACCGTCTGTACCAAACCCATCTATACCCAGTGTAGAAAACAGCGTTGTAGCCTCGTCTGTTATTATAGGCCAGTTATAGTCAAAATAAATTTCTGCCTGCTGGGTTACATCACTATTTACTGCAAGCGTATTAAGCGTTTTAATTTTAAACACCACATTGCCCTTGCCCCCGTTTGCCGCCAGGTTAATATCGTCAAAATAAAACTCAACCTTATTGCCGGTTATGCGCACCTTTACATCGTGGCTCGCATCAATTAGCCGTAGCGAACTTACATCAAACTCCTGCTCGTCTATCATATCCTTAACCACCACAAACGTTGCCGGATAGTTACCTGTATTCTCAAAATTAATATTATAGTGCAGGTACTGCCCTATTTGTTCAGGATGTACGGTTTCTCCTTCAAGACAGGTAATATCGTTAGGGTCATAAGCTCCTACAACAATTTGCTTCATTGCAAAAGTATTATTAAAAGGGGTTTCATCTCCCGTAGCAGGTGAAGCTAAAGCTGTTAAGTCAAGCGGATCATCTATATTAACCGCCGGGGTTTCCATAGGGCTGTTAACATTTAAGGTGGCTATAATTTCTCTTCTTTCAAAAGGCTGAAGGTTACTATAATTCCAGGTTAGTAAGCCCGTAGCCAATGTATTTTGTAACGGGCTTGCACTAACATAATCCAGCACAGTATCATCATAAGTAAAGGTTACATCGCCATTTAGGGTTTGGTTGCCGTTATTGGTGTAGATTATTTTATAAACCGCATCAAAGCCCGGGCGCGCAGGTTCTATAGGCACAATTACCACAGATACATCATTGTGTATACCGTTTGCAGTAACACAAAAGTTTTGGATTGTAACGTTGTAATTGTTATCAACAAAGGTTACAATAGCAGGCGTAGTGGTAAACCAGTCGTTTTCAAATTGGGGTGTAAGGGTAAAAGTGCCTGATTGGGTGTAAAAACTGTAACTCCCAGTACTACTGATAGCAGAACCATTATCTGTCCCGTCGTTTATTGTTACAGTAATAAGTGGCAAAACATCATCTAAAGCGTTACAGCCATTGCCATCTCCATCAAAAGTTACGGTACCGGTTATGGTATTGTAATTTCCGCCCGGCTCAACAGAGCAATAAGTATTTACCTGTACTCCCGTTGTATTGGTAAATGCAAGCCTGTCTAAAATATGTGCTTGTTCACCCTCATCTACACATATATAATGTAATGACGTATTGGTATTATAAAACAGTATTTCAGAAGTATTCTGTAAGTTGCCGTTTTTCAAACTTATAGATTCAAGTAATGGGTTATCTGCAACAAAAAGCGAGCTAATGTTAGGGCAACTGCTAAGATCGAGTTGGGTTAGCTGGCTTTCACTTACATAAAACATACTTAAATTTGGCATAACACTCAAATCAAGAGAAACAAAAGGGTTTTGGAGAGCCAGTAAAGTGTGAACATTATCAACATTGGTAAAATCCAGCCCCTGTAAATTATTTTCTCTGGCATCAATCGAAACCAATGAAGGAAGATTAGACAATGTAAGGTTTGTAAGCTGGTTACCATTGCACTTTAGCATCATCAGGTTAGGCAGGTTGTTAAGGGTAAGGCCCGTTAATTGGTTGCCGTCGCATTCAATATGAACAAGATTTGTAAGTCCTGTAACATCTAAAGATGTAAGCAGGTCATTAGACATATACAGGTATTTAAGATTTACAAGCGGCAACAGGTTTATTGAAGTAATTTGCGAATTATGAAATCCAAGGCTTTCAAGATTGGTCAGAGCGGTTACATCTAATTGTGTCACATTAGGACTACTACAAACCAAGGACTTAACATTTATAAATGCTTCAATCCCCTGATAAGAAATTATTTCAAGTGAACTGGCTTGCAAATAATATACAGCCTGAGCTTCAGCAACCTGTATTTCACCATCGTTATTGGCATCAATTACCATAGGCTGGTTATTTATATCCCTGGCAACTACACCATTTGTTGAATTTGGGTCTGCTGAGAGTAATTTGGCCTTAAATGCCGCATCAGGAATGTTTACAATTTGTGCATTCATAGCACCCGCCACAAACAGCAGCAGCAATAGAGAGATCTTTTTCATAAGGTGATTGGTTTTTATATTTTAGATACTGAAAATCAAAAAGGTTGCGTTACATTAATAAAAAAAGCCCCACAAAACTGTGAGGCTCAATATCATCTAAAAAAATCTTATTTTTTATCCTGCGGAGGGAACTCCGCAATTATCTTTTCTACAAACTCATTAATGCGTTCCTGCTTTTTCTCGCGGTTTTTAGTAAGCACGCCTGTACCCACACCCTGCCATACAAGCTCTTTTTTAGCAGTATCTATAACATCTATATACAGTGTACCTTCGGTATGGGTGCTTACGCTGTTATAGCCTCCGCCCCAGCCCCACGGGCCACCCCAGCCCCAGCCGGGTCCCCAGCCATAACCCCAGCCGCCGTAGCCGCCCCAGTTGTTTACGTTAACCTCTTTATTAGCCTTTGTAAAAATATTGACTAAAAAATCGGGCTTATCGCTTTTGGTAAAGCCTTTCTTGGCCATTTCGGCATCAATGGCGGTTAATATGCGTTTTTTATCCAGGTCGCTTATCTCAGCCTTGTCTACACCATCTTTAAGATAGCCATAGGTTTTAAATGTGGTAAAGTTAGCGGCTTCATCATAATCAGAATTTACCCTAACAGAGCTGCACGACACGGCAAATACCGTGGCAAGCAATAGTGGGAGCAGTTTTATAGCTTTCATAATCTCACAGTTAATTGTTTTTCTTTTTCTTAGCAATTTACATCATTGGCGCACACAATTAACCTTTGCAGGATTATGATTCCAATAGTGCGTCGTCTACAAGGTTGGGCAACGTTACCTGCAATAGCGGTTCGTGTTCCATAGCGCGTTTTATGGCAAAAACAGCGCCCTCATTACGCGCCCAGCTGCGGCGTGCAATACCGTTATTCACATCCCAGAAAAGCATTGATTCCAAGCGCCTTGATGCTTCTGTAGAACCATCAAGAACCATGCCGAAGCCACCATTTATAACTTCGCCCCAGCCCACACCGCCACCGTTGTGTATACTAACCCAGGTTGCCCCGCGGAAACTGTCGCCAATCACGTTGTGTATGGCCATATCGGCCGTAAAGCGCGAACCGTCATAAATATTGCTGGTTTCACGGTAAGGAGAGTCGGTACCGCTCACGTCGTGGTGGTCGCGGCCCAATACTATTGGCCCAACTTTACCCTCGGCAATAGCCTTATTAAATGCACGGGCTATATTAATGCGGCCTTCGGCATCGGCATATAAAATACGTGCCTGAGAGCCTACCACCAGCTTGTTTTCCTGTGCGCCCCTTATCCAGCGTATGTTATCTTCCATTTGCTGGCGAATTTCGGCAGGAGCCGTTTGTGCCATTTCTTCCAAAACTTCTGCCGCAAGGTTATCGGTAAACTGTAAGTCTTCCGGTTTGCCCGATGCACATACCCAGCGGAACGGACCAAAGCCAAAATCAAAACACATAGGCCCCATAATATCCTGCACATAGCTGGGGTATTTAAAGTCGATTCCGTTTGGCGCCATAACATCGGCCCCGGCACGCGATGCTTCTAAAAGGAAGGCGTTACCATAATCAAAGAAATACGTGCCTTTTGCCGTGTGCTTATTAATAGCGGCGGCCTGCCTGCGTAGCGACTCCTGTACCTTATCTTTAAACGCGGCCGGGTCGTTAGCCATTAATTCGTTTGATTCTTCTAACGACAAGCCAACCGGGTAATACCCACCCGCCCACGGGTTGTGTAGCGAGGTTTGGTCACTGCCCAGGTCTATATGTATATCTTCTGTATCAAAGCGTTCCCAAACGTCTACCACGTTGCCCTGGTAGGCTATAGATACTACTTCTTTATTTTGTTTTGCGGTGCGCACACGGGCTACAAGGGCATCCACATCGGTTACCACCTCGTCTACCCAGCCCTGGCTGTGGCGGGTATGTACCGCTTTAGGGTTCACTTCGGCACACACTGTTATACAGCCTGCAATGTTACCGGCCTTGGGCTGGGCGCCGCTCATGCCCCCCAATCCTGAAGTTACAAAAATCTTCCCAGCCCCACCTGACCTCCCCAAAGGGGAGGAATCTGACAGTACGGAAGCCCCCCCTTCGGGGGCGGGGGGGGCTATCTTTCTCAGCGCATTCAGCACCGTAATGGTAGTGCCGTGCACAATGCCCTGCGGGCCTATGTACATATAGCTGCCGGCCGTCATTTGCCCGTATTGCGATACACCCAGCGCATTGAATTTTTCCCAGTCGTCAGGCTTGCTGTAGTTGGGTATCATCATGCCATTTGTTACCACCACCCTTGGCGCCTCTTTGTGCGACGGAAACAGCCCCATAGGGTGCCCGCTGTACATAACCAGCGTTTGTTCGTCGGTCATTTCGGCAAGGTACTTCATGGTAAGGCGGTATTGCGCCCAGTTTTGGAACACCGCACCGTTGCCTCCGTATGTAATAAGTTCGTGCGGGTGCTGTGCCACGGCATAATCCAGGTTATTCTGAATCATGAGCATAATAGCCTTTGCCTGCTGGCTCATGCCCGGATATTCTTCTACAGGGCGGGCATACATTTTATAATCGGGCCTCAGGCGGTACATATAAATACGCCCATAATTTTCAAGCTCCTGGGTAAACTCTTTAACCAAAACGGCATGGTGCTGCGGCTCAAAATAGCGTAATGCATTGCGCAGTGCCAGCTTTTTCTCATCAGCCGATAAAATCTCCTTACGCTTGGGCGCATGGTTTATGGCCGGGTCATACGGTTTTGGCTGCGGCAGGATTGCCGGTATGCCTTCAAGTATCTGTTCGTGGAATGTCATTTTTTGTTTTAGTTTTTGTCGGCCTCACCCCCAACCCCTCTCCAAAGGAGAGGGGGGCAGCTACACTCGAATATTTTGATTACGAATTAGTAATATCTTTTTGTAGCATTGTTACCAAACTGTCTTCGGTTCCCGGCTCCCTCTCCTTTGGAGAGGGCTGGGGAGAGGCTTATCTGCCTGTTCGTTTATCATAGCCATACGGGCAGTGGCGGCAACCGCTTTTACAGCAATAGCCGCGTTTAAGGTGCCAGGCTTCGGTAAACACCTTGTAGCCTTCGGGCGAAAGGTAATAATCTTCGCCTTCTGTTAATTTATTTCCAAAAAATCCGCTGCTCATATTCGCAAATTTATAAACTTTGCACAAAATGATAGTAATAGCCTCTAAATATTTAGTCCCAAAGGGATATGCCGGTATGGCCATATTCCCTTTTATACTTGTGGGAGATAAAAACGACATAAACCCCACCTTCCTCAACCACGAGCGCATGCACCTGCGCCAGCAGCTCGAGCTACTTATTTTATTGTTTTACCTGTGGTATGTGCTGGAATATTTATTCCGCCTCATACAGTACAAAAACCACGACCTGGCTTACCGCAACATTAGCTTTGAGCGCGAGGCCTATGCTAACGAACGCAACCCCGACTACCTGACTACCAGAAGCTTCTGGCGATTTACAAAACACTTACGCACACAACGTTAAGCCAAAATTATTGCTACATTTGTTTTAGACAACCATAAAACAAAATCAATTATGTTAGTAAATCCCTGGGCCTATTTAGTGTCCACCCTTATTGTATTGCCCGTAGGCTTTGTGTGGTACAACCCTAAAGTTTTCGGCAGCATCTGGATGCGTGAAGCCGGCGTTAATGCCGATGCCGCAAAGAGCGCCAATATGTTTAAAATTTTCGGGCTAACCCTACTGTTTTCACTCATGGCAACCTTTATGCTGCAAACCATAGTAATACACCAGTTTGGCGCACTGAGCATGATAGGCGGCATGCCGTTTATTGAGAGTGCCAAACCCAGCTATGAAGCCTTTATGGGCGATTATCAGCACGCCTACCGCACGTTTAAGCACGGCGCACTCCACGGTTTTATGACAGCCTTGTTCCTGGCACTGCCCATAATTGGCACCAACTCGCTTTTTGAAATGAAAAGCTGGAAATACATTTTTATAAACGTAGGCTACTTTGCCGTATGCTTTACCCTGCAGGGCGGCATACTGTGTGCCTGGGAAAATTAATACCTTTACAGCCCTGTTTGTGTTTTGTCATGCTGAGCGGAGCTTCCGAAGTCGAAGCATCTCAACTTATTCGAGATTTAGATTTCTCCACTTCGCTGCGCTCCGGTCGAAATGACAAACAGGGCTTTATTATGGCACTACAAACCTCTTTTACAATTTACGCTTCCGCAGATGAACTCCCTGCGGATTGGGATACTTTGGCCAAAGCCAACATATTCCTTAGCCGGGCTTACCTGGGCGTATTGCAAACATCTGCGCCCGCAAACATGGAGTGCAGCTTCATTGGGCTGTTTGAGGGAAGTACACTTCGCGGCATTGCCCTGGCCCAGTACATAAACATAAGCAGTATTAATACCTATGTTGAAAACCAAAGCGGCTTTAGCCTGAAACACTACCTGTACAAAAAGTTTTCATCGCACGTGCTGATTATAGGCAACAATATGCTTACGGGCCAGAATGCCTATGTATTGGACGCTGATTTCCCTGAAACGGAAGCGCTAAAAATGCTGCTCAAAGCGCAACAGGAATTAAAACGCCAATACTGCAAACGGTGCATTTACATTAACCTGCTTACCATTAAGGATTTCAACTCGCAAGAGCTGCCCGATTTTAAAGCCGCTGGTTACAACGGGTACTTTAAATTTTGCACCCAGCCCAACATGATTTTTGACATCAAACCCAAATGGCAGGATATTGAAGGCTATTTACCTGACCTTAACACCAAGTACCGCACGCAATACAACCGCGCACGCAAAAAAGCCGAAGGTATAGAAAAACGCAAGCTTAATGCTGAAGAAATTGAGGCGCACGCCGCCTGCATACAACGCCTGTATTTAACCGTGGCAGGCAATGCATCATTCAACACGTTCCACCTGCCGGAAGGGCATTTTAAAGCATTTAAAGACGCCCTGGGCAACGATTTCCTGTTCTATGGGTACTTTATCGACGGGAAACTAATCGGCTTCAATACGCTCATAAAAAACGGTACTGATATGGATACCTATTTTTTAGGCTACGATGATGCCCTGCAAAAAGAAAAAATGCTGTACCTCAATATGCTGTATGACATGGTAGCTTATGCTATTAAGAAGCAGTTCAGGCATATAATCTTTGCCCGAAGCGCTATGGAAATTAAAAGCAGTGTTGGTGCCCGCGCCGAGGAAGTATACGGACTCATAAAGCACACCAACCCGCTTATCAACCTGTTTATGGGCAGGCTTTTTCAGTATTTTGACCCGGTTATAACATGGAAACCCCGCAGCCCGTTTAAGGGATAAGAGATGTACCCCAGAGATTCTCAGAGGCAGCCCAGAGATTCGCGAAGAATCAGAGGTTTACCTTCAGTATGAGAATACAGAGGGCAGTCAGCTCTGTGGCCTCGCGCTGAAAGCGCATCCTAAAAAACTCTTCTGAAAACTCTGTGTACCTCTGGGCTTCCTCTGAGAATCTCTGTGCTATAATTTAATGCCATAAAGAACGCAGTCCGTTTAAGGTATCGCCACGCGCATTTGCTTGTGCAGTATACGCACGTCAAGTTTGGTTTCCTCGCCGCAAAACTCACCATCTACCTGAAAGCTTGTGGGCTTATCTACGGTAATAACAGCCTGCTGTGTAGAAATTATCACCACGTCCTCGTCAGCATCAAGCGGCATATTGCCTGCCATTATCTTGCCTATCAGCAAAACATCAAGGCTTTTAAGTACTACTATTTCAAAAAAACCGTCATCGGGCTTACCCACAGGGTTTATGGTAACCCCGGTGCCATACTTTTGTGTATTGGCAATAACCACCATACGCGCAGGGGTTTGGGTAGTATTGCCATCGGCTTCAACAGTAACATGAAAAGGGTCGCCCAGCGTGGCCAGGGTGCTTATGGCTTTTAGCGCATAACTCAGTTTACCGCGCATGGTGCCTTCCTCATAGCGTTTTATCAGTTCGGCATTAGCGCCAATATCGGCCAAATGCAGGCTTTTTTTGTTGTTAATGCACACCATGTCCATCTCCATATAGTTGCCATGAAACGCCACTTTAAGTATCTCCTGCAAATCGGTTGGCAAATCCAGGTCAACCGAAAGCCCGTTAGCCGAACCCGCGGGCAGCACGCCTATAACCACATCATGGTGTTCCACCGCTTCGGCAGCCATTTTAATAGTGCCGTCGCCACCGGCAACCAGCAGGCGCGGGGTTTTATGTTCTTCATACAATTTTCTTATGTTCCCCTCATCATCTTTACCGGTAGTTTCATACTCTATCAGTTCAACACCTTCGTTGGCGGCATATTCGCGCACAGCATCTACCAGTTCGGCCTTATCATTGCCGCCGGAAATAGGGTTTATTACAAACAAAAACTTTTCAGAAGCCATTAACGTTCTTTTTGATTAAAAGTAGGTAAATTGTAAGATGTAATTTCTTATCAAATTTATAATTTTTCATGAAGCCAGTCTTAAAACTATACCGCGGCTATGCTAACGACCAGGAATTTATTGTGTTTGGGCACGTTTTTCGCCCCAACACGGCCGGCAGTTATGAATTTGAAAAGAAGCGCTTTAAAAACGCACGGTCAGTACTTAAAATGTTTTTGATAAAAACCATACCCAATGCCGATGTGTACCTGGAACACAACGGTATTAAAATTCACACCAAATCGCTGGATGACGGGTATTTTAAATTCTGTATCCCCCTTACCGAAGAATTTGCCTATGGCTGGGCCGATTATTATGTAAGCACATTTCATGATGGCGAAGAAATCAGGGAAAAGGGCACTTACATTCGCCCGCCCGAAGGCACCCTGGGCTTTATAAGCGATATAGACGACACTTTTTTGGTATCGCACACCCGTAACCTGTTTAAAAAACTGTACATATTGTTATTCCGAAACATAAACAGCCGCAAGATTTTTGCCGATGTAGTGCCCCACTACCAGGCACTGAGCACCGCAGGCCGAAACAAAAAAGACGAGCAGAATGCATTTTTTTACGTTTCCAGCAGCGAGTGGAACCTGTATAGCTTTATTACCAAATTTACGGCCAAACACGACTTGCCCCGTGCCGTACTGCTTTTAAAAGACATAAAAACCAGCCTGATGGATTTTTTTGTTACCGGCCGCGGCAACCACAACCATAAGTTTGACAAGATAAAACACATACTGGAGTTTTACCCGCACCTGCAATATACCCTGCTGGGCGATGACAGCCAGCACGACCCCTTTTTGTATGAAGACGTATGCAAGATTTTCCCGGTAACGGTTAAGGCGGTTTATATTCGCCAGACTGGGAAAAGCAAAAAAAGTAAGGCCCTTGTCGCGGTTAAAAATATTGAAAGCATGGGGGTTGCAACCTGTTATTTTAAAGACAGCAGCGAAGCTATTGCACACAGCAAACGCATAGGGCTAATACAATAGCATTAAGAAACCTTAAGAAAGTTTAGCGTTCCTTTAAGCAGGATTAATCTTATAAAGAGGTAATTTAGTTACTGATAAACAATTAAATAACCTATTTATGAAACGTGTAATAATGATTGCTGCCGTTGCCATGCTAAGCCTGACTTCGTGCAAAAACGATAAAGAAACCACCCCACCTGCAACACCGCCACCGGTAGAAGACCCGGCACCAAAACAGGTACCTGAGCCACAAACCCAAAGTACCACTACCACAACAACTACAACCACTACAACCGAAGAAAAGCCCAACGGCACATCGGTTAGTATTGGCGATGGTGGCGTGAGCATTAAAAGCAAGAATGGCGATAATGAAAATGATGTAACCATAAACCGAAAACAAACTACGGTTAAAGTAGAAAAGAAAACGGAATAAGAAAGCTGCTGAGCCCCTGAGCCAATTAGCTGCTAAGCAAAAAAAAGCCCCAATCTTGTAATTAGATTAGGGCTTTCTTTTTATGATTCAAGCTCTTCCTGAACCTGTTCCCATTCGAGCATCAGGTCGTCAAGGGCTTTCTTTTTATTTTCATAAGCGCTAAAGAATGAAGCATCGCTCATCAGCTTTTCAGGATGTTCCGCCAGTGCCCTGTCGTCTTTCTGAATTTCGCTTTCCAGCTGCTGTATCTGGCTTTCAATTTTGCTCAGGCGGTTTTGCAGCGTTTTGTTTTTCTTCTGGTCTTCAAAACTTTGCTGAGGTTTGGCTTTTTCCTGTTTTGCAGGCTGTGCCGGTGCAGCGGTTTTCTTTTCAACCTCACGCATATTTTGCATATTACGCTGCTCCAGGAAGAAGTTAATATCGCCCAGATATTCCCTTATTACATGGTCTTTAAACTCATATACAATGTTGCTCATGCCCTGCAGGAAATCCCTGTCGTGGCTCACAAGCAGCAACGTACCCTGGTATTTTTGCAACGCTGCCTTAAGCACATTCTTACTCTTAATATCAAGGTGGTTGGTAGGCTCATCCATTACCAGCACGTTTATGGGCTGTAATAATAGCTTACAAAGCGCAAGCCTGTTACGCTCGCCACCGCTTAATACCTTAACTTTCTTCTCCACATCATCCCCACGGAAAAGGAAAGCCCCAAGCATATCGCGCACTTTACTGCGGTTGGTATCGGTAGCTGCATTTTCCATAGTTTCAAGCAGCGTTATTTCACCGTCAAGGTGTTCTGCCTGGTTTTGTGCAAAATAACCCAACTGTACATTGTGGCCCAGTTTTATGGTGCCGGTGTAGTCAATTTCTTCTACAAGCGCTTTCATAAAGGTAGATTTGCCCTGGCCGTTCTGGCCCACAAAAGCAATCTTGCTGCCGCGTTCTACTAAAAGGCTTATATCTTTAAGGATAAGCTTATCGCCATATTTCTTGGTAACGTGCTCGGCTTCTACCACTACCCTGCCCGGCGTTTGCGATACAGGAAACGATATGTTCATTACCGAATTGTCGTCTTCGTCAACCTCTATACGCTCAACCTTATCCAGCTTCTTGATAAGCGACTGTGCCATGCTGGCCTTGCTGGCTTTGGCACGGAATTTCTCAATCAGCTTCTCGGTATGCTCAATGCTTTTTTGCTGGTTCTTTTGTGTAGCCAGCTGTTTTTCGCGTATTTCCTCACGCAACACTAAGTACTGGCTGTACGGTTTGGCAAAATCATAAGCCTTACCCAGTGAGATTTCAATAGTACGGTTGGTAACATTATCCAGGAACATTTTATCGTGCGATACAATAACCACCACTCCCGGATAGGTTTTAAGGAACGATTCCAGCCAGATGATACTTTCAATATCAAGGTGGTTGGTAGGTTCATCCAGCAGCAGTATATCATTGCTTTGCAGCAGGAGTTTTGCTAATTCAATCCTCATACGCCATCCTCCCGAAAAAGTATCGGTAAGCTTGTCAAAATCCTCGCGTTTAAAGCCAAGGCCAAGCAAAATACGTTCGGTATTACCCACATAGTTATAGCCACCCAAAATATCATAATGGTGGGTATAATCACTTAGGTCTTCTATCAGTTTAGAATAGGCTTCACTTTCGTAATCAGTACGCGTAACCAGTTGATGGTTTATATCCTCAATTTTAGCCTCAAGCGATTTGATTTCAACAAACGCCTGGTAGGCTTCATCCAGTACTGTTCGCCCGGGAATAAAGTCAATATCCTGGCGCAAAAAGCCTATCCTGGCATCTTTTTCAAAGGCAATAGTTCCGCTATCAGGCTGTATATCGCCCGAAAGTATTTTAAGCATGGTCGATTTCCCGGCGCCGTTCTTACCCACAAGGCCTACACGGTCTCCCGCACCCAGCCTGAAGGTAACTTCTTCAAACAGGTAGGTTCCGCCAAAAGAAACCGATAAATTATGTATGTTAAGCATTTTATAGCTGCTTTAAAAGAGTAACTTTGTAATATAATTTTGACTGCTGATGTTTAAAAAAGGATCTAAATTATACAGCATTGTAACCGGATGTTGCCCACGCTGCCACATGGAAAGCATGTATGTAGACAAAAATCCGTTTCACCTTGCGAAAATATATAAAATGCATGACAATTGCAGCCATTGCGGCCTTCATTATAAAATTGAGCCTGCATTTTTCTACGGCGCTATGTATGTAAGCTATGGCCTGGGCGTGGCCTTTAGCATTGCGGCATTTGTAATAAGCTTTGTTTTCTTTGAAACATCTATCGAAACAGCCTTTATAACTATTGTGGTAACGCTTATTGGGCTTATGCCCATACAAATGCGTATATCGCGAAACATATGGATCAATATTTTTATCAAATACCGAAAAGACTGGCGCGATATTAAGCACTAAAACGGTTCAGGTCTACTTCTTTCTTTACAGGGATATTATTTTCAATCTGGTCAAATAACATTTTAGCCATAGGCGGCCCAAGAATAACACCGCGTGTGCCCAAGCCATTTAGCAGGTGTATGTTTTTATATTGCGGATGCGTACCCACAAGCGCTTTCCTGTCTTTAACTGTGGGGCGAATACCCGCCAGCTGGCCTATAACTTCATACGGGCAGGTTATTAGCTCCTCAAGCTTCTCTACAAGTTCAGCACGGGCAGCGGCTGTAGGAATAGTGGTTTTATCGTCCCATTCATAAGTAGCCCCAACTTTAAATATGCCATCGCCAAAAGGCAACACAAAAACACTGCCTTTTGCTATAAAGTTAATATCCAATCCGGGCGCTTTAATAATAAGAATTTCGCCTTTAGTACCATTAAGCGGAAGCTGATTAAAATACGGGTTAGCCTTTATGCCGTAGCCCTCTGCAAAAACAATGTGTTTTGCATTGATACCTCTATAAGAAACAAAACCGTCATGAATTTGTAGATCAGCGTGAATAAAAGTTTCCTGTAATAAAGATTCTTCCTTTTTAAGATAAGAAAGATAACCGTTTAATAGCCTGGTAGTATCCATAAAACCGGTGTGCAATACTTCTCCAAAACCATAAGGCGCATCTACACCCTCAAATTGCTTATGGATAATTTGTGTGGACAGAAACGCGGTTAACGATGGCTTATCAGCAGCGGCAAACCAGTTGTTTTGTTCTTCAACACCTGCAAACCTCCTGTAAACCGGTACAGGGTTATTAAATACAACCCCTATCCTTTCTTCAACCTGCTTGTAAAAAGGCGCCATATAATCCATGTGCTCCTGGGCATCCTGGGTAATATTAAGCCTTTTTAAAACCACCGGGTTATAAACCCCGGCCGCAACCGTACTTGAATTCTGAGAATCATCTGTAATCAGCACCACCGCTTTACCGGCCTGTAAAGCTATTTCTGCAAAGCAAATACCGGCAAGGCCACCACCCACTATTATGTAATCTTTCATGGGTATAAAAATAAAAAAACTCTTACCGTAATGGTAAGAGTTTTTCATATTTTAAAGGGATACCAATTAGTAGTTCCACATATCTTGCTCAAAGTTGCGTATTTTATCTTTAACACGCTCTGCTTCAAGAAGCTGCATTTGTGAATTATCCCTCATGTATTCTTCAATAAGCCTGTCGCCCATTACGTTCTCTTCTTTTACAATAGTGCCCGAAAAGCGCCTTGAGTTAAGAAGGTGGTCAAAAGTGATAGGCATTGCAGAGTTACGCTCGTTGAAAGCTTTCGCTTTGTGAAGCACATCCCTTGCACCAGGATAAAACACCCAAAACAGTTCAACTGCTTCAGCGCCCTCACCACTCCTAAGTTTATCAAGAGCACTTGGAGCCATAGGACATATACCAAGTATGCGGTATTTAAGTTCACCCTGACGCTTATCAAAATACCAAATACCCATAACTTTATATTTAGTAACATCAGAAGGCTGTAAAATACTGGTATCATAATGTTCTGCATTAATGATACCTTCAGCCTCAAGCTGTGCTAAATCTTTGTCCGGATATTGGTTTTTAAGGTCAATACCACTACCATTCAATTCTTTAAAGAAAAACTTATCCTTTACATTTTCTGGCGGAACTTTAGTAGTGAAGTATGAATCTTCATACACTTCTGTAAGCTTACCACTATCCATAGCTGCAGTCAACACACCAAATAGCGACTGTCTTTCGTCTCCTAGGTGGCTATCTTCAGTAGGAAAGTACATAGGAAAATTGATGCGTTGGTCAAGATCGACAACTTCCCATACCCTTTTGGCAAACAACATATCCCTGTCACCCACATAGCCATACGGAAGTGGCTTATCATAATCCAGCGAATCCTGTGCTGCAGTTTTTTTGCCTATCTCGTCAGGAGTTTTTGCATTAAGTATATTAGATTGGGCATTAACCCCTATAACTCCCGCAAAAAGCAAAGAAACTGATAAAAAAATCTTCCTATTCATTAGCTCAAAGTATTATTAAATAATAAACGCGTACTTTAATTTATTATTGCACTTCCCATGCAAAAGGAGCAGAACCTTTAACAGTATAACCCGGAACTCCGATAAGAGTACATTTTACATTGTTAATAGTAATCACGTCACCCCTTTTAGCCTTATTTATAAGAGCCTGGGCAGCACCGTTAAATTTATCACCTTGTACAACAAGTGTAGAACTACCAGGTACAGAAAGTTCAAAAGAAGTAACCTGAGTCTTAACATCAAAAACAAAGTCAGGGAATGCAACCCTTATCGTAGAGTTAAGAAGGTCGTTCTTATTACCTTTACCACTGTTGATTTTACCCCTAAGTTCTGCAACCGGAGCCGGAATAGGCCTAACATTAAATTCTTTAACCGATGTAGCCGTCTTACCACCAGGTAGCTTAGCCGTTACACTGATTTTTGCTTTATCACCAGAAACAGAAGTTACGTTCCAGTTATATTTACCATCACCTGACTTTTTCCATGCACCAGGTGCAGTTGCACTAACATCATTAGCAGATACACCTGCAAATGAAACTGTCATTGGGTTGTCAACACCACGGTAAACAGAGTTCATCTTATCCGCAGATATTGTAGCATCTTTAGGCTGTGGCACAACAACATATTGTCCTTTAATTGGAATAGTAATGTCTTTACCACTTTCTTTAAATACAAAGTTACCATTGATTTCATGCTCACCAATAGAACCCGCACCAATTTTAAGAACAGCCTGACCATTCTCCATTGATACAGAACCACCATTTACGCTAACTGAAGTAGGTACTGTTTTTGCATCATAACGACCAAGAACAACTTTACCTGTAACAGCTTCACCCTGGAAATAAGCATTTTTATCAAGAACCACAATAGCAGCATAATTGCTATATGAAGCCGCATCTTCTGCAGCTTTACCAAGTGCGGCACTGTAAATAGCTGCCTCAATAGTTTCAACATCATTCTGCATTGCAGAAAGTTTAGTCAAAGAGGCAATAGCAGGGAAACCTTTATAATGATAATCAAGGAACTTTTTAGTTACACCTTCACGGTCTTTAACATCTGCAGTAGCAAACTTAGCATTTACATCCCTTATAACACTTACAAATTTAGGATTACCGGCAAGCAATGCAGCCATTTCTGTCCTGTATTTATCAATAGCAGCAACAACTTCCTGACCTTTCTTAGAATAGCCGTCTCCGCTAAACCAAGTTTCGTCAATCTTATCACCTTTATCCATCGCCTCATAAGGCAATTTACCATCAACTTTTTCGATTTCTTTTGTTATATCAACCTTTAGAGATTCGATATAGGCATAAAAATCAGCCGAAACTTTTTGCACTTGGTCAGCAACCTTTTTTGCCTCACCATATTGAGCAGCATTTTCACCTGCCTTAGAAGCAAGAGTAGCATACAAAGCTTCGTTGTTTGATTGAGCATCTTTGTTTGAAGATTCAAACTTCTCATTCATAAGGCCAAAAGCAGATAGTACCTCTTTTGACATATTTAAGGCCATCATAGCGATGAAAACCAGGTACATCAGGTTCACCATCTTTTGCCTTGGGGTTAATTTTCCTCCAGCCATTTCTAATTAGTCTTTCTTGTTTTTTAGTTATATAATAAGGATACTAATTAGCTAATTAAGCCCTGTTACCCATTGCAGAAAGCATACCGCCATAAACGCTGTTAAGCTGAGCGATATTCTTAGTCATAGCAGACATTTCCTGTTGTAGTTTAGAAGCGTTTTCAGCTATTTCCCTGTTAGCAGCAGCATTACGCTCAGCGCTGTCAAGCTGAACTTTGTAAAGGCCGTTAAGGGCTTCCATTTGCTGGGCAGCTGAAGTCATTTCTTCGCTGTATTTTTTAGTTGAAGCAACTGCGTCTACTGTAGGAGCGATACCTTTTGCAGCAGATTCGAAGTTTTTGATGCTGCTACCAAGGCTTGCCATAAGCTCACCATCGATTTTAGCTTCTTTAAGCAGGTTGTCAAGTTTTTGAGAAAGCAGACCCTGAGCTTCAGTAGGATTTTCTTTTTTAGCAACTGCTTTTTTCTCTTTAGCCTCGCCACCTGCAAGTTCAGGGTAAACTAAAGACCAGTCAAGCTCTTTGTGAATTGGTTCAAAAGCAGAAAGAGCAAAAATGAACGCCTCAGTACCAAGACCGGCAATAAGCATCTCACTTGCGCCCGGCCAGTGCATCAATTTAAAAAGTGCTCCAATAATTACAACCGCAGCTCCAAGACCATAGGCCATGTTCATAACTCTTTGTGGTAGTGCCATAATAAAATAAAATTTAGTTTTTAGTTAAGTTAATTAATTTTAAATATTCAAAAAATAAATTTGAGTTGGTTACTCTCGATTAAAATTATTGTGAATTACCTGCCGTTAGCAGTATTTTGTGTACCCATGTAATCCTGAACTGTCCTGAAACCTATGTAGCTCCTTGCAGAGTCTGCATATTCCCAGTCACGTGTACTAACCTGAAGGAAATAAGAAACATCTTTCCAAGAACCACCACGGATTACTTTACGCTTGTTTGCTGCCTCAGAAGCGTTAGGGTTCATTGTAGAAACATACTCATAAGAGTTAGCATCATAAGAAGAATCTGTCCACTCAGATACGTTACCCGACATATTAAACAGGTTGTAGCCGTTAGGATCAAAAGATTCTGCCTCCACTGTATAAAGGGCACCGTCTGCCGCATAGTCTCCACGGTTTGGCTTAAAGTTAGCAAGGAAACAACCTGTATCATTTTTAGAGTAAGGACCACCCCAAGGATAAGTTGCTGATTGCAGGCCACCACGTGCAGCATATTCCCACTCCGCTTCAGTTGGAAGACGGAAAGAGTTTACAAACTGCCTTTTCTTTTCTTTTTGGTAAGCGTTTTTATTAAGAGTCCTCCATGCACAAAATGCTTTTGCCTGCTTCCAGTTAACACCCACTACAGGATATTCGCCGTAAGCGTCATGCCAAAAGTAATCGTTATGCATTGGCTCATTGTAAGAATAAGCAAAGTCTTTAATCCAGGCAGTAGTATCAGGATAAACCGCTACCGGTTCTGTTTTAAGATACTTACTCCTTTTAGTCCTGCTGATACCCGTAGTCTTATCTTTGGCAGCAGCATCTATATCCATCCAGGTGTATTTAAACACAAGCTTAGTTACATCTATAGTCCTTAACCCATTGTATGATTCAGACTCAGGAAGATACATAGAGTCCATAACTTCTACATAATACTCATCAGGATATTTCTGAACATCCTTAATAAGTTTAGGCTTGTGGTTAAGCTTGCGGCCGGCATACATATCATCATCTGTACCAAGGCTCCAGTAGTTTTCTTCCATATAAGTATCATACGGAGATTTCTCTTCACCTTCTGTAGACTGATCTTTAAAGGCATACTCGCCTATACCACCGCTACCCGGGGTTTGCCCCTGCTCATCAGCAAGAATAGCAAGCCTTGTCCTGATAGTAGAATCTTTAACCCACTCTATGAACTGGCGATACTCGCTGTTAGTAATCTCTGTCTCATCCATGTAAAACGAACGAACAGTAACCGTTTTTGTAGGAGCGTCCTGCACATTAGCCAAATCCTCGTCAGACTTACCCATAATGTAAGCGCCACCCGGAACCAGAGCCATACCATAAGGCTTCTCCGGCCTCCACTTCTTTCCTTTAACACCTACCAGTTCCCCACGATCACTGGAACCACAGCTGATTAGTAAAGATAAAGTTGCTGTTAATGCAATGAACTTCTTCATAAATTTGGGTTATTAATGTAATTCTATTTTAAGGGCGTAAACCTATTTATTTATTTTGAAAAAAACAATTTTTTTAAAGAAAAAACCAACCTTTCCTGAAATTATTTGATAAGACGGTCAAAAACAGGCATTTTTTGTAACAATACCGTTAAATAATGTTTTTTCTTTGAGCTTTCCACAATCTCTCCGGCACCTCGTCATTACACGCGCTCAGGTAATCTTTATAACTACACGGTAATAACGCAGCCTTTTTCAATTTAGTATTGACGCCGGGCGCCTGTAACTCCATCCACCACCGCTCAGTCTTGTCGCTTTTATAGAAAATAAGCTCTTCTTCTTCGCCGGTTACGATGTACTTTATATAATGCTCGCGGCTGCCGAACGGATATTCATTGCTCCTGTAATTAACCCCCTCTATAAAATACCACAATATTTGTGCTACCAACCCCGCTTCCTGACGGGTATCTGAGTGGTTAAACACACCAAAAGAAGTAACCTTGTCACTTATCCCGGCGTACCGCGCTAAAATACAAATTTCTTTGCCATCAAAACCATTTGGGATAAATTTAACAATATTTCCTGAATCACCTGATTTTACTACACCCAAATCAATGCTTACAAGGTCTGCATCACGCATTACAGGTTCAGCAAGGGTAGTATCGTTGCAAACTTCACCCAAACGATAGGCGTCAAAGTATAATTTTTCAATTAAATCTATCTCTTCCTGTGGGTTATAATACGTTTGATACCCAAGGTTTGTGTAGCTAAACATATTATGTGGCTCATCCATTATCATAGAAGTAAGGTATGACGAAGCTGAAATTTCATCATTTCCCTTACCAAAATCAAAACGGCTGTCAACAGACACCACGTTTACCATTTGCTCAAGGACGTCATACCCCCTGTAAATGGCATAAGTAAGGTCTTGCGACCCTCCCAGCACTACAAGGAGCACACGTTGCTTTATAAGAGCCGCAGCAATGCTTTTTACCGCATAATAGGTATCCTGCAAAGATGCCCCTTCTTTAATATTGCCTAAATCAACAACAGGAACGTGCCAGTTGCCCGGATAAAGGCTGTAAAACTCTTTACGAATGTAGTTAAGGTGCACATGTGGCCTTTCTTCATCAAGCCCACGGTTTTCAAAAACACCTATAATTGCTATACTGCCGGCTTCAAACTCCGGAAAATTATCTTCGGTATGAAAAACAGTTTTCCTGCCCAGCGCCTGTTCCGGCAGGGCGGTTATATATTCATACAGCGTATTTTCAACAGGTTGTAAAAATTCTAAACCCATGTATTATTTTTTCTTTGCCGAAGCCTTTTTAGTTGTTGTAGCTTTTTTTGCCGCTGTTTTCTTTGCAGGGGCCTTTTCTTCAATCATGGCCTTAACCTGGTCAAGCGTAAGCGCCGCTGCATCAACATCCTTATTCAACTCTATCTTAACCTTGCCTTTCAGGATAACCGAACGCCCCCAACGGGCTTTTTCAACCTTAATACCTTCATTTTCCCAGTTATGGATTACCTTATCCTGGTCTTTTTGCAGTTTGTCTTCAATCAGGTTTACAATATCGTCCTGGCTAAGCCTGTCAAAGTTATACTTTTTACTTACGTTGATAAAGATACCATTCCATTTTATAAACGGGCCAAAACGGCCTACCCCTTTTTGCACCGGCTGGCCTTCATATTCGCCAATAGGAGCATCAGCCTGCTGCTTCTCCCCTATTAGCTCCTTAGCACGCTCAAATGTAACATCAAGCGGGTCTTCGCCTTTAGGCAGCGAAATAAACTGCTTGCCAAAACGCACATACGGGCCAAAACGGCCGTTGTTTACCTCTACCTCTTCACCATCATAAGTACCCAATGCTTTAGGCAGGGCAAAAAGCCCAAGAGCCTCATCAAGAGTTATGGTACCTATATTTTGTTCCGGCAACAGGCTGGCAAACTGTTTTACTTCGTCATCAGGCTCACCTATTTGTGCCATAGGGCCAAATTTACCCAGGCGCACGCTTACCGGCTTGCCTGTTTTTGGGTCGGTACCCAAAATACGCTCGCCCGATTCGCGGTCGGCATTCTTTTCAACATCTTTTACCGTTGGGTGGAAATGGCTGTAAAAATCCTCCATCATTTTGGTCCAGTCTTCACTTCCTGAAGCAATGGCATCAAAATCTTCTTCAACCTTGGCAGTAAAATTATAATCTAAAATAGTATCGAAGTGATTTACAAGGAAATCATTCACAATAGTACCAATATCAGTTGGCACCAGTTTGCCTTTATCTGAACCAACATTTTCACTAAGCAGTTGCTCTTTAACATCAGCGCCTTTTAGCGTAAGCTGCGTATAATTGCGTTGCTGACCTTCAAAATTACCCTTTTCAACATAGTTCCTGCTGATGATGGTACTAATGGTAGGTGCATAGGTAGACGGGCGGCCTATACCCAGCTCTTCAAGCTTTTTAACCAGCGCTGCCTCAGTGTAGCGGGCAGGCGGACGGCTAAAACGCTCGGTAGCGGTTATATAATTATTAGTTAGCCTTTCGTTTACACGAAGTGCCGGCAGCATACCTTCCTGTTCGGTTTCTTCATCATCGCTGCCTTCAAGGTATACTTTAAGGAAACCTTCAAACTTAAGCACCTCGCCCGATGCAGCAAACTGCTCTCCGTGGTTATTAGCCACTATTTTAACGTTAGTCCTTTCCAGTTCAGCATCGCTCATTTGCGAGGCCAGCGTGCGCTTCCAAATCAGGTCATACAACCTGGCCTGGTCGCGGTCTATGTTTACACCATGCAAAGACATATCTGTAGGGCGTATGGCTTCGTGCGCCTCCTGCGCCCCTTTGCTCTTAGTATTATAATTACGTGGACGGCTGAACTCCTTACCGTAAGAACGGGTTATTTCATCAGCTGCGGCAGTCATAGCCTCATTACTAAGGTTAACACTGTCGGTCCTCATATAAGTAATAAGACCCGCCTCATACAGCCTTTGCGCCAGCATCATGGTTACCCCTACCGGGAAGTACAGCTTACGCGCGGCTTCCTGTTGCAGGGTAGATGTAGTAAACGGCGCTGCTGGCGATTTCTTGGCAGGCTTGGTTTCCAAATCGGCCACTTTGTATTGCGAGCCTATATTTTTATTCAGGAAATCCTGCGCTTCCTGCTTTGTAGTAAAGTTTTTAGGCAGCTTGGCCTTAAATGTTTTTCCGGCTTCGTTTGCAAACTCGGCAGTAACCGTATAAGAAGCTTCCGCATTAAAACCCTGTATCTCACGTTCGCGCTCTACAATAAGGCGTACCGAAACCGACTGCACCCTACCGGCAGAAAGGCCGCTTTTAACCTTTTTCCAAAGCACGGGCGACAGCTCATAACCCACAAGCCTGTCGAGCACGCGGCGTGCCTGCTGGGCGTTTACAAGGTTATAATCTATACTCCTTGGGTTTTCAATGGCTTTTTGTATTGCCGTTTTGGTAATTTCATGAAAAACAATACGTTTAGTTTTCTTTTGGTCCAGTTTAAGTTCTTCCGCCAGGTGCCAGGCAATGGCCTCACCCTCGCGGTCTTCATCGGAAGCCAGCCAAACGGTCTCGGCCGATTTAGAAAGATCCCTGAGTTTTTTAACCAATGATTTTTTATCGGGTGACACCTCATATTTAGGAGCAAAACCATTTTCTACATCCACCCCCATTTCCTTGCTCGGGAGATCGGCAATGTGGCCATAGCTACTCTCTACCTGATACTCTTTCCCTAAAAACTTTTCAATGGTCTTTGCCTTTGCAGGCGACTCAACAATCACTAAATTCTTTGCCATACAACATTTCTTTGGTCGCAAAAGTATTGGTTTTTTTTAAATATTGAATTTCAGCAAATTTAATTTGTGCGTTTTTTATACACATTTAACGCTACACCTATATAATATATAGGTGTTACTACATATTATTTTTTAACTTCAACATAGCTGCCAACTTGACAGGCATATATAATTTATTACTATCTTTGCCGTTCTTAAAACGCACATGCAGTAGTGTATATGGAAAAGATTATTGAAGAAAACAAGCAAGGCAACGCCCTTGTTTTAGAGCAGAAGGAAGGTAACACAAAAAAACTTTTTATAGAAAGCTACGGCTGCCAGATGAATTTTTCTGACAGCGAAATTGTTGCGTCTATACTTGCCAATGAAGGTTTTAACACCACACAAAACCTGGAAGAAGCTGATTTAGTGTTAGTTAACACGTGCTCTATCCGTGATAAGGCAGAGCAAACCGTGCGCAAAAGGCTGGAAAAATACAACGCCGTTAAAAAGATAAACCCGGGCATGAAGGTGGGCGTTTTGGGCTGTATGGCCGAACGTTTAAAAAGCCAGTTCCTGGAGGAAGAAAAAATAGTGGACATGGTTGTGGGGCCCGATGCCTACAAAGACCTGCCCAACCTGCTTAAAGAAGTTGAAGAAGGCCGCGATGCCATAAACGTTATCCTGAGTAAAGAAGAAACCTATGGCGACATTGCACCTGTAAGGCTTAACAGCAATGGCGTTACCGCATTTGTATCAATCACCCGCGGGTGCGACAATATGTGTACGTTTTGCGTAGTGCCGTTTACCCGTGGCCGTGAGCGCAGCCGCGAGCCGCAAAGCATAATGGAAGAAATTAAAGACCTTTGGAATAAAGGCTTTAAAGAAATAACCCTGCTCGGCCAAAACGTAGACAGCTACCTGTGGTATGGCGGCGGACTTAAAAAAGACTATGCAAAAGCCAGCGAAATGCAAAAAGCCACAGCCGTAGATTTTGCACAACTGCTGGATATGGTGGCTACCACCTACCCTAAAATGCGTTTTCGTTTCAGTACCAGCAACCCGCAGGATATGCACCTTGAGGTTATAGAGGTTATGGCCAAACACCATAATATATGCAAGTACATTCACCTGCCGGTGCAAAGCGGCAGCACACGTATACTTAAAGAAATGAACCGCCAGCACACCCGTGAGGAATACCTAACGCTGGTAGACAACATATATCGCATTATCCCTGAAATATCTTTATCTCAGGATATGATTGCAGGCTTCCCTACCGAGACTGAAGAAGACCACCAGGACACGCTTAGCCTTATGGAGCATTGCAAATATGACTTTGGTTTTATGTTTGCCTATTCAGAACGTCCCGGTACACTTGCCGCCCGTAAGCTGGAAGACGATATTCCGGACGCGGTAAAAAACCGCCGCCTTACAGAAATCATTAACCTGCAACAAAGCATGGCACTAAAGCGCACAGAGCGTTTTGTGGGCCAGGTGGTAGAGGTATTGGTTGAAAAAACATCTAAGCGCAGCGATGCCCACTGGAGCGGCCGTAACTCACAGAACACCACAGTGGTATTTCCGAAAGGAAACTACAAACCAGGCGATTTTGTAAATGTATTAACGTCAGACTGTACAACTTCAACCCTAATAGGAGAAGCTATAGGTTACAGCCAAATGCAGTAAGATTTGATTTTTGCCACTAATTACACGAATTTCACAAATTTAAATGGAATTAATTCACAAGGAAGAATATTACAAAATAGTTGGAATTTGTATGGAAGTCCATAAGCATCTTGGCGGTGGGCTTTTAGAAATAGTGTATAAAGATGCTCTTGAATATGAATTTAGGAAAAACAATATTCCTTTTGCGAGAGAAAAAGAGTATTTTATTGAATATAAAGACATAGTACTACCTCACAAGTTTTATGCTGATTTTGTAGTGTATGATGATATAATTTTAGAAGTAAAAGCTGTAACCGGCATTGTCGACATTCACGTAGCACAAACGTTGAATTATGTTCGGCTTATCAGAGGACAGCTTGGCATTATAGCCAATTTTAATAGCAAGTCACTGGAGCATAGAAGAATTATAAAATAATCTTCAAGAAGAAATTAGAGAAATTCGTGCAATTCGTGGCAAAACAAAAAACAAAATGGAAAGCGTACAAGCCATAAAGCAACGATTTGAAATTATAGGGAATGACCCCAAGCTAAACCGCGCGGTTGAAAAGGCCATTCAGGTGGCACCAACTGACATATCAGTACTGGTAACCGGCGAAAGCGGCGTGGGTAAAGAAAGCATCCCGAAAATTATACATGCCCTTTCGCACCGAAAGCACGGTAAATACATTGCCGTTAACTGTGGTGCAATACCAGAGGGAACCATTGACAGTGAACTCTTTGGTCACGAAAAAGGTGCCTTTACCGGAGCAACTTCTACCCGCGAGGGATATTTTGAAGTAGCCGACGGCGGTACCATCTTCCTTGACGAAGTAGGCGAACTGCCCCTTACCACACAGGTGCGCCTGCTACGCGTGCTGGAAAACGGCGAGTTTATAAAGGTGGGTTCCAGCCAGGTACAAAAAACCAACGTGCGCATTGTGGCCGCCACAAACGTGCAGATGCAGGAAGCTATTGAGAAAGGCAAATTCCGTGAGGATTTATACTACCGCCTTAGTACTGTGGAGATTGGCCTGCCGCCACTGCGCGACCGTAAGGATGATATACACCTGCTGTTCCGTAAATTCTCTTCAGATTTTGCGCATAAATATAAAATGCCGCCCATAAGGCTTGAAGATGATGCTGTTAGCCTGCTCTTGCGCTACCGCTGGAGCGGAAACATACGCCAGCTGCGCAACATTGCCGAACAGATATCGGTACTTGAAACTAACCGTAATATTTCACTTTCTGTACTTGCAAATTACTTACCACAGGAGGGCAGCAACCTTCCGGCCGTGATTGGCACCAAAAAAGCCGAAAGCGATTTTAGCACCGAACGCGAAATTTTGTACAAAGTGCTTTTTGATATGCGTGCTGATATTAACGACCTCAAAAAACTTACCATGGACCTTATGCAAAACGGCAATACCGCCGGGGTTCAGGAAACCAACAAAGGGTTAATCCAGCGTATTTACGGCCAGCCTGAAAGCAGGGAAAACAACAACCATAACCGCTTTTTTGAGGAAAACAACCGCAGGCAGGAAGTATACACACCACAGCCCGTAAGCCGCCCGGAGCCCGTTGTTGAAGACCACCATGACGATGATGATTATGAAGACGGCCACTACCTGTATGCCGATGCCGTTGAAGAAAGCGAGATACTGCGCCTTGACGAAAAAGAAATTGAGCTGATAAAGAAAGCCCTGGAACGCAACAAAGGCAAGCGCAAAGCCGCCGCCGATGAACTGGGCATATCTGAACGTACATTATATAGAAAAATCAAACAATTTGACCTGTAAGCCCATGCGCATTTTTAAAATACTTATTACCCTGTTAACACTAACCACACTTAGCGGGTGCGGCATATATTCGTTTACAGGGGCTAACGTTTCGCCCGATGTTAAAAGCTTCCAGGTTAATCACTTCCAGAATAATGCCGAAGTGGTAGAGCCGGGTATAGAGCGTGATTTTACCATCAGGCTACAAGACCTTATACAAAACCAAACCAACCTGAGCCTTACCAATACCGGTGGCGACCTGATATATGAAGGAGAGATTACACAGTTCCGCATAACACCTATGGCCGCCACGGCAGATCAGCGTGCTGCACAAAACAGGCTTACCGTTACTATTAATGTAAGGTTTACCAATAAAAAGAAAGAGGAAGACGATTTTGAAAAGCCGTTCAGCTTTTACTATGACTATGCCGGAGATGCCCTGCCTTCAAGGGAAACACTTACCCTTGCCCTTGACGAAATTTTTGAAAGGATAACACAGGACATATTTAATGCCACTTTGGCTAAATGGTAAACTGCGTGTTTGTGGTTCATTGTTTATAGTTTATGGTTGCCAATAGCAGCGTTACAAAATACTGATTACTGATTACTGAACACTAAAAAAATGCGTGTAATAAAAATAATCATATTGCTGGTAGTACTGCCCATATTGGGCTGTGGGAGTGGCAATGATAAATATAGCTTAAGCGGCAGCAACATTCATCCTGATGTAAAAACATTTCAGGTTAATGCATTCCAGAATAATGCTGAAATTGTTGAGCCGGGTATAGAACGCAGGTTTACGCAAAGGCTTCAGGAACTGGTGCAAAACCAAACTAACCTGAGCCTGAACAATACCGGTGGCGACCTGGTGTATGAAGGCGAGATTACCAAATTTAAGGTAACCCCCATGACAGCAACAGCTAACCAGCGTGCTGCACAAAACAGATTAACCGTTACTGTTAATGTAAGGTTTACTAATACAAAGAATGAAAAGGACAATTTTGAGAAGCCGTTTAGTTTTTACTATGACTATGATGCCAACAAAATGCTAACCGGAGAAACCCTTAACACTGCCCTTGACGAAATTTTTGAAAGGATAACACAGGATATATTTAATGCCACTTTGGCCAAATGGTAAACTTACGTGTTTGTAGTTCATGGTTTATCGTTCATTGTTATCTTTAGCACTGAACACTGAACACTGAACACTGAACACTGAACACTGAACAAAACTGACAACAAAAGACTACACATACCTGCTCAATAAGCCTTATTCGTTACACGACAGGCAGGCATCGGACCTGGAAAGCATCCTGGCGGAATTTCCATACCTGCAAAGTGCGCGCGCCATTTACCTTAAAGGGCTTTATAATAAAGATAGCTTCCGTTATAATACTGAGCTGAAGAAAACGGCGGCCTACACGGCAGACAGGAGTGTGTTGTTTGACTTTATAACATCTGAAGGCTTCCGGAGCATAGACCGCGATGTTCTTGAGGAACAGGAGAAAGCCATAAGCGAAATTACGGTTGACGTTGAAGAAACTACTGTAGAACCTACCCCTGCCCTATCGCCGGTTGAAAAGCTGGAGCAATCCATCAAAAGCCTCATAAAAGAATCGGAAACAGAGGCTGCTGAACCGCAGATTGAAGCCGAACCGATTCAGGAACAGGAAATCACAAAAGCAGAGACAGTAACACAGCCTGAACCGGAACCGGTTAAACACGAAGCTGAGGAACAAACAGCTGAAGAAACAATCGGCAAGCCGTTAGCCTTTGACGCTGCTGAAACCCACTCTTTTGCCGAATGGCTGCAACTGAGCCGCTTAAAACCCATTGAGCGCCAGCCCGAACCAACGGATGAAAAGAACCCGCTTGACGAAAAGCTGAACCTTATTGACAAGTTTCTTGAGGCAACCCCCAAGATAGTTCCTGTAAAGAACGACCCTTCGCCGTGGGAGAATTTAAGCCGCACCACTACCGAAGCACCGGGCCTTATGACCGAGACTTTAGCGCGTGTTTACCTGGAGCAAAAAAAATATGCAAAAGCCATACAGGCTTATGAAATTTTAATTTTGAAATATCCGGAAAAAAGTGTTTTCTTTGCAAACCGCATTTCGGAGATAAAAGATTTACAACAAAATAACAAATAAGAACAGATGGGATTCACGATTTTCTTAGTACTTATCACAATAGTTAGCTTCTTGCTTGTAGTGGTAATCATGGTACAAAACCCTAAAGGCGGCGGCCTTTCTTCATCAATAGGCGGCCCTCAGATTATGGGTGGTGTGCAAAAAACTACTGATTTTCTTGATAAAAGCACCTGGACACTGGGTACTATACTTGTAATACTTATATTGCTTTCAAGCCTTAGCTTCGGCACTTTTGCCTCTAACGACGGTATTATAGACGAAGGCGCAGTGGCTCCTAAAACCGAAGCTCCGGCTAAAACAGGTGTTCCTGCACAACCAGGCGCTGCACAACCGGCTGCTCCTGCACAACCTGCAAACTAAAATAACAAAAATTTTATACTAAAAATGCCAGCCTGTCAAAGCTGGCATTTTTTATTGCTGTAAATTTGTCAGATTTTCAAACTGGCACAGTTTCTGAAAAAAAGAAAACAACAATTTAAAACAACAAAAAAACATAGAGATATGGCTTTAAACATTAAACCGCTTCACGACCGCGTTCTTATTGAGCCGGTAGCTGCAGAAACACAAACTGCTTCTGGCATATTTATTCCGGATACTGCTAAAGAAAAACCGCAAAAAGGCATTGTGGTAGCTGTGGGCAACGGCACTAAAGACCATGAAATGACCGTAAAAGTGGGCGATACTGTATTGTATGGCAAATATGCAGGAACCGAGCTTAAATTTGAAGGTAAGGACTACCTTATCATGAAAGAAGAAGAAATTTTTGCAATAGTATAACGCGTTTAATAGTTAACACAACAACAAACAAGCATATAAAATGGCTAAAGAAATAAAATTTGACATAGAAGCACGCGACGGCCTTAAGCGAGGTGTAGATGCACTGGCTAATGCCGTTAAGGTAACCCTTGGCCCTAAAGGCCGTAATGTAATCATCAGCAAGGCATTTGGCGGCCCTACCGTAACTAAAGACGGTGTAAGCGTAGCTAAAGAAATTGAGCTGAAAGACACCCTTGAAAACATGGGTGCACAAATGGTTAAAGAGGTAGCCTCTAAAACCAACGACCTTGCCGGAGATGGTACTACAACAGCAACTGTTCTTGCGCAGGCCATCGTTAAAGAAGGCCTTAAAAACGTAGCAGCAGGTGCTAACCCAATGGACCTGAAACGCGGTATTGATAAAGCCGTAGGAGCCATTGTAAAAGAACTTTCTGCACAAAGCAAAGAAGTAGGCAGCACCTCTGAAAAAATCAAGCAGGTGGCTTCTATCTCAGCTAACAACGACGAAAGTGTGGGCGAACTGATTGCTACAGCTTTTGAAAAAGTAGGCAAAGAAGGCGTTATTACTGTTGAAGAAGCTAAAGGTACTGATACGTATGTAGATGTGGTGGAAGGTATGCAGTTTGACCGCGGTTACCTATCAGCTTACTTCGTAACCAATTCTGAGAAAATGGAGGCTGAACTTGACAGGCCTTACGTTTTACTATACGACAAAAAAGTATCTTCAATGAAAGACCTGCTTCCGGTACTTGAGCCGGTGGCACAAAGCGGCAAACCGCTTCTTATTATTGCTGAAGATGTAGACGGCGAAGCCCTTGCTACCCTTGTGGTAAACAAGCTTCGTGGCGCGCTTAAAATTGCTGCTGTTAAAGCTCCCGGCTTTGGCGACCGCCGTAAAGCGCTTCTTGAAGACATTGCCATACTTACAGGCGGTACTGTTATTGCCGAAGAGCAGGGCTATACACTTGAAAACGCTACCCTTGACATGCTGGGTACCTGCGAAAAAGTGGTTATTGATAAAGACAACACCACTATTGTAAATGGTGCAGGCAGCCAGGACAACATTAAAGGCCGCGTTAACCAGATAAAAGCACAGATGGAAAGTACCACATCTGACTACGACCGTGAAAAACTTCAGGAGCGCCTTGCAAAACTTGCAGGCGGTGTAGCCGTACTTTATGTGGGTGCTGCAAGTGAGGTTGAAATGAAAGAGAAAAAAGACCGTGTTGACGATGCCCTACACGCTACACGCGCTGCGGTAGAAGAAGGTATTGTTGCCGGTGGCGGTGTTGCACTGCTTCGCGCCAAAAAAGTACTTGCAGATGTTACTGCCGAAAATGCTGACGAAGCTACAGGCGTACAGATTGTATCGCGCGCTATTGAGGCCCCGCTGCGCACTATTGTAGAAAACGCAGGCCTTGAAGGCAGCGTTGTGGTAGCTAAAGTAGCTGAAGGCGAAGGTGATTTTGGTTACAATGCCAAGACAGACGAGTATGTAGATATGCTTGCAGCAGGTATTATAGACCCTAAGAAAGTTACCCGCGTAGCGCTTGAAAACGCTGCATCGGTAGCCGGTATGATACTTACTACAGAGTGTGCCCTTATAGACATTAAAGAAGACGCACCGGCAGGCGGTATGCCAATGGGCGGCGGTATGCCGGGCATGATGTAATCATCTCCGCATTATATATAAAAAGGCAGCCAATTGGCTGCCTTTCTTCATTTATTTTCTATCTACCGAAAGAATCGTAATGGTCTTCAGCATATTCTTCAAGGCGTTTCAGTAATACTATATTTTGCTTCTCAAGAGCGGTAAGTTCTTTATTCACATCATCAGATATAGGCACATACCAATAACTGGCCTCAAAAAAACTACGCACAGTTGGTGTTTTAAACGCAAGGCCATGACGGGCAAATATGGAGTTCCTGATAATTTCCAGATCAAGCTTACGCAGGTTTTTAAGGTCTTCTTCCTTAAGTTTTGTGGTAGAGCCGTTTATTTTAAACACCTGGTCAGATGCTGTGCGGTAATACTCTTCTATTTCTATATATTCTTCATCATCAATCGTATCATTCACTATTGCAGGTATACTGTCTCCATTAGCTGAAGCCTCATCAGATTCATCCATATCATAAGCCACTTTCTCAGTTTTTGGGTTATCCCAGTCTACAAGCTCCACTTCGTCACTAAGCATAAAATTAGGATTATACACAAACTGCCTGTGCGAAAGCCTTAGTGTTTTTACCTGTGTGGTAGAGGCGCTTTCCTTAAACAGCACATGCTGCCCCTCCATAAACGAACCTTTAAGCAGTTCCAGCTCATAGCGGCCATCGTTATCCAGGGTACCCGGTTCGTCAAGGGTAAAGAGTACGGTATCGCCGTCTTTATTGGTCATTTTACCCCTAAGCGGCCTTTGTATACCGTCTATAATACTATGCCCATACACCACATCGCCCACAATGCGGTTAATTTTGAGGGTTATTTTTTTCTGGGGCACAAAAAGTGAGTCATTATGTGCATCATACACAGGCTTAAGGTCGCCCATCCATATGCCGTAATAGTCTTCCTTATTATCGGTTTCTACAACTTCGGCTATTTGTTTAGTCTGCTTTGCTTCTTCTTTACACGAAAAAAATAAGGGTGCAAGCAGTACAAGTGTGAGGATTTTTTTCATTGGTTATTTGTTGTTACGAATTATTATTTCAGCAATTATTAAGTTGGGTATCCAGCCCAGCCAGGCAATTATTTTATAAACATCCATAGGTGGCGGATGAAACAGGAATACAATTACAATCTTCCACAGTCTTAACGTAACAGCCGACAGCGTAAGTGCAAAGCTTCGCACCATCCAGCCACGATGGGCAGCTACCTGCCCTTTTTTTATCTTCACAAAAGCCAGCACTGTGGTAACACCCCAAAGCAAGCTAAGAAGCATAAATGACACTTTAGCCGCCGCACCTCCATTAGCATGCCAGCCCATATAAAGCCCACTGGGCGCTGCAAAACCAAGCAACAACACAATATACTGGTAACCCGCAAAACGATGAATCTTTCGCCCTGTTTCAGTTTTAAATTTAAAGAACTGCATAAAACCGAACAGCAACACAAATATACTGGTATACACATGGGCATAAAACAGGTACAGGTATTCCGGGTGGGAAGCAACTTCAGTCTGCTTTATTTTAAGGAAGGCCACACTGTTGCTGTAAGGCACATACAACAACGTTATTTTAAGCATGAGCCAATAGAAATACACAAATACAGCAACAAGCAGCCACTGCCACCGGTTACCCTGCGCGGGTATGTTTATGTTACTGATTTTCATGTGCATCAAAAATACACAAAACTGTATTTAAAAACAGCTGTGCTATAAAAAAGAAATCCCCGCCCGGACTGGGGCAGGGATTTCGTAACCAACTAATTAAAAAACACCCGGCGCTGTGCTATAACAACGCCTTATTGTATATTGCAGGTGCAATGTAAATACTTAAAAAAGAAAGCCCCCTTCGCTAAAAGAAGGCTTTCATAACCAACTAATTAAAAAACACCAATGCCGGATTGCGGCACTTTATTATAGCAGCTAAAGCACAAACCTTAGCCCAAAAATGTAACGGATTAAAAAAACAGATTGCCGGCAGGCATACTTATAAGCTTGTAAAAAAAAGGAATACCGGTCAGCAAACAGGCAGTGCTACCGCCGGTATTCCGGGCAATTAACAACTTATATCTTCAGTATGTAACAGCTAACAAAATGGCCTAAACTGGCAATAAACGGCAGGCATCAGGCCAATAAGGCTGACGTGCACGGCAATTCCCCTACAGGCTAAAAACCTGTAATCAAGGAATTAAATATTAAGAAAGGTGGAATTTCCAGTTGCAGAAAAGGTCATACAACGGAACAGTATATACATCTTTACAAAGGGTAAAGCGGGGTGCGGTTTTTTGAGCCTCTACAGGTTCAAAAAAACCACCGTGGGCATCTTCTCCAAAGAAGGTGCATTCAAGTTCAAAATCATCGGCATAATCAAAGGCCTTAAGCTCATCGTACTTTGTTTCATCGCCTTCGGCAATAATAACACTTACAGACTGTTCTTTTTTAGTGTGGCTTTTTATTGATTTAGTACCGGCAAAACTTTTAGACAATCCCGCAAAAAGAAAAAACAGCACCATACCAAAGGCAAAGAAGCCTTTGTTGTGGTTTATCATTTCCCTTATTATTTTCATATAAACAGTTTTGCATTACAAAGGTATGCGAAAATCACATCACAAAATTAAACACGCACCTGATTTTTTCATAAAAGAATACCCCTGCTAAAAAACAGGGGTACTATAACGTTTACAGCAGTATATTAATGCTGGTGCTCATCGTGGTCAGTGTGTTCTACACTTGCAGTACGGTCATACTTGCAGCAGCCGTGCAGGTCTTCATAAGCCTCATCTGTAGCTTTAACCTCGTCAGTATCATGGCCGGTAGCCGCTACCGCTTTACGAATATCGTCAAGGCTGCATTTGTTTTCGTCATAAATAAGGTGCATATCCTGGTGGTCTGCATGCCAGTCGGCACTTTTAACACCTTTAACGCTGTAGGCAGCCTTTTCTATGCGCTTTTTACATTGATCGCAATTACCGCTTACGGCAATTTCTTCTTTAGCATTTTTATTCTTTTTTTCCTGTGCCTGGGCAGATACCCCGGCAAACAGTATAAGCATTACTGCAATTAGTTTTTTCATGGTTGAGATTTTTTAAGTTGTTAAATATATGAAATTTAAGTTTTATCTACTTTATTTTAAAACGGATACCCGCATAATACATTTGCCCGAATATAGGGCCGTAGATTATACTTGTGTCAAAATACGGGCCAAACGGGTCATCATTACCCACAATAGCCCTTTTCTGCTGGTAGTTACCCAGGTTCTCGGCACCTACATAAGCTTCAAATACGCTCGAGAACGTGCGCGTAACCTGTGCATTCATTAACGAGAAGGACGGCGAATAATCACCCATCTGGTACTCAGCAGGGTTGCTGCCGGTGTATGGCAGGCGCTGCTTGCCCATCCAGTTGTAGGTAAAGTCAAACTTCCACTGCTTACCGCCATCGCCTACGTGTGTTTCATAAGCTATATTGGTAAAGAAACGGTTTTTAGCCTGCAGCGGTCGCTCAAACGTACCGGTCATGTAATCCGTCTTGATATCGTAGTATTTATAAGCAGTACGGATATTAAAATGGTGTGTAAGCTCCAGGTTAAACTCTACCTGAAGGCTATTGGCATAGCTTCTACCATCAAGATTGTAAAAATGGGCCTGCTGCGGCGATGCATACAGGTCTACCACCACCTGGTTCTGGAAGTCGGTGCGGTAAAAATCTACCACAAACTCAGCGTTTTTATTAAACAGCGGGAAGCTTTGTACAAAGCTCACGCCATAGTTCCAGGCAATTTCAGGGTCAAGGCCATACACTTTGCCACCGGCATTCATAATCATTAAATCGCGTGAGCTACCAAATAAAGACTGGTTTTCGGCAAAAATGTTAGCTGCCCTTTTTCCCCTTCCGGCAGAAGCACGAAAAGTACCACCCTCCCACGGGTTGTAGCGCAGGTGGGCACGCGGTGTAAAAAATGCGCCAAGGCGGTTGTGGTAGTCTACACGGCCGCCAATTACATAACTCAGGTCGGTATTATTATCGTGTGTGTATTCAAAAAACGCCCCAACCGAATTATCTATACGGCTGTAATCGGTAGTACCCATATCGTGCATACCTACAAACTCACCATAGTTATCATACGTAAAGTTAAGCCCTGTAGAGAACTTATTCATAGAGTTGTTAATGATAGAGCTGAATATCAGGTTAGAATAAGCGCTTTTCTGCTCAATATCGTAGGTACGGAAACCAAAGTACGACTCCTGGTTGTGCCAGTTAACCGCTGCCTGCACACCTACGCTCTGCCACGGCATATCAGGCCACACATAGCCCAGTTTGGCCGATGCATCAAGCTTATCGGTATTAATTTCGCTACCCCAGTGGTTTGTGGTAAACTTATCCCTGTCCGGGTCAAAATCTACCTCACCGGCCTGTTTTTCATCGCGCATATAGCGCACGTTCATAAAACTAACCCAGCCTTTTTCAAGGTCGTTATATTGCCAGCGGTTCATAATGTTTATCTGTTTGCCCAGCGGGTTATCCAGGAAACCGTCATCGTTCATGTCGTTCTTGCCCACACGCGCATTACCGTGTACAAACAGGGTTGAGCTCCACTTATCAGAAAACTTTTTATTGAAATGCGTGTTAACCTCAAAACGGCTGTCGGTTGAGCCGTAAGCATTTAAAAAGAACGGATCGTCATTAGCCGGTTTAAGCAGCTCGTAGTTTATTTGTCCTGAAATACTTTCATAGCCGTTAATAACAGGCCCCGCTCCTTTGGTTATTTGTATGCTCTCTACCCATGTACCGGGAATAAAAGACAGTCCAAACGCCTGGCTGGCACCACGCACGGCGGGTATATTTTCCTCAGCAATAAGCAGGTAGGGGCTGGTTAGGCCCAGCATTTTTATCTGGCGGCTGCCGGTAAGGGCATCGCTAAAGTTAACATCTATAGAAGGATTGGTTTCAAAGCTTTCGGCAATATTACAGCAGGCAGCCTTAAGCAGTTCGCCATGCCCCATATTGGTAGTATTAAGCGCGGTTGACTTTTTACGTTCAAGGGTTTTGCGCTTTACCTCAAGGTTAACGGCATCGAGCACGTTATTGCCATCGGGCGTAAGTTTGTGAGTAATGTATTGAGGTGAAGCTACCTCAAGGGTATCTGTAGTGTAGCCAAGAAATGAGATTACAAGCTTTATATATTCCGGCTTGTAGTCAATTTCAAAAGAACCGGTTTCATCTGTAGTTGCAGAAACCGAAGTATCAAGCCAGTACACGCTTACGCCGGCGGCGGGCTGCCCCTGCTCGTCTGATACTTTTCCCGTAAGGGTTTGCTGTGCCTGTGCGCAATAAGCACCCAGCAGCGAAATGATTATATATATATAACGCATAATAGAGTATTAATGTTAATGATCATGTTTAAGCCCAAAAGGTTGGGACTAAGCTGATAAAAACATAATACTTAGGCGTATAAAACGTATTGGCAATATAATTTGTAGAGGGGTGGCGCATTGCTTTCGCAATAAAAAGACGGGGTATCTTTCTTTACCTTTACTACATCAAAACCACTAAAAACCGATGGTTTCCAGGTTTCAACGGTGTAAAAAGCACCAAGGTCAAATTGTAATGATTTTACAATGGCTTTCTCCGGTGTATCTTTTACCTTAAGCACATCATCTTTACAGCACTTTTTGTGGTTATCCACCACTTTTTTGCAGCAGCCCTTTCCTTCATCCTCATCATGTGTATGATGGTGGCTATTGGCAGGCTCGGCAACTTTATAGGCAAATGAAACCGAAGTTACCTTCTCATGGCAATAATGCACATTAAGCGCAAGGCCCATATTGGCAAACAATACCAGGGCGCTTAACAATATACTTATGTGCTTATTTAGTTTCATGCAGGGCAAAAATAGCCATTTATGCTTTAATAACGAGGATTTTGCACAAAAATTATTTCGTGCCTTTCTGGTAGTAAAACGCCGGGAGGAACAATAAGATAAGTAATGGATGTATAAGAAAACGGCGCAGGTAAAATATTAGCAGTAAATTAGGCGAATCTACCTTTAATGCTATAAACAATGCCGGGGCTATCAATAAAAAAAACACCCCATATAGCAGTGCGCTTAATTTTACTATTTGCAGGTCCTTAAAAGCCACCCATAATATTGCTACCGACACAAGGCCATTAAGCAAATACCTGAAGGCTATACCCGTAAAAAGCCTAAAGTTATCATACTGCGGCAATACCTTTCCCTCATGCTTAAAAAACAGCTTAAGGGGGTCATAAAAAAGCTGGTCTTCAAAAATGCGGATACAGGCAAATACCACAATAAGGGCAAATATACCCACCAACTGTATACCGCTTATACCAAACTTACTTTTTTTCATTACCCCTAAATTTAGCTACCCATAATATCCAAAGCACCATAACTACCCCATATATAAACAATGGGAAAAGAATATCGTGCAAAAACGGGCCCCAGTCTTTATAATAAAAAAGAGCCATGCACAACAACGCTATACGCAGCACATTAAGCAAATGTATTACCAATGTTCCACAAAAAATATACAAAACAGTGCGCTTAAAAGTAGATGAAAACGCCACCACAAACGCTGCAAACAGTATCATAACACTCACAGCATTACAGCCTTCAACTATGCGAACCATGTGACGCCCGTTTAAAAAAAACTTGTAAGATGCTTCTTTAGTGTGAGGCTCAACACGAGCCTCTTCGCCAAAAGCATTAGCCAGCCACGCCGATTGCTTAGAGACCATTGTTGTAACACCATCAGGCTCAAAATGCTCAGCATCAAACCGGCTAAGGTAAAAAGAATATATAAGTGCAAGCACCAAATAGGTTCCGCCAAACTTGGCAAGGAAGATAAAAAAAGGTTTATTTTTTTGAAAAGCGTTCACGTTGAGGGCAGTAATTTTTAACAAAAATATACAAAACCTACCATCTTTACTGCCTACTTTTGCTAAACTTTAATTTAAATATCATGACATTTCAGGAACTTGAACCAAAAGTTACAGATATACTGCACCATGAAGGCGTTTTGCGCGAAGACAAGCTATTGCAAATATGCCACCTGCTGCGCGACAATATTGATTATTATGACTGGGTAGGCTTTTATTTTCGCAATGGCGATAAGGAAGAACTTATACTGGGCCCTTATGCCGGCGAAGCTACAGACCACACCGTTATACCCTTTGGCAAAGGCATTTGCGGCCAGGTAGCCGTTAGCAATAAAAACTTTGTAGTGCCCGATGTTACTGCACAGGATAACTACATAGCCTGCAGCATTACCGTTAAGAGTGAAATTGTAGTACCGTTATTTGTAGACGGCAAAAACATAGGCCAGATAGACATCGACAGCGAAGTTCTGGATGCTTTTACTGAACTTGACGAACGTTTTCTTGAGTTTGTAAATGCAGAAGTGGCGAAGCTTTTTTAAGTCTAAAGTCAAAAGCCGAAAGCCATAAAGTCGTAACCCGATGCATTGCAAAACTTTACGACTTTAAAAACTTTCTAACTTTCGACTTCAAATTTCAAAAATTTGACTTACCTTTGCACGCAAATCAGGATACACCTGTATACATAATAATTATTTAAATAATATTAGCATGTACTTAACTAAAGAAGTTAAAGCGGAAATTTTCGCAAAACACGGTAAAGACGCTGCCAACACTGGTTCAGCTGAAGGACAAATTGCCCTTTTTACATTCAGGATTAACCACCTTACAGAGCACCTTAAGAAAAATCGCCATGATTACAACACTGAGCGTTCTCTTGTTAAACTGGTAGGTAAAAGGAGAAGCCTTCTTGATTATCTGAAGAAAAAAGAAATCAACAGGTATCGTGAGATTATCAAAGAACTAAACATCAGGAAATAATCTAAGATGAGAAGAGGTGCCCGCGCGCCTCTTTTTGTTTTTGGTATTTTTGTATAAAAAGTTTTGGTTTTTCATTGGGTTCTAAACAACTACACACAACACAACAACACAAACAACCCATTGTTTAATCAAATAGTTAAAACCGTATGAGTTTAAACATTATTAATGAAACCATCACCCTTAGTGATGGCCGCACCATTACTATCGAGACCGGTAAGCTTGCCAAGCAGGCAGATGGCTCGGTAGTAGTGAAAATGGGCAACTGTATGCTTCTTGCCACTGTAGTAAGTGCCAGGACAGCAGCGCCCGGAATAGACTTTTTACCACTTACTGTAGACTACCGCGAAAAATTTGCCGCTGCAGGCCGTTTTCCGGGTGGTTTCTTTAAACGTGAAGCAAGGCCAAGTGACAATGAAGTACTGGTGATGCGCCTTGTAGACAGGGTATTACGTCCGCTTTTCCCGGATGACTACCATGCCGAAACACAGGTAATGATACAGCTAATGAGCCATGACGAAAACGTTATGCCCGATGCACTTGCAGGCCTTGCCGCTTCTGCCGCACTTGCTGTATCTGATGCACCATTCTACACACTAATCTCTGAAGTGCGCGTTGCACGTGTTGATGGCCAGTTTGTTATCAACCCAAGCAAGGCAGATCTTGCCCTTTCTGATATCGATATGATGATAGGCGCCAGCGCTGACTCAGTATGTATGGTAGAAGGCGAAATGAAAGAGATTTCTGAAGCCGACATGGTTGCAGCTATCAAATTTGCACACGAAGCCATCAAAGACCAGATTGCTGTACAGGAGCGCCTTAGGACTGCTGTAGGCAAAACATTCCGCGAGTATGAGGCTGAACGCAATGATGATGAAATCAAAGCTAAAGTACGCGAACTTTCTTACGACAAGTATTTTGCAATAGCCAGCGAAGGTTCTGCAAAACACGAGCGTTCAGAAAAATTTGCTGCTGTAAAAGAGGAAGTTAAGGCTACATTTACTGAAGAAGAGTTGCTTGAAAACGGCGACCTTATTAGCAAATACCTTTACAAAACCAATAAAGAAGCCGTAAGGAACGTAATCCTTGACCTTGGCCAGCGTCTTGACGGCCGTAAGACTAACGAGATTCGCCCTATATGGAGCGAGGTAGACTACCTGCCTTCAGCGCACGGCTCATCTTTGTTTACACGTGGTGAAACCCAGGCACTTGCAACTGTAACCCTTGGTACATCACGTGAGGCAAACATTATCGACCTGCCTACAGAGCAGGGCGAAGAGCGTTTTTACCTGCACTACAACTTCCCGCCGTTCTCAACCGGTGAGGCTAAGCCACTTAGGGGCACAAGCCGCCGCGAAGTAGGCCACGGTAACCTGGCCCAGCGTGCACTTAAAAACATGATTCCTGCCGAGAACCCTTACACCGTACGTATTGTAAGTGAGGTACTTGAGAGCAACGGATCATCTTCTATGGCTACTGTTTGTGCCGGTACACTGGCCCTTATGGATGCCGGTATCCAAATGACAAAACCTGTTTCAGGTATTGCTATGGGACTTATAAGTGACGATGCCACAGGCCGTTATGCCGTTCTTAGCGACATTCTTGGCGATGAAGACCACCTTGGCGATATGGACTTTAAAGTAACCGGTACTGCCGATGGTATTACCGCTTGCCAAATGGACATTAAAATTGAGGGACTTAACTATGAAATCATGGAGAAAGCCCTTGAGCAAGCTAAAGAAGGCCGCCTTCATATTCTTGGTAAGTTACTGGAAACTATAGAGAAACCACGCGAAACCGTTAAAGACCACTCGCCTAAAATACTTAAGGTTACTATACCTGGTGCATTTATTGGTGCGCTTATTGGCCCTGGAGGTAAAGTTATCCAGGAACTACAAAAAGCAACCGGTACTACCATAGTAATCAACGAAGTAGACGAGCAGGGCGAAGTAGAAATCCTTGGTGTAAGCCCTGCAGGCATGCAGGCTGTACTTGATAAGATTGACTCTATCATATTCAAGCCACAGGTGGGCGAGACGTATGAGGTTAAGGTTATCAAAGTACTTGAGTTTGGCGCCGTTGTAGAATACACCCAAGCCCCTGGTAATGAGGTACTTCTACACGTTTCTGAGCTTGACTGGGCACGTACTGAAAACGTAACCGATGTGGTTAACATGGGCGATGTATTCAATGTGAAGTACATAGGTATCGACCCTAAAACCCGTAAGGAAAAGGTATCGCGCAAAGCGTTACTACCTAAGCCTGAAGGATATAAGGAGCGCGAACCACGTCCTGACCGCGACCGTAACGACCGTGGCCGTGACAACCGTGGTGGACGCGACAACCGTGGCGGACGCGACGACCGCAACTCTCGCGACCGTGGCCCAAGGGAAGAACGCCGTAACGACGGCCCACGCCCTGAAAGGACCGAAAGGCCTGACAATCAAACAGAAGATCCACAATCTTAGTTTATATAAAGGTTTAATTCCAAAAGAAAACCTGTTGCATTTTGCAGCAGGTTTTTTTAGTTTAGGCCAACTCAGTAAAATCTTACATTTTAAGACGATTTTAACGCTAATTCTTCACTTTTGGAGTTCAATATTCAGTCATAAAGTCAAACGTCGAAAGTCATAAAGTCCATCGGGCAATTTTATACTTTGCACTTTATCATTTTTTCGCTTTTAACTCAAAACAGCCTCAAAAAAAATTCACGATATATCGTGAATTTTGCCTCCTTAACATTTCCCGCTTTCGCCTTTCATACTTTTGACTTTTGACCTTCCCGCTTTCAACTAAAAATTCTACATTTGGATAAAATCCCTTCACCATGAAATGTACTGCGGCAATTGTTTTTGCCCTCCTCCTTACTTTTTCGGCTTCGGCCCAAAAAAAAGCACCCAAAGGCTATACCCATGCCCCTGCCCTAACCATAACCGGCGATTTTAACGGAGATGGCAAACAGGATACCCTGAGCCAGTTTGTGGCCGATAGCCTGGGCAATAAACTTGACTACATTCTTGATACCGGCGACTGGGACACTACCATACCCCTATACACCCGCATGCACTATTATAATGAATTTACCCTCAACGGCAGCCTTATTGATATTAACCGCCAAATGGGCGTAGGCCTGTTGTGCCTCATTAACCTGGGTAACATTAACAGTACCAAAGGAGATGAGGTAGCCCTGGTACCGTTTCTTAAAGACTACAGCAACCTTAACCACTGCCGCATCTATTCTTATTGCAGCGGAAACTGGGCTGAAGTGTTTAACTTCAACATAAACGAAATGGACTTTATATACACCGGCAGTGTTGAGCCTGTGTTTACCGCCATTCCCGGAAGGCTCGAAAAACAAAACGGCACATGGGTATACATAGATTATATGGACTGGTTTGAAGACCCTACCATCCCTATGAAACCCCTTAAAGTACCCAACTGCAACTAATATGAAATGGCTCCTTACCCCGCTTCTCATCCTGTTTAGCCTGGCTGCACATAGCCAGGACAACCTGGTATATGAATATGCCGAAGCCACTGAATTTTCGGCTGACTGCGATTTTAACGGCGATGGCAAACCTGATACCCTGACCCAGTTTATAGCCGATAGCCTTGGCATGAAGATAACCGAATACAGGTATCCTGTAATCCAATCTTGGGATTTGTATGTAAACAACTACAGTACCATGGGCTATCAAACCATTATTTCACTTAAAGGCAGCACCCCGCTTCTCACCTTTAAAGGTGCCAATGGTGTTATACTGCTCACCAACCTGGGCAACATCAACAATACACCCGGTGACGAAGTTGCCGTTATGGCAAACAACATAGACCACAGCCGCCACAGTTACTGCCACATTTATTCACTTTGCAACGCCACCTGGCAGGAAGTATTTGTGTTTAGCGTGCACGAAGATTCCTTTGATGATTTTGACCCCATTACTATTGGCTACATACCCAATGTTTTAGAACAGAAGAACGGCGTTTGGGTGTATTATGACTATCTTGACATGGAATATGATAATCCCGAAGAGGTAGGCAATATGCTGCCGCTAAAGGTGCGGGATTGCGAGTAACCAAATTTTCCTTATTTTTGGATAAAACAATTGTATCATGAAATTACAATATATATCAGACAGTGAAGGCAATACAACCGCAGTTGTAATACCTATCGAAGAATGGAACCAAATGAAGGCCAGGCATACTGACCTTGCTGATGCCGAAAATGATTTTGAATTACCTGAAGCTGCAAAAGCAATACTCGACGAGCGCCTTGCTACAGAAAATAAAGCTGACTTTATTCCTTATGAAGAGTCACAAAAAATGTTGAGGGAAAAATATGGGCTATAAGGTTAGCATATCTCCAAAAGCACATTTAGATATTGCAAATGCTTATGAGTATTATGCAGAAAAAGGCAGTATGCAAGCGATAATAAACTTAGGTAAAGAGTTAGATGTAGCTTATAAATCCCTTGAAAAAAATCCTCATTTCAGGATACGCTATAAGAACATTACAGGCTTTCCCTTAAAAAAATTCCCGTTTCTTTTACTATATGAAATAGATGATATCGAGAAGAAAGTGTACATCTATTCCGTTTTCAACACATACCTCAACCCTAAAAAATACCCGGGCAAATAGGCAATAAGCATTACAAAGCAAACTTGCCATATACCGCGTCAAATAATGATTAGGTTACTCTAATTCAAAATAACCATGAAAAAACTCCTCCTCTTCATACTGGTTTATTTTGTCTCTGTAAAGGCACTTACACAAACCGTTGCTTTTACAGGTTCGGGCGTGGGTGTAGCAGAAGTAGCCATACCCAACAAAACATCTGCCGAATTGTTTAACAGCATAAACGGGTTGCTTAGTAATAAAAATGGCCTTAATATAGGGCAGCACACAATAACTGTGGCCGATAGCAGCTTTATCGCAACAGGCACCATTTACAATGTACTGGGCAGGAACAGCTACCCAAACCGAAAACCTGATGTAGCAGCGGTTTATAATATAGAAATCAAAGTAGCAACTGGCAAATTACTCTTTTCACTACAGCACAAATACTTCAGGAACAATGGGCAGCAATACTTTATAGACTTTTCAAAATTCATAACCGGACAGGAAACCATTTTAATATATCCGGGAGAGAAAGACATTTATAACCGGCAGTTTTCGCTGCTCATACAGGCTATTGTGGGCTATGCCAACACTAAAACACTACAGTATCATGGCGCAACACACTACCGGGACGCCTACAAGAACCCGCTCTTATTTTCATTTAATGCCAGCGGTACAGGCACAGTGGTTATAGAAAAGCCCGGGCTTAATGCAACCGAACTCTACAACCTTTTCCAGTCGTATTTTTCATATACATCAAAACCTCAGTGTAACGATGTCGAAAAAACGGTAAGCTACACCGGGTCGCATTACGACATTTTTGGTAGGAAGGCATTTATAGAACCCGAAAAAGAAATTATTAACGGTGAGTTTAGCATAAGCTTTGCCATTGAAGATGGTAAAATCACGGCTACCTACACGCATTTAAGGTTTACAGACGGCACTTTTTGTGAACCGATAGCCCTTTCATACAGCGATATAGCCACCGGAAAATGCAGCGATGAAGACCGTGCCAACTACATTGCAAATACATCCCGAATTATAAACAGCATTAATTATTACTTAAACACCGGGGAAATCAGGCGTTAGTTTACCCTTACTGCAATTAACCCCGCAAAATTTCGTTATCTTTAAAAACGCAAACAACCTGCATTATAATGAAATTACACTACCTGTTTATTTGCCTTATATCTGCCGCTATGCACGCCCAAAGCCTGTCACCCTCCGTTAACCGAGATTCACTGTTTAAAAGCCTTATAACCCGTTTTAACGGCAGTTTGCAGGAAGAATACAACCGCGAATACCAGGGCACACCACCCGGCAAAGAGCAGGATTTTTTACTGTTTGTAATGAGCCAGCCGCAGGGCAGCAAAAAAGCAATGCAGGACAACATGGCAAAGAAACAGCCCTATTTTAACCAGCTGTTGCACCTCTTTAGCCCCATGGTACCACAGGAGCACTCTATAGGCGTGTTTTTTAACCCGGCAAATGCCCTGTTTAATATCCCCGAAAGTATAGATATACTCATATACGGCCCCATACCGGGTACTGACCTCGAAATGCGCAATATGGCGCCTAATAGTGCCGACCTCAGCAAAACCCTGAAACGCCTTAACTGGACACCCCAGGACCTTGAAAACGTAAGGGTAGCCCTGCAAAAGGCGGGCTGCATAGGCATACAAAACGGCTATGCCGCTACAGAGGTTACGTATGCCGCAAACCTGCGCGAACGCTTTAGCTATATTATTTTTAACCAGGAAGTAAGCCCTGCCACTGTTAAAGAATATGTTACAGACTGTACCGCCGTAGCCTATAACGAACGCGTGGTGCTGCAATACAGGGGCGCCGTGGGTACTGAGTGTTTTCCGCAGTAAGATTCTAAAGCATTCTTTAATCTTTGAAGAACATACTCTATTTCAGGTTTCGATAAATTCTTTTAGTTCAGATGCTTTCGGGGTCAGGTTTTAAAAGTTTTTCTTACTTTTACTGTACTAACCTGTTCCATCATGAAAATAAAAATCCTCCTCCTGTGCCTGTTTGTGGTGTGTGCCGCATGGGCTAAACCCATTATAATTAAAGGTAAAATAAACGGCAAGCTTCCTGAAGCCCTGCGTTATAACGCACCGGTTAACGGTTCATCAGGTTTTGAATTTTGTTATACGGCAGTAGTAGATGCAAATGGCAACTTCGAAATAAACACCGATATAAGCAATGTAGCCTTTATAGATATATACTACAACTACCAGCCCGCGGGCTATGTTGTGGCCGTTCCGGGTGGGCAATATAATATTGACATTATTAAGAATGGCGACTTTATAACCACCAAGGTTACAGGTACTGATGCCCCGGTGCAACAACACTACAATGCTATGTTAAGCCAAATACGTGAGGGGCTTTTTTTTGAAACAGCGCAGCAAGCCTCTAAAATTGAAGACCCAAAAGAGTTTGAAAATCATTTCAGCCAACTATACAAAAAAGACTTTGAGGGTATAACCACGCTTTATAACGGCAAGCTTATTTCTAAAAATATTTTTGAAGCATTAACACACGAACGCCAAACGTTTTATGCCGCAACAAAATCATATGCCATACTCATTAAACATAGTACAGAAAATGAAGCCACAAAGCCTAACCTAAAACCGTTTCAGGATATTTGGGAGGCCATATTCAGAAAAGAGCAGCCGGGTGTGCTGCAGTCGCCGTGGTGTGGCTATTACCTGATGGAATATAAAAATTTCAAGGCATACCAGGAGGTTGGGTTCAACCAAAAAAATATAGTAAACGCCACTGATGCCCTTAGCGGAATAAAACATACTTCCGGCCTTTTGCCAAAGCAGTATGCCGAATGTTTTATTGCACAGACATTGTATGGTTATTTATATGGCGACAGGAAAGACAAAGGCGCCATAACCGTATTTAATTACCTTAAACAACACTACCCAAAAAGCGGTTACATTAGTTATTTTGAACCAAAAATAGCGCCCGTTATTGCCTTTTTTGCCGAAACCGAAAGCCTGCCGCAGGGCGCTGCCTATGTAGATAATTACCGCCAGTTGAATACTTTTGAAGAACTGGTTAAAAAATTTGAGGGGCAAAAACTCTTTATAGATGTGTGGGCCACCTGGTGCGGGCCGTGCCGCGATGAGTTTAAGTATAAAGATGAGCTGTACAAAATACTAAAGGCAAACAATGTTACGGTGCTCTACATTTCGGTAGATAAAGAAGATAAAGACGAAACCTGGAAAAAAATGATAGGCCACTATGGCTTGCAGGGGCACCACATACGGGTAAACCCGGCGCTTGACCTTAACATTACCAAATTATTTAACAGCGACGGCGATGTTAACAATACCGGTATCCTTATTCCGTGGTATATGCTGGTGGGCAGTAATGGCACCGTGCATCAGCTGCATGCCGCATCGCCATCAGATATCAGTAAGCTTGAAGCCGAAATCAAAAAAATGTAAGCGGGCCCAATTGTTACATAAATCAATTGCTACATTGAATAATTGCTACATTTGCATAGTAATCATTAAAAAATGTCTGCCAAAGCCGCTGCCACACGCCTCAACATACTGCAAAAAGCCTTTGCACTGGTGTATGCCAACGGCTACCGCACCACCAGTATTGACCAGGTTATAGCCACTACACAGGTAACCAAGGGCGCGTTTTTTTATCATTTTAAGAACAAAGATGATATGGGCCTGGCCATGATAAACGAGGTAATGCGCCCCGGTATGGAAGAAGCCCTGCTAACACCGCTTACATCGGGCAAAAACCCAAAGGAAGAACTTTATGCCATGATGCACGGCCTGTTGCTGCAAAACCCTTTTTTTGTGGTAAAATACGGCTGTCCCGCCATAAACCTTATCGATGAGCTTTCGGGCTATAGCGATGCCTTTAACAAAACCCTTACCACCCTGGCTGATAACTGGCGCAATGCCATTATTGCCTGTATAGAAAACGGCAAATCAAACGGCAGCATCAAGCCTGAAACCAATGCATCTCAGGTAGCCCTGTATGTACTGGCATCTTATGGCGGCATTCGCAACCTGGGCAAAATGTATGGCAAAGACTGTTACACCCCTTTCCTTGCCGAGTTTAAAAACTACCTCAGCACCCTTTGATATTTTTTTATTTAAAAACATACTAATTAGTATGTTTTTATTTTACCTTTGCTGCCATCAATCAAAAAATACCGAATAGTATGTTTAATATTTTACTTATAGCACATTCGATGTTCCGGTGGCTGGTACTGGCGGCGCTGTGCTACACTCTTTATCGCTCGTGGTGCCGCTACCGCACCCTGCAACCCTTTACAAAAACAGATAACGCCCTGCGTCACTGGAGCGCTACCATAGCCCACATACAGCTCATGTTGGGTATGGTACTCTATACCCAGAGCCCCATGGTTAAATACTTTAACAGCGGTGTGGGAGATAACGCCGGCGAACCTGTTTTCTTTGGTGTAATCCACATACTGCTCATGCTGCTGGCCATTGTGGTGGTTACAATAGGCTCTGCCCGGGCCAAACGCCAGCCCACCGACAGCCGGAAGTTTAAAACCATCTATACCTTTTTTGGCATAGCACTGCTGGTTATACTGGTTGCCATACCGTGGCCGTTTTCAACACTTGCCCACCGCCCGTTAATTCGCTTTTAATCATGATACACTTATTCAAAACAAACACAGGCCGGTTGCGCATCATCGGCTTTTTAGAAGGCATTTCTTTACTCTTGCTGGTTTTTGTGGCCGTACCACTTAAGTATGCCGCGTCTGACCCATCTCTGGTAAAAACCCTTGGCCCCATACACGGTGCGCTGTTTTTGCTGTTCATTTTCAATACGCTCAGTGTGGGGGTAGACCAGGGCTGGAAGTTTAGCCAAACCACCTGGAAGGTACTCCTGGCCTGCATAATACCCTTTGGCACATTTTACATAGACCACAAGATACTCAGGCCTATCCGTTAAACATTTTGTGGCGCTTAATATCCCTGCCCTGCCGTATTTGCCAGGCATGCCACGCACTGGGCACATCGTGCGTCCATTTAGGCAGGAACAGGATTATAAGGTACACGTCAAGGTGCGATATAACCCCGAAAACAATAGCCAGCGCAAAGGGTATACCCGCATAGTCAAAGCCCAGTATACTTGTAAAGGCGGCAAACAGCATAATGCCCCACAGCTTGCTTAGCAGCGCGTGCGTGCAGGTTTCTTTGCCAAATTTCAGGAAGCTGAACAGGTAGGTTAACCCCTCCATGGCAAAAAGCGTAATAATGGCTATTTTGTTTTGGATGATGATATCCGGGCTCAGCAGCCAGGCACACCATCCGGCACAAAGCCAGAAAACAAGGTCGGTCTGGCTGTCCATACGGCGCAGCGTGGCAGTGCTTATGCCCTGATTACGGGCAATAATACCGTCAAAAATATCAGATAGTATACCTGCCAGCAGCATAACCACAAGCGGCATGCGGGCAGCTTCGCCATAGTGGTACGCCAGTGCAATCATGCACGGCCCCAGCACCAGGCGAAACAGGATAAGAAGGATGGGAAGTTTTTTCATTTTTTTTAGGTTCTGAGTTACTGAGGAACTAAGGTTCTGAGGTTTTACAAACATTACACCGTAGCTATTTTTTGACAATTACAGCGGCTTTACCCTAAGTACCTCAGCACCTCAGGGCCTAAGCGCCTTAGATTCTCACCTGCGCACATACACTCACGCTGTGGCTGCCAAAATTATCGGGTACGTTGTTGCTAAAAAACCCGTAAGGTGCAAAGTTATAGGCCGCATAAAACGATACCCGCCCCACGTGCAGCCGTACCCCCTGCCCTATGTGGAAGGTACTTAGCGCACGGGCATAGCTCTCGCCAAAGAGGTCAACCGTGTTCTCGTTCTCTTCGTCTTCGGCGGGTGTAACGGGCGGGTCAGTATAGTGGCGGTCGCGGTATTCGTCATAATAGGTAAAAAAGGCATAGCCGTAGCTGCTTACCCACTCCAGGCTGGTTTTGCCGCCCAATACATACACATTGCAAAACCGCATGCCCACCATACCCGAAACACCTATGGCATTTGTGGGCAGCGCCTCGCCGCGGTAGGTATAGGTAAACTCCTGCGGGTTTTGGGGAATATACAGGCTAAAACCCAGGTCAAGCATATCGTTATAGGCAACACGGGTGCGCCACCAGGCACCAAACTCGGCAGATGTGCCGTATTTTTCCTTCATCCGCCCCAGCGGGATGCGCACCCCGGCCTCTGCCACAAAACGCGCATAACGGGTAGTATCGGTAATGGTAGAGTCGCGCTCAATACCCCGGTTTTGCTGGGCATGCACCGGGCTAACAGCCAATAGGATTAAAAATATCAGTATCTTTTTCATAGTGTTATTGTATAAATTAACGCTGAGGCAGCATCCTGTTTTCGGTTACGTCAACGCACCTTCTGCCGCATTTTTTCAAAAAAAGTATTCCATTTAAAACTATACGACCACGCGCCATCTTCGGTAACATAGTTGTTAAGCAGCCATATATGCCGTGCCGCGCCGTTTGCATACACCAGTACCTCATAGTCATACCCCGTACCCAGGCGCTTAAAGCCATTAGCCTCTGCCTTGTTCCACATCTTTACATATTTCTTTATCTCATTAGCGCTTAAACGCAGGGTAGCCGTACTGCCTTTTATCAGTACCGAATCAATGGTTTCTGCGCTAAGCAGTTCCTTACTATCTGCATACACTCTTTTAGTGCCGTTACACAAATTGAAGTACACATAGCGTTCGCGGTTTTCCTCAAAGCGCAACAGGCAGGAGTCGTTATCCTGTAAGGCGCCATAGTTTATGTAGCGCCCATCCCTATACACATCATACGTATAAAATGGCGGGCCTGCCCAACCCATTTTCCTGCAATACATTATGCTGTATCCGTCTATATGCCATACTTTTCCGGCATACTCACTTGTGATTTTCAGGCTGCCGCAGGACATCAGGAAAACGGCAGGCAATAGTGTAATTATGGCTGTTTTTAGTTTCATATCTGTTTATTTTACCGGATGAAACCCGCGGCTGTGCGCAACCCCTCTCAAAGGCTTAGATGCTAAGCGGCTAAGTAGCTAAGCAGCTTTTACCAGTTAACAAAAGGCAGGCTGCGTTTTTCGTTTACATTCCACAGCCCTATCTGCAGGCCGCGGCACTTTTTGGTACGGTTAAAAATACCTACCTGAAGGCCCGTCATTTCTCCGGCAGTTATATTGGTTATGCCTATGTTTAGCCCCCTTATGGTTTCCCCGCGGTTAAAAAGCCCCAGCATAACCCCGTTGTATTTTACCGCATTATTGCCCATGCCCACAAGCAGGCCGTTGCCCTTTTCTTCAACAGAATTACCAAAAGCAGCTATGTGCAGGCCGTTCATAACCCGGTTAACGTTATACAGCACCGAGACATTAACCCCGTTACTGGCCGACCCTGCATTAAACAGCGACACCCCAAGGCCATTAAGGCGTGCATTGCCTATAAGCCCCGCAGTTGAAATATGCAGGCCGTTAACGCGGGTGTAAATACTGTCGCGTTTAACCCTCGACGGGTCAAAAAACAGCATGTACAGCGGCGCAAGCGGATTAATTTCAAGGTTAAACCCGTTAATGGTTACTTCTGCATTATCTTCAGACGGAAAGCCCACACCAAGGCCCATGGCCATTCCGTTTACACGATAGGTATCCTGCCCTACAGGCGTAAGGCTAAAGGGTGTCCATTTTTTGGCATCGGCCTGCTGCGCCAGCGCAGCAACCGAAAAGAGTAAGATGAGTAGGTGTTTCATAATAAAAGCCGCTGAGCTACTGAGTTTCTTAGCTACTGAGCTGCCCGGCGTTGTGGCTCAGCAGTATGTTATTAATCATAGTCAACAATAATCGCGTGCTTTCAAAAGCTAAAACGCTTAGTGGCTAAGAAGCTTAGCAGCTTCTTCTACCAGTTAATAAAAGGCATTGTGCCCCTGTCGTTTTGGTTAAGTAAGCCTATTTGCAGGCCGTTGCATTTCTTTGCTTTATTTATAAGGCCTATTTGCAGGCCGTTCATCTCTCCGGTGCAGGTATTGGCAATACCTATGCTTACCCCTTTAAAGTATTCGGCAGTATTAAAGCCGCCTATCTGCACGCCGCTAAATTTTTTGCCATTGTTAAGCGCCGCTATAAAAAGCCCGCTGCCTTCTATGTGCGCACTGTTGCTTAAGCCTGAAATGTGCACCCCGTGCAGCTGCCTGCTCACATTATACAGTGCGCTTATGGTAAGCCCGTTGGTTTTATTGGTAATACTAAAAACCGAAATGCCCAGCCCGTTAAAGTCATCGCCATCCATAAAGCCACCGGCGGCAAGGTGCAGCCCGTTAACGGTGCGCATTACTTTTTCATTATCTGCTACCAGTATTTTAGCCGGATCCAGGAAAATAAGTATAAGGGGCGTAAGCGGGTTTACTTCAATATTAACCCCGTTAAACATAGTAGGCGTATTACTCAACGACCCGCCAAAGCCTATTGCCAGGCCATTTACACGGTCAATCCTTCTGGGCGTTGGCGTAAGGCTGAAAAAACGCGTTTGCAACGTATCGGCCTGCTGCGCAAAGGCAGTAATTGAAAAGAGTAAGATGAGTAGGTGTTTCATTTTTAAGGTTCTTAGATTCTGAGGTTCTGAGTTTGGGGCTGTAGAGAAACCTTAGCACCTAAGTACCTAAGTACCTCAGAACCTTGAATCAAAATTATCGCGAACACCGCAATTTAATTTGTGCCAATCGATTAAAATAAAACCTATATTTGTGAAAATCGCAAAAATGGATAACCAGGATGTTTTGCTTAAAGCGGTAAGGAATAAGCTTGATAAAAGCCGGTCAGTAATAGAAGCCATTGCCGAAGTACTGGGCATAAGCTATGATGCCGCCCACCGCCGTGTGAGCCAGAAAAGTAAATTCAGCATTGAAGAAACCATTACCCTGTGCCGCCACTACGGCCTGAGCATGGATGCCCTTTTTGCAGGCAGCAAAAAAGTAATTGTAGAAAAAACAGCCGAGATAAGCTCACTACAGGATATGGAAGCCTACTTTAGGCACTCGGCCGATAATATTGCGGCATTTGCCCAATATCCGGACGCAAAAATGTACTACAGCGCTAAAGATATTCCGCTGTTTTATACCATAGGCGGCACGCTGCTCAGCAAGTTTAAGCTGTATGTATGGCTCAACCTGCTGTCGGGCACCCAAAACCAGGGCAGCTTCGAGGCTTTTACGGTAGACAGGGCGCTTTTGCAGCACAGCACCCGCCTTAAAGATATTTATGAAAAGGTAGAGGTACACGAAATCTGGAACGACACCACCATAAACAGTACCCTGCAACAGGTGTACTATTTTTTCCAGAGCGGGTTGGTATCATTGCCCAATGCCCTCCTGCTGTGCGAAGACCTAAAAGCCATCCTCAACACCGCCGAAGACCGGTGCTGCAACGGGCAGGGGCGTTTTAGCCTGTATTATAACGAGCTGCTTATACTCAACAACAATGTGCTGCTTAGCGCGCCACAGCAGCAATCGCTTTTTGTGCCCTACACCATGCTGGGCTATTTTATTACCGAAGATGCCGATACCTGCACCAATGCCCTGGCGTTTTTTAAGCACCAGCTGCGCAGCAGCAAATCGCTTAACCTTAGCGGCACGCGCGACAGGAAGGTGTTTTTTAACCGTGCCCACCAAAAGGTTGAACTGTATATGCAGCGCATGCAGGCTGCAACAGAAATATTTTAAACTTTAACATAGTTATGGCGCAACTTTAAGTAATTTAACAGACTTAAATACAAACCATTAATACTTTACGCCATGAAAAAGTTACTTTTACTCCTTGCGGCACCGGCATGTGTACTGGTGTCGTGCTCTGATGACGATTCAACACCAAGCACCCCTAATGCCCTAACGCTGGCAAAGACCATTACTTACGAACCCCTCGAGAGCAATTACAACACCAAGCGTGTAGCCTATTACAACACACAGGGCCGGTTTATTGCCGATACCCTTTTTAGCGCAAGCGGCACTATCTTGGAACGTTCTGAGGCTGTTTATACCGCCACAACCCAAACTGTTGCCGGCTTTGATGCCTCAAACACGTTGGTTTACACATCAATCGACACCTTTGATGCCCAGGGCCGTATTGTATCAAGAAGCAACCAAAACCTTTTTGACAACAATATTTCGCAGTTTACCTATAATACAGATGGTACCATTACCTATGCCCAGGTTAGCGGGGGTGTTGCAGTACCGTTAATTACCTACGCCACTAACAGCGACGGGCTTATTATTTCATCTCAATTTGTTGAAAGCAATAATGCATCTTATGTAAATTTTGACGGAGGCACGCCCTCTAACATTATGCAGTACATAAGCGACTGGGACCAGGAACAACTTTTTGCAAGCTTTACGTATTTTAACGTACAGAAGCCCCAAAATTCGCTGCTTAGCGTTGCCGAGCGCAACAACCGCATACTGCCGCAAAACCAGCTTAACCAGGTGGCCGAAACGCATTCGCAATACGTTAAGTCGTATGAAAATATGTGGGAGTTTGAGCGTACCTTCAACGCCAATAACTATCAGACATACAGGAAAAAGACCAGCTTTAATGATTTTGGTGCAGACCTTACCGAAGAAACATTTTTTTACTATAACGAGTAACACCAAAAACCATAGTGAAGGAGCAGGCGCAAAAAACGCCTGCTTTTTTTATGCCCGCACGCAACCTTTTGTTTTTTAGGCAGACTAATAATTAAATTGCTAAGAAAGAGAAAACAATTTTTGCACCGGCGCTCCATAAAAACAGCGCCGGAAGCAAATTTTAAACGGAAGTATGACGCGATAAACCAGGTATAATTGTTAGCTTTAACCCTACCTAAACAAGAGGCTTTGAATCTCGACGACATCATTAAGGGCTGCATAAAGGGCAATGCTAAGGCCCAGGAACAACTGTACCTGGCCTACAAGGGTGTATTGTATACCCTGTGCCTTAAATACTGCCGTAATGAGGAAGAAGCCGAAGACAACCTGCACAACGCGTTTATAGAAATCTTTACCAATATTAGCAAGTATAAAAACGCAGGCTCTTTTGAAGGCTGGATGAAGCGCATTACCATAAATAAGGCCATAGACAGCTACAAGAAAAACACCTTGATGGTGCCCATTAAAGACAACCTGCCTGAAGATACAGATGTTACTGATGATGAGGTAAACCTGCCTGCCAGCTACCTGCTTAGCCTGGTGCAGCAATTGCCCGATCAGTACCGCCTTGTTTTTAGTATGTATGAGCTGGACGATTACAGCCACAAAGAAATAGCCGAAAGCCTGGGCATAAGCGAAAGCACCAGCAAAAGCAACCTGCACAGGGCAAAGGCCATATTAAAGGAAAAAGTAAAGGCTAAGCAAAGCCTTGGAAATTATAACGTGAGCAATGGAAAATAAGCAAGACATAGGCAAGGCCTTTAAAGACAGGCTTGGCGGGCTGCACCGCGAGCCCGGCGATGCTGTGTGGCAAAACATAAACGCCTCTTTGCAGCAGCAAAAGCGTGGTGGTTTCCGCATGCCGTTTTGGGGCAAGGCTACATCTATCGTGTTGGGTGTAGTGCTGCTGGCAGTATTTACCTACCCGCAGTGGGAACAATACATGCCGGAAATTATCATTAAAATGCCCGGCGAAAAACAGCAAACCACAACCGGAACCGCTTCAGGTAATGGTACAGGTAACAGTACAACAGCACCCGAAACCGGCACAAATACAAATGTTACATTGCCACAAGGCACTGCTACCCCAGGCTCACAGGGTAATGCAGGCGTTAATAGCAATGCAGTAACTGCTACTGATTCCGGCAATACAACATCTGTTGTAAACAGTACTACGCCGGCTACAGGCAATGCAGTAAATGCCTCAGCAAATAACAGTTCGGCAAGTAATACCAAAACCACACAAGCCAATACTAACCGTAGTACTACCGAAAGCAATAAGGCGAACAGCAGTTCAACTTCAAACAGCAAAAATACAGCTGCTGTGGCTACTGTAAATAAGGCATCTGCCAAAGGCAAAAACAACAGTACTGCCACTAAAGGCAATACTAATAGTAAGCAAACAGTTGCCTCAACACCTGCTATTCAAAACAACCCTGCAAAAATGGCCAATGCCACAAACCAGGCAGGAGTTCAGGTTGCAGCTTCAGGGCAACCGGATAACCATAACAATGTTTCGGGTAACGCACCTGTACAAAACCAAAACAATAATGTTCAAAACCAACCGGCTACAAACGCCACATCCTCAGCCACAACACCTGTAGCTACAATTACAGGCAAAGGCCGCACTAAAATCAATACCGATGCACAATTTGTGTACAGCGCGGGTAATTTCCCTACCATTACAAAAGCAATGGCCGATAGCCTGCTGCTGGTACAAAAAAAGCTTGACGACGAAAAAAGCAGGGAACGCAGCTTTGCAAAACCCGCTTATGCTTTACAGGACAACCTTAGCGGAGGCGAAGGCTACCGCAATGATTTTTATGTGTTTGCCTTTGTGGCGCCTACTAACTATAAGTTTGGCGAAAGCACATCGCTTATAGACCCGTCGCTTAACAACAGCCGCTCTTCTGCCGAAACATCTACAAATTTTGGCGCTTACGTTGGCTATGAATTTTCAAGCCAGTTTAGCGTACGTGCCGGTGTAAGCAGCATGGGCATTACACAAAACACTACCGGTGTTACCCTTGGCGGCAACTACAGCGGCGTTACTTATGCCGATGGTATGAGCAACACTGCTGCAAACGTGGCACTGGGCAACAGCCCGGTAACCCTGCGCCAAAAAACCAGCATTGTAGAAGTACCGGTAGAAGCTACTTATGCCCTGTTTGGTACCCGTGCCGATTTGTATTTTAAAGGCGGTTTCAGTATGTTCTTTATGGGCGACAACGAGCTCCATGCCCTTAACAACCAGGGCAGCGTGCTGCTGGGCAGCCTTAACCGCGCTAACGATTTTAGCCTTTCGGGCAATGCCGGCTTTGGCTTCTACTACAAGTTTGTACGCGAATTGCAGCTTAATGTAGAGCCCGGCTTTAAATACTACTTTAATACATTTGAAGGCGTTAACCCCATATCGCTATACGTTCAGGCGGGCCTTCAGTACAGGTTTTAATATACAACCAACAAGTATATAGTTTTTTCAACCAATGATGAGTTAGTTTACCCCTGCCGCCGCAGGGGTTTGCTTTTTTAAGAAAACGTGATAGTGTTAATTTTTACTATAAATTAAAAATCTTTGTAACCTTTTGTCCGTCCCTTACGTATAACTACTGAATATTTTAAACCACAGGGAATTTTTACATGAGACAGTTAAAAATTACGAAGCAGGTAACCAACAGGGAAACTGCTTCTTTAGACAAATACCTCCAGGAGATTGGTAAAGTTGATTTGATCACAGCGGATGAGGAGGTAGAACTGGCACAGCGCATTAAAGCAGGTGACCAGCGCGCTCTTGAAAAACTTACTAAAGCTAACCTGCGTTTTGTGGTATCGGTTGCAAAACAGTACCAAAACCAGGGTCTTACTCTGCCCGACCTTATTAACGAAGGTAACCTGGGACTTATAAAAGCCGCCCAGCGTTTTGACGAAACACGCGGTTTTAAATTTATATCTTACGCCGTATGGTGGATTCGCCAGTCTATACTTCAGGCACTTGCTGAGCAGTCTCGTATTGTAAGGCTACCGCTTAACAAGATTGGCTCTATAAACAAGATTAATAAAATGTATGCCCTGCTTGAGCAGAGTAATGAACGTGCCCCAAGCGCCGAGGAAATTGCCAAAGAGCTTGACATGACCGTTAACGATGTTAAGGAGAGTATGAAAAACAGCGGCCGTCACCTGTCAATGGATGCACCGCTTGTAGAAGGTGAAGACTCTAACCTGTATGACGTATTGCGCTCTGGCGAATCGCCAAACCCGGACAGGGAGCTGATACACGAATCGCTTCGCACAGAAATTGAGCGTGCCCTTGAAACCCTTACCCCACGTGAGGCCGATGTTGTAAGGCTTTATTTCGGTTTGGGAGACCAGCACCCAATGACACTTGAAGAAATAGGAGAAACTTTTGACCTTACCCGCGAACGCGTACGCCAGATTAAAGAAAAGGCTATCAGGAGGTTAAAACACACTTCAAGGAGTAAAATACTTAAAACCTACCTTGGATAAGGCAAGGTTTGGCAAAAATAGCCGCCAAAATTTCGTATTTTAAATAAATGTCGTATTTTGGCGGTATAAATATGCATTATACCCACACCAGTATATAACAATACAAACAGTTCAATAACTGTTCGTTTTTTGATTGATGATTGAACTCCGGCTGATTACCGGAGTTTTTCAATTTATATAAGCCCTGCCCTGCGGGGTGATCGATGTCCCGCAGGTATAAATGGGCTATATCTTCATTACATTAACGCATTCTATCTTACAAATATTGTGCCGTTAATACAGCTTTCAGCAATTAGCCATCAGCTTTTTGATACTAACGTTAAAATTAGCTTCAACCCCTCCCTGAAACCTGAAACTTGAAACCTGAAACTAAAAATGTATCTTTGCTCCAACTAAACAACAACAACTTTTTAAGTATGAAAAACACACTTATAGCACCTTCAGTTTTGGCAGCCGACTTTGCCAACCTGCAGCGCGATATTGAAATGGTTAACGCCAGCCAGGCCGACTGGTTTCATATAGATATTATGGACGGCGTGTTTGTGCCCAACATTTCTTTTGGTATGCCGGTGCTGGAAGCCATTACCCGCCACGCTAAAAAAACCATAGACGTGCACCTTATGATTGTAGATCCTGACCGCTACATTAAAACCTTTGCCGAACTGGGTGCCACTAACCTTACCGTACACTATGAAGCCTGCACACACCTGCACCGCACGCTACAGGCCATAAAGGCTGAAGGCATGAAAGCCGGTATTGCCATAAACCCACACACTAACGTAAGCCTTTTGGAAGACATTATCAATGATACCGACCTGGTATGTATCATGAGTGTAAACCCGGGCTTTGGCGGCCAGTCTTTCATCGAAAAAACGTATGATAAGGTAAAACAGCTTAAGGAAATCATTACACGCAACGGCGCCTCTACCCTTATTGAAATAGATGGCGGCGTTACCGATAAAAACGCTGCACAGCTTGCCGCCGCCGGTGCCGATGTACTGGTAGCCGGTAACTTTGTTTTCCGTGCAGAAGACCCAATTGCTACAATTGAGAATTTGAAGAAGCTACTTTCTTAACAAGCTACTGAGCCGCTGAGCTACTTAGCATCTGAGCATAAAAAAACTCCA
>NZ_LIYD01000005.1:3926630-4063788 GCF_001278115.1 Flavobacterium akiainvivens | reverse complement strand
AAAACTCCCACTTTTGGTGGGAGTTTTTTTATGCGTTTGTCATTCCGAACGGAGCTTGCGAAGTTGAGGAATCTAAAATGAAAACCAAAGATGGCTTCGTCGTTCCTCCTCGTCATGACAGGCCCTGAAAAAAAGCTTAGCAGCTAAGAAGCTCAGCGGCTAAGCAGCTTCCTAAAGAGAAAGATTCCCCGCCAGCTGCCTTAAGTTCACTTCGCTTATCTTGGCATTATATTGTGCAGTACTGTTTCGTGTAAGCGCATTTACATAGTTAAGCTGTGCCGTACGCACCTCAATCTGGGTAATGGTACCTATACGATACTTTTCCATGGTAATATCAAGGTTTTGCTGCGCCAGGGCTACGTTTGCAGCCTCAAGCTTAACCAGGTCAAGGTTAGTAAGGTAGGTTTGAAAAGCTGTCATCAACTGCGAATTAACAGCCTGCTTTTGCTGCTCTACCACTACGTTACTGTTCTCAATCTGTATCTTAGCAATCTTCTCATTACGGTTCTGCAAAAAGCCGTTAAAGATATTTATATTGGCCGAAAGCCCATAACTAAAACCCTGTCCCTTATTTTCGCGGGCAAAGCCAAGACTTGATTCACTTTCGCTAAATACATACCCCGTAGTAACCGATACCTGCGGATAACGCGCCCCTTTAACCTGCTTTAAATTCAACTCGGCAACTCGCTTATTAATGAGTGCCATTTGTATCTGCGGGTTTTGGCTGCTGGCCATATTCATCAGGTCTGCCAGTACCAGTTTATCATCAGTAGCCACCTCATCATCTACTTTAAAGTTGGTAGCCAGGTCCCGGGCTAAAAGTTCATTTAAATAAGTCTTGGTATTGTTGTACAGCTCTACCTGGCGGTAATAATTGGTGCGGTCAGTATTAAGGTCCACCTGTGCATTAAGCACATCAAGTTTGGCTGCCTTACCTATTTTAAAGCGGTTGGTAGCCCAGTCAACGCGTTGCTTGCTTATAACCATAGCCGTATCCAGCGCTTGTAAGTATTGCTGCTGCTGCACCAGGTCGTAATACGTATTCATTACATCGCCCACACGGGTGGTAATGGTAAACTGCAGTTCGGCCTCGCCCAGCTTTTGCAGGCTTTTAAGCTGGTCATAGCGCGCAAACATACGGAAACCGTCAAAAATGGTCCACCCCAGGTTTACACCATAGTTAAGGCTGTTGTTACGGGCGTTATCCAGTTCTTGGATGGTACCGTCAGTACGCACCTGGCGGCTGTTTTGTATGCTGTTATTCTGGCTAACCGAACCATAAAGGTTAGGCAACAGGCCGGCATTGGCAAGGCTAACGTTTTGCTCGTCTATCTTCAGGTCGTTAGTAGCCAGGCGAATATCATAATTATTTTGCAGCGCAATAGCCACGGCATCTTCTACCTTAAGCAGCGGCGCATTGGGCTTAACGGTTAGCGAATCCTGGGCTTTGGCTGCAAAACACACAAGGCTCAAAGCTATATATATACACAACCTCATTTTACAAATCTTTAATGTTGTCAAACTCAGGCCTGTGCTTTTTGGCGCGCGACCACATATAATAAATTGCCGGTATTACAAACAGCGTTAGCACCAGCGAGAACACCGTACCTCCCACAATTACAACCCCCATACCTATACGGCTGGTACTTGCAGCACCTAACGACAACGCAATAGGCAGTGCTCCCAAGGCAATGGCAAGACTGGTCATCAATATAGGGCGCAGGCGGCTTTCGGCGGCCTCAATAATCGCATCATACTTGCTTTTGCCTTCTTCCCGAAGCTGGTTGGCAAACTCCACGATCAAAATACCATTCTTGGTTACAAGGCCAATAAGCATAATGGTACCTATCTGGCTAAAGATATTCCACGTTTGGCCAAACAGCCACAGCGAAAGCAGCGCCCCCGCCACCGCCATAGGCACGGTAAGGATAATGATAAATGGGTCTATAAAACTTTCAAACTGTGCGGCCAGTATCAGGTAAATCAACAACAAAGCCAAGCCAAAGGCAAACAGCGTGTTGCTGCTACTCTCCACAAAGTCTCGCGATTCGCCACCCAGGTCGGTAGTAAAGGTTTCGTCAAGCACTTTTTCCTTGGCGCGTTCCATAGCTTCTATACCATCGCTAATACTGTTTCCGGGAGCAAGGTTGGCACTCACAGTAGCACTCATGTAACGGTTGTTATGGTACAGCTGTGGCGGGCTGCTTTTTTCATCTACGTGCACCAGGTTATCAAGCTGTATAAGCTGCCCCGTATTGCTTTTTACATAGGTTGAAGTAAGGTCAATCGGCGCGGCGCGGTCTACCTCATCAAACTGGCCTATAACCTGGTATTGGCGGCCGTCTTTAAGAAAGTAGCCAAAGCGCTGGCCACTGAGCGACAGTTGCAGCGTTTGTGCCACATCCATTACCGATACGCCAAGGCTTTGTGCCTTTTCCCTGTCTATGGTAACGTTAATTTCCGGCTTGTTGAATTTAAGGTTTACATCCGTCATGCTGAATGTAGGGTCTTTGCTTATCTCATCCATAAACTGCGGGATTTTCTCCTGCAATTTTTCAAAGTTCTGCGCCTGGATAATGTATTGTATAGGCGCCCCTCCCCTGCGGTTTACGGCAATGGTGGGTTGCTCACTAATATTCACACGGGCTTCGGGATAGCGCTTAACCCATTTGCCCAAATCATTGGCTATTTCTTTTTGCGAACGCGTCCTGTCGTGGGGTTCTTTAAGCGCAATACGCACACGGCCGGCATTAACACCCGAACCGCCCCAGCCCGGCGAGGTAATAACAAGGTTTACTTTCTTTTCCGGGATAGAATCACTTATAAGGCGTTCCATTTCCTTCATAAAACGGTCCATATATTCATAGCTGGCGCCTTCAGGGCCGGTAATGTTCATACCCACAAAGCTGCGGTCGTCATAAGGTGCGGTTTCTTTTTGCAACACACCAAAGAACAACATTATCAGGCCAAAACATATTACAAGTATCGGGATGCTTACCCACTTGCGTTTCATAAAGGTAATAAGCATACCCGCATAGCCTTTGTTCAGCTTTTCGAAATAAGGTTCGCTCCACTCATAAAAACGGCTCTTTTTGTGCACGCCGCCTTTTATAAGATAGGCATTAAGCATGGGCGTAAGCGTAAGCGATACAAATGCCGAAACCAGCACCGCCGCCGCGATGACGACACCAAACTCCCTGAAGAGCCTGCCCACAAACCCTTCCAGAAATATTACCGGCAAAAACACCGCCGCAAGGGTTATAGAGATGGATATTACCGCAAAAAATATTTCGTTACTGCCTTTTAGGGCAGCTTCAATAGGGTTCATGCCTTCTTCTACCTTCTTAAAGATGTTTTCGGTTACCACAATACCGTCGTCTACCACAAGGCCGGTTGCCAAAACAATAGCCAGTAGCGTAAGTACATTTATCGAAAACCCGAAAATGTACATAATAAAGAACGTTGCAATAAGCGACACCGGTATATCCAGCAACGGTCTTAGTGCAATACCCCAGTCTCTGAAGAACAAGTAAATAATAAGTGTAACCAATAATATGGAAAGACCAATCGTTTCCGCCACCTCGGTTACTGATTTTTTAATAAACTGGGTGTTATCAATAGCTATATTCAGCTTCAGGTCAGATGGCAGCTCTTTCTGTAGCTTATCGTATTGTTCATAAAACAGGTCGGCAATTTCAAGGTAGTTGGTCCCCGGCTGCGGCACAATGGCAAGGCCCACAAGCTGCTGGCCGTCATTGGTCATTTTGGTTTCCACATTTTCAGGTCCCAGTTCAGCACGGCCCACATCGCTAAGGCGCACAATAGTAGCTCCGTCATTTTTAATGATGATATCGCCAAACTGCTCCGGCGTACTCAGGTTGCCAATGGTTTTTACCGTAAGTTCGGTATTCTTGCCCGTTAATTTACCTGTAGGAAGTTCCACGTTTTGGGCATCAAGCGCATTGCGCACATCGCCTACCGTAATACCATAGCTGGTAAGCTTGGCCGGGTCAAGCCACAGGCGCATGGCATAACGCTTTTGGCCCCAAATCTGCACGCTGCTTACACCAGGAATGGTTTGCAGGCGCTCGGCAATTACGTTCTCGGCATAATCACTAAGCTCAAGCGGATTTCGGGCGGCGCTTTGCACCGTCATGGTTATAATGGGCTCGCTATCGGCATCAGCCTTGCTTACTACCGGCGGGGCATCTATATCCTGCGGAAGCTCTCGCACGGCCTGGCTCACCTTATCGCGCACGTCGTTAGCGGCTTCTTCAAGGTTTTTTTCCAGCTCAAACTCAATGTTAATGTTGCTGGACCCCTGGTTACTGCTCGAGGTAATGTTACGTATACCGTCTATCTGGTTAATGGCTTTTTCCAGCGGCTCCGTAATCTGCGATTCTATAATATCGGCATTGGCACCCGTGTAGTTGGTACGTACAGATATCTGTGCAGGGTCTATACTGGGAAATTCACGTACGCCCAAAAACGTATAACCAATAAACCCAAAGAGTATAATGGCCACGTTCATTACTATGGTAAGCACGGGGCGCTTAATGCTTATGGTACTAAGGCTCATGCGTTATTTTTTAGGGGTTACCGTTACCTTAACAGGGGCTTCGTTCTTTAGGGTCAGCACACCGGTGGTAAGCACTGTATCGCCTGGTTTAAGGCCATCTATAACCTGTATGTTGGCATCTGTACGGGTACCGGTTTGTATCATTACTTCCTTAGCCTTGCCATTTTCAGATATAAATACCTTTTTACCATCCTGTACCGGCACAATAGCCTCGGTAGGCACTAAAAAAGCATCATCGGCTTTGCCTATCTGCAACTTTACATTGGCAAAAGTACCCGGCAGCAGGTTGCCTTTAGGGTTATCTGCAATAGCCCTTACACGCAGGGTGCGGGTAGAAACCTCAACAGCAGGCTCAAGCGCATAAACGGTTGCAGTATACCCGGTGGCATCTCCCGCTACCGTAAACCTGATTTTAGAATTGTTTTTAACCTGTGCAGCATATTTTTCAGGAACCGAAAAAGTTATCTTAACCTTGCTGCTGTTTACAAGTGTAGTGATGAGCGTAGTAGGCGATACATAAGTACCGGGCGATATGTTGCGAAGCCCTATAACACCGCTAAACGGCGCACGTATACTGGCTTTGCCTATCTGCGCATTGATTAACTGGGTTTGCGCCAGGGCGGTTTTATAATCGGCACTGGCAATATCATATTCTTCCTGGCTTATGGCCTCTTTTTCAAGCAGCAGCTTTGCACGGCGTTCGTTTTCGGCGGCAAGGTTCTGGCGGGTTTTAGCACCAACTGCCTGCGCACGCAATTCTACATCGTTTATATGCACCAGTACCTGGCCTTCTTTTACCATGGTGCCTTCGGTAAAATAAATCTTATCTACAACGCCCGATACCTCGCTGCTTACCTGCACCTGCTCATTAGCCTCTATTGAGCCCGAAAGCTGCAGGGTATTACTAAACGGCTGGGGTGCTACAACAACACCGTTAACAACCATAGCCTGTTGCGGGCCGCCTTTGCCGCTGCCCTGCATGGCTTCTTTTTGTTTTTTGTTTTCGGCAATGCGGTAGTACACAAGCGCACCAACGCCTAAAATAATAAGGGTGTAAACAAGGTATCTGACTTTCATGTAAAATAGTAAGGTTACAGCAATCGTTTGCGGTAACTAAGCAAATCTATCGTAAATGAAAAAAAGTGCGTATGGATTTATGACGAATGCAATTCGTCAATACCATTTTTAACAATACGGTAACTTAGCCCCCTTTAACTGCCTGCTGCGGTTATGGCAACCGCAAAGCTAATGGAATATTGCCCAACCGTCAACTGTTTAACGTTACTTAATTAAGAAATAACTTACATAAATTTTCATATCACAAAAATTATAGATGCTGTAAAAAAAGAAATCCGCGGCTGTATGCTGCGGATTTCTTCATTATTGATAGGTTGGTTGTATTATTCTGCGCCTTTGGCTTTTTTCAGTTCTTCTATTTTAGCATTAACCTCGGCATCGGTACCGGTAAACACTTTCTCCTCTGTTTTAATCTCGTCAGTACTTGTTTTGGTAGAAACCGTAACGGTGGCCGTTACCTTGCCATCGGCATCAACCTGTTTGTCTACCTGTATTTCCTGTTCTTCCTGCTGGCCCACCACAACGGGCTCGCGCTGCTCTATAACCGTAGCGGCGGGGTTAGTAGTATCGGGCGCAGCTTCGGCAGTATGGCCACCCAAAATTGGCGCAATTACAAGCCCTATAAGGCACGTAAGCTTGATAAGTATATTCATAGACGGGCCCGAGGTATCTTTAAAAGGGTCGCCCACTGTATCGCCGGTAACGGCTGCCTTGTGCGCATCAGAGCCTTTATAGGTCATCTCGCCGTTTATCATAACACCCGCTTCAAATGATTTCTTGGCATTGTCCCAAGCGCCACCTGCATTGTTTTGGAACACTGCCCACAGCACGCCACTAACGGTTACACCTGCCATATAGCCGCCAAGCATTTCGGCGGTAAGCTGGTTGTTATCTGGGTATACAAGCATGCCTACAATTACAATGCCTATAGGGAAGCCTATAGTTAACAGCCCCGGCAGCATCATTTCGCGTAAAGCGGCTTTAGTTGAAATCTCCACACACTTGCCGTATTCCGGTTTGGCCGTACCTTCCATAATGCCTGCAATTTCACGGAACTGGCGGCGCACTTCATACACCATGTCCATCGCTGCTTTACCTACCGAGTTCATGGCTAATGCTGAGAACACCACCGGAACCATACCGCCTATAAACAGCATGGCCAGTACAGGCGCTTTAAATATATTTATACCATCTATACCTGTAAAGGTTACATAAGCCGCAAATAACGCTAATGATGTTAATGCGGCTGATGCTATGGCAAAACCCTTGCCTGTAGCTGCTGTGGTGTTACCCACTGAGTCTAAAATATCGGTACGGGTGCGCACTTCTTTAGGCAGTTCGCTCATTTCGGCAATACCTCCTGCGTTGTCAGATATTGGCCCAAAGGCATCAATAGCAAGCTGCATGGCCGTGGTAGCCATCATGGCGCTGGCAGCAAGTGCAACACCATAAAAGCCTGCAAAGGCATAGCTGGCCCAAATTGCCGATGCAAACAATAATATTGTGGGAAAAGTAGACACCATACCTGTGGCAAGCCCGGCAATAATGTTTGTACCCGCACCGGTGCTTGACTTTTGTACAATAGCAAGAATAGGCTTTTTGCCAAGGCCGGTATAATACTCTGTAACCGATGATATAACACCACCCACTACAAGCCCTACAAGCGCGGCATAAAACACTCGCAACGATGATATTTCTTTAGCCGCCTCTCCATAGAATGACATGGTCATGGTTTCGGGCAGCATGTGTTGTACTAAAAAGAAGCTTGATACCGCCACAAGTACAATGCTTACCCAGTTGCCTGCGTTCAGCGCGCCCTGCACCTGCGCCTCTTTAGCGTTGTTATCTTTTATCTTAACCAGGAAGGTTCCTATTATAGAAAACAATATACCAAAGCCCGCTATAGCCATAGGCAGCAATATTGGCCCTATACCGCCAAAAGCATCGGTAAATGCAGGGTTGGCTGCTGTAATATCCCTAAGCACATAATTGCCCAATACCATAGCCGCTAATACCGTTGCCACGTAAGAACCAAAAAGGTCGGCACCCATACCGGCCACGTCGCCCACGTTGTCGCCTACGTTATCGGCAATAGTGGCAGGGTTTCGCGGGTCGTCTTCAGGTATACCGGCTTCTACCTTGCCTACAAGGTCGGCACCTACGTCTGCAGCCTTGGTATAAATACCCCCACCCACACGGGCAAAAAGGGCTATACTTTCAGCGCCTAATGAAAACCCTGCAAGGGTTTCCAGCACTATGGTCATGAGTTCCTGTGGGGTTTTGGTAATACCCTCAAACTCGGCAGGCGCCCACTGGCCATTCATAAAATAATGGAAAAAGAATATAAAGAAACCCGTTAGCCCCAGTACTGCAAGCCCGGCAACACCAAGCCCCATAACAGTACCACCACCAAAAGACACCTTAAGCGCCTGTGGCAGGCTTGTGCGCGCAGCCTGTGTGGTGCGCACGTTTGTTTTTGTGGCTATCTTCATGCCCATGTTTCCGGCAAGCGCCGAAAAGAAAGCTCCGAAAATAAATGCCACTACTATCAGGTAATGTGTGGTAGGCACAACATAGGCAATACCCGCCAGGGCAATGCTGGCTACCAGCACAAATATTGCAAGAAGTTTGTATTCGGCTTTAAGGAATGCAAGGGCGCCTTCATAAATGTATTCTGAAATTTCTTTCATTTTACCGTCTCCGGCATCCTGTTTTAGTACCCATGCACGTTTGGCTGACATAAACAGTAACCCCAGTACAGCCATAATCAGGGGAACGTAAATAACTATCGAATCCATAAAATTTGGTTTGTTTGGTTTTTAATTACTAAAACGTTTTCTTAACGTATTGTAAATATAATAAAAAATCAAACGAAAAAGGGCAATATACTGTGCAGTATATTGCCCTTCAAAATATTATAAAGATACTTTTATCGTATTAGCTGATGCTGAAAAGCGCTTCAGGCTTATCTTGCATAGACTCAAAACGGTCTACACACTGGTCAATGATTTCACGTGCTTCGTGAACATCTCCCCATCCTTCTACATCTACTTTTTTGTTTTCAAGGTCTTTGTAAACCTGGAAGAAGTGCTCAATTTCTTTAAGAAGGTGAGCGTTTATATCGCTAAGGTCGTTAAGCCTGTTCCAAACCGGGTCAGACACCGGTACACAAACAATCTTCTCATCCGGGCCTTTTTCATCTGCCATGTGGAATACGCCGATAGGCTTAACCTCCATTACACAACCGGGAAAAGTAGGCTCAGTTACCAGTACAAGCACATCAAGCGGGTCGCCGTCAAGTGCAAGTGTTTCAGGAATAAAACCATAATCGGCAGGATACATCATAGATGAAAAAAGCATCCTGTCAAAACGGATTTTCTTTAGTTTAAAATCGTACTCATATTTATTCCTGCTACCCCTTGGTATCTCGATAAGAACATCAAATGTTTTCAGTTTAGCTGCTGACATTGTTTCGTTTTTTATATATGCCGCAAAAGTAAAATAAAAATGCTATGCAGCAAATTTTAAGGTGGTTAAAAGTCCTGTAAAATAAGCTGTTTACAAAAAGTTAATCAACGAAAACGTTTAAGCATGTTTTAATCCTGAAACTAAAAAAGCCTCCTGATAACAGAAGGCCTTAGATATTTTAATACTAAAAGGTTTATTAAAAGGCATCTTGTCTGGTTTGACAAAAATCGCCACAACCGTTTGAGGCACAATACGGAAATTTACCACCGCCCGGCATATTAAGCTGTTGCAGGTTACAGCCTGTGGCACACCCCCTGCACGATATGGCATAAGGGTCTTCGCCATTACTAAACCCATAGTCTAATTTAAACGTATTGTTAGCACCTAATGCAAGTACAAGCCCTACAGATGTACCTAAATTATCGCTGGCAATAAGCATATACCCATCGGTATTATCATTAGTTGCTTTTTTATATTCAATTGCAATGGTTTGCAAAGTTACAACATCACCTTGCAGGCGAAGGTGCTCCTGAAGGTCTGACATTAACAATTGAGGATTAGCGGTTATTTCATAATTACCGTTTCCGTGGTTTACGCCTATTATTCCATCCCAATAACTTTGCCTCAGTACAGAGTGGTTATTTTGTGGTTCGGCTACTGTAAGGTCTTCGTCTGCGCTGCATGAAACAAGAAAAAGAGGGAGCATTGCAAACATTAAAAATTTGCGTAAGTTTTTCTTCATAATACTGGTTGTTAGTTAGGATGATGTAACGAAGTTAACACATTATCAACCAATTGAAGCTAACGAAATGTTAATGTTTAGCGAATAAACACCTCTGTTTTTTCGCATTTCTCGCAGTCAGCACAGTAAAGCCTTACCACACCATCCTGGGCAGTAGCGCCTATCCTGAAGTTTTCGCCAGTTTTACTGCCACATATTATAATCTTGGCATCTGTTTTATACAACTCAAGTTTTGAGGCATTTTCAGCAAGCGGGGTAGCCAGTTTTGTACCTTCATCGCTTTGGGCAACAAGCATATAAAACGCTATACCTTTATCGGTCTTATCTTTAACCACCTCAACATTTTTAATGGTTAAAGCCAGCCTTTTTGCCACCCTGCCAAATTCTGCCTTAACACGCGACTCTTCGTCAAGGTTAAAGCCGGAATTATTTATTATGTTTAACGAAACAGAATCTGTAACTGTTGTTGCAGCGGGTTCTGCCGGCTGGGTTTGCACTTCAGTTGTTACTTCCGTTTTTTTACAGCCCGCTATAAACAAGGCCATTGCAAGTACATAAATAAAACGTTTCATAAAGGGGGTTGGTAAGTTGACAGCAACGAAAATACAAATTTTTCGTAACGATTTTAACAAAATGTTAGAAATAGAAACCAAACGAACCCTTTATAGCAAACTTATTGGCATCAGGTATATTCAGGTAACTGCCCCTCCAGGCAAAATCTATCCTGAACACCTTAAAAATATTGCCCACACCGGCATGATACTCCCAATATACATCTTCAGGAGCGCGGTAAATAGTGTTAGAGGCGTTAAGCGCCCTGTTACCGTCTGATATGGTACCATACACCCCTTTTATGCCTATAATTTCGCGCAGGTTAAGATCGCGAAGCCCTGGTATGCGGCTAAACAGCCTGCCGTTAAAATTGTGCTCAAAATGCAGCGACACATACTCGTCGGCCAAAAACTCGTAGTAGTTAAGCAGGTTGTAAGTGTTTTCTATGCTAAACCAGCTTTGGTTACCGGGTATTACCCCCATAAGACCCAGCGGTACATCGCCAAATATCTTACCGGCCTCAAAGGTGGTAAACAGGCGACCAAAGCCCCCTACAAGCACCGGCTGACGATAAAACAGTTGTAGCTTGCGATAGTTAAAATCATTCGCCCCGAGGTCTTTTATACCGTGCGAAAAGTTTAAGAACAGGCGGGTGTAGTTAAAATCTACATCGCTGCGCTCTACGCCATAACCTATTGTTCTGCGTTTAGGCGTATAATCTATCTGCACGCCATATTCATACTGGTCTACCTCGCCCTTTGTACCCAAAGAATGGTCGTTAGGGTCTACCCAGTACTCCAGGTTAAATACCGGCGATGCCGAACGCAGTGTGCGGTAGTTAAAGTTTGTGCGGAACACCAGGTTTTTTACCGGCTCAATCTCTGCCGAAAACGTGCTGAAGTTAATATTGGTAAGCTTGTTGTTATTACCGCTTGCAAATAGTGATGATGATGCAAAACTACGCCCCAAAACATCGCTGGTAGCGGTAAGGCTTACCCCTATTTGTTCTATATCGCGACGGGTTCCTGCCGAAAGTATTATACGGTTCTTTTTATCAACCATCCACTTACCCGAAATACCGTATTTAAACTTGTTATCCTTAAAGCCGTATGCCGTATAACCTTCAATACGCCACGGGTCATTCTGGCCAAAGTACGTACGCCCACCGGTGCGCAGGCGCCAGCCTTCCACATCATTAAAACCAAAGGTTGAAAATATGGGCCCGTAATCAAAATGCCCCATTTGGTAATAACCGCTACCCAGCGTGGCCACCAGGCTATACATGCGCTTAAACTTGGGCACTGTTTTTAAGGTGTCGAGCATTTTATACACACCCCGCTCATCGTTATTGAGCGACTCAAACCGGTTGTCATCCCAAAAGGCATCGCTTTTATTATGAATCTCAGGGTCGTAATAATTTACCTCAGCCTTATAAAAATCATCGGGTTTCTTTTCGTCAAACACATAATCCCTGAAAAGCGTTGTACGCTTACCATACACGCCCTTACTTTCGTCTTTTTTGCGCAGGGCAAAATCACTCATCATGTGGTCGCGCTTCAGCAGGAAAACCGAATCATTCAATACATCAAATTCCTGCTCTATATAAATATCTTTAACCCAGTTAATGTTAGCATTTTTACTGGCAGACATACTTATCTTTTTAATAGCAAACGTGGTGTCGTTTACCCAAAAATTACCCTTAAAGGTAAGTTCGCCCTTGCGGCGCGGGTAAAACACTATATTAAAGCAGTATTTATTGTCTATAACCGCAGTATCGGCCAGCACATAGTTATACACATCTATACCGGTGCGGCTAAGCGGGCTAACAAAGTCTTTGTCAAAAAACTTAAGGTAATTATTGTAAATATCATACTCGGCATACAGGTCTTTTACAAAAGCAATAATCTGCTGGTTATCACTAAAGCCCGAATTGCGGTTGGCGCTTATATTTTCTTTCTTTTTCCTGGTTGTATTATCGCCATACACCTTGCTAAGCTGCTCGTTTATAAATATGGGCAGGTAGGTTTTACCCGTAATATCGCTGGTATCTACCTGGTCAAAAATAAACTCCATACCCCTAAACAGCCTGCTTTGCATCATGGCACTGTCTATGGTATTAAGGTCAAATTCTACCTTTTCATACTTATCATAAGCATATTGCTTAAACATGTGCAGGCCGTTTTTACGGCGGCGTTCCCATATTTTTCTAAGGATATCGAGCGCGGGGTTATTCTTTTTAGACGTTTTGCCCGAATATACCACCACCTCTTTAAGTTCGGTAGATTCGCTAAGCTCTATTTTAAGATTAAGGTTTGCACCAGCCGTAAGCTCAATAGTTTTTGAAGCAAAGCTTACAAACGAAATTTCAAGCTCTTTATACGTGTTTTTAGACTCCAGGTAAAACTTGCCGTTTTCATCGGTTATAACCCCTTCGGTACTGCCTTTAAAATACACATTGGCATAAGCCACGGGCGCTTTTTTTTCATCGAGCACCACACCTCCCACCTTGGTTTGGCTAAATGCGGATAGCGTTGCAAGCAGCAACAAACCCGCTAAAAACAGTAATTTTCTTTTCATATGGGATTAAAACAAAAAACTTCATCATTTAGTATGATGAAGTTTCAAATATATAGCAATATTTTGACAATTTGAAGATGTGCTAATTTGAAAATTACCTGTCATGAGGCTGCTTAACAAATTACCAAAATTCCAAATCAACAAATGCACAAATCTTATTTATACATAACTTTTTTAACGGCTTTTACAACGTCTCCTGCATTAGGAATCCACTCTTTAAGCAGTGCCGGAGAGTAAGGCGCAGGGGTATCGGCAGTTGTAATCCTTTGTATAGGTGCGTCAAGGTAATCAAATGCGCGCTCCTGTACTATATATGTAATTTCTGAAGCTACAGAGCCAAATGGCCACGCCTCTTCAAGCACTACAAGCCTGTTTGTTTTTTTAACCGACTCAAGGATGGTATTATGGTCCATAGGGCGCACAGTACGAAGGTCGATAATCTCGCAGCTGATACCGTCTTTTTCAAGCTCCTCGGCAGCAGCAAATGCTTCTTTAATAATTTTACCAAAAGACACAATGGTAACATCTTTACCTTCGCGCTTAATATCGGCAACACCAAGCGGAATAGTGTATTCTCCTTCAGGCACCTCACCTTTATCGCCATACATTTGCTCAGACTCCATAAAGATTACAGGGTCGTTATCACGAATGGCAGACTTAAGAAGGCCTTTGGCATCATATACGTTAGAAGGCACAACTACCTTAAGGCCCGGGGTGTTTGCATACCAGTTTTCAAAAGCCTGGCTGTGTGTAGCGGCAAGCTGGCCGGCAGAAGCCGTAGGCCCGCGGAACACGATAGGGCAGTTAAACTGGCCGGCACTCATCTGGCGTATTTTAGCGGCGTTGTTTATTATCTGGTCAATACCCACTAGGGCAAAGTTAAAAGTCATGAATTCTACAATAGGCCTGTTGCCGTTCATGGCGCTACCTACAGCAATACCTGCAAAACCAAGTTCGGCAATTGGGGTATCTATAACCCTTTTAGGGCCAAATTCGTCAAGCATGCCTTTAGAGGCTTTGTAGGCACCGTTATATTCGGCAACCTCTTCACCCATTAGATAGATAGCTTCGTCGCGGCGCATTTCCTCGCTCATCGCTTCGCATATTGCTTCCCTGAATTGTATCGTTCTCATGTAATTATTTTTCGCGTGTTAAAAAATGTGACGCAAAAATAAAAATTTTACACAATTAATCCGCGCCACGGCACCAAATTAATCCCTGAATTTAACCATAAGTTAAAAAACAGTTCATTATTCTCAATAAAAAACCACTACAACGTTATAATTTATTGTTTTTTAATTTTATCAATTAAATTTTTGAAATAATCACATTTAATATGCGTGCATAGTTTTATTTTCAGAATATTTCCATAACTTCGTAATATCAATAATCAAACATTCTAATCTCATAATAATGAAAATATTAGTCTGCATCAGCCACGTGCCTGATACTACTGCAAAAATCAACTTTACAAACAACGACAGCGAGTTTGACACAAATGGCGTTCAGTTTGTTATAAACCCTAATGACGAATTTGGCCTTACGCGCGCTATATGGTTTAAAGAACAGGCCGGCGCCAGCGTAACCGTGGTTAACGTAGGCGGCGCTGATGCCGAAGCCACCCTGCGCAAAGCCCTTGCCATAGGTGCCGACGAAGCCATTCGCATAAATGCACAGCCTACAGATGGCTTTTTTGTTGCCAAGCAGCTTGCCGAAGTAGTTAAAAACGGCGGTTATGACCTGGTTATAGCCGGTAAAGAATCGCTGGACTACAATGGCGGTATGGTTCCGGGCATGCTTGCAGCTATCCTGGGTTATGACTTTGTTAACGGTTGCATTAAAGTAGACGTAAATGGTAGTGATGTTACCGCAGTGCGTGAAATAGACGGCGGCAAAGAAACCCTTAGCGCTAAGCTACCGCTTGTAATAGCAGGACAAAAAGGCCTTGTGGAAGAAAAAGACCTTAGGATACCAAACATGCGCGGTATTATGGCAGCACGTACCAAGGCGCTTCAGCTTGTAGAGCCTACAGGCGCTGCACCTGCAACCAAAGCCGTTAAGTTTGAAAAACCGGCACCAAAATCAGCCGTGAAGCTTATAAGCCCTAACAACCTTGACGAGCTTGTAAACCTGCTGCACACTGAAGCGAAAGTAATCTAAAGAACGTAATGCGGTTATTTGGTAATTCGGTTATTTGTACAGCACCGGATTACCACCCTGGAAAGACCAAATTACCAAATTACCAAATCCACAAATAAACAAAGAGATGTCTATACTTATATACGCCGAATCGGCAGAAGGAAAATTTAAAAAGACCGCGTTTGAGCTTGCTTCTTACGCCAAGAAAATAGCCGGTGAAACCGGAACAACCGTTACTGCTGTAACCATCAATGCCACCAACAGTGCCGACCTTGGCAAGTATGGCGTTGACAAAGTGCTTGCCGTAACCAGCGATAAACTAAAAGCCTTTAATGCAAAAGCGTATGCCGATGCCATTAAGCAGGCAGCACAAAAAGAAAGCGCAAAGATTGTGCTTTTCTCATCTAATACCGACAGCCTGCACATAGCGCCGCTTGTAGCCGTAGGCCTTGAGGCCGGTTATGCCAGCAACGTAGTAGCCCTGCCGGTAAGCCTTTCGCCTTTCCAGGTAAAGCGCAACGCGTTTTCAAACAAAGCTTTTAACGTAACCGAAATTACTACCGATGTTAAGGTGCTTGCCATTGGCAAAAACTCATTTGGCCTTGTAGAAGCTTCAGGCGCTGCTGTAGAGGAAGCATTTAGCCCATCATTAAACGATAACGACTTTACTGTAACCGTTCAGTCTTCTGAAAAAGTTACCGGAAAAGTTACCATTGCCGATGCCGAAGTAGTAGTAAGCGGTGGCCGCGGCCTTAAAGGCCCTGAAAACTGGGGTATGCTTGAAGATCTTGCTTCTGCCTTTGGTGCTGCTACTGCCTGTTCTAAGCCGGTATCAGACCTTGGCTGGAGGCCTCATAGCGAGCACGTGGGCCAAACCGGTAAGCCGGTAGCCGCCAACCTGTATGTGGCCGTGGGTATCTCGGGCGCCATACAGCACATTGCAGGTATTAACTCAAGCAAGGTAAAAGTGGTTATTAACAGCGACCCGGAAGCGCCTTTCTTTAAAGTGGCGGACTATGGTGTTGTGGGCGATGCCTTTGATATTGTTCCTAAACTGACCGAAAAAATAAAAGAGTTTAAAGCGCATAACTCATAATTTTATTATAAATTGTGCCCATCTAAAGGGCTATCGGACACTGATAGTAGTATCTTTGCCCGATAGCCTTTTTTTGTATTCAGGAAAGACCAAACATGAGCTTAGTAAAACTTACTATTAAGGGCATTTCGTACAGCCAGACCCAAAACGGCGCGTATGCCCTGATACTTAATGAAGTAGACGGAGAACGGAAACTACCCATTGTTATAGGCGCTTTTGAAGCCCAGTCCATTGCCATTGCCTTAGAAAAAGAAATTCGCCCGCCAAGGCCGCTTACCCACGACCTGTTTAAAAACTTTGCCGACAGGTTTGATATTGTGGTAAAGCAGGTTATTATCCACAAGCTGGTTGACGGCGTTTTCTTCAGCAGTATTATTTGCGAACGCGACCGCATTGAAGAAATTATTGATGCCCGCACCAGCGATGCCATTGCACTGGCGCTGCGTTTTAGCGCCCCAATCTTTACCTACAAAAACATTTTGGACAAAGCCGGCATTTACCTAAAAACAAGCAGCGAAGAAGGCGAAGAGCACCATGAAGGCGTACTCTCTGAACCGGAAACCTTTGGCACCGAAAGTAATGTTTCAGGCGAAGGCTACTCACAATACAACCTGCAGGAACTGCACGAGCAGCTTGAAAACGCCGTGCAAAACGAAGACTACGAAAAAGCAGCTAAAATACGCGATGAAATATCGAAACGCGAAAGTTAATTTTCAGATTTAAAAATTGAAAATTTAATGATTTAAAAATTAGCTGCACATTACTGATGATGCAGCTTTTTTTATGTGGATAACTTAGGTACAAACCTATGATAGGTTTGTATTTTAAAATTTGATAATTTTATACCTTGCAGGCATCTTTTGAATATTTCAATTTTTAAATCTTTTAATTTTTAAATTAAAATGAAGCAGTATTTAGACTTAGTGAAGCATGTTTTAGAAAACGGCAACGAAAAAGGAGACCGCACAGGCACCGGCACCAAGAGCGTTTTTGGCTACCAGATGCGCTTTGACCTTAGCGAGGGGTTTCCGCTTGTTACAACCAAGAAACTGCACCTTAAGTCTATTATATACGAGTTGCTTTGGTTTTTAAAAGGCGACACCAACATTAACTACCTTAATGAAAACGGTGTTCGCATTTGGGACGAATGGGCCGATGCAGATGGCAACCTGGGCCCCGTGTATGGCGCGCAGTGGCGCAACTGGGACAGCCGTGAGATAGACCAGATTACTGAGCTTATAGACACGCTGAAAAACAACCCCAACAGCCGCCGTATGTTGGTTAGCGCCTGGAACCCCCGCGTGCTGCCCGAAGGCGGTAAATCATTTGCTGAAAATGTAGCTGAAGGAAAGGTAGCACTTCCTCCCTGCCATGCATTTTTTCAGTTTTATGTTGCCGATGGCAAACTGAGCTGCCAGTTGTATCAAAGGAGTGCCGATATTTTCCTTGGCGTGCCATTTAACATCGCTTCTTATGCATTGCTTACACTTATGATAGCGCAGGTATGCGGCTACCAGCCGGGCGATTTCATCCACACTTTTGGCGATGCCCACATTTACAACAACCACATGGAACAGCTTGAGCTACAGCTTAGCCGTGAGCCACGCCCAATGCCAAAAATGATACTGAACCCAGAGGTTAAAAACATCTTCGACTTTACCTTTGAAGACTTCACGCTGGCAGATTATGACCCGCACCCGCACATTAAGGGCGTAGTGGCCGTTTAATTTATACACACCAAACCAATGAAAAACACCTTCTGCGCACTATTGCTATCAATAGGCGCGTTTCTATATGCCCAGGATAAAAATATCGCCTATCTGCCGGAATGCAAAAATGAGGCAAAACCCAAAAGCTGCACAACCGACAAAGTAGGCGCAGGTATCCACAAACTAATTACCAAAGAAATACGTGACAGCATCAGGAGTACCGGCCTTGAATACTTCTCAGTATCGCTTGTATTTATCATTGATGATCAAGGCAAGGTAATTACCAGTGAAACACGCTTTTTAAGTGAAATTAAAGTATTAAAAGATCCTGTAATACACTACATTTCAGCACTTCCTGAATTTACACCTAAAGGAACGTCAGAAAAAGAACGCCGCGATGTTTACTTTTTAAACAAAACCTACATATTAACCGATGACGGCCAGGACTATCGCAGCGCTTCACCAGAGGAGCTTTACACCAAAAAAATCAAACCTCAGTACTTAAAACTCGATCAGTATCCCGAATACCCGGGGTGTGAAGGCATAAGTGATGCCAACAATATGTGCATTTCCCAAAAACTGAAAGAACTTTATGCAGCAAAATTTTCTATTCCCCGCTCGGCCAAATCAGGACAGGTACGCATGATGCTTACCTTTGTAATAAATGAAGAAGGCGAAGTATATATAGATGAAATTAAAGGGGGTAGTGATGATTTTCAAAAAGAGGCAAGGCGTATTTTTCGCAAGATACCTAATATCAAACCCGGCAGTATTAGCGGCATACCTATAAAAGTATCATTTACATTACCTATTGTAGTTAATGTAGGCTAATTTTTCACTACATTAGTTCTGCCAAACTTGATTTTTTATGGAACAAAACCAGCAGGAGCTTTATGAATATGCCCGCAGGCGCGTAAAGCAAAAAAAGCGTGTGTACTTTCATTTTATACTGTTTTTTGTAGGCAGCATCTTTTTATTTATCATCAACCGGTGGCTAAAAGTGTATGAAGAATACGACTGGTACCTGTGGGGCATTACCGCATGGGCATTTGTATTCATAATGCACTTTATAAAAGTATTTGTTACCGAAAGCTTTATAAACAAAACCTGGGAGCGCGAACAAATAGAAAAGCTGGTAGCCCGACAGGAGCGCCGCATAGGCCAGCTACAGCAAAAACTTGAAAAAGAAGGCACCCTGCCACCACACTCAACCGCATCTTAACAATGACCATTACCCTTGTAGCAGCCGCTGCCGAAAATAACGCCCTGGGCAAAGACAACCAGATGATTTGGCGCCTGCCCGATGATTTTAAGCACTTTAAAAACCTTACTACAGGCCATTACATAATCATGGGGCGCAAAACCCTTGAGAGCATGAACGGCCCGTTGCCCAACCGCACCAACATTGTCATAACCCGCCAGGCGGACTATACTTATGAAGGCTGCATTATTGTAAACAGCCTTATGGAAGCCCTTGCCGCCTGCCCGCAGGATGAGGAGGTTTTTATTATTGGCGGTGGCGAGATTTACAACCAGAGCATAGCCCAGGCTGATAAAATTGAGCTGACGCGTGTTTTAGGCATTAGCCCCGATGCCGATGCGTTTTTCCCTGAAATTGACCCGGATAAATGGGTAAAGGAAAAGCAGCTACACCATGAAAAAGATGAAAAGCACGCGTATGAATTTGTATTTGAAACGTGGGTAAGGAGGTAAACTAAAACACCATGGGATTCGGCTTTAACCTTGCCTTTATCTTTATCATCATTCCCGGACTTGCCCTATTGTTCATTATATGGCTAACGGGCAAAAAAATAGCCGGTAAGCTCATTCTATATATCATTGCCGGAGTTATAGGACTTGTAATGGTTTCAGCAATACTAAGGTTCTTTACATCAAAAACCGTACTTGATAAAGACGATTATTACGGCACCTATGTAATAGACCGCAGTTACTTTTCCGGCAAACAGGCCAACTGGCAATACAATTCTTTCAGGTTTGAGATTAAGGAGAACGACTCCATATACTTTTATCATACTGATGGAGAAAAAATCCTGAAGGTTTATAATGGCATAATTTCAACCGTTGAACCTTACAATTCTGCACGGCTTGTAATAAAGATGAATAAGCCGACACACCATATAATCGAAGGCAACCCCACCACCTATCGTAGTGCGTGGAGCTTTTACTTTGTATTTAATTCAGAAAAATTCAATAATGTGTTTTTCAAAAAAGGAGAATGGAAACCCTTAGAATAAAACAAATTCAATAAGGTGTTTTTTTTGTATATTGCTTTTTAAAACCCTCACAGTATGAAAGCCTTATACTTTTTACTCTTATTTACTTACTCTTTATCTGCACAGGATTTTGAACAGGTGCGCGACAGCCTGAAAACTAAATACAAGCATATTAATAACTTTAAAAACGGATATGCATCTGTAACAAACAAAGTAAATAAAGCCGGAATTATAGACAGCCTTGGCAATGAGGCGCTACCCTTACTTTATGACTGGGCAAAATTTTCAAACGGTGTGTTTGTTGTCCAAAAGAAAAAGCATTACGGCCTTTATTCAGTCAAAAATAAAGAAATAGTACCTGTTGAATACGACTGGCTCTTACCCCGCAGTTACAACCTGTTTTTAGCACAACGAAAAAAGAAGCATGGCATTATCAACAGCAGCGGCTCTGTCATTTTACCTCTAATCTATAATTCTACGACAATTTATAATGATACATTTATAATCGCAAGGCTCGCATCAGGCAATTATAACATTTTTGACCTATCCGGAAAACAACTACAACCTTTTGATTACAAAATATTTGCACTGTATAAAGATGTTGCATTTTGCTCAGATGGTAAAAAATGCTATCTGATAAACCTGAATAATCTTGAAAGTCCCAAGCTTTTAGACATTGACAGCTTTGCAGAATATGGCTTTTTTGACTATGAGCAGCACGGTTACCACGTGTTTAAAAAAGACAACAAATTTGGGGTAATGTCGTACAAAGGAGAAATCCTGATACCGCCACAATATGATGAACTACTGCACATACACAGCATAACCGAGGAGTTTGTAGCTAAAAAAGACGGTAAATACGGCATTTTAAACGTTAATAATATCATTCTACAACCGTTTAACTTTAAAGAATACCAAATCAGGAAAGAATATATAATCTTAACAGATGTAACAGGTAAAACAAGCAACCATAATATATCTTTTAGACGGGAAGATTTACCATAAACCTACTTCGCAATTATGCACAATATTAATATTAAAACAAAAACTGATTTTATAAATTTCATAAAACAGCTACAACAAGACCTTGAGAATAATCCGGACGGATGGGAAAACAAAACCTTACCGGAATTTTTAGAAGCAATTCAGCGATACACTGAAGATATTCAGGGATATTACAACAATACTTCGCAAAATATTGATTCTACACAAGCTTCATGGAAGGTATTTGCAGATATTTTGATGGGAGCAAAAGTGTATGAATAGTTAGCCTCACTTTATAACGCCCCATTAACAAAACTATTTTTATCTTTGCGCCGTAAATTATCTCCATGTCGCAGCAAGTAACCCCATATAAAGATTCAGCCTTAGGCAAAAAAGAACAGGTAGCACAAATGTTTGACACTATTTCAGGCAATTATGACGGCCTAAACCGTGTAATTTCGTTTGGCATAGACGTTAAATGGCGCAAAAAAGTACTTAAAATGGTATCGGCTAAAAGCCCGCAAACTATTCTTGACATTGCCACCGGCACGGGCGACCTTGCCATACTTATGGCCGAAACCGGCGCTAAAGAAATAATCGGGGCCGACATAAGCGAAGGCATGATGGAGGTTGGCCGCAAGAAAGTAGCCGAAAAAGGCCTTGACAACCGTATTAAGCTTGTTTTTGGCGATAGCGAAAACCTGCCTTTTGAAGATAATTATTTTGATGCTATTACCGTGGCCTTTGGCATACGCAACTTTGAAACCCTTGAAAAAGGCCTTGCCGAAATACTGCGCGTGCTTAAACCCGGCGGTATTTTTGTAATACTCGAAACATCTGTACCCACAAAATTCCCTTTTAAACAGGGCTATAAAATATACTCAAAATACCTGCTGCCACTTATAGGCCGCCTGTTTAGCAAAGACCGCAGCGCCTATGCTTACCTTAGTGAATCGGCTTCTGTTTTTCCTTACGGAGAAAAACTGAACAATATTTTAAGCAAAATTGGGTTTATAGAGGTGAAGCACCTGCCCCAAACAATGGGTGTGGCTACCATTTACCAGGCTTCAAAACAATAAGATGAAGAAATTTCTTTTATACATATTCCTGCTTTCAGGGCTGTTGGGCCGTGCACAGTTTGGCACTGATGTGTTTAGCAAGCACCCCATTATAAACATGGAAAACTTTGATAAGCAGCGCGTACACTGGGGTTATTTCCTGGGTTTTAACAGCTACGACTTTAAATTTGACTATAAAGTAAACCCTGGTGTAGACATTATTGCAAAAAAAACAACAGGCTTTAACGTGGGGCTTGTAGGCAACCTGCGCCTTATGGAAAACCTTGACCTGCGCCTTGAGCCGGGTTTGTACTACACACAGCGCAACCTTACTTATAACGACCCAAGGCTTTTAACTGATTTTGAAAAGCTTAGGGAGGTAAAATCTACCTATATACACTTTCCGTTACTACTTAAGTTTTCGGCAAAGAGAACCGGTAACGTAAGGCCCTACCTTTTGGGTGGTGTTTCGCGCACGTGGAACCTTGACAGTAATGCCGATGCCAAAGATGACAACCTTACCGGCGACCGTTTCCGTATGAAGAAATGGACCAGCAACTATGAGCTTGGCTTTGGTGTAGACCTTTATTTTGAATACTTTAAGTTCTCACCGTCAATACGCGGTGTGTTTGGCCTTGAAGATGAGCTCATCCGCGATAATACTATCGACAGCCCCTACACCGGCAACATAGAGAGCATGAAAACCCGTGCTATCTTTATCAACTTTACTTTTCACTAAAATTTCGCCTGAATTCGCTTAGCGTAATTGCAGCCGCAGTGGCTACATTAAGGCTTTCGGTAGCCTGAAGGTCGCCAAAGCGCGGTATGGCAATACGCTGTGTGCAAAGTGCCTCAATTTCAGCCGAAATACCGTTAGCCTCATTACCCATTACCACAATACCATTTTGTGGCAGGATTTTGGCATATATGTTTTCGCCATCCATAAAGGTACCAAAAACGGGTAGCGTGGTTTGGGCAAGATAATCCTGCAAATCAGTATATACCACATTTACACGGCTTACAGAGCCCATTGTGGCCTGTACCACTTTGGGGTTGTACACATCTACACATTCTACACTGCACACCAGCTGGCTTATGCCAAACCAGTCGCACAGCCGTATAATAGTGCCCAGGTTGCCGGGGTCGCGCACATCATCAAGCGCTACAATAAGCCCGGTGGTGGCAACAGGCTTTTCATCGGGCATTTCAAAAAGTGCCAGGCAGGTTTGCGGTGTGGTAAGGGCGCTTATTTTTTTAAGCTCCGGTTCGGTAATATGGGTTATTTTTGCCGCATCAATGCCGCCAAAAACATCTTTTGTGGTGTATAAATGCTGCAATTCAAAATTGGAAGTCAGCAATTCCTGCACTACCTTTATGCCTTCGGCAAAGAATAATTTATGCTGCTTTCGGTATTTTTTTTGCTGCAGGCCCGTTATAAGCTTAATTTGGTTTTTGCTAACCATAAATAATGTATTTTTGAATTACTATCCGGCAATAGCGTTTTGAAGAATTTAGCAACAAAAGTAACACTAATTATATTATCGGGCTTTGTTATTTATTCGTGTTCGCTTGTAAAGCGGGTGCCAGACGGCAGCCACCTGTTAGAGAAGAACGAAATAACCGTTAACGGTGAACAAAATAACGATGACGACCACAAGGCGCAGCTCTACCAGCTGCCCAATACTGATATTGCGGGCTTTCACCTGCGCCTGCACATGTATAATGCCGCCAAGCCAAATGCAGATTCTACCTACCTGGCCTACCTTGACAACCACCCGGGCATGCACAAATTTTTAAGGGGTATGCTGTCTGAAAAGCAGGTGCGCCGCTTTGGCAACTCGTTTGTAATTTCGGGCATAAGCAACTTTTTAAAGAAAACCGGCGAACCCCCTGTGCTGGTAGATGAAACCCGCACTAAAAAAGGCCGTAACAGGCTTTTTGCCTACTACTACAAAAAAGGCTTTTTCAGGGCTAACGTAAAATACAGCATAGATACCCTGCCCGATAAAAGGGCTGTTGTGCATTATGATGTAGAAACTGGCAAACCCTACATTATAGACACCATAACCGCTTATATTGAAACGCCTGCGCTTGACAGCCTGTACAAAAAAAGTAAGATTGAAGCCAAGCCTATGATTAAGGAAGGTGTACAGTATAACGAGGCAGATTTTACTGCTGAGCGCGAGCGTATCACAGCTTATTTCCGCAACAACGGGGCGTATAAATTTGAACCTAACAATATCAACTATGTAATTGACACTGTGGGCAATGACTACAAAGCCAGTGTAGATATTAATATTGATAATGAAACCGTGCGCCAGGGCGATTCTACCTTTGTGCGCCCGTTTAAGCTATACAAAATAAGTAAGGTAGACATTTATACCCAAAACCCGTCTGACGAAACACAGGAGCCCGACAGCGCCAGCTATAACGGTTTTAATATATACAGCAGGGGCAAGCTAAACTACAGGCCAAAAGCCCTTACGCAACCCGTTTTTATTACCCCCGGCAGCACCTATGCCGACTGGAGGCGCGTGCTTACTTCGCGCTATATGAGCAACGTAAACATCTTTAACTACCCTGCTATTGATTTTGTTGAAGACACAACAGATGCCAGCGGCAACTCACTGATTGCCAAAATACGCCTTAGCCCTAAAAAGAAATTCCGTTTTAACGTAGCGGCCGATTTTAACCACAGTAACATCCAGGATTTTGGTATACAGGGTAGTATGGGGGTGTCCATCCGTAATATATTCCGCGGCATGGAAACCCTGCAAATATCTACCCGCGGCAACATTGGTTCCAGCCGCGACCAGGCCATTAAAGACCGTACTTTCTTCAACATCCTTGAATATGGTGCCGATGTAAAGCTTACCATACCCCGTGTGTGGCTGCCGTTTAAAACCGAAAGTATAATCCCGAAACGGATGATACCTTCTACCACCGTAAGCTTTGGTATAGGCAGGCAAAAAAACATAGGCCTTGATAAAGAGAATTTTACAGGTATGCTTAGCTACAACTGGTCGCCTAGGCTTGGCACGCAAACCGCAAAACTCGACCTGTTTAACATTCAGTACATACGCAACGTAAATGCAAACCGTTATTTTGATGTATACCGCTCGTCATACGACCGCCTTAACGAAATAGCCCAGAATTACAGCGGCAGTATTCCGGCAGAATACCTTGAACAGAATGGAGACCTTACCATTCCCGGCGGTACCGACTATTTTATAAACAACACATCTGAAGTTGAGCCCCCCACCCTGCCGGTTACCCAAAACGAACTTACTGAAATTGAACGCATTCAGGAACGCCGCGACAGGCTTACCGAAAACAACCTGATTGTGGCCTCAAGTTTTACCTATACCCTTACCACCCGCTTAGACAATAATGACAACTCCTTTTTCATATTTAAAACCAAGTTTGAGAGCGCGGGCAACACATTATCATTACTATCTAAAGCTTTTGGCAATATAGATAATGCCCCACTTGGCCAAACCACATTATTTAATGTAGAATACTCGCAATACCTTAAAGGTGAGGTAGATTTTATAAAACACTGGAGCCTTGGCCGCGGCAAAGTACTGGCCATGCGTTCGTTTTTTGGCCTTGCCGTGCCTTATGGCAACTCAAACACAATACCGTTTGCAAGAAGTTATTTTGCCGGGGGCTCTAACGATAACCGTGCATGGCAGGCCTACAGCCTTGGCCCAGGGCGCAGCGGCGGTTTAAACGACTTTAACGAAGCTAACCTTAAAATGGCTTATAGTGCAGAGTTGCGTTTTAACCTTTTCGGGCAGCTAAACGGTGCGGTTTTTGGCGATGTAGGCAACATCTGGAACGTATTTGATAATGTAGACGACCCTGATTACACCTTTAACGGCCTCTCATCTTTCAGAGACCTGGCATTTGGCACAGGCCTGGGGCTTAGGTATGACTTTAACTTCTTTGTAGTGCGCTTTGATCTGGGCTTTAAAACCTATAATCCCGGCAGGCCCGAGGGCTCAAGATGGTTTACAGACCACGATTTTAAGCACAGTGTTTTAAACGTAGGTATTAATTATCCGTTCTAAAATTTTCAGGAATAGTTAAAAACACTATTTTTGTGAATTAAATTTAAAATCCCAAACTAATGGCCCACAACATTAAGCCCGGTGTAGCCACCGGAGATCAGGTTCAGGAAATCTTTAATTATGCTAAAGAAAAAGGTTTCGCGCTTCCTGCAGTAAACGTTACCGGTTCAAGTACTATAAATGGCGTTCTTGAAACCGCTGCAAAACTTAAAGCTCCTGTAATCATTCAATTCTCTAACGGCGGTGCCGCTTTTAATGCCGGTAAAGGCCTTAATAACGATGGCCAGAAAGCAGCAATTCTTGGTGCTATAGCCGGGGCTAAACACGTTCATACACTTGCAGAAGCCTATGGTGCTACTGTAATTTTACATACTGACCACTGTGCCAAAAACCTACTGCCATGGGTAGACGGCCTTCTTGATGCCAGCGAAAAACACTTTGCCGAAACAGGCAAGCCGCTTTTCAGCTCGCACATGCTTGACCTTAGCGAAGAACCGCTTGAGGAAAACATAGAGATATCTGCAAAGTACCTTGAAAGGATGAGCAAAATGGGCATGACCCTTGAAATAGAACTTGGTATAACAGGTGGTGAAGAAGATGGTGTAGACAACAGCCATGTAGATGCTTCAAGGCTTTATACACAACCTGAAGAAGTAGGCCATGTATATGAAGAGCTTAGCAAAATATCGCCAAGGTTTACCGTAGCTGCTGCTTTTGGCAACGTACACGGCGTTTACAAGCCTGGTAACGTAAAACTTACCCCTACAATTCTTAGGGATTCTCAAACGTATGTAGCTGAGAAATTTGGCACCGGGCCAAACCCTGTAGACTTTGTATTCCACGGAGGATCAGGCTCTACGCTTGAAGAAATCCGCGAGGCTATTTCTTATGGTGTTATCAAGATGAATATTGATACCGACCTGCAGTTTGCCTTTACCGAAGGTATCCGCGACTACATGGTGGGCAAGGTAGACTACCTTAAAACGCAGATAGGTAGCCCTGACGGACCTGAATCGCCTAACAAAAAACACTACGACCCACGCAAATGGATTCGTGAAGGCGAAGTTACCTTTAACAAAAGGCTTGAGCAGGCATTTGCTGACCTGAACAACGTAAACACACTTTAATATTACCACAATAGGCTAAGCACCAGCGTGTTTAGCCTATTGTTATTTTTACCAAATAATTTAAGGAGAGAGAATTATGGCCTGGTTTAAAAGAACGGAAAAAGGTATTACTACCCCTACCGAGTCCAAAAGGGATGTACCCAAGGGGCTTTGGTATAAATCGCCAACCGGAAAGATTATTGATGCTGAGGAACTTGCGCGCAATTTTTATGTAAGCCCTGAAGACGGTTACCATGTAAGGATAGGCAGCAAAGAGTATTTTAGCATACTGTTTGACGACAACGAATTTACTGAGCTCGACAAGAACATAACCAGTAAAGACACCCTTAAGTTTGTGGATACCAAGAAGTATGACGAACGCCTTAAGGATGCCATGGAGAAAACCAAACTTAAGGATGCAGTGCGCACCGCTGTGGGCAAATCTAAAGGTAAAGACCTGGTTATAGCCTGTATGGACTTCTCTTTTATAGGCGGTTCTATGGGTGCTGTGGTAGGTGAAAAAATAGCCCGTGCCATAGACCACTCTATTAAAAACAACATTCCGTTTCTAATGATCTCAAAATCAGGGGGCGCCAGGATGATGGAGGCTGCTTACTCGCTTATGCAGCTGGCCAAAACATCGGCTAAGCTGGCACAGCTGGCAGAAGCCGGAATACCGTACATATCGCTTTCTACCGACCCAACAACCGGCGGAACTACAGCAAGCTACGCCATGCTGGGCGATGTAAACATCTCAGAACCAGGAGCATTGATAGGCTTCGCAGGCCCGCGTGTGGTTAAAGACACTACCGGTAAAGACCTGCCTGAGGGCTTCCAGACGGCTGAATTCCTGCTGGAGCACGGTTTCCTTGACTTTATTACACCAAGGAAAGAACTTAAAGACAAAGTAAACCTGTATCTTGACCTGATCCAGAATCAGCCAATACGATAAGAAATCACTTACAGAAATATCAAAAAGCCATTCGCAACCCGAATGGCTTTTTTCTTACAAGCACGCCTCAAAAAGTGCTTAATATTTCACTTTTGGAGTTTGTTTTCACGGTGTGAAATATCAAAAGCCATTTTTTACCCCACAGCGGCTTTTTTCAAAAAAAATTTGCTACCCAAAAAAGCCTCCACAATCGCAATTATATTTTTTGTACGTTTATACTTCAAACAATTTTTGACCTTCATAAAAACACTCGCATGAAACCACTATACATACTCCTTGCTATTTTAACCCTTAGCTGTGCAAAAGCACCCCAACAGCCGGCCGACCCAATTCCTGCACACAACACCTTTACTATAGCCTCTAAGCAACTGGGCGAAACCCGTACCATTAATGTATGGACACCCGAAGGCTACGCACAGGCTACCGACTCCCTGCCGGTTATGTACATGGCCGATGGCGGCATAAAAGAAGATTTTCCGCATATTGCCAATACCTTTTCAGAACTTATTAAGGCCAAAAAGATAAAGCCCTTTATTTTGGTGGGCATAGAAAACATACAGCGCCGCAAAGACCTTACCCCACCCACCACAGTGGCAAAAGATAAGGAAGTAGCCCCCGTTGTGGGTGGCTCAGGCGCATTCAGGGCGTTTGTGGCCAATGAGCTGTTTGCCGAAGTAAACAAGCACTACCGCACCACCGCGCAAAGGGGCATACTGGGCGAATCGCTATCTGGCCTGTTTGTTATGGAAACCTTTTTCCTGGAGCCGCAGCTGTTTGACTACTACATAGCTTTCGACCCATCGCTATGGTGGAACAACCACAACCTGGTTACCACCGCCAGACAAAACCTGGCAAAAATGCCGCAGGGCAAAACACTGTGGTTTGCAGGCTCTGGCGCTACAGATATTTCGCAGTACACAAAACAGCTTGAGGGTATACTAAAAGCCACCAACACCCCAGGGCTGCGCTGGGCATATTCAGATGAGCCTAACGAAGAGCATGGCACTATTTTCAGGGCTACTAAAGAAAAAGCGCTGGTATGGGCGCTAGGTAAGTAATTTTTCTGCGCCATGCTCACTAAAACTCATATTTAAACACAAAGCTTCGTGAACTTCAAAATGATCTTATCATCTAATCTTCGTGTCCTTTGTGATCCCGATAACTATCGGGATTGGTGACCTTTGTGTCAAAAAATTATCTACAGAAATCTTTTAGAAACATTTTTTTACGAAAACGTTTTTCTAAATATTTATGTTAACAAACTGCCGTTCATCGATTTATTCATTAAAATCATCGCTATCAGACTGTTAAAAAAATTAACATATTTATAGCGCCCCTATATTTGCTGCTTATGAAAACATATGCCGCAGATATAATACCGAAGATTGAACGGTTTTCGCAAAAGCTTGATAACATAACCATGCTGGTTAACCACCACTGGGTAGTGCTTGATGAAGCCTCCCAGACTAAAACCGTGTATATTTTCAGGAATAACGGGCAGTTGCTTATTTCGGTTAACGGCAGGGTGCAAAAAGCCCGGTGGGAGTACCTGGGCAACAACGCCATACTTATTGATTTGCACGATGAGTCATACCTTTTCCGCCACGGTTTTTTTGATAAAAACGTACTGGCGCTAAAAGTAGACAGCGCTAATGAGTATGCCGTGCTTATTAACGAAAGCCGCTACCGTGCCGACCTCAATTCCATTGCCGCGGTGCTTGATTTTTTAAGCCTTACCTATGGCGAAGATGTAGTGCCAAAGCTACAGCAGCCGCATAACCACCACTTGCCCATTACCTATTACATTACCCTTGTAAAAGAAAGCTATTCGCTCAGGATGGGTGCATACCGCGAATACAAGGTAAGGCTCTCCGGTGGGGCGGTGTTTACCATATACAAAAAGAAATCAAACGGAAAGTTCTTCTTTTACCACAACCGCGAAATGGTGCAGTTCAGCAACAAATCAAGCTGTATTGAGTATATAGAAAGAGTAGCGGGGTAGTTCCCGTTTAGGGTTCATTGTTCATTGTTCGTTGTTTAACCCTGAACCCTGAACAGCGAACGCCGCAGGCCTACATCCCACTACGTATCGCCTCAACCGGGTCGAGCTTAGAGGCAGAGCGCGCCGGTAAAATACCCGCCACAAGCCCAATAAAGGTAGAAATGCTAAAGCCCAGCATAATGTTGCCAAAGCTCAGCACAAAGTCAAAACCGGCAATGCTGCTGGCAATGGCTGCTGCTCCTTTTACCATAAGTATACCTATAAGCCCGCCAATAAGCGACAGGATTACGGCCTCAAATAAAAACTGGAACAGTATAAAGTGGTTCTTTGCACCAAGTGATTTTTGTATGCCTATAATGTTGGTACGCTCCTTTACCGATACAAACATAATATTGGCAATACCAAATCCCCCCACCAGCAGTGAGAACCCGCTTATAATCCACCCCACCATGTTTAGCACGCCAATAATCTGGTCTATAAACTCGGTGAATGAAGAAATAATGTCTATCATAAAGTTATCGCCCTCACTCGCCTTAATACCACGATAAAGGCGCAACTTCTGGGTAATATCGGCCTTGGTGGCCTCGGCATCAGCACCCTGTTTAGGCTTTATGATAATTATGGGCGTCATAAAATCATTGTTATCGCCATACATATTGCGCATCATATTAACCGGAAATATAGCCGCAGTGTCGTTACTGCCCATACCCATCCCGCCAGAGCCTACTTTTTTAAGCACGCCTATAACCGTAAAGCGCCTGCCGTATACCCTAATCTTCTTGTCAATAGGGTTATCATCGCCAAAAAGCGTTTCGGCCACATCATACCCCAGTACAATAACGGCGCTGCCACGGTTGCTTTCGCTTTCGTTATAAAAACGCCCTTTATCAAGCTCTTCTTTTTGAATGTCTATAAACTCATGCGATGTAGGTATCATGTTTATGCCCGTAGCCGTCTTCTTTTCATAAGTCAGCGTCTCGGCATTGGTAAACATCTGGTAAGCCATGTATTCAGAACTCGCCACATTGTCTTTCAGGTACTGGTACTCATCATACGTCACATCCGGAAACTGCTCGCGCCTCCAGGCCGGTATATCGGTTGGCGCAAAAGAAAAACGCTTCAGGTACATGGTATTTTTATCTACCTTGTTCATATCGGCCTTAATCTTGCGGTCCAGGGAGTCTACCGCGGCCAGCACGGCTATAATAGAAAATATACCTATGGTTACACCCAGTAACGAAAGGAATGTGCGCAGCTTGTTGTTAGTAAGTGCGTTTATGGCAAAAGCAAAGCTTTCTTTAAGTAACCTAAGGTAAAGCAGCATGGCAAAAAATTATTGGCTTGTTCAAAATTCAGCATTTTTTTAAAGCCGTGAAAATGTAAGGGCATAAAAATTTCAAATTAAATAAAAATAACCATTTTGGCTTTTGAATGTTACCTGCGTTATAACTACTTTTGCGCCTTAAACTAACACACAACAAATGAGCAGCGCAAAAACAATTTCATCGGCACTTATTTCAGTATTTTATAAAGACGGCTTAGAGCCTGTTGTAAAGGCACTTCACGCCAATAATGTAACCATATATTCTACAGGCGGCACAGAAGATTTTATAAAAGCCCTGGGCATACCGGTAGTGCCGGTTGAAGATGTAACGTCTTATCCGTCAATACTTGGCGGCCGTGTAAAAACCCTGCACCCTAAAGTTTTTGGTGGCATACTAAACCGCCAGGACCATGAGGGAGACGTAGCGCAAATGAAAGAGTATGATATACCACAAATAGACCTGGTTATTGTAGACCTTTACCCGTTTGAAAAAACCGTGGCAAGCGGCGCTTCTGAAGCCGATATTATCGAGAAGATAGACATAGGCGGCATATCGCTTATCCGTGCGGCGGCAAAGAATTTTAAAGACACCGTTATTGTGGCATCGGTAGACCAGTATGGCCTGTTCCTTGACGCGTATAACAAAAACAACGGCGGCACCACGCTGGAGGAAAGGAAACTTTTTGCTGCAAAGGCATTCCACACTTCATCGCACTATGATACTGCCATATTCAACTACTTTAACAGCCAGGATACAGACGAAACCATATACAAGCAAAGTGTTGCCGGTGGGCAAATACTGCGCTATGGCGAAAACCCGCACCAAAAGGGTTATTTCTTTGGTGGCTTAGACACTATGTTTACAAAGCTGCACGGCAAAGAGCTTAGCTACAACAACCTGCTTGATGTAGATGCTGCTGTAAACCTTATAGGCGAGTTTAAAAACGACAACCCTACATTTGCCATACTTAAGCACAACAATGCCTGTGGTATTGCAACCCGCCAAACGGTTAAAGAAGCATACCTTGATGCCCTTGCTGCCGACCCAACTTCTGCTTTTGGCGGTGTGCTTATTGCAAACGCGGCTATTGATAAGGATGCAGCTGAGGAAATCAACAAGCTTTTCTGCGAGGTGGTTATTGCACCGGGGTATAGCGATGAGGCTGTTACCATACTTCAGGAAAAAAAGAACCGAATTATTTTAATCCAAAACGAGGTAGAACTTCCTGCAACACAGGTGCGTACATGCCTTAACGGAATTTTAGTACAGGATAAAGACAATATTACCGACAATAAAGGCATACTAACCACCGTTACAGTAACATCACCTTCTACGCAGGAAATCGACGACCTGCTGTTTGCATCTAAAATATGCAAGCACACTAAATCTAATACTATTGTATTTGCTAAAAACGGACAGCTTATAGCCAGCGGTACCGGCCAGACCAGCCGTGTAGATGCGCTAAGGCAGGCAGTAGAAAAAGCACACTCATTTGGCTTTAGCCTTGAGGGCGCTGTTATGGCAAGCGATGCTTTCTTCCCGTTCCCTGATTGTGTGGAACTGGCTAAACAGGCAGGCATTACAGCTGTAATTCAGCCGGGCGGGTCTATTAAAGACGAGCTTAGCATAAACTACTGTAACGAAAACGGCGTGAGCATGGTATTTACAGGAGTACGTCATTTTAAACATTAATTTTAGTACTTTTGTAAGCTTAAAACGCAAACATTATAAATATATAACCCGCACACACACCTATGGGATTTTTTGATTTCATGACTGAGGATATTGCCATTGACCTTGGCACCGCAAATACCCTCATAATACATAACGATAAAGTAGTTATAGACAGCCCCAGCATAGTAGCCCGCGACCGCGTTAGCGGCAAAATTATTGCCGTGGGTAAGGAGGCTAATATGATGCAGGGCAAGACCCATGAAAACATTAAAACCATACGCCCCCTAAAAGATGGTGTAATTGCCGATTTTGATGCCTCTGAAAAGATGATGAGTATGTTTATAAAAAGCATACCGGCCCTTAAAAAGAAGCTCTTTACCCCTGCCCTCCGCCTGGTTATTTGCATACCAAGCGGCATTACAGAGGTAGAAATGCGTGCGGTTAAAGAAAGTGCAGAGCGTGTAAACGGTAAAGAAGTTTACCTTATACACGAGCCTATGGCAGCAGCAATAGGTATTGGCATAGATATTATGCAGCCCAAGGGCAACATGATTGTAGACATAGGTGGCGGTACTACAGAAATTGCCGTTATAGCATTGGGCGGTATTGTGTGCGATAAATCGGTTAAAATTGCGGGCGACGTGTTTACTAATGATATTGTGTACTACATGCGCACCCAGCACAACCTGTTTGTGGGTGAAAGCACTGCCGAAAAAATTAAGATACAAATAGGCGCAGCCCTTGAAGAGCTGGACAGCCCACCGGAAGATATGAGCGTACAGGGGCGTGACCTTTTAACAGGCAAGCCTAAGCAGGTAGATGTTAGCTACCGCGAAATTGCCAAAGCGCTTGATAAGTCAATCCAGCGTATTGAAGATGCGGTTATGGAAACCCTGAGCCAAACGCCTCCTGAGCTTGCTGCCGATATTTACAACACCGGTATTTACCTTGCCGGCGGCGGTAGTATGCTAAGGGGCCTTGATAAAAGGATTTCACAAAAAACCGACCTGCCCGTTTATATTGCCGAAGACCCGCTTAGGGCAGTTGTGCGCGGCACCGGAATGACACTAAAAAACATACCAAAATACAGGAGCATCCTTATAAAATAACGAGATAGCAAATGCAGCAAATATTTAATTTTCTATATAAAAACAGTATATTCTTACTGTTTTTGCTGCTTTTGGGCATATCGTTAATCTTTACCATACAAAGCCACTCTTACCACCGCAGCAGGGCGGTATCATCGGCTAATGCGGTTAGCGGCTATGTATATGAACAGGTAAATAACATTAAGGCCTACTTTAACCTGCGCGAGCAAAACCAGGCCCTGGCCTTTGAAAATGCCCGCCTGCAAAGCCTGCTGTACAACACGCAGGACACCGCAAACAGGCCCGAGATTAAAATAGACCCCGCCTTTGCCGATTATAAGGTTATACAGGGCAAGGTGATTAAAAACGCCTTTAGCCGCCAAAAAAACTACCTTACCCTAAACATAGGCTATAACGACGGCGTGCGTAAAGACATGGGCGTTTTAAGCAGCCGCGGCGTGGTAGGCTATATAGAACAAACATCAGCCAATTATGCCACGGTAATAAGCGTGCTGAATAAAGATTTCAGGCTTGGTGCAAAAATCAAGAAAAACAACCACTTTGGCACCCTTACCTGGAACGGTAAAAACACCGGCTATGCCCAGCTTACAGATGTGCCCCGGCTTGCCGAGGTAACAGTAGGCGACACTATTGTTACCGGTGCAGAGAGTACTATTTTTCCTGAAAACATACCTATAGGTACTATTTATAAAGTAAACAGAAACACGGTTACTAACTATTTTGAGCTCGACATAAAGTTGTTTAACGACATGACCAGCCTTGACTATATTTATATTGTAGAAAACAAGCACAGGGACGAGATTATTAAATTAGAGGAAGCTACCACACCCACCACTACAAAATAATGAACAGTACGGTATTAGTAAACATATTCCGTTTTATAGGATTACTGACATTGCAGGTAATGGTGCTTAACCATATTAACCTGTTTGGCTTTCTAAACCCCTACCCTTATATTTTATTCATACTGCTCTTTCCGGTAAACGGCAACAGGGCGGCATTGCTGGTTAGTGCATTTTTCCTGGGGCTGTGTGTAGATATGTTTCTTGATACCAGCGGCCCCCATGCGGCGGCCTGTGTGGTGCTGGCCTACGTTAGGCGCAACTACTTTAAGCTGGCCTTTGGTGTTAGTTTTGAATACCAGACCATAAAAATCAACGACAGGCTTTCGCCCGAAAGGTTCTCGTTTATCCTTATGTGTATTGTAACGCACCATTTAATTTTGTACCTTTTGGAGGTCTTTAACCTTGGGCTTATTTTCAGCACACTGTTAAATGCACTCTACACCACAATATTTACGCTTATAATAAGTCTTATTGTTATATACCTTATTAAGCCTGCAAAAGAATGAGAAAGCTATTACTGCCCATAATTATTATCTCGGCTACATTACTAATAATTGCGCGGCTTTTTTATTTGCAGATTGTTGATGACTCCTGGATTAAAAAAAGCGACAACAACGCCTACAAAATAAAATACGAATACCCTGAGCGCGGTTATATTTATGACCGTAACAATAAGCTTATGGTGGCCAACCAGCCGTCTTATGATATTATGGTTACCCCAAACGAGGTGGCCGATGATGTAGATGTAAACGAGCTGTGCAACCTGCTGCACATAGACCGCGCCTATTATGACCTGCGCATGAAAAAGGCCAACGTGTACAGCCCGCGCCTGCCCTCTATTTTCTTGCCGCAGCTCAGTAAAAAGGAGTTTGCCGCCTTCCAGGAAAAAATACGCCGCTTTAAAGGCTTTGATATTGTAAAGCGTTCCCTGCGCGATTACCAGCTTACTGCCGGCGCTAACGTGTTTGGCTACATACAGCAGGTTAACGATGCCATTATACAGAAAAACCCCTACTACAAAAGCGGAGACCTTATAGGCCGCCAGGGTGTGGAAGAAGTATATGAAGAAGTACTGCGTGGCACCAAGGGCGTTAAGTACATACAAAAAGACCGCTTTAACCGCGAAATAGGCTCTTTTAAAGAGGGTATTTATGATACCATAGCCGTTCAGGGTAAGGATATAACCCTTACGCTTGATATGGAGCTTCAAAAATATGGCGAGTCGCTAATGTTTGAAAAGCGTGGCGGTATTGTAGCCTTAGAGCCCTCAACCGGCGAAATACTGGCACTGGTTACAGCACCTAATTATGACCCGGCGCTGCTTGTGGGCCGCGACCGTTCTAAAAACTACCTGGCCCTTGAAAGGGACACCATAGGCATACCCCTGTTTGACCGTGGCCTCCTGGCAGAATATCCGCCGGGCTCACCTTTTAAAATACTTACCGGGCTTGTAGGCCTGCAGGAAGAGGTTATAGACGAAAACAGCACCTTTGTGTGCCGCCATGGCTTTAGCTACGGCCGCGGTGCGTTTATGAAATGCCACGACAGCGGTACAAACAACCTCAACTCGGGTATATACCACTCGTGCAATACGTATTTTGCCAATACCTTTAAACTTACCATAGATAAATACGGCAAGCCAGACCTCGGCGTTAATGCCTGGGCCAGCCACCTGCAAAGCTTTGGCCTGGGAGACTTTTTGGGTTATGACCTGCCTCCGGGGCGCAAGGGGCTTATACCTACTGCAAAATTCTACAAGCGTTTTTACCCCAACGGGGGCTGGAGGAGCAGCACCATTATATCAAACTCTATTGGCCAGGGCGAAATCAAAATGACCCCCATACAGCTGGCAAACATGATGGCCACTGTGGCTAACAAGGGCTGGTACTACACCCCTCACATCATCAAGAAAATTGAAGGCGGCACTATAGATAAAAAGTTTACCACAAAGCACGTTACCACCATTGCGCAGCAATACTACAACCCGGTTATACAGGGATTGTTTGACGTGTATAACTTTGGTACGGCAAGTCGCTTAAAGGTTGAAGGCATAGAAATTTGTGGTAAAACCGGTACTGCCGAAAACTTTGCAAAAATAGGCGGCGTGCGCACACAGCTTGACGACCACTCTATTTTTGTGGCGTTTGCACCAAAGGAAAACCCTAAAATTGCCATTGCAGTGTTTATAGAAAACGGGTATTGGGGTGCACGCTGGGCAGGCCCTATTGCCAGCCTTATGATAGAAAAATACCTGAAGGGCGAAGCGCTTACCCAAAAAGCCCGCGAAGAGTACATACTGCACAACGGCCTTAAGGCTACTTATGATAAATATACAAGCGGCATGCCGTTTAGCATTAACCACTAAATGAAGAACCAGAGCGTAACCAATAGTGTAGACTGGATAACCATACTACTGTACATGGTTTTGGCCATTATGGGGTGGATGACTATTTACTCGGCATCGCTGCCGCGTGAGGCTACCTCTATATTCGACCTCAACCAGGTATACGGCAAGCAGATACTGTTTATACTGGGCAGTATCCCGCTTATAATTGTTATGCTTTCTATAGATGCCAAGATATTTGACAAGTACGCTTTTATCTTTTACGGGCTTTCCATACTGTTACTTGCCGGCCTCTTTATTTTTGGTACAGAACGCAAGGGGCAAACCAACTGGTATGCCTTTGGCGGCTTTAGCTTGCAACCCTCTGAATTTGCCAAGATAGCCACATCATTAGTACTCAGTAAATATCTGAGTGATGTTCAGGTAAACCTGCAAAAGGTTAACCACCAGCTGGTAGCCTTTGCCATAATAGGCGGGCCCATATTGCTCATCATGATGCAGCCCGATGCCGGTAGTGCCATGATATTCCTGTCGCTTGTATTTGTACTGTACCGCGAAGGATTACCTGCCTGGTACCTTATTGCCGGATTCTCTGCCGTAGGGCTGTTCCTGCTGGCACTCGTTATAAAACCCATTTTTGTTATCATACTTCTTGTAGTAGTGTTAGGCCTGCACTACCTCACAGCCAAACGCGTAAACCGAAACCCCATAGCCTACACCCTGATACTTGTTGCCGCAAGTGCGTTTGTGTTTTCGGTTAGCTATGTGTATGATAATGTGCTCGAACCCCACCAAAAAGACCGTATAAATGTGCTTTTTGGTAAAGATGTAGATTTAAAAGCCGAGGGCTACAACCTCAACCAGGCGCAGATTGCCATTGGTTCGGGCGGATGGCTGGGCAAAGGCTACCTTGAGGGCACACAAACCAAGGGCGGCTTTGTACCCGAACAGCACACCGACTATATTTTTACTACAGTAGGCGAAGAATGGGGCTTTGCAGGATCAATAATTGTGATTATAATGCTAATAACATTACTGTTCCGCATTATTTACCTGGCAGAAAGGCAAAAAACCAAATTCAGCCGTACTTATGGCTATTGTGTAGCCGCCATACTCTTCATGCACTTTTTTGTGAATATCGCCATGCTTATCAGGCTGTTCCCCACTGTGGGTGTGCCGCTGCCGTTTTTCTCTTACGGAGGATCGAGCTTCTGGGCATTTACCATACTGCTGTTTATCTTTATAAAGCTCGATGCAAACAGGGTAAACGAGTGGTAGGCTCGCTTCGCTCAGGTTATTTTGTTTAGGGTTGGGAGTTGGTTTTAAAGTTGTTTGCTACTTTCAACAAAGGCATACAAAATTAAATTCATATCAAGCCACGAATCTTACTAATTATCGAAAATTAATTAGTGAGATTCGTGGAATTCGTGGCAAAAAAACTTTGCGGAATAACTACAAGATCATCTCGCCATACGGCACCACAACATCATAGCCTTTCGTCTTAAAGTATTCAGTTGGATTTTCTTCGGTAGCGGCCAAAATAAAATCGCCGCCCCAGGCACCCAGGCTTTTTACCACACCTTTAAAATCAGGAAACAGGCGTTCCTGCACCGGGGCAATGCCCAGCACACCGCCCACTAAAGCTTCCTGCTTTTCTAACGCCGATGCAAAAGAGCTTAAATCAGGGGCAGCAACAAGCGCTTCAATAAGTTTATTGATTTGCGCTACCAGAGCCGGGCGGTCAAAATTCCTTTCGCGGTAAGCGGCAATGGCTTCACGGCTGTTCTGCTTTTTATTGAGGTAAACAAAGTATAGGTTGTGAGCAAACGGCGGGTTAAAATCAAACGTTTCAACTATGGGCTCATTTGCCGTTTTAGTATATAAAACAGCCATATCGTGCTGTGCACAGGCAATATCATACCCGCTTCCGCCAAAGGTATTGGCAAGCAATTCATACGCATCAATACCAAACCATTCTGCCACCAGGGCAATAAATGTAGACGATGTGCCCAATCCCCACAAGCGCGGAAATGTAAGTTTGGTTACCACCTCAAACCCTCCATTAGCCAGTATTTCAGGATTAGCCTTGTGCGCTTCGTGCAATACTTTTATAAGCATTTGTGTCGCTTCAGGATGCGATTGCCCGTTGTTAGCAACAATATCATTAACCGGTATTTCGGCTTCAAGCCAAAGCGTACCGTCGGCATCATGGCTTTTCCATAGCAGGGTATCCCCTGCCCTGTTTTGTACCTCCAGGCTCTGCCCGAATTTTGTAGGCAATGCAAAAGCCGCCGAGCCATCAAGCACGGTATATTCGCCCATTATAAAGAGCTTTCCGTTAGCGTAAAAAGTCTTCTTCAATTTTTGTGGGGTCGTTTTTGCGGAGTTCTTCAATAAAATCAGCCACGCCTGAGTGGCTTACCGTTGCAGTTTCAAAATGCTTTACGGCTGCGTGCTTTTCAAGGTCGTTAGCCCCCAGCTGGTTGAGTATGTTCATCAGGTGCATTTTCATGTGTCCCTGTTGTATTCCCGTTGTGGTAAGCGATCTCACGGCAGCAAAGTTTTGCGCAAGGCCTGCCACCGCCACAAACTGCATCAGCTCTTTAGCAGACGGGTTGCCCAGCATCTCCAGGCACAGCTTTACCAATGGGTGCAGGGTGGTTAACCCGCCCACGGTGCCCAAAGCCAGCGGCACATCAAGCCAAAAGGTAAAAATACCGTCTTCAATTTTGGCATGGCTCAGGCTGCGGTACTGTCCGTCTTTGGCGGCATAAGCGTGTACCCCGGCTTCTACCGCACGAAAGTCATTACCCGTTGCCACCACCACGGCATCAATACCGTTCATAATGCCTTTATTATGCGTAACCGCACGGAAAGGCTCTACCTGCGCCACCTGAACGGCAGTAACAAACTTTTGGGCAAAGTCTTCCGGCTTTATATTTTTGTCGTCATTAAGGTCACTAACCGGGCATGATACTTCGGCACGCACCACACAGTTGGGCACATAGTTGCTCAAAATACTCATTATAACCTCTATGTGCTGTTCGCATTCGGTAAAGGCATCATAACCCAGCGCCTGCGCCTTTAGCGTATTGGCAAACTGCTCCAGGCATGAGTTTATGAAGTTAGCCCCCATACTGTCTACCGTTTCAAACGTAGCGTGCAGCTGGTAGTAATTGGGCAGTAATGTGGTTTTATCGCGCAGCTCAATATCAAGAATACCGCCGCCACGTTTCTGCATATTTTTAGTAAGGTCTTCGGTTGAAGTAAAGAAAGCAGACTTTATAGCATCAAAAAACGCCTGTAGCTTTGCAGCATCCCCTTTATATAAAAAGTGTACCTGCCCTATTTTTTCGGTGCTGATAACCGTAGCTTTAAAGCCGCCTCGCTTTGCCCAGAATTTAGCCGAACGCGCCGCGGCAGCCACTACGCTGCTTTCCTCAACCGCCATGGGCAGCACATATTCTTTTCCGTTTATTACAAAACCGGGCGCCACACCCAGCGGAAGGTAAAAGTTAGAAACGGTGTTTTCTATAAATTCGTCGTGCAGTTTTTGCAGCGCGGCATCATCATTCCAGTATTGTTTCAGGATGGTTGCGGCTGCATTTGGGTCGGCAAAATAATGACTGGTAAGCCATTCTATTTTCTGTTCCTTACCCAGTTTGCTAAAACCCGCTATAGTATTACTCATTCTCAGGAGCTTAATAAAAATTACCCTGCAAAGATACGCCTTATGCCCGGCTTACGCCAAAAATTAATTAATCAGTAAAGTTTTCGCAGAAATTCAGTTTAACAAAAAAAACAGCTCATATCTCATAAAATTTTACTAAAATTGACAGTTTTTTTATCATTAATAAAATGAAATATTTCTTAAAGCCTGTTTTATTCTTTTTAATAGCCGCATTGCCGGCTGTAGCACAGCAAAAAATAACCCTCGACGAAATCTGGAGGGGTGGTTTCCGTGCCCAGGGTATGGACGAACTCAACACCCTCAAGAATACCAACCAGTACACTGTACTTAACGGCAACAGCATAGATTTGTACGATTTTGCCACACTGGCTAAAGTAAGCACGCTGCTTGAGGGCAAGGGCTTCAGCCAGCTTAAAGGCGGTATTGACAGCTATACCTTTAGCACTGACGAGAAGAAAATACTGGTAGCTACAGGCAGCGAGCCTATTTACAGGCACTCGTTTACCGCTACGTATTATATTTATGATATTGCAGCCAAAACGCTTACGCAACTTTCTGAAAACAAGGTGCAGGAACCGGTATTTTCGGCAGATGGTACTAAAGTGGCTTACGGCTATGCCAATAACCTGTATGTGTTTGATATTGCTGCAAAAACCAGTAAGCAAATTACTACCGATGGCAAGCGTAACAGCATTATAAACGGCATTACCGACTGGGTGTATGAGGAAGAATTTGCCTTTGTGCGCGCTTTTGACTGGAACAAGGCCGGAGATAAAATAGCCTACATCCGTTTTGATGAGACTGAGGTTCCTGAATTTACTATGGAATATTACCAGGGCACCCTATATCCGCAGGAATACAAATTTAAATATCCAAAGGCCGGCGAAAAGAACGCTACCGTTAGCCTGCATATTTACGACCTTAAAACAGGGGCTTCAAGCCAAATAAAACTGGGCGATTATACTGATTTCTACATTCCGCGTATAAAGTGGACTAACGATGCCAACACACTGAGTGCACAGGTTATAAACCGCCACCAAAACAACCTCGACCTTATTTTTGTTGATGCTGCCACCGGCACTGCCAAAGTGGTGCTTAACGAAAAAGACAACGCTTATGTAGATGTTACCGATAACCTTACATTCCTTAACGATAACAGCTTTATCTGGACCAGCGAAAAAGACGGCTACAACCACATATACCACTATGCCAAAACCGGCAAGCTTATCAAGCAGGTTACTGCCGGCAAATGGGAAGTAACGTCTTACTATGGCTTTGACGCTAAAACCGGCAATATTTTTTACCAGTCGGTAGAAAACGGTTCTATAAACCGCGATGTGTACCGCATAAACATAAATGGTAAAAACAAAGTAAGGCTAAGCAGCCAGGCCGGCACCAGCGATGCTAAATTCAGCCCTGATTTTAGCCTGTACCTCAACAACTTTTCAAGCGCTACACAGCCCGAAATCTTTACGCTAAACAGCGCTAAAGACGGCAAGGTGGTTAAGGAAGTGCTTAACAACAACACCCTGCTTAAAAAGCTTGAGGGCTATAATATGCCTGTAAAAGAATTCACCACCATTAAAACCGAAAAAGGCCACGAACTGAATGCATGGTTTATTAAGCCTAAAAACTTTGACGCTTCTAAAAAATACCCGGTGCTTATGTATCAGTACAGCGGCCCCGGCAGCCAGGAAGTGGCCAACCAGTGGAACAGCTATAATGACTACTGGTTTTATATGCTGGCTCAGGAAGGCTATATTGTGGCTTGTGTAGACGGCCGCGGAACGGGCTTTAAAGGTGCTGCCTTTAAAAAAGTAACCTATAAAGAACTGGGCAAATATGAGGTGGAAGACCAGATAGACGCTGCAAAGGTTATTGCACAATACCCGTATGTAGATGCTGCACGCATAGGCATTTGGGGCTGGAGCTACGGCGGTTTTATGAGCAGCAACTGTATACTTAAAGGGGCCGATGTATTTAAGGCAGCAATTGCCGTTGCACCGGTTACCAACTGGCGTTTTTATGACAGCGTATATACTGAACGCTATATGCAAACCCCACAGGAAAATGCAAGCGGGTATGACGAAAACTCGCCCATAAACCACGTTAAAAAACTTAAAGGCAAGTACCTCTTGGTACACGGCAGCGCCGATGACAACGTACACCTGCAAAACACTATGCTTATGGTAGAGGCGCTTGTACAGGCAAACAAACAGTTTGACTGGGCCATTTATCCTGATAAAAACCACGGCATTTACGGAGGATTTACCCGCATACACCTGTTTACAAAAATGACAAACTTTATAAAAGAGAATTTATAATACATGAGCCAGGACCTAACCTTAGAACAAATACAGGACTTTAAAGGCAAATACCCAAAGCAGCTTTGGGGACTTTTCTTTTCTGAAATGTGGGAGCGCTTTTGCTTTTATGGTATGCGCGGTGTGCTTACCTATTTTATGGTTACACACCTTATCCTTGAAAATGGCGGCCACATGAGCGATAGCCAGGCTAACCTGCAATATGGTGCCACACAGGCTTTTGTTTACGCCTTTACGTTTATTGGCGGGCTTTTCGCTGATAAGATTTTAGGCTTCCGCAAGTCGTTGTTCTGGGGTGGTATTTTAATGATTGTGGGCAGTGCCATCCTGGCATTCGACCCTTTCCCAGAAAGTAATTTCTTCCTGGGTATTAGCTTTACCGTAATTGGCACAGGCTTCTTCAAACCGAACATTTCAACAATGGTGGGTGCGCTTTACAAAAAAGGCGATGCACGCCGTGATGCAGGCTTCTCTATGTTTTACTCAGGCATTAACATTGGTGCGCTGCTTGGCGGATATGCCTGTATTGCCATAGGCAAAGGGCAGCTCTTTACCAGCTTTATACCTGCTGAATACACATGGAATGTAGCCTTTGGCCTTGCCGGAATTGTAATGACCATAAGCCTTGTAACGTTTATCTTCACACAAAAAACACTGGGACCAATAGGTTTATCCCCTTTTAAACGCGAAGACAATACTGTTAAGAAATTTACCGAAGCCGACAGCTTTGGCACTGCTCCGGCTGAACCCACCAAAGTGGCTCTTACTGTAAAATCAGGCAAGGCATGGTATGAGTATGCTGTATATGCCCTTACACTTGTGCTTATACCTGTTATTATGGCTATGGTTGCCAAAACAGAATATACTGATTATTTTATGTATACCATAGGTCCCTTAACGTTAGTGTACCTGGTATATGAAATGAGCAGGCACACGTGGGAAGAAAGTAAAAAGCTTATCGCTGCCCTTGTATTTATAGTTTTTTCTATAATATTCTGGGCTTTTTTCGAGCAAAGCGGTGGTTCATTAAGCCTCTTTGCTGCTAAAAACCTTAACAACGTGGTAGCAGGCACACTTACGCTTGACCCTAACGGTGTAAACAATGCAGCAAACTCTGTATTTGTTATCATATTCGCGCCTATAGTAGGCCTTGTATGGGTGGCAATGGCAAAGAAAAAAATTGAACCTAATACTGTAGTAAAATTCGGGCTTGGGTTTTTATTCCTTGCAGGCGGTTTCTACACATTTTATGCAACACGCTTTTTTGAGGTAATAGCCGGTTCGGGCATTGCAAGCCTTGATGTTTTTGTGGTAGCTTATTTTATCATTACTTTTGGCGAGCTTTGCCTTTCGCCCATAGGCCTGTCTATAATGACAAAATTGTCTCCGCAAAAATTGCAGGGTGTAATGATGGGTATGTGGTTCCTGGCAAGCGCCTATGGCCAGTATGTGGCAGGTATCCTGGGTGCAGGGCTTAGTGAGGGCGGCGAAAACGATTCGCTACAACAAAAACTTATTACGTATACTGACGGCTACCAACAGCTTGCCCTATATGCGGTTATAGCAGGTGTGGTGCTTATAGCCATATCGCCACTGGTGCGCAAGCTTATGCAGGACGTAAAATAATAAAAATTACAACTAAATATATATGTCGACAACTACAACGTCTAACGACTTTTTTAAATCAACGGTACTGGGGCACCCTTCCGGGCTTTTTGTACTGTTCTTTACCGAAATGTGGGAGCGTTTCTCGTTCTACGGAATGAGGGTACTTTTAATAAATTTCCTTACAACAGCCATTTTAGGCTCTAACCCCGGCTGGGGCTGGTCGGCCGAAAATGCCGGTGCACTATATGGCACCTATGCCATGCTGCTGTATATTACCCCTATTTTTGGCGGTATTGTAGCCGACCGTTATATTGGCTACCGTTGGGCTGTAGTTATTGGCTCTATAATCATGACGCTGGGCCACGCCGCTATGGCGCTTGACACGCCTGTTATGCTGTATACCGGGCTTGCACTATTGGTTATTGGTACCGGTTTCTTTAAACCAAACATGACCTCTATACTATCTGAAATGTATAAGCAGTTCCCCGAAAGGAAAGACGGTGCCTATACCATTTTCTATATGGGTGTAAATGCAGGCGCCTTCTTTGGTATGATGCTTTGTGGCTACCTTGCCGAAACACAGGGCTGGCACTGGGGCTTTGGCCTTGCCGGTATCTTTATGCTTTTGGGCACACTACAGTTTTGGCTGGCCAAACCGCTTTTTGGCACTATTGGCGATGTACCTTCTAAAGAAAAAAGAATAGCTGAAGAAGCCGCTGCAAAATCTTCTGCAAATGCAGAGGATAAAAGAAACCCTTTTACTATGGTTGATTACGTGCTTATTGCCGTGTCTACCGTATTAGGCCTTTTATATGCTTTTAACGACCCCCTTTCTAAAATTGGCGGCATCAATATGTTTCCGTTTGAAGTAGGTGGTGTTACCGGCCAAAACGTAATTGTGCTTATAGCGCTAATACTGTTCCTTTTCCTTGTTATTACACGTATAGCACGCTACACAACCGTAGTGCGCGACAGGATGGTAGCCGTTATTATCTTTGCATTCTTCACAGTATTCTTCTGGATGTCTTTTGAGCAGGGTGCTTCATCGCTGGTAATTTTTGCCCGCGATAATGTAGACAGGTCGCTTGCCGGCAACTCGCTTGTAGCATTTAACATCATAAACTCACTGCTTACTGTTGTGCCTCTGGCTATTGTTACATGGGTACTTATACTGCTTGCTAAACAAACCTGGAACACCACACCGGCATCTAACATTGTACTTGCCATTTGCTTTATTGGTATTTGGGCTATTGCAGGATGGATGCTGTATCAATACCTTACAGCTGAATCTTCAGAAATAACAGTATCTTGGTTTAGCATACTTAACTCATTCTTTATTATTGCACTTGCATCGGGCGTTTCTAAACTGTGGGATAGCAAGTACAACCCACCTGCAGCCTACAAATATGGCCTTGGCCTTATTATCATGGCAATAGGCTTTGGCCTGCTTGCCTTTGGCGCTTATGGCATTACTACAGGTGTAAAAGTGAGCATGATATGGCTTGTACTGGCCTACCTGTTCCACACACTTGGCGAATTATTCCTTTCACCGGTAGGATTATCTTATGTATCTAAACTGGTACCGGGCAGGATGATTGCCTTTATGTTTGGTATGTGGTACCTTGCTATTGCAATAGGCAACAAGCTTGCGGCCATTCTTGGCGGACAAATTGAAAACATCACTAAAGAGTACTCTCTTTCAACATTTTTCCTGATCTTTACCATTGTTCCGGTTGCGGCAGGCTTAATAGTCATAGCCCTTAACCGACCGCTAAAAAAACTAATGCACGGCGTGCATTAATAAACGGCACAGTATTTGGCTTAAGCACTTAAACATTAAAGACTATGAAAAAATTTATATTGGCACTGGCCTTTACCCTTGGGTTTATAGGCGTTAATGCGCAGGAACAGGAGTGGTATACCGATATGAATAAAGCGGTTGAGCAAAGTGTAGCCACAAAAAAGCCCCTTATGCTGTTTTTTACAGGCAGCGACTGGTGCGGGTGGTGCATGAAACTGCAAAAAGAAGTGTTTAAAACCGAGGAGTTTACTACCTGGGCCAAAGAAAATGTAATACTGGTTGAGCTTGATTTTCCGCGTAGGAAAGAACAGCCGCAGGAAATAAAGGCACAAAATGCCCAGATAAGCCAGGCGTTAAAAGTGCGCGGTTATCCTACGGTGTGGTTTGTAACGGCAGAGAAAAACGCCGAAGGCAAAACCAACCTCAACGCACTGGGCAATACAGGCTATGTAGCCGGAGGCCCTGCCAAGTGGATTGAATCGGCCAACCCGTTTATTAAAAAATCATAACAAGATTATTTCACAGTATAGTATCCCTTTTCGGCAGTAGCATGAAAAGGGATATTTTGTTTTTGGCAGGTAGCGGCCCATCGGGCTACCACGTTTTTATGGCTGGTACCGTCGGCCACTACGTGGGCAGGCTTCAGGTCGTGCAACACACGGTTAAGGTTTACTTTAGTATTCTGTGTAAGCACCAGCACGTCGGGTTTTATTCCGGCAGGATAAACAGCAAGGTTATCGAGCACCAAAACTTTTGTACCGTTGTGCCACAGCAGCTGCCTCATTGGTTTTAACCTCACAGTCGGATTAAAACTGCCTTTGATATAATCAGCAATTACGCGGTTTTGCAGCGCAAGGGTATCAGCACTCATAACGGTAATACCGGCGGGATTTTTCTGCGCAAGCAACGATGATTTGTAGTTGTGGAAAATAACCAGCTCCTCGTCTTCTTTAGCATTGTATGAAGTTATCATGTAGGCAAGCTGAAAGACTATAATACTGCACAGGCACGCCACAGCATATTTAAACCGCCTTTTATACAGCCATTGTACCAACAGCAGTATTACCGCGTACAATAGCACATTCAGCAGCAGCGTAAAAGGGATATTTTTGATTACAAGGCTTTCAAACGAAGCTACCCAGGCAATAAAGCCATTCATAATTTCAATACTGAATTCAAGCGCCTTGCCCACCCATATTGCCACTGCGGGAATGGTAAAATTGAGCAGCAGTGTTGCAATACCCAGCCCCAATACCAGGTTAGACAGCGGTATTACCACCACATTAGCCAGTAAAAACAATAACGGAAACTGGTTAAAATAATACAGCGTAACGGGCAGTACCCCCACCTGTGCTATAAACGATATAGCAACGGTATCTTTAACCCACTGTAAGGCTTTATATTTAGAACGCTTCAGCCTGTTGTACAGCGGTTGCAGCCCCACAATGGCAAACACGGCGAGGTAACTGAGCTGGAAACCGGCATCAAATAAAAAGGCAGGTTTGGCAATAAGCAGCAACAGCATAGATACTGCCAGCGAGTTGTAAATATTTGCCCTGCGGTTTAGGGCATCGCCTGCCATTACAATGGTAAACATTACCACCGCACGCACCACAGAGGCCGATAATCCGGTAATAAACGCAAAGCCCCACATAAGCCCCAACACAATAATAAAATGCCCCACATTACCTAATTTAGGCACGCGCTTTAATGGGGCAAGCAGCCTGCTCAGCGCCCAGAACAACAGTGCAAAGTGCAGGCCTGATATGGCCAGTATGTGCACCACCCCTGCACTGGTGTAGCTATCGGTGGTTTGTTTATCCATATCCTGCCGCTGGCCGAACAACAGCGCATTGATAACCTGTAGCGTTTGCGGTTTAAAATTATGGATGGAGAAGCTGCCTATAAGCCTGTCACGAAGCTTCTGTATGTAGTAACTAAAATCACGCTCCTGCCCTGCAATAATATAATTGCCCTTAAGGTTTATTTGGTGGAATACATCCTGCTTAGCCATGTAAGCAGCATAATCAAACTGGTAGGGGTTGCGGGCATTGGTTATGGGTTGGGGAGAACCTGCTACAAAAAGCACATCGCCGGGGTGCAGGGTCTTGGCAAATTTGTCTTTGGGCATGTTTACCAAAATAGTCCCCACGGCAGGCTGCTTATCTACAGCCGTAACCTCAAGGTAATATTTTTCGGAATACTTATTTGGTTTAAGCCTTTCAGATATTACTCCCCTGATTACGGGGTTTTCAATTTTGGCATGGGTATAATGCAAGCCTTTATTGGGCCCGAAATGGAGGTATTGCACCGCCATGCCCAGTGAAAATGCCAGCAACCAGGCAGCTACGGTAAACCACGGTTTTTGCAGCAGCACTTGTTTAGACTGCCACCATGCAGTAAGCAATAATAAGGCTGAAAGTAAAGCACAAATCAGCACAACGCTTTTATCAGGCTGCAAATAGCCTGCAAAAATGCCCAGTGCCGTAAAAAATGTTATGGGGATTATGGGGTATTTCAATATCATAAGTGCAGCGGATATTGAAATACCATATACTACTGTATGTCGTCTATAACCCTGTTTGCCTGAACATACGTTTTAATGTAATACGGCTCGTTCATAGACGAAACTATTACACCGCTGCTCAGGGTTGAGTGTATAAACTTAACCTCGCCCTCCTCGGTAACTTCGGTTACAAGGCCCACGTGGTTAACGCGTTTTTTATAAGGGTTGTTGTCAAAAAACAGCAGGTCGCCTTTTTTAACCTCGCCAAGCTTTATTTCATGCCCGGCATTAGCGGCCATATCAGCAGAGCTGCGCGGTAATGTTACATCAAAAATCTGGAATGTGGCATACACCATGCCAGAGCAGTCCATACCTGCCGGGGTTGTGCCACCGCCACGGTAACGCACGCCTTCAAACTGCATGGCGTTGTTTACTACCTGCTGGGCAAAGTAGCTTTCATAAGGGTCTGGGGTAAAACCGGCCGGGGTAGGTTCGTCTTTAACTGCTACTTCCTCTTTTTTGGCCTTTTTGTTTTTCTTAGGTTCTTCTTTTTTAGCAGGCTTTTCAGCTTTAGCTGGAGCCGCTGAAACTGCCGGGGCAGGCGCTACATTTGCCGTAAGGGCATCAACCGCGGCTACGGTTTCCTGCCTTACCTGTGATTTTTGCTGCGAAGAAGAGGTTGGGATTTTTGCCGATGACGGTTTTTCAGCATACGAATAAATGCCTTTCGCCTGGGCTTCCTTCTTAGAGGTTACAATTTGCGCGGTAACGCTAAATGAGGTAATCAGTAATAGTAAGGTAAGTGACAGGGATTGGATATGCTTCAAAACTTTTATTTTTTCAAATTCGACTTGGTTTTTTACAAATATAAGAAAGTTAGATTAATATAAAATTAAGAATCTATGTTAAATCTTTGACTATGAGCTGCGCCACCCTGCTGCTTGCCCCTGCCCCACCCAGCTTTTCTTCCAGTAAATCATACTGTTTCAGCAGGTTTTGGCGGGTATCGGGCGCTAAAATTTTTAACAGTTCGGCCTGTATATTTTTTTTATTGAGCTCACTTTGTATAAGTTCTTTTACCACCTCTTTATCCATAATAAGATTTACAAGTGATATGTATTTTAGCGTAATAACGCGCTTTGCAATCTGGTAGCTAATCCAGCTGCCGCGATAGCACACTACTTCCGGCACTTTAAACAAAGCGGTTTCCAGCGTTGCCGTGCCCGATGTTACCAGTGCTGCATGCGCAACGCTAAGCAAATCATAGGTTTTGTTGTTTACAAAATGTACCCGAGGATTGGTTAAAAACTGCTTGTAAAAATCATATTCCTGCGCGGGGGCGCCTGCTATTACAAACTGGTAATCCGGAAAATCATCTACAACCGAAAGCATCAGTTCCAGCATTTTTGCAATTTCCTGCTTGCGGCTTCCTGGCAGTAAGGCAATAACAGGGCGGTGGTCGAGCCCGTTTTCTTTTATAAACGCTTCCTTATCGGTCGGGGTGCGGTTGTGTATGGCATCAATAAGCGGATGGCCTACAAATTCTACCGCAAAATTGTGTTTTTGCTCATAAAACTCCTTTTCAAACGGCAGGATAATGTACATTTTATCTACATCGCGCTTAATGGCCTTAATGCGGTTTTCTTTCCACGCCCATATTTGCGGTGATATGTAATAATGTGTTTTAATACCCAGTTCTTTAGCCCATTTAGCAATACGCATGTTAAAGCCCGGATAGTCTATAAACACAATAACATCGGGTTTAAAAGCCAGTATGTCTTCTTTACAAAGTTTTATATTTTTAAGGATGGTACCCAGGTTAGCCACCACTTCGGCAAAGCCCATAAAAGCCAGGTCGCGGTAGTGCTTAACGAGCGTTCCGCCTGCTGCCTGCATAAGGTCGCCGCCCCAAAAGCGTATATCAGCCTGTGGGTCGGCCTTATAAAGTTGCTTCATAAGGTTGCTGCCGTGCAGGTCTCCGCTGGCCTCGCCCGCTATGATGTAGTATCTCATTGCCTTTTGGTTTTCAGCAAAAATACTGTTTTTGTTTATAATTTACATTTTAGTGTAGGTAAGAGTCGCGCCATATAAAAATATGGAGGTATCGGCAAAGTTGCCATAACCGGGCACATAATCGTCCGACTCATAATTTAAAGTAGCCGTAAGTGTGTTGCCATTTAGCACATAAGTTGCCGTGCGGTTGTATGTGGGGGTTGAGGCATAGCTAAACGTTACATTACTACCCTGCTGTATGTAAGATGTTAGCTCAGGGCCATCGCTTTCAGAAAGGCAATGCCCGGTAAATACTGCTGTATTTGAAGCTCCAAAAATTATAGATGTTGTATCAAAACAAGAGGTTTCATCAAGATGGTTTTCGGAAATAACACCATCGCCATTGGCATCATAAGCTATATTATCGGGCAGTACAATTTTTGTGAGTACCCATGTGCCTCCTACCGGCTGGGCATTATTGTTATCATCATCAGAACACGAAACAAACAGTACTGAGGCAAGTGCGGCGAATAACGTAATCTTTTTCATGGATTGTTTTTTTTGGTTCAGGAAATTACTTACAAACATTATGCCGCAATAACCTACAACTAAAACACATCTACCAGCACCACATCTACTGCAAGATAATTGGCATCGGCTATATGGTGGCCATAACCCATGAGGTCGTTCATATACCCAACGTCTACCACCATGCGAGGAACCGGCACATAGGTATAATACAGGCAAAAACGGCTCTCTTTATATTCATAATTACCCCAGCTACCGTGTTCATCAGCAATTGAAAAGAGCGCTTCGGCAGTACCGGTTAAGCCATTTCCATCATTACCTAACGGCATCCACACACCGGCTTTAACCCTGGTGCGCAGTTGCAGCTCATAGCTTTGGGCATTAAAGTCAGGTGCAAAAAACTCGCGCACTTCCTGCCTCAGCGTAAGCGAATACTTGCCGCCGTTATTGCCCTTAAAGCTATAGGCCAGCCTGCCATAAGCCCTGAACTCCTGTTTTATAGCAGGGTGTTCTAAATGATATGGGTATGCATCAGTATACTGGCTTTGCCTGCGGTAGCTCATGGCATAGCTGTATTTAAAATGGGTAGAAAGGGTATGGTATACCTCGGCATTCAGCACGCCTATAGAGGGTTTATCTAAAGGGTTATCGCTACCCGGCCCGCTAATCCTGCCCATACCGGCATATACAGTTATTGCATTAAGGCTGTCCAGCTGTTCTTTTACACCCAGGGCCGTCCACACGGCGGTATTTGTATCCCCCAGCCCCGGCGGGCTTATCTGGCCTTTGGTGGTATTTACAAAAAACAGAACAACTACTAACGCTACAATCTTTTTCATATCCTCAAATTGTTATATACCGCAAGTTGGCACTACAATCTGGAAAGAATCTGGATTTTGATAAAACAGGGCAAAAAAAACACCCCCGCACATGGCAGGGGTACAATTTCTTTAGGTAAGATGATTACTGTTTGGTAAACACAGTAGTAGTGTTACCCCATTCTTCGTCTACCTCAGATGCAGTCATAGTGTTGCCTGATTTGGTAAACTCAACAACATATTCGCCTACAGTAACAGCTACAGTATTACCATCCTGAACATAAGTTCCGTTTTGTGCAGGCTGTATCTCGCAGGTTAGGTCTTCGGCTGTAGCATCAAAGGTAAACTCTTCTGCATACAGCACAACTGTGTTGTTAGCGCCAAATACCAGCTTGGTATTACCAAAGCAGCCTGTTTCGGCAATAAGGTTTGTAGAAGCATTACCATCCATGTTAATGTCTACCGGAGTGCCGGATGTTAAGGCTGTTACTTTCCAGGTGCCGCCAAGGCTTACTGCTGTGTTTGCCGAATCGTCGTCGCTGCATGAAGCCATTACTGCTGCCATAGAGGCAAATAAAAGAACTTTTTTCATTGTTGATTGATTTAAATGATTGATGATTAATTGTTCTCCATCTAAACGAACACAAAACACTTTTGTAACAAAATTTTTGAAAAAAGTTATTTTTAACAGCACAAGAATACATCAAAACACTAAAAATCAAAACCTTAACCTAAATAAATATTTTTAACTTTTTACTTAACTCTTTCTCTAATAACATAATTATATATTGCAAAACTGTAACATTTATTCACATATAGCTACCTATTTTAGTATAGAGTATTTTTATTAGCCCTTTAGTAATATTGAAATAAGAGTTGTACTTTTACGTTAGTTAACTATACAATACAGGCAGTGCCCATGCTGTAGATTATCCCCTAAAATTTTTGGCACGCTTTTTATTGTACCTATTACCACCAGAGAATTGAAATGAAAGCTTTTTTAAGATTTATGAAGAGAAACTATAAATTTGCGCTGGTTGCCCTTGCAGGCAGCGCACTGCTTAGCTGTACGCTTTTTGCCCAGGGCAAAGGCAATACAGACAAAGACAAGACGCTTATTGACCTGCTTACCTATGTAATAGAAAACGGCCATTACAGCCCCGCAACTATAGACGACAACTTTAGTAAAGGTGTTTACAAATCATACCTTGAGTCGCTTGACCCAAGCAAGAGGTTTTTTACACAGGCCGACGTAGCGGAGTTTGCCAAATATGAAACCCTGCTTGACGACCAGATTAAAGACCGCGATGTAAGCTTCTTTAACCTTACATATGACCGTCTTGTTACACGCACCAAGGAAGCCGAAAAATACTACCGCGATATTCTTGCAAAGCCATTTGACTTTAGCAAAAACGAAAGCATTAACGTAGATTATGAAAAGCAGCCGTACCCAAAAAACGATGCCGCACTGCGCGAGCGTTGGGAAAAGCAGCTTAAGCTATCGGTACTTTCATCGGTAACCGATAAAGAAAAGCTACAGGCAGGCACTGCAGATAAGGCCGATGCTAAAAACGAACCGGCTGCTACCAAACCTGACACCAAAAACAAATCGTTTGCAGAGCTTGAAAAAGAAGCCCGCGAAGCAACCCTTAAGTCGCTTAACGAGTACTTTGAGTTTGTAGACGGCATTAAGCGCGACGAATGGTTTAGCATATACCTGAACTCTATTGTAGAGCGTTTTGACCCGCACACGTTCTATTTCGCACCAGACGAAAAAGAGAAGTTTGACACCAGCATGAGGGGTTCCCTTGAAGGTATTGGTGCACGCCTGCAAAAGAAAGGCGAGTATATTGAAATATCTGAACTTATACCGGGCGGCCCTGCATGGAGAAGCAAAGAGCTTGAACAAGGCGACATGATTATGAAAGTGGCCCAGGGCAAAGACGACGCTATTGATATTGCCGGTATGAGGCTTGACGATGTGGTTAAGAAAATTAAAGGCCCTAAAGGCACAGAAGTGCGCCTTACCGTTAAAAAGGTAGACGGCAGCATAAAGGTATACTCTCTTGTGCGTGAGGTGGTAGAGATTGAAGAAACCTATGCCAAGTCAAGCATTGTAAACAAGAACGGCAAAAAATACGGTATTATTTACCTGCCTAAATTTTACATTGACTTTGAAAACCAGGACAACCGCGACGCTGCCAAAGATATGGCCGTTGAAGTTGAAAGGCTTAAAAAGGAAGGTGTTGAAGGCCTTATTATAGACCTTAGGGATAATGGCGGCGGATCGCTTAAAACCGTGGTAGATATTGCAGGGCTATTTATAAATAAAGGCCCTGTTGTACAGGTGCGCGAACGCGATAAGAGCGCAAAGGTGCTTAACGACACCGACTCTAAAATACAGTGGGACGGCCCGCTTGTAGTACTGGTTAACAACTTCTCGGCATCGGCATCAGAGATTTTTGCAGCAGCGATACAGGATTATAACCGCGGCCTGATATTGGGCAGCAAGCAAACCTATGGTAAAGGTACTGTTCAGAATATTTATGACCTGAACAACTTTATGCGTAGCAGCAGCTTTGGCGACCTGGGTGCCATTAAAATTACCACCCAGAAGTTTTACCGTGTAAACGGCGGTTCTACCCAGCGCGAAGGCGTTAAGAGCGATGTTGTGCTTCCGGATAAATATACGTATGTAGATATAGGCGAACGCGACAGCGACAACGCACTACCTTGGGACAAAATACCGGTAGCCGACTTTAAGCGCCTTAATAATGACTTTAGCTCGGTAATTGCTAACAGCAAAAAAAGGGTGGCTGCTAACCCTCAGTTTAAACTGATGGACGAAAATGCACACTTTGTTAACGACAAGAAAGACGAAAACACCTTTAGCCTTAACATAGATAAGTTTAAGGCCGAGCAGGATAAGAGCGATGCTTTTGCCAATAAGTTTAAAGAGCTGAACAAGTACAAAAACAACCTTGTATTTGAGGCCCTGCCTTATGAAAAAGAAGCCTTTAAAAAAGACCCTGCCCTTGGTGAGAAAAAACAGGCCTGGTATGACAGCCTGAGCAAAGACATATATGTAGAAGAAGCGCTTAACGTACTGAATGACATGCAAAACAGCCCTACAAAAACGGCCATAAACATGAACCAGGAAAAGCAGCTTAACAAAACCCGATAAGCTTTAAATGGATAAAACCGGTAAATCGCTTACAGGCTTGGCGCTCCAAAAGTTCCGCAGGAACCTTTGGGGCGTTTTAAGTTTTATATTCATAACACTGCTGCTGCTTGTGGCGGTGTTTGCCTATGTGCTGGCACCCGATAAAACCGCTAACGCCAACTGGGGCGACCTGGCCATACACAGCAAGCCACCGGGCTTTACCGTTACCATGCTGCGCCTGCCGGGCAACGGTAACCGCACAATGGCTTTTAGCGAATATTTTACCGGCATTAAAAACCCGCAGCCTAAAGTACCCATACTTAACTATGCCATAAACGGCGACAGCATTACCTTTCGCGAGTATAGTACTGACCCCGACCTTTCGGTCACCAAAACACTACCGCTGTCAGAATTCAGCCTAACAGATGGCAAAACCTTTGAAAAGGAATACATATCGCAACAAAAATTCCTGCTGGGTACCGATAGCCAGGGCCGCGACCTGCTAAGCAGACTTATTATAGGCAGCAGGGTATCGCTCTCAATAGGTTTTGTGGCTGTATTGATATCTTTAGTAGTTGGCATCTTTTTCGGGGCTATAGCAGGCTATTATGGCGGCAAGGTAGATGCTTTTGTTATGTGGCTGGTAAACATCATCTGGTCCATCCCTACCCTACTGCTGGTTATTGCTATAACACTGGCACTGGGTAAAGGGTTCTGGCAGGTGTTTGTAGCTGTAGGCCTCACCATGTGGGTAGAAGTAGCACGCGTAGTACGCGGGCAGGTAATGAGCATTAAGCAAATGCAGTTTGTTACTGCCGCACGGGCACTGGGCTACCGCAACGGGCGCATTATCTTTAACCATATACTACCCAACAGCATGGCACCGGTTATTGTAATATCTGCCGCCAACTTTGCTAGCGCCATACTGGTTGAAAGCGGCCTTAGTTTCCTGGGGCTTGGCGCACAGCCGCCTGTACCCAGCTGGGGCGGCATGATAAAAGACCACTACAACTACATTATATTAGGCAAACCGTGGCTGGCAATGGCCCCGGGTATTGCCATGTTATTGCTTGTATTAGCCTTTATGATGGCCGGTAATGCCCTGCGTGATGCGCTGGATGTAAAATCAGAGTAAGCCTAACAAAACAACTGAGATAACGGCAACCAAAATTAATTCACCATCGAAAAGTATTTGTAGCTTCACTTACACTTCAGAAAAAAAGCATCCATTTATAAAACACAAACTCACAAGGTAAACGAAGAAAAGGTACACATACGCCCACAAAGTCTTGTGAATCTGAAAGGCAGGAATGCATTCCTACGTTTTAAACAGGAAAAAATCGCATAAAACATACACTCTTTAACCACACAAAAAAGCAACTCAAAAGCTCTAACATCAGCCCATAAAAAAATCCACCCGAAGGTGGATTTCTTATTTTATAATGTAAGGTTCTTAGTTAAACTGGAACCTGTTGTCTTCAATATCAGCAGCATCCTTCATAGCCTGTGTAAGCCTTGACTCAGCCATGTTGCGTGCCTGAGAGTTTGCGCTGTTTATTAGTGATGTATAGTTAGGCAGTTCAGCCGCTTTTTCAACCGACTTAGTTGTTACCATATAAACACCAGATACACCATCTATAAGCTGAGATGTTTTGCCGGCAGCAAGGCCAAATGCCTTACCTACCACTTTAGGTTCAACACCTACACCGCTTATCATTGGGTTAGAGAACGCAATACCTGTAGCATTAGCAATGCTTGAGCCTGATGCTTTAGAAACAGCATCAAGTGTAGTACCTGCCATTTTCTTACGGATGATTTCAGCTTTCTTTTCATTACGCACTAAAGGAAGAACCGAAACTTTAGCCTGCTCAAGAGAGATAAGGCCGTTATCGTTTATGTTTTTAAGCCTTGCTACTACGCGGCCACCGTTAGAGGTATCAAATATTTTAACATCGCCCACTTTAGTATCGCCGTCATAAGCCCAACGCACAAGCGCCCTAAGAGCACCTACACCCGGTACAGCCTCATCATAAGACCTAAGTCCGTTAGCCGGGGTTGGGGTAAAGCCACCTGCTTTTGCAAGGTCTTCAAATTTCTTACCATTCCTGGCATCCATTTCAAGTTTAGTAGCTTTGTTAAAGTTTTCGGTAACTGTTTTCTCGCTTGGGTTAGTTTTAACCGCAATTGTTGCTACCTGTATACCTTCATATTTATCAAGTATCCTGATTACGTGGAAACCAAAGTCAGTTTCAACCACACCGGTCTTGCCTATTGGGTTATCAAAAATAAACGCATCAAAAGTAGGTACCATCTGGCCTTTTGGTATGTTATCATAAATACCCTGGTTAGCAAGAGAACCTTTGTCTACAGAGTTTTCAGCCACAAGCTGGCCCATTGCAGAAGGGTTAGCGTTAACCTGCACAAGAAGCTGGTCTGCCTTGGCTTTAGCCTCTTCTTTAGTCATTGTAATAGAAGGATCCGGAGCTTTACCGCCTGTGTAACCAATAAGTATGTGCTGAGCCTTAACTGTAGCACCCGGTTTTTTAGACATCATACGGGTTAGCTTGTAGCTGCCGTTGTCTTTGTACGGACCAAAAACCTGGCCTACCGGAGTATTGTATATCTGCTCACTAAACTCAGCCGGAAGCTGTGCTTTAGTTACATAAACAGTATCATAAGGTGTATCTGAAGCCTCGCTAACAAACTGTGCTACCTGGCTTGCAGGGATTGAAGCAAAACCGGCAATAGTATCGTTTTTAGCTGTTTCAGCGTTATATTTTACTTTAGGAAGCAGGAAGCTTTCAATTTCTTTTTTAGCATCAGCCTCATCCTGTGCAGATGGCTTGTTGTCTATAAGCACATACTCAACATCGCGTGTTGGCTCTGCCTTATATTTCTTGGCATCTTTTTTCATGTAGGCAAGAAGCTCCTCATCGGTAACTTTTACCTGGTCATCGTTTACAGTATTGTAAGGCACATACACATAGTCAAAGTTAACTTTATCGTTATCCTGGGCATAGCGTTGCTTACCTTCAATATTTGTAGTAAAGAAACCACCTTTAACCATGTTTACATACACCTGCCTTTTGGCAAATGCTTCAACTTTTGGCCTTGAAGCCTCAAAGTTTTGGTATAGTGCGGGATTATCTTTTTTAAGGTTTACAAGAAACTCATTAAACTTAGCCTTGTCAAACTGGCCAAGGGCATTCATGAATTGTGGCTGCTGGCCGTAAGACTGGCCATAAACATCAAAAATGTGGTCTTTACCCACAAGGATGCCTGCTTTTTCAATCCTTTCGTTATAAAGAATAGTTTCTACTTCCCTGTTAAAGATAGAGTTTGTAGCCTGTGTAGAGCTTCCGCCCTGCATGCCCTCTAATTCTCTTTTAAAATCACTTGCAGGGATGTCTGTACCGTTTACGCTGCCTATGTTCCTGGTTACACCAAAGCCTCCGCTGTTAATGATGTCGCCAATGATAAAGGCAAGCAAGCAAAAGCCTATGATACCGATAAGCAGTATTGAGCGCTCCCTGATTTTAGATAAAACCGCCATTTTTATTATTGTTAAATTTTATTTCAGTGGGCGAAAATACAATTATCTGTTTAATAATAAAAATAGTGGCGTTATTTTTTAAAGAAGTTTTGAAGCAAATTACACCGATTGCGAAACAATCTTTACCAACTCTATGTATTTTGCCGAAGCCTGCTGTATAACAAGGCTGTATTTACCTACAGAAATGCTATGCCCCACCGCCGGAACACCACCGCAATGGTGCACAATAAGGCCGCCTAAAGTACTGTACAAATCGCTTTGGGGAAGGTTAAAACCATATTGGGTATTGAGCACCTCAACATCATACCGCGCAGAAAAAAGCCATGCACCACCTGATTGCTGCTCTGCCACCAGGGTTTCTTCGTTATCGTGCTCGTCTTCAATCTCGCCAAAAAGTTCTTCTATAATATCTTCAACGGTAACAATACCCTCTGCCCTGTCGTTTGCACCGGCCACCACCGCCATGCTCCTGCCTGCACGGGTAAGCCGCGTTAGCAGCTCTTTTATGTACACCTCTCCCGAAATTTTTTCAACCGGCAATGTTATGCTTTTTACATCAGGCGGATTTTTAAACAACTCAAAAGAGTGCACATAGCCCACCACATTGTCAGGATTATCTTTATATACCACAATCTTGCTGTAATCAGTATCCAGGAAAAGCTGGCGCAGCTCGTCAACCGTATCGTTAATTTCTACAGCTGCAAGCTCAGTTTTGGGCGTCATGATGGCTTTTGCCTTTACGGCAGAAAAAACCAGTGCGTTACGAAAAATCTGCACCTCGGTATCAGCCTCCTCATCTTCTTCGGCTTGTTGCTGCGTAACATAGCTGCCCAGTTCGCCACGGCTAAAAAGGCCGGTATCGCGGTGCGCTTTTGTACGGAACAACTTTACAAGCACAAAGTCAGACACCCCTATAACCACCTTAGACACCCACGAAAACAGCAAGTAAAACCCATAAGCCGGCACCGCCAGCAGTTTTATAATGCGGTTGGCATATACCTGAAAAAACACTTTGGGTAAAAATTCAGCAGTTATAAGCAGTATGGCTGTAGCGATAACCGTTTGCAGCAATAACTGCAACAACTTGTGCCAACCAAGGCTGTGGGGCGCAAACCAGTTTAACACCACTCCGCCCATGTAGTAGCTGTAAATAACCAAGGCTATGCTGTTGCCCACCAGCATGGCAGCCACAAAACGCGACGGGTTTTGCGTAAGGCGCGATAAAATTTTAGAAAGAAAGGCATCCTGCTGTTTCTCTACCTCAAGGTATACCTTATTGGCAGAAACATAGGCAATTTCCATACCCGAAAAAAAGGCTGAAAGCAACAGGCATATTATGATTACTGCTGCCTCCATAAGCGTTATTTTTTAGGACCCTGGCCGGGGTTTGTATATCTTTTATAGGATTTTCTGCGGATGAAAAACATGGCAACAGCCGCCACAGCAAGCAATGCCGACGGAATATAATCTGCACCTTCGGCATAACGGGTTATGGCATCAATAATAAAAATTATTGCCACCCCAAGAAAGGCATACGGTAAGTATTTAAAATAAAGCATTAGTTAAGATTGTTAAGCTGCCCGCTATTTTGCTGCATATTGACTACTTTAAAGTCTTTACTGAAGTCTATGCCGGGGCCTTCGTAATATCCGCCTTTGTTATCGGTAAATTTAAAGTTTTTTTCGGTATAAAACCACTGGTTTTTCTGGTCATAATACAACTGCGGCGCGGTAAGCCTATTACCATCATTACTGGTAATTTTTACATTGCCCTGCATATCTATTATATCTGTACCTTCATAACGAATGGCATAATCTGCCACCACAAAGGTTTGCTGCCCCTGCGCATCATACAGCGTAAGGTCTACCCCATCAGGAAACTCATTAAAACCGTACTGCAAATGGGTGTAATCCAGCATTTTTTTGCTTTTAAGCACAGCCTGCACCTTACCCCCTTCGGTATACTTAAGGTTTATATTTTCAGAAACACCCACAGGGTTAAAGGTAACACTACCCATGCGCTGCACCTCTTTAAGGTTGCTTTCGCACGCGGTTAGCGCCAGCACGCCCAGGCATAATATGGCAAAACGTTTTATCATTTTACTTTAGGCACAGTAACGGTTTCATTAATCCAGCAACCGTAGGTTATGGTATCGCCCTTGCTTTTCTTGGCTACTTTAAGGTCTTCTTTAGTAGGCACTTTAGCTTCATACCTTTTTAGCAATGCCGCCACCGACGGTTTTAGCTTAGGCTCTGCTGCCTCAGCTTTTTTAGCGGTATCTATAGCCAGCCAAAGCAACGCTTTACGATCGAAATCGCTCAACTCGCAGCCACCGCCACCGGCATACATTTCGGCAAGTTTAAGATAAGGGCTGCCATCTTTAGGATTAAAAGAAGCCGCCTTAAGCAGATATGATTTTGCAGCCGCCCTGTCGGTATTGCGGTAGTTAGCGGCAATAGTAAGGTAAATTTTAGCCTTACCAACTGAATCAGCCTCAAAAGTTATGGCTTTTTCATAATAAGCAGCACTCTCTTTTGGATCGGCATACAAACGGCTTAAATTACCCAACAGCAATGCCGTATCAAGGGATGGGCTTAGCTTATCGAGCTCAACCGCTGCATTGTATAATACAGGAGTAGGCTTGCAGGCTTTAGACATTACAGCCACAAGGCCACCAAGCCACGCCTTATCGGTTTTGTTTTTTTCAAACAGGCCTTTGTAGTAGCCTTCAAGCTTTTCGCAAGATATATTCTTTGGAAACTGTCCTGCCATGTTATCTGAAACCGCCTTAAGCGCACTAAGGCTTTGCGGGGCTTCTTTAAGAAACAGGGTTTCTTCTTCATCAAGGGACTGGGTTTCTTTTTTGGCTAAAAGCTCTTGTTTTTTCTTTTGAATGAACGCCTGGGCATAAGCGGTTTGCCCGGCCATATCGCCAAATTTGGCTATAAACTGGTCTGCCGTTATACCTTTGTTCCCGGCAGTATAGCGGGCAAGGTACAGGTTAAAATACAGCTCCAGCACATTATAATCTGTAAACGATGTTTTGTTTGCAGCAAAAGCCTCATCTAACAAGCTAAATACCTCGTCATCTTTAGCCAGCTTATTTTCATGAAGGAAAAGCGCCTTTTTTTGCACACCGCCCGTTGCCGGAAAGTTCTTTTCCCAATCGGTATACAAAGCCACAAGGTCAGTAACATACAGGCTGCGGTCGGCGTCAGACTCTGCCGTATCAAGATTGTATTTTACTACCGTTTCGCCAAGGCTGTATACCTTAACATTGTATTTTGGGCATGATTTCCTCAGCCCTGCCAGTATGGGTACAGCCGTTGTGTAATCTTTAGATTGTACAGCCGTACCAAGCGCCTTAAAGTTATCTTCGCATTTAAATTCCTGCGCGTTAACCGCCAAAGCCATAAGGCCGGCAAAAAATACTGAAAGGGCTTTTGTTTTCATACTGTATCTGTTTTATTCGTATTTCCTCTTTATAAACCACCTGTCGTTTAACGAAAGGCTTATAAAGATGTTTACATAATTTTCCTGTATAAGGCCAGAGGCTGTTGTACCCCTACGGCCAATTTCGGCACCTATATTAAGGTTAGAGCTGCCGTAAGACCCCACAACACTGCTTAACGGAAGGCCCACACCAAAAGTAAGGGCCATATCATTAATATTTTCGTTGTTTAGCACAAGGCCTGTTTTTTCATACTTAACACCTGCGCGGTAGGTAATCCTGCTCAGGTAGCTGGTAAACGAGTTGAATTTAGGAATCCAGTAGCCACCCAGCGACATTTTCTGTGATTTTTCGAACGCCACGTTGTCTATACCCTGAAACCTCGCGCTAAGGCTGTTGGCATCCTGAAGGGTAATATCGGCACCGGCAAACCACCTCCTGGCCTGGCCAAAGCCAAAACCACCGGTTACTTTAGACGGCAGGTAAATATCTTCGCTGCCCAGCACATAATCCTGGCTATCTATAACCGATTCCGTTCCGTTAGAGCTTATAGATACCGTAGCAAGGCTGCGGTTTATAGTACTGTTAAGCTTGGTTTCGGGCGTATAGGCACCGCTTACATAAAGCTCCCACTTGTTATTTATACGTTTATGATACATAGCGCCCAGCGTGTATGAATAGCCATCATATTCTGAAGCGTTAGTCTCGCGGGTTGAGTATTGCAGGGCACCGCCCGGCAGGGTTGTAAGCGAACGGGTTTCTATATCGCCAAAGAAATACTGGAACTCGCCCCCTATACTAAAGTTTTCGGTAACGTTAAACGAAGCGCCGCCAAACACCCTGTTAAGGCCGCCCGTACCTTCAAACTCATTATAACGCACATAGCCATCTGCAGGGTCGGGCTGTGTAGTATTGTTTATTCTGTAACCTACCGCCGAATACGGCATGATACCAAATGCAAAACCAAACCTTTTTACCGGTATGGCCACCGCAATATAGTCTACCGTAGTACGGCCAGACCTGTCGCTGCCCTCATTAGTCTTAAAACCGGTTGAAGACGTAGTACCCCCTATTGTAAAGGTGGTTAATTTTAACGCTGAATATCCTGCCGGGTTTTGCAGGTTTACGTGTATACTATCGGGCAGTATGCCCACACCGCCCATAGCGCGGTTTTCGTTTGTTCCTTTAAATTTTATATCGCCAATGCCGTAATAAGAATATGGAGATGCACTATTTTGCTGAGCAAAAGCAACACCGGCAAAAAACAGGCAAAAGCCCGCAATAAGGTTTTTAATCATTTCGGTTCGTATAATGGTACAAATGGTTCAAACTTTCCAGCAGGAAATTTGAATTGGCAAAGATGGTGTTTTTTAATCTTTTAGCCAAAAAATCAGCATCGCCGCCCGTTAATATTACCGTTACATCCTGATACTGTTCAACATACTGCTGTACAAAGCCGTCAATTTCATGTAAAAGGCCGTTTACCGCCCCCACGTGCATAGACTGCGCTGTAGAATTGCCTGTGAAACTCTGCGGCATTTCCGGGTATAACAACGGAAGTTTTGCCGTAAAAGTATGCATGGCATTATATCGAAGTTGCAAACCGGGCGAAATAGCCCCACCAAGATAGTCATCTGCACCCGAAACAAAGTCGTAAGTAATGCACGTGCCGGCATCTATAACCAGGCGGTTTTTGCCCGGGTGCTGCAACACCGCACCGGCGGCAAGCACCATGCGGTCTATGCCCAGCGTGGCCGGGGTGGCATACTTATTAGTAAACGGAAACACAGATGTATGATTAATACCCGTAAACAAGGTGTTGTTTTTTAACCATAATAACAGCTCATTTTGCTCTTTCCCTACCGATGAAAGGATGCTTTTTGTGGCGCGGGGGTATTTTTTTAAAATTTCTGCCACCTGTGTTACGGCTTCTTCCTGCGGGAACGAAAATTTCTCCACAAGGGCATTATCCTCAAACACAGCGGCTTTAATTTTTGTATTGCCAATATCTACGGCTAAAAGCATTTTTGTTTTATTAGTACTACAAAGATAGCAATTGATTTTTTTTATCTTTTGTTTTGCATACTCTAAAAACAATTCTATATTTGCACCCGCAAACAAGGTTACTCACGTCTTAATAAAATAAGCATTTGGTAACGTTTTAGCAAGGTACCTTAGCTCAGTTGGTAGAGCAATGGACTGAAAATCCATGTGTCCCTGGTTCGATTCCTGGAGGTACCACAAAAAAGAGCCCCGTTACACGCGGGGTTTTGTTTTTAATGAATTCTATTTTACCGGTACCTTAGCTCAGTTGGTAGAGCAATGGACTGAAAATCCATGTGTCCCTGGTTCGATTCCTGGAGGTACCACGTTAAAAGCCTGCTACACAGCAGGCTTTTTTGTTTTTACAATGTTCCCAATCTTAGGCCAGAAAACAAGCAACAGCGCAAACAGCACAAAGCACACAACAGCTGCAATGTTTGTCTGGATTATAAAAGCATGGATTGCAGCGGGTGCCACAACAGATTTTGTGCGCAAAGCCGCAAAAGTCAGTATAAACGAAAACACCACACAAAACGCCATAAACACCCAAAAGCCCCCATACTGGTTAAAATCGGCAAAAATAAGCAGGTGCCAAAACGCCCATAACACTCCTGACACCATACTCTTAACCACATAGTGCACATTACCCAGGGCATCTATAACCCAACCGCGCCAGGCATATTCTTCCATAATATTATATACAAAGGCCAGGAAACAAAACAGTAATGCCCACAGGTGCGGGTTTATACCGTGCGCATTATTTATACCCACTACCCCATACACAGTAAATAACACAAGGGGAAATAACAGGCTTTTGAGCTTCTCACTACCCAAAAGGGTTATACTTTGCGCAATACCGCCAAACCTGTAAAACAAAAATGCCAGTAACGCCACTGCTATGCCGTGGTTGTAGTTAAACGAAAAAGGGATATCGCTAATGTTTTGCAGCAACAGGTTCAGCACATTAACTTGCTTACGGGCAATATAGGTAAGCACCAAGGCAAGCACATAAAACAATAAAAGCCGCACGAGTTTTTTAGGCAGATTCATGTAAGAATGTTTTTACAGCACAATATAGCACACCACTTATATATACAAAAGACCATGACTAAATATTTGCATTTTATTTCAAAAGATACAGACTTGCACAACCAGTTATATAATTAATTACTTTTATTGTTATGTCTTTTTTTGAAAAGACAGGTATTGTTGCCCCCGGCAGCAGGTTGCGGCTGTTAACCGCCCGGCTTACTGAAGACGCAGTAAACACTTATGCCCCGTTACTTCTTATCCTGAATTTCACAAAAACCATAGCAAGCAGTAAACATACCAATGCAAAATGCTATTGCCATACTAATCCAATCGCTTTAAAATTAACGCCCGTAGCCTTTCTTCGTGCTCATCTCCCCAACTCCCTATTGTAGCAATTACCGGAATGAGTGTCTTTCCAAAATCGGTAAGGCTATATTCTACTTTAGGAGGCACAACAGGATAAATAATCTTCGAGACAAGCTCATGGTCTTCCAATTCCTTTAGCTGCATATTTAAAACCCTGCGGGAAGCATCGGGTATTTTGCGCTGTAGTTCGCTTGGGCGCTTATGCCCCTGATCGATAAACCAAAGCAAACGTATCTTCCACTTGCCATATAGCACTTCTCCTATCAGGTCAAGGCCACAATTAAGGTTGGGTATTGTTTTTCTCTCATACATATTACAAAATTAAATCTATATGCCTATTTGTGCAATAGGGGAATAATTTATCCCTATATGAATCGTAACTCCGTACTTGTGAGGAACTAACGTACTCCCGAGATTTGTACAAAGAAATTTAAATACAAGTACACAATGGATTATAATAATGAACTATCAGGCAAAATTGCCTTAGTAACAGGAGGCACAAAAGGAACCGGAAAAGCAATTGCAGAAAGGCTGCTTCAGGCAGGTGCAACAGTAATTATTACCGCCCGGAACTTTCCGGAAGAGGAAAACAGCAAGCTGCATTTTATCCCTTCTGATTTGAGTAAAGCAGAAGATACACAAAAACTGGTTAACGAAGTACTTTCCATTTACAGGAGACTGGATATCCTGGTAAACAACCTGGGTTCTTCAACAACACCTGCCGGCGGCTTTAACGCGTTAAGTGATGAAGACTGGGCATCTACCCTACAGGCCAATTTACTGGCCCCTGTCAGGCTGGATAGGGCATTTTTACCACAAATGATAGAGAGAAAAAGTGGTGTTATAATACACATAGCGTCTATTCAGGGCAAATTACCCCTGTATGATTCTACCCTGCCGTATGCCGCTGCTAAAGCAGCATTGAGAAACTACAGCAAAAGCCTGTCTAATGAAGTTACACCAAAAGGCGTGCGCGTACTGGCAGTTTCGCCGGGATGGATAAACACATCAGCTTCAAAGGCCTTTTTAGGCGAAATTGCAAGAAACGCAAACAGCACTGTGGAAGAAGCACAACAAAGCGTAATGAACGCATTGGGCGGAATACCATACGGCAGGCCTGCCGAGCCGGAAGAAGTAGCTGAGCTTGTAGGCTTCCTTGTTTCTCCAAGAGCAAACTACCTGACAGGGACCGAATATGTAATTGATGGCGGTACAGTACCAACAATCTAATAATCTTTAAAACAATAACAACATGAACTTACCAAAAGTAGTAACGGACCTTATTAAATCACAGAACGAATTTGATGCCGTGACCTATGCCAGTTTGTTTTCGGAAACAGCCGTAGTGTTTGACGAAGGTAAAACACATACAGGAAGACCTGAAATAGAGCAATGGATTGACCACTCAAACAAGAACTATCAATCAAAAATGGAACCGCTGGAGTATACTGAAAACGGCACAGCAAGTATCCTGACGGCAGAATGTTCAGGCACATTTCCCGGAAGCCCTATTGTATTAAAATTTCATTTTGAAATTGTTGACGGGCAAATACAGCAACTAAAAGTAACAGACTAACAAAACAAAGAGAGCGGCTGGTTTTCAGCTACTCTCTTTAGTTGTATTAATTATAGCTAAAACGTAATTACAATTAAAGAAAATGTTACCATGTTGTGCGCCATAACTCCCTGAGTATTACATAATATTTAATCTTTTGCAAAAGCATTTGCTTTACAAGCAATTAGCATTACCTTTGCGCGCATTTTAGCGCCGCCTTAAACCGTGGCCTCACCCAAAAAAAGAGAGAAAACATGAGCATGAAAAAAATTGTTGAGTACCGCACACTACTCAACGTTACTAAAGACGCCACGCTTAAGGAGCTGAAAACCATTTACCGCAACAGCATGAAAGACCATCACCCGGACACGATTGCTGATGATGCCGAACGCCTTGCTGCCGAAGAACGCAGTACTGCCATTATTGAGGCTTACCACTTTTTAGTGAGCGTAGCACCCGAAACCCTTGAAAAAACCAAGGAGGCTTACACTGCCACTACCAGCACACAGCCGCTTACCGAGTTTTATTATGACAAGGGCGTGCTGTTTATGAACTTTGCCGATGGTGCCGAATATGAATATTTTGGCGTACCTAAGAACATTTATGTTAAGATGATTAATGCCGACTCTCCTGCACGTTTTGCCAAGCGCAACATACACGGTGCTTACCTGTACCGCAGCGCCAGCAAAATTGTAGCTGAATAATATAACAAACCCTGCCAAGTGCAGGGTTTTGTGTTTTTAGTTTTTTTCTGCCGCTTCCGCCAAAAGCTTTTGTGTTTTTTTGGCCTGCTGTTTCTCTGAAAGCCTGTCAAAATATTCGAGAAACTGAATATCAAACCCGATATTTATGTACTTATAGTAAAACAAATCCTGAAAAGACTTTTGTGACATTAAAGGCACACCAAGGCTAATGTTTAGGTCAAGGGCATTGCTAAAGGTAATGCCTGCACCGACCCCTGCCATTGGAAAATCAAACTCTTTGTCAGTTTTAGCGTTTACAACATTATATAGAATCCCTGATCCATAAGCTAATAGATGTATATTACTTATTAGTGGTTCATGAGGTGGTGTTTTTTTTACATATACATTATCACCGTACGCATAGGTTTCTCCAGGGTTACGCGTGTAATAGAAAGCCCAGTCCCACAGTTTCCACTTCACTCCTATTTTTTCGCTCACAAAAGAAAGATTGGCAACAGTATTGTCTTTCAGTGGAACATTGTGCTGAAAGTAAGCATTATTAAGACCTACCGTAAAGTTAAATTCTATTGCTTTATGCTGATAAGGCTTTACACGCTGCAATCTTACAATAAAACTTTCTATATTAAATTCCAGCACTTCTTTACCATTTTTATCTTTATCGGTAACGCTGTAATCTTTTACAAAAGACACCACTGTGCTTAGCGCATTGGTTATATTATTACTTGGAAAAATATAACCTATTCCTTCTATAAGCTTAATATAATCTGATATTGTTGATGCCTTATCAAATTCGTATAATTTCGCAGCAAGCAGCATAAAATCATCTATCTTTCCGTCTTTAAGCTTAAAAACATCATCTTTATCAAGCAGTACAGAGGCAATGCGTGCACTAGCCAAATCAATCTCTTCAAGTAAATTAATATATTCTAAAGATGTGTAGCCCTGCTTTTTTATTAAAGGCATAAATTCGCCGTAAAACGTATACAGTATATCCGCCATTATTTCCTTATCATTATCCATATCAATTACCTGTTTTGACGCCCTGTCAAAATAATAATACATTTGTGTCAAGTTGTTGATCTCTGTTTTACCTAATGTATCATTAGCATGCACATTTATTCTTTCTTCGAGCAATTTATGAGTGATATCCTTTAAATCACTAAAACTTTTGGAGAGGCTGTAAGAATTGGCTGTTGTATTTTCATCAGTGTATTCAAAGGGTCTTGCTTTGTTTCCTGTTTTTTCATTTAACCCCCTTTTATTAAACACTGCCAGCTTATCATTCCTAAAGCTAAAATGTTCAACCACGTAGTTAACCAAGCCTATATAATTTGTAATCTCTCCGAGTCTTTCTTTCATATCCCTGGAAAGATTTTCAGAAAGTATATCATATTCAGCATCCTCGGGCGCATAAATTTTAGGATTTTTATAGCGGTTTAGATATTCATAAGTGTCAGAATAAGAAATTTGCATTAAACCCAATTCTTTTAATTTTACATCCTGACGTATAGTTTCTGCAGCCATGTCTATCAACAAAGCCAGAAGTTCTACCCTGTAACTATCTTTGTCTGCTATTCCTTCCTTCGTATTATTTTTATCTTCTCTTTTTTTTAAAAAATTGGACAAACTTACTTTTCCCATATCTTTAGCATCTAAAGTAACTTTATAGACTTTGCATAAATGATTAAAATCATTTATGCTTTCAGTATCCAGGTTATTAAGATAATATTCTAAAAAAGCAATTGCAAACACCAAATTAACAGTGTTTTCCATAATTTTTTTAGTACGTAGTGACTGGTCGCTTTCAAGTAAAAGTTCTTTTACAACATTGTTTGTAAAACTATAAATAGCACCCCCAGCCGGCTCAACCTTAGCCAAAAACACATTTTGAATAGCTTTGATTTTAAGCTCTTTTTGCTTTTCAGCTATAATTTCCATGATAAGCTTAGCATCAAGGGTTCCTTTGGTAAACGTTAAATTATCTAAGCCAACCTGTAATGTAGGCGCCTTGGCTTTTAAATCTGTTTGAGAATATGCATTAAAGGCGCATAATAATAGTAAGAGTAAAATCTTCCTCATAATTGTTTGATTTATTGGTTCTTATAAAGTTGCCAAATATCGCGCAGATAGTAAATACCTAACAAAGGGTATTTATTGTGATGCTGTTTTAGCTTCCATTTAAGAAGTTTTGGACTTACCTTTGGGCTATGAACGAACTACACCTTGAAACCAGCCCCTACCTGCTGCAACACGCCGCCAACCCCATATACTGGAAGGCGTGGAACCCTGCCAGCCTGGCCCTTGCCAAAGAGCAAAACAAGCTGATTGTGGTAAGCCTGGGCTATTCGGCATGCCACTGGTGCCACGTTATGGAGCACGAAAGCTTTGAAGACCAGGAGGTGGCCGATGTAATGAATGCCCATTACATATCTATAAAAGTAGACCGCGAGGAGCGCCCCGATGTTGATGCCACTTACATGAAAGCGGTACAGCTCATGACCGGGCAGGGAGGATGGCCCATGAACGTGGTATTGCTACCTGACGGAAGGCCGGTTTGGGGTGGCACGTACTTCAGGAAACAACAATGGACAGAAGCATTAAACCAGCTTCAGGATTTATTCATTTCGGACAGGGACAAGATGGAGGATTATGCATCTAAACTTTTGGAGGGGATAAAGCACGTTGGTTTGTCAATTTCAAACTCCGAAAGTGAAATATTAGACCCTTTTCACATAAAACCGATAGTGGAAAAGTGGGCAAAAAGTTTCGACTGGGACTATGGCGGCCATGCCCGTGCACCCAAGTTTATGATGCCCAACAACTACCTGTTCCTGCAACGCTATGGCTACCAAACCAAAACACAACAACTACTTGATTTTGTAGACCTTACCCTTACCCGCATGGCGTGGGGCGGGCTGTTTGATACTGTGGGCGGCGGGTTTTCGCGTTATTCAGTTGATTTAGAGTGGCATATACCCCATTTTGAAAAGATGCTGTATGACAATGGCCAGCTTATGAGCCTGTATGCAGAAGCCTACAAACGCACGCAAAACCCTCTATACAAAGAAGTTATAGAGAAGACGCACTTTTTTGTTGAGTCGGAACTCACCACACCTGAAGGGGCTTTTTACAGCGCCTGGGATGCCGATAGCCTTAACCGCCTGGCTGAGCTGGAAGAAGGCGCCTTTTACAGCTGGGAAAAACAGGAGCTAAAAGATTTATTAGGCGCTGATTTTGAGTTGTTTGCACAGGTTTTCAATATCAATGAGTTTGGTTTTTGGGAAGACGGCCGGTACGTGCTCATCCAAAATGAAGAACTGAACACAATTGCTAAACAACACAATATCAGCCCTGAAGAGTTAAAAACCAAGAAGCAGGACTGGGAACAGTTGCTATATACCGAACGCAATAAACGACCAAAGCCAAGGCTTGATGACAAGGCGCTTACATCATGGAACGCCCTGATGCTCAAAGGCTATGCCGATGCTTACAAGGCGCTGGGCGATGAAAAGTATTTGCAAACAGCTCTTAAAAATGCTGAGTTTATTACCACGAAACTCTGGCATCCTGACGGTTACCTTTGGCGCACTTACAAAAATGGTACAGCTAAGATTCAGGGCTTCTTAGAAGACTATGCGCTTACAACTGAGGCACTTACCGCATTATATGAAGCCACCTTTAACGAAAAATGGCTGCTAAACGCCAGGCAATTAACTGATTACTGTCTGGAGCATTTTTACGACAGCCAAAAAATGTTCTTCAGCTACACGGCAAACAACGCAGAAACCCTTGTAGCACAACACTTTGAAACCGAAGATAATGTTATCCCGGCCTCAAACTCGGTTATGGCAAATGTGTTGTACAAGCTCAGCATACTGTTTGATAACGTTCATTATGAGAAGGTTGCCCTTCAAATGCTGCACCAGATTATCCCTAATATGGATTATCCTTCGGCATTTAGCAACTGGCTTAACCTTTGGCTTGACTTATCATCTGATAATAAAGAACTTGCAGTATGCGGCCCTGATGCAAAAACTGCTGTTGCGGCCGTTAACAGGCACTACCTTCCCCATGTTATTATTGCCGGCAGCACTAAAGAATCTTTAGTGCCTTTTTTACAAAACAGGTTTGACCCAAATAGCCTATTGTTTTATGTGTGCCAAAACAAAGCCTGCCAACTGCCGCAAAACAATATAAATGAAACACTTAATGAATTAAAAATCAAATAAATGAACGAAGAAACAAAATTAGAGTACTACATTGGCCAGTTTACAGATGGATTAATAGGTTACGTACCTAACCTTATTAAAGCTGTACTTATATTACTTTTCGGGTTAGTTATAATCAAGATAATCAGGAGAGTAATAACAGGTATTGTTACCAAAAAACCCGAACACGACCCCACCCTGCTTAAGTTTATACTTGATGTAGCTACCTGGACCCTAAGGGGTTTCATATTTGTGAGCATTATTGGAGCATTAGGAGTAGACACCGCAACGTTTGCCGCAGCCATAGCCGCAGCAGGCCTTGCCATTGGCCTGTCATTACAGGGGTCGCTAAGCAATTTTGCCGGTGGATTGCTCATAATTATGTTTAAACCTTTCCGCATAGGCGATTTTATTGAGGCTCAGGGCCAAATGGGTACCGTAAACAGCATACAGATATTCAGCACCAAGCTTATAACCCCTACTAACCAGGTGGTGTACCTGCCCAACGGCACACTAAGTAACAACACCATTAAAAACTTTAGCCAGGAGCTCCTGCGCCGCGCAGATATTTTAATTGGTGTAGGCTATAACAGCAACATGGAGCAGGTTAAAAACGTAATTTTCAGCACCATAAAAAACACTGAATTAATTCTACAGGAACCGGCACCACTTATTGAAGTGCGCAACCTTGGCGAAAATTCTGTAGACTTAATGGTCATGATTTGGTGTGAAAGGGCTAATTATGGCAAGATGGTATCTGAGTTTTACCAAAACATAAAAGCAGGGTTTGATGCTGCGGGTATAGAAATACCTTTCCCTCAGAGAGAAATAAATATTAAAAATAATGGCAACTTATTACAATAAAACAACATATTAATCCGTTAAGTATGGCATGTTTTTTGTTAAATTTATTAATACTTGTTTATCATTGCTTCCAAAGCAACTAATTATTAATATATTTGATGCCTAATATTTTCTATTAAATACCAAAAAAAAAGATGAAACGATTTAACTTACTCTACAGCTCATTGTTTGCCCTTGCAGCATTTCCTGCAGTAGCGCAGATTAACCAGACACCAATACACAGTAACGGTAACCAGATTTTTACTACAGCCGAGGAAAAGCTTAAAACTGAAGGCTCAATGTACTATCAGGAAAATTATATGCCTGCAAAAATTGAGGGTACAGATGAAATTGTACTGCTTCGTTACAATGCTTACCTTGACCAGTTTGAGATAAATAACCAACAAGAACAAACGCAGGGAGTTATTGCCAAAGAAGCTGATAAGGATATTACATTCTCCGGTGGCGATACTTTTGCTTACGTTCAGTATAAAGATGATAAAGGCCAGCAGGTTAATGGCTATCTTGAGGTAATTAACAACGGCCCAAAAGTAAAAATATTTAAAAGCCAGAAAATATACCTTCAACCGGGCAAGCCATCAAGAAACAGCTACCAAAGCGCAAAGGCACCTGTACTGAAACAAGCTGACGCTGAACTCTTCATACAACTGCCAAACAGCACCCAGGCTGTACCATTTGACGGTAAAAAAGACTTAGCCAAAGTGGTAGGTAAAGAAAAAGAAGTACTTGATTATATTAAGCAAAACAAGCTTGATGTAGAAAAAGATACTGACCTGCAAAAGCTTGCAACTTATGTTGAAACAATAATATAACTATTTACCTGCAATAAAATTTTTAAGGTAAAAAGGTTCAAAATAAGCGACATCTACAGTGTCGCTTATTTTGTATTTATTAAATGACAATGCTGACATTTCTTTTGCAGAAGGATATACTACAGCATCATGATATACATATTTTTCTCCAACCAATATAGGCTTGCATTTAGCTGCTCCATCTCCTAATAAATGAATTGGCCCTTCTAAAGCATCATAAATGTTTTCTTCTATAATTTCTGCCTTTACAGGCTCTAAAAGCTTGTAATCAGCCGAAAATACTGCTGTGTATGCCTCCATCCTCCTTGCATCAATCATAGGCATTATTATACCTGAATCTATTTTAACAGCATGGGCTAACACCTCTGTAGTATCTATCGCAACCATAGGCATATTAAGTGCATAACAAAGCCCCTTTGCCGCCGAAACACCAATTCTTAAACCGGTGTACGATCCGGGGCCTTTGCTTACCGCTATAGCGCTTAAATCATTTAATGATATGCCTGCTTCGCCCAGGGCCTCTTCTATAAAAATATGCAGCTTTTCGGCATGGGCATACCCCTCACCCGCAAACTCTTTAAGCGAAACCGTTATCCCGTCTTTTGCCACAGATACTGAGCAGTTTTTGGTAGCTGTTTCAAGATTTAATATATATGCCATTATTTCGAAGCGGCTGTAGCCTTTTCTTTCACTTTATCATTAGGGTTCAGGTCTTTACTTACAGTAGTAAACGGCCCGGTTATAACCTTATCACCTTTTTTAAGGCCGGTTATAATTTCAATATTTGTATCATCCTGAATACCTGTACTTACCGGCCTTAATACTGCCTTACCGTTTTCTACAATAAACACACATTCGTGTTTTTCAACACTTTTGCCGGTTTTCTTTTCCTGTTCTTTCTCTTCCAGCTCTTTAACTACATCTTTTTTAGCAGCTAACGTGTCTGATTTTACCACTACAGCACTAATAGGCACTGCAATAATGTTTTCTTTTCTTGTAGTGATAATATCTACAGTAGCCGTCATACCAGGCCTGAACGGCGAATAGCTTGCCGGCTTATCTTTAATCATATCAGCATACGATTCTTCAAGAATACGCACCTTAACCTTAAAATTAGTTACCTGGTCTGTAGTCTGGCTGTCGCTTGCTGAGTTAGAAATACTGGTTACCTCGCCCTTAAATTTCTTTTTAAGGTAAGCATCCACCTCAATATCAGCCTGGTCGCCTATTTTTACTTTTACAATATCATTTTCCGGAACATCAACCTCTACCTCCATATTGTTCAGGTTGGCTACACGAAGAATCTCAGTACCCGTCATTTGCTGTGTACCCACTACCCTTTCGCCCAGCTCGGCATCAAGCTTGCTTATAGTACCGTCTACCGGAGAATATATAGTAGTACGGTTAAGGTTGTCCTGCGCCTCGGTTACTGATGCACCCGCGCTTTTAACCTGGAAATAAGCCGATTGCTTTTGCGCCTGGGCAGACTCATAAGTTGAAACTATCTTATCCCACTCTGATTTAGAGATTACACCTTTTTCAAAAAGCGCTTTATTGCGTTCATAGTTGGCCTTGGCTTCTTTAAGTGTAGCCTCTGCCTGGCTTAAACCTGCTTTAGATGTAGAAAGGGCAGCAGCATTTCGGCTCACACCACTTTCATACAGGTCAGGGTTAATGCGCACCAGCAGGTCGCCTTTTTTAATGGCCTGTCCTTCTTTTACAGGAAGCGCTATAATTTCTCCCGAAACTTCAGATGATATTTTTACCTCTACTTCAGGCTGAATTTTGCCTGTAGCCGTTACGGTTTCGGTTATGGTAATTTGTTTTACAACGGCAGTCTCTACTTCTTTCCCTTCGTCATTATTGCCAATAGTTCCCGTTTTTTTCAGGACAACAAGAAGTATAACCACTAAAACGGCACCTCCAAGTAAATAATAAATTGTTTTTTTAGACATGATTACTGTTTTTGAAATATTGGTAAGCCAAAGTAAAACTCAAGTATTTTTACCCTGAAAATAAACTCGTATTTAGAACGCACTACTTCGCTTTGTGCATTTACAGATAGTGTTTGTGCCTGGTTCAGCTCAAACACGTTAATAAGCCCCACGCCATAGCGTTCTTTAGCATAGTTAAGCGAAAGCGCCCTTGCCTCAGCAGCTGATACAGCAGCATCATATGCCTTTAGTGCTCCCTGCGCATCTGTAAAGGCCTGATAAATGGTGCGCTCAAGGTCAAGCTCCTGTTGCTCAAAAGCAAGCTTAGAACGCTCAAGCGATATTTTGGCACGCTCAACATTATTGCGTGTAGCAAAACCGTTTAATATTGGTATATTAAGCTGAAAACCAAAGTTATGGCCCTTGTTATCCCAAATCTGGTTCCAGAATGGCGGCGGGCTTTGGGTAATAGGCAATCCCGCTTCGTTAAAAGTAACATAGTCGGCATACGTAACCCTGGTGTTAAGGCTGTAAAAACCACTAAGCGTAGGCTGGTATGCTCCACGGGCAATCTTTACATCCTGTTCGGCCACATCAAGGTTAGCCTGTGCCAGCTTTATTTCAGTACGTTGCTCGCGGGCCTTTTTATAGATGGCATCGGGTGTTTGTAAAAACACTTCACTGTCTTCCATATTATACTCTTCATCGGCAACATCAAAATTGGTATAATCATCCAGCTGTAGCAGCTGAGCAAGGCTCAACTTACTAATAAGCAGTGTGTTTTCTGCCTGAACCACACGCTGCCTGTCAGTTGCCACGGTAGCCTCTATATCCATAAGGTCACCACGCGGAATCTGCCCGCCTTCAAGTAACTGCTTAGAACGCTCTGCCTGCTCAAGGTCTATTTGCAGCTGTTGCTGCTGTACTTTCAGGTTTTCTTTATTGAAAAGGACATCCAAAAAAGCATTAGCCACGTTAAGGCCAATATCATCCTTCATTTTCTGAAGCTGGTACTGCCCGGCAATAATGGCCATTTTAGACCTGCGCATCTGCATTTGGTTTTGCAGGCCTTTGTAAATATCTACCTGTGTACTAAACCCTGCCGTAGTAAACTGGGTAGTTTGCTGCTGGCTGATACCGGTTATGGGGTTGGGGTTAAGACCTATATTCCAGGAATGGCTGCCGCTAAAATTAGCAGAAGGTAAAAAATTACCCAACGCATCGGTTTTTGTAACCTCAGTAGTTTTAAGGTCGAGCTCGCTTTGGCGCACAGAAATGTTGTTTTTAAAAGCATATTCAACACATTCCTGAAGCGTCCATTTCTTAACCTGCGCATTTGCCGCAAGGGCCATGCAAAGCGCAAGTGCTATATAAAGTGGTTTTCTCATAATGTTACCATAAGAGATGGCGTAAACAAAATTATTAAAAATATCGTGCAGCCCAAATGGCTTTGCACTTTATTAGTCGACCAAGTGTTAAAATTGTTACAAAATACAGCTACATTTGTGCGCGAAAAAACAAGCAAGAACATCAATGAAAAAAATAATCGCCTTACTTTCAGTAACAGGCACCCTTTTAACCGGATGCAGCTCTGCAAAACGCATAGAAGCCCTAAAGCCCGAAGCCGGAAATACTACCGATGTGGTGTATGACGCCACAACATCATTCATAAACCTACCCGTTACCATTGCAGTTGCCGATATAGAAACCCAGGTTAACAAACTGTTTAGCGGCCTTATGTTTGAAGACAAAAAGCTGGAAGACGATGATATTGCCATGAAAGTATGGAAAACAGCCCCGTTTAAATTTAGCGAGCAAAACGGCAAGCTGGTTTCGGTTGTACCTATTAAGGTAAATGCAAAAGTACGCTATGGTACCACAGCCCTGGGTGTAGATATGTATGACACCCGCGAGTTTGACCTGAACGCCACCATAACCTTTAGCAGCAAAATAGCGCTCAGCAACTGGAAGCTAAATACCACCACCACCATTCAGTCACTGGAGTGGAACGAAAGCCCCACCGTATCTATTGCCGGTAAAAAAATGGCTATTACCTACCTGATTAACCCGGCTATAAAAATGTTTAAGTCGCGCATTGAAGACGAACTTGATCAAGCCATAAGCCAAACCCTTGACTTTAAGCCACAGGTGCTGGATGCCGTTGCCAAAGTAAGCGAACCCGTTCTTGCAAACGAACAGTACCAAACCTGGTTTAAAATTGTTCCGCAGGAACTGTATGTAACCGATGCTGTGCTTGCAAAAAAGCAAATTACCATGAAAATGGGCCTTAAGTGCAACATGGAAACCATGGTAGGCCAAAAGCCCAAAAACACATTTAAGAAAGATGCCCTTGTACTAAAAGCAGTTAAAACCATGCCCGACAAGGTAGACGTATCGGTCGCTGCGGTTAGTACATTCCAGAATGCATCGGCAGTTATAACAAAAAACTTTCAGGGACAGGAGTTTGCATCAGGAAGCCGAAAAGTGGTAGTACAAAAGGTAGACCTGTGGAGCAAAGACAACAAAATGATTGTTGCCCTACAACTTACCGGCAGCCTTAACGGCACCATTTATCTTACCGGATACCCTAATTACAACGCCGTTACCCAGGAAATTTATTTTGACCAGATGGATTATGTACTCGATACTAAAAGTGTACTGATGCGCACCGCGAACTGGTTTGCGGAAGGCTTTATCCTTAAAAAGATACAGGAAAACTGCCGCTACTCTATAAAAGGCAACCTTGACGAAGGCAAGAAAAGCATTGAAAAATACCTGGCCAACTACTCCCCCATGCCAGGTATTTATATAAACGGCAAGCTTGAGAAGTTTGATTTTGAAAAGGTACAAATAACCAACAACGCCATTATAGCCTTTATAAAAGGCACCGGCACCGTAGACCTTAAAGTAGACGGTATGAAATAGTAAAAAAGGCGCTCAGTGAGCGCCTTTTTTTGTTTATGATTCAGCCTCAGCAAGAGGCTTTTTCTTTTTAGTGTACAGCCTGTAAATGGCAAATCCTACTACACCCACAAGCAGGTATGGAAATATCATAAGGTACACAATACCGTCGTTTACGGCTTCGGCCTGTCCGGTATCGCCACCGGTTTCAAGGGCAGCACGGCACATGGCACACTGGGCATTAGCCTGCACAGAAAGCAACAGCAGGAGCCCTGCAAAAATAATATGTTTTAAGCTTCGCATTAGTGGTTGTAATAAGGGGAAATCATTAAATATACTATTACACCGGTAACCGCCACATACAGCCACATTGGGTACGTTATACGTGCCAGTTTTTTGTGGCGCACAAAGCTTTTAGAAAGCGCCCTTACATAAGTAAACAATACAAATGGTATAATAATAACCGACAGCGATATGTGTGTTATAAGGATAAAGAAATACACATAACGTATAATACCCTCACCACCATAAGGCGTAGAATCAGCCGTCATGTGGTAAGCCACATACATAGCCAGGAATGACACCGAAAGCCCAATAGCAAACTTCATAAGGTTTTCATGCAGCTTTTGCTTTCCGTTTTTAATAGCCCATACTGCCGACATCAGTACCACAGCCGTTAGGCCGTTTATTGTTGCATATATAGGCGGCAGGAAACTTAGCGGCTTAACATCATACCCCAGCTTGCGCAGGTTAACACCAAACAGCAGCGCTACCACAAGGGGTATAGCCACTGAAAGGATTACAATCCAAACGTTATATTTTTTCTCTATGTTCTGAGCAGTAGTATCCATTTATTCGTCAAGTAGTTTTTTTATATCTTCTTTTAAAGCATCAACACCCGGTTTGTACTTACCCTGCGGATCTTCCTCCATACCATCGGTATCGGCATAATTAAGGCCCGAGTAATACATTATTGGGTTTCCGGTTTCATCCACTCGGCATCTTATATTCCCGTCCTTATCAATCAGGGCATAATTTCCGCTGTGTTCAAATCCACCGGCAGCCTCCTGATTTTGCCCGGCAAATAGCTTAAACCCATCGTTAGACAATTTGTGGATGTAGTCTTTATCTCCGGTTAAAAAGTTCCAATTCTCGCTGGTTATGCCCAGTTCTTTTTTGTGATTTTTCAATACAGCCGGTGTATCATATTCCGGATTAATGGTGATAGATGCCACACCAAAATCACGCTGGCCTGCAAATTGTTTTTGCACCTCTACCAGGTTTTTATTCATTATAGGGCAAATAGACGGGCAAGTAGAAAAGAAAAACTCAAGTACATAAACCTTGCCTTTATAAAAATCCTGGTTTACAGTAACACCGTCCTGATTGATAAGTGTAAACTTGGGCGCCACACCCAGTGTATACAGACCCGAATCTTTTTCACCGCCCTTAACGTTAAGACGGTCGTTTTGCACTACGGTGCCATTGCTTAACCTGTTAATTATTTTAGGAACGAAGATAATCCCGAACACTAAAATGATAAATGTTATGCCTATGTATGATTTATTCTTCATTATATTTCGCGTTTATTAGGCCCGTTGCGGCGCAATGCCAGGCGGTATTCCCTAAGTACAATCTTTAAATCATCGGTCATTTCATTACTAAGCTCAGATGGTGATAAAGAATTGTAGCAGTCTTTATATTCTTCAACCCCGGCCTTGTTTTTACCTTTGCGGCCGCGCAGCGCCTTTTTCTTATCTATTATAAAAAGGTTGCCGCTTCCGCCATCTTCGGCCAATGGCTCAACCACATTTAATGACACATAAAATTTTTTGATGTCTTCCGGCTTTGCAAATAAAAATTTCCAGTTGGTTATATCTGCCATTGATTTCAGCTTTTCAGAAACCTCTGCCACCTCTGCCTCTTTACCTTCAGGAACCAACATTACCATCTGAAAATCTTCAAAATCCCTGTACTTGGCATTAAGCTTCTGGTTAATATTAAAAATATTCTCCCTTCTTGCCAGCACATCATTTCCCAAAAAACCAACAATACTTATTTTTTCTTTTAGCTGCAATGGTTTATCATTGGCCGTTTTGCCTTTAGGCAGGTCTGCCACCTCTTTAGTGACTATAGGCAGGAAGAGCGAATTGTGTTTTACCATCGAAAAATACACATAAAGCATTAGCGGAAATGCAAGTAAAAACAAGAGCACTATTTTTCGTTTCATAAGGCAAAATCAAATACGGTACAAAATTAAAAAAGGCGGTTGAAAAAACCGCCTTTTTTATGAATTATGTGTTGTTAGAAAATCCACTTATATTGAGAATTGTGAAACACGTCAAAAACATAGTTACCTTCTATTAGTAATATTACTACAAGGTAAATAATCAGGAACACCAGCGGTGCTACTATTGACCACCTTAAGCTGGCTTTTTCGCCTTCAAGGTGCATAAACGCCCACATAATGTAGTACGCTTTTACAATAGTAAGGATAATGAATATCCAGTTAAGAAGGCTTAACCTGAAAAGGTCGCTCATGAAAAGGAAATCAGGCTTAACAATACCTAATGCTACCTCTACAATTGTTATTACAGAAAGCAGGCCGAAAACGGTCCAGATTCTTTTAGTATTAGATTCGTGAGTATGTGCTCCCATTTTGATAACTTTTTATATAATTAAACAAGGTAGAAGAAGGTAAATACAAATACCCATACAAGGTCTACAAAGTGCCAGTACAAACCTACTTTCTCTACCATTTCATAACTCCTGCGTTTCTCATAAGTACCTACAAGCACGTTAAGGAATATGATAATGTTAATGATTACACCAGAGAATACGTGGAAACCGTGGAAACCTGTAATAAAGAAGAAGAAGTCTGCAAACAGCCTGTGGCCATATTCATTGTGCGTAAGGTTAGCACCTTCTACCACAAGGGCAGCACTTTCCATTGCTTTTTCAGACTCAGCCCTGTTAAGTACGGTCTTCTTTTTGTCTTTAATTATTTCAGTCCTTACAAGAACGTTAGGATGTGTTTTAAAGCCCTCGGCAACTTCGGCTACAGAGTAGCTTGTACGTGTAGGGGCATCCTGAAACCATATACCGTTACTTTTTCTTTTCTGAATTTCTTCTGTTGGAAGGTGCACAGCAAAATCAGCAAGCGCTACCCTTTTACCGGTTTCTGCATCTACAAACTGTAGTATTGCACCACCTTTGGTTTCTATAGCACCAAACTCACCTTTTATGAAGTTTTTCCATTCCCAGGCCTGAGAACCCACGAATATTAAACCACCCACAATGGTAAGCGCCATATAAATAGCAACTTTAGTCTTTTTTAGCTGATGGCCGGCATCAACAGCAAGCACCATGGTAACTGATGAGAAAATAAGGATAAAGGTCATTAACGCCACATAATACATTGGCGCTTCTTTGCCATGCATAAACGGGAAGTGGGTAAACACCTCATCTGCAATAGGCCAAATTTCTATGAATTTAAACCTTGAAAATCCATAAGCGGCAAGAAATCCTGAGAAAGTTAAAGCATCGGATACGATGAAAAACCACATCATCATTTTGCCATAGCTTGCTCCCATAGGCTCGTTTCCGCCATCCCATGTTTTGCCAGTAGTAACGGCTGTTGTAGTAACTGTCGCTGCCATATAACGATATTAAGTTAAAAAGTTTTCAAATGTACATTTTTTTCTATTAATAGAAATAGAAAAACAGAAACAAATATACCCACAAAACATCGAGAAAGTGCCAAAACATTGCACCTAACTCTAATCCAAGGGTTTGAGAAGGGGTGTATTTTTGTTTAAAATGATTATAAATTACAACCAGCAGCACAAGCAGCCCTGCAAACAGGTGCGCAAGGTGCGCCACCACTATAACATACAGGAAAGATGTGGTTACTGTACTGTTGCTTCCGGTAAAGTAATACCCCCCGCTAACAATCTGGTCAAAGCCATAAAACTGCAACGCAACAAACGCTGCACCAAGGCCTAAAGTTGTTAAAAGCAATGCCGTTGCATTACTCCTGTTATTTTGCTGAATAGCTTTTTTAGCCAGGTAAAATGTAATACTACTGATTACTATTACAACAGTACTAAGCAGGAATGCATTTGGCAACTCAAAGTCTTTAATCCAGTCTCTGCGCTTGCTGCTTACCACATAGGCACTGGTAAGACCGGCAAACGTCATAAACATACTTACCATAGCAAACCACATAAGCATTTTTTTAGAACGCGCAGTGCGCTCATTATGCTCTTCAACACTCATTTTAACCTGCTGTGCCATCATTACCTTAAAAATTTATCAATAACATATATTACCTGAAGCAGCGATATATAAGAAACACTTACCAGCATTAGCTTTTTTGCCGTTTGCGCGTCCATTTTCTTATACAGCTTTATTGCCGCCATTAGCATCCATACTCCCAGCAACAATACTATCGCCGCAGCATAAATACTTATTTTAAACTGGCCCGTGTAGCCCGCCACCGGAAGCAAAGATGCTACTATAAGCCATATTGTATACAAAATAATCTGAATTGCGGTTTTTTTATCTTTTTTGCCTGTAGGCAACATAAAGAACCCGCCTTTTTTATAATCATCAAATAAAAACCAGCCAATAGCCCAAAAGTGCGGAAACTGCCAGAAAAACTGAATCAGGAACAGCGTACCCGCCTCTATATCAAAACGGCCCACGGCTGCCACCCACCCCAGCATAAACGGTATGGCACCCGGAAAAGCACCTACAAATACCGAAAGGGGGGTTTTAGTTTTAAGGGGAGTATAGACACTTACATATAAAAAGATAGATATAGCCCCAAACATAGCTGTTTTAGGGTTTATACTATACAATATTGCAAGGCCGGCAATGGTTAAAACTGCACCAAGTGCAAATGCGCCTTTAACCGTTACTTTACCCGCAGGGATAGGACGGTTTTTTGTCCTGTCCATAAGGGCATCAAGGTCTTTTTCTATAATCTGGTTAAAAACATTGCTGGCACCTACCATACAGTAGCCGCCCACAGCCAAAAGAAAAAGCGTTAACCAGCTAAAAGGGTGTTCATCTGAAAAACCAAGTAAGTATCCTGCAACCGAAGAAAAAACAACACTTATAGCAAGCCTTGCTTTTGTTATGGCTACAAAATCAGCAAACAGCGAACGTGCAGAAACCTCGTTATGTGAAGCTTTTAAAGTAATTTTCATTGAATTTTAGAAACTGGCGCAAAGATAACCCAAAAAAAGCGTTTCGGCAAAGCATTAATTCTTAAAAGCTTTAACCAAAAAGTATATATTTTTTTACACCCCTACGCAACCTTTCATTTTTTTATGCGTCTATTATAAAATCACACTCATAAAGGTGTTATTGATTGTTGCTATAAAAAAGAAAAATTCCTTTAAACTTGCTATGAAAAAGGATGCCTCTCCCGAAAGGGGGAGGTTTTTTATTTAGTAACCACCCGATGTGGTTTCTCCATCTACAATTTGCTTTGCAGCCGATGTGCCTATACGCATTACACCAAAGTTAACCATTGCAACAGCCTCTTCATAATTCCTTACCCCACCTGCTGCTTTTACAGATAGCGGACCCGAATTATCGAGCATTACTTTAATCGCTTCAGGCGTGGCTCCATTTGGTTTACCACCTTCGGTTTTATAAAAACCTGTAGATGATTTTACAAATATTTTTTGATAATCGGCTTCCTTAAAATTTGCCAACACAACATCACGAATCAATACAGTAAGGCCTGCAATCTGATCATTATTTAGTGCCGCAACTTCAATAATCCACTTTACTACCTTTCCCTCATTAAGACCTAAAGCAGTACACTGTTTAACCTGTGCTGCAACAACATCAGCTTTACCGTTTATAAAAGCTGTATAGTTAACTACAAAATCAAGTTCATCAACCCCATTATTTATTGCCTCTGCCGCCTCTGTCATTTTTAATTCTACCGGAGCGTTTCCGTCAGGAAAATCTATAACAGTACCCACAAGCACGTTGCTGTTAGCGTTATCAATTATATTTCTTGACAACCCAACCATATCCGGCCTTACCATTACCAGCTTATAACTTTGTTCAACAGCCTCCTGCACAAAACGGGTTAAAATTTCCCGGTTTTGCTTGGCAGTAACACCAGCCTGTTCTGCTGTTTTTAAATAAGTAGCATCTAAATATTTCCTGATATCCATGTTATAAAAATAAGTAATCCCGGCCAAAACCGGGATTACTATTATTTCTTTTTTGAGAGTTTATCTTTAAGCCACATAAACAATACAGCCCCTGCACTGCCCGATGTATTAGCAATTACATCACCAATATCTGCACTACGGTCTTCAGTTAAAAACTCCTGGCAGGCTTCAATTATAGCACCAAATGAAAAGGCAAAAGCAAAAACAATTAAACGTATTTTAAATGAATTTCCGTTTTTGCTTTTAAGAAAAAAGCACCACAATATAGTAAAGATAAAGTAGAAGGTAAAATGAACATATTTATCTGCCGATCCAATATCTGCAGCCCCCTCAAACGTTTTAATACTTACGAGGCAACAAATAGATATAACTACTGTCCAAAATATCGCTGCCCAAAAGTATTTATTATGCACCTATAAGTTCTTTATATTGTTCGCTATCTAAAAGTTCACTAATTTCAGCCTCATTACTGATTTTTACCTTTACCATCCAGCCTTCGCCATAAGCATCGCTGTTTACAAGTTCAGGATTGGTTTCAAGCGCCTCGTTAAATTCAACTATCTCGCCTGATAATGGCAAAAACAGGTCAGATACCGTTTTAACCGCTTCTACAGTTCCAAACACCTCGTCTTTATCAAGAGTCTGGTCAAGGGTTTCAACCTCTACATATACAATATCACCAAGTTCTTTCTGGGCAAAATCTGTAATGCCTACAATGGCTGTGTCGCCTTCAATCTTAACCCACTCGTGGTCTTTGGTGTACTTTAAATCAGCAGGAATATTCATGTTTGTTGTTGTTTTTGGCAAATGTATGTTTTATCCTAATATCTCAAAATAGTTTTTACAATTAATTACCAAAATTATACCTTAAGGTAAAGCCCGAACGGATATTGGTAATAGGATATGCTGTTGATATAAGCGCTTTACTAAACTGATGGTCATAAAAGAATATGGCAGTAAGGTTTTTGCTAAACGCATAATCTGCCGTAAGCTTAACCGACCACATATCCTGGCCACCACCAAGCTGGTTGTTATCATAGTCCAGATAGCGGATAATAGTCATGTTTTTCCTTAACGTAACATCTGCCTTCAGGTTTATATCACTCTTTATGGTGTTAGTAGGGTTATCTGCCAGGCTTGAGTGTATAATTACATCTTTTATACGATAGCCCAGCCCTATAACATAATCATTACCCCTAACCTCTGTAAGCAGGTTGTTATCAAAACTCATGTTTAGGGTACGGTCTTTTCTAACCTCGGCATTAACACTAACCGAGTTTTTCATTTGCATATTTACCCTTATAAGCGGGCTAAACTGCTCGGTAAGGTTTATGTTAGATATAATGTACTTATTATTAAAGTTACCTACACCGTTATTGTCCTGCCCACCCGGGTTTTCATTATACTCAAGGTTAGAGCGGAAACTGTTTATGTTGTAAGAAGACTTATAGGCACTTTGCAGCGAGAAGCTCTTAAACCTGTCTTTAAAGAATTTGTAACGCATAAGCCCGGTGTACTTAATAGTCCAGTTAGGCAACGGAATATCTCTAAACAACCCGGTAGATGAAGACGAAGCATCTTTACCCGAATAAGCGGCTATAAACGCAGGCAGCAACACGGCCTGGTTGTTTCGGCCAAAACCTACAGGATAACCGGCATTAGCGGTTGCAAATTCATTAGCACCGGCCTGGTACCTTGGCAGCTGGCTTGCCGGCACACCATAATATTGAGAGGCAAGGCGCTCGGCAATTACCATCCTGTTTTGCCTGAACTGGTCAAACGCAGCCGAACCGTTTACATCGCTCTTTTCAAAAGCGGTATTTATTATAATGGTAGAGATTTCAAAGTTACCGTATGTATAAGGCGACCTTGGCATGTACATGCCATCATCAGTTACATCATATTGCTCAGAAAGGTTATTCTGGCGCATTCTTTTAGCAAGAAGCTCAATCTTAAGGTCAGGAAACAGGTCTACCGTAGCAGTAAGATCAAGCGTTTTTGTAGACGTTTGCGTAAAGCTCTGGTTAAATTCCTGGTAAGGTGTAAGGTAACCCAGCTTAGCGGCCTCATACCTTACATCTGGATCCTGGCTACCCCATACAAAGCCCAGTGTAGGCTTAGTAGTACCTAAAAACCCTATAGAAGGCAGGTAACCCGGCAGTATGGTACCATTATTTTCTGTATAGTTAATATCAATACTTTTTACACTGGTTAATACCCCCACAATACCATTTACAAATACATTACCGCTACTTTGTGGCTTTGGCGCCGCCGTTACTTTTTCACCCGGTTTAGGGGCTGCTTTTGGCGCTGCCTTAGGCGCTTTTTTAACCCCTATACCCAGGTATTTGTACAGCATATCCATACTAAATTTAGTATTAAGCCTATGCTGGCTGCTGTTTTGTATGGTATTACCTAACGCTATGCCATCTATAGTATAAGCTAACGCATCGGTAGAGCGAATCCAGTTATAGGTACCATTGTAAGTATAAGTTCCTTTAACAAAGCTCAGCACCGGTATTTTATTTAGCGGCAGCTCATAGTTAGCCGTAAACTGCTGTGTATGGGTATTAGGCTCACCGGTATTCCAGAAATCCTGCCACACAGTATACTCATCTATAGGCCTGTTGTATTCATCAAGATAATTGCGCACTATATTGCTGGTAGCCACCTGGTAGTTAAACCTAAGCGACTTGGTAAGGTTATAATTTAAGCCATACTGATAGTTAAAGAAATAGTTTCTGCGGTACAGCGGCGATATAGGTATACCCTCTACCTCTATATTTCTAAACTGCTGCATGTTGTACTGCCTTAGTATGGTTGAACTAAACGAAATACTGCTGGGCAGGTAATTAAAGTTAAAATCGCTTAATGGTTTCCAGTAGCTGCTTTTTTTCATAAAGCCCGTATTTTTAAACGGCTCTACCGGCTTGTTCTGGAAATTAAAGGTATAATCTGCCGAGGCACGCACCTGGTGGTCTATCATGTTCTCTATCTGGTAGTCATGGTGCTCTGTCTGGTTGTGCGACATTGAAACCGTAACGTTTTCAATATCATACACGTGTGGCTTTTGCTCCGGTGCCCTTTCTTTTTTAAGGCCTATAACGTTTATACTTTTTATCTTGGTATAGTCTATAGCCCTGTCTTTAATATTTTGACGCTCTGCTTCGCTGGTCGCAAGGTCCATAGCCTGCTCAAGCTTAATATCCTGGTAGAACGGATCGTACTCTGGCGTAATAATTTCTTCGCCTACGCTGTAATTAAACGGAACATTAAGATGCCAGCTTTTAGGCAATAGCTTGCCCGCATTAATATTAGTTACAAGGTTGTATTGTTTGCGGTCTTCCCTGCTGCGCTCATTAGGGCTTTGGTCTACACTGCCAAATCCTATCGTGCTTAGGTTACCCGTAGCCGAAAGCGTTAAAAAGTCGGCCATGTTAGTATCCATGGTAGCAGTTGCGGCCATACCGCCCTGGCTATCCATATCACTAAGGCGAAGCTCGTTAAACCACACCTCACCCCTTAAGTGGCGTGCACCGGCATCGCCCGGTTCATAACCGTTTCTTACACCCACCATAAGGGTGCGCACATAACCAAAGTTAGGGTTACCTTTTATACGTATCCTTATCCTTTCGTCTATGTCTTTATACACGGCATTTTCAGCATCAAGCGGAAGGGTTTCACCCCTAAGCATGGCCAGCTTAAGCGCCGTAAGCTCATCAAGCGGAATTACAAGGTCATTAGGCCACACCTCTTCTTCACTAATGGCATTAAATGCCGTTAGGTCAAGGCGCATTTCAACCTGGTAGAAGTTATCTGTAAAGTCGTTACCAAAACGGATAAAGGCTTTCATTTCCTGGTTTTGCAGTGCGTTGCTCTCCGGTATACTTACACTTGAAGTACTTGGCAGTGCCTCGGCATGGAAAAACATACGCAGTTTTTTGTACTGGCGCATATCTACGTTTACATTTTTGAATACTGCACGCGAGTCGCCCGGTTCAAGGCCGCTGGTATCGCTTGTAGAACCTGTGGTTGAATACACCCTAAGCGAAAGCGCCTGCTCATTCTGGTTAATAACCGCATTGTTACTGTAAAGCTGCTCGCGCATTACACCCGGCGGCGACACATAGCCTATAGGCCTCTTTTGCGCGTTTTCCTGTATACTTAGCGAAACCACATCAAAACCGGTTTCTTCATCGGTTGGATCACCACCAGTAAGTTCATCAAAAGAGTTGGTGTACCTCCTCCATTCGCCCCTTACAAGGTCCATAGCACCAAAACGCAGGGTTACATCATCTTTAAAGCCTGTCATAAACACCCTCATGAAACGGATAGAGCGCACGCTGCTTATACCACCCACAATACGGTCTGTATCGGTTGTGGCAATATCAATAGGTATTTTATATTGCAACCAGCGTGCAGGTATTGTTTGCCCGTTGGTAAGCTCTACATCACTAATCCTTTCATCTACAAGGTAGCCGCTGCCTACAACAGCGCCGGGCTCTATATTGATAGTATAACGGTAGTAGGCATCAATAGTGTTCATGGTGTTGTCCCTATTAATGTCTTCGGTATCCGGAAGGGTAGAGTTACCTCGGTTTGTATTGCCTACTTCTACAGGCGAGTTGCCCTGCGTGCCGTTATAGTTTTTATAACGGTCTACAACACCACCGGTAGCCTGAAGGTAAAACTGGTAGTTATCCTGTGCAGGGTCTTCAGTATTCTGGTAAACTGTACCTACACCTTCTGCATTATCAAGGCGGCCGTCAAGGCCTGCATCCTGCAGTGCACGGTTGGCATTATCTGTATCAAATGCATAAATAAGCGATTGCGAAACCGGCACTTCTCCCCACTCTGTAGTAAAGGTTGTAGCCTGGCCATCGGCACCCGGAAGACCGTTTTCATATTGCTTACGGTTATCTTTAAGTATATCTTCGCTTATTTCACCCAGGTTTATTTCAAGTACCCCGGTATTGGTAGGGTCTGCAAGGCTGGGGTCTGAAGATGCTCCATAATACGGGTCAAGTACCCAAAGCTGTATATACTCAACGTTAGTCTGCTCAAAGTTAGTAGAGGTAATAGCCCTTGTAATACCACCCCAATTTTGTACAGCCTGGGCATCGGTAATACCGTTTAGGTAGGCAGGGTTAAAGTTGTAAGGCCCCCTTTCTTTAGGGAAGTAAGATAAATCCAGCGTGGTTACAACCGCGGTTGAGCCGGGCACAACATCTACTTGCGGATATAACTCATCCATAAAAATACGCCTGGTGCGGCTCAATGCCAGGTCATCGCTGGTAATACCGCTTGGCAACTGGCTGGTTACATAAAAAGTAGGGTCTATATTATACCATGCCAGCTTACCCCTTTTATAGCCCGCCTCAAGATCGTTTACAAGTGGGTTAAGCTCTTCAAAAGCCGTTTTAACCGGCACACTTGAAAGGTTCCACCCGCTAACACCACGCATGTCTATAGTGGTTTGCGAACCTTCAAAATCGTCTACATAAGTAGTAGCCTCTCCATTAAACTGGTCTGCCTTGCTGGCGCCCGGCTTAAGGTATGCCACCTCTCCCCTGAACGAGAAGTTAGAAGGCACATCGGTATCAATATTAGGCAGCTTGTTTACCAGCCTGGTAAAGAACGGCACCTCTGTACTGTAATTGGCATTAAGGCCAAAAATGGTATTGTTTACTGATTCCTGGCCGTAGTTGGTTTTATTGGTAAACGGCCTTTCAGACATGTTGATAATAGTACCACCCAAAAGGAATTTATCTGTAAACTTGTGTTCTACGTTAACACCGGCAAAGCGGCGTGTTTGCTGACCAAAGGTAGCATTGTTTTCTACCGAAACCTCAATAGGGGTATTAGATGCCGCAAGTGATGGGTCAAGTATCTGCACGGTACCGGCCTGGTAGTTTACGGTATAGTCCTGCCCTTCTACAAGGGTACGGCCACCCGTTGTTACCACTACCGAGCCCTGCGGCACGTTAAATGCACCAAGCGATATATCGCCACCGGCACCCGATGACTTAAAGCTACCCTTAAGCTGGAATTTGTTTTTGTGGCTGTCCTGCAAAGCATCAGCCTGTGTACTGTTATAGAGCTTAGGGAAAACGTATTTTTTCTGGTTGGGATTAAAGCTTGTTTCGTTAACAGAGTTATAGTCTTCAAGGGGGTCTAATCTAAGCTTTTCAAACAAGTGTTCACCAAATGGCTCCACCGTAGTAAATATAATACGCCCGTTTTGGGTATCTACCGTTAAGCCCGGTATAAAGTCAAAGAAACCATCGCCGGCAAACTGCGGGTCGTTAGTATAATTAAGGCGGTCTACATTAAACACGCGTAAAAGCGGTGTATCTGCCACAGAAAGTTCCGGGTTTATATCCGGGTCTACGGGAGGGAAGCTTGTTCCCGGCACCGGTGTAATGTAATTAAGCGGAGACGGGTCTGTATACAATATATTAAACCTGAAGTCTTCCTGCGAAAGCTGGTAGGCGTTAGGCAGCTGATAAACGTTTTTCATCATCAGGTCCCAAACCGGCTCATTTACATTTACCAGATTACTCTTAAGCATTTTAAGTATCAGCGTTTGCGTGCTTACGTTATTTACAGCACCATCAGGGGCCTGGTCTACCACAGTGGCAGCAACACCATCTGTAGCAAATTCACCCACCTGATATACATCTGCACCTACAGTATACTGGTAAGCAACCGCAAGTACTTCATCATTATTAAGCCTTTGGTTAAGCGATATATACCCCAGCTGTGTGTGCACGGTATATTCATTTGCACTTAGCTTACGGGCGTTTTCAAGCTTAGAATAATCTGTACCCTCACTGGCTACAAGGCCGTTTGTAAAGCTGCTGTTATCTACCGTTACAATCTCACGGATTGAAGACGAAAGCCATCCGCCCGGTATAATTTCGGGGTTTAGCTTGTTGTTGCCGTTATCCGGGTAGCTGTTAGCCTGTACATTAAAAAATGCGGGATTTGGCGGGGTTGCAAAGCCCACAGCCTGTTGTGTAATATCTGCACCGTTACTATTTACCACAGCTGATTCACCTAAATCCTGTAATGCTATAATATTACGGCTGTTGTTTTCGGTTGCATTAATACGGTTTTGCCTGTTTGTTACCCAAACCTCTACACGGGTAATTTGCACGCGGCTATCAATAAGGGGGTAGCCCCTCAACGACCTGTCATAATTATTACGGAAGTATTGCGAAAGGAAGAAGTGCCTGTCGGCATCATACTCAAGTCCAAAAATATTGAATTCCTGCAGTGTACCTCCACCCTGTGCAGTAACCGTTTTGGTTTGAGACCTTTGCTCAGAGTAAATACCGGTAATGGTGGTTTTACCAAACTGAAACTGTGCCTTAACACCAAAAAGGCTTTGTGCACCCCTAACTAATGAGTTAGACAGCGGGAAACTCACATTACCCACTTCTATCTTTTGAAGGATATCATCTTCTGTTGGGGTATACTCAAGCTTTATAAGGTTTTGGAAAGCAAAACTGCTTTCGGTATCATAATTAGCTGTAACGTTTAGCCTTGTACCCACCTTACCCATAAGGCTCATGCTTATGCGCTGGTCAAAATCAAAGGTAAAAGTGCTGCGGTTTCGCGGAGATATTTGCGGGTTGTCCTGCTTGGTATAACGCACACCAAGGTCCATTTCTACCGAACCCTGGGGCTTTATATCTATGGTATTACCACCAAAAAGGGTTTCAAAAAAGCTTGACCTTACATAATACCTGGGCAGCAGGTCTTTTTGCTGATCTGGGGTGGCATTAGGGTCTAACGCCTTAGATTTTTCACGGTAGTAGTTGCGCATATTTTCGCGCAATACAAGCTCTTCATACTGTTCTGGCGTTAGTATAACGGGGTAATTAACGTTGTAGCCGCTAAGCACACTGGTAAGTATGTAGCGGTTTGTAACGGGGTCATAGCTATAGGCACTAACAATACTGTTTGGGTCGCCTATGGCAATTTGTCCTGTATTATACCCCTGCACAGAATCCTGCGCCTGTTCATATTCTTCTTCCTCTGTAATTTGAGCATTAGCTGCAATACCCAGAAATAAAAAAAAGACTGAAAAAGTATATTGAATCTTCTTGAAAAACTCGGTTGGGTAATCTGTTCTCAAAGACTATAAGTTTTTTAATGCTTGTTTTATAATTGCCTCAACCGTAGCGCCCGGCGTTGCTGCCAGCACTTTATCAACTGCCTTTTCGGCCAGTTTGCGGTTAAAGCCCAATACCTCCAAGGCAGATAACGCTTCATCGCGATTTGTATTGTAACCCGGATGCGAAACTTCTTCCAAATCATACACTTTTAACACTTTATCCTTCAGGTCGAGAATAATGCGCTGAGCTGTTTTTGCGCCAATGCCTTTAATTCCCTGCACAATGGCAACATTACCCGAAGCTATGGCCTGTATGATGTTTTTTGGCTCAAGCGAAGACAACATGGTCCTGGCTGTGCCTGCCCCTACACCCGAAACGGATATGAGAAGCTTAAAAAGTTCGCGCTCAGCTTTTTCAGCAAACCCAAAAAGGGTATGTGCATCTTCCTTTACCTGTAAAAAGGTATATAGTTTTATATGCTCAGAATCAGTAAGCAACGAATAGGTATGCAGCGAAATATTAACCTGGTAGCCCACGCCATGGCAGTCTATTACCACCTCTGTGGGCGATTTCTCTACCAGCCTTCCCTGTAGTTGTGCTATCATATCTGTTTTTTAAGGAGTTTCAAAAATAGCAAAATTATTTAACCGTGCATCACGGCTTATTTTTTTGCCATTTTAAGGCGTTTTTCTTTTTCCTGTGCATCAACCACAGCCACAGCACTCATGTTTACCATTTCTTCTACACTGGCGTTAAGCTGCACAATGTGCACCGCCTTGTCCATACCCATCATTATAGGGCCTATAGAAACGGTTTTGTTAAGCTCTTTCAGTAGCTTGTAGGTTATGTTAGCCGACTCCAGGTTAGGGAATATCAATATGTTAACCTTTTTACCCGACAACTTACTGAACGGGAATTTTTCGGCCAGCATTTCCGGGTTAAGGGCAAAGTCTGCCTGGATTTCGCCATCCACAATAAGGTCAGGGTGGTTTTTATGCAGGTAAGATACCGCCTGCCTTACCTTTACAGCACTTGGGTCCTGAGACGAACCAAAGTTTGAGAACGACACCATAGCGATAACCGGATCAAGGCCAAACATACGGGCTGTGCGCGCCGTCATAAGGGCAATACGCGCCAGTTCATCGGCAGTTGGGTCTGGGTTTATGGCTGTATCTGATATAAAAATCGGGCCCTTTCCGGTAAGCATAAGGTTTGTTGTTGCTACCCTTTCTACACCCTGAGAGCGGTCTACCAGCTGTAATATAGGCTTAACCGAAGCCGGGTAATTGCGCGAATAGCCTGTTATCATGGCATCGGCATCGCCCTGGTTAACCATCATAGCGCCAAAATAATTGCGCTGGGTCATCATCTTTTCGGCATCAAGCTGGCTCACGCCCCTGCGCCTGCGCGCCTGCCAAAAGGCATCGGCATACGCCAATAGGCGCGGATGTTTAGACTCTACACGCGGGTCTATAATAGTAACCTCATTGTCAAAACCTATCTCCTCTTTCATAGATTCAATAAGCTCCCTGTTACCCAAAAGTATAGGTTCGCCTATACCCTCTTCCTTAACAATCTGTGCTGCCTTAAGCACCTTAAGCTGGTCTGCCTCAGCAAACACAATTCGCTTAGGCGCACTCTTGGCGCGGTTGGTAAGCAGGCGTACAATTTTATTATCGTTACCAAGGCGCTCTAAAAGCTCCTCAGTATACTTATCCCAGTCGGTTATAGGCTTTTGAGCCACGCCGCTGTCCATGGCCGCTTTTGCAACAGCAGGGGCTACAACGGCAATAAGCCTTGGGTCAAAGGGTTTTGGGATGATGTAATCGCGGCCAAAAAGCAGCTTGGTTTCGCCATAAGCAATATTTACCTGCTCCGGCACAGAGGCTTTTGCAAGCTCGGCAAGTGCATGTACCGCAGCCATTTTCATGGCCTCGTTTATTTTGGTTGCCCTAACATCGAGCGCTCCGCGGAATATGTATGGAAAGCCCAGCACGTTGTTAACCTGGTTAGGGTTATCGCTGCGGCCGGTAGCCATTATCACGTCTTCGCGGGTGTTAATGGCCAGGTCATAATCAATTTCAGGGGTTGGGTTGGCCATAGCAAACACAATAGGGTCGTTTGCCATGCTCAGCAGCATTTCAGGCGAAAGCACATTGCCCACGCTAAGCCCAAGGAACATATCAGCCCCTTTTACGGCTTCTGCAAGTGTTTTCTGTTCGCCATCCTTAGCATACCTGCGTTGCACAGGCAGCAAATCTTCGCGGCTGGTAACCAGCATGCCGTTAACATCGAACATTACAATGTTTTCTACCTTAACGCCAAGCAGCACATAAAGGTTGGCACATGCCAGCGCCGCCGAACCGGCACCACTAACCACCACCTTTATTTCATCAAGCTTTTTACCGGCAAGTTCGGCAGCATTTATAAGCGCTGAAGACGATATAATAGCCGTACCGTGCTGGTCGTCGTGCATAACCGGTATGTTAAGCTCTTCAACAAGCCTGCGTTCTATTTCAAACGACTCCGGCGCCTTAATATCTTCAAGGTTAATACCTCCAAAGGTTGGGGCTATGTTTTTTACGGTTTCAATAAAGGCATCTACATCTTTAGTATCCACCTCAATATCAAACACATCAATATCGGCAAATATCTTAAATAAAAGGCCTTTGCCTTCCATTACCGGCTTACTGGCTTCTGGGCCTATATCGCCCAGGCCAAGTACAGCCGTACCGTTAGAAATTACTGCCACAAGGTTACCTTTGGCCGTATATTTATATACTTTATTAACGTCTTTTGCTATTTCAAGGCAGGGTTCTGCCACGCCCGGAGAGTAAGCCAGCGATAAGTCGCGCTGGGTTGCATAGGGCTTAGTTGGGGTTACCTGTATTTTGCCCGGATGGGGCTTGGCATGGTATAATAGCGCTTCGCGGCGCTTGCTGTATTGGTTCATGCTGTTTGGCTTTTGTACGAATGCACAAAGGTACAGGTATGTATGTAACTTTGAAATTTTTAACGGTTTTCTTTTTCGGTAATCGTTTCAGACCGTCAGCACACCAGTTTATAGCCATACCCGCGGATGTTGAGTATCTCAACCGAGGCATCGTTGTGCAGCTTTTTGCGCAGTTTTGTTATATAAACATCCATATTACGGGTGTTAAAAAAGCTGTCATCGCCCCAAAGTTTCAGCAGGGCATCCTTTCGGTTAAGCACTTCATTTTTGTTCTGGAGCAACAGCAACAGCAACCCGCATTCTTTGTGAGAAAGCTTCTGCACTACGCCATCACCGCCTTTTAGTTCCTGCCTGCGTTGGGAAAAGGTATAGCCCCCAACCATCAGCTCGTCCTGGGTTTCGGCAGGTGCAGACCGGCTGCGCCTTAACAACTCTGCCACCCGAAGGAATAGCTCATCAAGGCTAAAGGGCTTGCGCAGGTAATCGTTGCCGCCGCTGGCATACCCTGCTGTTACATCTTTAATATCGGCCTTTGCGGTAAGGAACATTACCGGAGTTTTGGAATCGCCCTGACGTATTTGCTGCGCCAGCGTAAAGCCGTCTTTATGGGGCATCATTACATCAAAAATACACAGGTCAAAATTACCTCCTGCATAAAGCTGTAATGCCTTTTGCCCATCGGGTGCTAATACCACCTCATAACCTTTCTTCTCAAGGCTTTCCTTTACCACCTTCCCAAGGAAAGGCTCATCTTCGGCTAAAAGTATCCTGTAGGGTTTCATAAGGGTAATAATAAGGTAAAAATGGCACCATGTGGTGTATTATCTGATACTGAAACGCTACCACCATGCATTGTGGCCACTTTTTTTACATAGCTAAGGCCAAGCCCGTAGCCTTTTATATTGTGCACATTACCGGTGGGGATACGGTAAAACGTATCAAACACCTTATTTTTAAACCCGTCAGGTATACCCGAACCGTTATCTGTAACGCTTATACACAGTGTGCTTTTCTCTACCTTGCACGAAAGTACAACCTGCTCCTCGCTATACTTCAGCGCGTTATCAAACAAATTGGCTACCGCCCTGCCCAAGTGGTTTTTATAGATACTTACGGTTATATTAGGCATAGCTTCAACATTTACCCTCGCTGCCTGCCCCACTCCTTGCACTACATCCTGCAAAAAGCCGTCAATCCCTACACTTTCCTTTTCCTCATTATCAACACCTAAACGGGCTCCGGCCAGTATTTCATCGGTAAGGGCATTGAGCTTATCGGCCTGGTAAAGGATGATATCAAGATAGTTTTGCTGCTCTTCGGGGCTATGGCTAAACTGCTTCAATGCCTGTGCCGTTACGGTAATACCCGCCAGGGGCGTGTGTATTTCGTGGGTCATGTTATTAATAAAATCATCCTTAAGGGCATTGAGCTTCTGCTGGCTGAGCAGCGTTTTAAGTGCATACCAGAAGCAAAAGAGTGTAATGCCTATTAACAGTAACGAGCCGGCAATAACCCACTTGAGCCTGTCAAGCAGGAAAACGCCCGTATTGGTAAAGCCTGCCCAAATATAGCGCTCGCCATCTGTGCCTATATTAACACCAAATGTGGTGTGGTCATAACCCAACCCCGGTTTCTTTTCGGTAAGTACAAAAGGCAGGGTAATGTTTTTGTGGCTTAGCGCCATGTGGTATTGCTGCCGCAAAACCACTGTATCTATTGGGGTTTTATTGTAGGCTTTGCTAAGCCTGTCGCCGAGTTCCTGTGTAAAATACCATACTGTGCCCCGGCTAAGGCCATCGCTAACGCTTTTCATTATATGGTTTATAAAAAGCTTTTTAGCCTGTGGGGTTATAGAATCAAACCGCTGGTTTAAAGTACTTATTGACATAGACATTTCATGTGCACCGCCAAGCTTTTCTATCGGTTTCAGGTGCTTCATTTTGAATACGGTTTCCTCTTTTTGGGCATCCCAATGGCAGGTAATGTTTACATAAGTAGTATCCTGAAGCCAGCCCCTGAACTCTTTTTCAAGCCTGCGGCGGTTTAAGGCCATGGTGCTGTCACGCGCGTCAAGGAACGCCTCGTCGGCATCCCTCTTAAAAATACCCTCTGCCACCGTATAGTTTACATAACTGTAATACAGCTGCAATGCCGTAATACCTATTACGCATACCGTCATCAACACAAAGGCCAGGAGAATCTTCCGTTTCATAAGTGCCAAAAATAACGCTTAAAAACCAAGCCCAAAATTTCTGTTAACACTAATTAACCTTAATACGGCTTAGTTAACCTAACAGCCTGTACGCAGGCAATACTTTTGCCAAAAACATTATACATTATGAAATCAATCCTGTTTAGCCTGCTGGCTATGGCACAAATTACACTATGCACTGCACAACAAAAACCCAAAGGCTCTATTGCCATGACTTCTAAAGTCTATTCTGAGAACAACGAAATAATGGACCTGATGCGGTTTGAGAACATCAACTATTTCAAAACGCTTTTTAAAGGTGACAGCCTAAAAAACAAGAAGTTTACCATTACGGCAAAACAATTCTGGAAAGGCAAATTGTCTAAAACGGACACCCTCTTAAATACAAGTATTTTTGAATACGTTGGTGTAAACAAAACTGATTCACTGCCACTTAGGGTTATAAGCAAGACACAGGGCAAAAACATTGAGGTTAAGTTTATTTTCGACCGTTTTGAAGTACCACATACGTTTAAAGGCCTGAAAACAAGTGATTACAGCTTACGTGATTTTGGCACCGACCTACCAATTGAGCCTAATAAGCCCTTTTATGCCTTTGCCTATATTTTACCCTATGAAAAAGACGGCGGAAAGTACTGGTGTGCGGTAGAAAGCAGCGGAAAAGACATAGAAACCTGGGGCAAAGAGTTTGGTATTAAGCACTATATACTTTTTGAGATGAATTTTATTGAGTAGTTAATCAAGGGGCTTTCAGGAAATCTATATTTCTCTTAAGCCCCTCAAATTTTGTGCGTTTTACTGCTGAGTTTTTAAACACCGCCCTAAAGGTATCTTCGGTAATTTCCTCCCAGTCTTTTTTACTAAAACCCAGTAAATCAGGATGCGGATTGAATAACGGCTCGCGGTGTGGCTTGCTGAAACGGTTCCACGGGCACACATCCTGGCACACATCGCACCCAAAAGCCCAGTCGGCAAAGCTGCCTTTCATTTCCTGCGGGATGTTTTCCTTAAGTTCTATGGTAAAGTACGATATACATTTAGAGCCATCCACCACATACGGCTGAATGATGGCCTGTGTGGGGCACGCATCTATACAGGCAGTGCAGGAGCCACAGTGGTCGGTCACAGCGTGGTCATACTCCAGTTCAATATCCACAATCAGTTCGGCTATAAAGAAAAACGAGCCCACCTGCTTGCTCAGCAGGTTGCTGTTCTTTCCTATCCAACCAAGGCCGCTTTTGGCTGCCCAGGCTTTGTCGAGTACCGGGGCACTGTCTACAAAAGCCCTGCCGCCTACTTCGCCAATGTGTTCATTTATAGAATACAAAAGCCCTTTAAGCCTCTCTTTTATTACGAAATGATAGTCCTGCCCGTAGGCATATTTAGATATCTTAAATGTATCAGAAACCTGTTTTTCTTCAGGGTAATAGTTGAGCAACAGCGAGATAACACTTTTAGCACCATCAACCAACAACGTAGGGTCGAGCCGCTTATCAAAGTGGTTCTCCATATACTGCATCTTGCCGTGGCGGTTCTCGTTGAGCCATTTTTCAAGCCTTGGAGCCTCCTCCTCTAAAAAGCCAGCTCGGGATATCCCACAAGAAATAAAGCCGAGCCTCTTCGCCTCAGCCTTAATTAAAGCACTATATTTCTGTTTGTTATCAATCATTCAGCATTAGCTCTCATCAAATTTGCCTGCTATCATTAATCGTAATCATCTGCTGCAAATATTATCAAATCATCATTTCTAATAATAACAAAGCAAACAAACCATCCTATAAAAAATTTACCCCACGGCGTTTTCGTTTCAAAAATTTTGTAAGGGCTATGAGATAAAAGCTTTTCTTTAAAATCATTAGTAATGGTTTTAATTTCCTTACAATCATAATTTGGTCCATAACAGGAACCCAACTGGAAAACACTTTCTAGTTCGTTGGCAAATTCATCAGCTGAAATTTCCCAAAAGTGAACGTCCCTAAAACGTTCCCTAGTATTAAAACGGGGAGACATATCGGTAAAACTGTCATCATCAAGGTATTTCCACTTTCCTATGATATCTGTATGAGTAAGAATATCAAAGGCAAAGTCCTGTATTGTTATATTTTTATCAGGATTAGTGTTTCCAGAAATATTGACTATATTATGAAGGTTTTTAACTTTTTCTTCAAATAATGACTGCGGAATAATACTCAGTCTTTTTAACACAGTACCTCTGTTGAAAGGTAGGGCTGAATAAGTAGAATAATAGTATGTCTCCTCCAGTTCGGAAGCATCAATTTCAATAATACTATAATTGTTGGATTCCATTTTAATCAAATAACCCACTTTGGTTGCCAAGCTTCACCTTACCTAAGTGCCTGTACGCTTTATCGGTAACTTCACGTCCACGTGGGGTACGGATAATAAAACCCTCCTGTATCAGGAACGGTTCATACACTTCCTCGATGGTTTCACCACTTTCCGAAACCGCTGTGGCTAAAGTAGATAAGCCCACCGGGCCGCCTTTAAACTTATCGATGATGGTATTCAGGATTTTATTGTCCATTTCATCAAGGCCGTGGGCATCAACGTGCAGCGCCTTAAGCGAATAGCGTGCAATTTCTATATCAATTTTACCATTACCCTTAATCTGGGCAAAGTCGCGCACGCGGCGCAGCAATGCATTGGCAATACGCGGCGTACCCCTGCTGCGGCCTGCAATTTCAATGGCAGCCTCCATGGTTATAGGCATTTTAAGGATGGCCGAACTGCGCTCTACAATAGTGGTAAGCAGCTCAGTAGTATAGTATTGCAGCCTGCTTTGTATACCAAAACGCGCCCGCATAGGCGCCGTTAACAATCCCGAGCGGGTAGTAGCGCCCACCAGTGTAAACGGGTTAAGCCCTATTTGTACCGAACGCGCATTGGGGCCGCTCTCTATCATGATATCAATCTTGAAATCCTCCATTGCACTGTACAGATATTCCTCAACCACAGGGCTCAAGCGGTGAATTTCATCTATAAAAAGTATATCGCGTTCCTCAAGGTTGGTCAGCAAACCCGCAAGGTCGCCGGGTTTGTCTAATACGGGCCCGCTGGTAATCTTAATCCCCACGCCCAGCTCATTGGCCAGTATGTTGGCCAAAGTGGTCTTACCAAGCCCCGGAGGCCCGTGAAACAGCGTGTGGTCAAGCGCTTCGCCACGCATATTTGCTGCCTGCACGAACACCTGCAGGTTGTCCAGAACCTGCTGCTGGCCTGTAAAATCGTCAAATGACAGAGGCCTCAGCCTCTTTTCCAGGTCAAGCTCTTCGGGGTTATAGTTTTGGTTTGTAGGGTCAAGATTCGCGTTCATAGGGCAAATATAACGCAAAATCAGTTAGCTTACATTTGGTAACCTTCAGAAAGGATAGCACGCCACTCAGGGTTATGGTTAACATAATCCGCCACAAAAGAGCAGGCCGGCACTACCACATACTTATGTTGTTTAGTATGTTCTAAACTACGCTTAACCAACTCTTTAGCATAGCCTTTACCACGAAGCGATTTAGGGGTTTCGGTATGGGTAAGGAAGATTTTCTTGCCTTCAAAAAAGTATTCCAGGTAGGCCACCTCGCCTTCAACGTGCAGTTCAAACTGTTTCAGGGTGTCATTTACCTTAAATTCAACGGGTTCCATAGCAGTGATTTTAAGGCAAAGGTACATTGTTCTATTGTTAAAACACCTTATTGCAATTGTAATGTTGTGTTATAATCAACGTGTTACCATAAGGTTAAAAAGCCTATCTTTAGGCCACACTAACCAATAAACAACAATGGATACACAACACGAAGACAAGCACTTAAAGCGTGAATTAGGCCTTTTAGACGGCACTATGCTGGTGGTGGGCAGCATGATAGGCTCGGGTATTTTTATAGTGAGTTCAGACATAGTGCGGCAGGTGGGCAGCGCGGGCTGGCTTACGCTAATATGGGTAATATCAGGGTTTATGACCATGATTGCCGCCGTAAGCTATGGCGAACTGAGCGCCATGTTCCCCAGGGCGGGCGGGCAGTACGTTTACCTTAAGGAGGCCTATAACAAGCTGGTGGCGTTTCTCTACGGCTGGAGCTTCTTTGCAGTGATACAAACCGGCACCATAGCCGCTGTGGGTGTGGCATTTAGCAAATTTGCAGCCTACCTGTATGAGCCTTTAAGCGACAAGCACATACTATGGCAAATAGCTGATTTTAAACTCAATGCCGCGCAAATAGTATCCATTGTAACCATAATACTGCTTACTTACATCAACAGCCGTGGGGTAAAAAATGGCAAATGGATACAAACCATTCTGACAATCACCAAGATAGCCTCATTGGGCGGGCTTATAGTATTTGGCTTTATAGCCTTTGACTCAGGCGTTTGGAGTGCCAATTGGGCCAATGCCTGGGAGGCGAAATCGTTCATTAAAGAGGCCTCGGGAGATGCCGGAACCTGGCTTACAATCGGTGGAACAGCCCTGTTTTCGGCCATTGCGGCCAGTATGGTTGGGTCGTTGTTCAGTAGTGACGCGTGGAACGGCGTTACCTTCATTTCAGGCGAGATTAAAGACCCGCAACGCAACGTAGGGCTTAGCTTATTCTTTGGCACACTGATAGTTACTATTATTTACATCAGCGCTAACCTGATGTACCTGGCCGTTTTACCGCTCGATGGCATTGCCTTTGCGGCAGATGACCGTGTGGCCGTAGCCGCTTCCCAACCCATTTTTGGCAACATTGGCACCTATATTATAGCCGTAACTATCATGATATCAACGTTTGGCTGCAACAACGGGCTCATTCTGGCCGGTGCGCGCGTGTACTATACTATGGCAAAAGACGGGCTGTTCTTTAAGCAGGCTGCTGGCCTAAACAGCGCCAGTGTACCCGGCTGGGGGCTGTGGTTTCAGTGCATCTGGGCATCAGCACTGTGCCTTACCGGAAAGTACGGACAACTACTTGACTACGTGATGATTATTGTAGTCATCTTTTACATCCTTACCATTGCCGGAATCTTTATTTTAAGGCGTAAAATGCCCCATATGCCGCGTCCTTACAGGGCTTTTGGCTATCCGGTGCTACCTGCGCTATATATAGTGTTGGCGGCCGCATTCTGTACGTTTTTACTTATAGATAAGACCGAAACCTGCGGCTGGGGCGTACTAATTATGCTGGCTGGTGTTCCGGTGTATTACCTTACAAAACCAAAAGTACAATAACATATCCATACATTCTAAAAAAGCCTGCCGGATGCATTTTCGGCAGGCTTTTTTATTGCAGTAAAAACCTACAATAAGATCCCAAAAAGTGCTTAATATTTCACTTTTGGACATTGAGATTGGTTAAGAAAGTTTAAGGTTTCAGGTCTAACGTTTCAGGTTTTGGAACCTGAAAATTGGATTGAAAATATCCCACCCAAAATCCGGTATCAAAAAACGTCTTTTTAGACAAATTTCAGCATCCCCGGTTAAGGTCAAAATACATCAGAAAGGATAAAATTCACGACATATCGTGAATTTTTTAAAAACCCATATTCGCATATAGCATCAAAAAAACTAAACCCACCTCGTATCCCACCTCAAAAAAAATTCACGATATATCGTGAAAATGGTTGCCTGAGGGTATAAAAAAAGCGACAGGATAACCTGTCGCTTCTATATGGGGTAAGATTAAATCTTAGTGGTGAAGTTGCTCCTCGCCTTCTTTCATAGGCACTGTTTGAGGTACAAAGTCTTCGTCATGCCCGGGCTTGCTGTAGTCATACGGCCACCTGTATACTTCAGGTATTTCACCCGGCCAGTTACCGTGTATGTGCTCAACCGGTGTAGTCCACTCAAGTGTGTTACTCCTCCATGGGTTTTGCACGGCGCGTTTACCTTTAAATATGCTGTAGAAGAAGTTCCACAGGAATATAAGCTGGAATGCAGCACCTATTATAGCAAACATGGTAATTAGCACGTTAACGTCCTGTAGCTCATCAAACAGCGGGAATGCCGAGTTTGAGTAGTAACGCCTTGGTAAGCCGGCCATACCTATAAAGTGCATTGGGAAGAATACACCATAAGCACACACCGCAGTTACCCAGAAATGGATGTAACCAAGGGTTTTGTTCATCATACGGCCAAACATCTTAGGGAACCAGTGGTAAATACCGGCAAACATACCGTATAGTGCAGAGATACCCATTACAAGGTGGAAGTGAGCAACCACAAAGTACGTATCGTGTATGTTAATATCCAGCGTAGAGTCACCAAGTATAATACCTGTAAGACCACCAGAGATGAATGTAGACACAAGGCCTATTGAAAACAGCATGGCAGGGTTCATTTGCAGGTTACCCCTCCATAGTGTTGTAATATAGTTGAATGCCTTAACCGCAGACGGTATAGCAATCAGTAGCGTAGTAAAGGTAAATACCGAACCAAGGAATGGGTTCATACCCGACACGAACATGTGGTGTCCCCAAACGATGGTTGAAAGGAATGCAATAGCAAGTATTGAAGCAATCATCGCGCGGTAGCCAAAGATAGGCTTACGGGCGTTGGTTGCAATAATTTCAGATGTAATACCAAGGGCAGGTAGCAGTACAATGTATACCTCCGGGTGGCCAAGGAACCAGAAAAGGTGCTCAAACAGTACCGGAGAACCACCCTGGTAGTGGGTAACCTCGCCTGCAATAAAGATATCAGAAAGGAAGAATGAAGTACCAAAGCTCCTGTCCATGATAAGCAGCAATGCAGCTGAAAGCAGTACAGGGAACGATACGATACCAATGATAGCCGTAACAAAGAACGCCCATATTGTAAGCGGTAGCCTTGTCATGCTCATACCTTTAGTCCTTAGGTTGATAACCGTAACAACATAGTTAAGAGAACCCATTAGCGATGAAGCAATGAATATGGCCATAGATACCAGCCAAAGCGTCATACCTGCACCCGAACCGGGAATAGCTTCAGGGATGGCAGAAAGCGGCGGGTAAATTGTCCATCCAGCAGAGGCAGGGCCAGCTTCAACAAAAAGAGAGATAACCATGATAACGGCAGACAGGAAGAACAACCAGTAAGAAACCATGTTCATAAAGCCTGATGCCATATCTCGTGCACCAATTTGCAACGGAATAAGAAGGTTACTAAAAGTACCGCTCAAACCGGCTGTTAGTACAAAGAATACCATTATGGTACCGTGTATGGTAACAAGGGCCAGGTAAATATCGTTTTTCATTACACCTCCCGGTGCAAACTTATCGCCTAAAAGCACTTTAAATACGGTAAACGACTCCTCCGGCCATGCAATTTGCATACGGAATAATAATGACATAACGATGCCTATTATACCCATTATGGTACCTGTAATCAGGTACTGCTTGGCAATCATCTTGTGGTCTATACTAAATATGTATTTAGTTATAAACGTTTCTTTGTGATGATGGTCGTGAGCATCGTGGTGGTCGTCGTGGCCGTGTATTTCGTGTCCTACTGCTGACATATTTCTTTAATTAAGAGTATTTAAAAAAATTATATTTTAATGAGCCGCAGGCTGTGCCGCCTGTGCTACCGGTTTAGTGGTGTCCTGTGGTATAACTGCTGCGGCAGTGTCTTTAGCTGCAGTATCTGTAGCAGGAGCGCCTTCGCCGCCTTCAGCCGGTTTTTCCTGGCTTTCCTTAACAGCTGTGCCCAGTGTTTTCTGGTCTGCTATCCACTTGTCAAAATCAGCTTTCTCGTCAACTACAATTTTCATTTGCATGTTGTAGTGAGACGGGCCGCATATTTTGTTACAAAGCAGCAGGTAGTCAAATGTATAAGGCTCAAGTGCAGGTTTGCCATCGGCAACCAGTTCCTCGCTCTTTTTAGAACGTATATCGTTAATGTGCGCCACCTTGTTCATTATCTTCTGGTCTTCGCGCATTTCGGCTGTAGTAAGTGTAGGTATAAAGCTAAACTCTGTTACCATGCCCGGCACCACGTTCATCTGCGCACGGAAGTGTGGCATATAAGCAGAGTGCAGTACATCCTGAGAGCGGAACTTAAATATAACACGCTTGCCTTTTGGCAGGTGCAGCTCGCTTGCAGGGATATCATCGGCAGCGTGAGGGTCGGCCATATCAACACCCATGGTGTTTACGCCTTCAATATACCTTACGTTAGCCTTGCCCAGTACACCGTCTTTACCGGCATAACGCACTTCCCAACTAAACTGTTTGGCATATACCTCTACATACAGTGCATCTTCTTTATCTTCATCGGCCACAAACATAATGTTAGTCCATGCATATAGCCCGTAAAGGATAAGTACAGCAAGAACAATAACCGGGATTATGGTCCATACAAACTCAAGTTTGTCGTTATCGGCATAGTAATATGCCACATTGCCCTGCTTGCCCCTGTATTTAAAGCTAAAGTAGTGTAGCAGGAACTGGGTTAAAAACTGAACTGTAAATATAATCCAGAATGATATGGCAAGAAGGTTGTCATACTGCGGGCCGTGCTCAGAAGCCGGTGTGCCCAGTGCAAAGTGACCCCATTTAACAAGGCCCACTATGGTGAAGATGTAGATGAAGGCTACAAAAGCAAACATCAGCCATCCGTTTACATTATTATCCTTATCGGTAGCAACTTCGCTGTTTTCATTATAAACTGCGGCGCCAATCTTGGTAAGCTGGAATATCTTAGATAGCTGCCAGATGGCAACGCCCAATAAAATGATAACTGCAAATATCAATAAACCTGTCATTTGTTTATTTCTTTAAATATTAATAATGAAAATGCTTACTTTCCTCAATTAGCGGGTTGCGCTTGGCAAGCAGCGGCTGCTTGGTTAGCGTAGTAAATACTACAAAGATAAACAGGCCAAGGAAAAACAGTACAGCACCTATTTCGCCTGCGCCGATAAACCACTGGTCGCCCACGGTAGCCGGCATAATCATGTTATAGAAGTCAATGTAGTGGCCCGTAAGGATAATAATACCTGCAAGGGTTACAATCCATGAAAGGCGCTTAAAGTCGGTATTGATAAGTATAAGAACCGGGAACACAAAGTTAAGTGCCACCATGCCAAAGAACGGCAGGTTATAGTTTTCTATACGCATTTTAAAGTAAGTAACCTCTTCCGGTATATCAGCATACCACATTAGCATAAACTGAGAGAACCAAAGGTACGTCCAGAACACGCTTATACCAAACATAAACTTGGCAAGGTCGTGTATGTGGCTTGTGTTTACATACTCAAGGTAGCCCCTTGATTTAAGGTAAAGCGTTATAAGGGCAATTGTAGTGATGCCGCTTACAAAGAAGCTTGCAAACACATACCAGCCAAACAGGGTGCTGTACCAGTGCGGGTCAACCGACATGATCCAGTCCCAAGATGAGATAGATTCTGTTACAATAAAGAATACAAGGAATGCAGCGGCAGCTTTAAACGCTTTCTTGTAAGAAAGGTTATCTGTAGCCTCGTCTTGTGCAAGGGATAGCTTGCGAGAGTAGTAGCGGTAAAAAATCCAGCCACCCATAAACACAACAGCACGGATTAGGAAGAACGGCCCGTTAAGGAAACCTGTTTTACCCTGTATAAGGTGGTCATGGGCAACAACCTCAGGATCCATCCATATAAAGATGTGGTGTATTTGCAGCACACCTGCAACAAGAAGGGCAAGCACTATGGCAGCACCCCAAACCAGGTAGCCTGTTATACCTTCCATAACACGGAAAAGTACCGGAGACCATCCTGCCTGTGCAGCGTTTTGTATAGCGTAGAAAGCAAGTACGCCAAGTGATATCAAAAAGAAAAACAGCGCAGCAACATAAACGGCAGCCCATGGCTTGTTTTGCAGCTGGTGGAATACGTGCTCAGCGTGGTGGTCTGCATCGTGGGCAGCATGAGCCTCATGTCCTGCATGGGCATCGTGGCCTGCGTGTGCAGCCTCAGCGTGTGCATCGTGGTCATGGCCTTCGTGGCCGGCCTCTGCGGTAGCTGTAGCATGAACCGTGTCTGTTTCAGCCTTAATTTCAGCAGCACCCACACTGTCATGGGCAGTTGCAGCCACTTCGGCTTCTGTTTTTTCAACTACTACTGTTTCGGCATGTTCAGCGTGCGCATCATGGGCCGCTTCTGCATGGTGGGCATCATCATGGTGAGCATCGCCATGGGCTTCAGCGCCGTGGCCATGTGCATGTTCAGCCTCAATAATAGCCTTGGCATCGTCAAGGGTTTTCGGTGCAGTAAAAAAACTATAGCCTACGCCCAGGGCACCAAGCACCATAAGCACAAAGGCAAAAGTTTTTAATTTACTAGAAAATGTGTACATATTTATATGCTTTCTGTGTTCTACAATTTAAAATTTACTATTGGCCCTTAAGCTGCATAACATACTGGGCTACCTGCCAGCGTTCAGCCTGTGTAAGCTGGTTTGCGTGGCTACCCATCATGTTAAGTCCGTAAGTTTCTACATGGAAAACGCTTCCCACGGTAATTTGCCTTGCCTTATAATCGGGCACACCGGCAAACTTCTCACGCTTGGCAAGGTTTCCTTTGCCATCGCCTTTATCGCCGTGGCATATAGCGCAGTAAATGGTAAACAATTCTTTGGCTTTAGCCTCGTCATAAGCTCCTGCCTCTGCCGGTACCGGGTTAGCTTTAGAAGCCTCATACCCTTCCGGGGTGTTAGGAATTTCATACGGCACAAAGCCCCTTTTAATAGAGCCTGTGGCAGGCAGCTGGCCTTCTTTGCCGTTAGCAAAAGCATTAGACTCTGAATAAGTTTCATAACCTGCACTTTCATACATGTTAGGCATGTACTGGTAGTTAGGTTCCCTTGTATCAAAGCACGAGGCAAGTCCTGCCGAAACAGTAACTGCAAGTGCTATCTTATATATTGCTTTCATACGTCTTATTAATGCTTTTCAATTACTTTAACTTCAACGGCACCGGTTTGCTGAAAGAACGAAACAAGTTCGTTTTCATCTCCGTGTACAGGCACTTCCATTAAAAAGTGGTCGTCTGTAGTCCTTACGTCTGGGTTCTCAGCTTGTTTAAACGGCCATAGCCTGCTCCTCATATAAAAGGTTATTACCATTAAGTGAGCCGCAAAAAATACGGTCATTTCAAACATTACCGGCACAAAGGCAGGCATGTTCATATAGTAGGCAAAGCTTGGCTTACCACCTATATCCTGTGGCCAGTCTACAATCATGATGTAGTACATCATTGACGTGGCAACAGAAAGACCCACAAGCCCGTATATAAACGCGCATATTGCCAGCCTTGTAGGCGCCAGGCCCATTGCCTTATCAAGGCCGTGTACCGGGAATGGCGTAAAAACTTCTTCAATGTGATGATGAGCGGCGCGGGTTTTTTTAACCGCATCCATCAGGATATCATCGTCATTGTACAATACGTGTAATACTTTATTGCTCATGGATATTAATGATGGTTATGTTCTGAATGTGAATGATCGTCGTGTGCGTGTGCAGCATGAAGCTTCTTATACGTTTCGCTGCTTGTTTTCATGATAGATTTTACCTCGGCCTGTGCAATTACAGGGAAACTCCTTGAATAAAGCAGGAACAGCACGAAGAAGAAACCTATTGTACCAATATAGAAACCGGCATCTACCCATGTAGGCTGGAACATGGTCCATGATGACGGAAGGTAATCGCGGTGTAGTGATGTAACAATAATTACAAAACGCTCAAACCACATACCTACGTTTACTACAAGCGATATAACAAACGATACCGTAATGCTTGTACGTATCTTTTTAAACCACATTACCTGCGGAGAGATAACGTTACATGTCATCATCAACCAGTACGACCACCAGTAAGGGCCCGTAGCACGGTTAAGGAAGGCATACTGTTCGTATTCAACGCCCGAGTACCAGGCAACAAACAGCTCTGTTATATACGCCACACCCACAATAGAACCCGTAATCATGATTACTATGTTCATAAGTTCTATGTGCTGTATGGTAATGTAAGCTTCAAGGTTAGACACCTTCCTCATGATAATAAGTAGCGTGTTAACCATGGCGAAACCAGAGAAGATTGCACCGGCAACAAAGTACGGAGGAAGGATGGTGGTGTGCCAGCCCGGTATTACCGAGGTAGCAAAGTCAAACGATACAATGGTGTGTACCGAAAGTACAAGTGGCGTAGCAAGGCCTGCAAGTACAAGCGATACTTCTTCAAAACGCTGCCAGTCTTTAGCACGGCCACTCCAGCCAAAGCTCAGGATTGAGTAAACGCGTTTTGTAAAAGGTGTTATAGCCCTGTCGCGAAGCATTGCAAAGTCAGGAAGAAGGCCCGTCCACCAGAACACAAGCGATACCGAAAGATAGGTTGAAATCGCAAATACGTCCCAAAGTAGTGGTGAGTTAAAGTTTACCCATAGAGAGCCATACTGGTTAGGTATAGGCATTACATAAAATGCAAGCCATGGGCGGCCCATGTGGAATACAGGGAACATAGCTGCCTGTACTACCGAGAAAATGGTCATCGCTTCTGCAGAGCGGTTAATGGCCATCCTCCATTTTTGACGGAATAATAGCAGAACCGCCGAGATTAGTGTACCGGCGTGGCCAATACCTACCCACCAAACGAAGTTGGTAATATCCCAGGCCCAGCCTACTGTTTTATTTGATCCCCATGTACCGATACCGTGACCTACCGTATAGGCAACACTCGCCACGCCCCATAAAAAGGCGGTAAGCGATATGGCGAACGCAATCCACCACTGCTTATTTGCCCTGCCTTCTACCGGCCTTGCAACATCAACTGTTACATCGTGGTAATTTTTGTCACCTATAATTAAGGGTTTTCTAATGGGTGCTTCGTAATGAGACGACATAATACTTTTATGTTTGTTTCTTTATTAATACTTTTTTACTACTATGTATTCCTTACTTTAACGTGGTAGAATACATTAGGCTTGGTGCCAATGTGGTCAAGCAGGTGGTAAGCCCTGTCATCTTCCTTAAGCCTTGTGATAGGGTCTTCGGCATTGTTAACATCGCCAAATACCATAGCACCGCTTGAACATGCAGCACTACAAGCGCAAGCATCGTTAAACTCGTCTTTACCTACTACCCTGCCATCGCGCTTAGCCTGAAGGATAACCGCCTGGGTAGCCTGAATACAGAACGAACATTTTTCCATTACACCGCGAGAGCGCACCACCACATCCGGGTTAAGCACCATACGGCCAAGGTCGTCGTTCATGTTAAAGTCAAAGTCTTTGTTGTTGTTGTAAAGGAACCAGTTAAAACGGCGCACTTTGTAAGGACAGTTGTTTGCACAGTAACGGGTACCCACACAACGGTTGTAAGCCATGTGGTTCTGGCCCTGGCGGCCGTGAGATGTTGCAGCCACAGGGCATACAGTTTCACATGGTGCGTGGTTACAGTGCTGGCACATTACCGGCTGGAATACTACCTGAGGGTTCTCAGACGGGTCTTCCATACTGGTAAAGGTGTCGATAGAATTCATAAGGCCATGGGCCGCATCTTTCTTCTCAACATCACCTTTAAACGTTTCTTCAGATGAGTAGTACCTGTCAATACGCAGCCAGTGCATATCGCGGCTACGGCGAATTTCGCTCTTACCTACAACCGGTACGTTGTTCTCGGCGTGACATGCAATTACACACGCACCACAACCTGTACAGGCATTAAGGTCAATCGATAGGTTAAAGTGGTGGCCTGTACTCCTGTCAAACGATTCCCAAAGGTCAATCGAAGCAGCAGGAACCTCCTGGTGGTCATACGATACCTGTGGCATCTCATTCCACTCTGCCGGAGATTTAGCACCAAAGTCAGCCAGTGTAGTTTCTTTCACAATGTCGCCACGGCCCATAAGGGTTTTCTGAAGCTGTACACATGCAAACTCATGTTCGCCTGCCTGCTTGGTTAGCTTAACATTCTGGAAAGAATTAAAGTTATTATATAGTGTGTAGGCATTAACACCCACTACCATTTCAGCTTTCATGCCTTCTGCACGGCCATAGCCAAGTGCAAGGCCGGCAGTACCTTTAGCCTGGCCCGGTTGTATAATTACCGGAACATCTTTAAGCTCAACACCGTTAACCGTTACCGTAACAACGCTACCGTTAAGGCCACCGTTAGCTACGTTCCAGTTCTCAAGGCCAAGGGCTTCAGCATCAGCTTTAGATACTGTTATGTAGTTATCCCAAGACGTCCTTGTAATAGGGTCAGGGAATTCCTGTAGCCATGGGTTGTTAGCCTGCTGGCCGTCACCAAGGCCTGTTTTTGTGTAAAGCACAAGCTCAAGTGTGCCGTTAACCGCCTTAGCGCTTGCAAGTGTTGCAGCAGCACCGCTAAAATCAGCAGCACCTGTAGCCGTTGTTGGGGCCACCTCGCTAACAGCAACACCATCGTGCACCAGCTGGTTCCACGTTTTGCCTGCTACAGCAGTAGCGGCAACCGCTTTAAGGTAATCATAATATGGGGTAGTATTGCCACTCCATGAAAGAAGGGCATCCTGGAATTGCTTAGTATCAAACAGCGGACGGATGGTAGGCTGCGTTACAGCATAATATCCTTTTGCTACGCTAACATCTCCCCAAGACTCAAGGTAGTGAGGGGCAGCAGCAGCAACTGTAGTGTGCTTGGCCGTTTCATCATTCCTTAGTGTGAATGATACAGAAAGTTTAACTTTCTTAAGGACTTCAGCAAACTCAGCACCGTTTGGAAGTGTGTAAACCGGGTTTACGTTGTTTAGGATTAGCGTGTGAACCGCACCGGCTTTCATATCAGCTACAAGCTGCTTAACCGCTTTGGCATCGCCTTTACGCACATAGCGTGGCGCACCCGGGTTGAAAGCCTCAGAAGCAAGCTTCTGGTTGATGGCAAATGCAAGAAGCTGCGCATTTACATCATCAAGGCCGGTTACAAACACACCGCGGGTACCTGCTTTAGAAAGCTGCTCAGCGGCTTTTATAACTTCCTGCTCATACGCCTTGTTTACAGCAGGCACAGGAACACTTGAACCGGTTACAATATTAAATATTTTAACTACAGCATATTTTTGCTCGGTTACCGTAAGCGGTATACGCTTATCAGCATTAGCACCAGAAAGGGTCATGTTAGACTCTATCTGTATATGCTTAGACATATACGTTTTAGTTGCAGTCTTTTTAGGGATACGGTTTTGGGCATAGCCACCGTCAAATCCGCCACCCTGCCAGTCGCCAAGGAAATCAGCACCTACAGCAAGGATAACATCAGCCTTACCGAAATCATAATCAGCAAGGGCCCTTTCGCCATACACCTGCTGGTACGCGTCAAGCGCTTCAGAAGACGATACGGCATCATATACAACATGCTTAAAGTTAGCGCCGTATTTGGCACCAAACTCAGCAATTAGTTTTTCAGTAGACGGGCTGGCAACAGTACCGGTAAGTACCACTACCTGGCCACCACCCGCAGCAGCTTCGGCAAGGCCTTTAGCTACTTTAGCATCAACCGTTGTCCATGTAGCAGGCTTGCTGTCTACAAGGGGTTGCTTAAGGCGCAGGCTGTCATAAAGTGAAAGTACCGATGCGTGCACACGGCCGTTAGCCGAGAACTTAGCACCTGCAAGCTTGTTAGCCTCTACTTTAATAGGACGGCCCTCGCGGGTTTTTACAAGAATGTTGGCAAAGTCGAAACCATCTGCCATTGTGGTTGCATAGTAATCCCACACACCCGGAATGATTTCCTCCGGCTGTACCACATAAGGGATAGATTTTATAACGGGGCCCTGACATGCAGCAAGAGATGCAGCTGCAGTACTGAAGCCTACAAATTTCAAAAAGTCACGACGGCTTGTAGATGAATTTGACAAAGCTTCTTTGTCGCCAAGGAATTCGTCAACAGGAATTTCTTCTGCAAACTCGTTATTTCTCAGCGTCTCAACAATGGGGCTGTTTTCATTCAGCTCCTCAACACTTTGCCAGTATTTTTTGTTTGATGCCATGGTTTTATATAGATATTAGCTTCTTAGTAAATTGATTAATAGTGACATTTTCCACACTCTGTAGCACCCATATCGGCCGCTGTAAGCTTCTGCTTGCCAAACTTCTTAGCCAGCTCATCGTGGATTTTTGTGTAGTAGGCATTACCCTCAACCTTAACATCAGTTTCACGGTGACAGTTAACACACCAGCCCATTGTTAGCGGAGAGAACTGCTTCATTACTTCAAATGTTTCAACAGGGCCGTGGCACTTTTGGCACTCTACACCTGCAACGCTTACGTGCTGAGAGTGGTTGAAGTAAACAAAGTCAGGAAGGTTGTGTATCCTTACCCATTTAACCGGGGCAGTTTTGCCTGTATATTTTTGCGTAGCACCATCCCAGCCTACAGCAGTGTATAGTTTTTTGATTTCGCCGGTGTAGAATTCTTTAGAGTGGTCGTAAACCGAATCTTTATCACCTGCAAATTCTGCAATGTTTTTGTGGCAGTTCATACACACGTTAAGAGAAGGGATACCTGAGTTTTTACTTACCCTTGCAGCAGAGTGACAGTATTTACAGTCAATACCGTTATCACCCGCGTGAATTTTGTGAGAGAAGTGGATAGGCTGTACCGGCTGGTAGTTTTGGTCTACACCCACCTGCATTAGCCACCCGTAAAGGTAGTATGAAGAAGCAAGCAGCAACAGAATAGCCGTTACAAGCACAAGGAACTGGTTTTTAGCATACGCTTTCCAAACCGAAACACCCGGCTCTTTAACAGGCACTACAACACCGTTTGCAGCAGCAACCCTTTTAAGGGTGCGGTTTACAAGAACCAGCATTACAATAAGTACCGCAAGCACAAGGATAAGCGCACCAAGGATAATGGTTTCAGAAACACCAGAACCAGAAGCAGAAGCAACAGGCCCAGGCTTATTCTCAACCACAGGGGCAGGAGCACTTGTGTAAGCAAGTATGTTATCAATGTCAGCCTCGCTCAACTGAGGGAAAGCCGTCATTGTTACTTTATTGTTTTCATTAAACAGCTTTACAGCCGCAGCATCGCCAGATTTGATCATCTCGCTGCTGTTATGAATCCACTTGTAAAGCCATTGCTTATCGTGCTTTTCAGCAACACCCCTAAGCTTAGGGCCGGTAGAGGCTGCATCAAGTTTGTGGCACGAAGCACAGTTAGCGTTAAACAATTCTTTACCCTTTACCGGATCTCCGGCCGCTGCAGGAGCAGCAGCTTCGGCAGCAGGGGCAGCAGCCGCGGGAGCGGCAGCAGGTGCATCCTGCGCAAATGATGGTAGGGAAAAAGTTAGCGAAACCGCCAGGCAAAACAGTAAAATTCTTGAAATCGAAGTATGGTTACCCACTTTTTTCATATTATAGATGATTATCGACAGTATTTTTGGCACAGTTTTTAATGGTATTTTAAAGATACTATGCACTTTTAAAAAAACTTTAGCAAAAATACGACTTAAGGGCAATTCTCAAACCTTAAATAAATGTTAGTGGTTAATTTATAACAATTCTAAATAAATTGCATTTACCCCACAAATATAGATATGTCGTACATTTGTTTTAAAGATACTTAAGTATGAGAATTTTAAAATTAAGCACCACACTGGGTGTCACGCTTTTTGCCATTTTGGCAGCAGCAAAAACCCAGGCACAAACCGTAACGCAAGACCCAAAATTTGAGGAATTGCTCAATGACAAGCGCAAGATAAGCTCGCAGATTACCCTGAACGACAAATACAAGGTACAAATATTTTATGGCGACAACGAAAAGGCCCGCAAAACCATGCAGGAATTTAAAAAAGCCTTTCCGGAAACCGATGGCACCATAATATTTGAAAGCCCTACCTATAAAGTACTGGTAGGCAGCTACGCCAGCCGCATAGATGCCGAAAGGGCGCTTGAGGAAATACACAAAAAATACCCGTATGCCCTTGTGGTACAACCCAACAAGTAAGCACTACACAATAAAAAAAAGTCCCGCTGTATGGCGGGACTTTCTATTTTACAACGGTTCTTCTTACTGGAAATCAGTAGCAGAAACACCTTCGTTTATTTTAGCCTCTTTAACCGTAAGGTCAAGCTCAAGTCCTATATTCATTATTACATGGTGCGGCACTTTTACACCCTTCACCTCTTTGTAGTCAGAATAATAAGTAGTGCTTACCTGCTTTTCAGCACCTGCGCCCTCTTCATGGGCCTCCCCTATTTTAAGGCCGGTTGCAACATCATAATAGTAGCTACCGGTTCCTTTCTTAACCACATAAGCATCGGTTCCGTTTACAGCCTCAATACCTGTTAGCTTAACAGCAGCATCGGTAAGGAAACCAAGCTCCTCAAACGGCACAGCGCTTGCCTGAAGCTCTTTTAGCTCATCGCCGGTAACTTCTTCTTTACCTGCCTGCCCATTTCTGTAGCCTGCCTTATCATTAACCACCTGCTTGTACACCGAGCCATAACCTTCAATAGTCATATCTACCAGCTGCTTATGGTCTGCCACTTTCATAGTAAACACAATAGGGGCCGGTATCTGCGCCGACTTACCGGTTGACTTAGTATAAATAGACTTAACTGCCTTAACCGCTTTTTCACCACCAATAGCCTTTATATAGTTATCAAGAACCGTTTTGGCCGTTACACCCGCAGGTATAGGCTTGCTGGTTACCGGTTTTTCGGCAGCCTTACCCCACTTATCAAAGTAGTTGATAGGAATACCCGTTTTCTCAAGGCCCGGAAGCACATCGGCCGCCTTGCCCACTACAACAATACGTGCGTTGTCTACAAAGAAGAATTTCTGGGCAGCAGCCCTTATATCTTCTGCCGTAACCGCATTGATATTCTTAATGTAATTTTCATAAAAATCAGCAGCAAGCGCCTGTGTTTGTGTTAGCAGTGCATAACGCGCTACAGTAGCCGGCTTTTGAATTTGCATTACAAAGCTACCTATATATTTAGCCTTTGCATTTTCAAGGTCTTCCGGCGATACAAGGTTTGTCCTTATATTTTTGATTTCGTTAAGCATTTCTACAATAGCACTATCAGTAACCGCATTCCTTACAGAAGCCGTTGCACCAAAGTTGCCCACATACTTATCACCACCTATAGACGAGTACGATCCATACGTCCAGCCGTGTTTTTCCCTAAGGTTAAGGAAAAGCTTACCGCCGCCGCCGCCAAGTATCTGGTTACCTATAATAGTAGCAAAATACTCTTTATCGGTCATTTTAAGATTGGTAACATTAAGCACACTGATTTCGCTTTGTACAGCATTTGGCATATCTACAAAGTTAATTTGCGTGTATTGCACATCTTTAGGGTCGCTGTAGGCAATGCTTGGCGCCTTGCCGGCAGTCCAGTTGCCAAACAGTTTAGTAACCTGCTTTTTAACATCTTTAAACTTTACGTCGCCCACCACAACAAGATATGCGTTGCCCGGAACGAAATAAGTATCATAGTTTTGCTTTACATCAGCCAGGGTAACGTTGTTAAGCGTTTCTTCGCTCAGGTATTCACCATTAGGGTGGTTTTTACCATACACAAGGTTGTTTTTTACCCTGCGGGCAATGCTTGGCACGTTTTTCTCATTGCTTTTAAGATCTTCTACAATAAGGTTCTTTTGCTTATCAAACTCCTCCTGCGTAAACACCGGGTAAAGCGCCGCTTCGGCCATAAGCTCTAAAATCCTGCCGCTGTACTTGCTAAGGCCGTTTGCAGCAGCACCGCTACCCCACACATTAACATCGGCACCCAGCTGGTCTACCTCTTCGTTAAACTTGTCTTTAGGCATGTTTTTAGAACCCGTACCCATAAGGGCGCTGGTCATGTTAGCCACACCTTTTTTATTACCCTCTGCATAAGGGGCGTTATCCATAGTAAGGCTGTAAGACACCCTTGGCAGCTTGTGGTTTTCTACCACCATTACCGTTAGGCCGTTAGGCAGGGTAAAGGTTTCTGGCTTACCTACGTTTATCTTGGGTGCCGGGCCGGGTTTAGGCATAGGTATTACCTGGGCCTGGGCTACATTTGCAGTAAGCGCCAATCCGGCTAACAGATATAGTATTTTCTTCATGATGTTGTATTCTTAGTTTTCAGCTTTTTCTTGAGCAGGTAAATAATCTAAAATCAGTCGTTGGTTAGGCTTAAGATATTTGTTAGCCACCGCCTTAATGTCTTCCCTTGTTATTTTACGGTAAATATCAATTTCCGTATTAATAAGGTTAACATCGCCATACAGCATGTAGTACGTAGCAAGGTTTTCGGCCACACCGTCTACACTGGCATTCTGGCTTACATAGCGGCTCTCAACCTGGTTCATAAGCTTCTGGAACTCTTTTTCAGATACAAGCTCTGTTTGCAGCTTTACAATTTCGTCATCAATTTCTTTTTGTATTTGCTGGGTGGTAAAGCCCGCCATAGGTATACCATATACAAAATACAAACCGTAGTCTTCCTGGCTGTAGTTAAACGCACCTACCTGCATAGCCATTTTCTTGTCATCTACAATTTTCTTGTACATGCGCGAACTCTTACCATCGCTAAGTATAGACGAAATAAGGTCAAGCACGCGGGCATCTTTAGTAGTCATGGCCGGGGTGCGGTATGCTTCAACAATCATAGGCGTTTGCACGTTAGGGTCTTCATAGCTTGCGTGGAATTCCTGTGTTATAGGCGCTTCCTCATATTTTTTACGCACAACAGGCTCGCCTTTTTTAATTACGCCAAAATATTGTTCAACCCATTTTTTGGTTTGTTTGGTATCTATATCGCCCGCTACAACAAGCACAGCATTGTTAGGCACATAGAATTTTTTGTTGAACGCCAAAAACTCCTCAAGCGTGGCAGCATCAAGGTGCTCCATAGACCCGATGGTAGCCCAGCGGTAGGGGTGCACCTTAAACATATTCTTTTTTACTTCGGCAAAAAGGTTACCATAAGGCTGGTTGTCTACACGCATCCTTTTCTCCTCTTTTACCACTTCATTCTGGGTATCTACACCTATCTGGTTAATAACAGGGTGCAATAGCCTTTCGCTTTCCATCCACAGGCCCAGCTCGGTATTATTGCTCGGGAAAAGCTCATAATAATAGGTGCGGTCATCGGTAGTGTTAGCGTTTCCGGTACCGCCATGTGCCGCCTGGATTTTATCCCACTGGCCTCTCTCAATATTCTCTGTACCTTCAAAAAGCAGGTGTTCAAAAAAGTGCGCAAAGCCGGTCCTTTCCGGGTTTTCATCCTTAGCCCCAACATGATACATTACGGCCGTAACCACAACCGGTGCGCTTTTATCCTGGTGCAGGATAACATGCAGCCCATTGCTTAAGTCAAATTCTTCAAACTCTACCTTTTGGGCATGGGCAGCGCCAAGCACCAAAAGAGAACCTAAAGCCATTATGGATTTTTTCATAAATGTTATTGATTATGTATTTTAAAAATTCGTGTGCAATTTCGATATTTTGTTACAAAGGTGTAAGCTATTTTTTGTGATTTTGCACAAAAACAGCCTTTTAACATTACCAAAGCTATATTTTTTCAGGAGCCCGTTGCCTGATAAATAATAAGTTGTATATTTGCAGCCTTAAAAATTAATTAAACCTAATTGTTATGTACGCAATCGTAGAGATAGCAGGGCAGCAATTCAAAGTTAGCAAAGACCAAAAGGTTTATGTTCACCGTCTTGAAGGCAATGAGGGAGACGCGGTTTCATTCGCAAAAGTTCTTCTTCTTGACGATAACGGAAGCATTACCCTTGGCGCCCCGGCTATAGATGGTGCTCTTGTAGAGGCCAAAGTGCTTCAGCACCTTAAAGGAGACAAAGTTATTGTTTTCAAAAAGAAACGTAGGAAAGGCTACAAAGTAAAGAATGGCCACCGCCAGTCTCTTACCCAAATTCAGATTACAGGCATTACAGGTGCAGGTAAAAAGAAAGCCACTAAAAAAGAGGCTGCTGAAAGCGCAGAATAATTACTAACAATTTTAAAACCAAAACATCATGGCTCACAAGAAAGGTGTAGGTAGTTCTAAGAACGGTAGGGAATCAGAATCGAAACGTCTTGGCGTTAAGATTTTTGGCGGCCAGGCTGCTATTGCCGGTAACATTATTGTTAGGCAAAGAGGTTCTAAGCACAATCCAGGCGAAAATGTTTACATGGGTAAAGACCACACACTACACGCTAAGGTAGACGGTGTTGTTAAATTTCAAAAGAAAGGCGACAACAAATCCTTTGTATCTATAGTTCCGTTTGAAGCTTAAGACTCAAGATTTTTAGCTGAACCCCAGGTTGGTTTAGCCCCTATATAAAAAAGGCGGTAAGTTTTACTTATCGCCTTTTTTAATGCCTTTTCTCTACAGGAAGCAGGTGCGCCGTTAAATAATAGCTTAAATCTTTTGTAAACTGCGCCTGTAGCACATTAAAGCCACCTGAATCATAGCATTCATCATTTTGTTCTTCCCCCGGCGTAGGGCTCCACCTAATATCATCCAGACTACCATCCTCATTATATTCAGCCGCAATTATTCTGGGATAACCCCACTCCTCGCTATAATCATCATAATTATAAAAATACTTAGTAGTTCTTTTAAAGAGCGGTTTAAGGGTAGCCTTATCAAGAGGCTGTATGCAAATTGTATTGCCATACATATCGCGCACTACATCTCCAACAGAAACCAACTCCCCTTTCACATAATACCTGCCACGCTCAATCACTAAACCCTGCACCTCTTCCATTCTTTCCCTAACCGAAACACCTTCAACATACAGCTTTGCAATTTCAGCCTCATTTTCGCCGGGTTCTAAGTAATAATCAATACCATCAACCCTACCTTCAAGCACCGTGTAAATTCTTTTAGGCAAACCTGTAGCCTCATCAACATAACAAACCAGGTACTCATCAAGCAGCTCCGCCTTTTCTTTCGGAATCACAAAATTTGAGAAGTAATTGCGGTATTCGATTTTCATTTTTTTTACCGAAAATAACAAAAATACCCTGAAAATCAAAACGGTATAAAAACAAAAAACCTCCCGTATTTGGGAGGTTTCCGTTGGTCTACTAGGACTCGAACCTAGAATGACTGAACCAAAATCAGTAGTGTTACCATTACACCATAGACCAGTTATTTGCTCATTGCGGGTGCAAATGTAGCACTATTTTTTAGTTTCGCAAACTTTACCCCAAAAAATATGAAAAAAACTTTTTTAACGTTGTAGTACCAACAGAAAACAGTTTCTTTGCATATACAATAAAAAGTTGCACAAACCGTATGGACAACCTTACTTTTAAAAAATGGAATACCATAACAGGCTGGGCGCTCTTTGCAGTGGCCTTTGTGGTATACAGCCTCACAGTAGAACGCACGCTTAGTTTTTGGGATTGCGGCGAATATATTTCCACCGCTGCCAAGCTTGAGGTGGGCCACCCTCCCGGAGCCCCGCTTTTCCAGATGGCCGGTGCAGTAGCCGCCATCTTTGGTTCAGAAACCACAACCGCACTAATGGTTAACATGGTTTCGGTACTATCAAGCGCGTTTACCATACTGTTTATGTTCTGGTCGCTTACTATTGTACTTAAAAACGTTATTACAAGCTACACCACGTTTGATAAAAACAACGCCGTTGCAGCCCTTGGCGCTTCTGCCATTGCGTCGCTGGCCTTTTTATTTTCAGACAGCTTCTGGTTTAACGCTACCGAGGCCGAGGTATATGCCATGGCATCGTTATTTATAGCCCTTTTACTGTGGGCAGGCCTTAAGTGGGGCGAAGAAATGCACGGCCCGCGCGGCAACCGCTGGCTGCTGCTTATATCGCTGCTTGTAGGGCTTTCGTTTGGCGTGCACTTTATGGCACTCCTTACCATCCCGTCAATAGGGCTTATTTACTTCTTTAAAAACTACAAAACCGTTACGGTTAAAAACTTCATTATAGCCAATATTGTAATTGTGCTGGTGCTGTTCTTTGTGTTCGCCTTCCTGGCCCCTTACACCCTGGCGCTTTTCGGTAAAACCGAAATATTTATGGTAAACGAACTAAGGATGCCGTTTAACTCGGGTACCATCTTTATGTTCCTGCTTTTGGGTGGCGGTTTTTACTACGGCCTTACCTACACTAAAAAGAAAGGCTTTGCCATGGCCAATACCGTGGTGCTGTGCCTGCTGTTTATAATAATAGGCTTCGCCACATGGTTTATGCTGCCGCTGCGCGCTAATGCCAACACGCCTATTAACGAAAACAACCCAAGCAACGCCGCCGAAGTACTGGCCTACTACAACCGTGAGCAGTACCCGGAGCAAAAAACATTCTTCGGCCCGCTGTATACTGAAAAGTACAGTGGCCTTGACCCTAACACCCCTTATACTGACGGCAAGCCCAACTATGAGCCCAACCCGGAAACCAAAAAGTATGAGATTGTAAACAAAAACTACAAGGGCTCTAAACAAAACCTTGACGACAAACATAAAGCATTCCTGCCGCGCATGGGCAGCAGCGACCACGCCGCTAACTATATGCGTTTTACAGGTGCGCCTAAATACCGCATAAACCCTGATTATGACTTTGCTACCGAGCTTATGCAACAGGGCATAGATATTGAAGCCATTTCACCTGAAGAAGCCGGTATGGCCATTGCCGCCATGCAGGAGCAGTTTAACGGCCTGCTGGGCCAGGTAAGGTCGGGCTACTCGCGCCACGAGATAAGCGCCGAAGACCTTGACCATTTCCTTACCGAAAATGCCGACAAACTTATTGTAGAAAAACCTGACTTTAGCCAAAACATGGCCTTTATGTTTGAATACCAGTTTGGCTATATGTACTGGCGCTACCTGATGTGGAACTTTAGCGGCCGCCAGAGCGATGAGCAGGGTAATTATGACAATGTAGAAGGCAACTGGATTACCGGCATTAAATTTCTTGACGAATCAAGGCTTGGCCCACAGGACAAGCTTACCGATGATATGCAGAACAACAAGGGCCGCAACGCCTACTACATGATTCCGTTTGTGCTGGCCGTTGTGGGTATGATTTTCCATGCACGCAAAGACCTTAAAAGTTTTTATGTACTGCTGGCACTATTCCTGTTTACAGGTATTGCCCTTAAGATTTTCCTTAACGAAAGGCCGTTTGAAGTACGCGAGCGTGATTATGCGCTTGTAGGCTCATACTATGTTTTTGCCATGTGGATTGCCTTTGGCGTATATGCCATTTATGACGGCATTAAGCAATACCTTTCGCCAAAAGTAGCACTGCCTGTAGTATTGGGCGCAACCCTGCTGGGCGCACCGGTGCTTATGGCCAGCCAAAACTGGGACGACCACGACCGTAGTGGCCGCTACACCGCCATTGCCATGGCTAAGGCCTACCTGGCATCATGCGAGCCAAACGCCATACTGTTTACCATTGGCGATAACGACACGTTCCCGCTGTGGTATGCGCAGGAAATAGAAGGTTTCCGTACCGATGTACGCATTGTGTGCTCTACCCTGCTGCCTACAGACTGGTATATAGACCAAATGCAGCGCAAGGCTTATGAAAGTGCCCCGCTGCCAATAAGCTTTAAGCACAGGCAGTATGTAGATGGTACACGTGATTTTATGATTCACGACTACACCAACCCGCACGGCCGCGATACCATATCTATAGGCACCCTGTTAGACTCTATAAAATCTAACAAATACCAGATTCAGTATGCCCGCGATAAGTATACCAACGCATTCCCAAGCAAGAGTGTGCGCATCCCGGTAGACCGTAACCAGGTTATAAAAAACAAGGTAATACCGCAAAGGCTATATGATTCTATTGTTCCATACATAGACATCAAACTGCCAAACGCCATTTACAAGCACAACATGATAATGCTTGATATAATCCGCAACAACAACTGGGAGCGCCCTATACACTTTAGCGGCGGTAGCTTTGATGCAGAAGACTACATCTGGATGAAAGATTACCTGGAGCTGGTGGGTGTTACCTATAAGCTGGTGCCAGTAAAAACCAAAGGCGGCTCAGATCCGCTGGGTATGGGCTATGTAGACGGCGATACCATGTATGATATCATGACCAAGCTTGATTGGGGCAATGGTGGTAGTACTGATATTTATCACGACCCACAAACACGCCGCAACAGCCTTAGCTTCCGCAAAAACCTGGCAAGGGCCATGCAGGCGCTTATAGACGAGGGCAAGCCGGAAAAAGCACGCAAGGTTATAGACATTGCCATGAAAAATTTCCCGTTAGACTACTATGGCTATTACTTTATCATGGAGCCGTTTGCCGGTGGTTACTACCAGGTGGGCGATAAGGCGGCTGCACGCCAGCTGCTTGAAAAGCTTATGGCCAAGTACAGGCAAAACCTTGAATACTATCGCAGCCTGCCTGTGGGCGACCAGAATGTGGTACAGCAGGACATAGGCCGTGATATTGAGCAATACCGCAGCCTGCTGCTGGTAATGCAGGAAAATAACGACACCGAATTCTACAACAAGCACAAACCATTGTTTAACCAGGCAAACGGCTGGTTTAAGCGCCTTGGGCTTGAAGATGAAAAATAAGAATACCAAAAGCGGCGGTTTTACTGCCGCTTTTTTGTTTTAATAAACCCCACACACCGCGTGTTTGCTAAAAAAGCAGTTTCTTTGCAAAACAAACACAGCAATTGCTAATGATAACATTCAATTTCAAAAAGTGGGACACCATACTGGCGTGGGCCGTTTTTTTTATTGCACTGTTAACCTATACCTATACTGCCGACCCATCTGTTAGCTTTTGGGATTGCGGCGAATACATCTCTACATCGGCCAAGTTGCAAATAGGCCACCCGCCGGGTGCACCGCTGTTCCAGATTATAGGGGCATTTTTTGCAGCCTTTGCCACCTCTAAGCAAAACATAGGCTTTATGGTTAATATGGTCTCGGTACTTTCGAGCGCGTTTACCATATTTTTTATGTTTCGCTCCACTACCCTTTTGCTTAGGAAACTGGCTTCAAAATCAGCTACAAATCTTACAAACCACAACGCCATAGCCATATTAGGGTCGGCCACTGTTGCCACCCTGGCCTACACCTTTAGCGACAGCTTTTGGTTTAACGCTACCGAAACTGAAGTCTATGCCGCAGCATCGCTCATCATATCGGTACTTGTATGGCTGGGCCTGCGCTGGGAGCAAGAAATGCGCACCGCCCGCGGCAACCGCTGGCTTTTATTAATTGCCTTTATAACAGGGCTGTCGTTCGGGGTGCACTTTATGGCGCTGCTGGCACTGCCATCGGTAGGCTTTATTTATTATTTCAAGCATTTTAAGCGGGTAACGGTGCTCAACTTTATCGTGGCCAATATTGTTATTGTAGCCATAGTAATGTTCATATTCCTGTTCCTGCTGCCGTTTACCATGGGGGCTTTGGCTTACGCCGAAATCTTTGCCGTAAACCGCCTGGGGCTGCCGTTTAATACAGGCACTATCGGCATTTTTACCACCATTGTTACGTCGTTTATTGTTACACTTTGGTTTACCAAGAAGAAAGGCTGGGTAATGCTCAACACGGTACTGCTGTGCATGATGTTTGTGCTTATAGGCTTCTGTTCGTGGGCAATGGTACCCATACGCTCTAACGCAGGCACCTCCATAAACGAAAACCGCCCCGATAACGCCGCCGAAGTACTGGCTTACTACAACCGCGAGCACTATGGCGAGCAAAAGCTGTTTTATGGCCCTATGTACACCAAAACATACGCCGGTGCAGATAAGGAAAACCCCTATCGCGATGAAAAAATAAACTACGAGCGCAACTACACCAAGGGCTGGTATGACACCGTAAACACCAATTTTAAAAATGCCGAGGTAAACTCAAGCCGCAGCCAGTTTGGCTTTATGCCACGTATGTGGAGCAACGTGCCCAACCATATTTACAACTACATGGTGTTTACACAGCCGCCTGCCTATACCATTAACGATAAGTATGATTATCATGACGAGTTAATAAGCCGTGGTTTTGACCCCGACAGTACAGACGTTGCCACTTTAAATACAGAAAAAACAAAGCTTAAAGCCGAAACCGCCACTGCTGTTGAAGAGTTTAACGTAGGCTACCACAGCGGTAAATATGGCTTTAAAGAATACGACAAGTTTTTACACCAATATGGCAACTACCTCAACATAGAGCCGCCTTCTTTCGGGCAAAATATGTCGTTTATGTTTGAGTTCCAGTTTGGCTATATGTATTGGCGCTACCTGATGTGGAACTTCAGCGGAAGGCAAAACGACATCAACGGGCACTATGACAGCATGGACGGCAACTGGCTGAGCGGCATAAACGCGCTGGACAACCCGCGCATGATAAGCCAGGAAAACCTGCCGCCCGATCTTAAAGATGCCAAAGGGCGCAACATTTACTACATGCTGCCTTTTTTCTTTGGCATAGCCGGACTCATATACCATTTTTACAAAGACTGGAAAAACGCCTATGTGGTGCTCATGCTGTTTTTATTCACAGGCCTGGCACTTAAAATATACCTTAACGAACGCGCTTTCGAACCCCGCGAACGTGATTATGCCCTGGTAGGTTCGTTTTATGCTTTTGCTATCTGGATAGGTTTTGGCACGTACTGGCTCTACACCCTTGTAAGCCGTTTTATTAAGCCAAAGGCATCGCTTGTTATAGTACTTACAGCAGCATTGCTGGCCTGCCCGGTGCTTATGGCCAAAGAAAACTGGGACGACCACAACCGCCACAACCGCTATTCGGCACTGGCCATAGCGCGTATGTACCTCGACTCCTGCGAACCAAATGCCATACTCTTTACCCAAGCCGATAATGATACCTTCCCGCTGTGGTACCTCCAGGAAATTGAAGGCTACCGTACCGATGTGCGCATTGTAAACACGCTTTTCCTGAGTGCCGACTGGTATATTGACCAAATGAAAACCCGCCAGTACAACAGCGCACCACTACCCATATCTTACGGGCACGACCAGTACAAGCAGGGCAGCCGCGAACGCCTGTTTTACGGCCACAACAGCAACAAACGCATGAATCTTGAAGATTTTATTGCCTACACCAAGCGCGATGACGATACGGTAAAAATTGAGCTTAAAAACGGGCATAGGGTAAACACCTACCCCACGGTGCGCATTCGCTTTGAGGTAGATAAAGATGTGGTTATAAAAAACAAGGTGATTAGTGAGTCGCAATACGAAAATATTGTGCAAAACATCAGCATGACATTGCCTAAAAGTGCGGTGTTTAAAAACCGCCTTATTATGCTTGATATTATTGCAAACAACAATTGGGAAAGGCCCATATGCTTTACCGGCGGTGTTTACAATAAAGATGAATATGCCTGGATGCAGGACTACCTGCAACTCGATGGCTATGTGTACAAGCTGGTACCGGTTAAAACCACTTTCCCCGAAAGTGGTGGCGATATAGGCGGTATAGACAGCAACAAGATGTACAATACAGTAACCAAGTGGTACTGGGGCAACAGCAACAACCCTGATATTTATCTTGACCCTGAAACCCTGCGCAACTTTAGGGTAGTACGCAAAAACATGGCGCGCCTTGCAAACAAGCTTCTTGATGAAGGCAAAAAACAAAAAGCCGAGAAGATAATAGACCTTGCGGTTACCGAGCTTACCTTCCCTAACTATGGGGCATACCACCTCATGAACCCGTTTGCCGAAGGCTATTATCGCGTCGGGGCTACCAAAAAAGCACAACAGCTTGCAGAAAAAACCGCCCAAAAATACAGCGAGGCATTAGCCTATTATGTAAGCCTGCCTGTACATGAACGCAACGAAATAAGCAGCCGGGTTATACAGGACCTGCAAAGCTTTAAGGCGCTTCTCGCCATCCTTAAAGAACATGATAAGGCACTACACGCCGGGCTGGCTAAAAATTTCAATACCTTTAATGCACAACTCCCATCATTTGGGATTGAAAATGAGTTATGAAGGCATATTGGGTAAAGACATCGGTTGTGGTAAAAAAGCTGTTTCCCCGCCTGGTTTGGGATGTTCCCAATACAGGTAAAACGGTATACCTTACCTTTGATGACGGCCCGGTGCCTGAAGTTACACCCTGGGTGCTTGAAGTTTTAAAGGAGCATAACATTAAGGCTACGTTTTTTTGCATAGGCGATAACATCCATAAACACCCGCAGGTTTTGCAACAGGCCATTGCCGAAGGCCACACCATAGCCAACCATACCTTTAACCACCTCAACGGCTGGCATAATGACACCCCAAAATACCTTGATAATTTTGCAGAATGCGAGGCCATTATTGCACAACACGTAACCACACCGGCAAAATTGTTTCGCCCGCCTTATGGCAGGATCCGCTCAGCCCAAAGTGCACCGATAAGGGATAAAGGCTATAAAATAATCATGTGGGATGTGCTTAGCGCTGACTTTGACCAAACCATTACGCCACAGCAATGCCTGCAAAATGTTATCAATAATGTGCAGCCGGGCAGCATTATTGTTTTTCACGACAGCATAAAGGCATCGGTAAACCTTAAGCACGCGTTGCCACAGGCCATACAATGGCTTAAAAAAGAAGGATATACGTTTGGTGTGTTGTCTTAAATCTGCTCCTGTACCAGCGATATAATGGTGTTGGCATCAAGCTCGCCGCTTTGCCTCCATACCATTTGGCCATCCTTATAAATCATGAGTGTAGGAAGCCCTTTAATCCTAAGTGCTTCAGCCAGTTCCTGGTTTTTGTCTACATCAATCTTTATAACTTTTGCCCTGTCGCCAAGCGCCGCAGCCACATCCCTTATTACAGGGTGCATAGATACAGACGGTTCGTTCCACTCTGTGTAAAAGTCTATCAGGACCGGAACGCGGGAGCTAATAAGTTCTCCGAATTTTGACATAAAAACGGTGTTTTAATTTAAAATAAAAACCTTATTATGGTATATTTTCATACAAATATAGCATTTTTACTATAGTGTGCGGTTTTTTAGGCTTTTTTTAGCGTGATTACGGTAATTTCCGGCCATATACCGGTACGCCCGCTATAGCCGTGAAAACCAAAACCGCGGTTTACATAAATGTATCGTCCAAGGTGCTCATACATACCCGCCCACTGCTTGTATACATACTGCACGGGGCTCCACTTTATAAAGCCGGGTATTTCTATGCCAAACTGCATGCCGTGTGTGTGGCCGCTAAGGGTAAGGTGGTAATTAAGGTCGCTGTCTTTAACCTCATAAGCCCAGTGGCTTGGGTCATGGCTCATAAGTACCTTGAAGTCTTCTTTTGCAAGCCCTTCCGATGCCTTTTTTAAATCGCCCGCCTTACGGAAGTTATGCCCCCAGTTTTCAACCCCTACAAGGGCAATTTCCTGGTTGCCTTTTTTAAGCTTCACGTTTTCATTAAGCATCAGCCTGAAATCAATTTGCCCGTGCAATGCTTTTATGGCCTCAAAGTTTTTGGCCTTTGCATCCGGCGAAAGTTCTATATACTCGCCATAGTCATGGTTACCCAGGGTAGAATACTTGCCAAACTGTGGGGTTTCAATCTTTTTAAAGGTATCAATCCACGGGTGCATTTCTTCGGCTACGTTGTTTACAATATCACCGGTAAAGAGTATCACGTCTTTATGTTCCTTATTAATCAGGTCAATGGCATATTCTACCTTTTCCCGGTTATCAAGGCTGCCGCTGTGCACATCGCTTATCTGTACAATGGTAAAGCCATCAAAATTATCGGGCAGGTCAGGAAACTGAAGCGTTTCCCTGCGCACTTTAAAGTTGTACTTGCCCCGCGTAATGCCATACAGCATAGAGAGGAACGGTACCGCCGCAACACCTATGGCCATAAGGCTTACAAAGCGACGCCTTTCGGGCAAAAAGTCGCCCTGGCGCGTGCCGGTTACGGTAGAATAAGTACCTGTAAATATCCTTACAATGTCTTCGCCCAGCATTACAATAGCAATAAGCAGTTTAGGGATAAGGGTTATGAGCAGCAGCGCCATGGTGTAGAGCGACTTTTTTGTTTGCCCCACACGGCTGTCATAAGATGCGAAGGAATAGAAGATGTAAAAAATAACACCCGCCGAAACAGCTATGTAAAGCCATTGTGCCCATCTGGGCTTGATTACGGTTTTAAGGGCCTGGAATGTATATATTTCTGCAATGAGCAATAAGATGCCCAAAAAAATTAAACCTCTGCGAAACATTAATAAAAAATTAGATAGCTGACAGGCAGCATAAAACGTGCCATACTATTTATGTCAGTTGCGGCTTACATTTTGTCAGCTATCTCATTTATTTTAGTTTACCACAATGGCCTTAATTTTTTCAATCTGGTTGTTGTGGCGCAGGGTGTGGTAGGTAAAGAAATGCACAATTTCCAGCTTGGTACTGCCTGCCAATGGGTGCCCCTCCGGCAGGGGTGCCAGCTGGGCAAGGTTGCTTTCTTTAATAGCGGCAACAGCTATCTTGTTAGCCTCCGTAAGCGACTCTATAAGCCTGTCTTTATCAAACAGTTTGTCTTCGGGTACTAAAAACTCAGGGGCGTTCATTTTACTCTCAAAGTTCATAAGGATTTCCCTGTAATTTTCAGCACGCTCATCTACAGCCCTGCCTGCTTCGGGGGTTGGGGCGGCAAACATCTCATCGCTGCCTGCCGTGGCTTTATACAAGTGGCGGGCCACCTGGGCTACACTCCAGCTGCCATCGGCCGGTTTTTTATTGATGTTAGCATCATCTACACCTTTAAGCAGGTATAGGGTTTCGTTAAGCGCATTTTCAAGCTGCGCAATTATTTGCTGTGCCATACTTTTTAATTTAAAGGTTAATTTGAGGTTCCGGGTTATCTAAAAACCATGAACCCCGAACATTGAACTCTTAACTGCAATGCCTACCACTGAGTGCTGTAATTCATCATCCACTGTATACCAAACTTATCGGTTAGCATGCCATAGTAATCGCCCCAAAACATATCCTGCATGGGCATTTGTATTTTTCCACCTTCGGCAAGGGCGTTAAAAACACGGTCTGCTTCTTCCCTGCTTTCAGCACTAAGCGTTAATGAAATACCGTTACCGTGGTCAACCTGCGGCATATTGCTGGTAACGTCGGTACCCATAAGTATACTGCTGCCAATGGGTAGCGCAATGTGCATAATGCCGTTTTCTTCCCCGGCAGGCACACCTGCATCGGCACAGCCTTCGCCCGCCTGGTCTTGCGTGGCTTCGGCAGGAATATCTTTAAAGCGCATCAGCATGGCAAACTCGCCACCAAAAACACTTTTGTAAAAATTAAAAACCTCTTCGGTATTACCGTTAAAGTTTAAATACGGATTAACTACTTTCATGATGTATTGTTGTTTTTTGTTTGTTATTTGAGATTTGGAATTTGGTGCTTGTTTTTTAGAATTTTAATGCTCCAGATTCTGCTTTAGCGCGTTAAGGCTAAAATCAAGGTCTTTACCCAGCCCGCCTTTTAAAAGCGCTGTCACAAGGTTAAGCGGATACGGGCTTGTACCCGTCATACCCCATACCAACTTTGTACTATGCTCTGTAAGCGGTTGCGTAGTCTGGTAGGTATGCGAAACGGTTTTAAACGGCCTTACAAACCTTATTTCGGTTGTTATGCGTTCGTTTTCGGCAATACCGGTAATTTCCTGTTCGCCTTCGCCGCCTTTGGCTTCGCTGTTCCAGGCATATATAAAGCCAATAGTACCATCAGTACCCGTAAACACCTTTTGCATTTGCGGGTCGGCCATAACCCATTTGCTGTAATAGTCCTGGTTCTTAATGTGCTTAATGTATTCAAACACCTCGGCCACAGGCCTGTCTACCACAATGCTGCGCTCAATGCCATAGTTTTTCGGCAAAAACAGGGCAATAACAAACGGAATGGCCAGCAGGGCTACAATAATTATAACTATGTTCATTACTTACTTTCTAAAAGTTTTTTAAGGTTGTCAAGGTTGGCCTGTAGGTCTTTGCCCAGCATACCATCCATCATGGGGTTCATAATATTAAATGGATAGCTGCTTTCTCCATAAATAACCCAGCTGGTTTTAGTGCCACCATCAACATCTTCTGTGCTTAGATAACCGTCCATACTGTCTTCAAAAGGCTCTTTAAACGTTACCCTGAAGTCTAACTTTTGCCCTTCAGTAACGCCGGTAATTTCCTGTGTGCCTTCGCCCACATCATCATTGCCCTTCCAGTAATACTTAAAACCCACAGTACCGTCTTCGCCGGTTGCAACAACCTTTTTATTGGGGTCGGCCATGTTCCATATGCTATAGTTATCCTGGTTGCGCACCAGCTTAATATAGTTAAACACCTCTGCCTTTGGCTTGTTGATAACCACTTCGCGCCTTACTTCATATTTCTTGTCCATAAACAGGGCAATTATGAGCAAAAGGGCAATAAGGGCGGCAATGCCAATTAAAATTTTCTTTACGATTTTCATTGTTTGTTTTTGTTTTGGGTTTATTGTTTTTTGTAGTGCAGCACCGTTATACCACATTCAAAGCCAATGCTTTCTACAAGTGTAAGCGGCAGTTTTCCGGCTACCTTATCAAATATAGGAAGGCCTTTGCCCAGTATTACAGGGTTTACAAAAAGATAATATTCGTCAATAATATTCTCTGCAATAAGCGATGATACAAACGTAGCCCCGCCATACACCATGGTATCGCCCTCGGTTTCAGCAACAAGGGTGGCTATATCATCAATATTATCTGCCACCGAAACATTGTTGCCCTCAATCTTTTTCAGGGTACGGCTAAACACCACCTTGCGGGTATGTGTAAACTTGTGTGCCGCCTGGTTTTCTGGGTTAGCGTCGAGGGCGTTTTGCCAGTGCGGTATAAACCCTTCGCTCATTTTACGCCCCAGGAGTATAAGCTGTATGGGGTCGGTTAATTTACCCACATAATCTATAAGCTTTTCATCCCAGTTCCAGGTCATCCAGTCCATTTCGCCGGCTGTACCGCCTATGAATCCGTCAACCGATATTTGCACCTGTAGTTTTAGTGTTGCCATTTTTAGTTGCTTTCAGAAAGTTGTTTGATTTGTTTAAGGGCCTCTTTCCACGATTCGCTCATCGATTCAAACCATGCCTCATCCATATCGGCACTGGTGTGCAGCGTGGTAACGCCGTTTTCTTCGTTAAGAACATAACGTTCCTGTGCCAGCCCCAGCGCTTTGGCATCATCACTTTCATAATCTTCCACACCATCTATAAGGAGGCCTTTCATGTCGATACGGATTTCCTTATCCTTGTCAAAAACCGCAATATTTCCAATAAGCCCCATACCTTTATCATCGGCAAAAATTATCTTTTCGCCCTGTTTCCATTCGCCTATGGCCTGGCTGCCCATACCAAATGCCTCATACCATTTCGAATAGTACTGCCTATCTGTAAGCACCTGCCACACCTTACCGGCCGGGGCATCTATCTGCGTTATGTTCTCAATCTTTTTCATAATATAAGTTGATTAATTGTTTCGGTTTTTATCAAATATCGCTGCATCAAGCGAATACCTGCCACTGCCAAGTATAAACACTACAAAGCAAAGCAGCATGTACACAAACGGCAGCATTTTTACCATAAAGTCATCATTGCCATGAGCTACAAAATAAGCCACGAGCATAGTTATAAATACCGGTATAACTGCCAGCCTTGTAAACAGTCCCAGAACTATTAAAATGCCGCATATAAACTCGCCAAAAATGGTAAGCACCAGCGAAAGTTCTGTACCAAGGCCTATAGGGTCGCCAAACATCTTAAGCATTTCATCATACATGGCCAGCTTGCCCCAGCCATGATAGGTAAACATACCGCCAAAAATGAGCCTTAAAACCAGCGTGGCTAAATCAGTGTTTAATGAAACGGGAGTAAATAATTTTTTCATAATTAATTGTTTTTGGTTAAAAATTACATGAATGTAATAATTTTTTAGGCTCATTACAAAGGTATACCTAATGCATTTTTTGGGGCGTGTGCTAAACAGTCAACCAAAGGGGGCATTTGCGCCAAAAAATGTATATTTGTGCTACAACCAATATTTTAACTATGGAAATAGGCATTGCCCTTACCAAAAACCACCGCCTTATAAGCGTGGCAGCCCTGCTGGATGTATTTGAAACCGCCAACCGTTTTTATATGCAGGAAGGCCTGGAGAAACCCTTTAACATTAACCTGCTGTACCTGCCCGAGCACGCCAAACCTGCTTATGACGGGTATACCCCAAAAACTATTGACAATACCGATTATGGCCTGCTCCTTGTACCCTCTTTTAAAGATGAGCTGGCTACCGGCCTTGCCGAAAACCGCGGTTGGGTGCCTTTCCTTCAAAAACAGCACGCCAATGGGGCTGCCATAGCCAGTTTTTGCACCGGGGCCTTTGTATTAGGTATAGCCGGCCTGCTGGATAACCGCCCGGCCACCACACACATTAATGCCGAGGGTGTTTTTGCAAAGATGTTCCCAAATGTAGAGCTAAAGGCTGAGGCCGTAGTAACCGAAAAAGATGGAGTGTACACCAGCGGAGGGGCTACTAATACGTTTCACCTGCTTATGCTGCTGCTCGAAATTTATTGCAGTAAACAGGTGGCCGTACGTGCTGCCAAAGTATTTAGCATAGACCTTGACCGCAACCGCCAAACGTATTTTGGCTCTTTTACACCCGCCGAAGACCACGGAGACGACCTGGTTAAAAAAGCCCAGCAGGAAATTAAAAAGAACTTTAGCAAAGCCAATACCATTGAAGAAATTATTACCGATGTGCCCGCCAGCCGCCGCAACCTGGTACGCCGCTTTAAGCAGGTTACCGGCATAACACCTATTGAATATTTACAAAAAACCCGCATTGAGGCCGCCAAACAGCTGTTGGAGCAATCGCGCTACAGCATACTGGAAGTAATGCTGGAAAGTGGGTATAACGATTTGAAAACGTTCCGCACGCTGTTTAAAAAAACAGTGGGTATGACCCCTAAAATGTACCGCGATAAGTTTAGCGGGCAAATGGTATAATTTATAGAATTTTGGAATTTTAGATTATTAGTACATAGACCGCAAGTAATTTAGCAAGTCTTCAATTTTTGAAAGCTCATAATAGATATAATTTAATTGTTTTTAAATGATGTTACAAGTTGCATAATCTAAAATTCTAACAATCTAAAATTCCAATAATCCAATTCAAATTAGGTATCTTTGCAGCCATCAATCAAAAAAGCGAAATGACTAAAGTTTTAGCTGCAATTACAGCAACCGGCGGCTACGTTCCAGATACAGTACTTGATAATGCTGCCCTTGAAAAGATGGTAGACACCAGCAATGAGTGGATTCTTACCCGCACGGGCATTAGAGAACGCCGTATTGCCAGCGACCCGAATATGGCTACCAGCGACATGGCCAGCCTTGCCATTAAAGACCTGCTTGCACAAAAAAACATAAACCCTGAAGAAGTTGAGTGTATTATACTTGCTACTTCTACCCCTGATTTTCTTTTAGCGCCTGCTGCAGCCATTGCTGCAAGTAAAGCAGGGCTTAACAATGCCTTTGCGTTAGACCTTAATGCCGCCTGCAGTGGCTTTTTATATGCCCTGAGCACCGGTGCCATGTTTATTGAAAGCGGCCGCTACAAAAAGGTTATTGTGGCCGGTACCGATAAAATGAGCAGTATTGTAAACTATAGCGACCGCAATACCTGTGTGCTTTTTGGCGATGGAGCCGGAGCCGTATTGCTTGAGCCTGCCAAAGAGGGCTACGGGCTACAGGACAACATTTTTAAGACCGACGGAAGCGGCAGCGAAATACTGGCTGTTCAGGGTGGTGGTTCTAAAAACCCCGCTACTGCCGAAACCGTTGCCCAAAACCTGCACTATGTACAGCAGGATGGCCGCACTGTGTTTAAAAATGCCATTAAGGGCATGAGCAGTGCCTGCGCCGATATTTTAGCACAAAACAACCTTACAGCCGATGATATTGACTGGGTAATACCACACCAGGCCAATATGCGTATTATTGATGCCGTGGGCGACCAGCTGGGCATACCTAAAGAAAAGATAAAAGTAAATATAGACCGCTACGGCAATACCACAGCGGCTACCCTGCCTTTAGTGCTTTGGGATTATAAAGACGATTTTAAGCCGGGAGACAAAATACTCCTGACAGCATTTGGCGCCGGATTTACCTGGGGTGCCAGCTACCTGATATGGCAATAAAAAACGCCGCACTGTATAGTGC
>NZ_LIYD01000005.1:3816547-3926614 GCF_001278115.1 Flavobacterium akiainvivens | reverse complement strand
GTTTTTTTTATTGCCATATCAGAGTGAAGCTCCTCCCCTCTCCTTTGGAGAGGGGCTGGGGTGAGGCTTAAAACAAATTATATCGTACGCCTAAAAACACCCTCCTGCCTTGCATAGATGCATAGTTATAGGTAGTATCAAACGTGTAGCCGTTAGGGTTGTTTACAGGGTCGTTTACATGCTGGTCAAACGGGTCAAACGGACGCATAAGCGGGTCGCCGGGCACAAAATCAAAAATGTTTTTTACACCGCCGTAAAATTCCAGACCATTATCAAATTTCTTGGTTGCCTGTATATTAGCCGTTAAAAACCATGGCGAATACTCCGGCCTGTAATCGTTAGGCAATATAGGCAGGCGCATGGGGCCATACCAGTTTCCGGTAAGGTCTATACTGTAGTTGTTGGGGAAACTGTAGGTAGCCACATAGTTGCCACTCCACTTAGGCGCGTGCAGTTGCTGTGTGCGTTGCAGGCTGCCATTTTCGTTCTCTTCCATCTGGAAAACATCCATGTAGCTAATACCTGCCATAACTTTAAGCGGAAAATTAAACGTCAGGTCGGTATTAAGCGACAATCCCTGCGATATGGCATGCCCGTTAAGGTTGTCGTAAATAATCTTTGTTGGGTCGGTATCAAAATCACCTACTATCTTATTTGTAAAGTACGAATAGAAAGCTGTAGCATCAAGCCCCAGTACAAAAGCATCAGTTGGTATTTTAAGTACATAGTTCAGGTTACCGTTTAATGAGCGTTCGGGCTTTAGTTCTTCGGCAATAACCACATCGCGCGAACCCGTAAGTGCAGCATGGTCTTCGGTAAATAAATTCACCACCCTGAAACCCGTACCAAAACTGGCCCTTAGCGTGTTGTGCTGGTTAGGCGAAAACTTATAGGCCACCCTTGGCGAATGCACGCCGCCGTGGTTTTTATCATAATCAAAACGATAGCCGCCAAGTAGCTTGTGCCTTTCGTTAAGGGTCCATTCATCCTGAATAAACACCCCGGGCAGCGGGGTTTCCTGCGGGCGGTTAACCCCGTTTTCGTTTGCTGTGCCGGGGGTATTATCGTCATAATGCGTATACCTAAACGCCGCCCCAAGCAAAAAGGTATGGTTATCGCCAAACTGCTTATCCCAATAGGCCTGTACAAAAGCCACCTGTTGTGTAGCCATGTAAGGTGTAGTACCGTAATACGAGTCCTGGTTGTGCCAGTTGTATGAAAATTGTGTGAATATACGCTCGGCGGTTGGCAACTGGTACAGGCCTATAACCTCAGCCCTTTGGGTATAAATGCTCTCGCCATAAATGCTGTCGCTTCCGCGGAAAGCGGGTGTCCAGTCCATTTCGCCACCCCAGCGGTCTTCATACACATAGCGCCCTGCAATGCTGGCCTGGCGGTTTTCCTCACGTTCAAAATCCCATTTATTAAATATTGAAATGCGGTTTTGCTGGGTAACATCGGTAAAGTTATCATGGTTTTTATCGGCCTTAACCTGGTAGTTAAAGTAGTTTATACCCAGTAACGATTTGGCCTTACCGGCATTTATCTTAACCGCGGCGTCAAGGCTGTGCTCGCCCCAGCTGGTAAAAAAGTAATCGGCACTAACAAGGGGTGCTTTATAAGGAGCCTTGGTAATCACGTTTATTATACCGCCCATAGCCTCACTGCCATAAAGCGAAGATGCCGGGCCTTTTACCACCTCAATACGCTCTACAATGCTGTTGGGTATACCACTAAGCCCGTATACTGTAGAAAGGGCACTTACAATGGGCATACCGTCTATAAGTATCATAGTATAAGGACCTTCCATACCGTTTATGTGTATGTCGCCGGTATTGCACACGTTGCAGTTAAGCTGCGGCTGCACACCATTTATCATCCCTACGGCTTCAAAAAGGCTGGCGGTGGGGTTCTTTTTAAAGAGCTTCGGGGTTATAATCTCTACCGGAATGGGGCTGTCCATACGGCTTACCTCTTTCATGGTACCGGTAATTACCACCTCATCAAGCGATTCATCATCCTGCTGAAGCTTAAAATCCAGGGTTTGGGTTTCGCCATCAAGTATGGTAAACTTTTGCCTTAAGGTACTATATCCTACCGATGCAGCTATTACCTCATAGCTCCCTGCCGGGATATTTTCTATAATGTAATTCCCGTTTTCATCGGCCACAGCCAAAAGATTAAGCCCCTCAATAAGAACTGTAGCAGCCAGTATACCTGTTTTGCCATCGGTAACCCTGCCATTTATTTTTGCTGTTTGGGCGTGTAATGCCGTAAAACCAAATAATATAAGAATATATTTTTTAAACATCTTAAAAGTAAATTGTGTTAATGCAAAAATATAAATTTAGACAAGACTAAAAATACATTTTAAACAATAATTAAAATTATTTTGTTTAAACAAATATTTGGAGTGTGATGTATTTTCGATTATTTTTAGCAAAAGCACGTAACTATTGGATTCTAAAGGAAATTTTGTAACCGTTATACCCGCCGATGCCCTTGTGGCAAAGCACATAGCGTGCTACTATTTTCACTGGAGTGATGACGATAGTTTTGAAAACACTTTTACATTTTACCCCAATTACAAGCATGCCCTTACGGTTTATAAAGGATCTGAAGTTATACTGGGCACCGGCGACTCTACAGTAAAGCCAAGCGGTAAAAGCAACTACACTATTTTATATTCGGTAAATACCGGCGAGAGCTTTAAGGTAGATTTATCGGGTAAATTCAGTAAAATAGGCGTTTTATTTAACCCGTTCGGCATCAACCATTTTTTGAACGTACCGCTTAGCGAGGTATTTACCGCACCGTTTTCTCAGCTTACCTGTTTTGGCCAGGCATTTACCGATACATTAAACAACGTGTATAATACGGCTGATATAAGCGCAAAAACCACCCTGCTTGATGATTTTTTCAGGCAGGCTTACACGGGCTTTAATGAGCCGGTTATTAAAAAAGCCATGCAGGAAATATTAAACACCAACGGCTTAGTGCGTGTGGAAGAGTTAAGCGACAGTATGGGCATAAACCGCAAAACACTGCTGCGCCTGTTTAAAAAGCACCTGTGCGCCTCGGTTGAAGAGTATAAAAAGTTGGTTATGTTTCGCAATGCGCTTAACTATTCGCAACAGGCGGGTAATGCTGTTACCCTGACCGATGTGGCATTGTACAGCCTGTATTATGACCAGGCCCATTTTATAAAGCATTTTAAATCGGTTACCCACCAGCCGCCTAAAGACCTGCTGCACAACCTTACCCGCCTGGGCAGCCAGGAAGCTGTGTACTGGCATTTTGAAAATTAGGCGGGTTGTCCCAATTATACAATTTTAGGCGGTGTAGCTGCCTTACTTTTGCTTTATAAACCAATAAAACCGGCACAAAATGAGCTACACTAAAAAATATATCCTGCTATTCGCCATACTGGTTATTGCCGACTTAATTTGCATAATCGCATCGAAGTACCTGTTTACAAAAGAGATTTATACATATTTGGCAATAGGTGCAGTTACAGCCATTGTGTTATCTTTTACACCAAGAAAATCTGTCAATAAACAATAAAACCATGCTAACAGTACTTGTACACCTTGTGGAGAAAGTACTCCACCTGTTCTTTTAAAATCATCATCAATCATTTAATCACCTTACAATTATGAAGAAAATCACCTTACTGCTGCTGGCGCTTTTTGCCGGCAAAGCTTTTGCACAGGAGACCGAAACCACAACAACCCGCACAAAAACCGAGATAGAATGGTATTTTGGTTTTGGCGCTGCGTTTCACCCGGACTATAACATAAACAGCAACCTGGCTGCCGGCGGGGTAAAAGAACTGCCTGGCGTAACACCGGCGTCGGTCATTGGCTGGAACGCCACGTTTGAGAACAACCTGTCGCTTACCTTTGAATTTGGCACCACCTACACCTTTAATAACAGGAAGAAAGACGGCTCTCAGTTGCTACAGGTTCCCGTTAAGCTAAGGCTGCAATACATTCTTGCCGAAAACAATAAACTGCAGTTTGCTGCCGGTGGCGATGTAACCTTTATAGCAAGCAACCTTTCTGTATTTTCTGATGCTACAGAAATTGATATGGACGACCTTAACCCGGAAACCAACACCGGTTTTATTCCACTACGTAACCAATCGTGGTTTGTAGGGCCATCAGCATCATTAGCCTTTAAAGACAAAAACAACCGCAGGTCTTTTGTACTGAATGCCGGTTATGACTTTTGTTTTACCAATAGTAAATGGAAATCTGACTTTGCAAACATAGTAAATCCGGTTAGGGAAAACGGCGGCAGGTTTTATGTAAACCTCTTTATTCCAATAAATTAAAACACAGCTCCTGAAAGAGGGAGCCTTTTTTGTATTATTTATTTTCAATTATTTTTGAAAGTTTAGAATTTTTGTATTACTTTTACTTCATGGAATTCAAAGAGGCAAAAAATAAGTTTGTGCAAACCTGGGGGGCTTTAGGCTCGCAATGGGGCATTAACAAAACCATGGCGCAAATACACGCCCTGCTTATGGTGGCACACGAACCGCTTTCTATGGAAGACATTATGGAAGAACTGCACATAAGCCGTGGTAATGCCAGCATGAACCTGCGTTCGCTAATGGACTGGGGTATTATATATAAGGAGTTGAAACCCGGGGAACGCCGCGAGTTTTTTGTTGCCGAAAAAGACCTTGATGAGCTTGCCGTTAAGGTAGCCCAGGAACGCAGCCGCCGCGAAATTAAACCCGCACTTAAAGTACTTAAAGAAGTATCTACTGCTAATATAACCAATACATCTGCCGAGGCAAAGCAGTTTAAAGACCAGACTTCTAAACTCTATGATTTTGTACTTAAGGCAGATAATATGATTGAAAAAGTAACCGAATACAAAGACAATTGGCTGGCACGCCTTGTTATGAAAGTAATGAAGTAAAAATTTTTATTCTAATGTTTCAATAATTACTGAAAATTTAAAACTTACAATATGAAATATATTCACTACATAAACTTCTTTGCATTGGGCATTACCCTGTTACTGTACGTAACCCTATTTCTTGGCATGTTTGCCCAGCTTATATTAGGTTCGCTACAACTGTTACTTGCCGCAATCATTACAATAGCTTACTACGAAAAACTTAACGAGAGGTGCAAGAAGCTGCTTTTAAGGTATTGGGCATTTGCCTTAGCAGCTGTGTTCATAGCCCTGGTAACATGGCTTGCATATGAGGACAATACAACAGCCACAGTGCTTTTTATATTCGTAATCCCTATGTGTGTTGCCTGCTATTTTGTATATGTTACCAGCTGCATAAACGGATATTTAAACCCGGAACCATGAACCTCAACCTTGTATCATACGGTATTTTTCTGGCGGCAGTAGCCTATATAATTGTAGTAGTGGGGCAAATATGCTACCGAAACGGCAACGTGTATGTACTCTCCCTAATGCCGGGGCATGAAGAGTTGTGTACCCGCATTAACAAAATACTGCTCACAGGCTACTACCTGGTTAACATAGGCTACGCAGCCACCACGCTCATCAGCTGGCAGAAAATTACAACATGGGCCATGCTTTTAGAAACACTCAGTTATCGTATAGCATTGATAGTGCTGATACTCTCAGCGCTGCACTACATCAACCTGTTTGTTATTACCAAATACGTTAAGAAACTTATTCATTAAACATAAAACTACATATTATGGAAACCACCAAAATCCTTACCGGCTACTTTATTTACCTGCCTGTGGCAATAGCACTTACACTGATAGTAAGCCGCACGCTCTTTAAAAACGCCCGCATTTTTATGCTCGACATCTTTAAAGGCCGCGAAGAAATTGCAAACGCCACCAACAAGCTTTTTGAAACCGGGTTTTATCTCCTCAACCTTGGTTTCGCATTCCTTATACTGCGCATAGACCTGTATAACAACAGCTACCAGGCACTTGTAGAGGCGCTAAGCTACAAAATAGGCGGGTTTAGCATTTACCTGGGCTTCATGCTGTTCCTTAACCTGTACTTCTTTTTCCGTGGGAAAAGAAAAGCCAAAGAAAACCGTATCGATGAGCGTATAGTGTTTACAGCAGGCAAGCCATGATTTTAAGAATAGCCCACTACGTTAACTATGCGGCAGTAGCCTTAACCATTACACTCTACACTGCATATGGTTTTAAAGCCCTAACAGCCCAGTTTTTATTGGGCTGTTACCAAGTAATAACAGCAATTATCCTTACTGTATTACTTAGGAAATTTGAAAAGCAGCAAACAGTCAAACTACTCGTGTACTGGATATTAGTAATTACATGGCTGCTGTTAGCGCTTACACTTCGAAACTTAAAAGAAAGAATTTACATCCCTATCATTCTTTGTGGTATCCCAATGTGCATTGCAGGATACTTTGTATATGTCACTTATGTATTTTCATTAAATCCCAATAAAAATGAAACATAGCTATCCTTTAAGGTGTAGTTACAAACCATGACAAACTTTTTAAAAGTTGCTTACCGTCTAAACTGCACGTTGTTTATTATAACACTGGTATGCATCCTGTTAGGGCTACCACAGGTGCTGGCATTACCGGGCCTTTATCAGGTGGGGATATCATTAGCAATAATGTTCTTCCTCTATCCCCGCCTTGGCAGGCCCTTACAAATACGGGTCAATTACTACTGGATATCCGTACTGTTCTGCATTATAACCGGTGGTGCATTTGGCGGCATATACTATATAATCTTTTTATCTTTAGGCATAGCGCTCTATCACGTGTATATCACATATATATTAACTAAAGCATTCAAACCATGAAAATAGTAATAGCAGCAGGCACCGGCTTTTTAGGGCAGGTACTGGCAAACCACTTTAAAAAAGAGCATAAAATTGTAATACTCACCCGCGGAAAGGGCTTTACAGATAACACCATAAAATATGTGCATTGGGATGCCAAAACCCTTACCGGATGGCAAACCGAACTTGAAGGTGCCGATGTGCTTATTAACCTCGCCGGTAAGTCGGTAGACTGTAGGTATAATGAGGAGAATAAGCGTGAAATAATGGCATCGCGCACAGAGAGTACCGCTGTACTTGGCCGGGCTATTGCACAATGCACCAACCCGCCCAAACACTGGCTAAACTCTTCTACCGCTACTATTTACAGGCATTCTGAAGACAAACAGATGGATGAGGCAACAGGCGAAATTGGCCATGATTTTTCTATGAATGTAGCCAAAGTTTGGGAAAGCACCTTTTTTGCTGCCGAAACGCCGCACACCATTAAAACCGCACTGCGCACCTCAATAGTTTTAGGCAAAAACGGCGGGGCTTTTGTACCGCTAAAAAACCTTGTAAAAGCAGGGCTTGGCGGCAGGCAGGGCAGCGGCAAACAGTTTGTAAGCTGGATTCACGAAGCCGACTTTGCCCGTGCCGTGGCATTTATCATAACCAATAAAATGGAAGGCGTGGTTAATGTGGTATCGCCCACTCCGGTACGAAATGCAGAATTTATGACGGCTTTGCAACGCGCTACAGGCAGGCCGTTTGGCATACCGATAACCAAATGGCTTTTAAAGATGGGCGCAGCCTTAATAGGCACTGAGACCGAACTGGTACTCAAAAGCCGCAATGTTATCCCTAAAAGGCTACAGGATAGTGGCTTTACATTTTCATACGGCAGGCTTAGCCAGGCCCTTACAAACCTTGTAAAAAGCTAAAACCCACCCACTAAATACACCAACCCCAGCCAGAATATCGGCACACTTTCAACCCAAAACAGGGTGTAGTATTTATTGCGCTCCGGCGATGCCCCCATGGTAAAAAGCCCCACGGCCAGCACCAATGCTACGTTTACCCCCAGCTGGTTACTATCTACATAGGTCTTTAAAAATTCGAGATAGTAAAACACAGCCAGCAGCATAATGTTGAGCAGGCGGGTGTTTTTTATCCCTATTTTCTGGGGCACGGTTTTCAGGCTGGGGTTGTCTTCGGCAAGGTCTATAATTTCAAAAATCAGTATCAGTATGATAGTCAGCAAAAAACGCTGGCAAAACTTAAGCCATGCATCCTGCCCCAGGTCAATCCCCGCGTTGAGCAGCGGCATAAGCGTGGTAACACCTGCCCAGCACAACGCTACAATATAGATTTTTATACCCGCCAGGCTGCGTAAATTACCCCTTGAACCAAACGGCACGGCATACAAAACCGACAGTGCCGCAAACGCCAGCGATGCCAGTTGTGCCTCGCGGTTAAGCAGGAAAAAGCATACTGCCCCCAGTATGAGCGCTGTTATACTAATGGCTGCCACAGCTTTATGAAAGCGCCTCAGTGGTAGCTTTTTCCTGAAGCGCGCCTCATATTTTATGAAGTTGTACCCAAAAAGCGTCCCGAAAAAGGCAAAGCCAGCCATGGGGGCATCAAAGGGTAAATTAAACATATGATACGTCATGAGCACCAGGCTCAGCACGGCAATTGCCACGTGAATGCTGCCGTGTATGTAGAAGTAAAAAAGCCTTTTTGCCATATCCATCCTACAAAAATAATCAATATCACAACAGCATCTGTTTTGTGTTGAAAAATTCACAAAATCAAGCTTTTCATATTATTAAAATCTGAAGATAAATCACTAATTTTGTGCCTTTAAAAACAACGCATACTATACATGAAAACTGATGCTTTTGCTTTAAGGCATATTGGCCCCAGAGAGGCCGACTTGCAGCATATGTTTAAAACTATTGGCGTGGACAACATGGCCCAGCTGATATATGAAACAATACCAGATGACATCCTGCTAAAGGCGCCGCTTAACCTTGAGCCCGCCCTTACTGAGTATGAGTACCTTAACCACATAACCAAACTGGGCAGCCAGAACAAAATCTTCAGGAGCTTTATAGGTTTGGGCTACCACCCTGCCATTGTTCCGGCGCCTATTCAACGCAATATTTTCGAAAACCCGGGCTGGTATACTGCCTACACGCCTTACCAGGCCGAGATTGCTCAGGGCCGCCTTGAGGCGCTGCTAAACTACCAGACTACAGTTATTGAACTGACCGGTATGGAAATAGCAAATGCATCGCTTCTTGACGAAGGTACGGCTGCTGCCGAGGCTATGGCACTACTGTTTGATGTGCGTACCCGCGACCAGAAGAAAGCCAACGTAAACAAATTCTTTGTTAGCGAAGAGATACTGCCACAAACCCTTAGCGTACTGCAAACCCGCTCTACCCCTATTGGCGTTGAGCTTGTTGTAGGCAACCACGAGGAGTTTGATTTCTCGGCTGATTTCTTTGGTGCTATCCTGCAATACCCGGGCAAATTTGGCCAGGTGTTTGACTATGCAGCCTTTATAGCCAAAGCAAAAGAAAACAACATAAAAACAGCTGTAGCGGCCGATATCCTTAGCCTTGTGAAGCTTACTTCACCGGGTGAGCTTGGTGCCGATGTTGTGGTGGGTACTACCCAGCGCTTCGGTATACCAATGGGTTACGGAGGCCCTCACGCGGCGTTCTTTGCCACAAAAGACGAATACAAGCGTTCTATGCCGGGCCGTATTATTGGCGTAACTATCGATGTTAACGGCAACCGTGCGCTACGTATGGCGTTACAGACGCGTGAGCAGCACATCAAGCGTGAAAAAGCTACATCTAACATTTGTACTGCACAGGTACTGCTTGCCGTTATGGCGGGTATGTATGCCGTATACCACGGCCCTAAAGGCCTACAGTACATTGCCGATAAGGTTCACGCAAGTGCCGTTACTACTGCCGATGCGCTTAACAAACTGGGTGTATACCAGACTAATACATCATTCTTTGACACCATTGTAGTGAAGGCTGATGCCGCTAAAGTTAAGGCTGCCGCCGAAGCGAAGGAAATCAACTTCTTCTACATAGACGAAAACACGGTTAGCATTGCCTTTAACGAAACTACTTCGGTTAAAGACATTAACGATATTATTGCTGTATTTGCTGAGGCTACAGGCAAAACGGCTGAGACTGTTTCTGCACTTAGTGAAACGGCCTATATACCGCAAAACCTTATCCGCACCAGCGAATTCCTTACGCATGAGGTGTTTAACAAATACCACAGCGAAACGGCGCTTATGCGTTACATCAAGAAGCTGGAGCGCCTTGACCTTGCGCTAAACCACTCGATGATATCGCTTGGCTCATGTACCATGAAGCTTAATGCTGCCGCAGAAATGCTGCCGCTAAGCTTACCAAGCTGGAACAGCGTGCACCCGTTTGCACCTGTAGAGCAGGCGCAGGGCTACCAAACCATGCTTAAAAAACTGGAAGAGCAACTTAACGTGGTTACCGGTTTTGCAGGCACTACCCTACAGCCTAACAGTGGCGCACAGGGCGAATATGCAGGCCTTATGGTTATCCGCGCTTACCAGGAGTCTATTGGCCAAAGCCACAGGAACATTGCCCTGATACCGGCTTCGGCACACGGCACAAACCCTGCTACCGCCCATATGGCCGGTATGGAGGTTGTGGTTACCAAAACATCTGAAAACGGAAATATTGACGTAGAAGACCTAAGGGCAAAAGCCGAACTGCACAAAGATAACCTTGCGTGCCTAATGGTTACTTACCCTTCTACACACGGTGTGTATGAGGCTTCTATTATAGAAGTTACCAAAATAATACACGAAAACGGCGGCCAGGTGTATATGGATGGCGCTAACATGAACGCCCAGGTAGGCCTTACAAACCCTGCCACTATTGGTGCTGACGTGTGCCACCTTAACCTGCACAAAACCTTCGCTATACCTCACGGTGGTGGTGGACCGGGTGTTGGCCCTATTTGTGTAGCAGAGCATCTTGTACCGTTCCTTCCGGGCAACCCGGTTATCACTACAGGCGGCGATAAGGCCATTACCGCTATATCTGCAGCGCCATGGGGTTCAGCACTTGTATGCTTAATATCTTATGGTTACATCACTATGCTTGGTGCAGAAGGCCTTACCAGCGCCACACACCACGCCATACTTAACGCCAATTACATTAAGGAGCGCCTTGCTGGCTACTTTGACACCCTTTATACCGGCGAACTGGGCCGTGCTGCCCACGAAATGATACTAGAATGCCGTCCGTTTAAAGCCAACGGCATTGAGGTTACTGACATAGCCAAGCGTTTGATGGACTACGGTTTCCACGCGCCTACGGTGTCTTTCCCTGTAGCAGGTACGCTGATGGTTGAACCTACTGAAAGCGAAAACCTTGAGGAGCTTGACCGTTTTTGCGATGCCATGATTGCCATCCGTAAAGAGATTGACGAGGCCAGCGCCGACGATAAAAACAACGTACTTAAGAATTCTCCGCATACACTTGCTATGCTTACGGCCGATACCTGGGATTTACCATACAGCCGTGAGAAAGCCGCCTACCCGCTTGATTATCTGCAAGAAAACAAGTTCTGGCCGGGCGTACGCCGCGTAGACGATGCCTATGGCGACCGCAACCTGGTGTGCTCTTGCGCACCAATTGAGGCCTACATGGAAAACTAAAATAACGAAGACTCCCGCCATTGGCGGGAGTTTTTTTATGACTAAGGTCATAAATCGCCAACTGCCGGCTGTAGTACCTTTACCGGAAATTATCAGAACATGAAAGATATTGAAACCCGTACCGACCTTGAACAGCTGTTGTGGGCGTTCTACACCCGCCTGTTAAATGACCCCGGCATAAGTTATATTTTTACGGATATTGCCAAAATAAACCTTGAGGAACACATGCCTTCTTTAACCGACTTTTGGGAACTAAGCCTTTTCCACACAGGCAGTTATAAGAAAAACCCCATGCAGATACACCTTGACCTAAACGCACAGGAACGCCTTACAGGTGAGCATTTTAGCATCTGGCTGGGGCATTTTAACACCACTGTAGACAGCCTATTTACCGGGCTTAATGCAGAAAAGATAAAAACACGGGCAGAAAGCATTGCAACCGTTATGAAAATTAAGCTGTATAACGCACAAAACTGATAATGTGATAATTTTATAACACCTTGAATTTTAAAACTATATTTTATATGCAAGCATAATATTTTTTGTAATATTGTAATGCTAATAATGCCTAACTTAGCGTTACATATAACAAACTAAGATTTTAAACATCCTGAAATGAGCATCAAAATAACCGGTTCCGGTAGCTATATACCTACCCGCATCGTTCCTAATATCGATTTCGCCAGCCACCAGTTCCTTGATGAGGAAGGCAAACCCCTGCCCTATTCTAATGAAGTGGTTACAGAGAAGTTCCAGCAGATAACCGGCATTGAAGAGCGCCGCTATGTAACGGGAGATTTACTAACCTCAGACATAGCCTTTTACGCAGCCGAAAAAGCCATTGAAGACGCAGGTATAGACCCCGAAACCCTTGATTATATCATATTTGCCCATAATTTTGGCAACGTTAAGGAGGGTGCCATACAGACCGATATCCTGCCAAGCCTTGCCAGCCGCGTAAAGCACAGCCTGCGCATAAAGAACCCAAAATGTGTGGCTTACGACATCCTTTTCGGGTGCCCGGGGTGGGTTGAAGGCGTTATCCAGGCCATGGCATTCATCAAATCAGGCATGGCAAAACGATGCTTAGTTATTGGCGCTGAGACTCTTAGCCGTGTGGTTGACCCACACGACCGCGACAGCATGATTTACAGCGACGGCGCAGGGGCAAGCATTATAGAGGCTACCGAAGAAGAAGGCGGCATACTTGCACATGCCTCAACATCATACACTTATGATGAGGCTTACTTCCTTTTTTACGGAAATTCCTACAATAAAGACCACGACCCGGATGTGCGCTACATCAAAATGTACGGACGCAAAATATATGAGTTTGCCCTGAGCCGTGTGCCCCAAGCCATGCTTGACTGCCTGAAAGACAGCGGAATAGCAATTACTGACATCAAGAAAATTCTGATACACCAGGCCAACGAAAAGATGGACGAGGCCATTGTACAGCGTTTTTACAAGCTTCAGGGCCAACCCATGCCCGAAGGCATCATGCCCATGAGCATCCACAAGCTCGGAAATAGCTCAGTAGCCACAATACCAACGCTTTACGATTTAATGATTAAAGATATCCTGCCCGGACACCAGCTCAATAAGGGCGATGCAGTTATCTTTGCATCGGTAGGTGCGGGTATGAATATCAACGCATTTGTGTATAAAATCTAACACAGTAATTTCTTACGTTTTAACAGGAAATTAACGCTAATATTTCATTTTCGGAACTTGGATTCACGGTGTGAAACATTAAAAAAATACCAGCCACGAATTACACTAATTTCTCTAATTTTTTATTTGTGAAAATTCGTGTAATTCGTGGCTTCTTTATTTCCAAAAAATACCATAGGTATCTCCAGTACTACCAACACCAATCCTTTTTAAAAAACATACTGAGAATCTTTGCGGTATAATAACTATATTTGAGGTTACATGAAAAACCTCACCTTCATAATTGCGCTACTTTTCAGCCTTGCGCTAAAAGCACAGCACCCCCCGGTGGCCTTTACCTATGTGCATATTGACAAGAACATCTACGTACCCGGCGAAACCATCTGGCTCAAGGCCTACATGCCCAGTACCACCGGCAAGGCTAACGAAACCCTGCTGGTGCGCCTTACCGATAACCAAAAGAACATAGTGGCCGCCCGCGAGTTTGCAGCTTACGACCTGCGTGCCCACGGCCAGCTGGTATTACCCGATAGTATTAGGCCCGGCAACTACACCCTTATGGCCTATGGCAACAACACGGGTATTGATGCTGCCGATGTTTTTACCCAAAGCATAAGCGTTATAAACAACATAGAGGGCGCACCCGTAGCCGCCGTAACCGTGTCAGAGGGCACTATCATGAAGCCCGGCAACCCCGTTACCCTGCAGTTTAGCCTGCTGCGCAACGGCCGCCCCGTGGTAGATGCCAAAGGGCGTTTTACCGTAACGGCGCAGGGCAGCAACAAACCCATACTTAACGACCGGCTGCGCACTGATGCCAGCGGCCTCGCCTCGGTAACCTTTACCTATCCTGATATTGATGCCCACGCTCACCTTTCGGTTGAGGGGGCTTTTACCATAAGCGGCAAAGCAGTACCGTTAAACCTGGTGCTGCCCTCGCAACAGCGCAAAATAGGTGTTACCGCAGTACCCGAAGGCGGCACGGCCATAATGGGCACACCCTGCGGCATAAGCATACAGGCGCTTGATGATATGGGCCAGCCCGTAAAAGATATGGCGGTAAACCTTTTAGAGAACGGCACAACAGTACAAACCGCAGTTACCAACATACAGGGGGTAGCCCTTATACGGCATACAGTAAAAAACGCCACATACAGCGTTACGGCAGCGCACCCTTCAGAAAGCTTTAGTGCAACCATACCCCTTGAGGTTAAAAAAGTGGGCGTATCGCTCAGCGTGCAGGGCAACCGTCTTTTAATTGCTAACGGCAGCCTGCCCCAAACCGTAAAGCTTGAATTGTGGAGCCAGGGCGAAGAACTCTTTACCAAAGACCTAACCCTGCCCGCAGGCGCTGCCATGCCCGTAGTACTGCCGCAGGAGGCCGCCCACAAAATAATAAGCGCAGCACTGTATTCCGCACAGGGGAAACTGCTCAGCGAACGCCTGTTTTACACCGGCACGCAAAATGGCTATACCGTTACGGTTGATTTTGGCAGTAAACAGTCTGCCACCCGCCAAAAGGTAAATGCCGCCCTTACGGTAACCAATGCAGAGGGCAAGCCCGTACAGGCCAACCTCTCGGCCGCTGTGGTGCACCGCAACCTGGTAGACAAAACCCGCTACAAAACCATTACGGCATCGCGCTACAGCGCCATAGACAGCCCCAACACTATACAGCAAATACTCAAACTGGATAACGCGCAGGTAAACAACTACCTGGCTTCAAAAAAATGGCGGGGCAATTTTAGCAGCATAACAGGCATATTGCCCATTAAAGCCGGCGCACAGGGCCACATACTGCCCAAACGAAAGAAAGACCCACCCCTCGCCGAAATAATAATGATGATACCCGACGGGCCAACTTCTTTTAGCCCAAACGCCGACGGCAGTTTTTACATAAGCCCCGAAAACCTTATGGTTGCCGAAGGCGAAGACTGCTTTTTGTTTTTTAACGATGGCGAGCTTGGCAAAAACACCCTTACCTTTACTAATGATGCCGTGGATTTTGACAACAAATGGCTGGCCAATGCAAGCTTTGAACTGCCCCAATACAGGCTGGCGGCACAAACGGCCGTATTGCCCGATATACCCGGGGCATACCGCCTGGAAGAGGTGGTTATAGAAAAAAAGAGGCGTGGCTACAGCGATGCCGACTACCAGAAATGGGTGCGCGATTATCCCGCAAACTGTATGGATTATGTGTGCGAATACAACATTTTAAACTGCAAAAACCACCTTAGCGGCTTTAAGCCCATAATAGGTGGGCGGTATTTTGTAGATGGGCGCGAAATGCTCTACACCCAGTGCCTGCGCGGAGGCAGCCAGGAACCCGAAAAAGTGGTACTGCTTAAAACCATTACCCTGCCCGAAGATTTCCCTGAGATGGTGTTTGAAGACGAGTATGACATGAAGTTTTACACCACCCTTCACTGGCAGCCCAATGTAATTACAGATGAACACGGCAAGGCCACCGTAACCTTTACCACATCAGACCTTGAAGGCGAGTTTTTAATGGTACTACAGGGCCTTAATATTGAAAACAACGAGGCCATTTATGGCGAAGCCGTTTTAGACGTATCAGGCAATAGCAGGTAGCAGGCGGCAGATGGCAGCGTTCAGGAGGCAGTCATGCTGTTGGGCAGCTATCGGGAGTCAAAGCAAAGTGCTTTAAGTAAGCATGACTGACCCGGGCATGAGCTTGTCGAAGCACACATGAGTAAGCACACATGAGTAAGCACCTATAAGCATCTAATCCTTTCTTCAGATGCCGTCATTACTTCGTCAGTTCGGGCACAGCCCTCGGGTGCGAGGAGGAACGACGAAGCAATCTTAAAAGTAGTCCGCAAAACTGCTATCTGCTACCTGCCATCTGCTATCTGCTATCTGCCTACTGGAAACTACTATTTCAGCCCCCTCGACTTTATTTCCTTTTGAACGTTGCCCAGGCTACCCAGCGTTACCATAAGCAGGGGCAAAAACCCTGCAGGCATCATGGTTAACGCGCTACCCGTTTTTAAGTGTGTTAATAACAGCAAGCACTATTAGCACTACCACAGCGCCTAAAAACAAATAGGTAATTACCTTTGCCGACTTTTCGTGCTTTAACAGTTCTTCATCGGTCATCTCGGCAAATTTCTTTCCACTCATAATCAATTGGTTTTTATAATATCAAAATTGGGCTAATTAAAGCTCGTTTACAATAGGTCAGGATTTTGTGACTGCACAAAAGTTATTGTTTATCTCTGTCTATTACCACTACTTTGTGGGCAACTCTAAATTCATTAGTAATCATTCTCACACTATCGGTATCCTTCTTTATATATCCAATATCAGTAATAAAGCCATCTATATAATTAACACCCTCTTTTTCAAATTTCAAGTTAAACAAGGGAATAGTTCTGTAATCAATTGCCGCAAAGGTATCAACCGCCATTTTAGTTAACGTATTATCACTATGCTTTAAAGTTTGAGTCTTTGCTAATGTATAGTAAATATCTCTACTCCTTATAGAATCTAAATTATTGGACAGTTTCTTAGTGATTGTGTCTAATACGTTTTTATAAATTATTACACCTGAATATTCTTTGTTTTTATAAACTGTATCAGGAAAGTCAAATATATACGACATATTATCAGGGCTATAAATTATTTGACAATCAGGACATTTTTGACTTTTCTCCTCACAACTAACACTTAATATGGCAATTAAAAACAAACACATAAAACTTTTAATTGAAATCAAAGGTTTTAGTATGCTCATTTCCACCTTATACTTTTGTGTTTTCATAATAGTAGTATTTAAACTTCCTGGCTGCCACAAGCTTATTGCATGTTTAATCCTCGCACCTGTCAATTACATTTTGGGTAAAAATTTTCAGCAACAAACGGCCTGCCTACTGCCACCTGCTATCTGCCTACTGCCATTTGAAGGCTGCCTCCTAAAAACTACCTCAACCCCCTGGCCTTAATCTCTTTCTTGATTTCGTTCAGGTTGTTAACATTAAGCAGCAGAATAGGCAAAAAGGCAACAGGCAGTACACTTACAGCGCTAAAGCCGCGTGTAACAGAAGTATAAATTGTAGTAATAAGCATAATAACAATAGCCGCTGCAAACATATAGAGTACCGCCTTAACGGTTTTTTCCAGGTTAAGGAGCTTTGCATCGGGCATTTCAGCAAATTTGTTGGTTTTCATAGCACAGTTGGATTGGTTCGCCGAATATAGTGTAATTCCGTTTCCTGCACAAACAATACCCGTAAACTGCTACCTGCCATCTGCTACCTGCCATCTGCTACCTGGCTAACTACTTACTCCCAAAAACCTTCCCCTTCATTTTTTTCCAGCGGTAAGCGCGAATCCACTTTGCCTGTTCGTTTGTAACCAGCAGAGCCTTTTTCTCGCTTTTAGCCTTAAGGAAACCGTTTATGTAGTCAACAAACAAAAAAGGCTTCCCCTTGCGCATGGCCAGCTTGGCACCCGCAACAGCGGTAATAACAAAGCCGTAGCCCAGGGTATAAAATGCCTCGCCCTGCTTGTAGCGTGCCGCCTTGTTGTAGTTGGCGCCGGTGGGCTTAAGGTGTTTAACTTTCAGGCTTTCTATGGTTATTACCTTCCAGTTGTAGAATTTGGCAATAAGTTCATCGGCCGTGTCCCAGCCCATAGCAGTGCGCAGGCCGCCCATTTGTAAAAACAGCTCCTTGCGGTAGGCTTTAAACGCCCCGCGAATGTGGTCTTTATCGGTAAGGTTTTCCAGTATCCACTCGCCGTTTTTTTCAATATAGGCAAAACCGCCCGCCATGCCCACTTTTGGGTCGGCTTTAAAGGCAGCTATTACTTTCTCAAAATAATCAGGGGGTAAAATAAGGTCGGCGTCCAGCTTTACAATAATATCATAATCCCGGTCTACCGTTTCATATCCTGCATTAAAGGCCTGTATAACCTTGCTGCCCGGCAGGTGTATGGCCGCCGAATCTTTATTAACCAATGAAATCCACGAATATTTTGCGGCATATTCCTGCACAATGGCGGCAGTACCATCTGTACTGTTATCATTTACCACAACGGCTTTTGCAGGCAGCAGGGTTTGCTCAGCCAGAGACTGCAGGGTTACGCCCATAAAGGCCTCTTCGTTGTGTGCAGGTATAATGCAGTAGTATTTCATAATAATAGCAAAATCAGGCGCAAAGATTACAATTATTATTCGGATAAATTATATTTGTACCTTAATATCTATTTTACAAATATAAATGAAAAAAATCTTCCTCTTATTCTGCATTGGCATGGGTAGTGCTTATGCTCAGGTATCGTTTCCGCACGGCGCTGCATCGGGTGGCGACAGCAGTTCCGAAAGGGTATCTAACTTTACGGTAGCCGGCGCCGGTAACGACAGGCTAGAAATTGCAAACGGCACACAAAACAACGGCAAATTTATCCCTACATTCTGGTCGTACCGCGATACCGATAACACGTTTTCCATGGTGTTTACCTCATCGGTATCGTCTTTATACGATACGGGTTCATCGCCCTTAATGCTGTTTACCACCACCATACCCACATCGCCGGAATTTGGCAATGGCGGCGAATTTGTATGGGGCCCTGCCGGTACCTACCAGGCCATTGTAAACAGGCCGCTGTTTGAGTGGCGCAACGCCTCTACAAAACTTATGACCATTATTGCAAACGGCAACGTGGGTATAGCCACCAGCACCCCTACGGCGCGTTTCCATACGGTGGGCTCGGTGCGTTTTCAGGACCTTGCCAATGCCACCACCCCCGCTTATATGCTGGGTACCGATAACAACGGCAACGTATATGAATACCCGGTACCTACGGGCGGCACGGGCAGCCAGGCAGATGCCGATTTCCTGAAGCCTGACGGTTCTGTCCCTATGAGCATTAACGACAACATTTACACCAACGGCTTTACGGGTTTTAACGTACAAAACCCATTAGCCACCATACACACTAACGGAACGCTTAGGTTTGAAAACCTTGCCAATGCCACTACACCTGCCTTTATGCTGGGTACCGACAGCAACGGCAACGTATACGAATACCCGGTACCTACAGGCGGCACAGGCGGCCAGGCAGATGCCGATTTCCTGAAGCCCGACGGTTCTGTTCCTATGAGCATTAACGACAACATTTACACCAACGGCTTTACGGGCTTTAACGTGCAAAACCCAACATCGGTTATACACGCTAACGGTACGGTAACGCTGCAAAACCTTCCCAATACTAACGTAACGGAGTTTTTACTGGGTACTGATGCCAACGGAAATGTATTTGAAGTACCGGTACCCACAGCTACAGGCAGCATAGCAGATGCCGATTTCCTTAAGCCTGACGGTTCTGTCCCTATGAACATTAACGACAACATTTACACCAACGGCTTTACGGGTTTTAACGTACAGAACCCAACATCGGTTATACACGCTAACGGTACCGTAACTTTCGAAAACCTTGCCAATGCCACCACCCCTGCCTTTATGCTGGGTACCGATGCTAACGGCAACGTGTTTGAATACCCCGTGCCAGACGGCGGCGGCAGTATTAGCGATGCCGACTGGCTTAAGCCCGATGGCACACTGCCCATGAATATTAACGATAATATTTATACCAACGGCAAGGTGGGCATTAATACCAACACCTTCCCTACGCAGGTGGGTACAGAGGATGTTAGCTTTTACAACCTGTTTGTTACCGGTGGCATCCTTACCGAAGAGGTACGCGTTGCCGAGGTAGACGACTGGGCAGACTATGTTTTCAAGCCCGATTATAAACTGCCCACCCTTAAAGAGGTGGAAGAGTACATACAGCAAAAGGGCCACCTGATAAACATTCCGTCTGAAACAGAGGTAAAGCAAAACGGTGTCGAGCTTACCGAAATGAACAAGCTGCTGCTGGAAAAGGTGGAAGAGCTTACGCTTTATGTTATAGACATGAACAAGAAGATCGAGGAACAGCAAAAGGAGATTGAGCAACTAAAAGCGGCTAAAAAATAATGCGCCGCCTTTTAACCGTAACCCTGTGCCTGTACACCATGATGGTGCTGGCAGGCGGTGGCGAGGGCTGGCCGGGCTTTTATGTAAAAAGGCTGGGCAACGGCCACAAAGTAATAATGCCCGACCCTGAGTGCACTCCCGAAATTGTACTTGCCAATACCGAGGCCAATGCGCAATACCTGTACTGGGCAGGCCATGCCATAAGGGTAAACAACGGCTACCGCATAAACGGCAATGCCGGTGCCGATATAACCATGAAGGCGGGCTTTACCATTGTGCTGAAACCCGGTGTTGCAGTTTTAAAGGGCAACCACTACCTGGCACGTATAGAGCCGTGTGAGGTTACCGGGGAAGGCCCCTGCCCCACAGCAGCAGAATGCAATGTACCCAAAGGTATTTCGCCCAATGGCGATGAGTGGAACGAAACCTTCGACCTGAGCAGTATGTGCGTGGCTAAGCTAACTGTATTTAACCGTTATGGCATGCAGGTATATGAAGCAGAAAATTATACAAACGAGTGGCACGGGCAATCTCCTGATGGTGATTTACCGGTGGGCACTTACTACTATTATATTGTGTTAACCAATGGGGAAACACTAACCGGCTGGGTTTATTTACAGAAATAAGTGTAACGGCAACATCTTAAAAAACGGGTATTATTTAATACCCGTTTTTTTTATTTATCCAGCGACTAAAAACAATTGATTATTAGCTTTTTACACCCTTAAATTATGATGGGTTTAACGTTTTTAAGGGTTAATTTTAACAGGCACGCCCTCTACATTTAATAAAATTTTAAACCAATCTTTCTTATGAAAAAAATGTTAATTATGCTTTTCGGCACCGCAAGTGCCCTGGCACAGGTGGCTAATCCTCACAATGCAACAGCGGTTTCGGGCGGGGCTGAAAGGGTAGCCAGTTTTACGGTTTCAGATGCCACAAACGACAGGCTCGAAATTGCAAACGGCACACAAAATGCTGACAAGTTTAATCCTACCATCTGGTCCTATAAAACTTCAGACAACACCTATGCCCTTGCTATAACAACGGCTATTTCGAGCGCTACAGATAATGGTACATCGCCTACAATGTTGTTTACTACGGGCAGGGCATCGGCTTTTAATTCGGGCGCGCCGGGCACAGGCGGCTTTGCATGGGGAGATACATCGCCTATTGTTAACAGGCCTGCGTTCGAGTTCAGGAATGACTCACAAAGAATTCTTACCATGCTGGCTAACGGCAATACCGGCATAGGCACAACCGCGCCCACTGCCCGCCTGCATACCGTAGGCGCGGTACGCTTCCAGGATATACCTACCATAAGCAATACCTATGTGCTTACAGCCGATGTTAACGGTAATGTAAGCCGTCAGCTGGCAAGCTCATTTTCGGGCGGTGGGCTTACCTCATCGTGCACTACGGCAAATTACCTGACTAAAAACGGCACAAGCGGGCTTACCTGCAGCCAGATTTTTGATAACGGTACCAGCATAGGCCTGGGCACCAGCAGCGGTTTTGCCTACAACACAGCAGGCCTTGCCACTACTACAGGCGGCTACACTACCGGAACCCTAAAGCTTAATATTGCGGGTGTAGCCAGGGGCAACGTGTTTATCTCTACATCAGATGCCAGCTACAAGCAGGATGTGGCCCCAATCGAGGATGCCCTTGAAACCGTATTAAAACTTAAAGGTGTTACCTATAAGTGGGATACCGCTTCTTTCCCGGCCATGGAGTTTGATGCCGGAGACCACAGCGGCCTTATAGCACAGCAGGTTGAAGAAGTGTTGCCACACCTTGTATATGCAGTGGGCGAAACAGCCGACGACAAAAAGGCTAAAAAATCAGTTAACTACATAGAGATTATACCTTACCTTATTGAAGCCATAAGGATACAGCAAACGCAGATAGAAGACCTGCAAAACCAGCTGGTTGCCAACAACTTCCAAAGGCTGGGCGACTTTGTAAATTTTGAGAACACAAAAATCATAAACGTATCGCCTAACCCGTCTTCAGATGTTATAGCGGTATCTATGAATATTGAAGAAGCCGTAGGCGAAGCCAGGCTTGTGGTATATGACCTTAAAGGTGCCGTACTAAGCAGCCTTACCGTAAAAGAAAGGGGATATGACATTTCTAAGTCGTTCCAGAAAGACAACTTTGGCACAGGCACTTACATAGTAAGCCTTTTTGTAAACGGCAAAAGCCTTGACAGCAAAAAGTTTATCTTTAACTAATTACTTAGCCCTTTCGGCATATACAATATAGTAACGGGGTGTTACAGCCCTTAAAAGTGGACGGATTCCAAGCTTTTTAGCGGGGTTCGTCCATTTTTTTCTGTCTTTAATAACCCAGCCCGTTTTTTCCAGCAGCCAGTCCAGCTGCCAGTCTTCAAACTCGTGGTAATGCCTGTCCCACATATCGGTCTTGCTGCGGTATGCCGGGCTAAACCACAGGCGCAACGGTACAGATATAATAAGCTTGTCGCTGGTAACATTTTGCAGCACGGTGTAAGGGTTTAGCAGGTGCTCAAAAATTTCAAACGCTGCAAAAACATCATAGCCGCCTTTGGCAATGTTGCTTTGGTTGTTATCAATATCCTCGCCCATAGTGTTTAAAACAGTGTAGCCCTCCTTTTTCATAAAGCCTGAAAAAGGGTTTTCTATACCCAGGTCTAAAATACTGCTGCCCGGGGCAACGTGTTTTTTTACAAACTCAAGGGTGTGGGCATAGCGCTTGTGCGGAAAACTGTTTTCGTACATGGGGCCTAATGGTTTTTAGTGCTGCCAAAAATATAAAAAATACCCGTGCGCCATCCATTAATGCAAACTATATTTACCTTTGCAAACAAACACACGTGTTGCATTGAAAAGCAAAAACTTACAAAGGCAGGTATTCTTTTTTGCCCTTATAAATTACATGGGCACCGCCATAGGCATTATTTCGGCGCTTTTTATCTATCCGCTTGATTTTGCCTTTTCTGGCACTATTAAATATATCGATAACATATCGCAGCTGCTGTACCCCATTATGGTGCTGGGTGCCAGCCATGCGCTTATAAAGTTTTACCCCGCCCTTACCGAAGAAAAACAAAAGCAGCTGTTTAACTACAGTATGGTTTCGGTTGCCATGGTTAGCGGCATTACCCTTGTGGCGATAGCCCTGTTTAATACTGCCACAGGCTATAAAGATGCCGCCCTGGTGTATTTTGCCTTTCCGGTGGCATTATCGCTGGCCTTTATAGATTTGTTCCGCAAGCAGGCGCAGGACTTGCAGCGCCTTGCCGTGCCCACCGTTTTTGAAAAGATAATACCCAAAATAACCCTCCCTGCCCTGTTCCTCTTACTTATAGGCGGATATTTTACCCTTAGCACATCGCTTTGGGTATATGCCGGGGCTTACCTGCTTATACTGGTTTTAACGGCAGCTTACCTGTTTACGCACTTTAAGCCCGGGTTTAACTACCGTTTTAAAACGCTTTTCGGGCAAATTTCACGCCGCGATTATTACCGCTACAGCCTGTATGCCTTTGCGGGCAGTGTGGGGTCGCTGCTGGCCTTCCGCATAGACGGTATTGTAATTTATAACTGGATAGGCGAAGAGGCAAACGGTATTTTTGGCAACGGCTCTGTACTGGCGTCAACCCTGCAAATACCCGCCGTGGGCATGTTTGCACTATATGCACCGCTTATATCAAAACACCTGCAGGAAAACACCCTTGGGCCGCTAAACATGAAGTATAAAGAAATTGCCCGCCTGCTGTTTTTTATTGGCGCGCTTATGTATACCTGTATTTTTATAGGCATAGAAGACCTGTTTAGCCTGCTCCCCTCGGCAGAAAAGCTTATGCTAACCGTGCCCGTTATTTTTATACTGGGCTTTAGCGTGCTTATCAATATGGCAACGGGTTTTAATACCGAGATTATAACCTACTCTAAATACTACCGCTTTAACATGGTGGCCATACTACTGCTTATTGTGGTAAACATAGGGCTAAACGCCTGGTTTGTGTTTGTGGCAAAAATGGGCATAAGCGGCGTGGCGTGGGCATCGTTCATCAGCATGCTGCTGTTCAATGCATCAAAGCTGATATTCATTTACAAAAAGTTTGGGCTTTTTCCGTTTGATTCCGCCTTTGGCAAGCTGGCCGTGGTGTTTGCCCTAACCGGCGTGGGGGTATACTTATTGCCCGATAGCGGTTCGCACCTTATAAACCTGATTTACAAATGCGGGCTTGCCGTGGTGCTCAACGTTTTTGTGGCCTACAGGCTAAAGCTGGTATACCAGGTTAATGTGTGGATTAATAAAGCGGTTATGAAAGTGGTGGGGCAAAGGTAGTTTCTGCACAGTGCAACCCATCCCTAATTAGGCCTCCCACAAACCCACTTCCTCAGCACCTTAGCACCTTTTTATATTAAAAAACTATTAACTACTAAGGAAAACCCGATGCAATTCGGTACTTTAGCTGATTATTTCTACAACCTAAATGATAAAAGCATTACACCAGATAGGGCGCTACTTCCTGATGCTGAAAGAGGTTTTTAATAAACCCACTAAGTGGCAGGTAATGAAAGACCTTATCATTAAAGAAATGGACGACCTTATTGTGGGGTCTATGGGCATTGTGGGCTTCATCTCGTTCTTTATTGGGGGCGTTGTGGCCATACAAACCGCACTTAACCTTACAAACCCGCTCATCCCTAAATACCTTATAGCCTTTGCCACAAGGCAATCTGTAATATTAGAATTCTCGCCTACCTTTATATCTATTATAGTGGCGGGGCGCGCAGGTTCTTACATTACATCGAGCATAGGCACCATGCGCGTTACAGAACAAATAGACGCGCTTGAGGTTATGGGCGTAAACTCGCTCAACTATCTTATTTTCCCTAAAATAATAGCCTTTTTGCTTTACCCTTTTGTAATATCTATTTCAATATTCCTGGGCATAGCAGGCGGATGGCTGGCTGGCGTTTATGGCGGCTTTATAGGCAGCGACGAGTTTATTGCCGGTATACAGCGCGAGTTTATACCCTATCACATTGCCTATGCCTTTATAAAGACCTTTATATTTGGGTTTGTACTGGCTACCATACCGTCTTTTCACGGATTTTACATGAAAGGTGGCGCACTCGAGGTGGGCAAGGCCAGTACCACATCATTTGTATGGTGCTGTGTGGTAATTATTTTAATTGACTATATCCTTACACAATTACTCTTAAGCTAATGATTGAAGTAAACAACGTAGTTAAATCGTTTGGAGAAAACACCGTGCTTAAGGGTATTTCTACCACCTTTGAGCCCGGCAAGACCAACCTTATTATAGGCCGAAGCGGTTCGGGTAAAACAGTAATGCTAAAAACCCTACTGGGCATACACCAGCCAGACAGCGGCAACATAGCCTTTGACGGACGTATATACAGCGACCTTACACCCGATGAAAAAAGGGCCCTCCGTACCGAGATAGGCATGGTATTTCAGGGCAGTGCCCTGTTTGACTCTATGACGGTAGAACAAAACGTGGCATTCCCGCTGCGAATGTTTACCGATATGCGCAGCCGCGACATGAAAGACCGCGTAAATGAGGTTCTTGCACGTGTAAACCTTAAGGATGCCAACAAGAAATTTCCCAACGAAATATCGGGCGGTATGCAAAAGCGTGTGGCCATTGCCCGTGCCATTGTAAACAACCCCAAGTACCTGTTTTGTGATGAGCCCAACAGCGGCCTTGACCCCGAAACCAGTATTGTAATTGATGAGCTGGTGCAGGAAATTACCAAAGAATACAACATTACCACTGTAATCAATACGCACGATATGAACTCTGTGCTACAGATAGGCGAAAAGATTGTATTCCTTAAAAACGGCCTTAAAGAGTGGGAAGGCGACAAAGACCAGATATTGGAAACCCGCAACAAAAGCATTGTGGAGTTTGTATACTCAAGCGACCTGTTCAAAAAAGTACGCGAAAGCCTCCTTGCCGAAGAGGAAGAGAACAACCACAACGATAAAAAATAGCAAAATCCCCCGCTGTGCGGGGGATTTCTAATTAATAAACCTTCTGCCACAGGTTTATTTTACTTCACGCTGCAGGTATACCCAGCCCGTTCTTTGGGTTCCGTCTTCCAGCGAAACCATGTAGTAGTAAGTGCCCGTAGGCAACTCGCCTTTATCGCTCTGCCCGTGCCATTCGTCAATATAATTATTGGCTTCATACACCTTAAGGCCATAGCGGTTAAAAATAACCAGGTATTTTACATCAAAATTGCTCAGGTCAAAATTGTTGTTAAACTCATCCCCGTTTGGCGATATACCCCTTGGCATGGTACAATCGGTCCTTTCGAACCAGCTGGCCGCCTGCGATGTGCAGCCATCGGCATTAATTACCTCCGCCGAATATTCGCCTTCAGGCAGGCCCGTAACATCTATAAAATAATCATTGCCGGTATGGGAGTATCCCCCGGGGCCCTGCCATTCTATTTGTTGTGTGGCGCCTATATCTTCCATGTTTATTATAGATATAATGTAGCTGTCGCCGGTGCATTTACCTTCAAGCACAACCGGATAATTATCGTTTTCAAGCAGGTGCAGTGTTATTTGTGCAGTATCGGTAACATCGCATTGCGCAACGGTGTAATAAAAAACATAGCTACCGGGGTTAAGCAGGGCGGTATTGAGCATACTACCGTTTAGCGCACCGGTAAAGGCAGCATCCTGCCAGTAACCACCAGCATCATAATCTCCCGAAAGGTATACCGAAAGGTTAAGCACATTGCCCAGGCCGCACAAAGCTGTTTCAACATCATTACCAGCCTGCGGCAGCGCTGTTCCAATGGCATTATATTCTAACAGGGTATCGATACACGAGCCGGGTGTTACAGATTCTACATGAACAATATACAAACCGGAATCTGTTTCAGGATTAAAAGAACTAATGTTTAATGTATGCGATGTGCTTAATATAGTATCAGGGTCATCGGACTTATACCATTCATACAAGAGGAATGTAAACTCCGGCAGCCACAGCTGTACAGGCTGGCCGTTGCAAATACTGCCCGCTTCTATTTCTATAAATTCAAGTACCGATACATCATACAATACGTTAACCAGGTTGCCGCAGTTATCTGTAACCCTAAAATTATAAACTGCCTTTTCAAGGCCTGTAAACACGTTAGATGTACCGTTGTCTACTACAAAGGGCTGACCGTTTTTAGAGGTTATCTGGTATGTTAGGGGTTCTACGCCATTTGCCACAACAATAACTTCGGCCAGGCCGTTATCACACGGAAAACCATAAGCGGCTTCTATTTGTGGTGCACCTGTAAATGTAAATTCATACAGCACAGTATAACAGGTGTTATTAGAAGACCCGTGGCCGTATACACTAAAACGCTTAACAACCCTAAACTGGCCTGTGTAAGGAAGGCTATAGTTTGTTGTGCCATTATTTAAAAGTATGGCATTAAAATAGCCTACGTCATCTCCGCCAGAGGCTCCGGTACCCGGATGCACCCACAACCCAAGGTTTTCGTCATAGCGTTGCAGCCAAAAACCTGTAAAAGTAGTAGCACTGTTAGACTGGTGTTGCAAGTACAAGTCAAACGAGCCACAGTTTGGTATTACTTCAACAGTATTACCTGTTTCCTGATAGGGTACAACGTTCATTGTGCCGGTTACGGGTTCAGGGCAACCTTCAAGCATCAGGCTGTACGTATAATTTCCGCCGGGCAGGCCAAACATACTAAATTGTCCTGATGCAATAGTATCTGTTGCATCAAAAGGCAATGTACCCATAAAAGCGGCCGGCGCACCGGTAATGGTAAAGGCTGTAATAACTTCGCCGGGCGATAAGCACTTACTGACCCCAATCCTTCACTACAACCCGGTAAATTTTGCACCAGTATGTTTGCAGGTGGCGTATTAATTACAATCTGCAAATCAAATTCATTATCACACTCATCAGTAAGATGTAGCGTATAATCTCCTTCAGGCAAGCCGTTAATAACAAAGCCATACTGTGGGTCTGAATTGCCTAAAAGTTCGTGTGGCAGTTGCGGCTCATAAGCTTCTGGCGCATGGGTAACCACCAGGCCTGTTATGGCTTTGCCTATCGTTAAAATATCTACAGTACCTAACTGGCAACTATAGGTAACCACTACCTGGGGAGGATGTATATTCGGGCCAACAACTACTTCCCTTTCTATAACCCTTCCGCAGGCATCAGTAATTTCTAAAGTATAATCTCCATAGGGCAATACACCACCTTCAAAAACAATACTGGTTTGAAAATCTTCAAATAACGGGTAAGACGCATTAAAATCTACAGGGTTAAAATCTTCGGGAGCCTCGATAAAATTAAACGTTAGCGGATACATTAAGTAATCCGACGGACGTACAATAATAGATGTTGGGTCACAAACTTGGTACCCCACAAGCATGGCAAAATTAATATACCCGGAAATTATAAAAGGGCCGTCGTTAAAAACATTACCACAGGCATCGGTTGTCTCTATATAATATACATAGGTACCGCTTTCATTAAAAGGTATTTCGGTAACAATCTGTCCGGGGCCTGTAGCAGTATCGGTTATAACCTGCGGGTCTCCTGTAGGCCCATATACGGTATATTCAAGCTGCAACGGCCATGCTATAGCACTTGTAGTACTGGCATGATGATACACTTTTATGGTATTACACGATGCAAGCTGTGCAACACCACCCTCTTTAATTTGCAAACTATTACTGCCGGTTATAAGCTGCACAGTAGTGGTAAATGCATCGCCACAATTGTTGTGCACCCTTACCTGGTACTGCCCGGCAGGCAGCCCTGTAAATACATTTGAAGTTTGAAGGGGTACCGTAACCGGCCCAGAAATAATTTCATACTGCACCGCATTGCCCGATGTTACATTTACGGTAATACTCCCCTCTCCACAGCCTATATTGGTGGTTGTAAGTGTATATACCAGCGGCACCGTATTATCGCCCACGGTGGCATTTGCAGTAGCTGTATTGCTTTGCCCGTTTAGTGTTTGGGTAGCAATAATAAGGTAATCGCCGGCAACAAGGTTTTGTGCCGACATGGCCGTAACAGTGGTAAAAGGCACTGTTGTATTGGGCAAAAGGTAAACAGCAAACTCAAGTGCTGCGGCAGTATTATTGCCGCTTACCGTAAAACTTACAGTACCATTGCCCAAACAGGTTTGGGGCGTGGCAGATGCAGTTATGGTAAAATCATTGAGTTGTGCACATACCTGCCCTGTTGCCATAAACAATATGGCAACACACGCAATAACGAAACTTTTCATAGCAATTGTTTATTTCTTATTTCGCTTCACGCTGCAGGTACACCCATCCGGTCTTTTTCATTCCGGCGCTTAGTGTAGCCACATAATAGTAGGTACCGGTAGGCAATTCTCCCTTATCGCTTTGCCCGTGCCATTCGTCAATATAATTATTGGCTTCATACACCTTAAGGCCATAGCGGTTAAAAATAACCAGGTGCTGCACATCAAGGTTGCTCAGGTCAAAGTTGTTGTTAAATTCATCTCCGTTTGGCGATATACCCCTTGGTATTTTACAGAAGGTATTATCTACCTGTATACTTTGGGTAACAAAACAGCCATCGGCGCTTGTAATGGTTACCGAGTATTCTCCGGTAGCGCCTTCGCTTATATCATATTCGGCACCGCCGTTGTGGGTACTGCCGTCAGGGTTTACCCATTCATAAACGGCATTGGCATCTACACCCACAGGGTTTATTACAGATATGATGTAGTTTTCGTTTACGCACCCGGCTTCAAGCTCAAAGCTAAAGGCATCGGTATTAAGCGTTACAATTATCATACGGGTAGCCTCACAGCCGTTTACCGTAGCAGTAACCTGGTATTCGCCCGGTGTAAATATTTCAATACCTGCTGTGGCTATACCCATTGGCATACCCTCTTCATACCACGCATAAGTGGCCTGTGCATCGGTAAAGTTTGCAGGCACTACAGTAACAACCGTGCTTTGCCCTTCACAAATTTCTACAGCACCCTCAAGGCTAAACTGCGGTGTGGCATTAACGGTTACCGATACTGATGCAATAGGCGACACACAGCCATCTACCGTTACATAAGCCGAATAGTTTCCGCTCATGCCCGGGGTGGCCTGTGCCAGTAATGGGTTTTGTGCTGTAGATGTATAGCCGTTAGGGCCATCCCAGTGGTATGTAGCCCCCAGAACGGTTTCGGCAAAAAGCTGTACGTTCTCTGTTTCGCACACTGCGGCAACAGGCGTTAGTACCGGCGCCACTGGAATATTTTTAAGGGTAAGGGTTAGCGTAGCCTCATCGCTCAGGCCACACACGCCACCCACACTGTAGGTAAAGGTATAAACACCCGCACTAAGCCCATCGGTATCAAACTGGTTACCGGTAAGCGCGCCGCTTGGCGTTGTTTCCGTCCAGGTACCGCCGGTATCAAACGTGCCGGTAAGGTAGCTTTCAAGGTTTACAATTTCGCCCTCATTACAAAGTGCTGCTGCGGCATCTGTACCGGCGTTTGGCAATGTATTAGGCGCTACTTCATATTCCAGCGTTTGGTTAAGGCACGAGTCAGGGTTAACATCATAAGTTATATGTAATATGTAAGTACCTGCATCGTCAGTAGAACTAAATGCCGGGAACTGTAGCGTGCCCGTTGTGCTTAATATTACACCCGGGTTATCCTGTGCATACCATTCGTATGTAAGAAAATCAAATTCGTCTATAACAAGGCTGCTGTCTTCGCCTTCGCAAAAGCCCAGGGCCTCAATTTGCGTAGGCTCAAGCGCATTAATGTCAAACTGTATGTTACGTATGTTTCCGCAGTAATCAACTACCCTGAAGTTATAAGTAGCCGACTCCAACCCCGAAAACAGGTTGCTTGTACCGTTATTTATTACAAAGCTTTCATCGCCGTTTTTAGAGGTAATGCTGTAGGTTAGCGGTGCAACGCCGGTGGCTTCTATAATCACTTCGTTAGTACCTCCCGCACACGGAAAAGTATAAGCATCGGTAATTTCGGGCGCATCATCAAAAGTAAAGTTGGCCACCTCGTGCATACACCTAAAGTTAGAAGAGCTGCCGTTGCTGTATACATAATACACCTTGATAACCCTGAAATCGCCTGTAGCCATTACGTTAAGGTTAAGAAAGTTATTGGTAAGCAGCCTTGAGTTGGTTATAGTAGGCAGCGTGCCATCTGTGTAGGCAACGTTGGTTTCCGGGTGGCCCCATGTGCCGGTTATAGGGTTGTAACGCTGCAAAAAGAACGACGGCAGGTTTACACCCGTAGTAGCAGTATGGTTTACCTGAAGGTGAAACGCATGGCACAATGGCAATACAGTAAAATCATTCTGGGTTTCATGATAGCCGTTTACGGTAAATTCCTGTTCGCGCACCACGCCACAACCATCGGTTACCAAAAACGTATACACACCTTCAGGAAGGCTGTTCATAAACGCTGACGGAGGCGATACACTGCCCACAATATAAGATGACAAATCATACGGCAGGGTTTCTGTAAAAGCATCAGGCGCATCTGTGATTAAAACCTGCTCCAGGGCTATACCAGGCCCTACAGAAATCCTTACAGAACCTTCGCCTTCGGCACATCCGGGCCTTTGCACAATAGTAAGGTTAGTAGGTCCACCGGATGGTGTTAAAAGAAATGTTTCGGTATACTCTTCGCCACACGCATCTTCAAGATAAAACTCATACATACCTATAGGCATACCTGTAAGCTCAAGCGCACCAAATGCATTAATAAAACCCGAAACATCGTTTGGCAATACGGGCTCATAAGCATCAGGCGCCTGGGTTATAATGGCAACCGTTATTATACGGGCAGGTATGGTAATAGTAATATTTCCTTCGGTGCTGCCACAAGCAGCCGACCCTACTATTGACGGGCTAACATCAGGCGGGGTTACCTCAAACTCAAGCGTGGCAGTATGGCCGCACGCATCGGTTATAGAAACAGCATAATCTCCGGTAGGTACGGTATTGCCATAAGTGGCAGAACCATCTGTAAATGTAGGGTGGCTACTGTTAAATTCTTCAGGGTCAAAACCATCGGGTGCTGCCGTAAATGTAAGGGTATAGGGCGGCATATAAATAGCCGGCGTAAGTGTAAAATAAGCATCGGTACAGTTAGGAAAATCTGTTTCAACACTTAGCGAAAGTTCGGCATTAACTATGTTGTTGTTGCGGGTGTAAGTATTACCGCAGGCATCGGTTATAACAACATTATAAGTATACTGCTGGTCATAATAAAAAGGTATTACAGCCGTGGCATCGCCCTCTACAGCATCGCCGGCCGCAGTACCGGTTACTACGGTAGGGGTGCCGCCACCCGGAGGAAATACAGTAAACTGGGCCGTTAGCGGATAAAATATATTTAGGTTAGCCCCGACATTATAGTGGTTACCCACCTGTACTGTAGTACACGACGGCAGCAGCGCATTTATAACCCCACCGGTAGCAACAGTAAATCCGGGGTTAAGCTGCGTGAGCTGTATGGTAGTAACAACTGCTTCGCCACAGGCATCATATACACGTACCTGATAGGTGCCTACAGGCAGGTTGCTAAATACATTTGAGGTTTGCAGCGGCACCGTTAGCGGGCCCGAAATAATTTCATAGTTCACTGCCGTTCCGGTGTTAACCTGTACAGTGATTTTACCATCGGTACCACATCGCACTGCCGTGGGCACAAGCGTGTAGGCAAGCGAAACCACATTATTTGCAATGGTAACGTTAGCGGTACTTGTATTGCTAACGCCCCCCAGTGTTTGCGTGGCCACTACCTGGTAGCTGCCGGCTGTTAAACCGCCCAAAGTAGGTGTGGTAACAATTGATATAGGCGTAGTGGTGTTGGGCAACAGGTAAACCGAATATGACATAGTTGCCCCTGGGTCGTTTCCGGTTACCGAAAAAGCAAGTGAGCCGTTACCCAAACAGGTTTGCGCGGTGGGTGTAACCGTAAGCGTAAAATCAGGTAACTGGGCAAATGCATTGAGGAAAGTGAAGAGCACGAGGAAACAGGCGAATTTCGCCCTGGTTGGTAAGGTGTATTTCATAACATAGCTTAATTTTTCCTAAATATACCGCGATATTGCTCACGTTTTGTTAAATTAAGTTAATTTTAACAGAAAGTGTTAAAATCAAAACACACCAAATATTTTTTTGGCTATGGCAAAATTTCAACCTCAGCATTAGGGTTAAAAAGAAACATCCTGCCGGTGCTAACCTCTTCACACTCAAAACGCTTTACGCGCTGCGCCCCTTTTTTAAATATTTTACCGTTGTGAATACGGAACAGCGCGCCGTAAGGCACCTGGAAAATGTAGTGCTTGTCGCCCTCTTTTTCGTCAAATTGTTTTAGTGCCAAAGACAACGTGGCATCAGTGTCACTACTGGCCTTGGGGTTGCGGAAGTGCCGTGCCAAAAGCGGCAGCAGGTGGTTAGGAAAAATTTCAGGCCGTATAAATGGCACCATCAGGTTGCGGAAAGTAAGCTTCCACTCATCGCCATGGGGCTTTATGTTACGCCCAAATTTTTCGAAAGCTGCAAGGTGGGCAATTTCGTGCACCAATGTGATAAGAAAACGGTATTTATTAAGACTGGCATTAACCGTAATACGATGGTAGCCGGAAGCATCGCGATGGTAATCGCCGTGGCGGGTAACGCGCTCATTAACAATTTTAAGGTGCACGCCGTAGTGCTTTATAAGCTCAAAAACGGGCGCTACGGCGTGCTCCGGTATGTATTTGGCTAAAACATCTGTCATATTTATGGCGTGCTGCTGCTTACCTGCAATACCTTTCCGTTAAAATATGTATTACCCGTAAGGGCAAAATTGTAAATATAATCAGCCATTTGTACTGCCTGTAGCGGTGCCACATACCCTGGAAACGCCTCCTGAAGCATCTCGGTATTTACTGCACCCAGTGCCAGTACGTTAAAGCTTACACCCTGCTCTTTATATTCTTCAGCAAGCAGTTCGCTCATAATGGTTACCGCCCCCTTGCTTGAGCTGTATGCCGATAACCCCGCAAACTTCATGGTGCCCTGCACCCCGCCCATACTGCTAATGCTTACCACATGGCCACCGGCCTGCATAAACGGCAATACGGCACGGTTTAAGGCCGCCACACCAAAAACATTTACTTTGTAAATGTATTCAAACTCATCGGCTGTAATCTGCTCAAAGGGCTTTAAGACAAGCGCTCCTGCATTATGTATCACAACATCAGCATGAGTCCAAGAAGCCTTAATAAAATCGCTTACAGGGGTTGTATTGCCCTCAGCCAGGTCGGCGCTCAGGCAGGTAATATTTTCATGCTCCAGCAGCTCCTGCGGCATTTTTCGGCTTATGGCCAATACATTATGCCCTGCATTGGCAAACTGTAGTGCCAGTGCATAGCCTATACCCCGGCTGGTGCCGGTTATAATAACATTCTTCATTATTTTTTAAGTACAATTTCTTTAGTTGGGGTATTCACCATTTTGTTTACAACGGGCAGCACCTGCTGTATAAAAGCCGTCATGTGCACCACATCCATATTGGCAAACTCGTCTTTTACATGGTGGTAATAGTCAAAGTTGGTAAAGTCAAACGTGCAAATGGTTTGGCTTGGCACATTAAACTCCTGGTAAAAGCTATAATTATCGCTACGGCGGAAAAGCTGGTACTGACCCTCAGCCGGCAGGTTGCCCACAAAAGTTTTACCCGCATATTCGTTAATCTTGTCGCCCATATTGCTCATACCCCATCCGGTAACATACGCCTGCATCGATTCGCTTTTCATAGGCACGCCCACCATTTCAAAGTTAAGCATGGCATAAATATTAAAGCCTTTTTCCTTAAGCTTTGGCGCAAGGTGGCGCGAACCAAGCAAACCTGCCTCCTCTGCCGAAAAATAGCAGAACAGTATACTGCGTTTGTTGCTTTTGGTTTTAGCGAAGTAATTAACCAGTTCGTAAACCGCGGTACATCCTGAAGCATCATCATTAGCACCGTTGTAAATACTATCGCCATCTACAGGCTTATCGGCAACACCTATGTGGTCATAATGCGCGCCAAAAACCACAAACTCTTTTTTAAGTTCAGGGTCGGTACCCTCAAGATAGCCAATAACGTTGTAGGTAGTTTCTTTGTAATTGCTTAGCGTATCAAAGTAGGTAGTAAAGTATGGCTTAACACCGTTTTTCTTAAAATTATCAGCCAGGTATTGTGCGGCGGTCTGTAACCCTTCGCTACCGGCAAGACGGCCTTTAAGCGCGTCATCCGACAGGAATTTGATGGTTTTCTCTACCGATTCCTGTTTTACCGTATAGTCTTTTTTAGGTGCGCAAGACAGTGCAAGGCCTGCCAGCAATAGAACAAATGCTTTCTTCATTGGAGTTTTGTGTTTGTAGGGCTAAGGTATGAAAAAGATAATGAATGTATAACGTTTTAAGACAACGACATCCCACAGCAAAGGCCGGTGTATTATTCTGAACCCGCTCCATCAGCCGCGCTCCCTTTTGGAAAAGGACTATACTCTCCCCATTTGTAGCATGAAAACGTTGTTACCAGAATCTTTAACGAAGGTATAAATGTCTTAGCCTTATCCAGTTCTGCATCAGTCATTGTTCCATACGGAATGTGTAACACCGTAAGATTAGGCGGCAGGTCATCAAGCGTTAAATCCCTGACCCATGTATGGACAAGAGACAGGTGCTTAAGGTTTTTAAGCGTTTTAATTTCCGGCGGCAGTGCAGTAATTTCGCAGTTTTCAATGCGAAGTATTTTTAAGCGTTGTAAATTACCTACAGATGATGGCAAAACAGTAACCTCATGCCCCCTAAGCATAAGATATTCCAGGTTAGACATACCAAATACCCATTCGGGCAGCTTTGTAAATGGCAGGTTAAGCACGCTTAATTTCTTTAGCTTTTTAAGAGATGCTATCTGTTCAGGGATATAAGGCACATGGTTTAAACCGGCATGAATATCAAGCACTGTAAGATTTTCAAATTTCAGAAAATCATCAGCATACGCATTTAAATTATCCGGAAACAGTAACTGCAGCTTTTTAACCCGGTGGGGTACCGCAAGCGCCCTTTCCATATCATCGTAAATCCCTAAAAGCTCTTTTAATTTCATACCCCTAAAATAAAAAAATACCCGCACTTTTCAGTGCGGGTATTATTATCTTAAAAACCGTTATAACTTATGCAAGCATGGTTACTGGGTTCTCTATGTATTGCTTAAGCGTTTGCAGGAACTGTGCACCTGTAGCGCCATCTATTGTGCGGTGGTCGCACGTTAGGGTTACTACCATGGTGTTGCCCACTACAATCTGGCCATTCTTCACAACCGGCTTCTGAACGATAGCACCTACCGAAAGGATAGCCGAGTTAGGCTGGTTGATGATTGAAGTAAACTCCTGTATGCCAAACATACCCAGGTTAGACACAGTAAATGTACTGCCATCCATCTCGGCCGGGGTAAGCTTTTTGTTACGTGCTTTACCGGCAAGGTCTTTAACAGCGCCACCTATTTGAGAAAGGCTCATGTTATCGGTAAACTTAAGTACCGGCACTACAAGACCATCTTCTACAGCAACGGCAACACCTATACTAATGTGCTTGTTGTAAATGGTAACATCGTCTTTCCACTGGGTGTTGATTTGCGGGTGCTTGCGCAGTGCCATAGCACATGCCTTAATCACCATATCGTTAAACGACACCTTAGTATCCGGCACTGAGTTAATCACACCGCGGCTTGCAATGGCGTTATCCATATCAAGCTCAATGGTAAGGCTGTATTCCGGAGCAGTAAATTTAGATTCAGCCAGGCGCTTGGCAATAACCTTACGCATCTGGTTGTTTTTAACCTCTTCGGTAGCAACCTCGCCCACAGGAGTGTAAGCAGGTGCAGCTGGAGCCTGAGCTTTAGCAGCTGGAGCTTCCGCAGATGCAGCCGGCGCAGGTGCAGCAGCAGCCGGAGTGTAGTTTTCAATATCTTTCTTAACCACACGGCCGTTTTCGCCTGTACCTTTTACTTTAGTAATATCAATGCCCTTATCGCTGGCAATTTTGCGCGCAAGCGGAGAAACAAACACCCTTCCGCCATCGTTGGCAGGGGCAGCTTCTTCAGCTTTAGGCGCCTCAGCAGCAGGAGCCGCTTTCTCTTCAGTTTTAGCATCAGCTTTTTCCTCTTTTGCAGGGGCAGCAGCCGGAGCAGCACCGTCTTTAGCAATACCGCTAACATCAGTACCCGCAGGGCCTATGATAGCAAGCACACTGTCAACCGGTGCGCTTTCGCCTTCCTGAATACCCACGTAAAGCAGTGTACCTTCGTTAAACGACTCAAATTCCATAGTAGCCTTGTCTGTTTCAATCTCAGCAAGAATATCGCCTTCTTTAACAGTATCGCCCACTTTTTTAAGCCATGTAGCTACAGTACCCTCAGTCATGGTATCGCTAAGGCGTGGCATGGTTACCACCTTAACCCCTTTAGGAAGTTCAGCAGCAGCTGGCGCAGCCTCTTTCTTCTCTTCAGCAGGTTTTTCCTCCGTTTTTTCTTCTTTGGCTTCAGCTTTAGGTGCTTCTTCTTTTTTCTCTTCAGATGCACCGCCTTTGCCTTCAAGAAGGGCTTTGTAATCTTCGCCTTCTTTACCTATAATGGCAAGAACGCTGTCTACAGGGGCAGTATCGCCTTCCTGTACACCTATATAAAGCAGGGTTCCGGCATCAAATGCCTCAAACTCCATAGTTGCTTTGTCTGTTTCAATTTCGGCAAGTATATCGCCTTCTTTAATGGTATCACCCACTTTTTTTAGCCACGTAGCCACGGTACCTTCGGTCATGGTATCGCTAAGGCGCGGCATGGTTATAATCTTAGCCATGTTGTTTTATAGTTTGTGTGGTAAAAACGGATAATTTTCCTGAGCATAAACAACGTCATACATAACGTTAAGATCCGGGTAAGGAGACTCTTCAGCAAATTTCTCGCACTCTTCAACCAGGTCTTTAACCCTTTGGTCAATAGCTTCGATTTCTTCGTCAGATGCGTATTTATTCTCTTTAATAATATCAAGCACTTGTGTAATAGGGTCAATTTTTTTGTACTCCTCAACCTCTTCTTTAGTGCGGTAGTGCTGCGCGTCGCTCATAGAGTGGCCACGGTAGCGGTATGTTTTCATTTCAAGGAATGTAGGGCCGTCTCCCCTGCGTGCGCGCTCAATAGCCTCGTGCATGGCCTCAGCCACTTTTACAGGGTTCATGCCGTCTACAGGGCCACACGGCATTTCATAACCAAGGCCCAGTTTCCAGATATCAGTATGGTTAGCCGTGCGCTCTACAGAAGTACCCATGGCATAACCGTTGTTTTCTACAATAAACACTACAGGCAGTTTCCACAGCATGGCCATGTTAAACGCCTCGTGAAGCGAACCCTGGCGGGCAGCACCATCACCAAAATAAGTCATGGTTACACCACCGGTTTCAAAATATTTATCGGCAAAGGCAAGACCTGCACCAAGCGGAATCTGGCCGCCCACAATACCGTGGCCACCATAAAAGCCCTTCTCTTTAGAGAAGATGTGCATAGAGCCGCCAAGGCCCATTGAAGTACCTGTTGCCTTACCAAGAAGCTCTGCCATAACACGGCGCGGGTCTACACCCATACCTATAGGCTGCACGTGGTTACGGTAAGCAGTTATCATTTTATCTTTAGAAAGGTCCATGGCATGCAGCGCTCCGGCAAGCACAGCCTCCTGGCCGTTGTATAAGTGAAGGAAGCCCCTCACTTTTTGCTGAATGTATAAAGCAGCAAGCTTGTCTTCAAACTTCCTCCAGAACTGCATCTCTTCATACCACTTCAGGTAAACCTCTTTTGTAATTTCTTTCATTGTTTAATTGTTGTTGCTCACGTGATTATTGTACATGGGAAGCCTTAAACGGGACTCCCCGCAAATTTGCGAATTGCAAAAATAAGACTTCCCGCTAATAACTAACAAATTTAAGGAAAGTATTTTGTTATTTTTTAAATACCAATGCGGCTTAAATGTTATGCAAACAAAAAGGGATTCCCGGTTTAGGAATCCCTTTTGTATTTTTATAAATATTCGCTGCCAAACATAAAAGGCAGCAGGTTTTTTACAGAATCTGACTTATACACCTTTCCGGTTTCGCCCATAAACCATATTGCTATAGGCTCATCCTGTTTCAGCTCATACTCTGCCATGCTCTGGCGGCAGGCGCCACAGGGTGGTATGGGTTCGGCCACTTCTTTTTCTTCTGAAGCCGCCGATATGGCCATCTGCACAATTTTAGCCCCCGGATAATTAGCCCCGGCAGAAAATATTGCAACCCTTTCGGCACAAAGGCCGGATGGGTATGCCGCATTTTCCTGGTTAGACCCAAGCACGGTTTTACCGTTATCTAAAACAAGTGCAGCCCCCACATGAAACCTTGAGTAAGGCGCATAAGATGTGTTGCGCACCTTAACAGCTTCATCCATTAACTGCTGTACATCCGCCGGCAAATCGTTAACCGATGCATATACATCAAAAGAAGTTGTTACGTTTAGGCGCTCCATATACTAATACTCGTCAAGCTCGTCTCCAAAGTTAAAGGTAAGCGAAAAACGCAGTGTGTTTTCAAGCGGGTTGCGCACCTGAGAAGCAGAGAACAGGTAAGAAACATCTACCTTAATAGTGCTGTATTTAAAGCCTGCACCCAAAGAGAAAAACTTACGTGCACCCTTCATTTCGCTTTCGTTAAAGTAACCAAGGCGCATCATGAAAGCCTGGTTGTAGGTATATTCAGCACCCACCGAGTAGGTAATTTCCTTAAGCTCTTCGCTAAAGCCACCCGGGGCATCGCCAAACGACTTAAAAATACCCGACACCCAGTTGGTGTTGTTATAATCGCGAAGGGCCTGCTCATACGGTTCCCTTTCGGTATCGTTATCATAGTTGCCGTCGCCGTTAAGGTCCCAGGATGGTGGGGTAGGCACAAGCAGCTTGCTTAGCTCAACGTTAACACCAATGGTGTTGTACTCATCAAAAATAAAGTCGAAACCACCACCAAGCCTTAGGTTAGACGGCAGGAAGTTTGTATTAAGGTCATCTGCATCATAACTTATTTTCGGGCCCAGGTTCTGGAAGTTGAAACCCGCCCTCCAGCGGCCGTCAAAATCAGTATAGGCTTCTTCTTCGCTTTGGTAATAACCGGCCACGTCAAAAGCAAAAGACGTAGCGGCACTTGCATCGCTGCTACCGCCTGTAGCTTCAGGTATCCTTAGGTTAGAGCTTATAAAACGGCCCGCAACCGACATTGAGAAACGCTCGCTAAGCTTTAGTGAATAAGCAAGGTCTACCGCAAGCTCATTTGGCGAACGCCTGGTGGTAACCTCATTTGGGTCCGGCGTTTGCCTCAATTCTATCTCACCAAGCCCAAAGTAACGAAGACTGGCCGCAAAAGCCATCCTGTCGTCAAACTTATTGTAAAAGTTAATCTGGCTAAGCGATATATCATTAGTAATAGAAGTAAGATATGGCGTATAGCTTGCTGCTAAACCATATTCCTGCAGGGCAAAAGAATATTTAGCAGGGTTCCATTGCATTGAAAACACGTCTGAGGAGGTGGCCACACCCTGGTCTGCCATACCGGCAGCGCGGGCATCGGCAGCAATCAGCAGGAAGGGTACCCCGGTGGTTATTACACGGTTATCTTCCTGTGCGGTTGCCGTGTGCAGCGATAAAAGGCCCAGGGCAAGCAAAACTATTTTTTTCATTAAAATTTTATTTTAAGGGTCACAAATATACTATTTTTTAAAGCAATACAAGCTTTTCATACTTTTCGGCTGTTTTGCCGGTTATGGTACTGCGCACGGTGAGCTTATAAACATAAACCCCCTTACCTATCCTGTCGCCAAAATCATCGCGGCCGTCCCACTTAAGGTCGCGGCTCAAAAACCCATCGGTGGTTATTTGCTGGTTTATGGTTTTTACAATCTTACCCGTTACGGTAAACACCTGCACCTGAACATCAAGCGGCTCAAACGGCCTGTTATGGCTAAACCAAAACTCAGTATAACTTACAAACGGGTTAGGGTAATTAAGCACCCTTTCCAGCGTTACGCCCTCATCTCCGGCCACCACAAACTGAATTTCTGCCGTAACGAGGTTGTTATACACATCCCACGCCTTAAATTGTAGCGTATGCAGGCCTTTTTCAAGGTTTACAAACGGAAAACGCACCGTACCGTGGGTATAATCATTCTGCGCCGTTTCATAATAATCGTTCATTATGTACGGGTTATTTTCGTCGCCATCCAGTATCCCAACAATATCGTGGCCTATGCCGCTTGCAGTGTTAATACCATGTTCATCAAACAAAAAGGCAAGCAGTATGGGCGATGAATTTGTAATACCACCCGACACAAAAGACTCATCATTCATATACAGCCTTACGGTAGGCGGTGTATTGTCCTGCGGGGCGTTAGTATTAATACCCCCTATCTTAATTACGCTATTATAGCCGGTTTGGTCTTCAAGTGTGTTATTTTTCTTGGCATAAAAGCTTACACGCCCTTCACCTACCGGTATACGTATATCGCGCGGCACAATAAAGCCAAACTCAAACTGCCCGTTTGTTACAGTAGCGTTTCCACGGAAGATGGCTTCGCCCAATGTAGTAAACGGCCATATAACCTGCCCCTCAGACGCCGGAATATTATCATTATTAAGTGTAGTCCTGTTTATGGGCTTATCATACACCGTAACTTCAAGCTCGCCGTTATAGTTAGCCAACACAATGTTATTTTCATCTGTTACGCGCCCGCCCAGCCTCACAAAAGACAACGCCTCAAGCACCTCTGTAGATTCTGCCAAAGGCACATCATTAATTTCGGTAAGTACAATATTAGGCTTTGGTATGGCAAGCTTGAGGGCCGGGTCTCCAACAAACGAAATAGGCCTGTAGCTGTAAGCACTGGCCTCTGCCCTTGATAAACGCAATGCCTCGGCCATTGTAGGGTATTGCGATGCCGATTGCCCATAAGCATATAAATACTTTGAAAAAACAGAGTTAAACCTGTTAGCATCTGTAATATAAAGCGCACGGGTGGTAGTAACCATAGCTATGGCGCCACCGCGCGGGTTCCAGTAAATTTCTTCACCGGTAGTATCTTCATAAGGATTATCAAACTTAGTAAGCTCGCACGTAGCAGTAATAAACAGCGGATAGCGGTAGCGGTTGGTAAGGTTTTGGGCATCTGCAGCCTCAAACATACGCTCACTGGCCATAGCCCTTATATTGCCGTGGCCGAGATAATTTACCACAAGTGCGCCATAATTTATAGCCCTTAAAAACTCTTCTTTAGCCTCCGGGTAACGCTGCCCGCCAGATGACGCTTCCTGCACCCAGGCATCTATATACACTTTTTTAAAGTTAATAGCCGGCCTTTGCACATTTGCCGTTGTAATCATCGACTCCATAAACCCTACAAACCCGGTAGAACCATCGCCATCAAGGTCGTCTACCATGGCAATATATTCATTGCGCCATTTGCCATACGCATCTTCGCTAAGGTATTCTGACACCTTGTTTACCATATCATTGGCCTGGGCCATATCAGTAACCAGCATACGCCCCATAGCTACATCAGCCTTTTCGGCGCTTTGCCTCATAAGCCCTTCATTTGCATCCATCATACCAAAAAAGTCATCAGACACAAACGTAGAAACTTCACTATAATCAGGAGTACCGCCACCGTAGGCATGAAACGACGGCACAATGTTAGTATTACCAGGAATCCTGTTTTTATAGTCAAACGATGCATCGCCAAACATACATACATACTTCAGGCGGCCTTCGTCAGACGAGGCATTGTTATACACATACTTTATAAAGTTGCGAATGGCCGCTATATCCTGCTGGCCGGTAGAAAACTCGGCATAAATATCTTCAAGGGTTACCACCTTTACACTCATACCCTCTACATTACGGTGAATGTTAGCCAGGTTTTCTGCTGCCGAACTCAAAAAAGCCGGTGTTACAATAATATAGTCTACATCCTGAAACTGCCCCTGGCTGTTTTTTAATATAGTTCCCTTTAGGTTAACATTAGCCACACGGCTGTTGCCATCGCGCAACGGTGTGTAGTAATCTCCCGACACCACCGTTATATACTGGCGCACTTCGCCCAGGTTTGCCTTAAATGAAAACGAAGCCTGGTTGCCGTCATTAGGCAATGATGTGGCATTATAAATATCGGTTATATCCCAAACTTCGGCTATAGACGATGCATTAGACACGTTATACTGCAGTATACCTGTGGTGGTACCAGCACTGTTAAGCCTGAACCTAAACTGCCTGCCATTACCACGCAGGTTGCGTTTAGCCCTTAAAATAATATAATCAAGCCATGCGTTAGCCGATGGGTTACCACTGTTATTGTAGGTCATTTTAATGGTAATATCGCCACCTGCCGCAACAAAAGACCCGGTGCCACCCGACCCATTTGCAGCAAGGTTATGGGAAGCATCGGTTACAGCAGCAAAATTTAAATTTGTTAGAGATGCCCCGTTTGCCGTTACTGCCATACTGGTATTTATATTGCTATATGCCGCAGCACTTATAGTAACATTTACAGGATCTGAAGTTATATCAGGAATAGTAAAATCAAACTCCTGCTCATTTTCTATATTAAAAGCCTCACCGTGCCATTTGCGGCCCAGGCGGGCAACACTTACCAGGTCGCGCTCATGAAACTGGTATTCATCAAAAATGGCGGTTTGCTGTGTTGCTGCTCCGGCAGGCTGCAGGTTGGGCTGTATGCGTTTGCCGTTATTAGCCCCCACACTGGTTACATAATAATAAGCCCTGTTACTGTACAGGTTGTTATTGGTCTCGCTTTCAGTATTCCAGTTATCTACACCTTCAGCATAAAACAATATGTAGTCGTTAGAATCAAAACTGCCATCATCTTCACCCACAAAACGCACGGCATTTTCTTCGGGGTCTAAAGGATAGGCAGTACTGTTAGTTAGCGGAGCCATGCGCCCGCCGTTGCCATAAATTTTTATTTTGCGCGGATCTGTATTAGTATCTACCCCTATAGACTGCAAAAAACTGCGACTAAGGCGGTACACCCCTGATTTTTCTACATAAAACCTGTGCCATTGCCCGCTGGCCAGCACAGAGTTTACCACCTCATTCGTACTGTTTACATCTAAGGTGCGCTGGTTTGCACTTACACTATAATTATAGGAATACGTAAAAGAAGTTAATCGTTTAAAGCCGCTGCCCTCTTTTATTATGGGCGAAAGGGTTATAACCGCAAACCATTTATCGCGCGAATGCGATGCCGATAACGTGGCATTTTGCGATGCAGGTATTTTAGAAAGGTTAATCTGGCCCAGCTGTTCACGGCTTACGGTTTCATAAACCGGGTTTGTAATAACCAGCGATGCCTCATCAGGCCGTTGGGTTTCAGGCAGGGTAGCCACGAAATCCAAAACACCAAATACAGGCTCAAAAGACATATATTCGCCCTGAAATGAAGGTATTGTTATAGAACTTTCTGCATACGGCAGTCGCGTATTATCCTGCCAGTTAAGGGAAATACGGCCGTTTTGCTGCGCTGCGGCAATAAAACTATATAAGAAGGCTAAAATGAGCAACCTGTGTTTCATCATACTCACAAACGCAAACATTTGGGGTATATTACTGCCTGCGCTAAAAAAATAAATATTTTACACTGCAATATTACTTCAAAACAGGCGTTATATACAGACAGTTTTAACATAATTTTGATATTTTATTAAAAATTCTCAAATCGTGTTGCTGTTTAACGGATAATTAATATATTGCGCCACAAATTTTATTTACCTGTAGAAAGATGAAAGTTAACAAAATCACGGCTTTAAAAATGGTTCTTGCGCTGGCAGTGGGGGTAGGTTTTACCAGCTGTAGCAAGAAGGGCGGCGGAGGCAATACCTCTTCTGCTACGGGATGGAAAATCAATGACAAAAAAGGTGGTTTTCAGCACAACTCTAAGTACAAAGGGCAGGAAACTGCACCCGGACTTGTACCTGTAGAGGGAGGAACATTTACCATGGGTAGGGTTCAGGACGATGTTATGCACGATTGGAACAACACACCAACACAGCAGCACGTTCAGTCTTTCTATATGGATGAAACAGAGGTTACCAATGTAATGTACATGGAATACCTTGACTGGCTAAAGAAGGTTTTCCCTCCAACAGAAGAAAATTATAAAAATATTTATGTTGGCGCACTACCCGATACACTTGTGTGGAGGGCGGCTCTTGGCTACAACGAAACCATGACCAACAACTACCTGAGGCACCCTGCTTATGCAGAATACCCTGTTGTAGGTGTTAACTGGATCCAGGCTGTAGAATTCAGCAAATGGAGGACTAACCGTGTTAACGAAGCCGTTCTTGAAAGGGAAGGCTATCTTAAAAGGGATGCAAAAATACTTGACGTAAACGCAGAAAACAGCTTTGACACAGAGGCTTACCTTGAAAGCCCTACTAAGTCTTATGGCGGAAACGAAGAGATTGTACTTAAAGGCCCACGTAACAAAATGGCCGATAAGGAAGATGCTAAAAACGTATATGCCCAAAGGACTTCAGGTATCATACTTCCTGAATACAGGCTTCCAACCGAGGCTGAGTGGGAATATGCTGCCCTTGCAATGGTAGGTAACCGCGAATACAACCTTTATAAAGGAAACAAAAAATACCCTTGGAAAGGCCAGTACACCCGTAACGGTAAAAGGCAGACTAAAGGTGACCAACTTGCTAACTTTAAGCAAAATAAAGGTGACTACGGCGGAATTGCCGAGTGGAGCGATGACAACGCAGATATTACTGCTCCTGCAAAATCATACCCTGCTAACGACTTTGGCCTTTATGACATGGCCGGTAACGTAGCAGAATGGGTTGCAGACGTTTACCGCCCAATAGTAGACGATGAAGCTAACGACTTTAACTACTACCGTGGTAACGTTTACATGAAAAACCAGATAGGCGAAGATGGCCGCGCACTAATTGTAGATGCCAACACTATTGAGTATGATACACTTGCAAACGGACGCATACAGTACAGGAACCTTCCTGGCTCAATAGCCCAAACGCAAATTACTAAAGAAGATACTTACCTGCGTCAAAACTATACTAAAGCTGACAACAGGAACTACAAAGATGGTGACAGGCAATCAACACGTTACTACAACTTTGGTGGTACTGAAGAAGAAGTAGAAAACGAGGCTGAAAGGATGTATGACTCACCTAAACACCTTGTTAGCAAAGACAGCCTTGGCGAAATGGTAAGGGAATATGACCACTCTAACAAAAGGACTACCCTAATCAACGATAACGTAAGGGTTTACAAAGGTGGCTCTTGGAGAGACCGTGCTTACTGGCTTGACCCTGCACAAAGAAGGTACTACCCTCAGGATATGGCAACTGACTTTATTGGTTTCCGTTGCGCAATGTCTAAAGTAGGCCCTAAAGGTGGCAAGAAAAAAGCAAGACACTAATAAAATTTGTATCGATAATATTATAAAAGCCCTATCTTAGGGCTTTTATTTTTTTATAGCTATATGGACATAACCACCCTGTATACCTGCTTTTTAGAGTGCACAGGCATCTCTACAGACACCCGTAAAATAACCCCGGGCTCTATGTTTGTTGCCCTTAAAGGCGATAACTTCGATGCCAATATCTTTGCCTCTGAAGCCCTTGCAAAAGGCGCTAAATATGCCGTTGTAGACAACCCAACCCACCAAGCATCAGAGAATATACTGCTGGTAAACAACAGCTTAGAAACCCTGCAACAGCTGGCACGCCACCACCGAAGGGTGCTTGGCCTGCCCGTTATAGGTCTTACAGGGAGCAACGGCAAAACCACAACTAAGGAGCTTATTAACGCCGTACTGAGCCAAAAATACAACACCAAAGCCACTGTAGGCAACCTCAACAACCACATAGGCGTACCGCTTACTTTACTGACTTTCAGTACTGAAACCGAGATAGGCATTGTAGAAATGGGCGCCAACCACCAAAAGGAAATCGAACTGTTATGCAGCATTGCCGAACCCAATTTTGGCTATATAACCAACTTTGGCAAGGCGCACCTTGAGGGTTTTGGCGGATTTGAAGGCGTTATAAAAGGCAAAAGCGAACTTTACAACTACCTGGAAACCAACACAAAAACAGCGTTCGTTAACCTTGACGACCCCATTCAGGCCGAGAAAACCGCTGCCCTGCCCCGCTTTACCTTCGCGGCTAACAGCTATGATGGCGATGTGCGCGTGGAAAGCATAGAAGCAAACCCTATGGTAAGCCTGATTTACAACAACTTACACATACAATCTAACCTCATAGGCATCTATAATGCACCTAATATAAGTGCTGCCATAACGATAGGCCATTACTTTAAAGTAGCTGATAATCAGATTAAAGCGGCTATAGAAGGCTATGTACCAAACAACAACCGCAGCCAGCTTATGGAGGTTAACGGCAATAAGGTAATACTGGATGCCTATAACGCCAACCCAAGCAGTATGGCAGCCGCCATAACTAACTTTCAACAGCTTGATGCACAGCACAAAACAGCTATTTTAGGAGATATGTTTGAGCTTGGCCCTGAGAGCCCGGAAGAGCACCGCAAGGTGGTTGAGCTGCTATCAGGCCAGGGTAGCATTGAGGTACATTTTGTAGGAAAAGACTTTTATTTCAACAAGGTTGAGAAGCAAAATTTACACTTCCACGATACCTTCGAAAGCCTTAAAAACTACCTCGAAAACAACAAACGTGAAAATAATACGATTTTAATAAAAGGATCACGCGGAATGGCCTTAGAGAGAAGCCTTGAGCTACTTTAACCAAAAAATCAGCATCAATTATACCAAAACACAAAATATTTCGCAACAAAAAAATGTTTTAATATTTCACTTTCGGAATTCATTTTCACGGTGTGAAAGATTAAAATCAGTCAAAAGTTTAAAAGTCGAAAGTCATAAAGTTTTGAAACCCGAAATATGACAAAAATAAAAGCCCCTTTGCGGGGCTTTTTGTATGGATAAAACGAAACGAAAAAATTAGTTTCCGGCGGCAAGCTTTTTAAGCATTGCCCATTGCTTTAATGTGGTCCTGGCTTCCTGTGCAGGATAGCCCAGGTAGGTTTTACCGGCTTCCACATCGCCCACAACGCCACTGCCTGCGCCTATGGTAACACCATCGCCCAGGGTGGTGTGGTCTTTAATACTGGCGCTGCCGCCAATAATAACCCCGTTACCCAGCGTAACCGAGCCCGCAAGGCCGCTATTACCCGCCATAATACAGAATTTGCCCATAACGCTGTTGTGGCCTATCTGTACCAGGTTGTCTATCTTACAGCCGTCGCCCACTATGGTAGAGCTAAACTTGCCACGGTCTACGCACGAGCCCGAGCCTATTTCAACCCAGTTGCCTATAACCACGTTACCAATTTGCGGTATCTTAACCAGGCCACGTTGCGGGCATGGCCTAAAGCCAAAGCCATCGGCACCTATGGTAGCATTAGGGTGCAGTATACAATGTGCGCCCACATGGCAGCGCTCGCGCACCACAACGCCGCTCCACAGCATAGTATGGTCGCCTATGGTGCATTCGTCAAGCACGGTAGCGTTAGGGTATAGCGTAACGTTTTTGCCCAGCACCACATCAGGCCCCACATAGCAGCCTGCGCCTATGCGTGTGCCTTCGCCCACTTTAGCAGTAGCGTGCACTACGGCAGTCGGGTGAATATCGGTGTCAAACTTAGGGCCGTCCTGTGCGAAAAGCTCCAAAACGGTAGTCATGGCCAGGTCGGCATTCTTTACTTTAATAAAAGCGCGGTTCTCGCCCGGCTCAATGCTAATGGTGTCGTTAACCACAGCTACGGGTGCCTTGCTTTCGGCCCAAAGCTTTTCATACTTTTTGTGGCCAATAAACGATATCTGGTCGCATTTGGCACGCTCCAGCTGCTCCGGAGACGTCACCATACTACTGGTGTTGCCTACCAGCATACCGCCAATAATGTTGTTAATTTCCTGTACAGAATAAGTTCTCATGATGTTGTTAGATTGCCTCCGCCGCAGCGGAAATATTGATGTTTTATGTATGTAGCTAAGGATGAAATCCTTAATGAAACGTTAAATATATAACCCTATTGCATACTTTGCAAACTTTAACAGCAAAATCTAAATTTTATACAGAAAACCGCTGATAAATTTCACATTAAATTAACAATACGCCTAAATCAATTAACACCAATACGCTCATTAAATTCGTACCGGTTATTATAAAGATCTACCCAGTACACACCTCCGGATATATCAACCACAAACATGCCTTTAAAGTTTAAGCCGGCGCCACGATACTTGGTTATATAGGTTATAGCTTCATTTATGCGGATGTTTTCCCTTAGCTCATATCGAAATGGCATTTCCTCATTACCGTTATAGTCTACAAGAGCTTTGCCGCTGTATGAATTTACAAGCACCAGCCCTTCCCCGGGGTATTCGTCTATAATATCTGTAAATCGCGGCTGGGCAGCTGTCTCAAACCTGTTATTGACTATACCCCACAACCCGTTTTTCAATACGGCATAATAGCCGCGCTTATCCATAACCTGTATTTCCTCATAGGCTATGTCAAGCAACTGTTTGCCTTTTGTGTCAAAAATACCGCTAAGGCCATCTTTAGATACTACATATGCCCTTTCAGCCGGGGGTAGTTCATATTCTTGACGGGAGGGCAAAAAGAGCGTTCCAATGGGAATTATGTTATCATACATGCACGGAATAACAACCCTGCCCTTTTTATCTATAACGCCAGTTTCGTTATACCCTTTGTCTGCAATAAGCTGCTCATCATAATTATAACCGAAAAAACTATCCGGCCGCTCATATTCTAACGGCGCCTGCAACCTGCCTTTATAATCAGCAAGGCCCCATTTAAAGCCCTTTTTTACTGCAAGCAAATTGTTACCAACAGGCGTTGCATAGTCATAAGCCGGCAACTCTATTTCGCGGAAACGCCCGTTATAATACCGGTAATCGTCATCACCCAACCGCACTTCAAAAAATTTTTCATCATGGGAAATCCCTACATGATAGTTAAGCTTCAGCACCTTTTTCCCATCTTCGTTCAAAAGCCAGTTGCCGGTTTCATTACTGCCAAAATAATAATGGGCCGACTGCTGCTGCAAATGATTGTAAGCTTCCCCTACCTGTTGCCCCTTTTGGTTTAACAGGTAGCATTTTTCGGCTTTCTTAAGCGCAACAACTTTCTTATCCTGTGGCCAGGGCAGGTCCATGTTCATATTGAGATACTCGTAAGGGTGATACCAGCTGGTGCTAAGCGGAATCAGCATATCCGGGTCGACCAGGCGGATGCCGATATCAGAATATTCAATCAAAAAAGGGCCGGCCGGTTCAAGGTTGCCAAACATAAAATCCGTAAGCTGCTCTCCTTTATGGCTAAACACGGCAGCCTTTTTGTTGTTCCATATTAAAAAGAAATCTTCGTGTATGGTAATGCCGTCATATTCTGTGGGCAGGAGCTCTTTTCCCTCTGCCTGCAATACGCCATAAGTAAAGCCTTCCCGCACAATACGGAAACCCTTGTCCGCCATACCCATATATCCATACTCCCGGCTAATGGTTTCGCCCTTAAGGTTTATGAGCCAGTATTTATTGCTTTCAACTATATGCGTGCCCTCATAAAAAACATAGCGCCCTGCCCGGGCATAGCCGTCTTTAAAATCTTCCACAAAGGCAAACTGCGGCTTTATAACCTCAATACCCTCTGTATCGATAAAACCCCACAGGCTGTCCTTCAGCACTTTTGCATAACGCAATAATGGTTTCTTACTCACAGTATCAAAACTGCCCACAAGTTTATAGCCGCGCTGGCTAATAAAAACCCCAAACGCCTTACCTGAAACATGGCCATGTGCATCAGGCATAAATTTTTTCTGGCTATAAGCCGCAAAGCATACAAGGCTTACAACAAGTAATAGGCTCTTTTTCATGAAGATAACTTTGAGTTTAAATATACTAAAAACAAGATGCAGAAAACCTTGCCACGGTTGGAATAATTTTATTTCATATTAGTCTATGGATTTAGTAGACTAATAGATTTTTATATATATTTGCCCTACCAAAAAAACCACAATGAAGAAACTACTACCCTTGCTTAGCCTGCTGCTTGCTTTTGGCAGTGCTATAGCCCAGACTGATATTGCCGGTAGCATAACAGGGTCAGACGGCCTGCCCATGCCCGGAGCCACCATACTGGTGCAAAACACCACTACCACAGCAATTACCGATACTGACGGGCTCTTTTTCATCCCCGCGCAAACCCTGCCGGTTACCATAAACATTACGTTTTTAGGATACAAAGACCAAACCATTACGGTTACAGAATCTACCACGCTGCCTTTGGAAGTTACCTTAACGGAAGTGTTTGACACCAGCCTTAGCGAAGTGGTTATTACATCGCGCCGCCGTAAGGAAAACGCGCAAAACGTGCCCATCCCCATATCGGTAATCAGCGGCCGCCTTGCAAATGATGCCGGTGCGTTTAACGTAAACCGTATTAAAGAGCTGGTGCCATCGGTACAGTTATATTCTTCAAACCCAAGGAATACAGGGCTTAGCATCCGCGGGCTGGGTACTACCTTTGGCTTAACCAATGATGGTATAGATCCCGGTGTGGGCTTTTATGTAGACGGCGTGTATTATGCCCGCCCCGCTGCCACCACGCTCGATTTTATAGACCTTGAGCAAATTGAGGTACTGCGCGGGCCACAGGGTACGCTCTTTGGCAAAAACACCACTGCCGGTGCGTTTAACATTACCACAAAGAAACCGCAATTTAACTTTGGCGCCACCGTAGAGAACAGCTTTGGCAACTACAACTTTTTGCAGAGCAAGGTGTCGGTTACCGGGCCGCTGACCGATAAGCTTGCCGCAAGGATATCGTTTAGCGGTACACAGCGCGATGGCCTCCTGTACAACATACGCAACCAGCAGCGTGTTAACGACCTCAACAACGTGGGCCTTCGCGGGCAGCTGTTGTATCAGCCCAACAATACCGTTGATGTGCTTTTTGCGGTAGACTACACCCGCCAGCGCCCCGTAGGCTATGCACAGGTTATTGCCGGTGTAGCCCCTACACAGCGCGCGGCCTACAGCCAGTTTAACCAGATTATTGCTGATTTGGGCTACTCACTGCCCAGCACCAACCCGTTTGACCGTATTATAGACCAGGACACGCCGTGGCGTTCTAACCAGGATATGGGTGGGGCTTCGGTTAACGTAAATATTAAGGTGGGTAACGGTACGCTTACCAGCACCACTGCGTGGCGTTTTTGGGACTGGGACCCCAGCAACGACCGCGATTTCACCGGCCTGCAGGGCTTAGCCAAATCAGAAGCGCCCTCTAACCACCGCCAGTGGAGCCAGGAAGTGCGCTGGGCAGGCACCCTTACCGAAGGGCTTGATGCCGTGTTTGGCCTATTTGCCATTGGGCAAACCCTAAAGGCAGACGGCGCCCATGTGGAAGAAGCCGGCCGCGACCAGTGGCGCTTTAGCCAGAACAGCACCAGCGAACTTTGGCAAACCCCCGGATTGCTTGAAGGCTATGGCATACGTTCTTACCCCAATATGGAGAGCTTTAGCGGGGCGTTCTTTGGGCAGGTAGACTGGGCCGTAACCGATAAGCTAAACATATTACCCGGTTTCAGGATAAACTATGACGATAAGGATGTTGATTTCCGCCGCGAAACCTACGGCGGCCTGCAAACCGACGACCCGGCGCTTATTGCCCTTAAAAATTCGGTATACAGCAACCAGGCGTTTACCGCCAATGTAGACGACACTAACTTCAGCGGGCAGCTTACAGCCGCTTACAAGCCCTCTAAACGCGTTAATATATTTGCCACAGGCGCCACAGGCTTTAAACCCGTAGGATTAAACCTGGGCGGCCTGCCAAACGCTAACGGCCAGCCCATGACCGAGCTTGCCACCATTAAGCCTGAGCGTGTTTTTCATTACGAAGCGGGTGTAAAAACCATACCGTTTGAAAACTCTACCCTGAATTTTGTGGTATACAACACCGATGTAAACGACTACCAGACCCAGGTACAGGCAGCCGACCTTTCGGTTAACCGTGGCTACCTGAGCAATGCCGAGAAAATCCGCGTGCGCGGTGTAGAGGTAGATGCCACCCTGCGCTTTAACGATCATTTCAATATTTATGGTGCCGTAGCATATACCGATGGCAAATACGTAAAATTTACCAACGCCCCCGTGCCGCTTGAAGAAACCGGCAGTGCTAACTTTAAAGATATATCGGGCGCTAAGCTGCCCGGCATTTCAGAGTGGGCAGGGTCTTTGGGGGGAGAAGGTTCGGTTGCAGGGTCGCTAATAGGCCGCAAAGGCGAATACTTCCTGGCCATAGACACCTACCACCGTAGTGAATTTAGCAGCAGCCCCTCACCCTCAAAATACCTTGTGGTAGACGGCTACTCGCTGGTTAACGCCCGTTTGGGTTTCCGCGTGGCAGACAGGTTTAGCGTGTACGTGTGGGGCCGCAACATTTTAGACAAAGATTATTTTGAGCAGCTATTGCCCGGTGCCGGCAACGCAGGCCACTATGCGGGCGTGCTTGGCGACCAGCGCACCTATGGCGTTACGCTGCGTTTCAGCATTTAGGTTGTTATTGTTTGTTAACCTTCTTTTGTTGTTTAAAGAAAATGCCGCCCCTGCTTGGGCGGCATTTTTATTTTAATCGTTAGCCTTACTCCTTCTTTCTCGCCACCGCCCTTAAAATACCCGCCGTTACCAGCGCCCCGGCAACATAATAGCCCACGGTAAGCGCCTGGCTGGTTTTGGTTTTGGCAACCGGCTCCGGGTCAAGGCCCAGCGGTTCGGGCAGGGTAATGGCGCCCACGCCAGCCGCCACACCATAGCTAATGGCACGCAGCCACAAATGCTGTGGCGCACCGTTGCCTATCATGCTATAATACATGGCATTACTAAGTATATCGCCCGCAAGGGTGGCTTTATACAGTGTTTTTTCATCTTCTATTTCACCCCCAAAATACTCCACGGTTTTTTGCAACGCTTCTTCGCCCAGCAGGTCTACACGTGGGGTTTCTTTGCTTTTCTTTTTAAGGCTTTCGTGAATAACGTTCAGGGCTATGGCACCGCCAAGGCCCGCCAGCAGGTTGGTTATTTTACTCATACTATTATAATTTGCTGCCCCGCTTGTGGCAGGGCAGCGGTTATTTAATCTTTATTTTTTAAGACTTAAGCCCCCACAGCTTTACAGTGGCTTTTTTATCGTTACCCGATGTGCCCACCGTTTTATAACGGAACACCACCTTGGTAACCTTACGCTCAGTATCTCCCGGCAGTTTGATTACCTCGCTTTCGCCCGCGCTTTTAATTTCTTTGCCCACGCTAACGCTTTGCTGCGCGCCCTTGTCAAAATAAATATCCAGCGACACCAGGCTTATGGGTGCATCTTCTACACTAAACTTAAGCGAATCAAAACGGTTGTTGCCAATAACCAAAAGCTCATCACTTTCGGTTTTAAAATCAACAGTGGTTTCGGCAATTTTTGTCCACCCCGGTTTATCGGTGGTAACAACTTTTGGCTTTTGCGCCCATGCAGTAGCCTGGGCGGCAACCATAATCAGGATTACAAGTAGCTTCTTCATAATATTGTCATTAGTGGTTTATAAACTATTCACTACTATAAAGTTAGCCCCTGCTACGCTAAAGAAAAGTAAAAGGCCTGCCAATTTTATTATAAAAACGGGCAGGCCAACAATTTGATTATCAAAGGAAAAAATCTAAACCACTACACGGTTAACCAGTTCCTGCTGTGCAGCAAAAGCATCTACATTGGCAAAGGTAGTGGTAGCAATTTGTTCTAACGCCTCACGCGTAAAAAAGCCCTGGTGCGATGTTATAAGCACATTGGGGAATGATATGAGCCTCATAATAAGGTCGTCCTGTATTACATCTTCAGATAAATCCTGAAAAAACAGGCTGCCCTCCTGCTCATATACATCAAGCCCCAGGTAGCCCAGCTGGCGGTCTTTAAGCGCCTCAATAACATCAGGCGTATTAATAAGCCCGCCGCGGCTGGTATTGATGAGCATGGCTCCGGGTTTAAACAGTTTTAGGGTTTCGGCATTAATAAGGTGGCGGGTGCCCTCCATAAGCGGGCAGTGTAACGATACCACATCGGCATCGCGCAGCACATCCTCCAGCGGGGCATAGGTAACACCCAGGGCTTCAAGGGCAGCATCGGGATATACATCATAAGCATAAATATTGCAGCCAAAGCCATTGAGAATGTTGCATACCGCCTTGCCTATATTACCCGTACCTATAATGCCCACCTTGCGGTTGTGCAGGTTAAAGCCCAGCAGGCGCTCCAGCGAAAAATTGCCTTCGCGCACGCGGTTATACGCTTTGTGGGTTTTGCGGTTCAGGGTTAGCATAAGCGCCACGGTGTGTTCCGCCACTGCCTCGGGCGAATAGGCCGGTACGCGCAGCACGGGTATACCCAGGGCATCGGCAGCCTTAATATCTACATTATTAAAGCCCGCGCAACGCAGCACAATAAGCCGCACGCCGTGCTGTTTAATGGCGCTGAGCACTTCGGCATTAACGGTGTCGTTTACAAACACGCATACGGCAGTAAACCCCTGTACCAGGTTGGCCGTTTGCAGGTTTAGCGGAAGCTTGAAAAACGTAAGGTTGTGCCCGGTGTTGTGCTGGGTTAAAAACTCCTCATCATAACTGTAGGTACTAAATACGGCAATGTTCATAGCGTGTAAAATTGTTGGTTTGTTAGCCTAAAGATACAATTTTACTAATGAAGCCCCGCCATTACGGGGGCGCAAAAAGCAATGTGATTTTAACCGGTTTATGATGCCTGCTAACAATCAATAATACAACCTGAAGTCAAGCAGTTTGCACAGTGCATAATGCCGTTCGTGCAGTTCTTCTACAATGCTGCGCAGGTTGTCATCGTCTTCAAAAAGGCTAAAGAATGCCCTATCCAGCCCGCTGCTGGTTAGCCCGCTGTTGGCATCGCCATAGCCCGATACTGCCCTGGCATTGGTTATATCCAGAAAATACTGGGCTTCATCGCTGGTAAGGTCGAGCGCCTTGGCATTGGCAAAATGCAGTATTTTACCCTTTAGCTTGCCTTCAAACAATTCGGCAATTTCCTCAACGCTGTAGTAATAGCCGTTAAGCCTTATGGTATTGGCCTCGCCGGGCATAACCAGGTATATAATTTCGTAGTTCTTAAAATTGTGATCGTCATACAACAGCGCCTGCAGGCTTTCTTCAAGTCCTTCTATGGTATCGCAGGTTTTGTAAATACTGCCTATGCCCTGCTCAAAAGCCAGGCGTTCCAGGTTTTTAACGGTTTCAGTCTCACGCTGATGCTCTACATCATCAACCCCTTCAAGGCAAAAAATAAACTTTTCATCGTCCATATTACAAAGATAAGGCTTAAAGCGCAATAGTGGTGTTAAAGCCGGGCACTACAGGAAATAGTTAACAAGAACCAGGACAAGAGAAAACACATTGAGCAGCACAAAAGCAGTAAGCAGCAGCTTTTGTGCTGAAATACTTTTTCTTACCGGCGCTATTACTGCCCACACCAGCCACAAAAACAAAATCTGGATAAGAATAATTATTAGGTTAAGTATAAAGCGGTTCAGCATAAAAATGGCCAGGTTGCTTTTAAGGGCTTCAAAGTCGTCTTTTGTACCTATCCAAAATATCGTAGTAAATTCAAGCATGGCGATACAAACCAGCAGGTAAAAGGCATACAGGTATTTCATGCTATTACTTTATAACCGTTTCATAATACTTGTATTGTACGGGCTCCATATCAACTGCAGCGTTTCCGGCATACACCTTAAGCGCCAGCGTGCTATTGTCAAGCCACACCATTTCATCAATAGACCATTCGGTCGATTCAAACTCACGGTACAGCCTTAATCCTTTCATGCCTTTAGTCTGCCCAATACTGTATATCATAAACTCACTACGGGTAGTGTAATAGTCTGCATAATCAGGCCCGTCATAAGAAGAATATACCAAAAAGTATTTACCAGAAGGTGACACCGAAAACCCCATCACTCCGGAATCATAAGAAGACGGCACATACATTATCCCGTTGGTTTCATGATCCAGCAGGTAGGCAGAGCAGGCCCCTTCGCCACACCGGCTTATCAGGTGCGAACGTATTTCAGGCACATATTGTATATAGCTGTACGAACTTTCATAACCCCCACCGGCGGGCAGCTCAAACAACGCGTTTTTTGTAGCTACTATAAGCTTTGAGTCTTTCAATACAGGTGCAGGCACTCCCCCGGCATTCTTATTGGCTATAGCAAAAGCCCTTATATCATTAAACTGTTTTCCGGTAATGGGTACAAACTTTAACGGGCCGGTTTTAACAGCTGTAGTATCCGGCCATACTACGGGCAGGGTATCAAAATCACGCCGGGTTTGGGCAAACACGCTGTAAAACGTAAAGAAAACGAGTAGAACTGTATACTTTTTCATGGCTATTTTATCATAACACAAATTAAACAAAAAACCTTTTTACTGTTAAAACAAATCCTGCTATCTTAGTAATACCAACACCACGCCATGACTATAGTAAAAGCCACTCCACAAGATTTTGACACTCTAACTACGCTTACGCTGCAATCTAAAGCCCATTGGGGGTATACCCCACAACAAATGAGTTCCTGGCAGGAAAAGCTTACCATTACCCCCGCCTATATTGATAAGCACGAAGTATACAAACTGGTAACCGGCAACACCATTACCGGTTATTATTCTTATTATTTAGATGATGACTGCGTGCTCGACAATCTTTTTGTATTGCCGGAATATATAGGCAAAGGCTGTGGCCGGCGGCTTATTGAAGATTTTTTAAGCCGGATAAAAAAAGAGGGCGTTACAAAAATAACCGCCGATGCCGACCCAAATGCAGAGGGTTTTTATACTGCTTTCGGGTTTAAAACCATAGGCCACAAGGTTACCCAGATTGAAGGGCGCTTTTTGCCGGTTATGGAATTTGTGCTATGACACCAGCTCAAGCTGCCTGAATACCGGCACCAGTGCCTGGCCTTTTTCGCTTAGCGTATATTCTATATGCAGGGGCTTTTGCTTAATAATGTGCTTATCAAACAGGCCGTTTTCTTCCAGCTCGCGCAGCGCTACAGATATAGATTGTTTACTTGCGCCTTTTAAATCCCTCAGCAGGCCGTTAAAACGCACAGGCCCTGAAACAGCAAATAAAAATATCTGCGGCTTCCATTTGCCCGAAAGCAATTTTAAAAGCCCCTCGGCCGGGCATTCGCTCTTGTTTTGTGTAGTCATATTTTTTTGACTAATTGACCGGCGCGTTTAAATGCACCAACTTTGCAGTAAAGTTACAACAATACATGAGAGCCGCAACCTTTATAGCACTGCTGGCATTTAACCTGGCTTGCCAACCACAAAAAAAAACTATGAGCAACAACAATCCTAACCCCCTACTGTGCGACCCCGAAACCGGCGTGTGCGAAATGCCCCAAACTGCCCCAACGGGTACTGCCGGTATCATCCCTACAACCAAACCCGTTAAAGTTATTTATTATACAGATCCCATTTGTTCTTCCTGCTGGGGTATTGAGCCGCAACTGCGCAAGCTAAAGCTGGAGTATGGCGCTTATATAGATATAGACTACCGCATGGGCGGCCTCCTGCCCGACTGGAGCTACAACAGCGGCGGCATAAGCAAACCCGCCGATGTGGCCCACCATTGGGACGAGGTTAGCCTGTATTATGAAATGCCCATAGATGGCGATGTATGGCTTGAAGATCCGCTTGATTCTTCTTATCCGGCTTGTATTGCCCTTAAGGCGGCACAAATGCAGGATAAGGCAAAGGCCGTTACCTTTATGCGCATACTGCGCGAAAAGCTGTTTTTAGACAAGCAGAATATTGCAAAATGGCCAGCTATAGCACAGGCCGCCACCGAAGCCGGGCTTGATGCACAACAGCTAAAAACTGATTTTGAAGGCCCTGCCAAAAAGCTGTTTGAAGAAGACCTGGCCTATGGCCGCACACTGGGTGTAAGGGGTTTCCCTACGCTTTTCTTTTCAGATGGTAAAGACATAAAAAATACCGTATACGGCTCTAAGCCTTATGAACAGTTTGAGCAGGCGCTGCTGGCTGTATATCCGCAGGCTAAAAAAACCGCTTTTAACAACACTACGCCACTTGCCTTGTTTAATGTATTTCCCTCACTTACCGCTAAAGAATATGCCGTAATACTTGAAACAGGCGTTAACGATGCCAAAACCACCCTTGAAAAAGCCTGTAACGATGGCCTCCTTACAAAGCAAACCATTAAAACGGGTACTATGTACCGTAAGAAGTAAAATCAGGCATTACACAACAATTTGTAACGCATTGTTTTAGATAATTTAAAGCCTCCGCCTTTTGTGGGGGCTTTTTTATTGAGCTGTTGCAACTCTTAAAGCAACGTTAAAGATATGTTTAATTTAAGGCAGTGCATTTATGAGCTTCTTAAATTTGGGTATCCACACTAAAAAATCATAAAACCATGTCAAGCCAAACAGAACTTATTGAAGCGTTACAAAAACAAAAAATTGACGACGCCCGCCAACTTCTTAAAGCCGAAGAAAACATTCCCGGCAACCTGGACAGCTTTAAAAACATACAGTTGTTTGATATTCTGCTGCGCACAAAAGCCTTTGATATTATTAGCCTTTTTGTAGACAAAGGCCTTATTGAAACCGACCTGTATGAGTATGATAACCTGGAAAGGACATTTTTTGACGCCGCTTTCCGAATCCTGCAGGACGATGCCGAATCGGTTGCATTTGTTGAAGAATTGATGCCTAAACTGAGCAGCCTTAACGATGCCGTACGCGATAAAACCCTGCTGAGCTTTGCCTTTGAACAAAAAGCCAACCCTGCCATTATTAAAACCCTGATAGACGGCGGCTGCGATGTAAACACCGTTAACAATGCCGAAAACACCTACCTGCACCAGATTGCCAAAACCTACAACACAAATGCCGAACAGGTTAAACAGTATGCACAGCTGCTTATTGACAACGGTGCCGATGTAAACGCTACTAACATCATAGCCGAAACCCCGCTAATGCTGGCTATTTCTAATCATAAAAAAGAACTTGTGGAGCTACTACTTGAAAACGGTGCGCAGGTAAACGAGCAGGACAAGGAAGGTAAAACAGCGTATTACCAGGTTACCGTAGACCACCAAAGCCTGGAAATGTATGAAATGCTCAAGAAATATGAATCGCCTGATTTCGACAAAAAAACAAGGGATGGCGTAGCATTTTTCTTTGAATATGTTAAGCGCATTAGCGGCAGCTATTCACCTTACCCTGCTACCCTGGTTACAGCAATGATGGAAGATGGCGCCGACCTGCACCAAACCTCAACACATTACGGCGTTGAAAAATCAGTATTTGATATTATGGGCGAAAAGCCTTTTGAGGTGTTTGAGCAGATTGTAAAAACCGGCAACATAGACCCATCTCAAACCGATAACGACGGCAATACACTACTGCACAAGGTAGCGGCTTATAATGTAAATTACGACCAGAATGCCGCCCGCGATACCTATAAAAAAACAAAGCTGCTTTTAGAAATGGGTGCCGATGCAAATGCCACAAACAACCGCGACGAAACGGCCATGATGCTGGCATCTGCCGATAACCTAAAATCTAAAACTGTTGAACTGCTTATGCAGGCCAAATAATACCGCCTCCTTATGTCAATGTCTTTTATTATAGCCTGCGAGTCGGGCAAACGGAAAATAGCCGAAATACTGCTTAAAAACAACGAGGTAGATGTTACCTATACCGATGAGAAAGGCCGCACTGCCCTGCACTATGCCGCCCACAACGGCTACCTTGATATTGTAAAGGGCCTGCTGGAAAAAGGCGCCGATATTAATTATGAAGACCACGCCGGCGAAACCCCGCTGTATTTTGCCTGCCTGCTAAAACAAAAGCAGGTGGCGCTGTACCTTATTGAGCAGGGTGCCAATACCGGCATTAACGACCACAAGGGCAACAGCTTGGTGCACCTTACGGCAAACCTGGGCCAGGCCGATGTTTTGGCAAAACTGCTGGAAAACGGGCTCGACCCCAATGCCGAAAACAAAGAGGCGCAGTCTCCGCTTATGCTGGCAGCCTACTGCGGCTTTAGGGATGTAATACACAAACTGGCCGATGCCGGCGCTAATGTTAATGCAGTAGATAAGTATGGCAATACCGCACTGCTGTTTGCCGTGCAGTCTAAAAACCTGCAGGCGGTGCAGGCTCTTGCAGAAAAAGGTGCCGATGTAAACCACCTTAACCAGCAGGGCGAAAGTGCCTTGCTGCTGGCCTGCTACCAAAACAATAACATGATTATTAAGTTCCTGCTGCAAAACGGTGCCGATGCTAAGGTATCGTCTAACAACGGGCTGGCACCGGTATGGTTTGCCGTAAACAACAACCAGAAAGAAATTGTAAGCCTGTTTCTGGAGTATGGCATTGAAGTTAACTACGCCAAACCACTGGCAGGTAATAACGATGATATGTCTTCTTACCTTGACTGGGTGCTTACCGCCAATGACCTTGCGGCCGACAGTAACTTTAACATCAGCTCCGGGGCGTATGGCGCCGAAAGCCTGTTACACGCCGCCGTTAAAAACGGCCACCTCAGCATGGTGAAGTTATTGGTTGAAAAAGGCGCTGCCCTAAACGCGCAGGACCAAAGCGGCAACACCGCCCTGCATTATGCCGCTGCAGGCGGAAAGAAAGATATTGTAAAATACCTGCTTGAAAAAGATGCCGATGCCACTTTGGTAAACGTAAAAGAGCAAAAAGCCATAGACTACAGCAACGTAAAAGGCTTTAATGAAATCACCGAACTGCTACTGAGCAAAAACCCGGCAAACGCACCCACAATGCAGCCTGTGGCGCAGCCCGTTGCCGCTGAGGCAAACAACGGCATGGGCGATAAAAAGAAAGCCCTCATGGATATTAAAGAACTACTGGATGCGGGCATCCTTACCCAGGATGAATTTAATGTAGAGAAACAAAAAATACTGGCGGGATAAGCAGCCATAGAGTACAAAACAAAAAGCCTCAGCAATTGCTGAGGCTTTTCACTTACTACTAAATATATCCTGACAAACAAGTTGTCAGTGTTTTGTGGTGGCATCAAATAAACGGCAAAAATTGCCGCTGCTTATCTTTATTATCTCAGCCTCTGTAAAGCCGGTTTTAAGCAACGCATCTGTAACAGCATAATAAAACCCTGTCGTCTGCCCTGCCCAGGCAAGGTTAGTGCGCTCACCTATCCTTTCGCCGTTTTTGTTTTCTTCTTTTTTAGGATGGTTATTACCTTCCGATGATGTACCCACATCTTTCCCTTTAGGCTTCTCCGGGCTGCCCTGCTTGCCCCATTGCTCATTTGGCGAATGGTATGCCGGTGTAAGTTTTGTATCGGTGCCTATACACACGTGGTCTATACCCACAACATCTGCCATAGCCCTTATGTTTTGTGCATACTCAAGAGGCGTTTCGGCAAGGTGTGTCCATACACCAATCACCCCACCTGCATTCGCAACAATCTTAGCCTGCTCTTGACTTATCAGCCTTGGCTTCATCATTTTTGCCATAAACGGGTTTTGGCCAAGCTGCGTGTCGAGCCCGGTGTGCGAAATCAATACCGGTTTTGTAGCCACCTTAAGCGCTGCATTAACCATATCATTACTGCCATGTGCAAGGTCTACCAGTATGCCCAGCCTTTCGCATTCTTTAATAACATCGCTGCCCAGCTTTGTAAGGCCACCATATTGTGGCGGGTTGGTATATACATCGCCCAGGGGTTGCAGTGCATCATTATCATGTAGCAGGCCCAGCACCCTAAGCCCGCGGTTATAAGCCTCCTCTACTTTAGCGGCGTCTCCTTCAAGAAAATGGCACCCTTCTACAGATTGTATTACAGCAGGCTTTTGTTCTTTGTGGGCAGCCTCAAGGCCGGCCAGATTAAGCGCCCTCTTTATGTTGTTAAATACAAGCAGCCTGTCCATTGCATCAAGCCCGGCTGTAAAACGGCTGTAAGACTCGCCGGGTGCAAGTGGCTGTTTATAGTCTACGGCAAACGTCATACAAATAGCCGATAACCCTGACTTTTTCATTTCGCCTGCCATATCCTGTGCAGGCCCGGGCAGTTCTGCCTGTACCAGCGGAACATCTATATGGTTGTGGGTATCAATACCCATGCTTTTGGCTACAAGGGCAGTAATTTTAGGGTCGGCACCTTCAAAAGCCCATGAAAATTGGGGATTTAGCAAAACAAGCGCGCCTGCACCTGTAAACCGGGCTACAAATTTTCGGCGCGACCAGTTAGGTTGGGGTAAATGCATAGTGTGTGTTTTTAGGTTAATAACCAAATGTTAGACGCACTATACTGTATATGGTTTAATGGCGGCCAAAACAAAAAGCCTCAGCAATTGCCGAGGCTTTTTCCATTACCTAATAATCTCCGAACCCTGTTTAAAAGTGCGGTATAATAACTAACCCTAATTATTCTGATTCTGTGTACAGGTAGTTTAACACAGCGCCCGGTGCTACGGCTATAGTACCGTTTTGCATGGCAAGCTGCACTACTGCGGTTTTGCGCGGGTCTACCATATTGTTGTTAAAGTGTGTGTGGAAAACATACTGCATATTTCCGGCAGTATCATAAAACAGGTCGCCGTGGCCGGTGCCGGGCTGGCTCAATATATTTCTTGATATAATCGGGCTGTTGTTTTCCTTATCCCAAGGGCCATAAAGGCTGCTTGAAGTGGCATAACCCACAGCATAATCTTTATTTCTGAAATCATTGGCCGAATACAGCATATAATACAAATCGCCCTGCTTAAACACAGTAGGCCCTTCGGTTACAGACCAGCCCACGTTTTCGGTATTTTCCCAGGGCTTGGTAGCCGTAATACACTCAGTAAGCGTTTCAGGCTTTATGGCGCTCAGGTCGGCTTCCATTTCTGCAACAAAAATCTTGTTACCGTTAACCAGCCTTACGTGATACAGGTAAGGTGTACCGTTTTCAAAAAACACAAACGGGTCTATTTGGTTTCCGGTTGAAGGTATTTGCGTGCCGTTGTTTGTAAATGGCCCAAGCGGGCTGTCGGCCTCGGCAATGGCTATTTGCTCATTGGCCGTATACGCCATGTAGAATTTATTATTGTGCTGAAAAATCTGCGGTGCCCAAAAGCCTGTTGTACCATAGCCGTCTCCTTTTTTAAAGGCAAAGCCATCGTGTGCACCAGCCGGGCCTTCCCAGTTTTCAAGGTCGGTTGAGGTGTAAACCAAAAAGCCTTCTCCCTGTATATTGGGGTTATTTTTTGTACCATAAAGGTAGTAAACACCGTTGTGTGCAAAAATGGTTGGGTCGGCCAGCATAGGATTTACACGCGGGGCAAGCGGGTTAGTAACCTGGCCGCCTCCATCATCAGAACCGCCACAGTTAACCATAAACGGTACCACAAGCAGCAATAGCATTTTTTTTAGTTGTTTCATAAAGTAGTGTAAGTTGTCAATTAAGGTTAGTTTCTGTAAACTATTTCGTTTTCGCAAAATAGCCTATTTTAAGCGGAAAGCCATACACGCCGTCATTCCAAAATATGTTCAAATCGTGTCAAACTTTGATTTCAGGCCACAAAAAACAGCCCTTTAACCCAAAATGCAGAAAAATAAGACATTTTGAATTAAGGCAACAGCAACAAATAAGACAATTTGGTTATGGCTTAAGGAGCACCGTGTAGCGGTTAATTTCCGGTTTCTGGCCTTTACGTTTTTTATAGAGCAGTGTAATGGTAATAGCAGCCGCTATGGTTAGCACCCTGAAAATATTTGCTGCCCAGCCACCCAGGGCATTGCTGTTATCGGTAAACAGCCCCCACGAAAGGTTCATAAACGCATGGGTAAAAATGGGCATCCACAGGTTGTAGTTCCATTCGGCATACAGCCATGCAAAAAATATTGCACCAAAAAAGGTAATGGCAAATATGCCTGCCATTTCAATTATGTTGGTACTTTGATACAGGTGGCCCGATGCAAACACCAGCGCCCCTATAAATATGGCCGGTATAAAACCCAGCTTTGTATTTTTAAACACCTGCCCAAACAAAAACCCACGGAAATAAAGCTCTTCAAAAAAACCGGCCACAAGGGTTCCGGCCAGCAGGTTTTCTATATCTATTTCACTCTTGAGGCTAAACACCGCCAGGCCTCCTATAAACATGGGCAGGGTTACCACAAATGCGGCTACAATACCTGTAAGAATGTTTTTGCCAAGCCCCAAGCTGCTGAAAACATTAGGTTTCCGGTTTAAAAAATAAGTAGCTAAAAACACAGGCACCCCCACTATAAAATAGGTTATAATGTAGCTGGTTAGCCCCTGGTTGGTATAGCCGTCAAGCCACACCTTTATGGCGGCAAATTGCTCAAACAGTATATAGTAGGCTACAAAACCTGTTATTACAATAGCCAGTGTGGTTAGTTCTTTCCTGTTTTTCATGGTTTTGGGCTAATAAGCACCAATTTAAAACAAAAAAGCGTTGGTTGGGCCAAACAAAAAGCCCTCTGCTGGTGCAGGGGGCTCTTTATATCTTGCTTTTTGCTATTTCTTAGTGAGCAGGAGCAGTTTCAGCAGCTGGAGTTGCAGCAGGAGCAGCAGTGTCAGCAGTTGGGGCAGCTGTATCAGCAGCTGGAGTAGTAGTTTCTTCAGTTGCAGGAGCAGCAGCAGTATCTACAGCGTCAACAGCAGGTTCAGTTTTCTTTTCGCCACAGCTTGTTAGAGATAGAGCAACAAATGCAGCGCTTAGTACGATTACTTTTTTCATGGTTATTAGTTTTTTAAAGATTATAAATTTGTCAAACTTTATAGTACAAATGTACCGGGTTATGTCAATGCTTTTTTGCAGAACGGGTAAAACCCCCTTTTGACTTGGTAAACATAATTGGAAAAGCATATAAAATTGATTTATTTTACAATACCAATACTATAGTTATGTATCGTTTTACCGGTTTGCTCCTCTTTTTAATGCTTTTTACCACCCTTGGGCTAAGGGCACAAACACCTGTGCAGCAAAAAAAGGAAATGCCCGGCCAGCTGAAAAGCGCCGCCAGCAACCTGGAAAAATCACTGCTGGAAAACGACAACCCTAAAATTGCCCGTAATTATGAGGCACTGGCCGAAGAATATATAGATAAAGACGACCTTAAAAAAGCCAAGCAATATCTTTTAAAAGCCTTAACCATTTATAAGGCTGCAAAAGACGCTACCGCCCCGGCACGCGTGTTGCGCAAAATTGCCCTTGTGCAGGAACAGCTAAACCAGTTGTCTGATGCGCAGCAAAACTTTAAAACCGCCGCAGAGGCATCGGCAAACAGCACGCTTAAAACCATTAACCTCAACGATTATAACCGTTTAAAAAACAACGGCAATACCGAGGCTGAAACAAAATACCTTATTGATAACATTGCCCTGCTAAAAAAGGTTAATAAAGACGAAGTGGCTGTTGCCTACACCCGGCTTGCCAAAGTATACCTTAAGACTACCGATACGCTTAAAGCCATTGAGCAGTACAAACAGGCGCAGGATTATGCAACTGCGCTTCCGGCCAAATCGGTTAAAATGTATGCCGAAACCGCAAGGCTCTACACAGCCCTGAAACAATATCCTGAAGCCATTGAGGCTGAGGCTAAACTTTTGGCCATAGCCAAAAAAACAAACGACACCGAAACACAAATATACCACCTGCGCAGTATGGCAGCTGCCTATTTTAAACTGGAAGACACCCAAAACGGAATTGGCGCACTAAAACAGTCGTATGATATTGCTGCGGCAAACGGAAAAACCTTTGAAGCCCGTGAAAGCATTTGGCTGCTGGCCGATTATTACAAATCGGTACCCGATAGTGTGCAAACGCTGGCCGTGTATGAGGGTTTTCTTAAAAACCTTGATCGCATTATACTTTCAGATAAATCGCTTACCGATGCCAAAACATTCAGGGTAACCGAAGAACGCATACGCCAGCTGGAAAGCGAAAAAACATTAAAAGACGAGCTCATTACACGCAAAAATACCTTTAGCTATTTCCTGTTAGGGTCTATTGTATTGCTGCTGGTATTCCTGGCATTTATTTTTAAAACCCTGCGCTCTATAAAGGCAAAAAATAAAGAAATTGCGCTACAGGCCCTAAGGCGCGAAATGAACCCGCATTTTTTGTTCAACAGCCTCAACAGTGTTAACCAGTTTATTGCTCAGAATAACGAGCTTGAGGCCAATAAGTTCCTTACCTCCTACTCTAACCTGATGCGCAACACCATGGAAAACTCCAATAAAGACTTTGTTACCCTGGGCAAAGAAGTAGAGAACCTAACGCAATACCTTGAGCTGGAACACCTGCGCTTTAAAGATAAATTCCGTTTTGAGATAACGGTAGACCAAAAACTGGATGTTGAAAGCGTGTGGGTGCCCAACATGATTATACAGCCCCACCTTGAAAACGCAATTTGGCACGGCCTTCGCTATAAAGACGAGAAAGGCCTGCTTAAGCTGGATTTTACTCTAAAAGAAAAGAATTTAATTGTAACGGTAGATGACAACGGTATAGGCATAACCAAAAGCAACGAGCTTAAAACCCATAACCAAAAAGCACATACATCGCGCGGCATAACCAATACGCATGAGCGCATGGTACTACTAAACGAGCTGCATAAAACCAGGATGGCCTTTACGGTTAATGAAAAGGAAGCCCCGCAAAGCGGCACCGTTGTTACCATAACCCTGCCCATAAAAGATAAACCATGATTACTAAAATAAAAAGTGTTATTGTAGAAGACGAAGCCGCCGCACGCGATGTGCTGCGCAGTTACCTTACCAAGTATTGCCCGCAGGTAGAAATTGTGGGCGAGGCACACAACAGCCGCGAAGCCGTGCCCCTGCTGCATGAGCTGCAACCCCAGCTGGTATTTCTTGATGTAGAAATGCCTTTTGGCAATGCCTTTGATGTGCTTGAAGCCTGTAGCACCCTTAGCTTTGAAACCATTTTTGTTACCGCGTTTTCTGATTATTCGCTTAAGGCACTGAATAGGAGTGCTGCTTATTACCTGCTGAAACCCATAAGCATTGAAGAGCTTATAACAGCCGTTAATAAGGTACAGCAGCAAATACACAGCAAAGAGCTTTTTAACCGCAACAAGGTAATTGTAGAAAACTTCAGGGAGCCCAAGCCGGAAAAACAGCAGGTTATACTGCCCACTATGGAAGGCTTTGAGGTAGTGCGTATGGACGAAATTGTTCGCCTTAAAGGCAACGGCAATTTTACTGACCTGTATCTTACCAACAGTACTAAAAAAATGGCCTGCCGCTTTTTAAAGTATTTCGACGAAATGCTGCCCCTGCCCTTTTTACGGGTTCATAAATCGCACATGGTTAACCTTAATTTTGTAAAACTGTATAACAAAGGCGGTTATATTACCCTTCAGGATGGCAGCGAGGTTGAGGTGTCGCCTACTTATAAAGAAGAGTTTTTAAAGCACTTTAAATAATTGTAGCTAAATAAAATTCAGCGAGTAAAATTACGCAGATGTAATTCAGTATTGTTTCACGTTAAAGCAATAATGGTTAAACAGCTGTTATAATATATTTATAAAGCCGCTTTTTTCGATATAAAATAACATTTCGCGAAAATTAATTGGGTAAATTAATTAGATTTTATTTAGATTAAATTTAAATAGGATTTATATTTGCCACACCAATTAATAGAAGAAACACCAAATGAGATTTTTACAGCTTGTTTTGCTGCTGGCCTTTTTTCAGGGCTGGTCGCAAACGGCATCAATTAGCGGAACTGTAATTTTTAATGATAATGAAATTGCAACAGGCACTGCCGTGCAAATTTCGGGCAGCCAGAAGTATGCCGTAGCCGATGAAAACGGGCATTATGAAATTACAAATGTGGCTTATGGTACCTATACCCTCGAGGTAACCTCTATGGAGGCACAGCCTAAAACCATACAGGTTGTGGTAAACAAGCCCCGCGTAGAGGTAGCCATTACCATCCAGAAAACCGACCCAAAGTTGCTTGACGAGCTGGTAATGACCAAAAAAACCGAAAAAGCCGAGATACTGAGCAAAGGGTTTTCGGTTAACGTAATTGACACTAAAGAAGCCGCAACCCGCAACCTGCAAACTAACGACCTGCTCGACAGGAGTGTGGGGGTACGCGTTAGGCAAAACGGTGGCCTTGGCGCCAGTGTTGATTACAACCTAAACGGCATGAGCGGCAATTCAGTACGGGTGTTTATAGACGGCATACCCATTAGTACTTATGGTTCATCGTTTAACCTTAACAGTATTCCACCCGCACTTATAGAACGTATAGAAGTATATAAAGGTGTAATACCTGCCCACCTGGCCGATGATGCACTGGGCGGCGCCATAAATGTTATTTTAAAGAAAGGGGCTAAAAATGTGGTTAACGCCTCAGCTTCTTACGGTTCATTCAACACCATACAGTCTAACTTCAACACCACTTTCAGGGCAGAGAAAGGCTTTACCGTAAAGGCATCTGGCTTCTATAACTATTCCGATAATGATTATGAGGTTTGGGGCAAGTTTGTATACAACATATTGCCAAACGGCCGCTATGAATATATAAGGGCAAAACGCTTTAATAATATGTACCGTTCTTATGGCGGCAGGATTGAAGCCGGATATACCGATGTTAAGTGGGCCGATGTGTTTTTACTTGCCTACAACGGTTCGGCTGATTTTAATGAAATACAGCACGGCCAGTTTATGACCAAGCCTTATAAAGGCCGTTTTACCGAGGCTGATGCCCACGCCTTTAGCCTTAACTATGCCAAGAAAGATTTTATAGCAAAAGGGCTCGATTTTAACCTTAACGCTGTGTACAGCCGCAGGAATGAGGTTGTAAACGATACTGTAAAATGGAATTATAACTGGAATGGCCAACCGGCACTTGGGCTGTATGGCGACCCGGTGCTGTCGCCTACAGGGGCACAGCAGGGGGCACCTACCATAAACCACATTACCAGGAATGTATTAAGCGTGCGTGGCGGTTTTAACTACAACATAAACGAGCAGCACAAAATCATATTCAGTAATATGTTTAATACGGTAGACCGCGATGATTATGATGAAATGAAATCAGCCCTGGAAAGAACGTTTCAGCAAACGCGCGACCTGCAAAAAAGCGTGTCATCGCTGGCGTATGAAATGCAGGTTTTAGAGTCAAGCTTAAGGACAAGCCTTTTTGGTAAATACTACTCGCAAAGCCATGAAATGCGTAACCCGGTTATCGTCAATCAAAACGGTCAGCAAACAGTGGTAGAAGATGTAAGCAAAAACACCACTACCACATTTGGCTACGGCTTTGCAGGGTCATATTTTATAACCCCCGAAGTTATGGTACTGGCTTCAGCCGAAAGGGCGGTAAGGATGCCAAGTGATGGCGAAATCTTTGGCAGCCCCGGAGAAAACATTACACCAAACCCGGGTTTGAGGCCCGAAATAAGCGATAACCTTAACCTGGGGTTCAGGCTGGGCACCTACAAAATCAAAAAGCACAATATAACCGTTTCGGCATCGGCATTCTGGAGAAATACATCCGATAAAATTGCCCGCCAGGCAAACGACAGGGTTAACGATGCCATACAAACTGCACCTTTTGTAAACCTGCGCGAATCACAGTCAGTAGGTTTTGAAGCCACACTGGAGTATACTTACAACAACAGGCTGTTTATAACGGCAAATACCTCAAAATTCAATTCGCTTTACAAGCTGAAATATGATAACAATGGCAACATATTGCCTTTTTACAACCAGCAGTTGCCTAACGAGCCGTTTTTTACGGTAAATGCTAATGCACAGTACAACTTTAAAGATATAATACAACGCGAGTCAGAGTTTAACGTGTTTTATAACCTGGGCTATGTAGACCCTTTTTATACGGCATGGCTAAAAATAGACAGTACACGCACACCCGCACAAATGGTACACGACCTGGGGCTTACCTATGCATTTCCGGGTAAAAAGTTTGTGCTGGGCTTTGATGCCCGCAATGTTACAAACAGGCAGGTTTATGATAACTATGCGGTGCAAAAGCCGGGGCGTGCCTTTTATGTAAAGCTGAACTATACCTTCGGCAACTTTTAATTTGAGCAATTAATAATTTATAAAACCAAATTAAGAACATGAGAAAGTGTTTTTTTAGACTATCAGCGTGCGGTGCTATGCTTGCCGCACTATTGCTGGGCACAGGCTGCAGCGATGACGACAACAACAATGGCAGCAACCCGGTTAACCCCGTTACAGACGGCAGGTTTATTACCGTAGCAGGTGCCATAATGCAGGATGAGCCGGGCGATGGTAACGGTGGTACAAGGGTGTATTCAATTACCAAAGAAAATGCACAAGACCCTAACTTCTCTGTAAATGTATATGCAAACGGTATGGCTGTACAGTCTAACCGTACCGCACGCTTACAGTCTTCGGTAGATGGCAGTACATTATTTAACATCACCTACACAGGCAGTAACGGTGGTGAGTTTATGACTTACAATGTGGCCGGCGGCGGAAACTTTACCCAATCAGGCACAACGGTAAATATTTCGCAATACGCAGGCACATCGCCAAGGTGGGTAAAGCTATTTGATGGCGATAATACAGGTGTTGCCGTAAACGTAACCGCCCCTCAGGTTGTAACCGGTACAGATGGTGCTTATGTGCGCACAAGGGGTACTGCAACAGTACTTTCTTTAGACCTTCAAAACATACTTATCTCGGGCTACAAGCAGTATGAAATTGCACTTTCAGCGGCAGAAGAAGCCCAGGGCCACCACATTTTCCGCCTTGATGCCCCTACGCTTAATGCAGCAGGCAACAAGCTTATTATTGGCACATGGATGCGTAAAACCGACCCTGCAACGGGCCAGAACGCAAGCGGCTTTGAGCGCCTTGGTTCAAAATCAGTAGTGGTAGATTACCCGTCTCTTGAAAACCCTCAGGTTATTACATCAACAGTTGCCTTTGGCGATACCAGCGGCTACCGTAGCTTTAACAGCTTTGTAGGCAATGATGGCAACGTTTACCAGGCTACACAACGCGATACCGAAAACGGTTCGTACATCCTTAAAATAAACCAAAACAACCAGTATGACAACTCGTATGTATTTAGCCTTGACGATGCCCTTGGTGTAACAGGCTCTTACATAGATGCGTGGAGGTATGCCGGCAACGGTATTGCATATGCTGTTTACACACACGAAGGTGCAAACAACCAGGGCTTTGTTGCCCGTCTTGACCTTAACGCCAGGACTGCACAGCTTGTAACAGCTATTGAGTATGATGCCGATCTTGACTTTGGCCAGTACCAAGGCTTTGTGGTAGACGGTAACCAGCTGTATATTGCTGTAACTCCTGTAGGTAAAGACGGTAACATTTATGTTATTGACATACCAAGCGGTGCAGTAACTAAGGGTGCCAAGCTTGTTAACCAGCCAGGAAACCACTACATAGGTGTATTCTAATACAACATATTACCCTACCTTTGATGCATCCGTTCCCCTTTATTTGGGGAACGGATTGTGTCATTTTTATAAAACAGCATACAACCGCTATTTCATAAAACCAATGAAAAAAACAATTTTTACCGCACTACTGCTGGCTTCGCTAAGCGGCTTTGCACAACAAAACAGCCTTTTAAGCCAGGATTTCTGGAAAACAAACCCGGGCCTTGACGCCGTTAAGGCAGAAGTAGCAAAAGGCAACAACCCGGCCGAGCTAAACCCTAATGCGTTTGACCCTGTGGTTATGGCCATTAACGGCAATGCCTCTGCTGAAACCGTTACCTATCTTATAAACCAGCCCGGCAACGGCGTAAAAAAACCTACGCACGATGGCCGCAACTACCTGCACTGGGCCGCCCGAACCGGCGATGTAAAGCTGGTAGAATATCTTATAGCGCAGGGTTCTGACCTTAACCTTGAAGATACACACAACTATACCCCGGCCCAGTTTGCCGCCGCTAACGGCCAGACAAACACCGCCATTTATGATGCTTTTTTTAAAGCGGGTATAGACCCAAAAAAGAAATATAAAGACGGTGTAAACCTGTTGCTTATAGCAATTCCGGCAGATAAAGACCTTACCCTGGCCAACTACTTTGTATCAAAAGGCATGTCCTTAAAAGATGTAGATGCCAGTGGCGCTACCGCTTTTGACTATGCTGCCCGTACAGGCAATATAGACCAGCTAAAGGCGCTTATTAAAGCGGGTGTAAAATATACCGACCAGGCTGTTGTAATGGCCGCACAGGGCTCTCGCCGCAGCGCTAATACCATAGAGGTGTACAAATACCTTGTTGAAGACCTGAAACTAAAAGCTACAGCCACTACTGCTGAAGGGCAAACCGTACTGCACTTTTTGGCACGAAAAGAAAACCAGGCCGATATTATAAAATACTTCATAAGCAAAGGCGTAGATGCTGCTAAGGCAGATAAAGAGGGCAATACACCGCTTATGCTGGCTTCGGCTGGTAAAGATGTACAGGTACTGCAAACGCTGCTTACCGGCACTAAAGATATAAATGCAGTTAATGCAAAAGGCGAATCGGCACTAACGTTTGCCATACAAAACAGTAATGCCGAGGTGGCTGCGCTGTTGATAGCAAAAGGCGCTAACGTGCAAATTAAAGACAAAAAAGGCAACAACCTGGCCTACCACCTTGTAGAGGCTTACAGGGCGCCAAGGGGCAACCAGCCCGATGATTTTACGGCTAAGCTTACCCTGCTTAAAGAGAAAGGCCTTAACCTTGCCGCACCACAGCAGGATGGCAGCACACTGTATCATGTGGCGGTGGTTAAAAATGATGTGGCACTGCTTAAAAAGCTTTCGGCTGCCGGTATAGATGTTAATGCACAAAATGCCGAAGGCCTTACCGCGCTACACAAAGCGGCCATGGTGGCTAAGGATGACAGCGTACTAAAATACTTGGTGTCTACAGGCGCTAAAACCAACATTAAAACAGAATTTGACGAAACAGCCTACGACCTTGCCGGCGAAAACGAGCTGCTGCAAAAAGGTAAGGTATCGGTTGATTTCCTAAAATAATATAAGCATGAAAGTATTCTATAAACTATGCCTTGCCCTGCTGCTTTTAGCATCGTTCCAGGCATCTGCACAAACCTCTAAATACAAGTGCCTGCTGCAAATGTCTAACTACATAGGCGAGGGTGCTTACATAACCGTATCGCTTATAAACGCTAAGGGAGAGTATGAAAAAACCCTGTATGTAATGGGCGATGATGCCCAGTGGTACAACAGCCTTAAAGAGTGGTATAAGTTCTATTCTAAAAAACCGAAGCTTAGCGCCAAGACAGGGGCATCTGTAGCCGGTGGCGACCGTAGTGTTACCGTTTTTGAGATAGAAGACTCAAAAATAGGCAAAGGCTACAAACTGCGCTTTGAAACCGCTGTGGAAGACCAGAAGTACCACGCTACCGATGTTGAAATTCCGCTTACTGCCGAGGGGCTTACCGCCAAGACTGACGGCACTGGTTATATACGTTATGTAAAGCTGAGTAAGCAGTAAGGAGTTGGGGTATGACACTTTCCGTATGGAGATTTGCACATTTGGCGCTTGCGGTAACGGCATCGTTGTTTTTAATACTGGCATCGGCCACGGGCATAATTTTAGCCATAGATGCCGCCGGGCAAAAACAGCCTGCCTACACTAACAGTGATTTTGAAAAGCTTACACTGGCTGAGGTACTGCCGGTATGGCGCCAAAATTACCTTGAAGTTACAGAGGTTACCGTAAGCCATAACCGCTTTGTTACCCTTAAGGGGTTTGACGAAGACGGCAATGAAATTGATGCATACATAGACCCCAAAACCGGAAAAGTTACAGGTAAGCCTGAAGCCGAAAGCTCTTTTATAAAATGGGTAACATCATTGCACCGCTCGCTGTTTATGCACGAGGCAGGCAGGCTGTTTGTGGGCATAAATGCTTTTTTGCTCATACTCATAGCCCTCTCGGGTTTAGCATTGGTGCTGCAACGCCAAAAAGGCCTTAAGCGCTTTTTTACCAAAATAACTAAAGACAGTTTTGCCCAGTACTACCACGTGGTGCTGGGCAGGCTGTTACTTATACCCATACTTATCATTGCGCTAACGGGCACCTACCTTTCTATGCAGCGCTTTAAGCTGTTCCCTGAAAAGGTTCAAAACCATAAGGAAATTGCTTTTCCTGATGAGGCCCCAAAAGCACAGGACATAGCCACTTTTGCCCTTTTTAAGCAAACACATTTGGCCGATGTACAGAAAATTGAATTCCCCTTTGATACTGAAGACCCCGAAGAACTGTTTACCCTAAAGCTAACCGACCGCGAGCTTAAGGTGAGCCAGTTTACCGGAGAGGTGCTTAGCGAGGTGCGCTACCCCACAACAACGGTACTGGAAACCCTGAGTATGGATTTGCACACCGGCCGTACTAATGTTATCTGGGCAATAGTGCTGGGTATAGCATCTGTAAGCATACTGTTTTTTATTTACTCCGGTTTTGCCATGACGCTGCGCCGCCGGGCAACACGCATTAAAAACAAGTATAAAGCTGAGGAGGCTACTATTGTTTTACTGGCAGGTTCAGAAAACGGCAGTACACTGGGGTTTGCAAATGCCATACACCGCCAACTGCCGGCTGCCGGGCATGCTTCTTACCTTGCACAGGCTGATGATTATACACTGTATCCCAAGGCTACACACCTGATGCTGTTTACCAGTACACACGGGCTGGGCGATGCGCCTTCTAACGCCCGTAAGTTTTTAAGCCTTTTACAGAAACAGCCACAGGCTCAAAATATAGAAGTTTCGGTAGTGGGTTTTGGCTCAAAAGCCTATCCTGATTTTTGCGGTTTTGCCCTAAAGGCACAGGAAATACTTGACGGGCAAACGTGGGCAGAGCAACTCCTGCCACTGCATACGGTTAATGATAAGTCGGCTACCGAATTTACAAACTGGGTAACAGCCTGGAGCGCCCAGACCGGTATAGCCCTGGCTACCACCCCGGCACTTTACAGCCAGAAACCAAAAAAACTACAACGCTTTAAGGTAGTAAGTAAAATGGCTGATGACCATACGTTTATACTTACTTTGAGTACACCGTGGTTTGCCAAATATACCTCAGGCGACCTGCTGGCCATTTACCCCGATGACAATACAGAACGGCTGTATTCTATTGGTAAAGTAAAACGCAGGGTTCAGCTTGTGGTTAAGCGCCATGAAAACGGACTCGGTTCGGGCTATCTTAACAGCCTGCAAACCGGAGATAGTTTTAAAGCGCGTATAGTAGCCAACCATTCATTCCACCTGCCTAAAAAGCCGGTTGTTATGGTAGCAAACGGTACCGGTATTGCCCCGTTTTTGGGTATGTTTGCCCATGCAGGCAAGCGCTATGACTGCCGTTTGTACTGTGGTTTCAGGAGTAACACAACACTTACAGAGCACTATCGCAGCGTTGCCACTGCCCAAATGCTGAAACACCACCTTAAGAGTTTCCACATGGCTTTTTCGCGTGAAGCAGATAGTATGTATGTAATGGATCTTATAAACCGCGATGCTGCTTTTTTTGCCAGCCATCTTGAGGCAGGGGGCATAATAATGCTGTGCGGTGCCATAGCCATGCAGCAGGATGTAGAAACCGTACTGGAAACCATTTTGGCCAGCCAAAACAAACAACCACTATCGCACTACAAAGAAAATGGCCAGCTCCTTGCCGACTGTTATTAAATAGTTTTAAACACTTTTAACCCGTTGCTATGCTACTTCGCGTTCAAAAGCTATAAAATGGGTTAGCTTGTCCTGGCTGTTATAAAGAGGGATAATGTTTACTTCACACATATATTGCTCCCCGTTTTTTCTGTAATTAACAAGCTGTGCAACAACAGGTTCTCCTTTATCAATAGCCTGCCTTATTTTTTGTTTGGGTTCGGGCAGTGTATTTGGCCCCTGCAAAAAATTTGGCGATTTGCCTAATGCCTTTTTTACCGCATAGCCCGTCATGGCAACAAATCCGGGGGTGGCATGTAGTATAATTGCATTTGCATCAGTTACAACTATTGCCTCATAAGTTGCGTTGTCCCAGTCTAAAGCATCAAAATCATACACCCAGGCATATTTAGCCTTCAGCTGGTTTAAAAGCGTCAGGTCTTTGGCACGTTCTAATTCATCGAGTTTTCTTTGATAGGCCTGCGAATAGATATCCCAGCTTGCAAGCGGCGGGCGTGTGGGAGATGGCTGTAGTTTATCGGCAATGGCATCACGCTCATCTTTACTGAGTGATGACAGGTACAGGTCAAGGCTTTTTATGTTATCAAGATCGTCTTTGCTCATCGTATAACCGTTATTATTAGCTTACCAAAAAGGTACATTATTTATAATGCAGTAAACTGGTTGTGGCTGGTTATAAAAACTTACAAGTATTCCAACACGGAAACTCAAACAGTGTTTGAATGAAGTTTATTAAGAACGCTGCAAAGATAGGCAGAATTTCATTATTTAATAGAAAATGTGTTTTAAGCTTTGCCTTGTGGGCTTTGAGCACTACTTTTGCATCGTGAAAAAGATTGCAGTCTTTATAGCATTATTCTTATTCCTAAGGCCCATATTGCCCGTAGGCGAATATGTATTTAACTATAATTATATTGCTAAAGAACTGTGTATTAATAAAGATAAGCCTGTAATGCACTGTAACGGTAAGTGCCACCTTATGAAGGAACTTGCCAAAAAAGCAGCCGAGGAAAACCCTTCATCTGAAAAGAAAACGGCTACTGCGCAGTTTGAAATACTTGCCCTGGTTCAGGAACCTTTTACAATTTCTTTTACTGAACAGGTAAATTATAACATTAGCCCCGCTACCGTTTATACCAACCTGTATTCCCACAATTACAACCCTGTATTTTTAAGGCCTCCCGGTTTGGCATAATTGCTTTTACTACATATAGCGCATTTAGCAATGCGCCCTATATGCTATTATATAAAAGTAATTAAGCTGTAACTGCACAATGGCACAGGCTAAGCCTTATGTTACGTTTGCGTGTGTATATCAGTATATACAATACATCCTGATTTCGTGTGCGGGCAGCTTTAAATTAAAAATCCAGACAATGAAATTTTATTATTGCCTTGTAACTGCAATGCTTTTTGCGGTTACATCATGCACGCTTGATAAAACCGATTATGAAGCAGAAACAGGTGCGGAAATACCTGAACATTATGAGTTTGAAGAAGCGGCCTCAATAAACAACGGTATTTACACAATTAGTATAGAAACCCTTAACGGCACTTTCTATAAAGGATATAACCAAGTACACGTAACCGCTACCAACACACAAACCAATGAACCGTTAAGCACAGAAGAAATCACGTTCCTGCCGGTTAAGGCAGATGCATCGGGCAATGCAATGTCATGCCCGCACAAATACAATCTGGCTTATGATGCTGAAAACGCTTACTACAGCGGCTATGTTGTTTTTACGGAAGTTAGCAACAATACCACAAGCTGGAAACTATATCTGGGCATTAACGGCAACACAGCAACTACCGATATATCTGTTGCCGAGCAGCCTAACAAAAACCTGAATATGACCGCTTTTACCGGTAATGATGGCGGCAGTTATGTTATTGCGCTTATTGCCCCCCAAAGGCCTGGTGTTGCCGAAAACGAGCTGGTAGCGGGTATTTATAAATACAACACGCCAGATGCCCCACCCGTAACCTTTCCTGACCCGGAACAGTTTTCGTATACCGAAGTACAGGGGTATACATTACGGCTCGACCCGCGTATGCCGCAGCCCTCTATGGGTAACCATTCATCGCCCAATAACCAGGATTTGACTCAGCATGAAGACAGCTTGTACTATGGCGTGGTTAACTATACCATGACCGGCAACTGGACGCTCAATTTTATCCTGGAAAACCAAAACGGGCTGATAATTAAAGGTACTGAGGTGCCTACTGATTTTACCCCCGGTATTGAGGGCGTAAAAAGTGAGCTGCATATAGACATCTTATTCTAAAAGCATGAAAATACTAACCATAATCCTGCTTTTATTAGGGATAAGTGCCGCAGCACAAAACGACAGCATTACTACTCTTGAAGAAGTTAAGGTTACCTCAACGGTAAAAAAGAAAATTGAAACCGATATGAAAATGGCGGTTTCGGTTGATGAGTACCTGGCTTCATCAGAAAGTATAAGTTTTATAAAACGGGGTGCTTATGCCTGGGAACCCATGCTTAATAACATGGGCAGCGAACGCGCTACACTAACCATAGACGGTATGCATATTTTTGGTGCGTGTACTGATAAAATGGACCCTATAACGTCTTATGTAGAGGTAAACAACCTTGCGGCTGTAGATATAAAATCAGGCCAGGCAGGCAGCCTGCACGGGGCTACGGTTTCGGGCAGTATAGACCTGAAACGAAAGAGCACCCCGTTTGGCCTTGACAAAAAATGGAACAGTGCTTACCAAACCGGTTTTGAGTTTAACAACAGGCAGTTTTTTAACCTGGGCAATGTATCTTATTCAGGCGAAAGGCTGGTGGCAGATGGTAGCATATCTTACAGAAAAGCCGGAAACTATACCGCAGGTAATGATAAAGAAGTTAACCATTCGCAATTCAGTAAGTTTAACAGCTCGCTGGGGCTGGCTTATAAAACCGGCAAACTCTCATCACTCCGTGCCGATGCCATTTTTGATATGGCTAAAGATGTGGGCTTCCCTGCCCTGCCCATGGATTTGTGGCTGTCAAGGGCTATAATTACGTCAGTAGCTTACAAACAGCTTTTTGAAGAAGGTTTTGTGCGCGCCTGGGACACCAAGCTCTACTTTAATGCCATAGAGCATTATATGGATGACACTACCCGACCCGAAAACCTGGTACACATGGATATGCCCGGCTGGAGCACTACATATGGCCTGGTAAGCAAAGCCAGCCTCAAACGTGGCAACTATTCGGGCGAAGTGCAGCTTAATGCTTACGATAACCTTTCTATAGCCGAGATGCGCATGTATCCGCAAGACCGCAGCCAGCGCACCATGTTTGCCTACAGCTGGCCATGGGTTACCACCCGTTTTGCAGGGCTTAGCATGAACAACTCTTATGATGTTTCTGAAAAAAGCCGGGTAAATTTTGGTGGCTCACTGTCATTAAACTACAATTACTCCAAGTATGCCGAGTTTAACTGGATTTTTCATCCCGGTGCGCCACAGGAAAAAACAAGGGTACTACCGGGCCTGCACGGCAGCTATGTGCTGACTGTAGACAAATTTAATTTTTCTGCGGGGGCGGGTTACGGGCACAGGGCGCCATCGGTATCAGAAGGCTATGGCTACTATATTTACAACAGCTTTGACCGTTATGATTACATAGGCAACCCTAACCTAAAGAACGAGATTTCGCACGAACTTAATGCTTCAGCAGGATTTGCCAATGATAAATTCAGCCTTCAGGCTAAAGCCAATTACTTTTACATTAAAAACTATATTATAGGCCGTATTTTGAGTATGGGCAGCCCTATGAATTACCAGTCGGTTGGTGTAAAAGGCTACACCTCTCTGGATTATGCCACGCTGTTTAACTTCTCACTAAATGCAAGCTATAGTATACTGCACGACCTGCATATTAACGGTGTACTTACTTATGCACGCGGGCAGGATAATAAAGGAGGGAACCTGCCCTTTATCCGTCCGCTAAGCTATCAGGCATCGCTGCACTATATGCTTAAAAAATTCAGTGTACAGGCATCAATAAACGGCGATTTATCCCAAATTAACTATAGTCCCCAATATGGTGAAGACCATACGCCGGCATTTACAATAGTAAACGTATCGGCCGATTATACTTTCAGTATAAGCAATGCAACGGCCACCATTCAGGCCGGAGCCGAAAACCTTTTTAACCAATACTACAGCACCTATGCAGACTGGGGAAATATACCCCGCATGGGAAGCAACATTTTTACATCATTAAAATTTAACCTTTAAAATATCCTAAAATGAAAAATTTAAAACAGTACGTTTTATTATCACTTACAGCACTTTCATTAACCTCATGCTCAGATGACGAGCCCGTAGCCAATAGCGTGACCCTTTCTTTTAACAACACGTTTAATACTACTACTATAGTTTTGGGCAATGCTGCTTCTGCCACAGCTACAGCTAACACCTCGGCAGCCGGTCAGGTACACCATTTTTCTGAACTTAAATATGTAATTAGCAACATACGCCTTATTAAAGACGACGGAACCGAAGTGCCCTATAACATTAACGACCTTGATAATGGTGCTGCCGTTATAAACCAGGCAAACCCTGCATCGTTAAATTATGTGCTTAATAACATACCCTCGGGCACTTACAGGCAAATAAAATTTGGCCTGGGCGTTAAGCCCGATATAAACACGTTAGACCAGGTGCGTTTTCCTGCTTTTTATGCAGCGGCCGGTGCTAACGATACTGAAATGCACTGGGAATGGGGAACCGGATACCGCTTTACCAAAATTGAAGGATTTTATGATACCGATAATAAAACGCTGTCTATACATACCGGCAGTACGGTAGAGGGCGCTGAAGGTAGCTACACGCAAGGCGTTGATGCCTACAGGGATATAACGTTAGACCTTACCACCAACGCAGTAGTGGGCAGCTCGGCTCCAAAAATTACTATTAAAGCCGATTTCAACAAGCTGCTTAGCGGTGCTGCAAACACCATTACACTGGGCGAAGACAATGCCATACCAAGCATACATACCGCTGCAAACATGGTGCTTTTTGTAGATAACCTGGGCGGTAACGGCACAAGCGATATAAAAGGAATGTTTTCTGTTACAACTGTAGAAAATTAATAGATAATCAGGGGCCGCCTGATAAAAGCAGCCCCTGATTTACAATTGCATAAACCAATGAAAAGAATTGCCTGCCTGTTACTTTTAGTACTACTAACATCATGCAGTAATGACGATTACCGGCCAATATACAACAACCCTGAAATTGTGCTTACTATTCCGCCGGGCTTTCCTGCCCTAAACCCTGCTGTAAACCAAAACAGGCCTACGCAATATGGTGTTGAGCTTGGGAAGCTGTTATTTAATGATAAGAGGTTTAGTACAGATAACAGTATATCGTGCGCAAGCTGCCACATACAGGCCCATGCCTTTGCCGATAATAATATTCAGGGCATAGGGGTTGAAGGCAGGATAGGGCTCAGGAACGTGCCCTCCATACAAAATATGGCGTTTATGCAGTTTTACAACTGGGATGGCAGCAAACTGAAGCTTGAAAACCAGCCGCTTGTACCCATCATTACACACGAAGAAATGGATTCGTCTATACTTGAAGTTATAGATAAAATTCAGGATGATATAGCCTATAAAGACTTATTTGAAAAAGCTTTTGGCGATGCAGCCATTACACCCGAAAGGATTTACAAAAGCATTGCACAGTATGAGTATACCCTTATTTCGGCCAACAGTAAGTATGACAACGTAATGCGCAATGAAGGCGAAACTTTTACAGATAGCGAAGCCAGGGGGTATGAAATATTTCAGCAAAAATGTGCCGGTTGCCATAGCGGGGAACTGTTTACCGACCAAAGTTTCAGGAATATCGGTTTCCCGGTAAACACTGATTCTAACGAGGCGGGCCGTGCACGTGTTACCGGTAAGGCAGAAGATTATATGAGTTTCCGTGTGCCGTCTTTACGAAATGTGGAATTTACAGCCCCATACGGCAGTTTCGGGCAGTTTGCCACACTTCAGTCTGTACTGGATTATTTTGATAACGGGGTTTTAGGTGCCGATAACCTTGACCCTGTTTTTAAAAACAGTAATAACAGGATTGCACTTACCACACAGGAAAAGGCCGACCTGATTGCATTTATGAAAACATTGAGTGACATTCATTTTACAGAAGGCTTAAAGTAAATGTATTAGCCTTAGTTTAAACATATATCCTAAAGAAATATTAGTTTGCAGGAAGCCAAACTGCTGAGTAGCCTTATCAAGCGGGCTCTTTGTAGTACGTATGTCGCTCATGTCATGGGCTGCTACATTTTTAAGTTCAAAGTCATATCCCGGACCTTTAAAATGTATGTTATGTAGCTACTGCTGCCTAAATGGTCCGGATGAAAATAATAGCTGTTTAACAATTTTTGGTCGCGCACCCCATAGGTTATAATTGGTTACCACCGCACTAAAAACAGCTTAATATTTCACTTTTGGAGTTTGTTTTTACGGTGTGAAATATCAACTCTCATATTGAAAAATTTTAATTACACATTTAACATCTAAGCCATTTGTAAATTTTCCTTAACAAAATTCTCCAAGAAATAAAAAAATAAAGCAACCCAAAGGTTGCTCTATTTTTTTCATCATAATTTCAATAAATATATACTGAAGACTCACACTTAAATACTACTTTATTAATTGAATTTAATAGATAGTAATATCTAAAATCTAATCTTTTCATCATATCTATTATAGCGGTATATTTTCAGTATTTCTTCCATATACCTCACGACAGCCTCATTATCAAATCCAGAAGATAGAAATTCTGAAATAGTTTTTAATGAATCTGTTAAAGCCCATAAGTCTAATACTTGAAATTTTTCGCCTTCTTTTAAGATTATATACGTGAATGAGGGACTTCTGTTCAAGTATAATCTGTAAATACCTTTACTCTTGTAACCAATTTCAGCTTTATCTATAATTTCTTTTATAAAAAACTTTTCTCCATTATTTAGTTCATTTTTATCAGTTAAATATTTCTCAGCCCCACCCTTAATTTTAAGAATTGTTTCAGGACTATCAATAATTTGAGAAAAAGCATTATTAACAAAACATATAATAATTATTAAAGCTATTTTCATGACTAATGTTTCTTTTGTTTTTTAATTTCATCAGCTATTTGATATCCTGTTGCCGTAGGTCCCGCTTCTTTATCACCGCCCTCTTCCATTACACGGGCATTTTCTACTGTGGTATGATCAATTTCATGACCGAACACAACAGCTAACATTTCATCCATGTTTAAATCCTTTAACTTATCGTTTTTTATCGTTCCAGAAGAAATATCACTCATTACTGCCTCAATGTTAGCAACATTTATTTTAATACTAGCACTATTAATCTTAATATTAACAACTTCTGTTTTACCCGTTTCCATGTCATATTCCGACTCAGAATCATAATTACTAACGGTAAGGCCCATCTGATATCCTCCATTATCTTTTTTTGCTTTCGACGATAAGTCAATCTCTACTGTTATAGGTGCCGAAGAATTAACTAATTTATCAAACTGCTTTCTACCGGTTTCTGTAGTCTGTAAGGCATTCCCTAACCTCTTGTCATTTCTGGTTGCGTCTGCAGTATATCCTCCTTTGCCATCATTCAATGATGTGTCGTATACCAATTTACCACTGGTATTATACCATCCTCCTTTTACAGGATCGTCATTACTAGGCTCATTTGGCTCCATCCCCGTAGGATCAATCAAATTAATTGGATTATTAAAACAATACGCATACGGGCTAATCCCGGGATATTTATCTGCCAATGGGTCCACACTTATAAATATACTCAATTTAGGGTCATAATAACGTGCACCGTAATAATAATTACCCGTTTCTTCATCAAGTTCCTTACCGTTATATTTAAACGGAGAGTTGTTAGAGTTTAAGTGTTCATCCACAAGCGTTTCTCCAAACGGCAGGTACTCCATGTGCTGACACACCACGCCCGAACTATTTGTTATGTAACTACTGCTACCCAAATGGTCCGGATGGAAATAGTAGCTGTTAAGCAGGCTTTGGTCGTGTGCGCCATAAGTCATGGTTGGCTCCTGCTGTACAGCCGGTATGGCAGGCGGCGTAACCCCAAAACTATTGTGTATTGCCACAACGGTAGCGGTAGCTTCCTGCTGAGTAACGGTACTTGGCGTACGCATAAGGCTGGTGCCTACTGTAGCCATCTGGCCCATCTTGCTGTTTACAAGTGTTTGCGGATAATCACCAAATTTAGCCAGGGTGCCCGTTTTGGCACTTACACGCTCACTGCCTATATAATAATGTTTAGTGTATACTAACGTATTATCTGCTGCACCTCCCTCTTTGCGCATACGGGCAGCCTTGCCCATAATCAGTCCACTTGGGTATATCATTACGTTGTCTTTTCGTGCCTGCCCCACTTCGGTAGCATTGCTTGACACGTCTATACGGTCATAATTATAGCGTATAGTGCGTGCACCGCCTGCATCATATGTATATATGGCTATAGGGTGTGCCGTAGGGTCATCCGGTTTCAGGTTCACAGCTTTAAGGCGGTTAGCTTCATCCCAAATGTTTTTGCGCAGGCTGGTTTCCACTTCGCCCAGCACTTCTTTTACTTCAGTCTGGTTACCATTGGCATCATACAAAATTTTCTTTTGCTTAATGCGTGGGTCATCCGGCGCCGGGTTGGTTACCCAACTTGGTGTTTCGGTAATAGTTCGGGGTGCATGCGGCTGCTGGTAACCATAAGGCCCCGATACAAAAGCGGCATCGCCATAACCTGCATAGTCTAATATGTAACTGGTTTTTTGTACAGGCCGCAAATCGTTAATTGTATTATCACTGTAAGCATTAACCCATCCCTGCTCCTGTAGCTGCGTTTTTTTCTTAATTGTATGGTCTGTATTATATTCCATATCCAGCGAGTAGGTAGTGCGCAGGTAAGGCGTTGTAAGGTCGTTAGCTCCTGTATAAACCCCTTCTGCATGCTCAAGGCGGTTGTAATCATCATACTCATAATGATGCCTTATAGGCCCTCCTATCCTGCCATTTGCCGGCAGGCTGTTTTGCGGGGTAGCCGTAGTTATGTCTGTTATATTAGATAAGGCATCATAAGCATAATTTTTAGTGATACCATAATTAAAGAATGCATGCGAAAGGCCATTCATCCTCCGTCTTGTATCATAAGAATAAGTAGTGGTTGTAGCACCACTGCCACTACCATGTGTAATGCTTACCCTCTCACCAAAGTCGTTATACAATATATTACTAACCACAGGCTGTGCGGCACCACCTGCAATACCGGCCATCTGGCTGTTGATGCCCTGTATAGCACCGGCCTTGTTATAAGCATAGGTTACTACTTCCTGGTCAGGATATGTAATTTCCTGAACGCGGTTCCAGCTGTCATATTTCCATTGGGTAAAGAACCAATAAGACTGGTAATCGGCCACCGCTACAGAGCGCAGGTGCTCTACCAGTTCGCCCATACGGCCATAGCTAAAGAGTTGCTTACCGGTAGCATCTTCCTGCGTAAGCAGCCTGCCTATGGCGCGCTCGTCTATAGCAAGCTGGTTACCGGGAGCACCATAGGTATATGTAACATTATTTTGCGGGTTTTGCGGGTATTCTATACGCTCCATCCTGCTGTAATTATAAAAATAATTTATTTTTTGCCCGCCCGGTAACAGGTTTGAATTGCTTTGTTCAGTCATTCGGCTAGCCTTGTCATACTTAAATGTTACCACCCCCCTGTCCGGATGATGTGTTTCCGTTTTACGCCCGGCAAGGTCATACAAATATTCTGTAGCGAACCCTTCGTTATCTATAACTTTCATAAGCTCATTAATGGCGTTATATTCAAAAGTTGTAGTTATCTCACCATTTTGTAGAGATCTACGCTGGCGTCCTCTAATATCGGTATACGTATCAAGAGTTTGCCCAAGTTCATTGGTAAGTTTTTGTGCATACATACCATTTTCTACGGCATACACCATTTGTGCGGCCTGGGTTTCACCAGGCTGTTGCACGGTTTTAGGCCTATCTTTAGCATCATATGTTGTAATAACAGGTGGCTGTAACAAACCTGCACCGGTAACATAATTACCTGCAGAAGCATCAAGTGTTGCTGCCATAGCGGTAGATGTTGTAGGGAAGCCGGTAGTATTTACAACAGGTAAATAACTTTTCAGTACCCTCCCAAAAGCGTCTTTTTCCTGGAAACCACTTACCATCCATTTGCTTGTAGCACCTGTTTGGTGTGATTTTTTTACCTGTAGTGCTTTGCCAAAGCCATCAATAAGGCTTACAGTAAGCATTTGGTTGGTCGTGGTAATGCCTGTGGCATACTCCGGGTCAAAATGGCGCGTTACTGCATAGTGCTTAGCCGTTGTAGGCGTTGCTGTACCTGGTGCAACTGCCCTGAATGCAGTTAACAGGGTTGTTGGTGTATCAGTAATATTCAGCATATAAGTACCAGGTGCTATATTAGCTGAAATAGCCGGAACACCTTTATAATCCGTTCTTATGGTCCATGCTCCACCGCTGGCCGTTTCAAGAGCCATTTCATTAGGGCCTGTAACTTCTATTACCCTCCCGCGATTATCTATACGGGTTCGCATATACTGGCTGTTTACATCTTTAACAAGTAATGGTACCCCGAAAAAATAATTATATTGTTCTATAGCTGAAGACTCTCCAAAACTGTTACTTATGGTTGCAGGGTAGGTTTTAAGAATGGTCTCATAAGCAATAGTTTTAGTATAGTAGTTAGTATTAGCGCTATTCTTATTTTCAAGGTCGCTTACCTGAGTAAGATTTCCAAAACTATCATAGGCCAGCCTTACCTTGCCATAATCTGTACTGTTAAGCTTGGTAGTAATTTCATAAAGCCCACCTGTATTAGCATAATAAGTAGCCTGCCTTTCACGCATTAGTATATTGCCTGCATTTTTATATACCGATATTTTTTGTGGGTAACCGGGGCTGTATGCTATGCCGGATATAGACGAATGATAGTCAATAACGGTTTTATAAGCATCATCTTCACCTTCGCCATTATCCCTAAACTGGGTAATATTACCCAAAGTACTATAGCTCAGGAATTCTTTTTCGGTAGTAAGCCCCTGCCCGTCTTCATAAGAGGTAGACGTAGCTTTAGCCACGGCAATAAACAACCTTGATTTGTCAAGCAGTGCATTGGCATTAGCCACAAGGTCTGCCTGAAAGTAATTGCCTTGTGCATTGGCTGCAAAATTAACAACCGGAGTATCAGGACTAAGAAGGTTATACAACGAACTTTCTGAAGAAAGCATTTGCATTGAACTATCATACAATATACTTCCTTTTTGTAATCCACTCACATAATAATTTTCATTATGGTAAGTAGTTACGGCAGTGCGGTAAACCGTGCCGTTAGCATCTTTTTCCTGTACGGTAACAGTGCCATAGCCTAAAAATTCGCGTTCCCTGCGGTCTTGTTTAGGGTTAGCATATATAACGCCTGTTTTTGTAACATCCGGCCCAAAACCGGCATTGCTGTCAGCCGTAAAACCGTCGTGAGTATCTATGCTGGTTAGCGTCCACTTGCTCTGTGGCATATCATAAGTATTGCCGTTACGGGTATAGTTTATGGTCCAGCTGCCTCCAAGTGGGGTATTAACCTTTTTAAGCAAATTAGCTTTGCCTGTCTGGTTAAGCCTTGCTGTAAGGCTGCCGTTTCCGCTACCGGTTTCCACAACGTCTACAAGGCCGTCTCCGTTAATATCCTGTAGCGTCCTGTTTGTATTGCTCAATGTAGTATTGGCACCTAAAGACGGCGTAATAACCACTTTCAAGGTAATTATAAACAACGGGATAGGGAAACCAAATGTATAAGACCCAAAAACATTGGCAGAAGTAGACACATTTCGCTCTAAATCTGAACTGTAGAATGAGAAAACCTGGCTGCTAAATCCTTCCCCTGTATTTAACCTGTAATTGTAAGCAGCAGTAGGTGAAGTACGGTAAATAAGATCCGGAAGCCCGTCTCCGTTTACATCGTTTAAAAAAGTTTCGGCATTGGCAGTACTGGTAGTTGCCCCCACCCCAAACGAAAGAGAGCTGCTAAGGCCAAGAGAGCCACCGCCACTTACGCTCACACTTGTGTTACGCCTTGTGTTGGTAAGGTAATCAGAACCATTTGTAAACCAGTTAAACGGTGCGGTAAAGCCATAGCCTGTATTAAGTTCTACCTGTATTGTAGTACCGGCTATTTTAATCTTATCAGGAAGGCCGTCTCCGTTAATATCTACCCACTGGTTAGCGTTAGACGACTCACCATTACCTGTATTGATACCCGAATTAACGTTGGTATTGGTTTTATTACCGGTTGTACGGCCACTGCTGTTATCGGTCGAATTAGGCTGTATACACGGAATAGTAACCCCTGCTGTCCAGTCTTTGCTCGAATCGCCCGAGGCAAAATTATTCGTTTCCTGTTTGGTAGAAAGTGCCCCAAGCATATCTGTATATTGTATTCTTTTTTCTGTAACAATATCCGGATAGCGGTCGCCATTAAGGTCAATATACTGGTTAAGCACTTTTGAGGTAGCTTCACTTTCGGTACCGTTAGCATAGGTTGCCCCTGCACTAACTGCCTTACCTTTTGACTCGCTGCGTTGCCTTAATCCGGGATACACCCCCGGTGTGGCAGTTGTAATGGTGGCCGGGTCTATATATACATCATACAAATTAGCCTCGCCAAAACGGCCTATTGTGGCAGCAAGTACAGTGCCTGCTGTGTTAAGCCCATACAAAGCGCCTATTACCGAAGCGTTATCATAGCTTAAAACCTCATTCTTTTCTTTATATGTAGCAAACCTTACCGGAGAATCGTCTATCTCCATATCTTCAGGATCGGTATTTTGGTATTGTTCAAGCTGGTCTTCCTGCGCCTGCATATCAAATATGGTTAGGTCTATAGGCCCTGCAAAGGTTTGCGGCGTTGAATTAGGGTCTATCTCCCCCTCATCGTCGTGCTCAAACCTAATACCACCGTTATACAAAAACTGGTTCCAGCCCCTGTGAGGCCTGCCAAACTGCCCTACAATACGCGAAAAATAAGGTTTATCAAGTTCTATATTTGCAAAAGTATAATTGGCGGCCTGTGTATCAATTAGCCCAAATTTAATATTAACATCTGCATCTGCAAGCTCTTTTTGGTCGATATAAAATGCCGAATACAGCCTGGCCGATGAACTACGCAGGGTTTGAACAAGGCCTTTGCTAAGGTTATACTGCCAGTAACTTGTATCGGTAGACAAAATAGGAGATCCTCCCTGTGTTTTTGCCAATATAATTGACCCTGTACTATTCTTATATATATATATTGTGCGCCTGTGCAGTACCGTTGTAGTAGTGCCTATTTGTTGTTTTACAAGCCAGTGCACAGGCAGGTAGCTTAAATTAGGCATAGCAGACATAGCCGATGAGAAATTCTGGTCCAGCAGGTTGTGGCTAAAAGTCATCATAGCTGTGCTACTATCGTTATTTATAGAAGGCACAGGAAACGTGTTGGCATTTATCCAATAGTCAGACTGGTATACGTTATCATCATAATTATAATAATTTACCGGTACATAAAGCGTGCCTAATGAAGTATGAGAAACCGTAGGCTTCCATTTTAGCCCTTCCCACTTAACGTTTGATGTACTTTCCACATAAGCCATTACAGAATATTTATATGTACTATTTAGGGTGGTTGAATACGTTATATTAGGGTTTGCAGGTGTAAAGACCCCTGTTAAATGGTTATAAGTTGCCTGCCAAGTAAGGGGGGTAAATTCCTGTCCGGCATCATTACTACGGCTGATTTTTATTGTAAATGTTAAATTATCTGAGAAAGACGGCACAGGATAAGAACCAAGGTTAAAATTAACGCTCAATGCGCCCGAAGCATTTAAGCTTATCCCCTCGTCATTATTTACAATATAATCCTGAAAAGAATTGTAAACCTTAAGGTTTTTAGCGTTATCATCGGTAACATTGGTATCGGTTATATTAGTTAAGCTACTGTAGGTTATAATTGGGTTCCATTCTACTTTGCCCCCAAAACCATAATTGAGGTTATGAATACGGAACATTAACTTATCGCCCTTAGCAACAGTTATATTGTTTTTATTCATACTAACAGACCCCGTTGTTGTTACAGTGTTAAATGCAATTGATTCGTTACCCAGTTCAAGAACGGCAGTACCTGTTATTTGGGTTGCGCCTGCCCTTTCAATGGTTATCCTGAACCTGTTATCAAGGCTACCCTGGGTATTTTTTGCAAGCAGCCTGGCTATACCGGTTATATTTACTACCCCGTCATAAGGTGCTTCCCACAATTTTACGTGGTCAAACTGCGGGTTTTGCTCCCTTAGCATGGCAAGGGTTTCCAGGTTAAGGTCAGGTATAAGGTCCTGAGAAATAATACCCGGGGCAATATTGTTTTCTGATTGTCCGGGGCTATTATCAAACTTGCGCTGCATTGGGTCGCCCGTTGGGCCGGTTACATTAAATTTTACCCGCCCGCCGGTTACAACATCCGGAAGCCCGTCGCCGTTAAAATCGCTAAAGTAGCTATCGGTCTCGGTTTTGGTTTTGCTCCAGCTTTTACCGGCCGAAATAGGCCCAAGGCTGGCGTCTACACCCGCGCCCACGGTTCTTGATTTGCTCTTACTTAGTTCAGAAAGGTCTACAATAGTGCTGGGGCTTCCAAAACCGGTACCGGTATTAGGGCGGTAATAGCGGCCTGAGCCGTTGCTTACCACCTTATCTGGCAGGCCGTCTCCATTTATATCAACAAAACTTATTTTGCCTTCCTGGCTGTTTTTGCTGTAATTAAACGAGCCGCCTACAGAGGTGCCAATATCCCAAACCTTAATGCCATAACCAAGGCCGGCACGAAGGCCAAAAGAAAAGCCCGATGCTGTTGAAGTACCCAATGCCGAACCTGTAGGCGAACCGCCTACAAGATTTGGCAGTAAAGACTGTACATCATCTGAAGTGCCCGAATAGGTTGTTTGGCCTGAAATAATAGAGGTATTATCCATTGGGTAATATTCCAGCGTATTGGAATAAAATAAATTGCCCTGGCTGTCAAATTCTGATATTTCTTCTATCTGGTTTTTCTGGAAAGCAGTAACCACATAGTCAAAACGGTATTTGCGTATTATGGTAGGCGTGCCGGATTGTACTAACGACACGTGTACCTCAGTAAGCAAATCATCTGTTATCTGTATAATACCATTGCGGGCATTTACGCTTACATCTGTACGGTTAAGCACATTGTTAGACTGGCCGTTTAGCGTAGTACTATATGTATTGCGTATAAATTGCACCCTGTAGAAGTTAGGCTCAGAAGCACTGCTCTTGGTATACTCAATGCTGCTTATGTAAAACTCCTGCCCGCTTATGGCAGATGTGCCTACTGCGGCGTTAGCTTTAAAGTAATTATAATCTACATAGTTACCATAGGTGTCCTGGGTTCTCCTTAAAGCCCAGTGCGTAACATTGTTGGCAGCATCTCGCATAACGGCATTAGTATCTAATGCGGTAACACCACCATAAAAGCTTTTGTTGCCCTGCTTATCTGTAATAATCCAGAAATAGTTAGACGGGCTGTTTCCTTTTCTTACAATATGCTGGTAGGCGCCTTCCTTCCGCTCATAAAATTGCCTGTCGGCAGCACCCCTTAATATACCAGAATCGCGGTTGGGGCTTGTATAAACCTCACTGCCGTTTATGGTTGTTTTTAATACCAGTTCAGAGCCGTTAAGGCTGTACATTTCTGTTTCATAACTACCGTTAAATAACGGTGCCCCCCATTTTGTATTGAGGGTAACAGCCGGGGTAGAAAGGTTCCAGCCCACACCCATCCAGCCGTTACCGGCCTCGCTGTTATAGCTTACCTGAAGCGACGGCTGCTGGCCATGCCTGCCCTGCGGAAGCTTGATAGGAAAACTTGTATTAGCCGTACCCGTACTGTTTGGCGTGGGGGGTGCAATACTTACAACACCTGTAGCCGGGTCTGACACCTTAATATCAGACATTGTAGTAGGGGCAAAACTGCTGGTTTCGGGAGAATCCGGCACCTTAATAACACCGTTAATATAATCGGTATCATTCTCATAGGTACTAACCACCACTTCATTTTTTTTAATGTCAAGGCTGTCTACAGAAAGCTGTTGCCATGTACGTTGCTCTGCATTGTAGTAAAACGTCCTGATATCCTGTGCGGTATAACCGTTAGGAATTTTATCGGGGTCATATTTTAAATGTAGTTTTGCAGGCACACTATCAGGAAAATCAAGTTTTTGTATCCTGTAGCCGGCAAAACTGCCCAATGTTACATTATCTACATCAGGATTTAATGCCTTTAAATCTTTAAAATTAAGCCCAGATACCATTACACGGCTGCCGGCAGCCAGTTTTTCATGCTCTGCCGAAATGCTAAGGTTATCATAGCTTACTGTACCGTTACTAAAATCGGCAGTACTAAACTGTACAGCCCCCGGTGCTAAAACAGAAGCCTCAAAATTATACTGGGGCGCTTCATGGCCTGTTATTATACTAATATTTTTGTGCTGTTTGCCCCGAAGGGTTGTATATGTAAGCTCAAGGTTTTTAAGGTTTAGCGGCACATTTTCAAATACCTTTTCTATAACACCTTCACAAACCTGCAGCTTTTCTCCAAGGGCTTCAACCTCTTTCACTTCGGGGTTTGTTACCGTAGCCACAAGGTACAGGTTACCCTGCCCGTTTATAGCTAACGAGCCCGGCAGCGCTATATCTGCAGCGGCAGCATCTTTAAGCTCTATCTTTAGGTTTTTTACCTGATAACGGTATTGCTCTTTAGCCCTGCGGTTAAAATAAATTTCATTTTTACCCGCCTTTATATAGCCCAAAGGCAGTACCTCTGATACTGAAGACCACTGGCCGGAAAGTGTAACCATTTTTCCGCCATATGCCGGCTGGTTATTAATACGTTTAGTGGTTTGTGCAGCACCGTTAACCCCATAAAGGTCATAAGACATTACAACCTCATAATTTGAAAGGTTTACATCTTCCGGAAGCTGGAGGGTAAAGAAGTTATCATACGGGTTTTCAACTCCCGAAAGTTCATCTGCCCCAACTATTGCATGGCCTTCCAGGGCATGGAAAACCCTGTTTACCTCAACAGGACGGTAGCTTTGATTAAAAGCACCTGTAGCTGTACCGGCCGGCGGCAGCGGCATATCCTGGTTGTTTTCTGTTGCACCGGTAAGGGTGTTAGAAGGGCTGCCGGTATTTACCCGGTTATTTTTTGCAGCCGAATATATAAATACCATTTCCTGCAATGGCTGTCCAAATAGTACCAGGTTGCTTAGCAGCGAACTGAATAGTAACTTATTGAAATATGACTTCCTGAGGAGTGCTAAATAATTTGTGGCCATATTACTTAATGATTATTTTATTGGTTAGTGTTTTTTCTCCAACTTTGGTAATTGCCAGGTAAGTACCTGATGTGGTAAGGCTTAACGGAATATTGTATTCAGATTGCCCCGATATGCCTTTTTCAAACAGCAGGGCACCGTTAGGGCTGTATATATATACCGTGCCGGAGAATACTTCAGATGAGGTTATCTCATAATAAAACGTTGCATTTACATCACTTGGGTTAGGGTATACTTTTGCCGAAATAGCCTCTGCCGGTTGCGGGTTTGCTATACGGGTGCCAATTGGCTGATTATTCCCCCCATCCCTTATTCCATACATCCTGTTTATGGCTACAGTTTCAGTAATGTAACATCCTGTTTCTAAGTTGTATATTAAAACCTGGAATTCATTGAATCCACTTGGATCCGGTGAGGGTTGCTGTGGAGTATTATACAATTCTACTAATGGGCCATTAATATTGCTTTGATAATTACCATTTACATACCATTCATAAATAACATTGGGGTTTGTAACCAGTACAGAAGCGTCAAGTGCTATAACCCCGCCACAGGTGTACGCCGGAACCGATGTGTTAGAATAAAAAGTAGACGGAAAACATATAGGAAATTCCGGTATTTGTGCTTCAAGGTCTACATCCATACCCTCAAGCATGTCTAAAATTTCAAGGCTGGTCTGGAAAACATTCCCGCTGCTATCTGTTGTAGTTACTGTATATACATCTGGCGGCAGGTTTGTAATGGTGCCACTTGTTGTACTGTGTACCTGGCTTACAGTAACCGTATTTCCGGAGGCAACAGTAGTAAAAGGTGGCACACCACCTGTTACTGTTGCTGTTATATTGCCAAAATCATCTTCACAGCCAATAGAAACATATGCCGAACCTGCAAAATTGTACCCCACTATAATGGTATCTCTTTTTTGGCACATCATGTTACCGCTGGTTACTTCCACCGTATATTCACCGGGCTCAGTAACAGTAAGAACAGGGCCGTAAAAATCTAAAAGAACACCATCTTTATACCACTTATAAGTTGCTGTGGGGTCAAGTACGTTTTGTCCTGCATTTAACGTAGCCTGCTGTTGCGAGGCATTAAAAACAATATCAGGGCCTAAGTTTACATTTATTTGCGGCACTACCACCTCTACTTCGGTTTCGGCCACATTGCCAACCGAATCCTCTACTGTTACCGTATAGGTAGATGGGGCCAGTGCCTCAAAGTTCAGTGTATTTTCATTTGTTACAAAGTTCTCGTTATAACCGTTTGTACTGGTTATATTTACTTTATATGACGGGCGCCCCCCGGTAATTACAACCGTACTCCTAACCCTGTTTGTGTCGCAGCTGTTGTCAAAACGCAGCTGTACAATCATATCCGGGCCTACACCAAAGGTAAACTGGTCATAAAACCCATCGTCAGTATCAAAAAAAACGTCTTCAAAAAAACCATACTGTAAGCCATCCATACCTGCGGCATCATAATATTCTACATACTGGCTTGTAAAATCTGAAACCGTTTGGTTTGTAGTATATTTATCATGAAGCATCCACAGCTTTAGTGTGCTGTTTGCCGTCATTGCCTGGTTTATGGCAGTCATAAGGTTAAACTTAAAATAGATGTTTATATCCTTAGCTTTTTCATTCGTGTTCTGAGACAGCCACTTTCTGTGCAGTATCCTTACATGCTGCTCATTTTCCGCCATTAATCCATCTGCCAGGCCATTGTCGCCAAAAACTATAAAGTTGTTATTTGCAATCTGTTCAATTTGTTGTTTTTCCAGATTGGTATCCATAAGTTTTCTTACAGATGCTATAAGATAATTCCTGTTGTGCACACTCTCACTCTGTAACTGGTTAAGCCCAGAAATGTTATCCCTGCCTATACCGAATATCCTGGTGCCAAACTTTGTATAATTTGCCGCATTCCAAAATACCGTGTTCTTTGCATTTCTGTAAGGGGTATTTGGCGCCAGTGTAATACCATATTTTAAAGCCAGGTACGACTCAACACGGTTTTTTTGGTTAGCCGTAAGCTCAAACGGATATGATATAAATTCAGGAAAATTCCCCATAAATGACTGTCCTTCCAGCGTTGGGGTAACAGTAGTATTAGTAAAGCTCTTCCCTATATTAAAAGCCGTTTCGCCACCAAGGCCATAGCTTTTAAACCTTTTGTCTGACTGGTAAACATTCCAGTTATAAAAGTTTATGTTTGCCTTGGTAACACTGTTAAACGCAACAGAATTGTTATTTGCATATGCGCCTTTATTAGCAAGGTCAAAACGATACCTGTTTATCCACGCAGGCAATATTATAGAAGACATATCTGTACGCCAGTTTGTTGTAAGATGCCCGTAATTTATATTGAGCTCTTTGGGCTCGCCTACAAAAAAAACATTTCTGGATGTAGTATTTTCAAGCGATGCATTGTATGTAAGGCAAAGGAGGTTAGTATTAATTGAATGATTAAAATTAAATAACCCTTCGCTGCCTAAACTTGAAGTGCAGGATGACAACCTTATATAAGGGTCTGCCAGGTTAGGAAACTGGCCCTGAGCCAGGTTAGCATAGTCTACAATATACCATGTTTCGGCTCCGGCTACACCTCCCGGAAAAAACTGCTGGGACCAGCTTAAAGAATAACAAAATGATGTAAGGAATAAAAGTAGTTTTTTTAAATTCATGAGCTTATCAGTTAAAGTAGGAGTAATAAGTGATAACCATCAAAAAAAATGGCAATACAGGGTCATCCCCTGTTTAACCAGAGGGTAGTAAAATTAGTGTACTCTGAATTTAGCGTAATACCCCCTAAAAGGTATACCCTGCTTATTCAAATTTAACCGGGTGACTTTTTAGTCAGAAAAAAATGAAGGAAATAGAGGATTCATAGTAAGGAAATGTTAAATAGTTGGTTTGTAAAAAAAACACAAGATTGGATTATCAAACATAGCTAATGTTTTAACACTATATTCAGGCGTAGTGTTAAAATTTAGTTAATAATTTTAGCAGTTTTCTTTATAACAAACTGAATTTCATTTAATAAATAAATTTTTATCTATGCTCTAAATTAACAAACTAAAACCACGTTTGCATTTTAATTAAGTTAACATACACAATCACAAAAAGCTCTTGACATGGTAAGTTATTTTATTACGTTAATATTTGTTTTGTACCATCAGGAAGCTTATCAAACACCTACTATGTAAAATCTATTATCACATAATGCCAATAAAGGAAAGAGGGGATTTGATATACAATAAAAAAGGCATAATCTTTCGACTATCCCTTACAGTGGAGTGCCGGGGTTACAGTCGAACGTTTTATATCTGTTTTGACATTTATCGAAAATATAAAATAGACTACCTGATACCGTTCGACTATAACTGTCAATTGCTCATCAAAGTGAAATGAAAATTTTCTTTGTCCGACAATAAAACTTCAATTGAAAAACAGGATTTGAATTTAGCACTTAACTCACTTTTGCCAAACTCCTGTTGGCAGTAGTTATTCTATCAATTCAGTTACTTTTACAATTGCCCTATCTTCTTTATCCAACTCAAAATATAATGATTTTAAAAACTGCTCCTTCTCTCTCGGATAATCTATTTGATAGTCTGGTGGAATACCATATACTTCATAATTTTTTCCATTTGTTCCTTCATACACTTCATTAGATAACCAATAATTCCAACCATTTGGTAGTTTTTTATTCAAAATATCCGAAAAGGCACCACTTGTGTTTGAGCCAATCTTTTTAAAATTATCAAAATTTAATGTTGCTAAGATTGTTGTTTCAGCTGCACTAACTGTATATGAACTTGTTAACACATAGATTTCCTTAGTATAACGGTTTTTAGATGGTTCTATTTTTATTGTTTGGTTACCTGCAAACCCATCTCTAAAACGTCTTTTTTTACTATAAACATTACATGGCTTGTTAATAAAATGACTTAAAAAATCAAGCCCTGTTAAATCATCGCCTCCACCGTTAAAGCGCAGGTCAATAATGCAGGCTTTAGTGTTTCTTATCTCATAAATAACAGAATCTGTAATTGAATGAATATCATCAACTTGTTCCATACTGTTTAGTTGAATATAGCCTATGTCGTTACCTATTAAACCATAATAAATCTGACCATCATTGTACGTTTTTACGTTTTTTAAATATTTTTTTAAAATTTTACGTTGCGTAAGTGTTTTGTAATCAATTGTGTCAATTTTTTTATTTAGATTATGCCATTGCACATCAAATTCATCAGGAACTTCAAAGTCTGAATGAGCGTCTTTTAGTTCAAGAACCATTTTTTCTAATAATAAATAGAATTCGAAAGGTTCTGTTTTGTCGGTGAATTTTGATTTATATTTTTTCTTGATTAAATCCCAATTAATATTTCGTTCTTTGAAAAATACATATTGCTCATTAAATGTGTTCCAGAGTGTTTCAAAGTTGTAAGTGTTGTTATTTTTTTGATTTTCGGTCAAATCTGTACATAGTTGTGGTTTCTCTTTTAACTTCATATACGTATATACCGTGAATCCTTCTTTATTTGTGAAAGATCCATCATCATTCAACGTAATTGTAGGTGTTTGATTATTGAAATATTCTCTTGAAATTTTCCAATTAGGATAGCAATTGAAATTACTGCTGTAATATGATATAACCAAAGAATCATTAATTTCTATGATTTCTCCTTCTCCTTGTTGTTCCCAATAACCATTTAAGTCAGCTTTAGTCAGTTTTTCTTTTTTAGAACTTTTACAACAAATAGCTGTAATGCTAATGATTATTACAAATATTGCTTTCTTAAACATAAAATTATTTAAATAATTTTTGATTGTTAAACTGTGATTTTGAACTATGTGAAATTACCGTAAGCTTATGTATACCTATTACTTTATAGCAAACATCTATTTTTTACAGATGTATATACGCTACTTGATCAGCCACAAAATTTCAAAATATTACACAAAGAAAATCAATGTAATTAGCTTTTTGATTGATTGAAATGTATTTTTTGAAAAAGTAAAAAATTAAGCTAAGAATTTATAAAGTATATTAAAAAACAAAGCCATTGGAATCCAATGGCTTTGTTTTTCTTTCTGTGGGCTGTCAGGGATCACAGTCGAACACTTAATAGCAATTTTTGCGTTTTTCAAAAACATAAAATGATGCATATGGTAACTTTCCGCGACTTCATGAAGTGGAACTTTTTAACTGCATATTTTCACTAAACTGTAATTTCATCCGAAAGGAAAATATAATTTTACCACTTTTTTAGCCATTTCTTGAAACCGCTGTTGGCGGTGATTTTTCTTATACTAAATAAAGTTTTATCTTAGAACTTATTGATTGTAAATTTGAAAGATATGATTCCATAACATTAAAATGTTTCTCAGTAATTGATTCCATATCAATGTGAGCATTGTTTACTTGATTCCCAATGTCATTAATTTCAATAGCGTTTAAATCTTCTGGCACATACTCAAAAGCTATACTAATTAATGGAACAACGAACTTAGCATTTAGTTTTGCCCTATCTTTTAGTCCGTTGTTATCAATAATTGACGTATCGTTGGAAGTATTCAAAATCAATTCAGTATATCTCTGCATAAATTTATCGTCATCGGCAAATTTCCATTTCTTTACACCTTGATCAATTATAATCGATTCTGCTCTAACATTACAAATTGAAAAATACTTTGTATAAAGAAGTTGGCGGTATAAATAAAATTTACTTTCATGATAATTATATTTTTTCAAGTATGTTCTAACTTCATCTCTTAATGACTCTCTGAAATCATAAAGTGTATATAGTGATATCATTAAATTATTTATTTTTTCAATGGCTTCAACATTATTAAAACCCGCATTTTTATACAAATATTTGACATTTACAAATTGAAGGAAATCAACTTGAATAGCTGAATTAAATATTAATTTAAAATCTTTATTGTCAATATAACTTTGTAAATCAACAATTTGTTTTTCAATTGCACGGTCTAATTCAATAAGACTATTTTTGAATAAATGAACTTCTGAATTTTGAATATCTAAATCTTCTGTATTTTTATCTGTTTTTTCTTTTTTATAGATTCTTTCAGCCAGGTAGAATGCAAGAAATATACTCGCTGCACTAATAATTAATGAACTCAGTAGAGAAAACCAGTCAAACCAATTGGGAGTTGTTTGACTAAATTCTCCGAATTGAAAATTAAAGAATGAATTCATAATTTCTTTTAAGCATCTAAGTTCATTAAATTACCGCCTACTAACGAAAAGCCCCTATTGGTATACCCGTTACTTTTTAGCGCATTTTTACCTCTTGATAGATGTATATGCGCTACTTGATCAAGCACAAAGTTTAAAATATTACACAAAGAAAAGCAATATGAGTGGCTTTTTTTGGCAAATTGTTTTTTTTTATAATTAAGCTAAATAATTTGTGAAGTAAATTATTAAAATAAAGCCATAGGAATCCAATGGCTTTATTTGTCTTTCTGAGGGCTGTTAGGTGGTGCAGTAGAACACTTAATTATAATTTTGATGTTTTTTGAAACTCTAAAATAAGTATAATTATAAAAATGAAAATGACATTAGATTCTAATGGCGTTATTTGTTTTTGTGGGGAGTTGGTGGAATCTCAGTCGACCTAATCTCTATCATTAGCTTTTTTGAACGCCTTAAAATTATGTGGCTTATACACAGTAGTAATTGAAAAGGCCATAAAGTCAAGTTCTTTTGGTTTATCTCACATGAACATTCGCAAAATGCCAATTTTGGATTGTTCAGCTTGATACGCGATGCACAGGGTGAGGATCACGAGGAAGAACAGTAGGCATAATTTTTTTAATCAAGCAAATGAATCTAATTTTTCCTTTCTTTTCTCCCAATCAGGCATCATCAAAGTGAGTAAATCAAAAAAATCCTGATTATGGTGTTTATGAACCGTATGACACAATTCATGCATAATGACATACTCAATGCACCTTTTAGGAGTGTGAATTAATTTAGGATTGAAGATAAGTTTATTTTTAATGGTACAACTTCCCCATCGGGTGGGCATATCCTGAAAATAAATGTGATTCGGAGCCTTGAAGCGTTCTGAAAATTTTTTAATGATAGGTTTTGCTATTTCGCTTATTTTACTGTGAGCTCTTTGTTTTAACCACCCATCGAAAAGCATTTGTGCTTTTTCCTTATTTTTTACTGTAATTAAAAACAGATTTCCTTTATAGGTAACCTCTTCCTTGTCAGATTTTTCAACAATTAATTTATACTGCCTTCCTAAATATAAAATAGAATACCCGGATTTAATTTCATAGGAGATTTCCGTTGCATCAAAATTCAAGAAATAAGACTGTTGTTTGCATATCCAGTGGGCTTTCTTTAAAAGTAATTCTTTAATTTTTTCCAGCGATATTTCTAATGGAGCTACTACAAAGACAGAAGTGTCTGGCAATATTTTAATACCAATCGTTTTGCGATTAGAGTATTGTAATTCAAATTCTATCTCTTGTTTTCCGTATTGAATGCTTTCTTTCATTATCTGTTTGCGATGGCAATATCAATTAATTTTTTTGTTAATTCATCTGCCTTAGCGATAGAAACATCAAAGACATCCATTAAATAATCTCCAAAATCTAATTCAATTTTATTGATAATATCAGTGCGTTTATGCCAGTCTACAACTTCAAATTCTGAAACAATTTCATCAAACATTTTTGTGATTTCTACTTCTTTATCGATTAAATCACTTTCTTGTTTTAGCAGTTGAAAAACAGCAATATTTCTACTTTTTTCTTTAATATCATCTGGGATATCATCTGAAAAACCTTTTGCAGCTTGTTCTTTATAATCAGTCAACCTTCTTAATGCTTCAATTTCTGACAGGCGATTGGCACGCATTTCTGCAATTGTTTCGCTGATTAGTTCAGATAGTTTTTTGAATAACGCAGGATTAGAATCAATATTGATAGATAAATATTTTGAAGTTGCAGCTGCAATCTTTTCAGCCTTAGCTCTTGGTCCTACCAATTTTTCAACTTCCTCGGCAAAGGCTTCTGTATCTAAAATATTCAAAGGTTCTACTAAACGAATGATTTCCTCTGTAATAACGTGTTGATCGAGCAATTTCTGTAATTGCTTTTCGTATTGTGTAAAACTGATTTTATCCAGATAGATCGAATTTGCTGCGACACGAATACCTGCAAATTTTTTAAGATCGTCTTTATACTGCTTAATTTCTTGCTCAGGTGTTTGGTTATGAAAGTCAATAGAAGACAATGCTACCTTCAGTATTCTGGCAAAAACATTAAATTTATTATAGAAATCATCTCTTATGAACTGGTCAGACAAAAAGACTATATATTCATCAATATTCTGCTTATTGCTAATGGTTTTGAAAATATTCAACAGATCGGTATGAGCCCAAGATAATTTATTTATTTCTTCAGAAATATCCGTTAAAGAACCTGCCAGGTCTTTTGGATCAAAAGAATTATCATCTCCAGAATAATTCTCCAAAGCTTGCTGAAGCTCTTCCATTATACCTGCATAATCAATAATGTATCCATAATCCTTGCCCGGGAAAACTCTGTTTACTCTGGCAATTGCTTGTAGCAATGTATGTTCCCGTAACTTACGACATAAATACATCACAATCGTCTGAGGTACATCAAACCCGGTAAGAAGCTTATCAATAACAATCAGTAATTCAATATTTTCACCTTTTTCGTATTGTTGTATGATATCTTCATCTATCCGCTGGCCGTATTTAGTTTTTAATAACTCATAATATTGAGTGACTTCGGGCGATTCAGAGCTGTGTACGTCTTCATTATTTTCTCTTGTATCGGGAGTCGACATTACCACTTCCGTTTTTACTTTCCCGATAAGGTCAAATGCTTTCTTGTATTTAACGGCAGTTAATTTGTCTGGACAAACCACCATTCCTCTGAAACCTGAATGTATTCCAGTTTTATCTTTTCCCCAGTTTGACTGAAAATGTTTGCTGATATCAAAAGCAATTTGGTCAATATTTTGTTCCGTTTTGGTAATTAACCCTGCCCGGCTCATTTTCTGTTTCAAATCAGCTTTGTGATATTCTGCCAAATCTTCCATCACCATATCCACACTTTTATCAAGTACTTTTCGGTTTACATCCTGTACCGCCAGTCTTCCTTCATATAAAATAGGAACAATAGCACCATCTTCAACCGCTTCTGAGATGGGGTAAGTATCTATTATCCCTCCAAATTTATTCGCAGTGTTCTTTTGTTTTTTCATCAACGGCGTTCCTGTAAACACTATGAAACAAGCATTAGGCAATACTTTTTCCATATTCACATTAAAAATACCATGCTGTGTTCGATGTGCTTCGTCAATCAAAACAAAAATGTTGTGACTGGTTAATTGATTATCTGATAAACTTTTGACGGCTGCATCAAACTTATTGATAATAGTAGTAATCACAAAATCACCATTTCCTTTTAGTAAGCTTACCAGCTGTTTACCAGATGCAGCATTGATGACATCTACTTCTACTTTTTGTAATGTTTTTGTGATCTGTCCGTCTAAATCAATTCTATCTGTTACTAAAATAATCTGAGGATTATTTATGGTGTCTTGAATTTTACGAGCAAGCATTGCCATTGTTAAAGATTTTCCACTGCCTTGTGTATGCCAGATAACACCACCTTTTCTTTTACCGTTCCGAATAGGTTTTATCCGTTCAATGATTTTGTTGATGGAAAAGAACTGCTGAAAGCGGGCAATTTTTTTGACAACACCAGCTTCAAACAGAATAAAGTCCTTAACAATGGTTAATAAACGCTCAGGACTTAGAAGTCCTTGAATAAAAATATCCTGTTGGGTAGGTGCTACATATTGTTGATACTTTTCTTGGTATGCAATATGGTCTGATTTAGTTCTGATATCTGGATTTGAGAAAAGTTTTGCTTCTATATCCTTTGATAAAGCCGTATTTACTAATCTATCTAAACTGTCAATAAACTGTGTTTCCTTTTCTTTCCACATCGCCCAAAACTCTTCTTTCGTGTTTGTAGTGGCATATTTAGTTTCTAACAGAGACGTTGCTAATAATACCTGACTATACACATACAAATTTTGAATACCATTTTCTTGTTGATTCCTGATATGCTGGGAGATAGCCTGTTTTATTGGTTCTTTAATTGTGGGACTTTTACATTCCATAACAGCTAATGGAATACCATTGACAAATAAAACAATATCAGGTCGGTACGTATCTTTTCGTCCTGTACGTAATACCGAGAATTCTTCCGATACGTGGAAATAATTGTTAGTCGGATTTTCCCAATCAATATATTGAATTGTATGACTTTTTTTGTCACCATTAATAGATTGTTCTAAAGCATGTCCAAATACCAACAAATTGTAGATTTGATTACAAACTTGTACCAATCCCTCAGAAAGCGGTATATCCTGAAGTTTCTGGATAGCTTTTTCAATATTTGCTGGTTCAAACTTCGTTTTCTTAATTCCGATTTTAATATCATTGATATGCATCAAACGTTCCCGGAGGATATCGGTTAAAATCACATTACTTTCTCTATTTTCACGAAGCTGTAAGGCTTCGCTGGGGGATAAGTAATCATACCCCAGATTAATAAGTAGTTTGAGCGCAGGAATTTGTGATATATTATCTTCGGTGAATGCCATGGTATGGATTTAGGGATGCTACTTTACTGTTCTACAAAGAAATCTTCGTCTAAATGTTTTATTTCATAAGTTGCTTTTATTTGTACACCAACATTATATTCGTGCATTAAATCAACCAATTTATTACCATCTATCAAGATGATTTTGTGATGTGCGTTTTTAGCCTTTTCCTCTGCACCTTTATCAAATAAAGAGGTTGTCACAAAAACACCTTTGTTAGTGTCACCACTCATTGCCCCAATAAAATTTCTGATGTCTTTTTCACGGACTTTATTTTCTGTAAATCTTTTTGCCTGAATATAAATCTTATCCAAGCCGAGTTTATCTTCATTGATGACTCCGTCAATTCCTCCGTCAGAAGATTTTGTAGTTTCAATAAAATCTCCATACCCCATCTTCTTTAACAAAATCAAAATAACTTTTTCAAAATAATAGGGATCTATTTCTTTCAACTTTTCAAGAAGTTCGTTCTTGGTTTCCCTCTCAATTTGATTAAAGCCTTCATCAATTAAATCCTGGGGAGAAGCATTCGATATTTTCTTTATTTCTGTTGATTTTTTATCATTTTCTGTTTGATAAAAATCCATTAAAGAACTTTCCTGCTCTAAGCTATTTAAACTTAAATGTGTTTTCTGAGCAATTCCTTTTTCCGTAATTTGTACATTTCCTCTTGAAGGGTAATGAATATACCCACCTTTTTTAAGATAAGATTTTCCCCAAGCAATTCTATTATTGATTAAGTTCTCTCCAGATTTTGTCGTTTCTTCAAGAAGTTCTTTGGGTAAATGAACGTAATACTTTTCAATCACCCTATTTTGCATCACCCTTGTATGAATTACTTCTCCGTTTGATAAAATCTCCAGAATCGGATTAAAGGTTTCATGAAATTTAGGCAGTTCTTGATGCATTTATAAATTAGAAATTATGAGTTATGATACTAACTTTCGTACTGAACAAATATAGTAAAAATGCACTCATAACTCATAATTAGCAACTCTTAACTACCTTAATGCCTTAAACATCTGCTCAATGGCTTTCTTCTTTTGTTCCATATTAGGATGAACATAGAGATTTAAAGTGGTGCTGATGTTAGAATGCCCTAAAAGTACACTCACAGTCTTGTAATCACAATTACTTTCGATACATCTTGTGGCGAAGCTATGCCTTAGACCGTGAAATTTTATTTCCGGCATTTTGAGTTCTTTCATTAAGTTTTTATAGTAACTGCGGTATGTTCGGGGTTCTGTAGGTTTAGCATCGTTTGTCAAAACAAAAAATGATGGATTGACGATTTTTTTAAATGGTTTCAATATCCTCAATAAATCCTTACTGATTGGAATTTCCCGAATGGAGTTTTTGGTTTTTGGCGTATCTAAAATCAGTTCCGTTCTACGGGTTCCTTCTTCAATCACATAAATACGTTGAATCGTGCGATTAACACTGATAACACCGTTATCTGTATCTATATCCTGCCATGTTAATGCACACACTTCTCCAATACGCATACCTGCACTCAAGCAGATATAAACTCCTAAGTTTCTAAATGTAAAATGTTCCTGTATATAGCTCATTATTTTTTTCTGATCTGCTCGGCTTAATACTTCAATATTGTGTTTTTCACGCTCTGTAGGAAACTGTATGTCAAAAGGAGTATAATCCAACCATTTATGTTTTGCACCAAATTTGAGAATCATCTTCAGCACAATCAGTATATCTTTAATTGTCTTATGGCTCAAGCCTGATTCCAATTTCTGGAAAACAAAGTTTTGTACATCAGTCTCTTCAATAATAAATTGATCACCAAAAACAGGTTGTAAATGATTTTCAATCAGAAGTGTATAAGCTGAAAAGCTTGATTTCTTGACATACTGCTTCTTGTCTGCTTTCCAAAGTGTGATCACTTCTGAAATTCGTTTTTTATTCATTTTGCTTAAATTTTAAATTAATCTCAAAGGAAAGTAATTAAGGTTTTTTAACATTGAGGATATGAATTAGTCAATGTTCCCCCTTTGAGATTTCCGGGCTTTGAAGGGGAATGGGAAGTGAAAAAGTTGGGGGAGATTGCTGATAAAGTCAATAGTGGAAAGACTCCTTTAGGAGGTGAAACCGTTTACACAAAGGAAGGTATAATTTTTATACGGAGTCAAAATGTAAACAACGACAGGTTAGAATTAGATAATTCTGTATTTATTCCAGAATCTGTAAATAACCAAATGAAAAACAGCATTGTTAAACCAAATGATATACTTCTTAATATAACAGGTGCTTCATTGGGGCGAAGCTGTGTTGTGTTTAATGATTTTAAAATTGCAAATGTTAATCAACATGTCTGCATTATAAGATTAAGTCAACAATATAATCCAAGATTTATTCAACCTATATTTTCATCAAATAAAGGTCAAATTATTTTCAATAATTTACAAACGGGAAGCGGTCGTGAAGGTCTAAATTTTGAAAGTATCAAGGGTATAAAATTATTTACACCTATCTCGGATGAACAACAAAAAATCGCATCTTTTTTATCACTCATTGACGAAAGAATCCAAACCCAAAACAAAATAATTGAAGAACTAGAGTCCTTAATTAAAGGGCTAAGTGAAAAGCTGTTTTCTCAAAAAAATAGATTTATAGAATTTACAGGGGATTGGGAAGTAAAACGATTAGGAGATATTTTTTATTCAGAAAAAGGGAAAGGTCTTTCAAAAGATAAACTTACTCCAAACGGGAAATATGAATGTGTGTTATATGGAGAATTATACACAAAATATAAAGAAGTGATTTGTAATGTTGTCAGTAAAACAAATGAAGAAGATGGATTGAAATCTCAAATAGGTGATTTGCTAATACCAAGTTCAACCACTACAACAGGTATTGATTTAGCAAATGTGACGGCTATTGATAAAGAAAATGTTTTATTAGGGGGAGATATTACTGTTCTGCGTAGCAAAGAAAAAATAAATAATATCTTTTATGCCTACTATTTGTCAAATTATAAAAAGGAAGAAATAGCTAGTTACACACAAGGGAGTACTATTGTACATCTTTACTATAATCATATGAAAAATATGACTATTGATTTTCCCTCATTTGAAGAACAAACTAAAATCGCTCGATTCTTTTCGTCGATTGACATAAAAATTGAAACTGAGAGAAAAATTTTGGAGGAATACCAGTCTCAAAAACAATATTTATTACAGAACCTATTTATATAAATAGGTTCTGTAATAAATGCTTTTTCTGCATCTCATATTTTTGTAATAAAGTCTTTTCAATATTTATTTTCTCATCAATTGATGATAGTAATTGTTCTATATTACGCTGTTCATCAATTGATGGGCAAAAAATTAATGATTCTCCATAATCTTTGAAATAAATATGAGGAATACCGGATCCAACTTTGTATTTTTCAAAGTTAAAGAACTTTAGACTAAAAAAAATATACTTTAGATTGGTATCTGATTTCGCAATAAGATAGTTTAAGGTTCCGATAACGGAGAGTTTTCCTATCCCAAATTGAATCTTCCCAACTCCAGCTCCATCCTTTATGATTAAGATTGAATCATTATCAATTTTATAACTATCAATAAACGAAATAATTCCGTTTGCCCCATACTGGATATACCAATTAAATTGACCCCCTCTCGCCAGAGCAAATTGACCCCTTAGAGTTATTGACAAAAAAAGCGTACAAGTTGTAGTTTGTGTCAGGCTTTAAAAACGGTAGTTTTTAGTCCTGGTTATTCACTAATATTTTTACAAAAATACACTATCTGATTTAGATTTTCTTCTCCTTAACGATTCCCCGTAAAGTTCGAGCCTTAAAGAGTGGTGTACGATGCGGTCCAGTACAGCGTCAGCTATGGTTTTCTCACCGATTATATCATACCATTGCTTTACCGGTATCTGCGATGTAAGCATCGTAGAACGCTTTTGGTGGCGGTCTTCTATAATGTCCAGCAGTATAAGCCTTGACTGCGGGTCGAAGGGCTGCAGGCCAAAATCATCAAGTATAAGCAGGTCTATGCGTTCGATACGTTTAAGTTCAGCCAGCAGTGTCCCTTTGGCTTTGGCCAGTTTAAGCTGCCCCATAAACTTGGCGGTATTGACATAGAGTACCTTAAAGCCATCCTGGCAGGCCTGGTAGCCCAGCGCTGTTGCCAGGTAACTTTTCCCTGTCCCGGTGGAACCGGTAATAAATATATCCTTATGTTCCTTTATAAAATCGAGCCCGGCCAGCCTGTGGAACTGGTTTTTGTCCAGCCCCCTATCAATAGCATAGTCTACCTCTTCCAGTGAGGCTTTGTAACGGAAGCCTGCTGATTTAATAGCCCGTTCTATATTCCGGTTACGGCGGTCGTCCCATTCGCTGGCGATTAAAAAGGCAACGAACTGGTCGGGTGTAAGCGATTCTTTTATGGAGGTTTCCAGGTTGGTTTTAAAGGCATCATACATGCCGTATAAGCGCAGCTGGCGCATCTTGTCTAGTGTTTCGTTATTCATGGTCTTTATTGTTTTAATGGTAGTGATTATTGGTAATATTCCTTTCCGCGGATGTTGCTGTGCGGCGGTATTTCAGTGAGCTCCTGTTCGGGTTGTAACTGGTCAAGGCGCTTGCGCAGTATCTCCTCAATAACAGGATAAT
>NZ_LIYD01000005.1:3554927-3816203 GCF_001278115.1 Flavobacterium akiainvivens | reverse complement strand
AGGGGGTCAGTTTCAGCCGGCGAGAGGGGTCTTTTTAAATCGGCCAAGAGGGGTCAGTTTGCACTGGTTTGTCCAATTGGTGTCAAACGTGGTAGTTGTATGAATTTCCAATCAGCAAGGTATTTGTAATGCTTAAGTTTGTCTATGTAAATAGCTAACGGATTAGATCCATTTATTACTTCCTTAAAGCGTTGTTTGTACTTCGGCCAACATTAAGCCAATTATTTTTATTAACCCTTTCAGAACATTGTTAATCCAAATAAGAGACTGTCTTTCGACAGTCTCTTATTTGGATTAACAATGAGTTCACTACTTATTCATAAGCTTCTCCAAGTAAGCTACTTTATCTTTCTCAGCTTGTACTAATCTTTCATAGAGTTCAACAACTTTATCTAAAGGATTAAAGGTACAAGTGTTATAATGATTAAAATTATTTCCTTCATTGAAAGTGTTGAAATAGTTTATCACAGCCTCCTCAGAAAAATTCTTAATCGCTTCAACCGTTACACCAAGCGCTTTTGCCACTTCGACCAGTTTTTCATCTTCAACTACTTCACTGTTCTCCAAAATAGAAATTGCCTGCTGGTTTGTCCCCATTGCTTGGGCAAGGGCTTCCTGTTTCATATTGCGCAGTTCACGAATACGGCTGATTTTACGTCCTATATGGTTTGGTTTTGTCGTGTTCATAATTAAAGATATAAAATTGAAAGATAAAGTGTTGCCCGTAAAATACATTGAAAACCATGTACCATACATAAGAAATTGATTTGGTACAGGATAAGCAATGATTTACTTGTGCTTCATAACAAAAATACAATTTTTCAACGATGTACCACTTTAAAACGTAAGATTATGAACAATTCCATTCAAATTAAGCAAAGCGTTCCTTTAGCAGGACTTCTCAAAGAAATAACCGAAAAGGTAGTAGAGGTTGCCCCAATGCACGATGTTTATATCTCTGTCGGCAATACAGCACCGGAGACGATATTTACATTGTTTGTAGATACCACCTTTACACGTATTGACAATGACCTGTTGGAGCCACTCAACCAGGTATTTGAAGACTATCTCTCGATTACCTATAATGTGTTTTCGGGTGATTATGCGGCTGACGCTATACGCAAGGGCAACCTCTATTTTATTGAGCACTGCGTTTTGGGCCAGTTGGCTTATACCAATACCGAAGCTAAAACTAATTTCCACCCTGAGAGCGAACAGCCTTCCATTTTAATCCCACGTGCCAAGAAACAATTTAAAAGGGCAATGGGCAAAGTAGATGGTAAGTATACCACCTTCCCTAAAAGCCTGAAAAATGAAAAATATGTGGATGCGGCGTATACATTACATCAAATGATGGAACAGCTGTTTAAAATTGCAGAAGAATTTATTCTGGGGAAACAGCTTTTTGCAAAAGATATTTCGGAACACCAAACTGCACTTACGCACTATGCACCAGGCATTGCAACATTATTTGATACAAAACACGAAGAAGATGTTCGCCTCTTAGAACTGCTTCATTCCGCCTACTTAGCATTCAGGCACAAGAACCATTTGGATATTTCCCGTGCCGATATTGAAAAATTGCTGTTTAAAACGCAATCCCTGCGCAGGGAAACAGAACGCATATTCATAGAGGCTCTGGCAAGATGCTATGAAAAAGCAGGGTCACACCAAACTATTCCGGCAAAGAAGGACAGACTGGAACTGGAACATACCGTAAATGATGAAGCCGGACAGGAATCCCCTCCGCAGCCGAAATTACCAAAATATATGTTGACCGATACAGAGGGTTATGTATGTAACCTTAAGTTCAGCAGCTACTTTGACCTGTTTGTGGTTATTGAAGACTTGATAGAAATTTCATTGCATACGCTTTATAATGCCGATTCAGAGAACAGTGGTTTTGTCAGGAATCCCCATTACCACCTCGTAAGTGTATTGGAACTTATCAAGAAATTACTTCCAGGAGACACCGGCCAGACACTTACGGAGCTAAATGATTACCTGAATGCTGTAAATGATCTAAACGAGTAAATATCAATATAAATGAAGTGCTGAAGAACTATCAATTGATGTGGCGATATGAAAAAGGAAAGAAAAAAAGCGATAAAAAAGTTCGTGAACGCAGAGACCAGAATGTGGATGTTTACCACATTAACAGAGGATACAGGTGATGATAGCTTTGAAGCCCGGCTGCATTTTGACAGTTACAGTGATTTAATGTATACGGTTTCAGACCTGATGAAAATTTCCATGCACGCACTGTATCATGATGGCGATACAAATTCGGGAGAGATAGCAGAGCCAGGTTACCATGTGATAAGCGTTTTGAGAATAGCATCCCAACTGTTACCCTTGAATGAATCTGAGGTTTTGGATAACTGCCATCGACTCTATTTGAAACTGGAGGAACTAAAAAACAGCAAAAGCTAAAAGGCATTTTCTGTAATAAAAAATATACTAATAAATAAAAGTAAAAGTTTGGCGACTCACATGAAAAATCGACTATGGAGATTTTTTAGCCCCCTGCGCAAGGGCAAGTTGTTTTGAGCTGCTGAAGTATTTCAAGCAGCTTAAAACACAACTTGCTGTTGCTACGCGGCAACATTTTTATAAATGGTTTTAAAATGGAAAGGGCTTCGTGCCCTTTTTCTTTTGCACGAAAAAAACCATTTTCCAACGAGGAAAATATAAAGCATAAGACAGGATTAAAAATGTAAAATCTATTACTTGTTGGCAGCCACGGAGGCTGCCCACGCGCGAAAAAATGCTCCATATTATTAGAATTGTAATTTTAAAAGCCATCAAATGGCGTTGGTACATACCAACGTACCACCGTAGTTCTGAACTTTTGTTCAGTTGTGAAACTGTATAGCCAACAAGCCAGCCAGCTAGCTGTATTGCCGTCCTGCCAGCAATACAGCAATACAGCAATACGGCAGTAAGTAGCTATGTAGCTACGCACGTATGTACATCCGTACCTTTGTATGACTGTACCTATAACTGTATTTATATATTCATGTATCTACGTAAATACGTATGTACGCACCTACGTAGATACATACCTATGACGGTTTTAGTAGCAAATCACAAAATTGGACATCGAATGCCAATTTCATCAGGCAGTTACCCTGAAGTAGATACTATTTAAAAATGGGCGTACCTTATATTAAAAACAAAAGGTCATGGAAAAGATGGATACCGCAAAGATTAAGAAGCAGGAAAAGGATATTGAAATTGATGAAAGAAAGAAAAAACAGAAAATTCCCTTTATGCAGGTCGATAAAGGCGGGGATATATTTTCAAATTTCCTCTCAAATTTTCTGAGGCAGTTTAAGAACCAAGAGGGCAACAGCCTGTTGGGATTGGTTGGCAGCCTTTTACGATTAAAATCGAAACCACGGCCAAAACAGTCACAACCTGCGAACCCTTCCGATATTATGGGACCGATAAAAGATGATGCCAAGCTGGCAAAGGAACGCCGTGAGAGGTGGCAGGAAGTGAAAAAGAATATGCCGCAAGACCTTTCACAAAACAAGAGCCGTAACACTTCGCTAAAGGCTGCTAATGAAAATGAAAGCCCGACCTTGGCAAACAAGGCAAAAAAGCCAGGGTTAAGGCTATAATGTTGCGGGGTGTCCCGCATCTGAACCACTCACAAACTGGAAATTAATTTTTCCAAAAGAAAAAGAAAAACCGTAAAAAAGAAAAAGAAAGCTATCCCACCGGCAGCGGTTGGACAAAGGCAGGAAAAAACGCAATAAATCAGCCCAATGGGCGTATGGCGGATTTTTCTTGCCGTGTCCTTAAAAACCGCTGCCGAGCTTGCTTTTCTTTTTTTGATATATGGTTTTGGAATGACTTTACTAAAAGTCCAAAAATAGAAGTAAAACTAAATCCAATGGTAAGGCTTATCCTTACGGTTGATGTAACAATACATTTGTTCCCTGGTGAGTTCAGGGAAGAACTTAGTAGCGTTTGCAATACCAAAATCAGGCATAAAGTAAATTTCTTCTTTAAGGGCTTTAATTACTCTTTCATAACCGTAAAAACGTACCAGTTCATCAACCTCTTTTTGTTCGCCACGCTCAACAATCCGTTCGATAACCATTTTATACGCTTCTTCCCAATCGATATTTTCGTACTTGTATTCCCAAAAGAATTTGGGATGGAAGTTGGGTACTATGGCATCTGAATTTTTCATAGATGTAAAAATACTGATTTTTATACAGGATAGCAAGTGGTTACATTCTTAATCCCCTACGTTTATTATTGCCGGGCTTAATATCGTTCTCTTCTTTCCTAACGGGTTCAAATAGCGTCCTGATATTAATCTTAGCCTGCCATAGCCGTTCCATTGTCTTTTCCCATTCTTCTTTTTTTCCCGGGAAATATTCCATGATTTGTTTAGTAGATACATTTTTAAAATAGTTAACCGCATTACGGGCTACTACAGGATTTGCACCGTATTTTTTCGCGTATCCTTCAAGATAGACTACCAATGGATTATGCTCTAATAGGTAATACATATCCACAAAATCCTTTATACGCCTTCCACTTTGTGCAATAGCAAGCAACTTCATTGCACCTATGTCTTCAAGAGAAACCAGGCGGATACCCTCTATAGTTTCAACGGGTTTGAGGTAACGATATTGGTGCGAAATTAAATCAACCTTGATGTCATCAATAAATGTCATTACAGAATTTTCAAAATCCTGGGTTGGTTGGGCTTTATAATAGCTCTCAAGATAAGAGCGAAGTTCTTTAACATCAAAACCATCCTGTCTGAACAAATCAATATCCACACTTAGGCGGTGGCCGATTTTAAGGCTTAGAGCCGTGCCGCCAACCAATACAAAATCTTTCAGCACTTCATCTTTCATCAGCCTTTGCATGAGTTCCCACATGGCAGGGCTTACGGTATTTTTATGTAGCATAACGTAAATTTTTCCGCAAATAGCCTGAAAAGAAATTATGTTACGCATTGTTGTCTGTTAGTGGCAGCATTTGGCTGACACTGGCTTTATACACTAGTTTAATTAAGATGATTTGTACTGAATCCGTAAGAAAGACAGGTAATGCCAAATAAAGCAAGTCATAACAACCTTCTTCACTGTTCGGCACACAGAAACTACATTCGTTGCTTTCTGATATATGAAAATGTTGATGGACGATAACAGTACACATAAAAAGCACAAAGGCGGTAGGCATCCTAAAAGTGACCCTGCCACATTCCGCTATTCCATCAGCCTGACGGCTGTGGAAAATGCAAAATTCCTCACCCTGTTCGAGCAATCGGGCATGAACGTGATGGCACATTTTATAACAGCATGTATTTTTCAAAAGACCATCACTACCGTAAAAATCGATAAGGCCGCAATAGACTATCATGTGAAACTGACGGGATTGTTTGCACAGTTCCGTTCGATTGGTGTCAACTATAACCAGCTGATTAAAATTCTATATAACAACTTTACAGAAAAAAAAGCAGCAGCTGCCCTGTATAAATTAGAAAACCAAACCATAGAACTGATAAACCTGAGCCGCAAGATCATTGAACTTACCACTGAATTTGAAGCCAACCATCTTAAGAAATAAGCTATGATAGCAAAGATTGGCAGGGGCAAAAGTTTGTTTGGTGCATTGTCTTATAACATGGATAAAGTAAAGAACAATACCGCAACGGTATTGGCAGGGCAAAAAATCATTGAATCACCGGACGGCACTTTTACCGTATCACAAATCTCAAATTCGTTCCAGGCATACCTTGCTGCCAACCGTAAAACGGAAAAGCCGGTGGTGCATATCTCACTCAACCCTGATCCTGACGATAAAGTAAACAACAATGATTATAAAGCCATTGCCAAAGATTACATGAAGAAAATGGGCTATGGCAAACAACCCTTTATTGTATTTAAACACAATGATATTGAGCGTAGCCATATTCATATTGTAACGGTTTGCGTAGATGAACAGGGCAGGAAAATCTCTGATGCCTTTGAAAAAAGAAAGTCCATGGCAGCCTGTAGGGAGTTGGAACGCAAGTATAACCTAAAAAGTGCTGTTGAAAAAAAGCGAAACCAATCCGAGCCTATATTCAAACCGGTCAATTATAAAGCAGGCGATGTCAAAAGCCAGATGGCTGCGGTTATCCGTTACCTGCCGAAATACTACCAATATACCACGCTTGGCACGTATAATGCATTACTTTCATTATTCAACATTACTGCTGAAGAAGTCAAAGGCCAGTACAACGGAAAAGCCCGGCAAGGACTGGTCTATTTTGCGCTGAATGAAAAAGGAGAAAAAGTAAGCAATCCATTCAAAGCTTCACTGTTCGGAAAAGGTGCAGGCTATAGCGAATTGCAATCCCACTTTGCAAAATCTAAAATGCATCTGCAAAACAGCCCAAGCAGGTCAGCACTCAAAGTTACCATTGAAAAGGCAATATTGGCAACCAAAAATGAAAATGAGTTTAAAGCAATTTTGAAAGAAGCGGGTATCAATACGGTTGTCCGTCGTACAGCCGACAACCGAATATATGGTATCACATTCATTGACCATCAATCCCGTTCGGTATTGAACGGGTCGCAGCTTGCTAAAAATCTGAGTGCGGCTGTATTCAATGAATGGTTGAACAGAGGTAGCAAACCGGAAATTAGTTTACAAAATGACGCTAATCTAAAATCGGCCAATGCTAATCCAGCTATTGGACATAAAACGCTTTTAGAAAATGAAAAAATAAATCCGAGCCTATCCGATGCCGCTAATATTCTCTCTGGCATATTTGGCGGCATATTGCCGCAAGCGCAAGGCGAAGATTATGAAGAAGAAACATTTGCACGACAAATGAAAAAGAAATCAAAGGGCTTAAGGAGATAGCCGAACTATCTCACAAAACAACCTGCCATTTTACAGCGGAGCGACGAAGGAGCATAACTGTAAATTGGCAATGCCGAACTAAAAACTAGAAGGCTTTCCCGACGAAGGAAGGGAGTGCCTTTTGGTTTAATCCGGTCATAATTATGACAAGGAAAGTCATACAATTCCATATATAGACAATTAGTCTCTTTCAATAAAATAGATACCTACATTCAATATAATGCTGCGGAATTAGCAGCATTGATATAATTAATGGAGGTGAGATATGAAAGAGCAAAAGGAGAAAAAAGTTACGATTTTCCGAAAATCATTATATGGATTTTCGGAAAATCCACAGTCAACTCCATGTAAAATACATGAGATTAACACTGAAATTGAGCAACATAAAGAACAGGATTTTGTAAATTTGATGGTTGACATCATTGTCTTTATGACACTAAAACAATTATATGAAGAGGGCGATTAGATATTTAAGGTTTAGCCAGCTTGGGCAAAGCAACGGTTCTATTGAAAGGCAGGAAATGTATACAGACCAATACCTGCAATACAACAATATCCAACTGGTGGATACTTTTATTGACAGGGGAAAAAGTGCCAAGACTTTTGACCGACCCGACTTCATAAAATTACAGGCATTTATAGCTAAGCACTACAAATCCGTAGACTACCTGCTTGTTGACCAGCTAGACCGCTTCAGCCGTGATGCAGGTGAAGCTATGAACATGGTAAAGCAGTTCCAAAGAAAATACAGTATACAAATCATAAGTGTTACCGAAGGCATAATTTTCGACTACGATACCCCCGGTAGTTTCTTTAGGGCAGGCCTACAATTATTACTTGCCGAAGAAGATAACATTAACCGCAGTATAAAAGTGCGTGGTGGCCTCTATACAGCCCGTGCAAAAGAAGGGCGTTTCCTTACCCGTGAAAAACCTTTCGGCTATGTAAAAGTTGGGGAAGGCAAACAACGCCACCTTGAGGTAAATGAACTTGAAGCGAAAGTCGTTCGCGAAATCTACGATATGTTCCTGCGTGATGTTCCGTTGTATAAAATCAAGGAAGCCGCCTACGAAATGGGATTTGACAGAAAAGGCAACATGGCTGTAGACCGTGTGTTAGTAAATCCTGTATATGCCGGGCTTGTACGGGTTGAACCGTTCAAAGATTTACCGGGAGGGCTTTTCCCTGCCGTCCATGAGCCTATTGTAGACAAGGCAACCTGGCAGATGGTACAATCTAAAATGAAAAAAGTAGACAAGGTTAAAGTCGTTGTCGATGATGAAATACCATTACGAGGTGTAGTGAAATGCCATTGTGGTGTGCCACTTACCGGAGCACCATCAAGGGGTAAATCCGGCAAATATTTTTACTACTACAAATGCAAGCATTCAAAACACAATAATATCAGCGCTATCAAAGCACACGAACAATTCCTGAATGCCTGTAACCTTATGAGTATCCCTGAAAAGAAGATAAAAGAAATCAGAAATGGCTGTTATGCTTCTATTGAAGAGGAAATGAAAAACAACAGGAAAAAAGCCGTTGAGAAGAAACGTGAACTGGAAGAGGTAAAGCAACGCTTACACGCTGTCGAGGAAAAATGGTTTAAAGACGAAATAAACAAAGATACCTATGACAGGTGGTATTCAACCTACAGCGACCACATATTGAGTCTTACAGCTGCCGTAGAGCGATTGAACATAAATCCGGATAAAGCTTTTGAATTACTGGATAACAATCTTGGTATGCTGAGCGATGTACGATATATCTATGATAAAGCGACAACGTTGCAGAAACGTGAGTTTGTAAATAAGGTGTTCGACGGCAATTTGTACTATCAGGAGGGTATCTATCGAACACCTACGATGCTCGACCTATTATCGCATAATGCCAGTAAAATGGAGGAAAAGGGGTATTTGATATACAATAAAAAAAGGGATAATCTTTCGATTATCCCTCAAAGTGGGCGATGAGGGATTCGAACCCCCGACCCTCTCGGTGTAAACGAGATGCTCTGAACCAACTGAGCTAATCGCCCTATTTTACAATGCAGTGGTTAATTCCGTATTGCGAGTGCAAAGATAGCACAGTTTTTTACATCTGCAAGGCTTTCGCTATAAAATTTCAGCCACAACAAAGGTGCTTCCACCCACATACACCAGCCCATCTGGCGCAGCCTGCTGTAAAGCAGCATCATAAGCCTGCTTAACCGACTCAAAAATTTTTCCGTTTAAATTATATTTTTTTGCTGCATTGGCTAAAATTTGTGCATCAAGACCGCGTGGCACACCGGGTTTTGCAAAATAGTAAGTGGCTTTCTTCGGCAAAAGTGGCAATACCTCATCAAGGTTTTTGTCATTAACCACACCAAAAACAATATGCAGGCTGGTGTATTTTTGATTTAGAAGCTGTGCCATTACAGGCTTTAAGCCATGGCTGTTGTGTGCGGTATCGGCAATTGCTGCAGGATTAGTGTGTATTTGTTCCCATCTGCCGCGAAGGCCGGTATTTTTTATTACATTTAGCAGGCCCGTTTTTACAGCATCTCCGTTAATAGAAAGCGCACTTTGTAAAACCTCAACCGTTTTTAAAACCGTCTTTTTATTTTGTCTCTGGTAATCGCCCAACAACGCTGAAGGATAATCAGGCAAAACCTCATCCTGTGCAAAATATATAGCCGATCTTTTTTCAGATGCTTTAGATTCAAATACCGGTTTGGTTTCAGGTGTATATTCTCCTACTACAACCGGTGTACCTGGCTTAATAATACCTGCCTTCTCACCTGCTATTGCCTGGAGGGTATTACCCAAAAACTGGGTATGGTCCATGCCAATATTGGTAATAACCGAAACCAGGGGCGTTATAATATTAGTACTATCAAGCCTGCCCCCCATACCGGTTTCTACAACCGCAATATCTATATTTTCCTGAACAAAATAATCAAAAGCCAGGCCTACGGTCATTTCAAAAAAACTAAGGTCGTTAGCCTCAAAAAAAGCCTTGTTTTTAGCAACAAAGTCTACAATAAAGGCCTCAGAAATATCTTCCCCGTTAATCTTAATCCGCTCCCTGAAATCTTTTAAATGTGGCGAAGTGTACAGCCCAACTTTATAGCCTGCCTCCTGCAAAATACTGGCAAGCATACTGCTTACAGACCCCTTACCATTTGTACCTGCCACGTGAATAGTTTTTAGCTTGTTCTCAGGATTACCAAGATGCGCTGCAAGTAAAAGGGTATTGGCAAGGTCTGCCTTATAAGCCACCGCACCCTGCATTTGATACATAGGCAGGCGGCCAAACATCCATTCGGTTGTTTCTTTATACGTCATATCTTTAAAAACAAAACCCTCTTATAAAGAGGGTTTATTATGTTGTAAAATTACATTTTTATATGTTACACCAACTGCTTAAGTGCAATTTCAAACGCAGTACTGCTCACACCGGTTTTAGATGGGTTTTGGGCATATACTTTTTCAATTGCACGGCGAATGGTATCAGACGTATCGGCAAAAATGGCCTCATCGGTCATGTGTACTTTTTTCTCCATAAAGTAAGCAAATACACGTGCCATACCACAGTTGCTAATAAAGTCAGGCACAAGGCTAATGCGGCTGTCTGTAGCCTCCATAATAGGGCCAAAGAAAATTTCCTTATCCGCAAACGGCACGTTAGCGCCACAACTTATAACCTCAAGACCGCTTGCCACCATGGCATCTACCTGTTCTTTAGTAACCAGCCTTGATGCAGCACATGGCGTAAATATCTCGGCACCAATGCTCCATATTTCCTGGTTTACCTGCTCAAACGGCAGCATTTTATCACCCACAAGCTTGTTACCTTCTTTATCAAGGAAAAGCTGTGTTATTTCTTCAAACGTGAAGCCGTCTTTATTAATAAGGCCACCGTCGCGGTCTATAATACCCACCACTTTAGCGCCAAGCTTAGCAAGGTAGTAAGCCGCAGCCGACCCCACATTACCCCAACCCTGAACTATAGCTTTCTTACCTTCTATACTACCACCATAAATGCTGTAAAAATGGCTTACAGCCTCGGCAACACCATAACCGGTAATCATATCAGCCACGGTATATTTACGGGCTACATATGGCGAAAATACAGGGTTTTCAATTACTTTAACCACACCCTGACGCAACTGGCCTATGCGGTTAATTTTATCAGCTTCAGTAGGCTTAAAGTGTCCGTTAAAAACACCCTCCTGCGGGTGCCACACGCCACACTCTTCAGTCATAGGGATAACCTCATGTATTTCGTCTACGTTAAGGTCGCCACCGGTGCCATAGTAACTTTTTAGCAATGGAGATACCGCTTTATACCAGCGTTGCAGCACACCTTTTTTGCGCGGGTCATTCGGGTCAAAATTAATACCGCTTTTAGCACCGCCTATTGCAGGGCCGCTTACGGTAAACTTAACCTCCATGGTTTTGGCAAGGCTCAGCACCTCATTCATATCAAGGCCTTTGCGCATGCGCGTGCCACCACCTGCTGCACCACCACGAAGTGAATTAATAACAGTCCACCCTTCGGCTTCGGTTTCGCTGTCTTTCCAGTTAAATACTATTTCCGGCTGTTTATTTTCAAATTTATTAAGTAAATCTTTCATTTGTTGAGTTTTCTTAAATCCATGCAAATATAACAAACATATTATTGTATATAATTTAATATCAGTTATACTGCTGCCCTGTTTTTATTTTTTTGTGATAAAGGGTTAAAAATCTACCGGCACCTTAAGTGTTATGGTTGTACCTTCATCAGGAACCGAAACCACATTGATTGTAGCCCCTATAGTTACTGAACGCTGCCTTAAGTTTTTCATACCAATACCACTACTGGCAACCGAGGCATCAAAACCAACCCCATCATCTGTAATTGTAAGGATAAGCACATTACCTTCCTGTATTATTTCTACAGTAGCATTATCTGCCTGGCTGTATTTATTAATATTCTGAAGTGCTTCCTGTATTATGCGGTATAAGTTGATTTTTAATGTACCCGGTGCTGCATTCCAGTTTATGTCTTTATCTAAGTAAGGCTTGAAGCGGGTGTCAAAATTATTTTTTTGAGATGTGACGAGATATGAGAGCACACCTGCAAAATCAGTATTTTGATTAAAAATAGTATTGCGGCTCAGGTTGTGGCTCACGGCCCTTATTTCGCCCTCTACCTGCTGCAGTTCTTTTATGTAGCCTTTGCGTAGCACAATAGTTTCATCATCAGTCTTTCGGTTACTAAATTCAAGGTTAAGCCTTACCGCATAAATGTTATTTAAAATACCGTCATGCAGCTCCATAGCAATACGGTTCTTCTCTTCGGCACGGGCAGAGTCTATATTACCCTGCTGCTCAAACATAAGCTGGTAAATTTCTTCGTTTGCTTTTTGCTGTTCCTGCAACAGTACCAGCTCTTTATTGCGTGAATTAAGGTAGAAAATTATAAAAATGGCAACACCAAACAATACTACAACCAGCGCAGCACCTATTATATAAGTATTTTTTCGGGTAAGTTCAAGGTTTTCGTCCTGTAGCCTGTCGGTTTCATAAGCCACACGGGCAAATTTTTCACGGTTTTTAAGGGTAATTTCAGCAAGGCTGTCTGTAACGGTTACATACCTGTCAGCATAGTACACACTCCTTTTTTTATCTATATCAGACAGTAACTTAAGGCTGTTACGAATATCATAGTGGCTTTTTATCTGCTTGGCTTTTTGATAGGCCCGCGTAACGTATGTAACCGCTTTAACGGTATCTTTCTGGCCCAGATAATACTCCCCAAGATTATAGGTGCTGTTTACAACACCTTCAAGATTATTAAGGCTATCTCTTATTGCCAAGGCATTAAAGAAAAGCATGGGCAGGTTTTTATTATTACCTGCTTTAAAATTAACATATGCCAGGTTGTTTAGTATTTTAGCATACAGCAACGGGTCTTCATCTTTTGAGCGCAAATACCGAAGCGCATCATTAAACATTTGTATAGCTTTATCATACTGGCCCGATTTTCTGTACACCAGCCCCATATTATTATAGCACAATGCTTTTGATGTGTTTCTAAACACCTCTGTATACCCTACTTTACCTAAATTATCAATCTGCTCAAGTGCCCTTTCATAATACTTAATTGCCTCTGCCCCATTATCCTGGCCGTCAAGAGCAAGTGCTATAAGGTTGTTACAGTCATACTTTTCAAACGGATAATTGTCATCAAAAAGTTTCAGGGCTTTTGTACCCTCGCTTTCGCAATACACAAACTCTCCCATATGATAGTATATGTAGGCCTTGTAGAGAATGATTTCGCCCAGGGTAATCTTGTCATCAAGCTTTTCATATAGTTTTTCTGCCGCCTGATAATACGCAAATGCCGTATCGTTATTATTTTTTTGATAATGAGATAATGCACTAAAATACAACCCTTTTGCCATACTAACCGTATCGCCTGCTTTTTTACCTAAACTGTAAATAGTTTTACCGGTTTTTAAAGAAGCATTGTATTTACTCAGCCCAAAATATGCAACAGCCGCCCTGCGGTAATAAAGCCTGGTAACACTGTCATTTTTATAATCAGATAAAATAGTGTAGGCAGAGTCAAGATACTTTGTCCTGAATTTGTTAGACAATGCGTGGTTTTCACCTTGCTTTAACAGCGCTTCTACCTCATTTTGGGCATCAATATCCTGGCTTGCCGTTTTCTTGCAGGAAACAGCCATGAGCAAAACAAACAGTACCGCAAGTATTTTATGGAGTTTATACAAATTTTTGAGGCGATAGTAATTAGTACTATCGCCTCAAAAATAATATATTTTATGTTATGTACCGCTTATGGCCTTGGCTGTGGCTTAGGAAGTGCACCGGCTCCACCGTTATCAGATAGTGTGTCTGCAGATTGTTCAAGAGCGCTATCGTCAGTTGAGCAAGATACAAGAGTAGTGCTTAGTACAGCAAGTAGGCTTAGTGCAAGGATAACTTTTTTCATGGTAGTAAAATTTTTGTTGTTGATGTATATTTTTTATTCAATTTTTAGCTTTAACAAACCGTTACCGTTTGTTTCTGAAGCAAATATAGCAACAAAAATCAGCCTACTACCATGATTTACAACGCGTTTAGCAGCTAACCCCTCCTTATTAGTAACTCTACCTATTTGCGGGGTAAATAGCCTACTTTATAGATATTCCGGCGCAATGAGCTTAATAAGGGTATCAATATTGTCTTTAAAAGTCTTGGAAAATGAAATTGAAACCTCGCCTCCGTTTAAATACACCAGTGATTTTCCGGTATTTATGCGCGACACGTGGTTACTATTTACAATATAACTATTATGTACCCTGAAAAAGAAGTAAGGCAGGTTAACCTCATAATGTTTAAGGGTTTTATAAGCCGTTAGCTTCCGGCCGTTTTGAAGTATAAAATCAGTAGTATTATTATCTGCCTTTAAGTACATAATTTCGTTTACCGGTATAAACTGGTAGTCACCATAAGATTTTATACATATAGTGGTACTATCTGCCACCGGGCTTGTGTAAGACGGATCTGCCCCGGGTTTTAAATCATCGGGCGCGGTCCGGGCATCCTGTGTATTTATTTCTGCATGTGCCTCCCCTGCACCAGTCTCGCGCTGCGAAAGTACAAAAGAATGCGGTAGCACAGCATGCAGCCTTATGTACTTAAAAATTGTTTTACGCAGGCTGGCCGGTTTAACCGGCTTTAAAACGTAGTCAAAAACCCCGGCTCCTATTGCATCAAAAGCATGGGCTGGGCTGGCTGTAGTAATAATAAACTTAGGTAAAGTGTTTAAATACTGATGGAGTTCTGTTATAAGGCTTAAAGATAAATCGCTTTTTTTATTACCTCCGGCTATTTCAATAAATACCAGCTGGGGCATTAATTCGAGTATCATATCTATGGCCTGGTCTTTAGCAGATGCCATACCAACACAGGTAAATTGTGGGAATTCCTCCATAATTGTAAGGAACTCCTCAACATTTGCCTGCACGTCATCTACTATCAAAAAGGTATACTCCACTAAGTGAGAAAAAAATTTTGCAATATATACAACTTTATTTTACTAAGTTTACGGGAAAACCGTAAATTTATACACAATATTATTCACGCTCGTAAAAAGATGAAAGAGCTTAATGTTTTGATAGTTGATGATCACCCAATGACAGTAAATGGGTACATCAACGTGCTGAGTGAAGAGAACTTTGAAGGATATAGCCTTAATTTTACGCGCGCACTTGACTGTGAAGAAGCTTTTAAGATTATAACCAACCCGGATAACCACTTTGATATTGCTTATCTTGACCTGAGCCTGCCGGCCTATCCTGAAGAAAAAATATTTTCAGGCTTAGACCTTGGCATAGTGCTGCGCAAAAATATACCCAACTGTACTCTTATAATATTAACCATGCACAGCGAGGCAACACTTGTTGAACGCCTGGTTAAAGAAATAAACCCTCAGGGTATTTTGTGCAAAAGCGATATAGATATAGATGAGTTTGTAAACGCCTTCAGGATTATATATAGTGGTGAAACCTATTATAGCCATAAAATAGAGCGTTCGTTAAAAAACAGGATATGGGATAATTATAATTTTGACAATTATGACCGCCAGATACTGTTGCGCCTTGCCGAAGGAATAGCCACCAAGAATATACCTAATTATGTACCGCTGTCATTAAGCGCTATAGAAAAAAGGAAAGCACACGTTAAAAACGTATTGCTTGACGGCAAAGGAGACGACCACGACCTTATAGAGGCCATAAAAAAGCTCGGGATACTTTAAGCAAGCGCCTGCACCTTATACACCTTGCCCGATGAATGATCCATAGCAGCACCGGTTACACTGTGCAGCACATTTATGTCGCCCCTTAAACGCAGCACACCCAGCAGCGCAAATATAAGGGCTTCCTTAAATTGTATGGCTTTATCATCGGGTACGGCAATGTGCATATCAGGCATTAAGGCCTGCATACACTTTATTAAATAGGTATTATATGCACCTCCGCCGGTAACCAGCAGCCTGCCGTTTTGTTTGTGGGCCAGTACCTGTGCAACCTGGCTGGCTATATGATTGGTAAATGTATGCAACTTGTCTTCGGTTTGCACATTATAGTTTTCTATAAGTGGCAACACTGTACCCTTTACAAATTCAAACCCCAACGATTTAGGATAAGGTGCGGTGTAAAAATCAAGGCTTTCGAGCTCATAAAACAGCTCTTGCTGCATTTGTCCGCCTTCAGCAATTTGCCCACCGTTATCATAAGGATACCCCAGTCGATTGGCATAATAATTAAGTACTGTATTAACCGGGCAAATATCAAAGGCCAGCCTTGAACCGTTTTCTTCAAAAGATATATTAGCAAACCCGCCCAGGTTGAGGCAGTAATCATAATTGGCAAATAAAATCCTGTCCCCAATAGGTACCAGCGGAGCCCCCTGCCCGCCCAGCGCTACATCCTGCACCCGGAAATCGCACACCACATTTTGGCCGGTTAGTGCCGCAATTTGTGGCAGGTTGCCTATTTGCAGTGTTACGCCTTCATGTGGACGATGCAAAATGGTATGCCCGTGGCTACACACAGCATCAAGTCCTTCGAGGTTGTACTTAGCAATAAACTCACGTATTATATTAGCCAAAAGCGCTGTATAATCATGGTCTAACTGTTCAAGCTGCCTTGGTGTGTAATCAATCGCTTCTTTAAGCTTTTGCACCCAGGCATCGGTATAAGGTACGGTTTCTGCCTCACCTATTATATACGTCCACTTGCCATTGGTTTCGGTAAAATGTATATGTGCCAGGTCTACCCCATCAAGCGATGTACCCGACATTACCCCTAAAACGTTGTAGTTATTGTTTGCCATGGGCTAAATTTACATATAAGTTTTGAAAAATTAACATGAAATAAGTACATTTGGACACAAATAAACAAAAAATCATTTCTAATAATATGGATTTCAAACTTTCTGAAGAGCATTTGATGATTCAGCAGGCAGCACGCGATTTTGCCGTTAACGAGTTGTTGCCCGGCGTTATTGAACGCGACGAAAAGCAGCAGTTCCCCACAGAACAGATAAAGAAAATGGGAGAGCTGGGCTTCCTGGGCATGATGGTAGACCCTAAGTACGGTGGCAGCGGCCTTGACACCGTTTCTTATGTGCTTGCCATGGAAGAAATTTCAAAGATAGACGCATCGGCATCGGTAGTTATGTCGGTTAACAACTCTTTAGTATGTTGGGGCCTTCAGGCTTTTGGCACTGAAGAGCAGAAACAAAAATACCTCACCCGCCTTGCAACCGGCGAAATTATAGGCGCCTTTTGCCTTAGCGAACCGGAGGCAGGCAGCGATGCTACCTCTCAAAAAACCACGGCTATAGACAAAGGTGACCACTACCTGCTTAACGGCACCAAAAACTGGATAACAAACGGCAGTACTGCCGATGTTTACCTTGTTATTGCCCAAACCGATGCCGAAAAAAGGCACAAGGGCATTAATGCACTTATAGTTGAAAAAGGCATGCCCGGATTTGAAATAGGCGCTAAAGAACAAAAGCTGGGCATTCGCGGCAGTGATACACACTCACTCATGTTTACCGATGTAAAAGTACCTAAAGAAAACCGCATAGGCGAAGACGGCTTTGGGTTTAAATTTGCCATGAAAACCCTTGCCGGTGGCCGTATAGGTATAGCCAGCCAGGCGCTGGGCATAGCCAGCGGCGCTTATGAGCTTGCCCTTAAATACAGTAAAGAACGTAAGGCGTTTGGTACAGAAATTTGTAACCACCAGGCTATTGCCTTTAAGCTTGCCGATATGCACGTAAGTATTGAAGCAGCGCGCCACCTGTGCCTTAAAGCAGCATGGGATAAAGACAACGGGCACAACTACGACCTTAGCGGTGCCATGGCTAAACTATATGCCAGTAAAACCGCTATGGATGTAACCATAGAGGCCGTACAGGTACATGGCGGCAATGGCTATGTAAAAGAATACCATGTTGAACGCCTTATGCGCGATGCCAAAATCACGCAGATATATGAAGGTACCAGCGAGATACAGAAAATAGTAATATCGCGTGCTATAATAGCCGGATAAAGTATAAAGCCCCCGCAATGCGGGGGCTTTACTTTTACACTTGCATTTGTGGCTGCAACTCATTAAAAATGCCTTTAAGCATTTTGAGTATATCATCATGAGGAAGCGAGGTGTTTATCACATACATATTTTCCTCTTGTTTTATGCCTGCATGGCCATTATCTGCAGCAAGAATAAAGGGCTTGTCATTGCTGTAAAGCCGGGCAATATCAAGCGCTTCAATCTTATCGTGCATAAAAAAAGCTACGGCATCAAAGCCTTTACTGTTTGCACAACCATTGCAGATATCAAACTCAAAACCATCTTTAATGTTGTTTTTCAACAAATTATAATAACCTACTTCGCTATCATAAACTAAAACTTTCTTCTTCATAATTTTATTTGCATTAATAGGGGTAATCAATATCTAACTATCAAAAAGTAATTAACGTATTCAAAATATGTTTGTTACTTAACGATAAACTTGCCCGTTTATCGAAAAAAATTAAGTCAATTATTATTTAAATCATTTGTTCAATATTTTTATACCGGTTATGATTGAATAACCTTATAAAAGACAATAAGACTGAAAGTTATATGCAAAAAGAAACTTTTGCATTTATAAGTAAGGAATAAATAAAATTAGAAAAGAATTTACAATCAAAAAGTTACACATTAATTAAGAATATCCTAAAAATTACTTTTTTTATACATCATCCAACAACTAAAAAATTACTATTATGAATTTAATTGGCCAGCGCATTAAAAAACTGCGAGAGGAGCGTAACATTACCCAGGAGGCTATGGCAAAGCACCTTGATGTAACGCAAAGCAACTACGGGCGCCTTGAAAAAGACGACCGCAGGCTAAACGTGGTTAAGTTGCTTAAAATTGTTCACATTCTTGACGTAAACATCCTGACCCTTTTTGGAGACACATCGCAAGTGGGCATGGTGGCAAACGGCGAAAACTTTACACCATCTAACAAAGAAGTTTATGACATTTTGGTAGAGAGCCTGCGCAGCGAAGTGCAGCACCTTAAAGATGAAATAAGCTTTTTGCGTGTAATTGTAAGAAGCTAATATAACTGCTGCTTGAAAAAACACCTCCGCTATAACGGAGGTGTTTTTTTATGTACCAAACCCTGCTTATACTTTAACCAGTTGCCCTAACGTTTTAAGGAAAAAGCGTATATTTATAGTATGGCAAAAAAACCAAGAGGTGTAAAATCTAAAGTTATTATAGGCTACCTGCTGCTGTTTGCTACCGCAGTTGTATCTGTATGGTTTGCGTATAACGAAATACTTAAAATTGCTATACCCGATACATCATCTAAAGATAACGACAAGCTGCTTAAAATAAGTAATACAATGGCCCGGCTGTATGCCAGCGAGGCATTGGGCCGTACTGCTATATTAACCAACAAGAAGCAGGACCTTATTCGCTATGTAAAATCTACCGACAGCATACAGGCAGAGATTGATACTATTAAAACAATGCTGGAAGTGGCACAGGTAAAAAAGTTTGACACCGTGCAAATGCTGCTTGAGCGTAAAAAAATAAGTACTGCCGAAATTATAGTGTTCCAGAAAAGCAAAAACCAGCGCTTTACCACGAGCCGGAAAGGCATAAAAAAAACCCGCGATTCTATATGGGAAGCCATTGAGCCCGTGCGTCCGCAAAAAAAATATGCCTGGGATAATATATCTGAAAAACTGCTAACCGATAAGCAACGCGACTCACTCAGCAAGCTGGATGTAAGCAATGATTCATTAACAAAGGTTTATAATAAACTGATAGACGGCGCTGCTGCAAAAGATAAAAGGGTAAATGAAACCATAGAGGCAAAAGAAAACAAGCTCCTGGAAGAAAACCGCATACTTAGCGACCAGTTAAGGGTTATTATTGCCGGGGTGGAAAAAGAGTTTTTGCAAAAGTCTTATGTAAAGCTTACAGAATCGCGCACCACACTAAACAAAACGGTTGAAACCATGGCTTGGGTGGGCGCTATTACCCTGTTGCTTATTATAATTTTTGCCACAATAATAGTGCGCGACCTTAGTAGCAACCAAAACTACCGCCGCCAGCTTGAGGTGCTCAACCAACAAAACCAGGACCTCCTTCATACTAAAAGTATGCTTATGGCTACCGTTACCCACGACCTGCAAACGCCGCTTGGCAGCATATTAGGGTTTCAGGAGCTTATAAAAAACAGCGGCGTTACAGGCAAGCAAAAGCAATACCTGGGCAACATAAAAGAATCGGCTGATTATATACTGCGCCTGGTTAACGACCTGCTTGATTTCAGCAAGCTTGAAAACAACCGCATTACCATAGAAAACAAAAGCTTTAATGTTAAGCAGGCCATTGAGGCTACCTGCCACACCCTTGAGCCTATTGCAACCGAAAAAGAAATTGAGCTGAACTGGGACGTGGCCGACGAGCTTGACGGCAATTTTATAAGCGACCCTTACCGTATTAAACAGGTATTAACCAACCTTATAAGCAATGCCATTAAGTTTACACATGATGGCTCAGTAGAAGTTACTGCCCGTATAGAAGGATTTGACATCGTGATTTCGGTTATAGATACAGGTATAGGCATAGCGGCAGATAAGCATGATGCCGTATTTAAAGAATTTACACAGGCAAACTCCGGCATTGAGAAGAAATTTGGCGGCACGGGCCTTGGCCTTACCATTAGTAAGCGTATCGTAGAATTACTAAAGGGCACTATAACCCTGGAAAGCCAGGAAGGCAAGGGGTCTGTATTTACTATTACACTGCCGTGCATAGCTTCTACAGAAATAAATACCTTTACAGAGCCCGTTATTGAATCTAAACCAAACGAAGGCCTCCTGCCACCCGGCACCACAATACTTGTTGTAGATGACGACCACGTGCAGCTTATGCTTATGAAAGAATTGCTACAGCAATATGGCGCTAACGTACAGGTAGAAATAAACTCGGCGCTGGTGGCAGATGAGATTGAAAAAGGCGAATATGACATTGTACTAACCGATATACAAATGCCGGTGCTTGATGGTTTTGGCCTTATAAAAACCATTCGCAGCAGTGAGAGCAATAAGGTAAAGAGTGTACCTGTGATAGCCCTTTCAGGCCGAAAAGACCTGCCCGAAGAAGCATTTGACCTGGCCGGGTTTACCGCCCACAGTGCAAAGCCTGTCGATATTAATGAACTGCTTGCCCTAATTGCAGGAATCTTAAAGTTTGAAGGCAGAAAAACAGTACACACTACAGAAACTAAAAAACAACCGGAAGGTGGCCTCTATAGCCTTAATAGCCTGAGCCAGTTTACCAATAACGACCCTGAGTCGCTTAAAACCATACTGGAAACCTTTATAGAAAGTGCCGAAGACAACTGCGAAGTACTGCGTGAAGCGGTTTTAGAAAATGATAAAACAAAGCTGGCACAAATAGCCCACAAGATGATACCCATGCTAAAGCAGATGGAAGTAGACTCTATTGCGGCTATGCTGCTGCCCCTTGAAGAGGGTACTTATGAGTTAACCCCTGAAGAGCTTACAGCCTATACCGAAGATATTTGTAAAAGGATGCTGGTGTTGTGCCAAAGGCTTGAGCTTGAAATAGCAGGATAATTACAAATCCAGATTATAAAGCTTAAGCTTATTATATAGCGTTTTACGGTCTATATCAAGCAGCTTGGCTGCCTTAGACTTGTTGTAGTTGGCCTTTTCAAGCGCTTTTTTTATGGCCTCCTCTTCGTTACCCTTAGTGTAGCCAAAACTGTCGTTACTGCGGCTGCCCTGATTGTCTTTCATTTCATGCGGCAATACATCATACTGTATGATGTTGCTTTTTTCCAGCAGTACAGAGCGCTTAATAATATTTTTCATTTCGCGCAGGTTGCCGGGCCAGTCATAGTTTTTAAACAGGGTTATTACCTGTGCATCAAAACCTTCAATATCTTTTTCAAGCTCCTGGTTGGCCTGTGCCAAAAAGTGGCCGGCAAATATCATTATGTCCTGCTTTCTTTCAGAAAGACGTAATGCTTTTATGCTAAATTCGTTTAGGCGGTGGTACAGGTCTTCCCTAAAATCGCCATGTTTTACGGCTTCGGCAAGGTCTTCGTTAGTAGCTGCAATAACACGTATATCTACCTGCATTTCGTTATTACTCCCTACGGGCTTAATTTTTCGCTCCTGGAGTGCACGCAGCAGCTGCACCTGCACTTCATAAGACAGGTTACCTACTTCATCAAGAAAAAGCGTACCGCCGTTTGCTGCTTCAAAATGGCCGGTTTTATCGTTAACAGCCCCCGTAAATGAACCTTTTATATGCCCAAAGAATTCTGACGAGGCAAGGTCTTTAGGTATGGCACCGCAGTCTACCGCTATAAACGGCTTGTCTTTGCGCTTGCTAAGGTTGTGAATGGATTGTGCTATGTATTCTTTACCCGTACCGCTGTCGCCAATAATAAGTACCGACATATTAGTGGGTGCCACAAGTGCAATATGTTCGTGCAAGGTTTGGCTGGCAGGGCTGTTGCCTTTTACAAAAGCAGGCAACGGGGCTGCATTAGCCGGCTGTTTTTTTACCGAAACAGGTTCAACCTCTTTAGCTGTAGCATTAGCCTGTCCTTTTTTGCTAATGGCAAGGCCAATAAGGTGTAGTATCTCTTCCGGGTTAATGGGTTTGCCCACATAGTCAAACGCTCCCTGTTTCATAGCGTTTACAGCCGTTTTAATATCGGTATACCCCGTCATTAAAATTACGCGTGTTGCATTAGAAACCTCATTAATATGCTTTAGTATATCCAGGCCATCGCTATCGGGCAAGCGAATATCTGTAAGCACCACATCAAAGAAGCCTTTAGAAATTTCTTCTTTGGCCTGCACAGCATTGTATGCGTTAACAACTTCAAAACCTTTCTTCTGTAAAAAGGTTTTCAGCATAACACAAAACGCCATATCATCATCTATTACCAGTATCTTAGCGGCCATTATTTAAGGAAAGGGATATACTGCAAATGTAAGGCATTTGATACTTTTAAAATGTTAAGGAAAAAACAAAAGGAGGCACCTCTGCCTCCTTTGCCGAAGAATAAAATTCTTCAAATCACCTTACTATATATTTTTAAGCTTATGCTTTTTTCTCTTCCTTAACAAATTCTCCCGCTGCCGAATAATAAACGGTTTGCGCTTTATTATCTTTTCCCAGTTCTATTTTATACTCACTGCTGTCTTCTGCAGCATAGGCCTGGGTTACGGTATAACCTGCATATTTTTCAGACAGCTCTTTTAATATGGCAGCCGGTACAGCTGTGGTTTCAATTTTCTTAAATGCTTTTTCCTGCTTTATTACTTCAGTTACTCCTGCTGAAGTATGTGCCGGTGTTGCTGAAAGCCCTAATGCAAAGACAAGCGCAACGGTTAAGAACAGCTTTTTCATTGTTTTGTTTTTTTTGTTGGTTGCTTACGATTAGATAAATTGAAAAAACCATACCAAAATTAAAAAGGAAACAAACACTCATTCAAATATCTGATAAACAGTATTTTAAAAAACAACACTGTATGGCAAATTTTAGTTTTAGCTGTAGATGCCCACAAAAAAAGTGTGGATTTTCCACACTTTTAAACAAAAATTACAAAATACAGGCTGGTTTATCTTATCATTGAAAAATGTCCTTTAAAAATACGGCCATCTGCCCTTTCGGCAACAAACCAATAATCAGTAGATGGCAGGTTATGTGCATTGAGCCTACCATCCCACCCGTTAGACTGCCCCCTAAATGAGGTTATAAGCTTGCCGTAGCGATCGTATACATACACCATAAGGTTTGGCTCATACCACGAGTAATTAATATGCCAGGTATCGTTTATACCATCTCCATTCGGGGTAAAAAATTTAGGATAGTTAAGCAATGCTACTTCCTCGGTAATTTCGCCACAGCCATAACTATCGCGTATTGAAATGGTATACAGCCCGGGTTCAAGCCCCGTAAACGTATTTTCTTCCTGGTATGGGCCTCCGTTTAATGAAAACTCATAGGCACCAATACCGGTAGCATTTATGGTAATACTATTGTCGTTATCTGTCCAGTCTACAATATCAAGGTCAAAATCTTCTGCCTGGCCCGATGGTATTACCGTTATGGTAAACTCGCCCGGGCAGGTTCCAATACCATAATCTTTACTTACGGTAACGGTATAATCTCCGGGCTCAGTTACTGTAATACTGCGGGTGTTTTCGCCTGTGCTCCAGTGATAAGAGTCAAATCCGGCAGTAGCCGAAAGCACCACCGAGCCTTCTTCATCGCATATCACGGCAAATTCTTCCATTTCTATAACCGGGTTTTCAGACACCTGTATGATAAAGTCTACAAGCTCATGGCACACGTTAACCTGGTTGTGCTCTATGCGGGCATAAATAACCTGCGGAGAAACGGTGTTGGTATAACTTTCAGGATTTGGAATAGCGTTTGTGCCATTTTGGGCATCGGTAATATTATCATAATATGTTACGGTATACACATCCGGGCTTTGCTCGCCTAAAATCTGGGCTTGGGTATCCATCAGGTTAAACTCCTGGTACTGGCTGTCGCCGGGTTCAATACACTTTAAAATATCTCCCGGAAAGTTAGCCGTAACCAAATCAGGCAGGAGGTTTACATTGCGAATTGCCACACCGGTTTGCCCACAGGCGTTTTCTACAACAAATTTATAAACCCCGGGCTCAAGGCCACTAAACACATTGTTCTCCCCATTATCAATTAAAAACGGCTGGCCATCTTTCTCGGTAATTTTATAGGTAAGGGGCGCAAGGCCTGTTGCCTGTACATAAACATCATCTGCATTACCCAGGCATGCCACATTATAAACACCATCTACCACAACACCATACTGATAACTAAAATCTCCAAGATCTGTAAAACAAAGTTTACTGGCGGTACCCGTACCTACTGTTTGTATTGCCTTAACCACCCTGAAGTTACCCGAATATTGCAGGTTATAAGTAGTTTGGTTATTTGGCAATGCTAAAGATGTAGTATCGTTTGGTACAGTACCTTCTGTATATGCCGCACCTGTTTCCGGGTGTTGCCACTGGCCTGCGGTGCCGGCATTTTCTTTTTGAAGCCAATATGTAGCCCCCTGCCCTGTACCGTCAAACAATGTTATATTCCACGAGTTGCAAAGCGGTTCAAATGTAAACACAGGGCCTTCCCCGGGCACATAACCGGTAACCTCTACAGTAACTGTTTGTTCTATGCCACAAACATCCTTACCCGTAAATATATAAGTACCTTCTGGCAGGTTATCCATATAAAGCCTGCCATCTGAGGCTATAAAAGCACTCACATTCTGAGGCACATTACCTGTATAAGCATCAGGAGCGCTTATTAATGATATCTGTATAAGGTTTCCGTTACCGCTCATAACCCGTATAGCCCCTGAACCTTCGGTACAATCAGAATATGCCGTTGCCGTAAAATCCTGCGGTTCAAAGTCCGGAATGTTTACCTCTACAGTATGCTCATGCCCGCAGCTGTCAACTATTATCAGCGTATAATCTCCTAACGGCAAATTTGTGATGATTAAAGAACCTGCCGCATTTATAAATGATGATACATCCTGGGGCAATGGCAAAGTATAGCTTCCCGGCGCTGCAATAATTGAGGCCGATACAATTTGCCTGTCCGGCACACTTACCGTTACACGCCCCATATCAGAAAAGCAGCCATTATTACGGCCGGCAGCTACCGGAACCGGAACCACATCTTCTACTTCCACACTTGCCTCACCGGTTCTTCCGCAGGCATCTGTAACCTTAACAATATATGTACCTTCGGGAACAGGACTGTTTTCCCCGCCAAAATTAACCGTACCATCAGTAAAAGGCCCCGGATAACCGTTGCCAAAGCCTGTAGGCACAAAACCTTCGGGTACCTCAATAAATTGCATTGTATAAGGTGGCGAAAACTGAGATGTAGAGACTGAAAGATAAAAACGCCCACATGGTATAGGCACGGCCTGCATACTTACATTAGGAACAGGATTAACAGCGTTACCCTGTGTACCATATGTATTGCCACAGCCATTTGTAACCTGCAAATCATAAGTATATCCATCTCCCGGCACAACCGGGAAGGTATGAGAAAACTCAATAAAGCCCGGCATACCCGATTCAAAAACCTCGGTAAAAACTTCCGGCGCCCCTCCACCCGGTGGGTATACGGTATATACAATAGTTAGCGGATAGGTAATCGCCGTTCCGTCAGGATATGAAATAGTATTACTAATGGTAACATTATTACAATCTCCATTTTGCAGGCTGTTAAACAAAGGTGGTGATACTACGGGTGGCGCCGGTGTTAAATCGAGCGTATAAGTAGTAACCACACCTTGCCCACATTCATCAAATACACGAATATTGTAAGTGCCCTGCTGCATATTATAAAAAATACTATCCTGCTGCAACGGCATAATTTGTGGCCCAGATATAATTTCATAACCAACGGCAGTACCTGAAGTGGTTGTAATTACAATTTCGCCCCCCACATCACAATTATGTGCCATAGAAGAAATTGTATAGGTTAAGGGCACAATTTGGTTTTGAATTATTACTTCCTGAGTAACTGATGACGATTCTGTACCCAAAGTTTGAATAGCCACAACCTGATAAGTACCCGCGTTTAGACTACCTACAAATGGTTCTGTAGAAGTATAAATAGAATTTGTTGTATTTGGCAACAAATATACCGAATACAAAATAGTAGCACCCGGTGTTGGGTTGTCTACTGTAAACGTCATAGTTCCGTTGCCAATACAGGTTTCGTCTGTGGCAACAACATTCAGCTGAAAATTTGCTAATTGGGCATACGAATTCAGGCTCATTAAAAAGCTAAAAATTACAATTCCCAATAAATTCCTCAAGCTGAAATCCCCCGATTTCCTCATGCTTTTCTCCATTCCCCTACATTCTTTTTAGCAATTGTTTAAGCTAAAAAAAGTGTGCCAATAATACGTGATTTTTTGCAAACTATTGATTTTTACAAAAATATTCCATTATAACTATAAACAGAAACTGTTAATCGTATTTTTATGAAAATTTTAAAGTATAATTAACATTATTTTACATTTAAGATTAACTGTGCATTAATCAGACATTGTGGAAAGTGTAGAAAATGAGTAAACAAAGTGTGAATTATGTGTATTTAATTGTGAGAGTTTTCATCTATTTATATATTATGGTGAATTATCTAAAAACAAAAACCCCTTATCTGATTAGATAAGGGGTTTTAAAAGAAAGGCGATGACATACTCTCCCACAAAATGCAGTACCATCTGCGCAGGCGGGCTTAACTTCTCTGTTCGGGATGGGAAGAGGTGAGCCCCGCCGCAATAATCACCTTAAAAGGTTTATTTGGTTTCAGGTTCTTGATAACCTGAACTCAAAAGCAAGCGTGCTTGCAATATGTTAACATACTAAGATAATACAAAAGTGTCTTGTTTTAGAAAGTGTACCCCTCCCGGATTGCTCCGGGAGGAAGTAGCGTACATAAGCTTACGGGTTATTAGTACTACTCGGCTATGACATTACTGCCTTTACACCTGTAGCCTATCAACGTGGTCATCTTCCACGACCCTTAAAAGAAATCTCATCTTGTGGTGGGTTTCGCGCTTATATGCTTTCAGCGCTTATCCCTTCCGAACGTGGCTACTCTGCGGTGCCCCTGGCGGGACAACAGATACACCAGTGGTTCGTCCGACTCGGTCCTCTCGTACTAGAATCAGATCCACGCAAATTTCTAACGCCCGCAGTAGATAGAGACCGAACTGTCTCACGACGTTCTGAACCCAGCTCGCGTGCCACTTTAATGGGCGAACAGCCCAACCCTTGGGACCTTCTCCAGCCCCAGGATGTGACGAGCCGACATCGAGGTGCCAAACCCCCCCGTCGATATGAGCTCTTGGGGGAGATCAGCCTGTTATCCCCGGCGTACCTTTTATCCTTTGAGCGATGGCCCTTCCATACGGAACCACCGGATCACTATGCTCTACTTTCGTACCTGATCGACCTGTATGTCTCTCAGTCAAGCTCCCTTATGCCATTGCACTCTACGCACGGTTACCAAGCGTGCTGAGGGAACCTTTAGAAGCCTCCGTTACTCTTTTGGAGGCGACCACCCCAGTCAAACTACCCACCAAGCAATGTCCCCCGCAACGCGGGGTTAGGCCTCAGATAAGCAAAGGGTGGTATTTCAACAATGACTCCTCGAATCCTGGCGAACCCGATTCACAGTCTCCCACCTATCCTACACATCACTTATCCAAGGTCAATACTAAGCTATAGTAAAGGTGCACAGGGTCTTTTCGTCCCACTGCGGGTAATCGGCATCTTCACCGATACTACAATTTCACCGAGCTCATGGCTGAGACAGTGTCCAGATCGTTACACCATTCGTGCAGGTCGGAACTTACCCGACAAGGAATTTCGCTACCTTAGGACCGTTATAGTTACGGCCGCCGTTTACTGGGGCTTCAATTCAATGCTTCTCCGAAGATAACATCTCCTCTTAACCTTCCAGCACCGGGCAGGTGTCAGGCCCTATACTTCATCTTACGATTTTGCAGAGCCCTGTGTTTTTGATAAACAGTCGCCTGGACCTTTTCACTGCGGCCAGCATTGCTGCTGGCGACCTTTCTCCCGAAGTTACAGGTCTATTTTGCCTAATTCCTTAGCCATGAATCTCTCGAGCGCCTTAGGATACTCTCCTCGACTACCTGTGTCGGTTTACGGTACGGGTTCTTATAATCTAAGTTTAGAGGTTTTTCTTGGAAGCCCTTAGGCACACTATCTCTTTGCCCGAAGGCTCTGAGTACTATCGTATTTCACCAGAATCTGCGCATTTAACTACAAATCCTATAGCTAGGTACTTTAACGAACTATTCCGTCAGTTCGCGGTGCTTTCATCACTCCGTCGCCCCATCACAATTATAAGAAGTACGGGAATATTAACCCGTTGGCCATNTTTTTTTCTTACCGTTTAAAGCTTCACTTTAACCTCTCATTATGTCCCGAACCTCTCAGTTTGGGAGGGCAAAGATAAAATCTTTTCCCCTTTAAATCCAAGCTTTTTTAAAACTTTTTTTTAAACTTTTTGGCTAATTCCAAAACCTCATTCTTTATAGTAACTCAGCTTTTCTGTTAACCAATCCGTCTTTCAATCTTTCTAAGAGCGTCGCTGTTGTAGCGGGTGCAAAAGTAGTAACTTTTTCTTTACTTCCTAATCTTTCAACAACTTTTTTCAAATTTATTTTTTTGAAGACTTTTCTGATGTAAAACCAGCTTTGCCGTTGTTTTCAGTAAGTGTAGAACGTTGCTTGATTGCGGGTGCAAAAGTAACACCCTTTTGCACTTTCGCAAACTTTTAAAACACTTTTTTTAAAACTTTTTCTTAACATTCTGATAATACGAACACTTACAAAAACAAGGTTTTTGAAGAATTTTCATTCAGCAGTACCGGTTTCTGAAAAAACAACAGATTTTGATAGTTGCCTTAGTCGAAACGAAGTGCTTTTACCGGAGAAATCTTTGTTATTATATAAGACGGGATTAATAAAAGGGCGGTACAAACAGCAATTGTACCTACATTTATTATTAAAATGGCCGGCAGATGTAGTGATACCGGTGCCACACTTACATAATAATTTTGCGGATCGAGGGTAATTATGCCAAAATACTTCTGCGCAAGCAGCAATGCAAATGCAATTCCGTTGCCCCAAAGCAGCCCTTTTATAATAAGGTAGGCCGAATTGTACAGGAAAATTTTGCGCACGCTCCAGTTATTTGCCCCAAGTGCCTTGAGCATGCCTACCATTTGGGTGCGCTCCAGGATAAGAACCAGTATGGCCACCACCATATTTATAGTAGCTACAACCACCATAATAATAATGATTACCATAATATTTACATCAAACAGCCTGAGCCACTCAAATATATTAATGTATTTTTCCTGTATGGTTTCGGCATTTAGGGTGCTGGGTATGGCTTTATACACTTCCTCCCCCTTTTCAGATATTTTAGTAAAGTCATCTATAAATACTTCAAAAGCGCCTACTTCGCCATTGCGCCACTTGTTTATGCGCTGCACATGGCGAATATCACCTATCATATAAGTGGCATCAAACTCACCAAAGCCCGACTCATATATACCTACCAGCTCAAAACGGCGCAGGTTTGGCATGCCGTTGCCGCCTTCTTTCATAAAATAGGTATTGAATTTATCGCCCAGGTTAAGCTGTAGTTTATTGGCCAGGGTTTTGCTGAGCAGTACTTCTTCATTAAGGTTGGCCTTCAGGCTGGGTATGCGCCCCGAAACAAGGTACTCCTGCATGGCATCCCACTTATAATCTTTACCTACCCCTTTAAAGATAATACCTTCAAATGCTTTTTCGGTACGGATAATACCTGCCTTGCTGGCTACGGCCTGCACGTGGTTTATACCTTCTATATTTTTAAAGGTGGGATAAAAGTTCTGCTTTGCCGAAAGCGGGGCTACGCTAACCTGGCTTTCGTTATTATCAAAATTGGTAATAATAATGTGTCCGTTAAAGGCCGATATCTTTTCGCGGATTTTATCCTGAAGCCCCACGCCGGTTGCCACAGCTATAATCATCATCATGACCCCAATGGCAATGGCAATGATTGCAATTTTTATTATCGGGGCAGATATACTACTTTTATGCTGTTTTGAACTAACCAGCCTTCGGGCTATAAAATATTCTAAATTCAACGGTATGGTGTTTTCTTTGTCCAAAAATACAGTTTTATTCTCATTTGTGCTGATTGCTGCGTGCGGAAAAACAGCTTCGGTCGAAAAGTCGAAAGTCGAAAGTCAAAAGACAAGCAGTGGGCAGATGGCAGATGGCAGGCAGCAGGTTGAGGAAATAAAAACCGGCGCAGAAAATTATGAGAAATACCTTCCCATGCTTAACGGGAAAGCCGTTGGCATTGTAACCAACCAGACCGGAATTGTTACTACTGATGGAAAAACCGAAAACCTGGTTGACTTTTTTATATCGAAAAAGGTTGGCCTTAAAAAAATCTTCGCCCCTGAGCACGGCTTCCGTGGTACAGCAGATGCGGGGGAACTTATTAAAGACGGTAAAGATACCAGAACCGGGCTGCCTATTATTTCCCTTTACGGGGATAATAAAAAGCCAAAGCCGGAACAGCTGGCGGGGATTGATGTTTTAGTATTTGACCTGCAGGATGTGGGTGCACGCTTTTATACCTATATATCATCACTACATTATATAATGGAGGCTTGCGCAGAGCAGAATATCCCACTCATTATATTAGACCGCCCCAACCCCAACGGCGGCATTGTGGACGGGCCTACGCTTGAAAAAGAAAACAGCAGCTTTGTGGGCATGCACCAAATACCCGTGCTGCACGGCATGACCATAGGCGAATACGGCCAGATGATTAATGGTGAAAAGTGGCTGAAAAACGGCGTGCAGTGTAAACTGACTGTTATACCCTGTTTGAATTACAAACGCGACATGCCTTACCACCTTCCGATTAAGCCCTCGCCCAACCTTCCGAACGACCAGGCCATAAACCTGTATGCCAGCCTGTGCTTTTTTGAAGGTACTAATGTGAGCCTGGGCCGCGGCACCAGCAAGCAGTTCCAGCTATACGGTTCGCCTGATTTGCCCAACACGGGTTTTAGCTTTACGCCAATGCCAAACGAGGGCGCCAAAGAACCACCGCTTAAGGACAAGGTGTGCTATGGCGAAGACCTGAGCGAAGCGCCTAAAGTAAAACAGCTGGAACTGAAATGGCTGATTAAAGCATATAGCGAAACAAAAGACAAATCGAAATTCTTTATTCCGTTTTTTACAAAGCTGGCGGGAACCAAAACACTACAGCAGCAAATTGAGGCCGGGAAGAGTGAGGCGGAGATTCGCGCATCATGGAAACCGGGGCTTGATAGTTTTAAGAAGATGCGGAAGAAGTATCTTATATATGAGTAGGAGCTGCTGAATTATTCGGCACTTTCTTCACGCGCAGTCATGCTGAGCCTGTCGAAGCATAATTCTAAATAAAAAAACAGTCGCCCTTCGACAAGCTCAGGGTGACTGTTTTTTTTATTGCTTTTTAACCCACCCCGCCTTCGGCACCCCTCCGGAGGAGGGGAATAGCTACACTCATACGCAGTCAGTCATGCTGAGCCTGTCGAAGCATAATTCTAAATAAAGAACTCAGCAGCTCTTTCGTTAACATTTGCACAAAGTGTTTGCCTTAGCCCCAGGGGTTTTGTAATTTGGATGTAATAATCTAAAAAATCACATTGCCATGAACATACAGGAAACCATAGAAAATGTATTTCAGTACATTTTAAAGCTTATAGAAAAAGCAAAAGGCTATATAGACGATATTATTGAATTTTTCAGTAACCTGCGCGACCGCATTGAGGGGTTCCTGGATTATATAGAAGATAAGCTACAAAGCATAGGCAGTGTAGTAGAAGAGCTTAAGCAACACGAAGCTGCCGCCTAAACCTAAACAATTACACTTTTGGGCTTCCGTTTTGCGGGGGCCTTTTTTTAGTTATGGCTGTTGTGGTTTTTACTACGGTTTTTGCAATAATATAAATTATAAGCAGCACTATAAATATAAAAATGGCAACGGTTGCAATTTCCATAAGCTTTGCCTGCCAGGTGGCTACCACAGTACCGGCGGTGAGGTAATAAAACAGGCCCGACAGTACAAACGCCAGGACTACAAACAATAATACGGTGCGGAGGGATTTCATATCAGTCTATTATGGGTTGGCCAAACTGTAAAATGTAGTTGTTGTTATCATAAATGGCAAACTCGCGCATGCCATAGTCAAAATTGTCTATCTCATAGCAAATGGTGCATTTGTCTTTGTAGAGTTCCCAAAGCACATCTACCTCAGTAGTATTAATGTAAAACGAACCGGTAAACGCAGGTTCGGTAAAAGGGATGTGGGCATTGGGGTATGCCAGCATAATTTCAATTTCGTCTTTAAGCAATACGGCCCAGCCTTCTTCGAGCACGCCACATTCAAAACCCAGAACTTCGGTATAGAACGCTACCGTTTCAGGAATTTGTGCTGTCCAGAGCATGGGGGTAAGGGCGTTAAAGTGTGGCATGGCTGAATATTTATGTAAAACTATAAAATTTTACAATTATTTGGCTGGCAGCTTCTGCCTAAACCGGGATTTTCTTTTTCATTTCCTCTACAATATTGTAGGCGGCGGGGCAAATGGCTACGTTTTTAAGCGTGAGGTTGCTTATCTGCTGGAACTTTTTACGGTCGGTATGCGGAAACTCGCGGCAGGCTTTGGGGCGCACATCGTAAATCATGCAATAGTTTTCATGATCCAAAAACGTACAGGGCACGCTTTTCAGCACATAGTCGTTATCTTCATCAATACGCAGGTATTGGTCTATAAACTGCTGTGGCTTTTGGCGGAAATGTTTGGCAATACGCTCTATGTCGGCCAGGGTAAACAGCGGGCCGGTGGTTTTGCAGCAGTTGGCACAGGTAAGGCAGTCGGTTTTTTTAAACTCCCGGTCGTGCAGGTCCTGCATTATGTAGTCCATATTTTTAGGCGCTTTCTTTTTAAGCTTATCAAAAAACTTTTTGTTTTCGTTATGCTTATCTTTGGCCAGCCGGGGCAGTTGTTTTAAAAAATCGTCCATCGCAGTATCATTTCCGGCACAAATGTATAAAAAATGGCACAAGCGAAACGACTGCACACCTTAAATGCGATAAATTACACCCATGAAAGACCTTTTCGGAAAAGCCATACTGGATTACCAAACGCGCAACAACCCGCAAAACCTCATGACCGAGACTTCCATTAGTGAAGAAGACGAAATGGAGGTGGCCTACCTGTTCCGTGATTTTAAGCACATGCCAAAGATTGAACAAAAAGCGCTGCAAATGGCCAAGGGCAACATACTTGATGTGGGGTGCGGCGCCGGAAGCCACAGCCTGTACCTTAAAAACGTGCGCAACAAACGCGTGCAGCCTATTGATATTTCGGCATCTGCCATAGAAGCGTGTAAACTCCGCGGGCTTGATAACGCACAGGTGGCTGACATACTTACCTACAATGGCGGCACGTTTGATACCATTTTACTACTGATGAACGGCACGGGGATTTTCGGGAAGCTGGAGAATGTTACGCAGTATCTTACAAAATTAAAATCGTTACTGGATGAGGGCGGACAGATACTGATTGACAGCAGCGACCTGATTTATATGTTTGATGAAGATGAAGACGGCGGCAAGTGGATTCCGGCAGAGGGGTATTATGGCGAAATTACTTTTACTGTAAGCTATAAAGGCGAAACCGAAGAGCCGTTTGACTGGCTGTACCTGGATTATAACACCCTGCAAAACGCCGCACATGCCAACGGGCTTAACTGCGAACTGGTTATGGAAGGTGAGCATTATGATTATTTGGCGAGGTTAACGCTTTAGTATTCAGTCGCAGTCGCAGTTTTCAGGTTGTAAACTGAGTTTGAAGGCTTATAAAACAAAATAGCCAGATTCGATGTGAATCTGGCTATTTTGTTATTTGTTAAGATTGCTTCGTCGTTCCTCCTCGCAATGACGAAGTCTGAAAAACGAAATTCAAATTAATTTACCTGGTGTTTTTTTACGATTTCTTTTAGCTCAAGGTTCCATTCCATGGCAAATTTTTGTGAGCGCTCGTAGATAAGGCCGCTTTTTTCGGCAAACTTTTTACCGGCGGGGCTTTGGTAGTAGGCTATTATGGCTTTTATCTCATCATGCGTAAATTCTTCCATGTACAGGGTAGCCAGCTTTTCCTGCATGTGCCTTATGGATTCCAGCAAATCTTTGCGGATTGCGGCATGCTTTTCTTCGGGCACATTTTTAAGCATCGATTCTATAGCCGCATTATACTGGCCTGGAGCACCGCCCAAATCCATCATTTTAAGGCAATCTGCTTTAAAGGCTTCTTTTTCGGTATCCTGGGCCAGGGCAAACTGCGCTGCGAGGGCAAAAGTAAAAATCAGGAATATCTTTTTCATGGCTACAATTTTTAAGCAATTTACGGAATATTTAAATACTTATGCGTTTGCAGCGAAACCCTCCACTTGGGGTTAGCCATAACATAATTAACAATAAGCGGGGTAACCTCTTCGCGCCTGCTCCACTCGGGCTGCAGGAACAATATGGCATTGCCGTTTACTTTGGCGGCCTGCTCTTCGGCAAAAATAAAGTCGTGCTTATTGTGTATAATACATTTCAGTTCGTGCGCATGGGCATATACATCGTCTACCGGAAGTTTTGTTTTCTTTGGCGAAAGGCAAATCCAGTCCCACGTGCCGCTTAATGGATAAGCGCCACTGGTTTCAATATGCACGCGCATGCCCTTATCTTTAAGCGCGCCGGTAAGCGGGCCCATATCCCAGGTTAGGGGTTCGCCGCCTGTAATAACTATGGTTTTAGCCTGCTGTGTAGCGTGTTGTACAATAGTATCAATATGCGTTGGCGGATGCAAATCGGCATTCCAGCTTTCTTTAACATCGCACCAGTGGCAGCCCACGTCGCAGCCGCCCACACGTATAAAATAGGCCGCGGTACCGGTATGGTAACCCTCACCCTGAATGGTGTAAAACTCCTCCATAAGGGGCAGCATTACCCCTTTTTCCACGTCAACCTGCACTTCTTTCCTAAGCATCTTATTCTTAATAGGCTGCAAAGATAAGCATTTAATTGCTTTGTGCCTAAAAACAACAAAGGCACACCGTGTGGTGTGCCTTTGCATTATAAATATTTCAAACTGTTATTTTAGTTTGTCAAGCTCCTGCTTGGCATATTCGTTAGCAGGGTCAAGCTCAAGCGATTTTGTAAAGTATTCTTTAGCCTTAACCTTGTCTTTGGCTACATAGTAAGCACCGGCATTGTCGTAAGCTTCAAGAAGGTTTTTCTTGTTCTTTTCAACATCAGCAGGGCCTTTAGCCACGATAAGTGCAATATAACTATCGTAAGCAGATGCCATTTTAGCATAAGCTTCATCTGTTTTTACAAGCTGGTTAACTTTAGCCTTGTAGATAAACGCCTCAGGGAACTCTGGGTTAAGCTCGTTTACTTTTGCAAAAGCAGAATCAGCCTTAACAAGAGACTCAGCATAAGTAGCTTTTTGGTCGTCCGGCTTGGTTACATAATCAGCATATAGTGCAAAACCATAGTAGAAGTTGTCTACAAACAGGTTCCTGCCTTCAGGGTTTTCGGTAGCGGCACCAAGCACTACAGCAGCAGGGCCGTATAGCTTTTGCTTGAACAGCTTCTGGCCGATAGCACCAAACTCATTCGTGATTTCAATATCTGTAGCAGCTGCTTTTTTGATATCGGCAATAGCCTCGTCAAATTTAGCCTGGTCTACCACGGTAGTGTTACCTTCTTCGTCAGTAGCTACGTTAAGTGCAAGCTGCGCAAGTCCACGGTACAGGTAGTCACGGGCAATGATACGCTTAGGCTCTACGCTGGCAATAAATTTGTTCATTGCATCTAAACTTTCCTGGTAGTTACCGTTTTCATAAGCTGAGTATGAAAGGTAACGCAGTATACGAGGGTTAACCTTGTCAAGTTTCTGCATTTCTTTAGCTTCAGCTTCAAGGGCTTTATAGTCACCAGCCAGTACAAGGAAGTCAGCATGCCTCATCCTTGAGTTTAGCGAGTAATCTGTATTTTGCATATACTTTTCGTAAAATGCAATAGCCTGCTTGGTGTTTTCGGCATATTTAGCCCTGTCCATGCTACCCCACAGGTAGTAGGTCTCGGCAAGTTCACGGTAAGCCGGGCCATAGTTAGGGTTTGTTGCAAGAAGTGCGTTAAAGTCGGCTACCGCTTCAGGGAAAGCCGCTTTAGTGTTCTTTTTAAGCACGCCCAGTTTTAGCTTGGCCTTAAGCAGGGTGTTGTCAAGGTTAAAGGCATTACGGTAGTCGCTAAAGGCAGCGTTACTGTCTTTGTTCCTGTAGTTAGCCTCGCCACGGTAAAAGAACGCCTCTGCCGACTTCTCATCTTTAGCAAGTGCCTTGTTTAGGTACTCAATAGCTTTTACATAGTTAGGGTTGTCTGAATAGATATAGGCCTTACCCATGTATATAAGCTGTTCTACATCCCTTTTTCTAAGGTCTTTTTCTACAGCGGCAAATTTAGCCTGTGCACCGGCAGCATCGCCTTTGTTAAGGGCAATGTGTGCAAGGCCTATCTGGTTGTACTCAGGGTTGTCTTTAACGGCAACACCTTTGTTAAAGTAGTATGCTGCAGAATCGGTTTCAGTTTGCGTAAGGTAAATATCGCCGATAAGGAAGTAGTTTTTACCTTCCTGCGGTTCTGAAGCAATAAGCGTTTTTAGCGTGTTCTTAGCTTTTTGGTATTGCTCAGCATCAATGGCCTTTTTAGCATCCTTGGCGTCCTGTGCATGTGCAGCTCCGACAAATACCAATGATAAACCGAGCAATTTAAATTCTTTCATGTTAATCATTTTAATTTCTCCTTTTATTTAGTGTTTATAAGTCATTCTTTAATAATCTGGATTTCCCTTGTGGGGATGTCCTGTGGCAGCAGTCCGCTTTTGAGAATTATCCTCTGGCCTACCTCTGCTCTTGTATAATTTGCAAAACCTATGCCTAACCCTTTATAGCCCTGGTAATTTAACACATATATCTTACGGGTAAATGGGTAGAAACCCGCGCCAATGTTGCTTTGGCTGGGTTTAAAGAAGGTTGCTCCCTCACTTTTGGCTTTAACATTATCAACTGCCAAAACTGTAAGATTTTCCACAACTTTCTGCAATTGGGGTGTGGGTTCGTTTACCCAGTCTACACCCACAATGCCTATACTACCGGGGTTGTTATTTACAAATGTAATAAGTTCAGCCGAATTTTTTTGGTATATTATGTTATTAACAGGTAATTTCTGCACACCGGCCTGCTCCATAAGGTAGCGCACCGTGCCCGAATTTGGGTTATCGAGCACCAGCTTGCTTATGCGCGCCGATGGCTCCCCCTTTAATACCTTAAAGATTTCTGCCGTGGTTATGGTAGTATCGGCAGGCTTGCCGGCAGTTATTACAGCAAGCGCATCGGTAGCTACAAATGTAACCTCGGGCGTCATGCCGTGTTTTGTAAAGTGGTTTTCTTCTTTTTTAGAAAGCGGGCGGGTCATGACTACGGTAGTAACCGAATCGCCCAGCATGGCATTTACAATTTCGTTCTCGGTAGTATTAACCTGGTTGATGTGGGCATTAGGGTATACGCTATGGAAAACATCAACCACGCTTTCTATAACCGGCTGTACCGATTCGTCTACCAATACCGTTATTTTACCAGCCGTCATGCTTTCGGGCACCACAACGTTGCCGTTAGCATCGGTTTTATGGCAGCTTAACAGCACCACGCCGCTAAGGGCCAGGGTTACAAAACCTGCCAAGAGGTATTTTTTATTTTTTGAAGCAAACATCATTGTTTATTCTTTTGGTGTTAACGGTTTAAACCTAACCTCGTCTACAGGCTTAGCCGGTAGGCTGTCTTTTTGGCCCGTACCCATACCTTCAACTTTAATGGAAATAGGCAACAGGTAAGACGCCCTTACAACGTTACCGTCTTTAATACCGGGAGTCCATTTCTTTGGGCAGGCTTTTACAACCCTTACCGCTTCCTGGGCAAAACCATAACCGGGGTCTTTAAGGGCCTCAACCATACTAACTGAACCGTCTTTTTCTATTACAAACTTTACAACTACCTTAAGCACAGTATCTTTTTCTACTTCAGGTGTTTTTATTGCCTCCGAAACATAGCTGTAAAAGGCTTTCATGCCGTCAATATATTCCGGTTTCTGGTCAAGTTCATTAAAATCAGATACACCTGTATCCTGCGCATTGACATTTATAAACGCAAGAAAAGCAAAAAGCATATAAACGTGTTTCATTTTATTGAGGAGTTTAGTTTTATTATTCCTGAACAAGTTATTGTTTTGATCGACTTTTCTTTTTCTTCGAAGCTTTTACGTTCATTTCAATAGGCAACACATAATCTGCCCTTATTGTTTCCCCGTTTTTTACGCCGGGTTTCCATTTTTCACTACCTTTTATAATCTTTACAATTTCTTCCGCAAGGCCATAGCCCGGATCTTTTACCACCTCTACCTGTTGAATACTACCATCAGTTTCTATAAAAATGCGAAAAGCACCGCTTATACGGGTATCTACATCTACAACCGGTTTTTTAATATTTTCACTAAGGTATTCATAAAAAACCTTAAGCCCTCCCGGATATTCCGGATAGCTATCCTGAACTGTAGATTTATCCTGCGCACTAACGGTTGCAACAACCATAAAAGCAAAAAGCATATAAACGTGTTTCATGTTATTGAGGAGTTTAGTCTTTTTTAGCGGGTACTTTTTCTTCGGGAAGGTTACTGCCCGGCAGGTTTACCATTACAGGCAATACATAGTTTGCCATAAGGGGCTTGCCGTTGCGGGTGGCAGGTTTCCATTTCACCTTGTTGTCTGTTAACACCTTAACCACTTCATAAGCCAGGCCATAACCGGGGTCTTTAAGCACCTTAAAACTATCCATGCGCCCAAGGGTATCTACCCAGAACGACACCGAACACCTTATAAGCGTATCGTGCTTTGGCACTTCAAGCTGCTCCATACGGATGTGGCTGGCTACATATTGCCGCAGTGCCTGGTTGCCGCCGGGATACTCCGGAGAGGTTTCTCCCTTTGCAGCCTGCGCCATTACCATAAGCGGCACCAATACCAGTAATGCTAAAAGAACTGACTTAATTTTCATCTTCGTCGTCAAATTCAAAACGTTTCTTTTCTTTTTTAGGCATGTTGATGAGCAGCCTGTATGCGGCATACACAATCATGAGCACACCCATTGCAATGCGGTAGTTGCGGGGCATATTAAGGTCGTAATGGCGGCTCATGGGTAGCTGGTACCAAAAGATAATACCGAGGCCAAAAACCACAAACGCCAGGAATATGAGCACCCTTAAAACGAACAGAAATCGCCAGTCCGGCGATTTCTGTGTCCTGTATCGGTTAGTCCTGTGTGAACCCATTCCGTACTGTATGTTAATTAGGTTGAATCTTCATGGTGATAGGAAGAATGTAGTTTGCCCTTACAGGCTTACCATTCTGTATACCCGGATTCCACTTGGTTTTAAGGCTTTTCAACACACGTTCTGCTTCTTTACCTGCGCCATAGCCCGGGTCTTTAAGCACTTTAATGTTAGAAAGCGAACCATCTCTTTCTACCACGAAAGAAACCGTGATTTTAAGGTTAGTTTCCCTGTCTACGTCAGGGTTCCTGAAGTTCTTCCTTACAAACTCATAAAACTTATCCATACCACCAGGGAACTCAGGCTTAACCTGTAGTGCCGCATAGTTGATAGGCTCATCGCTTGGGGTAGCCGGCTCTACACCTTTATCAAGGTCGCCCGCATACACATCGATGTTAATATCACCTGCACTAAGGTCTGCCGCTTTTGTCTGGTTAGACGGTGTAGCATCCTTAAGGTCTTCCTGGCTAATGATAGGCTCAACAATTTTCTTTTTGTCTTCAGCTTCAAGAGGCTTAAACTTAACCTCGTCTACCACTGATTTAGGAGCCTGTACAATTTTAACCTCTGGTGGTGGCGGTGGAAGCTCTTCAACTTCTACCGGTTCATCGGGTATTTCTACCAGCTCAATTTTTTCGTCTACAACCGGGCCGTCATTCTTGGCAAGGCTTTCCTTAAGCTCACTGTAAATAAGCGGGGCAGCCACCATAGCCGAGAACAGGAAAGCTCCGCAGGCAAGCGCTATAACTGTAGTTTTAGGATTTTCTGACCTAAGCTTGTAAGCACCGTAGCTTTTGTTACGGCCTTCAAACACAAGGTCTATCCATCCTTTATCAAATAAACTCATAATCTTATTGTTTTAAAGGTGAGGATTAATAAACGCCTGTTTGTTTCAATAGGTCAATCTCGCCCAGAGTTATATCGCCTATGGCATACAGCTGTGGGTGCGTTATAGCCATTTCATCCAGAATATCTACCACGTTTTTAAACGTAGCAGCATCGCTGGCCTTAATGTTTACTACAAGGCCCTGTTCAGGCTTACCTTCCCTTTTAGCATACTCTTTACCAAGGGCAACGTTTTTAAGAAGATCCTGCCTTATACCATCTTTACCAAATTTAGCTTCAGTAGGCGGTATAGTAGGAGCATCGAATTTACCCATGTACCAAAGGATACGGTTGTCTTTACCTATAAGGATGGTCATCATCCTTTCTTCAGGAATCTTAGTAGTACTGTCTGGCTGAGGATCTTTTTTATCCTTATCCGGCATAGCCAGCTCCATGGCCTGTTTTTTAGCAAGCGATGTGGTAAGCATGAAGAAGGTAATAAGAAGGAAAGCAAGGTCAACCATTGCAGTTAAGTCTACACCCGGGTTGCTTTTTTTACTTCTTACCTTTTTGCCTTTGCCACCGCCACCGTCGCCGGTATTTAATTCTGCCATTTTATATTATGTATTATAATATTAGAAATTTTCTCCGCGCAGGTTTGTTACCAGGTAGAACTTGTTCTTTTTCTGGTCCTGCAGTATGTCTATAACCTGTTGTACCGTAGTAAAGTTTTCTTTGGCATCGCCTTTAATGGCTATGTCAAGATCCCTGAACTTAACGTTCTCTTCGCCTGCGGCTATCCTTTCGTTAAGCCACTCCCTGTTAGCATACCTTGCCTGCTGAACCCAGTCACCAAGCTGGTTGCCTACTGAATCATACGGAATACCTTTTTGTAGGCCCGGTGTATTGCGCTCTGCGTTTTCAAGCTTAAGAAGTGCCTTAAGCTGGCTTAGCGGCACACCAAAGCCGTCCATACCTTCAAATTTCTTCTTTTCCTCAGCGGTAAAAGAAGTACCTTTTAGCGTAGCCATTTTTTCGAGTGTAAGTACCCTTATATCCCTTGGGATGGTGAAAAACACCTGTTTTTCTCCCACGGTAATAACGGCTACACCTTCTTCAGGCAGCTTTTCTATAACCGTAGAGGCAGGTACATCTACCGCCTTAGGTTCTGGCTGCTTGGCTGTGGCGCTCATGATAAAGAAAGACAGCAGAAGGAAGGCCACGTCGCACATGGCGGTCATGTCTATCCTGGTGCTTTTCTTTGATATTTTAACTTTAGCCATTTATTTCTTTATTTATAGCCGCAGTAAAGCGCTTTTATATATAAACGCACTTTACCGCCGCATTATTGTTAAAACCTACTACTGTACTTAATTAAGCGTTGTTGGCACGAGCCCTGAACCTCCTGTAGGTTTGGGTAATTGTAAAGCCAGCCTCGTCAATAGAGTAAGTAAGTTTGTCTATTTTAGAAGTAAATGAGTTGTAAGCAATAATTGCAAGAGTTGAAGTAGAGATACCTGTTGCAGTGTTGATAAGTGCTTCAGAGATACCGTTTGCAAGCTGTGCAGAGTCTGGAGTTGTACCGGCACCAAGAGCAGAGAACGCCTTGATCATACCTGTTACTGTACCCAGTAGACCCATTAGCGTACCAATTGATACAAGCGTAGAGATGATAACAAGGTTCTTTTCTAGCATTGGCATTTCAAGGGCAGTAGCCTCTTCAATTTCCTGCTGGATAGCAGCCTCAGCCCTTTCGCTGTCAAAGCCTTCGCGCTTAACTTCTTCATACTTAAGAAGACCGGCTTTAATTACGTTAGCTACAGTACCTTGTTGCTTGTCGCACTCAGCAAGAGCTTCGTTAATGTTACCGCCAGCTATTTGTTTTTGCACTTTAGCAACAAATTTCTCAACGCTACCTTTACCAGCAGCTTTACCTATAACAATAAAACGCTCTATAGAGAATACTACTGCCATAAGGAAAAGGCCCATAAGCACAGGTACCACGAAACCACCTTTGTATACCATTGCAAGGTAGTTACCTTCTTTTGGGTGACCGGCCTCAGCGCCGTCTCTAATCATTTCTGCCTCATTCTGGAAGTTTGCAGGAGCACCCATGATAAATTTCCATACAAGGAAACCTACAAAGATACATGCTACCATTGCTAATAGAGCGAATACGTTTGATCCTTTAGAAGCAGAAGCGTCTTTTTTCTCAACCTTTTGAACTGTTGCGTTTGCCATTTCGATTTAAAATTTAGTTTTTCTGATTTTTAATAATAGTTTCTTACTGTGTTGTTTTTTTAATAAGATGGGCAAATTTATATTATTAGGGGTTAAAAAAAACAAATTGGTTTTTTTTCTCAATTCTTAACAATAATTTATTCAACATTTAACCGAAAATACGTCCATTTATTGCAAAAAATATTTATGCATTTTTAATTTTTACAGAACCAAAACTACCTTTCATTATTAATTATTTCAATTTATTTTAAAATGCCTATAAATAACATAAAACGTTTTAGTTTATTGTGCACACCCTAAAAAAAGTTTAAAAACTACACTTTTACTTATGGTTTAGCGCACCATTATGGCTTTTACACCACCCAAACACCGTTTTACACCATTTACAGGCCGTAAATATAGGTAATTATAAAAGTTACATTTACTATCTAATTGTTAATTGTTTCTAACAGTAGTGTAAAAAACAAAGGGGCTTTTAGCCTGTTTTATGCTAAAAGCCCCTATATGAGTGCTATTATTGTATGTTTATGAAGCAATATCCTTCTAAACACTAATAACAATACCTATAGAACCACAATATTGTTGGAGAGCATTTAGATGCGGAAGATATCTAGGATTAGCCTCTTTAATTAATTCTTCAAATAATCTAGTAAAATTAAACTCACTAAAATTTGCATGGATCAATTCATCTTTCTTTTCAACTAATTCTTCAACATCTAACTCTTTTATAGTAGCAACTACAAATTCAATTCCATTTTCAGCCCTTGCGACGTTTCCAGCAGCATCATCAGCTAAAAATGTAGATATAGCATAAAAACAAGCATCAAATTTTCTACCTGCCTCTTCAGCTTTGACAGAAAGAATCGAATATAAATTGGCTTCTGCATTCCAATATGCACTTTCTGCCGTCTTTTTTAAATCTTCTATACCAGTTTCTAATTGTTGTTGAATATTTTTAGTTATATCTGAGAATGTATTATTTAACACCTGTAACTCCTCACTATTACTATTAGAAAGTTGATTAATTTGAGTTTCAAAACTATTGTTAAGTTCGTCAATTTTATTACTATGCTCCAGACCTAATTCTTGAACCCTTGTATTAAACTTTGCGGTAGCATTTCCAACAATTTCATCAGTCACTCTTTTAAAGCTACGTTGCTGCATCCACTGAATCACCAAGGGTAATGCAATCCCAACTAATGTGACAAATATACCCATAACCCAAAGCATTTTATTCCATGAAGAATCATAGAAAGCGTTAACTTTTTCTACGACATCCATTTTTTCTACAGCTTCATAATTAATTTTTTGAATAGTGTGAGAATTTTTCAAGCTATCAACCTGATGCTGTAATTGGTCAATGCGAATGAGAGCTTTTTGTAAAGTATCGTTCATCAGAATTAAAATTTCGATTGAATTTAACACTTTTAGCAATACGCATTTATACACTTTTAAAAAACAGGTAAAAATACCTAATGATAGGGATATGTTGGGATACAAAAAATCCCTCAAAGAGGGATTAGATATTTTTAAGTAGTAAGAGTATCCTGCTCCAGTAACCTTAATATATGTTGTTCTGTGACGGGCTTATCCCAGTTATCGGTTATGCCATCGAGCTTCATAACCTCGTCCATTATGGCTTTTTGCCTGTCGCCTATGGCAAGCGCCTCGGCATACGGGCGGTGGCTAAAGGTAACGCGGCTGTACAGCGGCAGCCACTTATCGGGGTGGCGCTCGCTAAACCATTTTTCTATCTTTTTGCGCAGGTGAAAATCAGGGTTTGCCGTATCTACGCTCATTTCCATAAAGTTGCGGTATGACAGCTCTGCAATGGCATCGGCATTTGGCTTGCGGCTCTTTTGGTATTCCGATAATATAGTAGCCCAGTCGTTGCCGTATTGCTCCATCATCTGGCTTAGTATGGTAATGTCTTCAAAACCGGCGTTCATGCCGTGGCCGTAAAACGGAACAATGGCGTGGCAGGCATCGCCTATAAGGGCTACCTTGTCTTCAAACACCCACGGGTAGCACTTCATGGTTACCAGCGAGCTGGTTGGGTTTTTAAAGAAGTCTTCTACTAAATTAGGTATAACATCCTGCGTTGAGGGGAAGTGCTGTGCAAAAAACGCTTCAAGCGTTTGCTTGTCTTTTAACGATTCGAAAGAGTTTTCGCCTTCAAAAGGCATAAACAGCGTGCAGGTAAAGCTGCCATCTACATTGGGCATGGCTATAAGCATAAATGCGCCGCGTGGCCAGATGTGGAAAGAGTTTGTATCGAGCTTGTGGGTACCATCGGCATTGGCCGGAATGTTAAGCTCTTTGTAGCCTGTATTGAGGAAGTTTTGCGAATAGTTAAACATATTCTGGCGTTGCATGCGGTGGCGTATGCGGCTAAATGCCCCATCGGCACCAAACACCATATCATATTGTAATTCGCTCCAGGCGCCGCGCTCGGTTTCTCCTGTATATAAGGTAGCGGTTTGCAGGTTTACATCCCAAATGCGGGTTTCAAAAAAGAACTCCACCCCTTCAGCTTCGGCCAGGCTTACCATTTTGCGGTTAAGCCCACCGCGCGACAGCGAATAAATACTCTCGCCATCTTTGCCATAATACTGGTAGTTAAGGCTGTTATCGGCCATGTGTATGGCACGCTTGTCCATGGGTATTGCAATGTTGCGGATTTCATCGCCCAGGCCTACCTCGTCAAGCGCACGCCAGCCACGCTGGCTAAGGGCAAGGTTTATAGAACGGCCTGAAAAATTTACGTTGCGGATATCTGGGCTGCGGTCAAACACATGAACGGTGTGGCCTGCGCGCTTTAGGTATATTGCCAGCAGGGAACCTACAAGTCCGGCGCCTGCCACTGCAATTTTTAGTGGTGCTTGCATAACAAATGAATTATACAAATGTAGTGAATTCTAAAAAGTATTGCTGATTTTTCAATGAATTTATTAAGAAAAGTTTGGCTATTAAAGGATTCTTAATATGTTAACACTCAGGCGCTGTTATGAGTAATTTTATACTACTAACTATTAAAAATATTACGTCATGAGAGATTTAATCTGGCTTATTGTTGTTATCCTCCTTATAGGATGGGCTGTAGGATATTTTGGTTTTGGTGAAGCAGTTGGCTCACTTATACACATTTTGCTTGTGCTTGCTATTATAGGTATTTTGTACAGGCTTGCAACGGGTAGAAGGCCGTAGGGGCGCTGCTTTTTCAATAACCGCCTTAACGTAAAAACATAAAAAGGGGCATTTCCGGTACACGGGAGTGCCCTTTTTTTATGAAGTATATTGCTGTTTTCTTGACACAATGGTCAGCAAGAGGTTGAGATTTTTTAAAACACAAAGACACCAAGGCCACAAAGGAAGAACACAAAGCATTGATTTTTAATAATTTAAAACCTCATATTTTTTTCTTTGTGTTCATTGTGTCTTTGTGCCCTTTGTGATAAAAAGTATTCGCAACACTATGATTATTTTTTAGACACAATGAACACAAAGGGTACAAAGGGAGAACACAAAACATTGATTTTTAGAATGCTGAAAACGCTGCACTGATTTTGTAAAAAGTGCACCTTAACATTAATTCTTTGTAATGTTAAGGTTATGGCAGCAAATACCTACACATGGGTATATAAAACCTGCAAAAAGTTTGGTAACATTGTACTGCAAAACCACACCATAACTTATTAGCTATTAACCACATGGAAAGCACAGCCGGTTTTATAAACAGCCTTAAAAATGAAGGCATTACCCATGAGCCCGATGAGCAGCTGGCCATGGCCAATACCGCAGCGCTGCTTAAAAAGGCCGATGAGGAATACACCAAAGCCATTGCGGGTGACCTGAAAGGCAAGCTGCTGCCCGGTGATACCATCATTGACCCTAAGTACATTAGCGAGGCGCGCCATACCGAAACCTTTAACGGTAAAGAATACAAGCGCCCTATTGTTGACCTGGTGCAACAGGGCGGCGGCATGTATGGCATTGCACTGGTGGGCTATACCTATATTATGGAAAAGGCCGGGGTGCGCTTTTACAGCCTGGGTGGTACCAGCGCCGGGGCTATTAACACCATACTACTGGGTGCAGTGCCCGATAAGGTATATAAAATGGAATCGGCTTTTGAGCCGGGCACGCAGGCTACCAAAAGCGAACTGCTGGCGCACATTATAGCCAACAGTCATTTTCATGAATTTATGGACAGGCCGGGTTTTGTAGGCCGCCTGCAGGAAACGCTTATCCGCAATTTTAAGGTGGTTAAATGGGGCTTCCTGCTTATATGGGCTGCAGTGTTTGTTACCTTATATATAGTATTGGGCAACATATTTAAAAACAACTGCTCTACCTGCGAGAGCCGTTTTTACGACTTTTTCGTGGGGCCTATGTCGCTTTTGGTGTTCCCGGTATTTGTGTACATACTGGCCATTGCCGTGCTGGGCAAAAATTTTGGCATTAACCCCGGCAAGGCGTTTTATGACTGGATTACCAAAATACTGCGCCACCCGTTTGTGGGCATACACACCACACACCAGCTGCAAAACCGCATGAAAACCGAAAACACGTTTGACGGCAGGGACAATACTAAAGAATCAGCAAGCATACTGTTTATTGCCAGCAACCTTACACACAACCGCATTGTGAAGTTTCCGCAGCGGGCAGTAGACTACTGGAACCCCAGCGAAAATGTAAACCCCGCGGCTTATGTAAGGGCCTCTATGTCTATACCGTTTGTGTTTGAAACCTTTATACCCGGAACAGGACACGTAGACAACTACCCGCAAAACCAGGCAAAAGTGGTTGATACCCGTTTTGTAGACGGCGGTATGCTGAGCAACTTCCCCATAAGGGAATTTCATAACCATACGGTAGAGCGCCCGCGTTTCCCCACGTTTGGGGTGCTGCTTAGCGAGCGCGATACGGTTTCTGACTTTAAGGGGGTTAACCTGTGGAACTACATTGTTTCGTTTCTTTCTACCTTCAGGAATTTTTATGATAACGACTTTTTAAACAGTACCGATGAGATAAAATCGCGCGTGGTGCTGGTTAACACAAAGGGTTTTAACTGGCTTGATTTCTGGATGGGGAAAGAAACCAAGGAGAAACTGTTTGTAAGCGGTGCCCTTGCCGCCATTGAGCAGCTTAAGAAGTTTAATTTTGAGGAATACCAAAAAATTCGCACCGATGAAATCCAGCAAAGTACTTAAACAGCTGTGGCTGGCCTGCTTTAGCGCAACGGCCCTAACGGCAACATGGTTTTTAGCCCCTTATTTTAAGGTAGAAAACATTTTGGCCCTACAGTTTAGCTGCACACCGGGCGACCTGTGCTTTATGATTAACGGCCAGGAAACAGCCCTGCGCCACAACCTGCTGCTTGATTTTGGGTTTATAGTGTGCTACACCCTGCTGTTTTACTATTCCATACAGCTTATGGGGCACCTGCTAAAGCTGAGCAAACTGCACTACACCTGGCTGTGCCTGCTGCCCGGCCTGCTTGATGTGGCCGAGAACATTATAACCCTAAACATAATTGACAGCAACAACTGCACCGCCATATTTACCCCCTTCTTTTATATTGTGAGGATAAAATGGCTAACGGTACTCCCTTTCGGGTTACTTGCACTAATGATGGGTGTATACCTTTTATTAGAATATTTAGATGAGCAAAGTTGCCGCAGGGAAAAACAAAAGTAGATCTTAGTTTCAGGTTTAAAGTTTAAAGTTTCAGGTTTTGGACCGGAGTGGTTCAACATACAATAACCTGAAACTTGAAACATGAAACGGCTTTAGCCAATATTGAACTCCAAAAGTGAAGAATTAGCGTTAAAATTATCTTAAATTGCAAGAATTTACTTTATCCAACAACTTCGTAGGCAACTACCGGTTTTGACTTGTTTTTGAGGTTGAATTCTCCTGCCGGAATGCATTGAAATGATTCCCTGGCTTTTTCGTAAACAGCCTCCGGTATAAGTATTTGCCCCGGCTTTGCGGCACTTTGCAGGCGCTGCGCCAGGTTTACGGCATCGCCAATTACCGTATAATCAAGCCTTTTGAGCGAAACCGAGCCTATATTGCCCGAAATCATCTCGCCACAGTTAACACCTATAGACACCTGGGGCTTGTAGTCTAACCCACCAAGGCTAAAAGACTCAACACCAGCAATATGCGACTTAACCGCAAGGGCTGCATCTATGGCACGGTCAAGGTTGTAATCGCCTCTAAATACGGCCATTACGGCATCGCCCATAAACTTATCTACGTGCCCACCCTGGGCTATAATTTCTTTTACTATGCTGTCAAACAGCGTATTAAGCAAGCTTACCACTTCATTAGCAGGTGCCTGTTCGGTTATAGAAGTAAAGCCGCAAACGTCAACAAAGAGCACTGACGCCTCAAGCAGCTCATTTCTCAATAAGCTGTTTTCCAGCTCCTTACCCGCCATAAAGTTGATAACATTCTCATCTACATACATTTTGAGGATGTTGTTTTCCTTGATTGCCTTAATGGTTTCCTGCAACTGGCGCACATGGTCTATGGTTTTTTGCATGGTAAGGTCAAGGTCGTCAAAATCAACGGGTTTCACCACAAAATCAAAGGCACCGCGGTTCATGGCAGCCCTAATGTTCTGTAAATCACCATATGCCGATACCACCACCGCCTTGAGGGTGGGGTTGGCTTCGGGCAGGTGCCCCAGCAGGGTAAGGCCGTCCATAACCGGCATGTTGATGTCACTCAGCACTATATCGAGGTCCGGGTGCTCTTTAACACGCTGTAGTGCCTCCTCGCCGTTTTGGGCAAACACAAACTCATAGATGTTCTCCCGTATCTTTTTACGGAACTTTTGCTTTACAAGTATCTCAAGATCAGCTTCATCGTCTACAACAAGTATCTTGGCCATTATTCTGTAATATGTTTTAGCTTGTCTTTAAGCACGTTAAAATCAAGTGGTTTGGTTAAAAAATCATCGGCTCCGCGCTCTATGGCCTGGCGGTGGTTTTCTTCATCGCCATATGCCGTAACCATCATAATTACAGGCGGTGGAACATCATATTCCTTCCTGATTTTGGTAAGCAGTTCCAGCCCGCTCATGCCGGGCATATTTATATCACTGAGTATCAGCACCACTTCGCTGGGATGGCCAAACAGGTACTCCAGCGCCTCTTCTCCCGAAAGGGCAAAACTAAAGTCAACTTCCTGATTTTTAATCTCTTTACGAAAGCGTTGCAGGAACAGCGGCTGTACATCAGCCTCATCATCTACTACCAGTATTTTCATGAGGATATGGCTTAAAAGTTGTTAAATATAGTAATTTCTGCTTATTAAAACGGGGTTAACCGTTTAAAGGCAGGTTAATTATAAAGGTTGCCCCCTGCCCTTCGGCACTTTCAATATCAATTGTACCGCCATGTGCCTTAACTACAATATCATAGCTCAGGCTAAGGCCCAGGCCGGTGCCCTCGCCAGTAGGCTTGGTGGTAAAGAACGGCTGTAATATCTTGTCCTGAATAGCATCAGGAATGCCGGTACCGTTATCTTTCACAATTATCTCAACCGAATCATCTTTAAGCGTGGTAGTTACCTCAACAGTAGGCTTGTAGGTTTCATCAGCCAGCTGCCTGCCCTTTTGCTGTGTGGCATAAAACGCATTGGTAAACAGGTTAAGCAGCACACGGCCTACATCTTGCGGAAGCACCTTAATCTTTGGCAAATCTTCAGCAAAATGCGTTACCAGGCTGGCATTAAAGCTTTTATCTTTGGCACGAAGTCCGTGGTAGGCCAGCCTTAAGTATTCATCTGCCAGGGCATTGATGTCTGTTGGCTCTTTTTGCCCGCTTGAAGCACGGCTGTGTTGCAGCATACCCTTAACAATACTATCGGCACGGCGGCCATGGTGGGCTATCTTTTCAAGGTTTTGCTTTATATCTCCTGCAATGGCTTTAACCTCTTCAGTATCACCGTTATCAAGCTCTTCCTGCATTTCATCGAGCAGTTCAATACTTACATCGCTAAAGTTATTTACAAAGTTAAGCGGGTTCTGAATTTCGTGGGCAATCCCTGCGGTGAGCTCACCCAGGCTTGCCATTTTCTCGCTCTGTATCAGCTGGTTCTGGGTTTGCTTAAGCTCCTCAAGCGAGTGCTCGAGTTCGGCAGTACGCTCAGCCACCTGGTGCTCAAGCAGTTCGTTTTGCTGGGCTATAAGGCGGTTGCGCTCTTCTTCTTTTTCAAGCGCCACACGGGCGTTTTCTATCTGCAGGTCTTTATAGCGGGCAAATAACCCCCATGAAAGTATAAGGATAGCCCATACTGTAGCGGCAGATGTTGTCCATTCCCAATCTACAAATATTGACACTATAAAACTTGCAAAAAATGGCACTACCGCTATGGTAAACAGGCGGGCTTCCTTGTCTTTTCGCCTTGCGAATATTATTAATACCCAGACTAATATAACTAAAAACCCTATAAAAAGCACACCTGCACTAAGGCCTGCAAATCCAAGCAATATAAGCAATGAAACGGTTAATACTTTTAAGTTTTCTACATCATTACACAGGTATAGCCCAAGCATTATCAGGAGGCAACCAAACAGAAAGTGCGGAAAATAAGTAAGTATCTTATCCAACCTGGGGAAGTAGTCTTTCATGTTAAAAAAGTACCTGAACGTGTAAATAAACATGATTACAAAGCCCAGGCCTTCAAACACTTCAAAAGGGCCGTACCATTGTGTGTGCTCTTTAAAATAGAGTTCCTGTATGGCACTGTCAGCAATGGTAAGGGCTGCAAAAAACAGCAGGAATGAGTAAACCAGGTAGAGCTTTTCCCTTGATACATAGTAAAATAACAGATTAAACACCATACCAAACAAGATAAAACCGGCAAGGCCAAACGACACTACGTGCTCTGAGGTAAATATAACCTTGTTTATATAAGTGTCCTGCACTATTTTAACAAAGTTGCCGATTTTTGGCGAAGAAAGGTATCCGCGTTCATTGATATATACCAGGATTTCATGCCCTGCCTCAATGGTATAGGGTATATAATTGTTATTCTTATCGCCGCTTTTCTCGCTCCACGGAATATTATCGCCTGTTTTATAATTATGCCACTTGCCATTATCAAGCACATATATATCGCTTGTGCCTGAATCTGAACACAATGCAGCGATGTAAGCATTTTTTGAGTCGTTTTTTAAACGGTACCACACCCAGTAGTTACGGTTGTTGGTAAGGTTCATTTCAAACAGCCTGGCATGTTGGCTGATTTCCTTATTACCGTTCTTAATTACCTGTTTAAGGGTAAACCGTTGCCTGTCCATTTCAAGATAATGGTAGCAGCTATCGGGCAGCCTAAGATACTTAGCCTCATCTTTACTTACTAAATAGGGTTTTAGCGGAGGATCGGCAGCAAAGGCTTTACCAAGAAATAAGAAAAACAGGATGATAGTAAATATTCTTTTCATGTGTTGAATGTATGCTGTTTAAACGGGCAGTGTAATAATAAATTCGGCGCCCAGGCCCTCTGAGCTAACAATAGTAATGGTTCCGCCATGTGCTTTCACTACAATATCATAGCTAAGGCTTAGCCCCAGGCCGGTACCCTCGCCGGTTGGTTTCGTGGTAAAGAATGGTTGCAATATCTTATCTTTAATGGCATCAGGAATGCCAATGCCGTTATCTTTTACAACAATCCGGGCGGTGTTACCCACAAGCTGTGTGCTTACCTCAACTGTTGGCTTGTAACTGCCTGAAAACTGAGACTGAGACTGTTTGCTTTTCTCCTGTGTGGCATAAAACGCATTGGTAAACAGGTTAAGCAGCACACGGCCAATATCCTGCGGCATGGCGTTTATTTTAGGGATGCCTTCGGCAAAATTAGTAATAAGTTCGGCATTAAAGCTTTTATCTTTTGCCCTTAACCCATGATAAGCGAGCCTCAGGTATTCATCGGCAAGGATGTTAATATCGGTTGGCTCCTTTTGCCCTGATGATGTGCGGCTGTGTTGCAGCATACCTTTTACAATACCATCTGCACGGCGGCCATGATGGGCTATTTTCTCAAGGTTTTGGGCTACGTCGTCGGCTATGGCGTTAGCCTCTTCAATATCGCCTTTTTCAAGTTCTTCTTTAAGTTCCTGCACCAGCTCTACACTTACATCACTAAAATTATTTACAAAGTTAAGCGGGTTTTGTATTTCATGGGCAATACCGGCAGTAAGTTCGCCCAGGCTGGCCATTTTTTCACTTTGTATCAGCTGGTTTTGGGTTTGTTTAAGCTCTGCCAATGATTGTTCAAGCTCAGCAGTACGGGCGGCAACCTGCTGCTCCAGCATTTCGTTCTGGCGGGCAATAAGCTCATTGCGCTCCTCCTCCTTCTCACGGGCAAGGCGTTCTTTTTCAAGGGCTACACGCGCGTTTTCCTGCTGTAGGTATTTAAAGCGGTTAAACAACGTCCAGGACATTACCACTACAGCCCAGACTACCATGGCATTAACCCAAACCTGTGGTATTACGCCCCAGGGCTCACTCGTGCTGGTGTATACAAAAATGCACAAAAAAGGCAGTATGGCTATCATGAACAGCATGGCCATTGTGCGTTTTTTAATAAGGTCTAACACCAGTATAACTATTAACCCTAACAAGAGTATCAGCCTGAATGTAACCGAAATTATAAACAGTACCTCACTGGTATGCCCTTCAAAGTAAAAGCGGTAAATACTTAGCGCTATATAAGCAGTATTAACCACAAGCATTATTTTATTGAGTAACGGATGGTATTTTGCCGTGCGAAGGAACCGCAGCACCGTGAAAATAAAAATCTGCAACAGGAACGACCCGTTTAAAAACCATACAAACTCTATCAATCCCGGGGTTTCTTTTAAGACTAAAAGCCTTAACGGCAGATGGAAATAAGCTATGGCAGCCAGGAGCAGGGTTATGCCATACATTAGGTACACCCTTTCGCGCACCACATAATAAAAGAAGGCGTTGAATAAAAAGGCAATTATAAAAATGCCAAACAGTACCGACCCCATAACCAGCTGAAAGAGGTAGTAATCGTCCTGAACGTAATCACGCAATATATTATATTCAATGCCTATGCTTACCTGCTCTATAAAACCCTGCAATCCTTCAGAATGTTCGTAGACGGTTATGGTAGCACCTGCCGGCAGCGTATACGGAATTTCAAGCAGGCGTTTGTAGCCATCGCGCTTGCTGTAGGGTACTAAGGAGCCGGTTTCAAACTGCTGTACCTTACCCAGGCTATCGGCTACGTATAAATGGCAATGGTAATTATATTCCTGAAACGTAATGGTAAGCGGCTTGCTAAGGCCGTTTTTAATTTTAAAGCGCAGCCACAGGTTTTGTTTTTCAGGCATGGCAAGCCCTTTTTGTGGTGCATGTTTAAACCCGGCATCATATTTACCCAATGCTACATCTTTATATGTAAAAACCTCATCAGTAAGCAAATATTGCCAGTTACTTACCGGCAGGGGTATGTAACTGGCTGTATCAGATTTTATTTCAAACGTATCAGGAAAATGCTTTTGTGCAACAGCCGGCAACAGGGCCAGCAGCGCCAAAATGAGTAAAAGTTTTTTCATTTTTACCTTTTATATACACTATTGTTGCAATGTGTTAAATATATAAAAAGTATTTTAACAGATTTTCGAAAAGTTTACGGGTTATTGGGCGGCAAGGTTCTTTATGTCGGCAACTTCAAGCACCTGTTTATCATAGCCTTTTGTAACGCTGTTTATCATGGCCTGCCCCACCTGAGCCACTGTGCCCGATATTTTAGGGAACAGCAGTTTCATCAGTCCAGACATGGCACCCATTATCCTGTAGAATGTTTTTACATTTTGCTGTCCTGCGGTAGGCTTCATAAACCCGGGGCGGAAGTTATACACCTTTTTAAACGGCAACTTAGCCAGCTCATTCTCTGCCCTGCCTTTTACGCGTGCCCACATTACCTTGCCTTTTTCAGAAGCATCTGTACCCAGGCCTGAAACATGGCAAAACACCATATCAGGGTTAACCTCAAGCAGTTTGTGCGCAAATGCAAGTGGGGTATCTACAGTAATTTTAGTGTATTCAGCCTCTTGCATCCCTACCGAGCTTATTCCTGCGCAATAAAATACGGCATCATAGCCCTTAAGCTGTTCTTCAAAACCATGCAGGCTAAAGAAGTTGGGCACAACAAGCTCCTGTATTTTGCTATCGGTTAGCCCGGTGCCTTTGCGGCCTATAACAAGTATTTTATCTACATTATTGTTATTAAGGCATTCCAGCAGCACGCCTTCGCCCACAAAGCCTGTTGCCCCGGTAAGTATTATTTTGAGTCCCATTTATATTTTGCTTTACAGCAAATGTCAGGAATTATTTAATACAACAGGTTTGTTTAACGGTTCAAAAATGTTTTGTTGTAAAGGTCAGAATTGAATGGCAAGGCTAAGCCCACCCTGCTCTCCATTGTAAAAAGGCAGTGCCATAACACTGGTGGTAGATTTAGATTCTTTCTCTCCAAAAAGCTGGCGTTGCATCCAGGGGTAAATCCAGTAGGCCACCTTGGTGCTTAAAATGCCTATACCTGCCCCGGCAGCCACATCGGTAAGCCAGTGGCGGTCGTTATAAATGCGGCACAGGCCGGTTCCGGCAGCTACCACATAGCCTGCCACACCATACCATGGGCTTACATCTTTATATTCCTGCCATAAAAACTCGGCTCCGGCAAAAGCTATAGATGTATGCCCGCTGGGGAAAGAATTGTTTGTACTGCCATCAGGGCGTTCTATGGCACACGCTTTTTTTAGCGCCATAGTGGTGCCTACAGCTAAAAGGTTAGCCGTAAGCATAATAACCGTCCTGTCCCTGAAATTGTTTTTACCCTTTATACCCGCAAGATTTAATGCATAAACCGAAAGCACGGGTGCATAGCGTGTATAGTCATCAATTGTAGTGCCTTCATCGCCATTCATAACCGTGCGCACGCTTCTGTTAAAGCCCTTTATGCCATCGCTGGTAAGTGCCAGCGAACCAAAGCCCATTAATATGGTGGGGGCTATAAGCTGCCTGTAAACCGAATTTTTATGGGTGGCCTGGCTGTTGTTGATTAGGGTATCGCCGGCAATAATAATTTTTTCCTGAGCAGTAGCGGCTGTAATAGTAAGGCTGCACAGCCACAAACACATTTTTTTCTTCATCCAGTCTATCTCCATTCTCCCTGAGTGGGTTTTCTAAAACGCAGATAAAGAAGCACATATTGTGCCAGGAGTTGTTAAATGAAAATTATTGCGGATTAAACCTTGTAAATATAACCTCATCGCTGCCATCTACATCTTGCGGCAGGTACATACGGCTGTTAAGCCTTAACGTTTGCGCATTGACTTCTAAAATGGCCGAAGTGCGAATGGTATCGGTATTGATATCTACAAAAATACTGTCGTTCTGAAAAAAGTAGCTACCGTTTGCCACTGAGTCTATTGCGCATGAACCGGTTGCATTGCCATAATTGAGCTGTGCATAAGCCCCTGATTCTTTAAACTCAACTGTATTCTGGCCTTCGCACTGACCGAGGCCGTAAGGCGAACCATTGCGTATTATGCTTTGCAACTGCCATTTGCCACGCAGGTTTTGCTCATTTTCGCTTATAGTGGTATAGGTTTCGTCTGACCCGCATGCCGCAAAAATGATACATATCGGCAGTAGTAATTTTTTCATAGGTATTATTTTAGGCTAATATAAAGCATTGCCGCTTTTTTAGCTAACGGGTATCGGTTATTTTTATTTCGCAGAAAAACCCGCTTTAAACCCTTTAGCTTACTTTTGCACAAAATTTGAGCACATTACAATGGCAGACAGGGTTATATATTTTACCGATGATGAACGTACAGGCATAGCCCTGCCGGAAAAGTTTACCTTTCCGTTTTACTACGAGCCGCACCCGCTAAGCGTTGTTGCAGCCGGTAAGCTGAAACATTACCTGGAAACCCAAACCGGCTTTGACCATAATTTTGGCCTTGATAAAGATGCCGAAGGACTGGCCATAGGCAAGATGTTTGGTGTATTAATAGTACAGGATAACCAGGGTAAAACGGGCTACCTGTGTGCCTTTTCGGGCAAGCTGGCCGATTCTAACCATCACCCTATGTTTGTGCCGCCGGTGTTTGATATGCTGGTGGAAGACAGCTTTTTCCTAAAGGAACAGTACATACTTAACGACATTAACCAACAGGTTAAGGATATAGAGTCAGACGACAAATACATCGCCTTAAAGGCAGAATATGAGCAGTTAGCCAAACAGTCGGAAAAAGAGATAAACGACTTTAAGAAATACCTGAAAACCAACAAGCAGGACCGTAAAAAACAACGCCAGGAACAAAAAGAAATACTCTCAGAAGCTGATTATGCCACTTTTGAGGCCCTGATGATTAAGCACAGCCTGCACGACAAACACCGCTTTAACGTACTATACAAAGACTGGGAAGATAAACTAAACACCCTGCATACTAATATGGCGCATTTTGATAATAGGGTTGAGCAGCTAAAACAGGAACGCAAAGAAAAATCTAACGCATTGCAGCAGCAGTTGTTTGAGCAGTATTCGTTCCTGAACCAATCCGGGCAAACCAAAAGCCTGCACGCTATTTTTAGCGAAACGGTGTTTGGCCGCCCGCCTTCTGCTGCCGGCGAATGTGCTACACCCAAACTGTTGCAGTATGCTTTCCTGAACAACCTTATCCCCCTTGCTATGGCTGAGTTTTGGTGGGGTGCCTCGCCAAAATCTGAAATTCGCCTGCACGGGCAGTTTTACCCGGCCTGTACCGGAAAATGCAAGCCCATACTGGCACACATGCTGCAAGGTATTACACTTGATGACGACCCACTACTTATAAACCCGGGCGAAGGCAAAGAGCTTGATATTATTTATGAAGACGATTACTTTGTAGTGGTAAACAAGCCAAACGACCTGCTATCGGTACCCGGTATTAATATATCAGACTCGGTTTATACACGCCTTAAATTTGCGTTTAAAGATATTGAACCGCTTATCATTCACCGGCTTGACATGGCTACTTCGGGGCTGTTAGTGGTGGCTAAAACCAAGGAAGCCCACAAAGACATACAGCGCCAGTTTTTGAAACGCGCCGTAACCAAACGCTACACGGCGCTATTAAGCAAAATTGTTGAGGGAGAAGGCGAAATAAACCTGCCCCTGCGCGTTGACCTTGACGACCGCCCCAGGCAGGTAGTATGCTTTGAATATGGCAAAAAAGCCCTTACTAAATGGAAAGCCATTGAACATATTAATGGCACAACCAAAATACACTTTTGGCCGCTTACCGGGCGCACACACCAATTGCGTATGCACGCTGCACACGAAATGGGGTTAAACGCCCCCATAGTAGGAGACGACCTGTATGGCACTTCTGCCGAAAGGCTGTACCTGCACGCTGCCTATCTGGAGTTTGTACACCCCATTACAAAACAGCTAATGCAGTTTGAGGTTAAAGAAGGTTTCTAACTTTTTACCATAAAAAAAACCTGCCGGGCCCAACCGGCAGGTTTTGCGTAAAAAAACCCAAATCTCTAACTTTATGAAGTTATTGTAACTGTATTTTTACCTGTGTTGGCTCAAGCCATGGGCTGGTAAAGCTTATAGTTGCCTCGCCTGCTTCTCCATTTGCCTGAACGTATGCAAGTATTTTACCATGGTGTGCGCGGTGCACATTATCAGTATAATCGGTCATGTCTTCGTTATTACCGGCTTCAAGGCCTAAAAGCGTAGCCGGGCCTGATACTTTACAGGTAACCTCGTTATCTGAAATCATTACAGGAACACCATTTTCATCCTGAACCTCAAGCCTGATTTCCACAACACCTTTATCTTTATTTATTGCAGATGCAGATGCCTTAGCTACCAGTTTGTATGGACGGGCAGATGATGTAATAGTGTAACGTGCCGTTTCTTTGCCTTTGTCAAAACCGGCTACTTCAAGCTTACCGGCTTCATAAGGCACATCCCAGTATACAATACCGGTTTTATTGTCATACTGCTTCTCCTCGCCTACCTGCTTGCCGTTAAGGTACAGCTTAGCCGAAGGCGTATTCATATAAGCCACAACCCTTACCGTTTGGCCTTTTTCATAATTCCATACCGGCCATGCATCCATGCTTAGCTCGTTGCGGCGGCCATAGTTTATATAAGTACCTGCATAAATGGTAGGCTTGTCATCCCAAAGCGCCTTGCGGAAATACCCCCTTGGCTTAATATTGCCTGAGAAATCTACAAGGCCGGAATAAAAGCCCCTTGACGGCCAGCGGCCTGATTCGCCAAGGTAGTCAATACCTGTCCACAGGAACTGACCAAAAATGTGTTCATTATTTTTAACAGCAAGCCAGGCTTCTATATCATGGCGGTTTTCGCTACCGTAAATAACACGTTTAGGATACTTGGCGTGGTCTGTACCATACTTGCTTTCGGTATAGTTATAACCCGCAATATCAAGCGCTCCCGGATAACCGGTTTCGTTACTCATGGCTACACCGGCAAGGCCGGCTGTAACAGGGCGTGATTTATCAAAACGCTTTACAGTAGCTGCAAGCCTTTCGGCAATAGCGCCAAGCCTTTCGGCATTAGGAGCATCTTTTTTATAGCCGCCATACTGCGCCTGAGAGAAGCCGTCTTTACTGCCGTCAAGCACCGGGTGCGAATAAGGGTCGTTAGGATAATCAACCTCATTACCTATACTCCATGCAAAAACCGATGTATGGTTCCTGTCGCGGCGCACCATGTCTTCAAGGTCTTTTTCGCTCCAGTCGGCAAAAATATCAAATGAACCCTGAAAACCCGGTGTACCCACGTTCCAGCCTTCAATCCATTTACGCTTAGGATATTCCCACTCGTCATATGCCTCATTAAGCACCAGTAAACCCAGTTCGTCACACAGTTCATAAAAAACCGGGGCCTGAGGATTATGGCTGGTCCTTACAGCATTAACACCTATACTCTTAAGGGTTAAAAGCCTGTCTTTCCACACCTCGCGCGGTACTACCGAACCCAGCACACCTGCATCATGGTGCAGGCATACACCCTTCATTTTCGTCCACTTACCGTTAAGGGCAAAACCCTTGTTGGCATCAAACGTAAATGTACGGAAACCCGTTTTAAAGCTGCTTTGGTCTATGGTTTTGCCGTTTTGGCTTACCGTAACCTTAAGTGTATACAGGTGCGGATTGTTTGTATCCCAAAGCAGGGCATTTTTAACCGATAGCTTTGCCTTGGCTGTAGCTTTGCTGTTAGCCGAAACTTTAAGGCTTTGGGTGTTTTTAGCCACCACTTTACCATTAGCATCTACCAGTTCCTGCAATACGCTAAGTGTGGCGTTCTGGCTCAGGGTGTTTTCTACCTCAACCTCGGTATTAAGGTTGCCTGTTGAACCTTTAACTTCCGGATAGGCATACGTGCCCCATTGTGCAATATGCACGGGGTTCGCATACACCACATACACATCGCGGTAAATGCCCGAACCGGTATACCAGCGGGAGTCGGCACTCTGGCTGTGGTCTACACGCACAGCTATGGTATTATTGCCACCATAGTTTATGTACTGTGTGGCATCATAAGCAAATGATACATACCCGTTAGGCCTTTTACCCAGCGAATGCCCGTTGATAAACACTTCGCTGCGGTTGTAAACGCCTTCAAAGTACAGGTACACTTTTTCTCCTTTTTTATCGGCAGGAACATTAAGCTGCTTGCGGTACCAGCCGATACCACCCGGCAGGTAGCCCGTGGCACTGGCAAGTGTAGGGCTCAACTGGCCTTTCACGCTCCAGTCGTGCGGCAGGTTTACGGTTTTCCATTTGGCATCGCTTACAGATGGCACCTGGTAGCCCACACTGTCTTTTAGCGTAAACTTCCAGCCATCGTTAATTTTTCCTGCCTGGCCAAAGCCGGTCTGAGCCTGGCCGGGTGTTGCGTAAAGTGCTGTAAGGGCACTTAGTACAAACAAAACTTTCTTCATTTTCTTTATGTAAGGGAATTTGTATTTATGTTTATGGCGCGGCAATAATCCATTGCTGGTTGTTGCCGTTGTTCCAGTACCACTGTATAATGTCGCCGCCATTCCAGGTAGCGCCACCGTTAACATCAAGCGACTGGCTGCTGTTTTTGTTTATGATTGTGTAATAACCAAAACCAACACTTTCTACCTGCCATTGCTGGTTGTTGCCACCTGAATAATCCCACTGGATAATAGGAGCGCCACCATCGTTAGAAGCGCCATTTACGTCAAGGGCTTTGCTACTATTTCTGTTAATTACAGCATAATAGCCACTACCCTGGCTGTTAAACGCCCACTGCTGGTTGTTACCACCTGAGTAATCCCATTGAATGATGTTGCCGCCGTTATCGGTAGAGCCACCACTCACATCTACAGCTTTACCGCTGTTGCGGTTTACTATTTTGTAGAAGTCTCCGGTAAATGCACCATAAAAGTGCACATCTGTACCTTCGCCCCAGCCATATTTAAGGCGCTCAAGGCCTGATGTGTTATTAACCGTAACAGCACCGTTAGACAGGTTAAACATACTGTAAGTATCGTCTGTACGGATACCCGGCCAGTACACACTACCTATACCCCTTTCACGAAGCTGCGCTGTAATACCCTGAAGATAATTCTCTTCCATATCATAGCCCGGGGCATCGGTAAAGTTTTTACCATTTGTCATAGGGCAGCCAAACTCGGTCATTACAGTACGCTCCGGGTAGGCCAGGTTAAGCACCGGGCGTTCCCAGTCGGCAGTGGTTTCATGCCCTCCTGTAAACCAGGTGTAGTAGTGAAACGACAGCAGGCAGCCATCAAAACGGGCGTCATCGCCTATTTCATTTACACCGGTTGCATAACCGGTACCGTCAAGCAATATGCGGTGTTTAGGCACTTCCGGGTAATGCTCCAGCCACTCCTGGTACAGGTTTTTAAGGTCGGTACCACTGTAACCGTGTGGCTCGTTGAATATTTCAAAATACACATTCTGGTTGCCAATGTACTTGGCCACAACCCTGTCCCACATCATCCAGAAGGCGGTTTCGTTATCTACCTTACCATCTTTAGATGAAGCGCCTTCCCAGTATGCCACAATGGTTTTCATGCCCTTAGCGGCAGATTTACTGATGGCCAATGAATGTTTTGGCCACCAGTTTTGTAATACCGTTGCAGGGTTTATAGGCAAACGCACCGTGTTGATGCCGTTTGCATGGAAAGCGTTCAGTATGTTATCTGTTTTAGATTCAACAGCTACTTCATCATCAGTAACTTCAAGGCCCGATAGTATAATCCAGGTATCTACAAAGTTATCCCTTTGGTCTGCCCAGTTAACCCCTTTAAAGTTTGAGGTAACACCGGTAAGGTTATCTGTTGCCGCAAGCATTTCAGGTACGTCTACATAAGCATCCTTAGTATCTGCATCATCATCGCAGGCACACAGCAGGGTTAGTGAAAAAAGGCTTATAAAAATCTTCTTCATACCTGATTAGTAATTAGGATTTTGCTGAAGCTGGTTGTTAGATGCCTGTATCTCTGTCCTTGGTATTGGCAGCCAGTAGTGTTTTTCCTGGAAGCTTTTACCGGCAAGGGCAGTTATAATAGTGTAAGTAAGGCTGCCATCGGCATTTTTAAGGATGTTAATACCCTCTGCTGCCTGGTTTTCAACATCATTTGCAATCATCCAGCGGCGCACATCATAAAAGCGGTGCTCTTCAAAAGCAAGCTCAATCCTGCGCTCATGACGAATGCGGTCGCGCATCTGGCTTTGCGATAATCCTGCCGGAAGGACAGGCATACCGGCACGCTCCCTTATGGCGTTAATTGCATCATATACGGTTTGGTCTGGGCCCGCTGCTTCGTTTTGCGCTTCGGCATAGTTTAGCAGTACTTCGCCATAGCGGAAGTAGATCCAGTTTTGTACACCGGCCACATCCCATGGGTTAATGATAGGCAGGTCTTCGCGCATAAACTTGCGCAGGTAGTAACCCGTCTTGCTGCTGTTCCAGTTATCAGGGCCCTGTGGGCTGTCAAGGCCACCCGGCATTTCGGTTGTGTTGTACGACCTGAAGGTTTGTACTTCCCTGTCGCGGTATGGTGCACCGTTATAAAGCACAGTGGCATAAAAACGCGGGTCGCGGCCTGTATAAGGCGCTGCTGCCTGCGCAGGGTTGTTCCAGCTGAACTCAGAACCATCGGCCATTTCATAATCGTCTACCAGGTTTTGAAGCGGCACGTTGCCACCCCATCCGCCATAGCCGTTAGGGCCGTGTGCAATTTCAAGCGCATAGTGCCTTGCACCAAGGTTGTAGAACCTTGCAAAAATATACTCTGAGTTACTGCCTTGTGTAATAAATGTTTCGGCATAATCAGGGTGCAGCTGGTATGTTCCCATATCCATTACGGCTTTTGCAGCAGCAGCAGCCTGTGCCCATTTCTGGGTGTCGTTACTGCCGCCGTTATATAGCGGACTTGCTGCATATAGCAATAGCCTTGCTTTTAGCGCCAGTGCAGCACCTTTAGTGGCACGGCCTTCGCCATAGCCGTTAATTGCACCTGTAGGCAATACGGCAGCGGCAGCATCAAGCTCGCTTACTACATATTCCATAGCTTCGGCAATAGGCCTGCGGTCAAAGAAAGACGGGTCTGTAAAATCTTCCCCCAGTTGCGGCACGCGGTCGCCCATAAGCACTACCTCTCCATAGTTACGGATAAGGTCATGGTAACGGAAAGCACGTATAAACCTCAGCTCTGCAATAAGGCGGTTGGTGCGGCTTTGGCTCATACCAACCTGCTCTATGTTTGCCAGTGCATAGTTTATTTCGCGGATGCTGCGGTAGCTGCGCGCCCAAAACGTTCCGGCTATACCCAGGTTTTCCGGCGAAAGGCCACCCTGCTGTATAATCCATGTATTATCATCATTGTTATAAATAGACTCATCGGTTAGCGATGCCCAAAGGCCGTACTCAAAACCACGGCCAAAGCCCGGCTGGTTAGAGTCGCCCTCTTTATTGGTAAGGCGTACCCCCATGTAACGGTTGGTTACATAAGCTTCAAACAAAATTGAATCTGAAAGTATAGCTGCATCCGAAACACGGTCAGTAGGTGTTATATCAAGATAATCATCGTTACAGCTTGTAAGCATCGAGCTGCCTGCAAGGGCCAATGCCATATAAGTTAGTATAACTGGTTTTTTCATTGCGTTTTTTTTAGAATTGAACATTAAAGCCAAGGTTGATAATCTTTTGCTGCGGATAGAACTGGGCGCTCTCATTGTTGCCCTCCGGATCATAATCTTTTACCTTGCTTATGGTAAACAGGTTAAAGGCACTGGCATATACCCTAAAGTTGCTTATGCCATACTCTTCAAGGAAGCTTGACGGAACCGTGTAGCCAACCTGTATGTTTTTAAGCCTTACAAAAGACGCATCGTTTAACCAGAAGTTGTTCCTGTACTGGCCACCGCTTATTGCAGACGATGAACGGTCGCTTACTTTCGGGTAGCTTGCATCCGGGTTAGAAGGTGTCCAGCGGTTATCTGCCCAGCTGCTGTAATAGTTACCTACCGTGCCTGATTCCGGCAATACATACTGGCTTACCTGCGCCTGGCCTGAAAGCACAACTGAAAGGTCGAAGTTTTTGTAGCTAACATCGGCCACAAGGCCAAAAGTCATTTGCGGTATGTTGCCATACTTGCTGCGCACCATGTCATCAGCCGTTATCTGGCCGTCGTTGTTATAGTCTTCATAAATAAGGTCGCCCACGGTTGCACCTGTTACATGCGGATAAGCGGCAAGGTCTGCCTCGCTACGGAAAATACCAATTGCGTTATACAGCAGGTAGGTATTCATAGGGTGGCCGGTCTGGCTTTGGTAATCAAGTAAGCCCGGTGCCTCATCAATAAATATAACTTTGTTTTTAGCATAGGTAAAGTTACCCGATACACCCCAGCTAAACTCTTCGCCCTGGTGGTCATAACCTAAAGTTACTTCATAACCATGGCTTTTTACCTTACCAATGTTTTCTGCCGGAACAAGCGGATCTGAACCATAAGGGTTAACAATACCGGTACTGCCCGGTACTGATGCATTTCTTGGCGCAAGGATGTCACTCCTGTTCTGCTGGAAATAAATACCTTCAAAAGTAAATCCTTTCAGGAATTTAGCGTTAATAGCAAGGTCTGTCTTTTTTGAAACCTCCCATGTAATGTTAGGGTTTGCAAGTTTTATAAGGTCTATACCCGATGTAACAGTGTTGCCTATTACATAACGGTTGTTAAACGAGTAGTTATCAAAATACTGGAAGTTACCAATGTTGTCATTACCCAGTTCACCATAAGAAGCGCGGAATTTAAGGTCGTCAAAAAAGCCTACGCTGTTTTTAAACCATTCTTCTTCTGAAATCCTGTAACCACCTGATACCGAAGTAAAGAAACCAAAACGGTTACCACTTGGGAAGTTAGAAGAGCCGTCTACCCTGGCCTGGAATTCTAACAGGTATTTTTGTGCATAGTCATACGCTATACGGCTTATGTAACTCTGCCTTGTAAAGTTTGAAGAGTAACCACCGTTTGTAGCATCGGTTGCAGCTGCACCACCCTGGCCAAGTTCCGGTGTTGTTGTGGTAGGGAAGTTTATCTTTCTTGCATTAAAAGTGTGGTATTTGTTCTCGCTTTGCTCATAGCCAATAAACGCATCAATGTTATGGGCACCAAACTTTTCTTTAAAGTTAAGCTTAATGTTAGATACTTCCAGAGACTGGCTGGTTTGCGACTCGTTAAGGTCGCCTTTTTGGTTAGCACCACCACCCACCACACGAGGGTCATAATTTTGTGTAGTTTGGTTGTAAGTATATACCGTGTAAGGTGTGCTAAAGCTTTTAGAACGTGCCTCACTGATATCGGCTGAAAAGAAACCGTCTACAGAGAAGCCTGCACCGATATCAAAACTACCCCTTAGGATTCCGTTAACCACATAAGCAGGGTTTTCGTTAGTACCGCCTATGCTGGTAGCAAGCAACGCAGGGTTACCGTTTTCAATACCGCTTGTAGGCAATCCGTTAGGATAAAATGCCGCAACGGTAGGATAAGCACGGTATATAGCCCTGAAAATGCCACCTGCACCGGTTACCGGAAACATCCTGTCTTCTTTACGGCCGTTAAGGCTTATACCTACTTTTAGCCTGCTGCCTATGTTAGCATCAAAGTTTGTCCTTACGTTATACTGGTCATAGCTGGCAGCGCTGTTTTTGTAAAGCCCTTCCTGAGATACTTTACCAAGCGAAAGGAAGTAATTTGTGTTTTCGCTACCGCCCTGAAGGCTCAGGTTGTGCTGAGACTGTAGCGAGTAATCGCGTAGTGTAGCCTTAGCCCAGTCGGTATTAGGGTGCATAATAGGGTCTGTACCATTGCGGAACAGTTCTATATCCTGTGCAGTATACGTGCCCGGGTTAATCTCGTTTGTAATTTCTGCATAAGTTGCAGCATCGGCCATATCAGGCAGCCTTGTAGGCGATGAAAAGCCCTGATCAAACGAGTAGTTTACCGTTAGCCTTTCGCCTTTTTTACCTTTCTTGGTGGTTACAAGTATAACACCGTTTGCAGCACGGCTACCATAAATAGCTGCCGAAGCATCTTTAAGCACGGTTATACTTTCAATTTCGCGGGGGTTAAGCCTGTTAAGGCCACCAATTTGCCCCGGAACACCGTCTACCACTATAAGCACGTCATTATTACCTGTAGTGGCAAGGCCCCTGATAGATATGCTCGAATCGTCATAACCCGGCTCACCGGCCCTGTTACTGGCTATTACACCACTTACGCGGCCCGCAAAGCCGTTAGACACGTTTACGGCAGGGCTTTTTACAATTGCCTTACCGTCAATTTCAGATATCGAACCTGTAACGGTTGCTTTCTTCTTGGTACCGTAGCCCACTACCACTACCTCTTCAAGGCTCTCGGCGTCTGCGGCAAGGGTAACATCTATGGTAGACTGGCTGCCCACCACAATTTCCTGTGTGGCAAAGCCAATACCTGTAAATACTAATACTGCATCAGGCCCGTCTACATTTATCTGGTATGAACCATCTATATCTGTAACGGCAACGGTATTAGTACCTTTTATCATTACGGTAATTCCCGGTACCGGCATGTTATCTTCTGCCGATTTTACAGTACCCATTACAATTGTTTGCACAGGTGTAACTGTACTTGTAGCTGTAACTAATGGTGCTGCAAATGCACCCCCGCCGCTAAACAAAAGGCTGGTGCACAATAGCAGCCGCCACCTGCCACCGTTTTTAGAAGTAATGTTTCTCATAAATTAAGGGTTAAGTTTTGCCTCATAAGAGGTTTGTTCGGTTTGGTTAATTAATACTAAAATCTTTTACACAAATGTTAAAGCCTGTTTGCTAAAAACGCTTTCTAAAACGTTATAGTAACCGGATTATGAATGCAAAATAACGGGGTAAAAAGCAAACTGAAGGGGGTTGAAGTTGAAAAATAAGGTGGGTAAATTTGTAAAACCGGCTAAATGTGTAATTTTTACACCTAAAAATTTTGAATATGATTATTTAGACATCCATTCAAATCACTAAGATTATATGTTAAAAAAAATCCTGCCGCAGCAGGATAATGTTATGCATCTTTTATCACGTTGAGTTCTTTATTGAAATTGTTCTTGTAGCGCTTAATGTATTCTGACGGTGTCATGCCAAAAAGCTTTACAAACTGCTCCCTGAAATAGCGCTGGTCTTCAAACCCCACCTGAGAGCTTATCTGTGCAATATTCTTGTTTTCGGTAAGCATAAGCAGTGCCGCCCTTCGCAATTTAACCGAACGTATAAAGGCATTAAGCGTTTGCCCTGATATTTGTTTTATCTTGTCATAAAGGCTGCGGTGGCTCATACCCATCTCAAGCGCAAAAAACTTAAGGCTGAAATCAGGGTTGCCAAAGTTAGCCTCTATAATTTCTATGCACTTATTTAAAAACTCTTTATACTCTGCCGGCACTTTGCTGCCGTTATCTTTAAGGGTAATATTATCAAGAAAGTAATTTTTAAGGTTGCTACGGCTTTTAAGCAGCCTCTCTACCTTAGCAATAAGTATATCGCTGTTAAAGGGTTTGGTTATAAAATCGTCTGCTCCTTCGCTAATACCCCTAAGCTGTATTTCCTGGTTAGAGGTAGCAGTAAGTAATATTACCGGCAGGTGGCCCAACTCTTTACTGGTTTTAATCTTTTTACAAAGCTCAAGCCCGTCCATACCATCCATAGAAATATCGCTGATGATAATATCCGGATTGTGCTTTTGGGCAAGGGCAAAACCATCTATACCATTATCTGCCGTGTATACAATGCTCGATGCTGCAAAAAGCCCATGCAGGTAATCGCGCATTTCGGCATTATCCTCCACAATCAATACCGATTTCTTTTCGGTAAGTATTTCTTTTTCAATAACTGCCTTGTCTTCTGCCGTTTCAGCGTCAAAGTTATCTTCGCCAATAAGCTCTTCAACAAGCTCTGACTTTTTAGGCGTAATGGCGTTTACCGGAAGGTGTGCAAAATGCGCATGCCCTTTCAGGAAGCTGAGTGTAAAGTTTGTGCCTTTACCTTTTTCGCTCTCGCAATCAATACTTGCCTGATGTTTCTCAACAAAATAACGGGTTATAAACAGGCCTACGCCAAAACCACTCTTACCCCCTATCTTGCTGCCTGCACGCCTGAATTTACTGAATATATGCGGCTGGTCTTCTTTTGAAATGCCAGAGCCGTTATCGCTTATGCTTATGGTAACATTAGTAGGTTCATCGCTCACTTTTAATACAATCCTGCCTTTTGGAGGTGTGTATTTAAATGCATTCGACGCAATATTAAACAGTGCTATTTCTATCTTCTCATAATCGCCGAAAATTTCAACCGGGCTTTCGGGCATATCTAAAACAAAATCAATACCCTGCTGTGCTGCCAGGTTTACAAAACATTCGTACACCTCTTTGCACAGGTGCTTAACGTCAATTGGGGTTACAGCAAGCTCGTCGGCATCGCTCTCTGCCTTGCGGAACAGCAACAGCTGGTCTACCAGGCTCAGCAGCCTGCGGGCATTGCGGTGCGCCACACCAAGTTCTTTGTTTAGCCCTTCGTCTTCGGTACGTATTTTTTTACTCGCCTGGCGTAACGGATTTATAATTAGCGACAGCGGCGTGCGGAACTCATGGGTTATGTAGGTAAACATTTCTACCTGGCGCTCGGCCATTTGCTTTTCCTGCCTGCGCTCAAGCTGTGCCAGCTCTACTTTGTGGGCCATTTCTATCTTGTAGCGGTTGTAGCGCACCCAGCCAATTATTATCCCAATAACCGAAAGCCCATACAGCACATAAGCCCACCAGGCACGGTACCACGGCGGCGAAACGGTTACGGTTGCCAGCGTTACCGGGGCATCCCACGTGCCATCGGCATTCAGGGTTTTAACCTTAAAGGTGTAATCGCCTTCGGCTATGTGGTTGTAGTTTGCCTTGCGCTGGTTATCGGTATACACCCAGTGGTCGTCCCATCCTTCAAGCATGTAGGCATATTTAATTTTATCGGGGTGCAGGTAATCCAGCGATACAAAATCAAACGACAGTGCTGTTTGCCCATACGGCAGCTTTAAATGACTTATGGTTTTATTTTGCGAATCAGCATCTACAAACGGGCTTGTACCATTCAACGGTCTGCTGTTAAGCCACATACCGCTAAGGCGCACATTTTCTATATGGCTTGAGTTTACTATGGCTTCCGGCCTGAAGATGTTAAACCCGTTAATACCGCCAAAAAGCATTTCGCCCGATGACAGTAACAAAGCCGCATTAAAGCTAAACTGGTTGCTTTGCAGCCCGTCTGACAATGAAAAATTCCTGAACGCTTTTTTCTTGTCAAACCTTGAAAGGCCGTTGTACGTGCTTATCCAGAGGTTGCCTTTCTTATCTTCAAGTATTCTAAGCACTGCATTTCCGGGGAGGCCGTCTACCGTGGTGTAACGCTTATACTTGCCGGTTTGGGTATCAAACTGCAATAACCCGCCCTCCTGTGTGCCCACCCAAAGCTGGCCACTGCTATCCTGTTTTACTGCCCTAACAGGGTAACCCAGCTCATATTTTTGGAATGTTTTCTTATTAATATCAATGCTGTAGAGCGCGCTGTAGTTGCCTCCCCAAAGTTTGCCGTCTTTTGTTTGTGTAAGGCTCTGCAGGTTACGGATGTCTTTATTAAAAACCTCGAAGGCCTGTTTATCTTCGTTAAAAAGATACAAAGTCCCCTCATTTGTGGCGCTAACCCATATATTATTATCCTTATCTTTAAAAACAAGCCATGTGTTTTTTTCAAGCTGTTTTGTGTAAGGATTATAGCAGTCATAATGCCTTATAGTGCCGGTTTTTACATCAAGGCGGTTAACATCGCCATACCAGGTAGATATCCATAAATCATTATCGTTACCGCGCGCTATACCGGTTATAAAATTGCCGGAAAGCCCACTGTTTTTATCGGTATACTCTTTAAACGTGTTGTTAACCCTGTCCCAGTATTTAAGCCCGGCCCCATCTGTACCTACCCAAACCCCATAATCATCTCCCTCGCAAAATGAAAGAATAAAATTTTCCGGCGATGGGGTTTCGGGGTCGCCATCGGGCTGTATGTGTGTAAAGCGTTGCGGGTCGTGCCCCAAAAGATTAATACCCGCCCTTAGTGTACCAAACCACAGGTTATCCTGCTGGTCTTCATAAATACATACAAATGAGTTGCTCTTGCTTAAAAACTTCTGTCCTGACTGTATATAGGGGGTTGCCTTGTTATTGCCTTTAGGCAGCGTGTACAGGCCGTGCCCATCGGTAGCCATCCAGATAACACCACGCTCATCGCGAAGGATGCTGAGCACCGTGTGCCTGCCCTCCATTTTATTATCGCTAAGGCTACGGTTTTTAAAATCAAGCTCATAAGCACCTGAACCTGTACCCAGCCACAATGTATTCTTTGTTTTATCGTACAGCAGGCTGTAAATGCGCTGGTCTAAAGGATAATGCAGCGTAAGGCTCATATTAGCCAGGTCTAACCTGCACACGCCGTGGTTGCGCACTGCCACCCAACATATATTTTGCTGCGGCATATACTCTACCGCAACGGCATCATAGTCATATATTTTAGCGCCGTTTAGTAATAACGGAACCTGTTTTGCAACAACTTCGGCACCTTTGTAATACAGAATACCTAAATCTTTGGTTGCCATAACCACACCGCCTTTAACGGTTTTTAGCTGGTGTACCTCATTACTAACCGTCAGTTTTTGGGAAGGTTTGTTATATGGTGTGTAAAATACCCTTTCAAAGGCATCGGTAGCACGATTAAGGCGGCAGGCACCCCTTGCACCACCATTCCACAGGTAGTTGTTGCTGTCTTCGGTAATTGCATAGACGGCATTAGATACCAAAGATGTGCTGTCGCCAATGGTATTGCGGTATACTTTAAAATTATAGCCGTCAAAACGGTTAAGGCCGTCATAAGTACCAAACCATAAAAAGCCCTCTTTATCCTGAAGGATACTTACCACAGAGCTGTTAGAAAGCCCGTTATTTATGTCAAAATGCTTTAACTGAAAATCCTGTGCAGCAGCCTTAAAAAATAAAGCCTGCACCAATACTAAAAATAAAAAGCCCCTAAGTTTCATAATAAAGCATTCTGCCTACAAACATAACATAAACTCAAAAATACCAGAGTATTTTTTCACACTATTTATTTACTCCCTGCTTTAAATACGAACTGTTTATTTTTTAACTACAGGCGCTATACCTTTTAGCGTGGACACTACGGTTATAATATTGCCGTTTTTATCAAATTGCAGCCTGTCTATACACACCTCACGATGGAAGCCGGCGGCATCGCCCATATCCTGCCCATTAGGGTATGGAAAGCGGTGGTACACAATATACCACTCGTCTTTTCCGGGTACCTGCACTACCGAATTATGGCCTGTAGCATAAATACCCAGCTCTTTGTTAGCCTGTATTACAATATTGTCTTTCGGGATGCTGATAGGCCCAAGTGGCGACTTAGCCGTGCCATACCTTACTTTGTAATTAGGGCTGCGGGTATCGTCTTCGCTCCATAAAAAGTAGTAGGTGCCGTTGCGGTAAATAATATACGTCCCCTCGCGGAAGGTATCGTCAACCGCAATAACTTTTGTAGTATTAGCCTTTAACGAAACCATATCTTCGTTCAGCTCGGCTACCGCCATATAGCCGTTGCCCCAGTACAGGTAGCTTTTGCCTGTTTTAGGGTCGGTAAACACATCGGGGTCAATTTCCTGGCCACCGTTTACGCCCTGCGGCCTTTCGGCAACAAGCGCTTTGCCGCTGTCTTTAAACGGCCCTGCCGGGTCATCGGCCACAGCCACGCCTATTTTTTGTGCCGCCGTAAAGTAGTAGAAATACTTGTACTTACCCTTTATTTTCTTCTCAACAATACACGGTGCCCAGGCATTGCGGTTGGCCCAGGTAACGTCTTTCTTCAGGTCGATAATGATGCCCTCATCCTTCCAGTCTACAAGGTTATCTGATGAAAACGTTTTGAAATAATAGCCGCTCCACCCGTCAAAACCATCGCTTGTTGGGTAAATGTAGTACTTGCCTGTTTTGTTGCTGTACAAAATTTCGGGGTCGGCATAAAAACCTTCAAGCGCGGGGTTGTTGTTCAGTTCCGGGTAGTTTGCCGGCCTTCCCCACTTGGCAAATAATGCTTTCAGCTCGCCTCGGGTAATGGGCAATACCGTACCGTGGCGCGGATGGAAGTCCATTGTAACCTCGTTGTCAATGGCCTTAAAATGCTCCAGGCAGGTACTCTTAGTAAACTGGTAGCGGCCTTTGGTGTATACATCATACATAAGGATATAGTCTTCGGTATGGTTCAGTTTAAACACGCCTGCGCCCTCTACTGCATCGGTGGTTTGCTGCAAATACTCCGGAAACTCCTTCCACTTACCCGAAGTTAAATCCTGTGTGGTGGCCACTTTTATACCGGGAGTTTCGGTTTCAGTCTTATAGAACAGGTGGTATAAACCATCTTTTTCAATGATATCGCCGTCTATACAGGCCTTTCCGTTTTTAGGGAAGAACAGTTGCTTAGGTGCGCTTTCAAGGGCTGTGAAGTCTTTATTGGCATAGGCGTAATAAATCTTATCGGGTTCGTTACCATGTTGCAGGCTAAAGTAAACCATGTACTTACCGGCCTTTGCGTCATAAATGGTCTGGGGAGCCCATACGCGTTTCAGGTTTTCGTTATTTGGGAAAGCCGTTTGTATGTTCACTACGCTGCTGGTCCAGTTTACCAGGTCGGTACTTTTAAGCAGCACCATGGCGCGGTTGCTGTCCCACCCTTTTGAGGAAGTCATATCGGTACACACCATGTAAAACGTTTTGCCGTCCTGCCCTCGCAAAATATGCGGGTCGCGCACGCCGCCGGTTGAGGCAATCTTCTTGCTGTCCAGCACCGGCTGGTTGTTATTAAGTGCATAGTAGTTGTACCCATTAGCACTAACACCATAATGCACGGTTTCATCTTTCACGTCGTTACCGGTAAAGTATACAAACAGGTAGGCGTTAAGGTCTTTTTCGGGCACGGCCTCCGGGGCTTGTTGCGCAAAGGCACATTGTGCCGCTACAAATGTGGCAGCATATTTAAAAATCTTCATGGATATTAGTTAAGGCTTAACGTATAAGTGTAGGTATAAACAGGAGCCGTAAGTCTGTAAGGCTCGTGTGGCAGTGCACCCCAACTGTTATCGCCACCCACGCCGCGCTGCGCCATGTCTATCATAAGGTACACCCTATCTTCAGGATGCACATCGTTTGTGTGGCGCTGGTTTTTCTTAAGGCCCGGGTCAAGGCTTTCGGTACTCACGTTAAGTGCACTGAAACTCAAAGGCTGTGCACCGCTAACAGTAAGTTTGCTACTACCGTTGCTTAGTTTTATCCAGCGGGCATCGGTCTTGTTACCATTTTCCTGCGGGCGGATGTACGTCCAGGTAAACTGGTTGGCTACCTTGTCTTTATAAATACCCATGAATGATGAGTGGTTACGGTCTGAATAGTTTTCCCACGGGCCACGGCCGTAGTATTCCAAATCTCCATAAGCGCCCGGCAGTGTTACACGCATACCAAAACGCGGCAGTTCAGGCAGTTCTTTGCCGGTTTTGTCTATAGAAGCCGTTATAGCAATATCGCCATTGTTTTGTATAAGGTACGTAACTGTATATGGCACATTGGCCTCTTTAAGCATGTATTTCACTTCAACCGGAAGCCCTGCATCGGTCTTTTTGCCCACATTTACGCTTTGTACGGTTGGGTTAAGGTGCGCGTTTTTCCAAACGGCCAGCTTTTCCTGGTCTTTGGCACCAAAATCATTATCGGTTGGGGCACGCCAAAAGTATGGCGTTGGGAAACCGGTAAGTGTTTCCTGCGTATCGCCTTTCTTTTTATAGCTTGTCAGTTCGCCTTTGGCAAGGTCAAAGCTTCCGGTAACGCCGTTAGCTTCAAACGTAAGGGTGTTGCCTTTTTTCTTGTAGTTTAGCTTTCCTTTTTCAGCTTCCGGAAGGTTGGCAAAATAGTTACCACCTACTTTAAACTCTTCACGCGCCTGCTCAAAACCGGCCGGTACCAGGTCGGTAGCCGTTTTGGTAAGGGCATATACACTTAGGTAATATTCGGCATCATCTGTAATATCAAGCGTTAACGGCACTTTGGTTTCCCTGCCGGGAACCGTGTTAGCGGTAAACTCGCCCTCGCGGTATTTCTCACCATTGCGGATAAGTACCCATTTGAATTTGAACGCATCAAGCCCGGTGTCATGGTACAGGTTCTTCACTGTAAGGGTATTATTATCAAACCCGAAAGCAATATCCTGGTACACTTTTTTAACCTCAAACAACCCCGGATGCGGAATCCTGTTGGCGTTAATCAACCCGTTTGCACAGAAGTTTTCATCGTTTTGCAGGTTTTCACCACCAAGGTCGCCGCCATAGGCCAGGTATTCTACCCCATTTTTATCGTGGGTGGTCATGCCCTGGTCTACCCAGTCCCAAATGCAGCCGCCCTGCATTTTGGGGCTTGTGGCCATAATATCATAATACTCCTGAAAGTTGCCATTACTATTGCCCATAGCATGGCTGTATTCGCACATAATAAACGGCCTTGTTTTGTTGCTGGCGGCATATTCTTTCATGTACTGAATGCTTGGGTACATGGGCGCTACAATATCAGTATTTACATCTTCGCCCGCCTGCTCAAACATAACAGGGCGTAGTGGCTGTACTTTTTTAAGCCAGTTGTAAGCATCGTGAAACACCTGCCCGTTGCCGCACTCATTACCCATACTCCATATAATGATGCTCGGGTGGTTTTTATTAATGGCTACCATGCGCTCTATGCGATCCATGTGTGCAGGCGCCCATTCAGGAAGGTAAGCCGGGTGCTTGCTTTTATCAAGGTCATGGTTGTATGACACGCCCATGCCGTGGGTTTCTATATTGGCCTCATCTACCACAAGGAAGCCGTATTTATCGCACAGGTCATAAAAATAAGGGTCGTGAGGGTAGTGGCACATCCTTATGGTGTTGATGTTGTTTTGCTTCATCAGGGCAAGGTCTTTCATCATCAGCTCGCGGTTGGGTACATGGCCGTTTATAGGGTCGTGCTCGTGTATGTTAACCCCGCTAACCATAACGGGCTTGCCGTTTACCATAAGTTGCGCATCTTTAATCTCTACACGCCTGAAGCCTGTATAGCCTGATATGAAATCCGTTTCGTTCTTTTCGCCTTTCCAGGAAATGGTATAACGGTACAGGTTGGGCATTTCAGGGCTCCATTTTTGTACTGAAGTAAACGTAGTGGCAAACTCCAGTTTTTCATCTTTAGGATTGATGGTTTTAGTTTCAGTATATACCTGTTTTCCTGACGGGTCGAACAAGGTAAACGTAAGTGGTGTGGTGCCTTTTACACTCAAATTGTTATAACGGATAAGGTCTACCTTGGCATTAAAAAGCCCGGTAGCATAATTATCGGCAAGGTTAGATGTAATTTCATAATCCCATACGGCAAGGCCGGGCAGTGCCTGTAACCAAACATCGCGCTCTATGCCGCTAAGGCGCCAAAAGTCCTGGTCTTCCATATAGCTGCCGTCGTGCCAGCGGGTTACCTGAACTGCAAGCAGGTTGTTGCCCTTTTGCAGGAATTTTGTAACATCAAACTCAGCGGCGGTTTTGCTGGCCTTTGTCATACCCACTTCTTTCCCGTTAAGAAAAATGCGGGCATAACCGGTTATCGACCCAAAGTGCAGTATTACCTCCCTGCCCTGCCAGTTATTGGGCACGGTAAAGGTTTTGCGGTAGCTGCCCACTGGGTTGTAATCGCCATCTATAAATGGCGGGTTTTTAGGGTGCGGATAGGTTATATTGGTATAAATAGGAATATCAAAGCCCTGCATTTCCCAGTTTGAGGGCACGGGAATGTCTTTCCACTGTGTATCGTTAATGTTAGCCGAGTAAAAATCATGCGGCCTTTGAGACGGGTGTTTTACAATGTTGAATTTCCATTGGCCGTTTAGGCTCTTGTAATATTGCGATGCCTCCGGTTTTTGTGCAGTAGCAGCCTCGACTGAATTGTAGATTATAAACTCTGCATGGCCGTCAAGCTTATTGCGGTCAAGAATGGTTGGGTTTTCCCATTCGTTTTGCTGTGCAAACATTCCGTGCACGGCAAGCAGTGTAAAACAGATTTTTTTTAGCATAATAATTGATTATAGAGGCCTCTTAAACGTTGTAGTGAAATGAGCCAATTGCAAATTAACATATTTTTAGCCGTATTTAAGGGGGGACATTTTTGAAATATTAGAGGGGTATTTGTGTTTTACCATCTAATAACAATGCCTTAAAATGAGGAATAACAGGCTTGTGCTGATTTTTAGTTATTATCCAAAACGTATGCGGCAACGTTTTTACCGCTGGTAAGCGCCGCCTCAACAGTGCCCATAGCAGGCCCGTTATAAAGATATTCACCTGCAAAATATAGTGTTTCAATAGGCTGTTGTAATACATTTCGGGCCTCGGCACTCTCTACTTTATCATAAGCATACGAGCCAAGGGTAAAGGGTTCGGCAGTCCAGTTTGTTATATTCCATGCCACGAGCTTATTTCTTAAAACAGGCACATCCATTTTAAAAATAGTGCTTAGCGAGGTAAGCGTTATCTCTAAAACAGCTTCAGGAGAGGCGTCTTTCTGCTCATAAGCAGGCGGGCCGCCCAGCCAACCGGTAAGCAACGGGCTGCGGTTGGGTACCTGTGTCCAGAATGTGGGTATAGCTTCATCAGCAAATAAAAAACCCATTGTACCAAGCCCCTTACCGGTAAGCCCGGTTATGGCATTATCTTCCCAAAAAGGGGTATCAAACTCTAAAAGGATTTTTATTATTGAGCCAAAGCCTATTCCATTAAACGCCTTTGTGTAATGAGGAATTGGCGGGTTAAATGTTATAGCACCAGCCTGTAAAACGCCTAACGGCAGGGCAATAATTACTTTTGCAGCTTCATAAATCAATCCATCTGCTGTGCTAACCTTTACAACATTCTTAGACCAGGTAATAGCTGTAACCGCTTTATCGGTTAATATATTGTTCCCGGCTGAGATAATGGCTTTCGCCAGATAGTCAACCAGCTTTCCATAGCCTCCTGTAATACGGTGCTGGGCATCTTCATCTTCATGGTTCCATTCATTACGCAGGGCAAAGGCCGAAACATCATGAATATCTGCCGTATCATATCCTGCGACATAGTTTTCAATCTGGTTACGCATTTTGGCGTACTTTTCATCTGAAAAATGTTGGTCAATAAATACCTGCATGGGCATATCTTCCTCCAGGCGGTTAAGCTTATCCAAAAACTCACCAAATCCTTCTATAAACTCATTGCTTTTCTCAAAAGTACCATTGTGGTGCTGCCACATTTCAAAATCAACCCCTGTAGTAGCTATCCCGGCTTCTTTAAGCAGGCCGAGGGTTACCGGCAGGTTGCCGTGTACAAACTCGGCTCCAAGCTCAACGGGGTTGGTAAAACCATTTGTAACGGTGTGTATGCGCCCGCCAATGCGGTTTCGGGCTTCAAGAACGGTTACAGATTTCCCTGATTTAACAAGGGTGTAAGCAGCCATGAGGCCTGCTGCCCCTGCACCTACTACAATAATGTCTGGTTTTTTCATGCTGTGGAGAGATGCAGCAAGTTAGCAATTTTATGCAATTGCCCTCTTACCCAAAACAAACAAAAGTTTTACTTGTGCTTGTTATTTTTGACAATTATATTAATTTTGTATCGCTCAATACAAAAAAATATGAAACACAGAGGCCGCCCCACAGTACACGCAGAAACTACCATAATTAACCGTGCACAAAAGGTATTTTGGGAAAAGGGATACACAGCAACTTCATTATCTGATTTACTTGAAGCGTCGGGCAGTGGCAGTGGCAGTTTTTATAATACTTTTCGCGGAGGCAAAAAAGAAGTGTTCAGCAAATCCATACAACAACGCAGGGATGCCTTTGCGGCATTTAAAAAACAAACAGAAGAAACCGAAAGGCCGGTTGAGCTGATAAAAAACTTCTTTAGGGGCATAGCTAATGAGCCCGAAACAGAACATAAAAAAGGGTGTATTATTGCCAACACCCTTGTAGAAATGACCTTTATAGATGCTGAACTTGAAGCTGAGGCATCCAAAATTTTAAAGGAAGTTGAGCAAATGTTTGTGACTTGTATTGCATATGAGCAGGAAAACCGAACATTAAAAACCAATATTTCTGCACTGTTATTGGGCAGGCAGCTGATAACTTTTTGGTGTGGGCTAAACAGCCTGAGAAGAATGTATCCTGACAAAAATATCTTATCAGAACAAATAGAACTACAATTAGCTATTCTTAGCTAATTTTTTTAATTAATTATGGATTAATCATTACAAAAATGAATTTGAATTTAGAACACAAAAAAGCTTTCATAAGCGGGTCAACACAAGGAATAGGTTATGCAATTGCACAGCAACTGCTGGCAGAAGGTGCTGAAGTAACTATAAATGGGCGCGATATATATAAAACCGGCACCGCCGTTGATGCCTTGAAAAAACAATTTCCGGAGTCAGTTGTAAAAGGAATTGCAGCGGACTTTAGCAACATTGATGAAGTAAACAACCTTTTATCTCAAATTGATGATATAGACATCCTGATAAATAATGTAGGGATATTTGAACTAAAAGACTTTGAAGCTATTAACGATGATGACTGGTACAAAATATTTGATATTAATGTAATGAGCAGCGTTAGGCTTAGCCGTCATATTATGGCAGGTTTGCTTAAGAAGAAGTGGGGACGCATACTATTTATCAGCAGCGAATCAGGCGTTAATGTACCCGGTAACATGATACATTACGGTATGACCAAAGCAGCAATGATGGCACTTAGCAACGGACTTTCTAAATTAACCCGAGGAACACAGGTTACTGTAAACACAATTTTAGGCGGCCCTACATACTCAACAGGGGTTGCTGCTACCATAAAGGCATTAGCAACAGCACAGGGTATTGATGTTGAACAAATGAAACAAGGTATTATTACACATACAAACCCTGACTCGCTGTTACAGCGTTTTATCAATCCGGAAGAAATTGCCCATCTTGTAACATACCTCGCCAGCCCCTTATCAAGCGCAACTAACGGAGCTTGTTTAAGGGCAGACGGCGGAGTACTAAGGACTGTTTAACGATTTTTTAGCTGAACATAATTAACCTTTTATAACCACTTAAAAGGTTAATTATGTTTTGATTGTAATTGACCATAGCTAACTTTACTAAAAAACCAGCGCTATGATTTTACAATCGCTCATTCAGGAATTTGAACAGGAGACAGAAAATACCCGAAAACTACTACAATCAGTACCCGAAAAAGACCTGGGCTATAAGCCTTCGGCTATTTCATGGACTATGGGCGAACTTGCCCAGCATATAGCCACTATTTATTACTGGTATGTGGGCGTGTTAACGCAGGATGTTTATGATATGGCTGCCGATAGCCTGGAACGAGGCTCAACCAACGATATTAAGGCCACCCTGGCGCTTTTGAAAGCAATGTTGAGAAAGCCCGTGCCGCGTTGCAATCTGCCACAGAAACACAGCTAAACGATAATTGGACCATGAAAGTGGCCGACAAGGTGGTACTTGGCCCTATGCCAAGGGATATTGTAGTGCGCAGTACACTCTTTAATCATATTTACCACCACCGTGGCGAAATGATTGTTTACCTGCGTGCTACCGGCAATAAAGTACCCGGATTATATGGCCCTACTTATGAAGACCAAAATAAGAACTAAATGAAAGATTTTGGAAACGGTTTTACCCTTGTAGACAAGAGCATCTATCGTTATGACTCAGAAACGTTTACATCTCTTAAAAAAGTAATTGATTATGACTCTTTTGAGCTTGTAGAAGCCTATAAAGACAAAACCTTTTATTTTAAAGACAGGAACAGGGTGTATGTTACCAGCTACATGTGTACCCCATCGGTAATTGAAGGCGCCAATCCCAAAACTTTTAAAGTAATTGATACTGAAGAAGGTATTGGCTTTGACGGCAATAACTATTATTGGTATCAGGAAACGTTGCCTTATGATTACAGCAAGGCTGAGAAGTATAACGAATACTATGTAAGGGTTGGTCAGCAGGTATTCTTTTTTACCATATTTGTTGATGGCGCAGATGCAGATACCTTTAGCATTATATGGCAAAATATTGCCCGCGATAAAGACAGCCTGTTTTTTAAAGGGGTAAAAGAACCTTTGGTAGACATTGATACTTTTAAAATGGTACCGGGCTGCTTTGATGATTTCCACCTTGACCAAAGCCATACGTATTATGCTGCCAATAAGGATAATGTATACTTTATAAACACTATTAGCAGAGGGCTAAAAAAGCTGAGCGGTGTGAAGCCTGCTGAGTTTTCGGTAAAAATTGTGGACGAAAGGCTCTATGGCCTCACCCCAAAAGGATATTATTATTTCGGGATTAAGAAGAAAGGCGACATTCCACAATAAATAAGGGCAAATGACTTAATCATTTGCCCTTTTGTGACCCCATCGGGATTCGAACCCAAATCGTCAGAACCGGAATCTGATATTCTATCCATTGAACTATGGAGCCGGAATTTTTGTTTCAGGTTTAAAGTTTCAGGTTTGTTTTACCGTTTTGAGTGGTAACCTGGAACCGAAACCTGAAACCTGAAACAAAACTACGCTAAGCTCTTCTTAACCACAGTGCTTATGGTTTTGCCATCGGCCTGGCCTGCAAGTTCTTTGCTGGCTATGCCCATAACTTTGCCCATATCGGCCATGCCGCTAAAGTTGTTTTCGGCAATAATGCGGCGCACTATTACTTCTACCTCTTCTTCACCCAGCTGCGCCGGAAGGAATTTTTCAATTACGGCAACCTGTGCAAGTTCAGGGTCAGCAAGGTCCTGGCGGTTTTGCTCAATGTATATGTTAGCACTGTCTTTGCGCTGTTTTACCAGCCTTTGCAGCAGCTTTATCTCTTCTTCGGCGCTGATTTCCTCTTTAGCACCGCTTTCGGTCTGGGCTAAAAGAATAGCCGATTTAATAGCCCTGAGCGACTCAAGCGCTACGGTGTCTTTTTCTTTCATGGCCGTTTTCATGGCATCCATGATTTGTGATTGCAAACTCATAGTACGGGTATTAAAATGTGTGTGCGAAGATAAAAAAATAACCCGAAAACATAGTAATGTTTTCGGGTTAAGGTTCACATTCGGGTCAGTTAACTCTTAGTCTACATTATCGTGTAAAAACGAGTTGTTAGAGCGCAGTGTAAGGTCGTCATTGCTGTCGAAACCCAATGACAGGCGCGACTTGCCGCTGTCTGTCCTTGGTGCGCTTATGTCTACACCCATCCTTTTATAGGCGGGCTCTTTTTCAAACTCTTCAATACGCGTGGTATTGTTGTGGAACTTATGGTTAAAGTCCTTCATTTTCCTGCGGCGCTCCTCTGCCCTAAGGCGAAGTGTTTCATCAATAGTCATTTCCATTGGCGAAACCTCTACAGGTGCAGCTGGCGCTACCGGCTGTTGCTGTACAGGCTGTACTTGTTGTACAGGCTCAAAATGCTGTACGGGCTGCACAGGTTGCTGTTGTACCGGCGGCTGTGGCGTAGCAGGCACTTCAGGCTGTATGCTTGTATCCCTAAAGGTAAAGTTAAGCTCAGGCGCTATGGTTTCTTCAACCTTTGCAGCAGGCTTGCTGTTTAACAGCTCGTTTTCTTTTTCAAGGTAATCCTCAAGCGAGAAACGGATGATGCCGTTTTCATTCAGTTCAGTCATCGGCACAACTTCTACCGGCTCCTGTACTTTTATGTTGCGCACCTCGTCGTTAAGGCTAAACATTAGCTTTTCCTCACTCTTAGCGTTGTCTTCTACAAGGTCGAAGGTAAAGGTAAACTGCTCTTCTTTCTTCTCAACAATTACAAACTCAGGCTCAAACACCTCTATGTCCATAATATTTTTAACCGGTGCAGGCTGATAAACAGGTGCTGCGGCTACAGGCTGTACCGGAGCTTGTTGTGCCACAGGCTGAACCTGGAATACAGGCTCTGGCTGAAATACAGGTGCTGCTGGTGCCTGTGCAACCGGTGCAGCTTGTGCTACGGGCTGTGCCACTACAGGCTGCCCGCTAACCGGCTTAACTATTTCAAAGAAAACATCAAGGTTTTTTATGTATTCTGAAGTTGCATACTCGTCAACTTCAGCTACGAACTTTTTTTCTACAACCTCTTCCTCCTCCTCAAGTGAAAAAACTATTTTTTCTTCCACAACAGGCTCTTCAGCTACAGCTTTAGGCTCAGAAGCAGGAGTTACAGGCGCTGCAAAGTCAAATCCCTGTACAATGGGCTTTTGGGTAAGGTCGTGCACCATGCTCTGGCCTTCCTCAAGGGCGTGTACAATTTTCTTTGGCTCTGTATTTACAATTTCGTTTTGTTGCTCAATATTAAAACCGGTTGCAATAATGGTTACTGCAACGGCTTCGCCCAGGCTTTCGTCTTCGCCCACACCCATAATGATGTTGGCATTATAGCCGGCCTCGCTTTGTATGTGGTCGTTGATTTCACCTATTTCATCAATAGTGATTTCAGTTGTACCCGATACTATTAGCAGCAGTACATTTTTTGCACCTGTAATTTTATTATCGTTAAGCAGTGGGGAATCAAGCGCACTAACAATAGCATCTTTTGCCCTGTTGTCTCCACTTGCCGTAGCCGACCCCATTATAGCGGTACCGCTGTTGCTAAGTACGGTCTTGGCATCTTTAAGGTCGATGTTTTGGGTATAGTGGTGCGTAATAACCTCTGCAATACCGCGTGATGCCGTTGCCAACACCTCGTCTGCCTTGCTAAAGCCCGCCTTAAAGCCCAGGTTACCGTAAACTTCCCTTAGCTTGTTGTTGTTAATAACAATAAGCGAGTCTACCTGTTTCCTTAGCCTTTCTACACCGGCAAGTGCCTGCTCGCTGCGCACCTTGCCTTCAAACTGAAACGGTATGGTAACAATGCCCACCGTAAGTATATCACGCTCTTTTGCAAGCTGTGCTATAACCGGGGCAGCACCTGTACCGGTACCGCCACCCATACCGGCTGTAATAAACAGCATTTTGGTATTGGTATCGAGCATTTTTTCTATTTCTTCAATGCTTTCCAGTGCGCTTTGCTGGCCCACATCTGGGTTGGCGCCGGCGCCAAGGCCTTCTGTAAGGTTTAAGCCCAGCTGTATTTTATTAGGCACGGGGCTGTTTTGCAATGCCTGAGAGTCAGTATTGCAAACCACAAAATCTACGCCTTTAATTCCCTGTTTAAACATGTGGTTTATAGCGTTGCTTCCGCCTCCGCCTACGCCCACGACCTTGATTACGTTTGACTGGTTTTTAGGCAGGTCAAACGAAATGCTTCCAAATTCTGCGTTCATCATAATCAACGGGTTTTTATTCTGCGTTATCTAAAAAATCTTTAATCTTATCTATATACTTGTCAAAAAACGACTTCTTCATTTTCTTTTCGGTCGTTTCTTCGGCCACATGGTGTGCCACCGGCTGGTGTACTGCCACCGGCTCCGGCTGTGCGGCAACAGGCTGCGGCGCTGCTACAGCTACCGGCTCAGCTACCACAGTATTAACTACAGGTTGTGGCTGTGGTATTACCCTGCGCACCGGTTCCGGTTTTTGTATTTCTACAAGCGGGGTTGCACTAAGGGTGTTGTTGCGCAGGCTGTTTATAACAAGGCCCACTGCCGTGGCATAAAGCGGGCTGCTCAGCTTTTCATCGCTGCTGCCTGCAAGGTGCTCGTTAGGGTAGCCTATGCGGGTATCCATACCGGTAATGTACTCTACCAGCTGTTTTATATGTTTCAGTTCAGAACCACCACCTGTAAGCACTATACCGGCTATCAGTTTTTTGCGTGGGTCTTCGTGGCCGTAGTTTTTAATTTCGGCAAATACCTGCTCTATGATTTCCACCACACGGGCGTGGATAATCTTGCTCAGGTTTTTAAGCGATATTTCTTTTGGCTCCCTGCCGCGAAGGCCCGGTATAGACACAATCTCGTTATCTTTATTTTCGCCAGGCCATGCAGAACCAAACTTCACTTTAAGAAGTTCAGCCTGCTTCTCGATTATCGAGCAGCCTTCTTTTATATCATCGGTAATTACGTTGCCACCAAATGGTATTACAGCCGTATGGCGAATGATACCGTCTTTAAAAATGGCAAGGTCTGTAGTACCGCCACCTATATCTATAAGCGCAACACCGGCTTCTTTTTCTTCCTGGCTTAATACGGCATCGGCACTGGCCAATGGCTCAAGGGTAAGGCCCGAAAGGTCTAAGCCCGAGCTCTTGATGCACCTGCCCACATTGCGTATAGATGAGGCCTGGCCCACCACCACGTGGAAGCTGCTTTCCAGCCTGCCGCCATACATGCCTATAGGCTCTTTAATTTCGCTCTGCCCGTCTATTTTAAACTCCTGTGGCAGCACGTGGATAATTTCCTCGCCCGGCAGCATGGCCAGTTTGTGCACCTGGTTTATAAGCAGGTCTATATCGGCATCGCCTATTACCTCTTCGGCATTAGGGCGGCTTATGTAATCGCTGTGCTGTATGCTGCGAATGTGCTGGCCGGCAATGCCCACCACCACATCGTTAATTTTATAACCGCTGTCCTGCTCGGCATCGGCTATAGCTTCCTGTATAGACTGTATGGTTTGGGTAATGTTGTTAACCACGCCGCGGGCCACGCCCAGGCTTTTTGATTTGCCAACGCCAACAATTTCCAGTTTACCATACTCATTTTTCCTGCCTATCATTGCCACAATTTTTGTGGTACCAATGTCTAAACCTACTGCAATGCTGTCTCTTTCCATAAGCCTACTTTTTAGTGCACACCACCTGGTGCAAAAACACAAGGTTTACCGTTTTGTAATTTTTAATCAATGTATCTTTTACCGCATCCTGAAGGAATGCCTTGTAATTCTTAAATTTTGCCTCAACATTATACGGGCTGCCAAAGTAAATATCATAATCATACCCCCTGGTGCTCATTATTACCGAACCGTTTTGCTGTATCGATAAACCCGTTATATTCTTTTTTAAAAAATCGTCGTCGTAAATAAAATCCAGTAGCCTGCCCAATCTTTTACCATCTATCTTTTGCACTTCGCCGGTAACTAAGGGCACCCTGGCCGTTTGCTTTTCGCTAAGCGGCATTTTGTTCCCTTCATAGTCCAGATAGTATGATTGCGTCCCCTCAAAAACGCGCGCAACAGGCTTTTTTTGTGTAACCTTAGCAACGAGTTTTCCATCTACCGTGGTGTAAACTTCTGCCTGTCCGACCATAGGGTTTTTAGCGATAGTTTTCTCCACCTTATGTAAATCTACCTCAACTTTTTCAACACCTGCGGCACCCCAAAAATTTTGTATCAACAATTTATTAACCATTTCTTTGGTTATAAAACTGTCTTTTGAAATGAACTCCACCACCGGTTTTTTTACCATGCGGGCATCATTTCTACGTGTGGCAAAGGCATACAGAAACACCAGTGTGCACAGCATTAAAACCAGCCTTATGTTGTTCCAGTTAAACCTTTTCATCTACTACTTTTTTAATATCGGGCACCATCTCGCCTATATCTCCGGCGCCTATGGTTACTACCACTGTGGCATCGGTTAATTTTACCACCTGAAGCAGGTCTGCCTTACTGACAAGCCTCTTATTATCATTCTCAATCTTATCCAGCAGCCACTGGCTTGTAACGCCCTCAATGGGCAGCTCGCGGGCCGGGTAAATATCTAACAGCACTATGTTTTCAAACTGCGAAAGGCTTTTGGCAAAACCATCGGCAAAATCGCGTGTGCGGCTAAACAAATGCGGCTGGAATATAGCGAGTACCTTTTCATTTGGGTACAGTTCTGTTACCGCCTGGTATACTGCATCAATTTCTGTAGGGTGGTGCGCATAATCATCTATATACACCAGCCCCGGTTTTTTTATCTGGTAGGAGAAACGCCTCCTGACACCCTTAAAGCTTTCAAGCGCTTTGGCAATATCACCACCTGCAACGCCGTATGTTTTGGCCATGGCCAATGCCAGCATGGCGTTAGTAAGGTTGTGCCTGCCCGGCAGCCCGAAGCGAATATCTTTTATAACTTCCGACGGCGTTTGTGCATCAAACACATACCAGCCGTTTTCTATCCTTACATTCACGGCCGAGAACGCCCCTGTGCCAACCCCAACCGTTACCCCTTCAATAGGCAGCCCGTTGGTTTTAAACAGGTGGTTTTTGTCTTCTACCTTATCGGCAAACTCACGGAACGATGCCTCGATAGAAGCCGTATCACCGTAAATATCCAGGTGGTCGGCATCCATACTTGTTACGCAGGCAATATCCGGGTGCAGGTGAAGGAATGAGCGGTCAAACTCATCGGCTTCAGCCACGGTAACGGTTTTGCCGCTGCCTATCAGGTTGCTGTCGTAATTTTCTACAATACCCCCAAGGAACGCTGTTACATCTACGCCGCTTTCATACAGTATGTGGCCCAGTATGCTGCTGGTTGTGGTTTTGCCGTGTGTACCGGCCACTGCAAAGCAAAACGTGCCTTTGGTTATAATGCCCAGTACTTCTGCACGCTTTTTAACCACAAATTCATTCTGCAAAAAGTAGTTCCACTCCAGGTGATCCTTTGGTACCGCGGGTGTTACCACCACAAGCGTATTTTCTTTATTGAGGTACGGCAGGGCTATAAGCGCCACGTTATCCTCAAAATGTATGTTTATGCCCTCTGCCTTAAGCTCATCGGTAAGGTGTGTGGGCGTTTTATCATAACCGGCTACATTTTTGCCTATAAACTTAAAGTAGCGCGCCAGGGCACTCATGCCTATGCCGCCAATACCTATAAAATAGACGTTATGTATGTTTTTTAATTCCATTTCTGAGCTGCTAAGCCGCAGAGCCGCTGAGCTTCTTAGCTTAGGCGCTAAGAGGCTAAGTAGCTAAGAAGCTTACTTTAATAGCTTTACAATCTCTTCAACTATATCTTGTGTGGCATTTATTTTTGCCAGCTTTTTAATATTTTCTCCCAGCTTTTGGCGTTTATCGTCGTTTGAAAGCAAATCTTCAAACAACGGCTGAAACTGCGTGTCGAGCTGAGCTTCTTTTAGCAATAACGCACCCTCTTTATCTACAATGGCCTGGGCGTTTTTGGTCTGGTGGTCCTCCGCCACGTTAGGCGAGGGAATAAACAGCACCGGCTTGCCCACTATGCAAAGCTCTGATACCGATGATGCCCCGCTGCGTGATATAACCACATCTGCCGCGGCATACACCAAATCCATCCTGTCAATAAAACTCAGCACCTGAACATCGTCTTTATCGCCATAGTGCCTGTATTCTTCAAAATAAAACTTGCCGCACTGCCATATTACCTGCACGTTTTGCGCCTGTAGCCATACCAGCTCTTTTGCAATAAGCTGGTTGATGCGGCGTGAACCAAGGCTTCCGCCCAATACCAAGAGGGTCTTTTTATTCGGGTCGAGGTTAAATTTTGTAATGGCCTCTGCCCTTTTTTGTTCTACCCCTATCAGGTCGCTGCGCACCGGGTTACCGGTGTGTACTATTTTTTGCGCCGGGAAAAACCGCTCAAGGTTATCGTAGGCCACACATATTTTCTTCGCAAACTTAGACAGCCATTTGTTGGTAATGCCGGGGTAGGAGTTTTGCTCCTGTATAACCGTTGGCACGCCCATTCCGGCTGCGGCCCTAAGCAATGGCCCGCTGGCAAAACCACCGGTACCTATAACCACATCGGGCTTAAACTTCTTTACAATCTTGCGGCTCTTTATAAGACTGCTCATCAGCTTTAGCGGAAACATGGCGTTATCAAGCGTTAGCCTGCGCTGTATGCCTGCAATCCACAGGCCTTCTATTTTGTAGCCCGCCTGCGGCACCTTTTGCATCTCCATCTTGTCGCTGGCGCCCACAAACAATATTTCGCAATCCGGGAAACGCTCTTTAAGCCCATTGGCAATAGCCACCGCCGGGTAAATATGCCCGCCTGTGCCGCCGCCGCTCAAAATAAAACGCTTGTTTCCCATCTTAAAGGTTCTGAGGTACTGAGGCGCTAAGGTTCTTAGCCTTTCAGTACCGTATATTTTAATTATCAAATTTCATTTTTGCGCTTTTCCCTCAGTACCTAAGTACCTCAGAAACTCAGCACCTTATTTCCCCATTACCGCCCGCATGGGGTTTGCGGCATCTTCCACCGAATAGGCTGCCGGTTCGGCTATGCCTGCTGCTTCGGCTTCTTCCTTTTGCTTTTCGCGAAGGATGTGCTCTTCAATCAACTGGTTCAGCACGGCCTCGCGGTCTTCTTTTTCTTTTATCTCGGCGGCTATCTCTTCTTCTTTCTTGGTCACGCTGATGATGATGCCTATAGAGATACACGTCATCCATATTGAGCTACCACCGCTACTGATAAGCGGCAGGGTTTGCCCCGTGGTGGGCAGCAGCTCAGTAGCTACACCCATGTTTATAAGTGCCTGGAATATGATAGGGAAACCAAGCCCCACAATTAATAGTTTTCCAAACAGCGATTTTGCCTTGTGTGCCGATACCAAAAACCTAAAGAACAGCATGAGGTACAAAAACATTACCGTTAGCCCGCCCAGCAGCCCGTATTCTTCTACTATAATAGCGAAGATAAAATCGGAAGACGACTGTGGCAGGAAGTTCTTTTGCTCGCTCTTGCCCGGGCCCACACCATACACACCGCCGGTAGCTATGGCAATCTTAGCCTTTTCTACCTGGTACTGGTCTTCGCCTTCTTCGGTATTGGTAAAGTTTTCTATACGGCTCATCCAGGTGTGTACCCTGTTAGGCATTGCTTTAGGGAATGCCAGTGCAAACAGTATAAATATGGCAAGCATTGCCGCACCTATACCTATTACACCACCCAGGTACCTTAGCGGATAGCCGCCTACAAACACCAGCATGCTCACCATACTGAACATAAGCGCTGCCGTACTAAAGTTAGCCGGGAGTATAAGCGCCAGTATAATAAACACCGGCCCCCACAGCTCTATTACAGACGATTTGAATGTTATGGGCTTGTCCTGCATTTTGGCCAGGTAGCGCGCCACATATATCATAAGCACTATGTTTGCCAATGACGAAGTCTGGAACGTAACGCCTATAAACGGCACCTTGATCCAGCGGCTGGCGTTAGCACCATCTATAACCGTGCCCTGCATAAAGGTATACACCAGCAGCAGCGCCACCACCGGTAACAGCAGCTTAGACAGGCCGCGGTAGTAGTGGTAGGGTATTTTGTGCACCAGGTATATTAACCCGAAACCAATAAATATATGAACCAGGTGCTTAACCAGATAACCCACGGTAGAGCCCTTGCCTATTACATACACCAGGTTTGCGCTGGCACTGAAAACAGGCATGAACGAGATAAGGGCCAGTAGCATTACAAACGACCAGATTCCTTTGTCTCCCTTTAGGTTATTGATTAATTCTTTCATTACTTTTATTCTTTTTGTGAGAAAATAAGATTCCTCAACTCCGCTGCGCTTCGTTCGGAATGACACAGCGCACTCTTTATGACTTTTGTCTTTCGACTTTTGACTCCTTAGAGATTCTGAACCGCGGCTTTAAACTGCTTGCCACGCTCTTCATAGTTTTCAAACAGGTCAAAGCTGGCACAGGCAGGGCTTAGTAGTACGGTATCGCCCTTTTCGGCAAGCTTCTGGGCTATTTTAACTGCTTCGGTCATGCTTGTGGTTTCCACCATAACATCGGTTACGCTGCCAAAAGCATCTACTATCTTCTTGTTGTCTACACCCAGGCACACAATGGCCTTTACCTTTTCGCGCACCAGCGGCATAAGCTCGTTATAGTCGTTACCCTTGTCTACACCTCCCACAATCCACACGGTAGGCCTTGTCATGCTTTCCAGCGCATAGTAGGTACTGTTTGTATTGGTAGCCTTACTGTCGTTTATATACTCTACATTTTGTATGGTAAGCACTTTTTCAAGCCTGTGTTCTACACCAGAGAAGTTAGACATACTCTCCCTTATGGTTTTTTTCCTTATATTTTTTAGCTGTGCTACCGCTATTGCTGCCATTGCATTCTTTACATTGTGTTTCCCTTCAAGAGATAATTCGTTTATTGGCATGGTAAAGTCTCCTTTATTAAGTGTGCTTACTATTGTGTTGTTTTCTACATACAGCCCTTTTTTATTTTTACCCGAAAGCGAGAAGGGAACTAACTGCGCCTTGGTTTTGTGTTCTTTCATCCAGTTGGCTATGGCCTCGTCATCGGCATCATACACCAGGTAATCTTTTTTGCCCTGGTTCATGGTTATCCTGAACTTGGCGGCTATATACAGCTGGTAGTTGTACTCATACCTGTCAAGGTGGTCCGGGCTAATGTTTGTTATTACGGCAATATGCGGTGCATAGGCCACAATACCGTCAAGCTGAAAGCTGCTCAGCTCAAGCACAAACCCCTCAACCTTGTTTTCGGCCACCTGCCAGGCATAGCTTTTGCCAATGTTGCCTGCCAGCCCCATATTAAGCCCGCCCTGTTTAAGCACATGGTGCGTTAGCATGGTGGTGGTGGTTTTGCCGTTGCTGCCCGTTATGCCTATGGTTTCTACATCGCTAAACTTTCTGGCAAACTCAATTTCAGATATTACCGGTACACCCTTTTCCTTCAGCTTTTTTACTATCGGGCTTTTATCGGGTATGCCCGGGCTTTTCATTACCACATCGGCATTAAGGATTAACTCCTCTGTATGCTTTTCTTCTTCCCAGGCCAGTTTATTAAGTACAAGAACTTCTTTATAATTATTTTTTATCTTCCCGAAATCAGAAAGGAACACGTCATACCCTTTTTTCTTACCCAGGATGGCAGTGCCCACACCGCTTTCCCCGCCGCCTAACACTACTAACCTTTTCATATTACCTTAGTTTTAATGATACAAGGCTGAATATGGCAAGCAGTATGGCTATGATCCAGAAGCGGGCAACGATTTTACTCTCGTGGTAGCCCTTTTTCTGGTAGTGGTGGTGCAGCGGCGCCATGAGGAAAATCCTGCGGCCTTCGCCAAACTTTTTCTTGGTGTACTTAAAGAAGCTTACCTGCATAACCACCGAAAGGTTTTCTGCCAGGAAGATGCCGCACAGCACCGGTATAAGCAACTCTTTGCGCACCGCTATGGCCAGTACCGCTATTATGCCCCCTATGGTAAGGCTGCCCGTATCGCCCATGAAGACCGAAGCCGGATAGGTATTGTACCAGAGGAAGCCTATGAGAGCCCCTACAAACGCGGCGATGTACACCGTCATTTCCCCCGAATTGGGGATGTACATTATATTCAGGTAATTACTGAAAATGATGTTACCCGAAACAAAGGCAAATATGCCCAGGGTGAGCACCGCAATGGCCGATGTTCCTGCCGCGAGGCCGTCTATACCATCGGTAAGGTTAGCACCGTTGCTTACTGCCGTAATGATAAAAATCACTACCGGTATAAATATCAGCCATGCATAGTCTTTGTAATCGTCTCCCATAAAAGACAATATCTCGGCATAGTCAAACTCATTATTTTTAAAGAACGGAATTGTTGTGGCAGTCGATTTTTCTTCAACCGGGGTGGCGGCAACTACTGTGCGGCCTTCGGCAAAAATGTCTACCTTACCGGTATCTGTCCTTACCGTAACACCCGGGTGGAAGTACAGTATGTAGCCCACTATAAGCCCAAGCCCTACCTGGCCTACTACTTTAAACCTGCCCTTAAGGCCTTCTTTATCTTTTTTGAATATCTTGATGTAATCGTCAATAAACCCTATGGTGCCCATCCACAATGTAGTGATAAGCAGCAGCATGATGTATACGTTATCGAGCTTGGCAAACAACAGCACCGGTATAAGCGTACTGAAGATAATAATAAGCCCACCCATGGTTGGCGTACCTGCCTTCTGGCTCTGGCCTTCAAGTCCCAGTTCGCGCACGGTTTCGCCTATTTGCTGCCTGCGCAAAAAGTTAATAATGCGCTTGCCAAACACCGTAGAGATAATAAGCGACAGCAACACCGCCATACCCGAACGGAACGTAATGTACTGAAACACCCCCGCCCCCGGAAAGTTTGTGTGTTTGTCTAAATACTCAAATAAGTAGTACAGCATATTGCTATTTGTTTAATTGGCCTAAAATTTCCTTCACGGTTTCCATGTCATCAAAATCATACTTCACCCCCTTAATTTCCTGGTACGTTTCATGGCCTTTGCCGGCTATGAGTATAATGTCGTTAGGGCGGGCCAGCTGGCAGGCTATTTTTATGGCCTGGCGGCGGTCTACCACTGCTACCGTTTTTTTATAGTTTTGGGGCTCTACCCCTTTTTCCATGTCTTCAATAATATCCTCAGGCGCCTCACTACGCGGGTTATCGCTGGTAAAAATGGCCTGGTCGCTCATGCTGCTGGCTATGTGTGCCATAACGGGGCGCTTGGTTTTATCCCTGTCGCCACCGCAGCCCACAATGGTTATAAGCTTCTCGTTGCGCGTGCGGATGTTCTCAATGGTATTAAGCACATTTTCAAGCGCATCGGGCGTATGGGCATAGTCTACAATGGCTGTTACATTAGTTTCAGACACAATAAACTGAAACCTGCCGCTTACGCTTTCCAGCTCGCTCATAAGCCTAAGCACCTCACGGTCTTCAAGGCCCAGGTTAACCGCAGCACCATAAATGGCCAGCAGGTTGTAAGCATTGAATGTGCCGATAAGCTTTACCCAAACCTCTTCGTTATTAATTTTAAGAAGCAGGCCGCTTAGCTGGTTTTCCAGAATCTGGGCTTTGTAATCAGCATAGGTTTTAAGGCCGTAGGTAAGTTTTTTTGCAATGGTGTTTTGCAGCATTACCAGCCCGTTTTTATCATCTACATTAACCAGGGCAAACGCCTGGCGCGGCAAATGGTCAAAGAACGATTTTTTTACATCCCTGTACTCAGCAAAAGTGCTGTGGTAGTCCAGGTGGTCATGGCTAAGGTTGGTAAAAATACCCCCGGCAAATTGCAACCCTTCGGTGCGGTTTTGGTGTATGCCGTGCGAGCTTACCTCCATAAAGCAGTAGTCTGCCCCTGCGTCTACCATCATGCGCAGGTATTTGTTTATGGTAAGGCTGTCAGGAGTAGTGTGCGTAGCTTTATACTCCGTTTTGTCTACCATTATCTTTACCGTACTTAAAAGCCCGGCTTTAAAGCCCGCATTCATAAACAGCTGATACAATAGCGTGGCTATGGTGGTTTTACCGTTAGTACCGGTTATGCCCACCAGCTTTAACTGCTCAGACGGGTTGCCGTAATAATTGCTGGCCATGTATGCCAATGCAGCACTGGCGCTCTTAACCTCAACATAGGTAACGCCTTCTGCAATTTCTTCGGGCAGGGTTTCGCACACTATGGCTTTTGCACCCTGCGCTATGGCTTTGCCAATAAAGGCGTGGCCGTCGCTCACTGTGCCTTTTATAGCCACAAAAACATCGTCCTGCGCCACAAGGCGGCTGTCGAACTCAATCTTTGCCACAGCAATATCTGTAGGGCCGCTAACAGCCTCTAAAGATGTTTTATATAATATGTCGCGTAAAAGCATCACAATAATTCGAGTGTTATAGTTTGGTTCTTCTGAAAAGCCTGGCCCGGTTGCAGCGATTGCTTTTTAACCTTGCCACTGCCCACAACCTCTACCTTAAAGCCCATTTCGCCCAGGAGCGCCACAGCGTCCATTCCGCTCATGCCTATAATATTTGGCACGGTGCTTTTCTTTTTATCCTTGCTGTAGTAGCCAGCATACAGGTCTTCCTGTGCCTTAAGCGGCTTACTAAGCGTTTTAACCTCGTTAGTGGTAGGCGCATCGGTAAATATTTTTTGCGCTATGCGGCTAAATACCGGCCCGCTAACATCGGCACCATAATAGCCCTTGCCCACATGCGGCTTGTGTATAATAACAATGCACGAATACTGCGGGTTATCTGCCGGGAAGTAGCCCACGAAAGACGACGCATAATACATATCGCCATCCCTGCTTTTGCCTTTGCCATAGTTAACCTGGGCAGTACCTGTTTTACCCGCCATACTAAAGTTGGGCGAATACAGCTTAGAGCCTGTGCCCTTCTTTACCACATTTTCAAGAATCTTACGTACTTTATTCAGCGTTTCATCGCTACATATTTTAGGGTTAAGCACCACCTTATCGTAGGTTTTAATGGTCTTGTCCCACTCTTTAATTTCCTGTACAAACAGCGGCTTTACCATTTCGCCGTTGTTAGCCACCGCGTTATACAGTGTTAGCGTTTGCAGCGGCGTTACACTTATGCCATAGCCAAAGCCCATCCACGGCAGTGACAGCTTAGACCAGCCTTTATCGCCCGGCTTTGGTATGCGCGGGCTGGCTTCGCCCTTTATAGACACACCCAGCTTGCGGTCGAGGTTAAACTCGTTAAGGCGCTTAAGGAACTGCTTGGGGTTATCTTTATAACTCTCATACAGCGCCTGTACCAGTATGGTATTGCTTGACAGCTCAAAACCCCTTGCCAGCGATACCTTGCCGTAGCCCCCCCTGTGCGAATCGTGCACGTGGCGGCCGTAGTAAGTAATATCTCCGCCTTTAGAGTCGAACACCTGGGTGGTATCTACCTTACCATCTTCAAGCATTGCCAAAAGACCTGCCAGCTTAAAGGTAGAACCGGGCTCGTGCGCCTCGCCCACGGCATAGTTTATGGTTTCATAATACGAACCATCTGTAGCGCGGCCCAGGTTGCTTATAGCCCTTATGTAGCCGGTTTTGGTTTCCATAACCACCACACAGCCGTGATCTGCCTCATAATACTCCAACTGCTTTAGCAGCGCATGGTGGGCAATATCCTGTATGTACACGTTTATGGTGCTTACCACATCATAGCCGTCTACAGGCTCTTTTTCGTTATTATCGCTTATGGGCTTCCAGTGGTTTTTAGCAATCTTCTGCATTTTGCGGCGGCCGTCTTCCCCTTTAAGGTAGTGGGCAAACGCCCCCTCTATACCCACATCGCGGCCCGGGTCATAGCCTATGGTGCGCTCTGCAATTTTGCCCATAGGATGCTCGCGCACAATACGGTTTTCTACAATAACACCACCCTTAAACGCCCCAAGGTTAAACAGCGGGAACGACTTTATACGGGTAAGCTCGGTATAGCTCAGGTCTTTTACCACAAGCATGTACCTGTTTTTTTCCCTGCGCGCCTTTTCAAGCTCGTAATAGTAGAATTCTGACGACTTGCCCAGCATGATGCTAAGCGAATCAGCCAATCCCTGCCGGTATTTATCAAAATCCTCACCTTTTGGCGCCAGGGCATCAAACCTTACCGTGTAGTTAGGTATAGATGTTGCCAGCAGGCTGCCATCTGAACTATATACATTGCCCCTGTTAGATGGCAGTGCAAAATCTTTAACCGTGGCATCCTGGGCCAGCTGACGGTAATAATCGCCCTCTACCCACTGTATGTTTGCCAACTTTACAGAAACAAGTATAGCCATCACAAAAATTGCGAAGGCTACTGCATAAATACGGTACGAGAATTTTTTGTCTTCTACTGCCATAATTTTTGCCAGAAATTCTGTTGTTCCTGTTCGGTTACTTTTATCTTTTTGGGCGGCACCCTGGATGGGAATATTTCCCGGGCTTCCATTTTGCGCGCCACCGTGCTTTCCATCCTTAGTTCCATGAGCTGGCTGCGGCGGTCTACAAACTCGCTACGCAGCAGCTTTACCTCATTTTCGAGCGCTGCTATGCGGTAAATTTTCTGCTCATAATTATGCGAATTGGCAATCATGAGCATGGCCACCACAATAAGGAATACAATAAAGCGCCAGTTGCCTGCCGAACCCTGGTCTACCAGGTATTTTGCCTTTAACAAACTGTATACGCCGTTTTTCATATCCTTATAATTTTTCTGCCACCCTTAGCTTGGCGCTGCGGGCGCGGTTGTTTTGCTCTATCTCCTCATCAGTTGGGATTATAAGCTTTTCAATACTTTTAAAAGGCACTTCAAAATTGCCAAACATATCACGCTCCGGCTCCCCTTCGAACATACCGTTGCGCATGTAGCGTTTTACCAGCCTGTCTTCCAGCGAATGGTAGCTTATTACACTAAGCCTGCCGCTGCCGGGTTTCAACACCTCAAGCGACTGTTGTAAAAACTCTTTAAGCACTTCCATTTCCTGATTTACCTCTATACGGATGGCCTGGTATATCTGCGCCAGTATTTTATTGCTCTTGTGCGCCGGAAGAAACCTTGACAAAACCGTTTTCAGGTCGCCCGTATTAGCTATAGGCTTTACCTGCCTTGCTGCTATTATTGCTGATGCAAGAGCACCGGCATTGCGCAAATCACCATAATCAAAGAACATTCTTTTAAGGTCTTTCTCCTCATATTCATTAACCACCCTGTATGCATCGAGGTCGTTTTTCTGGCTCATCCTCATGTCCAGCCCGGCATCAAACCGAGTACTGAACCCTCTTTCTGCCACATCAAACTGGTGCGATGACACCCCAAGGTCGGCCAGTATGCCGTCTACCTCTTTTATGCCATAAAACCTAAGGAACCTTTTAATAAACCTGAAGTTTTCCGGAATCAGGGTAAACCGCTCATCATCTATTATGTTAGCCTGCGCATCTTCATCCTGGTCAAAAGCAAAGAGCCTTCCGTTTGGCCCCAGGCGTTTCATAATCTCCCTGCTGTGCCCTCCGCCTCCAAAGGTTACATCTACATACACACCATCGGGCTTTATATTGAGTCCGTCTACCGTTTCCTTCAGCAATACGGGGTTATGATATTCCGTCATCGTCATTTATATTTCCCATTACTTCCTCAGCCAGGTCGGCAAAATCAATTGCCGCTTCATCAATTGCCGCTTCATACTTAGCCCTGTCCCATATTTCAACAATGTTTACAGCGCTTGACAGCGTAACCTCGTTTTTAATACCCGCAAAGGCCATAAGGTCTTTAGGTATAAGCAGGCGGCCTGCCGCATCAATCTCTACCACCTTAACCCCTGCTGTAAAACGGCGAATAAAATCGTTGTTCTTTTTTACGTAGCGGTTAAGCTTGTTTATCTTGGCCATTTCCTTGTCCCATTCTTCCATTGGGTAAAGCTCCAGGCAGGGCTGAAAAACCGAGCGCTTTAGCACAAAACCCTTTTCCAGAACGGCATGCAGCTGCTTCTTGAGAGGAGCCGGAATCATCATCCTGCCCTTCTCATCGGCCTTACATTCATATGTTCCTATAATGGTTGTCAAGGAGTTAGGTCATAAACGTTTATAAGGCAAATATATAGATATTTTCCCCACACTTTACCACTTACTCCCACTTTTGTTGATAAGTTTTAACCCACTTACCACTTTGCAGTTATAAAACAGTCCTTAAAAAAAATTTAAACCCATGAAGTTTTTGCAGGCTTAAAGACATCAAAACTGATGATTTCTAAAATTTTAAGAATTATTAACAATCAAATTAAATATACGGTAATAATAGGCATAATTACAAAAATTTGTAACCAAACCACCCATTTACGGTTATAAAATTTCAAACTCAAAAAACAATACTCTACTAATTTAGTAGAGTGTAAGCCAAAATTAACCCAAATGTTACGTGAGTAAAGTTTTGTTAATAGAGAAATATATATATTTGTGCTGTTTGAACAGATTTTTAAAAGCGAATGCAAAGCACTAATAACGAGGGTAAATACCACTACTACGAAGCCGGAGAAGGCACACCTATTATAATACTACACGGCCTTATGGGCGGCCTGAGCAATTTTGACGGTGTGGCAAAATACTTCCCCGAGCACGGTTATAAGGTTATTATCCCTGAACTGCCCATTTATACACAAAGCATATTAAAGACAAACGTAAAGGCTTTTGCCAAGTGGGTAAAAGACTTTATTACCTATAAAAAGCTGGACCGCGTTATACTTTTAGGCAACTCGCTGGGCGGCCACATAGCGCTGTACCACACCAAGATGTATCCTGAAAAAATGCTGGGCCTGGTTATAACCGGCAGCAGCGGCCTGTATGAAAGCGCCATGGGAGACAGTTACCCGCGCCGCGGCGATAAAGACTATATAAGGAAGAAAGCGCAGGATGTGTTTTATGACCCTGCCATTGCTACCGAAGATATTATAGACGAGGTGTATGCCGTGGCTAACGACCGCCTTAAGCTTATAAAAACCCTTACCATAGCCAAGAGCGCCATTAGGCACAATATGGCGAAGGACCTGCCTAAGATGCACGTGCCTACCGGTATTATATGGGGCAAGCAGGATAGCGTAACCCCGCCCGATGTGGCCGAGGAGTTCCACAACCTGTTGCCTAACAGCAACCTGTACTGGATAGACAAGTGCGGGCATGCCGCCATGATGGAACACCCGGACGAGTTTAACCGCCTTATGCACGAGTGGCTAAAAAAAACAGGTATAGACCCTACAAGCCCTAAGGCACCTTAATCAAAGCCCCTAACCCCACATTAAAATACAGGTGGTAAAAAGTGGAAGCCATAAAAAATTACAATAAATAGAAATGTCTCACGACCATTCGCACCACCACGGGCACGACCACCATCACCACACATCGGCCAAGAATATAAAAGCGGCCTTTTTTCTTAACCTGGCGTTTACCATTGCAGAGGTTATAGGAGGATTCTATGTTAACAGCGTATCTATACTTAGCGATGCGTTGCACGATATGGGCGACAGCCTTTCACTGGGCCTGTCGTGGTACCTGCACAACAAATCTAAACAAGGGGCCGATGCCAAATTTACCTTTGGCTACAGCCGTTTCTCGCTATTAGGCGCGCTTATAAACAGCGTGATACTTATGGTGGGTTCCTGCTTTGTGATTTATGAAGCCGTTAACCGCTTTTTTCACCCTGAACCGGCTGATGCCGTGGGCATGCTGTATTTTGCCATACTGGGCATTGCCGTAAACGGTTATGCCGCATGGAGGCTGAGTGGCGGCACCAGCATGAACGAAAAAGTAGTAAGCTGGCACCTTATTGAAGATGTGCTGGGCTGGGCAGCTGTGCTTGTTGTGTCTATTGTAATGATGTTTACCGACCTGCCGTGGCTTGACCCGGTACTGAGTTTGTGCATTACGTTATTCATTCTCTACAATGTACTTGGCCGCCTTAAAGAAACACTTATTATATTACTACAAGGGAGCCCCGCTGATATTGATGCCGAACAGATAAAAGCCGAGATACTGCAACTGCCTAACGTGGCAGGCATGCACCATGTAAATGTATGGTCGCTTGAAGGGGAACACCATGTGTATACCGCCCATATAAAAACCACGGGAATTTCTACTTTCCCTGAAATTATTGAATTAAAACGCAAGGTAAAAGACATCCTTAAAAAACATCCTTTTAAGTTTTATACTATTGAGGTGGAACTTGAGGGTGAGGAGTGTGAGCTGCAACCTAAAATAGCGGAGTAATTTTTAACCACCCCGCCCTACGTCCCGATAGCTATCGGGACCTCCGGAGGAGAGGAATCGACTCATACCCTAAAAATGCTGGCGAAAAAGCTTTACTTTTAGAATACTAAATGTTGAGTTTCTTTCGTTGCAGATTAATACCTAACCTCCTTACTATGTACCGTTTTATTTTCCTGGCAATTGTATTGGTATTGGCTTCATGCAAAAAAGAAATACCCACGACAATGCTTCCATCGGCTCCAAAAGCCCCTGAAACCGCGCATAAAGAAACTGTATTTCATCAGGATACTATTTATAAGTTACTTGAAACCGCCAAGGCTATTGACACCCTTGAATTTGACGGTGCCGATTTTGAGAAAGAGATACCTGAATTTGGCTATATTAAAACCGGTCGGTTTCTGTCAGATGATAAAGATGCGGTTTTGATAAGCCTGGACGATGACAATTACAAAGTGGAACTTTATACCCTGCAAAACAGCAATTGGGTAAAAAAAGATGAAATATCCGGCCTTGAGGCGGGCGTTATACAATTTTATACGCGGTATGCCGACTTTGATTTTGACGGGCATAAAGACATTTACATACAATATGCCTGTAGTAACGGCCTTGCTTTTTCATATGGCCATTTGCTAACTATAAACCCTAAAACAAAAAAGCTAACCTACCATAAAGAGGCTTTTGACCTTGCCAGTATAGAACCCAACCCTAAAACCAAAACGGTTATATCTTTAGACATTCGCGACTGCCTGATGGAACATGATACCTGCCAGATTAAAAATGTTTGGAAAAACGGCAGGCTTAAAACGTTACCTAAAGATTGTGGCTGTGAGTAATAAGATTAGAACTGCAACCTAAAAATAGCTGAGTGAAGCTATTCCCCTCCACCGGAGGGGTGGCGAAGCCGGGGTGGTTCATCTGTAAAAAACCTAATTCTTATCATTTCACCCACCCCGCCCTACGGGCACCCCTCCGGAGGAGGGGAATCCACTCATACCCTAAAAATGCTGGCGAAAAACTTTGTAACTTTGCTTCTTTGTTACTTTGCAACCCATAAGACTTGATTTCTAAAAATACCATAGACACCGTTTTTGAAACCGCCCGTGTAGAGGAGGTTATCGGCGATTTTGTTACCCTGAAACGCTCGGGCACCAATTATAAGGGCCTGAGCCCGTTTAGTAACGAGAAATCGCCCAGTTTTATGGTAAGCCCCGTAAAGCAGATATGGAAAGATTTCAGCTCAGGCAAGGGCGGTAATGCTGTGGCATTCCTTATGGAGCACGAGCATTTTACCTACCCGGAGGCCATTCGCTACCTGGCGCGCAAATACAACATAGAAATTGAGGAAACCGAGCAAACCGATGCCCAGAAGGAACAGGCCAACGAAAAAGAAAGCATGTACCTGGTTTCGGAGTTTGCAGCGAAGTATTTCCAAAATGTACTGCATAATACTGATGAAGGCCGGTCTATAGGCTATTCCTACTTTAAGGAGCGTGGCTTTACCGGCGAAACCATAAAAAAATGGGGGCTGGGTTATTCGCCTGAAGAATGGGATGCTTTTAGTAAGGAGGGTATTTCTAAAGCCTACAAGCTGGAATATCTGGAAAAAACAGGTTTAACTATCGTCCGTGAAGACGGCAGGATGGCAGATAGGTTCAGGGGCAGGGTTATGTTTCCCATACAAAGTATGAGTGGCAGGGTGCTGGGTTTTGGAGGTAGGATATTAGGCAACGACAAAAAAGTAGCCAAGTACCTTAACAGCCCCGAAAGCGATATTTACCACAAGAGCAAGGTGCTGTATGGTATTTTCCATGCCAAGCAGGCCATTGCCAAGAAAGACAACTGCTACCTTGTAGAGGGCTATACCGACGTGATACAGCTGCACCAGGCGGGTATTGAAAACGTGGTGGCCTCAAGCGGCACAGCGCTAACGCCCGACCAGATTCGCCTTATTAGCCGCCTTACCAAGAACATTACCGTACTGTTTGACGGCGATGCTGCGGGGCTTCGTGCTTCTATTCGCGGTATTGACCTGATTCTGGAAGAAGGCATGAACGTTAAGGTGTGCTCTTTCCCTGATGGGGATGACCCGGACAGCTTCGCGAAGAAAACCCCGCATGACGAACTTGTAAAATACCTTGAGGAAAGTCCGAAGGATTTTATCCAGTTTAAGGCATCATTACTAATGGATGAAGCCAAGGCCGACCCGGTTAAGAAAGCAGGGCTTATACGCGATATGGTGGGGAGTATTGGTAAGATTCCGGACCGTATTCAGCGTGAGGTATATGTGCAGGAAGTGAGCCGTATTATGGACATCAGCGAGCAGATACTGGTAAGCGAGCTGGCGCAGGTAAGCAGCAAAGAGGTTGCCGAGGCCGACAAGAAATTTAAGGATGAGCGCAAGGCACAGGCCATGCAGGTGGTGCCCGATATGCCCGATGCCCCGCAGGAACGCATTAATATATTAGACCGCGTAGAGCGCCGTATTATAGAAATCCTGTTGCTGTATGGCGATACCGAACAGGACTTTGAAGACGTTTATATTAAATATGACGAGTTTGGGAAGGAGTTTGAACACACCGAGCGTAAAAGCTACAAGGTGTACGAACGCATTTACCTGAACCTTCAGGAAGACGAAATACAGTTTACCAACCCCATATTCCAGGCACTGTACAAGGCCATTACCGACCATTATTTTGCGCAACAACAGGTGCAGGCCGGGACTGAGACTGAGACTGCGACTGCGACCGGTAACTTTCTCAACAACCTGCCGCCGGAACTGCAATCTGTCGCAACCGATATTTATATGCAGGATGAGAAGTACAACCTGCACGAGTGGGAGGAAAAGCAGCAGATACCTGTTAAACACAAGAGCCAGAGTATTTCGGTATACACCAATGAGCATATTATTGACCTGCGCTGGCTGCTTTTGGGCCGCCTGATACAGGACCTTAAAATGCAGGTTAGCCCCGATGCTGATAATATGGAAATACTTATGGCGGTTAACGACTATAACGGCCTGGTCAACTACCTTTCGCGCAAGCTGAGCAGGCTCCGCAGCTCGTTTTATTAGTTGTTGGTTGCCGGTTGTTGGTTGTTGGAAGCTTCACTCACAACCGATGGTTCATGCATTATTAAGGCACGGACAGGATGTCCGCGCCAGCGAATAAGGACAACAAATAAAGTGTATTTTTCGTTGTAGTAAAAAATCTCCACTTCATGAAAAATATACTATTTGCCGCATTACTGCTTTTGGCTGCATGCCAGAAAAAAGAAGCGCCTGTTAACGCCGAAAAGCCTAAAGGCGATATTGAACTTGTTTCTATTCCCATGCCAATTTCGGCTGATACCCTAAAAATTAAAGACTACAGGGCCGTTATTGCCAACGAAGATTTTCCCGGGCTTAGCCTGTCAAAAGAAGAAATAGCACAGGCCGATGCCTTGCTATACAAAAGCCTTGACACCTATAATCAAAAAGAAAACAGGGAAGATATTAACCTGCGTTATTATATAAGGCAGTATGTACCCGAATTGAACGAAAAAGGCGAAAAACAGGTAATGATTTATGCTATGTGTAGCATTTTTGAAGGCGATGGCTGGAGAAAACACTTAAGCCATGTTAACGACGGTGGCGACTGCTTTTTTGAGGTACTTATTAACCTTGAAAAAAACACCGTTAGCGAATTGTGGCCGAATGGGCATGCGTAAACTATTAGGGTTTGAGTGGCATTCCCCTCCCACGGAGGGGTGGCGCAGCCGGGGTGGGAAATAACATATTGAACATTTTTAACCACCCCACCCTACGGGCACCCCTCCGAAGGAGGGGAATGCCACTCGTGCGTGCTTACTCTTGTGTTACGAGATTCCTCAACTCCGCTGCGCTTCGTTCGGAATGACAAACAGTACGTGCTAACTCGTGTGTGAGACACATTCAATGTGTCTCTACAGTAGCACCCAAAACTTTGTCACTTTGCATCTTTGTCACTTTGCAACTCAGCTACTTTGCAACTCTTCCCTAATTTTCTTCGTTAAACTGGCAAACACCAGGTCGTAACTGTGGGCTATAAGTTCGCGTACCAATTTATCGGGTACATCGGCGTTTATGGCAACGGTGTTCCAATGTACTTTGCTCATGTGGTAGCCGGCATCAATACCCTCATATTCGGCGCGGAGTTCCAGGGCGCGGTCGGGATCGCACTTCAGGTTGGCGCCGGGGTTGCCTTTTTCCCAGTTTGATAATGAGGAGAGGGCAAACATTTTGCCGCCTACCTTAAACACCAGGGTATCTTCATCAAACGGAAAGTGTTCGGTAACGCCTTTTTTTGAGAGGCAGTAGTCGTAAAAATCCTGAATAGTCATAAAGTTGCAGAGTTACAAAGTGACAAAGTAGCAAAGTTTTTTTGACCCTGAAAGGGTCGGACGTTCCAAAGCCCCGGGCAACGCCCGGGATACAAATATCATTGTTGTTTTGCCTTACCAATCTCACCCAGATGGGTAAACGCAAAGCCTTTTCCATATTTTAGGCCATAGCCAAAAAAGCGGTCCATGGCAATATGGGCAAAGAGTATAATGCCTACTAACTGCGATTGTGTTTGGTTAAGGTATATCCCCAAAACATACAACACTACCGCCACTGCCCTGTGGTGAAACAGGTTGTAGGCCCATGCCCCGGCTTTGTTCCCGGTAAGGTAGCCCAGCATACTGAGGTCGGGCGCCAATATCAATACCAAAAACCACCACCAGGCATAGGGTAATTGACTGAAGCCGTACAGGCTCAAGGCAAATAAGGCGGCTTCTTCGAGTTTTATAAGGTTTTTCATTTTAGTTGTTGGTTGATGGTTGCCTGTTGTTGGGAGCTTCACTCACTTCTAAGGATTTGAATGGCATTCCCCGCCCCCGGAGGGGTGGCGAAGCCGGGGTGGGCTTATTTCTAAAAAAGCATTTTGTTATCATTTTACCCACCCCGCCCTACGGGCACCCCTCCGAGGGAGGGGAATGCCACTCATGCGTGAGACACATTCAATGTATCTCTACAGGATATCCGCACAATCGAATAATCCAACAATCTAAAATTCCGACAATCCATACAAAACCGGCTTGCTTGGGCTGGCATCGTTATCAAAACTGGCTATTTGCAGGTTGAGCAGGTAAGAGCCATCGGTAACCAAATCAGGCACATACACCATTTCGGTAATGGTGGCGTGGTGGCGGGCATCGGTATTGAGGTTATTGATGTCTTTTACGTTCCAGAAGGCTTTGTGTGCTACCAGGCGGCCTTCGTCTTCCTCGCGGTCTACGCTGGGCAGGTCGATTAACAGGTGGTCTACCCCTATTTCACGGATAAACGTTGCTGCGGCCTCACTGAGGTAAGGCGGGTTGGTATGGCTGTAGTTTTTATGGCGCTTGGCGGTATCGTTAGGCAGCGTGCGGATAACAAGCGCCTGCGGGGTTTTACCGGCCAGCGCCGCTTCTACCTGCCCCATGCTTATAACCAGGTCGCCACCGTGTTCTTCGGGTTGTATGGAAATTAACTCCGTCATGAAGAAAAACTGCTTCAGCGCACGGTTAATACTGTAAAAATCGCGGGTTATGTGGCCCAGGCATTCGGTATGGGTGCCGTGTGCGTGGGGGTTAAAGAAAATGTTGTTAAAATTGGTGCTGCTGCCTTCGCTTACCTTGCCGGTCCAATCGCCCATGCGTACGGGCTCTATGGTGGGCTGCCCCAGGTACCATGCCACGGGGTTTACCCCTTCAGATGTTATGGGGAGCGATATGTCCAGCGGCTTGGTTAAATCAGCCACCAGGGCTTGGTTGTTGTATGTCAGCGTTGTTTTCATGTTTGTTTTTATTTCGGATGACGATATCCACAATGCTATCCCCGGGATTTCATCCCGGGCTAATATGCGCGACCCTTTCAGGGTCGGGAAAGTGCAGGTATCATTCGGTCTGCCATTAGTTTTACACACCCCTACCCCTCTCAAGAGGGGATAGCTTCACTCGTATCCCCACGGCGGTGCCGTAGGCTATGAAACGTCTGGCCCTTACAGGGCCGCATGATAAAAATCCGTGGAAATCCGCTCAATCCGTGTCATCCGCGTTCCATTACTTCACTATTCCAAAGCTACAAAAAACAAATCAGCTGCCAGCCCGTCGGCCAGGAATTTGCCTTCGCGGGTGGTTTTTAGAATGTTGTTATCAAGGCTTAGCAGCCCCTGTGCTATGTATTTATTGGCTTCTGCCAAAAGGTAGTTGTAGTAATCAATGCCAAATTCATCACGAACCCTATTCACATCTACACCCCAAATGGTGCGCAGGCCGGTCATAATATATTCGTTGTAGCGGTCGGCCACAGTGAGTGTCTCGGTCTCCGCCGGAAGGCTGCCTGCGGCAATGCCTTTAAGATACAGGGCGTTGTTGGCAATGTTCCAGCTGCGGTGCGTGCCATCATAACTGTGCGCCGATGGGCCTATGCCTATGTATTTCTTGCCCAGCCAGTATGCCGTATTGTTTTTAGAGAAAAAACCTTCGCGGCCAAAGTTAGACAGCTCATAGTGCACAAAACCCTCCTGCGTAAGGCGGTCGGCCAGGATAAGGAACTGCTCGTGGGCCTGCTCCTCCCCGGGTTGCGGGATTGTTCCGGCCTTAACAAATTTGGCCAGGGCGGTTTTCGGCTCTACCGTAAGGGCATAGCTGGATATGTGCGGTATGCCGAAACTAAGGGCTTTATCGATATTGGCAATCCATTTGGTATTATCCATGCCGGGAGTGCCGTATATGAGGTCGATTGAGATGTTATCGAAATGCTTAACGGCTTCAGTAAGACAGGCTTCAGCCTGGGCGGCGTCGTGGGCGCGATTCATGAGCTTGAGGTCGTCTTCAAAAAACGACTGGATGCCGATGCTTAAACGATTAATGCGGTAATTTGGTAATTCGGCAATTCGTTCGGGCGACAGGTCGTCGGGGTTGGCCTCGAGTGTAATCTCGGGGTTGGGCACAACGGTGTAATGGGCATACACGGCACTGATGAGGCGGTCTATCTCCTCATTGGTAAGTACCGATGGTGTGCCGCCGCCAAAGTAAATGGTTTCGACCTGCACCCCGGCAAACTCATTTTTGCGCAGGGCGATTTCGGCCACCAGGGTATCTACCATTTCGGCACGTTTTTTAAGCGAGGTGCTAAAGTGGAAATCGCAGTAGTGGCATGCCTGTTTGCAAAAAGGGATGTGAATGTAAATGCCGGCCATGTTGCAAAGTTAGTGATTAAGTCGAAGGTCGAAAGAAGGAAAGTCAAAAGTCGCGGGCCGAAAGAGTGAAAAGTCAAAAGTCGAAAGAGGGAAAGTCGAAAGGCCGATGCCTGACATATTTTCATTTGAAAAAAAGGTGGCGTTTTAAACAAAGTTGAATTTCTCAAAATTCACGATATATCGTGAATTTTTTTTGAGGTAAAACAGTTGCCCTGAAAATTTCGTCACGCACTTAACGCAGTACTTCGGTTTACCAACTTTATGACTTTTGGCCTTCAACTTTTAAACTGAATCTTGAAGTCCAAAAGTGAAATATTAAGCACTTTTTTGTTAAAAAACACTACTTAATGCGCCCTGAATTTTGCTTCACAAAAGCATCCCATCCGGAGTAGCTTTTTCCGGCCACAATTTTCCCGGAATTAAAAAAATGGCACACGGCGGCCGCAAGGCCATCGGTACTATCAAGGTTTTTGGGGAGTTCCTTCAACCCAAGCAACTGCTGTAACATCTTGGCTACCTGCTCTTTACTTGCATTACCATTGCCGGTTATGGCCATTTTTATCTTTTTGGGCTCATATTCGGTTATGGGAATCTGCCTTGAAAGCCCCGCAGCCATGGCAACCCCCTGTGCACGGCCCAGTTTGAGCATACTTTGCACGTTTTTGCCGAAGAATGGGGCCTCTATGGCTATCTCGTCGGGGTGGTGGGTTTCAATAAGTTCTATGGTGCGCTCAAAGATGAGCTTCAGTTTCAGGTAGTGGTCATCATACTTACTTAACTGTAATTCATTAAGTTGCAAAAAACCCATGGAGTTATTTACCACCTTTATAAGCCCGAAACCCATTATGGTAGTGCCGGGGTCTATGCCTAATATTATGCGTTCTTTTGCCAATGTTTGCTTACTTTTGCGCCATGCAGGCACTATCGCACAAAACTAAGCAATATCTTGTTCTGGTAGCCAAACTTTTAGTGGTTGGGGCTGCATTTTATTACATTGCCCACCGCCTGGGCAATGACAAAGCACTTGACTGGCAGCAGCTTAGCGCCATTTTAAGCAGCAGCAAAGCCATACTACCCATAGCTATTGTACTGGTACTTACCGTACTGAACCGCTTTTTTGAGATCCTGAAATGGCAGGCGCTGGTAAGCACTTTTACCGCTATATCGTTGTGGCAGAGCACCAAACAGGTATTGGCAGCGGTAACACTGGCCATTTTTACACCAAACGGGCTGGGCGAATATGCCGCTAAAGCACTGTATTACAGGAAAGAGCAGGCAAAACAGGTCATTTTTTTAAACCTGGTGTGCAACGGCATCCAGATGATTATAGCCGTATTGGCCGGTATTGCCGGGATAATTGTATTCAACAGCCGGTACCACCTGGTGCCTGCCCTGCTGCTTACCCTTATTTTACTGGGGGTTTTGGCTGTTATTGGGCTGGTTTTCATGAGCCGGAAGATTGCCATAAAGGGTTATTCGCTACAACGACTGTTTGAAAACATCAAACTGATTCCCAAACAGATACACCGAAAAAATATGCTGTATGCGGTGTTGCGTTACCTGTGCATCATACACCAGCATTACCTTATTTTTATAGCGTTTGGCGTGCAACAGCCTTATTTTATGATGATTGCAGCCATAGCGGCGGTGTACTTTTTGGGGTCGTCTTTACCTAACTTTACCTTTACCGATTTTGCTGTGCGGGGAAGTGTTGCCGTGCTTTTCTTTAGCAAAATGGATGTAAATGAGTGGGTTATAGTAATTGCTGCCACCCTGCAATGGCTGCTGAATATTGTATTACCGGTAACAATAGGGAGCTGGTTTGTGCTGCGGTTTAAGCCTAATCGCCCTGCACATCAAGAATAACAGGCAGTATAAACTGGCTGGTTACGGGCACACCCTCTTTTTGCGCAGGCTCAACCTGCGGAAAATCAACCAGTTTCACTTTTAAAATACTGTCAATCTGTGTAGTGTTGATGGTAGTATCAACCGGAAACTGTGGTTCAAACTTCATTGACGCATCGGCCAATATGGTGACTTTCAGGTTAATGGTGTCAATTTGTGGTGCCAGTAAGGCAACGGTATCGGCTCCCAGTTTTTCCTGCACCAGGCGTGTTAACGTACTGAAAAAGCACTCTTTACGCAGGTTTTTATCGGTTATGGCATCGCATTCCGGGAAAGACGGGTAACTGCTTACCTTGTTCCAGTCTATTTCTTTAAGGCGTTCCTGCAACAGGGCATCTTCATCAGGCACTTGTTTTTCAAAGTACTGACATGAAGTTAGTTGCAGGCCAAAAAGTAATAGAATCAGTTTTTTCATCCGGTAAACCCGCACGCAGCGGCATCCCAAAAATAGTCAAAATATAACAATCAGGGCAGTAATCAGGTGGTTTCTTTGCTAATCCACTTGCCGGTTTCGGGTGCTTTATAGGCTTCCATTTTTACCAGAAGCCCCTCTATTGTACTGTCAACAAGCAACATATCACGGTTTACAGGCTTCAGCAGGCCTTTATCTACCATAGTGTTTACAAATGCCATGAGCTCATCATAAAAACCGTTGATATTCAGCAGGCCTACAGGCTTTTTATGCAGCCCCAACTGGCCCCAGGTAAGCATTTCAAACAGTTCTTCAAGCGTACCAAAGCCCCCGGGAAGCGCTATTACGCCATCGCACAGTTCGTTCATTTTGGTTTTGCGTTCGTGCATAGACTCTACTAAAATGAGCTCAGTCAGGCCGTTATGGGCAATTTCTTTGGTTTGCAGAAAATGGGGCAATACACCTATGGCCTCGCCACCGGTATTGAGTACGCCATTTGCCACGGCCCCCATAAGCCCTACCTGGGCACCGCCATATACCAGGCCAATACCCTTAGCAGCAAGGGTTTGCCCTGTAAGATATGCCTGTTTTTCAAAAAGTGGGTCGGTTCCAAAACTTGAACCGCAAAATACTGTAATCCTTTTCATTAGTCATTAAATTTATCTAAGGCCTCCTGTACAGAAGCCACAAAATTAACCTGCCTGCCGTTGTTGCACTCATATATAAAGTCGGCCAGGCTTTTGCTCTGATAGTGGCTGAAATCGCTCACAATGGCCAGCCTGACCCTGTATGTAGAAAACTTCTGGAGTATTTCGCCGGCTATACCGGTCTTCAGGTCAAAAAAGGCAGGGATTATATTTGCCTGATGGATGATTATCTTATCAAACCCCTGATAATACAGATTACCCATAAGGTCTATACCATCCTGTATGTTTGGTATTACGGTTCCGGCTGATGAGATTTCGGCCGCAGTGCCGGTTGTTAGGTGGTGTGTTATAGTATCCATAGGCATTTGATTACTTACAAAGCTATTAAAAATCAAAAAAGCCCTCCAACTTAATGGAAAGCTTTTCATTGGTCTAACTACTAAACCTACCGCTTTCGCGGCATAAACAACACAACTATCGTGATACCTCCTGTTACGGAAGGTAATATATTTCGGCGCAAAAAGCCCCGCTTTAAGCAGGGCTTTCTTTGCAATTTACTGGCGGTCTGGACGGGACTCGAACCCGCGACCCCCTGCGTGACAGGCAGGTATTCTAACCAACTGAACTACCAAACCAGCGTTCTTAATGATTAGCAGCTTAGCGCTGTTTGTTTCATTATTACGGGTGCAAATATACGACCGTTTTTGACTTCTGCAAATGTTTTTGAAACAATTTGATAATTATTTTTTATAAAATTAGCCAAACTTTTGTTTCTCAACAAGGTAAGTAGTCATAATTTTTTCAAATTTTTCGTCTACCGAAACGGGTACGTACTTAATTTTATACTGCATACAGGTTTCGGCTACCTTTTTAAAGTAGGTTTCCACCACTTTTTCATACTCCTGCTTTACATTTTCGGCAAAAAGATTAACCTGTTCGCCGCTTTCAAGGTCAATAAACTTGCGCGGGGCGTTGTCAAAATCAAAGCCGAGCTCGGTTTTTTTGTCTATTACATGAAATAATACCACCTTGTGCTTGTCGTGCTTCAGGTGTTGCAGGGCGTTAAACAGCGCCTCATCATTACCCGGCTGAAACATATCGGTAAACAAAACCACCATACTACGGCGGTGCAGCTTTTGGGCTATCTGGTGTAAAAAGGTAGTGGTATCGGTATTTTTAGCCGCAGATGGGGCCGTAAGCATACCCTCCAGCTTGTTTAATAACATGCGGTGGTGCCTTCCACTGCCCTTTTCGGGAGAATAATACTCGTAGGTATCAGAATACACGCTAAGCCCCACAGCATCGCGCTGGCGCTTTAGCAAATCCATAAGCACGGCCGAGGCCAGTACCGAAAAGCCTATCTTATTCTCATAAAACTGCTGCCCATCTTTAAGCTTTGGATAATGCATGCTCGATGAGTTGTCTATAATCAGGTGGCAACGCAGGTTAGTTTCTTCTTCATAACGCTTGCTGTACAACCTGTCGGTACGGGCATATAGCTTCCAGTCTATAGCTTTTGTGCTTTCGCCGGGGTTGTACACCTTATGCTCGGCAAACTCGCTTGAAAAGCCATGAAACGGGCTTTTATGCATCCCTGAGATAAAACCTTCCACTATTTGGTTGGCCAAAAGCTCAAGGTGCGAGAAGGCAGATATTTTTTCTAATTGTGCATCAATGTTCATACTTCCAAATGTAGTGAATTGGTTTAGCTTAGCCACCAATTACACAAATTTTCACAAATATAAAACCATAATCCTACACCTTTAAAATGATTATTACCCTAATAAAGAATATTTGTAAAACATAAAGCCAACAATGTAAATAAATTATGTAATTTTAACAAAAATTGCTAAAAATCAACACGTAAATCTCCAAAGCCTTAAGAAGTTTTTTCTTAAGGCCGCACAAACACATCCAACCCATGAAGCAAAAACTCACGCTACAAAAAAAGGCGGTGTTTACACCTTTCCTATTGTTACTCTTTACTATTTTGTCTGCGCAAACAATTCCATCAACAATAAACAGCTCAGGAATATATTCTTCCTTTAGCGGAAGCGACTGCATAATGTTTGAAGAAGGCTACTGTTACCAGGTAACTATTCAGGCCTGGGGTGCAGGTGGCGGTGGCGGAGGTGCATTTAACGGTACGGGCGGTGGCGGTGGCGGTGCAGCCTATGCACAGGTAACGTTTACCGCAATAGGCGGAAACTCTTACTGCTACAGTATTGGTATTGGTGGTGCCGGCGGTACAAACGGGGGCAATGGCACAGCAGGAGGCGCAACCTGGTTTAATACCTCGCCGGGGGTAAACAACAACACTACAGGGTTATTTTTAAGTGCAACCGGCGGTCCCGGCGGATATGGCGGGTATAATGCAGCCGGCACATACACAAGTAGTATGTTTGGAGTATCATCAACATTTGGAACTGGGCTTACAGGAACATTTGGAATGAGGGGAGGCCCTGGCACACAGGGCGTTCGCGGCAGTGATACTGATGGCGGCGGAGGCGGAGGCGGTGGTGGCGCAGGTTCTAACGGAGAAGGTGGAGGTGGAGGATATGGCGCAATTAGCGATCCTATTACTTGTTATACTGATAATATAATTACAGGATATTGTATGGTAGGGGCAGGCGCGGGCGGAGGCGCAGCAGGTGGCCCATATGCAAGTGGCTGGGGGCCTTTAGCTGCCGGATTTGATCCTAACGGAACCGGTGAAGGCACAGGCGGCACAGGCGGCAATCCCGTAACTGTTTTAGGGGAATGGGGCACAGGCGGAGGATTTGGCGCTACAACCAGCGGTACTCCCTGTGCACAGACAGATGCTACAGCGGCAGGAAATGGTACAACAGCCGGTGCAGGCGGCGGCGGCGGGGCAGGAAGCTGTGGCGGCAACGGCAGTTCCGGCGCAAATGGTGCAGACGGTGGCAGCTATATGGACGGTTACTTCGGCGGAGGAGGCGGAGGAGGCGGTGCAGACGGCGGTAACGGCGGCCATGGCGGCGACTTTGGAGGTGGCGGGGGCGGCGCATCTTATGATAACGACGGTTCGCCAAACCCTACAGGCATAGGTGGTAATGGCGGTAATGGCTATTTATTGCTTACCGTTGTAGCTGTTCCGTTTCCAACACCCGAATTTACTGCTGTTAGCCCAATATGCGTTGGCGCAACATTAGCACCTTTACCTACAACCTCAAATAATGGTATAACAGGCACATGGTCTCCGGGTTTAAACAATATGGCAACAACCACTTATACGTTTACACCAACTGAGGGGCAATGCGCCACAAACACAACGTTAACCATTGCTGTAAACCCTACACCAACATTTGCCCCGGTTCTTGCAATATGCGCCGGCGAAACATTGGCTTCATTACCTACAACATCTATTGAAGGCATTACAGGAAGCTGGTTACCTGCATTAAACAATACAACCACAACAACTTATACTTTTACGCCAGATACAGGGCAGTGTGCCACGGCAGCCACCCTTACCATTACAGTAAATCCTATCATAACACCAGTATTTACCCCGGTTGCCGCAATTTGTCCCGGCGAAACACTGGCAGCCCTGCCTACAACCTCAAATAATGGTATAACCGGCACATGGTCTCCGGCATTAAACAATATGGTAACAACTACTTACACCTTTACCCCCACAACCGGGCAATGTGCCCCAACAGCAACGCTTACCATAACGGTAAATCAGGGTACAACACCAACATTTACACCTGTTGCCGCAATTTGTCCCGGCGAAACACCGGCAGCCTTACCCACAACTTCTAACAATGGTATTACAGGAAGCTGGTCTCCTGCGTTAAACAGCACCAGTACAACTACCTATACCTTTACCCCCACAGCCGGGCAATGCGCTGCAACCACAACGCTTACTATCACGGTAAACCAAGGTATAACACCAACGTTTACACCTGTTACCGCAATCTGTTCTGGCGAAATACCGGCTGCATTGCCTGTAACCTCTAACAACGGCATTAGCGGAACGTGGTCTCCGGCTTTAAATAACACCGTAACAACCACTTATACGTTTACCCCAACTGAGGGGCAGTGTGCCACTACAACAACACTTACCATTACCGTAAGCCCGAACATAACACCAACATTTACTGCTGTTGCGGCTATTTGTTCCGGAGAAACACTGGCTGCTTTACCCACAACGTCAAATAATGGTATTACCGGAAGCTGGCTGCCGGAAATAAACAACTCATCAACAACCACATACACTTTTACTCCCTCCGCCGGTCAGTGCGCTATGCCCACAACATTAACCGTAGTTGTAACCCAATCCCCTATTATAAACTTAGCCCCGTATTATTACATGTGCGAAGGCAATACCAATGCCTTACATATAGACACCGGGTTATCAACCGACCACACCTTCACTTGGTCGCTTAACAACCAGGCACTAACAAGCCAGGAACCTTACATTGATGCTGTTGAAGCCGGAGAGTATGAAGTAACCGTAACACAAAATTATGGCACTGTTACCTGTAGTACTACAGCAGTATTTGAAGTAGTTATGTCGTCCGGTGCAAGTGCAATTGAAGTAAATGGAACCGACTGGACTTATAACGACAATTCCATAAGCATTTCAGCAAGTGGAAATGGCAATTATGAATATTCGCTTGATGGTATTCATTTTCAGGATGAGCCCTATTTTGAAAACCTGCCCGCAGGGCATTACAAAGTTTACGTACGCGATAAAAACGGCTGTGGCACAGCCACCGGCAACATTACATTGCTAAACTATCCCCGGTATTTTACACCAAATGGCGATGGCGAAAACGACTTGTGGCATATTGAGTATGCGGCCTATGAACCCGGTATTGTTACCGAAATATTTGACCGCTATGGCAAACTGATAGCCGTTTTGCACTACTTAGATGGCTGGGATGGTACTTATAACGGGCACTCCTTACCGGCTACTGATTACTGGTTTGTAGTAAAACGGGCTAACGGCAACATACACAAGGCACATTTTAGTCTGTTGAGATAGTTTAGCCCTAAAATACATTTACAAACTAAAAGCCCTGACAAGTAATCAGGGCTTTTGTATTAATACAGCTTTTGCAGGCTTGCGGCTTCAAAAGCGCTAACCTTATCAAAATGCCCTGCTTTTACCTTCTGCACCCATTCCGGGTCCTGAAGCAATGAGCGCCCAACGGCAACCAGGTCAAAATCGCCACGGTCAAAACGGCGCACCAGCTCATCTATATTCTGGGTCTGGGCACCCTGGCCACCCCAAACTTTCATAAAATCATCATTTAACCCCACCGAACCCACTGTAATGGTGGGCTGTCCGGTAACTTTTTTAATCCATCCGGCAAAGTTAAGGTCGCTGCCCTCAAACTCCGGTTCCCAGTACCTGCGTTGCGACCCGTGAAAAATGTCTACACCGGCTTCGGCAAGCGGCATCAGCCATTCTTCAAGCTCATTAGGCGTGTGAGCAAGCTTAGCCGTATAATCCTGCTGTTTCCATTGCGATATGCGCAGGATGATAACAAAATCAGGCCCTACAGCTTCACGAACGGCTTTTACCACCTCAACGGCAAAACGGCTGCGTTCTTTTATGGTGCTTCCTCCAAAGTCATCGGTACGCTTGTTGGTACCTTCCCAAAAAAACTGGTCAATCAGGTAGCCGTGTGCACCGTGCAGTTCCAAAGCGTTAAAGCCAAGGGCTTTGGCAGCTGCAGCGGCTTTGGCAAAAGCTTTAATGGTTTCCTGTATGTCTTCAAGGCTCATACTCTCAGGGCTTTCAAACGCAACAGGGGGCTGCCAGCCCTGCGGCGTGTTGCCCACGTGCCATATTTGCGGTGCAATGGCTCCACCTGCATTGTGAACCGAATCTACTACGTTCTTCCAGTTGGCAAGGGCTTCATCGCCATGAAAGTTGGGTATATCTTTAAGATTTTTAGAGGCCGGGCGGTCTATAACCGTGCCTTCGGTAAGAATAAGGCCCACACCGGCTGCTGCACGGCGCGTATAGTAATCAACAATCCGGCTGTTAGGTATGCCGTCTGTTGCAAAAGCACGCGTCATGGGTGCCATTACAAAGCGGTTTTTTAGGGTAAGTGATTTATACTGAAATGGTGTAAACAAAGATTCTAAACTCATTACAATTAATTTATGTATTTAAATATATGCAAATGTACTTACAATAGTTTATTTTTGTAACCATTAATAGTTTAAAGTGGTAACCAAAACGTAACCATTATGAATAAAGACGTTTTTAAATACAGCGACTGCCCCGTTTACCGGTCTATGTCTATACTGGGTACACGATGGAAACCTATAGTTATTTATATGCTGCGCGACCACAAGGCCCGTTTTGGGCAGCTGCATGCCAGCATAGGCACCATATCTAAAAAGGTACTGACCGATACCCTTAAAGAACTTGAGGCCGATGGTATTTTGTTTAGGGAAGAGTTTAAGGAAATGCCCCCAAGGGTAGAATATACCCTTACCCATAAGGGCAAAACGCTAATACCTATTATAATACAGCTTGCCCGGTGGGATAACGAGCATTATGAAGCCAAACAGGTTGAGAAAACCGCATAATAAAAGAGCCACGCAATTGCGTGGCTCTTTTATATTGAAGCTAAACGGGCTTACAGTAGCGCGTCTATAGCATTTGTGTAAGTTTGTTTTGGTGCAACACCCACCTGGCGGCCTACTACTTCACCATTTTGGAAAACAAGTACTGTAGGGATGTTACGGATACCGTATTTTGCAGCAAACTCCTGGTTAGCGTCTACGTCTACCTTGCCTACTACGGCTTTGCCTTCATATTCCTGGCCTATTTCTTCAATGATTGGGCCTACCATGCGGCATGGGCCACACCATGCTGCCCAAAAGTCTACTAATACCGGCTTGTCTGATTTTAATACTACTTCTTCAAAAGTAGCATCGGTTATTGCTTGTGCCATATCTTATCGCGTGTAAATTAGTTATCAAAATTATAATCGTGTACAAAGTTAAGCATTAGTATCTAAAACTTACGTTAATCACATAGGTTTTGATTATGCTTAAGATAGATAAAATCTATATTAATTGAGTTTAAACCCAACTTGCAACCTATCAAGCTCTTGCAGTAATTCATTTGATATTTTTACCTTCAGCTTGCGGCTTGGCATGGTGAGTTTGGTAACCACCTGCACATCTTCCACCTCTTCGGTTACGGCTTCATCTACCTCAACAGCGGCAAATTCATCGTCTTCACCATCGCCGGCAGCCTCAACCGGCTGAGGCGCTGCTGCCACCTGTATCTGTTTCTTTACTTTTTCAAGCTCCATAACCTCAAAACTTACCTGATGGTCGCCTTTATTAGTGGTAAACAGGCTAAACAGGTTTTGAATAAGCTGTTCCTGCAAATCGAGCACATTGAACTGTATGATGAGCTTTTTAGCAAACGTAGTCAGTACATCCTGAAGATATTGTATGGCCACAAACTGAATGCGCGGCTCGCCTTTCTTGCCCTCTGCATTGGTCCAGCCTTCGCGCACCAATACCCTCATATAAGTAAAATTATTGCCAATAAGGAAGTGCCTGAACTTAAGGTATTCCTCGCCATAAATACGGAACTCATAACTTTCATCATACCCTTCAAGGAAAAACGCCGCCCAGCCCTTGCCGTTTTTAGCCGTTTTGTGCTGCACATTGCTTATTATCCCCCCAAAACTCAGGTTTTTGTTTACATGCTGTTCCAGGCTTTTAAGCATTTCAAGCTTGTCTTTACAAAAATACTTCATTTCAAACCTGTAATCGTCAAGCGGGTGGCCTGAGATATAAATACCTACCACATCTTTCTCCCGGGCAAGCTTTTCCATAGTACTCCACTCCTCGCACGGCGGCACAACGGGCTCAGGAATCTGCACTTCGCTGGCTTCGCCGAAAAGGCTTACCTGGCTTGAGTTTGCGCTGTCCTGCATTTTGGCGCCATATCGCATGGCCTTTTCCAGGAACGATATATTATCGGTGGCATCCATGTGGAAGTACTGCGCCCTGTGGGTTTCGGTAAAGCAGTCAAAACCACCGGCAAGCGCCAGGTTTTCAAACGCTTTTTTATTAGCCGAACGCAGGTCGATACGGATAGCCATATCAAAAATTGACTTATAGTTACCGTCTTTACGGTTTTGCACAATGGTATCTACCGCACCGGCACCCACGCCTTTTACAGCACCCATACCAAAACGCACGGCACCACGGTCGTTTACCGTAAATTTATAGTACGATTCATTAACATCAGGCCCCAAAACCTCAAGGCCCATACGCTTACATTCTTCCATAAAGAACGTAACCTGTTTAATGTCGTTCATGTTGTTACTCAGTACCGCCGCCATGTATTCTGCAGGGTAATGCGCCTTAAGGTAAGCCGTTTGGTAGGCTACCCACGCATAGCAGGTAGAGTGGCTTTTGTTGAAGGCGTAACTCGCAAAGGCCTCCCAGTCTTTCCAGATTTTTTCCAGCACCATGGGGTTATGGCCTTTTTCTGCAGCCTGGGCAACAAACTTAGGCTTCATTTTATCAAGAACGTCCTTTTGCTTCTTACCCATCGCTTTACGCAATACGTCGGCCTCACCCTTGGTAAAGCCGGCCAGCTTTTGCGACAGGAGCATTACCTGCTCCTGGTATACGGTAATGCCGTAGGTTTCCTTAAGGTATTCCTCGCAGGCATCAAGGTCGTATTTTATTTCTTCCTCGCCATTTTTACGGCGCACAAAGCTGGGAATGTATTCCAGCGGGCCCGGGCGGTACAGCGCGTTCATGGCAATAAGGTCGGCAAACACGGTAGGCTTCAGGTCTTTCATGTACTTCTGCATACCGGGCGATTCGTACTGGAACACCCCAACTGTTTCTCCCCTCTGGAAAAGCTCATATGTTTTTACATCGTCTATAGGGAATGCCTCGGGGTCAAGGTCTATGTTGTGCTTATATTTTACCAGCTTAACGGTATCCTTAATCAGCGTAAGGGTTTTAAGCCCAAGGAAGTCCATCTTAAGCAAGCCAGCGCTTTCTACCACCGAGTTATCAAACTGGGTAACATACAGGTCAGAATCCTTAGCTACCGATACCGGGACGAAATTGGTAATGTCATCGGGCGTAATGATAACCCCACAGGCGTGTATGCCCGTGTTGCGGAGTGAGCCCTCTAACACCTTGGCCTGCTGTATGGTTTCGCCGGTAAGATCTTCACCATTTGCAAGACCTATCAGTTCCTGCACGCGATCAAACTCATCTGAACGCAGTGCGCCTTTAAGCGCATTCTGGTCGAGCGTAAATATCTTGGCCAACTTCATGTTCGGGATAAGCTTAGCTACCTTATCGGCTTCAAATAGCGGTAAATCCAGCACACGCGCCGTATCACGGATAGACGATTTAGCCGCCATGGTACCGTAAGTAATAATTTGCGCCACCTGGCTTGCGCCGTATTTGTTGATAACGTAGTCCATAACGCTGCCACGGCCTTCATCGTCAAAGTCAATATCAATATCGGGCATCGACACCCTGTCCGGATTCAGAAAACGCTCAAAAAGCAGGTCGTACTTAATGGGGTCTATGTTGGTAATACCCAAACAATAGGCCACTGCACTACCCGCCGCCGAGCCCCTGCCCGGCCCTACCGATACGCCCATATTGCGGGCTTCGGCAATAAAGTCCTGCACGATAAGGAAGTACCCCGGATAACCCGAGTTTTCGATGGTCTTGAGCTCAAAATCAAGGCGCTCGCGAATGTCATCTGTAATTTCGGGGTAGCGCCTTGCAGCGCCTTTGTAGGTAAGGTCGCGCAGGAATTTGTTTTCTCCCCTCTTACCGCCGTCTTCGGCATCTTCGGCAACAAGAAATTCTTCAGGAATATCAAATTTAGGCAGCAGTACATCGCGGTACAGCGAGTAGGTTTCTACCTTATCTACAATTTCCTGTATATTGAAAATGGCTTCCGGAAGGTCTTTAAACAAAGCCTTCATCTCATCGCCACTCTTAAAATAGTATTCGTTATTGGGCAGCCCGTAACGGAAGCCACGCCCGCGCCCCTTGGGTGTTGCCAGCTTTTCACCGTCTTTTACACACAGTAAAATGTCGTGCGCATGGCTGTCGCCCTTATCGGCATAGTAGGTGTTATTTGTAGCAACAAGCTTTACATTATGCTTGCGTGCCAGCTTAATAAGCGAAGCACTCACGCGGTCTTCGTCTTCCTGGCCGTGGCGCATCAGCTCCATGTAAAAGTCGTCGCCAAAACGTTCTTTCCACCACAACAGGGCTTCTTCGGCCTGGTTTTCACCAATGTTCAGTACCTTGTTAGGGATTTCGCCATACAGGTTGCCCGAAAGCACCATAATATCATCCTTATACTGCTCTACAACGCGCTTATCAATACGCGGCACGTAGTAAAATCCGGCTGTATAAGCTATGGAAGCCATCTTTGCCAGGTTGTGGTAACCCTTTTTGTTCTTCGCCAAAAGCACCACCTGGTAGCCGTTGTCTTTACGGGATTTGTCTTTATGGTCTTCGCAAATAAAGAACTCGCAGCCCACAATGGGCTTCATGATAACCTCGGTTGGTTCTTCGCCGGCTTCTATGGCAGCTTTGTTCTTGGCTTCAGCCGCTTTGTTGTGGTTCAGTACGTTGCTCACAAAGTGAAACGCCCCCATCATGTTGCCGTGGTCGGTCATGGCAACGGCGGGCATTTTGTGTTTGGCCGCAGCCTTAACCAAATCAGGCACGCTAATGGTAGATTGCAGTACCGAAAATTGCGTATGGTTGTGCAGGTGTACAAAATTTACACCTGTAATATCTATCTGCTCTGCCGGGGCAACAACCTCAACGGCATCAGCACCACGAAGCTTTTCAAGGCGTGCGCGAACCTCTTCGCTTGCTTTTTTAAGGTTGATGTGCTTAAGGCCAATAAGCTTAACCGGCTCCGGGTTTTTAGTGCGGAATTCCTGGAAATATGACGGGTGTACATCAAGCTCTTCCTTGGTAAAGATATCGCGCTTAAGCAGCTCAAGGAAACAGCGGGTGGTAGCCTCAACGTCGGCTGTGGCGTTGTGCGCCTCAGAGAACGGTTCGCCAAATAAGTATTGATGCAGCTCGGTTAGTGTAGGCAGCTTAAACCTGCCTCCACGTCCACCGGGAAGTTTCAGGAGGTCGGCCGTAATTTCGGTACAGGTGTCGAGCACTTTCATACTGCCCAGGCGGCTTTCAATACCATTGCGGTATAACTCGGCACCCATAATGTTTACGTCAAACCCAACATTCTGCCCAACAATAAATGAGGCTTTAGATAGTGCTATATTGAATTTCTCCAGTACTTCAGCAAGGCTAATACCCTGCTCAGCGGCAAGTTCTGTACTAATACCGTGAATACGCTCGGCATCATAGGGGATATTAAAGCCGTCAGGGCGCACAAGGTAATCCTGGTGCTCTACAAGCTCGCCCATTTCGTCGTGCAACTGCCAGGCTATTTGTATACAGCGCGGCCAGTTATCAGTATCGCTTATGGGCGCATCCCAGCGTTTGGGTAATCCGGTTGTTTCGGTGTCAAAAATCAGGTACATAGCAACTGCAAGGATCTTAAATAGTTAACATAAAAAGCACCCAAAAAGTGCCTTTAGCAAAAATACGATTTTTGGTTATGTGGTGATGCGGTAATTTGTTAATTCGGTAATGTTGTAATTTGGTTATTCGGAAAAAATAAACCCCGCACCAAAGGCACGGGGTTTACCCACAACAAAAGCCAAAAAGATATCAGCTTCCCCAAACTTTATTTTTAAACACGTCAAACGACTTCCGCACCTGACGGTTGAATATCAACAGCACCACTACCCCAAGAAGCACATAGCCCGTTACAGTGAAAATTTCCATATTGGTAAGCAGCACCGCCTGTGTGCGGGCCGATTGCGCCAGGCTTTTCAGCGAAAGCGTGTAGGCTGCATCATCAGCATAGCCTTTTGAGGCGAATTTTTGCACCCCTGCAGCCAGCCTTTCCTGCGTTTGAGGGCTTTCGGGCAGGGCCGATATGATGAGTTTCTGGAAATGCTTTTGCGTGAGGTATACCTGCGCATTCTGCATGATGCAAAACCCTATGGTACTGCCCCAAAAGCGCCCCATTACACCACTTGTACCCGAAAATGGCGCCAACTTACCCGGAACTGATGATACCGTAAACAACACCAGCGGCACAAACAAAAAGCCAACAGCAAACCCTTGTAGTATATAAGCCGGAGCCAAATCAGGCAGGGCTAAATCAGGCACAAACAGAAAGGTCATCCATAAATGATGCACAGCAAGCAGCAGGAAACCGGTTATAAAAATTGTCCGGCTGGCTACTTTTTGCGCCAGGCATATCCCCGCAAACAGCATCCCCAATGCATTACCTGCCACGTTTATAAACTGCACACCGGCCACACGGGTGGGCTCCCAACCCCAAATGGTAAGCATACTGCTGTGGCAGATGTTTAAAGTGGCCCGGGCAATATAAAGTATAATAAACAGGTACACGCCAATGCGCAGGTTGGGGTATTTAAACACCGAAAGGTCAAAAGCCGGGCGCTTAATTGTTATCTGCCTCATAAAAAACAATGCCCCAAAAAGCAGGAAAATAACGGTAGCCCAAACAATCTGGGCGCTCTGGAACCAGTATTTTTTTTCGCCGTAAATAAACACAAAAGCACCGGATAGTATAGTAGCATGTACCAGTACAAAACTGGCCCAGTCTAACTGGTAAAGCGGTATTTTTTTATGGATGCGATGGCTTTTAAACGTAGCCAATATAAGCGCTACACACACTACCTGAAACAATGCCGAGCCCCACGCCATGTACTTCCAGTCGTAATTATCGAGCAGGTATACGGCCAGGTTCATTACAAAAGGCGATGCAAGCAACAATGCCGCATAGGTAAAGCTAAAGCCAATAATGGTGGCATTGCGCGATGTAAACCTGCTAATGAGCAACTGGCGCATGGGTAGCCACGGCAGGGCCATGAGCACCCCTTCGGCAGCGCGGAGTACTATGAACAAGGCGAAGTTTTTGGTATAGCCTGAAAGTACGAATGTTATGGCCGAAAGGCTGAATATTACCAAAAAGTAGTTTTTTGCCGGGAAGTATTTAAACAGCCTGCTTTCTACCAGTAGCGTAGCGAGGAATGTGCCGTACGTAACACACAGCGAAAATTGCAAATCCTCCACCTCTACATCAAGAAAACTGGCCGAATAGGTTACATTACTGGTATACACCCCCAGCAGCACCATGCAGTGGAGCAGGCAAAAAAACAGCACCGTTATACTGAGCCAGTTGGGCACCCAGGCCTTAAAAACCCCTTTTTGAGACATGGTTTAGCGGTGTTCGGCTATTACAATAACATTCATGCCTGCACGGAGAAATTCAGCGCCTTCATCTTCCTTCAGCACGATTTTAACCGGGATGCGCTGCTCAATCTTTACAAAATTACCGGTGGCGTTATCGGGCGGCAATACCGAAAACCGTGCCCCGCTTGCCGGCGACAGCGATTGTATAATACCCGTAAACTCCCTATCACCCAAGGCATCAACCGCAAGGGTAACTTCACTGCCTACTTTTAAATACTCCAGCTGGGTTTCCTTAAAATTAGCCACTACCCATTTTTCGCTGCTTACCACATTTACAAGTGTTTGCCCCTCTTTAACCAACTGCCCGGGCTGTAGCGTACGCTTGCCCACATAACCATCATAAGGCGCTGTAATAACGGTATACGAATAGAACAATGCAGCGTTTTCGGCTTCAGCTTTCTTAGCCATATATACCGCTTCGGCTTCAGGTATTTTAGTACCTGCCTGGCGCGTATCGAGGCCTGCACGGGTAATGCTGTTTTTTATTTCATTGTAATGAGACAGTGCCGCATCATAATCGGCCTGCACGCGCTCTACCTGTTGCAGGGTAGCCGCCTGTTCTTTGTACAGGGCGTTATAACGTTCCAGCTCCTGTTGCGCCTTTACCATTACCGCCTTAGCACCCGGCAACTTAGACTGCTCCACAACATCCTGCCCTGCGGTGGCAACAGCCGCATGGCGGCTTACGTTAATGGCGCTTTTGGCCGTAAGCTCATCGGCTACAGCCTTATCAAGACGGGCTTTGTACTCGCGGTTGTCTATTACAATCAGTGTATCGCCTTTGTGCACAAACTGGTTCTCCTGAAAACGCACTTCCTTTATATACCCCGAAATACGTGCTGCCACGGGGGTTATGTATTGCTCTACCTGGGCATCGTTAGTTTCTTCGTGGTTGCGGTAGTACACAAAAAACCAGGTTGCCAGCACAATGCCGCTAACAACCATAACCATAGAAACCACAGTAACAACGGTGTGCAAATATCCCTTTGAAGTGGCGGGACTAAAAAGTTTCATAATCTATATAGGGTAAGGTTAATTTGCAAAAGAAATACCTGCCGTATGCAGCAGTTCATAATACTTCATAACAGCATCAATACGCGCCGAAACGTGGTCAAACTTTGCCTGTAACAGGGCATTATCGGCATCAATCATCTCGGTTACCACCACTAGGCGGTTAAGGTATTGCAGCTTTACAAGGCGGTAGTTTTCGGTAGCCAGGTCCAGGGCGGCATCAGTTACCTTAAACTTGTCTTTTTGTTCCAGGTATTGCGTGTATTGCCTAAAGATGCGGTCGTGCACCTCATCGGCCACAATATCAGCTTCGCGGGAAGCAGAATCGGCCCTTTTCTTAGCCACCGAAACTTTAGTGCCGTTTTTATAAAGGCCACTTATATCATACACCAGCTGCACACCTACCTCGCCAAAACTGTAGGGATTCCAGTGCGGCGGGAACAGTAAAAAGTTGGGGTAGCTATACGTATAGCTGCTGTACAGGCTTATGGTGGGGTAGTAATTGGCTTTGGCATTTTTAACATCAAGCAGGCTTATGTTAGTATACAGTTCAGATGCCTTGATTTCTTCATTAGCCATAGCCGTATTTTGAAGCAAGGCAAAATTCAGTTCGTTGCCCACATTCAGTATATCGAGCGTATCTATAGCAAGCCCCTGTTCTTCAGGATAATGCAGCAGGGTACGCAGCTCATCATAAGCCACCTCAATATCTTTTTGGTTATTAAGCAGCAGCAACTCCCGGTCGGTTAGCTGAAGCTTGGCGCGAAGCACCTCGTTTTTGGTAACAATGCCGTGCTTAAGCAACGATTCTACTTCTTTAAGGCGCTCTTTTTCTTCTTCCACATTCTCCACCAGCAGTTTGTCGAGTTGCATAAGCTTGTAAATATCAAGATACAGGGCCGCCACCTCAAGGTTTACATCTTTCTGGGTTTGCATATACTGCAGGCCGGAAACATCGGCACGGAGCCCTGCTTTGCGTATATCGTTCTTTATTTTATTACCCTGATAAACGGGCAGGCTTGCACCAAGGGTAAAGTCGTATTTATTATTGTGGATAAAGGTTACTTCACGTCCGCTTAACACACCCTTTACAAACTCTGTAATATTTGTGCGCCGGGCAAAGGCGGTATGAAAGTCAAGGCTTGGCAGTTTGCGTTCACGGGCTTCGGTTACTTCTTCCCGCGCAATTTCTTCTTCAATTGCAGCGCGAACAACCCTGTTATTATTACCCTGAGCCACGGCAAGCGCCTGCTTAAGGGTTAAAGCCTCAGAACCATTCTGGGCATACGCTTTTGGCATTATTGCATTTACAAACAAAACATTTACCAAAAGCAGCGGTAGCAACTTGTGCGGGTGCATAATTATATATCAAAATACAGGTGCAAAGTTATTATGCATTCGCAGAGTCTTACAAAAATAAAAAAGACAAAGTTTTATTTAAAAAAGACAAAACAAAACCGCAATCATTTTCGGGTGGCAGAAAACAAAAAACCGGCTAAAAAGCCGGTTTTTAAAGAGAAGATAATATTTTTTATATTAGTAGCGTCCACCACGGTTGTAATCACCACCGCCGCTGTTACGGTTGTAGCCGCCACGGTCTCCGCCGCCGCCATAACCACCACGGTTGTTGTCACGGTTAAACCCGCCACCACGGTTGTTGCTAAAGCTCCTTCTTTCCTGCTGCGGCCTTGGCTCGCTCTTGTTTACTACAATGTTCCTGCCACCAAGCAAAGATCCGTTCAGCTCGTTAATAGCTGCTTCACCTGCTTCGTCATCAGACATTTCAATAAAACCAAAACCTTTGCTCCTGCCGGTTACCTTATCTGTAATAATTTTTACAGAATCTACTGTGCCATAAGCCTCAAATGCTGCTTTTAAATCTGCCTCACCCAGGCTAAATGGAAGGCTTCCTACGAAAATGTTCATAAAACTGAATTAATTGTTATTCTATTAAGGTGTTTGTACTCTGCCCGTTTAATTATTTTTTTTCGCAGGCTTCTACAAATGTAACTTTATTTAATTACAAAATGCTTTTTTCTAAATATTTAATAAAACTTTAATACTGCAAAATGTTATATAAAAACAAAGGCTCTTAAAAGAGCCTTATATTAAAGTAATGTTTTATCCATATATTATTGTGCAGGGGCTATAGGTACTTTGTAAAAAACACCTTCCTGGAAATACACCTGCTCGCTGTTATCTCCCACAGCCGCAAAGCGGAAAGTTCCTGTAATAAAACCCGCATCTACGTTAGTTTCCTCCGGGTTATCGCTAATTGTTATAGTACCCTGGCCTACACCGGCACCGGTTTGATATGTTTCTGTTTCAGATTCTATCACAAGCACATAAGAGGCTTTATCGGTCTCATTTACACCTAATGCATAGGTACCCGGAGCAGTATTAGCCGTTTTTAAAACCAGGGTTTCAAAACCATTGGTAGCGTTTAATGTTAGAGAGTTGTCTGAGCCCTTAACCGCAGAAAACTGAGTAGCCCTCCATAACTCATTGTTTTTAAGAGCCTGAACAGCGGGTGTATTAAACTGTATATCTTCTTCACATGAGGTTAATCCGGCCAGCAACACTAAAAGATACAAAAACTTTTTCATTAATTATATTGTTAGAAGGGGTCAATCAACTTTTACAACGACAAAAATAGTTTTTTATGGCATATAACCTAATCAAAAATAAATAAATCACAATAAAATTTAATATTATGAAATCTCTAAAGTATTAAAAATCATAAAATGTGGTTTTTACCATATTTGTATCATATGTTTTTATATATTTGCACCCTTAAATAATCAGGGGTCGGGTACCCCACTAAATCTTAATAAGATGCCTGTAAAAATCAGACTACAACGCCACGGTAAAAAAGGAAAACCGTTTTACTGGGTGGTAGCGGCAGACAGCCGTTCTAAGCGTGATGGTAAATTCCTTGAAAAAATAGGAACTTACAACCCTAACACTAACCCTGCAACTATAGACATCAACGTTGATTCAGCTGTACAATGGCTACACAACGGTGCTCAGCCTACAGATACTGCAAGGGCTATCCTTTCTTACAAAGGTGCACTTTTAAAACACCACCTTGATGGCGGTGTACGCAAAGGCGCCCTTACACAAGAGCAGGCAGATGAGAAATTTGCTAAATGGGTAGAAGAAAAAGGCAACAAAGTTCAAGGTAAAAAAGACGGCCTTGCTACTGCTAAAGCTGATGCTAAAGCAAAAGCTCTTGAGGCTGAGAAAAAAGTTAACGAAGACCGTATTGCTGCTGCAAAACAAGCTGAGGCTGAACTTGCTGCTGCCGCTGCCGCAGAAGCTGCAACTGCTGAAGGTACTGAGGAAACTGCTTCTGAAGAAAACACAGAAGAAACCCAAGCTTAATTTATACCCGGCGCATGCGTAAATCAGATTGTTTCTATTTAGGCAAAATAGCCAAAAAATTTAGCTTTAAGGGAGAGGTTCTGGCCTGGCTGGATACCGATGACCCCGGGTATTTTGAAGACTTACAGATGGAATCGGTGTTTGTTGAATTAAACAAACACCTGGTTCCATTTTTTATTGAAAGCAGCCGCCTGCACAAAAACGACTTCCTTCGTATAAAATTTGAAGAGGTAGACAGCGAGGAAGATGCCGACCGCATTTTAGGCGCAGCGCTTTACCTGCCACTAAACATGCTACCCAAGCTGGAAGGCGACAAATTTTACTTTCACGAAATCATTGGTTTTAAAGCCGTAGACGAGCGCCTTGGCGATATAGGCATTATTACCGGCGTAAACGACAATTCAGCACAGGCCCTTTTTGAAATTAAAAAAGGCGATATTGAGATACTCGTACCCATGATAGACGACTTTATTGTTAAGGTAGACCGCGAAAACAAGGCTATTATACTCAACACCCCTGAAGGTCTGGTTGACTTATATTTGGGTTAGTTTCAGGTTTAAAGTTTAAAGTTTCAGGTTGCCACTCAAACCCTACAATAGTCTATCATCTTTCATCTATTATCTCTAAGTCTTTCTCTAACAATCGAATAATCCAAAAATCTAACAATCCAGATGTCCGATTTTCGTTTCAAGCAGTTTACCATCCACCAGGACAAATGTGCCATGAAAGTAGGTACCGATGGCGTTTTGCTGGGCGCATGGGCTCCCGTGGCACACAACCCTTATAATATACTGGATATTGGCGCCGGAACCGGACTTATAAGCCTTATGGTTGCGCAACGCACTTATGCTGAACAGATCGACAGCATTGAAATTGATGCCGATGCCCATGAGCAGTGCATTGAAAACTTTGAAGCATCACCCTGGGGCGACCGCCTGTTTTGCTACCACGCCAGCCTTGACGATTTTATGGAAGAATGGGAAGAAGAGTATGACCTGATTGCGAGCAACCCGCCTTTTTATACCGAAGACTACACCAGTGGCAACGAACAGCGCGACCAGGCACGGTTTGCGCAATCACTTCCATTTGAAGACCTTGCAGAAGCCAGCGGTATTTTATTGAGCGAAAACGGTGTGCTTGCTGTGATACTACCCTACAAGGAAGAAGCCCGTTTCAGGCTACTGGCGCAGGAAGAAGGCTTGTACCCATTTAAAATCACCCGTGTAAAGGGTACCCCTGAGAGCGAAATTAAACGCAGCCTACTGGCATTCAGCCGTTTTGAAACAAATGACATTGCCATAGATGAACTGGTTATTGAAACCGCCCGCCACCAGTATACCCCTGAATACATACAACTTACACAGGATTTTTACCTGAAAATGTAATTAGTTTTTTGACACTATCTGATACGGATAGGTTTCATAAGCCACATTATCTTCATTAATGGTAAAGCCCTCTTTAGCATCCTTTTGCCATTCTTTATACCATAGCGTAGCGTTATCCATATCCTCCTTGTTATAATAACACATTGCCTTATAGTATTTTACATCGCTAAAATTATCATAATTCTTTAGCGCCCGGTCAAAAATTTTAATAGCCTCATCATAGCGTTCCTGCTCATAAACCGCTACACCATAATAAAATAACGCGGTAGGATGCACCCAGTCTTCTCCCCTAACCTGCATTTCAGCAATATAGCCTTTAAAGCACTTCTCCGCCTCAATATAATTATTAAGCTGCAGGTGGCACAGGCCTATGTAAAAATCATACGTATGGTCCATTACATAACGGTTGCCGTATCGCGCTTTACAATCCTCAAAATCAGCTATTGCCTCCTTGTATGTCTTTGCAAAAATGCATTTTATAAACGCCCTGTAATCCTGGTAGCGGTTGCGGTCAAACTGCACAGCCTTATCTATATACACCATGCCTAACTCATATTTTCGCTGCTTAAAAAGCGGCATTGCCTTTTGCTGCCACAGGTAGGCTATAGTGCTGTCTGCCTGAAGCCCTTCGTCAAGGCATTGCTGCCATTTATGCGAAAACAGCGGCTGTTTATGCGCACAGCTATCGGCATACTGTTCTATGATTTTTTGGTGTTTTTCTGATGTCTGGGCGCTGAAAGAAAATGATATTAACATACAAATCAGCACAATAGGAGATAATTTTAGTACCATAATTAGATGTGGTTAGTAGTCTTAAAACGCAATAAACCGTTATATATTGAGATTATGAAGGATTTTTCTTAACTCCTTGCCTAACCCTACCCCTTCTTTCAACAAAGCGCTTTAATATTTCACAAAAATTGAATTTACATCGAAATATTGAACATTTTTTTATTGAATTGTTAGTTTTCTTTAATTACATTTGTTTCGTAACTAAACACAAGCAAATGAAACCCGATCTATTTCAGGCTCCTGATTATTACCTACTTGACGACTTGCTTACTGACGAGCACAAAATGGTGCGCGACGCTGCCCGCGAATGGGTTAAGCGCGAAGTAAGCCCTATTATAGAAGATTATGCCCAAAAAGCCGAATTCCCTAACCAGATAATCAACGGGTTAGCCGAGATTGGTGCTTTTGGCCCTTACATCCCGGAGGAGTATGGCGGGGCTGGCCTTGACCAGATTAGCTACGGCCTTATCATGCAGGAAATTGAGCGTGGCGACAGCGGCGTGAGGTCTACCGCATCGGTACAATCATCATTGGTAATGTACCCAATATGGAAGTACGGCTCTGAAGAACAGCGCGTTAAATATCTACCTAAGCTGGCCAGCGGCGAATTTATGGGCTGTTTTGGCCTTACCGAGCCTGACTACGGCAGCAACCCCGGCGGCATGATTACCAACTTTAAAGACATGGGCGACCACTACCTGCTTAACGGTGCCAAAATGTGGATAAGCAACGCCCCGTTTGCCGATATTGCAGTGGTATGGGCTAAGGATGAGGCCGGTAGGATTCACGGGCTTATAGTAGAGCGCGGCATGGAAGGCTTCACTACGCCCGAAACCCACAACAAATGGTCGCTAAGGGCTTCAGCCACAGGCGAATTGATATTTGATAACGTTAAGGTACCTAAAGAAAACCTGTTGCCTAACAAATCAGGTTTGGGCGCACCGCTTGGATGCTTGGACTCAGCACGTTACGGTATTGCATGGGGTGCTATTGGTGCCGCTATGGACTGCTATGACACTGCCCTGCGCTATAGCAAGGAGCGCATACAGTTTGACAAGCCTATAGGTGCTACACAGCTACAACAGAAGAAGTTAGCCGAAATGATTACCGAAATTACCAAAGCGCAGCTGCTTACCTGGAGGCTGGGTGTTTTGCGCAACGAGGGCAAGGCTACCAGCGCGCAAATATCTATGGCTAAGCGCAATAACGTTGATATGGCCCTAACCATAGCCCGCGATGCCCGCCAAATGCTGGGCGGCATGGGCATTACCGGCGAATACAGCATTATGCGCCACATGATGAACCTGGAAAGCGTGGTAACCTACGAGGGTACCCACGACATCCACCTGCTTATTACAGGTATGGATGTAACCGGGTTTGCAGCCTTTAAATAAGAGCTTAATTTTTCACTTTTTGCATATAAACCGCCTTTATGGCGGTTTTTTTATGTTTATACAATTTTAAATTGTTTTAATTAAGTACTAAAAAGCCTGTCTTACGTCAAAAAAGGCGCAAAAAGGGTTAATATTTCACAATTGGAGTTTGAGTTACGTTACAAATGCACAAAACCGGGCAACAGGGGTGTATATGGAGTGAAAGATTAAAATTTGGTTAGGAGTTAAGGGTTGGGGGTTGATTTAAAGTTGTAGACATATACATTTCGAACTTTAAAAACAACTCCCAACCCTTAACCCTCAACTTAAAATTATACCCCCTGAAAAAATGCCAGCATGTCCTGTAGGGCAGTTGGCGAATGCATTTTCTCGCCGTTGTCTAACGATTCCTGTGCTATTACCGATGCCCTTTTGCGCATATTGGTTTCATAAGCAGCAATGGCATCTAACAGGGTAGGATATGTATCTGCCGTCAGGCATTCGCACAGCTCAAGGGCATCCAGCATGGCCATGTTAACCCCTTCACCGGCAAAAGGCGGCATAAGATGTGCGGCATCGCCCAGCAGGGTAACGTTAGGCTGCGCCTCCCACTCCTGGTCTAACGGCATGCAGTAAATGGGGCGTGGTATAAACGGTAGGGCATTATTAGTAAAGAGTTCGTGCCAAAAGCTGCTCCACTCAGGGTAGGCCGTTTTAAACCAGTCCAGTACCTGCGTATTGTCTGTAAAATCAATACCACTTGTCTTAGCCCAGTTTTCATCGGTTTTAAAGCTGGCGTAAAAACCCACCTCATTATTGGCCTTCTGCCCCATAAGCAGGTTTTTAGCATTGCCAAACGCCATTATCTTACCGCCGTTTATCAGGGCTGCCACTTGCGGAATGGCATCCGGGGCATTGTATACATTACCCTCAAGCATCGTAATACCGCTGTAAAACGGCTTTATATCCGTCACATACGGCCTTATTTTAGAGTTGGCGCCATCGGCAGCCACCACTACATCGGCATAAGCGGTAGTACCGTTTTTAAAGTGCAGCAGCCAGCCCTCGCCCTGCTTTTCCATCGAGATAAAATGCGCATCCCAAACCACGGTCTCCGGCGCTAACGATTCCAGCAGTATGCGGCGCAGTGCACCACGGTCAATCTCCGGGCGAAAATGCTCGTGGCCAAAGTTCTCTTCGGGCTTGTCGTGCTCGCTGTAAAACACCTCGGCACGTTCGTTGGTAATCACTTCCCTGTCGGCGCCCGGCATAAAGTTCTGCTTAAAGACTTCCAACAGCCCGGCCTGTCGAATGGCTGCAAGGCCAGAGTTTTCGTGCAGGTCAAGCGGCGCACCCTGCACCCGTGCGTTTTTATCGGCATCGCGTTCGTAAACGGTTACATCAATATGTTGCAGTTGTAAAAGGCGGGCAAGGGTAAGCCCACCGGGGCCGCCGCCCACTACGGCTATTTGTTTATTTTGTAGTTTCATGAGTATAAAAATTATACCGCAAAACTATTGCCCCTTTAAGAGTGATAATAGTACAAATCGGTCATTCTCATTTTTAGAGAGCTCCTTTGGTACCACCCCGGCAAACTTCTTTATTTCCTTAATAAAATGGTTCTGGTCGGCAAAGTCAAGCTCCGGGAACAGCTTGCCATGGGCTAAGGCCGGTAACGAAGCCCTGAAGCGTAATATGGTGCAGTACACCTTTAGCGGCAGCCCAAAGTACTGGCTAAAATACCGGTTTATCTGCCTGCTGCCCCACCCCACCTGCACTGCTAATGCCGCCACGCTTATTTCGCCGTTAGCGGCATACATAAGGCTAAACAGCTTTTCCTTGCGCCCATCTGTTTCTGCCGGAAGGCGTTGTCTAAGCGTCTCCATCGCTTTAGTATAAAAGGTATCTAAATCAGCAAAGTCGGCCGCGGTAAAACCCCAAAAGCCGTCATCCAGCTGAATACCGCTGTTTAAAAAACCGGCAATAGGCATGCCCAGCAGGTACTCCACCCCCAGCGGGGTAAAGCTTATGGTATAGGCAAGTGTATCAGGGGGCACACTGCGTTGTTCGGCTTCGGTTTCAAGCCCCAGCAGCAGCACATCAAAACCACCGTTATCATTACGCCAAAAAAACAGGTCTATACGGCCGTCGGGCAACACCACAACATCGCGCGGTGCCGCCCCCGGGTTGCCAAACACACCTATGCGCTCTACAAAGGTGGCAAGCGCCCCGCCCGGGCTTTTTGATGTAAAATAAAAACCGCCTTCCATGTTACTAAGGTAGGGAAATTGGTTGTGGGTTGAGGGTTGGGAGTTGAAAAGTTCAGAACTTTAAAAAAACAACTCTCAACCCTCAACTCTCAACCCTCAACCCTCAACCCTCAACTTATCAACAATAACCTTTTCGCACCACGCCACCCCGCTTTAACTTTACAATTAATTTCCAATAATTTCATACTATTGCCGTTGTTTTACAAAATAAGATATAACCGGGCATTATTATTGTATTGCTAAAATCAATATAAACCTGAAACCCGATAGCTATAGCTTTCGTAAATTTGTAAAAAATAAGCGCTATGGATACAGCTACTATTAACAGCCTCCTTGCCCCCCAAAGGGAGCAGCTGTTGCAACATTCTCTTTACAGCAAGGTTAAAACCATTGAAGATTTAAGGCAGTTCCTTCAGGTGCATGTATATGCCGTGTGGGATTTTATGTCGCTGCTAAAGGCACTACAGGCCAAACTAACCTGCACACAGGTGCCGTGGCTTCCGGTGGGCAACCCTGAGCTGCGCTATCTTATTAACGAGATTGTACTGGCCGAAGAAACTGACCTGGCCCTTGACGGCACACGCCAGAGCCATTTTGAAATGTACCTTGAGGCCATGGAGGCCTGTGGTGCCGATGTGACTGAAATTAAAGGGTTCCTTGCCGATGTGGTGGAAACCCAGAATATATTTGTATCTATAAAACACAGCAGGCTGCATGATGATGTTAAGGCTTTTCTTGACTTTACCTTCAGGGTGATAGACCAGGGTAAGCCGCACGAAATTGCCGCTGCCTTTACCTTTGGCCGCGAAGACCTTATTCCGGCCATGTTTACCGAGATACTGCGCAACTTCCAGGCTAACTTCCCCGAAACGGATTTGAGCAAGCTTATTTACTACTTTGAGCGCCACATAGAGCTGGATGCCGATGAGCACGGGCCTATGGCCATGCAAATGGTAAGCGAGCTGTGCGAAGGCGATGCCGCAAAATGGAAAGAGGTAGAAGATATTTCGCGCCAGGCGCTTGAAAAACGTATAGGCCTTTGGAACGCCATTGAGGAAAGCATACTGCATGCCGACCTTGCTTCGATATAAATTACAGGCCATGATTAAACAAATGCTTACTAATAATCAGTGTTAATTTGTGTAATCTGTGGCAAAAAATAAATACTCTAAGCCATACAAAAACGCAACTACCTAATCCCCGGGACACACCCCGGGGATTTTTATTTCCCCCGGCTAAAGCCGGGGGCAAATCATCCTACTCCGCTAAAGCCGGAGCAAATCATTTTAAACACAACCCTTTGTGGCCTTTAAAAATAGCACTCATTATTCTTACTTTATGTCCATTGTGCCCCTTAAATACACCTAATCAAGGCTTAATATACTCCACCACGGCATCAAGCTTAAGCCCATACCCCTGCGGGTTAAAATGTATTTTCCAAGAACCATCGTTAACCTTTTTGTAGTAAGACGTATACTTATCCCCATTATCAAACAGCAGCGCTTCAAATTCAAAACCATTATCGTTTGCAGGGGTAAGGCGCTTAAAGCCCACATAAAACCGTGCATCGGTTTTAATACTTTCTGCGTCCAGGTTAATGGTAACCCTGCCGGTATTTTTACCGTTAACCTTAAAAACAACAGGCGCATTTGTAAGCGGCCTTCCCGGTGTGCCGTCATCTGCAACATCATACAGCAGCAGTTCAAACTCTTTATCGGGCAGGTTGTCAAGTTTGGCGCGTGTTTGCCGGTTCTTTTAACCACCCCGCCGGCACACCGTCTACCAATGTAACTATTTGGGCTATAGCCGTTAGCGGTTCGGCAAGCAGCATGCCCGAGCGCAGTTTAACCTTATGGGTTTTAAGCTTTATCTTTTTATGCAGTGCCACTTCATCAAGCACAATAGTATCGTTATTTTGGGCATGGGCTGCTAAGCTAAACAGTATAAACAAGAGGAGCAGGTGTTTCATTTTTAAAACCGGTTTCTTACTGCAACGCACGGCAAACTAAACATATTGCCCCCCCGGCTAAAGCCGGGGGCAAATCATCCTATTCAGCTAAAGCCGGAGTAAATCATTTTAAACACCCTTTGTGGCCTTCAAAACAATCCTCATCACATTCTTACTTTGTGGACTTTGTGCCTTTGTGTTTAAAAAAAAACAGGAAGCCTGCATTAACAAAAAACCTTATACATTGAAACTCAACAAACTTGGCGGTTTTATAAATCTGCCTTATCTTGCCACCCTAAGGAAAAAACCATTAAATAACACAAATTATCATGATTACCATTACCCACAGGGCTGCGGCTGTTGTTGCCACGGGCTTGTTCTCGCTGGCGCTCCATGCCCAGAAACAACCTAAAAACCAGGATACTGCCAAACATTTTGGCCAAAAAGAATTTATAAGCTGCGGTACCGTGCACAGCAATGCCGCACAAAACCAGCAAAAGTTTGAACAGTGGCTTGCGCCAAAGGTGGCTGCTGCCAAAGCGGCTTCGCTTCAAAAAAGCGGACAGAACACTAACCAGGTAGTTACCATACCCGTAGTAGTGCACGTTATACACAACGGCGATGCCATAGGCCAGGACGAAAATATTTCTGATGAGCAGATATTTTCGCAAATCACGGTGCTTAATGAAGACTTCCGCCGCATGCTAAACACCCCGGGCTACAACACTAACCCTGTAGGCGCCGATATGGAAATTGAGTTTTGCCTTGCACAGCGCGACCCTAACGGGCTGCTTTCAACCGGCATTACCCGCCGTAACATGGGTAAAGCCACCTGGGAAATGGACGAGGTAGAAGTTATGAAAACCCAAACCCAGTGGGACCCTGAAAAATACCTGAACATTTGGGTAGTAAGCCAGGTAACCATACAAAACATATACCTGCTTGCCGGTTATGCGCAATTCCCTGTGCAATCAGGCCTTGAGGGGCTTACAGGCCTGCCTACCAGCGCCAATACAGATGGTGTGGTTATAGGTGCGCCTTACTTTGGGTCAGAAGAAATTTACCCGGACGGATTTTATGAGCAGGGTGTTACCGGCCGCAGCGCCACGCACGAAATAGGCCACTACTTTGGCCTGCGCCACATTTGGGGCGATGCCGAAGCGTGTGAAGGTACAGACTATTGTGCCGATACCCCCGTGCACGCAACGGCAAACCAGGGATGCCCTCCTGCCGGGTATGACTCTTGCCCGGACGAGCCGGGTGTAGACATGATTGCCAACTATATGGACTATACCAGCGATGCGTGTAAAAACGTATTTACGGCCGACCAGAAAGCGCGCATGCAGGCCGTATTGGCCAACTCACCGCGCAGGGCTTCGCTTATTACCTCTGACGGATGTGTACCGGGCCTTGTGTATGATAACGACGGCTCGCTAAACCTGCAGATTAACAGCACATGCGGTGGCGATTTTGAACCATCGGTAGTGCTTAAAAATAACGGAAACAACACCATAACATCGGCTACATTTACCTACCAGGTAGATGAGGAGGCTGCACAAACCTACTCTTGGACAGGCAGCCTTGAAAACGGCGAGGAAGAGGCTATAGCCATTACCGGCCTTACCGTTGCTGCCGGCGATCATGAGTTTACAACAGCCATGGTAACCGTAAACGGCGTAGCAGACCAGGCTCCGGCTAACGATGCCATTACCACTCCGTTTAGCGTTGCAGCAATGTATAACACCTACCAAAACATAATTGTTACCATTAATACAGACGATTATGGCGATGAAACCATTTGGGCGTTATTAGACAGCAATGACAATTTTATAGCATCTAACGCAAACCTGCAAACCGGCGTTATTAATTATTATGACAGCAACGAAACGTATGTTATAGAAGTACCGGTGCAAAGCGGCGAGTGCTATACCTTTAGCATTCTTGACCTTGCAGGAGACGGTATGTGCTGCGACTGGGGCGAGGGTTCTTACTCTGTAACCACAACAGCAGGCGACGTTATTGTAGAAGGTGGCGCGTTTGCAGACCAGGAAAACACTAATTTTGGTATAGACAGCGCACTGGGCACAAACAGCTTTAGCACCACAAACGGCATAAGCCTGTACCCTAACCCGGCTAACAGCGTTATAAGCATAGCTACACAGGGCCAAAACACCGTGCCTGATAGCTACACCGTTTACAACAGCCTGGGCCAGGTTGTAGGCAGCGGAAAAATAAGCAGCAACAACCACCCGGTTAGCATAAGCAACTATGCAAACGGCGTGTATTTTATAAAACTGCAAAGCGGCACCGCCACACAAACACTACAGTTTATAAAACAATAAGCATAAAGGTTTTACCACTAAAGGCTGTCTCACAAGGGCAGCCTTTTTTATTTACACAAACCTGTGTTGTCCCGCCTGTGTATTACCTAACATTTGCAAACAAAAAGCTTTGTGCCCTATAAATAAAACCTTTGTGTTTTTCCTTTGTGTGCCCTGTGTCTTTGTGTTTAAAAAAATAACAACCATCATCTGCAAAATATTGGCGTAACGTATCATCAAAAAAACCTAAGAAACTCAGCCTTTCAATACATAAAAACAAACTTTTCGCAGTATCTTTGCAATTTAAAACCAGTCTTAATTAGAGGCTGTTAGCTTTTTTACACACATGAAATTAGACCGCAAAGACATACTAAAAGCCCTTGAAACCATAACCCTTGCCGGAGAAGGCCAGAACATGGTAGAAAGCGGCGCAATACGCAACGTGCTTACCTTTGGCGATGAAGCCGTAGTTGAGCTTGTAATGAGTACCCCTGCCATGCACATACGCAAGCGTGCAGAGGCCGATATTGTAAAAACCATACACGAGCTGGTATCGCCCGATGTTAAGGTTAAGGTAAACGTAAAGGTAGAAATGCCTGAAAAAACCGGCACAAGCATTAGCGAACAGGCACAGCAGATAAGGGGTAAGGAAATACCGGGAATAAGCAACATTGTTGCCATATCATCGGGTAAAGGCGGCGTGGGTAAATCTACCATTACCGCTAACCTGGCCGTTACCCTTGCTAAAATGGGCTTTAAGGTAGGCGTTCTTGATGCCGATATCTATGGCCCGTCTATGCCCATAATGTTTGATGTAGAGCGCGAGCGCCCTATATCGGTAACCGTAAACGGCAAAAGCAAAATGAAACCCATAAGCGCTTATGGCGTTGAAATGCTTTCTATAGGCTTTTTTACCAGCCCTGAGCAGGCCGTTATCTGGCGTGGCCCAATGGCCGGCAAGGCGCTTAACCAAATGATTTGGGATGCCGACTGGGGTACGCTTGACTTCTTACTGTTAGACTTACCTCCGGGAACCGGCGATATCCACCTGAGCCTTATGCAAAGCCTGCCTATTACCGGTGCGGTTATTGTAAGTACACCACAGGCGGTTGCCCTGGCCGATGCCAAAAAAGGCGTGGCTATGTTCCGCCAGGAGAGCATAAACGTCCCGGTACTGGGTATTATAGAAAACATGGCTTACTTTACGCCCGAAGAGCTTCCTGAAAACAAATACTACATTTTTGGTAAAGAAGGCGCAAAAAACCTTGCTGAAGACCTTGATGTGCCCTTCCTGGGCGAAGTGCCTATTGTACAAAGCATACGCGAGGCAGGCGACTACGGCCGCCCTGCCGCCCTGCAAACCGCCACGCCTGTTGAGGCCGCGTTTGAAGAACTGGTGCGCAATGTAGTACAGGAAACCGTAAACCGTAACGAAAACCTACCTGCCACAGAGGCAATTAAAATAACCACCATGGCCGGGTGTTCGGCAGTTAAAAAGAAATAATCATGACTACAATGACAACTGAAGAAATAAAGCTTAACGTAGAAAAAGCCCTTGAAGAAATCCGTCCGTTTTTAGAGTCAGACGGGGGTAACATTACCCTGATAGATATTGAGGATGACAAGCACGTTAAGGTGCGCCTTGAAGGCGCCTGCATTAGCTGCAGCGTTAACCAGATGACGCTTAAGGCCGGTGTGGAAACTACCATTAAAAAATATGCGCCGCAAATAGAAACGGTAGAAAACGTTGCCTAACGCGCGCTGACATTTATCATATTTCCCAAAAAAAGTTTCAGGCAATTTTGCCCTGAAATATCTATTACATACAATGATTACAACCGATATACTAATCATAGGTGCAGGGCCCACTGGGCTCTTTGCCGTGTTTGAGGCGGGCCTGCTAAAGCTAAAGTGCCATATTATTGATGCGCTTCCGCAGCCGGGCGGGCAGCTTACAGAGCTATACCCCAAGAAGCCCATTTTCGATATCCCGGGCTACCCGTCTGTACTGGCGGGCGACCTGGTAGACAACCTTATGGAACAAATTAAGCAGTTTCAGCCGGGCTTTACCCTTAACGAAAAAGCCGAAACCATAGAAAAACTGGAAGACGGCACTTTTATAGTTACCACCCACAAAGGCACTAAGCACCACGCCAAGGCAGTAGCCATTGCCGGAGGACTGGGCAGCTTTGAGCCCCGCAAGCCGCTTATTGAAGGCATTGAAGCCTACGAAGAAAACGGCGTGGAATACTTTGTAAAAAACCCTGAGCAGTTTCGCGATAAGCGCATTGTAATTGCCGGTGGTGGAGACTCGGCGCTGGACTGGAGTATTTTCCTGGCCAATGTGGCCAGCGAGGTTACACTGGTACACCGCAGAAATGAGTTCCGTGGCGCGCTTGATTCGGTAGAGAAAGTGACTGAATTAAAGCACCAGGGCAAGATAAACCTGGTTACCCCTGCCGAGATTACCAATGTGTTTGGCGATGGTAAGGTAGAAGCGCTTGAGCTGGATATTGACGGCGAAAAGAGCATCCTGGAAACCGATTATTTTATTCCGCTTTTCGGGCTTACGCCAAAGCTGGGCGCTATTGCAAACTGGGGCCTTGAAATTGAAAAGAATGCCATTAAGGTAAACAACGCGCTCGATTACCAAACCAATATTGAGGGCATTTATGCCATAGGCGATATCAATACCTATCCAGGCAAGCTGAAGCTGATATTGTGCGGCTTCCACGAGGCCACGCTAATGTGCCAGAGCGTGTACAACAGGCTGAACCCCGGCAAGAAATATGTACTTAAGTACACCACCGTAAGCGGCGTAGACGGCTTTGACGGCACCCGTAAAGAAGCTGAAAAGCAGGTGGTAAAAGCGATAGAATAACTGTTTATTGTTCAGGGTTCATTGTTCATTGTTACGTGACCCTGAGCAACAATGAACAATGAACCATGAACGAAATAACGATTAATATAACCGACCGCGACGGCGTTACCCACACTGTTCAGGCGCCTACAGATATGGCCATGAACATTATGGAGCTGGTGCGTGCATACGAGCTGGCCCCTGAAGGGACTATAGGCGTATGCGGCGGTATGGCCATGTGTGCATCGTGCCAGTGCTATGTACTGAATGATGTACCCCTGCCCGAAATGGGCCCCGATGAAGATGCAATGCTGGCCGAGGCGTTTTATGTAAAGCCCAACAGCCGGCTGGGCTGCCAGCTAAACATTACCGATGAACTTGAGGGGCTGGCTATTGAGTTAGCACCGGAGTATTAGTTGAGCCCCAGCGGGGCGGCATATTTATAGCAAATAAACGTAATATAATAAAGAGCTCCGTAGGAGCGGTATATATGCCGCTCCTACGGAGCTCTTATTTCTGAATATTTTGTTTTTAATAAAATCACCACTATTAGGTATTGTGCACCGGTATTACAATTTATATTTTTAATTTAATAATAAACCGCCTGATACCTGCATTTGGTATTTTACAACTATTAAACCAACCAATAAACAAAAAGATATGCCTTGGAAACCTATTGCTGCCTTAAGCTTTGATGCTGAAGCTTTTGACAAATACTGCCATTCGCTTACCTGGCCTGCATGGCGCCCTTCATTTATTGTATTGCACAATACTGCTTCGCCTTCTTTAGCACAACGTCCCAATGGCCTTACGTTACAACACATACGCAACCTTGAAAGTTACTATCGTGATACTAAAAAATGGAGTGCAGGGCCACACCTTTTTATAGATGACCACCAGATATGGGTCTTTACTCCCCTTACCATGAGTGGCGTACATTCTCCATCGTGGAATAAGTTGGCTTTAGGCTTTGAAATGCTTGGCAACTATGAAACAGAAAACTTTAGTAGCGGCAGGGGTCTTGCAGTCCGCAAAAATACAGTAGCAGCAATTGCTACTATCAGTGCTGTTTTAGGCATTGATCCTGAAACTATGCGCCTGCATAAGGAAGATCCGGGTACTGATCACGACTGCCCGGGTAAGAAAGTAATAAAATCTGAAATTATCAATGAGGTAAAAACGCTTATGGCTAAGCGCCATGGTATAGAAGGCCACGATATGAAAGACAATCCGGAATTTGATGCATAAGCAACTAATTGTGAGGTAACATCAAAAATTATACTCAAATATAAAAAGGCCATCAGTTGATGGCCTTTTTATATTTGAACTTATTTTATACTTATTGCACAACCGCCGCTGGTAGCCAGCTTTTGCTTCAGCTTGGTTTTACTGGTAACCTTCATGGTGGTTATCTTGTAGCTCTGCGGGTTGTTTATGTAGTCGGCATCTTTACCGTCGGCATAAATGGTAGCCGTAAACGTTTTGCCTTTCGGCAGGAAGTCAAAGTTAATGGTAGCCGTACGCGCATTCTCATCGGTAATAGAACCAATAAAATACTCGTCTTTTCCTTTAGCCTTACGTGCCATAGTGATGTAATCGCCCGGTTCGGCTTCAAGCACCCAGGTCTGGTCCCAGTCTACCGCCACATCTTTAATAAACTGGAAGGCATCAAGATGTTTGTTATACGTTTCCGGCAGGTCGGCTGCCATTTGCAGCGGACTGTACAGCGTAACGTATAGCGCCAATTGCTTAACCAGTGTAGTGTGAATGTATGAATTGTTCTCAGGGTTATAAGCGTTTACCTTAGTTTGGAAAATACCCGGGGTGTAGTCCATAGGGCCACCCACAAGGCGTGTAAACGGTAGTATGGTAGTATGGTCGGCATTATTACCGCCAAACGACTCATATTCGGTACCGCGGGCGGCTTCGTTGCCAATAAGGTTCGGGTAGGTACGTGCAAGGCCGGTAGGGCGCACTGCCTCGTGGGCGTTAACCATAATTTTATATTCGGCAGCCTTTTCAATGGCATACAGGTAGTGGTTTATCATCCACTGGCCGTAGTGGTATTCGCCACGCGGAATGATATCGCCCACATAACCGCTTTTAACCGCGTTGTAGCCGTTGTCTGCCATAAATTGGTACGCTTTATCCATCCAGCGCTCATAGTTGCGTACAGAGCCCGATGTTTCGTGGTGCATAATAATCTTCACGCCTTTGCTTTCAGCATACTTGTGCAGTTCCTGTACATTAAAGTCAGGGTAAGGGGTAATAAAGTCAAACACAAAATCTTTCGATTTACCAAACCAGTCTTCCCAGCCTTCGTTCCAGCCTTCTACCAATACGGCATCAAAACCGTGCTGGGCAGCAAAGTCAATATACATTTTTACGTGCTCGTTATTAGCCGCATGCTTGCCGTTTGGCTTGGTTTTGCTGTAGTCGGTTTCGCCAAGCTTTACGCTGGTAAGGTCGTTATAGGCCCAGGTACTTTTGCCGGTTATCATTTCCCACCAAACGCCTACGTATTTTACGGGCTTGATCCATGAGGTATCTTTAAATTTGGTAGGCTCGTTAAGGTTATAGGTAAGGCGTGAAAGCAGGATGTCGCCGGCTTTATCGCTCACGATAACCGTCCTCCACGGCGACTGGAATGGCGACTGCATATAGCCTTTGTTGCCAACAGCATCGGGCGTAAGCCAGCTTTCCAGCACCATGTTTTTGTCGTCAAGGTTAAGCGACATGCACGAGTAGTCTATCAGTGCCGCTTCGTGAATGTTGATGTACAGCCCGTCCTGGCTTTTCATCATCAGCGGGGTTTGCAGGCCTGTTGGCGAAAACGGCGTTTGCGACTGGTTTGGCGTAACGGCGTCCTTCATTTTGCCGCGCACCTCGCTCAGCTTGCTGGTAACGGTGCTGTACTCCTGGGTGTCATAATCGCCCGGAAGCCAGAATGCCTTGTGGTCTCCCGCAAGGGCAAACTGCGTGCGCTCTTCTTTTATAACAAAGTAGTTTAATTCCGGTTGTTCAGGGAATTCATACCTAAAGCCCAAACCATCGTTAAACACCCTGAAACGGATGCGGATGTAGCGTCCTTTTTGCGCCTTTTGGCTCAAGGTTACCGCAAGCTCGTTATAGTTGTTGCGGATGCTTTTCTCCTCGCCCCACACGGGTGTCCAGGTTTCATCAAAGGTTGCAGTCTCGGCTTTATCAATGGTAAAACCGTCGAGCATAGAAGCCACGTCTTTTGTTTCAATACCCAGCTTAGAGGTTTTGATTACGGGTTTCTTTTTATAGGTAAGTTCGTAGGTAGGTTCGCCCTTGGCCGAAAGCGCAAAGGTAAGCACCAGGTTTTTATCGGGCGATGTTATTTGCTGCTGTGCAAACGTGGTGATGCCTGCCAGCAGCGCCAGCGCCATAAAAAAGTGTTTCATAATACTGCGAAATTTGGATTGCGTGATAAAATTAGCATTTTAAGCCCTATAAATTTACAGATTATTGATCTACAGGTTACGCAAACCTTTGCGTGTTGAAAAGTTTTCCTTTTTAAGTCAAAGGCCGAAAGAGGGAAAGTCGAAAGAATGAGCTTGGGTATTTTAAGGATGCGGATGGTTAATTAATTTAAACACAAAGGCCACAAAGACACAAGGAACACAAAGAAAACACATTCCTCAAAGTTCACAAAGCTTTGTGGACACTAAAATACTGTAGCTTCCTTTGTGTTCCTTGTGTCTTTGTATTTAAAAATATTCATCCACACAATAACACCAAATTATCCAATTGCTTTTTGCAATAAACACACTATGTGTAAGTTTATAAGTACAACCAAACCAACAACAATGCGCTTACTTGCACTTTTCTTATTATTTACCACAGCTGTATTTGCCAAACCCAATGATACTGCCAAATACAAAACCTTTGGCCTGGTGTGGGGCTTTTTAAAATACCACCACCCGGAGATATCTAAAGGCAAGCAAAACTGGGATGCCGAATTTATAAAGCAGTTCAACACCCTTGAAACGTTGGGCACTACAGACGAAATCAACAGTTTTTACAAAACGTGGATTAACAGCTATGGCCCCGTGGCCGATGTTGCCCCTAAAACATACGGCAACGAATATTTTACCCAAAACGAAGACTACCGCTGGTTTGAAGCTTCGGGGTTTGATGACGGCCTTAAATCCCTGCTTCTAAAAATTAAGAACGGCAAACACACCGCCGCCAACTATTATGTAAAAATACCCAAGCTTACCGACCTCCAGGATTTTAGCAACGAAAAGGGTTTTGAGGGATTTGATGTAAAACTGAAAAGCCACCGCCTGCTCAACCTGTTCAGCTTTTGGAATGTTACCCAGTACTGGAACCTTAACAAATACCTGTTTGACGAAGACTGGCTAACCGTGCTCGATAAAAGCCTGCCTGATTTTATTGCTGCCGACACACAGGCTAAAATGGACCTTGCCAAAGCGCGGCTATATCATCATATACAGGACAGCCACTGCTGGTTTATGACCGATGAAATTCAAAAAACCATACTGCCTACACTGTACCCACCTTTTTGGGGACAGGATATTAACGACAGCATTGTTATAACCGGAACACCCTCTAAACCATTGCTGGACAAAACCGGTATAGCCCTGGGCGATGTTATAACCGCCGTTAACGGAAAACCGGTTAAGCAGGCGCTCTTTGAACGCGTTGGGCAATACCTGTCTTACGGCAACGAATACCGGCTTAGGGAACGGGGCGTATGGCTGTTAAGGAGCGCATCTGAATATGACACATATACCGTTGTGGGCAAAGATGCAACCCCGCGCGATGTAAGGGTGCAGCAGCTAAGCAGCTTTGAAGGCCAGTTGCAGCGCGAAGACCTTCCGGCACCTAAAACGGCCTTTCCTGATGATGTAGCCTATTTATGGATGGGAACTGCCACGAAAGCGGACCTGAAGAAATTTTTTAAAGACAATGCCAATAAAAAGGGGGTAATACTGGATATGCGCAACTACCCCGACAAATTTACCGTAGAAGACCTTTCCGGTTATTTGTATCCTGAAAAAAGAACCTTTGCCGTTTTTATGGCGCCCACAAAAACCCCGGGCATTGCAGAAAAAAACAACCAGGCCGCACTGGGCTTTATAGACGACCCGCTGGCTGCCGGCAGCAGCAGCAAAAACTACTATAAAGGCAAAGTAATACTGCTGGTAGACAACCACACCATAAGCCAGTCAGAATTTATGGGCATGTGCGTGCAGGCAGCACCTAACTGCACAACCGTAGGCACACCCACGGCCGGTGTTGTGGCTAATGTAGTGCAGTACACCCTGCCCGATAAAAGTACAGTAGACTACACCGGCTACCAGGCGTTTTACCCTGATGGCACCGTAGTGTTTAAAAAGGGGCTTAAAATAGATATACCCGTAGGCCAAACCGCACTGCACTTTAACCCGGGCCTTATTTATGAAAAAGCAATTGAGGTTATTAACGCGCAATAAATATGCCCGCACATCCCACCCGCACATTCAGTTACACTCAGTATTGAGGCCGGGCATTTTAGGCAACGTAAGTCATTCGTGCAATTTTAAAACGTCTTTACTTAACCTGATTCCAGTCCTGGTTTAACCGCAGGGCATATAGTATTCTATGTAAATAACGTAATCCATAGGTGCCCTGCACGCCATAATCTGTAATCGTTTTAACCTTGCCACCATTGTAGGTTATTTTTAATACCGCACTCTGGTCATCAGTCCATGATACATTGTAATTATCCTGTAAGTGTGGGAAATCAAGATAATTAAGCAGGGTTTTTATTTGGGTATAATCAGCTTCTTTTAATGTAGTTTTATAAGTCCCGTTCAGCAATTCGCCTTGCTGCCATGGTTTGGTGTAGTTATAATATTCAGCTTTAAATGTTGCCTTGCTGTTTTGTTCCATACTCAGCTTAAATATGGGGCATTCTCCCATACAGCCGGTAGTGGCATATTCAATTTCTTCAATTGAGAAAACAGGTGGAGCCGAATTATACTCAACAAAATCACCAAAGGCATAGCGTAAAACTGTTCGGGTTTCGGGTTTTCCGGGGCCGGTAATCCCTTTTTTCATTGGCGGCTTATAGACTACCAAAGTTGGCTGGCTATTAATAGTTTCTACTTTTGGTACAAGGCCATACCACAAGCCATCAGTAAGGTCGTGCAATTTTACATTGCCCGCCCCAAAATTCATTAGTACGAACGCATTAAAATCCCTTGACCATTCAACCAACATATCAGGATGTGTATTGGCGGAAGTATAGGTGCGGTTAACACCTGTCACTACCAGGTCAGTATAGCCATTGTTGTCAAGGTCTGCCTTAATATAAGAATAGTTTACCTTTAGCCGGGTGGCGAGGTTTTTTAGCGCTGAATCGCAGCTGATGCATGTTATATCCTGTACTCTTTTTAATATGAATTTATGGTAAAGCGTATCATGCCTGCCAATGTACTGTTCAATTTGCGCATTGGTTTGCAGGGAATCTATTTCGGTTGGTAGTAGTTCCGCTTTCGCGAATTTTGTCTCTTTACTACAGGAAACCAAAATCAAGAAGAATAGGGTAAGGTATTTCATGGCGTATAGGTTTGAACAGCTAAAATAAAGAAAAAGATTGCTTCGTCGTTCCTCCTCGCAATGACTAACTACATAAAAAAAGCCCCAAACGGGGCTTTGTATTTTTCAAATAAGAGAAAAGATTACTTCGTCAGTTCGGGCTCTGCCCTCGTGTCTTCGACTCCGCTGCGCTTCGCTCAGAATGACAGAGAATGCTTAACAGCATATCAACTGTAAGAACAACTCCCAACCCTTAACTCCTAACAAGCTAAGAAGCCGCTTTAAGCCTCTTAAGCAGTGTTTTGTTCAGGTGGTGCTCTACATAATCCTGGTCAATGTGCAGGCTGGTATCGTCTGACCCCGGAAGCTCATACATGGCTTCAGTTAGGATGGCTTCGCACAATGAACGAAGGCCGCGCGCACCCAGCTTGTACTCCAGTGCCTTGTCTACAATGTAATCAAGGGCATCATCAGTAACGCTAAGTTCTACATCATCCATAGCAAACAGTTTTATGTACTGCTTTACAAGGGCGTTTTTAGGCTCGGTTAATATAGCGCGAAGGGTTTCGCGGTCCAGCGGATCCATGTGCGTAAGCACCGGTAGCCTACCTATGATTTCAGGTATCAGCCCGAAGTCTTTTACATCTTTTGGAATGATGTACTGCAGCAGGTTGTCTTTGTCTATATTGTCGGCGTTTTTGCTGGTGCTGTAGCCCACCGCCTGGCGGTTAAGCCTTTTAGATATGATGCGCTCAATACCATCAAACGCGCCACCGGCAATAAACAGGATATCCTGTGTGTTTACCTCAATAAACTTCTGGTCAGGGTGCTTGCGTCCTCCCTTAGGCGGAACGTTAACCACAGTACCTTCCAACAGTTTAAGAAGCGCCTGCTGTACACCCTCACCGCTTACGTCACGTGTAATGCTTGGGTTATCGCTCTTACGGGCAATTTTATCTATCTCGTCAATAAACACAATACCGCGCTCGGCTTTCTTCACATCATAGTCGGCGGCCTGTAACAGGCGCGTAAGGATGCTTTCTACATCTTCGCCCACATAACCGGCCTCAGTAAGTACCGTGGCGTCTACAATGGTTAGGGGCACATTTAGCATACGGGCAATGGTTTTGGCCACCAGGGTTTTACCCGTACCGGTTTGGCCCACCATAAGTATGTTACTCTTTTCAATCTCAACCTCATCATCGCCCTGCTGCTGCAACAACCTTTTGTAGTGGTTGTATACCGCTACCGAAAGCACCTTCTTGGTTTGGTTCTGGCCAATAACATACTGGTCCAGGAACGCGCGTATTTCTTTCGGTTTCTTAAGCTCAAGTTCTCCGGCCAGTGTGGAGTTGCCGCTTTGTTTCAGCTCTTCCAGCACAATGCCGTGCGCCTGCTCAATACACCTGTCGCAAATATGTGCGCTTATGCCCGCTATAAGCAGGTTGGTTTCCGGTTTTTTGCGCCCGCAGAACGAACATTCTAATACTTCTTTTGCCATTTTTTCATTTGTTATACAATAACAGGGACGACTAAACGCCTTCCCTGTTACCTATAACTCATTATTGTTCAAATTATTCTCTTATTAACACTTCGTCAATCATGCCATAGTCTTTGGCCTCGAATGCTTTCATCCAGTAATCGCGTTCGCTGTCTTTATACACCTTGTCATAAGGCTGCTTAGAGTGCTTGGCTATAATGTTGTAAAGCTCTTCTTTAAGCTTCAGCATTTCCTTCAGATTGATTTCCATATCGGTAGCCACGCCTTGTGCACCGCCCGATGGCTGGTGAATCATTACGCGGCTGTGTGGTAGTGCGCTACGCTTACCATCGGCACCGGCGCAAAGCAGCACCGCACCCATAGAAGCCGCCATACCGGTACATATTGTAGCCACATCGGGCTTTATGTACTGCATGGTGTCATACATGCCAAGGCCTGCATACACGCTGCCGCCCGGCGAGTTAATGTAAATCTGGATGTCTTTGCTGGCATCTGTACTTTCCAGGAACAGCAGCTGCGCCTGAACGATGTTAGCAACCTGGTCGTCAATACCCGTTCCAAGGAAAATGATACGGTCCATCATAAGGCGCGAAAACACGTCTATCTGGGCAACGTTCATCTGGCGCTCTTCCATAATGTATGGCGTAAGGCCGGTTGGGGTAACGCGGTTTACCAGCTTGTCATAATATAAGTTGTTTACACCGTGGTGTTTAGTGGCATACTTTTTAAATTCTTTACCGAAATCCATAGTTTTTTATTGTTTTTTGAATGTGATTCGACAATTTAGGTCCTAATAATATAAAAACGCCAGCTTAAAAAAGCTGACGTTCAAATATACTCATTTTTTTCGATATATTATTCGCCGTACATCTCCTTGATAAACTCCTGATATGTAACGTCTTTAGTCTTAAACTTCACGTTTTCTTTGAAAAGGTTAAGCATTTTTTCGCTCATAACCTGCTCGCTAAGCCTCTTAACCTCGTCTTTGTTAGAAAGCACACGGGCAACAATTCCGTCTACATCCTCATCGGTTGGGTTTAGCTGGCCAAACTGTGCCATTTGCTTTTTGATAACCGTAGCAGTGTAGGCTTTAAGGTCGTCAAAAGTAATTTGCAGGTTGTTAGACGTGATTACTTTACCTTCAATAAGCTGGTAACGCAGGCCGTTTTCAGACTTTTTGAACTCCTCTTCAGCCTGTTCAGCAGTTAGCGGGGTTTCGCCTGCTGTCTGAAGCCATTTTACAAGGAATTCAGCCGGAAGGTCAAACTTGGTTTCAGCAATAAGGAATTCGGTAACATCGTTAAGGAATTTCTGGTCGGCCTGTTGTGCAAACTGCTGCTCAGCATCTTCCTTGATTTTAGCCTTAACCTCTTCAATAGAAGATACTGCGCCTTCGCCAAAAAGCTTATCAAAAAGCTCTTGGTTAAGCTCTGCCTTATCGTGTGTGTTTACTTCTTCAATAGTAAAGTTAACCTCAATATCAAGACCGTGAACATCATCATGGCCTACCGCAAGGTAATCCATTAGTTTGTGGTCGTCGTCAAAAAGGCCTTTAGTGCTTACGGTAACTACATCGCCTACTTTTTTACCTATGAATTTCTTAGCCTCTTTTTTAGCCTTGAAAATTTCTGTAGTGATGGTAGTGCGGTTGTTGATGCCTTTTTCTTCGTTAGTAAAAGTACCTACTATGTCATCTCCGGCTTCAACGGTATCTTTAGCTACAAGCTTGCCAAATTGCTTCTGGATGCGCTCTATCTGCTCATCAAGAAGCACGTCATCAGCAACGATGTTGAATTTTGTAATCTTGTTCTTAGCGCCAAGGTCTACAGTAAACTCTGGGGCAAGGCCAAGCTCAAATTCAAATTTAAATTCATCGGCATCCCAGTTAAAGTCTTCCGTTACTTTTGGAAGCGGGTTGCCCAGTATATCAAGTTTTTCTTCTACAAGGTAGTCGTTAAGCTTAGTTTGCAGCAGCTTGTTAACCTCATCAAGAAGCACGGCTTTGCCATACTGCTTTTGTATAAGACTCATAGGCACAGCACCTTTGCGGAAACCCGGTATTGAGGCGTTTTTCCTGTAGTCGCCAAGTACCTTGTCAACCTGCGGTTTATAGTCCTCTTTAGTAATAGCTATTGTTACAACAGCATTTAGCGCGTCAACCTGCTCTTTTGTGATATTCATTAGTCCAAATGTTTTATTCAAATAAGTGGGCGCAAAATTATGCTTTTTTTGATATGTGAACAAATTTTTAAGCCCCTGAATTACAATACTGTTAATTAGCGCCTGTCCCTGTCGTTAGTAAGGCCTGCCACAAGCGACTGGCAAACCGAAAGCACCAGGCTAAACAGCAGTGCCACCCAAAACCCGTCGAGACGGAAACCCGGCACGAGCTCGGCGCAAATCATTACTATTATGGCATTTATAACCAAAAGGAAAAGCCCCAGCGTAAAAATGGTAGCCGGCAGTGTAAACAGCACCAGTATGGGCTTTACAAAAATATTAAGCAGCCCCAGCACGGCCGCCACCAGCACTGCGGTTGTAAAGCTGTCTACATGTACCCCGTGTAAAAAATGGGCCAGCAGCAGTACAAACACTGTAGTAAAAAAGAGGTTGATAAGCGTTTTCATATCGTGGTGTTTTTTGTATAAAAATAAAAAAAGCGCCATAAAAACGGCGCTTTTGTATACAATATTTAGCAATTAGTTAGATGGCAGTACTGTAGCACCCGGCAGGTAAGCAGGGCTAACCAGCGGCAGGTGTGCGCCATAATGTTCGTTAATAACCTTTATAACCTCGCTGGCTACAAGGGCATAACCACGCGCATTAGGGTGAATACCGTCAAGGCTGAAGAGCGTGGTGCTTAGCCTTTCTGTACTAAAATAGTTGGCGGTATAAATTTGCCCGTCCTCAAGCCTTAAGCCTTCTACAAGCGCCCCTAAAATGGCGTTCATATCGGCTACGGCAAGGTCTTTAGATGCTGCAATGGCGCGTATGGTAGCGTTAAAATTATCAGTAGCGGAGTTGGCCAGTGTTTTCTCTGCATTGGTAAGCACGTGCTGGTCCTGTAGCGGATAGGTTACCCCAAATATGTTAAACGGCGCCGGCACACCCGCAGGCGCACTGCCTATAACAGAGCTTGTGGTAAGCAGTATTAAATCTGCCGAAGTAGCCTGCCTGGCCTGGCCGTAAGTAGCACCAATAAAGGCTGCAGTTTGCGCGCCCACCAGCGGTGTAAAGGCCGCCGTAAGCTGCACCTGCAGGTTAGCAAGGGCTTCGTCTTTTATAAGCACAGGGTTAGGCGTTTCTGTACTGAGCATATTAACCCTGTCTCCCTGGCCCAGGGCTGTAAGCACCTGCTTAAGCGGGCCATACAGCTGTGTGTTAAGCGCGGTTATGTTTTCTGCACCACCCAGTGCCTCGGCGGTTAGCGGTGCATAAGGTACGGTTGTAAAATACGGTATAGACGTTACATAAGGTATGGTAGCCACCACACCCTTGGCGCCGTTAGACGTTAGCGTGTTTACAATGGTTGAATACACGCTGGCAAAAACGGTTGGGTCGGTAATATCGTTACCGCCGTAGGTAGCCGGGTTCATGTTGCCCGTTTGGTCTACACCCACCCCGCCCGATGTGGCATAAGCCAAAACATCGTTAGCGCCTATCCAGTTGGTAAAGAACGTGGGGTTTAGCGACATGGCATCGGCCAGTACGGTAGTGTTAGGGTTTGTAGCCATACGTACAAAATACGGGTTTGCAAGCCCGGCAGAAAGCCCTGCGGCGTTACCATACCCGGCAGCCAGCAGGTGGAACGACTTGGCACCCGGAACCCCCATGTTATTAAAGGCCGTAGCCTGTGGCGTTAGCGTTATTGATGTGGTGCCCTGTATAGGCTCAGGCCCTCCGGCAGAAGCATCTATAATAAGGCGTGTATTAAAGCCCGGCAATGGCAGGCCGCCCAGGTTGTTTACATCGTCAGCATAAGAAGGCTGGGTAAACGCGCCGCCGCCCACAAGGGCAAACTGCTGCGCCAGCAGGTTAGGGAACGAATACATTTGGCCGGAACGGAACACAGTACCATCCATAAAACCGGCGGTTAGCGAGTTGCCCACTGCCACATAGCGGCTAAAATCGGCCTCGCCTGCGCTGTAGCTGGCATTGGTAACCTCGTTTTCAAATTCGGGTTCGCAGCCTGCAACACCCATGGCCAGGAGCGATATAAAGAGTATATTTCTATTTTTCATTGTGATTAAAAGCTATAGGTTACACCAAGGCCCGGAGAAAACACCACGTTTTTGTAGGTACCGCCAAACGATACATTTTGCCCGTCTTCGTTAAAGTAGTTGTATGAATTATCAACCTCGTCAAAGTGCAGGTACAGGAATGAGAAGTCTATACCAAACTTAGGCATAATCTGGTAGGTTAACCCACCGGTAAAGCCCATAGAGTCGTTACGCGGGGTTTCGGGTGCAAAGTAGCCGTCCTGCACGGGGCTTTCGTCAAAATACCATCCTGCGCGGAAAGCAAACTTGTCGTTTGGCTTAAACTGCGCACCCACCCTGTAGGTACTGGCATCTTTATAGTTGCGCGGGTTAACCGATGTGGGCGTACCATTGGCAAACTTAACGGTTAGGGCTTCATATACATTCCAGTAAGCATGGTTGTAATCAAACGCCACAAGCCACTTATCGCTTAGCGCTACCGATATACCGGCACTTAGCTCGGCAGGCAGCGGCAGGTCGGCATCAAACTGTGTATTGGTATAAATAGCCTGTGCAAAAGCAGGCAGGTCATGAAAAGTAGCGGCACCGCCACGGGCTTCCATTGTAATTTCAGAACGGTAGTTAACACCCAGCCTTACCTTATCGGTAGGGTTAAACATAAAGCCGGCACTCCAGCCCCAGGCCGTTACGCCTTTATCTTCTATGGTAACATCGCTGCGCATGCCCTGCTCGTTAGTAAGGCTGCGGGTAAGGTTACGGTTAAACTCTACCCCGCCGGTAACAAATATAGGGCCGCCACCCACGCTAAACTTATCGCTAAGCTTTACAGATGCTATGGGCTGTATGTAAATGGCCTTAAGGTCTATATTATTAACAAGGTGCGAACCTACCCAGTCCCTGTCCCACTCTACGGCGCTGCCGTAAGGGCTGTATACGGCAAGGCCCAGTGCAAGCCAGTCGGTAGTTTTATACGAAAGGTAAGCTTCAAACGGGGTACCCATATTTTCTGTACTGGCCCTCCAGTTGTAGGTTTCGTTCTGGAAACCGGTACGGGCAAACAGCAGGTTGCCGCCAATAGAGAAGTTAAAGCGGTCCGGTAAAAACACGGCACCCGCAGGGTTAAAGAACAATACTTCGGCACTGTTTACCACGGCTGTACCGGTATGCCCCATTGCCAGCTGTTTCTGGCCCTGAAGGCTTATACGGTAACCGCCTGCCCATGCTGCGGCTGCCGTTGTTAGCGCCATCGTTAAAGATAATAGTCTTTTCATAGGTTATAATAATGGGTTATTCTGTTTGTTATCGTTATATCAAATTTAAGTAAAAATGCATTTGCCGCAAAGGTTTTCGTAAAAATATTATGCATTCATAATAATTGCTTTCACAAAAATTACACATCTATTTTGAGAATTTATCATAACAATTCCTTAAAAATACAGCTTTATTAAATTTTTAACACCCTATGCACGCATAGCACCTAAATTACACCCAAACAACGCCTTAAATACTAAGAAAAATATAAATCGTATTGCCGTGAGAAAATCCTGTAGTAATTTACAGCATAAATCACTGAAAATGAAGTTTATCAAACCCATACTGATTACCCTTGGCGTTTTGCTGCTGCTTGTACTGGTGGCCAATTTTGCGCTTACGCGATACATTACCAAAAAGCTGCCTACCATTATAAGCGAGCAGAAAGACTTTCCTTACAACCTGAGTTATAAAGACCTCGATGTAAACCTGCTAACCGGAAGCCTGAGTGTAGACCAGGCGTTCCTGGCCCCGAAGGACAGCCTGGAGAATGCAGTTAAAAACGGGGTGTTTGCCAAGATAGAATCTATTGACGTTAGCGGGGTTAAAATATGGCAGCTGATTAAGCACGATAAGATAATTGTAAAAAAGGTTACGCTCAACAAGCCCGAGGTTATACTATACAACCGCGAGAAGAAATACAGTGTAGAGAACGACATACAAAAACCGTTTGAGCAAACCATACAAACCGGGAGCCTGTACATTAAAAACGGCAGTTTTAAAATGATGGACTCTGTACAGAACCCCAAACTGCGCGGCACCAACATTAGCTTTGAGCTGCACAATATAAAGGTAGACAGCGCCACGGTTGAAAAGAACATACCCATTCGCTACCGCGATTACAAGCTGAGCTGCGACAGCCTGTTTTTTAATGCCGGGCAATACTATAACATTACCCTGAACAACATTACCACTACTGACAGCACATTATCTATAGACCGGTTCAGGATGCTGCCCAAGCAAAACCGCAAGCAGTTTAGCAATATGCTGCCCAAAGAGCTGGACCAGTTTAATATTGAGGCCGGCAAGATAAACATACCCAAAGCCGACTGGGGGTTTGCCAATGACACGCTTTATGTTCATGCGCCGGAGGTTGCCCTCGAGAAAGTATTTGCAAACATATACCGCAGCAAGGAGCCCAAAGACGACCCTACCCGTAAAAAACTGTACAGCGAACTCCTCCGCAGCCTGAAGTTTGACCTGAAAGTGGATAAGCTGCTGATTAAAAACAGTACTATTGAATATGAGGAGCAACTGAATTTTGGCAAGCCCGCCGCCAAGGTGAGTTTCTCTAAGTTTTATGCCACCATCAGTAATGTGTACAGCCCCATTGCCAAGGCAAAACTGCCCAACACCACTATTGATGTGCAGTGCCTGTTTATGAAATCGGCGCCGCTGAAGGTTAACTGGTCGTTTAACTCGCTTGACGAAAGCGACTCGTTTACCATAGTGGGCAGGCTGCAAAACATAAGGAGCGAAGAAGTTAACCCCATAACCAAACCTCTTATGAACGCCGAAACAAGCGGCACCATAAACGAGGTGCGGTTTACTTTTAACGGCAACCGCATACGCTCTAACGGCAGCTTTGCCATAAACTATGAAGACCTGAAGGTAGACATCTATAAAAAAGATGGTAAGAAAAAGAACAAGGTTACCAGTGCGCTGGGCAACCTGCTGGTTAAAAACGACAGCAAAGGCAAACTGAAGGAGGTACAAATTGCCGTAGACCGTAAACAGGATAAATCAGTCTTTAACTTTTTGTGGCGTTTTGTACAGGAAGGATTAAAGGAAACGGTGCTGCCGAAAATAGTTACTTAAGTTTTCAGTCGCAGTCACAGTTTTCAGTTGAGTGAACCTGAAAACTGCGACTGCGACTGAAGACTATTTTAAAAAATCAATGGTATAGTCAAAAAACTCCCTTGGGTTTTCGGCGTGTACCCAGTGGCCGGAGTTGCTTATTGTCTTGATTTCATGGTCTGGGAAGTGCGCAGAGATATCAGCTAAATCACTGTCCTGTATATATTTAGACCTATCACCCTTTAAGAAAAGCGTTGGCCCGCTAAACACGCTGCCCTGTGGCAAGGCTTCGCCAATGTTCTCAATTTGCTCGTTAAACACCTTAAGATTGAACCTGAAACCCAGCTGGCCGGGCTCTACCCAGTACAGGTTCTTGGTCAGGAACTGGATAGTGCCGGGCTCTGTAATATACTGTGCCATAACGCTTTCCACTTCAGCACGATTGGGTTTTACAGAGAAATCAACAGCATTAAGTGCCTCAAGCTCGCGCTGGTGGTGCGGGGCATAGTGGCGTGGGGCTATATCTGCAACTACCAGTTTATCAAGCAATTCCGGGTGCAGCACAGCAAAAAACATCCCTACTTTACCACCCATAGAGTGGCCAATAAGGTCTACCTTGCCCAGGTTGTTAGCCGCTATGTATTCCGCAACATCCTCAACCATAGCCTCATAGGTAAATTCATCGCTATGAAAACTCTTGCCGTGGTTACGCATATCAAGCGTATGTACCTCAAACCCGGCCTTGGCATACTGCCCGCCAAGGGTTTTCCAGTTGTCACCCATACCCATAAAGCCGTGGATTACCACAAGCGGCTTGCCTTCGCCCTCTACCCTACTGTGTATCATTACTTTAGTTTTTGGAGATACATATTTACCACGTTCTCAAGCCCCAGGTACAGTGATTCCGCTATAAGCGCATGGCCTATAGACACCTCAAACAATCCGGGTATATTCTCCTTAAAGAACTTAATGTTATCAAGGCTCAGGTCGTGCCCTGCATTAATTCCAAGTCCCAGATTCTGAGCCAGTTCAGCGGCAGCCACATAGGGTTTAATGCCGTCTTTATTGCCCAGGCCATACTGGCGTGCAAAGCCCTCAGTGTACAGTTCAATACGCTCGGCACCGGTTTCAATGGCGCCTTCCACCATTTTAAGGTCGGCATCTACAAAAATAGAAGTACGTATACCGTTGTTTTTAAACTCTTTAGTCACTTCCTGCAGGAAGCTTTTATGCTTTACGGTATCCCACCCGGCGTTACTGGTAATGGCATCATCGGCATCGGGCACAAGGGTTACCTGCGCGGGTTTGGTCTCTAAAACAAGGTCAATAAACTTGCGTATGGGGTTGCCCTCAATGTTGTATTCAGTATACACCACAGGCACTAAATCACGGGCATCCTGGTAGCGGATGTGCCTTTCATCCGGCCTTGGATGTATGGTTACACCCTGGGCACCAAACTTTTGCACATCTGCTGCCACCTGTAAAAGATTAGGCACATTGCCCCCGCGTGAATTGCGCAGGGTGGCGATTTTATTTATGTTTACGCTTAATTTAGCCATTTTTTGGTCGAAAAAAGTTAATTGAAGCACAAAAGTACAAACTTATAGGGCAGATTAACCGTATTTTTAATTATTTTGCATTTTATATTACCCTACTGCAATGACAGAAATTACCGACTTTTTAAACAGCAACATAAAAGCCCTGCGCACTACCGATACGGTGGCTGATGCACAGGACCTTTTTGCCGAATACCCGTTCTCGCACTTCCCGGTTTTAGACAATGGCGTTTACATAGGCTGTGCGGGTTCTGAAGATACTGAGCTGCTGGATATTGAGAAAACCATGGATGAGGCACGCTACACTTTTGAGCGCTTTTTTGTGCGCGATACCACCATGTGGCTTGATGTGCTGGAGGTTTTTGCCAAGAATGAAACCAACCTTGTGCCGGTGCTGGATGCTGATAATAAGTACTTGGGGTATTATGAGATAACTGATATCATCCGCTTTTTTGACGAAACCCCTTTCCTTAAGGAAGAAGGCGGTATACTTGTAGTAGAAAAAGGCACTACCGAATACAGCATGAGCGAGGTATCGCAAATTGTAGAAAGCAATAACGGCAGGCTGCTGGGGCTATTCATAAGCGAAGCCAGCCTTGAAAAAGTACAGATTACCCTTAAGATAAGCCTTGGCGGGTTAAGCGAAATTATACAAACCTTCCGCAGGTACAACTACAATATAGTATCTGAACACCAGGAAGACGCTTACCTGAACACGCTTAAAGACCGCAGCGATTACCTTGACAAATACCTTAATATATAGCCTTTTATGAAAATAGCGCTTTACGGCCAGTACTACAAAGACAATACCGAAGACATTATAGAAAAGGTATTGCGCGTTTTTGACCGGTATGCACCGCAGGTGCTTATAGAGGCTAATTTTTATACTGTGCTTAACGAAAAGGGGCTGCTGCCAAAACCCTTTGATACCTTTAGCGAACACGAAGAACTCCAGGAAGGCATAGACCTGTTTATAAGCATTGGCGGAGACGGCACCATGCTGCGCGCCGCTACCCTTGTGCGCGATAAAAACATACCTATAGTAGGTATTAATGCCGGAAGGCTGGGCTTTTTAGCTACCGTACAGCAGGAAAACATAGAGGCATTGCTGCCCCAGATATTTACCGGGGGATACAAAATTTCTTCGCGCTCGCTTTTATCGTTAGATTATCAAGGCATGAGCCCGGAAGACAGCGCGCTCGACTTTGCCCTTAACGAGGTAACCGTAAGCCGCAAAGACACCACATCTATGATAACCATCGATGTAAAACTTAACGGAGACCACCTTAACTCATACTGGGCAGACGGCCTTATTATAAGCACACCAACAGGGTCTACCGGCTATTCGCTTAGCTGCGGCGGCCCTGTACTAATGCCCGATGTTACCAGCCTGGTTATAACCCCTATAGCACCTCACAACCTCAATGCACGCCCGCTTGTAATTCCTGATGATACAGATATAGAACTGCGCGTTAGCAGCCGGGAAGAGCAGCACCTTGTATCGCTTGATTCGCGTATTATATCGGTAAATGTAGAAACGGTTTTACGCCTTAAAAAGGCCGGCTTTACCATTAAGCTGGTAGAATTTCCTCAAGAAAAATTCCTTGATACCCTACGCAAAAAACTACTGTGGGGCGAAGACAAGCGAAATTAAAAATTACCAAATTTATACTGGCACATATACTACAGTAACACTTCTGCCGTTTTCAACCTGTATAATTTATAATTTGTGCATTTTATAGGTGCAAATTGTCTATCAATAGGCTAATTAGAAATCTATATTGTTATATTTGCACCCAATTTTTGTTTAATGAAGCGCATTCTGTTTTTATTATTAACCACTGTAATGGCACTACCTGCTGAAGCACAGATACATGAACTGGGGCTTTTTGTTGGCGGGGCTAACTATATTGGCGATGTAGGCCCTACAAACTACATCTCGCCAAACGAGCTTGCAGTGGGCATTTTATACAAATGGAACCGCAGCCCCCGCCACTCATGGAGGGCTTCATTTACCTACGGAAACCTTAGCTCTAAAGATGCCGATAGCGATATGGCCTACCGCAACACAAGGGGCTTTGAAATAGAAAACAACGTTAAAGAGCTTTCGGCAGGGCTTGAGTTTAATTTTTTTGACTTTAACCTGCACGAATCGGGCTTTTTAATTACCCCTTATGTTTACAGCGGGCTTAGCTATGCCTGGTTTAACGAGCTTTATATAGACACCGATGGTATAAGCAAAGAAGACGGCAACCAGAGCAGCATTGCAATACCCATGACTGTGGGCATAAAAACCCGCATTGCAGATAAGCTTATACTGGGTGTAGAAGTGGGTGCACGTTATACTTTTACAGATAATATAGACGGCAGCAACCCTGATAACCAGCGCAGGATGCGTTTTGGCAACCTGGAAAGCGATGACTGGTATGTGTTTACCGGGCTAACATTAACCTATACATTTGGCCAAAAGCCGTGCTACTGCGATTAATATGGATAACACAACTACCATAAATAAAGATAACCTGCCGCAGCACATTGCCATAATTATGGACGGCAACGGCCGTTGGGCAAAACAAAAAGGTATGCTGCGCGCCTTTGGCCACGAAAACGGCGTTAAGTCGGTACGCACAACGGTTACAGGGTGTGCCAAACTGGGCATAGGCTATCTTACCCTTTATGCCTTTTCTACCGAAAACTGGAACAGGCCCAAACTTGAGGTAGATGCTCTAATGACCATCCTGATGAACTCTTTAAAAAAAGAGCTGCCCATAATGCAGAAAAATAACATCAGGCTAAACACCATAGGCAATGCAGATATGCTGCCTAACAAACCCCGCAAACAGCTTTTTGACGTTATAGATGCCACCAAAGATAACACCGGCATGGTGCTTACGCTGGCGCTTAGCTATGGCTCGCGCGAAGAAATTTTGCAGGCCGTTAAGCAAATTGCACAAAAAGTTTTAGACAATCAATTAAACATAGCTGATATAAGCGAGTCTGACATACAAAGGCACCTGTACACCAGCACAATGCCCGATGCCGACCTTGTTATACGCACAAGCGGCGAGCAACGCATAAGCAATTTCCTGCTGTGGCAGGCTGCCTATGCCGAGTTGTATTTTACAGATGTGCTTTGGCCTGATTTTACTGAGGGAGACCTTCATACAGCCATAGCCAGTTACCAAAAAAGAGAACGACGATTTGGAAAAACCAGTGAACAAATTAAATAACACAAAGATGTTTCGCAGAAGCATTCTATTTTTTACCGCTACATTACTGCTAACCGCATTTAGTGCCTTTGCCCAGCCCGGAAGGATTGAGCCCGGCAAGTATATACTGGGCGGCATAAACATAACCGGAGAAACCACTTATAACCCGCAAACCATTGTAACCTTTACCAAGCTCGATAAAGGCCAGGCTATTAATGTACCGGGAGAAGAAATTAGTGCGGCTATAAAATCGTTATGGAAACTGGGGCTTTTTAAAGACGTAGACTTTTATGCTACCCGCATTAGCGGAGACAGTATTTTTCTTGAACTTGAGGTTAACGAGCTGCCTAAGCTAAACGCCGCACGCATTCAGGGTGTAAAGAAAAGCAAGCAGGAAGCCCTTATTAAAGAAACCGGCCTTACAAAAGATAAGTACGTAAACGAAAACCTTATTACCAATACTAAGTACTATATTGAGAATAAGTATAAAAAAGACGGTTATTTTAATACTAAAGTAGCCATAAACGTGGTAGAAGACAGCGCCAACACCGTTAATATGGTGGTTAACATAGACCGTGGAGACAAGGTGCGCATACACTCTATTACCGTTAACGGAAATGAAAAACTTAGCGATGCCAAGGTTAAAAAGGCCATGAAAAAAACCAAGGTTAAGGCTTTCCCTAACCCGCTGCGCATTTTTAGCCCGTCTAAATTTATTGAAGACAAGTATAAGGAAGACCTTGCCAACGTTGTAAAAAAATACAAGGAGAAAGGCTACCGCGATGCCCGTGTTACATCAGACACTGTTACCTATGATGCCAAACGCAATATGGTAGATATTGTACTTAATATTGAAGAAGGCCGTAAATATTACTTTGGCGAAATTAAATTCCTGGGCAACTCTGTATACACAAACCAGGAGCTGGCCTCTTACGTAGGCCTTAAAAAGGGCGACACCTACAACGGGGTACTACTAAACGACCGTATATCTGAAACTAACCCTGATGCAGAAAGCCTTACCAACCTGTACCAGAACAACGGTTACCTTTTCTCTAATATTAACGCGGTAGAGGTAAAAACGGTTAATGATACTATTGACTTTGAAATACGCATTACCGAAGGCCCTATAGCCTACTACAACAAAATTAACGTTGTGGGTAATGACAAAACCAATGACCACGTAATTTACCGTCAGTTAATGACGCGCCCGGGCCAGAAATGGAACAAGGAAGACGTGGTAAACACCATTCGCGAACTTGGCACACTGGGCTTCTTTGACGCAGAAACCATTCGCCCTGATGTTAAAAATGCCGACCCTGCTTCGGGCACGGTAGATATAGACTGGAACGTTACAGAACGTGGCTCAAGCCAGATAGAACTACAGGGTGGTTATGGCGGCGGCGGCTTTATTGGTACGCTGGGCCTTTCATTCAACAACTTCTCACTACGCAACATATTTAAAAAAGAAGCTTATGACCCGCTGCCTATGGGCGACGGACAAAAACTATCGCTACGTGCGCAGGGTAGTACGTATTTCCAAACGTACAGTTTGAGCTTTAGCGAGCCTTGGCTGGGTGGTAAAAAGCCTATACAGTTCTTTACCTCATTTTCATACAGCAGGCAGTTTTTATACAACTACTACACACGCGATGTAGACCGTTCGCAAAGCTTTACCATATCATCAATTACCATGGGCCTTTCAAAAAGGCTTAACGAACCGGATTACAACATGAGGTTGTCTCACTCACTTACCTACCAGTATTATGACCTTGACAACTACAACACCGGTTTGTTTACCTTTGGTAACGGTACATCAAGAAACTTTGCCTACACGGCAGAACTTACCCGCGAAAACAGGGGGCCGAGCCAGATATACCCAATGTATGGTGCTTTGTTCAGCCTGAGCTTCAGGACTACATTCCCTTACTCGTTTGTTAACGGTATAGATTATGCAGCACTAAAAGAACAGCCTGAATATAAATTAAGGGCTACTGCCGCAGGCACATCGCCTACAGGCCAGTATATAGCCGCCGGTGACTTCCTTACAGATGCAGGCGAACCAACGGCAGACTACCGCCAGGCCGGTGTAGATGATGCTAAGTATGACCAGAAAAGGTTTAACTGGCTTGAATATTATAAAATTAAATTCAAGGCAGACTGGTATACCAAAATTTATAATAAATTAGTACTTCGATCTTTAGCCGAGTTTGGTTACATGGGGGCTTACAACCCTGACAGGGGTCTTGTTCCGTTTGAGCGTTTTTACCTTGGTGGAGATGGCATGGCCAACTATGCGCTTGATGGCCGCGAGGTTATACAGTTAAGGGGTTATCCTAACCAGTCTTTAAGCCCAATTGTAGAAGACCGCACCAGCACCCAGTACGGACAACAAATTGGTGCAACGGTATACAACAAATTCTCTCTGGAGCTGCGCTACCCGATTACGCTTAAGCAGCAGGCATCTATTTATGCACTTACGTTTGCCGAGGCAGGCGCATCGTTTGCAAACTTCCAGGAGTACAACCCGTTTGCACTACAGCGTTCGGCAGGTTTTGGCCTTAGGGTGTTTATGCCGGCGTTTGGCTTACTTGGTATAGACTTTGGTTACGGGTTTGACCCGGTTCCGGGATACTCTCAGCCTAACGGATGGGAAACCCACTTTATCATAGGACAGCAGTTCTAAAAAAAATTGGCATGATATTTTCTAAACATAAAAAAGAAAATTATGAAAAAGTTTATAATAGCGTTTTTTACCCTTATAGCCACAGCATCTGTATTTGCCCAGGGCGGGGGCCGGGTGCTTAAAATAGGCTACATAGATATGAATTACATCCTGGAAAAATCTCCGGATTATGCCGAAGCCAAAAACCAGCTTGAGCAAAGGGCCGGCAAATGGAAACAGGAAATGGATGCCAAGAAAAATGAAATATCGCGCCTTAAAGAAGCCCTGCAAACCGAAAAGGCTTTGCTTACAAAAGAGCTTATTGAAGAGCGCGAAGAAGAAATACAGTTTCTTGAAAAAGACCTTAGCGATTACCAGCAGGCAAAATTTGGCCCTAACGGAGAGCTGATAAGCCAAAAGTCGGTACTGGTTAAGCCTATACAGGACCAGGTGTTTACTATAATCCAGGATATAGCAGAAAACAGGAAGTATGACTTTATTTTTGACAAGTCGAGCGACATGACTATGCTGTTTGCCGCTAAAAAATACGACCTTAGCGACCTGATTGTAAAAAGGCTTTCAAGGGCTGCCAAGACAGACAAAATGAGTTCTAAAGAGCGTAAGGCGCTTGAAGAGCAGGAAGCAAAAGAAGAGCTTGAAAACGACCCTGACTTTGCCGCCCGCAAACTGGCCCAGGACGAAAAGAAAGCAGAGCGCGAGCGCAAGCTTGAAGAGCGCAAGGCACAAAAAGAAGCTAAAATAAAAGAGGCGCAGGATAAAAAGGAGCAGCAAAAAGCAGAGCGCGATGCCAAACGTAACGGCACAACCGCCAAACCTGCTAACAGTACTACCCAGGCTGATAATGATGATGCTATAGAACAACCTGCGGGCACTCAAAAAAATACCGCCCCTGCCGGCGCTACAGCCAGCGAAAAAGCAGCTGAAGCCAAAGCAGAACGTGAGCGCAAAATAGAAGAGCGCAAAAAACTTATTGAAGAACGCCAAAAGCAGCAGGAAGCTGAGCGCGAAGCCGCACGTAAAAAACGTGAGGATAAAAAAGCCGAGCAGGCTGCTAAAAAAGAAGGTAACAGTACACCTGCAGATCCTACAGACGGCGATGATGCCGCACCGCAGGACGGACAATAATTATTTAAAGAAGAACTAAAAACAAAAATTAATAAAAATCGTTTAATGATGAAACAATTGAAATCTCTACTAATTGCCGGTTTACTGTTTGTTGGCATACAATCTGCATCAGCACAGGCTAAGGTGGCACATATCAATACCCAGGAGCTTATGAAAGCGATGCCTGAAATGAAAACGGCCACTGCACAACTTGAAAAGCTTGATTCTGCACACAACACAGAACTTAACAAACTGTATGCTGAGTTTCAGGCTAAAATCAAGCAGTATGATGAAGAGGCACAATCCGGCAAAGTAACTGAAGCTGTAAACAATTCACGCGTTCAGGAAGTAAAAGATATGCAAAACAGGATCAGGGCTTATGAAGAAAATGCAAGCAAAGAGCTTATGCAAAAGAGAGAAGAGATATTTAAGCCTATCCAGGATAAAGTAATGGCTGCAATACAAAAAGTAGCTAAAGCTAAAGGCTACCAGTATGTGCTTGATGCATCTGCCGGTAGCGGTATTCTTGTTGCAGATGGCCCAGACCTTCTTGCTGACGTTAAAAAAGAACTTGGCTTCTAATTAAAGCTTAATCTTACAAATTATAAAGTACAGCCCATTTTAATTGATGGGCTGTTTTTTTTTATATTTGTGCTATGCACACCAAAACAAACCCTATAGGTCTATTTGATTCCGGAATAGGCGGAACGTCTATATGGAAAGAAATACACGCCCTTTTGCCCCATGAGGATACCATTTACCTGGCCGACAGTAAAAATGCACCTTATGGGCAAAAATCCAAAGAAGAAATAATTGAGTTAAGCTTTAAGAACACCCGCCACCTTTTAAGCCGCGGAGCAAAGATTATTGTTGTGGCCTGCAATACTGCCACTACAAATGCCATAAAAGAGCTAAGGGCGGCATTTGATGTGCCTTTTATAGGTATTGAACCTGCAATTAAACCGGCAGCCATAAGCACCCAGACAGGCTCTATAGGCATCCTGGCCACAAAAGGAACGCTTACCAGCGAACTTTTTGCCCAAAAGGTATCTGAACTTAAAGACGTAAATATTATCGAACAGGTAGGCTATAACCTTGTTGCTTTAATTGAAGACGGCAAACTGAACAGCCCGGAAATTAAAGAGCTGCTTGTAACGTATCTTAAGCCTATGATTGATGCCAATATAGACTATCTTGTACTGGGCTGCAGCCACTACCCTTACCTTGTTCCGCAAATTAAAGAAATACTGCCGAAAGGTGTCCATATTATAGATTCAGGCGAAGCGGTTGCCCGTCAAACCCGCAGCATATTACACAAGCACAACCTGCTTAATGAAACACCTAAAGCTGCCGAATCTTTGTTTTATGCCAACAACAGCCCTGCCGTACTTCAAAGTATAATAGGCCCTGAATACACGGCAGAACACCTTGACTTTTAGCCCGGTTTATTTAAACCAAGAAGAATACAGCACATAGTTAGTAGAGATACGGTCTATCTCGCCGGCAAAATCTGACGCGTTAATATCTTTTACCTTTTTAGCAGGCACACCGGCATAAATAGTACCGCTTTCTACCACGGTATTTTGTGTTACTACTGCACCGGCAGCAATTATAGAATTGCTTTTTATAACGCAGTTATCCATTACAATTGCACCCATCCCTATCAGCACGTTGTCTTCTACTGTACAACCGTGCACAATAGCATTATGCCCTATTGAAACATTATTACCAATTACTGTTGGGTGCTTTTGGTAGGTACAATGAATAACAGCACCGTCCTGTATATTTACTTTATTGCCAATTTTAATAAAGTGTACATCGCCCCTTATTACCGCGTTAAACCAAACACTGCACTGTTCGCCAAGTGTTACATCGCCTACTATTGTAGCATTATCTGCTACAAAACAATCCTGTGGTATTACAGGGTGTTTACCGTTTACTTCTCTTATTAACATAGTATCTTAAAAAAAATAGTCCCGGATATACCGGGACTGAATTAACAATATCTTTTTATAATAATTATTTTTAGTTATTAACCGCAGGACAGTTACAGTGGTAAGGCTCACGCTGGCAGAACAGGTTAAGGCCTATTGTAATCTGGTGGAAACCGCTGTTATCAAATTTCACATCTCCCGTAAGGTAAGAGTAGGTATAGGCAAACATAAAGTTTTTGTAGTTAACACCAACTATAGGCGTTATGTACTGAAGGTATTGCTCTTCAACAGCTCCACCCGGTGTAGCCTGGTATTGTGCACCGTCAAGGCTCCTCCTGTATGAAAGGCCACCCCAAACCCTACCCCAGTCAAGCTCTTTATAAGCTTTAAGGTTAACGTCTATGGTTTTCTCTTTAGTTTCATCAACTGCCTGGAATAATACCGAAGGCTCAAGCTGCCATGTATCATCAGCAATACCAAAAACATAACCTAAGCTCAATAGGTATTTTTTAAGGTTGTCGCTTTCAAATGCAGAGTAAAGTTCCCTCCTGCTTGATATAAGGTTTTTAACCGTAAAGTGTGCATAAAAATCAAGGAAGTGATAAGATGCACCCAGGTCAATATTAAAATAGCTGTCTTTAGTAATAACACCCGGTGTTACAAAAGGGTCGAAAATACCGCCGTCTGAACCATAAATAAAGTCAGTACCGTCAAGCTTGCTTTGCACAAGGCCTGCACTCATACCAAACGAAAGCTGGTTCAAGTCATAGCTGCTGCGCGAAAACATGATGTGGTGGGCATAAGTAACCTTAGCACCTACCTGAGAGTGGTAACCGTTTTTATCATTAAACGCAATAATACCCACACCAGACCTTTCGCCAAGGCGCCCATTAAAACTAAGGGTTTGCAATTGTGGTGCATCGTCTTCACCAAACCATTGTTGCCTCGCGGTAAGCCTTAATTTGGCACAGTTTGCAGCACCGGCCATTGATGGGTGGATTAGATAATAGTTATCCGACAAATAGTCGCTATAAACCGCAATACCCTCTTGGGCAAAAGATAATTGGGTTAAAAACAATCCGAAAATGAAACAAACTTTCTTAAAATTCATATTAACCTCGTCGTTTAATGAGAAATGCTTTTTTATTAGATGCCTGGCTGTTACTGCAAGTTTTATGTCAAATACAAATCTTTTTTTAACCTATAACGCCGCGCCATGCCTATATTTTACATAGCGGTCAAATATATAAATTTTTGTTATAGGTTGGTTATTAAAACCTAATAATATTAGAAAAAATGCTGCCATTGCTGACAGCATTTTATACTATTTATGTTAAATACTACCTCTTCAGTGCAAAGTGGGCTTTAACCGTCCTTCGGTACTGGCCTTCGGTAAACTCTACTGTAAACCAGTAGTCGTCCGCAGGTACTGCGTTGCCGTTAAAGGTACCGTCCCATCCTTCGCCGTCAGGGCTGATTTGTTTCAGCAGCTTGCCGTAGCGGTCGAAGATGTAAATGATAGCCTGGTAGCCTTCGGCCTGTAGCCCAATGATGTTCCAGGTGTCGTTGTATCCATCACCGTTTGGCGTGAAGTAATGCGGGTAGTTGATCACACTCACATTCGCTACCACACTGATTGGGTCGTTACAGCCATCGGCAGTTGTATCCATAATGTATACCGTATGCTCGCCAGGGGCTACATCGGTAAATACATTCGAGTTTTGCCATGGGCCTTCAGGGTAAAGGCTGTACTGGTACTGCCCGTAGCCTTCTACCAATACCGTAATGGTCTGGTTCTCGCCAAAGGCGTTGCTTACCACAAAGCCATCGCCTATTGGGCTGGCAGGGCCTGACTGGATTACTTCAAAGCCTTCTGACGGGTCTGACACACATCCGTTTGGTGCAGGGCCGGTTACAATTACAGTGTACGTACCCGGGGCTTCTGCCACATAGTAGCCGTCGCCGTTCGATTCAACAAGCACACCGTCAAGGTACCAGTCGTAAATGTGGCCGTTTGGTGCCACACCGCTCTGTAGCGTAAGTGGCCTTAGTACTTCTCCGGTTACAAAGTCTACACATATCGTGTGGTTGTCGCCTTCTGTTGCAATTACAGGCTCAGGTAGCAGCTCAATAACTACTTCAAAGCTTGTAAAGTCAGGACAGCCGCTTACTGTTGATGTGTTTACTATCCTGGCCCAGATGGTTTGCGTGGTGGCATCAAACGTAGCCGGGGTGGCTATCGCATTGGTGCCGTCTATAGCATCCTGTTCGCTGGTGTAGTAGGTTACAGTATGTATTGCCGGGTCCTGGCTGCCGATGATATCGGCATCGGCCTGCGTAAGGTCGATGATGAACTGCCCGTCGTTGTCGCCATCGGTATCGCACACATCAAAGTCAGGGGTCGTAACATCGCCTGCTATGGCCTGCTCTTCTACCAGTAGCTGTAGCTGTACCGTGGTGTTACAGCCTGTTGGCTCATACTCTACATATACATCTATGGTCTGGTTGCCTGCCACTACATTGGTGTAGATATACGGTACCGGGGTACCGTTGTAGCTGAACCTAACGGTGTAGTCGCCATAATCTGCCGGGTCTACATCAGGGCCCAAAATCTCATCCATATGGGTGTTGAAGTCAAACTGGGCAAAGCCATCTGTATTCTGCTCGCATATGGCATAAGGGGCTACTGCTCCCTGTGCCGGTAGCGGGTGTACAATCAGCGGTAGCTCTACCAACTGGTAGCATACAGGGTCGTTGGCATTGGTGGTGTTGGCCATTACCCTTACCCATACGCTGCCCGTACCGCTTACGTAGTTTTCAGGATCTGTAATCTCATTTGTTGGCGGCTCGGCTATGGCGTCTGCCTGGGTTGGGTAGTACGCAAAGTGAACCGTAAAGTCGTTATCGGCTATGTCGTCCTCGGCTTCTGTAAGGTCAAATTCCTCTAATCCGTCTCCCGTAGCGTTCTCATCACACAGCTCTAAGGCATCAGGGCTGAAGTTTGGCGTTGGAAGCGGAAGGACTTTTATCGTTAGCGATGTATAGCTCCTGCAGCCGTCAGGGGTTACTACCCTTACAAAGATTACTTCTGGGTTAGACTGGTTGGTGTAGGCTGTTGCCGGGGTGATTGGAGCCTCGCCTGTCTGTGCATCGGCCTGGCTGTGGTGGTAGCTAACCACGTTGCCCACGCCTACGCCCATTGGGCCCAGTATCTCGGCTTCCTTAACCGTAAGGTCAAAGCTCGTGCTGTTGTTGTTCGGTAATTCCTCATCACACAACACAAGCATACTTGGGCGGGTTAGCTGCCATGGCGTGTTGATGATCAGCTCAAAGCTGCTCAGGCTGTAACACTCCGTGCCGGTAAGCTCTACCCTCACCCAGATTACCTGGCCATTGCTGCCGTTGTAGTGTGCAGGGGTGGTGATCCTTGGGGCGCCGTTGTTGGCCGCCGCCTCACTGGCAAAGTATTCTATCGTCAGGGTGCCTTCTTCTGCCCCTGTCTCTTCGTAGATAAAGTCTTCGTATACCGTAAGGTCGATAAAGGTCTGTGCATTCTGGTTGTTACTGTCGGTATCGTCGCACAGCTCCATATCCTCTAAGTCAGGGGCCTGTGGTGCGGCGGTTACATATAGCGTGATGGCATAAGGGGCGCTAAGGCAGCCGGTCTCATCGTTGGTGGCTACTACATAAATTTCCTGCTCATAGGCTACCATGTTTACATAGCTCTGCGGGTTAGGGATGGCGTTAAAGCCGTTCTCTGCATCCCACTCGCTCTCATAGAACGCTACGCTGATGCCTACACCGTTGTTGACCATGTCTTCCACAAGGGCTTCAAGGTCAAACGTGGCATACCCGTCGCCATCGGTATCACACTCGGTCGTCTCTGCAGCTGTTGGCACTACCAGTACCGGAAGCGGCTCTACGCGGATGTCTAACAACACAATCCTGAAGCAGCCTGTCTCGGCATCGGTTACACGTACAAATACCGTTTCAACGCCCGGCTCTACGTTGGTGTAGGCATCAGGGGTGGTAATGAACGGTGTACCGGCTACGGCCTGAGCATATGTATCGTGGAAGGTTACATCCACACCAAATGCGCCGCCTGTGATCTCGTCTATCCTGCTGGTCAGGTCAAATTCTTCCCTGGCATCGCCCGGATTGTTTACATCACACAGGCTGTATGGAAGCGGCTGGGTTACTACCGGTAGCGGGTTTACAATAAGCTCCAGTTCTACTACATCATAGCAGCCTGTGGCATTGTTGGTTACCCTGATGTATACGGTAGCGCTCGGGCTGTTGTAGCTGCCAGGGGTAGCGATTACAGGGAAGCCGGCATCGGCTGCTACCTGCGTGCTGTGGTAGGTTACCGTATATTGGGTTGGGTCTAAAGTACCCAGTACTTCCGCATTGTATTGTGCGATGTTGAACACCCCGATACCATCGGTATCGTTTGTGCCGTTGTCGCAAAGGGCATAAGGGCCGTCCGGCGTGGTGGCCTCAGGGGCCGGGTGTACGATCAGCTCCAGTGTGGCTACATCAAAACACGCCGTCTGGCTCGATTCTACCCTTAGGTATAAATTGGTCATTACGCTCTGGTAGGCTACAATCTGGCCCGCAGTTAGTGCATTGGTGCCAAAATCGGCATCCTCAGGGGTTTCGTGTACCGTTACCGTTACCGTGCCGCCCAGTGCCGACTCGATAAACGCTATTGTGCTGCTCAGGTTGAATACCGCAAAGCCGTCGTTGTTAGGGTCGCACTCTTCAAGGGCGGCTAATTCAGGGGCAATTGGTGCAGGCAGTACTTCTAACGTTACAGGGCTGATGATGGTACAACCGGTAGCTACGTCTTCTACCCTCGCATAGATTGTGGCATTTGGTGAGGCGTAAGGCGACACTAAATAGTTGTCATCAGCGCCGGCTACGGCATCTTCCATCGTGGCATAGTACGCTACCGAATAGCCTGCCGCGCCCTGGGTGATTACAGGGTCGATCTCGTCAAAATCAAAAAGGCCTACCCCAGGGGTCTCTTCACACGCATAAAACGGGTCCATGTTCTGCGCAATTACAGGCAGCGGGTTTACTACCAGCTGCAGCACGGCCACATCTGAACAGCCAAAGCCGTTCTCAACGCGTACCCAAACCTCGCCCGTGGCACTCTCGTGTGCCGTGGCATCGGCCAATGGGCTCGTGCCCGCAATGGCATCGCCTTCTGTAGCATACCATGTAACTTCTGCATCAGGGTCTGAAGTAGCCTCGCCGTTCTTAGTAGTCAGGTCAAAAATCTCAACTCCGTCTGGCGAGTTGTTGTCGTCGCAAAGAATGTAGGGAGTTAAGGAAGGGATCTCAGGACGTGGGTGTACTATAAGGTCTACCTCCACAACTGTAGCACAGTTGGTTGTAGTACCTGCTGTTACCACCCTTACGTAAACATGTGGGTTTTCTGCATCATCAGGGAAATCTACCGTTGTGTTTACATAGTTGGTAAGACCGGTTACATCATTCTCACCTGCCTCAGCATCTTCTATCGTGTTGTGGTAGGTTACCTCTAAACCTGTCTGGTTGCCGATGATCTCAGCTCCCGCAGGGGTTATGTTAAAAATACCGTAGCCATCGTTGTTGTCATCGCAAACCTCTATAGGGCTGGCTGTGCCTACAACAGGGGCATAATTAACGGTTATGGTAAACGTATGCTCGTCTGAACAAACTACATCATCATTATTACCACTTTCGGCATATATATATAATGTTGTGGTTGTGGTAATTTCTGTAGTAGCAGAAACCACATCTCCGGTTCCGCCCGGGCCTGTATAGTACTGGCCTGCGTTTAATGTTGGCAGTACATAGCTGTCGCACACGGCAATGTTAGCCGGGGTATCTACAACCGGGCTAGTGTATATGGTTACATCAAAGCTTGTTTCAGCACTACACGTGTTAGGCGCTATACCTTCAATAGCATAAATGTAAACTGTTTGGCTTGTTGTAAGGTTAGTGTTAGTTATAGCACCAATACCACCCGGCTGAGAAAAATAGTTACCGGTAGTAAGCTCAGGAAGCTGGTAAACATCGCAAGCTTCTACATCTTCAACCTCTGCAATTACCGGCAGCGGGGTAACTATAATATCAAACTCTACTACATCAAAGCACGGTGCAAACATGTTTTCAAGGCGCACATATATAGTTTGCCCTGCACTTTGAAACGCTGTAGGTTCAGTAATCTGGTCTGTATTGTTTTCTATATCGGCTGCACCGGCAGCGGTAGTATAGTATGAAACCCCATAAATATCAGGATCAAAACCATTAAATATTATACTTTCCTGGGTAGTAAGGTCAAATATTGCAACGCCGTCATTATCTTCGTCACACACCGGTACATCTTCAGGCTGGCCTGCAACCGGCTCAGGGTTTTTACAAATCTGGAATTCTTTTACAATATAACACAGGGTTTGCATATCCTGTATCATTGCATACATGGTATAACACTCGGCATTACCCGGCGGGTTAAAGTTGGTTTCGGGCCATATACCCGGCTCACCGTTTTCAATATCGGCCATATTAGTGTAGTAAAATACCTGGTAGTTTTCAGGCTCTACAAACGGCGCTAATATTATAGGGGTGTTATCGTTAAGGTTCCATGTTTCATCGTCTACAGTTGGGTCATCATCACATGCATACAGGTTTTCAGGCTCAGCTGCAAGGATTTCAGGATAGTAGTCAATAATAATATCATCTTCAAGAAAACAGTCTGGGCTTGACTCAAAATAACCCATAACGGTATAAGTACCAGGCTGGCTTACTGTTATTGTATCATTTTGTACAAATGTAATACCGTCTTCTTCCATAATCCACTCGCCGTCTTTTTTCCACTTAACAAGCATATCAGGGTTTCCTATAGAAGCTGCAAGTTCGTGTGTTTCGCCATGACAAAGCAGTAGCGCCTGGTTTTCGAGTGTAATATCGCCCGGAAGCTGTGGCTGGCCAATATCAAAACTACCTGCCTCGATAAATACCGCCGAGTTGTGGCTGTTATCGTTGCCGTTTGCAATTACAAGCTTAATAGAATATTGGTTATTTGGCACTACTGTACCAACTGCTGTAAGTACTGCAGTTTGCCCGTTAAAGTTAATAGGCGCAGTGGCAGCATCCGTACCCAGGTTGTACTGCCCGAAGAAGTCTACGTTAGCAGCTGCACAGCCACATGGTGTGGCAGGGTGCACCGTAGTTACCAGTACGTTTACCGGAGGCGTTGTAGGCAGCACTGCAAGGTTTTGTACATCTGTAGGGTTTTCAAGATCTGTAAGAATAAACGCAAACACATCTGAATAGTTACACTGGAAGTTACAGTTGTCATATTCTTCTGACGCAAAAAGGTAGTTAAAGCTAAAGCTGTCTGAAACCGGTGTAAAATTAAACTTAATCCATGTGGCGTCACGGTTTTCACCGGGCGCATAAGCAAGAAGTTCTGTATCGCCCGGCCAGCCATTTGCCACCCCATTAACAAGCAAAGTGGTATTAGGGCCGTCTACCCCCGGAACATCCTGAGAAGGAACAGCATTACCACAGGTAAGCACTACACCCTCCTGTATTGGGAACGCGGCATTGTTGCGGTTAAAGTAGGCAATACCATTAAAAGAGCCGAAGTTACTACCCGTACTCCAGGTAACGTTATCTATACCCACACAGTTTACATCTATAAGCACATCCTCTATAAGCTCAGGAATGGTATACTGGTCTGTAGATGTGGTTACAAAGTTGCCTGCGGGAGTATCTGTATCTGTACAAGTAGTACAACCCGGAACCGGATCTGGCGTGGTACTGGTTACGGTTACCGTATTTGTAAGCGAACCTACAAATGAGGCATAATCTACAGGTATAAATAAGTTAACGGTATATGTAACGCTTTCGCCGGCAGGAATTACCGGTATAACATTATTTAGCGAACCGCTACCTCCTGTACCGTTGCCGGCCCACGTCATGATTTGTATATGATACGGTTTAGGATCATTAACCACTACGTTATAGGCATCGCTTGGGCCCGGGTTAGATACTGTAATAGTATAGGTTGTTGTGGTTTCTACAATATAAGAAGACTGGTAGTTGGTTTTTACCGTTACCAGGTTAGCCTGTGGGTTAGGCGTGGCAGTATGCGTAGCCGTATTGTTTGTCGCAACCGGGTCTGGCGTATCGCTGGTTACTGTTGCTGTGTTTACAATATCGGTTTCCTGGTCAAAGCCGCTTGATACCGGTATTGTAAAGGTATAGGTAACGGTTTCATCTGCCAACAACAGGTCTATGGTATTGTTAAGGTTACCGGTACCAAAACCACCGTTGCTTGACACCCAGTAAGCCCCTGTAGCACTAAGGCCGACAGGAACAAGATCGGCCACTACTACGTTTTGGGCAGCCGACGGGCCTTCGTTAGTAACCGTAATAGTATATACAGCGTTATTACCCGCAGTATAGGTAGCGCCGCTTTCAAGGCTTTTTGTAATGGCAAGGTCTGCCGAAGTTACATCATAATCAGTATCAGAACACTGCGTACATGAAGGATCAGGATCGGCAGGTGTACTTGTAGACGAGGCTGTAAGGGTAAGCGCACCGGTGTGCCCCGCAGGGACACCTACTGTAATAGTATAAGTTACCGAAGCCCCATTAGCCAGTGTGGCAATAACATCGCTTAGCGCACCTGTGCCCGATGTAGTATTGCTACCTGTCCATGTAAAATCAGTGATACCGGCAGGCAGCGGTACAGACACGTTTACGTTTGTGGCAGCCTGCGGGCCATTATTAGTTACTGTAACGGTATAAACCGAATCTTCTCCCGCTGTATATGTAAGGTTTCCATCGGTAGTTACTATTTGTATATCGGCACCTGTTGCAGGCACATCTGTATCGCTACATTGTGTACATGCAGGAGTTGGGTCTGTTACATTAGCAATATAGGTAACCGCATTGGTAAGGTTTCCTGTAAAGGTTTCCGGAACATCAAAACTAATGGCATAGGTAACCTCCTGGCCTACAGCAAGTATACCTGTATTAGCTATCATGGCAAAATTATAAGTACTGCCATCTAAATCAGTCCACTCATAATTGGTTACACCTGCGGGTATGGCATTAGAAACCTGCACACCTGTTGTAGTAGCCTCGGGACCGTGGTTTATAACCGTAACCGTATATTGTACTGTACTGCCCGGGGTGTACGTAGCCTGGTTGTCGGTATTGATGATTTCAATATCGCTCTGCGTTCTCCAGGTTACCACCGGAGGGGGTATTTCCTGGGTATACCCGTTAGGTATTTTTACGTTAATGGTATACGTAATTGTCTGGTTTACCGCTAAAGACGGCACAGTATTGCTTAACTGCGAGTTTGTACCCGAAGTACCGTTACTGCCCGTCCACCAAAACTTGGTTACACCCGGCGGAATGGTTATGCCCGACGGAATAGGAAAGTAAGTTTGCACGTTAGACGCTGCATCCGGCCCGTTATTGGTAATAATTATGGTAAAACTCATGGTTTCACCATCCTCATACACCATTTCGGGGTTTGAGCTAAACACCGTTATGTTTGACTGCGCAAACACGGTGCTTACTGTACCCAGCAGCAATAATAGCAAGAGTAATAATTTTCTCATATAGCGAATTTTAATGTCGGTTCTATAGTTAAAAAAGCTTTAAAAAAAGCTAAAAAAAATGTTAGAGCATCCAATTTCCAAATATAGATATTCGGTTATATTTTGGCTGTTAAATTTCAAAAAATCACAAAATACATAGAAATACGTGAATTAAATAACTCACAATCACTTATTTCCTACACAATATTCAACATTAACAAGTTAAGATTAAAATACCCTACCTTACGTCTTAACGTTTTTTGTGCTAATTTTGCTTAAATTTTTATTATCATGGAAAAGATAACTGTAAAGGCTACCCAAAACCCTTCTATCATAAAGTTTGAGTTTAGCGAATTTGTTGTGCGCACCGGCAACTTCGAGTTTAAAAATATAGACGATACCGCAAACTCGCCACTGGCGCGCCAGCTGTTTTACCTGCCGTTTGTAAAAACGGTCTACATATCAGGCAACTTCCTGGCTATTGAAAAATACAGCATTGTAGAATGGCCTGATGTTCAGGATGATGTAGCAGAGCAAATACAAAGCTTTGTAAACGGTGGCGGCATTATACTTAAAGAAGACGAAGCCCCAACGGCACAAAAAACACCGGTAACCGTGTATGCCGAAAGCACCCCAAACCCGGGCGTTATGAAGTTTGTAGCCAACAAGCTGCTTACCAAAACCCACGTTGAGTTTAAAAATATAGATGAAGCAGCGCCATCGCCACTGGCGCAGGAACTGTTTAAGCTCCCGTTTGTAAAAGAGGTGTTTATTGATGAAAATTATGTATCTATAAGCAAGTATGCCATGGCCGAGTGGCCTGAGATTACCAATGAAATACGCTCGTTTATAAAAACGTTTATTGAAGACGGCAACACCGTAATACATGAAGACCTTATAAAACAAACCCCGCAGGCCGAAAAGCAGCAGGAAGCCTATTTTGACAACCTTGACACTACATCGCAGCGCATTATAAATATTCTTGAAGAGTATGTAAAACCGGCCGTACAGGGCGACGGCGGCAACATAGCCTTTGAAAGCTATGACGAAAACGACAAACGCGTTAAGGTTATACTACAGGGTGCATGCAGCGGCTGCCCAAGCAGCACCTTTACCCTGAAAAGCGGTATTGAAAACATGCTGAAGGACATGCTTAACGATAACGAAATTAAGGTTGAAGCTATAAACGCTTAATTTCATACTAATTTAGAGCCCTGCAACCGCAGGGCTTTTTTATTACTTTTATAAAAATTTCTCCTCATTATGAAAGCACGGCAATTTGTAGCCATTATTTTTGGCTGTATACTTATATACAAAACATGGCAATCTAAATACAGCAGCGACCTGGTTGATGCTTTTATATGGATAGCAATCTTTATTTTTGGGTTTACACTCTTTACCGTGGCACTTGTTAAAGACTACAACCGCTACAGGGAAGAAAAAACCTGGACAAGCTTTGCAGCAACACTTACATTTTTAGGGTTTCTATTAATTGCTGTGGCTGCAGGCTTTATAGTAAGATATGACGACAACAAGCCCACCCTTATAAAAGGCTGGTGTGACGGAGACATTAACGGTGTAACATTAGACCTGAAAAAAGACGGTACTTACGTATATTATAGTTCTTCCTGGGGTGGTGGCGACTACTTATATGGCACCTACACTATAAAAGACAGCCTGATAACACTTGACAGAACCATAGAAAGAGTTATAGTAACGCGCAATCTTGAAGTTAAGCAATCAGGCGACGTATATTACCTCTACCAGATGCAAAATGGTAAAGCTTTAGAAAATGAGCTTGAACTTAAGGTTATTGAAGACACTCGAAAAGGCAGGTAACATTATTAAAAAGCAAAAGCCATTACTACTAAGTAATAATGGCTTTCAATCATCCCCTATTGATTAAAAACTATTGCTTTATAACAGTACTTGTGTGGGTAGCGCCATTTTCAAAAACCGCCTTAACAAAGTAACTGCCTGTTTTTAGTTCAGATATATTTAGTGTAGCTGTGGCAGCGTTTACATTTTGCGCAAGCACCTCCTGCCCCAGCACGTTTACAACCGATACAGATGCTATTACCCCGGCCGACTGCACATTAAGCACACCGGCTGAAGGGTTAGGGAAGCACGAAAAGGTATTTAGGGCAACATCATTAAGCGCCATAACATCTGCACCAAACTTGAGGTCGCCTATAAGCTCGCCCGCACCGGCTACCGATGTAATTTCTATCCTGCCAATGGGCTGTGTGGTTATAATACCATAAAAAGGGGTATAGGCCACATCCTGGTCATACAGCACGGTATCATCTGTACCATATACCTTGTAATTAAAGTTACCGCCATTGTCTACGTGCAGCGCGTGGCCCACGGCAACAATATTATCTTCAGTAAACGTTAGTATAGTGTTTTCAATACCGGTATTGGCACCCAGCCTTGGTGTTGCATTATCGCCCGGCAAAAAACCCGGCGGCAAATAAACCACAACACTGTTATTAGAGGCCGAAAGCTCAAAACCGGCCACAACCTGCCCTGATGTAAAGCAGTCGTCTCCGGCATTGGTAACCACCTCTCCGCAAATTGCAGGGTCGTTAGGGCCGGCAGTAAAATCTTCGGTAATAAGTGTGCCGGTGTAGGCACTTTCAAATTCGGCCAGGGTGGTGTATGGGGTAGCCTGTGCAAACAGGCCGCCTGAAAACAAAAGGCCGGCAAATAATAGAGTAGTTTTTTTCATGGGTTTACGGTATATGTTAGTTATCAATACCGTAAAACTATTTAGATACGGGCAACCAAGCAAACCCTATGCTTTTAAAATCATGAATTTAAAAACACCTGTTTCATATTTAAAAATCAAAATATCAAACACTTACACTATTTATTTGAAAAATCTTTTGCGGCCTGTTTTAAAAATGCCGAAGGCGAAATCCCGGTTACATTTTTAAACACCGTTGCAAAAGAACTGTGCGATGCAAACCCGCAGCTTTCGGCCAGGTAGCTTATTTTATAGTTAAGATACTCCGGGTTGGTGTGTATAAGGTTACAGATGTAGTTTATGCGCAACTCGTTAAGGTAGGCATTAAAGTTTTTGCCTTTTTCGCGGTTTATAACTTCTGAAAGGTAGTTGGTATTGGTCTTAAACTGCACTGCCAGGGTGGCGAGTGTAATTTTTGGGCTGGTAAAACGGTTGGCCGCCTCAAACTGTGCCAGCTTGTGTAAAATATCCTGCTCTACCGGTACCGGCACCGTTGCCTGCGGAATATCGGTAACGGTATGGGCTGCCTGGGGCACTGCTGTATTACTGGCCAGGCGGCGTTCCAGGTTTTGAATCACGCCGGTGTAAATTGCCTTTTCCCGCTTGCGCTTTCTATATGTAAAGTAAGCAACTACTGCCCCCGCAACTACCACACCTGCTATACCCCACATCAACAGGCTTTGAGATGTTTTAGCCTTGTTTAACAATTCCTGCTGTTCGGCAGCATAAACGGTGCTTATGGCTTCTACATCTTCCTGTTTTACATGGGGCATAAGCGCCAGGTATTTTTCATTATAAAAGGTATACTTTTCAGTATCGCCCAGTGCCTTATAATTGCGCGACAGATTTAGGTAAGCCGCCAGTTGCAGCTCAGGTATGGCAAATGCCTTGTCTTTAAGCAATGCCTCTAATGTATCGGTAGCCCTGCGGTACTGCGCTTTTGCAGCATAAGCCTCAGAAAGGCTCAGGTAAATATGGTACTTTAAATTGGGGTATAGCGTATCTTTAATAACCAGCGCACGGTTAAGGTACAGCATAGAAGAATCAGGCTGGCTAAGGTGCAGAAATGACTTGCCATAATTGTGCAGCAGCGATTTATAGTAAAAAGGTGTATTGGCGCCGGCCGGACCATCTAAGGTTTCTTTAAACTTACCCAAAGACAGGCTGAAGTTTTTGTTGGCCTGCCTGTAATCTTCGGTATTGTAATAAAAGTTGCCCTGCTCGTTATACAAAAAGGCCTGCATGCTGCTTTTTTCATCTCCGGCGGGCAGTTTTTCGGTTTGCTGCCATGCCTGCTTAAGGTACAGCATGGCCTTATCGTTAACCTTTAAAGAGGCATACAGGCTGGCAATAGTGGCATATACGCGGATCGTCAGCCCTACGTCGTTCAGGTTTTCGGCAATTTGCTTGGCCCTGAAAAGGTATTCTATAGATTTTTTCCTGTCGTTTTTTGTGGCGTAAGACGATATTATTACCCCAAGCAGGTAAAACTTCTCCTCATCAGAATCGGTATTGGCAATAAGCTCTTCGGCAATTTTTACAATTTTTCCGGTATCGTTGTTATTGGTATGCTCCAGTACATTTTTAAGGCTGTCGATTCTTTTAGGCCCGGCGTGCTGAGCCGTTAACAATGTACTGCTCAGTAAAAAAAGATATAGGAAAAGCGTTTTCAAGCGGGGCCGTAGTTAGTTTATTATGTGTGCTAATATAACTAATAATGGTTTATTCCGCATTATATACTATAAACCGGCCGGCAGCCGTTTATAATTTTATCTTAAAAACGCATCAATAATTATGCCTGTTTTTGTAATTTTATCGTGTTAAAAGTCACCTCCGTTATGCTTAAGCAAAATTTACAGCTCAAATTATCGCAAAAACTATCGCCGCAGCAAATACAGCTCATGAAGCTTATTCAGCTGCCCACGCAGGCATTTGAGCAACGCCTTAAGGAAGAGATGGTAGAAAACCCCGCCCTTGAGGATACTAAAACAGACGAGTATGACTATGATGATGACTACGGCAGCAACGATGAGTATGACGACTATGATGATTATGAAGACAGCCGTATTGATGCCGACGAGATTAACATTGACGAATACCTTAGCGACGACGAAATACCCGGATACAAGCTACAGGCCAACAACTACAGCGATGACGATGATGACCGCAGCCTGCCCTTTGCCGCCACCGTTAGCTTTCACCAAAGCCTTATAGACCAGCTTAACACCTTTATACTGGATGATGATGAGCGCGAAATAGCCGAGTTCCTGGTGGGCAGTATAGACGACATGGGCTACATTCGCCGTACGGTGCCTGATATTGTAGACGATATGGCTTTTACACAGGGCATTTATACCGATGAGAAAACCGTAGAAAACGTACTGCATATTATACACCAGCTGGAACCCGCCGGTGTGGGCGCGCGTGACCTCCAGGAGTGCCTGCTGCTTCAGCTGAAAAGCAAAACCCCTACCCCATCTATTGAAATGGCAATAGATATTATAGAAAACCAGTTTGATGCCTTTACCAAAAAGCATTATGATAAACTGATTGCCCGCTATGATATAACCCAGCAGCAGCTGCGCAGCGCGGTAGAGGAAATTGAAAAGCTAAACCCCAAGCCGGGCGGCGCTTATGAAAGCAACGCCAAGCCCATTGAGCACGTAGTGCCTGATTTTAGCATTAAGATTGTAGACGGCGAGCTGGAGCTTTCACTAAACGGGCGCAATGCACCGGAGCTGCACGTAAGCAAAGACTACCAGGAAATGCTGCAAAGCTATAAAGACAGCCGCCAGAAGAGCAGCCAGCAAAAAGATGCCGTGCAGTTTATAAAACAAAAGCTGGACAGCGCCAAATGGTTTATAGATGCCATACGCCAAAGGCAGGAAACCCTTTTTGTTACCATGAATGCCATTATGCACTATCAGGAAGAGTACTTTTTAGATGGTGATGAAGCCAAGCTGAAACCCATGATCCTGAAGGACATTGCTGATATGGTGGGCCTTGACATAAGTACTGTAAGCCGCGTGGCAAACAGTAAGTATGTAGAAACGCCTTATGGCACCAAGCTTATTAAGGATTTCTTTAGCGAGGCCATGAAAAACGACCAGGGCGAAGATGTAAGTACTATTGAAATAAAAAAGATACTTAAAACCGTAATAGAGGAAGAAGACAAGCGCAAGCCCCTGCCCGATGACAAGCTTGCCGATATACTTAAAGACCGTGGCTATCCCATAGCCCGGCGTACTATTGCAAAATACCGCGAGCAGCTGGACATACCCGTGGCACGTATGCGCAAAAAAATATAAGTGCCCATGGCAGCCTTTATCCGTTCGTTTAGTTATATTTTTCACCCGCTGCTTATACCTGTATATGCCACGCTGTTTTACTTTGTTGTAACGTGGAACTACTTTAACGGCCCGGAGGTGTACCTGGTGTTTGTACAGGTGCTTATACTAACGGTGCTGCTGCCCATAAGCCTTTTTTACCTGCTGCGCTCACTCGGCAGGCTAAAATCTAAAATGATACTCGACCGCAGGGAACGTAAATTGCCCCTTGCACTGTATGCCCTGCTGCTGCTTATGCTTACACAATACAGCCTTAGGGGCGTGCCCCTGCCTGAGCTGTATTATTACTTTATAGGCATATTAATGAGCAACGTGGCCGCCCTTGCATTTGTGCTGGGCGGGCAAAAAGCCAGCCTGCACATGATGGGTGTGGCATCGCTCACGCTGTTTTTAATAAGCATATCGGCTTACTACAACATACGCTTTATATACCTTATTGCCGTTATGGTAATTTGCTGCGGTTTTGTGGCATCGTCAAGGCTGCAGGCTAAGGCACATACCAGCGGCGAACTAATGCTGGGCACGCTACTGGGTGCCGTGCCGCAAATAGGCCTGTGGTTTTTATGGCTGCTGAAGTAAAAACAAAATCCCGCCATGAGCGGGATTTTGTTTTTACAAGGCGACTTGATTAAGCCTCAAGCACGGCAATCATTTTTTCGGCAACACCTTTTGCAGATGCGGGGTTTTGGCCCGTTACAATGCGGCCGTCGGCAATGCTGTTAGCACTCCAGGGTTCAGCTGCGTGAAAAATAGCACCCTGCTCTACAAGTGCGGTTTCAAGCCTGAACGGTACATCATCAGCGGCATAGTTATCTTCTTCCTCATTGGTAAACGATGCTATGTTTTTGCCGTTTAGTATATAGCTGCCATCGCTCAGTTTTACATTAAGGAACGATACCGGCCCGTGACACACAGCACCCACTACAGCACCGCGCTCATAGGTTTCTTTAATAACCTGTTTCAGCAGCGGGTCTTCGGGCATGTCTACCATTGGGGCAAGGCCTCCGGGTACAAAAGTGGCATCATAGCCGGTAACATCTACATCGCTAAGCTTGCGGGCTTTTTGCATATCTTCCCAGCCTTTACCGGTAAGAAAATCAAGGTTATCAGGGTCAGACGCAAGGTTAAGGGCATCAAGGTAAGGGGTATCGCCGGTAAGGCTTGCAAAGTCAATCTGGTAGCCTGCGCGGGCAAATTCTGCATAAGGGTGTGCCACTTCAGGTAAAAAAGTACCTGTCCTCCTGTTGTTTGGGCCAATGGTATTGGCATTCGAAACAATGATCAAAACTTTTTTCATGACGTTTAATTTTTAAATTATGGTTGTTAGTTGATGGTTGTTGGGAGCTTCCGGATGATTTGTCCCTGGCTTTATCCGGATGATTTGCCCCTGGCTTCAGCCAGGGGATAAGGATTACAGTATCTTCTTTACAAAAACCAGCTCCCTTGTAAGCAGGTGCGGTATGATTTTTTCCGCCACTATGCTTTGGTAATACACTGAGTTTTTGTGGGCTTCGAGGGCCGCTTCACTGGCATAGCGCTCGTGCAGTATAATTTCGTTAGGGCTGGTTTCGCTTTGGTAAGCCGCATACAGCAGGTTGCCGGGTTCGGCCTGGCTTTTGGCAGCCATTTCGGCCAGCAGGGTTAGTACCAGTGGTGTTTTATCTTCCTTGATAATCCATTTAACTATTAGTTCGCGTTCCATGATTGTATGTTTTTTAAAAGGTTCTTAGATACTGAGGTTCTTAGGCGCTTAGTTTTAAGTACAGGACAAAGTTCCGTTGCTTTACCTTCTTAAAAATTGATGTAGGATAAGAAAGATGCTAAGGTACTGAGGCGCTTAGGTATTTAGGTTTTGAGCTCAAAGAACAAGACAAAGTTGGGGTATTTGCCGTTCCTTAAAATTGATGTGGGGTAAGAAAAGCTGCTTAGCGACTGAGCCTCTTAGCTACTAAGCAAAAGCAATAAAAAATCCGGGGCAACCTACTGGCCGCCCCGGATTTTATGGTTTACAGCTATGAGTGAAGCTGTTTTAAATCTGAAATCTACAATCTGAAATCTTAAATGGTTACCCCGCCACATTATACGGGTTATAGCCCATATACGGCACGTGTTTTTCGTTAAAGATAATGCCAAACTCCTCCAGCTCTTTAAGTATAGGCGTGTACACCTCGCGGTTTATGGGCAGCTGTACGCCCGGGGTGGTAATGTTGCCGTTAAGTATCTGCAGGGCGGCAATGGCCACAGGCAGGCCTACGGTTTTAGCCATAGCCGTGTAGGTTTGGTCCTGGCCTATGCACACCATGGTGCTGTCTACCTGGTGTTTGCTACCGTTTAGCTCATAGCCAAACTTGTGGTACATTACAATCATGTCTTTATCATGGGCGTTAAGTGTCCATTTATCGCTTAGTATCTTTTCCAGTATCTGTGCAGGCGTGGCATTGCGCAGGCCTATAATTTTGTTGGGGTTAAACAGGTCGAGTTCCACCAGCTTATCCCACTGAATATCATCCTGGTCTATCTTAAGGTTGTGGCGCAGCTTCAGTTCAACCGAATCGGTTGGGTGGTAGGGCAAAAACGAATTTGTAAACTCGCGGTAGCTCATGGTTTCGCTGTTTTCCATAATGTAGGTATCATCGGTCATGCCCAGCTGTATAAACATATTCCACGAACGGCTGTAGCCCACACGGCGCAGGGTGCCGCGATACAGGGTAAGCGCATCGTCAAGGCCATACACGCTGCGGTACTTAAGCGAATCGCGGTTGGCATAGCCCTCAAAACGGCCGTAGCCCTCTACTTCCATAAACTCGGTACGGCGAAATAGTTTGTTATACGGAATATACTTGTACGTACCCTCCTGAATAAACTTGGCAGCCCCGCCCTGCCCTGCCAGCACCACGTTGCGCGGGTTCCAGGTAAACTTGTAGTTCCACAGGTTGTTATCGCTCTCAGGGGCTACAAGCCCGCCACAAAACGATTCAAACAGCAGTATTTTGCCGCCTTTATCGCGAATTTCGTCCAGCACCTTCATGGCGCTCATGTGGTCTACGCCGGGGTCAAGGCCAATTTCGTTCATAAACACCAGGCCGGCTTCTTTAACCTGTGCATCAAGCTCCTGCATGGCCGGGCTTATGTAGCTGGCGGTAACCATGTGCTTTTTGTAGGCAATACAATCCTTAGCCACCTCAAAGTGCAGGTGGGCAGGCAGCATAGAAATTACCACATTGGCACGGCTTATTTCTTCCCGGCGCTGGGCTTCGTTAAAAATATCAAATGCAATGGCACGTGCACGGGCGTGCCCCTTGGTTTTGCGTTCGGCCAGTTCGGCACTCAGGTCGCCTATGGTTATGTGCAGGTCTTCGCTTTCAGACTTGTCTAAAAGGTAGTCAATCAGTATAGTTGCCGATCGCCCGGCGCCTATTATTAGTATATTCCTCATGAGTTGTGTTGAAAAATTGTCACACGAAAGTAGCAAAATGTTATATTTATTTTAGGATTTTTGGTGTTAAATAAATTTTGGGGCTTACTTTTACAGGAAGATTTTGCCACGAATTACATGAATTCACACCAATTCAGGAATTAAAAAATTTATGTTGGTTTGTGAAATTCGCGGCTAAAAAAACACAAACAAAATGGGCAGGAAAATTATAGCCACAGCGGCATTTTTAGGGTTTACAGGCATTATATTAGGCGCATTTGGTGCACACGGCCTGCAAAAAATTGTTGAAGCAAAAGACGTTGCCACATTTGAAACCGGTGTTAAGTACCAGGTGTACCACGCGCTGTTTTTACTTTTTATTGGCAACACTTCTTTTATAGCAGAAAAAACAAAAAAAGCCATTTTGTGGCTTACCGTTGTGGGTGTGGTGTTCTTTTCGGTTTCTATTTACCTTTTGGCCTTAAACAGCAAATTACCCTTTGATTTTAAGCCTTTCGGGTGGATTACCCCAATTGGAGGATTGTTATTAATACTTGCCTGGGTAGTGCTATTTTTAAACATTCTTAAACGAAAACAATAATTTAATCGTAAATTTTCATTTACAAACGTAATATTCATATCTTTGCGGCGTTACACAACCCAAACACAACCCAAATTTATGGATAATTACGGCCTTTTTACGAAAACGATTGCGTTAGACGGGATCGGAATTTCAAATGCGATGGTTAAGTATCAGCTGTCTCCGCAGGAGCTTCATGATATTACGATTGAAAACGGTGAGGGTGTAGAAACCGCTACCGGTGCACTGGCAATAAATACCGGCGAATTTACAGGCCGCGCGCCCGAAGACCGCTTTATTGTGAAAGACAGCATTACCGAGAGCCTGGTGTGGTGGGGAAAAGTAAACATTCCGTTTGAGCCTGCTAAGTTTGATGCACTGTATGACAAGGTAATGGCTTACCTTGACAAAAAGGGCGAGGTATATGTGCGCGACAGCTATGTGTGTGCCGATACCAACTACCGCCTTAACGTGCGCTGTGTTACCGAAACACCGTGGAGCAACCTGTTTTGCTATAATATGTTTATGCGCCCTACCGAAGAGGAGCTGGACACCTTTACGGCCGACTGGCATGTGGTGTGCGCACCGGGCTTTGAGGCAAACCCTGAAGTAGACGGTACCCGCAGCCCTAACTTTGCCATACTTAACTTTACACGCAAAATTGCCCTTGTGGGCGGCACGGGCTATACCGGCGAAATGAAAAAGGGCATTTTTAGTGCGCTTAACTTTATACTGCCTGTATTTAAAGACACCCTGCCCATGCACTGTAGTGCTAACGTGGGCGAAGAGGGCGATACGGCTATTTTCTTTGGCCTTTCGGGTACGGGCAAGACTACACTTAGCGCCGACCCTAACCGCCACCTTATAGGCGATGACGAGCACGGCTGGACGCATGAAAACACCGTGTTTAACTTTGAAGGCGGTTGCTATGCAAAGGTGGTTAACCTTACCGAAGAAAACGAGCCTGATATTTTCCGTGCGGTGAAGAAAGGTGCCCTGCTGGAGAATGTTATCTTTAAAGAGGGTACTAACGCCGTAGACTATACCGATGTGAGCATTACGCCAAACACCCGCGTGAGCTACCCTATTACCCACATTAACAACATACAGCCCGGCAGCATAGGGCACAACCCTAAAAATATATTTTTCCTTAGCGCCGATTCGTTTGGTATACTCCCCCCTATCTCTAAACTTACACCGGGGCAGGCTGCTTACTGGTTTATATCGGGCTATACGGCCAAGGTAGCGGGCACAGAGCTGGGCGTTAAAGAGCCGCAGCCTAATTTCTCGGCATGCTTTGGGGCTCCGTTTATGCCGCTTAACCCTACCGTGTATGCCGAGATGCTAAGCACTAAAATGAAGGAAGCAGGCGTTAACGTATGGCTTATAAATACCGGCTGGACAGGCGGGCCGTATGGTACCGGCAGCCGCATGAAGCTTAGCTACACCCGCAGCATGATTACCGCGGCACTAAACGGCTGGCTGACAGGCGTGGAGTATAAAACCGACCCAGTTTTTGGCCTGGCAACACCGCAAAGCTGCCCTAATGTGCCCGATGCGGTGCTAAACCCGCGCGAAACATGGGCAAATACAGAAGATTATGACAAAAATGCACGGGAATTAGCCGGCAAATTCAGAAATAATTTTGCTAAATTTGAGGCGTTCTCAAATAACGAAATTATTGCGGGCGGACCGCTTGCATAATTTTAATTTTAGAATAGATGTTTTTGGAAAGGCTGCCCGGGGACGGGCAGCTATTTTTTTGTCTTTAAGCTTCTTAGCTGCTTAGCCTCTTAGCTGCTGAGTGAATGCAGGGCTGATAGTGATTTAGCCTGTGTTTATCTGGCTCTGTATTTGTTAAAGAACGAAGCAATCCCGCCCGGTAATTTTTAAAGATTGCCGCGCTCCGCAAGCTCCGCTCGCAAAGACAGGACCTGAAAAATGTTGCGAAATTGCTGCTATTGCCATTCGTGGCTTTAACAGTGTTTTTTGGAAATTTAGTTGCATCTTTGTATAAATCCATATTGTTACCATGCAGCGCATTTATACCCTTGCTTTTTTGTTACTTACCTCTGTGGCTTTTGCACAGGTTTTAGAGCCTGTAAAACGCGATACGGTTGCCATAGAAAAAGACAGCGTTGCCCCTTTTGCCGACCCCTACTACCGCGAAGACCAGTTTTATGCTACCATAAACTACAACCTTATGGCCGGCCTGCCCGATGGCTATTCGCAATACTCCTTTTCAACCGGGCTGGGTGTGGGCTTTTTGCGCGATATGCCACTTAACAAGCGCCGCAACCACTCTATAGCGCTGGGTTTTGGCTATAGCTATAACAATATTAAACACAACCTTGCCGTTACCCACGATGGTACCAAAAGCAATTACAGTATTGTGCCCAAAGGCGATTATGAGCTTAACAAACTGGTACTGCATTACCTTGAGGTGCCGCTGGAACTGCGCTGGCGCAACAGCGACTCTATAAGCCACCAGTTCTGGAGGGTGTATGCGGGTTTTAAACTGAGTTACCTGGTGTATGATAAAGCCCAGTATGAACCAGAAGGCGGTGACCAGGTTAAGGTGCGCCATGACGATAATATGAACAAGGTGCAATATGGCGCTTATATATCAGCAGGGTATAATACCTGGAATTTTTATGCCTACTACGGCTTTACCCCACTGTATGACAATGCGTATATTGGTGATGAAAAAATAAAGATATACCCCATAAAGCTGGGGCTTATATTTTACATCCTGTAAGCTTTAAAAAACTGTATATTTGCCGTAAACCACCCATAACCGGCTGATATGCAAAAATGTACCGCATGCGATATTTTTAAGGGCCTTGATTTTTCTGAAAAGGAAAAAGACCTGGCTGAAGAAAAATTTGAGGAGCTTTTCCCTAAAAAGGGCGATGTACTGCTTACACCCGGACAACCTGTTACCCACCAGTATTTTGTGCTTAGCGGCTGCCTGCGCACCTACCACATTACCCCTGCCGGTAAGGAATATACCCTGCAATTTGCGGTTACTGACTGGTGGATAAGCGACTACACAGCCTTTTTTACCGGTGGCGAATCGATGTTTTATATTGACTGTGTTAAAGATGCGGTTGTATATAAAATATCCAGGGACAGCATGGAGCAACTGTATACACAGGTACCGCAGATTGAAAGCTTCTTCAGGGTTAAGATGGAACGGTTTTTTGCCAGTTTCCAGAAACGCATACTGGCCGACCTGGCCCTTACCGCCGAAGAAAAATACCTGCGCTTTATAAAATCATATCCCGATATTGAGCAGCACATAAAAAACTACCACCTGGCTTCTTACCTGGGCATTACTACCGAAAGCCTGAGCCGTGTGCGCCATGAGTTGGCGAGGAGGTGAGGCAGCAGATGGCAGATAGCAGGTAGCAGTTTTCAGGCTTACAGATTCCGCCGTGCTTTCTTGTAATAGCACAGCACGCTAAAGGTAGTCACAACTCACAACCCACAACTCACAACACCCAACCCGCAACTACTTTACCGGCTTTTTGCCCATGTAAAACACTAACGTGCCGCCGTTCATAATATCATTATGGGTTATGGTGGTGCCGGTTATGCGTTTGCCATTCAGCTCCACTTTTTGGACATAAATGTTTTTGCTGCTTTGGTTTTTGGCGGTTATGGTAAAGGTGTTTCCGTTTTCAAGGTGCAGTGTTGCCTTTTTAACCAGCGGGCTGCCCAGCTCATACGCAACGCTGCCCGGGGCTACAGGATAAAACCCAAGAGCGCTGAATATGTACCACGCGCTCATTTGGCCGGTATCGTCGTTACCGCCAAGGCCATCGGTAGTGGGTTTGTACATACGGCCGAGTATCATGCGTATGCGCTCCTGGGTTTTCCAGGGCTTTTTAACCCAGTTGTACATATAGGCCACGTGGTGGCTGGGTTCGTTGCCGTGTACATAATTGCCTATAATGCCATCTCGCGTAATGTCTTCGGTATGTTCAAAATACTTATCGGGCAGCTGCATGAAAAACAGCGAATCAAGGTGCTGCGCAAACTTTTCTGCGCCTCCGTTCAGTTTAATAATAGCCTCGGGGCTGTGCGGAATGTACAGGCTGTAGTTCCACGCGTTGCCCTCTATAAAGCCCTGCCCGTGGGTATCGAGCGGGTCGAACTCCTTTTTAAAGTCGCCGTTGGCCAGCCTGGGGCGCATAAAGCCACTCTTTTCATCCCACACGCTGTTGAAGCTTTTGGCACGGCGGTCATATTCTGCCGCTACATCTTTCTTACCCAGCTTTTCGGCCAGGCGGGCAATGCACCAGTCGTCATACGCATATTCCAATGTTTTAGAAACCGATGACCCACTGCGGTCTTCGGGCACGTAGCCGTACTTTTTATAATCGGCAATGCCATCATAATACTCAAGGTTTGACGAGGCGATACAGGCCTCCAGCGCTTTATCCAAATCAGTTGTAAGCACGCCTTTTACAATGCCATCTGCCAGTACCGAAACTGCGTGGTAGCCTATCATGCACCAGTTTTCATTAGCATAATGGCTCCATACCGGCAATGCGTGGTGCACACTCTGGTCATAATGCGCCAGCATGCTCAGCATCATGTCGTGGTTGCGTTTGGGCTGCACCACATTAAACAGCGGGTGCAGGGCGCGGTAGGTATCCCAAAGGGAAAAGGTAGTGTAGTTGGTAAAGCCCCCTGCCTTATGCACATTTTGGTCTATGCCCTTGTACTGGCCATCGGCATCCATATACACGGTAGGGTTAATGAATGCGTGGTACATGGCGGTGTAAAAGTTAACCTTATCCTCTTCGGTCAGCATATCCACACTTATTTTGTTGAGTTCCTGCTCCCACAGCTGCTGGCCTTCGCTAACGGTGCGGTCAAAATCCCAATGGTTTATTTCGGTGTTCATGTTAGCCAAAGCACCCTGTGTACTTACGGGCGACAGCGCCATTTTAAACAGCACCTGCCCCCCAGCTTCCACATCAAAATCAAAATACATTTTCAGATTTTGGGCTGCCGCTTCGGGGAAGTTTTTAGTCTGGTCAAACTTGCGCCAAAAGCCGTTGTAAATGTTGTCTTTATCGTATGTCTGCGCGCCGTAATTCTTTATGGGCTTACTGAACGCCATGGCAAAATACACGGTACGGGTGCGCCCCCAGCCGCGGGTTTGGCGGTAGCCCGTAACAAGGGTATCGTTCTCTACGCGTACAAACGTCCACACATTCTTGTTGTTGTGGTTGTAAATCCCGGCCATGAGGTCGAACACTATGTGTGCGGTTTCCTTTTTGGGAAAGGTGTAGCGGTGGAAGCCCACGCGTGTGCTGGCGGTGAGCTCGGCTGTAATGTTGTGGTCGTCCAGCAGTACCTTGTAGTAATTGGCTTTTGCTACTTCGTTAGTATGTGAAAAAGCCGAACGGTAGCCGCTACCTGGCTTATCAGCTGTGCCGGGGTTGAGCTGCAATGCGCCTGTGGTTGGCATGAGCAGGAAGTCGCCCAAATCGCTGTGGCCGGTACCGCTAAAATGGGTGTGACTAAAGCCGGTTATGGTTTTATCTTTATACTGGTAGCCGGCGCAGTAGGCATATACGGCGCCGTTGTATTTTTTGTTGAGTTCAAAGGCTATGGTATCGGTCTCGGGGCTGAGTTGTACGCTGCCAAAGGGCACTGTAGCGCCCGGAAACGTGTGCCCCATGCGCTCTGTACCAATGAGTGGGTTGATGTACTCGTAGTTCTTTTTAGGGATTTTCTGTGCATAAGCGGCCGATACAGCCAGCAGGGCAAGCAGTAGTTTTTTCATTTGGGTGTTAGTTGTGGATGATAAAGATAGGGAAAACTATTCATCCCGTTTCCAAGATTCTATATAGGTAGTCCACGGTATTGAGAGCGTGTCAACCCGCCCTATTTTTAAGGTATCCTGTGGCAGCGGGCTGTTTTGGCTTACTACAAATTTAATCTTCAGGCTGTCTTGTTTGCTGTTAAGCCCCAGTATATGGGCTTCATCATAAGCATAACTATCCATATACACCTTGTGCAGGCTGTCTTTTGTTTGCCGAAACACCAGGGTGCCGCCTGCAAGGTAGTCTCCGCCGGTTTGTTTTATAATAACGGTATCATTGCCCACAGGTTGTTTTGCTATAGTCCTTTCGTGGTGGTTATCGCGGCATCCTGAAAAGTTGGCAGCAACGGTTATAAAAAGAAGGGTTTTTAATACTGAGGACATATTAATATGTATTAGTTACGGTTTACAGGCGGTTATGTACCCGGGATTTCATCCCGGGCTAATGCGCGCGACCCTTTCAGGGTCGGGGAATAGAAATTTTTGGCACTGAGGCCACTGCGGTTTTACACTAAGAGCACAAAGGTTTTTACTCTTAAAGGTCACAATGCGAAGAACCGTACACACTGATAATTTAAAGACACAAGGGACACAAAGAAAAAGCCGTTAGATTGAGAAAGTTTGCTTCGCTATGGCTAAGAGCCCACCCCGCCCTACGTCCCGATAGCTATTGGGACCTCCGGAGGAGGAGAATGCTCAGTCAACCCTGAAATTACGGATTATTCTTTTCAATCGAGCGTAAAAACAGTTCGCTTAGCGTTAAAGCCAGAAGTTGTATTACAAACATGGCGGTATGAAACTCCGCTACCGCATTAACGGCCAAAACGGTAAGGATGGTACTCCAGATAAACCAGCGCCGTTTGAATACAAAAACAGCCCCGTTAATAACAAGCACGGCAGTAAGCTTAAGGATGGAAACAATAATAAAAATTAGCAAATACTGCCCTGCGGAATGATGTACGAGCAAATTATCCCAAAGCACTATACTCCAGAAATTGATAAAATGGACAAGCAGGGTAAAAACCAAAAGCCTTTTGAAGGAACGGGTAAGGCTGGGCTTTCTTTCAGGGCCATTTTTATGGGTTGCTAAGAAAGCCTGCCACTCTTCAAGCAGCTTCTTTAAATCGTGTATAGCGATTACAGGATAGCCGTCTATCCAAAAATCAGGATTCTTGAATTGTACATTAAAAACCCGGTACATTTCAGAAGAAGTCAGAAAATCAGGGTCGTAAGGCCGCCCTTCGAGTATTTTATTTATATCATCTAATAAACAGGCTACCTCGGTATGGTGTAATGCAGAAATTAAAAATGCCAGGCCTCCATATTCACTCTTGCCTATTACATCCATAACAGCACCACTACCGTAACCCGGTACTGTTTTCCAATAAAAAGCAAGGTTATATTGGTCTCTTTTTGTCATATTATGATTATTTTTTTGACACCAAGGTCACAAAGCTCAGAATCCTATATAGCCCCACACAACATACCATTGACTGAGTATGTGTACACATTACAAATAATTTTGAAACACAAAGACACAAGGGACACAAAGGTAAAGCCTCTAAATTAAAGCTGTTTGCGGTGCAGGACTAAATCCCACCCCGGCTTCGCCACCCCTCAGAAGGAGGGGAATTCCACTCAGCCGGAGCATGGACTTGAGTGAAGCTCAATCTGAAATCTAAAATCTTAATTCTGAAATCCTCACACAATCAGCTCTGCATACGACTTTTTAGCCGCTTCATAGCCAATGTTGAAAATCTCGTCCATTTTGTTCTTGTTGGTTTCAAAGGTGCTGTACAGCGCCAGTTCTTCGGGGCTGATGACCCAGTCGCACAGGGTAAACTTCTGCATGTTGCTGTTTGCCGAAAGCAGGTCGTAAGCACGGGTGGTAACGGCTTTTATAGAGCGCAGGTCGCCCGCTTCAATCTTCTGGATGGGGCTTACATAAATGCCTACCATCTTATCGCACCGGCCCTGCAAAACATCGGTAGGGAAATGGTTTATAATGCCGCCATCGCTATACATGCGGCCGCCTATTTCATAAGGCGAGATGACTCCCGGAAATGCCGATGAGGCCAGCACGGCATCTACCACGCGGGTTTCTGAACCAAATATCTTGAGCTTGCCGCTAACCAGGTTGGTGGCGGTTATGTGCATTTTGTAAGGAAGTTCGCCCAGGGTGGTTTCGCCAAAAATGGCCTCAAAATAATCCTGGAATGCACCCGAGTCTATAAACCCCGGCTTGCGGAAGGTAAAGTGCTTCCACGAAAAGAAATAGATGGATTTAAAGAACTCCAGTATCTGCTCGGGCTTCTTACCCGCTGCATATAAAGATGACACAATGGCACCGCTGCTGGTGGCGGCAATGTGTGAGGGCACTATACCTTCTTCATCAAAAAACTTGAGCACCCCGGCATGGGCTATGCCTTTTGTGCCCCCGCCGGAGAAGACAAAGCCCACCGTGTTTCCGTTAAACTTCATTTCCATAAAAATTTTCCTGCCTAAATTACAGTTTTTCGGGCAATGGCGTTGTTTTTGATTTATAAAGTTAATGTAATTTTGTACCAAAGTTTTGCACTAATGACCGCAACAGAAACACTTATAGAAAAGAGCCTGCAAAACAGCCACAGCTATGCTGACTACAGGCAACACGTTACCGCCCTTTTAGAGCAGGGCCTTAGCACCGGCAACACCCAGAGTGAAGCCCTTACCCACTACACCACCCTTAACGAGGCGCGCATGAACCGCCTTGACAAGACCATACACCTTACCGACGAGGCTACCCAACGCCTTAAAGCACTAAACAAAGAACACATACTGCTGGTTATAACCGAAGGCTGGTGTGGCGATGCCGCCCAGATTGTGCCGGTTATAAACAAGCTGGTTGAGGCGAACGACAAGCTTAGCCTGCGCCTGGTGCTTAGGGATGAGAACGAAGCCCTGATGGATGAGTACCTTACCAACGGTGCACGCAGCATACCCAAGCTGGTTTTGGTTGAAAAAGATACCCTTACTGCACGCGGCAGCTGGGGCCCGCGCCCTCATGGCGGCGCTGCACTTATAGCCGACTACAAAGCCCGCCCGGAAGGTATTAACGAAGAGGCCAAAACCGAACTGCAAAAATGGTACCTGCACGATAAGGGCCAAAGCACGGTGGAGGAAATCACGTTGCTTTTAGAGAATAGCGAAAATATGTAACGCTTACCAATACTAACAATAAAGGCTGCCCATGGGCAGCCTTTATTGTTAGTATACATGATTTATTTTTTAATTATGAGGGTATCTTTAACAACACCGTTTTCTAAACTGGTTTTAACCATATAACTTCCGGCTTCAAGGGCAGCAAGGTTTACTGCTACCTGGTTAGAACTACCATTGTGTGTTATAACCAGCTTGCCCGAAATATCATATACCTGTACCTGTGTTATGTTGTTGCTGCTTTGTAGTGTAAGCACATCAGTAACCGGGTTAGGATAGCTTGTAAAGCTATGGGTGTTAAACTCATCTGTACTAAGTACAAATGCCACCCGCGTATACCAGTAGCCCTGGCTGGTTACACCGTTTACGGTTTGTGTTGCATAATAGGTTTGGCCATTTACAAGTGGGGTGCCCGGCGGTAGTGGGTTTATACCCAGCAAGGCATCTTCGGCAGTGGCATACCATGTTACAGTAGCATCGGGCAGGGTTTCTATTACTATATCGTCAATAGTGGGGGTTTGCCCTTCTTCAACAATTATTTCCTGGTCGGCATCTCCACCCGGTTCCGGTACCGGCAGTATAGATACTGTTACGGCTATGCGCTGGCCTTCGCAACCGTCTATAGTTTGCGATGCATAATAGGTGCCATTTGCCAGGATTGTTGTATTTGCCAGTGCTGTACCACCGGCAGAAGACGTATACCACTGTACATTATTGCCTATGGCTTGTAAGTTTGCCACGGTGGCGCTGCCATAAAAATTTTGTACAACAGTCGTTAACGGTGCCACGGGTGTATTAATTACAACCGAAACAGCGGTACGCGGGCTTTCGCAGCCGCTTATGGTTTGCGATGCATAGTAAGTGCCCCCGGCAAGTACTTCTGTGCCGGCTAATGGCTGTGCTGCATAAGGCGTGCCATACCATTTAATATCTGTACCTAATGCTGTAAGCGCTGCAACGGTAGCGCCATTGCAAAACTCCTGTGTTTCGGCAGTTGGTGCAGCGGTGTTGCAGCCTGCCTGGTATTCATAAGCGCCCAGGTCTACAGTGGTTTGTTGTATGCGGGCGTTTCCGTTTAGGTCTGTACCGGTAGTTACATAGGTATTATTGCCTGCGTTTACAACCGGGCTTGTGGCCTGTAGTGTAAAATCTGCATTTGTGGCATCAGTAAACAATGGGTTTGTGGTACCTGCAATGTTGTTGTTGGCATCGGCTGTGGTAAAATCCTGCACAAGGGTGTTGTGCATAAGCGAGGCACTAAGGCCGTAATTTACCACAGGGGTGTTGCCGTATACAATACTGTTGTTAAGGGTTACTGTTGAGGAATCTGACACTGAAGTCCAAAAGCTTCCGTTATAAATACCTTCCAATAGTTCACCATTTAAAGATGTATTGTTTACAATTGTTGCATTATTAAGTGTAACTGTAGAATTTAAAGTATTAACAATACCCCCACCTCTTACTCCCGCCTGATTGTTTGAAATAAGCACATTCTTGCAAACAGGGGCTGATTGCTCATAGTTGCCCATTCCCCCGCCATAATTATCGCTGGTATTATTCTTAATAACTACATTAATAAGCACGGGCGAAGAGTGGTAGTTATACATACCTCCTGCAGTATTTTCTGCCGGCCCGTTATAATCATTATTAATAGTTGTGTTATATGATATTTCAACCCCTACTAATGTGGGCGAAGAGTTTATGTTTGCTATACCGCCACCCGTGTAATATTGATTTGTGTCATATAGATCATATGTGCTTGTTACCGCACTGTTATAGCTAACTACACTATTATTTAAAAGAGGCGAAGAATTAGACATATTAATTATGCCTGTACACTCATTGTTTGAAATGGTAGAATTGCTGATTACCGGCGATGACTGAAAATTGTATACTGCTCCTCCGTTTAAATTATCTCCCCACCCGCCTTCGTACATGGTCTTGTTATCGGTCACGATAACATTATCTAATACAGGAGACGAATTGCGATTGTACATACCCGACCCAAAATTTGCCGCATTTTTTGTAATAAACAAATTAGACAATGTGGGAGAGGCATTAAGGCAATATACCCCACCTGTAATGACCAGGTCTTGTTCTCCTGTATTTATTGTCATACCTGAACCTTCGGCGCCTTCTGAAGAATCGCGGATTGCAAAGCCATCCAGCACAGTTTCGGGTGTATAATTACCTGATATATCTGAAAGGAAGTTAACTACATTAACTGAATTATCGGTTGTATTTGTAAAATTATCACCATCATTATTATTCAGGTCTCCGCTTAGTATACTTAAATATTGGGTTATATCCCTTTCTTCCAGCGCTTCTTCACTTCCTGTAAAACCACCGTATACTTTTATGCCGGGCCTAAGTGAAAACGCATTTTTACGGTCTTTGGGCCATACCGGAAATGTTTTATTTAACACTTTTGCAACAGGCACATAAGTTCCGTGGGCTACCCATACCTGTTGTGCAGTATCATGCTGCATAGCGCCTTGCAGGTTTGAAGTTGCATTCTCCCAGCTGCTGCCGTTTCCTATACCTGAAGCTGCGGGCTTAACATAAATAATCCCCAAATCATCAGGTATAAGAATAACTGAGGTTATTGCGCCTGATTGCTCTTCAAATGCGCCCATATCTACTATATCGTTGCGTATCCTGTTATTATTTGCAACATCTTCATCAGAAGTTATGTATAGGTTATTGCCGCTATCAATACAGGCACTGCCTGGTTGTAGGGTGTAATCGCCTTCTTCCGGATCTGTAAACATTGGGTTTGTAGCGCCATCAAGGTTACCGTCAGGGCCTGTAATGGTATGGTCTTTTACCAGGCTGTTTCTTAGGCTAAACGTTGCAGATATGCCCTCAAATTCTGTTTCATTACCGTAAATTATTGTATTTGCTGCTTTAAGGTTACTTTCTACTAAATATATCCCCACATTATTGTTGCTTATGGTGCAATTAGTAAGGTTAGTAACGGTAAGCAGCCCATCCATAAGATACAATCCATAATCTGCATTTACGCTTACAACATTGTAGAGGGATACGTTAGAGTATACAATGTGAATATTCTTCCCAAATCCAGGGCCGTTAATATAAACATTTTCCAGGGCAGGATTTCCTTCTGACGCATATATGGTAGCAGATGTTTTAAGCTGTGAAAAAACAGCATTTGAACCATTTGAGTAGATCACAGCCGCAATGCTGCGGTTATAGGCTACACCGTCTACATAGCGGTATGTATTAGGCCCGTTTCCATTTATATTTTTTAATGTAAAGCCATTTAACAACGTATTCATGGATTTGCCATGGCACAGCACCAGATGATAAGCCTTTCCTCCGGCAAGGTTTTCGCCGTTTAATATACTTTCATTGACCGTTACATCGGGGTTTCGTTGTGACAGCAACATTTCTGTACCGGCAAAACCTCCATATACCTGTACATTATTTTTAAGCAGGAAATAATAATCTTTTGGATCAGTAATTCCCGGTAAACCCTTGGGCCTGTAAGTGCCGGCAGCCACCCATACCTGCCTAACCCCGGCGGCATCTATTGCGCCCTGTAAATCAGATGTGGCATTAGCCCAGCTGCTGCCATCTTTAAGGCCTGTGGCTTCATTTTTTACATATACAATACCGTTTGCATCGGCTACTTCATCAATATCGGCAAAGCTACCCTCTTGTTTTTCATAAGGCCCAATATCTATTACATCATCGCGCAGGCGCGGCATATTGTTGTAATCATACATAATAAAATAATAGATATTGCCACCTGCATTTATACACGGGCTTGCCGCCTGGAGTGTATAATCTCCATTTACAGCATCGGTAAAAAGTGGGTCTGTAGTATCTGGCAGGTTGGTTTCGGCAGACTGGTAATTGTTGCCCTGTAAAATGCTATACTTGGCAGGTACCAAACCAGAATTAGTATAAACCCCGGAACTGTTATTATATACTATACTGTTATATATACCCGTTGGTGTATAACCTGCACCACCCTCTATTAAAGCGGTATTATTTGCTACAATACAATTATATAGGACACCGACGCCGTTTGATCCGCAATAAAACGCCCCTCCCTTGTCTGCCGTATTGTTTAGTATGAATGAATTAAACAATTTTACATTTGGAGAATCTATGTAGAGCCCTCCGCCATAACCGTTATTACTGCCTGTGCCGCTTTGCGCAATATTGTTTTTTATAGTACTATTAATAAACGTCAAATTTATAGCAGAGCCGCTTGTATATATACCTCCCCCTGCACGTGCCGAGTTTCCGGTTATGGTAACATTTTCAAAAATAACATCAACATTTCCTTCTTTATATATGCCTCCCCCACGGCTTGTTTCAAGCGTATGAAGGCTTCGGTTTCCGGTAACAATACAGTTCCTGATTGTAATTAAATATGGAACTGAAAAATCCCCTTTTATATAGATTCCACCACCATATTGCCTTGGTGTATTGTTAAAACTACCGCTGGCATCGGCACTGCCCCCTTTAATGGTAAGCCCGTCTAAATTTGCAACACCATACCAAACGTGAACGGCATTATCTGCATAGCCACCTGTAATTACGCCATTTGCATCATAGGTATCGTCATCATTAAAGTCTCCGCTAAGTATAGTGGCATTTGCTGTAATGCTAAGGTCGCGTTCTTCAAGAGATATTTCGGTACCGGCAAAGCCGCCATAGACTTTACTTCCGCCAGAGGTAAAACTGTTATCGCGGTCATTAGGTGTTGCAAGGCCCGAGCCAGGTTTACGGCTGGGTTTGTAAGTACCCCCCGCAATCCATACTTCAAGCTGCTGGCCACCCAGGTATGTGCTTAGCATTGCCTGCAGGTCGCCCGAGGCATTTTCCCAGCTCAGGCCGGTTCCGGTTCCGGTGGCTACCGGTTTAACATAGCGCCTTGTGCTTTGCGAAAAAGAGGCCTGTGCAGCAAGCAGCAACAGCACAATACACATTTTAAGGCCGCTGTTATGTGCAGCCCACGGTTTTTTTAGTAATGGTGAGGTCATTATAGTGCAATTTAATTGATTTTTGAATAAAGAAACAGGAGGACACCTGTGTACCAGGCATGTATATTTACATTAATTGTGTAAAAGTAAAAAAATATCTTTTTTGTGATTTATTTTTTTCTTCTTTCTTATTAAATTTTAATTGTTGCCAAAGCTTAAAAACAACTTAAAATCATGTGGATTTTATGTCGCAGGATTTTTGCCGGCATAAAACTGTTTTAAAAACCAATTTCAAACTCCGAAAGTGAAAAATTAGCGTTAAAATGGTGTTAATTTGAAAGAATTTACTGTAAATAAAAAGTCCCGCCGGTGGCGGGACTTTTCGTGTGTGTAAAAAAACATTTATAAAACTTTACCAAAATATGGTATAAAGTGCAGCTGTAACGGCCACTATAATAAGTGAACCTACAAGGAAACCCGGTGTTACCTTAAACATCTTAGTATCAATCTCCAGGCCATTGGTTGCAACACCACGGCTGGTTTCGCTCTTGCTGATGATAAACATACCTACTATACAGGCAATAAACACTATAGACATCCTGTCAAGGAACGGTATTTCATAAATTCCGGCCGCATTTGGCACTGCCCACCCAATTGGGTACAGGAACGACAGGTCCATCATCTCTGGAAGGAATTTAAGCAGTATTGAGAACAGGAAGCCGCCAATTGTGGCGAATAGCGCGGCATTGCTGGTGGTTTTCTTCCAGAAGAAGCCCAGTATGAACATGGCGAAGATACCCGGGCTTACAAAGCCTGTATACTCCTGTATGAACTGGAAGCCTCCTTTTTTATCGATACCCAGGAACGGCGCAATAATAATGGCCAGTACCATAGCAACAATAACGGTTGTTTTACCCACGTTAACCAGTTTCTTTTCGCTGGCTTCGGTGTTAATTTGTTTCTTGTAAATATCTAAGGTAAAGATAGTTGCAATACTGTTTGCTTTACCTGCAAGCGATGCCACAATAGCCGCTGTAAGCGCTGCAAACGACAGGCCTTTAAGCCCGGCAGGAAGCAGGTCGAGCAATACAGGGTATGCCCTATCCGGGTTCAGTTCACCACCCTGCATCATTTCAGCCTGGAAGCTGCCGTCTTTCCAAAGCACATATGCCGCAATACCCGGAAGTACCACAATTACAGGCATAAGCAACTTAAGGAACGATGCAAATAACAGGCCGCCACGTGCGGTTTTAAGGTCGGCGCCAAGGGCACGTTGTGTAATGTACTGGTTACAGCCCCAATAGTTAAGGTTGGTAATCCAAAGGCCACCCAATAGCACGGTAAGGCCCGGAAGCTCAAGGTAATGCTCACTTTCTTTAGAAAAAATCATCTGGAAGTGGTCGCCTGCTTTATCTGTCATAATGCCAAGGCCGTCAAGGACTCCGCTACCGCCAAACTGGTCAGACACAAGGTCTAACGCAAGGTAAGTGGTAATAAGCCCGCCCAGTATAAGGAAGAATACCTGGATAACATCGGTAAAGCCAATAACCTTCATACCGCCAAGGGTAATAACAATGGCAAATATGGCAAGGAAGCCTATACACAGGTTAAAGTCAAGCCCTGATATACTGCTGATTGCAATAGCTCCCAGGTAAAGGATTGATGTAAGGTTTACAATAACATACAGCAACAGCCAGAACACCGCCATAATCATGGCTACGGTGCCATTGTAACGCTGGTGCAGGAACTGCGGCATGGTAAATATCTTATTTTTAAGATATACCGGTATAAAAAATACCGCCACAATAATAAGGGTAATGGCCGCCATCCACTCATAGGCTGCAATGGCAAGGCCCAGCTTGAAGCCGCTGCCGCTCATGCCTATAAACTGCTCAGCACTAATGTTACTGGCAATAAGCGATGCGCCAATAGCCCACCATGTAAGTGAGCCCTCGGCTAAAAAGTAGTCGCCGCTTGATTCGGTTTCTTTCTTTTTACGGTTGTATATCCATAATCCGTAGCCTACTATCAGCACGAAGTAGACCAGGAAAACGATATAGTCTTTAACGTCTAACGTGTTCATTGGGTTTTGTGTTTGAAGTTTGGGTTAATGCAAAAAAAATTATCTGTGTTTGTAATGGGTTTCAGATAGTTCGCGTAGCATGGCAGCACTTTTTTCAGGCGATATATCGCGCTGGGCCTCAGCCATTAGCTCATAACCTACCATAAATTTCTTTACAGAAGCGCTGCGCAATAGCGGCGGATAGAAGTGCATGTGCATATGCCACTCCGGGTGGTCTTCGCCATCAGTAGGGCTTTGGTGTATGCCCGATGAGTATGGGAAAGACGTTTCAAAAAGGTTGTCATACTTAATGGTAAGCCTCCTTATGGCATCGGCAAACGCAAGGCTTTCTTCTTCGGTCATTTGGGTTAGGTTACCAAAGTGCCTCTTGCTGATGATAAGGGTTTCAAACGGCCATACTGCCCAGAATGGCACAAGCACCACAAAATGCTCGTTTTCAAGCACAATGCGCTCTTTGCGTTCCAGTTCTTCGGCAAGGTAATCTGCCAGAAGGCTGCGGCCGTTAGCCTCATAGTATTTTTTAAGGTTAGCCTGGGTCTTTTCTACGTTTGTAGGTAAAGACGACTGGCTCCATATCTGGCCGTGCGGGTGCGGGTTGCTGCAGCCCATAACGGCACCTTTGTTTTCAAATATCTGTACGTGGTTAATAAAGTCGTTGCTGCCCAGGTCTATATACTGCGCTTTCCAAACATCTACCACTTTTTTAATGTCTCCAACCTCCATTTCAGGCAGGGTAAGGTCATGCCTTGGCGAAAAGCAAATCACACGGTTTATGCCCCTTTCCGGCTTTAGCTGAAACAGCGGGCTGGTGTTTTCAGGAGCTACAACGTCATCTTTAAGCAATGACGGGAAGTCGTTATCAAAAACAAAAACGTCTTTATAATCATCGTTACGGGTACCGTCGCTGCGCAGGTTACCGGCGCACAGGTAGCACGTTGGGTCATAATGCGGGCGCTCCTCATTGTTAGCGCTTTCTTTTTGTCCCTGCCACGGCCTTTTAGCCCTGTGTGGAGATACCAGTATCCATTCGCCAATTAACGGGTTGTAGCGCCTGTGTGGGTGCTCATTATTATCAAATTGCATGCTCTTCGGTATAACGGGTTGTGCCTTTGGCTATCTTAACTTTGTAAGCCTCCAGCTTAATATTGAATTTTTCTTTGTAGGCTTTGCCTACACGCTCTATAAGGTCGTTTACAGCGGTTTTCTTAACCAGGTTAATAGAACATCCGCCAAAGCCGCCACCCATCATACGGGCGCCAATTACATTCTCATCGTTTCGAACGAAGTCAACCAGGAAGTCAATCTCTTCGCAGCTTACCTCATAGTTTTTGCTAAGGCCATCGTGGGTTTTAAACATCAGGTCGCCCAATTTTGCAAAGTCTTTACCCTCAAGGGCTGCAACGGCATCGAGCACACGCTGAATTTCGTGCACTACAAACAGGCAACGGCGGTAAATAACATCGCCAAGATGAGCCTTAACGGCTTCTACCTGCTCCTCATTAAGGTCGCGGAAGGTCTTTACTTCAGGGTAGTGTTTTTTAAGTATTTCAAGGCCCTGCTCTACCTCATTACGGCGGTCGTTATAGCCCGATGTAAGGTGGGTGTGCTTTACTTTACTGTCAAGCAACAGCAGTGCATATTCTTTAAAATCAGCATTGTGGTATTCATATTCAAGGGTATTACAGTCCAGTTTTATAACCTTGTTTTTCTTACCGAAAACGCTGGCAAACTGATCCATAATACCGCAGTTAACACCTACAAAAGTGTGTTCTGCCTTTTGGCCGATAAGGGCAATTTCTTCTTTAGAAAGGCCCAGGCCAAATATTTTGTTTACAGCATAAGCATAGCCGCACTCTACCGCCGCCGAAGACGAAAGGCCAGCGCCCATAGGTACTGTGCTGCTGAATGATATGTTTAGGCCTGTCATTTCAAAGCCACGCTCCTTAAGCTGGTGCAATACGCCCAGGAAGAAGTTAACCCACATTTGCGGTACGGGCTGTAGCTCATCATTAAGGTTAAAGCTGTATTTTTCGTTAAGGTCTTTTGCATAGAAGTTTGTTTCGCCGCCTTCGTTTTTAGAAACGGCAAAGCAAACATACTTGTTAATAGCTGCCGGAAGCACAAAACCGTCGTTATAGTCTACGTGCTCACCTATAATATTGATGCGCCCCGGAGAAAGGAAAATATATTCCGGGTCGGCATTAAACTGTTCTTTAAAGCTGGCCGTAACCTGCTGTACTAATTTTTTCTTCATTACTTTGATCTCTAAAAAAGTATAACTATTTACTTTAATCCCCTTTTTTGCTGAATAATAAAGCGGTTTACCCGACAGCATAGTGCTGCCCCATGCCAGTGTTTTAACCCAAACTTAACCCAAATGGCCCTTAAAATGGCAGTTTCTTTTGCCGGGCACCTGCTTTATACCCAAATTTTACTCTTTTGCCGTTGCCAAAGCGCGGGCAGTATCTTGTAGCCTTATGGCTTGTAATTTTCTTTATTATAGAAGTCGAATGCGGGCAGTGCCTCATTCTTGTTCTTACTGTCAAAAAACGTGGCGTTATCCCAGTGGCTGCCATCGCCCCAAAGCGTTTTGCATGAAGATGTTACCCATGCCGGCTCCCAGTAAATAACCCCGCTGCCGCCACCCTGCAGGGTAAGCCTAACCAGCTCTATCATGTATTCTTTTTGCCCCTGCGGCGTTGCCGGATACCCCTCTAACAGCGCTTTTTCGGTTAGTATGTTGTTTGCCTTATCAACATTATACATACTGTAAGGATAGGCCGTTTCTACAATCATGAGCTTTTTGTTGTAGGTTTTCACCAGGCTGTCTATAGCCTTTGGCAGGCCGTCAAACTTAACCTCACTCCAAATTGGGTAATAGGAAAGGCCAATCCAGTCATAATCTTTAACCCCTGCTGCTTTGGCTTCCTTAAACCACCACAGTGCGTTTTCGGGCTGGGCTATGTGCAGCATTACCTGTATGTTTTTGCCCAGCTCATCGCTCACTTCGCGCACCGCCCTTATGCCCCTGTTGAGCAGGTAGGCATTGCGTTTCCAGTCTATCTTTTCCTTAACGGTGCCTTCAGGCTGCATTACTTCGCTGTTGGTTTCATTGCCCACCTGTACCATTTCGGGCAGCAGGCCATCCCTTTCAAGGGCCATAAGCGTGTTGCGGGTGTAAGCATATACACTATCGCCCAGCACTTTTACATCGGTAATATGCGCCCATGCCTGCGGAATATTCTGCCTGCCTGGGTCTGCCCAGGTATCAGAGTAATGAAAGTCTAACAACACTTCCATTTTTTGCTCCTTAGCCCTTTTGATGCTTTTCTTCACATCCTGAAAGTTGCTGTAGGGCGTGGCCTTAGGATTGTTCCAAAGCCTTACGCGCACCAGATTGCAGCCTTTATCTTTAAAAAGAACGTACGGGTCTGTCTTTTTACCCTTATCAGTATAATAAGCACCGCAGTCTTCAATCTCATTAACATAAGAAAGGTCGGCACCCAGGTATATTTTTTCCTGTTTGCACGAGGCAAAAGAAAACACAAGTACCAGTATGCTTACAATCTGTTTCATTTTTCAATTAATTGAAGGTGTTATTCTGCCTCCTTATTTTCAAACACATACGCTGTGTTGTGGCGGTATACCTCTCCCCTTTTCAGTACAGACGAGGGGAAGTTTCTTTTATTAGGCGCATCAGGATAATTCTGTGCTTCAAACGCCATACCGCTGGTGGTATGGTAAGCCGCACCGTCTTTACCCTTCAGCTGGCCAAAACAGTTGCCACCCACATATATATGCACCGATGGCTGATCTGTAAACACCGTCATTTCTATACCCGTTTCCGGGCTGTATAGTTTTGCCGCAGGGGCGCCGTCATTGTTTACCACAAACGAATTGTCTATGCTAAGCGGTGCCGCTTTTGGCTGCCTGTAATCTATTTCGCTATCGTTAAGGCTTGTAAATTCGCCTGTAGGCACACCATCCTGCCTTAGTTCAAGCACGCTTTCTGCATTTACATACAGCTGCTGACCGGCAATCGATTGCGTGTGGCCTGCTAAATTAAAGTAGGTATGCTGGGTAAGGTTAAGTACGGTATCTGCCGTGGTATAAGCCTTGTAGCTTATTTCAAGCCTGTTGTCTTCAGTTACCCTATAAGTTACCTCAACGGTAAGCTCACCGGGAAAATTCTCCTCGCCGTCAGGGCTTGTGTAAGCAAAGGTTATACTTGGGTTTTCGCCACCCTGAAGCTGGTTCATTTTCCAATATGCACGGCCAAAGCCCATTTTACCACCGTGGAGCGTATTGCCGTTATTGTTAGCCGCAAGCTTGTACTCAACACCGTTAAGCATAAACTCGGCACCATCAATCCTGCCTGCATAGCGGCCTATAACCGACCCAAAATAAGGGCCCGAAGGCAACCCGAACGAGTGTATGTAATCTTCAAGTGTATCAAAGCCAAGCGCAACATCTACCGGTCCGTTAACCGACGGTACTTTTATAGACGTAATGGTTGCACCATAGTTTATAAACGAAACCTCCATGCCGTTACCGTTAGTAAGGGTATAGCTGTTTACTGCGCGGCCACCGGGCAGCGTGCCAAATAATTTCGTAACACAATTGGCCGTAAAATAAAGATTATCGTTTTTTTGCATGGCTTTTCTAATAAATCAGCACCAAATGTAAAAATAAGTATCAAACAACCATACCAGTACCCACCAGTTTTTGTATATTAGCCACCAGTTTACAAAAACGTTTTCATGAAAGTAATAACCATAGACCAGCACCGCAGCCTGCCCAAGTATAAGCAGATAGTACTTTCTGTTGAAACAGCCATTGCCGAAAAGCGCCTGAACCGGGGCGATAAGCTGCCATCTGTAAACAAAGTGGCGCTGGAGTTTTCGCTGTCGCGCGATACGGTTTTGCTGGCTTATGAAGAACTGAAGAAACGGGGCATTATCTATGCCCGCCTGGGAAAGGGTTACTATATTAAAAGTACTGAATTTACATTTGAGCAACGTATTTTCCTGTTGTTTGATGAACTTAACTCGTTTAAGGAAGACCTGTATAACTCGTTTAAGGAAGCCATGGGCAACAACGCCCAGATTGATATTTTCTTCCATTACTTTAGCCCCGAGGTGTTCAGGAAACTGGTAAACGAAAACAACGGCGACTACTCTAAGTATGTAATAAACCCTACATCGTTAAAAGGTGCTGCCGATATTATTAAGACCCTGCCTAAAAACGATGTGTACATTCTTGACCAGACTAATGACGAGCTAAAGGACTACCCTACCATACACCAGAATTTTGTGGGCGATATGTATAATGCATTACAGTCGGGCAAGAAGAAGCTGGCCAAATACAGTAAACTGATACTGATTTTCCCGGCGTTTAAGCAACCCCCCGGCATGCAGGAGGGGTTTATACGGTTTTGCACCGATAACCACCTGAAATACGAAATTATACCTGATTTTGACAACCATGCGCTTGCCACAGGCGAAGCCTATGTAATACCAAACGACCGCGACCTGGTGCACGTAATTGAACAGGCACGGCTGCAAAAGTTAAAAATAGGCCGAGATGTGGGCATAGTATCTTACAATGACACCCCCCTTAAAAAAGTGGTGGAAAACGGTATAACCACCATATCTACTGATTTTGAGGCTATGGGAAAAACCCTGGCCGAAATGATTTTACAGCAAAGCCGTGCACAGGTAGAAAACCCCAGCAGGCTGATTGAACGGGGGTCGTTATAGTTGTGGGTTGCGAGTTGGGAGTTGCCACTCAAAAGCTAAAACTCAAAGTTAAAACCCTTTTCCGTAAGCTGCTCGTAGATTTTAGGGTCAAATTCATACAGCTGGGCAGCACGGTGCGATACTTTAACCTGCTTTTCATCAAGCGGCTTTAGCAGGCCCATGCGCAATATCTTGCGGCGAAAGTTAGACTTATCCATTTCCATACCCAAAATTTCTTCATACAGCTGCATCAGTTCAAAAAGGGTAAACTTTTCAGGCAGCAGGTTAAACCCTACCGGTGCCTGGCGCACTCGCCTGCGCAGGCGTGCAAGGCTGGTATCTAAAATTTTGTTGTGGTCGTATATAAGCTGTGGCACATCGGCAATTTTATACCATTGGGCATCGCTGGCGGTAAAACCTGCCTTAACATCATAATCTTCACGCTTAATAAGGGCATAATAGCCTATGGTTATTACACGCCCCAGCGGAAAACGGTCGGGCTCGCCAAACGCCTTTAACTGCTCCAGGTAAATATTGTCAAGCCCGGTAATATCGGCCAGTAGCCTGCGGGCAGCCTCATCTATACTTTCAGATTCTTTAATCCACCCACCCGGAAGGCCCCATTCGCCTTTACGGATACCCTCGGCGTGCTGCACAAGCAGTACTTCGAGTATGCCTTTATCAAAACCAAAAACCACGCAGTCTATAGTAATGGCATTCATTACTGTGCGTTCTTCTATCCTGCCCGATTCGCGGTCGATAAATTTTTTAAGCATAAGCGGAAATAAAATATGGCCGAAGATACAAAATTTATAAATGCGTCACTATAAAGCATAAAAGCACAGCTGTGTTTAAAAAACTTTTCATTATATTTGGTTACCAACTAATTACATTATGAAAACCCTCCTCTACACCGCAGCCTTGTTTTTTGCATTAGCAACACATGCCCAGCAGGGCCCCGCCTATACCGGCGATTATGTTGATTACAGGATTGAAACACCCACCGAAAAGATATCAATACCCTTTCCTAAAGGAGCTGAGATATTAGAAAACGGAAAAGTAAGGGTTGACGGCAAAACATTTCGCATAGAAACTACCGAAAAGGCATATTATGTTGAACTGGCCAAAAAACATTTAAATGACACGTTAAGCACAGAAGCTAAAGACCTGATGACCCTTACTTACTTTTGGTCGTACAACTCATTTGGCAAACCCGCAGCAGGACAAGACTTCTACACACAACCAAACCACAGTTTAAAATGGATGCGTGCGCCGGATGGCACTTACACAATATTTTGGAATGACGAACCTAAAGAATACCAGGAGCAGATAAGCAATTCTATTAAAACCAGTAAGGTTTCGGGCAGCACTATTGTAACATTAGCTTTAGATGATGCCGTGGAGCATAATTCTGATGAGTTTAAAGATACTGAAGTTTTTATGCGGAACACACTAAACAGTATGCACAAAACACCTGTAAAATAAAGGGTTTCCAAAGATTTTAATATAGCAAAAAAGGCTGTTTACCTTTAAAAACACGCAGTTTGTCATGCCAAATGTGTTTTTCGTCGATTAAACAAATGTTAATATTTGACGTATTTAAATTTTAACTAATTTGCTACAAACAAAACACCACCCTTATTATGCCCAACAATCCTGATCTAACGGTCCTTTACGGGCTGCTGGCCTGTATTGCGATTTATTTACTTATTAAGTATATTAATAAGAGCCGCGTAAGGCAAAAAAAACAAGCTTTATTAGAACGGTTTAAAGCACTAAGGCTTGAATCAATTGAATTGCAAAAAGAGATTAGCAACTATATGCTGGGCCATAATGCCGAGCATAACCCTACTCCTGCCGGTGTAACCGTGGGCCAGTTTTTGAGGCAGCTAAAACACAACCACGCAGCACACCTGTCGAGCAAGCTGATTGAAAAGCTGCAAAACAGTGACAACCCTCTGCTGATTAAAAAAACAACTGATGAGCTTGATGACCAGGAAACCAAACTAAAAGAATCTAAAGAGTTATTCTTGTCTATTGAAAAGAATTAAAAAAGCGCCTCTGTACAGAGGCGCTTTTTTATATAAGCTGTATGCCCATGCTGCGGTAAGCGTCAAGCTCTTCGCTGTTGGGGTCGGCCTCAGTAATTATAGCATGTATATTGGTAACCGGGCATATATAAAATGCCTGCGAGGTGTTAATTTTAGCCAGGGTAGAAAGTGCTACAATTTGGGTAGACATTTCGGCCATGGTTTTCTTTACCTGTACATCTTCATAACTTTTGCCGGTAAGCCCCTGCGTGTGCAGGCTGCTAACCCCCATAAAGTAAAGGTTTGCCCTAACGTTGCGAATGGTTTGTATGGTTTCGTGCCCTATGGTGGTAAAAGCCGTTTTATAAAGCCTGCCTCCTGCAAAAATAACATCGGCATTGGGGTGGTCTTCCAGCACATCGGCCACCGGGAAACTGTTTGTAACCACAGTAACCTTTAAATCCTTGGGCATCATTTGCGCCACAGCGAGTACTGATGTACCCCCATCCATAAAAATGGTTTGCCCATTTTTAATAAAGGGTATGGCTTTTTCGGCAATCAGGTTCTTTTGGCCCACATCATACTTTTCCCTATCGCGGTAGTGGTGTGGTACAGATGAGTTAGAAATAGCCCCGCCCCTCACGGCACGCAGCAACCCCTGTTCATTCAATTCTTTTATATCACGGCGCACAGTGTCTTCGCTAACGTTGAGCAGGTGGCTCAATTCGGCAAACTGTACCTTGCTGTCTTTTGCAAGCTGGGATAAAATAAGCTCCAGCCGTTCTTCCTTAACCATTTACATTTTATTTACTGCAAAGATACACAAATTTAAATTGCAAAACTTTGCAATTATTTGCAACATATTGCAAATATGTATTACATTTGCTGCGTTATAATGCAAAACTCAAAGACAATGACCTCAAAAAGAAAAACAATTGGCATAGACATGGACGGTGTTCTTGCCGATACCGAAGCCCAGTGGTTAAGCTGGTATGAAAAGGAAACCGGCATAGCGCTGACTAAAAAAGACATTGAAGGCAAGCAGGAGCACGACGATGCACCTGAGTTTGCAAACTTCAGGAAGTACCTGTATGAACCCGGATTTTTCCGCACGCTGCCGGTAATGGAAGGCGCTGTAGAAGCCGTAAAAGAACTGTCTAAAGATTTCAACATTTATATAGTATCGGCTGCAATGGAGTTTCCGCTGTCGCTGTATGAAAAGCACCAGTGGCTGGCAGAGCACTTTCCGTTTATTAGCTGGAAGAACATTATTTTTTGTGGAGACAAGAGCATAATAGATGTAGACTACCTGATAGACGACCACTGCAAAAACCTGGACTATTGCAAAGGCAAGCCGCTTATGTTTACGGCATTCCATAACGTTAACCTTACCCACCACCAGCGTGTAAACAACTGGAAAGAAATACCGGGCATTGTGCGCGACCTTGCCGAAATTCGCAAAAAGATAGACACCGTTACACCCATAGAAGTACCCCAAAGGCCAAGATGGTAAACCTGCAAGACCTGCAGGTTTTTTTTATGCCCTTGTGTTACTGAACTTTTAAACACAAAAAGGTTGGACTTTTAAACACAACCTGCAAATAACCCAATACCGAACTTTGTAGTGTTAATTAAAACTACAAATAATGGAAACTGATAAAACCGTACTGGTAACCGGCGGCACAGGCTTTATTGCCGTGCACATAATACTTAACTTACTAAAGCAAGGCTATAAAGTACACACCACCGTGCGCAACCTTAACCGCGCCGGCGAACTGACCGAAGCACTTAAATCGGCAGGGATAACCGCTTTAGATAACCTGGCGTTTTTTGAAGCTGACCTTACAAAAGATACCGGCTGGGCAGAGGCTGTTAAGGGGGCAGATTATGTACTGCACGTGGCATCGCCGTTTATTGTTAGCGAACCAGAAGACGAAAACGAACTGATTGTACCGGCCCGCGAAGGGTCGCTACGTGTATTAAAAGCTTCACGCGATGCAGGGGTTAAGCGCGTGGTGCTTACCTCATCATTTGCAGCCATTGGCTACAGCAACAACACACCCGGCCATGTGTTTACCGAGGCAGACTGGACCCACCCTACAGCCCCCATTGGCGCTTACATAAAATCTAAAACCATTGCCGAAATGGCCGCGTGGGATTTTATTGCAACCGAAGGCAACGGGCTCGAGCTGAGTGTTATTAACCCGGTTGGTGTGTTTGGCCCGGCGGTAGGCGGCATAACATCGGCATCGGTAGACTGGGTAATTAAGGATATTCTTGAAGGCAAAGTAGCGCAGACTTTTGATTTTGCCTTTGGCGCGGTAGACGTGCGCGACGTGGCCGATATCCATATTACCGCCATGACACACCCCGGGGCCGCCGGGCAACGCTTTCTGGCTACAGCCGAGGGTGCCATTGCCTTTTATGATGTGGCAAAGCTAATACAAAAAGAGCGCCCGCAGTATGCCGATAAGGTGCAGACTTTTGACAAGCCGGATGACAGCAAATACCCCATACTATCTAACCAAAAAGCAGTAACCGTTTTGGGCTGGCAACCGCGCAGTAAAGAAGAAGCCGTGCTGGCGAGTGTGGATAGTTTGAGGGGTTAGCTCAGTAACAGTTCCGGAGGAGCGGCATATTTATAGCAAATGCATCTCAGGCGGCATTTGAGTTCCATAGGGACGGCGTATAATCATCGTTTATATGCCGCTCCCCCTGGAGCTCCGGCAAAAAACATTAGCTGTAATTTTCTATAAATATGCCACCCCTCCGGGGTTTTTCAACCGTTTCAAAACCTTATCTTTATATCTCAAAACAAGGCTATGCAAAGCAAAATCCTATCATGCCATTTGGGGCCTGAAATATCGCCGGAGCATTTTATATCAGAACACTTTTTTATGTACCTGATAGAGGGCAGCATAACCGCTTATGACGGGAAGGATACTTACACGGTGCACCCGGGTGAGATAACCATTGCACGCAAAAACCATTTTGTGCGCTACACCAAGCACAGTGTTAACAATGTTTTCCGAAAGGTGATTATAGCGTTTGACAAACCTTTTTTGGAGTATTTTCTGGAACGGCACCCTGTTGAATCCATAGCTTCAGAAAATACCGGTGCGTTTATCACCCTGCCCGATACGCCGCGCATTAGCAACTATATACAGTCGCTGGAGCCGTACTATACAGGTGATTTAGAAATTGAGGCCGGTTTTGAAGACATTAAGCGCGAAGAACTAATGCTTATACTGCTAAAGGCAGAGCCCTGGCTGGCTAACGTATTTTTTAATTTTGCTATGCCGCAAAAAATAGACCTTGAAGCGTTTATGCACCGCAACTTCCGCTTTAATGTTAGCCTGGACCGCTTTGCGTTTATGACAGGCCGCAGCCTTTCATCGTTTAAGCGTGATTTTTTAAAAGTATTTGGCACCACACCCGGCAAATGGCTTACCGCCAAACGCCTTGAAGAAGCCCATTTCCTTATAAAAAACACAGGTGCAAGGCCGGGAGAGGTATATAACGACCTGGGCTTTGAAGATTTCTCGCACTTTTCTTTCGCATTCCGCAAGCATTTTGGCGTAACGCCTACCGAGGTTATTTAACCGGACAGGCATCATAAGCGCCTCCCCTTTCAGATATGGCCCATGTTGCCATAGCATCTATAACCGGCAGCAGCCCCTTGCCCGCGGTGCTCAGGCTATAGGTTACATAAGGCGGCACTACAGGCAGCGCGGTACGCACCACAAGTGCATCGTTTTCCAGCTGTTTAAGGTGCTGTATGAGCATCTTCTCGGTTATGGCAGGTATGGCGCGTTTTAGCTCGCTATAGCGTTTTTCTCCCTGCGAAAGGTGGTAAATAATTATGGGTTTCCAGTACCCGCCTATTTTTTCCATTACATAGGTAACGGGACAGAGTTCAAGTGCTATTTGCTTGTTTTCCTGTATGGTTGAGCTTTCTTTAATGGCTGTCATATATACATACTTTAGGGTAAGTACTTGTATAAAAGTAAGTACAAATGTAGCTTTGTTTCATCAAATAATAAAACATTTTAAAGATGAAAATCACAGTTTCAGGTTCTTTAGGAAATATAGGACACCATTTAGTAAACACACTTGTACAATCAGGCAACCAGGTAACAGTTATAAGCAGCAGCGAAGGCCGCAGGGCAGCCATTGAAGCACTGGGCGCAACAGCCGCCATAGGTTCGGTTAGCGATGCAGGCTTTTTAAAAGATGCCTTTACCGGCGCCGATGCCGTTTTTGCCATGACCCCGCCTAACATGGGTGGCACCAGTATTATTAAAAATACGGCAGCAGCCGGCCACGCTTATGCAGAAGCTATTAAACAAACCGGTGTAAAACGTGTGGTAATGCTAAGCAGCATAGGCGCCGATGTGGCACAAGGCACAGGCCCAATTGCCGGGCTTTACCCCATTGAGCAAGAATACAGCACGCTTGAGGGTGTAAACGTAACGTTTTTGCGTGCGGGCTTTTTCTACAACAATTTTTATAATGACATACCGCTTATTAAAAACGCGGGCATAACAGGTGCCAACTACCCGGGTGATGCGCTTATACCGCTGGTTAGCCCGGCAGATATTGCTGCCGCTGCCGCAGAAGAACTGGTACAACAAGGCAGTGGCAAGAATGTGCGCTACATTATTAGCGATGTGCGTACCCCTAACGAAGTAGCACAGGTATTTGGTGCGGCCATTGGCAAGCCGGAACTGCCGTGGGTAGAGTTTACCGATGAGCAATACCTGGGCGGCATGACGGGTGCGGGTGTACCCGAAGAAATTGCCGGCCTGTATACCGAAATGGGCACCGCTTTTAGGAGTGGGGTAATACCCGCTGATTTCAGGGCGCAGGGTTCACCAGTTACAGGAAAGGTAAAGCTTGAGGATTTTGCTAAAGATTTTGCCGCGAAGTTTTAAGGGATGTTCTCATTAAATATCTTTTAGCACAAAGCACACAATACAGACCGCCTACTGCAAAAGCACACAACTTTTTACAGTAAAATTCTTCTATTAAATTATTTTAAGTATTTCTACCAGAAAACCTGTAGGCAATCACTACAGGTTTTTGTTATTTTATTAAACTAATACAACAATACCCATATCTGCATAACACTTCTCTTTATGAGCAAATCCTGACTATAATTAAACAAAAATTTCAGTGTTTATGGTGCGCATTATTACGCTCTAAGGTTTGAGATACTCCATAGGCAGATTGCAGGTTAAATCTCGAAAAAAAACCAGATAGTTTACCAATGGTCTATTTGGAGAAAAAATTAGTTGTTAAAAAATAACTCCTTAACAGTTAATTTGAGATATTTGTAAACCAACCTTCTTAAAATGAAACAAATAGCCTTCTTGCTTTTAGTACTATTTATATCATCCTGTGCACGCGATGACGATTTCAGGAGTGAGCGCCCCGGTATAGCCACCTCTATAAACGGAAATGTAAAAGACTACCACAGGGATATTGATATAGAACACTTTGAGGTACAGCTTATAAAACAATGGCGGTGCTCTGACGGCGGGGTGTTTGCCACTCACACCTGCGAAAAAGTAATTGGGAAGGCTTACACTGATGCAAACGGTAATTACACACTTGACTTTGAGTATAATTTGCGTAGTGACGAATCATATAAGCTGCGTTTTAATGAAGTGCAGGATAATGCTTACAGTGTAGAGATTGTTGACCAAAACGGCGCTTTTACAAACGACTATTCTATTTTTGAAATAATAGAAGGCGAACAAAACAGCATAAACCTAAATGCATGGGTGCCGGTTAAAGTTAAGATTAACCTTACAACGTTAAACAACCATACGCCGCCACTGATTACAGGTATAGAATATAACGGAGGGGTTGATTTCGCCACCAATTTTACATACCCGGGTGAAGAATATGAGGAATTTGAATTGCGCGCAAGGCCAAATTGTGATGTTGAAATAAAATCGTGGTATATTGAAAATCGTACTACCAGTAATCCTATTTTTCATTTTGCACCGGCAATTCCGTACAGTATAGGCGATACGGATTCTGAAATAACTTTTGAGGTAGACTGCAATACGTTTTAATTTATTTCAATCTACCCTTAGTTGGCACAGCTTACAGCACTACTCCTTAGCGATTATATAAGCCTTTTTAATCACGTCTACCTTGGGGAATTCCTTATCAAACAATTCCCTGTCGGCTAAAAGCTCTTCCTTTTCCATAGTGGTATCGCCATAGCCTGAGTATAGCTTTTCTACCACATCCATACCGCTTACCACATCGCCAAAGGCCGGGAAGCCTTTTACGCCGTTGTAGTCTACCGTATCAAGGCGGTTGTTGTCTTTAAGGTTAATAAACAGGTCGCACGCACGGGTGTTTACACCGCTTCGCGCAAAGCTTATGGCTCCTTTTTTGTTGCCGTATTTAACCGGCTCATCGGGCACGATAACTTTGCTCCACGCTTCGTTTTGCATGGTATCAATCTGGCCAAACTGCACTACAAAATTGGGCACCACCCTGTAGAACGGTACGTTTTTATAATAACCGCCTTTTACCAGCGCATAAAAACGGTCGGCCGCTTTGGGCGAATACTCCCTTTTAATGGCAACGTCAAAATTACCCTGCGTGGTTTCAAAACGCGCGGTAAAGGTTTCGGGTGCGGTTTTGTTGATGTAGTTTGTTTTGCAACCCACAAGCACCAAAACCGAAAACAATACTATAAAATACTTTTGCATAATGTTATATTTTAGCTGCCTTTAACAGCGCCCACTACTTTTTTACCCACTGTAAATACTGCCACAGCAGCCAATCCGGCTACTATGCCCAGGCAAAACTGCTTAAGCATTTCCGGCCAGCCCGGCACCAGGTGGTGCACAAACTCCAGGTTGTGGTCAAATATTCCGCCGGAAACAAGCAATAGTGCCAGTGTGCCTACTACTGCCAGAAACTTAATAACAATGGGAAGCGCTTTTACCAGCACGTTACCCAGCCCAGCCCAAAAGCCTTTGTTGTTGGCTCGTTTTATAAGGTTATAACCGGCATCGTCCATGCGCACAATAAGGGCTACTATGCCATAAACACCCACGGTTGCCAGTAGTGCCACTACCGATACCGTAAGTATTTGTGTAGCCATATCTTCATGCAATACAGAGCTCATTGCAATGATTACAATTTCTACCGAAAGGATAAAATCAGTTATAATGGCCGACCTGATTTTGGTTTTCTCCGCATCAGCGCCCTCTTCCTTTTTTTCTTCTATAACCTCATGGCCTTTTTTCTCACGGTGAAAAAAGAACTCTATTATTTTTTCCATACCCTCAAACGCCAGGTAAAAACCACCCAATATAAGTATAACGGTTATGGCCTGTGGCAGGTAAGCGTTAAGCGCCAGCGCTATAGGGATAATAATAACCTTGTTAAGCAGCGAGCCTTTTGTTATAGACCACAGCACGGGCAGCTCGCGCGAGGCAAGGAAACCGGTTGCCTTTTCGGCATTTACGGCAAGGTCATCGCCCAGTATGCCTGCTGTTTTCTGGGTTGCTATTTTACTGGCCGAAGCCACGTCATCCATTAGTGCGCCTATATCGTCTAAAATCGCAAAAAAACCTGATGCCATGAGTGTATTTAAAATTAAGGCGTAAAAGTAGCGTTTTTTTTGGGGAGTGCTTTACAGAGTTGCCCGTTAAATTTATGTAACCGCGCGCAATGCAGCAGGTAAGTACAGGACAGTGCACGCCGCTTAAACCTTAAATTTGGCACAGCAAACAAACTGTTATGATATCTTACCTACAAACCTATACCCGCAGGCTTAGCTTACTGCTGTGCCTGTTGCCTGCCCTTTGCATGGCACAACCCAAAACCACCGCAAAAAACGAAGTTACCGCACCACGTATGCGCGTTATTATTGACAATGATTTTGGCGGCGACCCTGATGGGCTTTTCCACCTGGTACAGCAGCTGTTATCACCCGCTGCCGAGGTAAAGGCCATTATAGGCTCTCGCCTGTACAGCGGTGGGTTTTATGAATCGCCGGGCACGGCTGCATACGCCTGTGATCAGGTAAAGGTGCTTTTAAAAACCATGGCACTACCCAGCCCGCCGCCGGTTTATATGGGTGCAGAATCAGGATTGCCCGATGTAAACACGCCAAGCCCCTCTGAAGGGGCTGATGCCATAATTAAAGAAGCCCTGAGCGATGATAAAAGGCCGCTGTATATATTGTGCGGTGCCAGCCTTACCACCATTGCCAGCGCCTACCTGAAAGAGCCTAAGATTGCCGAGAAAATAAAGCTGGTATGGATAGGCGGTCCTGAATATGCCGGACTGGCCACACCCCCACCCAACTACCAGCCCATTGAATACAACCTGGGCATAGACATTAAGGCCGGGCAGGTAATCTTTAACACGTCTGACATACCGCTGTGGCAAATTCCGCGTGATGCCTACAGGCAGGCGCTGGTATCGTATGCCGAACTGCAATATAAAGTGGCGGGCAAGGGCAAAACCGGGGCACTGCTGGTAGAACGCATAGAAAACATACTTAAAAAATCGAACAGAACGCTGGGCGAGGCCTATGTTTTGGGCGACAGCCCGCTGGTGCTGCTCACGGCGCTGCAATCGGGCTGGGAGGCCGACCCCGCATCAAGCAAGTATGTTGTAATGCAGGCCCCCAAGATAAACGATGCCGGGCAGTACCTTACCAACCACAACGGACGGAATATAAGGGTATACACCGATTTAGACATCCGCCTGATGATGGAGGATTTTTATGCCAAGATTGCCTTGTTTAGCAACGGTAAATAAAATAAAAATGCTCCTTTTTACAGTAAGATTGTTTGTCCTGAATAACCCCGTAGGGGTGGCATATTTATAGCAAAGCAGGGTAAGCAAGAGCTCCGGAGGAGCGGCATATGAATTATTCGTCTATATGCCGTCCGTACGGGACTTCCATTCCGCGCTGTTCAATACTACTATAAATATACCGCTCCTACGGAGCTCAATCGTACTGTTACATCTTTGTGAAGCCATGAGAAAACCTGTATTCCTAAAACATAAGTAGCCGGAATTTCTTCCGACCACTTATATTTTTTACAGGAGCATTTCTATTTTGAAGCTGGGCAGCCTAATCAAACTTAAGCTGTGCCAGTATGTTTTTCTTTTTGGCAATTATGGTTTCGTCTGCCTTGTCTTTAAGGCGCTGCTTATCGGTAAAATAGTATTTAAATTTGGCTTTACTGAGGCTTATGTCATAATCATCGAGGTTGCCTTTTATGTCTACCCCCGTTTTAAACGGAATGGGCGACTTGAGCACCGAAACGTGGTAATCATAGGTCATGTCCAGGTTTTGTATGCCCCCCACGGCAAGCTGGTAGCGGTCTATCTCTACAAAGGCCGGCAGGATTTCCATGTGGCTTTTTTCTATGATCATTTCCATATTAAGGGTATGTATGGTTTGCGCCTCCTTTTTTTCTTTAAACATAAGCGTTTTGGCCATTTCCCTAAAGGTTTCGCCGTCCAGCACCATAACATCTGTAGCCTGCAGTGCGGCTATACTTTTTACCGACGGTATAATTACATCCATATTATGGCTTAGCATGGCGCTGCCCTGCATGCGCAGGTGTGCCTTGCCCACAAACGATTTTGTCATGGGGAAAAGGCTGTCCATAGCCGGCATAACCTTGGCAATATTAGCCATTTCTATATCGTGCAGGTTAAGGTCGAAATCTACCTTTGCCCTGCCCTTTTTTGTAGCGGCATAGTTAAGGCTGGCGGTTAAACGGGCGGCAAGCGTGGTAAGCTCAAAGTGGTTGAGCTTAAGGTGGCCGTCTTCAATTTTCATTACCCCGTGCAGGTTTTGAAGGTCGAGCCCGCCGTAATGCAGCTTTTTAATATTGCTGTTGAAGGTAAAGTTTATGTTTTCCGGAATTTTAAAGGCGGTTTTGTGGTCGTGCACGTTTTTCTTTCCGCGCACGTGGGCTTCGTCTACCTGCTTAAAGTCGGGTTGCTTTTCAGCAGAAGCAGTAGTTTGGGAGTCCATAACCTTCATGATTTCGTTGGCGTCAATAAAATTAGAGGTAAGGATAAGGGTGGCATCTACCCTTTTATCGGGCGACTTCTTGGCCAGCATATTGTTTATTTGCCCTGAGAGCGTAACATCTGAATTCCCAAAGAAAATATGTGCATTTTGTAGTGTAATGGCCTTGTTGTTTATACCTATCTGCGAATGCTCCATGCGCAGCGGCAGGGCAAACTCCGGCATAAAGGCATAGAGGTTGTTAAACTCTATTGTGCCGCGCGGCATCCAGATATCTTCGCGGTTTTTGCGCACCGTGAGCTTGTAGTTGCCGTTGCGTATGCCCACAAAATTTTTATCCTGCCATACGGCGGCGCTATCGGCTGTAAACGTGGTGGCTATAGACGGGCGTTTTTTAGTGTGCCTTGCCCCCAGCCCGGCAGTAATGTTTGCCTTTCGCACCACGGCTTTCATGTTATTGGCCGTTTGGTTATACCTAAGATTGGTAAGGTTAATGTGGGCATCTAACCCCGTAATAGAGTCTTTCTTTTTAAGCTTTACATTGGCCGTAAGCCCATCTACCGTGGCACTGCCTATTTTGTTATCGGCGGCTTTATAATCAAGTTTAGAGAGTTTAATATCGGCATCTAAGGCAGCGCTGTTGTTTTTAAGCTTTTGTGCACCCATAGTAACCGCCAGCCCGCTCAGTGTGAGGTCGTGCTGCTTTTTATAGTGCACCTCAAGGTTGGTAACGTTAAGCTTGCCAAAGGCTTTGCGCTCTTCGGTTTCGGCCTTGCGGCCAAAGACCAGCTCCGTTTTAGCCGTCTTTAGGTATACGGTATCTTTAGGGTCGTGCAGGAACAGACCGGTAAGCACCGTGTTGCCCTTTACCTTCATGTTATTAAAGTTGCTCTCCATAATATCATTGCTCTTAAACAGGGCGTTAATATCTATGTGTGCCTGACCCATGGCCACTATATCCTGCGCAATGGGGAATTTCTTTTTGAGGGTGGTAAGGTCGAGGTCGCCTTTCAGGTCGGCATCAATTTCAGGGTCTTTCAGCAGGTTTGTTACTTTGGCGTGGCCCTTAAGGTCTACCCCCGTGCCTTCAAGATACACTTCCTTAACGGTAAGTTCAGAAAGCTCCGGCTTATCATAATTGAGCACGCTGTGCACATCGGCCTCAAGGTGGCGAATCTCGCCCGGGAAATTGTTGTACTTCAGCACGCCGTTATCAATCTTAAAAGTAATATCGGTTAGCGGCAGCCTGGTTTTATTGTAAATACCCTTAGAGGTAACCTTGAGCAGCACATTGCCCTGCACATCTATATCATCTTTCTGGATAAGGTGTGGCGGTATGGTTTCCCACAGGGTTTTGAGCGATGGCACTTTCATTTCGAGCACTACATCGGCATGGATATCATTATTAACCGTATCGCGTCTAAAGTGGCCTTCGGTAACAAAATCAATGTCGTTAATGGTAATGGTGCTTTTATCAAAATCCAGCTTATGCTGTTTTTTAAGGTACACAATATCGGTTTCAAAATCTACCTTAAGCTTATTGGCAAAACGGTAGCCGTCTTTAGAAAAACTTATGTGCCTGCCGTGGGTTTCGGTAGCCAGCTCCATTTTATCTTCGGTATCAGATGCCTTGAGGCTTATGTTGAGGCTATCGGCCTTTGCGTGCGATTTTGTAACGTAATCATGATAGGCAATACTGGCATTTTCTACCTTAACTTTTTTAATAAGGATGTGGTTTATCTTGAAAGAAGCCGTGTCGGTATCGGTAGTATCGGGCTCGGTAGGTTTAACGATGTTCCAGTTCTGGTGGCCGTTTTTTTGTATTATGGCTTTTACCCTGGGGTTTGTAAGTGTGAGGTTTGTAACCACCAAATCGTGCTTGCGCCACAGCTTTTGTGCGTTGAATGATGCCCTGCATACATCAAACTGTGCCAGGGTATCGCTTTTTATACCTGTTAATGCCGGGGTAATCACACTGCCTTTTTTAAGCTTTACCCCAAAGTGCGGAAACGATGAAAAGAACGTTAGCTCAATACTTTCGCACTCTACCTTTGCATCAAGGTTTTCGTTGAGCATTTCGGTTACCATGGGGGTAATACGCTCGGGCGTAAAAATAAAGTTGAGGGCTATGGCAATGGCTATACCCAGTATAACCAGCAGCGATGTGAGGGTTATGAGTAAGCGTTTGAGTATCTTTTTGGTTTTCATCTGTATGGCAGTAATATGGGTGCGTAATTTAATACAAAACTGTGATTTACAGTATTTATTGGGTGAGAATTGACCGAAAATTATAACTGCCTTAAACAGCGTTATGTAGGGATTTCCACACATAAATCAGGGCACTAAAAATAATTATTTCATTTTCAGTGTTTTATAAAAACAATATAGTATCTTCGCCGAAATTTAATATTGCAATGCAAGAAGGTACAGTAAAATTCTTCAATGAAGAAAAAGGCTTCGGATTTATAGTTCCAAGCAACGGTGGAAGTGAAATTTTTGTTCACGTTTCAGGTTTAACAGACAAAGTTCGTGAGAACGATGCCGTTAGTTATGAAGTGCAGGAAGGCCGCAAAGGCCCTAATGCCGTAAACGTGACATTATTATAATATACATCACGGTTAAAATTAAAGCGCCCCGGAAACAGGGCGCTTTTTTTATGGCTATTGTTTACTTTACTTTTTTAACAACAAACTCATTGCCGTTTTGCTTAAGGATGGCATTAATTACCGTGCCGGTGCTGTCTTTTTCAAACACAAGTTGCGCCTTAACCACTTTAAGGAAAAAGGTATTTTCTGACTCTGCAAACACCGGAAATTTCTCCTGACCCGGTATTTGTGTGTACAGTTGGCCGTTATCTAACGTCATTTCCATATTAAAGCCCGGTTCAAGCTCATACTCGCCTACAAACGGGGTAAGCTGGGCTTCGGTCAGGGTTATCTCGGTTTGTGTGTCTTTTACTACTTCGGGCGCTTTGCCATACAGCAGGCGGCGCACGTTTTTAAGGAAAGACATTCCGTTTTCGTTGTTTTGCAGCACGATAATGGTTTTGTCGTTATCTATATGCCTTTCGATATAGTTAACATAGCCCGGCCATCCGCCGCTGTGTGCCGTTACCTTTCCATACTCTGCCGATGCATCTATAATCCAGCCAAAGGCGTATTTTGTTTTCTCATCGTTAGGCAATACCGGCGGGGTAAACACCAACTCCAGCGATTTTTTAGAAGCCAGCTTATCGGTATACAAAGCCCTGTCCCACTTAAGCAGGTCTACCGTGGTAGAGTTTACAGTACCATCGCCCACAATACCATCAAGGCATATTACATAGCTCCTATCCGGGTCGTTATCGGGCAGTAGTTTCTTTCCGTTGGCATCATACACATAGCCGTAGGCATAGTTTTCTACCTTTTTAGGGGCCAGCCTGCGGTTGTATACAAAGGTGTTTTCCATTTTTAAAGGCTTAAAAATGTTATCAGCCAAAAACATCGCATAGGTTTTACCCGAAGCTTTTTCTATAATACTGGCCAGTAGTGCATAGCCGGTATTGCTGTATTCAAACTTGCTGCCGGGGGTAAAGTCGGCTTCCGGTTTTTCTTTGGCAAACAGCGTAATAATGTCTTTGTTGGTGTTGATTTTAGTGGTGTCGCCCTTAGTGCCTATAAGCTGCATATAGTCAGGCAGGCCGCCGGTGTGGTTAAGCAGCTGCCTTATGGTAACGCCTTTGTAAAACCCAAGCTCGGGGATGTATTTTACAATAGGGTCGTCATACTTAAGCTTGCCTTTTTGCTCTAAAAGCACAATGCCCATGGCGGTAAACTGTTTTGATACCGATGCCAGCTCGAATATAGAAGTATCATTAAGCGGCAGTTTTGCGGCTTCATCGCGCAGGCCGAAGCTTTTTTTGTAGAGTACATTACCTTTTTCGGCGATGAGTACGTTGCCGTTAAACTGGCCCTTAGCGGCAAGTGATGTAAATAGGCTGTCGATTTTTTGTGCACGGGTGTCCTGGGCGTTGGCTTTGCCCATAGCCACTAACAGTGCAAGCAGTAGTATTTTTTTCATGATGTGATGATTTACCAACAAGACGAAAATTTGTACTGCGCGTTACACTTTTTTGAAAGGTTTTTATAAGAAGAATCTTAACATAAAGAACACCAAGGGTTTCACAGAGGGCATAAAGTTTTGTCTCTTTTGAAGTTTACCAAGAAAAGGGTTAACGTTAAGAGGGCGTATATTTTTGCCATGAGGATGTTTTTGGGAATAAATTTATAGAAAAATGTGGGAGGTGGGAGGGGTTAGTTGTCTATGTTTTATCCATACCTAATAATGGGTATTTTTCAGGTACCCAAATTATTGTGAGGTAATATTTGTTAAGTTTGTTAAAAGACATTTAATTTATGAATAACAATACTTTAACAGGATATTGCTTTTTAGCATCATTAACAGAAAATCAAAATGACCTGTATAACCATGTATATATCCCTATTTGTAAAAGAGCATTAAGTAAATTTAGTATTCACGGTGATTACGGATCTGCTGAAGATATTCAAGAAATAATTAATGAAGACTATGGAATTCAAGTTCCAATAATTATAATTAGAAAATTAATACGAGCTGTTGAGTCTGTATTATCGAGAAAATTGAAAGAAAAAATCAATTTCCAAGTTCTGGCTAATGGAAACAATTTTCGTATAAGCATATATGCTTTCACAGAACTAGAAGAAAACTATAAAAAAGGGAAACGCAATGCTTCCGCATTACAAAAAGCATTTGAGGAATATATTAAACAAGAAGTAATAGAACATACTGACATCGCTCCTTTTTCAGACTTCTTAGACAAAAACAAGAATAGATTGTCTGCTTTTTTTGCTACTGGACAGCACATAAATGGAGATTTTTCAGATTCAATCTTTATATATCATGTCCAATTTCTGGAATATATAGAAATGCACAATCATCTATTATATAAAATAGCTGAAAACATTTATTTAGGTTCAATTGTTGCAGGATTTTTAGAGGCAGGATTTGAAATGGATTCTAAATTTATCTCTAATGAAATCTATTATATAGATACTCCTATAATTTTAAGAGCATTAGATATTCAAAAAGAAGAAGATACAAAACCTGTATTAGAATTATTAGATCTTATAAAAAACACTGGTGGCAGTGTAAAAATATTATCCATAACCTTAGACGAAGTTTATAGTATAATAGAAAAAGCTATTGGTAGCTATGACAATACAAATCCCACATCAACTATAAACGAAGCTTGCTTAAGATTAGGAAAAAATAAAACGTGGTTAATAAATCTAAACGCTAAATTAGAAGAAAAACTGAAAAATTTGGATATTGAGTTAGTTCCATTTTCAATTGTCTACAAAGAAAAATTTTCAAAATCACAGGACATTAAAGACTTGAAAGAGTCAAGATTACGTAAAGGTACAGCAGAGCATGATGTCTTTGCATATCTATATGTCAGAGAACGCAGAGAGGGAGTAATATCAACTTTTCAAAAAGCAAAAGAATGGTTTCTAACAAGTAACAAAGAATTAGTCAACTTTAACATTGACAAAGCTGGAAGCAAGAAAGTGTCAGAAGTAATACTTCCTGATGGACTTACTAGTTTACTATGGCTTAAAAATCCTCATCACTTAGCAAATAAAGTTAAATCAGTTGGTCTTAGCGAACTTATGGCAATAACATTAGATGAAGAAATTGCCAGCAAAGAACTTATAATAGAATTCAATAACAATTTAAAACAATTAGATGGTTTATCAACGGATGAATATAGAATACTATTAGAATCCGTAGCTCATCAATCCGCAAAAAATATTGAGAGACTCAATAATTCGATATTAGAAGATAAAACTGAAGCAAAGAAAGAAGCTTTAATCATCATTGAAAAAGAAAGAAAAAGAAAAAGACAAGTTCAGGAGAAAATTAAAGAAGTACAAGCTCTTGAAAATAACTTAGTCCAAGAAAAGGAAAAACTAGATCAGAAATTGAAAGATATTGAGGTTGAGCTTAATGAAGCAAAAAAAATACAGGAATCGACTAAAACAGAACTTGAAAATCTAGCAGATACAGTTTTAGAAATCAGAAAACATGGAAAAAAATATAAAAAAATAGGACTAATAGGACTAATTTCTTTTGTCTTTTTTATTTTAATAATAATTTATAGACACAGGCTAGATAAATTCTTTACAGTTATTTCCGGAATTCTTACGACATCAGGTTGGGTATGGGGACTGGGCTCTTTTGCTATCAATGCATACAAACTTTCAAAAGGAAAATAGCTCGTCTATAAAACCAAGGACTAACACATCCATCTTTCAGGGCATCGTGTTGCTTTAGCAGAGAGGAAGGGATTCGAACCCTCGATGCCCTTTTGGAGCATACACACTTTCCAGGCGTGCGCCTTCGACCACTCGGCCACCTCTCTAAATATTTTATTTACACTACGGGCGAGAGCTCGCCGTGCAACGGGGCTTCAAACAGTTCTTTAAAATTGTGGTGCGGCACCTGTTGCCCCAGCAGGTACATCATTTTGGTTATGGCGGCTTCGGTGGTAATGTCGGCGCCGCTTATAACGCCTATTTCTTTTAGCAGCGTACTGGTTTCATAATGCCCCATGTTAACACGGCCGCCGCTGCACTGGGTTACATTAGCCACGTGCAGGCCGCCCTCTATGGCTTTTTGCAGTATGCCTATAAACCAGTCCTCGGTTGGGGCGTTGCCGCTGCCGTAGGTTTCTAAGACAATACCCTTAAGCCTGGGTATGCTCACCATGGCCTTTAACACCTCGGCCGTAAGACCGGGGAACATTTTTACAATGGCCACATTGCCGTCAAAAGCGGTTTTGGCGGTAAAGTCGCCCGTAACCATAACCGGCAGCAGGTATTCGGTATTTATTTTAAGGTGCACGCCGCTTTCGGCAAGGGCCGGGAAGTTGGGCGAGGTGAATGCATTAAAATGCTCGGCGCTTATTTTTGTAGTGCGGTTGCCGCGGTATAGCTTGTATTCAAAATACAGGCATACTTCGCTTATAACAGGCTTACCGTCTTTTTGCATTGAGGCCACCTGAATGGCAGTTATAAGGTTTTCCTTGGCATCGGTACGCAAATCGCCAATAGGCAATTGGGAGCCCGTAAACACCACCGGCTTGCTGAGGTTGTGCAGCATAAAGCTTAACGCCGATGCCGAGTATGACATGGTGTCTGACCCGTGCAGGATTACAAAACCATCAAAAGCATTGTAGTTTTTGGTAACAATATTGGCCATTTTAACCCACATGGCGGGGTTCATGTTGCTGGAGTCGATGGGTTTTTCAAACGAAACGGTTTCGATATCGCAGTCCAGCTGCTTAAGCTCCGGTATGCGCTGCAACAGCTTGCTAAAGTTGAACACACGCAGGGCGCCGGTATCAAAATTTTTAACCATGCCTATGGTACCCCCGGTATATATGAGCAATATACGCGGCTTAGGCATCCTGGTATTTCATTTTGTTAACCACGGGGTTGGCATACATGGCCAGGAACCCTTCGCGCATAACCTTGTTATCTATATCTATGCGCAGCTCAAGGCGGCGCTCAAACAGCTGCTTTTCCTTTTCGGTATACTTATCTGCAAACTGGGTGCAATCGTGCAGCAGGTCATACGCAATATAGTTGGTAGGCCATAGCTTGTAGCCCTGTATAATGGCATCGTCCAGCAATTGCGCCAGTGCCTGTATCTGCTTGTTGGCGTTGTCGTTTTCAACAGCAATGGTATCAAGGTCGGCCGGGTTAAGCGGTTTGCCTATGTGCAGGTGTATGCGCTTTTTCTGGCCCATAATGCCGCTAAGCAGCGTGTTGAAGTCTTCGTTCTTTTCCTTTACGTATACCTCATCGTTAGCCTTAGCCATAAGCTGCGGCATCTTAAGGGCATCTGTAGGGTCATATTCATACGATATAGACACCGGCACCACACGCAGTTTTTTAAAGTAATCCATAAGATTAGCCTCATCGCTTGCCATGGCAATCATTTTGAGTACGCCCTGCTGGGTGGCATCGTTACCGTCTTTAGTGCGGCCTTCGCGCTGGGCAATCCATACGCTGCGGTTTTCGCGGGTTAAAAGCTGGCACATATACTCGCTCATAAGCTTAGAGCTTTGCAGGAGTTCCCTTGGCGAAAGCCCGCGCTGCACCACAAAGTTGCGGTTAAGGCGGCTAAGGGCGTGCAGGAAACTTTTTTGCACCAGGTTATCGCCTATGGCGCTGGCGGTCATAATCATTTTATGTTCCAGCAAAGACACGTTAAGCAGCGAGGTATCAAGAATGATATCGCGGTGGTTTGATATGTACAGGTATGATGTATGCGGGTCTAAATTCTCAAAGCCTGAAGTAGTTAAGCCTTCAGAGCTTTTTTGCAGCACCATTTGTATGGCGTGGTAAATAAAATTAGCCTGGAAATCGCGTTTTGAGTGCGTTCTTTTAAGCTGCTCTGCCCATACCTCTTCGGGGGTATCGGGAAAAGTAAAGCTCATGAGGGCTTTCATCATAGGATGTTGCACAACACTGTGCAGGGCCTCGTTTACTTCGGTATCATAAAACGGGCGGATATGATCAAATTTCGACATGCGCTTAATAAAGGGTTAAAACTTTACAAAAGAACAAAAAATTACTGTATTTAAACCGAAAATTTTTGTTAACGCTACTTATGAGACCTAGGTTTATAGTTTATTTTTATGGGTTGGGTGTTGCGGATACCTTAATTTGGTATTTGAGAGCCCCGGAGGAATGTGTTATTTTTAAACACAAGGAACACAATTTTTTTCACAAAGGCCACAACAGGAAGCCGCCTTCGGCGGAAGGACACACCCGAGGGCGAAGACCGAACTGACGAAGTAAAGCCTTGTACCCTTTAATTCACCTTTATCCTGAGTTTCGTGTACTCCGCCTTTACAGATGATTAACTATACCGGCCCTTCGACAAGCTCAGGCTGACAAGCCGTAGCCTGTAGCTTAAATTCTGAATTCTAAGTTCTGCCTTCTAAGTTTACACCCCATACACCTCTTTTGAGTTTTGAGTGGTAACGCGGGCTATTTCCTCAACACTTACGCCATAAAGCTCGGCCAGCTTTTGGGCTACAAGGGCTACATAGGCGCTTTCGTTGCGTTTGCCGCGGTGTGGCACGGGCGAAAGGTAGGGCGCATCGGTCTCCAACACTATGTTTTGTAGTGGGATATCGGCCAGGAACTGGTCTATCTTTCCGTTTTTAAAGGTGGCTACACCGCCTATGCCCAGCTTCATGCCGTAACCTATGGCGCGCTGTGCCTGCTCAAAATCGCCCGTAAAGCAATGGAAAATACCGTACAGCCCCTCGCCTTTCTCACTTTCCAAAACATCAAAGGTTTCATCAAAAGCATCGCGGCAGTGTATGTTTATGGGCAGTTTGTACTGTTTGGCAAGCTGTATCTGCCTGCTGAAAGCCTCCTGCTGCTGTTTTAGGAATGTTTTATCCCAATACAGGTCTACCCCTATTTCGCCTACGGCATAGAATTTATGTTGCGCCAGGTGGGCTTCTACATGCGCCAGCTCGTCAAGGTAGTTTTCCTTAACATAAGTGGGGTGCAGGCCCATCATAAGGAACACATTTTCCGGGTACTGCGCCTCTAAATCATACATTTGCTGTGTATAGGTGGAGTCTATAGACGGCACAAAAAGGCGGGTAACCCCGGCAGCAAAGGCACGCTGTATCATGGCATCGCGATCCTGTGCAAATTCTTCGCTGTAAAGGTGGGTGTGGGTATCGGTAAAGGTCATTGCAAGCATTTATGGTGCAAAATTACAAACTTGATACGCCATTTGTAACGATAAACGTGATTTTTACATTATTTTTGGCTCTGCTATTACCAACTACTAAAATTACTACGACTTGGAAAACCTGTATGATACCCTTAAACCAAAGGGTTATAAACGGGTGCGTTTTAAAATAAGCAAGACCCAGCACCTGCTTGTTAAAGCCACCCTTAATGGCGTTGAAGGTAACTTTATACTCGATACCGGCGCCAGCAACAGCTGTGTAGGCTTTGAGGCCATAACCACCTTTAACCTTGTTGCTACCGACAGCGACACCCGGGCGGCGGGCGCGGGCGGCACCGACATGATAACCCAGACTTCTTTGCGCAACACCCTTAAACTGGGCCGCTGGAGTACCAAAACCTTTGGCCTTGTAATATTTGACATGAGCCATGTTAACGAAGCCCTGCGCCAGTATAAGGCCAAGCCCGTGCACGGCATTATAGGGGCCGATGTGCTGCTTAAAGGTAAGGCTATTATAGACTACTATAACTTTTGTTTTTACCTGAAATAGACCCGCAAAGGTAAAAAGCAGCGCATAACTTTTGCGAATCATGCAATATCCTTTTTCATACATTAGCTGTACCAAATCAAGCTGTTATGAAAAAAAACTACCTTACCGTATTACTGGGCTTCATTGTATTTTATGGCTTTTCGCAGCCCGGAAATGATGATTGCAGCAGTGCCGTAGCGCTAACTGTTAGCCAGGATATAAACTGTACCGCAACTACTAACGGCACTGTGCTTAATGCCACGGCAAGCGGCGGTGCCACAACCTGCGGCGGCAGTGCCGATGACGACGTGTGGTATACCTTTACCGCTATTTATGACAGGGCATCTATTACTGTAAACAACCTGAGCAGCCTTACCTCTACCATGCAATATGAACTGTATGAGGGTTCATGCAGCGGGCCGGTGGTATTTTGTGCTACAACATACAACAACACATTTACAGCAACAGTAACCCCCGAAACCAACTATTATATAAGGCTCTACACCGTTACTACTGCGGCAAACCCACCCGTAGATACTGATTTTAGTATTTGCATAGTTACCCCGCCACCGGGCATAAGCGTTAGCACCACACAATATACTGCACAACAACTTGTACAGGACATTTTTGCAGCACAGCCGGGCCTTGGCATTACTAACATTACAGCCTCTACCGGCAGCAGCAATAATGCTGCCGGGCCTAATGGCATAGGCTATTTTTCGCAAACCAATACCATGTTTCCGTTTGAAGACGGCATAGTATTAAGCACCGGTAGCGCAAAGGCAGCCGAAGGCCCCAACGGCAACATACAAAGCGCCGGTACTGCCACCTGGGGCGGCGATGCAGACCTTGCTGCCATATTGCTTACCTACCCTGATGTAGGCAGTGGCTTTAATGCGCAAAATGCCACATCGCTCGAGTTTGACTTTGTAGGCGGAACCGCCCCCCTTACATTCAGCTTCCTGTATGCTTCTGAAGAATATGGTGCTTTTCAGTGCGATTATGGCGATGCTTTTGCCATACTGCTTACCAATACCGAAACCGATGAAGTTACTAACCTGGCTATTGTGCCGGGCACAAATTTGCCCATATCGTCTTATACGGTGCGCAATGGCGCATATAACAGTGCCTGCGCAGGGGCTAACGTATCTTATTTCGGCACGTTTCACCAGCCGGGTGTGGTAGACGGCCCCATGAACTTTAACGGCCGTACCACCCCGTTTTTTGTAGACCACCCCGTAATGGAAGGCGTTACCTACCACCTTAAGTTTGTAATAGCCGACCGTACCGACCCCCAGTTTGATTCGGCTATATTTCTTAACGGGGGTAGTTTTAATATAGGAGACAGTGTACCGCCCGATGACACTATTATCATAAGCCCACTGCCGCCTTATGTGCTGTGCGATGCTGATAACGATGGTTTTGCCCTGTTTGACCTCGCCGGGGTATATAGCCCTCTGGTAACAGCCGCCACGCAGGGGCCGGGCAACTACAGCATAACGTATTATGAAAGTTTTGAAGATGCACAAAACGGAGATAACGTACTAAGCATCAACACCGGATATACTAACAACTTAGCACTGGAGCAAACACTGTATGTAAGGGTAAACTCTATGATAAATTTAGATATGTATGATATAGAAGAATTTGTTATTAAGGCAGTGCCCTCTCCTATTTATGAAGACAACCTGCCCGCAATAGCCACGTGTGCAAACAGTGCAATAAACCTTACGGTTAATGCAAACAGCCTGTGGAATATAAATCTTTATGATGTTACCTATCATCTTACCGAAGAACATGCCGAAGCAGGCTTAAACGGTATTGAACAGCCCGAAACCTTTGTACCACAGGCAGGGGCAACGTTTGTATGGGTGCGCATAACCGACCCTGAAACAGGTTGCTATGAGGTGCTTTTGCAGCCTTTGCAGGATTGGGCCCAGCTTATACAAATACAGGTGGAAGGCACAACGGCCGGGGTAATTGTAAACGACGCCTTTAGCTATACGTACGCACTTAACGGAGTGGCTACCCAGCAAACCACCTTTACCCTGCCCGACCTGAATTACTGCAGCAACACCCTTACCGTTACCAATACCACCTGCAATACCACCACTGATTTGTTTTTTGACATTTACCCCCCGGCGCCTACCGGCGAAAGTCCGCAAACCTTTACGCAGGGGCAAACAGTTGCCAGCCTTGAGGTGGAAGGCACAGGCATAAGCTGGTTTACCGCCGCAATGGGCGGCACATTTCTTGGTATGGACACCCCGCTTACAGATGGCACCACGTATTATGCTGCACAGTATATAGACAACTGTGCCGGCATAGAACGCCTGCCGGTAACCGTACACCTTGTTTCCGGCCTTGAGGGCAACAGCATGGCCACCCTGCGCTGCTACCCTAACCCGGTTAAAGATGAACTGAAGCTGGAACACACCACTACCCTGCTTAGCGCCACGCTATACAACACCCTGGGGCAGCAGGTGCAGCACACCGCCATTAACAACACGCAGGCCACAATTAACCTTACAGGCGTTGCAAACGGCATTTACCTGCTAAAGGTTCAGGCCGAAACCGGTGAAAAAGTTATTAAGGTGGTAAAGGAATAATATCAACTTCAATATAAGGGCCCTGCACGTTGTGCGGGGCTTTTTGCTTTCTTAAACCAGTTTAACCGTATTGGCTTTAATAACCCGCACCTTTGACCTGATACTAAACGTATTACCAATTTAAACCAATTTAAAAATGGAAAACATACTAATAACAGGCGGTACAGGCAATTTAGGTAAAGGCCTTACACAAATTTTAAACCAAAAAGGGTTGCAGTATGCAGTGGCAAGCCGCAGCAACAACGAAAATGCCCCCAATAAGGTAGTGGCTGATTTAATGGCAAACAAAGGTGTTGCCCAGGCAGTAAAAGGCAGGAGCATTATTTTTCACCTTGCAACCGACCTTAAAAAGGATACGCTCCTTACCCAAAACCTGCTACAAACCATAGGGAGCAACAAGAACGTACACCTTATTTACATCTCCATTGTAGGCATAGACAAAACACCGTTTAACTACTACCAGCAAAAGCTGGCTTCTGAAGAACTGATAAAGGCATCGGGTGTGCCGTATACAATTTTGCGGGCTACACAGTTTCATGACTTTATAGACTACATTTTTACGTCGCTGCTAAAATACCGCATTGGGCTGCTGCCCAAAAAGGTGATGGCCCAACCCATAGCCGTAGACGCTGTTGCCAATGCGTTGTATGAAATTTCGCTACAGCCGGCAGAAAGCAAAACCTATGAGATTGGAGGGCTAAAAGCCTACACGTTTAACGAAATGGCTAAGGAATGGATGCGCAAAACAGGTAAAAAGAAGTTCATTATTAACCTACCGCTCTTTGGCAAGCTGGCAAAAGCGTTTAATGGTGGTGCACTACTTACCCATACCATTGATGCAACAAGCAAAAGCTGGCAGGATTACCTTAATCAAAAGTATAAATAACACAGAAAAATATTTTCAGGGCAAAAAACGCACTGCAAATATTTTAAGGCCGCTTTTCTAAAATCAGAAAAGCGGTTTTTTTATGCCCGAAATGTATAAAAACGAGACTTGTAAATTTACGATAGGGCACTTGTAAAAATCCAACATTTTAGCATTTTGAATCTTAAAGTCCGAAAGTGAAATATTAAGCACTTTTGAAGGTGTTTTTGAAAGAATTTTCGGAGGCTGAAACAAAGTGGTCATATTGACCAAAACTATAAAAGAAAATGTATATTTTTATCAAAAAATAACCAACCCATGACACAACCCAAAAACATACGCTGGGGCATTATAGGCTGCGGCGATGTTACCGAACGCAAAAGCGGCCCCGCCTACCAAAAAACAGAAGGCTTTGAACTTAAAGCAGTTATGCGCCGAGATGCTGATAAAGCCGCTGATTATGCCCTGCGCCACGGCGTGGAAAAGCACTACAGCGATGCCGATGCCCTTATAAACGACCCCGAAATTGATGCGGTTTATATTGCCACACCCCCTGATACTCACCACTTTTACGCCCTAAAGGTGGCCGCAGCCGGCAAACCATGCTGTATAGAAAAGCCCATGGCACCCACCTGGCAGGAGTGTGTTGAGATTACACAAGCCTTTGAGGATAAGAAACTTCCGTTATTTGTTGCCTATTATAGGAGGTCGCTACCGCGCTTTTTACAGGTAAAAGAATGGATAGATAATGGCGAAATTGGCGCTATACGCCACATACACTGGCACTTAACTAAAGTCCCCAGCCCAGTAGACCTTAGCGGTGAGTACAACTGGCGTACTGACAGAACCATTGCCACAGGCGGCTATTTTGATGACCTGGCCAGCCATGGGCTCGACCTTTTCATACACTACTTTGGTGATATTAAAGAAGTTAACGGTATTAGCCTGAACCAACAGGGGCTGTATACGGCTAATGATGCTGTGGCTGCAAGCTGGGTACACGCAAATGGCACTACCGGTACCGGCACCTGGAACTTTGGGGTACCCCAGCGCGAAGACAAGGTTACCATTTATGGTAGCAAGGGCACCATAACCTTTTCCGTTTTTGAAGACGAACCCCTTGTAATAACCAATGAATCAGGTACTAAGAAGGCTGTAGTAGCACATCCTGAGAATATACAGCTGTACCACGTGCACAACATGAGGGATGCTTTACTGCATGGTAAAGCCCACCCATCAACCGGACAAACGGGCACACATACCAACTGGGTTATGGATAAAATTAGTGGAAACCTCTGAAAATGAAAAAGCTACGCTTTTCAGCGTAGCCCTTTCTGCTATAACCAAACCTCGTTTTTAACGCGCTGCAATGGTTTCTACAAACGTTTTGTCGTTGTAGCTCATTACCAGCGTGATATTTCTTGCTGTGGTATTTTTAATGTCGAATTTCTTAGCAACAGACTGGCCGTCAAAGGTTTCAGCATACAGTTCGTTGTTGTTTTCATCAAACATTTTAATACCTACAGGTGTTTCTGTACCTTTAATGTTAACGCTTAGCACACCATTTTCGTTAGCAACCACAGGCTTAAGCACCTCGGCTACAGTTTCGCTTATGGTAGCGGTTTTATCTGCAATAGTAATCTGGTGGCGGGATACTTTTACACCTGTCTCAGTTTCAAGGAAGTAAACTCCTGAAGGGAACGCAGTCAGGTCATACGTCCTGCTGATTTTGCCCTCTTTACCTTTCAGGTTTTCGTCAAAAAGCACTGCGCCGTCTTTGGCATATATTGCAACGTGAACATTTTTAGCATCTACTACGGCAAAGCTAACTACCTTACCTGCACCTTCTTTTACCCTAACTGATAGTTTAGCGTCGTTTGCACGGCCTGCAAATGATATAAAGAACACTGCTATGGCCACTCCTAATTTCATTACACTTTTCATAACTTCTACTGTTTATTGGGTTGAGTAATTTTAACACTGCTAAATTACACACACACTAAAGAAAGTGTTACATCAATATTTACAACATTATATGCAATATTAACCTTACGAAAACGTTTTATTGTTAATTTAGGCAAAAATGACACCTTTTTAGCTACCTTTACACTATGAAACCGCAACTCAAAACAAAATTTTTAAAGCCTGCCCTTGAGGTAGTTGAGCCTTCTTTTGGCAGTAGTTTTGCCTATATAAACTTCAGCCGCAATGCTAACCTTAAGGCACACGTGTGGCACTACCACCCGGAGGTTGAGCTGGTTTTTGTTAACGGGGGTTCGGGTAAACGACAGATAGGCAGCCACATAAGCTATTATACTGATGGCGACTTGATACTCATAGGCAGCAACCTGCCCCACTGCGGCTTTACTGATGATACTACAGGCAACATGAACGAGATTGTTATACAAATGAAGCCTGACTTTTTGGGCGATAGCTTTATGCAACTTCCTGAAACAAAAAGCATTGCCCAACTGTTTACCAGGGCTCGCGGGGGTATTGCCTTTGGCCCACAGGTGCGCAATGCACTGGGCAGCAAGATGGACAAAATGGCGAAACAGCAGCCTTTTGAGCGCCTGCTTACCTTGATTGCGGTACTGCACGAACTGGAAAAGACCGATGATTACAAGGTGCTTAACGCCGAAGGTTTCTCTCTGGAAACGCAGGTGCAGGATAACGACCGTATTAACATGATATTCAACTATGTGAAGGATAATTTCAGGGAGCCTATTGCTTTAGAAGATGTATCGGAAAGGGCAAGCATGACGGTACCATCGTTTTGCAGGTACTTTAAGAAGATGACCAATAAAACCTTTGTACAATTTGTAAATGAATACCGGGTAGTACATGCCTGCAAACTATTGGCAGAGAAGCCCATACCTATATCTGAAGTAAGTTATGAAAGTGGGTTTAACAACTTTAGCCACTTTAATAAGTCATTTAAAGAGGTAACCGGTAAGAGTGCCTCGCAATACCGTAAAGAGCTGCATGCACATTTAGAGTAATCAAGTAATCAGCAACTTAAGTCTAAAAAAACAAACCCCGCCAGTTTCCTGAGCGGGGTTTTATATTTAAAAGCTTAGCTTACTATAGCTCAAGCGCTTTCTTAGGATTGTTGTCCATAAGGAGTTCCATTGGGTTTTCAAGAGCTTCTTTAACCGCCACAAGGAAACCAACCGACTCACGTCCGTCAATAATCCTGTGGTCATAAGAAAGAGCCACATACATCATTGGGTGTATCTCTACCTTACCGTTTACAGCAATTGGGCGCTCTATAATGTTGTGCATACCCAAGATGCCTGATTGCGGAGGGTTGATGATAGGTGTAGAAAGCATACTGCCAAATACACCACCGTTAGTGATGGTAAATGTACCACCGGTCATATCATCTACAGTTATTTGTCCGTCGCGGGCGCGAAGGGCAAGGCGCTTAATTTCAGCCTCAATACCGCGGAAGGTAAGCGTTTCGGCATTCCTTACAACCGGCACCATAAGGCCTTTAGGGCCTGATACCGCAATAGAGATATCGGCAAAATCGTAGGTTTCTTTAAAGTCGCCGTCAATCATTGAGTTAACATCAGGGAACAGTTTTAGCGCCCTTGTAACGGCTTTTGTAAAGAACGACATATAACCAAGGCTTACACCACCGTGTTTGGCCTTAAATGCGTCTTTATACTCGTTACGGATGTTGTTTATAGGTGTCATGTTTACCTCGTTAAACGTGGTAAGCATAGCGGTTTCGTTCTTGGCAGCAACAAGGCGCTCAGCCACTTTGCGGCGCAGCATAGACAGCTTAGAACGCTCAGAACTGCGGCTACCGCCTGTAGGCGTACCCATAGAAGCTTTTGCGTTAACGGCATCGTCTTTAGTAACGCGGCCGCCTTTGCCTGTACCGCTTACGGTTGCAGGGTCTATGTTCTTTTCGTCAAGTATTTTTTTAGCAGCAGGAGACGGTGCACCTGTAGCATACGTTTTTTCAGCAGCAGGGGCAGCCTTAGGCTCTTCTTTCTTAGGCTCCTCTTTTTTCTCTTCAGCCTTAGGGGCTTCTTCTTTAGCAGGGGCAGCGCCATCTGGCTTGGCTGCATCTGTGTCTATAAGGCATACTACCTGGCCCACTTTTACAGCGTCGCCTTCTTCAGCCTTAAGGGTAATAACACCGCTGGCCTCGGCAGGAAGCTCAAGCGTGGCTTTGTCTGAATCTACCTCGGCAATGGCCTGGTCTTTTTCAACGTAGTCGCCATCTTTTACAAGCCACGTGGCTATTTCCACTTCGGTAATCGATTCCCCCGGCGAGGGAACTTTCATTTCTAAAATCATATCAGTATAATTTTATTGGTGTTGTATATTATTGAGTCAAATTTACAATTAATTGAACAAGTTCTTGTCAAAAACCATGGCAATGGCAGCAGCATGGCGTTTTTTAGCACGGCTTGAGCTACCTGCGGCAGGCGCACTGTATGCTTTAAGCGATGCCACACGAAGCTTAACCTCAGTAAAGTTCATAAGCATGTAGCTGTAAGCACCCATGTTGCGTGGTTCTTCCTGTGCCCAAACAAAATCATCGGCATTGGTATATTTTGCAAGAACGGCTTTAATTTGTTCTATTGGCAGCGGGAACAGCTGCTCAAGGCGTACAAACGCTACGTCGTCACGCTTAAGGTTTTCACGCTCGGCTACAAGGTCATAGTAGAACTTACCGGTACAGAACACAAGGGTTTTTACCTTTTTAGGATCTGCAATTGGGTCATCCAGCACTTCCTGGAAGCTGCCGTTAGCAAGCTCATCTACAGTAGATACTACAGATGGGTGGCGCAGCAGGCTCTTAGGTGTAAACACAATAAGCGGCTTGCGGAAATCAGTCTTCATTTGCCTCCTTAACAGGTGGAAGAAGTTAGCCGGTGTGGTACAGTCTGCCACATACATATTGTGGTTGGCACACAGTTGCAGGTAACGCTCCATACGGGCGCTGCTGTGCTCTGCACCCTGGCCTTCATAGCCGTGGGGAAGCAGGAATACAAGGCCGTTCTGGTTGTTCCATTTATCTTCGGCAGCACTAATGTACTGGTCTATCATAATTTGCGCACCGTTAGAGAAGTCGCCAAACTGGGCTTCCCAAATGGTTAGCGTTTTAGGGCTGGCAAGGGCATAACCATAGTCAAAGCCCACAACACCATATTCTGAAAGCAGTGAGTTGTAAATATGGAATTTACCGTTCTGGTCTTTCAGGGTATTAAGTAGCGTTACTTCTTCTTCGCTTTCTTCAACCTTAATAACAGCATGGCGGTGCGAGAAAGTACCCCTCTCAACGTCCTGGCCGCTTATGCGTACGTCAAAACCTTCGGTAAGCAGTGTGCCATAGGCAAGCAGTTCGCCCATTGCCCAGTCCAGCTTATCGGTTTCATACATGTTTTTACGGTCGCCTATAAGCTTGGTAATCTTATTCAGGAATTTCTTGTCTGACGGAAGCTCAGTAATGGTTTTACCTATTTCGTCAAGCATTTCCCTGCTGAAAGCGGTATTAACCTTCTGAAGCATTTTATCGGCATCAGCCTGTGCATAGCCTTCCCACTCATTTTGCATGAACGGGGTTATTACCGTAAGGTCGCGCTTGCGCGAAGCCTCAAGGTTTTGCTCCAGCTTATCTTTATATTCTTTTTCAAGGCCCGAAACATAATCTTTCTCAATAACGCCGTTTGCCAAAAGGGTTTCGGCATACAGGTCGCGTGGGTTTTTATGCTTGGCAATGATTTTGTACAGTTTAGGCTGTGTAAAACGTGGCTCATCGCCCTCGTTGTGGCCGTATTTACGGTAACCCAACAGGTCAATAAACACATCTGTACCAAACTCCATACGGTAATCAAGCGCAAAAAGCGTGGCATGCACTACAGCCTCGGCATCATCGGCATTTACGTGAAGTACCGGCGAAAGCGTAACCTTTGCAATATCTGTACAGTATGTAGATGAACGGGCATCAAGGTAGTTTGTAGTAAAGCCCACCTGGTTGTTTATCACCACGTGAATAGTACCACCGGTTTTGTAGCCATCAAGCTTGGCCATCTGTACAATTTCATACACAATACCCTGTCCTGCCACAGCTGCATCACCATGAAGGGCAATAGGCAGTACCTTTTTGTTATCTTCAGGAAAATGCCTGTCTTGCTTGGCACGGGCAATACCCTCTATAACAGCACCTACCGTTTCAAGGTGAGACGGGTTTGGTGCAAGGTTAATGTTTATTTTCTTGCCGGTTTTGGTTACCTTATCAGCCGTAAGGCCAAGGTGGTATTTTACGTCGCCATCAAAAAGGGCGTCATCATCATAATCTTTACCGTCAAACTCGCTGAAGATGTCTGATGTGTTTTTGCCAAACACGTTAGCCAGCACGTTAAGGCGGCCGCGGTGTGCCATACCCATAACAAACTGCTCAACACCCTGTTCGGCAGCAGCCTCAATAAGGGCATCCATAGCCGGGATTAAAGATTCTCCACCCTCAAGCGAGAAACGTTTTTGGCCTACATATTTTGTATGAAGGAAGTTTTCGAAAGAAACCGCCTCGTTAAGCTTGCCAAGTATGGCTTTCTTTTGCTCAGCGTTAAAATCAGGCTGGTTGTGGTTTTTGCTTAGCCTGTTTTGTATCCATTGTCTTGTTTTAGGGTCGCGGATGTACATATACTCAACCCCTATGTGGCCACAGTACACTTTTTGCAGGTGGTCTACAATTTGCGCAAGGGTAGCATTTTCAAGGCCCACCTCTTTACCGGCGTCAAACGTGGTGTTAAGGTCGGCACTGGTAAGGCCAAAGTTTTCAAGCTCTAAAGTTGGGGTAAATGTGCGGCGCTCCCTTACAGGGTTGGTTTTGGTAAAAAGGTGTCCACGGGTGCGGTACCCTTCAATAAGGCTAAGTACCTTAAATTCTTTTTGCAGCTTTTCAGGGATGCCTGAATAGTCTGAAACGGGGTTTTGGGGTGCCGGAGCGGCCTGTGGCGCAGCAGCCGGTGCGTTTTGGTATTCTGAAGCTCCTGAACCATAATCAGAAGCAGCAAAATCAAACCCCTGGAAAAAGGCCCTCCAGCTTGGTTCTACGCTGTCGGGATTTTCAATATATTGATCGTATAAATCAGCGAAAAAAGCAGTATTAGCTGCATTTAAAAAGGAAAACCTGTCCATACCTATGTGTTTGTGACGGTGGTGTTATAAAATTTTATGCAAAAGTACATTATTTGTAATAATCTTTCAACGATTTTTATATATTTATGCTTACCAAATATACATGGAGCCCGCTATGAAAAGAAGCTTTATAATTTATTTAACAAAATTTTGCTTACCGGCACTATTTGTACTGACTTTTACAACAGTACAGGCACAGGATGACGGCTCTGACTTTTGGAGCCACGTGCGCTTTGGTGGTGGCTTAGGCGCTTCTTTCGGCAATGGGTATACCGATGTTATGGTAGCCCCCGGAGCCATATACCAGTTTAACGAATATGTGGCCGCAGGCGCAGGTTTACAGGGCAGCTATGTACGCCAGAAGTATTTTTATGATTCTTGGATTTATGGCGGCAGCCTGATAGGGCTTTTTAACCCAATACCGGAAATACAGCTATCTGCCGAGGTAGAGCAACTGCGCGTTAACCTGACTTATGATGACAACTACAATGTACCTGAACCTGCATATCCCGGATATACAGCATCACGTGAAAGGAATTTCTGGAATACCGCATTATTTGTGGGCGCAGGTTATAACACCGGCAATGTGGTGGTTGGCGTGCGATACAACGTACTGTTTAACGAACGCGACTACGTGTACAGCGATGCCTTTATGCCGTTTATAAGGGTGTATTTTTAAGGAAGATGGAACGCGGATAAAACGGATGGAGCGGATTTACACGGATTCTTAAATCTAAATCACCCGTATTCCATCTAAACTAATACCGGTTCCTAAACCATACTTTTTGCCACTCCCTTTTTAAGAGCAAAAAAGCAACCTGCTCGCTCAGGTCGGCAATATCGGCACCGTTAAGGGCTTTTATATCTTTTTCGGGCACGTCTATAATATAGAGCAGGTTAAGGTATTCGGCAAACTTATGGTTTATAAGCTTAAAAATCTTTTCCTGTAAGCCCAGCTTTAACGCAATTGGCGTAGTATCAGACGCGAAATCAACCGGCTCGTTTGCCAGGTTAAAATCTTTATTAAGCTGCTCAATAAGTTTTATGTAAAGCTGTTCCTTTTGGGCTTCACTTAACAGCAGGTCGGTATTTTGCGGAGGTGTAAACGTCATACGCTGCGTTTCATCAGGTTTTCGCCAAAGGCACGCAGCATTTGCTTCTTGTCTTCGGCAATATCCATTTCTTCCAGCAGGGCGAATGCACTCAATGTATACTCTTCAATAGCTTTTTTAGTAGCGGCATCGGCACCACTTGCAACAAAAACCGCCTTTATATCGGCTATTTTCTGGGCCGGGTCATCTGGCTGCGCCTCAAACCATTCTTTAAGAATTTCTTTGTCATCGGCACTACCTAATTCTAAAGCTTTAAGATACAGGAACGTCTTTTTGTTTTCAATAATATCGCCCCCCACCTGCTTACCAAAGGTTTCCGGGTCGCCAAAAGCATCCAGGTAATCATCCTGAAGCTGGAAGGCAATACCCAGGCTACGGCCAAAGTCGTATATCAGGCTACAGTTTTCTTCAGATGTTTGCGCCACAATACCGCCCATTTTCATGGCGGCACCTACTAAAACCGCAGTTTTATACTCAATCATTTTAAGGTACTCGGCCTCGGTAACATCAGTACGGGTTTCAAAATCCACATCCCATTGCTGGCCTTCGCACACCTCAAGGGCCGTTTTACTAAACAGCTTTGCCAAATCACGGAATGTTTGCGGCTCATACTGCTCAAAATACTGGTAGGCCAGTATAAGCATGGCATCCCCACTAAGTATAGCGGTGTTTATATCCCATTTTTCATGCACGGTCTGGTTACCACGGCGCAGTGGGGCATCATCCATAATATCGTCATGCACCAGCGAAAAGTTATGAAACACCTCTACCGCTACCGCTGCCGGTAAAGCCTCGCGGCAATCGGCACCAAAAACCTCTGCTGCCATAAGTGTTAATACGGGGCGAATGCGCTTTCCGCCTAACGATAATATATACTGTATGGGGTCATAAAGGTTTTGGGGTTGCTTTTCGAGCGCTAAGGCTTCAAAATACTGGGTTACCACCTGATGGTAATGAGCTATGGACTGCATGCATTAATTTTTTGCTAAGATAAAGGTTTGCGCATTCTTATCAAAAAACTAAGCCTACAGATAAAAAAAGCCCTCTGGCAGAGGGCTTTTTGGCAAATATTATTACTGTTTGATTATTTTTTGTGTTGTTACATCACCATTGGCGGCCGTTAGCTTTACCAGGTAGTTACCGGAAGGAACTGTGCTTAACTTAATTGCATTTTCAGTTCCTGAAAACGCACCGTCAAGCACCTGCTGCCCCAGCATATTATAAACCCTGTAGCTTTTTAGCCCGCCATTACTATTGTTTATATAAACAACATCTTTTGCCGGGTTAGGATACAACACAATTGCATTTTGATTTTTATCATCAATCCCATTTATTTGTGGGGTACTTAGTTTTGCAATAAAAAAATCAGTACCCTCTGCCTGGCCCTGTACTTTTGTAAGAGTGTCCACCGGCTCATTATTTACAAACAACGAATGCAGGAATGTGCCTCCAAAAATATAGTTACCATCGTTATCAGCTGCAACAGCCGTGCCTATGTCCATAAAATCCTCAGGCCCGGAAATATCATGTATTTGTATTGCTGCACCGGTTTCTTTATTAAGCCTGACTAAACAGGGCTCCTCACCATAATCGCCCGGCCTGGTAATGGTGGCTTCACCCCACGTGTCGTTCCACATGGCGGTAGCAAGAGCCACTTCATCTCCGTTAACAGCAAGGTCATATCCGGCAGCTGCCGTAATAGCCATAGCCCCGGGAGTGGTATCCGGAGTAGGGTGCGAGGCCCACAGCAGGTTGCCATCAGGGTCAAGTTTTATTACAAACACACTGTTGCCCTGTATAGCGGTTGGAAATGTATATCCTGCAAAAGACATTACAATATTTCCCTGAGTAAACTCACCTGTATACACACTACCGGTAAGGTAAATGTTAGAATCGTCATCAATCCTTATATTATTCAGCTTAAGATAGGTTATTAGAGCTCCCGGAACATCAGCCACCGTTTCCCTGCGAAATACCTCGTTACCCTCTGCATCAAAAGCTAACAGAAATGACTCTGCCGTAAAATCCTGTCCGTTAAATGCCAAGGCATTAGGCTGTATGTCTATCGAAAACCTCTTACCTGCCACATAGTAGCGGTCTAAATTTTTGTCATGCCTTAATTTATAATTCTCATCTAAAAGCTCGCCGGTAAAACTAAGCGGTGTAGCACCTACCAAAGTGCCATCAGGACTATATTTAACCAGGTAATAATGAAAATTAAATGCCTCATCGGTTATGGTAATGGCGCCATCTAAATGGGTGCCATGTAAAAAACCGGCCATAAACACAGCGTTGCCATCATCATCAATTTCAACATTGCTAAGCCTGCATGTTGTATACATATAATTTAATTGGCCCTGTAGCATTTTATGCCAGGCAAGGCTTCCGTCTTCTGTATTGTATTTCATGAATACCCCTGTCCTGAAACCATCCTGAAATTCTTCAAGATTGCCATTGTGCGATGGCAGCTCTACATCAGGTGCTAAATGCGTAACACTTCTATAAGGCAAATCAGCAGGCGCTACCAGGTTTATAGTGTACAGTGTTAAGTATAACCCGCCATTACCATCAAGCGTAATGCCATAAGAAGTATCAAGGCCGTAACCGCCAATGGTTTGTGTCCACCTCAATTCACCTGAACTTGTGGTAGATATCAGCAGGACATCTGTTGGCGCAACAGGATTAGCAGCAGAACCGCCGTTATATACGGTTATAGGCAAATCCTGATACACCGTGCCATCACGTGTTACAAATGCCAGAAAATAGTAGTTATTATCTTCGTCAACCACTATATTCTTTATCTGTTCTGCATTAAAGCTATACAAAAACTCATTCTGCGCTTTTTTTAAAGACCCGCCCCGTGTGGCCCATTCCCATTGATATTCCTGTGCAGTAAGGGCGCCGGTAAACAGCAACCCCAATAATAATAACTTTCTTTTCATGTATTGGTTGGTGGTTAGTGATTTTAATGAATTGCCATAATACAGCGCAATTCAGGCACATAACAATCCAAAACATGAATACCCTACCAAAAAAATAATTTGACAAAATTGTAAAAACTTTGGAAACTTTTTTGGTTTTTAAAGTTTCCTGATTACATTTGCACCATGGAAAAGGAAATGAACATGAGCGGGCTTATTCTCGAAAAGGCAAAAGAGATGTACCTAAACCTTGGTTTTAAAGGCGTTACACTCGACGATATAGCACAGGAGATGAGCATTAGCAAAAAAACCATTTACCAGCACTATGCCAATAAAAACGAACTGGTTGAAGCTGTGGGCACATACCTGATGCAGATAATTTTTGACGAAATACAAAAAATAGCAGCTTCAGGGTGTAATGCAGTAGAAGAACTGTTTGAAATAAGAAAATACCTGAGAAGAACATTAGAAGACAAGTACCGCCTTGCTGCTTACCAGCTTACACGTTTTTTTCCGGAGATATCACAAAAAATGCACATGAGGCAATTTGACAGGATGAAAGAGAGCGTATCGCGCAACCTGCAAAGAGGTATTTCCGAAGGCCTGTACAGGACTGATATAAATGTAGACTTTGTATCGCGCATATACTTTACAGGTATCTCGGGCACTAAAGACAGCAGTGTTTTCCCTGAAGAACTGTTTAACACTAACGACCTCCACAATCTTTATCTTGAATATCATTTACGCGCCATTTGCACGCCAAAAGGCATACTACTCGCCGAAAAATACCTAACCGAAAATAAAGAATAAGGTTAACGCAATTTTAACATTTGAGTTTCGTTAAACATTATAATTTTGCGTTTGACAAAAATGTCAAACAAAATAGTTAAACAAAAATGTCAGCTAAAATTACAGAATTAGATACAGAGCAATTAATTAAAGATACCGCCCGCAGGATATTCTTCGGCGAAGGCCGCTTTAATGCTACTACACAGGAAATTGCCGATGCCGCAGGAGTAAACCGCACACTGATAAATTATTACTTCCGCTCGCGCGATAACCTGTTTAACACCGTATTTGAAGATGCCCAAAAGCAGGAACACGAACGTACTGAAAGCATTGTGTTTAGTACAAAACCGCTTAAGGAAAAAATAATGGATTACCTGGACCTGTATTTTGAGCAGAGTAAGGAGTTTCCTTACCTGGAAATATACATGGTTACCCAAATGAACCAGGGCTGCGCATATAAAGACCACGAAAGCATGAGCCGCCTGTTAGACAAGTTTTATCTTGAAATAGCCGTAGAGATGGATAAAGGCAATATAACCAAAATGAGGCCGGAGCAGTTTATGCTCAACTTTATCTCACTTACGTGTTTCCCGGTAAGTATGCGCCCATTGCTACAGGAAACCATGGGCTTTACCCCCGATGGCTTTGACAGGCTTATTGAAGAGCGCAAGCAAATAATAATGGACCTATTGTTTAAACCAGAATAATCATTACAATCAATTAATAACAGTTAACATCAAAATGAAGACCCAAAGTAAAATAAGGAGCATTACCCAAAGCGGTTTTGCCCTGTTTATGGCCCTGCTGGCGTTTGTGCAGGTGCAGGCACAAACAGTGCCCGCCCAAAACATTACGCTTAAAGATGCCGTAAACTATGCGCTGCAAAACAAAGCCGATGCCGCCAAGGCTAAGCTTGACGTGCAAAACAGCGAATACCAGATAGAGGAAGTACGCTCTCAGGCGCTGCCTACTATAAGCATAGATGGTAGTGTTACTTACAACCCTATCCTACAGCTTAATGCACTACCAGGTGACTTTTTTGGCGCCCCTGGCACCACCATACTGGCCCCGTTAGGGCAAAAATGGAACAGTGTTGCCGGTGTAACCCTTACGCAAAAGCTGTTTGACCAGTCGGTTTTTACAGGACTTAAAGCTGCAAGGACCACACGTGAGTTTTACCAGGTTAACGCCCAGCTTACCGAAGAGCAGGTTATAGAGCGTGTAGCCACGGCTTACTACCAGGTGTACATACAAAAACAAAATCTTGGTGTATTAGACAGTACTTATGCAAACACCCTTGAGGTGCGCAACATTATTAAAGGCCAGTTTGATAACGGGCTTGCCCGCAAGATAGACCTTGACCGTATGAATGTAAACCTGAACAATATTAGCTCTCAACGCCAAAAGGTGTTAAACGCCGTTCAGCAGCAGGAAAACGCGCTTAAGTTTTACATGGGCATGCCTATTGAAACACCTATAGTACTGCCTGATACCGAGTTTGAAATTGCCACCCTGGCGTCAAGCAACGTGCCGGATGCTACAACGCGTACAGAATATCTTGTACTTAAAAAACAGGAAGAGTTATACCTGTTTGACAAGAAAGCCAAACAGGCGGCATACTACCCTACCCTATCGCTTACGGCAGGATACAACTATATAGGCCAGGGCCCGGAACTGCCATGGTTTGCAAAACCGTCTGACGGGGTATACTGGTCAGATTATTCTACCATAGGCCTTAACCTGCACATACCGGTGTTTACAGGGTTTGGCACACGTGCAAAGGTGCGCCAGGCAGATATTCAGCTTAAAAAAACCGAGCAGGACATAAAAGACACCAAGCTTGCCCTTGACCTTGAATATAAAAATGCGGTAACTCAAATAGACAACAGCCTTACCACTATTGAAAACCAAAAGGAAAACGTAAAGCTGGCCCAGGAAGTTATGGACAACACCCAAAACAACTACCAGCAGGGGCTTGCACCACTTACTGACCTGCTTGATGCTGAGAACTCACTGATTGAAGCTCAAAACAATTACAATGCTGCAATGCTTGACTATAAACTGGCCGAAGTGCAGCTTATAAAAGCCAAAGGCGAACTACAAACACTTAAAAACTAAAAATAATCATGAAAAAGGTAATTTATATAGTAGTTATAATAGCTGTACTGGGTCTTGGCTATTTTATACTGAACAAAAACAAAGAAAAGAACGAAGCCGAAACAGCAGTTGTGGCGCAAACCAACAACTCTGTAGCTGTACGTATAGATACTGTTAAGACTGAAGTACCTAACCTTGAATATATTGCCAACGGTACTTTTGAGGCTGCACAACAGCTTGAATTCCCTGCAGAAAACAACGGCCGTGTGGTTAAAGTATTAGTAGACGAAGGCGACGCAGTGCGTGTGGGCCAGGTACTTGCCATTATAAAAGGCGACCAGCTTAACATACAGCTTCAAAATGCAAAGGCATCTTATGAAAATGCACAAAGCGATGCGCAGCGTTATGAAAATGCCTTTAAAACAGGCGGTGTAACCAAGCAGCAGCTTGACCAGGCTAAACTTGCCCTTACCAACGCCAAGGCACAATATGATGCTGCCAAAATAAACATAGGCGATGCCAGCATTAAATCAAGTATAAACGGTATTGTAAACAAACGTAATATAGAGCCGGGAAGCGTAGTTTCTCCGGGTACTGTACTATTTGAACTGGTAAACGTAAGCACCCTTAAGCTTAAAGTAACCGTTACAGAGCAGCAGGTGGCTACCCTTAAAAAAGGCGACAAGGTAAAAGTAACTGCCAGCGTATATCCTGACAAGGAATTTGAAGGCGTTGTAACGTTTATTGCCCCAAAGGCAGATACATCGCTTAACTTCCCAATTGAGGTTGAAGTATCTAAAAACCCTGACAATGCACTTAAGGCTGGTATGTATGGCAGTGCGGTATTTGGTTCAGGCAAAACTCAGAAGGCCGAAGTTATGATCATACCTCGTGTAGCCTTTGTGGGCGGTGTGGGCAACAACCAGGTTTTTGTGGTTAAAGACAGTGTGGCCAAGCTTACCAAAATTGTATCGGGCCGTATTTTTGGCGAAGAGGTAGAAGTGCTTAAAGGCCTTAACAATGGCGATGTTGTAGTTACAAGCGGCCAGATAAACCTTGCCGATGGTTCTAAAGTAAATGCTGTAAAATAAGCCCCCTTCCCCCCAATGGGGGAACTTAAACTAATCAAAATGAAAATAGCAGAAATATCAATAAAACGGCCAACACTTATTATAGTGTTGTTTACCATACTTACTTTGGGCGGGCTTTACAGCTACAGCAGCCTTAGCTATGAGCTTATCCCTAAGTTTGAAACAAATGTTATTACCATAAGTACGGTATATCCGGGTGCTTCGCCCGGTGAAATAGAAAACACCGTTACCAAAAAGATTGAAGACGCGGTATCTTCACTGGAAATGGTAAAGAAAGTAGAATCTAAATCATACGAAAGCCTTTCTGTTGTAATGGTTACCCTTATGGCCGAAGCTGATGCAGACTATTCACTAAATGATGCCCAGCGTAAAATTAATGCCATAGAAAAAGACTTACCTGAAGATGCCGACCCTCCATCGCTTGTAAAATTCTCTTTAAGCGACCTTCCTGTAGTAACCCTGGGGGCAACCAGCAAAATGGATGAAGTAACGTTCTACGACCTTCTTGACAAGAAAATTGAGCCCATACTTAGCCGTGTAAACGGTGTTGCGCAGGTAACCCTTGTAGGTGGTGAGGAGCGTGAAATACAGGTAAACCTTGACCAGGATAAGCTAAAAGGCTATGGTCTTAGCATACCACAGGTACAACAGGTAGTATTAGGCAGTAACCTTGACTTTCCTACCGGTAGTGTAAAAACGCGTGAAAACAGTATGCTGGTGCGCCTTGCAGGTAAGTACCGCAGTGTAGAAGAAATGCGTAACCTTGTTATATCAAGCAAAGACGGTGTACAAATTCGTTTAGGCCAGGTGGCCGACGTGCAGGACAGCCAGAAAGAGGCCGAAAAAATAGCACGTGTAGATGGCAAAAGTGCTATAGCAGTACAAATTACCAAACAAACCGATGCCAATGCGGTACAGGTAAGTGAGGATGTGCGCAATGTAATTTCAAAAATTGAAAACGATTATAAAAAAGAAGGGCTTAAACTGGTAGTGGCAAATGATACTTCTGAGTTTACCCTTGTAGCAGCCGAAGGCGTTATACACGATTTATTTATAGCGGTATTCCTTGTGGCATTTGTAATGTTGTTCTTCCTGCACTCGCTGCGTAATGCACTTATTGTAATGGTGTCTATCCCTGCATCGCTTATTGCCACGTTTATAGGCATATTTGTTATGGGGTATACCTTAAACTTAATGAGCCTTCTTGGCCTATCGCTTGTGGTAGGTATTCTTGTAGACGACGCGATTGTGGTACTTGAAAACATTTACCGCCACATGGAAATGGGCAAAAACCGTGTGCGTGCCGCTTTTGACGGTACTGCTGAAATTGGCTTTACAGTATCGGCCATTACCCTGGTAATTGTGGTGGTGTTCTTGCCTATAGCTATGAGTACAGGCCTTGTAAGCGACATTATAAAACAGTTTTGCGTGGTGGTGGTTATTGCTACATTATTGTCGTTACTATCATCATTTACGCTTATTCCATGGCTTTCATCGCGCTTTGGTAAGCTGGAGCATATAACCGGCAAAAACCTTTTTGGTAAAATAATCCTTGGTTTTGAAAAAGGCCTTGACAAGTTTACCCACTGGGTAACCGGCATACTTACATGGTCACTTAAAAACTGGAAAACAAAGCTTGCCAGCCTGGGTGTTGCCATTGCCATGTTTATTGGCTCTTTAATGATTGCAGGCACTTACATTGGTGGCGAATTTTTTGCAAAGCTCGACAGGGGCCAGTTCATGGTGCAAATAGAGCTTCCTAAAGATGCATCGTTAGAGCAAACTAACCTTGTGCTGATAAATGCCGAGCGTTTCCTTCAGGGCAAAAAAGAAGTAAAGAGCCTTATTACCACTGTAGGGCAAACCAGCGAAGGCTTTGGGGGTTCTCAGGCCACGGTATATAAAGGTGAAATTACGGTAACCCTGGTTGACGAAGAACACCGCGATGATAACTCGTTTGTATATGCCGCCAAAACTAAGCTGGAACTGCAAAAAGTTCTTGTTGGCGCCAAGATAAAAACCGTGCCGGTAAGTATAATGGGTGGTGCAGATGACGCACCTATAGCCCTAACCGTTACAGGCAGCGATTTTGAAAGCACCTATAAATGGGCTGAAGCTGCTGCTAATGAGCTTAGGAAAATACCGGGTGCATCTGAAGTAAAACTCACATCGGAATCAGGTTCTCCGGAAATTGATGTAAAGGTAGACCGCGACAAGATGGCTGCCCTGGGCTTAGACCTACAAACCGTAGGTTTAACCATGCAAACGGCCTTTAACGGTAATACCGATGGTAAATTCCGTGCCGGGCAGTATGAGTATGATATTAACATACGTTTTGGCGAATACAACCGCATGAATATTGATGATGTGCGCAACATGACCTTTACAAACACTAACGGGCAGGAAGTAAAACTAAGCCAGTTTGCCGATATTACCGAAGGCTCAGGCCCAAGCTTGCTTGAGAGGCGCGATAAGAGTACATCGGTAACCGTACAAGGGCAAACCGTAGGGCGTCCTGTAGGTAGTGTTGTGGCCGACTGGACCGAAAAGTTTGAAAAACTGGAACGCCCGTCTGGAGTAAATTATGTATGGGGTGGCGATATGGAAAACCAAAGCGAAGGTTTCGGCACATTACTTATAGCACTACTTGCTGCTATTATATTAGTTTACCTTGTAATGGTAGCACTTTATGACAGTTTTGTGTATCCGTTTGTGGTATTGTTTTCTATACCGCTTTCGTTTATCGGTGCGCTGCTTGCATTGGCACTTACAAACAATACACTGAATATCTTTACTATATTAGGTATCATTATGCTTATTGGCCTTGTGTGTAAAAACGCAATCCTACTGGTAGACTTTACCAACCACCGTAAGGCTGAAGGCGAAAGTACGTTTAATGCACTTGTTCAGGCTAACCACGCCCGTCTGCGCCCAATCCTTATGACTACTATTGCAATGGTGTTTGGTATGATTCCTATTGCAATTGCAAAAGGTGGTGCTGCACAAATGAACAACGGCCTTGCATGGGTAATTATAGGTGGCCTTATCAGTTCGCTGTTCCTTACCCTGATTATTGTGCCGGTTGTATATTCAATATTCGACGGCTTAATCCGCAGGTTCAGTAAAAAAGAAAAAACCGACTTTGCTGCCGAAATGGTTGCTGATTATGAGCACCGCGAACTAAGTGAAGACGGCTTTACTGCAAAACATTAATTTCAGGATTTCTAAATTGAAGGTTAGCCCCGCGCAGCAATGTGCGGGGCTTTTTCATTTAAGTAATTTTAATTTTATAACATGATTAAACATTCTTGTTATAAAATTAAACAAATTATTGCTAAAACCATTAACTGTAGTAATATAACTTACGGTTTTACCTACAAATTTTCTGAAAATAGTTCAATTATAAAACGATAAAGTATAAAATTGAAAATGGTTTTTCTTTAAAATTATAAAGATTTTGTAAAAAGCACTTTTCGCTCTGTGTTAATTTAGAATAATTAAAAATAGCATTGTGTAGTAATCTTTTGGGCAATACATTTGCAGCACCTAACAAAAGAAAAAATGAACACAAACACATTAAAAAAGTTCTTTTCTGCTTTTATGCTTTTAAGTACCGTAGTACTATGGGCACAAAACAAGGCGGGAATTAGCGGCACTATTGTACTTAGTGACAATTCGGCTGCTGAAAGCATAAACGTTGCCCTTAAAGGCACATCATTTAGCACCGTGAGCGACGCAAGCGGCGCTTATGAATTTAAAAACGTAAAACCGGGCACATACACAATACGCATTACGGCGGTGGGTATTACCACCCAGGAAGATGTTGTAACGGTAGCAGCCGGCGAAAAAGTTGTTAAAGACTTTACCCTTGCTGAAAGTGCCGAGCAAATGAAAGAAGTGGTTATTGAAGGCCAGGTTAATAAATTTGCACGAAAAGAAAGCCAGGTGGTAAGCAAAATGCCACTTAAAGACATAGAAAACCCACAGGTTTACAATACCATTACTGCCGAAGTTTTAAAAGAACAGGTAGTTACAAATTTTGACGATGCACTTAAAAATGCACCGGGCATAGACAAGCTTTGGGAATCTACCGGAAGGGGCAGTGATGGCGCAGGCTACTTTTCATTAAGGGGTTTTGCAGTACAGCCTACCATGATAAACGGTGTACCCGGCCTTACTAACGGCAGCCCGGACCCTGCTAATATAGAGCGCATTGAAGTTTTAAAAGGCCCATCGAGCACGCTTTTTGGCAGCAGCCTTGTATCTTATGGCGGCCTTATAAACATTACTACTAAAAGGCCTTTTGAAACTTTTGGAGGTAACATATCTTATACAGCAGGCACTTATGGCCTAAACCGCACAACTCTTGACATCAATACCCCTCTGGGCGACAGCCAAAAAGCATTTGTAAGGCTAAATGCAGCTTATCATACAGAGAACAGTTTTCAGGATGCAGGCTTCAGGAAATCGCTTTTTGTAGCGCCATCATTACTTTATAAAGTAAACGACAGGCTTACTTTTAACATCAATACAGAGTTTTACAACGGCCGCAGCACTAACCAAACTATGCTGTTTGTAGACCGTTTCTCTCCGCTAAGGGCTACTAACATTGCTGAGCTGGGTTACAACCCATACCGCTCTTACACCGGTAATGACCTTTATATAGACACCCCTACCTTTAACCTTCAGGGCCAGATGAACTACAAGCTGTCTGACCAATGGACATCTCAAACCATTGTGTCGCGCAACTCATCTAAATCAGATGGTTACTATTCATATCTTTATGAAGGTACTTCTACCATAGAAGCACAAACAGGTGCCGTTTTTCAGGACGGTATGATATTTGCCCGCTACACCAGCAAGCAAAATTCTCAAACTATTGGTACAGATATACAACAAAACTTTATAGGTGAGTTTAATACAGGTGCTGTTAAACATAAATTTATAGGCGGCCTTGACTACTACAATACTAATGTAATTGGCAACAACACCGGTTATGGTGCGCAGGGTTTTGTAAACATTGGTGTAGACCCAACCATATTTGCAGCCATAGCTCCGGCACTTCACGCAGCGTTTAACATCCCTATGAGTTCTATAGCCGATGATACAGGCGTACTTACACAGGCCGGTGCCGATGCAGGTATTGCGGCACTTGGCGACCCGGGTGTTAATTACTCTAAATCAAAACAGGAAATTTTCAGCGCTTATGCAAGCGAAGTGGCTTACCTGCTGCCTAATCTTAGTGTAATGGCCAGCCTTCGTGTAGACCGTTTTAGCAACAAAGGCGACATAAGCACAACAGCCGATGACTACAACCAAACAGCGCTTTCGCCTAAATTTGGTGTGGTGTACCAGCCAATACAGGACAAAGTTGCTGTATTTGCCAACTACATGAATGGTTTTAAAAACGTTGCTCCGGTACTTACACCAAGCGGCAATATTATTACTTTTGACCCTGAACAAGCTAACCAGCTTGAGTTTGGTACAAAACTTAACCTGTTAGACAACAAATTAAATGCTACAGTTAGCTACTACAACATTAAGGTAAGCAACACTGTAATATCGGTTAGCCCTGAAGAATATATCCAGGATGGTGAGCAGGTAAACAAAGGTATTGAAGCCAGCTTAAGCGCAAGCCCTATAGAAGGCCTTAATATTCTTGCCGGCTACAGCTATAACGACAGCCGCCTTGAAAAAGCAGAAGCAGGTAATGACTTCCTGGGCCGCAGGCCGGAAAGCGCAGGCCCCCAAAACCTGGCTAACCTTTGGGCAAGCTACAGGTTTAACACCGGCGTACTAAACGGTTTCGGGCTTGGTTTTGGCGGCAACTATGCCAGCGAAAACAAAATATTTAACCGTAACCTTGCCGGTACCTTTACCCTGCCTGAGTACACGGTGCTAAATGCATCTGTATTTTACAACGCACAGGATTTTGTTATTACCCTTAAGCTTGACAACATTACAAACGAGGAGTATTACAAAGGCTGGTCTACAATAAGCCCGCAAAGGCCTCGTGTATTTGCAGCAAACTTTACTTACAATTTCTAAACCAATTATAAAATTATCCTCCCTTTTAACTTAAGGGAGGATAATTCTTTTTAATATTGCGCCCATGGCAAAAAAAAGAAAGCCAAAATACTGGACAGGAAAAATTCACTTATGGCTCGGGCTTACCTCCGGGCTTATTGTGTTATTGCTATCGGTTACCGGGTGCATTTATGTATTTAGCCAGGAAATAACCGAGTGGCAGCGCCATGACGCTATTTATGTACCCGAGGTTAAAGGCGAAAGGCTTGCGCCAAGTGTGGTGTGGAACAAAACCCTTGCGGCTGTAGGAGATTCTATTGCCTTTGAGGATATGCACATTTACAAAGACCCTGAAAAAGCATACGAATTTCATTGTTATAAGGCGGTTGAAGAAACAAGCTCTATCTGGTATTTTGATACTATTGAATATTATTACCAAATATATGTAGACCCTTATACAGGTGAGATTTTAGGCATTTACGACCAGGAAAAAGACTTTTTCAATATTGTAAAAATGCTGCATTGGAGCCTGCTGCTTAAAACCGAAATAGGCCAGCCCATAGTAGGCTGGAGTACTTTCATTTTTGTGATAATGCTTATAACGGGCCTTATATTGTGGTGGCCAAAAAACAAAGCGGCACGCAAGCAGCGCTTTTGGTTTCAGTGGAAAGACACTACCAAGTGGCGCCGTAAAAACTATGACCTGCATAACATTTTTGGCTTTTACATATCATCTATTGCTATTATTGTAGCCTTTACAGGCATGGTGTGGGCGTTTACATGGTTTCAGGCTATTGTGTATGTAGCCGGTTCACAAAGTATTACACCTCCTGAGGTAGTAAAGAAAGAATCGGTAATTAGCAATGGCGATAAAAACCAGGCGTTTGATACCGCTGCTGCCACAACCTGGAAAAAATATCCCTCTGCCGATGCTATAAGCGTGGGTATGCCTGAAGATAAAAAGGGCGCTATACAGGCTTATGTACAGCAATACAGGGGCAAGTATTTTGTATATCACCAGCTTCAGTTTGATAAATACACCGGTAAATTATTACACGTACGCGACCACAGCGAGAAGAACTTTGGCGAAAAGCTAATTACAGCCAATTATGATATTCACGTGGGTGCCATACTGGGCATTCCGGGTAAAATAATAGCCTTTATAGTAAGCTTTACCTGTGCCATGCTTCCCATAACGGGTTTCCTGATATGGCGCGGGCGTACTAAAAAAGACAAGAAAGCAGCAACGCCTTTAAAAACAAAAATCGGGTAATACCCGATTTTTTTATGCTTTAATATTTCCTGAGCCAAAATTTATACCACTGTTTGTTTTTAGGATAGCTTCTGTGTGATGTAGCGTTGTTACAAACCAACGCCACCAAAAACAGTATGAGTACCCCTGAAAGCACCGGACTGAGTACATAAAAATAGCCCAGGGCGTGTATTTTGGGTGAACCCACAGTAGCAATTAACGCTGTAGCCCCGCCGGGTGGATGCAGGGTTTTAGTCATCTGCATAGCTATAATAGCCAGTGCTACAGAAAGCGCCGAGGTAAGCCACAGTTCTGCGGGAATAAATTTATACACCGTTACCCCTACCAGCGCTGATATTACGTGCCCGCCAATAAGGTTACGCGGCTGGGCAAGCGGGCTGTTTATGGCCCCATATATCAGTACCGATGATGCCCCAAATGAGCCTATAACAAAAATATAATCAGAAACAGGCAGGTAGTAGCTGCTTATAAACCCAATTAAACCAATACCCAAGAAAGCGCCAATAAAGGTCCACAGGTGTTCTTTAGCATCAATAAGGGTTTCTTTATAAATAATATATCCGGCCTTTTTAAGATGGCGCTGTACTTTTTTCCTCATGCAGCAAAGGTAAGCTATACTACCTTTTTAATTACATAAGTTACAATACCCCATACCATAAACTGGTTGTTTTCGGTAACCTGTAGTAGTGGATAGTCAGGGTTTTCAGGCACCAGGTACAAGCAGTCAGGCTGTACTTTAAGGCGTTTTACGGTAAATTCTGTATCAATAAGGCACACGGCTATACTGCCGTCATGGGGTGGCAGGCTACGGTCTACCACCAGTATGTCGCTCTCGTCTATTCCTGCTCCCGTCATGGAGTTTCCGGCTACCTTTACATAAAACGTAGCGGCATCATTGCGCGATAGTTCCCTGTTAAGGTCTATCTTATACTCCATAAAATCGAGCGCCGGAGAGGGAAAACCGGCCTGCACCGTACCTGCAGCCATAGGCAATGCCGTGCCTGCATTATAATGCGGGACATAAACAGAAAGCGGCTGTATGTAGCGTTTTACCGGCATTGTACTGTAAGTATATCTTTAAATGCTGTTGTATATCGTGGCGAGCGCATATTTTGCTTCATATCCCAGGTTTTTTCAGCCTGCGCCCCCAGGCGGATTATGCGCGTACCCATCTTTTGGTTTACTTTATCCATAGCCGTCATAAGCTTAAGGTGGCGCGGGTCTTCGTCTACAAACAGGTCAAACTGCTTTGCATTATCAGGAATAAGTTCCGTAACAATTACACCCGCCTTTTTAAACTTAACGGTATCGGTAGCCGCCATAAGCTGTTTAAGCAATTGTATGGCAGTGGCGCTTATGGTAAGCGCACTGTTTGTAGCATAAGGCAGGGTAAGCGCCCTGCTGTAGTGGTACTTGGGTATGTCTATACTGTGCTTATCGGCCACCAGCATTACAATAATCGTATGGCAGCAGGAATTTTGCCTGCGCAGTTTTTCGGCAGTAACGGTAGCAAAGGTAGACACCCGTTCGCGTATCAGGTCATAATCCGTTAACTGCTTAGGGAAGCTGCGGGTAGTGGCAATGCTTTTCTTTTCTTCGGGAACCTCGCCGCTGCCTATTGCGGGTGTGCCTTGCAGTTCGAGCTTAATGCGCATACCAATAACCCCCATATTCTTTTTAATCCACTGCTCCATACCCGGCTGTATAAAGTCTATTGCTTTTTGCACACCTATAGCCTTAAGTTTTTTTACCGTGCGATAGCCTATGCCCCACACATCGCCTATTTTAAGCCACTTTAAGGCCTTTAGGCGCTTTTCATCAGTATCTATAACATACACGCCTTTTGTTTGCTCCTGATACTTCTTGGCTATTCTGTTGGCTGCTTTTGCCAGGGTTTTGCTGGGCGCCACCCCCACGCAAATGGGCAGGCTTAACCATTTAAGCACCGTTTCCTTCATTTCCATACCATAGGCATCAAAATCAGCTACCGCAACGCCTGTAAAATCAAGAAAGGCTTCGTCTATGCTGTACTTTTCCACATTTGGCGTAAAGGTGTTCATTACGGCAAAAACCCGTTCGCTCAAATCGCCATACAGCGAATAGTTAGACGAAAACACTTTTACATTAAACTGCCGTAACTCTTTACGTATCTTAAACTCCGGCTGGGCCATGTCTATACCCAGTGCCTTAGCCTCTTCACTGCGCGATATTATACAGCCGTCGTTGTTAGACAATACCACTACGGGCCTGCCGTTAAACTGCGGCTGAAATACCCTTTCGCAGGATACATAAAAGTTATTACAGTCAATTAATGCATACATACAGCAAAGCTATAAAATTATTTGATTATTTTCTTATAAAAGAAAGAATAAAATAATTTACTTAACTAAAATTTAAACTCGCTTCTTTATTAAGCAATGAAATATATTGTGTAACTTTATAAGACAAACAAATAAAACATAAGTTTATGTCAATTTTAAAAGATAAAGTGGCATTTGTATCGGGTGGTGGCTCAGGAATAGGCCGTGCCATTGCCGAAACCTATGCCCGCGAAGGTGCCAAAGTAGTAATAGCCGATGTTAACGAAGCCCACGGCGAAGAAACCGTTAAGGCCATTACAGCCGCCGGTGGCGAGGCCTTTTTTATAAAGGGAGACTCTTCTAAACCGGAAGACAACAAGAAATTTGTAGATGAAACCGTGGCTAAATACGGCCGCCTTGACATTGCCTGCAACAATGCCGGTATTGGCGGGCCTGCTGCCCCAACAGGCGAATATGACATTGCCGGGTGGGATAAGGTAATTGCCCTTAACCTTAGTGGTGTGTTTTATGCCTGCCGCTACCAGCTGGAGCAAATGGACAAACAGGGTGGCGGTAATATTGTAAATATTGCCTCTATACACGGCACGGTTGCAGCACCAAACAGCGTGGCTTACACTGCTGCCAAACACGGTGTTGTGGGCCTTACTAAAAACATTGCCGCCGAGTATGGCCAGAAAAACATTCGCTGTAATTCAGTTGGGCCGGGTTATATAGCCACTCCCCTGCTGGATGCCAACCTTGATGATGCCTCGCGCAGTGCAATTGCCGCAAAAGCAAGCATGAACCGCCTGGGCAAACCGGAAGAAATTGCCGAGCTTGTGGCATTCCTTAGCAGCGATAAATCGTCGTTTACAACGGGGGCATACTTTATTGCCGATGGTGGTTATACAGTAGTATAACGCCCTTAAACATAAGAGCATAAAAAAAGCCGTTGCGAGTATGTCAACGGCTTTTCTAAACAATAAATCAACCAACTTAGCTTTTTTGGGAAATGCTAAATTTAATGCTTCAAATATAAGCAATAAATTTTGAAATGCAAATAGTTTCATAAAAACTTAAGTGTGAGCCAAAAAGGTTTACTTTTGCGGATTGGGAAGAGAAAATAAGGTTATGAATTTAAAAGAGCTTTTAACCGCACGTTCTAAAGAAGCATGGGGCTTATACCTGCCGCATATTTCGCTGGACTGCGTGTTGTTTGGTTTTCATGATGCTACTTTAAAAGTTTTACTGCTAAAGCTAAAAGAGCAGGACACGTGGTCTTTACCGGGTGGCTACATGGAAAAAGAAGAAGAAATACATGCTGCCGCAGGCCGCATATTATCTGAACGCACAGGGGCAAACAACATATACCTGGAACAATTCAGGGTATTTGCCGAACTTAACAGGAGCGAATCGTTTTTTAACGATTATCCTGATACATTATGGCACAAACAGCGCTTTATAAGCGTGGGCTTTTATGCGCTGGTTGATTATACCAATGTTGAGCCTGTGATTGATGATTTAGGCGAAGCGTGCGAATGGAAGGATGTAAACGAGCTTCCGGAAATGATGATGGACCACCGCAGGATTTTAGATGAGGCACTAATAACACTAAGGAGGCAGCTTAACTACAAGCCTATAGGCATGAACCTGCTGCCGGAAGAGTTTACAATGCCTGAGCTACAAAAGCTGTATGAAATTATATTGGGCAAAAAGCTGAACCGCGGCAATTTTTACCGTAAAATGATGGCTTATGACATTTTAGACAAACAGGAAGAAACCCGACGCGGGGGTGCACACAAGGCACCCAACCTGTATAAGTTTAACCTGGAAAAATACATGGCTGCCCTTGCCGAAGGATTTAAGGAAAGCTGGTAATAAAAAATGGCTCGTATAACTTC
>NZ_LIYD01000005.1:2906280-3554915 GCF_001278115.1 Flavobacterium akiainvivens | reverse complement strand
CTTTTTTTTATATTATTTTGTTTTTAATCATATTTTCTACAAGCACCGTGCGGCGTATAAGGCTTGAAGCCAGATCTGGCCATAAACCTATAGCTATAATTAATACAAAGCTTACAATTGCAACTGCTTTGTATGCAAACGGCACAACAAGCGGCTGGCTGTCTTCATTAGGCTCTTTGCTGTACATGGCAATAATAAGCTTAAAGTAATACCCTACGCTTATAATTGAGCTTACAACCGCAGCAATAACCAGTATTAGTGCTGTTATAATACCTTGGGCCGATGGCGAATTCATACCTTTAGAAAGCACTTGGCTAAACAGGTTAAACTTGGCAAAGAAACCTGCAAATACCGGTATACCCGCCATAGAAAGTAATGCACAGGTAAGCACTAGTGCAAGCACCGGATTGGTTTTACCCAGGCCGTTAAAGTTAAATATCTGCTCGTCTCCTTTATTACCACAAACGCTAAGCACTACTGCAAACGCTGCAATACCTGCTATAGAATAGGCTACAGCATAAAAGAACAGGTTGCTTTGTGCTGCCGTAAGGCCGTGCAGCTGGAATATAAGCAGCATATAACCCGCATGAGATATACCCGAAAAGGCAAGCATACGCTTAACATTGGTTTGCTTAAGCGCCACAAGGTTACCTATTAGCATAGAGGCTATGGCTACAACATTTATTATGGTAATAAACCTGCCCGAAAGCACAGGGTTTAATGCATAAGCAAGCTTAAAGAATGCCGCTATGGCAGCTACTTTGGCCAGTGTGCTCATGGTTGCAGTGGTAAGCGCCGGAGAACCTTCATAAACATCAGGAGCCCAGAAGTGGAACGGCACAGCTGCAATTTTAAACAGCAGGCCTATGCTTAGCAGCACAAAACCAATGCTGAACCATTTAGGCAAATCAGGCGAAAGCGCCTTTGTTTGTATAACAGCCGTATCAAAACTACCCGTAGCACCATATATAAGCGCTATACCAAACAGTATAAGACCCGATGCAAATGCTCCCATAAGGAAGTACTTCATACCGGCCTCGTTACTCTTTAAATTCTTAGGTTCGCTGGCTGCAAGTACATACAGCGATATAGAAAGCACCTCTATACCTAAAAAGAACATAGAAAGGTTGCCAAAAGCCACCATGGCAATAGCCCCTGTAAGCAAAAACAGCTTGGTTGCTACAAAGTCTGACAGCTTTGGTTTGTGGTTTTTATGAAAATCAGGGCTTAGCGCTATTAAAAATATAGCCAGCAGTATAAACAACGACGAGAAGGCAAGCGAATATTTATCGCTTACAAGCATATTAAAATATCCTTTGCCGTCCATAGCAAGGCCGCTTATAAATTCTTTTCCACCTTTAAGACATCTGCCCACGGTATACACCAATACGGCAATAAGCCCCACAATGCTTATGGGCACAATGGCTTTTCTTGCGTTAAAAATTTCAGCTATAAGGCATATAATACCCAGCCCCGCAATAGCTATTAATATCTCCATCTTAACGTAGTTGTTTTATGTAAGTCAATAATTCATTAAGCGTTGGCGTAACAAGCTCTACCAACGGCTTAGGATATACACCAAAGAACAGCAGTACGGCAATGATAAGCACAAATGCAACACCTTCGATAACGGTAACATCGGCAAAGGCACGGGTACCGTCGCCCAGCATTACCTGCTGGAACATCCTAAGCATATAAAATGCACCCAATATAATGGTAAGACCGCCAACAACGGCCATCCATATATTAGCCTGTGCAAGGCTGTACAGCAGCTCAAATTCTCCCACAAAGTTAAAAGTAGAAGGCAGCGCTACCGATGCCAGTACCAGTATCATGAACATAGATGAGAACACCGGCGTTTTTAGACGGATACCTCCCATATCGGCAATTTCCTGGGTAGCAAACCTGCGCTCTATAATTTCGGCAGCAAAGAAAAGGCCTACCACTACAAAGCCGTGCGCCAGCATTTGAAGTACAGCACCACGGAAACCATCAAGCGTCATGGTATAAGCACCTGCGGCAACAAGGCCAACGTGTGCCAATGACGAATAAGCAAGTAGCTTTTTAAGGTTGGTTTGCTTAAGCGCCAGTATAGAACCATATATAACACCGGCAACACAAAGGGCAATAAATATGTATTTATATTTCTCTGCAAAATGCGGGGCTATAGGCAGCTGCCACTTAATGATACTGAAAAGCGCCATTTTAAGCATAATACCCGATAACAGCATGGTACCGGCAGCCGGGGCTTTTTGGTACACATTTGCCTGCCATGTATGGAAAGGTATAATAGGAATTTTAATAGCATAAGCCAGGAAGAATGCCAGGAATATAAGCATCTCCTCTGTTTCGTTAAGGCGGGCATTGTACAGGTTAAACGCCAGGAACGAGCCTGTTCTCTGGTAAATGTAAATAAACGCCAACAGCATAAAGAGCGAACCTGCAAAGGTGTAGATAAAGAATTTAACTACCGCTTTTTTACGCTCTTCGGCATCGCCACCGCCCCACATAAGGGCTATGAAGTAGATTGGGATAAGCGAAAGCTCCCAGAAAATATAATACAGGAAACCGTCTTCGCTTAAAAACGTACCCGCCATGGCAAAGGCCATAAACAGTATAAGCCCGTAGAAAGACGCTTTACGCGGAAACAGGTTAGCAAACGATGTAAGTATAATTATGGGCGTAAGCGCCGTTGTAAGCAATGCCATAGCCAGGCTTAAGCCATCGGCCTTAAAGAACAATACCACACGCGGGTTTGCAATCCACATTTTAGAAAAACTAAGCGTTACAGTTGGGTTATCTACCGTAAAAAAGCGGTAGGTTAAAAATGCTGTAACCCCAAATGCCACCGTACTGAAAGCAAGCGCCACTTTAGATGCCCATTTGTCACCCGAATACCAGGTGGCAAGTGCCCCAAATAATAAAATAACAAGTATTAAAGATACGTTCATCAGTTTGTTTTATTTTATCAGAAATATACTGCCTACAATTGCACAAATACCCAGTACAAATATAAGCAGGTAAAAACCTACGCTGCCGTTTTGAACCGCGCCACCCTGTTTGCCTAAAAATACGGCTGCCTTACCAAAGCCGAAAACAAGCCCTGATATAGCCGCTTCCGTAACATTTTTAAAGAAGCTGCCAATAGCATAAATAGGTTTTACAATTATTGCGGTATATACTTCGTCTACATAATATTTGTTGTACAGCAGCCCGGCAACGCCTTTTATTTCGCTGTCCTGCGGTGGTACTTCGCCTTTGTTCATGTATTTTGCATAAGCAATGCCTATACCTACAAGTGCACCTACTACCGCAATGCCCATAAGCATATACTCGGTAGGGCCCAGGTGGTGGTGTACCGCCGGTTTAGCTATTACAGGCGCAAGGTATTCATTAAGCCAGCTGGCGCCCGGCAGGCTTATGGCACCGCCCACAAGTGCAAGGATGGCAAGCACTATAAGCGGGAAGGTAATAAGGCCCGGAGACTCATGCAGGTGGTGTTTTTGCTCCTCAGTACCACGGAAATCTTTGTAGAATGTAAGGTACAGCAGGCGGAACATATAAAAGGCCGTCATGATAGAAGCAAGCGAACCTATTACATACAGCACTGTATTGTGGTGGAACGCCGTCATTAAAATTTCGTCTTTAGAGAAGAAACCGGAGAATGGCGGCAGGCCTGAAATGGCAAGTGTAGAGATAAGGAACGTGGCAAAGGTAATTTTCATAACCTTGCGCAGGCCGCCCATATTGCGCATATCCTGCTCGCCGTGCAACGCGTGGATAACCGAACCCGAACCCAGAAACAGGCACGCCTTAAAGAACGCGTGTGTTATTACGTGGAAAACAGCTATTTCATAAGCGCCACAACCAAGGGCAAGGAACATAAGCCCAAGCTGCGAAACGGTTGAGTAAGCCAGTACTTTCTTGATATCATTTTGTACAAGGCCAATAGAAGCTGCTATAAGCGATGTTATGGCACCTACTATGGCCATTACCTCAAGCACATCCGGCGTTAAGTTAAACAGGAAGTTAAGCCTTGTTACCATAAAGATGCCGGCGGTAACCATGGTAGCAGCGTGTATAAGGGCCGAAACCGGTGTTGGACCCGCCATTGCATCAGGCAGCCATGTATATAGCGGAATCTGGGCGCTTTTACCACAGGCACCTATAAACAGGCACAGCATGGCAATGGTAAGCCAGGTCCTGTCGATAGTCCAGGCATTTTCAACAGCCGTGCGGATATTGGTATACTCCAACGTGTGGAAAATATGAGCAAGGATAAAGATACCTATAAGAAAACCAAGGTCGCCTATACGGTTCATAATGAATGCTTTCTTAGCCGCATCGTTATAATCCTGGTTTTTGTACCAAAAGCCTATAAGCAGGTAAGAGCAAAGCCCCACGCCTTCCCAGCCAATGAACATAATAAGCAGGTTGCTGCCCATAACCAGCGTAAGCATAAAGAATACAAACAGGTTTAGGTAGGCAAAAAACTTGTGCATGTTTTCATCATCATGCATATAGCTTATAGAATATAGGTGGATTAGCGTACCAATACCGGTAACAAACATAAGCCACAGCAGCGAAAGCTGGTCGAGCAGGAAGTTAAAGCCAACAGTAAAGTTTTGCAGGTTAAGCCATTCAAAAAGCTCAACGCTTATGGCTTTTTTAGTACTGCTTACCTGTAAAAAGAAAAACAGGGTTACCACAAAAGAAACCGCAACAGCAGCAGTACCCAGGTAGCCCGAGGCATTTTTGCCTATTTTTTTACCAAAGAAAACATTAATTAAAAACCCTGCAAATGGGGCAAATAGTAATAGTAAAGCCAAATTTGTCTCCATCGGGCGTTATCCTTTTAAGTTCTTTAAATTATCAATATCAATACCCTTAACATTGCGGTACACCGCAACCAGTATGGCAAGACCTACCGCTACTTCGGCAGCGGCAACAGCCATAGAAAAGAATACAAATATCTGCCCGGCAGCGTCCTGGTGATAGGTACTAAACGCTACCAACAGCAGGTTTACCGCATTAAGCATAATTTCTATAGACATGAACATAACAATGGCATTCCTGCGGAACAATACACCAAAAGCGCCTACACAAAACAACAGTGTAGAAAGGTATATATAGTTATCTATGCCTATTTCCTGTAGTATATTTTCCATCTTAGCCGTTAATATGTTCTTTTTTAGACAGTAGTACCGCACCAATCATTGATACTAAAAGCAGTATCGAGGCAAATTCAAACGGCACCATATAATCGTTAAGCAATACCTGGCCCAGCACTTTTATTGACTGGTAGTCTTTACCCGAAACATCATAACGGGCAATAACGGCATGCGATTTAATAAACGTGGCAATAAGCACCAGCGCTACAAGGCCAAAGGCACCGGCGGCGGCTATGCGCGAGAGTAGTGTTTTGTTCTTTTCATCCTCTTTATTGAGGTTCATAAGCATTATGGTAAAGAGCATCAGGATCATGATGGCTCCCGAATATACAATTACGTGCACAATGGCCAGGAACTGCGCGTTAAACATAAGGTAATGCCCGGCTATAGAAAAGAAGCACAGCACAAGGTAAATGGCACTATGTATAGGGTTTTTGCTAAAGATGGTAAGAAATGCAGTAGCAAGCGTTATGGCCGAAAGTATGTAGAATAAAGTTAGTATCATTATTTCGCCATTTGTGGTTTAGTGTTGTTAATGGCCATTTCAAGCGGCATAACCAGCTTTTCCTTGCCATATATAAAATCTTCGCGGTTGCTGGCGCTTTTTACCATTACGCGGCTCTTGGTAAGGTAAATGGCCTGCTTGGGGCACGCTTCCTCACACAGCCCGCAAAAAATGCAGCGCAGCATGTTTATCTCATAAATAGAGGCATATTTCTCCTCACGGTACAGATGCTTTTCATCCGGCTTGCGCTCTTCGGCTTTCATTGTAATGGCTTCGGCAGGGCATGATAATGCACACAAACCACAGGCTGTACAGCGTTCGCGCCCTTCGTCATCGCGCATAAGCATGTGCTGGCCACGGTAAACGGGGCTAAGCGAGCGCGTTTGCTCAGGATACTTAATGGTTACCTTACGTGTAAAAAGGTGCCCAAGGGTAATCCATAAACCTTTAGCTATGGCTACCAGGTAAAGGCTTTCCATAAAGGTCATCTTTTTGTTGGAAACCTCCTTTTTACGTCCCGATAATGATAAACTTTCTATCGACATTGTAGTATACTTTGTGCCCTAAGGCATTCTTTACATTCAAACAATTAAAACAATTTACCGTCGCTCCACAGTATTGCCAGCGCTGTAATAACAATATTGGCAATGGCAAGCGGTATAAGCATTTTCCAGCCCAGTTTCATCAGCTGGTCATAACGGAACCTTGGTATCGTCCAGCGCACCCACATATAAAAGAATATGAAGAAGCATATTTTACCAAACAGCACCAGTACCCCAATCCATGTAGTGGCATTAGCGCCCCAGTTTTCGGTTACCCAATCCATACCCGGGAAGTTGTATGCACCAAAGTACAGCACCGCCAGGATGGTTGATGAAATAAACATTGAGGCATATTCTGCAAACAGGTAGAAACCCATTTTCATTGACGAATATTCGGTATGGTAACCTCCTATAAGCTCGGCCTCACACTCGGCAAGGTCAAACGGCGTACGGTTGGTCTCGGCAAACGAACAAACAAGGAAGATAAGGAAGCCCACCGGCTGGTAAAATACATTCCAGCTCATGCCGTGCTGTCCGGCTGCAATATCGCGAAGGCTAAGTGAACCCGTCATCATTACAAGGGCTATGATGGCAAGGCCCATGGCTACTTCATACGATATCATCTGGCTTGAGGCACGCATGGCGCCCATAAGCGAAAATTTGTTGTTAGATGCCCATCCGCCTATCATAATACCATAAACACCTACAGAAAGTACGCCAAAGATGTACAGCATGGCAATATCAATATCGGTAGCCTGAAGTACTACATCTCGGCCAAAGATATGCAGTGTATCGCCCCACGGAATAACCGCGCTGGTAATAAGCGCCGTGCTCATTGATATGGCAGGGCCTGCAATAAACAGGAACCTGTTTGGTGTATTAGGGAAGAACTCCTCTTTACTAAACAGCTTTAAACCGTCGGCAAGAGGCTGTAGTATACCGCCTTTACCGGCACGATCCGGGCCTATACGGTCCTGGAACCACGCCGCTATTTTACGTTCGGCAAGGGTTTCATACATTGCAAAAAGCATGGTAATGGCAAAAATCACCACTATAAAAATGCCTTTTTCTATAATTATTGCAGTATCCATTTTTTTTAGTTTAAAAGTCAAAAGTCAAAAGTCAAAAGTCGTGGAAACTCCCAACAACTAACAACCGATAACCAAAAACCTCTTATACGTTTCCTTCTTTTAATACTTTTTGCTCTTCGGGTTTCATGGGCACCCCGGTCATACTGATCTTCTTGCGGTCTTTATCGCGGCCCAACAGTATGTTATGTTCGGTTTCAATAACCACCGGCTTAATGTGGCGGGTGTAGTTATTTTGGTTGATAACCGAATCTTTCTCAAACTTGCGTGGGCCTTCAATTACCCAGTCGGCTGTATCTTTATGATCAAAGCGGCATTCGTTACAAATGAACTCCTCCACTTCATGATACTCATCCTTACGGGCGGTTACACGCTGAATTTCGTTACCAAACATCCAAAGCGTGGTCTTGCCACAGCACTTGTCGCAATTACGGTGCGCGTTGTATGGCTTGTTGAACCATACCCTTTGCTTAAAGCGGAACGTTTTATCTGTAAGCGCACCCACAGGGCATACGTCTATCATGTTACCGCTAAACTCGTTGTCTATAGCTTTAGAAATAGCGGTAGAAATTTGCGAATGGTCGCCCCTGTTCAGTACACCATGCACGCGGTTATCGGTAAGCTGGTCGGCAGTCATTACACAGCGGTAGCATACAATACAGCGGTTCATATGCAGCTGAATGTTAGGGCCTATGTTTTCAGGCTCAAACGTACGTTTTTCTTCAATAAAGCGCGTTTTGGCAGCACCGTGCTTAAAGCTCAGGTTTTGCAGGTCGCATTCACCGGCCTGGTCGCACACGGGGCAATCCAGCGGGTGATTTATCAAAAGGAACTCGGTTACCGATTTACGGGCATCCAGCACCCTTTCAGATGAGATGCTCTTTACCTCCATACCGTCCATACAGCCGGTAACGCATGAGGCTACCAACTTTGGCATAGGGCGAGGGTCGGCCTCGCTGCCTTTAGAAACCTCTACCAGGCAGCAACGGCATTTGCCCCCACTACCCTTAAGTTTTGAATAATAGCACATGGCGGGCGGAACGCTCTCGCCGCCTATTTTGCGCGCAGCCTGCAGTATGGTGGTACCCGGTTCTACGTCTATTTCCTGGCCGTCTATTGTTACTTTCATATCTATCAGCCCCCTAACCCCCAAAGGGGGAATTTGCTTAGGTTAATTTTTAATTTTATTGTGGCTCCTCACTCTCCTCCCCTTTGGGGGAGGCCGGGAGGGGCTCCTTATATTACTGCCTGCTTTGCTACCAAATGCTTTACCTTTTCAAAAGGCTCGTTTACAAAGTGGTCGCGGTTCTTGATTTTTTCCGGGAAACGCACGTGGTATTCAAACTCATCCCTGAAGTGGCGTATAGCAGCGGCTACCGGCCATGCGGCGGCATCGCCCAGCGGGCATATTGTGTTGCCCTCTATCTTGCGCTGTATGTCCCACAGCAGTTCGATATCTTCTTCACGGCCGTGGCCGTTTTCAATACGGTGCAGTACTTTTTCCATCCAGCCTGTACCCTCACGGCACGGCGAGCACTGCCCGCAGCTTTCGTGGTGGTAAAAACGGCTGAAGTTCCAGGTATTCCTTACCACGCAGGTAGTATCGTTATACACAATAAAACCACCAGAGCCCAGCATGGAGCCTGTTGCAAAACCACCTTCGGAAAGCGACTCATAGCTCATAAGCCTGTCGCCGCCCTCGGCATTTTTAAAGATAAGGTTTGCAGGAAGGATAGGCACCGAAGAACCTCCGGGTATAAGCGCCTTTAGCGGACGGTCATCCATCATGCCGCCAAGGTATTCGTCTGAGTTCATGAACTCATCTACGCTAAGGCCCAGCTCTATTTCATAAACGCCGGGGTTTTTACAGTGGCCCGATGCAGATATCAGTTTTGTACCGGTAGAACGGCCTATGCCTATCTTGGCATATTCGGCACCGGTGTTGTTTACAATCCACGGCACAACGGCAATAGATTCAACGTTGTTTACAACTGTAGGGTTAGCCCAAAGGCCGCTAACAGCAGGAAATGGCGGCTTGATGCGCGGGTTGCCCCTTTTGCCTTCAAGCGACTCAATAAGCGCGGTTTCTTCGCCACAAATATAGGCTCCGGCGCCGCAGTGCACGTGCAGGTCTAAATCCCAGCCTGTGCCCATTATGTTTTTGCCCAGCCAACCTGCGGCATAGGCTTCTTTAATTGCAGTTTCAAGAATGCGGAACACCCACATATACTCCCCACGGATGTAAATGTAAGACAGGTTACAGCCCAGCGCATAGCTTGAAGTAATCATGCCCTCAATAAGCAGGTGCGGAATGTATTCCATAAGGAAACGGTCTTTAAACGTCCCCGGTTCAGATTCGTCGGCATTGCACACCAGGTGGCGCGGCTTGCCTGATTTTTTATCGATAAAGCTCCACTTCATTCCGGTAGGGAAACCGGCGCCGCCACGGCCGCGAAGGCCACTGGTTTTTACCTCTTCCACCACCTCGTCCGGCGTCATGCTTTTAAGCGCTTTTTCTACCGAGCGGTAGCCACCATGCTGGCGGTATACCTCATAGGTTTTAATGCCCGGCACATTTGCGTGTTCTAATAATATCTTCCTTGCCATAGTTATTCCCTTATAGCCAGTTTGTGTAAATCTATTTTGCCCGCACGGCAGTCTTCAATCAGCTGGTCCATTTTAGGCCTGTCAAGCTTTTCGTAGTAGTAATCGCCCAGCTGAAGCATTGGCGCATAGCCGCATGCCCCAAGGCACTCTACACCTACTATGGTAAACATGCCGTCTGCTGTGGTTTGGCCTTCAGCCACACCCAGCTTTTCGCAGGTGTAGTCCATAAGGCTTTCTGCACCGCGAACAGCGCAGCAAGACGTACGGCAAAACTCAAACATAAATTTACCTATAGGCTTTTGGTTATACATAGTGTAAAATGTAACCACCTCATATACCTCAATAGGTTTGATGCCTAAAATTTCGGCCACCTTGTCCTGTAGCGGAATGCTCAGCCAGTTGTTGTGGGCATCCTGCACTTCGTGCAGTACCGGCAACAGGGCCGATTTCTTTTTATCATCGGGATAGTGACCCAAAAGCTCGTCTATCCTGGCCTGAAGCTCAGGCGTTATGTTTATTTCCTGATGTGCGTTGCTAATCTCCATAATCTACGCGTCTAATTCGCCTGCAATCACGTTGAGGCTTGATAATGTTGCAATGGCATCAGAAAGCATTTGCCCCTTTACCATATCGTTAAAGGCCTGGTAATATATAAAGCATGGCCTGCGGAAGTGCAGCCTGTAAGGCGTGCGGCTACCGTCTGTTATCAGGTAAAAGCCCAGTTCGCCGTTACCGCCTTCTACCGCGTGGTATACTTCGGTTTTTGGTACCGGCACTTCGCCCATTACTATTTTAAAGTGGTATATAAGCGCCTCCATGTTGTTGTACACATCTTCCTTAGGCGGAAGGTAGTAATCAGGCACATTGGCATGGAAAGGCCCTTCAGGCAGTTTTTCAAGCGCCTGCTTGATGATTTTAAGGCTTTCCCAAACCTCGGCATTACGCACGCAAAAACGGTCGTATGTATCGCCAGACTGGCCCACGGGCACGTCAAATTCAAAATCTTCGTAAGAGCTGTACGGCTTCATAACACGCACATCATAGTCTATACCCGCTGCACGAAGGTTAGGCCCGGTAAAACCGTAGCTCATGGCCTTTTCGGCAGATATAGGCCCCACGTTTATGGTACGGTCCATAAAAATACGGTTGCGCGACAACAGGTTTTCAAACTCTGTCCATATAGCCGGGAACTCTTCAAGGAAATCGTTTATCTTTTTGAAAGCGGCAGGGCTCCAGTCCCTTTCAAAACCGCCTATGCGGCCCATGTTTGTAGTAAGGCGGGCGCCGCATATTTCTTCGTAAATTTCGTAAATCTTTTCGCGGTACTGGAACACATAAAGGAAGCCCGTAAGCGCCCCCGTATCTACACCAAGTACCGAGTTACATATAATATGGTCAGCAATACGCGCCAGCTCCATTATTATCACCCTTAGGTACTGCACACGCTTGGGCACTTCTATATCCAGCGCTTTTTCCAGAGTCATCCACCACCCCATGTTGTTTATGGGAGACGAACAGTAGTTCATCCTGTCGGTTAGCGGGGTTATCTGGTAAAATGGCCTGTTTTCGGCTATTTTTTCAAATGCGCGGTGAATATAACCTACGGTGCCTTCGCCGTCAAGAATCCTTTCACCATCCATAAGCAGGATGTTCTGGAAAATACCGTGCGTGGCAGGGTGTGTAGGCCCAAGGTTTAATATGGCGAGCTCGCTGCCGTCTTCATTTTGCCTTTGCTCAATCATCTTGGCATAGCGCAGCTCTGGTGGTAATAATAAGTCTGACATTGTATATACTTATTTTGCCAATTAATTATTGTTAACGTTATCCGGCTTGCGGCCAAAGAAACGGTCGTCTTTATCGGTACGGCCGCCGTCTTCCATTGGATATTCCTTACGCATAGGGAATACCGTCATTTCATCCATATTAAGGATGCGCTTAAGCTGCGGGTGGCCTTTAAATATAATACCGTAAAAATCGTAGGTTTCGCGTTCCTGCCAGTTAGCACCAAGATACAGGTTTGTAGCACTGTCTATTTCAGGGTTTTCGCCGTTAAGGAACGCCTTTATGCGGATGCGCACATTGTCCATCCAGTTGTGCAGGTGGTACACCACAGCAAACTGCCTTTCAACCTCGTTATCCGGGTAGTGCACGCCGCAAACATCGGTAAGGAAGTTAAAGCGCAGCACCGCATCTTCTTTAAGGAAACGAAGCACATCGTTAGCCGAAGCAGCCTCTACCTCAAAAGAGAACATATCTTTTATATCTACAAAACCGAAAACTTTGTCTCCAAATTTTTCCGTTAGCTTATCTTCTATTACAGTGGTTTCTAATGCCATTATGTTATGTTGTAAGAAGCCAATAATTCCTGGTACTCAGGAGAACTCCTGCGGCGTACCGACTCATTTTTAACAATATCCTGCAATGTAAGGATGCCGTCTAATATTTGCTCAGGCCTTGGCGGGCAACCCGGAACGTAAACGTCTACCGGAATAACCTTGTCTATACCCTGAAGCACGCTGTAGGTATCAAAAACACCACCTGAAGAGGCACATGCACCCACAGCAATAACCCAGCGGGGCTCTGCCATTTGCTCGTACACCTGCCTTAAAATAGGCGCCATTTTTTTGGCAATGGTACCCATTACAAGCAACATATCGGCCTGGCGCGGAGAAAAACTCATACGCTCAGAACCGAAACGGGCAAGGTCATAAGTAGCGGCCATAGTAGCCATAAACTCGATACCGCAGCATGATGTAGCAAACGGTAATGGCCAAAGCGAGTTGGCACGCGCAAGGCCCACCACCTCGTCAAGCTTAGTAGCAAAAAAGCCCTGGCCTTCTATACCGGCAGGGGCACCTACTATTTTTATATCTTTTTGATCGCTCATAGTAATTCAGTTTTTTGATTATCAGTATAATGCTTCAAAAAGCATACCTGATTACTCCCACTCCAGCCCTTTCTTTTTCATTACATAAAAGAAGCCCACTACAAGAAGGAACATAAAGATGCCCATTTTGATAAGGCCTTCCACACCCATTTCGCGGAAGTTTACCGCCCACGGGTACATAAATATTACCTCTACATCAAAAAGCACAAAAAGGATGGCTACAAGAAAATACTTAACCGAGAAGGGTATACGGGCATTACCTACCGACTCTATACCGCACTCAAAGTTTTTATCTTTATTAAGCGAATTGCGCTTAGGCCCCAGCATGTTAGAAATGGCAATTGTACCTGCCACAAAACCCACTGCAAGAGCAATTTGCATAAAGATTGGGATGTAGCTTACCTGGCTTGTTTCCATGAGTTATGTAATAATATATGTAACAATTCAACAAATATACGTGTGATATTGGCACAAATTCAACGTTTTTAATTAAGAAAACAAAATAAAACCTTAATTTTTATTGGTTCTAAATAAAAATAATATTATCATTATTTTGGCAGTATTACCTAATTATTACGCTACTATTTTGATAGCTAAACATTTATTAACAAAACACCTAAAAACCTACAATAAATACAGTAAAAACATAAAAAAAGCTGCCCCATATGGAGCAGCTTTGATAAGGTAATGGTAAGCGTAATATATATTACTAGATGGCAGTAACCTGAGCAGCTACTTTACCTTTTTTACCGTCTTGTTCAACATAGCTTACTTTGTCGCCTTCAGCCAGTTTTTCAACTTTAAGACCGGTAGCATGTACAAAGATGTCTTTGCCTGTTTCATCGTCAGTTATGAATCCAAATCCTTTAGATTCAATAAAAAATTTCACTTTGCCTGTTCGCATTATGTAGGTAATAAAATTAATAAAGCGTCAAAGATAGAATTATTATTTACATTACCAAGACAAATGTTAAAAAATTTAAATATCGGTTATTATAAAAGGTTTTTAGTGAATTGTTTTAAGGAATATTACAGTTAATCAGCCTAATCATTGATTTAATTCAAAGCATTGGCTATAAACCAAATTGCCATATTACCATAAGGTTTACCGAATTTGTTTTAACGCTGCCATCGCCCACTACCGGCACCTTACTTATGTTAGCAAGGCCCAGGTTATCGCGCAGCTCTATATTAATATCACTAGTATCACTTACCGGGAAACGCACACCCACGCCCAGATTAGCACCAAAGTTAAAGTCTTTAAATATGCTGTAGTCATCGTTTATTTTATCGCCATTTACTTTAGAAATTCCGTCTAAAAAATAGCCCGCAAAAGCACCTCCGTTGATATAAAACTTTTTAGATGCCCCAACATAATATTTAAGGTTAACCGGCAGGGTAAGGTACTGCATGGTAGCCCTAACGGTAATTTCATACCCATCTGGCGGCAAAAACGGGTCAAAATTTGGGTTTTCAACATAATAATCGCGTTTGTAGCTTATCCTTTCATAATTAAGGTTAGTAATCAGGGAAAGCCTTTCGCTAAGCGGCACTTCAAGCGAAACACCTACAAGGTAGTCAAGGGCATAATCGCTTTTTTCGGCTTCATTGTTACCGCGTATACCGGCATAGGTAGCACCTGCGTTAATACCAAATTTAAGGGGTTGTGACTGGGGCGTGATTTCCTGGGCAAGGGCTGCAACAGGCAGCATGGCCAACAGTAAGGCATGTAATGTTTTCATGTAAGTAATTAAATTGGTTATGATAAGAAAAAGCACCCCAAAAACCGGGAGCCGATTGTATATTTTTTTGGTTAAGGAAATTACAACTGACTGCTAAAGCTCAAACTGCCAAGCTATAATAAGGTTGACTGAATTTGTTTTAACGCTGTTTGCACCGGTAGCCGTTTGCCTGGTAATGTTGCTGAGCCCAAGGTTATCGCGCACTTCTACATTAATAGTATTGTTTTCATTTACGTCAAAACACATACCCAGGCCAAGGTTTACGCCATAGGTAAAGTCCTGAAAACTGCCATAACCGGCGTCGTTTACCTTTTCGCCGTTAATGCGTACCGTTTGGTCTACAAAATAGCGCACAAATGCACCTCCGTTAATATAATAGTCTTTAGACTGCCCTATGTAATACTTAACATTCAGAGGCACGGTAATGTTTTGCAAAATAAGGCGGGTGCCATACCCTCCTTCTGAGGCATCGGCCCCTGAGCCAAAAGGGATGTTTCGGGTAAAGGCCAGCCTTTCATAATTTACGTTACCAATAAGGGAAAAATTGTTATTAAAGGGCACTTCCAACGACAGACCAACAAGGTAATCTATTGTAGTGTTGTTTTCTCCGGATGCATTGTTGCCGTGCAGGCCTGCATAAGTAGCCCCGGCATTAAACCCAAACAACAGGCGTTTGGTATCAGTTGCAGAAGAACCAATAGTTGTAACGGCCTGCTGCGTAAAGCCAACAGCAGGCAACAGGGCAAGCAATAAGGCGTATAGGGTTTTCATGTAAGGATTTTGATTGGTTTGTAAGTAAAAATACAAAAACCGTGCCTTTTGCAAGACACGGTTTTATACTATAATAATCAATGTATTATTTCAGCCTTATGTGCAGTTCATCCAGCTGCTTGTCGTCAATAACGCTTGGTGCATCAATCATTACATCGCGGCCGCTGTTGTTTTTAGGGAACGCAATAAAGTCGCGAATGGTTTCCTGACCGCCCAGTATGGCTACAAGCCTGTCGAAACCAAAGGCAAGGCCACCGTGTGGCGGCGCGCCATACTGAAACGCATCCATAAGGAAACCAAACTGCGCCTTAGCCTGCTCTTCGCTAAAGCCAAGGTATTTAAACATAAGCGCCTGAGTGGCCTTGTCGTGTATACGTATAGAACCGCCGCCAATCTCGTTGCCGTTAAGTACAAGGTCGTAAGCATTAGCACGCACGGCAGCCGGGTCGGTCTCCAGCAGGGCAATATCGCCGGGCTTAGGAGAGGTAAACGGGTGGTGCATGGCGTGGAACCTCTGGCTGTCTTCATCCCACTCTAAAAGCGGGAAGTCTACCACCCATAGCGGTGCAAACACCTCTGGGTTGCGCAGGCCGAGGCGTGTAGCCAGCTCCATACGCAGGGCGCTAAGGCGTGTACGGGTTTTATATGCCTCGCCGCTTAGCACCAATATAAGGTCGCCCGGCTGGGCACCGGTAACTTCGGCCCATTTTTTAAGGTCTTCGGCATCATAAAATTTATCTACCGATGATTTAAGCGAACCATCAAGCTCATACTTAACATATACCATTCCGGTAGCGCCTACCTGCGGGCGTTTTACCCACTCAATAAGCTCATCTATCTGCTTACGGGTGTAGGCAGCAGCGCCCGGTACGGCAATACCCACTACAAGCTCGCTGTTGTTAAACACGGCAAATTCTTTGTGCTGTGCAACGGCATTAAGCTCGCCAAACTCCATACCGAAACGGATATCGGGCTTGTCGTTACCGTATTTTTTCATGGCCTCATCATAGATCATACGCGGGAACTTGCCTGTTTCAACACCTTTAAGTTCTTTAAGAAGGTGGCTGGCAAGGCCTTCAAACATTTGTATAATGTCTTCCTGCTCCACAAAGCTCATTTCGCAGTCTATTTGTGTAAACTCCGGCTGGCGGTCGGCACGAAGGTCTTCGTCTCGGAAACACTTTACAATCTGGAAGTATTTATCCATACCGCCCACCATAAGCAGCTGCTTAAAGGTTTGTGGCGATTGCGGCAGGGCATAGAACTGGCCTTCGTTCATGCGGCTTGGCACTACAAAGTCACGCGCACCTTCGGGTGTACTCTTAATAAGCACCGGGGTTTCTACCTCTATAAAGCCATTACCACTAAGGTAGTTGCGTACTTCCATAGCTACTTTATGGCGGAACAGCAGGCTGTTTTTAACCGGGTTGCGGCGAATATCAAGGTAACGGTACTTCATACGGATGTCTTCGCCACCATCAGTCTCATCTTCAATGGTAAACGGAGGCAGCTGTGCCGCATTTAGTATGGTAAGCTCTGTAACAAGAATTTCCACATCGCCGGTAGCCATGTTAGGGTTCTTGCTTTCGCGCTCTATAACGGTGCCTTTAACCTGTATAACAAACTCACGGCCCAGTGTGGCGGCAAGGTCAAACACGGCTTTATCTGTACGGCTTTCGTCAAAAATAAGCTGTGTTATACCATAGCGGTCGCGTAGGTCTACCCATATAAGAAAACCCTTGTTGCGCGATTTTTGCACCCATCCGGCGAGTGTTACTTCCTGGTTAATATGCGAGGCATTAAGCTGCCCGCAGTTATGGCTCCTGTACATTATTATGTTATTTGTAAAATTTTGGTGCTGCAAATGTACAAAAAGAGTTTATAGTTTAGGGCGGTATACCGGTTATGTACAGGCACAAAAAGAACCAAACAATAATCTTAATGTTATTAAGTTTAATACAGTATCTTTACACTAAATAACCATTAAGAGAAAAAATGAAAAAATTACTTCTGCTTTTACTGGCTTCTGCCGGTGCATGGGCACAGGGAACTGCAAAGTTTACCGCCGAAATAAAAAACCCAAACAGCGATGAGCTGACAATAAATTCTGAAGGTATAAAAAACAGCATTAAGGCTACTGCCCCAGGTAAATTTAGCGGTTCTGTTGATGTTAAGGAGGCCGGTTTTTATGAACTAAACGATGGTGCAGAGTATGCCGTGCTGTACCTTAAGGATGGTTTTGACCTTAAAATGACACTGGATGCCAAAGAGTTTGACGAAACCATTACGTTTACAGGCAAAGGCGCTAAAGAAAACAACCTGCTGGCACAAAGGATGATGAGCAACGAGGCGCTGCAAACCTATTTTGACAATATTAAAACAGCCGATGAGGCCACCGCTAAAATAGACGAGTCTTACAAGAAGCTTGTTGCTGCTGCCAACGACCCTGAAGTTGACCCGGGCTTTAAGGACATTATAGTAAAGCAACTTGAGGTTGACAAACAGCAGCTTGCCGCCGTAGCCCAGACTACAGTAGCCGCTAACCAAATGAAAGGCAAGCCATCGCCTAAATTTAACCTTGAAAACCACAAAGGCGGCACTACCAGCCTTGACAGCTTTAAAGGCAAGTATGTTTACATAGATGTATGGGCTACGTGGTGTGGGCCATGCCGCAGGGAAATACCTTTCCTTAAACAGATTGAGGAAAAATACCACGGCAAAAACATTGAGTTTGTAAGCATTAGCATAGACGAGAAAAAAGACCATGAAAAATGGAAGAAATTTGTTGAAACCCAGCAACTGGGCGGTGTGCAGCTTTTTGCCGAAAACGCATGGCAAAGCGCCTTTACACAGGCTTATGGCATAGATTCTATTCCGCGCTTTATACTAATTGACCCTACAGGAAATGTGGTAGACAGCAATGCCAAAAGGCCAAGCGACCCTGCCCTACAGGAACAATTAGACAAATTAGTAAAATAAAAAAGTAAAAAACGGCAAAAAACCGTTTTCGCTTAAAACACCAATAAATCCTGCCCTTGCGCAGGATTTTTTAATTTTCCAATGTTAAGTTTTCATTCAATGTTACCAAATTGTTAAGTCAACGTATCCTTTGTGTAAAATAATCGTTATCTTTGTTTAAGAAGTTTAAGTAACAACCCTAAAAATAGACAGATATGAAAAAGATAATGTTTGCAGCCGCACTGTTGTTTACCGGAGTGATGACTGCACAAAGCGCTAAAGCAAAACACGAAATACAGGACAAAATGGTTAAATCTACCTATTATTATGATAACGGGCAGGTAAAGCAAACCGGGTTTTATAACAACGGCAAGCTGCACGGCACGTGGGTAGGATATAATGCCGATGGCACCAAGCAGTCTATGGGCCAGTATGAAAACGGCCAAAAGGTGGGTAAATGGTTCTTTTGGACCGGCAGCACACTTAGCGAAGTTGACTACAGCAACAGCAAAATCAAAGATGTAAAAACCTGGAACCAGGGCGCTGTAGCCGTTAACAAATAAAATCAGTTATTGTTTTATCCAAAGACAAAACGCCCCAATTGGGGCGTTTTTTTATGTACGTATTTTACTACAGTAACACATAGAAAAGTGCTTAATATTTCACTTTCGGAACTTGGATTCACGGTGTGAAACATAAAAAACAGAACCCCGTCTTCCACCGGGGTTCTGTTTTCTTATTTAGGTGGGTTTAGCACATCAAACCTTGCCTTTATCACTTCCGGCCCGCCGATAGCCATATCGGTACTGTGCAGGTAGGTAATCTCGGTTTTACCGGCCTCAAGGTCATTAAACACGCTGTCTACAAAACCGCTAACCGGCGGAAACTGGCTGTGTATGCCCGTGCCACCAAGGTCGGTATCAAGCGCAGGCGGTATAAGCTCTATTACCTCTATACCCCTGTCCTGAAGCACATAGCGCGTAGTAAGCGTAAACGAGTGCAAAAAGGCTTTGGTAGCGCTGTACACACCTATTTTGCTGGCCGGCACGAAGGCAAGGCCTGATGTTACATTAACAAGTGTTTTAAGGCTTTTTAATTCAGAAAACAAGGCAGTAAGGTGCAGCGGCGCTTCAATATTGGTAACAATCTCGGCTTTTGCACGCTCTATAAAATCAGCATCGTGTATTGACATCCAGTTTTGTATGCCCGCATTGTTGATGAATGCCTCTAAATCAGGATGGTTTTGCTGTACCCAGTTAAACAGCCCCTGGCGGCCTGCGGAGTCAGAGAGGTCGGCCACAAAAGGGATTACGTTATCAAGGCGGGCAGCTACCTGGTTAAGCAGGCTTTCCCTGCGGCCTACAATTATAACGGTGTTACCCTGTTGCACAAAGCGTTCGGTTAAGCCCAGGCCAATGCCGCTGGCGCCGCCGGTTATTAAAATTTTACTGTTTGTAAGTTTCATAATACTATTGTTTTAATACTACAAAGTTATGACAGGTGTAGAGGGCCGGGTTTGCAAACATCAATCCATGATTTGCAAAAAGCAAATCATGTTCGTTTCACAAAACCGCATTTACCACTCATTCACAACACATTACCATTAAAACATCTGTATCTTAAAAATAACTATATTTGATTTTTGCAAGAATATTATGGACACAACATCGCTTGAGGATTTTTACAGCCACAAAACCGATTTTTATAAAGACAGCAATGCCGCGGGGATATTATTGCCTGAAGGCATTAGCAACGAAATAGGCCACTTTAATGTATTTGATGTGGCAAAGGCGCTGGCACAGTACAAAAACAAACCAACCATGCCCTATAACCGCCGGCAGTACTACAAGATAAGCTTTATAAAGGGCCGCAACCGGGCCGAGTATGCCGATAAGCAGATTGAGATAGAAAAGTATGCACTGCTGTTTGCATCGCCGCGTGTACCCTATAACTGGCTACCGCTGGACGAGAACCAGGGTGGGTTCTTTTGCATATTTACTGAGGAGTTCCTGGTAAAAAGCAAAAGCGGCATTGTGCCCGATGAGCTGCCTATATTCAGCCCCGGCAGCTACCCTGTTTTTGAACTGAATGATGCCCAGGCCGCCGAGATTGAACAGCTGTACAAAAAAATGTACACCGAGCTTGAAGGCACGTATGCCTATAAGTATGACCTGCTGCGCAACTACCTGCTGGAACTTATACACTACGGGCAAAAGCTGCAGCCCAGCACTGAGCTGTACACCTCTAACACGTCTTCGGCGCGGATTTCGTCGTTATTTATAGAGCTTTTGGAACGGCAGTTCCCTATAACGGCAAACAACCATAAAATTGCGCTGCGCACCGCGGCCGATTATGCCGGGCGGCTATCAGTACACGTAAACCACCTCAACAAGGCGCTTAAGGAGCACACCGGCAGCACCACAACCGAGCTTATACGCCGCCGCATATTGCAGGAAGCCAAGATATTGCTAAAGCAAACCACCCGCAGCGTAAGCGAAATTGCCTATGCCCTGGGATTTGAAGAGGTTGCCCATTTCTCTAACTTCTTTAAAAAGGAAACAGCACAGTCTCCGCTGGCGTTTAGGGGGTAAGGGTTTTTTATAAAAAAACAGAACCCCGGCTGCCACCGGGGTTCTGAGAGAAAAAACTAACGACTCAACAATTTACTTGCTATTGTTTTACAATTTTTATGTTTTGCGTAACACCGTTTTGCAGTACTACCTTAACTATATACACTCCGCTTTCAAGGCCCATAAGGTTTAGTGTTTTGCCTTTACCGGCAAGTACCCTTTGGCCTAATGTGCTGTATACTTCGGCAAGTGTTACTTCTTCGGTAGCTTCAATGTTCAATACATCTACAACCGGGTTAGGGTAAACACTTATGGCAGCCAGGTTAAAGTCTCCTGTGCCTGCCGCCTCTGTTACTGTAAGCGTGTAGTATTCAGTCTGGCCATACAGGTTGGCATTACAAGGCACTTCGCCCTCGGCACGTTTTTTAACAATGCGCAGTGTAGCGTTGCCCAGTGCAGCCGTTTCCGGTATGGTAATGGCCAGTGTTACCTCAGCAGCATCAGTACCTGTAGAGTTTTGCAGTGTGCCTACCTCAAAGGTTTCGCCTTCGTCTGAGAAGTTCATGTTCTGGTTCCAGTCTATGTAAGCGGTAACGGTGTTGGCAAAATCGCCGTTGGTGTTACCCTTAACAGTAAGTACATATTCTTCGCCCCTTGCAGCAGTACCGGTTACCGAAAGGAAGTTTTCAGTAAACGCACCGCCTATAGCAGCAGCCGACTCATTGTTAATACCCGCAAAGTTTACAAGCGTAACAGGCTCTGTAGCGCCAGGGTTTTGCTCTTCGCACGTAAGCTGGTTGCTTATAACAATGGTTATTTCGTCAAACACTTCAGGGTTAGAAACTGACGTGGCACGTACCACAACAGTACCGTCGCCCGTAGCGGTAACAACACCGTTAGCATTTACAGTTGCATATTCAGCACCCGAAACTATAGTCCACGTTACGTTCTGGTTGGTAGCATTATCAGGCGCAACGGTAGCTACAAGCTGTAGTGTGCCGTCTATTACCGTGATTTCTGCTGCCACGTTGTTTTGTGTGGTAACCTCAACGGTTTGTGCAGGCACAGCCGCCGCAATGTTTACGGTATAGTCTTCCACCTGGCCGTAGTATGCGTTAAGGCAGGCATCAAACTCACCTTCTTCATATATATTCCACTGGTCTTTTATAACCCTTAGCCTTGTGTTTCCGGCAAGTGCCGTGGCAGGGATTTCAATATCAATTGTAGCGGTTACGTTATCAGTACCGGTTGATGGCAGTAGCGAAGCCCAGTAGTACTCGGTTTCCATATCAAACTCAAGGTCCTGGTTCCAGTCTATAAACACACGGATATCGTGTTCAAACTGGCCTACGGTGTTACCTTTTACGGTAATGGTATAGGTTTCGCCCTGAATAACGTTTGCCACCATGCCTGTAAAGTCTTCATAAGCCGGGGTAGCATCTACCACTGCCGAAGTAGCGTTGTTAATGTTGGCAAACTGTACAAGAGATATAGGCTCTACATCATAATCTACCGATACATCGCAGTAGCCCGGAACGTCTACAATAATTTCGATATCGTCAAACTGGGTAGTATCTTCTACCGATGTGGCACGCACGGTAACCGTACCGTTTGCTGTAGCTGTTACAAGGCCTGTAGCGCTTACGGTAGCAGCTGTACCGGCAGTAATGCTCCAGGTTACCTCTTGCGAAGCCTCAGCAGGGTTTACGGTAGCCACAAGCTGTAGTGTGCCGTTTTCGGTTACTATGGTAGCCGGAACGTTGTTTTGTGTAGCCACGGTTACACCGGTAATAGCCACAGGCTCAACAACGGTAAAGGTATAGTCTTCAACCTCACCTATTGAGTTGTAGCCGCACGGGCCTGAACCCTCCCAGCCGTTAACCGCTTTTATACGTATGCGTGTTGCAGTAAGCTCGGCATCTTCAGGAACCGTTACAGCAAACGTTGTTGTACCTGTTGCCTCAGCATTTCCTGTAAAGTATTCCCTTTCATCGTCAGAGAAAATAAAGTCATGGTTCCAGTCAATCCATACCGATAGGTAAGCTGTATTGCCCGAGAAGTTTACGGTAAAGTTAACCGTATCTCCTGCGGCAGCCGTTACTGTTTGCTCGGTAAAGTCACCATAGCCGGTAAGTGAGTTATCATTACTACAGCCTGAAGACAGGTTGCTAATGTTAGTTGTACCACCGGTAGTGCTCACGCCGCTTATGGCAAGGCCTGAACATCCGTTTACAAAGTACGATTCGCAGTAGCCCTCAACCTGGTTGGTTATGGTAATGGTTATTTCGCCGTGCAGTTCAGGGTTTGTAGTGCTGGTAGCCCTTACAATCACGGTGCCGTTAGCCACAGCCGTTACCTTGCCATACATATCTACGGTTGCATGGCCTGTACCGCCTTCAACAATACTCCAGGTAATATCGGCCGTGTAGCTTCCGTTAAGGAAAGCATCAAGCTCCAGTACGCCCGAGTTTGTGGTAATAGTAGCCGGGGCGTTGTTTGTGGTAGCCACGGTAAGTACATCGTCTACCGCCTCGCCTGTTGTTACAGAAAGTATGGCGAAACGTATTTCATTACCATATTCAGCAGTAGAATCTCCTGTAAAGGCAAACGTAATGCCTGTTATAGTCTTGGTTTGGTTAGCCGCTGTTAGCGCTATAGTGTGCTCATACAGCCTTGGGTTTTCTGCATCGCCTTCAAGGTTGTTGTTTGTCCTGTTTACACGGCCTATGCCTTTTATGGCAAAGTTGGTGCCGTTGTACCAGTCTTTTGCATTTAATGATGCCTGCTGGTTTGTGCCGTCGCTAAAGTTTACGGTAGCCGTAAACGGAAGGTTGCTTGAACCACCGCCAGCAGCAGCAGAAAGTATATACACCACCTCGGCGTTTTGTGCCTGGAATGATAGTGTACCCGTGCTTGCCGTGTTAGCCGAACCGGTTACATAAGATGGTGTAAGGTACAGCGCGTTTGGCCCAGTATAGTTAGCCAGCTGGTAGCTAACACCTGCCGAAGCGGCACTGTTTATAACACCGTTTACCGGAAGGCCATACGTAGGCAGTGCGCTGGTAGCTGTAGCCTGGAAATCAAGCGATACAAGCGCCCTTGAGTTAACCTCGTCAAGGCCTATGCCCGATGATTGCGAGGCATTGCCCACACCGTTTGCAATAATATCAAAGTTATAGCCTGTTATACCGTTGCCTGTTGTAGGCGGTATTGGCTCATAATATACATCATCCCAATAAAAACCGGCCCATGATGTGCCCGGGTTCCTTATGGCAAGCCTTGCACCTGCCGGTACTGTTGTAGGTATTGCAATCGTCCTTTCGGCATCTGCACTTGTGTAGGTGCTGTTGCTTATGGTAAGCGCTTCTATAACCACAAATGTGTTTTCGTCTTCAATATCGGTAATATAACCAAAGTCTAACGCGCCGGGGCCGCTGTTAGCCCTTACCTTAAACCTGAACTGGTGTGTACCGGCACTTACATTGCTAAAGTGTGGCAATACTACAATAGCTATTTTGCCCTGGCCATAGCCATTCATATACACGTTGCTGGTGCCCGATGCAGGCGTAGTGCCCGATATAATCTGGTTACTGCCGTTTATCAGGATACTCTCCCAACAATCCGGCACAACGCCTAAATCGCAGCAGGTAAGGGTATCAAAGTTTTCATATAATTCGGTAAGTGACGGGCACTCTCCCGTAGCTGCTATGTTAACCGTAACGGTTATTTCACCAAACTTAGTAGTATCAGCTACTGATGTAGCACGAACCGTTACAGTACCGTTTGCAGCAGCTGTTACAACGCCTGTAGCGCTTACGGTAGCAAATTCGCTGCCTGTTGCAATGCTCCAGGTAACGTTTTGGCTTGCATCGGCCGGGGTAACCGCGGCTGCAAGCTGTAGTGTGCCGCCTGCTGTTGTTATGGTTGCAGGAACGCTGTTTTGTGTAGTAACCGTAACACCGGTAACTGCAACAGGTGTTTGCGGCGTTTCGCAAATACTAACACCTAAAACGGCTGTTGTGGTAGCTGCGTTTGCAGACGTTTCTTTAGCAAAGCTTACAGATGCAATAAGCTTGTTGTGGTTAGCAGCGCTAAGCTCAAACTCTTTTTGGAATAAGTACGTTTGTGTAAGCCCGCTAAAGCTATTTACCGGAGCCCAGCCTGCCGTAGTTATTACAGATACCCTTCCAAGAGGGCCATCGGCCTTAACGGTAGCCTGCGGTGCACCGTCAGACCACCAGTCGTTAGCCTGCTGTGCCGCAAATACCTGAGATGTACCATCGGCAAAGTTTACCGTTACATCTACATTGTTTGTGCCTTCTGCACTAACCCATGCCACATATACCTTTTCGGCTTTCTTTTGCTGTGTAAAGGTAAGTGTTCCGGTATTGGTTAAGCTGTTTCTTAAGATAAGCGCGTTATTAGCTGTATAGTCAGCCAGCTGAAACGTAAGGCCGGCTGTAGCATCGCTGCTTATAGTTCCGTTATTAGGAAGCCCGGCGCCATAGGCCGCCGCACTTGCCCCCGAAGAATGTGGGTTGGCAGGTACAAAATCCTGCGCATAATATCCGTTTGCACCGTCTATTGGTTGTGTAGCTTTGTTGTTAGCGTTGCCGCCTGTACCTTCTGCAATAACATCGGCATTAAAGCCCGTAACAGCTACAGCTGCAAATGAACAGGTTACAGGCACAACCTGGTTGGTAACCGTTACGGTTATTTCGCCAAACTTGGTAGTATCCGCCACACTTGTAGCACGTACGGTTACAGTTCCGTTTGCGGTAGCTGTAACAAGGCCTGTAGCGTTTACAGTAGCAAAATCACTACCTGTTGCAATGCTCCAGGTAACGTTTTGGCTTGCAGTAGTTGGGTTAACCGCTGCTACAAGCTGTAGTGTTCCGCCGTTTGTGGTAATGGTTGCCGGCACACTGTTTTGTGTAGTAACCGTAACCGATTGTATTTGCTGTGCTATTTTAAGGCAACGCACGGCAGCACCCTGTCCGCGCATTGCGCCGGCAGCCGGATTAGCTATGGTTGTACCCACATAAAGATATTTGGCGCCTATGCCTGTAGGCGTAGCGCTCCAGTAATAGCCCCTTTGGCCCACAAAGGTAAAACCACCGTCTGAAGACGACCTGTAGCCGTTTGCCGGAAGCTTAAGGTTACTGGCAAAAGCCGTAGCCGGGTTAGATATATCCTCTGCATCTACAAGGACAGTCCAGTTTTCCTGTGTAGGCATTACCCAGCCTTCGCCAAGTGCCTTACAAGGGTCGCAGCCGTTAATATCGGTAGCATCCTCTGGCGTTGCAGCTGCCCAGGTATCGGTAAGGGCGTTGCCGTTCCACCATCCTGAAGTTATATAAGTAGCCTGCCCTGAACCCAACCCGTCCGGGTTATTAGGGTTAGCTGCAGTACTTGTAGTAGCCGATGTACGTTTCTGGTGCCCGTCTTCCCAGCGTCCCCATTGGTAAAGGTCGCCATAAGCCGTGTCCTGGTCCATTGCCGTGGCTACGCCTTCGGCACCCAGGTTTTGCTGTAGCCACACGTTGCCGTCGGCACCGCGCACGGTAGTGTATGATACGGTTTGCCCGTTGTAGGTAAAGCTCACGCAGCCGGTATCGCCGGGGTTGTTGCCCGGTTCTGTATTGGCACACCCGGTAGAAGGCTCTTCGCCTGCTTCGGTAATGTTAAGGGTATAGTCTTCAACCTGCCCAAAAGTAAACGGGTTGCTGCACGGGTGGTTAGACGGTGCATTGTAATTCTTAACTACACGCATCCTTATAGCGCCTGTAACGGCATCGGTAGGTATAACAATGTTATGCACTACAGACAGGTTGTCAAGCCCGGTGCTGTTAACCAGTGCAGTAAGGTGCTGGTGTTTTTCAGGCTGGTTGGTAAGCACCTGTTGTGCAGCGGCATCATCGGGCGTAGCGTTGCCAAAAGTGCCATCGCCATTCCAGTCAAAATACACGGTAATGTAGTTTATATTATTACCATCTGTATTGCCTTTTACCACAAGGGTATAGGTTTGCCCCTTGGCAACATTCATAGAGGTTGAAGAAAAGTCTTCATACCTTGGTGTGGCCGATGACAACACTTCTGTAGAGGCATTATTAATGCCGTTAACCCCATTTTGCCCCAGCTGTACCAGGGTAATGGGTTCAGTGGGCTCGTTTGCTGCCCAGCCACCCCACGTGGGCACGCAATAGCTGTTCTGGGCCTGAGTGGCATAACCCAGCAAAAGCAGCAGTGCGGCGCACAGTGTTTTGAGTTTTTTGATTGTAAAGAATTTCATATTTGTATTTATTTATATGCGCGTAAGAATTAAGTGTATTTATTTACTTTAATTTTCAATTAAAATAGAATTAGTCTAAATAATAATAGTAATTTTGGCGCAAAAGTAGTACACCACTACAGCCTGTGGTGTTTGCTAAACGGATTTTGAAGTTTGAAAAACGGATAAATACTGATATGGAGACCAATACAATTCCCGAAGCCGTAGTGTGCCGCATAAGGCCCCTGCGCGAAGATACAGGCCCCATAGCCGAAAAAGAACTGGCTTTTGACTATGGTTATGGGCATACCAGCTTTAAGCGCACCGATTTTAGCGGTATGCGCCTGTTGTACAGCAGGGTGTGTTTTGATAAGCCTTTCCCGGTGCAAATGGAAAACACCAGCCCGTATATTGAGCTGTATTTTTCATTGGCCGGAAGCCGCAGTATTGTTTTTGGCCGCGACAGCAAAAACAGCGTGAGCGCCGGCACCCACAACCTGTTTTACATTCCGCAGGGCGAATTTTGGCTGGAGCCCGATGATATTGAGGGGGAAAACATAACCGTACAAATACAGTTTACCACTGCTTATTTTGAGCGCTTTATGCAGCTGGGCCACCCCGCATTTGAAGGGTTTGCCAAAAGCCTGGCGCAGCAACTCCCCGCTGCAATGGCACCCGCACAGCGTATAACTCCTGAGATGTTTGCTGTGCTGGACGACATTGTGCACTGCGAAAAGGAAGGTATTATAAAACAGCTGTTTATAGAAACCTGTGCGCTAAAACTGCTGCAATTGCAATTAGAGCAGTTTATTGCCGCCGCTACCCTGCCGCAACATAAAGTAAGCGATAAAGACACCGGGCGCCTGCACCTGGTGCGTACCCTGATAGACGAAAACCCCGCCGCCCACCACACCCTGGCCAGCCTGAGCCGCCACACCGGCCTTAATGAGTTTAAGCTGAAAAAAGGCTTTAAGGCGCTGTTTGGCAATACGGTTATGGGCTACCTGCACGCACAGCGCATGGCCATTGCCAAACGCCTGCTGTTGGAAACATCATTAACCGTTAGCGATATTGCCGAACAATGCGGCTATGCCTATGCGCAGTCGTTCAGTACGGCGTTTAAAAAGTATTTTGGGGTTACCCCCGAAGGAGTGCGCAGTGGGCAGTAGACAGATGGCATATAAATAAAAAATCCGCACTGTAATGCGGATTTGTGATACTGTAACGGCTACTTAAAACCGGTAACCTATATTAAAATCTCCCCTGAAAGAAGCATCAGGGCCTGTACCCTGCCCAAAGTTGCGGCCTCCACCGGCAAGTATTTCAAACACAAAACCGGCGTGGTTAACCCACTTCCAGCCTATGGCAAGGCCTATAGAGCCTGCGGTGTATTTTTCGTCCCTGTCATAACCATTCCAGTATTCGTTACCATTTTGGTCATAATACACCTCAGTTGTGTATGTATACTCCCGGCCTGCTATAAACTTACCAAAGCCTTCTACAAAAAATCCCTTGGCGCCATACTCCCTTGATTCGGTAAAGTAAAAACGGGCAAAGGGCGTAATAGAGAAGTCTTCCGGATAATCATTATTGGTGTCAAGGTTGCCTAAAATCGAGGCACCGTAAGTAAAGTACGGCGAATTGATGTACTCATACGTACCTTCAATAATTCCGCCGGCAAGCCCTTTAATGGCGCCAATCTTGATTTCGTGTTTCTTTGAGTTAATGCCCGTAGAATCTACCTGGGCATAGGTTGCCGTAACAGCGCCGGTAAGCAGCAGCAACAGCATGATAGGTTTTTTCATAGTGTGTGATTTGTTTTATATAGATACATATTAGCTAAAACGGTTGCGTACAGCTTTTTAGTATTTAATTAACAAATACTGCCTCACAATATTTATTGCACCATCTTAACCCTATACACCCTGAAAGGCCTTTCTACCCTGTCTTTACCGTTATTCCATTTGGGCAGACGGTTTAGCTGTGCACAGCTAAAATATACATAACCGTTGCTCCCTATACCAAAGCTGTCGGGCCATATAATACGGCTGTCTTTAACCAGTGTATGTACCTTACCATTTGGACTTACATATTTTATACTGTGGTTGGGCGAATCGCCAAAATAAATATTACCCTTTGCATCGCACTCCAGCCCGTGGGTAACGCCCACATCAGCCACCGTTTCTACCTTGCTGCCCAACGCTTCCGCAGATAGCGTAGCATCTGCCAGGTATTGCGTTTCAATACGGTACAGGTTGTTGTGGTTTATGGGTTTGTAGTAAAAATATTTATTGTCTTTAGTCAGTGCAATGCCGTTAACATCGCTTTTAAACGGGTTGCCCTTTTCATCTTTCATGTCTACACCGTCAATATTCAGTACATAGCCGGGTGTGGCCGTAGTACTGGCGTGGTTTTGAAGGGCAAGGCGCACCGTGTCGGTAGCCAGATCCAGTACTACAATGGCTTTTTGTGCCGGGTCGCTCAGGTAGGCCAGGTTGCGTTGTGTATCTACCCTTACATCATTTAGGCCGCTTTTAACCTTGTTGAGCCCGCCAAAACGGTACACCTTTTCTACTTTACTGTCAGACAGTTTTATTTTAACCAACTTAAACTTCCCTTCCTCCTGTTTACCGTCATCGCCAAAGACCGATGCCCCGCCAGACGGCTTGCTGTCCAGCACCCACAGGTAGCCCTTGTCATCGGCATACAAATCCTGCACGTTATAAAAATGGGCATCATCGTCGGCTCCGGTGTAATGGTTCCACTTCTCGTCAGGGTACGGTATTTCTATTTTACCCAGCTCTGCAAGCCCGTACTTAAAAGGCTCATTATGCGGAAACGAAACAAAAACGCGGTTCGATTCGGTGTCAACCGCCACACCTATGGGTTGCCTGCCTTCAAAAACACCTACAGCCTCCAGCTTGTTTTGGGCAAAAGCGCTTGTAGTTATAAGGATAGTTAGGATTATATTTTTCATTATCTGTTGATTACATTACTATTTTCAGGATTTGAGTGAAGTTCGGCCTTAAACTTCGTTGCGTTAAGCAAATTATATGTTTTGGCGTTAAGAACGATTTGCTGTTTGAGCGAAGCGAGTTCAAATCGTTTAGCTAAAACATATAATTTGTAGCATAAGAAGTTAGAGCCTTGAATTTTTGGTTCTTTTGTTTCAAGACAAAAGAACATTTACTTCTTAACTTTTATTGACACCGCCACCATAGCCACAACACACCACAACAGCAACTGCCAGGTTACCAGCTGCCACCCGCCGGTGCCCCAGCACTGTATGCCCGTAAAGCTACCCAATGCCCCACCTATAAAATAACTCGTCATATAGGCCGTGTTAATGCGGCTGTGCGCGGTTGCATCGAGCGAATAAATGGTAGCCACATTAGTTACCTGCATAGCCTGCACGCCCACATCAAGCAGCAGTACCGAAACTACAAAACCCGCAACCGAATGCGGAAAAACTTTTATTAAAACAATACTAATTAACACCATGCCGCCCGCCAGCAACTGTGCCCGTGTGGGGTTGCCCTTATCGGCCAGCTTGCCAAAAACGGGCGCCAGCAATGCCCCGCCTATGGCCAGGATGCCAAAAAGGCCTATAACATCGGGCCCGTAATTAAACGGTTCGCCGCTTAGGTGAAAGGTAAGCGTTGTCCAGAACGAGCAAAACACACCAAACATAAAGGCACCGGCTATGGCTACCCTTCTCAGCACCGGGAAACGCTTAAACTGGTGCAGCGATGAGCCCAGCAGCTTGCCATAATTGCCGTCGAAACCGGCTTTCATCCCCGGAAGGCTAAACTGCACCAGGGCCATAGCCACCAGTACAAGCCCCGCCGAAATGCCATATACATAGCGCCAGCCCAGCGCACCGGCTATAAGTCCGCTAAAAATGCGTGCAGAAAGGATCCCGACCAATATCCCTGTAAAGATAATGCCCACAGTACGCCCCCGGTTTACGGGATCCATACTGGCGGCCATGGGCAGTATAACCTGCGCGGCCACACTAAGCAGCCCTGTTAACAGGCTAAAAATGCACAGCCAGAAGAAGCTTTGCACAAAGGTTATACCTATCAACACCGCCACCAAAATGCCCATTAGCGACAGGATAAGCTTTTTGCGGTTTACCTTATCGCCCAGCGGCGTAAGAAAAAAAAGCCCCAGACCGTAGCCCGCCTGCGCAAGTACTGATATGGTTCCGGCCTGTTTTTCGGGCACGTTAAGCGATTGCGATATGTCTTTAAGTATGGGTTGGTTGTAGTAAATGTTTGCTACACAAATGCCTGCGGCCACGCTCATAACGGCAATTTGTGTTTTTGTAATCGATGTTTGCATAGCGCTAATTTCGGGAAAAGTTTGTTTACGGGCTTGCCAATTGAGGACATAAGCTTGTAAAAAGCCAACACAAAATGACGTATTTAATTTGTCAATGAATTGTTAATTGCAATTTAGTTGCAATAATGTAAATTTCTTTTTCTACATTTGCCCTCATGAAAAGAAAGTTCGCATTATTTAACCTGATGCTTATGGCCCTGGTACAGCTTACCATGGCCTACCAGTCTTTTCATTACGTTAAGCACGACCACAAGCACCATCATGAGGAAAAAGCCAAACACTTTGGCCACGCCTCACACGACCATAGCGATGACGATGATTGTGCGGTGTGCGATTTTCACTTCGACTTTTTTGTAGCCCCACAGGAGTTTTGCCTGTCGCTGCATTTTTTACATACCACTATTCCCTACAGCTTTAATGCAGTTGAAAGCACCGCCCACTACAGCGGTAGCCTGTTTGCATTACGCGCCCCGCCTGTATTAGTATAAACAGCCTTGTGCCATACCTTATGTTTTTTTAACACAAAGAACACTAAGGATGCACAAAGTACACCTGGAATTTTACTATTAAAGAACACAAAGCCTTGTGCACTTCAAGGGCTGACTTTGTGACCCTTGTGAAAAAACTTTGTGGACTTTGTGTTAAAAACAACGGCACACCATAGCCCAAAAGGGTATTGTTTACTACTGATTCACGATTTCACATGCGTATTTTTTATTTGCTTATGGCAGTATTTGCCACAAGCTGGTGCGCTTTTTCGCAGCATTCGCTTAGCGGAAAGGTGCTTACCAATACCGGCGTTCCGCTTGACGGCGCGCACATACATATTGAGAACGGTCACGCCCTCAGCCTGCCCGATGGTACTTATACCCTTACCGGAATTGCCACCGGCAGCCACCGCGTGGTTATATCTTATGTGGGCTATAAAAGCCTCGACACTATTGTGGATTTCCATAAAAATGAAGTGCTCAATGCCAACCTTAACCCCGATATTACCCAACTTAACGAAGTAGTACTTACCGAAAAACTGCTAAATAAAGACATTGCACCCATACAAAAACTATCAGTCCAAACGCTGGAAAAATACAGCAGCGGCTCCCTGGGCGATGCCCTTAAGGAACTGCCCGGCGTTAGCGCCCTGAAAACCGGCACTACCATAGTAAAGCCCGTTATAAACGGCCTGCACAGCAGCCGCGTGCCTGTAATTTCTAACAACGTACGGTTAGAAGACCAGCAATGGGGCACCGAACACGCCCCAAACCTCGATGTTAATGCCGCCGGTAAGGTAAGCGTTATAAAAGGCGCATCAGCCCTGCAATATGGGGGCGATGCCGTGGGCGGGCTGGTTGTGGTAGAACCGTTGCGTGTGCAGCAGGATACCCTTTTTGGCAAAACCGTACTAACAGCTGATAGCAACGGGCGCGGCGGCACCATAAGCAGCAGCCTGCACAAAGGCGCTGCACAGGGCTGGGCATGGAATGCGCAGGGCACCTTTAAATACTACGGCGACCGCGAAACCCCTGACTACATACTAAGCAACACCGGCAACCGCGAGGCTAACTTTTCGGGGGATTTTGGGTACATTGGCGAAAGCTATAAACTAACCGGTTTTTACAGCTTTTACAATGCCACAATAGGCATTGCCACTACTACGCACATAGGCAACGTGACCGACCTGGTTCGTGCTATAAACAGTGGGCAGCCCGTGGTTACAAACCCGTTTACCCACAGCATAAACAACCCCAGGCAGGAGGTACAGCACCATTTGGCAAAACTTAATTTTGAAAAAGATTTTGAAGATGGGTCGGCGCTAAATGTACAGTATGCCTTTCAGCAGAATTTGAGGAAAGAGTATGACCTGCGCCGTGGCAGTTTTGCCGATATCCCGGCACTTGACCTTACGCTGGTTACGCATTCGGTAAATGCCGACTGGAAACAGGAGACCGATGCCAACACGTTTAAGGCCGGTGTTAGCGGCGCGGCACAGCATAACGATGCCAGCCCCGATACCGGTGTGCGCCCCCTTATACCCACCTACCATAAGTATGACGCCGGCGCTTATGCCATAGCTTCGCACAGTTTTGGCAACAGCCTTACGGCAGAAGTAGGCGCGCGTTATGACTTTAGCCACATGGATGCCGATAAGTTTTACCAGAAAACCCGCTGGACTGCCCTGGGCTATGACGGCGTGTACGATCATTTCATTACACAGGATTTCGGTACGCAATGGCTAACCAACCCAAAGTTTACCTTCCATAACGTTTCGGCCAGTGCGGGTGTGCGTAAAGATTTCGGCGAAAGCCTGAGCCTGTTGGGCAATGTGGGCCTTGCCGTGCGCAACCCCAACCCTGGCGAGCTTTTTAGCGATGGCCTGCACCACAGCAACGCCACCATAGAACTGGGCAACCTGGGGCTTAAAAAAGAACAGGCGCTTAAGGCATCTGTAACGGTACAGGCTAATGCCAACAGCTTCAGGGCCGAGGTTACGCCTTATATAAACAGCATCCGTGATTTTATGTACCTGCGTCCTACGGGGGTGGAATACACCACGCGCGGGGCATTCCCCGTATACAGCTACAGACAGAATGATGCCCTTTTAGCAGGCGCCGACCTGCATACCGAATGGGATGTTACATCGTACCTAAAACACAGCCTGAACGCCGCCTATGTGCACGGCACAAATACCGATACTGATGAAGCTCTGATTGATATGCCGCCGCTAACCTTTAGCAATACATTCAGGTACACCAATGCAGGCTGGCATGGCTTTTTTGCCGAGGTGCGCAGCGAGGCGGTACTGCACCAAACGCGCTATCCCAACTATGATTTTTATGCCGATGTACCGATTAACGGCGAACTCGTGCCCACGCTGGTTAACATCAGCAGGCCGCCGAAAGGCTACCATTTGGTACACCTTTCTGCCGGAAGGCAGTTTAGCATTGGCAAAACACAGGCAAGTGTAAATGTTTCGGTATACAACCTGTTCAATACAAACTACCGCGATTACCTTAACCGCCAGCGCCTGTATGCCGATGAGGCGGGGCGCAACGTACAGATACAATTAAAGTTCAATTATTAATCATAAAACAATCCCTAAGATGAAGAGATTTAAAGTTTCAGTACTTACACTATTAACCGTTGGCATGCTTGCATCGTGCAGCGATGATGACACCGCTATTGCACCGGTAAACGAAGAAGAAGTAATAACCACCGTAACGGCCAGCTTTAGCCCGGTAGGCGGCGGCAGTGTGGTAACGCTAACCTCGCGCGACCTGGATGGCGACGGCCCTCAGGCACCCGTGGTTACCGTAAGCGGCAACTTTGCAGCAAATACCGTTTATAACGGCGCTATTACCTTTACCAATGAAATGGTAAACCCTGCCGAGGACATTACCGCCGAAATATTTGCTGAAGGCGACCACCACCAGATTTTCTATCAGCAAAACGGCCTTGGCACTTTTAGCTATACTGATGAAGATGAAGACGGCAACCCAATAGGCCTTACCGTAGCCTATACAACGGCAGCTATACCTGCTAACGGCACGCTAACGCTTACACTGGTACACCACCCCGAGAAAACAGCGGCAGGCGTTGCAGAGGGCAACATAGCCAACGCAGGCGGCAGTACCGATGCTCAGGTAAGCTTTCCTGTTATTGTACAGTAATTAATATTTCCCCCCTTAGACACGGCGCCTGAATTGTAAGAACATTCAGGCGCTTTTTTATTGTTAATTTTTTTGCCAAATAATTACAAATAATTTATTAACTTGTGATAAAGTTTATAAAATCATAATCCGTAAACATTTTCGCTTATGAAGTCACAATTTACTCAAATTGTTCGCATTGTTTTAGGCTTAATCCTTATTGCATTCGGAGCCAATAAATTATATTCTTTTATCCCCCTGCCCCAACCCCCTGTTGCCGCCTCAGAATTCATGACATCGCTTGCTGCCAGCGGATACGTATTACAGGTGGTAGCCGTTTTTGAAATCATCATAGGGCTTATGCTGGTCTTCCGCCTGTGGGTGCCGTTTGCACTGGCAGCACTGGTGCCGCTTTCGCTCAACATACTGCTGTTTCACCTGTTTCTTGATGTGCCTGCCATAGGTGCAGCCATTGTGGTTGTGGCGTTAAACGGCATTTTACTGTACAAACACCGCAGTAAATATGCCCCTCTGTTTACCAGCTAAAGCACTTTTCATTACATTTGTGTATTAACCCTACAGGCTATGAAACCAATATCCTTAGCCACAGCTATGCTTATTAGCTTTGGCGCAACTGCACAAATGAAAGACATTAAATACCCCGAAACGCGCAAAGACGCTACTACCGATAGTTATTTTGGCACCACCGTGCCCGACCCATACCGCTGGCTGGAAGACGACCGCTCTGCCGAAACCGCCGCATGGGTAAAAGCCGAGAACGAAGTTACGTTTAACTACCTCGACCAGATTCCGTTTCGCAATACCATAAAGGCACGTATGGAAAAGCTGTGGAATTATGAGCGTATATCAGCACCGTTTAAAGAGGGCGATTTTACCTACTACTACCGCAACAACGGCCTGCAAAACCAAAGCGTTTTATACCGTAAAGACAAAAATGGTAAGGAAGAGGTTTTCCTGGACCCCAACACCTTTAGCAAAGATGGCACTACATCGCTTAGCGGTATAAGCTTCAACAAAAAGGGCAACCTTGTGGCGTACATGATAAGCGAAGGCGGCAGCGACTGGGGCAAAATCATTATTATGGATGCTGTTAGTAAAAAACTTACCGGCGAAGTTATTGAGAATGTAAAATTCAGCGGTATGGCCTGGAGGGGCAGCGAAGGGTTTTACTACAGCACCTACGAAAAGCCCGAAGGCAGCCTGCTGAGTGCCAAGACCGACCACCACAAGCTGTATTTTCATAAACTGGGCACACCCCAGGAAAAAGACGAGGTTATTTACGGAAGGTCAACAGCTAAAAAGTGGCGCTACATAAGTGGTTATTTAACCGAAGACGAGCGTTTCCTTGTTATATCGGCATCTAACACTACATCCGGCAGGGCTTTATATATTATGGACCTGAGCAAACAACACACCGCTGTAGTACCTGTTGTAGACAATACTGATACCAACACCCGTATTATAGACAATAACGGCAGCACCCTATACATTGCAACCGATTATAAAGCGCCCAATAACCGCGTGGTTACGGTAGATGCATCAGCACCCGGGCAGGAAAACTGGAAAGACCTTATACCGGAAACCGATAACGTGCTTTCGGCCGGAACAGGCAGCGGTTATATTTTTGCGAGTTATATTAAAGATGCGGTTTCGGTTGTAAAGCAGTATGATTTTAAAGGCAAGCTGGTGCGCGAAGTACAGCTGCCGGGCATAGGCAGTGCAGGTGGTTTTGGCGGCAAGAAAGACGAAAAAACCATCTATTACTCGTTTACCAACTACATTACCCCCGGCACTATTTATGCGTTTGTCCCTAAGACGGGCGCATCTACACTATACGACAAGCCAAAGATTGACTTTAACAGCGATGATTATGAGTCGAAACAGGTATTTTACATCAGTAAAGACGGCACTAAGATACCCATGATTATTACACACAAAAAAGGCCTGAAGCTTGATGGGCATAACCCAACTATACTGTACGGTTACGGCGGGTTTAACATAAGCCTTACGCCGGCCTTTAGCATTAGCAACCTGGTGTGGATGGAAAACGGCGGTATTTATGCGGTGGCCAACCTGCGTGGCGGCGGCGAATATGGCCGCACCTGGCACGATGCGGGCACACAGCTTAAAAAGCAAAACGTATTTGACGATTTTATTGCCGCCGCAGAATACCTGATTAAAGAAAACTACACATCATCTGACTACCTTGCCGTGCGTGGGGGCAGTAACGGCGGCCTGCTTGTGGGCGCGGTTATGACACAAAGGCCGGAGCTGTTTAAAGTGGCGCTGCCTGCAGTGGGCGTGCTCGATATGCTGCGTTACCATACCTTTACATCAGGCGCAGGATGGGCATATGACTATGGCACCAGCCAGGACAATAAGGAAATGTTTGAGTACCTTAAGGGCTATTCGCCACTGCACAACATTAAAAAAGGCGTAAACTACCCGGCAACGCTTGTTACCACCGGCGACCATGACGACCGTGTTGTACCCGCCCACAGCTTTAAGTTTGCTGCCACACTACAGGAAATGCAAATGGGGCCAAACCCGGTACTGATACGCATAGACGTTAATGCAGGACATGGCGCAGGGAAATCGGTAGCGCAAACCATTAACGAAATTACCGACATACAGGCGTTTACACTGTATAATATGGGCGTGAAGAGTTTGTAATTGACAGCTTACAGTTAACGGTTTACAGTTATGGCAGAATTAACCACACATCAAAAAAGCGGGCTTATAAAATTTACGCATACAGCACTTGCAGTTGAGGCAGTTATTTTACTTGTCCCACTGATTTTGTCGTGGCTTGGCCTGTTTATAGATATTTTTGACTACTACCCTTTTGCCCTGTTTTGTACACTAATGGTCAATTTTATACTGGCTATAGGTTTTATAACAGACAGGCCAAGGTATTACCTGTTGTATTTATTATTAGTAATAGGTATCCCGTTAACCCCGGTAATTGTTGTACTTTCAATAGTAACCCGACAGGGATACTGATTGGTTTTCAGTTGCAGTTTACAGTTATGGCAGAACAAAATAAAAATAAGGCACAGCTTGTAAAATTTACGTGGATAGCACTGGCTATAGAGGTAGTTTTAATAGTGCTGCCTTTTATATTGGCAAATGTTGAGTTCCCGGGAGGCTTTTTCGGGTTTTGGCTTATTGGCACCGTGCTTGTAAACCTGGCGTTGGCCATATCGCATATTGTAACTAAACCTAAACTGTATTGGCTTTATGCTATAGTATTAATAGCCCTACCACTAACGCCCATACTTATACTATTTTCGGCTTTGACCGGAATAGAATGCTAACAGGGTTTGTAGTTTATAGTTTGTGGTTTATAGTTGCTACTCATACGTTTAAAGTGCAGTCAGGAAAACCACAAACTATAAACCATGAACCACAAACCTAAAGAAGATAGCTCAAGTGCAGGCTGCCGTAATAAAACCCTTCAATCACACGGTTTATGGCTTCTTTGCCCCGGTAGTTGAATACAAAACCATACGTCCAGTGGTTTTTGCGGTACTTAATACCTGCCTCACCGTTAAACCGCCAGTGGATGAGCGGCCACGTAACCGGGCTTTTATCGTTAAACATACTGCCTTCTATAGTGCCGTCATAGGCCATGTACTGTATGTTTGGGTTAATGTATAGAAAGAGTTCGCCGCGTTGGGCATATTCCGTTTTATCTTCTTCAAGGGCAGCGCCAAAGTGCATAGACTGGTATATGCTTTGCAATTCGCCTTTAAGGCTGATGCGTGCCATAGGGCCAAAGGTAGCAGAGTTCCAAATTGTACCCACATTGGCTTCTCCCTGCAAGAACATATCAAACCGTTTTGCAGGTGCCTCATAAATACCTTTGGCATAAAAAACGGCAGCCTGTGCGGCAGGTGTAGTGGTAATCTGGTACTGCCAGCCGTGCACCGTAGGCAGGTTGAGCAGCTTGTGCAACCCCTCCTGAAATGGCCGTCCCAAAGCTTCGGGGCCTACCACACCACCCTGGAATTTTAATTTCAGTACACGGTTGCGGGTATAAAATTTACTAAAGCGTGCTTCGGCAAAAAGGTAACCGGCAAACGGCCGGTCGTGCACATTGATGTCTTCGGCACGAACAGACTGTGGGTTATAAATGTATTGCCCGGCACGAAACTCGGTAATGCTTTTCAGTGCCCTTGTTTCTTCGGGGTTATTGAGGTAGCGGTAAAAGAATTCGATACCGTTAGTGTAATACTGGTCGTTTACGAAAGAAGTATAGGAGTCGTTATCAGACACAATGCCAATTTCGGCAGGCCTTTGCCCGAAGCACACAACCGTGCAAAACAACAGCAAAAACCTTAATTGTGGCATTAGTATTCTAATTTAACATGGCGCATGGCCCTTATAATGTTATTCTTGCGCCTTTGTATGTATGATGATGAATTGGCGGCCTTATACTTGCGTGGGTTGGGCAAAATGGCGGCAATACCGGCGGCTTCCATCTTGGTAAGGCTGGCGGCATCTTTTTCATACCAGTGCTGGCAGGCGGCCTGTGCACCATACACGCCATCGCCCATTTCAATACTGTTAAGGTATACCTCCATAATGCGCTCCTTGCTCCACAGCAACTCAATAAGCACGGTAAAATAAGCCTCAAGCCCTTTGCGCAGGTAGCTGCGGCCCTGCCATAAAAACACGTTTTTGGCGGTTTGCTGGCTTATGGTGCTGCCCCCTTTAAGGCGCTTGCCTTTAGCATTGTTTTTATAGGCCTTAAACATGGCGTTGAAGTCAAAGCCGTGGTGCTCAAAAAAAGTGGCATCTTCGCTGGCTATAACCGCTTTTTGAAGGTTTTGCGACAGGTCTTCTATAGGCACCCAGTCGTGCTCCCATTTGGTTTCCTTACCTTCAGCATTTTGCTCAAAATGGCGGGTAAACATTAGCGGCGTACAGGGTACGGGCACAAAACGGAACAACAGTACCGAGAATACCGAAACCACTATAAACCACAGGATAAGTTTGCCGATGAAACCAAATATTTTGCGAAGCATATTACGTAAGTTGACGCGGCGAAATTACGAATTTGTATGGTATGCCGGCCATTAAATTTTTGCTACAAATTAAACCCGCCTTACCGCATATCGCGTAGAGCGCTGCAAAGTGTATTGTAAATTTGGGTAGCTTTACATTAAAACCAAACAAATCCCTTATGAACCGGGAACTATGGCAAAAAATACAGGACTTTGATTTTGACGGCCCCGATGGCGATTACACCTTTACCACCCGCCTGGCAAAAGAAAATAACTGGACACGTCACTTCACGCATCAGGCCCTTTTGGAATACCGAAAGTTTATGTACCTGGCCGCCACATCTAACGTTATGGTGTCGCCATCTGAAATTGTAGATGTGGTATGGCACCAGCACCTTATCTTCTCGCAGTCGTATAACGAATTTTGCACCCTGCTGGCAAAGAACATACAGCACATACCCTCCACACACAGCCGGCAGGAACACGAAAAATTCCATAAGGCTAAGGAAAGTACCACCGTACAATACAATGCCGTATTTGGTAAACAACCTGCTGATATATGGGAATATCAGGATATATCCGGGCCGCTGCACCTGCAAAAGTCGCGCTTTACAACAGGCCACGTTATTATTGCAGCTATAATCGCAGTGTTGACATTATTAGCTCCTGCTTACTACTTGCTTAAGCCACTGTATATGCACATATACAACCCCTGGTTTATAATAGGCTATATAGGGCTGTCGGCAGCGGTATACACAGGGCTGGCACGTTACAACAACCGGAAACTACTGCAAATGCTGCCTGCAAAAGAAACGGCAGGCTTTTTACACCACCTTACACCTTACGAGCTTACCTATGCTAAAAACCAAGGGCTTGACCATGTGGTGCACGGCATTGCAAACGAGCTTATTGTAAACAACGTTATCATAATTAATGAAGATAACTCCGTAACCCTGGCCGAAAATGCCACGCCCGAAAACCGCGAACAGGCACAGGTAATATCTGTTTTAGATGAATTTAAATGGATACCCTACCACAGGCTGGTAAAGCTGTTGGTTAACAAACCTGTGTTCAATTCCATAAGCGGGGCTATGGATGCGCTGCAAAACCATGTGGCGAAGTCGCGGCATTTTGTACGGCTTTTTGCAATAAACGCTGTAGTAATGGCAGTATTGCTTTTAGTGGGCTATGCGCGGTTTTTTACCGGCATATCCGGCAACAGGCCTGTTATGTTTATATTTATTGTGTGCCTGGGTTTTACGGTTTATGCAGGCTACCATTTTTGGAAATTACCCAAATTGCTGCTTAAAGAAGTATTGCCACAATTGTATACCGATTACATCCTTACAAAAGAAGATTTTGACAACAACTGGCAATGGGTGTATTTTGCCGGGGGCACAGCAGTATTATATCCCGCATTTATACCCATTGTAAGGCACAACCCGGATAAAGCCGGTGGTGGCGATGGCGGTTCGGGAGGTTCATCGTGCGGATCTTCGTGCGGGAGCAGCTGTGGCGGAGGATGCGGTGGTTGTGGCGGAGGGGATTAAACCAAATCCCCCAGTTCCTGGCCTATCTTGCTGCCTATGGCAACACCCATACCACCCAGGCGGACGCCGCAGTATATGTGATTAGAGAGGTGCTCTACAATAGGGCGTTTTTGTGCGCCCATACCCATAATACCACTCCAGCGGTGGGCAATGGCAACATCAGTCCCCGGAAGGATAACCTCGCGCAGCAATTGCTCCAGGCGGTTTTGAATCAGGCCGGTTTCGCCGAATTGTGTGGTGGTTTCGCCCTCAAAGTCGAGGTTTCGGCCGCCGCCGAATAAAATCCTGTCGCCATAATTACGGAAGTAGTAATACCCCCTGTCTATATGGAACGTGCCTTTTATGTCAAGGTTAGGGATAGGCTCTGTAATAAGCACCTGTGCACGGGCGGGCTTTACAGCGTTGTTGGTCAGCTGGCCTGCAAAGGCATTGGTGGCAAACAGCAGCTTTTTGGTATGGAACGAAAAATCGGCCAGGGCTACTTCAACCCCGTCGGCTTTTTCGTGGAAAGCGGTAACGGCCTGGCTGTTTAATATAAGTATGTCATTGGCTACAGCCTCTTTCAATAACGCCTGCATCATGGCACCGGTATCTATCTGCCCTTCAAACGGATTAAAGATGAGATACTCCTTAGTGCCGGCAAAACCAAAGCGGTCGGTTTCCCTTGCAAATACATCGGCTTTAAACAACGGGCGCAGCACATCGTTTACAAACGGCAGGCGGCGCAGGCAGTTTTCATAGCCCAGGGTATCATTTTCAAGGAAAAGCTCATACCCGCCGTGCGGACGGAAATCAATTACGGCATCGCCCAGGCGTTTGCGCAGCAATTGAAGGCCTTCCCAACGCTTTTGAATGAGTGCGGTAACCTCTTCTTCGGTATGGTAGTTAAGGTCGTCTATAATTTCGCTCAGGCTGCCAAAACAGGCAAACCCGGCGTTCTTGGTGCTGGCGCCCTGCGGCAGCGGGTCACGTTCTATAACCAATATTTTACTTTGCGGGAAACGTTCGCGCAGGCGCAGGGCCGTGTGCAGCCCTACTATACCGCTGCCCACAATGGTGTAGTCAACGTTAGTAAACCAGCTGTTTATTTCCCACCAGCTAAGCTTCATGCTTATCTTGGGAAGATGTTGGTTTCGTCGTCGTTTGCCTCGTCTATAGCCTCCTGCTCGGTAACCTTGTTGCCTTTAATGGCGTTAAGGATAAGCGGCACAGTAGTAATAAATACTATGGCAAGGATAATGTATTCTATGTAGTGCTTAAGGTCTATGCCAAACTGCTCCCTGAACAGGTTAGAAAGGTAGTGGCCTGCAAGTATTAGTGCAAATGCCCATGCAAAAGAGCTTATTACGTTAAAGAACATAAACTTCTTTTTGTCCATTTTAACCACACCGGCAATAATAGGCGCAAACGTACGGATAACCGGCAGGAAACGCGCAAAGATAATGGCACGCCCACCGTGCTTGTGGAAAAACTCTTCTGATTGTATAAGGTATTTTTTCTTGAACCAGAATGAGTCTTTTCTTTTATACAGGTAGCCACCGCTGCGCGAACCAAACCAGTAGCCAAAGGTATTGCCCACAATACCCGAAAGCGCCACCATAATTGAAAGTGCTATAACATTTACGTGCTCGCTGCCAAAATCGATAACCGTAGCCATAAGTGCCTCGCTGTATATACCGGCAAGGAACAAAAGGCTGTCGCCCGGCAGGAAGAACCCCGCAAAAAGGCCGGTTTCGGCAAAAACAATAAACAGCACCACATAAATGCCAATAGGCACGCCTGCAAGCTGCAGGTTAATATAAAACTCCGGGTTTAAAAGCTGCGTCCAGTGAAACGGTTCGTTCATGATATTTTAAAAATTGCTGATTTGATGATTTAGTTTTTATGTTCCCACTTGTCTATAGCGGTTGTGGCCAATGCGTTGCCCAGGGCATTTGTGGCACTGCGCGCCATATCGCAAAAGTGGTCTATGGGTAAAATTAAGGCTATACCCTCTGCCGGAATATCAAACATGGCGCCCGTAGCCACAATAACTATAAGGGCGGCACGCGGCACACCGGCTATGCCCTTGCTGGTAAGCATAAGCACCAGCAGCATGAGCAGTTGTTTTTCAAGCGGCATATCTATGCCATATACCTGGGCTATAAACAGGCTGGCAAAGGTCATGTACATCATGCTGCCATCCAGGTTAAACGAGTAGCCTAACGGCAGGGTAAACGATACAATCTTCGGGTCGGCGCCAAAGCGTTCCAGTTCTTCTGTAAGTTTAGGGAACACCGCCTCGCTGCTGGTGGTACTAAACGCAATAAGCAGCGGGCTGGCCAGCCTTTTTAGTAACGTAAAAAGCCTGTTGCCAAGTATCATGTAGCCCACTAAAAGCAGCACTACCCAAAGCAATGCTATGCCCAGTATAAAGGCCAGCATATAATTGGCATAAATGCTAAACACATTTGGCCCGTACAGCGCCATAGCGGCCGATACTGCACCAAACACACCCAGAGGGGCTGTCCACATAACGTAAGACACCATTTTAAGTATAACGTGCGATACAGTTTCGAGTGTTTTTACAATGGGTTTTGCATACCTGCCTACAGATGAAAGTGCCACACCAAACAGTACTGAGAACACCACTATTTGCAGTATTTCGTTACCGGCCATGGCCTCAAATATACTTTTGGGTACTAAGTGCGTAATAAAGTTTTCTACAGAAAAACCCCTGTGTGCCTTTTACAAATTCATCAGCCGGTGTTACGGTAGAAAGGTCGAGCCCTGTGGCCTTGCCCGGCTGCAGCCAGTTAACCACCGTCATGCCCAGCAGCAACGATACTAATGACGCCGTTATAAACCACGCCATGGCCTTGCCGCCCACACGGCCCACCATTTTAATATCGCCCATTTTGGCAATGCCCACCACAAGGGTGCTAAATACCAGCGGCGCAATTATCATTTGCACCAGGCGTATAAAAATGGTTCCTAAAAGTTTAATGTTTTTTGCAAAAGCGGGAGCGTCTTCAAAGTAATTTACGTGCACAACATATCCTAATGCTGCACCCAATAAAAGCGCTATTAGTATTGCAATAAATAATTTTGTGTTGCTTTTCAAAACTGCCCGTTTTTAGAGTGGGGCAAATTAGGCATATTTTTTTAAACCGCCGCCCTTTTTATGGCTGGGGTTGGTGTATTTTTTTATACAACCATCCGCTGTTAAAAAATGATTACTTTTAGGGCTTTAAAAAATTCATTCAATAAATGAAACGCATACTAATTTTAACCGTAAGCCTTATGGGATTAACCGCATCGGCGCAAAAAACCATGACACCCGAAATGCTTTGGAACCTGGGCCGTGTAAGCACCCTGGGCATTACTAAAGACAGCAAAAGCATTGTTTACAAAGTGAGCGTGCCCAATATGGCCGAAAACAAATCAGACTCTAAATTTTACACCATTCCCGTTACGGGCGGCAACGCTACCGAAGTAAACGAATACAAGGAGCTGCTGAAGGACAAAAACCTTTCGCCGGACGGCACACTGCTGCTTACCAGCAAAGAAATAAAGGTAGACAAGGTAAACGGCGTAGATTTTTACCCTGAGCTTGACAAAAGCACCGCACAGGTGTACAACGGCCTTGACTACCGCCACTGGGATACCTGGAACGACGGCACACACAACCACGTGGGCTATACCCCGGCAGGTAAGGAAGAACCGTTTACCGATGTTATGCCCGGCGAACCGTTTGACTCGCCACAAAAGCCTTTTGGCGGCGATGAAGACTTTACCTGGAGCCCAGACGGCAAAAGCATTATATATGTAAGCAAGAAACTGGCCGGTACCAAGTATGCCACCAGCACCAATACTGACCTGTATCAATATGACCTTGCCTCTAAAAAGACTACTAACCTTACGCCAAACAACCCAGGGTATGATATGGCGCCGGCTTATTCGCCGCAGGGCGACCTTACCTGGCTGCAAATGAAGCACGACGGTTATGAGGCCGATAAGAACGATATTATTGTGCGCCACAAGGGTGTAGACCTTAACCTTACCGCCGGATGGGATGGTACTGTTGATGCCTTTACCTGGAGTGCAGATGGCAAGAAGGTGTACTTCCTTGCGCCGGTAGACGGTACCAAGCAGCTGTTTGAGGTTAACTTTCCGGGGGTGACAAAGATTGCCGTTACGGTTAAACAGGTAACTAAGGGTGACTGGGACATTAACACCATAGTAGGCTTTAGCGGTAACAATGTGATTGTAGAACGTGTAGACATGAACCACGCTACCGAAATTTACTGCTACGACCTTAAAAAAGCTTCATGGAAACAGCTTACCACCGTTAACGATGCCGTGTTTAAAAACATTGCGCTAAGCAAAACCGAACGCCGCTACGTAACCACTACCGATGGCAAGAAGATGCTGGTATGGGTGGTGCTTCCGCCTAACTTTGACCCGAAAAAAAAATACCCTACCCTTTTATACTGCCAGGGCGGCCCGCAAAGCGCGCTGAGCCAGTTTTACAGCTTCCGCTGGAATTTCCAGGTTATGGCGGCACAGGGCTATATTGTGGTGGCACCAAACCGCCGCGGTATGCCGGGCCATGGCGTGGAGTGGAACGAAGCCATAAGCAAAGACTGGGGCGGCCAGGTTATGGACGACTACCTGAGCGCTATTGACGATGTGGCCAAAGAACCGTATGTAGACCAAAAAAGGCTTGGGGCCGTGGGTGCCAGCTATGGCGGATACAGCGTGTTTTATCTTGCAGGCATACACAACAAAAGGTTTAAAACGTTTATAAGCCACTGCGGGGTGTTTAACCTGCAAAGTATGTATGGCACAACCGAAGAGGTTTTCTTTACCAACTGGGATGCCGGCGGCGCTTACTGGGAGCATGACAATGCAGTGGCACAAAAAACATACAGGGAATTTAACCCGGCCAATATGGTAGCCAAGTGGGATACCCCTATTATGATTATACAGGGTGGCAAGGATTTCCGTGTGCCGATTGGGCAGGGCCAGGAGGCCTTTCAGGCGGCACAGCTAAGGGGCATACAAAGCCGCTTTGTGCTTTTCCCCGATGAAAACCACTGGGTGGTAAAGCCACAAAACGGGCTGGTATGGCAGCGCGAGTTCTTTAAATGGCTATCTGAAACTTTGTAGTTGATGGTTGGGAGTTGGGGGTTGTTTTTAAAGTTGTTTGCTATTTGTTGTTTTGAATACAATTGCAATATATGGAGATATGCTCATCATAAACTGTAAAAACAACCCTCAACTCCCAACTTCTTCAACCAAACCAGTTACAGAATTTTCACAAATTCTTAACTATTTATAAATTTTACTTAATTTAGCAGCGTCGAAACGCTAACTAAACTCAATTTTATGGCACATTTTTCACTACGCCCCTATGTAGCCGCCTCGCTTTTATTAGCGGGTTTTCAGGGAGCACAAGCCCAGGATTACCTGGTAAATTCGCTTAGCAAAAACCAAAGCGCTAACAGTAAAGACTCTTTTGTATTTACTGATGTTATTAATATTGAAAACACTCCGGTAAAAAACCAGGGCTCAAGCGGCACGTGCTGGAGCTACTCGGCTAACTCATTCCTGGAGAGCGAAATGATTCGCCTGGGCAAGCAGCCGGTTGAAATTTCGCAAATTTACACGGCCCGCAACGCTTATATAGAAAAAGGCAAGAACTATGTGCGTATGCACGGTGCCATTACCCTGGGCGACGGCGGTGCACTGCACGATGTTATTAATATGTTCCGCCAGTATGGCGCTATACCGCAAAGCCTGTACACCGGCCTTAACTATGGCACTGCAAACAACAAGTTTGCCGAAATGCAGGAAATGGCTAAAGGTGTGCTTGAAGCCGCCGTTAAAAACCCTAACGGACAGCTTTCGCCTAACTGGATAAAGGCTTACACGGCTATTATAGATACTTACCTGGGCACTGTGCCTCAAAACTTTGAGTGGAAAGGCAAGAAATATACCCCGCAAACTTTTGCTAAAGAGGTGGTGGGCATTAACCCTGACGATTATGTAGAAATATCATCGTTTAAAGACCACCCTTACTACAGCCAGTTTGTGCTTATGGTACCGGATAACTGGAGCCTTGACCTGGTGTATAACGTAAAGATGAACGACCTTACCGATATTATAGACAACGCCCTTAAAAACGGTTATACCGTGGGCTGGGCCGGCGACGTGAGCGAGAAAGGCTTTAGCTGGAAAAACGGTGTGGCTTATGTGCCGGAAAAGGAGTTTGCCGCTATGACACCGCAGGAAAAAGAGGAAATATTTAAAGGCCCTAAAGCCGAAATGCAAATTACCGAAGACCTGCGCCAGGCTGAGTTTGACAACTACAATACTACCGATGACCACGGTATGCACATTGTGGGCCTTAGCAAAGACCAGAACGGTAAAGAATACTACATTATTAAAAACTCTTGGGGTGCTACAAACGACTATAAAGGCTACCTGTACATGACCAAGGCTTTTGTAAAATACAAGTCTACTGCCATATTGCTTAACAAAGGCGGCATACCAAAAGACCTTGCCAAGAAAATGAACATTAAGCAGTAAGTTTTTGAAATAACAAATTTCAAATTTCAAAATACAAAATACAAATATCAAACTCCCGGGGCATTGCTTCGGGAGTTTTTTTATAGTTTTACGCCCGAAACGCAAATCACCTTATGAAAAAATCCCTTACGCTGCTGCTGGGCCTTTTGGCTTTTGCCAATGCTTTTGCCCAGGAACCCGAAACCACAACCCCTGAAAATACTGCCGGAACGGTGGAAAAATCAATTTTTACCGTGCAAACCGGTGCCATAGGCTTTTGGGCCAGTAACGAACTGCGCCTTAGCAACCGCTGGGCACTGCGCACCGAAGCAGGCCTTGACTTGTGGTATTATGATACCTGGTGGGATGGCAGCGGCACGGCACTGGTGCCCAGCATTAGCGTAGAGCCACGCTGGTATTACAATATTGAAAAACGCGCCCGCAAAGGCAAACATACCGAAAATAACAGCGCAAGCTTTGTAACCCTTGCCGTAGAATATTACCCTGACCTGTTTGTGTTGGGCAACGTGCCTTCATACCTTTATGTGCCCGACCAGATAACGTTCATACCGAAGTGGGGTATCCGGAGGGCCATTGCAAAAAGCAATTTTAATTATGAGCTGGGTATAGGTTTAGGCTACCTTCTTGTTATAAACCATGATAATTTTATACAAAGCGCTACCGATGTGGGTGTTGATATACACATAAGGATAGGGTATACGTTTTAATTTTAGCTCAGTCGCAGTCTCAGTTTTCAGGCCGATAGCGCTGACTTTTAATCCGTGCTTAATTGCTTAGTAAGGTGCGGATTAAAAATCCGTACTATCGGGGTCGCAGTTTTCAGTCTGTGCTTATATACCTACAAGGCCTTCAAGACCTTGCAGTAGCTGTTTGCTATCTGAAAACTGAGACTGCGACTGCAAACTATCCTTTCCCGCCCAGTTTTACTTTTACCTTGCCATCATCGCCGTCTTTGGCGTTAAGGTGCACTACTATGCCGCGGTTGCGGCGTTTGGCAAGTTCTTCCTTATCAGTAATTTTACGGTCTTTTTTGGGGTTGCGCAGGGGTACGTCTATGTAAATTTCGGTACCGCGACCAAAGCTGTAGGTGCCTTCCACATCCATATTAAGCACGCTGCTGCTTATTTGCATGGGGTGTATTTTTACCTTTTCGCCCTTAACATCAAGCGTACCCTTAAGGTCATAAAACTCAATATTGCGCACATCGCGAAAGGGGAATGCAAATTTGCCCACATCTACCACCGGCTCAAAATTGAGCAGCTTTCCTTTTTTAAGGTTAAAGGTAACGCGGCCATCCATACTCTTTGGCACCAGCCCGCCGCTGCTGTTTATATAGCCCGATACATTTGCCTGGCTCGAAAAGTAGCCCTTAAGGTTATCTGACTGTAGCTTATCGAGCCCAAAATTATCGAACGCGGCAAAAAAGCGGCTCACGTTTACGTTGTTTATATTGGCATTAATACTGTAGCGGTTGGTGTTGCCCTGCTGCATGGTGCCGGTAAGCTGCACCGTGCCGCCGGCGTGGTTAAGCCCCAGCTTTTTAACCTGCACGCTGTTGTTGAGCAGCAGTATTATAGCGCGGGCATCGGTAGCGTAAAAGCTGTTGTAGTACAGCTTGTCTACCTTCATGCGCATATCAAAATTGGCTTTTTCAAACAGCAGGTCGAGCCCATCGGTAAAATTGCCCTTGTTGCTTTTAGGTATGTTGCGCTTGGCCTTTTGGCGGCTGCCCAGGAATGCCATAAACTCGCCCACGTGAAGCTGCGGGCTGTACATATTCCACTCCAACACCACCTTATCAGGGTTAGTGTAATACAGGTTGAGGAAGTTTTTAACACTACCCTCCATTTTAACGGTGCTCTTGCCTGTTTTCAGCTCTATCTCGCTTATAAAAAGGTCGTCTTTAGTAAAGTTAAGCCCTACCGATACATCTTTAAACTGTAGCTTTCGCGGCACGTAGGTAACCGTGGCATCTTTAATGGCAATTTTACCGTTTACCAGCGGCTTGGCCAGGCGGTAGTTAACCACATCTGCCCGAAAGGTAAGCTTCAGGTCGGCCGTGCCTTTACCAAATTTCAGCAGGTTGTCGTCAACCAGGTTTTTAAGGCGGTCCATTTTAAAGGATGATGAGAAATCGCCGGTGGCAATGGGCTTGTCAAGGTTAAGGATGGCTGCTTTTTTAATGGTAAAAGGCAGCTCAAAATATTCGCCGGTAAAATTAGTAAGCGTTATGGCCGAATTGGCATCGGTATAGCCCTTATCCTTAACGTGTTCGTTAATAAAGTGCCCGTTAAAATTACAGTGCGTAACATCCCCGCCGGGGGTAACCAGCACGTTGTCTTCAACCGTGGCGTGCACATCTATAAGCGGGTCATCGCTGCTGTTAAAGTCGCCATCGAGCAGGCAGGTAACAGCAATAGGCTTTTTGATGTCGAACATCATGAGCTTATCGGTAATGTTTTTAGACAGCAGGTAGGCGGCGTCTTTCCATAAAATATTGTCATTTTCAATATTAATACGGAATTTAGAGTTGGCCCCTACCCCCAGGCGCGCACTTATTATAAACTTTTCCTTGCCTATCATAAGCTTTTCAGGGGCAAAATCCAGTACGCCCTCTTCTTCATTATAGGTAATATCAAAAGTACCGTCGAGTTCTTTATTGCCCATAAAAGTGCCTCGGGTGGTGTTAAAGGCCATGCTTTCGGCCAATGCCTGCAAGCCTACATCTGCCTTAAATCCTGTAGATGTATAGTTGAGTGCCCCTTTAAGGCTGTGCACCTTAAACTTGTAGAGCTTATTCCTCATTTGGTTATCGGCAGTAAAGCTTACGTTATCGAGGCTAAATTTGCGGAGCTCGGGCAGGCTGCTGCCCCCGCCGCTGCCATCGGGCTGTTTGGGTTTCTTCTTAAAAACGGCGGTATTGCTGTATCCGTCTGGCGACACATATATATAAATGGCGGCATTACTTATGCCCACTTTTTTAATTTGCACCGTGCCGCGCAGCAGCGCCAGTACGTTGAGGCTAACCTGTGCATTGCCGGCGGTAAGCAGCGTGCGCTTGTGGGTATTGTACAAACTATCGCGCAATACTACATTTTGCAACTCTACCGATACGCCGGGAAAGCCCCCCAGGAATGTGGTTTCCATATCGCCTATGGAGAGGTTTCCGGTAATGCCCTCGTTAAGGTTTTTGGTAAGCGATGCCAGTACTTCCTCCTTATGGGTGTGCATGTACCAGGCCAGGCCGGTGTAGCCTGCCACTACCAGTATAACCAAAAACAGGAATATGCGCAGGGCAATGCGTTTCCATTTTTTGCGGGGTGGTGCCGGGTTTTCGGGGTTATTTTGGGTGGGTAGTGCCATAAAAAAGTAACGTGATGTTTAAAATTACAAAAGCGCCGGGCCATATTGCGTTTAGGCTATGTTAAATCTGTATTAGCCCCTAATTTACGAAAACGTTTTAGAAATGGTTTTATCGATAAAATGCATAGACAAAACATAGACAAACGCATAGACGGGTTATGGATAGGTTTGTAACGTAGCTAAAAAGAGTACTTTAGCCGTACCAAAAAAACGTCAATACTCTCTCCTCATTTTTATTGGCTCAACTAAAAAAACTATAAAAATGGCAGGGATTACCAACTGGCTAAACTTTCAGTACCACGTTACAAAACGTATGTTGGAAGTAGCGCCCAGGCGCAGCAAAAAGATAAAAATGCTGTATATAGAATATGCAGCACCGGCAGGAAGCGAACGCGTAATTAAGTACCGTTTTCGCAATGCACTGTGGTATACCTTTAACAACGAAGATATACTAAACACCCGTATTCCGTTGCCGGAAAGCAGCGAAGGTAATGAAGTTACCCTTACCGTACACGGATTTTTCAGGAAAAACATATACACGCTGCTTTTAAAGCCCGAGTACATTCATGTTATAAAGATAATACAAGCATAGTTTATCACGTTCTTTTATTTTTGTAGTAACCCACCCCGGCTGTAATCCTTACCGGCATTTTAACCATCGCCGAGCCCAGCGGTAATTATTGTTTATTTTTTGCACTTATAACAATATGCAAAGCCAAAACCTGTATTTTTTAGCTATAATACCAAATGGCAAAACCGCCGGGGAAGTTACTGCCCTTAAAGAACACATGGCCCTGCACTACAACAGCCGCAAAGCCCTTAGGGTAATGCCCCATATAACATTAAAAGCTCCTTTTACTGCTTTACAGGACAAAGTAGTGGGGTGGTTTGAACACCTAAACCTTAAAACCACCCCTTTTTTACAAACCCTTGACGGTTTTGGCGCCTTTGCCAACAAACACAACCCCGTGATTTATGTAAAGCCGGTAGCCTCGGCACATTTAACGGCCCTGCAAGGCGAAATCACGGCAAGCTTTAAACACACCTTCCCCGAGGTGGCACTTCAGCCCACAGAGGAACAATTTAGCCCGCACATGACCATTGGGTACCGCGACCTGAGTTTTGAGATGTTTGAAAAAGCATGGGCCGAATTTGAATCAAAAAACTACCATGCCGAATTTGAAGTAAACGAGGTTTTTTTACTGGAACACGACGGTAAAAAATGGAACAGTATTGCCCAAAAACCACTGCAATAAAAAACGGCCCCAAAATGGAGCCGCTTATATTGAATTTCAAAGTCCGAAAGTGAAATATTAACCCCTTTTTACAGGAACATACCCCCGGATACTTCTATGCGCTGGGCGGTAATCCACCGGGCATCATCGGTGCATAAAAAGGCCACTACCCCGCCAATATCGTCAGGCAGGCCCACACGGCCCAGGGCAGTTTGTGAAGCTATAAAGCTGTTAACCTGATCGTTATCGCGCACCACGCCACCACCAAAATCGGTCTCAATAGCGCCCGGGGCTACAATATTTACACGTATACCATTAGCGCCCAACTCTTTAGCCTGGTACTTGGTAAGGGTTTCCAGCGCGCCCTTCATGCTGGCATAGGCCGCATAGCCAGGGGTACTAAAGCGTGCCAGCCCTGTAGAGATGTTTATGATGCCCCCGCCGTTGTTAAGCAGTGGCAGTGCTTTCTGGGTCATAAAAAAGCCCCCTTTAAAATGTATATCTACCAGATTATCAAACTGTTCTATAGTAGTTTCGGCAAAAGAAGCATGTATGCCAATGCCTGCGTTGTTAACCAGGTAGTCGAATTTATCGGCATTAAACACCTCTTTCAAAACACTGCTAACCTGCTGATAGAAAGCATCAAAGGTAGTGGCATCGCCCACATTAAGCTGCAGGGCGGCGGCTTTTTGGCCCAGGGATTCGATTTCAGCCACAACGGCATCAGCCTCAGCCTTTTGGCTGTTGTAGGTAATAATAACGTTAAGGCCTTTTTTAGCTATGGCAAGCGCCATGTTTTTGCCCAACCCGCGGCTCCCGCCGGTTACAAGGGCTATATTTACTGACATAATGTATTGGTTTTTAAAATTATACTACAAAGTTAAGGCTACACCCCGGCCAAAAAATGGTGTACTCTTCAGAATTGCACTGTAGTGACGCCAACCATACGTTAAATTTTTCTTAATCAGCTACAGCTTCAAACAGAAGCATTACTTTTACCCCCAATCATCAATCAACCCTCTTATGCTTAGGTATTTATGGCTATTGTTGCCGCTGCTTGTATCGTGTTCAGACGAGAAGGAATACACCCCCGTTACCGAAAGCGGCTATGAATACCTGCTTAACCTGCCCCAAACGCCTTATAATTACAGCCTCAACCTGCCGGGCTACTTTACCACAAACGATAACGGCTTCTTGCCCAGCGCTATAAACGGCACAGACAACACACCCGATAACAACCCCATTACTGATTATGGCGCTACCCTGGGCCGTGTGCTGTTTTATGATGTAAACCTGAGCCTAAACCGCACAACCGCCTGTGGTTCCTGCCACCGCACCGAAAGGGCCTATGCCGACAACGGGGCGTTTAGCACCGGGCTGTATGGCGAGTCTACACGCCGCAACAGTATGACGCTGGTTAACAGCCGCTTTTATAAACGCGGGCACTTTTTTTATGATGAAAGGGCCAATACCCTTGAAGACCAGGCGCTTTTACCCATAGTAGATGTAAAGGAAATGGGGCTTACCCTTGACCAGATAAGCCTGCGTGTAGCGGCAGAACCGTATTATGCCAAACTGTTTAAGGATGCCTTTGGCGACAGCCATATAAGCAATATAAGGATTGCCGATGCGCTCTCGCAATTTATAAGGAGTATGGTTACGTATGATGCCAAGTATGACCGGGGAAGGGTTCAGGTGGCGAATATGGCCGATGATTTCCCTAACTTCAGCGCGCAGGAAAACCGGGGCAAGTTCCTGTTCCTGAAGCCTTTTAGCGAAGGTGGCCTGGCCTGCTACGGCTGCCATACTACCGAGGCTTTTGTAAGCCCCAACTCAGGCCCCATAAACAATGGGCTCGACCTTAATACAGCGGCAGACCAGGGTGCGTTTGAGCACTACCCCAACAATATAAACATGAAAGGCGCCTTTAAAATACCCACCCTGCGCAACATACAGCTTACCGGGCCGTATATGCACGACGGGCGTTTCCATACGCTTATGGAGGTTATTGACTTTTATGACAGCGGTGTGCAAAACCACCCGCAGCTATCGCCTTTCCTTAAAGATACAAACGGGCAGCCGCGCCAGCTGCACCTTAGCCAGGAAGACAAGGTGGCGCTGCTGCTGTTTTTAAACACCCTGACAGACCCGGCCATTTTTAGCGACCCCCGCTGGACAGACCCGTTTATCAACCAGCACCTTTAATTATGCCCTTAGCGCGTGCAGGCGTGCTACATACTTGCCCACTACATCAAACTCAAGGTTTACGGTAGTACCGGCTTTAATGGCGTTAAAGTTAGTATGCTCAAAAGTATACGGTATAATAGCTACGCTAAAGCGGTTATCCTGAGAGTTTACTACGGTAAGGCTCACACCGTTAACGCATATAGAACCTTTTTCTATGGTAATGTTGCCCGGGCCTGCTTCATATTCAAAGGTAAAATACCAGCTGCCGCCGGCTTCTTCTACACTTACGCATATGCCGGTCTGGTCTACGTGGCCCTGTACAATGTGCCCGTCGAGCCTGTCGCCCAGCTTCATGGCGCGCTCCAGGTTTACGGTGCCGCCTTCGGCCCAGCCCTTAAGGTTGGTTTTTTCAAGGGTTTCCTTAATGGCGGTTACGGTATAGCTTTCGGCATCTATAGCCACTACGGTAAGGCATACACCATCGTGCGCAAGGCTCTGGTCTATCTTAAGTTCGTGGGTAATAGGGCTTGTAAGGGTGTAGTGTATGTTGTCGTTGTCTTTAACTATTTGCTTTATGGTAGCGGCCGTTTCAATAATTCCTGTAAACATGCTGATTATTTGTGTAAATTTGTATCAACAAAATTAAGCATTAAAACACATCATGACAAAAAAGGCCGAAAATGTAATTGCAGGCATATCTATAGGCGACCTAAACGGCATAGGTGCCGAGGTATTGCTTAAAACTTTTGAAGACAGCCGCATGCTCGAGATGTGCACCCCCGTGATTTTTGCCAACGTAAAAATACTTTCCTTCATAAAAAAACAGCTTGAGCTTAATGAAATAGCCCTGCACGGCATAGACAGCCTTGACCAGATGGTTATTGGCAAGATAAATGTGCTAAACGTGTGGAAAGAAGGCGTAAACCTTGAGTTTGGCACTAACGACCCCGTTGTGGGCCAGTATGCCATAAAATCGTTTACAGCTGCGGTAGAAGCGCTTAAAAACAAGCAGGTAGATGTATTAGTTACTGCACCTATTAATAAGTACAACATACAAAGCGAAGAGTTTAAATTCCCCGGGCATACTGATTACCTTGACCAGCAGCTGGAGGGCGATGCCCTTATGCTTATGGTGCAGGACAAGTTGCGCGTAGGGTTGCTTACTGACCATATACCGGTTAATGAGGTATCGGCACATTTAACCGAAGAGCTTATCCGTAAAAAGATACTCACTATTAATAAGACGCTTAAGCAGGATTTCCGTATTACTAAACCAAAAATTGCCATACTGGGCGTAAACCCGCACAGCGGAGACAACGGCGTTATAGGCCATGAAGACGATGATGTGGTTAAACCCGCGCTTAAAACCCTTTTTGAAGAAGGCGTGCACGTTTTTGGCCCGTTTAGCGCCGACAGCTTTTTTGGCAGCGGCCAGTATGAAAAGTATGATGCCATTATAGCGGCCTATCATGACCAGGGGCTTATACCGTTTAAAACCCTGTCTTTTGGCAATGGCGTAAACTACACGGCAGGGCTTGACCGCATACGCACCAGCCCAGACCATGGCACGGCTTATGAAATAGCCGGCAAGGGCGTGGCCGACAACAACTCGTTTAAAGAAGCATTATACCTGGCGCTGGACGTGTTCCATAACCGGGCAGAATATAAAGAACTGACTAAGAATCCGCTAAAAATCAGGGAAAAGCAGGAAGAATCAAAAAAATTTCACTAACGGTTTTGGAATTGCAATAATTTTATATCTTTGCACGCTCAAAACTGTTGTGCTGAAACCACTTGCGGAAACATTAGCCACAAAAAGAAGTAAAAACAACAGCTAAAAACTGGATCATGAAAGCGAATAAGGATTATTTAATCCCGTTTGTGGGGTTAAAGTTAGGAAAGCACCAGTTTGAATTTGATATAAACAAGGCGTTCTTTGACGGCTTTAGCTTTGACGAATATAACAACGTTGATGTTAAAGTACAACTTACACTGGAAAAGAAAAGCACCCACATGGAGCTTGGCTTTAAGCACAAAGGCACTGTTAACGTTCCGTGCGATTTGAGCAATGAGGATTTTGACCTGCCTATAAAAGGAAAGCTTAACCTGATTGTAAAATTTGGCGACGAGTTTAACAATGACAATGACGAGATGCTTATTTTGCCCCACGGCGAATACCAGGTAGACGTAGCGCAGTATATATATGAAATGATTGTGCTTTCGGTACCCACAAAAAGGGTACACCCCGGCATAAAAGACGGCACGCTTGATGCAGGCATACTCAACAAACTTGAGGAACTGGCACCAAAAGCGCCCAAAAAAGAAGAAAAGAAACAAGAACAAGATACCGACCCGCGATGGGACGGCCTGAAGAAACTATTAACGGATAATAAATAATATTGTAAAATGGCACATCCTAAGAGAAAAACCTCGAAAACAAGAAGAGATAAAAGGAGGACGCACTATAAGGCATCTGTACCTCAAATCGCTACATGCGCAGTAACCGGTGAGGCTCACCTTTACCACAGGGCATACTGGCATGAAGGTAAAATGTACTACAGGGGCCAGGTTGTTATAGACAAGACTGAAGCTGTAGCTTAATTACTAAAAAGTATAGGGTAAAAAACTCTCACTACGTGGGAGTTTTTTTGTTAAATACCTTTTTTTAAATTTAGCAGCCCCGCAGGTACTGCCATATTATAATTTTTTTGTAATTTCCACCGCTTTTTCGGGCTATAATTGACCGAAACAGGTGATTATTAATAGACTATGACTAAAATAACAGCCGCCATTACCGCAATAGGTGCTTACGTTCCGGATTTTGTACTTTCTAACCAGGTGCTTGAAACAATGGTAGATACAAACGATGAATGGATTACCACCCGTACCGGAATAAAGGAAAGGCGTATATTGAAAGAAGAAGGCCAGGGCACTTCTTTTCTTGCTATTAAGGCAGCCGAAAACCTTCTTGCCAAATCTGGCACAAACCCCGCAGAAATAGACATGGTTATTGTGGCCACCGCCACACCCGATATGCCCGTTGCAGCCACTGCCGTTTATGTTGCCACGCAAATAGGCGCTGTAAACGCTTTTGGTTATGACCTGCAGGCGGCATGTTCAAGCTTTTTATATGGCATGAGCACCGCGGCAGCCTACATTCAAAGCGGACGTTATAAAAAGGTGTTGCTTATTGGGGCAGATAAAATGTCTTCTATTATAGATTATACTGACAGGGCTACCTGCATTATCTTTGGCGATGGTGCAGGTGCCGCGCTTTTTGAGCCTAACCATGAGGGCCTTGGCGTGCAGGACGAAATACTAAGGAGCGACGGCATAGGCCGCGAATACCTTAAGATTGATGCAGGCGGATCTATACTGCCGGCCAGCCACGAAACGGTAGACAACAAACAGCATTATGTGTTTCAGGATGGTAAAACCGTATTTAAATATGCGGTAAGCAACATGGCAGATGTTAGCGAAAAAATCATGAAACAAAACAACCTTACGCACGATGATGTAAACTGGCTTGTAGCCCACCAGGCTAACCGCCGCATTATAGACGCTACTGCGCAGCGCATGGGGGTAGACGAGAGCAAGGTGCTGGTAAACATACAAAGGTATGGCAACACCACATCGGCCACGCTGCCACTTGTACTGCACGACTTTGAACACCTGCTTAAAAAGGGAGACAACATAATCTTCGCATCATTTGGCGGAGGCTTTACATGGGGCTCTATTTATCTTAAGTGGGCATACGACAAAAACTAAAACAAAGACACACACAAATAACAAATAAGGAAAACTATGGATATCAGAGAAATTCAAAACCTAATCAAGTTTGTAGCCAAATCTGGCGCTACTGAGGTAAAGCTGGAGATGGATGATTTTAAGATCACCATAAAAACAACTACCGAAGGTGCTGCTGAAGCTGCTACTGCTTTTGTACAACACATTCCTGTACAACAGGCTGCCCCTGTGGCTGCCGCCCCGGTTGCCGCTGCTCCCGTAGCCGCTGCCCCTGCTGCTGCAGATGAAAACGCTAAATACATAACTATAAAGTCGCCAATTATAGGCACTCTATACAGGAAACCATCTCCGGATAAAGCTGCATTTGTAGAAGTAGGCAGCACTATATCTAAAGGTGATGTGGTATGTGTTATTGAGGCTATGAAGCTGTTTAACGAAATTGAGTCTGAAATATCGGGCAAAATTGTTAAGGTGCTTGTAGACGACGCATCTCCTGTAGAGTTTGACCAGCCGCTATTCCTGGTAGACCCGTCTTAATTATTTTAAATTTTGAATTTTAAATGCTGAATGATTTTCAGTGTTTAAAGAATTTAAAATTTACCATTTAAAATTTAAAATAAGAGAGCGCGATGTTTAAAAAAGTATTAATAGCAAACAGGGGCGAAATTGCACTTCGTGTAATAAGGACCTGTAAAGAGATGGGCATTAAGACCGTGGCCGTATACAGTACTGCCGACGCCGAGAGCCTTCACGTAAAATTTGCCGATGAGGCTGTATGTATAGGTCCGCCGCCAAGCAACCTGTCATACCTTAAAATATCTAACATTATAGCTGCGGCAGAAATTACAAATGCCGATGCTATTCACCCGGGCTATGGTTTCCTTAGCGAAAACGCACGTTTTAGCCGCATATGCCGCGAGCACGGTATTAAATTTATTGGTGCTTCGCCGGATATGATTGATAAAATGGGCGACAAGGCTACTGCAAAAGCTACCATGAAGGCAGCCGGTGTACCTTGTGTGCCGGGTTCTGACGGTATTATAGATTCTTATGAAACTGCCGAAGTACTGGCTGAAGAAGTAGGCTACCCTGTAATGCTTAAGGCTACCGCCGGTGGTGGTGGTAAAGGTATGCGTGCCGTTTGGAAAAAAGACGACCTGCTAAAAGCATGGGAAAGCGCCAAACAGGAAGCTGCCGCATCATTTGGTAACGACGGTATGTATATGGAAAAGCTTATTGAAGAGCCGCGCCATATTGAAATACAAATAGTAGGCGACTCTTTTGGTAAAGCCTGCCACCTTAGCGAGCGCGACTGTTCGGTACAGCGCCGCCACCAGAAGCTTACCGAAGAAACGCCATCGCCATTTATGACCGATGAGCTGCGCCACAAAATGGGCGAGGCTGCCATTAAAGCGGCCGAGTTTATTGCTTATGAAGGCGCCGGTACAGTAGAGTTCCTGGTAGACAAGCACCGCAACTTTTACTTTATGGAAATGAACACACGTATTCAGGTAGAGCACCCTATTACCGAGCAGGTAATAGACTATGACCTGATTCGTGAGCAAATACTTGTAGCAGCAGGTGTGCCTATCAGCGGTAAAAACTACCTGCCTGAGCTGCACTCTATAGAATGCCGTATTAATGCCGAAGACCCGTATAATGATTTCCGTCCGTCTCCGGGCAAAATCACCACCCTGCACATGCCGGGCGGCCACGGTGTAAGGCTTGATACCCACGTATACAGCGGCTATACAATTCCGCCAAACTACGACTCTATGATTGCCAAGCTTATAACAACGGCACAAACCCGTGAAGAGGCCATCAATAAAATGAAGCGCGCGCTTGATGAGTTTATCATTGAGGGTATTAAAACCACAATACCATTTCACCGCCAGCTTATGGACGAACCGGATTATGTAGCCGGTAACTATACTACAAAATTCATGGAATCTTTTAAAATGAAAGATCCTGCATAATACAAAAAAGGGCTGCTTACTTAAGCAGCCCTTTTTATTTAGCTGTAAATCAGCATGAAAATCCTACAAAAAACCTCTAAATATACTTTTACTAAACCGATAGAAATTATCAATGAGATAATTGTTAACGTTTATTAATATTTTGTTAAAGTTATCATAAAATTATTTAGCTTTGCATTGTAAACATCTAATTACTATGCTACTAAATTCAGACATCCTGATTGCTACAGGTGTAGTCCTATCCCCCCTGGGCTACATATTAGCACGCCATTTACTTGGCAAGATGCTGTTCATTAAAAAAGAACAGGTCATTACTAAACACGGCAAACTCCGCCAGCAGTCGCTGCATCTTATGGAATCGGTAAGCCAGCGCATGGTTAACAGCCATGATGACAGCGAAACCATTGGCAATGAGGTAACCTATGCCGATTTTTACAGGCAGCTTAAGGCAAACCACGTTTCTAACCTTTCAGACAAGCTTATTGTAAGGGTAAAAAGGAGCAACAACCCGCTAAAACTGGAAAAGGCAGCCCACAGGCTGGAACAACAGGAGCTAAGGCTTAAAGAAGCAGAAATGATGCTGCACTACGCCAGGGTATAAAGTTTGATTAATTGCCCCCATTGACAAACTAATTTAACAGCCCGGGTATACTACAGTAGAAATTATCGTATATTTTTGCAATAAGGCATAAGCCCCTAACCGCATAAAACAAAATTAGAGATGAAAAATTTTACTAATGCCTCTAAGGCATTTTTAGGCACCCTTGTGCTGTTCCTTATGTTTACTGTAAATGCTGCTGCGCAGGACAAGCTTAGCGAAGGCGCAAAGGCCGTAACCGCGCAAATGAAAACCCAATTGGGGCTTAACGATGGCCAGTACACAAAAGTGCTTGACATAAACAAAACCTTTTTAACCAAGGCTGTTGAGGCTAACAAAGCAGTAAACGCTACAGATAAGGCCAAAAAGCTTAAAACCCTTAACGACGAAAAGGAAGCCAAATTAAAATCTGTACTAACAGCAGACCAGTATAAAAAATTTGCCGCTTACCGCAATACCTACAGCAAGAAGCTTAAAGAGTATTATGAAGCTAAATAAGATACAAAACCACGCTTAGGCGTGGTTTTTTTATACAACCAAAATAACTAAAAAATACGCACAAAAAATTTTATAACATTTTCTTAAAATTTCGTTAATTTGAAATCTCCTCATTAGATTAATTTACGGGCTACTTTTGTCTCCCTTTAATTCAAAATGAGATGGTTAAAAAAATTACTATTTGTTTTTTCGTGTTTTTTGCTTTATGCTGTTATAACAGTTATTCACAGGCCTGTACCAACACGTTTATAACATCAGTCTTTCCTGTTAGCGGCCCGGCCAATACAGTTGTAACCCTTACCGGCACCGGCTTTGAATCCGGCAGCGGGGTAAGCGCAGTGTATTTTGACGGCCACCTGGCAGATTTTACCATCGTATCAGATACTAACATCAGTGCAGTAGTGCCCGAAGACGCTACTACAGGCACTGTGACCGTAACGGCAAACGGAGGCTGTACGGCAACATCTGCCACTACATTTACACCCCTTATAAGCGCGTGCGGGTATACCGAAATTTATATTTCTGAGGTATATGATGCCCAGGCATTGACGCCGGGTGCAATAGAGCTATACAACCCAAGCGGAAACACCGTAACCTTTAACGGAGAATATGTGCTGGAACGTTATGGCACCTACACCGATGCAAACCCTACATCCGGATATGTTTTAACATTACCTGGCTCTATAGCCCCATATTCTACCTACCTTGTAAGGAGTGGAACAGCACCCTGCGGTATAACCCCAGATGCGGTACTTAGTAATGGTATAAATGCACAGGATGCTATTAAGCTCAGAAAAAACGGTGCTATTATAGATGTGGTACATGCCCCTAACGAAGTGGGCTACTCCATTATCCGTAAACCGGAAGTAATAGCACCTGCTGCAACGTATGCAGCAGCCGACTGGAATACCTACAGCCAAGAGAGCTGCGATAACCTGGGTATACACACCGCTAACCCACCCTCTTTACCTACCCCATCTGTACTGAACCCTGACCCGGTTGAAATTTGCGCAGGCCAGGAAGCCGTGTTTTCAAGTGGCGTAAGCGGCTCCGGCTTTACCTACCAGTGGAAGACCTTTAATACATTGGGCACAGTTGTAAACGTTACCAACGGCGGTATATATGCCGGTGGCACTACCGATACTTTTGTAATAAGCAGCGCACCACAAACGTTAGACGGCGCACAATATTTTTGCGTAATTACATCGCCCACCTGCACGCTGTACAGCTATAGTGCACAGTTAACCATAGGCACGCTTGATGACCCTGAGAATATCGTTACCCAGCCTACCTGTACTACACCGGGTGTTATAACAATAACCGAGCCTGTTGGAACCGATTATGAATACAGTATAGACGGTGGCGACACCTGGCAAACCGGACCCGAGTTTGAAGTAGCCAGCGGCACATATACAATCATAGTCCAAAACAGTACAGGATGCAGCGCAGAGACTGACCCTATAGTTGTAGACCCGGTTCCGGGGGCACCGGCTGTAGCCAATACTATTGTTGGCCACCCTGACTGTGATACCGCTACAGGTATCATTACCATAAACAGCCCTACCGGGGCAGGCTACCAATACAGCATAGATGGCGGCGATACATGGCAAACCGAAACGGTATTTGAAGTACCGGCCGGAACGTATGTTGTTACTACACAAAACGCCGACGGGTGTACATCGGTTACACCAAATATTGTGGTAAACCCGCAACCCGCACAGCCTGATGTTGCCATTGTGCAAACCACCGACCCGGATTGTACCAACCCTAACGGCACCCTGACTGTAACCAGCCCTGTGGGTGCAGAATATCAATACAGTATAGATAATGGCGATACCTGGCAGACTGAAACAGTGTTTGAAGTAACGGTTGGCTTTTACACTCTTGTTACCAAAAATGCTGCCGGATGCACATCGGTTACATCAAATATTGTAGTAGCCCCGCAGCCGGGCGCACCGGCTCCCGCAACTGCTTTTGCAAGCCATCCTGACTGCGATAACACTAACGGCACTATTACCGTAACGGCACCTGTAGGCACAGGCTACCAATACAGCATAGACAATGGCGATACCTGGCAAACTGAAACGGTTTTTGAAGTACCTGCCGGAACCTATACCATTATAACCCAAAACGCAGACGGATGTACATCAATCAGTGCGAACATTGTGGTAAACCCACAACCTGTAACTCCTGCTGTTGCTACAACTAATGTAACCGACCCTGATTGTGATAACGTTAACGGTACTATTACTATAGAGGCCCCTACAGGTGCCGGATACCAGTACAGCATTAACGGCGGCGACACCTGGCAAACCACACCGGTATTTAACGTACCGGGCGGAACGTATGTTATTACCACCCAAAACGCGGGCGGGTGTACATCGGTTACACCGGATATTGTGGTGAACCCACAACCGGCGGTACCTGCCGTAGCAATTACATCAGTAAACCACCCCGACTGTGATAACGCAAACGGCACTATTAGCATAATATCGCCTACAGGCACAGGCTACCAATATAGCATAGACAATGGCGATACCTGGCAAACCGCAACCGAATTTGATGTTTTGGCAGGAACGTATGTTATTACCACGCAAAATGCTAACGGATGTACATCAGTTACCGGAAACATTGTGGTAAACCCACAGCCTACCGCACCGGCAGCACCTGCACTTAACTATACCCCTGCTACCTGCACTACCGCAGCAACCGTTACGGTAACTGCACCAACAGGAACAGGCTTTACCTACAGCAGCAACGGTACTACTTATGTGGCATCAGCTACGTTTACCCTTACCGAAGGCACCTATAACATAACCGTTAAAAACGCCGCCGGATGTATATCACCGGCTACAGAGCGGGTTGTTGGCGCTGCCCCACCGGTACCGGCTACACCGCAGGCCATAGTACAAAATCCCGGCTGTACTGATACTACCGGAACCATAACCGTAACAGCCCCAACAGGCACGGGCATTACCTATTCGGTTAACGGAACAGATTACCAGGCATCGCCTGTATTTACACTAACGCCGGGCACCTACCCTGTAACCGCCATGAATGTAGAAGGGTGTGTTTCTACCGTAAGCGTAAGGACCATAAATGCAGTACCTGCTGCCCCGGCCACGCCACAACTCACGGCACAGCAGCCGCTTTGCGGGCAAACCACGGGCAGTATAACCGTATCATTACCTACAGGTTCAGGGTTAACCTACAGTATAAACAATGGCCTTAACTGGCAGCCGGGCACTACCTTTGGCAACCTTGCCCCGGGCAGTTACTCCATAATTGTACGGAATGCCGCCGGATGTATTTCTGCGGCAGCAACACAGGTTGTAAACCAGCCACCGGCGGCAGTTCCGGCAGTAGTGCTTTCACACACCCAACCCGACTGTACTACAGCATTTGGCACCATAACCGTTACCGCACCTACCGGGACGGGCTACACCTATAGCATAGACAATGGGCCTGTGCAAACATCAGCCATATTTACTCCGGTGGCACAGGGCAACCACACCATAACGGTATTTAACAGCGGTGGCTGCCAGGCAGTAGCACAACAAATTATAAATGCTGCACCTGCACAGCCTGTTGTACCTGTAGCTAACATACAGCAGCCGGATTGCGACACCGCCACAGCAACCGTTACCGTTACAGCCCCCCTTGGCATGGGCCATACCTACAGCCTTGACGGGGTAAGCTTCCAGGGGTCGCCGGTATTTTTAAATGTAGCGCCGGGACCGTATACCCTAACGGTAAGGAACAACCCGGGCTGTACCAATACGCTTGCCATAACCGTTAACCCACAGCCTGCCCCTGCACCATCGCCGGGTGTTATCACAGGCAATAACGTGGTGTGTATAGACGATACCCTTCAGCTTGCCAATACCGCAACAGGCGGCACATGGGCCAGCAGCAATACCAACGTTGCCACGGTAGATGCCACCGGCCTTGTAACCCCGGTAAACCCCGGCAGCGTAACCATTAGCTACACCGTGGGGACTGTTTGTACTGATGTGGCAACTATGGCTATAGTGGTAACCCCGCTGCCCAACCCTGCTCCACCCGCAAAACTGTACCTTTGCGAAGACCTTACAGACGGCACTTACAGCCCTGCTATTATAGACAGCAACCTGCCCGATAACGGCACCTATACTTTTGCATGGGAAAAAGACGGCGATGCACTGCCCGATACCTCAGCGTTTATTACCGTTAACGAGCCGGGTACGTATACCGTTACGGCTACCAATGCCGCGAGCGGTTGCAGCAGCAGCGCGTCTACAACGGTAGGTACCTCATCACTGGCTATAGCCACAGCCGAAGTGGGCCAGGATTTTCATACCAACCAGACGATTAGCATAACCGTTACCGGCGGCAGTGGCGATTATGAATACAGCCTTGAGGGCGGCCCTTACCAGGATGAACCTTATTTTAGCGGTATTACCGATGGCTTTTATACCGTTACCGTGCGCGATAAAAACGGCTGTGGTGTTATAGAGCTTGAAGTGTTTGCGCTTAACTACCCGCATTATTTTACCCCTAACCACGACGGCACTAAAGACGTTTGGAACATAAAAGGGCTTATAGGCCAGTACAACGCCCGCGTGTTTATTTATGACCGCTACGGCAAGCTTATTTCTGCCTTCAGGCCGGGTGCCGGAGGGTGGGATGGTACTTATAACGGCTATGACCTGCCGGCTACCGATTACTGGTTTACGGTGTCATACCGCGCTACAAACGGACAAAACAGGGAGTTTAAGGCGCACTTTTCTTTAATACGATAAGCCATGAAAAAGCTATATGCACTGCTGTTTGTTCCGTTTTGTGCTTTTGCCCAGCTGCCTGACTATTTTGAGTATTATGAGGGCGTAGACCTTACCCTTACCGGCAATGCCCTTAAAGAGCAGCTGGCAACGCTTGTTACGCAAACGCATACCACCGAGCTTACCTACACGCCAGACGTTTGGACTGCCCTTGAGGCAGCCGACCTTGACCCCGATAACCCGGAAAATGTGTTCCTGATTTATGGGTATGATGATACCGATGCCGATACCAATAACGACCGTACACGCGATAAGGACGACAATTGCCACACACTGTCTTGCAGCGGGCTGTGGGTTAGGGAACACGTGTTCCCCAGGTCTTTGGGTAACCCTAATTTAGAATATGCAGGCCCGGGGGCCGATGCCCACCACCTGCGCGCCATAGATGCCAACATGAACAGCAGCCGCAGCAACCGCCGTTTTGCCGACGGCAGCGGGCATGCCACCACCATTACCGGTGGCTTTTTTTATCCGGGGGATGAGTGGCGCGGCGATATTGCCCGTATGATGATGTATATGTATGTGCGCTACGGCACACAATGCGAGGCCAATGTGGTGGGCAGCGGCAGCAGCTCTTACAGCCCCATGACCGATATGCCTAATATTTTCCTGGAGTGGAACCAGGAAGACCCGGTGAGCCAGTATGAAAAAAACCGCAACACCATACTACAGGATATGCAGGGCAACCGCAACCCTTTTATAGACAACCCCTACCTGGCAACCCTGATTTGGAACGGCCCCGCAGCAGAGGATACGTGGCAGGAATTGGGTCTTAACATTAAAGAAACATCACAAATTGTTATATATCCAACAATAAATACAGGCATTGTTAGTATTCAAAATGCAAATATTGAATATTCCATACGCGTTGTAAACCCTTTAGGGCAGCGGGTTTCACACAAATTGCAGGATAATGTTATAGATATAACAGGCAACGCACCGGGCATTTATCTAATAGAATTATCTGACAAGGCTCATATTGAGGTATTTAAGGTAATTTTACAGTAAACACTACATTTTTGCAACATTTTGTTAAAAAAACACAGGATATCTATGTTTTTTTTGACTATAATTAGCAAATAACCTCATCCTGAATGTGTTAACACAATCATAATAGTCTATTGATTGTATAGAGAACATTAGTTAATATTTGATTTCAAAATTTGTATCCATTTGAATGTCAAGTACTAAAATTCTTTATAAATCAATTTACTAATCAACTATTATGATGAAACTACTACATCAGAGAGTATTGAGGAGCCTCGCCCTACTGGCCCTCTTTTTAACAGCCTCCGTCTCCCAGGGGCAGCAATTGTTAATGTATGAATTTGAAGGTAATGCAACTGCATCAGATGTTGTAACCGGCATTACAGCATCATCAGTCAGTGTTTCGGCAAACAGCATTGCATACCAAAACGGAAATGACGGCGGTGGATCTTCTATAGGAAATGCATCTACCTGGAACACCGGAAACTTTTCTACTTCCGGCAAATACCTACAGTATACCATAACCCCTTCTACAGGTAAACAGGTATCCTATTCGTCACTGGTTTTCCGTTTAGGAAGAAGCGGTGCGGGCCCTACAAGGGTTACCATACAAATAAGTACAAACGGCTTTTCATCAGCCGGTACAACGGTAATAAGCAACCAGACTATTTCAAGTGAAAGTACCGGAAGCCTTGATTCATTTACGGCAAGCACAGGGCTTCCTTCAAACCTTACAGGTGCACTTACTGTAAGGATTTGGGGACACAATGCAAGCAGCACCGGAAACCTTAGATTTAATAACTTCCAGGTAAACGGTACGGTAAGTAGCACATCTGTAGCCCCAACACTTGGTGGCAGCAGCACCAGTGCAACCGTTACACACGGAACCGCAACCAGCCTGCCATTTACCTCAACAGGCACCCCTACACCTACATTCTCTCTTTCGGCAAATGCACCCACAACTGCCGTGCCTGCAGGCATAACTATAAGCTCTGGTGCTGTTGCAATAGCAAACACTACCCCGGCAGGAACATACAACCTTAAAATAACGGCAACTAATACTGCCGGAAGTGCAACACGTAATGTTATCATTACTGTAAACCCTAAAACAATCACACTTACAAACATAAACACCACAAAGGTGTATGACGGTACTAATACAGCCTCTTTAGGCACACCAACATTTGGCGGCCTTGTAACCGGCAGTACAAATGTAGCCCTTGGCGCTTATACCGCAACATATAACAATGCCGATGCTGCAACTAACAAGCCTGTAACCCTTGATGCCCCCCTTACGCTAACGGGTACACACGCAGCAAACTATACACTTACACAGCCTGCTAACCTTGCAGGTGCTATTACCCCTAAGCCTCTTACCCTAAGCGGCGGTACTGCAAACGGTAAGATATATGACGGCTCTACCATTGCAACCCTTAGTGCAGACCCTACCTTTACGGGCCTTGTAGAAGGCGACGCTACCACACTTAGCGGCACCCCCCAGGCTGCTTTTGCATCGGCTAATGCCGGTACACAACAGGTTATTATAAACGGTGGCTATAGTGTAGATAATACTAACTATACTATTGCATACCCGCAAAGCCCTGCCGGCCTTACAGCCGAAATTACGGCTGCCCCGCTAACCGTTAGCGGTATTAGCGCTGCCAACAAAGTATATGACGGTAACACTACTGCCGCCATAAGCGGCACTCCACAGCTTAACGGCCTTGTGTCGGGTGATGATGTAACGGTTTCGGGTACCCCTGTGGGTACTTTTGAAAATGCCGAAATAGGCGGTGGCAAAATTGTTACCGTTGCAGGCTACACACTTTCAGGTGCACAGGCCGCCAACTATACGCTGGCTCCTGTTACGGTATTTGCCGATATTACCGACCCGGCTAAAGAAGACCAGGTTATAACTTTTGCAGGCCCTGCCACATTTACTTATGGCGATGCGCCTTATGGCCTTACCGGATATGCCACCTCTAACAGCGGGCTTGCCATGACCAGCTACTATGTAACTGAGGCAGAGCAGGCTATTGCCAATGTGGTAAACAACACCCTTGAACTTTACAGCGCAGGTACTTTTACACTGTATGCTTACCAGGAAGGCGATGCCGACTACAACGGCGCTACACAAAGCGTGATTGTAACGGTAAACCCTAAAACCATTACCATTGTTAACGTAGTGGTAGATACCAAAGTGTATGACGGTACAGACAGCGCCGTTGCAACGGGCCAGCTTGATGGCGTTATAGCCGGGGATGAAGTGGTTCTTGTAACCGAGAATTCGGTTTTTGAAGCAGTTAATGCAGGTGAGGAAGTAGGAGTGGTAGCCGAGTTTATTTTAACCGGTAACAATGCTGCCAACTATGTACTTGCCGAAGATGCCATACTTACTACAGGTACTATTACGCCTAAGCCTATAACGGCAAGTGGCGCAACAGCAGCCAACAAGATATATGACGGTGCTACAACAGCAACCGTATCGGGCGGAAGCCTTAGCGGCGTTATTGCCCCGGATGCAGTTACGGTAAGCGCTACAGGTGTTTTTGAAACCCCTGCTGCAGGTAACGAAAAAACAGTTAACCTTACCTATACGCTGGGTGGTGCACAGGCCGGCAACTATATGCTACAGCCTGCAACAGGTACTGCTACTGCAAACATTACCCCCCTTGCCCTTACCATTACCGGTGTAACGGCTAACGATAAGGTTTATGACCGAAACGATACTGCCACATTAAGCGGCACAGCTACACTTAACGGCCTTATAGAAGGTGATGCTGTTGCCCCTGATGCTACAAATGCTACTGCGGTATTTAATAATGCTACTGCGGCTACAGGCAAACCGGTAACCGTTTCAGGCTTTGCACTTACAGGTGATGACGCGGCTAACTATACTGTGAGCCAGCCAACAGGTGTTACAGCTACTATAAGCCCTAAAACCATTACGGCTACAATTGCCGGTGTAAACCCTGCTAAAGTATATAACGGCAACACTACCGCTACCTTTACAGGTGTAGTGCTTGACGGTGTTATAGCTCCTGATGCGGTAACGGCAACAAGCGGTACATATGCTACCAGGAACGCAGGCGAAGGCAATGCCATAACCATAACCCTTGGCGGTGCGCAGGCGGCTAACTATACCCTTACACAACCGGGCCTTACCGGTGTTATTACCCCTAAAAACATTACGGCTACAGCCGATGCGGTTATAGGTACTGCTGCTGTAGATCCGTTTAATGTGAATATAGGTGCAGGACTACCTACATCATACACCATTAGGTATGACGGTATTGTGGGCAGCGATGCTACTGCACCGGGCACAGGCGCTACCTTTACAGCCCCTACGGCTACTACAACCGCTACAAGTACAGCTTCGGCAGGTGCTTACCCGGTAAACCTTAGCGGCGGAGAGGCCACAAACTATACGTTTACAGCACTAAATTCAGGCTGGCTTGTAGTGGGCAACCCTCCATCCGGAGAGACTGATGTTGTATACTGGAACACTGATGGCCAGTCTGACTTTGGTACTACTACATTTGCACCAGCATTTACCCATGCCAACATTGACAACGTAGCTGTACAAATGGTACGTGGCTCAAACATTTCGGGCTCTAACGGTACTCAGGCGGCCGCCAACTCATGGGGTGGCTCAGGAGGCTGGAGCACCGGTAACTCTACAGACAACAACAGTTTTACTTTTACTATTACTGTAGACACAGGGAACAACCTTAGCCTTACAACAATAAGCACCAACACAAGGAGGTCTAACAGCGGCCCTCAGAGCTACAGGTTGTCTTATTCTGTAAACGGTGGAGCTTTTGCTGAAATAGGCACGGCAAATACCGGAAGTACAAATACTACAGGTTCTGCCAACAGCCATAGTCTTTCCGGTATTACTGCACTTCAAAACCTAACCGGAGGCACTACTATTAAATTCAGGATGCAGCCTATAGGAGATGGCGGCAACTATTACCTTAACGGAAGTGAAAATGCATTCCGCGTTAAGGGTATGTTTGGCACGCCTACACAGGCCCCTGCTATAACCAGCGCTACTACAGACAACAGTATGCTTGGCGCTACAGACGAATATGTAATTACAGCTACGGGTACGCCGCAGCTTACCTACAGCGCTACTAACCTTCCGGCAGGTGCAACGTATGATGCGCCTAACCGCAAGATTGTTTTTGACGGCACAACCCCGGTTGGCGTGTACAACATTACACTTAATGTATCGAGCTACTACAGCCCATCGGGCGATACTAAAACGCTTGTATATACGGTAAGGAACTTTACCGTTGCGCCATCGCCGGTAACAGGGCTTCATGCTTATGCGGGCCAGGCTGCCACTAACCAGCCGGTACAGCTGCAAAGCATAGTGGGTGAAAACCTTACCAATGCTACTAACGGCAACATAACTGTTACGGCAAGCACAGGTTTCAGGATTAGTACTAACAACCAGGTTTCTTATGGCACAAGCGGCAGCATAAGCTACTCGGGTACTACAATAAACCTTGAAAACCCTAACATTTTTGTAAAACTTGCCGATGGCCTTGCCATAGGCGAATACAACGGTACGCTTACCTTTACAGGCGGCGGCATTACTAAAGTGGTAAACATTAACGGTGTGGTAGAAACCGCCCCAAGCGTTATCACTACAGCTGCGGCTTATGGTCCTTACTGCGCCGGTACTGCAAACGGCATTTCGGTAGCGTTTACTACAGAAGGCAACTTTGGTGCGGGTAACTTCTACGTGCAGCATTCTGATGCGGCGGGTGTGTTCCCAACGCTATTTGAAAACATAATAAGCAATGCCAGTACTACAAGCCCAATTGCCGCTACCCTGCCAAATACATTTGCAGCAGGCAACTACAGGGTAAGGGTTATACACCTTTCTTCGGGACTTGTAATTACCGGAAGCACTAACGATAACGGCAGCGATATTGTTATCAACGCCATACCTACTCTTACGGGTGTTAGCACCTCAGCGGTGTGTACAGATGGTACTGCTGAAATAATCCTTTCGGGACTTACGGCCAATACTGCCTTTACGGTAGATTATACTGTAAACGGCGGCGCTGCACAACAGGCGGCTGTTACGGCCAATGAAACCGGAAACGCCAGCTTTACACTACCGGTTACTTTTGCTAACAACGGCCAGCAGGTGGTGGTTACCGCCCTTACAAGGAGCGTAGCCCCTGCATGTGCCCAAACCTTTAGCACTAACAACAGTGCTACACTACAGGTTAACCCTGCCCCTACGGCGGTTATTGCGGGTACTCCTGCAACGGTATGCCAGGGTGGTGCATCTGTAATAAGCCTTGAAGGTATGATTGCCAACAGCTCGGCAAACGTTAGCTATACTATAGACGGCAATGAAGACATTGTGGTTGCCGTAACTGCCGATGCCGATGGTAAAGGCTCTTTCACAGTAACACTACCGGCAGGCAGCCACCTGCTTGAAATTATAACCATGGTACGTACAGATGTTACCCCTGCCTGTATGGGCGCGGTTAATGCCAGCACTACAGTAGTGGTTAACGAGGCACCTACTGCGGTTATATCTGCAACTGATGCAGCTATATGCTATGGCGCTACAACACAGGTTAGCATTGCCCTTACCGGCGCACAACCGTGGAATATTACCTACAACAACGGTACCGAAGACGTAGTGGTAAACAACGTTACCGCCAGCACTTATACTTTTGATGTTACACCACAGGCTAACGTTACCTACACCCTTGTGGCTGTAGAAGACGCTACCTGCCAGGCTGTACCTGCCGGCCTTACCGGTACTGCTGCCATAACCGTAAACCAAAACACCTGGACCGGCGCTGCCAATAACAACAACTGGAACGATGCCGGCAACTGGTCTTGCGGTGGTGTGCCTACTGCTGCTACCCCGGCTACAATAGGCGCATCTGCTTTTAACCCGCAGGTTACTACAACAAATGCACAGGCGCTTAGCCTTACGGTTGCTACCGGTGCGGTGCTTACCGTTAAAACGGGCGCTACGCTAACCGTGCAAAACGAAGTGGCTGCCAACGGTACCCTTACCGTAGAAAACAACGCCGCCCTTATACAGGTAAACGATGTGGCCAACACAGGCAGCGCAACAGTACTGCGCAACAGCAATGAGCTTTTCAGGCTTGATTATACACTATGGGGTTCGCCGGTGCACAACCAGATGCTGCTTGACTTTAGCCCTGAAACGGCACCAACCCGTTTTTATACATACGGACTTAACGCTGAAGGCGAAGAAAACTACCTTGCTGTAGAAAGCCCTGCCACTACACCATTTGCAGCCGGTACAGGATACCTTATCCGTATGCCGAATGACCTGCCTGATGTAAACGGCTACAACACCGGCGATACGGCTATTCCGTACAACGGTATATTTAACGGCGTGCTGAACAACGGTACTGTAGGCGTAGCCGCAGGCGAACTTGTAAACCATTACATAGCTGTGGCCAACCCTTATGCATCGCCCATAAGCGTTATAAACTTCTTTGACCAGAACAACGGCGTGCTTGAGGCCGGCGAAGGTATTTACTTCTGGAGGAAGAAAAATAACGCGCTTGAAACCAGCTATGCCCACCTTACCATGGCAGGCTTTACCGAAAACCAGGCCGAAGGCGGAGACATGGGCGGTGCTAACGACGGTGCTTTCTATTACGGTGGTAACGATGAAAACAGCGAAGACTTTAACGAGAACTGGATTATATCTCCGGGACAGGGCTTTGTGGTAAAACTGCGCGGCGATGTTAGCCCTGCTACCGAAATACAGTTTACCAACGCCATGAGGAAACCGGCCCCGGCTGCTAACGGCCAGCCGTTTTTCAGGACGCAGAACAACAACAATGCCCCGGCCGTATCGCGCTGGTGGATAAACCTTACCGGTACAGCTGCCTTTAGCCAGGCGCTGGTTAGCTACATGCCACAGGGCACAACAGGCCTTGACTATGGTTATGATGCACGCGCCTTTGCCGATGGTACTGCTACACTATACAGCAAGGCCGGACAGGACAACCTTAACATTCAGGCCAAACCTGTGTTTGATGTTACAGATGTGGTGCCTATGGGCTTTAGCGTTACAAACGCAGGCCAGTACACCCTTAGCCTTGACCATGTAGACGGTGCATTTGCACAGGTGGCCCAAAACATTTACCTGAAAGACAACCTTACAGGTACTGTACACAACCTTAAACAATCAGGTTACAGCTTTACAAGCGGCGCAGGTACTTTTGACACCAGGTTTGAAGTATTATACGAAACCGATGCCCTGGGTACTGATAAGCCGGAGCTTGACAACGCCATACTGGTGTACCGTGAAAACGGCGCCATAAACATTACATCGGGTGCAATAGAAATGACCGGCGTAACCCTTTATGACGTTCGCGGCACCAAGATTTATGAGCAGGGCAACATTAATGCCACGGAGGCTTCTATAAGCCGCCTGAGCGTTGCCCAGCAGGTTTTGATTGTAGAGATTGAAACCGTAAAAGGAACCGTTACAAAACGTATCGTTTACTAACGAACAGCCCCCCAAATTCAACAGAAACCCACGCAAAAGCGTGGGTTTTTTTATTGTTTTTACCCATAAGACCCTCATTTTTAATTTTTTGCATTTTGTCGATAAAAGAGCGAATTACAACGATAGAAATTTTAATTGGCTTTTTCTAAACGCCCGTCCCTAAGAATTTTGCTCTGATAAACAAAAATCGCATAAAGAATGAGAGCAAAATTCCCCCTAAAAATGACGTTGTTATTCTGCGTGTTCTGGCTGTCTGCCCAGGCACAGTTAACAACCGTAAGACCTGCAAGCGTTCAGTCGTCATCTGCATCAGTTACTGACGGAGCAAACGCTTTTGACGCATCAACAACCACAAAGGCAACCTTAGGATCTGTGTCTGGCACGCTGGTTAAATTCCTTGAAGTTCAATTTGCCAGTGATGTACCGGTTAACACCCCTCTGTACATTCAACTGGAAGCAGACCCCAGTACTAACTTTTTGGGCGGCCTTTTGGGCGGTGCACTGGGCAACTTCCTTAACGGTGTTATAAACTTTGCTACTATTGGTACCCAGACTGTTGGTGTACAGGCAAAGACCGACACAGGCACCAATGTTTACAACGCTACCGCATCGAGCAGTTATGGTACTGACGAATTAAGGGTAGTAACCAATGGACAGGGCAAGCATTTTATAAGGCTGACCCTTAACAACACTTACAGGCGCCTGAGAATTACCAACACTGTAACAACCGGCGTACTTGGCGGAGGTGCTGCAAAACTGCTTGACGTGTATGACATTCATTATGTTACAGGCGCCACTACCGGCTGTAGCACCGCGGCATTTACATCTTACGATGCATACAACGTGTTAGGCCTTGCCAACACTACTTTAGCAAACCCCCAAAATGCTATAGACAACAACCTTACAACCTATTCTAACCTTTCACTTGGCACATTAACTGTAGGAGAGTGGGTAGAGCAAACTATTTATTTTCAAGGCACTGCATCTGTAACAGATAAGTTTAACCTTAGGGTACAGGTACCACCTGCACTACTTGCCGCTAACCTTATACAAGGCATAACGGTTACCACTTATGGTGTAAACGGTGCTGCTACCTACACTACTAACTTAAATACATTACTGGGGCTTCCGGTTAATGCACAGGTACTTGGCCTGTTGCAAAACAACCAGATTGCTACACTGCAAATTGCGCCTAATGCCATAGTTAACAGGATTACCATAAGGTTTAATGCCCTTGTAGCCCTTAGCACCGCACCGGCACTAAGAATATATGAAGTAAACAAAAGTAATTTTGACCTGGCTGCAACCGGTGCAGGCACTTACTATGTGGGTAGTACTCCAACCCTTGGCACTACTATAACAAATACAACCTGTACAGGCTCAACGTACAGCTATGCATGGACACTTGATGGTGGCGATGGTACTGTTTTAGGCACCGGCGCTACTTTTACCCCACCTACAACCACTACGGGTACTTTTACCTACAACGTTACTGCAATTGACAATACCTGGGGCACCAGAAAAATGGCAAGCGTACAAATAATAGTGGTAGCGGTACCACCTACAGCAGGCTCGCTAAACAACATTGTGATTGAGTGTACAGATGTACCTGTAACCAACCTTACCCTTACAGGTAATGTAGGAGGTGTGGTACGTTGGGAAAAAGCAGATAACCCTGCATTTACTAACAAGACCAATATTAACGTTACCACAACGTTCTTAACCCCTGCACAAATGAATATTACCACAACACCTGCATACTTTAGGGCTGTGGTTACACAAAACGGGTATCCTGAAGTTGTTACTACAACAGGTGGTGTAGTATCTAAAAAAGAAACCACATGGGATGGTAGTGCATGGAGCAACGGCACGCCTGATATAGGTACTACAATTTACTTTACGGGCAACTACAGCGTGGCCGCCAACCTAAACGGATGCCGTGCCTATGTAAGTAACAATGCCGTGGTAACCATACCATCGGGCCACACACTGCACCTTAACAAATCGCTACACGTAGCGGCAGGCAGCAGCTTTAGCCTTGAAAACGAGGCACACCTGCTACAGGACACATCTGCCGAGGCTAACACCGGTAACATAACCGTAACACGCGCCAGCAGCAACCTTTTCAGGCTTGACTATACACTATGGTCGTCTCCGGTAACGGGCCAGAACCTTAAAGCGTTTTCACCCCTTACAGTTAACGACAGGTTTTATGAATATGGGTTTAACGCTACGGCTAACGAAGAGCAATACCTGCCTATAAACCCGCTAACTACCAGCTTTGCAAATGCAAAAGGCTACCTTATAAGGATGCCAAACGACCTGCCTGGCGTAACCGGCTATAACACCGGCACCGGCACAACACAACACATAGGTGTGTTTACCGGCGCAGTACACAACGGTACTGTTACCACCCCGCTAAGCACTATAAGCGAGCGCTATACAGCTGTGGGTAACCCATTCCCATCGGCTATAAACGTACACGACTTCTTTACGGCTAACTCAAGCGTAATACAAAGTGGTTCGGCACTGTACTTCTGGAGGAAGAAAAACAACTGGAACGCTACCAGCTATGCCACCCTTACATGGGATACCTATACCTACAACCACGCGCTTAACGGCAACGCCGGCGAGGAACAGTATGGCGGTATGCAGTGGGACAGCTATTTTAACGATAGCGATGAGGCCAACTGGACCATTAACATAGGCCAGGGATTCCTGATACAAACCAGTACCACCGCAGGTGCTAACCCTGTTGCAACCTTTAACACTGCCATGAGAAGAGGCAATGTGCACAACAACCAGTTCTTTAGGACTGCCCAGGACGAAGACCAGAAATCAAGGATATGGCTAAGCCTACAAGGTGCCGGCATGGCAACACAGGCAGCCCTTGTATACAGCAGCACTGCTACCATGGATATTGACTATGGCCGCGATGCCAGGGCCCTACTGGGCGGCACCAGCAACCTGTGGTCTATTCTTGGCGAAGAAAAACTTGTAGTACAGGCAAGGCCATCGTTTGTTAATACTGATGTAGTGCCTATGGGCTACAATGTAGATGCAGCCGGCGAATACAGCATTGTGCTGCACAACGCAGATGGTGTGTTTGAGCAAGGCCAGGAAATCTTTATAAAAGACAACCTGCTGGGCACTATTACAAGCATTAGCGAAGGCGAAGGTTATACCTTTACCTCTCCTGCGGGTGAATTTACTTCTCGCTTTGAGGTAGTATATGTTACCGATGCACTGGGCACTAACCAGCCTGAACTGGCCAATATGGTTATGGTGTACCAAAATAACGGTGCCATAAACATTACCAGCGGTACTGCTACCATGAACGGTGTAACCATTTATGATGTTCGCGGCAGGAAACTGTATGAGCAAACCGGCATTAACGCCACCCAAACCTCAATTAACAACCTTAACGCTGCACAGCAGGTACTGATTGTAGAAATTGACACTGTAAACGGAAAAGTAAGCAAGAAGATTGTTTATTAATTGATAGCCCTCATTTTCAACAAAAACCCCTCCCGCTACGGAGGGGTTTTTAGTTTGGCCTAAAGTCAAAAGAAGGAAAGTCATAAAGTCGAAAGGATGAAAGTCATAAAGTCGAAAGAGAAAAAGTCATAAAGTCGAAAGAGAAAAAGTCATAAAGTCGAAAGGATGAAAGTTGAAGGTCAAAAGTTTTGAAGCCTTCACGACTTTTGACCTTCGACTTTTTCTCTTTTGACTTTTACCCTTTTGACTAAAATTCACGATATATCGTGAATTTTTTTTTGATGGGTAGTTTGAACTTTTTCCCTGATAATATTTATGGGCATATAAAAATACCTAACAATAAAAAATTGGCACCAAAGTGCTGTTTTATGACTTTACATCTTTTGACTACAGACTGAATATTGAAATCCAAAAGTGAAATATTAGCCCTTTTTTGACAGATGATTGTAGGTTTTTACTGCGATTTAACCGGCCAGGAATTACAGGTAGAAAACACCGCCCGGATGCAAAAAAAAGACCCCCGCAATGCAGGGGCCTGATATAAAACTGAGTTAGCTTAATTTAGTGCGGGTTGTGGGCAGCGTCGTCTACTGCGTTGATTTTCTCTACTTTATCTTTCCAGAACTGCATCATAGCAAACGAAACTATGGCACATGCGGCAAGGCCTTCTATAAATAAACCTATACCAAACTGGTACGGCGAGGGTTCCCATCCGCCAAAGATGTAATCAGAGGCATAATTTTTAAGGTACTCCTCCCCACCTTGGTATTCGGCATACAGCATAAAGCTTAACAAACTGATTACCAGGCTTACAAATGCTGTTGCAAAGGCAGCGCCAAGGTTAGTAAAGTAACCGCTTATACCCTCATGAAAGTTGGATTTAATGGTTTTGTTAACGCCGTATATCACAAAAATGAAGTTTACAAGCCTCAGATAAATGATGTGGGTAAGGTTTAAGGCATCCATAATAAGGAAAAACACCCCTATACAGACGTAAATAATGAGTGCATTGATAAAAATTCTTGAAGCTTTCATAGTTTTTGCTTTATTGAAATTGGTATTTCCGTTACATATTCCTGTCGCTTTTGCAGCAAATTTGTCCTATCGAATTTAGCCATAAAATCGCAGAGCATAATATGAATTAATAAAATTTTAATACAATAAATACAATTAAATAAATGATTTGTTAAAAATGTTTGATTTTTTGTTAAAAATTCAAAACTGTATTTTGTACTACTTTTCACAAGCATTTGCATTGCCCGATAGTAATTTCGTTACATTTGCAGTAAATACCCTCCTTTTCTATGGGCAAAATCCTGATAATAGACGACGAAGAAAAACTACGCTCGCTCATGGCGCGCATTATTACCCTTGAAGGTTTTGAGGTTTTACAGGCACAAGACTGTAAATCAGGCCTTAAAAAACTAACCCCTGACATTGATGTAGTACTTTGCGATGTAAAATTGCCCGATGGCAATGGCGTTGAGCTTGTTACAGCCCTAAAAGAAAAGTGGCCTGCGGTTGAAGTAATACTGCTTACCGCATACGGCAATATACCTGATGGTGTACAGGCCATTAAAAACGGCGCTTTTGATTATATAGTAAAAGGCGATGACAACAACAAGATTATCCCACTCATACACAGAGCTATAGAAAAAGGAAACCTGAGCAAACAGGTAGCCAGCCTTGAGGCACGGCTCGACAAAAAGTATTCGTTTGAAGGAATTTTAGGTACATCTAAGGCCATTCGTGAAGCCGTAAGCCTTGCCGAACGCGTGTCGCCTACCGATGCTACCGTGCTGCTTACGGGCGAAACGGGCACGGGTAAAGAGGTGTTTGCCAATGCTATACACCAAAACAGCCCGCGCCGCAGCAAGAATTTTGTGGCTATAAACTGTTCGGCATTTAGCCATGATTTACTTGAAAGTGAGATGTTTGGCCATATAGCCGGTGCCTTTACCGGTGCCATGAAAGACAAGAAAGGCTTGTTTGAAGAGGCCAACGGCGGCACCATTTTTCTGGATGAACTGGGCGAAATGGCCCTTGATTTACAGGCTAAACTACTGAGAGTGTTAGAGAATGGCGAATTTATTAAAGTAGGCGAAAGCAAGGTTACCAAGGTAAACGTGCGGGTTATTGCCGCTACCAACCGCAACCTGCTAAAGGAAATTGAAGAGGGCCATTTTAGGCAGGATTTATATTACCGCCTGTCTATTTTTGAGATTAACCTGCCCTCACTTCGACAGCGAACCACTGATATTGAAACACTTGCAAGCTTCTTCATCAAAACCTTTAATGCTAAAACAGGCAGTAAAATAACAGGTATGGAAAACGCCTACCTGCAAATGCTAAAGCTGCATCCGTGGCCGGGAAACATTCGCGAACTTAAGAATGTTATTGAACGCAGCGTGATTCTTGAAACCGGCAATACCCTGAACATCAATACCCTGCCATTTGATATGCGGTCGGCTGAAGAGGCTACACCAACCGACAAAACGCTGTCGGCCTTCTCATTAGCTGCCGCCGAAAAGATCCAGATTCAGAAAGTACTCAATTATACCGGGGGCAACAAGGCCGAGGCCGCACGGCTGCTGGTTATTGGCATTGCAACGCTGTACCGGAAGATTGAGGAGTATGCTATTAAGTCGTAAAGTCGAAAAAATGGAAAGTGCCAATCTTGCTTAGTAGCTCAGTAGTTTTTTTCTCATAATAATACCAAAACCTTATCAAAATGATAAGGTTTTTTGTTTTGGCACAATCCCAAAACAAATACAACACACTGAAAACAAAAACCATACACCATTAAATTAAAAACAGGCATCTATTTTGGCATTACCGTAAAAAACAAATACCAAAATGAGACACCATGTAAAGACCGCTGCCATTAAAGCGGTTCAGTTTGCCGAGATAACCAAAGCCTGCATCAGGCAGGGGCACATTACCCGTGCTAAAAAATGCCTTGATATTGCCGAACTACTGTTTACTACCGGCAGTAACGAAACCAAAAATGCCATAGGCAACATTTATGTGTACTCGGTTTCCACATTTATGGAAGTGCGCAACTGCACCGTGGCAAAGCTGTTCCCCCCGCAACTTAAAAGGGAGTATGTTTCACAAATCAATGCTTCAGGCGTATAAACCCTTAGTTATGACCCTACTCTTTATAGTAGCCCTGCTGGTTTTTGCCTATATGTGCTACGTTCTTGTAAAACCCGAAAAATTTTAAACCATGAGCAGCGAAATCATTGGCATAATAGTAATGTATGCGCTGGTATTGCTCATGGCAATACCTTTAGGCCGCTACATAGGCAAACTTTTTAATTATGAAAATACCTGGCTGGACAGGGCTTTTAACCCCATAGACCAGATTTTCTACAAAATGGGCGGCATAGATCCCTACAGGCAAATGGGGTGGAAAGAGCACCTTGCCGCCCTGCTTACCATAAACGCGGTGTGGTTTATAATCTCCATGTTTGTACTGCTCAATATGGAGTGGCTGCCCCTAAACCCCGATGGCAACCCGTCTATGAGCGGCGACCTGGCCTTTAACACCACTGTAAGCTTTATAACCAATACCAACCTGCAGCACTACAGCGGCGAAACCGGATTATCGTATCTGGGACAGCTTACGCTAATGCTGTGGCAGTTTATAAGCGCGGCGTGCGGCATGGCGGTGTGTGGCGTGGTGTTTACAGCCATGAAAGAAAAAACCACCACCCAACTGGGCAACTTCTACAGCTTTTTTGTACGCTCGGCAACCCGTGTGCTGCTGCCTATATGCTTTGTAGCAGCTGTAATACTGGTGTTTAACGGCACACCTATGACCTTTGAGGGTAAAGACACCATTACTACCCTTGAAGGTAAGGAACAGCAGGTAAGCCGCGGCCCTGTGGCGGCATTTGTAGCCATTAAACAACTGGGCACCAATGGCGGCGGATTTTACGGCCCCAACAGCGCCAACCCTATGGAAAACCCCAACTACATTACCAATATAGTAGAGAACATAAGCATTGTACTGATACCAATAGCCCTCGTGTTTGCGCTGGGCTATGTACTAAAGCGCCGCAAACTGGCGTGGACGGTTTTTGGCGTAATGACCCTGGGTTTTTTACTGCTGCTTATCCCTACCATTACAGGCGAAACCGGCGGTAACCCGGCCCTCGAAAAGATGGGTATTTCACAAACGGCAGGCAACCTTGAGGGTAAGGAAATGCGTTTTGGGGCAGCGGCGTCGGCCAATTGGGCCACTTATACCACCTGCACCAGCAACGGTTCGGTTAATGCTATGCACGACAGCTTTACGCCCATGGGTGGGCTTACCACCCTGCTGGGCATGATGGTAAACTGCTTTTACGGCGGCATAGGCGTAGGCTTCCTTAACTTTTACATCTTTATCATACTCGCGGTGTTCATCAGCGGGTTAATGGTGGGCCGCACGCCGGAATTCCTCGGCAAGAAAATAGAAGCCCGGGAAATGAAAATAGCCATGATGGTGGCGCTGCTTCACCCACTTTTAATTTTGGCAGGTACTGCACTGGCAAGCCACCTGTATGCAGGCAACCCTGAAGCTTATGCATCATGGCTGGCCAACCCCGGTTACCACGGCTTTAGCGAAATGTTGTATGAGTTTACCTCATCAAGCGCCAATAACGGCAGCGGCTTTGAAGGCCTGGGCGACAACACCGTCTTCTGGAACATTGCTACAGGTATTGTTATGCTGCTGGCGCGCTACCTGCCTATTATTGGCCCTGTAGCCATTGCAGGCATTCTTGCCGCTAAAAAGTATGTACCTGAAAGTTCGGGCACGCTTAAGACCGATACCCCAACGTTTGGCTTTATGGTGTTTGCCGTGATCTTTATTGTGGCCGCGCTGAGTTTCTTCCCGGCGCTAACCCTGGGGCCCATAGCCGAATATTTTTCACTCTATTAAATCCAAAAGATGAAATCCAGTACTACAACCCTGTTTCAGCCTGAGCTGGTAAAACAGGCCTTAAAACAGTCTTTTATAAAGCTTAACCCGGCATCGCTCATTAAAAACCCGGTAATGTTTACAGTAGAAATAAGCACCACCATTATGCTGTGCGTATGCGTGTGGACAGCTACCGGGGCAACCGGCCAGGGCAGCTTTGCTTACAATTTCGTTGTTTTTTTAATTCTGTTGTTCACACTGCTCTTTGCCAACTTTGCCGAGGCTATTGCCGAGGCACGGGGCAAGGCGCAGGCGGACAGCCTTAGAAAAACACGCGAGGAAACCCCCGCAAAAAAAATTGAGCCTGTAGGCGAAATGTATGTAGATGAAGTACAAATTGTGCCGTCATCATCCCTTAAAAAGGGCGATGTGTTTATTTGCGAACCCGGCGATATTATACCTACCGACGGTGAAATTATTGAGGGGCTTGCCACTATTGACGAAAGCGCCATAACCGGCGAAAGCGCCCCGGTAATACGCGAGGCGGGCGGCGATAAAAGCTCGGTTACGGGCGGCACAAAGGTACTGTCTGACAAGATAAAAGTCCAGGTTACTACCAATGCCGGCGAGAGTTTTCTTGATAAGATGATTGCCCTTGTAGAGGGCGCCAGCCGCCAGAAAACCCCTAACGAAATTGCGCTTACCATACTGCTGGCGGGTTTTACGCTGGTATTTATAATAGTGTGTGTTACCCTAAAGCCTTTTGCCGATTATGCTAATGTACCCATAACTATAGCGGCGTTCATTTCCTTATTCGTCTGTCTCATACCTACCACTATAGGGGGGCTGCTTTCGGCAATTGGCATTGCGGGTATGGACAGGGCGCTGCGTGCCAATGTAATAACCAAATCAGGCAAGGCCGTAGAAACCGCAGGCGATATAGACGTGCTGCTGCTGGACAAAACCGGCACCATAACCATAGGCAACCGCAAGGCTACGCATTTTCACCTGGCTCCCGGTGTGGCGGGTAACGACTTCATACAGGCGGCTGTGCTGAGTTCAATTGCCGATGAAACCCCCGAGGGCAAATCCATCATAGAGCTGGCGGGTAAAGACCCAAAAAGCTTTGATATCCCTACTCCGCGGTTTATAAAATTCACTGCAGAAACCCGCAGTTCGGGTATTGACTTTGCCGATGTGCGCATCCGTAAAGGGGCTTATGATGCCATTAAAAACCTGGTAGAGAAGGCAGGCAACCCTTTCCCGGAAGCGATTACCCAGAAGGTAAAAGAGGTATCGGGCAACGGGGGTACGCCACTTGTAGTGACTAAAAATGAGCAGGTACTGGGCGTGGTAGAGCTTCAGGACATTATAAAAACAGGCATATCGGAAAGGTTTGACCGTCTGCGCAAAATGGGCGTTAAAACCGTAATGGTTACCGGCGATAACCCGCTTACCGCGAAATACATTGCCGAAAAGGCCGGTGTAGACGATTTTATTGCCGAGGCCAAACCCGAAGATAAAATGAACTATATAAAAGCCGAACAGGCCAAAGGCAAGCTGGTAGCCATGATGGGCGACGGCACTAACGATGCCCCTGCCCTTGCCCAGGCCGATGTGGGCGTGGCCATGAACAGCGGCACACAGGCCGCCAAGGAAGCCGGCAACATGGTAGACCTTGATAACGACCCCACCAAACTTATTGAAATTGTAGAGATTGGCAAGCAATTACTTATGACCCGCGGCACGCTTACCACCTTTAGTATTGCTAACGACGTAGCCAAGTATTTTGCCATAATACCGGCGCTGTTTATTACTGCCATACCGGCCTTGCAGGGGCTCAACATTATGCAGCTGCACAGCCCGGAGAGCGCCATACTTTCTGCTGTAATATTTAATGCTATTATTATACCGTTCCTTATACCGCTTGCGCTGAAAGGCGTGGCCTACAAGCCTATTGGCGCCTCTGCCCTGCTACGCCGCAACCTGTTTATTTATGGGCTGGGCGGGGTTATTGTTCCCTTCATCGGGATTAAGGTAATTGATATGCTGGTGGGGGTATTTTTTTAGTAACAGACCGCGGTTTGTCATTCCGACGAAGGAGGAATCTCTCTCAAATAAAAAAGATTCCTCCATTCCGCTGCGCTTCAGTCGGAATGACAAAAATGCTGTCAAAATCAAAAACAATAAAAATGAAAAAACACATCATTCCCGCTATAAGGCTTACGGTGTTTTGCGCCGTGTTCTTTTCGGGTATATACACCCTGTCCATACTGGGTGTGGCACAACTCGCCCCAAATCAGGGCAACGGCTTTATAACAGAGGTTAACGGCAAGCGCTACCATACCAATGTAGCCCAAGGTTTTACGCAAAACAAACACTTCTGGCCCCGTCCAAGCGCTGTAGATTATAACGGCGCTGGTTCGGGCGGCAGTAACAAGGGTCCGTCTAACCCTGATTACCTGGCGCTGGTGCAAACGCGTATCGACTCGTTCCTCATCAAAAACCCGGGTGTTGAAAGGAAAGACATCCCAGCCGAGATGGTAACCGCAAGCGGTAGCGGCCTCGACCCGCACATATCGCCACAGGCGGCGGCAGTGCAGGTAAAACGTGTGGCAAAAGCCCGCAACCTGAGCGAAGCCTTCGTACAGAAAAAAGTGGCCGAACTTACACAAAAACCATTGCTGGGCACTGAGGTAATTAATGTGCTGGAACTGAATCTGGCGCTGGATGGGCTTTCTTCACTAAAATAAAACGAGCTATACCACAGAGATTGCTGGTGTTCATTGCTTTCTTCACGCGCCGTCATTGCGAGCGGAGCCTGCGGAGCTCGGCAATCTTGCCTTTGACAAAGCTCAGGCTGACAAAAAAGATTGCTTCGTCGTGCCTCCTCGCAATGACGGCGCGTGAAGAAAGCAATAAAAAAAAAACTGAGGATCAGCACAGTACCTTACTCATAATCAAAAAAAATTAGAAAACATCAAACAAAATGAAAACCATACATTTAATAGCACCGTTGCTATTTGCCTCTATTGCTACTGCCCAAACCGATACGGTAACCAAAAAAGTACCTTTTGACGGTATGGACCTGGGCTGGATTAACGGCCAGAACAGGCAGACTAACTTTCCGCTTACTTTACAGGACAAAGACGGCGAAACCATACTGACCGGTGTAGCTTATGTAGATGCCTACTACAACTATGATTTCAGCAAGCCTAAAGACAATACGCACACTATCTCCTCAACCATAGGGCGCAGTAATGAGTTTACTATTAACATGGCAAGTATTGGCATAGAAAGCTATTACAAAAACATTATAGGCCGCCTGTGGTTGCAATATGGCCAGATGGCAAGTATTGTACAAGATTTAGATGGCACAGTAAACCACGGCCGCAACACCAGCCTTAACAACCTTAAATACATTCGCGAGGCGGCGGCAGGTTACCACTTTAATGCGTGGCTCGGTATTAATGTAGAGATGGGTATTTTTATGAGCTACATAGGCCTTGAAAGCTATGTGGTTAACGAAAACTGGAACTACCAGCGCAGCATGGTGTGTGATTTTACACCGTTTTATTTTCAGGGGGCACGGGTACAAATGTATCCTTCTAAAAACTTTAAGCAGGAAATATGGTTCCTTAACGGATGGCAAACCTACAACGGCTGGAACCAGGCACTTGGGTTGGGCTCATCAAGCTACTACCGCCCTAACGAAAACCTTCAATTAGTGGCAAACTTTTACCTTAACGGAAAAGACACCAGGGGCAATGCACAGGTAAGCCGTTTCCATCATGATAACAGTGTTGTGGCGCGTTATTTTAAGGACAAGGAAAGCACCGGCATCTCTCAGGCGGCTTTTAGCCTTAACACGCACTACGGCTTCCAGACGGGCGGCGGTATAAAGGCATCGGAAAATTATATGTTTGGCACATCACTGGCTAACCGTGTGTGGTTCAACAAAAACAAGATGGCAATCACGCTAAGGGGCGATTATGTTACCAACCCCGGGGCTTACCTGGCCTTCTCTCCATCGCCGGTGGCCGATAACGCTTTTAACGATGCATTAGCCGAAGGAAAAGACTTAAAAATGTTTCAGGCTACAGCTACCTTTGATGTTATGCCCAGCGATTTTGTAACCTTCAGGCTGGAGTATGGCTTCAGGAGCAGCAACGTGCCCTACTTTGCCGGCCAGGGCGGCACCACAAGCCCTGACGGATGGATAGACACCTCTACAGATGGCTGGAGGCCCGACCTAAAAAAATCAGAAAACAGGATAACACTTGCTGCCAGCTTCAGGTTATAATGGTGAATAGTGAAAAAGAAAATAATGTGAAGCATTTTCTCGACCTGATACAAAAGTCGAGAAAGGGCAAGTTTAAAGTCTACATCGGCATGAGTGCCGGTGTAGGCAAAACCTATCGTATGCTACAAGAGGCACACAGCCTTTTGCGCAACGGCATTGATGTAAAAATAGGCTTTATAGAAACCCACAACCGTAAAGAAACCCACGACCTGCTGGAAGGGCTGCCCATAATACCCAAACGGTCTATTTTTTACAAAGGCAAGTACCTTGAAGAGCTCGACGTGCAGGCCATAATCAACCTGCGGCCCGAAGTAGTTGTTGTAGACGAGCTGGCACACACCAACATAGAGGGCAGCAAGAACACCAAACGCTGGCAGGATGTAATGGATATTATAGATGCCGGCATAAATGTGATTAGCGCCGTAAACATTCAGCATATTGAGAGCCTTAATGATGATATTAAAGAAATTACCGGCATTGAGGTTAAAGAGCGCATACCCGACAGCGTACTGAAAGCGGCAGACGAGGTAGTGAATATAGACCTTACGGCCGAGGAGCTGATTACCCGCCTGAAACAGGGAAAGATATACACGGCAGACAAGATACCCAATGCGCTCAACAATTTCTTTAAGCCCGAACACATACTGCAACTGCGCGAGCTGGCATTAAAAGAAGTGGCCAGCCAGGTAGAGCGCAAGGTAGAAACCGAGGTTACCGGCATTAAAAACCTGAAACAGGAGCGCTTTATGGCGTGTATAAGCAGTAACCATACTACGGCAAAAACGGTTATCCGTAAAACAGCCAGGCTGGCCAACTACTACCACAGCAAGTGGTTTTTGCTGTACGTAGAACTGCCTAAAGAAAGCGCCGATAAAATTGCCCTGGATAAGCAGCGCCACCTTATAAACAACTTTAAGCTGGCCACAGAGCTGGGCGCCGAAATTATACGTGTGCAGCACACCCGGGTGGCAACCGCCATTATGGAGCAGGCTGAAGCACGCAAAATAACAACTATATGCATTGGCAAGCCGCACCTAACGTTATTTAAGGTAATTTTATCGACTAATATATTTAATGCGCTGCTTAACAAGCTGTCGGCCGGGGAGACCGACCTAATTATTTTGAGCTGAAATGAAAATAAAAACCAAGCTTACCGTAGCCCTTACGCTGCTTTTTGCTCTTATTGTAATGCTGGCTGCCCTTGCCGTGCGGCAGGTAAACCTGCTGGCCGAAGACGCGGGCAACATACTCACGGCAAATTACCAGTCGCTTGATTATTCGCGCACTATGTACAAACTGCTGGATAATATAAGCCGGGAGCCCAAAACCCCTGAAAAATTTCAGGAAAGCCTTGACCTGCAAAAAAGCAACATTACCGAAGTAGGCGAAAAAGAACTTACTACCGACCTGCAGGAAGATTTTGATGCCTTATTGAAAGACAGCGCCAATACCACCCTGGTGGCTAAAGTGCGTATGGACATTAACAGCATCATGAAGCTGAATATGGATGCCATAAAGCGCAAGAGTAACATAGCCGGCGATACAGCAAAAAACTCCATACTGTGGATATCAATAACCAGTTCGTTTTGCCTTATCATTGGCTTTACGCTGATTATTAACCTGCCGGGGTATATAGCCAACCCCATTCGCGACCTTACGGAGAGCATCCGCCAGATAGCGGCTAAAAACTATGCCCAGCGCCTGCACTTTAAGGGGCATGATGAGTTTTCGGCCTTAGCCAAATCATTCAACACCATGGCCCAGAAACTACAGGAATACAGCGATACCGACCTGGCAAGGGTTATGACAGAAAAAAGGCGTGTAGAAACGCTTATCAACAACCTGCACGACCCCGTTATTGGCCTTGATGAAAAGAACAGGATCCTGTTTATAAACGAGGAAGCCCTTAAAATATCGGGGCTTAAAAAAGAAACCACCATAGGCAAACCCGCGGCAGACGTAGCCCTGCATAATGACCTGCTAAGGCTGCTGCTGCAACAAATTAGCACTGCACCCACAAAAGAAGAACCTTTAAAAATTTATGCCGATAACAAAGAAAGCTACTTTGAAAAAAGGCTGGTGCCTATAAGTATAATCCCTACCGGGGAAAGTGAAGCAAAGGCTATAGGTTCGTTTATTATCCTGCAAAACATAACGCCTTACAAAGAGCTTGATGTGGCCAAAACCAGTTTCATAGCCACGGTATCGCACGAGTTTAAAACGCCCATTGCCAGCATGAAAATGAGCCTGCAACTGCTGGAAAACGAGCGTACCGGCACCCTTAACGATGAGCAGAAAAACCTCATCAGCAGCATAAAAGACGACATCACCCGCCTGTTGCGCACCACCGGCGAGCTGCTTAATATTACCCAGGTAGAAACAGGAAAGGCACAACTGCACCCTGAACCCTGCAATGTTAACGGTATTATACACGATGCCGTGGCTGCCACCTATAAAATTGCAGAGGCAAAAAACATAGCGGTAGAAATTAAAATTGAGGAAAACCTTCTACCCGTTACAGTTGATAAAGAAAAGGCAACCTGGATAGTAAGCAACCTGGTGTCTAACGCCATACGATATTCTTATGAGCAGTCAAAGGTTGTGGTTTCGGCGTTTAGACATGAGGGTAATATAATAATTGCCGTACAAGACACCGGCATAGGCATAGAGGCCGGATACCAGCAACGCATATTTGATAAATACTTCCGCGTGCCGGGCAATGAGAAGGAAGGCACAGGGCTTGGCCTTGCCATAAGTAAAGAGTTTATCACATCAATGAACGGTACTATATGGGTAGACAGCGCCATAGGCAGGGGCAGTACCTTTAGCATTTCGCTGCCGGTTTCTGTATAATTTCATCTGAAAATGAAATCTTTTTTGCCTTACACAGGATTATTATAGCAAAACCGGGTATTAAATGTTAAAATTGGCAAGGTTTATGATAGGGAATGCGTAATATTGTACCCTGCTAATATTGAATATACCCTGTGAACGTACACCCTGTACATATAAAACACCGTATTTTATGGATGCTTATGGCACTCCATATATTCAACTTTAGTATAGATAACCCGCACACGTTAACCGAGTTTAGCCGCGTTGACGAAGACTTTGAAGAAGTAGACAGCTTTGTAGAGCTTGTACTGGAAGAAGTACTTATGATAGACGACGCTATACCCGAGCACCACTCTAAAACCCCTATTTCCCATAAAATGTTCCAGAAAAAGGCCACCTGGTTTTTTGGCGAACAGTATGACTTTGTTTTTGAGGCCCCGGTAGCCGAAAACTATAAAATTATCCTTGCCGATACTTTTTATAAAGATACCCCCTACCTATCTCCATATCTTGCGTTATTTTCTCCGCCTCCGGAGGTTTAAATACTATACAAATACCATTTACTGCGCACGCCTGTACAGGTAGTGCCCTGTTGCCGTATTATTTACAGCGGCCGCAACTGGTATGCACATAGTGCAACATTTCCCTTTTTATAGTATTTAAAAAATAAAAAATGGCATTAAAAAAATTAATGCCCTGCATGGCATTGCTGCTGTGCTGGGCCGGTATGGCTGCACAATCTGCACAGGTGCTGCCGCTTACCATTAAGCAGGCCGAAGCGCTTTTCTTTAAAAACAACTTTCAGCTACTGGCCGCACAATATGGTATTGATAAGGCCGGTGCAGACATCATTCAGAGCAAGGCCTACCCTAACCCGGAGGTAAGTGTTGATGTAATAGCCTATGAAGGTCAAAACAACCTGTATTTCCCACAGGGTAATAACAATAACCTTGCTGTAGGCATAGAGCAGCTTATTATTTTGGGCGGAAAGCGCAAAAACCAGATAGCCCTTGCCAAAAAAGATAAAGAGCTTGCAAGCGCTGACCTGGCCGAACTTACCCGCAACCTGCAATTTGAAATATGGCAGTCGTTCTATACGCTTCACAACCAGGAAAAAATCATAGAAAAATATGATAACCTGCTCAATAAGCTACAGGAACTTATAACGGGCTATGAGGTTCAGGTGGCTAAAAACAACGTGGCGCTGAAAGACCTTGTGCGCCTAAAATCGGTTTACGTAAAAATAAACAACGACAAATCTGAAGAAACCAAGACCCTGATAGAAGTACAGCAAAAGCTTAATGTACTGCTGGGCACTACCGCATTAATTAAAACCGAATATACCGAACAGGATGCCGATGCCTATGCCGCGCGCACTTTTGTGTATGACGAGGTTTTAAGCAAATCACTACAAAACCGCGCCGACCTTAACCAGGCAAAACTGGCTAATGATGCGGCAGATATTAACCTTAAGCTGCAACGCAGCCTGGCCATACCCGATGTTACACTGCGCGGCGGCTACAACCAGCAGGGCGATGCCTTTAACAACCAGTACAATGTGGGGGTTGCCATATCGTTGCCTTTTTTTGACCGCAACAGGGGTAACATACAAAAGGCAAAAACAGGCCGGCTGGAAAGCACTAAGGGTGTTGAATATAAAGAGCTTGAAATTAACACCGAAGTACTTGCCGCCTACCAGAACTTTACCCGCAGCGTAGACGAATACAAGCGCATAGGCATACTGGTAAACAATGATTTTGATGCCGTGTTTAACGGGCTTAACAGCAACTTCCAGAAAGGCAACGTGTCTATGATTGAGTTTACTGACTTTTTTGAAGCCTATAACGAGGCGCAAACCGAAGTAGAGCGTGTAAAGACGCAGCTGGCCATTGCCGCCGCCGAAATCAATTTTGTAACAGGTACTAACAACTTCTAAACCATGAAAAAATCTAAATATATAATGCTTTTAAGCACTGCCGCGCTTTTTACAGTAGCCGCATGCTCTAAAAAAGAGGAAAAAGCCGTAGCCGAAACCCCTGAAAAATTTGTAATGACCGACCAGATGTATAGTACAAGTACGTTTGCCGATGCTACCGAAGAAGTGGCGCAAAACGAAATTCGCCTGTTTGGTAAGGTAAGCGCCGAAAACAACAATATAAGCCAGGTTTTTCCGGCGGTGGGCGGTAATGTAATAGCCATTAAGGCCGAGCTGGGCGACTATGTACAACAGGGACAGCTATTGGCAAGCGTGCGCAGTAGCGAGATTGCCGGTTTCCAGAGCCAGGCCAGCGATGCAGAAGCTAACCTGAGCATTGCAGAGCGCAACCTGCAAAGTGTAAAAGATATGTATGACGGCAAGCTTGCCAGCGAAAAAGAACTGGTAATGGCCCAGAAAGAGCTGGATAAGGCTAAGGCTGAACAGCGCAGGATGGGCGAGGTAAACCAGATTTACAAGCTTAAAGGCGGCTCTGTATACAACCTGTATGCGCCAATAAGCGGCTACATAGTATCTAAAGACATTAGCCCTAACGAAATGCTGAGCAGCAACCGCGATGAGGCCGTGTTTACCATAGCCAAGTTAGACCGTGTGTGGGTACTGGCAAACGTAAACGAAGGCGACCTCAACAAAATTAAGGTGGGCCAGGAAGTAGGCATACGCACCATTGCTTACCCTGACAGGGATATTACCGGCAAAATAGACAAGATATTTAACGTAATAGACCCCGATACCCGTGCGGCAAAAGCGCTGATAAGCGTACCGAATGCCGATGTGGCCCTGAAGCCCGAAATGAACGCCACCGTTACCGTGCACTTTGCCGATGACAAGAAGTTTGTAACCGTACCCAGCGAGGCTGTGGTGTTTGACAAGAGCAAGAATTTTGTAATGGTATACAAGGGTAAAGACAATATTGAAACCCGCGAGGTTACCGTATACCGCGCTTTAGACAAAAAAACCTACATAGCCACGGGCTTACAGGCGGGCGAAAAAGTGATTGTAAAAAACAACCTGCTCATTTATGATGCCATAAACGATTAATTGTACAGCTATGGTAAAAATGATAAAAAACATAATAGGGTTTTCCCTACGCAATAAGCTATTCACTTTTTTTTGGGTGGCTATTGTGGTGATAGCAGGTGTTATCAGTTATAAAAATATACCGGTAGAAGCTTTCCCGGATGTTACCAATACCCAGATCGTTATTGTTACGCAATGGCCGGGCCGCAGCGCCGAAGAGGTAGAGCGCTTTGTAACATCGCCCATAGAAATATCTATGAACTCGCTGCAAAAAAAGACCAACGTGCGCAGTATAACCATGTTTGGTCTTTCGGTAATCAAGATAATTTTTGATGATGATGTAGAAGACTTTTTTGCGCGGCAGCAGGTAAACAACCTGTTGGGGAATGTAGAACTTCCTGAAGGCATAGACCCCGAAGTACAGCCGCCTTACGGCCCTACGGGCGAGATTTTCCGCTACACGCTGGAAAGCCCTGATAAAGATACCCGCGAGCTGCTTACGCTTCAAAACTGGGTTATAGACCGCCAGTTGCGTGCTGTGCCGGGCGTAGCCGATGTAGCGGTTTTTGGCGGGCGTGAAAAAACATACGAAGTAGAGGCCGACCCTACCCTGCTCCAAAAATATGAGCTTACATCGCCAGAGGTATTTGAGGCTATAAGCAAGGCTAACCTTAACGTGGGCGGCGATGTTATTGAGAAAAACGGGCAGGCTTATGTGGTGCGCGGCGTGGGGCTATTAGACAACATTGCCGATATAGAAAACACCATTGTAGCCCAGTATAACGGCAACCCTATCCTTATTAAAGATATAGGCAAGGTGGTTGAAAGCAATGTGCCGCGTGTGGGCCAGGTGGGCCTTAACGATAAAGATGATGTGGTAGAGGGTATTGTGATTATGCGAAAGGGCGAAAACCCATCTATAGTACTAAAAGCCGTTAAAGAAAAAATAGCCTATGTACAGGAAAACGTAATACCAAAAGATGTGAAAATGGTTACGTTTTATGACCGCGATAACCTGATGGAATTCTGTACCAAGACGGTAACCCACAACCTTGTAGAGGGTATTATACTGGTAACGGTTATTGTACTGCTCTTTATGGCCGACTGGCGCACAACGGTTATTGTGGCCATTATAATTCCGCTGGCACTGCTGTTTGCGTTTTTATGTTTAAGGCTTAAAGGCATGAGCGCCAACCTGCTTTCGCTGGGTGCGGTAGACTTTGGTATTATTATAGATGGTGCCGTGGTAATGGTTGAAGGGCTTTTTGTAACGCTTGACCACCTGCGGCGAAAGGAAGGCGACGAGCGCTTTAACAAACTGGCTAAAATGGGGCTTATCCGTAAAACGGGGTCTAAGCTGGGTGTGGCTATTTTCTTCAGTAAGCTGATTATCATTTCGGCACTGCTGCCTATTTTCTCATTCGAAAAGGTAGAAGGCAAAATGTTCTCTCCCCTTGCCTGGACACTGGGTTTTGCGTTACTGGGTGCACTTATCTTTACCCTTACGCTGGTGCCGGTGCTGTGCTCTATACTACTCAACAAAAACGTGCGCGAAAAGCACAACCCGTTTGTGGAGTTCTTTAACAACATAGTTGCCAAAGGACTTGCGGTAAGCTTTAAGCACAAAAAAATATCCATGCTTATATCTTTTGCAATACTGGGGCTTACCATGTTTTCTGCACGGTTTATGGGCACCGAATTCCTCCCGCCGCTTAACGAGGGCGCGCTGTGGGTAACGGCAGAGCTGCCCATTAGCAACTCGCTTACCGAGAGCGTAAAGATGGCGGGCATTATCCGTAAAGAGCTTAAGTCTTTTGAAGAGGTAGACGATGTAATGAGCCAAACCGGCCGCAGTAACGACGGTACCGACCCTAACGGTTTTGGCTTCCTGCAATTTCAGGTAGACCTGAAGCCAAAGGAAGAGTGGAAACACAAAATAACCATGGATGAGCTGGTAGAGCAAATGAACCAAAAGCTGAGTGTATACCAGGGTATAACCTGGAACTACTCTCAGCCGGTTATAGACAACGTGGCCGAGGCGGTGGCAGGCTTTAAGGCCAGTAATGCCGTTAAAATTTATGGCGATGACCTGCAGGTGTTAGACAAGCTTGCCAACCAGGTTATGGCTAAAATTGAGAATATAGACGGCGTTAAAGACGTAGGCGTGCTGCGCAACCTGGGCCAGCCAGCTATGAGCGTTAAGTTTGACGAGCAAAAAATGGCACTTTACGGCGTGCAGAAAAGCGATGCCCAAAGCATTATAGAAATGGCTGTGGGCGGTAAAACCGCTACCGAGAAATATGAAGGCGAAAAGAAGTTTGACATCAGGCTGCGCTACCGTAAGGAATACCGCCAGAATGAGGAGGATATCATGAACCTTATGGTGCCTACACTGCGTGGCGGCAAGGTTCCGCTTAAGGAAATTGCCACGCTTACTACCGAAACGGGTCCGTCATTCGTGTACCGCGATAATGCCAAGCGTTTTATTGGGGTTAAATTCTCAGTGCGCGACCGCGACCTGGGCGGTACTATTGCCGAAGCTCAGGCCAAGGTTAAAGAAATAAAACTGCCTGATGGCTACACCGTGGGCTGGACCGGCGAATATGAAAACCAGATACGCGCCAGCGCCAAGCTTGCACAGGTGGTTCCGGTATCGCTGGTGCTCATATTTGTGCTGCTGTTTATAATGTTTGGCAATATTAAAGACTCGCTGCTGGTACTGGTAAACGTGCCGTTTGCCATTATAGGCGGCATACTTGCCCTGCAGCTAACTGGCATAAACTTTGGTATTTCGGCCGGGGTGGGCTTTATAGCGCTGCTGGGTATTTGTATACAAAACGGGGTAATACTCGTCTCGGAGTTCCACAGCAACCTCAAGAATAAAATGAGCCTGGCATCATCTGTAATAGAAGGGGTAAAAAGCCGCACCCGCCCTGTGGTAATGACGGCGCTTATGGCCGCCATTGGGCTTATGCCTGCCGCGCTTTCAACCGGTATTGGGTCTGAATCGCAAAAACCGCTGGCCGTATCTATAATAGGAGGCCTGATTACTGCAACGGTATTTACGCTGCTGGTATTCCCTAACTTCTTTTACTGGGCCATGAAAAATAAGCATGAAAAGTTAGAGAACTAAAAAATTTAGTGTTTAGTCAAGTTGTTTTTTTTGCCGCCCGGTGTGTAGTGACCCGGGCGGCTTTTTTTTGTTCCCCTGGCTGAAGCCAGGGGCAAATCATAATAAAAAGGCTTTAGCCATGGAGAATAAAAAAAGGCCCTCAGTTATGAGAGCCTTTTAAAAGTACCTGGAGTGGGAATCGAACCCACACACCGTAGTACACGAGTTTGAGTCGTGCGCGTCTACCAATTCCGCCATCCAGGCAAAAAACAAATGTGTAAATTTGTGGCTGCAAATGTAGAAAAATTTATTGAAACGCGTTAAAAATACCCAACAAATTAGCTTGCAGGTAAAATTAAATTTCTAAATTTGCACCCTGTTTATAACACGCAACACTAACTAACTACTAAACAGCAAATTAAAATGTCATATTTTGAGCCCGAAGCCAAGATATTTTCGTGTACTAACAGTACGTACCTGGCCGAAAAGATAGCTGCCAGCTATGGTATACCGTTAGGCAAAACTACATTCTCTACTTACAGCGATGGTGAATTTCAGCCTTCGTTTGAAGAGTCGATAAGGGGATTAAGGGTGTTTTTAGTATGCTCTACCTTCCCTACATCAGATAACCTGATGGAACTTTTATTAATGATTGATGCAGCCAAAAGGGCATCGGCAAGGCATATAACTGCTGTTATACCTTACTTTGGCTGGGCAAGGCAAGACAGGAAAGACAAGCCGCGTGTGCCAATAGGCGCCAAGCTTGTTGCCAAGCTTTTAGAAGCGGCCGGTGCAACCAGGATTATGACCATGGACCTGCATGCCGACCAGATTCAGGGCTTTTTTGAGAAGCCGGTAGACCACCTTTTTGCTTCTACCATTTTTGTACCTTATATAAAGAGCCTTAACCTTGATAACCTTACCATAGCCTCTCCGGATATGGGCGGTAGTAAAAGGGCTTATGCATACAGCAAGTTTTTGGGCAGCGACGTGGTAATATGCTACAAGCAGCGCAAAGAAGCTAACAAAATTGAAACCATGGAGCTTATAGGCGATGTTACAGGCCGTAACATTATACTTGTAGACGACATGATAGACACGGGCGGTACGCTTGCAAAAGCAGCCGACCTTATGATGGAAAAAGGGGCACTTAGCGTTCGCGCTATATGTACACACCCTATATTAAGCGGTGGCGCTTATGAAAAAATTGAGCAAAGCCAGCTGAAGGAACTTATTGTTACAGACAGTATCCCACTAAAAAAGGAAACGTCTAAAATTAAGGTGGTAACCTGTGCCGACCTTTTTGCAGAGGTAATGCACATGGTGCAGAACAATACCTCTATAAGCGGCAAGTTCCTGCAATAACGTATTTTATTTATTAACTATATTTTAATTATTTCAAATGAAATCAATTACGATCAAAGGATCTGAAAGAGAAAGCGTGGGTAAAGCGGCAACGCGTGCGGCACGTAATGCTGGAATGGTTCCTTGCGTGCTATACGGAGGAGATCAACCAGTACACTTTATTGCTGAAGACATGGCGTTTAAAAACCTTGTTTACACTCCAAACGTACACACTGTAGTAATTGACCTTGAAGGCGGTAAGCAATTTAACGCAATTCTTCAGGACATACAGTTTCACCCTGTAAGCGACAAAATCCTTCACATTGACTTCTACCAGCTACACGCTGAAAAAGAAATCACTATGGAAGTTCCTGTAAAAGTTGTAGGTAACTCTAAAGGTGTTATGGCCGGTGGTGTTCTTCGCCTTAACCAGCGTAAACTTAAAGTGCGTGCACTTCCTGCTAACCTTCCTGACTTTATCGAGGCAGACATTACTGAACTTGAAATGGGTAACAAGCTTTACATTACTAAGCTTTCTCAGGATGGTTACAAACTGCTTCAGCCAGACAACACTGTAATTGCCCAGGTACGTATTTCTCGTGCTGCAATGAAGGCTGCCCAGGAAGCTGCAAAAGCTGCAAAAGCTCCTGCAAAAGGAAAGAAAAAGTAAAATTTATCTATCCGTTATATTACAAAGGGCGCTCCGGTTTCGGGGCGCTTTTTTTATGCCTGCAATTTAAATGAGCCTCTAACACCCCCAGCAACAGGCAACTACAAACCCCAACGCAGGTATTTAGCAATTAGCGCCAAATTCCCGAAAAAAAGCCGTATATTTGCAGTATAACATCGCGGGATAGAGCAGTAGGCAGCTCGTCGGGCTCATAACCCGAAGGTCACAGGTTCGAGTCCTGTTCCCGCTACTAAGCCTCTCTGAAAAGGGAGGCTTTTTTTATGGGTATAATTTACCGAAATGTATTGCCTACGGCAAAATGGCATGCCGGCCTGTGCTTTGCTACCGAAATTAAATCGCTACGCGATAGCACGCTTTCCTGTTAGGGAAATAATTTCGGCAGCAAAAAAGGATAGCATACAGGATTTTCCCGTAGGGAATTGATTTGCTGATCTGGTTGCTTATTTTAAACACAAAGGGCACCAGGTTTTTCACTAAGAACACAAAGGGTTTACCTTTTAAGGTCACAATGCATTATATCGTTGTTGATTAGAAAACCGGCTAAACAAATAAGGCCATCTTTTCAGACAGCCTTTTTATATAGTATTTTGAAGTTACGGGACTTTTGACTTTCGACCCTTAAACTTTCGACTCAATTAAACGTTTGCCTGTATTCCAGCGGAGAAACGCGTGCCTTCTTTTTAAACAGCTTGTTGAACGACTGCGGGCGTTCAAAGCCCAGCTGGTAGGCTATTTGCGCTACCGACAGCGTAGTGGCCGCCAGGTATTGCTTTGCCTTTTCCATAAGTTTTTCGTGTATGTGCTGCTGGGCGCTAAGGCCCGTAAGCGAGCGCAGCATATCGCTAAGGTAGCGGGGCGAAAGGCTTAGCTGCCCTGCCAGGTACTCTACCGTGGGCAGGCCGTGGTTAAGGGTGTCTTCGTTGCCAAAGTAGCTTTCCAAAAGTTGGTCCATACGCGTAAGTAAATCGTGGCTCACGGTTTTGTGGGTTATAAACTGGCGCCTGTAAAAGCGGTTGCTGTAATTGAGCAGCAGCTCTATGTAAGACAGCAGCACGTCCTGGCTAAAATCGTCTATATTGGCGGCAAGCTCATGCTTTATGTTTTCCATTACACCCAGCATTATGGTTTTTTCGCTTTCAGAAAGGAAAAGCGACTCGTGGGTTTCATAAGAAAAGAAGCCGTACTTTTTTATTTGCTGGCCCAGCGGCGAGTTACGGATGAAATCGGCATGAAACAGCAGTGAGGCCCCGTCATATTCGGCATCATCTGCCACATATATAATTTGCCCGGGGGCGGTAAACACCAGGCCACCCTCGTTAAAGTCATAAAACCCCTGGCCATAGCCCATGCGCCCACTTACCGACTTTTTGTAGGATATCTTATAGAAATCAAATATATAGTGGCCTACCAGGTTGTTACGTGCTATGTTCATTTCGGCATTGTCTACCAGGCTGACCAATGGGTGACGCGGCCCGGGCATGCCCAGCAACTGGTGCAGCTGCGGTATGGCGCTTATTTTAACGGGAGGGGTATCCTGCTTTTTCATAAGGCTAAAGTACTTAATTTTGAAATATGTTGTGGCCCATTTCCTGCCTAAAAACCTCATTGCCAACTTCGTTTCGCCTGGCGTAGAGCGCTTTGGCATCTTCGCCGGCAACATAGCGTACCTGGTCTTTGCCATCGGTAGCGGCTTCATACACCACATCGGCAATTTGCTGTGCTGTGCTAAAAGTATCGCCGTCAAACAGCGCCATAAGCTTGTCCATGCCCTCATTATAAGCAGGGTGCGATGCAGGTTGCAGCGAACGCGTCATAAAATCGGTCACAATGCCGCCGGGTGCAATGGTCTTAATGCCTATGTTGTGCAGCCCAAGCTCAAAAGACATGCTTTCGGCCCAGCCCTCAAGCGCCCACTTGGTAGCGTGGTATACAGAGCTTAACGGGAATGATACCAACCCGCCTATAGAAGTGGTAATCAGTATAAGCCCATACCCCTGTGTGCGAAGGTGGGATATAAAGGCACGGCTAACACGCATAACGCCCATGAGGTTGGTGTCTATCTGCGCAGCCAATTGTTCATCTGTAATGGCCTCCATGGGGCCTACAAGTCCGTAGCCGGCGTTGTTAAACACCACATCTATAGCGCCGGTGGCAACGGCCTGCTGCACGGTGGCTTCAATTTGCGCGGGGTTGGTAACATCAAGCGGAAGTAGGGTTACGTTGTCAAGGCTTGTGAGTTCGGTTTCGTTTTGCGGGTTGCGCATGGTGGCAATTACCCTCCACCCTTTAGACTGGAATAAAAATGCGGTTGCCCTGCCCAGGCCTGTTGATGCCCCTGTAATAAATATTGTTTTCATGATTGAAATGTTGTTTATGATTTACAGGACAAAGTTGCGGCAGGATGGTTTTTAAGATGTATCCAAAATGAGTTATGTTGTGTCCTGATTTACGAAGAAGATTTTTGTTTCAAGTTTCAGGTTGTGGATGGGAGTGATGAAACCTGAAACTTGAAAACGGCTTTAGCCAATATTGAAATCCGAAAGTGAAAAATTAAGCACTTTTGGCGCTATAGCTCCATTGTCTACCTTTTTGCAACAGAAGTGCCACTGCCTGTGGTAAAAAATCTTAAGAAAAGCATAAAAGTTTGAAGAATTTTTGCTTTTTTTGACATAACGCTGAAACTAATTTTGTTTGTAGAGGTATAACTTACAAAAAATGCTTCAGGGCTAACCAATACTACTAAAAAATGCAACTTAAAAAAATTTACTTCGCCGCATTCATTGCGTTGGTAGGTTTTGTTGATGCTTTTGCACAGCAGGACCCGCACTACACGCAGTATATGTATAACATGAACGTAATTAACCCGGCTTACGCGGGCTCGAAGGAAAACTTATCATTCGGGTTACTCTACCGCAAGCAGTGGGTAGACATTGAAGACTCACCAAGTACAGGCACGTTTTCGGGCCACAGCCCTGTAGGCAAAAACGTAGGGCTTGGGCTATCGGCCATTGTTGACGAGATAGGCCCTGTAAAAGAAACCAACGTATATGCCGACTTTAGCTATACCCTTAAACTGGGTGGCCAGCACAGGCTTGCCCTGGGTATTAAAGCAGGTGTAACGTTCCACGATGTGGGCTTGTTCAGCGAAGTGTACAACAACGTACCCGATGATAGCGACCCTGCATTTGCCGAAAACATAAACAACACCTATTTTAACGTGGGTACCGGTGCATTTTACTACACCGATAACTACTACCTGGCGTTTTCAGTGCCCAACATGCTAAAGAGCAAGCACCTTGACTACAGGCAGAACGGCACCGGCACAGCCTATAGGTTTGGTTCAGAGGTTTCGCACTACTTTTTAACGGGTGGTTATGTATTCCAGATCAACGACAACTTTAAGCTGAAGCCCTCATTTATGCTGAAATCAGCCTTTGGTATCGACCCATCGATAGACGGCTCTTTGAACGCGTTGTTCTTTGACCGCTTTGAGATAGGCGCTACCTACAGGTTAGACGACTCTTTTGGCGGTATGGTAAACTTTGCCATTACGCCTAATTTGAGGATAGGCTATGCGTATGACCATATTGTGAGCGACCTTAACGTTACCACACCGGCATCGCACGAAATCATGCTGTTGTTTGATTTGAACTTCCCGAAAAAAGTATCACGTTCACCACGTTATTTCTAACCTGAATAAATATGAAAAACTTATATATATCCCTTGGATTTTTAATTGCAACGACTTCGCTTTCAGCGCAAAGCAAAGAAACCGAGCAGGCCGATAAGCTTTTTGGCCGTTTTGAGTATGTAGATGCAGCCAAAGAATACCTGAAGCTGGCCAAAAAAGGCAAAGACCCTTATGTGTACAAGCAGCTGGCAGAGAGCTACTTTAATGTATACAACAGCAAAGAGGCTGCCGTATGGTATAAAAAAGCCATAGATGCCAAGCAGCAGGATGCCGAAACCTACTACAGGTATGCCCAGATGCTTAAGGCTAACGGCAATTATGAAGAATATAACGCCCAAATGAAGGTATTTGCCAAGATGACGCCTAAAGACTCACGTGCTGTGGCTTTTAACGAAGACCCGGACTACCTGCCTAAGCTAAAGAGCCAGACCAAGATGTTTGACGAGAAAATTCTCGATATAAACGATAAGGAATACGGCTCGTTTGGGGCAGTGCTAGCTAACGACGGTACACTGTATTTTACCAGTAACCGCAACACATCGCGCAAAACTTATGGCCGCGATGAGCAGCCTTACCTTGATATTTATACCGCTACCTATAATGCCGATGGCAGCATAAGCGAACCCACTACCCTGGGCAGCCTTAACACGCAATACCACGATGGCCCTGTGGCCCTTAGCGCCGACGGCAACACCATGTATTTTGCCAGCGAAAGCTTTAGGGAAGGCGATGCCGAACGCGGCAAAGGCCAGAAAACCAGCCTTATTTACCTGTACAAAGCCACTAAAGAAAACGGCAAGTGGGGCAATGTGTTGGCGCTTCCGTTTAATAATAAGGCGTGGAGCACCAACTGCCCAAGCATTAGCAAAGACGGCAAATGGCTGTATTTTTCATCGGACAGGAAAGGCACTGTGGGCGGCAGCGACATCTGGAAAGTAGAGATAAAAGGCGGCAACAGCTATGGTGAACCCATAAACCTGGGCAAAAAAATAAACACCCCGGGCAGGGAGGCTTTCCCTTTTATAACCGATGATAACAAGCTGTTCTTTTCGTCTGACGGGCACAAAGGCCTGGGCGGGCTTGATGTTTTTTATGCCGACCTTACCAAAGAGGGCAGCGATGCCGTAAACGTGGGCCCACCGGTAAACTCAGCTGCCGATGATTTTTCGTTCAGCCTGAACCAGCAAAAGAACATAGGCTTTTTTAGCAGCAACAGGGCCGGTAAAAAAGGCGACCAGATGGGCAATGTAGACAATATGTACAAAGCAATACCCATTTGTGGTGTAGATGCCGTGGTTACCGTTAAAGACAAAAAAACAGGCCAGGTTATAAAGGCGGCAAGCGTTGCCATTCTTGACGAAAAAAACAACGTGATTGAAACCCGCACTACCGATAATAACGGTGTGGTTAGCTATAGCGTAGACTGCAACAAAGGCTATGCGCTTGTAGCCACTGCAGCTGATTATGAAAAGAATACCTTTGCCCTGCCGGCACAAAACGGCGGCAAGAAAGATATTGTGGCCGAGCTTGTTCCGCTGGAAAGCATGATTGTGGGCGACAGGATTGTGCTCAAGGATATTTACTTTGATTTTGACAAGAGCAACATTACCCAAAAAGCCGCCGAAGAGCTTGACAAGCTGGTGCAGCTTATGAAGAGCAAGCCAAACCTTGTTATTATGGTTAAGGCCCATACCGATACTAAAGGCAGCGCCGAGTATAACATGAGGCTGAGTAACGAGCGTGCCATTAGCGCGGTGCAGTATGTACTGAGCAACGGCATTGCAAAAGAACGCATAAGCGGCCAGGGTTATGGCAAGAGCGAACCGCGCATAGTGTGCGAACCGTGTACTGCAGAGCAGGATGCCGAAAACCGCAGGATTGAATTCATCATCGTAAAAGGCTTATAAACAAAACACGAACAGCCGGAAGCCTGCCCTTTGTGGCAGGCTTTTTTATTTAGAGGCGTTACAAATAAGTGTTAAAACAGGCACTCCCCTCTTTAAAGATTCTGTATATTTGGGTGCTTTTTGGCTCATGGCTTTAGGATTAATAATGAGAAGTTTATGGGCTTTTTTAAAGCCATTAAGAATGTACACGTAAAATTTTACGATACATTTTTTACATTTTAATAACGCTTTATTAATTTTGCTGTTGCTAAACAGCTACACATTATGCCATTACATCTGACTGAAATTGAGCGCGTAAAGACAATTTCCAAAGAAGATTTCTATAATAATTATGTAAAGAAGCAAAAGCCGGTAGTAATTGAAAAATTAACCGAAGACTGGCCCGCTTATACCAAGTGGAAGCTTGAATATATTAAGGATATAGCCGGCGATAAAACGGTTCCGTTGTATGATGACAGGCCTGTATCGCACAAAGACGGTTTTAATGAGGCCCATGCCACCATGAAAATGGCCGACTATATTGACCTCCTTAAAAAAGAGCCCACCAACTACCGCATCTTTTTGTACAACCTTATGAAAGAGGTGCCACAGCTTAAGGAAGATTTCCGCTGGCCGGATATAGGCCTGAAGTTGGTAAAGCAGTTGCCCATGCTGTTCTTTGGCGGCGAAAACAGCAAGGTATTTATACACTATGATATAGACTTTAGCAACATACTGCATTTTCACTTCCACGGTAAAAAAAGGTGTATTTTGTTTGAACCCAACCAAACTCCTTACCTGTATAAAGTGCCGCACGCGCTTATAAGCCGTGAAGACATAGACTTTGACAACCCTGATTTTGAAAAGTGGCCTGCACTTAAACACGCACAGGGCCTGGTGGCCGACCTTGAGCATGGTGAAATGCTGTACATGCCCGAAGGCTACTGGCATTATATGAAGTATGTTACGCCCGGTTTCAGTATGAGTTTAAGGGCTTTCCCCAGAAACCCGGTTAACCTTATGAAGGCGGCCTATAATGTTACCATAATGAGAGGCTTTGACAACCTTATGCGCAAATACCGCGGCCAGAAATGGATAGACTATAAAAATGAGCAGGCGGTAATACGCACGCACAAAAACCTGGGACTACCCGTTTAACCTTTTAATCACCAATATTAGAAGGGTTTAAATACTTTACACCAAGATATTTACATCCTGATAAGCTCCGGAGGAGCGGCATATTTATAGCAGAATACAGTGCGTTTTAGGGTTTGAGTCCCGGAGGGACGGCATATAATCAACGTTTATATGCCGCTCCTCCGGAGCTCAGCTACTCCCTCTAAACTTATTTCTATAAATATGCCGCCCCTCCGGGGCTCTCGAATTATGATTTTAGGCTTATAAATGGCTTTGCCTTAAGATACCATCGCAGTAAAGGATTCTTTTTATCTTTACAGTATGGAAAAAGGCTATAAAACCTATACGGTAGAAGAGGCTAAACGCAAAATGGAACAGTTTTGTGCCTACCAGGAGCGCTGCCATGAAGAGGTGGTGCAAAAGCTGCGGGGCATGCGCATGATTCCGGAGGCGATAGATGCCGTTATGGGCCACCTTATAGAACACAAGTTTATAAACGAAGAGCGTTTTGCACGCAGCTTTGCCCGGGGTAAGTTCAGGATAAAGCAGTGGGGCAAAAAACGCATTGTGCTGGAGCTAAAAGCCAGGGGTATTTCAAAATATAATATAGACAGTGCCCTTCAGGAAATAAACCCGGATGAGTACCTTGAAACCTTTTATGCCCTTGCGCAAAAACAGTGGGAGGCCACCCGCGAAGCAAATTTGCAGAAGAAGAAAAAAAAGGTAGGAGATTTCCTGCTACGAAAAGGCTTTGAATCTAACCTGGTGTTTGATGAACTTGCCCGTATTGCTTCAAATTGAGAAATATTTATTTTGTGCATAAACATTTCTAAAAAAATGTTAAATTGGCTGTGGATTTCTGTTTTTATAGTAAAAACCGAAAACATGGTGATATGCTTAGGATACTGACTACTATCCTGCTGTTAGCCACTACGGTGGCGTTTTCGCAGCGGGGTGCTTATGATTTTAACAAAGCCGAAAAAGAAACCAGGAAGCTGATATTTTCGGCTCCTGATAAAGGCCTTGCGCTTATAAAGCAAACCCTGAAGCAACCCAACCTGCACGATTCCATATTGGGTAAAACCTATAATTTATATGGCATGTACTTTGGCGTAACCGGCAGGCCCGATTCGCTCATCCGGTATATGGATAAATCTTTGGGCTACCTGAAAAACTACCCAGAGCTTAGGGTTAAAACCCTCATGAACCTTTCTATAGGCTACCGAAACAAGTCAGAATTAAGCAAGGCGCTCGACATTATTAACCAGGCGCTGGTAATCTATCAAAAAAACAAAGACAATGTGGGCATTGCAACGGCTTATGGCGAAATGGCCAGCAACTACAGCTATATGCAAAACTACAAGCTGGCGGTAGACTACCTGCTAAAGTCGATATCCATATTAAAGGCAGAAAAAAATACCGATAAGCTTCCGGCAGTGCAGCAAAAACTGGCCAATACCTATATGGCTATGGGCAACCATGAGTTTGCCATTGACCTGAACCGCGAGAGTGCTGCCGCATTTAAAAAAGCCGGGGATACCAACAATTACTACCATACGCTGATTAACCTGGGCGAATCACTGGGCAGGACGGGTAAGTATGCGGAAGCCGAAAAGGTGCTTACCGAAGCACTGAACGGCCTTAACACCTATGGCGATAAAGAGCTTACCGGTATTACGCAATCGCACCTGGGGGTACTAAAGGGCCTTCAGGGTAATGATAAACAGGCGCTGGAGTGGTATGCCAAAGCCATGGGCAACCTGTATGCATCTAAATCCGGCTGGGCGGCGGGCATTGCCGGCGAATACATAGCGCTGCTCAATACCAATAAAGAGTACGAAAGGGCTTTAGAAGTTACAGAGCAGATAAAAACCCTGAAGCTTAACGAAAAAGGCAATACCGAAAACCAGCTTAAATTTACCGAAGCTGCCGCTGCAACTTATAATGCGCTGGGCATGACCAACGATGCCGTTAAAGCCTACCAGCACACGCTCTCATTAATGGACACCCTTAACAAGATTAAGAAAATAGGGGCTATTGAAGAAATACAGGCCAAGTACCAGACTGATATCCAACGGGAGAAAAATGCACGCCTTGAGGCTAATAATAAAATACTCACCCATGATATAAACGCAGCCGAAACCCGTATGTGGATTTATATAGGGGCAGGTGTCCTTATTATACTGTTTGTGCTTTTACTGCTAAGGGGCTACCTGCTTAAAAACAGGCTGCAAACCGAAGAGCTTAAAAGCATTGAGGCAGAACGCAGTGTTATTGAGCAGCAGCACGTGCACGAACAGGAGCTTATTGCCGCACAAAAGGATATTATTGGCGAAAAGCAACGCGAGCTAACCAGCACCGCCCTGCGCATGGCAAACTACCAGGACAGTATCCGTACACTTATAGAACGTTGCGACAATAACGAGATTACACAGGTTAACGATGCAAAACGCGAACTGCAAAACCTGGTTAAGCAGCAGGATTACTGGAAACAGTTTGAAACCCGGTTTAATACCCTTCACCCTGAGTTTGGCACTACCCTAATCCGCCGTTTTGACAAGCTTACTAAAAATGATATTGAGTTTTGCTCGCTACTAAAGCTAAACCTTAGTAATAAAGAAATAGCATCGCTGCTGCAAATAAGCCACGAAAGCGTTATTACAAAAAAATACCGCATCAAGAAAAAAATGGAAATAGGCAGCGACGAAGAATTTGAAAACCTGATAATGGATATATGATGATGGCACGACTGTATATTTTGGCATTACTGCTCCTGGCCCCGCTTTTTGTAAAGGCGCAGGACAAGCCTTTTAATTACCGTGAGTTTGAAGGCAAGGTTAAAAAACACATTAACTCTAAGCCCGACAGTGTTAAGATACTGGTGCAGCAAGCCCTGAAACGCAAAGACCTTAACGATACCATAAGGGGCAGCCTGTATAATATATATGCCATATACTACAATACGCTGGGCAAAGAAGACTCGGCCATAACAAACTTTAAAAAAGCCATTGTGCTTTTTAAAGGATACCCCCGCCTGGCCATGCGCCCGCTCATGAATATTTCTACTGCATACCGCAGCAAGGGCCAGTTTGATGATTCTTTTAAATACCTGGGGCAGGCACTGGATATTGCCAGGGCCAATAAAAACAAACTGTTTGAGGGTATGATTTATGGCAATTATGCCAGCAATTATAATGTAATGAAGGAGTATGACAAATCGGTTGAGTATTGCCTTAAAAGCATTGAGCTGCTAAAGAAAGAAAACGAGCCCCTGCAGCTTATTACCGCACAGCAAAAGCTGGCAAACAATTATATGCAGATGTATAATTTTGAGTTTGCTGCCGATATGTATCGTGATTGTATGGCCGGATACAAAAAGCTGGGCGACAAAAACAACTATTATAACACCCTTATTAATTATGCCGAGTGCCTTAAGTACCTCGACAGGCACGACCAGGCCCTGAAAGCCCTTGATGAGGCCATTGCCGGGCTTAAAAAAATGAAAAACGTGCTTAACCTGGCCATAGCCTATACTAAGGTAGGCAATATATCGGCTACAAAAAAGCAGTATAAGAGAGCCGTAGACAACTATGCGCGTGGTTATGGCATATTAGAAGAAAGCAACTCAGTGTATGTGGCTATTATTGCGGCGGAGTCGGCGGAGTTGTTTAACAAGCTGGGCAGGTACAACGAATCTATTAAAATAGCCGAACGCACCAAAAAGCTGTCGGTTTACCCCAATACCCCTGCCGAAGACCGCAACCGCCTTGATATTGCCGTTGCAGCCGCACACGCCAAGACCGATAATGATGCCGCTGCCATTATTGGCCTGCAAAAAGCCATTGCCACTAAAGACTCGCTAAACCGCGTAACAAACGAAGACCATGCCCGCGAGGTTCAGGCTAAGTTTCAGGCAGAGGTGCAGCGCGAAAAAAACCTGTCGCTGGAGGCTAACAATAAAGTACTGGAGCAGGATGCCCGCGACCGTAATACTAAAATTACCATTTATATAAGTGCTGCCCTGGCCATTGTTATACTTATACTGTTGTTTATGCGCAGTATAATATTAAAAACCAGGCTGCAAAAACAACAGCTAAGCACTGCCGGGGCCGATATTACCCTATTGCAGGAACGCCACAGGCACGAGCAGCAACTAAGCGATGCACAGCGCGACATGATTGACGAAAAGCAGCGCGAGCTAACCAGCACAGCACTGCGCATGGCCAGTTTCCAGAATTCTATCAATGATATTATAGAAAAGGCAGAGGCCACCGTTACCGGATCTGTAGCTGAAGTTAAAAAAGAGCTTAAGATGCTTGTAAAACAGCAGGATTACTGGAAACAGTTTGAAACCCGCTTTAACAGCCTGCACCCTGATTTTGGCACCAACCTGCAACACCGCTTTACAAAGCTTACTAAAAACGATGTTGAATTCTGCTCGCTTTTAAAGCTTAACCTGAGTAATAAGGAAATAGCCTCGCTGCTGCAAATAAGCCACGAGAGCGCCATTACAAAAAAATACCGCATTAAGAAAAAGATGGAAATAAGCAGCGACGAGGAGTTTGACCATCTTTTGGCGGCGATATAAAAGCCCCCTAACCCCCAAAGGGGAACTGCTACCCTGGTGTTCCCGTTTAATGAAGCTGCTCCCCTTTGGGGCCGGGGGCTTTACTGCCTTTGGTATACCCTTATATAATCTATATAGGTAGCGCACGGAAAAACCGCTTCGGGCACTATGGCACCGCCGTAGGTCATATTATCATTGCCCCCTACACCGGCCGATAGTATCAGGTAAAAATTGTGGCTAAAGGGGTGCCATTCATCAAAATGGTGCGAATATTCTGATTTAAACACCGTTTTGCCGTTAACCTGTACTTTGGCATCGGCATCTTCACCATCGGGGGCTGTACCAAATGCACCGCCATCATTAAAGTAGTTAATGTGGTATACGTTTTGGTCTACACTAAACTCCATGCGGTCTGCATACCAGTCTATACGGTATAAATGGTAGCCCCCGCTGCCGGCATGGGGGTTATTATCGGTTGCAGGCCACTGCCCATACTGTGGGTTTACAGCCGGCACCTGCTGCTGCTCATAATTATAGTAGCCGCCTTTGTGGCCGTGGTTCCAGTCTACATACTCGTTGTTCATCCAAAACCAGGCATAGTGCACACTGCCCAGGTTAGCATAAGGTATGGCGCCCACATATTCCATAATATCTACCTCGCCGCCCTGTGGCCACATAAGGTGGGGCTGGCCGGCGGGTATTTCGGCAGGCATCATCCAGAAGGCAAAGCCCTGGCCTTTAAATTTAACATCGCGCGCCCACACGCGGGCTTCTATACGGCTGCCGGGGCCTACGCTAAATTTATCTTTGGTATTAAGCCTGCCGCTGGTATAATTACGGTCTACATACCATTCTTTGCGGGTGGTAATGTTTAGCAGGCCCTGGTTTGTGGCATCGCCGGTTTCAATTTTTACGTTCTCGGGCCTGTCGGTAGCGCGGTCAAGCTGCCCGGTGCCAAAGTTTCCGTTAATGCCGGTTCCGGTTTCATAATTCCATTTAGAGGTATCGAGCGTAGTGCCGGTAAATTCATCATTCCATAAAAGGGTGTAGCCCTCATATTGGGTAGGCACGGGTGGGCCGGGTTGCTGTGGCTCTTCCGGCTCCTGGGGCGGGGTGGGAATAATTACCGATTCGTCGGTTGGGGTGTCGTCTTCAGAGCACGAAGAAAATGCTGCCATAACGGCAAGCATAAAGATCATTTTTTTCATAAAATCAAATAACGAAAAGTGGATAAATAGATGTTTTGGTCTAACAAATATATAAATTTTGTTAACGATTAAACACCCATTTCTTAAAATGCGCTTACAGTTTAGGTATCGATATGTTTTTTTTCTGAAAAAAATATTGACCTGAGTGTTTCAAAATTTATATTTTAAATATTTTACAATCAACACATTAACATCTGTCTATAAAAAAACTTTATGGTTGTCTATGTTTTGTCTATCATACTTTCATGGTAATTGCGCGAAGATGTAGCACATTTGCAGTGTTAAAATAATGTGAAATACTGTTAATGGTCGTTGCAAAATGCATTTGGGCGATTTTTCAAAAAAAGCCTTGCCAAAAAGCAGTAAAAAACAGGTTAACGCAACTAAAAAAATAGACACTAAAAATTACTAAAGCAAAATGAAACAGACATCCCACAATTTTTGTAAGGCAAAATGGACCTGAATTTGTTAAGAATATAACAAAAAAAGTTGGCTTTTACAGGTATGATTTTAACTGCTAAACCCTAAAATATAGCAGAATAGACCCGACTAAAACGTTATAGTAATATTTCTTAAAAAAATCTTAAAATTTTAATTGAAAATATTTTTTTGTTAACAGATTTTTGTAATACATTTGCCCCCGCAACCAAAAAATAGTTAAGCCCCCCTTAACTACCTAAAATTTAAATAATTACTAAGATGAAAAAAGCATTATTTCTAATTTTGCTACTGCCTTTTATTGGCCTGTCGCAAAATGCTTCTTACAACGCTAACGAGCTGCTTGTGAGATGGGAAGGTTCAAGAATCGACTGGGCTCTTCCTTCAACTGACCCCATGTATTATTACAACAACACCAGTGGTACAATAAGTGCCCCTTCTGCTTCTTTTACTGCTGCAAACATTAGCGGTAACGGAATTAACTTTAACACCAGTAACATATACAATGGTTATTTTGGCAGTAACTGGCCAACTAATTCATCTCCTAACAATACTTTTGATTATGGTAAGTATTATGAAGTAAAGCTAACGGCTGCTGCAAACAAACAGGTAGAGCTTAAAAACTTCCGCTTTAAGTATGGCAGTAACGTAAATGCTTACACTATTATTTACCAAAAATCTTCAACAGGCACACCTACAGATATTAGTTTTTCAACAAGCGGTACTGTACTAGCCACTAACACTAATGCCGGTTCTGTTTCTAACCAGTACCTTAGCTATGCTTTCCCTTCTGGGTTTAGTGTTTTAGCCGGAGAAACTGTTTATGTAAGGATATATGTTTACCAGGTTAATCAAAATGACAACCAGGTGCTTTTAGTACATAATGGCGCACAGTATTACAATACAAACGGCGGTACCGGAAACTCTGGTTCAACCGGCCCTGCACTTTATGGTACTGTTTCAGCATACAGCCCTGTGCTTCTTGCCACTGATGATGCTGTTAGCACTAACCTTAATACTGCTAAAATAATAAATGTTCTTGCTAACGACGTTCAGGGCTCATCTGTAACATCGGTTACAATTACACAGGCTCCAGAACACGGCACTGCTGTAGTTAATGGCGACAAAACAATTACTTATACACCTGCTACCAATTATACAGGTACAGATACTTTTAAGTATAAAGCAGCTGATGCTACCCAAAACTCTATTGCATCGGTAAATATAACCGTACAGGGTACTACCCCTGCAGGAGCACTTAGCGGTGTTTATTACGTAGGTTCTTATGGCCACTTCGCTACCATTACTGCTGCGGTTAACCACCTTAACCAGTATGGTGTATCTGGCGCTGTAACGTTCCTTCTTTCAAATAACGTAAGCCAAAAAGTATACAACGTAACTAACGGCGAAACGTTCCCTATTACTGTTACTGCTTTTAACAACCCTAACGGCAACTCTGTAACCTTTAAGCCTGCCCCCGGCAAAAATGTTAAGATTGAAGCCCCAAGGCCTTATGTAGCTCAAGGGTCTGGTAATGGCGACTCATGGGCTGTGCCTGCTGTGTTTAAACTATTTGGCGCAAGCAACATAATTATAGACGGCAGCAACACTGCTAACGGTACTACAAGGAACCTACAGATTGTTAACAGCAGCTATGCCGGTAACATTATACACGGCAGCAACTCTAACGACTACACTGACAGGGGTGTTATATGGATTGCCCCTAACGGTGCCACACAAAGCAACATTACAGTTAAGTATACTGTTATAAAGCAGCTTTACAAAAACCTTTCAGACAACTTCTGTATGGGTATCTTTGCAGGAAGCAACTATACATTTGACAGCAACGAGATTTCTCATGACCCTGCAAATGCACTTATAAGCAACATAAACATTGCTAACAACGACTTTGTAAACGTTAAAGAAGCCATCTTTATAAACGGTAAAGCCGATAACGCTGCCCAAACCGTAAAAATATATGATAACGACCTGGGTTCTGAAACCAACAGCGAATCAGTTATCCTTCCGGTAAGCCTTAACAACGTAAACGGTTTTGATGTATACCAAAACTACATCTACAAACTGTACAGGGATACTAATGCTGCGAGCCTGCCTACAGGTGGTATAAACATTACAGGTAACTCACGCAACGGTAACATCTATAAAAACGACATTAAAGACCTTAAGAGGATTACTGAAAACGACCAGATATTTGCAGGTATAGTTCTTGCTTCTACTTACACAGGTGGCGAAATGAACATTAAAGTGTACAATAACTTTGTACTTGATGTACAGGCCAAAGGTAACGGCGGCGGCTACAGCAACGGTTATGGTATAGTAGTAGACAAAGGTTTTGGCTACAAAATTTACCACAACACTGTAGTACTTACACCAGCAAGTAACCAGCCAAACGGTGGCTATTCGGCAGCGTTTTATGTAAACGAAAACGTAACCGGCCTTGACGTAAGGAACAACATATTTGTAAACACACAATCGCAGTCTACTACAAGGAGGACAGCCATATCGGTTAAAAACACTTCTGCTAATATAAACAGCGTGTTTACCCACCTTGACTATAACAACTATTACAGCTCAGACAGGCTTGCTTACATAGGTGTAAACAACAACGTAAACATTACATGGCCGGGCGAACCGGGTAACGAAAACCCTGGCTACCTTTGGACACTTGACGGATGGAAATCTGCAATAGGCAGCACTGCAAACAACAAAGATGTACACACGCTAAACGTTAACCCGTCTTTTGTATCTGCAACTAACCTGCACATTAATGCATACTCTGCCGCTAACAACGGTATTGTTGACGCCGGTACAAACGCTATATACAGCATAGTACCTAAAGATATAGACGGACAAAAAAGGAAAGCTACAACTCCTGATATGGGTGCAGATGAATTTGGCCCGGTAGCTATGCCTACAGCCGGAGACCCTACAGGTATTTACTGCGACAGCGCTACTACCTGGAACGGTACAAGCTGGAGCCACGGTGAACCAACACTTGGAAAAGACGTTATCTTTAACGGTACTTTCGAAAAAGTAGGCGGTACTTTTAATGCCTGTTCAATATATGTACTTGATGGTGCTAATGTAACCTTTAGGGGTAACGCAATAGTAACGGTTAACCACGCTATAAACATAGCTACAACCGGTAACCTTACAATAGAGCACGGTACTAACCTTATACAGCTTGAAGACGAGCAAAACACCGGTATTGCAAAAGTAAAACGCAAAACCGGCCTGCTAAAAAGGCTTGACTATACACTATGGAGCGCCCCTGTAACGGATTACCGCGAAGGCACTGCCGACTACCAGTCGCTGCTTGAGTTCTCTCCGCTAACATCTACAAGCCCAAGCCGTTTCTACTTTTATGATACAGCTGCAGATGTGTATACTGCTTACACTTCGCCACAAACTGAAAAATTTGTAACCGGTAAGTCTGCCCTTATCCGTATGCCTAACAGCTTGCCAAACATTTCAGGCTACAACGAAGGTACTGCACGCACACAATATGAGCACACTTTTGAAGGTACACTTAACAACGGTACTATAAGGGTGCCGCTAAGCAACGCAGGTAATGCATACAACGGCGTGGGTAACCCTTACCCTTCTCCAATAAACATTACTGCATTCCTTGTAGAAAACGCTCTTAACAGGGAAGCGATAGACGGTACAATATGGCTGTGGAGGAAAACCAATAACGCTGCTGTAATAAGCTATGCTACCTGTACAATAACCGGTTATGTAGCCAACACTGCAACACTTAATGCTGATGGTACCGGTGGTAACACTAACGCCGGAAACACTATAGCTACAGACCCTTGGCAAGCTGCTGAAGGTGGTATACTAAACGTAGGTCAAGGTTTTGTAGTACACGCTACCGGTGCAAACAAAGAGCTTGTATTTAAAAACAACCTGCGCCAGAACACCCTTACATCATCGTTCTTCAGGACACAAAACGATGGTACACCGGAAGTTGCACAAAACGGTAAAGTATGGCTTAATGTACAAGGTGGCGACAACTTTGCCCAGATTCTTGTAGCTTATGAGCCGGTAACTACCCTTGGTTATGACAAAGCTTATGACGGTGAGGCACTAACAGGCGGTAACCTGAATATGTACTCTCTAATGACTGAACAGGACACTGTAAAACAACTTGCCATACAGTCAAGAGGTAACTTTGAAGATACAGATACAGTAGCACTTGGCTTTAACGCCGCTGCTGCCGGAACATACGAAATTGAAATAGACCGTGCACAGGGTGTGTTTGCTCAAGGCCAGAAAGTATATCTTAAAGATAACCAACTGGGCATAACCCACAACCTGAACAATGGCAGCTATGAGTTTACAAGCGGTGCAGGTACTTTTAACGACCGTTTTGTAGTAGTGTATGTATCTCAGGATGAACTTGGTACTACAACTCCGGTAGTTGATGCTAAAGATGTAATAGTATACCGCGATGCACAACAGGTTAAAGTTACTGCTACCGAAAACATAAGCGCTGTAACCGTTTATGATATGCTTGGCAGGACACTGTTTACGCAAAACAATATAGACAACACTGAGTTTGCAAGCGCTAACCTTGCCGTTGCCCAACAAGTGGTTATTGTAAATGTAACCCTTAGCAACAACCAGGTTGTATCTAAAAAGATTATGATGAACTAATCATAATAGTTTAGTAATTTTTTAGTTGGATGTAGGCCCCCCGAGGCTTTTGTTAAAGGGGGTCTTTTTTAAAACAGGATTACAAAACTATACACAAGTTAAATTTGATGTCCCCCCACATGAGAAAAGAAATTATAATGTTTTACATTATAATGTTTTAGTAATTTTTTAGTTGGATGTAGGAACCCCCACCGTTAAAAGTGGGGGTTTTTTATTAACAGTATTTGTTAATTTTTTCTTAAAATTTATTAACGTTTTACTCCATTAGTTATTTAGACTTTAACTAATCTTCCTTTTATGTGAATTATTGATAATAATGCTACTCAAACACCTTAAAACGCTTATTATCAATATATTTGCAATACCCAAAAATATCTTTGATATGAATAATTTTACTTTCAACCCCCTAAGTAAAAGAAGTAGTATTATAACTACCGTTTTTACAGCTGCCCTTCTGTTTTTTAACAGTTCGGCACAGGCACAATGCCCGGATAACCCGGCAGGAGACCAAACCACTTATGGCCAGGACGAATGGATAGGCTATGTTTATTCCGGCTACGAAACCGGCAACCCACCCGCAAGCCCGTTTACCGGAACCTACCGTGGCTTTGTTACAGAAGCTGCCACGTTTGACCACGACTATGGCGGAAATGCAATGGAAGGCGATAACATTTGCGGCTACTATTTTGATGATTTTGCCGTGCGCTACAAAATGCAGAAAACGTATGCTCCGGGATACTACAGGTTTACTGTAGGCGGAGACGATGGTGTAAGGCTAAGCCTTGATGGCGGCAATACTTTTGTTACCCCGGCAGACTCGTGGACCAACCACGGCTATGTTGCGTATAACTATGATATTACAATTGAGGAAGAAACAACCCTTAACATTATTGTAGAATTTTATGAGGCCGGCGGCGGTGCCCGCGTTAGCTTTAACAGCAGCCTGCTTACCTGCAATGCCACAGCCCCTACAGAGGTTACCGGCAATGTGATTTACAGCTGCAACGGCTACACCACACTTTATGCACAGGGCGGTACAGAAAACGGCGCCACTTACCAGTGGGGCTATGGCAGCGTTGTAGGCACAAACCCTGCAAGCGGTTTTAACACCCCTACCTGGAGCAACGTTACCCAACCGGGCACATACTGGGTAAGGCGCGTGCTGGCAAGCCCCTGCAACGGACATACCGACGGTATTGTGTTTAACGTTACCACAAGTGCAAACACACCAGGAAACCCGGCTGAGTATGGCGATAACCAGTGGAACGTGTATACATCGCACATAAATACCAACACTAACCCGCACACCTACACTTATAAAGGATATTATACTGATAGCGCCCTGACTGTTAATTCAGAAAATATGTGGGCCAGCGGTGCAAGCCCCTCGGCTGCTGCCACCTGGACAGGCTGCGCGGTAGAAAACGACTATTTTGGGTTTGTGTACAAGCGTAAGGGCTTTACCTGCGGCGAATACAACCTGACGCTTCAAAAATGGGACGACCATATTAAAATTTACATAGACGGCACACAGGTTAACTTTGCCAACTACACATTAGGCAATGGCGGTGCCATTAACCCTAACGGCTGGGAACCCGGCCCGGCTAACGCTAACCTGGGCAACTATCACTTTGGTGCAGATACTACAATAGAAATTGTTATAGACGAGTATCAGGGTGGCGCTAACGTGAAGTTAGACATTACCCCGGTTTACCAACAACCTACGTCTATTACATCATCTAACACCGGCGCTGTATGCCCGGGTACTGATGTTACCCTTACCGCTGTGGGCGGTATGCTTAAGGCAGGCCAAACCTACCAGTGGGGAACCGGCACTACAGGCCAGAACATAATTAGCGGCGCTACAGATGTTACGGCAACCGTTGCGGCACAGGCAGGCACAACCTACTGGGTCAGGATAGTGCCAAACGAGTGCGACGGCACGGGCGAAGGCGCTGCTACAACTATTAGCGTGCTAAACAGCTGGGCAGGCGCTGTAGACAGCAACTGGCATAATGGTGCCAACTGGTGTGGCGGTGTGCCTACCATAGACCAGGACGTGGTTATTGATACTACCATGCACAACCCTGAAGTAACCCTTGCCACAGCTGCTGCAAAAAGCATTACCATTACAACAGGCGCTTCGGTAACGGTTAAAACCGGCGGTACGCTAACGGTGCAAAATGCCGTGGTTACTAACGGTGCACTTACCATAGAAAACAACGCTGCCCTTGTGCAGGTAAATAATGTGGCCAATACCGGTGCTGCTAGCGTATGGCGCAACAGCAACGAGCTGTACAGGCTTGACTATACACTGTGGGGCTCTCCGGTGCAAAACCAGGTGCTGTTTGACTTTAGCCCCGAAACTGCCATTGGCCGTTTTTATACCTACGGGCTTAACAGCAACGGCGACGAAAACTACCTTCAGGTGGCCGACCCTACTACTACTGAGTTTGCTAACGGCACGGGCTACCTTATCCGTATGCCAAACGACCTTCCGGCTATACCGGGCTACAATGGCGGTACAACCAAAATACCGTTTTACGGCAACTTTAACGGCGTACCAAACAACGGAGACATAACGGTACCTGCCGGAAACCTTGTAAATCATTACATTGCCGTGGCAAACCCTTATGCATCGCCTATAAGCGTAACGGAGTTCTTTAACCAGAACAGCAGTGTGCTTGAAGCCGGTGAGGGTATTTATTTCTGGAGGAAACGCAACAATGCACTTGAAACCAGCTACGCACACCTTACCATGGCCGGCTTTACTGCCAATGAGGCCGATGGTGGCGATATGGATGGCGATAACGGCGACTTTTACTATGCTGCCGCAGAAGAGGGCGAGTTTAACGCCAACTGGATTATATCTCCGGGGCAGGGCTTTATTGTAAAGCTACGTAATGACATTACCGCTGCACACCAGGTTACATTCAGCAACAGCATGAGGGAAGGCGCTCCGGTTGCTAACGGCCAGCCGTTCTTCAGGACACAAAATACAAACAACGCCCCTGCCGTATCAAGGTGGTGGATAAACCTTAACGGGGCTTCGGCATTTAGCCAGGCACTGGTTAGCTACATGCCACAGGGCACAGCCGGCCTTGACTATGGTTATGATGCACGTTCTTTTGCCGATGGTACTGCTGCACTTTACAGCAAGGCAGGCCAGGACAACCTTGCCATACAGGCCAGGCCGCAGTTTGAGGTGACTGATGTGGTGCCTTTGGGCTTTAACGCTACCGTTGCCGGCGAATATACCCTGAGCCTTGACCGTGTAGACGGGCTGTTTGCACAAGGGCAGGCCATTTTTGTAAAAGACAACCTTACCGGTACAACGTACAACCTTCAGGAGGGTGCTTACACCTTTACTACAGGTGCCGGTGCTTTTGACACAAGGTTTGAAGTATATTATGAAACAGATGCGCTGGGCATCGATCAGCCGGAACTTGCCAATATGGTACTGATATACCAGCAAAACGGCGCTATAAACATTACATCGGGTGCGGTAGAGATGACCGCCGTTACCCTGTATGACATCCGCGGCAGGAAGCTGTATGAGCAAAACGGCATTAACGCCACTACTGCTACTGTAAGCAACCTTAACGCAGGCAACCAAGTAATTATAGTCGAAATTGAAACTGTAAAGGGCAAAGTGACTAAGAAGATAGTTTATTAATTTTTGTCCCCCACAAATACAATCAACTGAACCCCCGGCCAGCCCGGGGGTTTTCTTTTACCCCGCCCCGAGATCATTTTTCACGATATATCGTGAATTTTTTCTGTTGCCTGTCATCAAATAAAGCACCTGAAAAGTGTAAAGGAGCTAAACCACCCCCTGAAAAAAAATTCACGATATATCGTGAATTTTGCGCTTAACACCTCCCCCAGGTATATCCGACAGGTAAAAAATGTGCTCCGGTCTGGTTAAAAATGACCTCCATTTTTGGTCTGCAGCATCACTTTTACGGCGCACTCAAAAACAAGGTAAAACCGGTGCATTTTACCCCTCAAAACTGATGGTTTTAAAACCCAATCTCAACATCCAAAAGTGAAAAATTAAGCACTTTTTACCCCTTTTTGCGCACTTTTTATTTTTTAACGATTTATTATTTTATGCCTAATCAATTTTTGGGAATTAAATCAAAAAGCAAGCCTACGGAACGGCTAAATTGCTATATTCGTGAACTTTAAACTAACTCAAACAAGCATTTATGAAATTACGATTACTTTTTTATGCCGCACTGCTCGCCACGGGCTACTCGCACGCCCAGGCATGGCAAAAAGAGCAGCCCGGCGCCCTGGCCGGTACCCAGCTGCTGGAAAGGGGGTCTACACCACAGGCATTCACCGCCTTTTCACTTGATTTAGAAGCACTTAAACAACAGATAGCCAATGCACCGTTGCGTTCAGCACATACGGTTTCCACAGTAACAGCCTCATTTCCAGATGCAAATGGCAACCTGCAAAACTACCGCATTTACTATGCACCTGTTATGCAGCCGGGGCTTGCTGCCCTGCACCCCGGTATACGCTCATATTCAGGCGTTAACGTTAACAACCCTGCCGAAACCATTAGGTTCAGCATTACGCAATACGGCCTGCACAACATGACGTTTGCCCCGGGTCAGGCATCGTATACCGACCCTTATACTACTGATTACAAGTACTATATAGTCTATAAAAAACAGGATGTTACCACGGCGCGCACGTTTCATTGCGACACACAGGAAAATGCGCACAACAACCACAAGAGCGCTGCCAAAACCCTTGATATACAGAGCACTGACGGTACCATGAGGGTGTATCGCCTGGCTATGGCCTGCACGGTTGAGTATGCTGCCTTCCACATAAACGAGGCAGGGCTTAATGAGGGTACCCTGGCCGAGAAGAAAGAAGCCGTGCTGGCAGCCATGAACGTAACCATGACAAGGGTTAACGGCGTGTATGAGAGGGACTTCGCTATAACCATGCAGCTGATTGACACCAACGAAGACATTATTTTTATAGACTTAGACGAGTTTGACAACAGCAATACCGATAACGCCTTACTTGGTGCAAGCCAGGAAGTTATAGATGCGCACGTGGGGTTTGACAGCTATGATATAGGCCACGTGGTGAGCACCGGCGGTGGTGGCGTGGCACAGCTGTGGTCACCGTGTTCAGGGAGCAAGGCACGCGGCATTACCGGGCTTGGCTCACCGGTGGGCGACCCGTTTGACATTGACTATGTAGCCCACGAAATGGGACACCAATTTGGTGGAAATCACAGCTTTAACAACGAGTGCGGCGGCAACCGCAACAACGCTACAGCATACGAACCGGGCAGCGGCACCACCATTATGGCCTATGCCGGCGTGTGCGACCCTAACGTTGAGTGGCACAGCGATGCGCAGTTCCATGCACAAAGCATAGCCGAAATGTCCTGGTTTATAGCCAATGGCGGCAATTGCGGCGCCAATACACTAACCGGGAACATACCCCCTGTGGCTGAGGCCGGTAAGAACTATACCATACCAAAAAGCACGGCCTTTATACTGGAGGGCAGCGCTACCGATGCCAATAACGATAACCTGACCTATTGCTGGGAACAGTTTGATAATGAGATATCTGTACAGCCGCCACAGGCAGGTTCTAACGTGGGGCCTAACTTCCGTTCGCTGCCCATAAAAGAGAGCCCGCAGCGCTTTATGCCTGATATTGAAGACGTTCTGGCAAACAACCTCTACCCTACCTGGGAGGTAATTAGTGATGTGGCACGCAGTTTTACCTTTGCTTTTACCGTTAGGGATAACAATATACTTGGCGGACAGACCGTTACCGACTATATGGAGGTTCATGTATCGGGTACAGCAGGGCCGTTTTTGGTTACATCACCCAATACCAATGTAAGCTGGCAGGCAGGCACCAACCAAAATGTAACCTGGGATGTGGCCGGAACAACCGCCAATGGCGTTTATACTCCGTATGTTGACATATTTTTATCTGTAGACGGCGGTTATACCTACCCTACCATCCTGGCAGCAAAAGTACCTAACGACGGCAGCGAGGTGGTTACCATACCTAATGTTACCGGTGGCAATAAGCGAATTATGGTTAAAGGCTACAAAAACCTGTTCTATGACCTTGGCGATACTAATTTTAGCATTACAGCGCCCGCAACTACTATGGCCATTGCCGTAACCGGCGACCAGAATATATCGGCCTGTAAGGGTAACGATGTGGTTTACAGCCTGCAATACAACGCTTATGCGGGTTTTAGCGGCACTACAACCTATGCCATTACAGGCAACCCAATGGGCTCTACCGTAACGTTTACGCCAAACAGCACATCGGCTAATGGCATTGTAAATGTGACGGTTAGCAATACAGATGGCGCTGCTGTGGGCTTCTACAGCATGACGGTAACCGCCACATCGGGCTCTGAAACCAAAATAGTACACATTTACCTTGACCTGTTTGATACCGGCTTTGGCCCGGTAGTGCCTGTAAGCCCGGCAGATGGCGCTACAGCCGTAGATAACAACGTTACACTTGAGTGGCAAACTGTGGCAAATGCATCGGCTTATGTAGTGCAGATAGCTACAGATGAATCATTTACAGAAATTATATCTGAAACAAACCTTGACAGCGAATCATATACCGCGCTTCTTGAAGAAAGTACTGAATACTTCTGGAGGCTAGCCCCGGCAAATGAAGGCTGTGCCGGAGATTATAGCGAAACCTTTAGTTTTGTTACCGGATACAGCCTTTGCCAGGATGTTACTTCTGCCGATGTGCCGGTGGTTATTTCTGATAGTGAAGCGGTTACTGTTACATCATCGCTTTTAATAGAAGATAACACCCCTATACAGTCGTTAACTGTGAGTATGTATATTACCCACACCTGGGTAGGCGACCTTACCGCTACGCTTATAAGCCCAATGGGTACTGAGGTACAACTGTTTAGCCAGGATTGTGGGGACAGGCACGATGTAAACGCTACCTTTAGCGATGCCGGCGAAACATCAGCCTGTGATGATGCGCCAAATGCCACGCTTAACGGCCTGATACTGCCTGATGAAGCGCTTTCTGCCTTTGCAGGCGAATCTCCGGAAGGCGAATGGACACTACAGGTTTTTGATGAATTTGGGGCAGATGGCGGCACACTAAACAGCTGGAGCCTAAATATTTGCACCCTACAGGAATTCCTAAATGTACAGGAAAATGCCTTTGCAGGTTTTGCACTATACCCTAACCCTAATATGGGAGTATTTACTGTACGTTTTAACGCATCAGGCAATGATAATGTGCAGGTTAACGTGTTTGATATGCGTGGTCGCAAAATAGCCGGTAAAAACTATGGCAATACCGGTGGGGTATTTGAACAGCAAATAGCCTTTGAAGCACAACAGGGCGTATATCTTGTCCAAGTGCAGGAAGGCGCGCGAAGTATTACCAAAAAGATTGTAATACAATAAGTTATACAAGCAGAAGGGCAGCCAAATGGCTGCCCTCTTTATTTTCCGTTAAACGTGCTCATGGCATTGGCTATGCCGCCCAGGGCAAATTCCTTTATGGCATCGACTGATTTATCGAGCCTTTCGCCCAGTTTGGCTTTCTCATTTTCATCCCATTCGCCCAGCACATAGTTTACCTGCTGGCCTTTTTTAAACTCATCGCTTATACCAAACCTAAAGCGCGGGTAATCAGCCGAATTCAACGTTTGCTGTATGCTCTTAAGCCCGTTGTGGCCGCCATCGCTGCCCTTGCCCTTAAGGCGTATCGTCCCGAAAGGGATATTAAGGTCATCTGTAACCACAAGCAGGTTCTCAACCGGTATATTTTCTTTGTCAAGCCAGTATTTAATGGCCTTTCCACTAAGGTTCATATAAGTATTGGGCTTTAGCAGAAACAGGGTGCGGCCTTTAAGCTTATACTCTGCAACGGCGCCCAGCTTGGCGGTTTCAAAGCTTATGCTTTCCTGCTGTGCCAGCCTGTCGAGCACTTTAAAGCCTATGTTGTGGCGTGTATTTACATATTCGGCACCGGGGTTGCCCAGCCCGGCAATAAGGTATTTTTTCATGGGGTCTACAGGTTCTTTTACTTCTTTGGGTGCAAAAAGGTTTGTCAGCCATTTCATGGCGCAAAGATACTACTATTAAACTATTGGTTTTAGCCAATTATTCAGTTAAAATTTTAACAGTATTGGCATAGGTTTTGATATTTAACATGTAACTTTTTATTAAAAATCAATCTATGAAGAAAATTACATTGCTCCTCGCCATGGCGCTGGGCACATTTGCTGCTAATGCCCAAAACGACTACACTTTTACCGTACAAACCGGCCAGACTTACACTAACCTTGAAGGTGCTACCTCTATAAACAATGGAGACGTGTGGGACTATGATTATTTTGGCGAATTTACGATGCCGTTTAGTTTTGGTATTGCCGGCCAGGCAGTTGACCGTTTTTATTTTGACGACGATTATTTTGGCCTGCTTGCGCCGGGCGCAACTGCCGATGAAGAAGAAGGCGTGTTTCTGTTTGTGGTGAACAACCTGTTTGTACAGGATATTGCCTATGACAGCGGCAATTCTAACTCGCCGTTAAGCTACAAGGTTGAAGGGACAACCGGTAACCGTATACTGAAACTTGAAATGAAAAATGCCGGCCTTGAGGATATTGAGCTAAGCGTTGCTACAAATGGGCTGTACCTTAATTTTCAGGTATGGCTGTATGAAAGCGATAAAAGTATTGAAATACACTATGGCGACAGTAATGTAACAACTGCGTATATAAACGCTTTTATTAATGAAGGAGAGCAGGTCTTTACAACGGCTATTGCCGGTATAGAAAACGTTTACCTTTTAACCGGAAACAGCGCAAACCCTACCTATGGGGAATATACAGAGAACACTTTGCCGGCCAGCCCTAACCTTAGCGGCTATCCTGCAAGCGGCACTGTATACAGGTTTGCACCCGCAGGCACTACCAATGCGCCTGTGTTTGCCAGAAACAACTTTAGCCTGTACCCTAACCCGGCTTCAACCGTGGTTAATATAAGGGCTAACGATGTTGCCGAAGGCCAATATGCCGTTTACAATATGCTGGGCGCAGTAGTAGCCCAAGGTAGCCTTACGGGTACTGATACTGCCATTAACACTGCAAGCCTACAGGAAGGTGTGTATGTTATAAAGGTTGACAACCAAAACCTTAAGTTTATTAAAAAATAATTACGCCATTACACTATTATATGCCGAAGCCATCTGAAAAGGTGGCTTTTTTGTAGTGTAAAACATCATTATTAAACTATTAAGCATAACCATCCCTGTTAAAAATTAACTATATTGGCAAACGATTCACTATTATACACACAATTTATTATTTAAATCAATCTATGAAGAAAATTACGCTTTTCCTCGCTATGGCACTGGGCAGCCTTAGTATGAATGCCCAAAATGACTACATATTTAGTGCACTAAACGGACAAACTTACACTGAACTCACCGGAGACACCTCCATTAACAACGGCCAAACATGGGATTGGGACTATTTTGGCGAATTTACCATCCCTTTTACCTTTACCATAGCCGGGCAGCCGGTAGACCGTTTTGCATTTGATGACGATTATTTCCTGTTTCTGGAGCCGGGCGCCGACCCTGACATAGATGAGGGATTATTTGCCATTATCCCAACAAACATTTATTTACAGGACAGGACATATAACACCGGCACATCGAGCTCGCCGCTGAGCTACAAGGTAGAAGGCGAAGCCCCTAACCGCATACTGAAAATACAGGCCAAAAACGTGGGTGCTGAAAACGCTGCCGACATTGGCTTTACTGCCGACCAGTTTTATATGAATTTCCAGATATGGCTGCATGAGAGCGATAAAGCTATAGAAATGAGATATGGCGCAAATAACATTACCAATGAGTTCCTGGAAGCATTTACCAATGAAATAGACGACAACTTAGTGGCTATATTCAGCCTCAACAAAGCCTATCTTGCATATGGATCGCCTGCAAACCCCACTTATGGCGAATATACCGAAGAGAACATGATAGGCGATCCAAGCATGTATGGTTACCCTGCAAACGGCACTGTGTACAGGTTTGCACCCGCAGGCACTACCAATGCTCCTGTGTTTGCTAAAAACACCTTTAGCCTGTACCCTAACCCGGCATCAACCGTGGTTAATATAAGGGCTAACGATGTTACCGAAGGCCCGTATGCCGTTTACAATATGCTTGGCGCAGTAGTAGCACAAGGCAGCCTTACCGGTATGGATACTGCCATTAACACTGCAAACCTACAGGAAGGTGTGTATGTTATAAAGGTTGACAATCAAAACCTTAAGTTTATTAAAAAGTAATTACGCCATTACACTATTATATGCCGAAGCCATCTGAAAAGGTGGCTCTTTTTGTAATTTTATGTTTATACACAATTCATGCTGAGCGAATCTTACAGAACCGGAGCATTTTAAACACTTAAAAACAGAACTTTAAGAGATTCCTCAACTCCGCAAGCTCCGTTCGGAATGACAAACACCAGAGGTATAGCTTAGTGGCTCAGCACCTAAGCCCCTCAATAAAGCAACACCCACTCACTATGCCAAAAATAATCCCACGGCACGGCGGCTAAGTCTACATTGCTGTCAATAAGGTCTTTATAGGGCGCGCCGTTAATAGAAACGCGGGTGTGGGCATATACGGCAACATCTTTACCCTCTTTGGCAAAATGCTGCTTAATGCGCTGTGCGGTTTGCCAAATCATATCGGGGCGGGTACCCATACCGGCGCGCTGCTTAGGGGTAAGCTCGGTAAAAATGTTGTAAAATACCTGTTGCTTTGTAGCCTTGTCAATCACGGTAAAATCAGTATTGCCGTTGCGGGTGCGCAGCATCATGCGCCAGCTCAGGCGGTGGCCTTCTTCTGTCCAAAGTACATCGCCTTTAATAAAATGGTGGCGCAGCGGCAGCAAGAACTGTATAATAAGGAAAGGCACAAAAAACCAATAGAATATGTTTTTAGCCTCGGGTGTATAGCTCAGCACTTCTGCAACCGGCTTTTTCCTGAAAAATATTTTGCGGATGGTATCCGGCGGGTAAAAGAACACCGCAAAGCTCAGCGCAAAAAACGGAAAGATGCCTATTTGCAGCGTTATAGAATTAAAGATATGGAAAATAAGCGATGCCACAAACGCCCAGGTACGCGTACGTTTAAACAGCAGCAGGGGCACCACCAGCATATCAAACGCAATACCGGCATAGGCTATAAACAGGTAAAACCACTCTTGCGTCATAATATTGCGCAGGGTGGGGTTGGTTACCGTACCATAAAACAGGTTTCGGGTAAAGGTGCCGTTTAGCCAGTCCGGATAAAACTTGGCCACCGTGGCATAAAAATATACAATGCTCACCTGGAGTATCATAACCCACGAACACCAAGCAGGCATGGTAAGGCTACGTATTTCAGGGTTTTGCTTCGCATCGATTGATGCATAACGATGTGCCGGTAAAAAGCACATCATGAGGCATATAAGTACCAGCAGGTAGTAGTGGTTGTTGTAGCTGGTTTTTTGCATAAAGTACACCCCGCTCCACATAAGTGTGTAGGCAGCTATGGTAAAGCGGTATTTGTAGCCCACCATAAACAACAGGCCAAAGGTGCCCATAATTATAAAATACCAGTACATACCGCTGCCGGGCAGGGGTTGCAGCCATTCCATACCAATAAACGAAAACGTGAATTTAGGTGTAATAAAATTGCCCTTAACCCATCCGGTAAGTATGGCCCCAAAGCTTTCGCAGGCTACTAAAAACCCCAGGAAAATCCTGAACAGGGCCAGCGGTGCGTTGTCTATGGGTGCAAACAGGCGTTCTTTCATAAACCTGTTTCCTTAAAATATTGTTTAGAAGCCTCCCGATCCAGCTCCAGCTGCTGTTTCAGGGCGTCTACACCGCTAAACTTTTGCTCAAAACGCAGGCGGTGGTGCAGGTTTATGCGCAGCTGTGCGCCATAAATATCCTGGTTAAAATCAAAGAAATGCACCTCTATGGTTTCGGTAGTGCCATCTACAGTAGGGCGTGTACCTATGTTCATCATGCCCAAAACGGTAGTGCCGTTTATTTGTGCACTTGCGGCATACACACCGTGTGCAGGCACCAGCTTGTAGTCTTCGGTAAGCTTAATATTGGCGGTGGGGAAACCTATGGTGCGGCCCAGCTGCTTGCCGGTTGTTACCTGCCCGGTTATAAAATACGGGTAGCCCAGGTAGCGGTTGGCCTTGCTTATAAGCCCCTCGTTAAGCGCATTGCGAATCTTGGTACTGCTTACCGAAACCTCCTCTACCTCAAGGGCAGAGATTTGCTCTACCTCAAAACCGTACTCAGCGCCATAGCGGATAAGGTCGTTTATATCGGCTGTGCGGTTGCGGCCAAAACGGTGGTCGTAACCTATAATGATTTTTTTGGTGTTGAGGCGGCCTACCAGTACATCTTTCACAAACTCTTCTGCCGTAAGGCGGCTAAACTCTTTGCTAAAAGGGTGTATGATAAGGTTATCGATACCGAAAAGCTCCAGCAGGTGGGCTTTTTCGTCCATGGTATTGAGCAGTTTAAGGCCGTCTGCCTGTTGCAGCACCATGCGCGGGTGCGGAAAAAAGGTAAGCACCACGCTCTGGCAGCCTGTTTCTTTACTGCTGTTCTTGAGTTTTTCCAAAATGCTTTTGTGGCCTTTGTGTACGCCGTCAAAAGTGCCCAGGGTTACAATGGTTTGCCTTGGGGTGGAAAACTCCTGTATAGAATTAAAAATTTTCAAACGTCATTGTATATACACGCAAATTTAAATTATTTATAATGAATATGCATAAAGTATTTGTAAATATGAACTTTGGATAATGATTTGCAAATATTTTGTAGCTTTATACCAAACCTCACGACATGAAAAATTTGCTACGTTTCTTAGGCATTATTGTCGCCATAATTGCCCTGATGTATCAGGCCATGCGCTTTGTTTTTGACTTTTTTACCCTTCGCGCACACGATACCCGCAATTATACCTGGCCCATGGCTGTAAGTATAGCCGTAATGGTGGCCACGCTGGCGTTTGGGGTATACTGCTTTTATGGGCTGGTAGCCAAAAAACCAACAACTAATAAAATTGACCATGAAGGCATTGACAGATAATGGTATAGCGGTGGTAAATTTTAATTATTATGAAGATAAAATCAATCCTCATTTTCATTCTCCTTTGTGTTGCCTGTAGCAAACCACAAACCGAATTTGAACAACTTCTCATGAATCCAAATAAAAAGTGGGTTTATGTACAGGATGCAACCTTAAAACACCCTTATAGTGCTACCATGTATATGAAGTTCGATAAAGAAACCTGCGAGAATGTCTTTTTGGAAAGTGGCTATACATGGACTAAAATTGACGGGCCAGAAGAGCCTGATAACTGGAAATATGATGCATCAAAGAACACGCTTGATATGTACGGGCAGTTCTTATTTACAATTACAAAGTTTTCTGCCGACACAATTTACATGGTAAACCAAAAAAACAGGCAAAAAGCTTATTTCATCAATTTTAATGTAAAATCCCAACCTGCCACAGCAATAACCATAGACCCTGAGCCTTTAATCATCAAAGCAACGTACCCGTTTACCTTTAAGAACGCTAATATAAATGATCCCCAAAACTTTATAAGCGTTAACGACGGTATTAATGCCAAAATAAATGAAGTGGTGCGCTCAGGTTGCAACAGCCCTAAATACAACCCCGAACAACACATTGCAGCCTTTCAATTGCGGGACAGCCTTTACACACTATATGTGGTAACTACAAACGGCTGTCCAACCGGGGAACTTTCGGCACAGGTGCTGTTCTACAACAACATTACCAAAACCTTTATAGACAACAGTTATCAATACAAGCTGTTTGCCAATTATGAGTATGCAAACAACCGGTTTAAGCCGTCAGATTTACGCAAGCGCTATAAAATAAACGGGCCTGATATCGAAAAACTGGACTACAACCACGATGGGGTAACCGACTATAAATTTACCCGCCTATGGCATAACGGCACGTTTAACGCCCTAAGCACAACCGTACTCTCGGTAGCAAAAGGGCAAATAGACACTCTTTACAGTAAGGAAGTACCTTATCCCGTTACCGAATAGCGCTGCAGTTCCTGCCATTTCCCCAAAATACACCCCTAACCTTACACCCATCTTCAAACAAAATGCACTAAACCCCTTTTTTACTGTAAAAAACGCAATAGTTTAGTTTGCATAATTCAGATTTAAAAAACTATCTTTGCACTCGGAAAAAACAGGTTTTTCCGCAATCGATAAATAGCTGTTTAATAAATACATAAGCAATGTCTAAAGTAGCAGGAAAAGTTGCACAGATTATCGGGCCGGTGGTAGACGTGGTGTTTGACACCCAAATTGCCGCGCTTCCTAAAATTTATGATTCACTTGAAATCACTAAACATGACGGTTCTAAATTAGTACTTGAAGTACAGTCTCACGTAGGACAGGATACTGTACGTACTATATCTATGGACTCTACTGACGGTCTTAGCCGCGGCCAGGAGGTTACCGCTACAGGTGCACCTATCCAGATGCCGGTAGGCAACGACATCTACGGACGTTTGTTTAATGTTGTGGGTGATGCTATCGACGGCCTTGGCAACCTTCCTAAAGAAGGTGCGGCAGGTCTTCCTATTCACCGTTCAGCACCTCGTTTCGACGAACTATCTACATCTTCTGAAGTACTTTTTACAGGTATCAAAGTAATCGACCTTATTGAGCCTTATGCAAAAGGTGGTAAAATTGGTCTTTTTGGTGGTGCCGGTGTAGGTAAAACAGTACTTATCCAGGAGCTTATTAACAATATTGCAAAAGGCCACGGTGGTCTTTCAGTTTTCGCCGGTGTGGGCGAGCGTACCCGTGAGGGTAACGACCTTATGCGTGAGATGCTTGAATCAGGCATTATCAAGTATGGCGAAGACTTTATGCACTCTATGGAAAACGGCGGTTGGGACCTTAGTAAGGTTGACAAAGCCGGTATGAGGGACAGTAAAGCTACCTTTGTGTTCGGACAGATGAACGAACCACCAGGAGCACGTGCACGTGTTGCGCTTTCGGGCCTTACTATTGCAGAGTACTTCCGTGATGGTGCCGGAGACGGACAGGGTAAAGACGTTCTTTTCTTCGTAGACAACATCTTCCGTTTTACACAGGCGGGTTCAGAGGTATCGGCACTTCTTGGCCGTATGCCATCTGCGGTAGGTTACCAGCCTACGCTTGCAACTGAAATGGGTGTTATGCAGGAGCGTATTACTTCAACTAAAAAAGGTTCAATTACTTCAGTTCAGGCGGTATACGTACCTGCGGATGACTTAACTGACCCTGCGCCTGCTACAACTTTTGCCCACCTTGATGCAACAACGGTACTTAGCCGTAAAATTGCTGAGCTTGGTATTTATCCTGCGGTAGACCCTCTTGACTCTACTTCAAGGATTCTTACCCCGCAAATTCTTGGTGATGAGCACTACAACACAGCACAGCGTGTTAAAGAGATACTTCAAAAATACAAGCAGCTACAGGACATCATTGCCATTCTTGGTATGGAAGAACTTAGCGAAGAAGATAAGCTTGTGGTATTCCGTGCACGCCGCGTGCAGCGTTTCCTTTCTCAGCCGTTCCACGTTGCTGAGCAGTTTACAGGTATACCGGGCGTTCTTGTAGATATTAAAGATACCATCAAAGGCTTTAACATGATTATTGATGGCGAGCTTGACCACCTTCCTGAATCGGCCTTTAACCTTAAAGGTACTATTGAAGACGTAATCGAGGCCGGCCGTAAAATGTTAGCTGAAGCGTAATCAGTTTTACTGTTCAGGGTTCAGTGTTCATGGTTCAGAGTTGGGCCGCCCGAAACACTGAACTCTGACATTGAACTATAAACAAAAAAAAGCATGTTATCATTAGAAATCGTATCGCCTGAGGGGCACCTTTTTAAAGGCAATGTAACATCGGTTACGGTGCCGGGTGTTGACGGCGAATTCCAGATGCTTAACAACCACGCCAATATAGTATCTATACTGGCTAAGGGCAATGTAAAAATTGCCGTGCCTGATTTTAAAACCATTGAAGTTGGTGCACGTTTTGTAAAATCTGATAAAGACCAAAAGATCCTCCTGCCTATTAACAGCGGCACGCTGGAGCTTAAAGACAACAAGGTTATTATACTTGTTGACTAATTTTCATCTATACTTAAAAAGAAGCCCTTCACAGCAATGCGAAGGGCTCTTTTATTATTGTATCAAATTTGTTATCTCAAGAAGTTCAAGTGTTGCCAGTATAAATGCAGCTACGCCAATTGCAATAAACAACCAGGGAGAGAAAGCCATTGCCGAAGCTGCTTCAGCCTCACGAGGATTAGCCGGATCATAAAGCAATTCAATTTCCCCGCCCTCACTCATAGGTGGATACCTCCCGAAATTAAGCTCCTTAGTAATAATGTCGCCACTTTCGGTAGTAAACCTCACAACAGGATAATAATATCCCTTGTTAACACTGCCATAAGACGTGTTTTTCTTATAATTATTACGCATTACAATAGCCACCGCCGTTTTGCCCACTTTTTTAAGATGCCTGACTTTTAGTAAATATTTGTTACCAGCCAAAATAAAAGCACAAGCGAATATTAAAAGTATAATATCAGTTATCATAAGTGAAGCTAAGGAGAATACTAATGTATAAAATTATTCTTAATCTAAAATGAGTTGAATTTACTCCTCTACAAACTCCATAATATCGCCGGGCTGGCAGTCGAGCTCACGGCAAATGGCCTCAAGGGTACTAAAGCGAATGGCCTTTGCCTTGCCTGTTTTAAGTATACTGAGGTTGGCCGTAGTAATGCCTACCTTATCGGCCAACTCATTGCTGCGCATTTTGCGTTTGGCCAGCATTACATCAAGGTTAATAATAATGGGCATGGCTTAAATGGTTAGTTCGTTTTCCTCGCGCAAAAAAGCACCTTTCTCGGCCATGTGGTATAATACCAGCACCAGTTTTCCAACAAAATAAAACAGTAAAAATACCGGTATTTCGGTAACAAACAACTGTAAGGCCTTAAAACAAATAGCACCAAAGGCACACATAAGCAGGTAGCGGCATTTGGCAAATATAATAATGCCCCCACCCGCACGCCTAAACTCGCGCGCCTGTTCTTCATAAAAAATATCGCCTTTTTTAAGCCTTGCAAAACATTTGCGCAGGGTTATTAAAACACGTGTAAGATATATTAGCAATAAACCGTAAGTTGCCAGGTAATAAGGCATAAACTGTGCTTCATAAACTGAGTATTTATATCCGGAACCAATCGGGCTAAAGCTTTGGTTTAAAAACACCAGGCCTGTTTCAGTATCATAAACCGAAACCCCCGCACAAATAAAGTTGTAACCGGCCATGCATGCGGCAACTACAATCATAATGCGCAGCGCCAGTAATATAATATTTAAATGATGCTTCATAATTTATACGGTTAAGTCATTTTCTTCCTTAAGTTGTTTTGCCATGGCAAAAACATCGCCAAGCACTATAAAAAACAGGCCAAGCCCGAGGATTAACAGCGTAGAATCAAGCATATTTTCAATACTCGATTCAAAAGAGCCTTCAACAACGGCATCAAATACTATTATGCTCACAGCATCTATAACACAGCCTGCAACAATGGCTTTACCTGTTTTGTTTAGCAATGCTATTACTTCAACACTAAATATGCGTTTCTTTTCAAAAAGCACGAGTGTTTTCTTAAACAGGTACAAAGCATATACAAAACACAACATAGCAACATACTCGGCCAGATAAAGCAGGATTTCTGCCAACCCAGCCTCGGTAGCCGGGCGGTCATCTATTGGGAACGGAATTTTTTCAGGGAAAAGGCCCAGCATGATTATAAGCGGCAGGCCAAAAAAGAGCCCCACCATACAAAGCACAAAAAATATTGAAACAATGTTTTTTAGCAGAGATAAGCGTTTCATAGAATTGGTTTAAAGTTTCGACAAATATATAAATTATTGTTTATCGATAAATAAATACCGAAAAAAAATATTTAACAAATGTAGTGCTTTAACATCTGTTTGTTAAATTTGATATATGCAACAACTGCCCCCACACCTTTTAGAAAAACTTGAAGAGCGAAAAGCCGCAAATGCTTTACTTGAAACCCGCGCCTCCAATAGCCTTGTAGACTTTAGCAGCAGCGATTACCTGGGCATGGCAGCATCGACAGCATTGTTTGAGGCCGCTAACCAATACCTGCTTGACAAAAACATTACAGCCAATGGCGCTACGGGCACACGCATAAGCACCGGCAACTATAGCCTTTATGACGAAGCAGAGGCCATGCTGGCAACTTTTCATAAAACAGAAAGCGCACTGATATTCAATTCGCGTTATGACGCAAATCTGGGCTTTTTTAGCAGCGTTCCGCAAAAGGGTGATGTGATTGTATATGATGAGCAGGTTCATGCCTCTATACGCGACGGGATACGGCTTAGCGGGGCAGCATCGTTTAAGTTTCCGCATAATGATGTAAAGGCGCTCTATAAACTGGTAGAAAAACACCGCAGTAAGGCTGCCGAGCTATATATAGTAACCGAATCGGTTTTTTACATAGACGGCGACTGCCCTAACCTGCTGGGCATGGCCGGGGTGGCGCGCCGCTATAAGTGCCGCCTGGTGGTAGACGAAGCCCATGCAGTGGGTGTTTTTGGCGAACAGGGCGAAGGCCTTGCCCTTACCCACCTGCAACCGGATGAGATTTTTGCAAAAATTGTAACCTTTGGCAAGGCTTTGGGCTGTCATGGGGCTGCCGTTTTGGGCAGTAACGGCCTGCGCAGCTATCTTGTAAATTTTGCACGCAGCTTTATATATACCACTGCCCTGCCCCCGCATGCTTTGGCTACGATTATCTGTGCCTATAAGATGCTTTGGGAAGATGAAGAAAACCGCACGGCATTGCACAACACCATTATGCATTTTAAATGGGAAACAGAAAGGCTAAAGCTTACCAGCTTTATACTGAGTTTTAGTGGCATACACAGCATTGTAATTCCCGGGAGCGGGAATGCGAAGAAAATTGCCGCCGTATTGCAGCGCGATGGCTATGATGTAAGACCCATACTCCCCCCCGCTGTGCCTGAAGGCCAGGAACGCCTGCGTTTTTGCGTACATACCTTTAATACCCGCAGCCACATAACCCACGTGCTCGAAATATTGCGGGCTACCCTTTTTTCTTTAAAACTCGTTTAGCCTCGGCATCTGCCTTTTCGGTACGCTCCTTTTCGGCCGCAGGTTGTTTGGATTTTCGTTCGCGCCGTTTAAACCAGTTATTGTCTTCTTCGCCAAAAAGGTAGGCATAAGGCTGTGTATCTGGGCTTAACTCAAACAGCTGTTTCATTATGGCAATAGTAGGTATAATAAGTATCATGCCCACAACACCCCATATAGCCCCGCCTATAAGCAGGCCTATAAATGTAACCAGCGCATTGAGGTTTACATTGCTGCCTGTGATTTTTGGGGTAAGGAATGCCCCCTCCAAAAGCTGGACAAATGTAAAGGCCACCACCACTGCAAACGGGTAAAACAGGTTGTCTTTGGTTATGAGCGCAAATAAAAACGGCAGTACTGCACCCAGCGTTGGCCCCAGGTAAGGAATGATATTAAGCATACCGGCCAGCACTCCAAAGAAAATAGCATGCTCTATACCAAGGGCAAATAAAATGCCTGTATTTACTACTGCAAGTATGGCCATTACCTTACCGGCACCCGCTATATAGGCATGTACAATTTTGCGTATTGAAGTAAGCTTTTGCAACAGGAAATCGTTATCCTGCCTGCGGAACACCTTGGTTACAAACACCGCAAGGTGGTCTCGGTATATAAGCAGGAAAAACACAAATACCGGCAGCAGCAGTATATCGGCCACAGTATCTAAAGCCGAGAAAATCAATTTTGTAGGGCTGGTATTTTCGGGGCCGACTATTTGTACGGCCCGGCTCATTTCAAAGCCGTTTGGCATACCCAGGTCAAACCCAAAGGTTTCCTTGCTCCACTTATTGGCTGTAACCACAAAAGTGTTTATTTTGGCAGAGAGGTCGCCACCAAGATCGGCCATAAAGCTGCGCACCTGAAGATAAATAAACAGCAGTACCCCACCTATAATTAAACAGAAAACCAGCACACAGATAGCGGCACTAAGCGAGCGCGGAATCTTTCGCCTTTCGAGCGCGTTGCACGATGAAGTAAGCAGCATGGCTATAAAGCCTGATATCAATAAAGGCACGAGTATACCCTTGGCTATTATCATAAAAAAAACGATTATGATAATGAGCAGCGATATTATGAGCGACTTAATATAGGGTGGTACTTTTAGTTCCATGCTGTTGAACGTGCGTTAAAAATTTTAGGCTACGTTCAAAATTAGTAAGAATAAACCCCTGTAACTGATAACGTTTTATTAAAATAACGATAATATGCACGCATGGATTTTAACTAAAACCTATCATTCTCTTGGTGCTCGTTTACTCTCCGGAATGTTAACAATGCCGCAACCGTCTACCAGCCACTTGCCGTTTTCCTGCTTCAGCTTCATTACCAGCTCAAAATCAGCCCAGTCTTTCCCTTTCAAAAGAATATAACCGTTTTTATCTACAGATTTCAGTTCCATACGTTCCGGCGCGTCCTGTCCATCGATAAGAGGGTCAAAGCCAAGCCCCAACTCAGGGTCGGCCTTATAGGCTTCATCAATTATCCTTTTCACTTCAGTTTTAAAGCCTTTTGTTGCATCAGTACGTGCAGAGAGCCATTCGGTAAGGCCTGTAGCCTCATTCATTTTATTGATGTTATCAAGGTAATCGTTAATAAACGTTAGCGCCACCTTAGCATCTGGTTGAGAATTTGCAGATACAGCCGTCTCTATACCTTCAGGCTTAACTTCAGTAACACCGGTATCGTTTTTACAACTTGTAAACAGGGTTAATGCGCTTACTAATACAAGGAAATATTTCATATTTGGAACAATTGGATTTTTGAATGCCAAAACTACTAAAAAACAAAAGCCGCAGGAATAATCCTGCGGCTTGTAATATATAATTTTACTGTAATTTATTCTACCGTAACTGATTTTGCAAGGTTCCTTGGCTGGTCTACATTACAGCCGCGCATTACAGCAATGTGGTAAGCCAGCAGCTGTAGCGGTATGGTAGTAATAAGCGGGCTAAGGGCATCGCTGGTTTCAGGGATTTCAATAACGTAGTCGGCCAGTTTTTTAACCTGAACGTCGCCCGCGGTAACCACGGCAATAATTTTACCGTTACGCGCCTTTATTTCCTGTATGTTACTTACAATTTTGTCATAATGCTCCTGCTTAGGCGCAATAATAACTACCGGCATGTGCTCATCTATAAGCGCAATAGGGCCGTGCTTCATTTCGGCAGCAGGGTAGCCCTCGGCGTGTATGTATGATATTTCCTTAAGCTTAAGGGCACCTTCAAGCGCTACAGGGTAATTGTAGCCCCTGCCCAGATACAGGCAGTTAGGTGCATCTTTATATTTAGAAGCTATAGCCTGTATTTCAAGGTTGTGCTCCAGCGCCTGCTCAACTTTTTGCGGCACGTGGTCAAGCTCCTGCAGGTAACGGTGAAAATCTGCCCTTGAAAGGGTTCCTTTAGCCTGGCCTATGCGCAGCGCCATAAGGGTAAGCACCGTAATTTGTGTGGTAAACGCCTTTGTAGAGGCAACACCAATTTCCGGCCCCGCGTGGGTGTAAGACCCCGTATGTGTTTCACGCGAAATAGACGAACCCACAACATTACACACACCATAAACAAATGCACCCTGCTCTTTAGCCAGCTTAATGGCTGCAAGGGTATCGGCCGTTTCGCCGGATTGTGATATGGCTATTATAATATCGTTTTTACGGATAATAGGGTTACGGTAGCGGAACTCAGATGCATATTCTACCTCTACCGGTATTCGGGTAAATTCTTCAAGAATATATTCTGCCACAAGGCCGGCGTGCCAAGAAGTACCACAGGCCACTATAAGGATCCTGTCGGCATTTAAAAACTTTTGCAGGTTTTCTTCCACACTGCTCAGCTTTACAATACCTTCATCGGCCCTAAGCCTGCCACGGAACGTATCTTTAATGGCGTTAGGCTGCTCGTATATTTCCTTAAGCATAAAGTGGTCAAAACCGCCTTTTTCAATCTGCTCAAGGTTCATTTGCAGCTCCTGTATGTAAGGGTCTACAATAGAGTCGTCTTTTATTTTGCGGATGGTAACCGGCTTGTCAAGGCTTACAATAGCCATTTCTTCATCATCAAGATATACTGCATTGCTGGTATACTCAATAAACGGAGAAGCGTCTGAAGCCACAAAAAACTCGCCTTCGCCCACACCTATCGCAAGCGGGCTGCCCAGGCGGGCTGCCACAATTTCATCAGGATTTTGCTTATCAAACACCGCAATGGCATAAGCGCCCACCACCTGGTTAAGGGCTATTTGCACAGCCTTGCCCAGTTTAATGTGCTCCTGCTTTTTAACCTCTTCTATAAGGTTAACCAAAACCTCGGTATCGGTATCGCTATGAAAAACATAACCACGCTTGATAAGTTCTTTTTTGATAGGGTCGTAGTTCTCTATAATCCCGTTGTGCACAATAACCAGGTTACCCGAGTTACTAACGTGCGGGTGCGAGTTTACGTCATTCGGCACACCGTGGGTAGCCCATCGGGTGTGGCCTATGCCTATGCTGCCGTTAAGGGTTATTTCTTTTTCGGCACGTTCTTCAAGATCAGAAACTTTGCCTTTGGTTTTACTCAGTTTAAGATTACCGTTGTCATACAGCACCACACCGGCGCTGTCATAACCGCGGTATTCCAGCCTTTTAAGGCCTTTTATTATAACAGGATAGGCCTCTCTGTGGCCTATGTAGCCTACAATTCCGCACATAAATTAATCAGGTTTTGTGTAAAAAATTTCAAGCCTGGCACGTTTTTCCTCGGGCACAGCCGGGTTTGTACCATATAGTATAATACCAAACGGATGCGTTACAGAGCCTACCGGCAGCCTACTAACGTTAGTGCTGGTTGGGTCTACAATTCCGCTTGGGTCTGTACGTGCATATTTAACCTGCTCCGTAAAGCCGGTTTGCAATGCAGCGTTGCCTGTTTCGCCAATGTTTTCGGTTACCACAAGGGCAAGTTTAACATTGGTAGAATCTTTGGTTATAATGTTATTAATATGGTTTGTAAGCCTTATTTTATACTGAACGGTGCGCCCATCGGCACCTTTCTGGGCTATACCACCATGAATATACTTTGCATATTTGTTACCTAACAGTGTGTTTGTGGTAATATCTGTACTATAGTCATACAACGGGCGCTTGTTGTTTACATCATACAGGTAAACCCTTAGCGGCTCTACAGCCTGCCTGCCGGTTGTACCTGTTGCTGCCATGGCGCTCCTGTCTACATAAAACACAAGGTTAGCCTCGTTTATCAATGCATTTTCAGATTGCAGCTGGGCAATATCTGCCGGGCTAAGAATATCTATAAATGCCATTGAGCCCTGGCCGCCTTTAATGTATAGCTTTTCATCGCCCTCATCAAGGTTAGTGGTTGCAAGGGCAGTAGCATAAGGCTGTGTGGTTGTGGTTTCAAGCAGGTTAATGCTGTTACCGCCAAGGCTTATGGTAAGTTCTTTGTCTTCCCTTAAAATGGTTGTACCATCATCTTCATACTGAAGTTCCCCATCGCTGTCAAGGTCGTCCTGGCTGTAAATAAGCTTTATTTCGCCTTCGCTCCAGTTAGGCACACCCATAACACTCTGGCTGCCTATTTGCTCTACCTCAAAATAAATACCCCTCAAAAAGTTGTGGAACACGTTGTTGTTAACAAGGTTGCCCGTGCCGCCCTGGTCGAGTATATTTTGCTGGAAGAAAGCCCTGTCAAGGTATAAAAATATACCCGGGGCCATAAGCTCTACTTCGGCATTGGTTTGTACCTCGCCCTCATCATTAGTATAAGTGGCAGTACGCCTTATCTGGGCAGCGCTATACCTAAAATCAACATAAGGCACATCGGCAAGCAGGTTTCCTGTGGCCTGATTGTCTATCATTGCCTTATCGGTATTGTAGTATTTTTGCCCGTCTGCACCACCGCTACCGGCATCTGCATCGCGCAGGTAGTAGTTGTTTTTCTTAAGCCTCAGCCTGAATTTATGCACGGTATCGCCATAAATTGAGTCAAGGGTATATTTACTGTGGCCGTCAGAATCAGTTTCAGTAAGCGTATTGTAATACGGTATGTACAACCAAACCGAGTCTAACTGCGGGTTGCTCGTTATAGTAGGGTTTGGGCTGTCAAGGTTAAGCTGCGTAACATAATGCGCTATGGTCTTGCCAAAAACGGGGTTATCATACACCCCCAGCACGTTTACATCAAGGTTATTGGCCTGCACGGCACCTGTTGCCCTGTCATAAGCCACAAGCGAACCCTGTTTCCTTATAATACTGCTGTGCTCGTCTCCGCCTATTATATCAGAACCTACTTCGTTGTAATCATCATCGCACGAAACAAGGCCTACAAAACTTAAAGCTATAAGAAATCTCGTAAAGAGGGAAAAATTATTCATTTAGCGTTTTTATTAGATTTACTATAAAACCTGCGTTTTATAGAATTTAGTATATGCCTCTGCAAAATTATCTTTTGATACATAAGGCAAAAACGGCTTACCTGTAGCTTCGGCAAACTTTATAAGCTCGGCATCAGTATCTTCAGAAGCTATAATAACAGCATCTGAATGTGCCATGGCCACCTTCATAAAGTTATTGTAATCAGGTACCGAAAGCAGGTTTATATCGCCCTCGGGCACGTTGTCGAACAGCACCTTGCCCAGCATATTGCTGTCAAGCGTACCTTCATAGCCCTGGCTGTAAACAGAAGTAACAATTTTAGTATCGGCAAAAAGGGCCTCGTTTTTATAGTAGTGCTTCATGTACACCGGCAGCAGCGATGCCAGCCAGCCGTGCACGTGTATAATATCGGGCACCCAGTTTAGCTTTTTAACGGTTTCTACCACGCCTTTTGCAAAAAATATGGCGCGCTCGTCGTTATCAGGATACAGGGTTCCGTCTTCGTCGCTAAACGTAGCTTTGCGTTTAAAATATTCGTCGTTATCAATAAAGTAAACCTGTATGCGCTCTTTAGGAATACTGGCTACCTTAATAATAAGGGGCATATCCATATCATTTACCACAAGGTTCATACCGCTAAGGCGTATTACTTCGTGCAGCTGGTGCCTCCTCTCGTTAATATTACCATAGCGCGGCATAAATATGCGTATCTGCCCGCCCTGGTCATTAATCATCTTAGGCACTTCATACGACATTAACGATACTTCATTCTCAGCCAAATAAGGCACTAGTTCAGATGATACATACAATATCCTCTTATCCTCCATCTTCAGTTTTTAATTTTGTTTGGGTATAAAAACATGCAAAATTAAACATTTTTGCTCATTTTATAACTATATATTACTTTTGCCTGCTCATAATAACGGTATTAATGCCTATTTTCACTAAAAAAGATGCCCTGAAAGCGCATTTGCAGCACTACCGCGACAGTGGTAAAGCTATAGGGTTTGTGCCCACCATGGGCGCACTGCACCAGGGCCACCTTGCCCTTGTAAAACAGTCTGTTGCACAAAACGGCGCAACGGTTGTAAGCATATTTGTAAACCCCACCCAGTTTAACAATCCGGATGATTTATTAAAATATCCGCGTACGCTGGATGCCGATGTACAAAAAATTGCAACGGTACACCCAGATGTGGTTGTTTTTGCACCAGAGGTTGACGAAATGTATGATGGCAACACCCAATCAAAGCATTATGATTTTGACGGGCTTGAAACCAAAATGGAAGGTGCACACCGCCCCGGCCATTTTGACGGCGTGGGCACCATAGTAAAAAAACTGTTTGATATTGTGCAGCCCACCAATGCCTATTTTGGCGAAAAAGACTTCCAGCAGCTGCAGATTGTAAAAAAACTGGTTGAAAAAGAAAGCCTTGGCATTAACATTGTAGGTTGCCCTATAAGCCGTGAAGAAAGCGGCCTGGCCATGAGCTCGCGCAATGAGAGGCTTACCGAAAAAGAACGCAAAGACGCCGCCATAATATACCGGATATTACAGGAAGCGCGCGAGCATTTTAAAACCGAAAGCATAGCCGAAGTTAGAGAGCACGCCCTTGAGGCTTTTGAAACACATCCGGAATTTAAGCCGGAGTATTTTGAAATAGCTGAGGAAAGCACCCTTGAAACCGCAACTTTAAAAGAAAACAGGAAATACAGGGCTTTTATTGCGGTTTTTTTAGGTAACGTTAGGTTAATAGACAATATTTCATTAAATTAATTACCTTTGCGTCATGCAAATTCAAGTTGTCAAGTCAAAAATACACCGCGTGTCGGTTACGGGCGCCGATTTAAATTATATCGGTAGCATTACTATTGACGAAGCCCTTATGGAAGCGTCTAATATTATTGAAGGTGAAAAGGTTTCTATAGTTAACATTAACAACGGAGAGCGTTTAGAAACTTATGCTATTAAAGGAAACAGGAACAGCGGCGATATAACCCTTAACGGCCCTGCTGCCCGCAAGGTGCAAAAAGGCGATATAATTATTATTATATCTTACGGAATCCTTGATTTTGAGGAAGCCAAAACTTTTAAGCCGGCTATAATCTTTCCTAACGAAAAAGACAATTCTCTTACCTAAACGCCTTGAAGCAAAAAATAACACGGTTATTAAGTATAATACTCCCGCTTGCGCTGGGAGTTTTTTTAATTATATACAGTTATAACCAGTTTACCCCACAGCAGCTTAACGATGTGTTTTCGCACTTTAAGAATGCTGATTATACCTACATATACATATCGCTTTTTATAGGCCTTAGCAGCCACATGTCGCGCGCATACCACTGGAAATATACCCTGGAGCACATGGGCTACAAAACCCCGTTTGGCCTGCGCTTTTTTGCCGTGTGCATTGCTAACTTTATGAACATGACTATACCCCGATCGGGCGAAGTGGCGCGTGCACTGGTAGTAAAAGAACGCCGCGATGTTCCGCTTGATGAGGGTATAGGAACTATAGTATCTGAAAGGGTTATAGACCTTATAATTATGCTGTTTTGCACATCGGTAGCCGTATTGCTGCAATTTGGCACCCTTAAAGACTACCTGGTAAAGCAAATACCGCTTGACAAGCTACTTATTTATGGCCTTACCGGACTGGCTTTTTTTATTGCTGCAGTGCTTATGTTTTTATACAGCCGCATGCAGTGGGTGCAAAAACTTAAGCTAAAAATTTCGGGCTTCACAAAAGGCGTACTCAGCGTGTTTAAAATGCGTAATAAATGGCCGTTTTTGCTGCACTCTGCCTACATCTGGACCAGCTATGTGCTTATGTTTTATGTAACCATTTACTCACTGCCCGAAACCGCAGGCCTAAGCTTTGGCGTTGTGGCCATTGCCTTTGTTGTGGGCAGTTTTGCCGTTACCTTTAGCAACGGTGGTTTTGGCGTATACCCCATTGCCGTAGGGGCTATATTAAAGCTTTATGGCATACCTGCCGAGGCCGGTACCGCCTTTGGGTGGATAGTGTGGGCATCGCAAACAATTATGGTTGTTTTGCTGGGTTGTTTGTCATTTTTATTACTCCCTTTACTTTACAGAAAAAAATAATTGTTATCTTGCTAAGCATTTTTCTCCCTACCCAAATGTAACGCAATGAAAAACAAACTATTACTAATCGCTTTATTGCTGGCAACATCATTACTGGCCCAGGTAAAGCATGAAGAAGTAGCATCACGCAAGCTTGGCGGCCCAAGAAGCATATCTGTAGCGCTGCCCGAGTTTTACAACCAGGACAAAAACAAAAAATATCCGCTAATCATTTTACTTGACGGCGAATATATGCTATACCCCTTTGAAGGGGCTTTGCGTTATGCCAATTACTGGGATGACCTTCCGGAGGCTATTATTGTGGCCGTTGATGAAGAAGGCCCCGAACAGCGCGATAAAGATACCGAGGTTAGCGAGCTTGATAATATGCCCACAGGTGCAGGGTTACAGTTCTTTGAATTTATAAAAGACGAGCTGCTGCCCCACCTGCAAAAAAACTACCGTGTTTCGCCTTTTAAAATAATAGCAGGGCATGATGTTACTGCGGGCTTTATTAACTTTTTCCTGTACCAGAACGACCCTGTTTTTAACGGGTTTGTGTGCTTTAGCCCTGAGCTTTCGCCGGAAATGGATGAAATACTGCCACAGCGTATTGCAAGCCTTAACAAGCCCGTGTTTTATTACCTTGCCACAGCAGGCGGCGATGTAGAAAAACTGCAAAAAAGCACTAAAAAGCTTGACGAAAGCATTAAGGCTGTACAAAACCCTAACTTTAGGTATTTTTTTGAAAACCTGGGCGATGCATCACATTACTCATTAGTAACCTATGGTGTGCCGGGTGCATTGTACAGTATTTTTTCTGCCTACCAGCCTATCAGCAATATTGAATATAAAGACAATATTGTTACCATGCCATCGGGCTATGTAGCGTATCTTAAAACAAAATACGACATTATAGAGAAAGACCTTGGGGTAAAAATGAAGGTGCGCCTTAACGACTTTAGGGCCATAGAAGCCGCCATACTTAAAAACGCCATGTATGACGAATTTAAAGACCTGGCAGATGTGGCACGCAAAAACTACCCCAAAACCACTATTGGAGAATATTATGAAGGCATGTACTATGAAATGACAGGCGAGCTGCGTAAGGCTAAAAAAACCTACCTTAACAGTTACAGTTATGAAGGTATAGGCGACTGGACTAAAGATTTTATGATAAGTAAGGCAGAAAGCCTTAATGTTGATTGATGGCAAAACTTAAAACGGCTTTTTATTGCCAAAATTGCGGCACGCAATATGCCAAATGGCAGGGACAATGCAACGCATGCAAACAGTGGAACACCATTGTTGAAGAACTAATACAAAAAGAAGATAAACCGGCCTGGAACACCTCAGCGCCTGAAACAAAGAGGGCCAGTAAACCACTGCTTGTCGCCGAGATAGACTCTGCACAAGAGATAAGGCTTAATACCGGCGATGGCGAACTTAACCGCGTGCTGGGCGGCGGGCTTGTGCCCGGGTCATTAACGCTGCTGGGCGGTGAGCCGGGCATAGGCAAAAGTACACTGCTGTTGCAAATATCATTGCGCCTGCCCTACCGCACACTTTACGTTAGCGGCGAGGAAAGCCAGAAGCAGATAAAAATGCGGGCAGAACGCATTGATAAGTCGGCCAGCAACTGCTACATCCTTACCGAGACCAAAACGCAGAACATCTTTAAGCAAATACAGGCGCTGGAGCCCGAGGTGGTTATTATAGATTCCATTCAAACCCTGCATTCTGATTATATAGAGAGCAGTGCAGGCAGCATAAGCCAGATTCGCGAAACCACGGCAGAACTTATTAAGTTTGCCAAAGAAAGTAACGTTCCGGTAATACTTATAGGCCACATAACAAAAGATGGCGCTATTGCAGGCCCCAAGATACTGGAGCACATGGTTGATACCGTACTGCAGTTTGAAGGCGACCGCAACCACGTGTACCGCATACTGCGCGCACTTAAAAACCGTTTTGGCTCTACCGCCGAACTGGGCATTTATGAAATGCTGGGCAGCGGCCTGCGCGAAGTGGCAAACCCCAGCGAGATACTTATATCACACAAAGAAGAAGAACTTAGCGGTACTGCCATTGCCACTACCCTTGAGGGCATGCGTCCGTTATTGGTAGAAATACAGGCCTTGGTAAGTACGGCAGTGTATGGCACACCTCAGCGCAGCACCACCGGCTACAATGCCAAGCGCCTTAACATGGTGCTGGCCGTGCTGGAAAAACGCGCGGGTTTCCGCCTGGGGGCGAAAGACGTGTTCCTGAACATAACAGGCGGCATAAATGTAGACGACCCTGCCATAGACCTTGCTGTTGTGGCCGCCATACTAAGTAGTAACGAAGATATACCGGTGCCAAAAGGCTACTGTTTTGCCGGCGAAATAGGCCTAAGCGGCGAGGTGCGCCCCGTAAACCGGGTAGACCAACGCATACTGGAAGCGGAGAAGTTAGGATTTTCTGCTATTTTTGTATCTAAATACAACAAGGTTTCGCTTAAGAATACAATGATTGACATAAAACTGGTGGCAAAGATTGAAGATGTTGCGGCCCACCTTTTTGGTTAACACATGCAAAAAATAAAATTCAATACTAAAAAAATACTGCGCTGGGGGCTCATCTCTGTCGCAACTATTGTTGTGCTTGCTGTAGTGGGCTTTTTCGGTTTCCGTAATATGGTGCTGCAAAAGGTTATTGCAAAAGTACAGCACAAAATGGAGGCCGACTACAACAGCACCTTTACCGTTAAGGAAGCCAAATTCAGCGGGCTTAACGGCATAAGCGTTAAAGGCATTACCCTTGTGCCCAAAGGGGCAGACACCCTGCTTAACATACAGGAGCTGAATACCAGCGTAAGCCTTGGCAAAATTATTTTTGGCAATGTGCAGCTGGGTACCCTTACCATGAAAAACGGCTATGTGCAGATTGTAAAAAAAGACAGCCTGGGCTGGAATTTCAGGGCGTTTTTAAAATCACCAAAAAAAGACGAAGACTCATCTGACACCGAACGCGATTATGCCGACCGCGCCTACAACATTATCAACAAAGCACTAAACCTTATCCCTACCGATATGGTGCTGCAAAACCTGGCGCTGCGCGTAGACGATATGGGCCGCAAGGTAAACCTTAACCTCAGCACCCTTAAGCTGGCCGATGAACAGCTGGAAAGCAGCATTACTGTAGTCGAGGACAGCCTTACCCAGCATTGGAAGGTTAAAGGCCTGGCCGACCCGCGCGGACACAAATGCGACCTTAAATTTTTTAATACCGACACCACCCGAATAATGGTGCCCTACATTAGCCAGCGCTACAACCTTAAATCAGGGTTTAAGGCCATACAGCTAAAGGTAGACGGCATAGAAATGGACGGCGGCGAACTGCACGTAGACGGCTTTGCAGCCATTGAAAACTTTATGGTAAACCACCCGCGCGTGGCACAGAAAGATGTGGTTATAGATAACGCCCGTTTTGACTACCACATACTTTTTGGCGGCGATTTTATAGCGCTCGACAGTACCAGTACCGTGCAGCTCAACAAGCTTAAGGTGCACCCGTTTGCCAAATACAGCGTTGAAGAAGACACCATATACCAGCTTAAGGTAAACATACCCAAAACCGCTGCGCAGGATTTTATAGTATCGCTGCCCCGCGGATTATTTACCAATTTTGAGGGTATGGAGGCCGAAGGCAGCTTTAGCTACCGCCTTGACTTTTTATACAATAAGAACAAACCAAGCGCCCTTGTGTTTGACAGCAGCCTGCAAAAAGACGGGCTTAAAATTACAAAATATGGCGAGGCCGACCTGGGCAAGCTGAACGGCACCTTTACCTATCGTGCCATGGAAGACGGCCGTGCACAACGCGCCGTGCTTGTAGGGCCTGAAAACCCTAACTACACATCGTTTGACCAGATTCCGGAGGCTATGCGGGCGGCAGTACTTACCAGTGAAGACCCGTCGTTTTTTAACCACCGTGGGTTTATAACCGAGGCATTCCGACAGAGTATTATCAAAAACATAAAGACCAAGAAATTTGCACGCGGGGCGAGTACCATAAGTATGCAGCTGGTTAAAAACGTATTCCTCACCCGGGAGAAAACCCTTTCGCGCAAGCTGGAAGAAATACTGTTGGTTTACATTTTAGAAAACAACCGCATTGCCAGCAAACAGCGCATGCTTGAAGTGTATTTTAACGTAATAGAATGGGGGCCTGACGTGTATGGTATTGGCGAGGCTTCGCACTACTATTTTGAGAAAGCACCAATGTCCCTTACGCTTGATGAATGCATTTACCTGGCCAGCATTATACCCAGCCCGAAGAAATTCAACTGGAAGTTTGACACTGCCGGCGACCTGAAACCCTATGCCGTTAAACACAACAAATACATACGGGACCTTATGCTACGCCGCGGCCTTATTACCCCGGAAGATACCTTAGGCCAAAACGGGCAGGTAGCCATTACCGGACCCGGAAGGAGCCGCATAAAAATTGACTATGAAAACCTTTTTGCCGCCGACTCGATTGATATGGACGAGTTTTTCTTTGACCTGGGCAAGAAGGTGTATTAGGATGATTTGGTTATTCGGAAATCCGGTGATTTGTGAGCTTCGCTAAAGCTAATCGAAAAAATCCGTAATTATCCGTTAAATCCGTGTCATCCGTGTTCCCCCACTATTAAAAACAAACAAATGGAATTCGCAAAAGTTATATTAAATAAAGGAAAAGAGAAATCAGTATTGCGCAAGCACCCGTGGATTTTTAGCGGGGCGGTGTATGGCGTAAGCGAGGAGCTGGAGGACGGCCAAATGGTTAACGTTACAGACCACAGCGGCACGCACCTTGCCACAGGCTTTTACAGCGATAAAGGCAGCATTGCTGTGCGCGTACTTACCTTTGGCGATGAAGCATTTGATGGGGCTTTCTGGGCCAACCGCCTTAAAGCCGCATGGGAACTGCGCACCAAACTGTTTTCTTTTGAAGATACCAACGCTTTCCGCCTGATACATGGTGAGGGCGACGGTATTCCAGGGCTTATAATTGATTACTACAACAAAACGTTTGTAATACAGGCGCACAGCACGGGGATTTACCTTAAGGTGCGCGAAATTGCCGATGCCCTGCAGGCTGCCTTTCCGGAGTATTGCGAAAACGTATACTGCAAGAGCGCGCAAACGCTGCCTAAAACGGGTACGGATTTTCACCTGATTGGTTCAGCTAATGAAACCATTGCTAAAGAGAATAACATACAGTTTCATGTAAACTGGGTTGAGGGGCAAAAAACAGGCTTCTTTTTAGACCAGCGCGAAAACCGCGATTTACTGAAACGCTATTCGGCAGGTAAAAAGGTGCTGAATACTTTTTGCTACACGGGCGGTTTTTCCATCTACGCCATGAGTGCCGGTGCACAGCTGGTTACATCGGTAGACATATCAGACAAAGCCGTAAAACTGGCCGATGAAAATATGCAGCTTAACTTCCCGGGGAGTAACCACCAGGCTGTGGCCGATGACGTGTTTAACTTCCTTAAGGAAAACAAAAACCTGTATGATGTTATAGTGCTCGACCCACCTGCTTTTGCCAAGAACATAAAAAGCAAGCACACCGCCACACAGGCCTACAAGCGCCTTAACATTGCGGGGCTTAAAACCATAACCAAAGGCGGCTTTTTGTTCACGTTTTCGTGCTCGCAGGTTATTGATGATGTGCTGTTTTACAACACCGTTTCGGCGGCAGCCATAGAATCAGGAAGAAAAGTACGCGTGCTGCACAAGCTCTCGCAGGGGCCGGACCACCCGGTAAATATTTTCCACCCAGAAGGGTCTTACCTTAAAGGGTTGGTACTTTATATAGAAGAATAGTTTTCAGTCGCAGTCACAGTTTTCAGTAAACAGCCAATCATGCTCATTTTTTTTGCCATACTCGTTGTATGCATCATACTTGTAGTGGTGCTGTTGCCCCGTAAGGAGCTAAAAGAAGACTTTATTCCACAACAGGAGTACATACCTTTTTTGTGGGAAGACGCTTATAACCAGAAAGAAATACTGCCTATTGCCAATAAGCCCCACATTTTAAATGAATTCAGGGAGATTGAAGCGTTTGCCAAAGAGCACAACACGGGCATGGGCTATAACGGCATCTATGTAAGAACGGAAAAGCCTACTACCATACAATCGCTTGGAATCAGTGTGGATGCGTTTTCGTCGATATTTGATGAGTACGGCTTTAAACGCGCCGGCTGGATAAATTATTGGGGCAACATTATAGCTACGGGCAGTACGCTGGCTTTTGGCAAATCGGTTTTTACGGTATTTGCAGAACAAGAAAATGGATATATAAAAGCGATATGTGTGTTTTTGTTCGGTATTATTGGTAAGGAACAGGATAAGAAATCTATTGCAGAGGCACTGCATTTTTTGGGCACACAGTATAATTTGACCCTTACCGACTGGGATACCCTTACATTTTTCAACCTTTCTGAACCGGCTGATATCGAGGCATTTTTAAGCGAATACTGCCCATGAGGTAGTTTTCAGTCGCAGTCTCAGTTTTCAGTTTAGATTCTGAAAATCGTCACCCTCTGAAAACTGAGACTGCGACTGAAAACTAAAAAATTTTACTTCCCTTCCAACCTTTACCCCAACATAATGCTCTTTATATAAAAAGAGACGTATGAAAAGAGCATTTTTATGGTTGGTTTTACTTAGCGGGGCGCTGTTTGCACAAAAGCCTGCGTTTACATCGGCCAAGCCTACTGCTGCCACCGTATATTTTAACGCCGCTGAAATTACCCAGCGTGCCACCGTTACACTTCCGGCAGGTACGAGTGAAGTGGTAGTAAAAAACGTGGCCGACTATTTGTATGAAAGCACGGTGCAAATAGGCGCACCCAGCACACTAACCGTACTATCGGTACAATTTACAAACAACTACATATCAGAATTTGAGGTAGACGAGTCATCGCCCGCCCTTAAAAAAGTGCGCGACAGTATTATCATCGTACAGAAAGAGCTCGAAAAAAACCGCACGCTTCGTGTTGCCGAGCAAAACACACTGCAAATGCTGGACAAGGCATCGCAGCAATACGGCAGCCAAACTGGGCTTAGCGTGGCAGAGCTTACCAAGATGGTTGATTACTACAAGGTAAAGCGCAACGAGTGCGCACTGGCTATAAACACCTTTAACGAGAAAGAACAAAAACTGAACGAAAGGCTTACCGACCTCAACGGCAGGCTTACGGTTACTGAAAAGAATACCGAAAAAACGTCATCGGGCAAACTGGTATTGCAAGTGATGAATGATGTGGCGGGGCCGGTAGAGCTCAACATTACCTACCTGACCAACAACGCATCATGGACACCTTTTTATGACCTGAGGGCCGAAGGCACTGCACAGCCTATTGATATGCTGTATAAGGCACAGGTGGTACAAAATACCGGCATAGACTGGAAAAAAGTAAAACTAACCCTGAGCAGTGGTACCCCTAACCAAAACAGCCAGGCGCCCCTCCTCAGTGCGTGGCTGCTACGGTTTGGGCAGGCTATGATGGGATATAACAATAGTAATAGGGTAATGAATACCCTTCAGGGCAAGGTTGCAGGAGTAAATGTTGAAGCAGCGGAAGAGTTAGAGGAAGTAGTTGTAGCTGGCTATGGCATTAGGGACAAACAGGGTATTGATGATTTTACCTCTATATCAGAAAACCAGCTGGCCGTTACGTTTGATATTGATATTCCGTATGATATACTGAGCAACGGCAAGCGCCACAGCGTTACCCTTAAAGAAATTAAGCTGCCGGCCACCTACAGGCACTACAGCGTACCTAAAGTTGAAAAAGAAGCCTTTTTGTTAGCTGAACTGAGCGACTATTCTAAATACAACCTATTGCGAGGAGAGGCCAATATTATCTTCGACGGTATGTACATTGGCAAAACCTACATAGACCCTAACCAGGTTACCGATACCCTAAACCTGAGCATGGGCAGGGATAAGAAAATATCGGTGAAGCGTGAGAAGATTGTAGACAAGAGCGGCACTAAATTCCTTTCAGGATTTAAGGAGCAGACGTTTACATACGAGATAACTATACGTAACAATAAGAAAGATGCTGTAGAAATTATGGTGAAAGACCAGTACCCTATAAGCACCGATAAAGAAATTGAAGCCGAGCTGCTGCAAAGCGACAAAGCCACGGTAAATGCCGAAACCGGCATACTTACCTGGCAGCTGAAGCTGGCACCGGGCGAAACTAAAAAGGTACGGATAAGCTACCGTGTAAAATATCCTAAGGACAAAGTGATTGATAACTTATAATATCCCTCGCAAACCCTGAAATCTCCTCACAAATGTAATTCCTCACAAACCCCGAAGGCGCCGCTACTGATTATAGCGGCGCTTTCATTTTGTATAATTTTTTGTTAACCAAAAAGTTACACAATCGTTTTATAAGTAACTTTATACTAACAACTTATACCAACCGCTATGAAAAAAACTTTACTTAGTGCCCTGTTGCTGTGTGGCAGCATGGCGTTTGCACAAACCATTGCACTTCAATCATTCGCTACAGGCTTTACCAATCCTGTTGAAATTACCAATGCCGGAGACGGCCGCCTGTTTGTGGTGCAGCAGGGCGGGCAGATTAAAATACTTAACGAAGACGGCAGTGTAAACAGCACCAATTTTCTTGATATTTCAACCCTTATAACTGAAGGCGGCGAGCAGGGGTTGCTTGGCCTTGCCTTTGCGCCTGATTATGAAACTTCGGGCCATTTTTATGTGTACTATAATAATACCGATGGCGATACCGTAGTGGCGCGCTACTCCCGCAGCAGTACCAATGAAGATGTTGCCGATGCAGCAAGTGCAGAAATAGTACTTACTATGGACCAGCCACAAACCAACCACAACGGCGGCTGCATACGCTTTGGGCAGGACGGCTACCTGTACATAGCCAAAGGCGATGGTGGCGGGGGTGGCGACCAGGACAATAATGCCCAGAATGTAAACTCGCTGTTGGGCAAACTGCTACGCATTGACGTGACGGGTACCGATACCTACACCATACCCGAAGACAACCCATTTGTGGGCGTAGACGGCGAAGATGAAATTTGGGCTACAGGCCTGCGCAACCCATGGAAGTTTTCATTCAACAGGCTTAACGGCGATTTATGGATTGCCGATGTGGGCCAGGAAGAAATTGAGGAAATAAACAAGGTGGCGCCAGATGCAGCAGGCATTAATTATGGCTGGCGCTGCTTTGAAGGCAGTGAGGTATACAACAGCGATGGCTGCTCGCTGGTTGAAATGTACACCCCGCCCTTTGCCGAATATACACATAATGAAAGCGATGGATGCAGCATTACCGGCGGTTATGTATATACCGGCGACACCTACACCGCGCTACAGGGCAAGTATGTTTTTGCCGATTATTGTAATGATAAAATAGGTATTGTGGCTACCGATGGCACCATTAGCTGGTCTGCTGAATTTAGCGGCAGCCTGGCTACTTTTGGCGAAGACATAGACGGCGAACTGTATGTGGCCGGAAAAAACAACGGCACCGTTTATAAAATTACCGACAGCACCGCAGGCCTTGAAAACGTAACTAATGCTGTATTTAGCCTGTATCCTAACCCGGCAAAAAACCAGGTAACCGTTAACCTGAATGCAGAGAGCGCCACACTTGCCGTGTATGACCTGGGTGGTAAAATACTTATGCAGCAGGAACTACACAATGCTGAAAACAGTGTAGATACGGCCGCATTGCAACAGGGCATATACTTTGTGCAGGTAAGCCACAACGGAGGCAGCACCCTGCAAAAGCTGGCCATAAACTAAAAAAACACCCTTCTGAATATAAAGCCATGCCTGCGGGTATGGTTTTTGTGTTTAAAAATGGCTAATGACATTACAAACCAACATTAACGGCCACAGCTTTGTGCTGCATTGCAGCGGTGCGCTGTACTGGGCAGAGCGCCGGATGCTGCTTATTGCCGATGCGCACCTGGGCAAGATATCGCACTTCCGCAAGTTTGGGGCGGCACTGCCGGATAATGCACTATTCAGCAATTTCAGGAAGCTTGATGCCGCCGTAGATTTTTTTAGCCCCGAGAGCATCTGCTTTTTGGGCGACTTATTTCACAGCACGCTCAATAACGAGTGGCAGCTGTTTGCCGAGTGGGCAGAACGCACGGGTATTCCCATAATATTAATAGCAGGCAATCACGATATTATTGCGCCACAGCAGTATCATAATATTAACATAACGGTTGTGAGTGAATGGGTTACGGGCGGTTTTTTGCTTACCCACCACCCCGAAGAGCGTGAGGGTTTGTTTACGCTATCGGGCCATATACACCCTGCGGTGCGCCTTATGGGCATGGGGAGGCAAAGCATGAAGCTGCCGTGTTTTTTTCGCACGCAACATCAAATGATACTGCCTGCCTTTGGCGAATTTACCGGCACTTATGTTATGGAAATGCAGGAAAATGACATTGCCTATGCCATAATTAAAGACGATGTGGTACAAATAAACGCCCGCCCCCGGGTACACGCCAAGTAACGTTGCACATAACAGGGCGTTACGGCAAAAGAAGTGTTAATTCAATAAAAAAAACGGCAAAGGTTAACGTTTAAGGATTATTGTTATCTTTGTTTTCCGCCGAAACACGATAATGTAGATGAGTTTAGTTACCCCTAAAGAGGTTGCAAAAGCAATTAAGACAGACAAATACGGTTTTTTAGGGACATTCTCAGGATGGCTCCTGATGAAAATCCTCAAGATATCTACAATGAACAAGATATATGACCGTCAGAAACACCTGAGCGACCTGGAGTTTCTAAACGCCATACTTGATGAGTTTGAGATAAAGTTTGAAATACCTGAAGAAGACCTGAAGCGCCTGCCTAAAAGCGGTGCTTATATAACCGTTTCTAACCACCCCCTTGGTGGCATAGACGGTATTCTCCTTTTAAAGCTAATGGTAGAAAAGGAGCCTAACTTTAAAATTATAGCCAACTTTTTACTGCACCGCATAGAGCCGCTTAAGCCTTATGTAATGCCCGTTAACCCGTTTGAAAACCACAAGGATGCCAAGAGCAGCGTGGCCGGTATTAAAGATGCCCTGCGCCACCTGAGCGACGGCAAGCCCCTGGGGATTTTTCCGGCCGGTGAGGTTAGTACTTACAAAGACGGCAAGCTTATGGTAGACCGCCCGTGGGAGGAAGGTGCCATAAAGCTGATTAAAAAGGCTAAGGTTCCGGTAGTGCCCATTTATTTCCACGCTAAGAACAGCAGGCTGTTTTACTGGCTGAGTCGTTTAAGCGACACCCTGCGCACGGCCAAGCTGCCCAGCGAGCTGTTAACACAAAAAAAGAGGGTTATAAAGGTGCGCATTGGCAAACCCATATCGGTTGCAGAGCAGGATGAATTCCAGAATGCTGAAGAGTATGGCGAATTCCTGAGAAAGAAAACCTATATGCTGGCCAACCCGTTTGAGAAAGAAACCAAGCTTATAGATACCAGCAACCTTAACCTGAAGCTAACCACTACTAAAGAGCCCAAGCAAATTGCAGGCCCTGCACAGGCAGACAAGATTCTTGAAGAGATTGCAAAATTACGCAAAGGCGATTCGAGGCTGTTACAAAGCAAAAATTATGAGGTATTTTTTACCTCTGCCGATAAAATCCCCACCATACTGCATGAACTGGGCCGCCTGCGCGAAATTACCTTCCGCGAGGTAGGCGAAGGCACTAATGAGAGCCTTGATATAGACCAGTATGACAGGTATTACCACCACATGTTTTTATGGGATGATGATGCCAAGCAAATTGCCGGTGCCTACCGCATGGGCCTTGGCAGCGAGATATACAAAAAATATGGTATAGACGGGTTTTACCTGCACGACCTTTTCCGTTTTGAGCCTGAGCTGTATGATATGATGAGCAAGAGCATAGAAATGGGCCGTGCCTTTATTATAAAAGACTACCAGCAAAAGCCCATGCCGCTGTTTTTGCTATGGAAAGGCATTGTGCATTTAACGCTACACTACCCTGAACATAAATTTCTTATAGGTGGCGTAAGCATAAGCAACCAGTTTAGCGATTTTAGTAAATCGCTTATGATTGAGTTTATGAAATCGCACTACTATGACCCTTACATTGCGCAGTATGTGCACCCTAAAAAGGAATATAAGGTAAAGCTTAAGGATGCCGATAAAGATTTTGTGTTTGAAGAGGCTGAGGCCGACCTGAACAAGTTTGACAAGTTTATTGAGGAGGTAGAGCCGGGCAACCTGCGCCTGCCGGTACTTATTAAAAAATACATTAAGCAAAACGCCCGCGTTATTGCCTTTAACGTAGACCCGCTGTTTAATAACGCCATAGACGGGCTTATGTATATACGAATTGCCGACCTGCCGGAGAGCACTGTGCGCCCCGTTATGGAGGAGTTTCAGGCTGAGCTGGAGCGCAAACTGGCCGAAAAGGGAGAAGCGCTGTAAAAACAAAGAATATAAAAAAGTCCCGCCATGTGGCGGGACTTTTAGTTTATTAATATACATCGGGCCTGCCGATATCGTTAAGCTCGTTATATGGGTTAACAGGGTCAGGGCCAAACTCGTTAGGGCCGTTTTGGCCTTCGGTGGCTAACAGTACAATATTATAAATAGGTATCAGCACGTACCATCCGCTTTTACCAACATCATGTATCCTTCTCACTGCTGCAGCAATACTTGGCACCAATACTGCTAATGAATATAAATAACTTACGTACATAACAATGGGCACTATAGCACCTATAAAGCCTAAAATAAAGCCTACAAGAAAGTTAGCTAAAAAGAAATACCAGTACTCCGGCCTTGAAGCGCGGCCTTCAAAATTGGCATAATTGTCTCTTACTGCCTTTAAATACCATTCAATCATAATTGTAAAATTTAGTTGGATTGGCCCTACTCTTTTAAGGATTTTCGGGTAATACTCCTGTTTTGAGTATTCTAAATTAACCAATCTGTATTTTACAATAATGTTTTATAACACTTCTATAACAAATGTTTGTCGTTTGGTTCCCAGAGTTCTATCTTGTTTCCTTCGGGGTCGAGCACCCATGCAAACTTACCGTAATCGTAGGTTTCGGGTTCGCCCGCAAGGGTAACGCCTTCTGCTGTTAGTTTTACCAGCAGGCTGTCTAAATCCCTTACACGGAAGTTTTGCATAAACTGCTTTTCAGACGGGGCAAAATAGGTAGTATCAGCGGTAAAGGGCGACCACTGTGTACTGGCGGCGTTGCCTTTTTCGTCTGTCCACCAAAAGGTACTGCCGTAATTATCGGTCTTAAGCCCCAGGTGTTTGCTGTACCATTCGCGTAAAGCGGCCGGGTTAGCCGACTTAAAGAAAAACCCGCCAATACCGGTAACGCGTTCTTCGGCTACATCGCTTGCTGTATTGCCAAAGTATACTGCCTTAATTTTATCTACAATAACCTGTGCCAGGCCGCGGTGGCTTTCAAATGTCCACCCTGCCACGTGTGGGGTTAATAGTACATTTTGTGCATTGAGCAGGTATTGAAATGCTTCCGGGATTCCGCCATCGGTAAACAGGGTTTCAAAAGACAGCTTTTCATACTCCAGCACATCGAGTGCCGCACCTAATACCTTACCATTCTTAAGCGCTTCGGCCAAATTGGCCGTTACCACGCTTTTACCACGGGCGGTATTAATAAGCCAGAACGGCTTGGCAAATGCGTTTATGAAGTCGGTGTTCACCATTTTATCAGTCAGTTCCGTCCACGGGGTGTGCAGGCTCAGCACATCGGCCTTTTGCTGTAGTTCTTCAAGGGTAACCTGTTTTGCATTGGCATCGCCCACAAAAGGCTTTATATCATAGCACAGCACCTCAACGTCAAACCCGCGCAATTTCTTCGCAAAGCTTTTGCCCATGTTGCCATAGCCTATAATGCCCACGGTTTTACCGTCGAGCTCGTGCCCGCGGTTGCCCTCGCGCACCCACTGCCCGGAGCGTATTTCCCTGTCGGCCTTGTTCAGGTTGTTGAATAAAGACAGCAGCATACCCAGCGCCTGTTCGCCCACGGCATTGCGGTTGCCTTCGGGCGCGGCTATAAGGTGTATACCCTTGCTTTCGGCATAATCGCAGTCAATGCTTTCGAGGCCGGCCCCTACGCGTGCAATAAACTGCAGGTTGGTGGCGGCATCTAAAAACGTATGGTCTATTTTAAAACGGCTGCGGATAACAATGCCGTTGTACCCGGCTATTTTTGCCTCTACTTCTTGTTTTGTAGATGTATAATCGGCTTCATTGGTAAACCCGGCGTCTTCCAGCTGCTGCCACAGCGTGGGGTGGTTAGAGTCTATATGGAGGATTTTAACTGTTTGCTGTTCGTTGTTCATAGTTCAGTGTTGAAGTACAAAGTTATGCATTACAGAATTTTTCGGGCAGATATTCGTTACTTTAGTATAAACCAACCCTTATGAAACAACTACTCCTCATACTGCTTTTCGGCATTACCTGTTTCGGACAGGAAAAAATGCACCTGACAGCTTATCGGCTTATTGATGAACTTACCGATGGTCCCTGCTCAGTTGTAACCTTTGTGAAATATCCGTCTGAAGCATTCTTGTTTACTTATATTACTGCCGAAAGCAGTAACCAGGATTTTATAAATAAATTACTTAATTTAAAAAAGGCGGCGTTAAAGTGGAAATCACGCGAATTTTATTGTGAGGAAGGTATACTGGGCGGCGAAACAATTCCACATATGTTTGTAATTTCAGGAACTTTTACTGATACCATCTTTACAGACAAAACCAATCAATGGATTATATTTCCAGATAAACAAAAAGCCTACTTCAACAAAGACCGGTTATTAAACAATGCTTTTACCGGTAGCTGCAAAGATCTTTTTGGAGAATTTTTGAACAGGCAAATCAATGCAGTTTATCGTGATGATTATGAGCAAGATTCAATACCTGCAAATTCTATTTCATATCAAGGTAAACCTTTAGATATGTTTATTGATAATTTTAATAATGACCACGGTACTTTTAAATTATTAGAACCGGAAGCTAATAAATGGGCAGCTTTTGATACTGCATATTATTCAGAAAGTGATACTATTTATTTTAGCCGAGACCTTATTGCAGTTGTGATTACCAATCCTGATTCTGGTTGGGATATAAACGGTATTAAACAAGGAGACGCAGAAAAGAAACTGATTGACAAATATCCCGTTTCAACACAAATCCCATTGTTTTCTTTAAGCACAATACGTATTGAAGACATAAAAAGGCTTTATTATTACCGAATAAGGCTTAAAGATGAATTTGGCAGCCTGATATATGATATTAAAGATAACAAAATCGAAAAAGTTACTATTTATATTTGGCATGGTATTTAATCCTTATATAGCTTAAAACCCAAGTATCATTTTGGCTATCGTAAAATAGATAAGGATACCGCAAATATCGTTACTGGTGGTAATAAACGGCCCGGTGGCAAGGGCGGGGTCTATGCCAAAACGGTTGAGCAATATGGGCACAAACGTACCAATGAGCGAAGCAATTATAATAACCGAAATAAGCGATATGCTTACGGTAATACCCACATCATAGCCCATATCGAGCAGCAGGTGGCTGCCTATGATGAGTATAAGCGCCAGTATGGTTCCGTTTAGCAGGCTCAGCAAAACCTCTTTAATAAGGCGGTTCCACAACGAGCCGGAGATGCTGTTGTTTGCCAAACCCTGAACGATGATTGCGCTACTCTGTACGCCCACGTTACCGGCCATCGCGGCAATAAGCGGGGTAAAGAAAAACAGCTCTTTATGGTTGTTCATAGCGCCGCTAAACCCGTTGAGCAGCTTTACACTGATAAAGCCCCCCAACAGCGCTAAAACAAGCCACGGAAGGCGCGCACGGGTAAGGTCTAATATGCTGTCATCGGCCTCTACGTCCTGGCTGATACCCGCTGCCAGCTGGTAATCCTTGTCGGCTTCTTCCTTAATTACGTCTACAATGTCATCAATGGTAATACGGCCCACAAGCCTGCCCAGTTCATCTACCACGGGTATGGCTTCAAGGTCATAACGCTGCATGATACGCGCCACCTCTACACCGGGGGTATTTACCTTTACAAAATCTACCTTGCGGATGTATACCTCGCTAATGGGCGTTTTGGTACTGGTAACCAGCAGGTCTTTTAATGAAAGGCGGCCCTTAAGGCGGTCTTCATCATCAATAACATATATGGAGTGTACGCGCTGCACGTTTGCTGCCTGTTCGCGCATTTCGCGCACGCAGGTAAGCACGTTCCAGTTTTCGTTAACTCTTACAAGCTCCTTACCCATCAAACCACCGGCGGTATCTTCGTCATAACGCAACAGGTCTACAATGTCTTTGGCGTGCTCAACGTCCTGGATTTCGCTGATTACCTCCTCCTTCACTTCGGCAGGAAGCTCGGCTATAATATCGGCCGCGTCGTCGGTACTCAGCTCATCAAGCTCTTCGGCAATTTCCTTGGGCGAAAGGTTGCGGAGTATCTTTTCACGCACCTCTTCGTCAAGCTCCAGTAGTATTTCGGCCGTTTTCTCACTGTCGAGGATGTGGAAAATGTATGAAGCATCAGCGTCATCCAGCTCGCCCATAATTTCGGCAATATCGGCATAGTGCAGCTCGTTGAGAAGCTGGTACAGCTCCTGTTCACGGTTTTCGCTAACCAATTGCTCTATCTGGGCAAGAAAGTCCCTGCTGATTTTAAACTCCATAGGCGGCTGTTTTTAAGGGTAATGTCTATAAAGTGCCTACACGCAAAAGCACCGTAAGGCAGCCCAAAGATACTACCTTCTGTTAAATTACAGCCTGCCTGTATTTAAAGAAAATGTGGTTTTAGGATTTAATTATAATCTTTTGCGTTTCAACCTGCTGCCCGCTTACAAGCTTAACCAGGTAGGTACCGGTAGCAATACCCGACAGGGAAACAGACTGATTAACGTTATGATACTGGCTTACCACCCTGCCTGAAAAATCTATAATTTGAAGCGATGCCCCTTCGGGTGCATTTACGTACAAAATACCGCTGGCCGGGTTAGGATATATTGATATTTTGGCAGCTATATCATCAATACCCATAATACACTCGGCAGCATAATTATAAGACCTGTTTATGTGTTGTATGGTCCATTCAGAATAAGGTGCACCGCCATTTTGGGCTGTTGGTGCATCATCAACTTCAATACAGGTATTGCCTACAATTACTTCCGGAGGAAGGCCCCATCCGCCAGCGCTTACGTTAATGAGCATATCGGGATTGTTGTTTCCGTTTCTCAGGTCAATCTTACCAATGCCAATAGCAATTATTTGTTTAATAAGCGGATTATTACTAAGATCAATTTCACTTATGGAATTAAGCGGCAATACATCTCCACCCCCGTTAACCATTATTATTTCAAGCAGCGGGTTATTGGAGACATCTATGCTTTCCAGCATATTATCGGCACAATTTAGGTCTTTTAACTTTACAAGCGCACTTACATCAAGATTATCTATCATAGTTCCGCGTATTGTAAGGTTTTCCAGGTTTACAAAAGCTTCAAGGCCGGTTACATCCTGAATATAATCTTCCGGATTGCCAGACCATCCAAACAGATAGCTAATATCAAGCGTAGTTACCGCTTCGGCATCTGCTGTTGCTATTTGCCCGTTTACCAAACCATCTGTATCAATTTCCATATCTACAAGTGCCTGTTCAAAAAGCGGATCAGGTACTAAGGTGGTTTGGGCTATGGCAGTAACACCTGCAAGCAGGGTAAGGGAAAGGAGTATTTTTTTCATTGTGTAAGGATAATTAATTTGGTGCACTAATGTAGGAAAATTTCTCAACCTGTATTAGTTAGCGCTTGTTATCTTTACTGTATACTATATGTACTCTGCTTCTGCATAAGAAACAGAGTAGACACCTAAGCTTTTGAGAAATCCGATATAATTGTCGTTTATATGCCGTCCCTACGGGACTCAAGCCTCTAACACAGACATTATTATGCTATAGATATGTCGCTCCTACGGAGCTTAAACCGGTTATGAGTTTTTAAGAAACAATCCGTTAAAACCTTATGCACTATTGCTGCGAATGCGCTGCTATTTTTTGCGTAAGTTCTAAAAACTGTTCCACTGATAGCTGCTCAGGGCGCAGGTCGAAAACCGGGTCGGCTTTCAGTTCCGGCGTGTGCAGGTGGGCTTTTAGGCTGTTGCGCAGGGTTTTGCGGCGCTGGTTAAAGGCTTCTTTTACCACACGGAAAAACAGTTTTTCGTCTACCGGAAGGGTGTAGTTTTCTTTACGGCGCAGGCGCAGTACACCGCTTTTTACCTTTGGCGGCGGGTTAAATACATGCTCAGGCACGGTAAAAAGATATTCGGCATCATAAAACGCCTGGGTAAGCACCGAGAGGATTCCGTATGCCTTGGTGCCTTTCTTTTCGCAAATGCGCTCGGCCACTTCTTTCTGGAACATACCGGCAAACTCCGGTATGCGGTCGCGCAGCTCTATAGCACGGAATACTATTTGCGACGAAATGTTATACGGGAAGTTGCCGATGATGGCCAGGGGTTCCTGCCCGAAATCTTCGGCTATGTTGTATTTTAAAAAGTCTTTGGATATAATGTGCCCGTGCAGCTTGGGGTAATGCGCATTGAGGTAGTCTACCGATTCGGTATCGATTTCAATAACAAATGTTTCTACATCCTTATCCAGCAGGTACTTGGTAAGCACACCCATACCGGGGCCTATTTCCAGTACTTTAGTGTACCCGTTAAGGGTAAGTGTATCGGCAATATCGCGGGCTATGCCTTCGTCTTTTAAAAAGTGTTGCCCCAGGTGCTTTTTGGCTTTAACTTTATCCATTGTGCAAATATCGGGGTTTTTTATGGTTTTGCCACTAACTCTAAAAATTAGCGTTTTTTGCCACGAATTACACAAATTTACACAAATTAATAACCTTGATAACCCACCTTAAGCACAGGCCATAAATAGCTAACCATCAATAAAATAAACAATACAATTAGTGTGAATTTGTGAAATTAGTGGCTAATGTAGTCTAAACCATTTTAAATTCCTGCACCACTTCAAGCTCGGTGCGGAACTGCAATACCTTCTCACCAAATTTGGCATACGATTCTGCACGGAAACCCGGTGCGTGGTTGTTATAATACTCCTCAAGCTTCTCGCGGTTTTCGGCGGTATACTGAACCGAGTAGGTTGTAGTACCGGGATGGTGGTGGTCGCCCAGCACTTTTACAATCTTGATTTTGTAGAACTTGCCCGTTTGCATAATGGCCGGTATGTGGCTGTCCATCATCCAGGCCATCCAGGCATCGATTATGCTGTCGTCTACATTGCTGGTTACGTTATAGATTATCATTTTTGGTTTGATTGTTAGATTTTTCGATTATTGGATTTTTCGACGAAAAAACCATAACAAAGGTAGTGCGAAGCGGGGTTAGGGCGTTATAATTTTGTGGTAAATTTTTATGGGCTAAAGCTGTAATCAGCAGCCGTATAAAATACTTATTACAACATACTTTGTCTCAACCTTTTTACCTTTACTAAACCGTTCAATTTTAAACAAATACGCATCATACATATAGCCATACAGCTTTTTGTTCCGGGTTAGGGTAGCTACGGTATCATACTCGCCCGGAATAACCACAAGGGTGTCGTTAAGTGCGTACTTATACTTAATTCGTGCCACCTCATCTTCCCATTGTTTTTGTTCCTGGTTTACCTGTTCTTTGGTATTGGGCTTGTTAACCGGTTTTACAGCGCCATTTACCACGGTTACAGCCTGCATATCGGCCGTGTGGGGCAACGCCCTGAAGTATAGTCCTAATGAATCTTTTATAGTAACATAAGGGGTTTGCTCTTTAACCATGTGGCTTTCTGCCGCCAGGTACAAAGCCTCCAGTTCTTCATCTTTATAATTCCTCCTGTCAACTATTTGGTTAAGGGTAGAAAGGTAGCAAAACGAGACTTTAAAGGTGTCTTTCCTGTTGCCGGGCAGTATTTGTATCAGGGTGTTGTTTATACGGCTGTCGTTAGGATCACCAAAGTCTTCGTTAAGGCCAATGGTATCTTTAAGTACAATGAGGGTTTCTTTATAATTTGCCGAATCGCGCTCGCCTATGTTAAGCAAGGCGTGGGCATTACGGCGGTTTTCTTCCTGATCATCAGAATAAAAAGGATAGTACAGGTTTTCGCCTTCAGGATATACCTGGCGCGCCTCATTAAAGTCGAAATCATGTATAACTACCGTAAAGTTTTTATAGCGCAGGCGGGTTTCTTTGCGCGGAAGGCTATCGGGTTCAGATACTTCACTACCCTCTCCTGTATCTGCCAACAGAACCGAATCTGCAACCTCACGCTGATGCAAGGCTACCGCTTTTTCACGGCAAGATGAAAACAGCAATACAAGCAACAGGAGGTATAGGCTTTTCATGTTAAGGGCTAAGGGTTAACTGTTAGTATCGCCCCTTAGTGCACGGAACTGCTTGCGGGCTTCAACAAAGTAAATACTGTCTTGGTGCTCAAAGATTACCTTTTCGTAGAGTGGCTTGGCCTTCTCCGGGTCGTTTAGTTTTTTGTTGTAAATCTCTGCCGAAAAATACAACGCCTCGTCTACATAAATACCTTCTTTATACTTTTCGATAATCTCGGCATAGTTTTTAAGTGCCAGGTCATACTGGCCCTGTTTTTCGTAGATTTCGCCAATGCGGAGCAGGGTCACATCCTGTATGCTCTCGGTTTTATCCGTCGCCAATAGCTCCTGGAAATCGGCCAGCGCCTCTGCCCTTTTGTTTTGGTACAGCTTAAAATCGGCCTTAGCGAATTTTTTAAGTGCGGTTTGCAGGCTGTCTTCGGCGGTGTTGTCTATAATGAGGAGGTAAATTTCGAGCGCATCATTAGCAATTAGCTGCGATGCATTGCTTTTAAGCACCTTAAGCTGTTTGCCCGCCCAGTCGAAATCGCCTTTAAAGTAGCTGCTGCGCGCCATTTTAAAGCTGGCCTGGTGGCCTACGGGGTCGTTTTTAAGGTCTTCCTCTACCTGGGCGTAGTATATTATGGCCTGGTTGAATTTTTGCTCCAGCAGCAGTACATCGCTAAGTTTCATCTTAACCTCTGCCACCTGGTATTTGTTAAGCTGCAGCTTAAGCGCGGCATCGAGCGTGGCAATGGCGCCCTTGGTATCTTTTAGGTAAAACGCCTGGAAATCGGCTTTCATAACCTGCACATCAAGCGAATACGGGCTTACGCCAAAATCGGCCAGGAGGCTGTCTATGCGCTGCTGTATGGCGGGGTAGTCTTTTTCCTGTGCGGTTTTAATATCCATAAGCAGCAGGCTGTAGTTGGCATCCATAAGCACATCTGCATTGGTGGTATTTTGTAAAACAAAAGCATAAATTTCGCGGGCGGTGGCATCTTCGTTTTCATCGGCTGCCATTTTTGCCAGGTTTACTATGTTGCCAAACAGCTGGGGTTCGCGCTTAAAGATGGCCTTTTCCTGTATGAATGCCTTGCCGTAGTCTTTCTTCTGCACAAAATACCAGCTTAAAAACTGGTTCCAGAAGATGTCCTGCGTTTTTTGGGTGTTGACCAGCAACGCCTTGCGCAGTGCATCGTTAAACGCGTCTGACCCATCCTCCTCCATAAACCGGGAAAGCTGGTTTTGCACCATCATGAGGTTTTGCGGGTTGGCATAAGCATAGGCCAGTAGCTTGTCTATCATTTTAGCCATGTTGCCCTGCTGGCCCTCAAGCAGCGCCGTTTGGTAATCGAAATTCATTTGCGGGTTGGCGGCGGTGGCGGTTTCATAGGCCTTTAGCGCCTGTGGAAGCAGCACCTTTTGCTCAAACGCATTGGCCACGCTATACACGTGCGATGCGTTTTTCTTTATCTCGTCTATGGCCAGGTTGTAGTATTTCTCGGCATTCGGAAGGTCTTTTTGCAGCTGGTAGTTATAGCCCAGTTCCACCAGCAACAGCGGCTGCGGGTTTTTATCTACGCGTGCCTTAAGGGTTGCCGCAGCCTTATCATACTGCTGCATTTGCTGGTAGCAGGCGGCTACCTTTTGCGTAAAAAAGGTATTGTAAGGCTGGGCTTTTTCAAGGTCCTGATAGATTACCAGGGCTTTTTCATACTCGCCTTTTTCGAAATAGTTATAGGCCAGCTGCTCGTTTTGGGCAAAGGCCGCAACCGAGAGCAGGAAGGTTATATACAGGAATAGTTTTTTCATTTAGCAACACTCATAGAACGCGGATGCCGCGGATTGGGCGGATTTACGCAGATTATTATCTTAATAACGCAAAGTACGCAGATTTACGTTTGTGTGCTGCATTTTTAGTGCCAAAATTTGTATGATGGAACGCGGATAACGCGGATTGGGCGGATTTACGCAGATTAAAAGTGCTATATATTCAGAATGAGGTATCGTGCAGGATAAATACACAACGCGGATGAAACAGATTTTTATGGATTACCCGGATATAAAAATCCGTGAAAATCCGCCCAATCCGCGTCATCCGCGTTCCAAAAATATCGCTTAAAAACTTAGTCTATAATATCAAAACCGGTATATGGCCTTAGCACCTCGGGTATTACAATACCCTCCGGGGTCTGGTAGTTTTCTATGATGCCTGCCAATACGCGCGGCAGTGCAAGCGAGCTGCCGTTTAGGGTGTGTGCCAGCTGGTTTTTGCCTTCTTTATCACGGTAACGCAGCTTAAGCCTGTTGCTCTGGAAGGTTTCGAAGTTTGACACCGAGCTTATTTCAAGCCAGCGGTCCTGTGCGGTTGAGAACACCTCAAAATCGTAGGTTAATGCCGAAGCAAAGCCCATATCGCCACCGCAAAGGCGCAATACACGGTATGGCAGCTTAAGCTCGTCAAGAATGCCTTTTACGTGTTCTACCATGCCGTCAAGGGCTTCGTAAGAGTTCTCAGGTTTTTCTATGCGAACGATTTCTACCTTGTCAAACTGGTGCAGGCGGTTAAGGCCGCGCACGTGCGAACCGTAAGAACCGGCCTCGCGGCGGAAACACGGCGTATAGCCTGTGCACAGCACCGGAAGGTCTTTCTCTTCTACAATCACATCGCGGAACAGGTTGGTAACCGGAACCTCGGCCGTTGGGATAAGGTACAGGTTGTCTTCGCCCACAAAATACATCTGGCCTTCTTTATCGGGCAGCTGGCCTGTGCCATAGCCCGAAGCTTCGTTTACAAGGTGCGGCACCTGGTATTCTTTATAACCGGCGGCTGTATTTTTATCTAAAAAGTAAGAAATAAGCGCGCGTTGCAGCCTGGCCCCCTTGCCTTTGTATACCGGGAAACCCGCACCGGTAATTTTGGTGCCCAGCTCAAAATCTATAATATCATACTTGCTTACCAGCTCCCAGTGGGGCTGTGCGCCTTCGTGCAGGGCAGGTATTTCGCCACTTTTAAACACCTCAAGGTTTTCCTCGGGCGTTTTGCCCACCGGCACAATATCGGCCGGGGCGTTAGGCAGCTTGTACAGCGCCTGCAGCAGGTCGTTTTCAAGAACGGTTATCTTTTCCTTTAGCGATGCCTCATCGGCCTTAAGCTGTACGGTTTTCTCCTTAATAATAGCCGCTTTTGCTTTTTCGCCGGCTTTCATGAGTTCGCCAATGTCTTTGGACAGCTTATTGGATTCTGCACGAACGGTATCAAGCTCCACCTGTGTGTGCCTGCGCTGCTCATCGAGCGCTATGACCTCATCTACAAGCGGGGCAAAATCAACGTTGCGCTTGGCAAGCGCCGCCACTACTTTGTCCCTGTTTTCTCTAATAAATGCTGTTTGTAACATTGTTATGGTTTTTATAAGTCGGGCAAATTTAACGGTTTTGATTTAATTTGTTAAGGGTTTACGGTTTAAAGTTTAATGGCAGCCCGTGCTAATAAGTGGTTATATCAAACATAGGGTTTTACCTTTTATAAAAAAGGCATTTACCTGGCTTTAATAATTTAAAAATTACTATTTTAGTTTTTACTCAACCTTAAAATACTTGGAGTAAGCTGCACTGTAGTTATTGATGCAGCACAATGGTATATCATAAACTTTGTTAGTATGTTTCCTCAATAGTAATAAATATGAAATATTGCCTTTTTTTATTATCTCTGTTTTTATTTTCAAGTGCCTATTCACAGGTTAAAAATGATTCTCTGCCGCCGGTAAAAAAAGACCTGACAGCGGAAGAATGTAAAATTGCCGCAAAGCGTTATGCCGAAATGACGGACACAGAAACGTATAAACAATTTACCAGTCACACCATAAAAATGGTAAAAATGTTGCATGGCGCAACACCTCCTGACTTGCACATAAGCGACAAAGAAGCTGTTAGAACCTGGCTAACCACCAACATAGCACAAACAGATTTTGCTTCTGTAGACGAAGGTGTTGAGATGATTCATGACCAATATGTATTGATGGAGAAGGTTTATAGTGAAAATGCTGACGTATACACATACATGCGCAGGGCAACACGCAGGCAGTTAGGCCAAATAACTGCTGCCCATAAACAAGATGCCTTTGACCGATTATATGAGGAAAGCGACAAACAGTAAAACAAGATAATTTTAGATACATCCCGCAATACGGTTATTGCGGGATTTTTTATATCATAGTACGAAACCCGGGCTATACGCAGTCCATTCAGGATTGGGTTTTTAAACTATTTCCCATATAAAGCTGCACTGGCTTATTTTTTGACACCAGGGACACCAAGATTTTCACTAAGGGCACAAAGTCTTTAGTGTTATAGGCCACACCCGAGGGCGAAGACCGAACTGACGAAGTAAAGATTTGTGTTGCTTGTAGTTAGGCTACATTTTTTAAAACACAAAGGCACAAAGGACACAAAGCCTTTGACAACCAATAGCTTGTGACCTATAAAAATCTTTGTGTTTTTCCCTTTGTGGACTTGGTGGGCTTTGTGTTTAAAATTATTCTCAAAAACAGGCATTTACCTCACCGCGCCCTACGTCCCGATAGCTATCGGGACCTCCGAGGGAGGGGAATCCTCACTCTGGCGTGAAAAACGGAATCTACTGCATACGCCCCTGTCGAAAAATCTAACCATCCAAAAATCTAAAAATCCTTTCTTAAACCAGTTTAAGAATATTGTGGTGTAGCGAAACGAAATTTGTATCAGACAATTAGAGATAACAAATCAATACATTTTTCAAACTAATAACTTTTAAATTAATACACCATGGAAACCAGATTCAACCTACAGCAAACCCAACCCGAAGCGTTTAAAGCCATGTTTGGCCTTGAAAAATACCTTGGCGGCACGGCGCTTAGCCATACCCACAAGGAGCTTATTAAAATTCGCACCTCTCAAATAAACGCGTGTGCCTACTGTCTTGACATGCACACTAAAGATGCCCTTAAGTATGGCGAAACCCAGCAGCGCATTTTTGTACTGCCCGCCTGGCGCGAAACCACCCTGTTTACGCCTGAGGAACGCGCCATACTGGCCCTGGCCGAAGAGGTTACGCTAATAAGCAACGGCGGTGTTAAAACCGAAACCTACCAAAATGCCGTGGGCATACTGGGCGAAGAATATACTGCACAGGCGCTGATGGCCATAATAACCATAAATGCATGGAACCGTATTGCCATAAGCACCCTGCTACAACCGGGACAGTGATTTTAGAATTTTAAATTGGTTAACTATGGAAGGGCCGCACGCAAGTGTGGCTTTTTCTTTTTACATTAGCGTATGGACTCAATACTGACAGACAAAGTGCAGCTGGCCTGGAACATGGCTTCTGCGGCGCACAACGGCCAGTTTTACACTAATAACGATGGCCTTGAGCTGCCTTACCTGAACCATATAGGCGCGGTTGTTAATGAGGTGTATGCTGTGCTTATGGGCAACCCGGAGGTGTATAATGCCGAGCTGGCACTGCTGTGTGCCATACTGCACGACACGGTTGAAGACACCGCCCTTACGCTAACCGATATAGAAACGGCTTTTGGCACCCCTGTAGCCGATGGTGTGGCGGCACTGACCAAAGACAGCACCATTGCCGATAAGCAGGAGAAAATGGCACACTCTATAACCCGCATATTAGGGCAGCCCCGCGAGGTAGCCATGGTTAAAATGGCCGACCGTATTGTAAACCTGCAACCGCCACCCAAACATTGGCCCATTGAAAAGGTGCAAAGCTACCGTGGCGAAGCAGCTTTTTTATATGAAGCCTTACGCAACCTGTGCCCCACCCTGGCCGAACGGCTTTATAAAAAGATTGAAAACTACAGCCTGTATTGTTAAGGCATGATTGATGATGAACCTCGCTGCAAAGTTACGAATAAAATTTAATATACTAAGAAAATAATCTTAATTATTTTTTTGATACATTTTTGCGCAAAAAAAACCCGGACAAAAAACTTCATCCGGGACTTTATGACTTTCGACTTTTACACTTTTGACTTTAAAATTGAATTTCAAACTCCAAAAGTGAAAAATTAGCCCTTTTTGCAATTATTGTTGTAAGATATTTTTTACGACTTTAATCAGGCCATTGGTGTCTGTTTTGTTTGTGTCAACCGCAATATTTTTTCCGCCATAGGGCCCAAAACGGTTTGGGTCGGTTGGGTTAAAAAGGCCCACGGTGGGCACGCCGCTGGCCGCTGCCAGGTGCATAATGCCGCTGTCAGCCCCTATAAACACTGAGGTACAAGCCATTAGGGCTCCTATTTCGCGCACATCGCGGCTGTAATAGGTAGGCGCTGCAAAGCCTATTTGCGAAACGTTCTCGGCAGGCAATACCTCTACGATATTATATCCTGAAAATTCAGCCATAAGTTGCTCATATACAGGATTCCACCACTCAGGCGGGTAGCATTTACCACCCGTTGCAAAGGTAAAGATGCAGATAGTAGGCTTGTCGTTTTTAACCAGTTCCTGAAGGTCTGATTTACCCTTAACCAACTCATTATCATCAAGTTTAAGGTTTAGTTCAGGCATAGGAACATTGGCATCTATATTAAGGAAATGGCGCAGGTTGTACACCGGATACTTACCAAGATGCAGGTAGTCAGGGTGTTGTGCTGTGATTTCGGCAGGAAGTTCACCAAAAACCTTGTACTTACCGCGGGCTATGCCGGTGCTTAACTTGCCTGATGATGAGCTGGTTGCCACGTTGATTACCAGGTCATAACGGTGTTTCTTAAGGCCTACCCAGCTGCCCAGGTATTTGCCCAGCTGCTTAAAATGCTTCTTGGGCAACGCAAGTACCTGACCTATAGAGGTATAGTTCTTAAAAACAATGGGGCCAAGACCGCCTTTTATAAACAGGTCTACTTTTGCATCGGGGTAAAGGCGTTCAATTTCCTGCACTAATGGCGTGATTAGCAGCAGGTTGCCCAGCCTGTGGTTGGGGCGCGACACTAAGACACGTTTTACCGGGTGGCTTGGGTTAAACGGCTTTTGGTTACTGCCTATGTTTTTGGTAAGGCCATGGGTAATGGCGCGGCGCAATACGTTGATTTTGCTCTTAAATCCCATTGGTTCATTAGTTTACTAAAGGGCAAATGTAGTAAATATGCGGGCTATACGCACAAAAAAATCCCCAATGCAACCATCAGGGATTCAAACGAATAAACTAAAAACGGAAAATTAAAAAGCAAAATTAAGGCTAATCCCGGAGTGGAACGGGTTGTATTTCAGGCGTTTCTTCTCCGGAAAAAGGTTAAGCTGGCCCAGGTGGTAGCTCATGTGGGCAGTGCGTGCCAGTAGTGCCGTTAGCCTGTTGCGGTGAGGTTCGGCGGCAAAGGCGGCCTCGCTCACGGCGGTATGGCGCTCCAGCCACTGTTGCGGCTCAAGGCTGTTAAAGTGCTTGTTTAGAATACCTTGCTGGGTTTCCCACTTTTGGCGCAGCTCTAAAAGCGATGGCATTGCAGCATGGGGGTTATCAGCATTGGTAATAAACTGTTCCTCAAGCTCAGGGAACAGCTTCTGGCCAAAGCCCAACAGCGGCATAAGTACATCATTAGCAGCTATTAAGTGGCCCAGTATGTATATGGGGCGGTTACGGTTAGGGGCTATAGGCTTAAGGTAATCGGCATCGGTATATTTTTCAAAGAAGGCCGTTATGCCTTTAACCTGTGTATGCCAGGCATTTATAAAACCACCTGCAAGCAGGGCATCGGTTTGTGGGGTTAGCTGGGTTTGCATGAGTATTCGTTTTTTGATTGATGATATATATAAATATTTCGATTAATTATAAAACGGCAAAGCCGCAAAATATTGTGTTAGTGCGGTAAAAGCCTGTTAAATTAAGGCTAAACCGCAGGCATAAAATTATTTGATGGAGCAAATGTACAAATTAAATCGAAACATCCAAATATTTCGATTTAAAAAATTAGCTGGCAAAAGGCTGCAGGAAGCTTACATAGGCGTTAAACACCTCTTTGTTAATGGTATACTTGGCATTGCGGCCTTCTTTTTCGGCAATAAGCAAATCAGCATCTACAAGCTGCTTAATATGGTGAGACACTGTACTTTGGGCAAGGTCTATCATTTCCACAAGGTTACTGCACGGCATGCTGCACGTGCCCTTTTGGGCTTTTTCCATCTTCATTATGGCATGCATAATCTTAAGGCGGTAGGGGTCGCCCAAGGCTTTGCTTATCCTCTCTATCTTCTTGTTATCAAGTGTCATTGCGAAACTATTTTGATGCAAATGTATCGATAATTTTAGATATATCAAAATCCTGCACTAAAAGATGATGAAATACTGTACTTTATTGCTTTGTAAATTTCAGGCTAACAACTCCTTGAGCGGTTTTAAGCCTTAAAAAATAAGTGCCCTGCGCAAGGCCGGAAACATTCCACACCGGCTGTGTACCGCCCTGTATTACTTTTTGGCCCAGGTTGTTATATACCTCGCTGTTTAGCAACGTAATACCCTGCGGCAACTGTACATTAAGCAAATCGCTTACCGGATTAGGATATAGCTTTATACTGCTTAACAACTCATTATCAAGAGCATTAAGGGTAGATGTATCATTTGCCGAAATAATATCATAGGTAGCATTAACCTGTACCTCAGCCACTTCAAATGGTACCGACAGTGTAAACGTTTCGCCGTTAACGGTATTATCTACAACAGTATCATACAGTAAGCCGGTTGTTGATATAAACCGCAGTGGCACAAGCCCTTCAAAAAAGCTGACGGACGGGTGAGACTGCGTTTGCGTAAGCGTAACAACAGCCTGAAAATCAGCCGGAAATTCGGCATGCACATGATAAGTTGGGTATCCCTGCCCATACACCCAGTCGGCAAAAAAGCCATCGAGCTCAACCCCTGATTCCGACTCTAAATGTGCCTGGAGATCAGGTGTTTTGGCATAATCAAAAGCGAGGTTCTCGTCGGCCAGGTAGTTGCGCACACCCTGGTAAAACACGTCCTGCCCCAGCTTTTGGCGCAGCATGTGCAATACCATGGCCCCTTTGTTATACGTAAGCCTGCTGCTAAACACACGGCTTACATTAAGTGTATCATTAGCAGGCACATAAACCGATCCCCAGCTTTCAGATGTTATATCCCACACATTGTCTTGCCTCCATTGCTGAAACACAGCGCCACCGTCTAAATGATCTATCACGAGTCCGGAAAGGTAGGTAGCAAAGCCTTCGTTAAGCCATATATCCTGCCATGAGCCGCAGGTTATTTTATCGCCAAACCACTGGTGTGCAAGCTCGTGCGCTATAAGGTTGCGGTAAAAGCCCCCCATAAACGATACGGTAGTGTGCTCCATACCACCGCCAAAACCACACTGTGCATGGCCGTATTTTTCGGTATGATAAGGGTAGGTTTCAAACGTATCTTCAAAAAAGTCCATAATACCGGGGGTTACAGCCAGTTCGGCCTGGCTTTGGGCGGCAGTTTCCGGATACAGGTAATTTACTATAGGGAAGTCATTTGGCGCAGTACCGGCCTGCTGGTTGTAAATCTGGTAGTTAGTAACCGCAATGGCCACGAGATAAGCCGGTATAGGAAACCCATGGTGAAAATGTGTAGTGGTGGTGCCGTCTTCATTTTGCTGTTGCGACTGCTCTACACCGTTGCTTACGCCCACATACTGGCTGGGGGCGGTAACATATATATCTATGCTGTCTATTTTATCGTTAAGGTCCTGTTTGCAGGGCCACCACTCTTTTGCGCCATACGGTTCAGATAATGTCCAGAGCACGGGTATGCCGTTGTGCTGGTCTGCCACAAATGAGTCTTCATCATCAAACGGGGCACCGTTGTAATTAACTGTTATTGTGGCCTCTGCCCCTGCAGCAACAGTAGTGGGCAGGGTTATAACCAGCTCGTTATTACCACTGCTAAAAGACAGGTTGTTGCCATTTTGGGTAACCGATGTAGCGGTCAGATTGCTGCTCATATCAAAGGTAATGGCCCCCATGTTTTCGAGTGCGGTAAAAGTGGTGGTAACGCTGCCGGTAATGTATTGTACAGCAGGGTCTACTGTAAACTCAAGTGTATGATGGGTAACGTTATAATTGCCTGTATTTTCGTTGGCCGTAAAATTAGCAATGTTGTAGGCCGATTTCATTTCGGCTTCCACCAGCCTGTCAAAAGCAGCCTGCTGGCCAAAAGCAGTAGTTACTGATAACAGCAACAGGGCACGTAAAGTATTCTTCATCAGGGCAAAAGTTTTTTCAAAGATAGCCATAAACACCTTTTGTGCAGAATGAAATTTTGTATTGAATTATTCTTAGGTTTTTCGTGGTTTTGTTGTTTTTTAGATAAATATTTACAAAATGAATTAACAGGAAATTTTTGTTTATATTTGTAATATCCACATCTACAGCTAAATAATTACAAACCGCTTTAGTTTATGCAGTATTTCACCAGGAATACCTATCTGATTTTTGCACTCCTCTTATTGTTTTTGCATCCCGTAGCAGGTTTTTCGCAAACCACCCGGGCAGATTCGTTATTGGCTAAACTCCAGAAGTTTGAGAAAGAAAAAAAGTCCATGGGCAGGAGTTTCCCTAAAATGCGCGATACCCTTAAGGCTGATATGCTGAGCAGCCTTGCCATATACTACAGCCACAATAACCCCCAAAAAGCACTGGCTTATACCAATGAGCAAATGGCTCTTTCTGAAAAGATTGGCTATAAATTTGGCATTGCCAATGCATGCGAAATGCTGGCATTTGTAAACGAATATGAGGGCCGTTATGAAAAAGCGCTGGAGCAGCTCATCCGCGCACGGGGGCTATATATGGAAATAGGCAGCAAGGGCCACGCCATAAATGTAGACAACGGTATTGGGGTGCAATATGCCAAGCAGGGCATTTATAGCGAGGCGCTTAAATATCTTTTCAGGGCGCTGGCTGAATCTAAAAAAGAAAACGACTACTGGGGTATTATGAGCACCTGCAACAACATAGGCCTGGTATATACCAAGCATAAAGACTATGACCGTGCCCTGAAGTACTACCTGGAGTCGCTCACTATACAGCTTAAACATAAAGAAAACCGCGCCATACCCTACACATACATGAATATGGGCGAGATTTACGGGCGCAAGAAAATGAACGACCTGAGCAGCAAATACTTTAAGCTGGGCATAGAAAGCGCTAAAGTGGCAGGAGACAGTATTGCCCTGGCTAACAACTACTGCGGCCTGGGAATTTTACGCATAAAGCAACAGCAATATACTGATGCCGAAGCACTTTTACTAAAAGCCAAGGGCATTATGGAAGGCGTGGGAGACCGCGGCGGGCTGTTTACCGTATACCTCTCGTTAGCCGATGTAGAGGCTAAAAAGGGCAATAGCCAAACGGCGCTGGCCTACAACAACCATGCGCTGGAAATTGTAAAGCAATCGGGTGAGCTGGATATGTACCGCCAGGTGTACAACCAGTTTTCTGAAATATATGCCGGTATGGGCAACTACAAGGCGGCTTATGATAACCATGTATTATACAAAAAGTTTAACGACTCGCTTTTTAATGCCGAAAACCAGCAAAAACTAACCGAACAGCGCATGAACTTTGAGTTTAAGGCCGTTCAGGATAAAAAAGACCATGAGGCAAGAGCAGCCCTTGAACGCCAAAAAACCATACGCAATGCCACAGCAGGCGGGGTAGTGGTTGCAGCGCTTTCCGGCTTTATATTCCTGATGCGACGCCAGCACAGGAGCAACGCCAAAAAACTAAAGGCCTACAACAAACTACAGGATAAGCTGGCTCGAAAAAACCTGGAGGCACAAGCCCTTCAGGTAGAAAAAGAAAACATAGAGCTCAAAAATAACCTTATGCTGAAAGAAAAGGAACAAGAGCTGCTTGAAAAAGAAACCCTTCAGGAAAAGCTGGACTTTAACCGCCGCGAGCTGGCATCGGCCACGCTGTACCTGTACCAGAAAAACGAACTGCTTTCGGCCCTTAAGGCAGAGATTGATGCCGTATCCCAGGGCGATGCATCGCCACAGCAAATAAGCCGCATTAAAAGCACCATACAGCAAAACCTGTATATGGATGCCGACTGGGATAAATTTAAACTGCACTTTGAGCAGGTGCACCCTGATTTCTTTAAAGAGCTTACCGAAAAACACCCCGGGCTTACGGCTTATGAGGTGCGCCTGTGTGCCTATTTACACCTTAAGCTTTCTACCAAAGAAATAGCCGCACTGCTAAACATTACCCCTGCAAGTGTTACCAAAGCCAAGGTGCGCCTTAACAAAAAGCTTAACCGCACCGATGTTGAGGAAACCGAACCCGAAATGGTTAAAATGGACTGATGTCCTCCTGCCTTCAAACTATACAATTCCTATACTAAAAGCCGTTTTTAGCGTAACCCTTTTGTTTTAAAGGGGTTGAGTTTACTGGCCTATCTGCACTTTTTTACAGGTGTCCCTACTTTGTCCCTACCTGTTTTTAGGCTGCAAGGCATAAATTAACGTGCTTTGTGGGTATAAACCTATTTTAGTAATTGTTTATAAGGGGGTATTTACAGCAGGCATCTACCGGGCTTGTGCAAAGGGGGACATTTTACACAGCCCCGCCGCTTAAATACTCCTGACAACGCGGGGACTGTTTACAAAAAACCGCAATCACAGTAAAACGGTTCATTCTAACGGAATCGTTTTTTATCTATTTTTTTGAGCTCCCGTTCCGGCGGGGGCTTTTTTATTGATTTGATTTTTAGGTAACCTTCATTTTGGTTATTTTTGAGAACCTAAAAATAAATCATGAAAATTATTTCATACAATGTAAACGGCATACGCGCCGCATTTAACAAAGGCTTTATAGAATGGCTAAAACAGGCCAACCCAGATATTATTTGCCTGCAGGAAACCAAGGCCACGTTTGAGCAGGTAGCCACAGATATGATTGAGGAGGCAGGCTATCCCTACCACTACTGGTTTTCGGCACAAAAAAAAGGCTACAGCGGTGTGGCTATATTCAGTAAACATAAGCCCAACCACGTGGCCTATGGCACCGGTATAGACCACATGGATTTTGAGGGCCGAAACATCCGCCTGGATTTTGATACCTTTAGCGTTATGAGCCTGTACCTGCCATCAGGAACAAATATAGAGCGCCATACCTACAAGTTTCAGTATATGGCCGAGTTTACCCAATATATTGCCGAACTGAGGAAAGAAATACCCAACCTCATAGTCTGTGGCGACTTTAACATTTGCCACGAAGCCATTGATATCTGGGACCCGGTGCGCAACGCAAAGGTTTCGGGCTTTTTGCCAAACGAAAGGCTGTGGATAACCGAGTTTATGCAGGCGGGCTTTATAGACAGTTTCCGCCACTTTAATAAAGAGCCCCATAACTATACCTGGTGGAGCAATTTTGCCAATGCCCGCGGCAATAACAAAGGCTGGCGTATAGATTATGCCATGGTTAGCGAACCCATGCGCGACCGCCTTACCCGTGCGCTTATACTGCCCGAAGCCAAACACAGCGACCACTGCCCTATTGTGGTAGAATTTGACTAAGACATTTTTTTAAGGCAAGGTTATTGCGGTAACCTGCTAACCAATAAAACGACTACCTATGAGGATTAAAAACATTTCTGCCGGTGTGCTTGCCCTGGCGCTTACCACAAGCTGCGTAAGCAAAAAGGTGTACACCGACCTTGAAAACAAATATGCCGGCCTGAAAAAGGAAAACCGCCAGTTGAGCGATGAAAACACGGCACTTACCAAAGAGAAGAACGCACTCGACCTGAAATCGAAAGACCTGCAAACACAGCTGGATAAGCTTAAGGCAGAACGCGATAAACTGGCTACTGACTATGCCGCTACCAAAAACAGCCTTGATGCACTAAAAACCAGCTATTCTGCACTTGAAAAAGACAGCAGTGCCGCGCTGGACAGCAACGTAAAAAAGAACCGCGAACTGCTTGCCCAGCTTGAAGCCAAGGAAAAAGCCCTGGCAGCCGAGCAGGAAAGGCTAAACAAGCTTAGCGCTGAACTTAAAGAACGCAGTGCCCGTGTAGACGAGCTTGAGGGCATTATGTCTGCACAGCAGCAAAACCTTCAGGCGCTTAAAGATAAGCTTAGCAAGGCGCTTAACAGCTTTGAGGGCAAAGGCCTTACCGTAGAGCAGAAGAACGGAAAGGTTTACGTTTCTATGGAAAACAAGCTACTGTTTGGCTCCGGAAGCTGGGTTGTAGGGCCTGAAGGTAAAAAAGCCGTGGTAGAAGTAGGTAAGGTACTTGCAGACAACCCTGATATTACCGTACTTATTGAAGGCCATACCGATAATGTGCCCTACCAGGGTGGTGGGCAGATAAACAACAACTGGGACCTTTCTACCAAGCGTGCCACAGCTATTGTAAATATTATTCAGGAAAATAAGGGTGTTGACCCCAAAAACCTTACCGCCGCCGGGCGCAGCGAATATTCGCCTATTGCAGATAATGCAACAGCCGAAGGCAAGGGCAAAAACCGCAGGATAGAAATTATCCTTACGCCTAAGCTTGACGAAATCAGTAAGCTGCTTAACGAGCTGTAATTACAAATACATCTAACTAAAATTACTATGGAATACAGAAAAATTGGCAACTCAGACCTTGAACTATCCGTTATTACTTTTGGCGCCTGGGCAGCAGGCGGCTGGATGTGGGGCGGTACAGAGCGCAAGGATGCTGTAGCGGCCATTCGCAAATCATATGACGAAGGCGTTACCAGTATAGACACCGCACCCATTTACGGGCAGGGCGACAGCGAGGAGATTGTGGCCGAGGCCATTGCCCCGTTTAGCCGCGATAAAGTGCAGATTATAACCAAATTCGGCATGCGCTGGGATCTTGCCAGGGGCGATTTTGGCTTTAAGAGCAAGAACAACCAGGGCCAGGATATAGACATTTACAAATATGCCGGGCGCGAAAGCATTATAAAAGAATGCGAAGACAGCCTGCGCCGCCTGAAAACGGATTATATTGACCTGTACCAGATTCACTGGCCGGAGAGCACTACGCCCATCCAGGAGACGTTTGAAACCGTTGCCGAGCTGATTAAGCAGGGCAAGGTGCGCCATGCAGGTGTGTGCAACTACAGCGCCGCACAGGTGCAGGAAGCCAATAAATATGCCACTATTTTGAGCGACCAGGTGCCTTACAGCATGGTGAAGCGCGATATAGAAAAAGAGCTGGTGCCGTATGTGCTTGATGCCGGTAAGTCTATTTTGGCATACAGCCCGCTGGAGCGCGGCCTTTTAAGTGGCAAAATGCAGCCGGGCCACAAATTTGAAGAGGGCGACCACCGTGCCAACATTTATTTCTATAAAGATGAAAACCTGAAGCGTACCGCTGCATTTTTAGACAAGCTTCGCCCTATGGCAGCTGAAAAAGGCGCTACGCTATCGCAGCTTGTTTTACGCTGGACGGTAGAGCAACCGGGTATTACCATTGCCCTTGCCGGTGCACGAAATGCAGAACAATCTGTACAAAACGCTAAAGCCATTAATGTAAAGCTGAGTAAAGACGAGATTGGGTTTATCAACACCGCACTTGCTGAGCTGGAGTTGGTAAAATCTTAAAGCTACTTAGTTGCTGAGCAACTTAGCTTCTTAGCGAAAAAATACAAAATCCCGGAGTGTATTGATGCTCCGGGATTTTTATTGTTACGCACAAACTACTTTATAACCAGCCTGCCGGTGGTTGTACCGTGGTTATGGCTCACTTTATAAATGTAAACCCCGGCGCTAATTCCTGAAATATCAATAGTATTACCGGCCAGTTTTTCAGAATCAATAGTCAACACCTGTTGCCCTGTAATAGAAAGTAATTCAAAACCGTTAATAGCTGCCTGCCCAAAATCAACAGAAACAACATCAACAGCCGGGTTAGGATATATTTTCAGCACCTGCATTTCCTGTTGGCCTAAAAATGCTGTAGGCTCATCACATTCCCAGTATACATCGGCACTGCCGTTTCCTGTATAGCTGTTTTGCCCAATGGTTGTATTGGTTACCGCATAAGTACAGTTCCTTATGCGTATGCCGTTTTGGCTGCTGTTGTTAATGGTATTATTGGTAATAACGCAGCCGTCTTCTCCACCCACATTATTCTGAAAGGTAATACCATGCAGGTTGTGGGTATCGTTAATGGTGCAGTACTGTATGGTAGCATTGTTTACATCATCTATACCTATACCGCCCACGCCGCGGGTACTCACGTTATTTTCGTTAAACAACGAGTTGGTAACCACACAATTGTGGCTGCCCAAATCAATGGTAAGGCCTTCACCATGGTTTAAAAAGCAGTCGGCTCCGGTTATGGTTGTACCGGGGCTGCTGTGCTGCGATATACCCACCCAGCTGTTGTGGTGCGATTTTACATCGGTAAGTACATTATCTTCTGCGCCTTCAAGCAATATGCCCGCACGCCAGCTGCCGGGGCCGTTAGCGCTGTTATTTCCACAATCTGAAACATTTACGTTTATCAGGCTGTTGCTGTTGCTAAACACCATAATGCCGGGGCCGCCCTGGTCCTGCCCCAACAGGCGGAAATCTTTTAGCGTACAGCCGTTAACACCATTGGGTATTACTATGGCCGCAACATCGGCCGCTGCGCCGTTTGTTTTCTGGATTATGGTGCCCATGCCCACACCTTGTAGTGTTATTTGCTTGTTGAGCGTAATAGTAGACGACACAAAGTAAGTACCGGCCTGAAGGTTAAGTGTTTCACCCGGGGCAGCACTGTTTATAGCCGCCTGGAGGTTGTTAGTGCCCGGTGGCACATCTACAGCAAAGGCACTAAAGCCCATGCTAAGCATTAAAAGGGTAATTTTTTTCATATAAGGAATGGTTTAGTTAGCGGATGCAGTTAGCCCAAACAGGCAACTACAACGTTTTCAAAGATAGGATGAAACCAAAACCGGGGTGTGCAAAAACGTTTCAATAACTGTTCAAAATGTGCCAGGGTATTTTTTGAACAGATTGGTAGAATAGTAAGATTGTTTGATTATTAGATGGTTCGATTTTTCGACTGTCAGATGTGCTCTTATCTGTTAATCAAATTATCGCCTGTTGCGTATTTCGCTAAGGTATTCGGGTGTAAAGCCCAGGAATGAAGCCAGAAGATACTGTGGCACACGCTGTACAAACTGAGGGTATTGTTTAGCAAACTGATGGTACAGCTCTTCGCGGCTAAGGCCATACAGGTAGCGGATGCGCTGCTGCGATGCGCCATAGCCTTTTTGATATATAAGCCTGAAGTATTTTTCAAGATACGGATAATTATCCAGCAGCTTTTCATGCTGCGTATGGCTCAGGGCAAGGGCTTCTGTTTTTTCAACCGCCTGTATGTAAAATACAGCAGGGCGTGGCCCGCCAAAGGCAAGGAAATCACTCATCCACCAGTTTTCAAGGGCAAATTGTGTGGTTTGCTCTCCTCCTTTTTCGTTAATAAAAAACAGGCGCAGGCAACCGCTTACAACAAAGTAGCTGTGGTTGCAATGCTGGCCTTCTTCCAGCAGGTTTTGTTTTTTAGAAAGTGTTACGGTTTCAAAATACGACAGTATACCCGCCACATCTTCATCGGGCACGGCAACATACCGGCGTATATGGTTAATAATGAGGTGTGTCATAACCTTAATTACAGTTTTAAAGCCCTTGAGCAGATGCTTTCATATTCCTGCAAGGTAAGAATGTTTGCGGTTTTCAGGAAATCATTATAATCATACCCGCCATGAAAAAACTCAAAGCCCTTAACCGGGTCTTGTGTGGTGGTGCCATTGCTGTTATTTATAAACCGGGTTTTAGTGGCAGTGCCGTTTTGTTTTACCCGGGTTACATAGCTTCCGCCTTCAATCGGCTCGCGTATGGTTGCTTCCTGAAGCTGCCCTAAAGAGTACCCTATTTCAATAGTACGGCCGGGCTGGGTTATTGCTATGCTACCCACACGCCCGCCAGATGCGCACACTTTAAGGCTAATGCTGCCGTTGCCTGCATATTCGCAATATTCAAAATAATCTTCGTGCTTAACTTCAAATACCTGCTGCGACCTTTTGTATAGTTTTGAATGTGTAAGCCCACCTTCTGCATCCCACAAAAAACGCGTGGTTTCAGACCAGTACTGCCTTAGCCTGCCGTTTGCATAATACTTGTATGCCATAACTGTCCCGCGGTGCATTGCATAAAGCGTGTCATTTTTAAGAACCACTCCATTGGCCGGCTCTGCTGCAAGGGTATCGCCTAAAAACTCTGGCATACCGTTATGGTATTCTAACCTAAATAGTTCCTTGCCGCCTTCATAATAGTGCTGGCTGCTTATTTCAAAATACTTTTCATACACAACCTTTTTAGCCAAAGAGCCGTCTTCATTACATTCTTCTTCGGCTACTGAATTAAACATACCGTCAAAATACTTTTTTGTAATCCGGGTGCCGTAGGTTTCCATTACATAGCCACTGGGTGTTTTATAAAGCCGCGAAAGCAGCCCTCCCTGCTTGTCATAACACATACGCCCGGTAACAACACCCGCTTCTACAACCGTATAACAATCGCCTTTTTTTACAGTGCCCTGTATTACTCCATCATCCATATTTTTAAAAATCAACCTGTTATGCACCGTGTCCCTTACCTGGTAATAATGTGTAAGCTTCAGGGTATCGTTCTGGGCATAGAGCGTGTTGATAAAAAGCAGGATGAGGAGCAGTCTTTTCATTCAGGAGGTTTTACACAAAGTAACAAAAAAGACTCAATATATGGCACCTGATATAAAATACTGTTGCACACCAAAATACAATTTTTAAATATTTATAATTATAAATATTATATTCATAATTTATGTAACTTTAATTAGCTTTTTGACAATTAACAAACACCTCAAACAACATGAAAACAATTACCTTATTAATTGCCTGCGCCCTAACCTGGGGCAAAATAATGGCGCAAACACCGGTTATAGAATGGAAACATTCTTATGGTGGTTCCGGCCACGACGGCCTGGCTGCAATAGAGCCCCTGCCAGAGGGAGGATATATTGTAGCCGGATATACCGATTCGACAGACGGCACTGTTACAGAGCCCATAGTGGGCATGCAGGATGCCTGGCTGCTTAAAACAGATAATACCGGTGCCATACTCTGGCAAAAAACTATAGGCGGGCTATATGCCGATATGCCTAATGACATTGCCCTTACACCCGATGGCGGCTTTGTAATTGCCGGTACCAACAACAACCCGGGCAGCTCTCACGGTTATGATTTTCTTATCATGAAAACCGATAGCGAAGGGACACTTGAATGGCAACAGATTTTAGGCGGTACAGGCTTTGATGTTGCCCACAGCATACACCCTACTGCCGATGGCGGCTACATGGTGGCAGGCGAAAGTACCTCTAACGACGGCGATGCAATAGCAGGCAAAGGCATGTCTGACTTTTGGGTGCTCAAATTAACAAGCGAGGGCACTATAGAATGGCAAAAAAAGCTGGGCGGCAGCCTTAATGACGGTGCCTGGGCCATGCAGCCTACATCAGATGGTGGCTGGGTAGTGGCCGGCATGACAGAATCTAACAACCTTGATGTTACCGGTAACCACGGTATGGGCGATTACTGGCTGGTAAAGCTTAATGCCAGCGGCAATATACAATGGCAAAAAACCTATGGCGGCACCAGTATAGACTATGGTATTGTAATGGCAGCGGCACCTGATGGCGGATACCTGCTTTCGGGTTTTGCTTTTTCTAATGATGGCGATGTTAGCGGCAACCACGGGGCCGGCGATATGTGGGTGGTTAAAACCAGCGCCACAGGAGCTGTAGAATGGCAAAAGTGCCTGGGCGGTATAAGTAACGAAGTAGCTTATGATGTAGTTGTGACACAAGACGGCGGTTATCTTTTGGGCGGTTATGCCATGTCTGCCGATGGCGACCTGACCGCTAACCAGGGTAATGCGGATTGCTGGGTGGTAAAACTGGATGCTACCGGCACACTGCTGTGGCAAAAAAGCCTGGGTGGCTCTAACCTTGATTATGTAAAAGGCCTGCGCGAAACAGCCGACGGTATGTGCATTATGGCCGGAAACAGTATATCTGGCGATGGCGACGTAGACAGTAACCTGGGGAACGAAGATTTTTGGATTGTAAAACTGGGCGAAGAAGTAACGGGTATAAATACACCTTTATTTAAAAACCTGGTGGCATACCCTAATCCGGCTGCTGACGTACTTAGTTTTTCTGAAAATACAGATATCATAACAGTATTTACACCCGATGGCAAAGCGGTTTTAAACAGTGCAAACACGCAAAGCATTAACATAAGCCACCTTGCAACCGGTATGTATTTTGCAGAAGCGCAAATAAACGGTGTTACGCAACGCCTCTCTTTTGCAAAGCAATAGAAATTGCTATAAAACATAAAAAGCAGTACTTAGGTACTGCTTTTTATGTTTAAGCTGCTTTGAATTCCAACTATACTACCAAGGGCTGATTTTACTGTCGTCTTTAATATCGGGGCTGAAAAACTTGCCGGTTGGGGCATCAGCCAGGGTATCAGTATGTGTAATAATGAATGATGCGGCATCGTGCACGCTGCCCGGCCCCTGATGGTGGTTAAAGTCGGTTGCCGTGTAGCCCGGGTCTATGGCGTTTACCTTAAACGGAAGGTCTCGCAATTCATAATTAAGGGCGATGGTGTACATATTAAGGGCGGCCTTACTGGTAATGTAAGCAGTAGCTTTAAATGGATAATACGGCCACTCGGGGTTGCTGTGCAGCGTGAGCGACCCAAGGCCCGATGTAATATTGCTAATGCGTGGCATGGCACTCTTTTTAAGCAGTGGCAGGAATGCCTGTGTAACCTGTATTATACCAAACAGGTTGGTTTCAAACACGTCTTTAATCATGTTTACATCGGCTTCGGTTGCCGTTTGCGGAATGCTACCCAGTATGCCCGCGTTGTTTATAAGGATGTCAAGACTGCCTTTTTCCTGTTCTACAACTTCAGCTGCTGCCGATATAGTGCCGGGGTTGGTAACATCAAGTTCAATGGCTTTCAGGTTAGCCAGGCCTTGTGCTTTAAGCTGGTTTACCACTTCTTCGCCTTTGGCAAGGTTGCGGCTTCCTATGTAAATAAAATAGCCTTTTGCGGCAAGCTGTTTGGCAATTTCAAGGCCTATACTGCGGTTTGCACCGGTAATGAGTACGGTTTTCATTATATACTGTTTTGTGGTTTAACAGTACAAAGTTCGGGTAGCGCCACCACGTAACTTTTGCCATATGGCAAAAAGCGATTAGCTAAGCCCCTTTCTTATACGGCTTAATGAAGACTGCGTTATGCCCAGGTAACTGGCCAGTTGCGACAGCGGTATGCGGTTTATAAGCCCCGGGTATTTTTCCATAAACGAAAGGTAACGCGTAGTGGCATCTTCGCTTACCAGCGGGGTGCGGCGCTCAATTTTTTGTTGCAGTGCCCGCTGGGTTATTTTAAACATAATGATTTCAAACCCAACAATGGTTTGCATAAGGTATTGCCAGTTGGCATAGCTAAAGGTAATTATGGTACAGTCGGTTACGGCCTCTACATATTCTGATGCCGGCACGCGGTTTTCAAAGCTCACCAGGTCTACCAGCAGGTTGTTTTCGTCTATAAAGTATCGGGTAATTTCTTCGCCCTTGTTGTTGTAAAAGCATACGCGCATAATGCCTTCCAGTATAAAGCCCACGGTGTTGGCCACCTTACCGGCTTCGCTCAGGTAGTCGCCTTTTTTAAAATGGGTTAGCTGTGCTTTTTGTGTAATAAGCTCCTGCTGCTGCGGGTTAAGGCTGCCAAATTGCAGGAAAAAGTTCATGAGTTGTTCCATGCCTTAAAGGTAGGGGTTATTGGGTTTACGTAATTTGCCATATGGCAAAAACGGCACGGTTTCAATGTGGTTTACCACGCTCCGTTAAACACGGTTATAACGTGTATACCCAGCAGCAAAAGCCCTATGGAATGTATTATGGCAATGCGCCGCTGTTTATCGCGCCGGGCAAAGTACAAAGCCGCCAGGTGCAGCAGCAGGCATAACGGCCCTGTAAGCGTAACGCTGATAAACAGTTCAAAACCAGCCCAACCCGGCTTTATATCCTGGCTGAAATATTCTTTTTCTACCCACTGCCACATATAATTACCATAAAGCGCTGCCACAAGCGCGGCATGGTACTGCCACCTGTACCCAAACCAACGGTACAGCACAAGGCCTATTGCCAGTATAATAAAGAAAGCCTCCATAGTTAACCCTTCTCAGTATATTCTGCGTTAAGCAATGTATTGGGTTTCAGGTATACTATGTTCTCTTTAAAATCAAAGATGGTGTTGTAGCGTTTCAGTACCTCGTTACCCAGTATATGTATGCCCGGCCAGGCAGGGTTAACACCCGTCATGAGCTGCACAGGGATATCCTTCAGCGAAAGCTTCCCTAAATTCAGCTTTTCGTTACTAACGGTAATTACGGGCACTTCCTCGCCCATGCCGTTGTGCATTATTACCTTTTTTATAACCGGCAATTCATCTTTAGGATAGTGTTGCTGGGCAATCCAGCCGCTATCAAGCATAATGGTGCGCTGGTAACCGGTGTCGAACAAAAATTTGTTGGGGTATTTTTTACCATTAATTTCAAGGTTACCGTTAATGCAAAACAGGGTATTGCTGTACTCAATGGCAAACTTCTCCCAGCCCCTGCCCGGTTTAGGCAGGGTGTTGTGCACTATAAACAGGCTTTTGTCATAATCAATTTCCAGCACCTTCCCGGCAAACAAATCCCACCCGAAACGGCCGTCTGTTCCCTGGCCCGACAGTACTACCGGATATACGCGCTGCTTATCCCAAAACTGGCCACCCATTTTTATAGTGTTGGTTCTTTTTATAGTATCAATACCGCGGGTTTTAGCAAGGGCGTCATAGGTTAGCAGTACACCCGTAGTGCCGCTGTCAAACTTTAGGCTTAGCGTATCCTGGTTAACAACACATTGCAGTTTTATGTTGTTGTATTCGGTCAGGGTAAAGGGTATGGTATCGTGCACGGCGGGTTGTTGTGCAAAGAGCGGGGTTGCCATTAAAAGCAATAACAGTTTTTTCATTACTATGTTTTGATGATTGATTGTATAAAAATAGTTAAAATCATTTTACCTAAATGGCAAAAACCCGCGCTATTGTTAAACTATAGTTATATGATGCTAAAGTTTTATTAAGGCGTTTCCTCACAAAAAACAAACTACATAATTTTAGGTAACTAAAGAACCTAAAAAACCAAACGCTATGCACATTACTATTTTTCGCACCCTGTACAAAAACGTAACCGATAACAACCGTATTGAGCGCCTGCTTGGCCGCCACGGTATTTCTTTTGAAAAAACAACCTATGAAAAAGGCTCGCGCTACAAAATAGCATCTGATACAGAAGAGTCTATCAACATCTTTAAAAAACACCTTGGTATGATATACCCGCAGATAACATTTTAATCTAACCCCCTTAGATTGTATAAGCCGCTCAGCAATGAGCGGCTTTTTTTATATAAAACACCCAACCTATCGTGCTATATTTTAAATCAATAAACTAAATTATACCAATTGGTTTATTTTTATACCTTTGTATCTACAAACAAAATATACTAATTGGTATAATTATGAAACGAGTAGCAATAACAGGCCTGGGTACTGTAAACCCGCTAGGCAATGATGTAAACACTTTTTGGGATAATATACTTAACGGAAAAAGCGGCGCAGGTACCGTAACGCGGTTTGACCCCTCGCCTTTCCGTACACACATAGCCTGCGAGGTTAAGGGTTTTGAACCGGAGAAATACCTTGACCGCAACGAGATTAAACGCAGCGACCTCTTTACGCAATATGCGCTATATAGTGCGGCTCAGGCCCTTGAAGATTCAGGTCTTGACGTAAAAAAGCTTGACCCGTTTGATATCGGCGTAATTTGGGGTGTAGGCCAGGGTGGCATGGAAACCTTTGAAAACGAGGTGGAAGGGTTTGTAAAAGGCAACTATGTTTCACGATTCAGCCCGTTTTTTATTCCAAGGCTGATAGTAAACATGGCCAGCGGCATGATATCTATGAAGTTTGGCCTGCAGGGCATTAACTATACTACGGTTTCGGCATGTGCCACAGCAAACACCGCCCTTATGGATGCCTTTAACTACATACGCCTAGGCAAGGCAAAAATTATTGTGGCCGGTGGCAGCGAGGCGCCCATTACGCCTGCCTCAATAGGCGGGTTTAGCGCCATGAAGGCCATGTCTACCCGAAATGAAGATGCCGCCACCGCCAGCCGTCCGTTTGATGTAAACCGCGATGGGTTTGTAATGGGCGAAGGTGCAGGCGCTTTGATTCTTGAAGACTATGACCACGCCATAGCCCGTGGCGCAAAAATATATGCCGAACTTGCCGGTGCCGCCATGACGGCAGATGCCTACCACATGACATCGCCACACCCCGAAGGAATAGGCGCTGCAAAAGCCATGCAGCTTGCGCTGGAAGAAGCCGGTATTGCCCCATCTGAACTGGATTACCTCAACCTGCACGCTACCTCCACCCCGGTGGGCGACATTGCCGAACTTAATGCCGTAAACCGCCTGTTTAACGGTTCGGCCAACCTGTGGGTAAGCGCTACCAAGAGTATGACAGGCCACCTGCTGGGTGCTGCCGGTGCCATTGAGGCCATACTGGCAATTAAGTCGATTACCGAAAACACGATACCCGCTACTATAAATGTAGAGCAGCTTGACCCTACTATTCCCGCGGGTATTAATATAGTGGTAAACAAACCGCTGCAAAAAACGGTTAATACGGCCATGAGCAATGCCTTTGGCTTTGGCGGGCATAATGCGAGTGTGGTTTTTAGGAGGTTCTGAGGCACTTAGGTACTGAGTTGTTAAGGTTTATTCCATATTTTACCCCCCGGATTTCATCCGGGGCTAATCTACGCGACCCCTTCAGGGTCGATCTACCGAAACCCCATCCAGTCAAAGTAAAGACAAACAGAGAAACTAAAACCAGCCTCAGAACCTAAGTACCTAAGTACCTCTTTTAACACATCTTTATTAATTTACAATAGCCCCCGGCTCTAAAAAAATTCCTATTTTGTTTTACTTTTGCGCCCCCGCAAAAAAAAGACGGCAACTAAAAAGTACTACAGGAATGGGAATGTTTATTATAAGCAAACGCCACAATGGCGAGTATAAATTTGTGTTTACCTCACGCAAGGGCAAAACCGTGTTTACCAGCATTGGCACCAAAGAAAAAGCCGACTGTGAGCGTATGATTGCCGCCATACAGGAAAACATAGATATGTTTACATTCCGTAAAAACGGTACGGCTTCGGGCAAGTATTTCTTCCGCCTTAGCAAAGACGGGCTTGTGCTGGCCACCAGCCGTAAATATTCTACTGAGCTGAGCCTGCAAAAAGGCATCAAGGAAATTGTGACGTATATGTATCGTTCTGAAGTGCTTGATTTTTCTGAAGACAGCATGGTGTTTCCTCCTGCCGAAGACATTTGGGGCACTGAACCCGAAGCGGTTTCGGTTTCTGCGTAATAGCAGCCCTGTTTCTTTGTACACCTATACTACACCACTTTAAAAACACCTCCCACCCCACAACCTTAATCCATAGTATTGTCCATATTTATAAAAATAAAATCCATTTTAACATAGATTTTAGATTATAGATTTGACTGTTAGAACAAACAACTAAATCGTTTTAGAAAACCAATTCAGGCAACTCAGCATAAGCCACCAACGGACAAGGCTTAAGCACACTTATTAGATTATCAAACAATTACAATAAAATTAGTGGTGATTCACATCAACTTACCACACGGCTGACTCATGCCTTAAAAAAACAAAAAAGCAACGTTTATGACGAAAAAGCAAATTACCTATAACCCAAGTAATATCCATAAAAAGCTAATAGTACAGCTTATATAAACCAGAAGTAAATCAATCCCAAATAACGTAAATCAAACCGAATTTCTATGAAAACAAAACTACTTGCTTTAAGCTTTTTACTTGCCGGATGGGCCGCCAATGCCCAGGTGCTAAACGATTTTGAGGCCGACTCGCCGGCGGTAACGGCTGCATATGGCGCAGAATTCAGTACCATTGCAAACCCTGACCCTAACGGAAACACCACGGCAACCGTAGGCAAAATAAACAGGACCTCTACTGCATGGTATGAGCTTGTGCGCTTTAATGTATCGTTTACCGTGCCTGCCAATACAACAAAGTATGTGCATATGCTGGCGCGTTACACATCAACAACAGAGCCCAATATGTCTATACGTGTAGATGCAAATGGCAACGACGGCAGTGTAGACATACACCCCATGAACACCTACAACACACCCGGCGAATGGATGGATATGGTATTTAAGGTAGAGGGCGGGGCCACAGGCATTACCCCTACCGAGATACTTTTCTTTGCCGATGCATCGGTTACGGTACTTGACAATGCAGATTTGTATGCGCTTATAGATGAATTTGTACTTAACGACAGCGACACCCCTATAGGCTATGAGCCACAGGACATGATGCTGAACGATTTTGAAGAAGGTTCTCCGGCCGTAACGGCACATTATGGCGCTGAGTTTACTATTGTGGCTAACCCGCTTGCCACAGGAAACCCATCTGCCAATGTGGGCGAAATAAAACGCACAAGCGGCGAATGGTATGAGCTTATACGCTATGCAAAATACTTTAATGTTCCGGCTAACACCACCCGCTATATACACGTACTGGCACGCTACACCACTACAACAGTACCTAATATGTCAATCAGGGTAGACGGCAGCGCCACAGGCGATGGCAGTGTAGACATACACCCAACGCTTGAATATACTAACGTGGGCCAGTGGCAGGATATGGTTTTTGCAATACCGGGCGGCGAAAACGGCATTAGCGTTACCCACATCCTGTTTTTTGCCGATGCGTCAGTAGGTGCTATAAACAATACTGATTCTTTTGCCTACATAGACCAAATGCAGATTAACGACAGCGCAGAGCCTGTAGCAAGCGTCCTTACCTTTGAAAAGAATGCAGTTAGCGCATACCCCAACCCAACTAACAATGTGTGGAATTTTACCGCCGGCAGTAGTGAAATTACATCTATACACATTGCAGACTTAACCGGTAAAACCGTGCTTAAATCAAACAGCGCTGCTGTAGATGCCACAGGGCTTACAAGCGGTATGTATTTTGCGCAAATAACTGCGGGCGGGGCAACACAAACAATTAAGGTTATTAAGAATTAATCCCGTAAGTAAATACTTTTCATGTTAGTGCCGCTCCGCAAGGGGCGGTTTCTGTTTACAGTATCTTTAATTTTGGCAGTAGTTATAAGCCTTTTCAGGTGTAAATACAATATTGTTTATTTTGCCACGGCTAAAATTTACGGGTATATCTTTATAGGCTACAGTACCCCCGGCCCCAATACCAGAGCGTTCTACAAGTACCAATGGCATACTTTTCTGAACAATCATAATCCTGAAAACATTGCTACGCAGTTCGGTATTATCATATTTTAAATGTATTTGCTTGTCATACTCCTGCTTACAGTCTATGCCCCCCAAATTAATATTAACAGGCACAGTACCCACTTTAAAGTCCCCTGTTTTTACCGGCAACATACAGGCAAGAGTTTGCCTTTGCGGATTAAAAGTACCGGGCTGAAGGCCAAAATATGCATCTATATCTTCGTCCGGGATTGTAGTATATACCTGGAAAACTGCCTGGTTACTCATAATGTTGCTTGCATTATAAGCACTGAAAGCCTGGAAGGCAATAAACAAAATACCTATAATTGTACCTATTACAATAAGTACCCTTTTCATACTTGTGAGGTTTTATGGTTGGATTTAAAAATAGGCAAAAAGCTTTACCTGCACAACACCGCCTTTATTTCATCCTGAGTCTTGGCTTTCAGCAACTTATACTGCCTTGACGTAGGCGAAAAACTACACGTCCTGCATTCGGCAACATTTTTATCTTTCAGGTAGCGAATGGCCTCATCATTTTGCACATAAGTGCGGTATTCATTTTTCTTTATGCAGCCTTCGCAGGCGGGGCCACCTTCAACAAATTCGTAGTTAAACACAAGTTTGCCTTTATCATAATAATAGCCTTCCTTAGCATACACATCGCCCACGGTGCCAAAGTCTATCGCAATTTTTACCAGTTCATTGCCTTCATAAAAATAATCAACCATCATCTTTTCATCACACATAAACTCAAAGTGCTTTTTTTCAAGCTTTGCAGTATTAATATGTTCTACCCTTTGGCGAATGGCCGCTATGGGTTGGATTGATTTTTCAGTAGTTTTCTCTAAAGGTTTTGTGGTGTCGGGTACGGGTGTGGTATCCGTCGCCGGAGCTGTTGCAGCAGGGCTATCTGTAGAAATAACAGGGGTTTGGGTTTCTTTTTTGCACGATGCAAATGCTATTATACAGAGTATTACAACAATCTTTTTCATAGCATGAATTTTTGTTTTTCCCTTAAAAGTAGCCATTGCACAGCGGCAAAGCAAGCTTTTTAAGAAAACCGAAACGTTCAGGCAAGGCCATCGGCAGTACCTGCAACGGCGGGCTGTATATGAGGCGGCAGGTGTAGTTTTATAAGGGCGAGGGCTTCGGCGGCATTGCCTTCGCCCAGGTATTCGCTGCGGTTGCGGGAAACAATATACCGCCCGTCTTCGCCTTCACTTTCACCCATAATCAGGCGTCCGTCTTCAAACCGGGCAAATTGTGCGGGGGTAACATACGGCAGGCCAATATCATCATACGGGTAGCCCGTACAGCGGCTCAGGCACAGGGTGTAATGGCTTGTAAACGGAAACAACCTGCCTACTACCTCATCGTGCATGGCAAGGCTTATTATAGGCTTAAGATGCTCGCCACGGGTATTTAGCATGCGGTTCCAGGCATAAGCTACTTCCCGGCCCTCATCAAAAGCGGCAGCGTGCTCGTGAGGCACTATAAACGGGTATTTTTCGGCGAGCTGCCGGGTGGTAACATCATAAGTTAACCAGTAATCTATAGCCTCTGCAAGCAGGTTAAAATCATCAGTACCGCCCTGTGCGAGGCACACTCCATTGCGCCAAAAATCAGGCAAAAAACGCCTTACATCCTGCGCTATGTATACTTGCGAAAACTTGTTATTGTTTACCATATGTGTGTTGATCACCGGAAAATCATAGTCGGCATCACGTCGCATAACGCGCAAAGAAGAGCCCCTTGCCTCTAAAGCCTTATCAAGGGCATTAGGCAGGTTGCCCGCCTTTTTAACTTCGGGGTACAGGTCTTTCTTAAATATATTGAGGAGCTTCTTTACAAATGCATCGCCCTGTTTTTTAACTATATAGTATGGCATGATATAAAAGTAATTAAAAAACAGATACTGTATTACCTCTTTAAAATGCATTTTTTGCGTTATGTTTTTACACCCTGATTTATTTATATTTACACAAAACCCTTACCATGAAAAAACTCACATTTGTATTTGCCGCAATTGTAGCACTAACCACAGCCGCGCACGCCCAAACCAAATCATTTAAAGAAATACTGGCCGAAAACAAAGGCAAGGTAATACTGGTAGACTTTTGGGCCAGCTGGTGCGGACCCTGTATGGAAGAAATGCCCGCCATGAAAAAAATACATGATAAATATAAAGATAAAGATGTGGCGTTTATATACCTTTCTTATGATGCCAATGCCGAGAAATGGAAAGCTGCCGCCAAAAAACTGGGTTTTATAGATGAAAAACACAGCTTTATGACCTCTGACCTTTCCGAAAGCGAAGTGCTGAAGGCCCTGAACATAAAGAGTATTCCCCGGCACCTAATTTTTGATAAAACCGGCACCCTTGTCAATCCCGATGCGCCGCGCCCAAGTGATGGCGTGCTGGATAGAGAACTGGATAAATATCTGGAATAGGTAAAACAAAAAAGCAGCACATTGCTGTACTGCCTTCCGGAGGAGGAAAATTATAATGGTTTATACTTTGTCCTGATTGCCTTTAAGGATTTCTTTAATACCCTCTATATGGCCGGTAAACTCCATCATTTGGCGGAGTATTTGTGCCATTTCGTTTTTATTGCCAAAACCTTTCAGTTTGTTGTTTTGTACAAACGTTTCCTTGATGGATGCCCAACGCTCTTTTTCAGTTTCGTTAAGGGAGCCTGCCATTTCTTTATATTTTAACAGGTTGGCCTCTGCCGCACTGGTAAGGGTTTGCGTTTCGTTTTGATAATGCGATAACAAAAGCGCGTTAACCTCATCATCATTCATTATGGCATCTATTTTGGCCACGAGCTTGTTCATATCGCGGTAAGAACCCTGTAGTTTAAAGGGCGGCTCTGTCCTGTAGGCATCTTCCATAGCGGCAGATGCTATATAGGCCGCATTTGCCTGCAACACCATTGTTCTTACCTTAACAACCTTATCCAGCAGCTGCACATAGGTTTCTATATCCTGCTTGGTATGGTTGCCCTTCAGCTCCAGCCCGTCGCGCTGGCCGGTTTGTGCCATGGTAATAAGCGGGTACAGGTCTTCCATACTTTTTGAGGCAAGCTGCGCCAGCAACGGGTGCGATGTAAGCGCATTTTCTATAAGGCTCAGCTCAAACAGGTGGGCGGTATTGCCTATAACATCGCCCAGGTTGTAAATATCGGCACGGTTGGCAAGCATATCGGGTATGCGGAATTTCTCGCCCGTTTCGGTATATGGGTTGCCTGCCATTACCACACAAAACTTTTTAGATTTCATGTCGTAGGTTTTAGGCTGCCCGTTATATACACCTTCTATCTTACGGGTACCATCGGCCAGGGAGATAAACTTTTGAAGGAACTCCGGGCTGCAATGCTGTATATCGTCCAGGTAGAGCATAACGTTGTTGCCCATTTCCAGCGCCAGGTTAAGCTTTTTAAGCTCTTCCCTTGCGGCAGAGTTTGTTGCCGAAAGCGGGTCTACCGATGTAACCTCATGGCCTATGGCAGGGCCGTTTATCTTCATAAATACAAGCCCGAGCCTGTTTGCCAGGTATTCCATAAGGGTGGTTTTACCATACCCCGGCGGCGAAACCAGCAGCAACATACCCGATCGGTCTGTGCGGCGGTCGTTGCCGGCACTGCCAAGCTGCTTTGCAAGGTTATCTCCAAACAGGGGCAGGTATACCTGGTCTATAAGCTTGTTGCGCACAAACGATGTTAACACCTTTGGCATAAACTCATGCAGCCTTAAATCGGCTTTAAGCTGCTGGGTAAGCTTGTGGCGCTCTTCCTTAAAATGCTCAAAAGCGGGTACGTCTTTCTCAAAATGCTGCTTAAGCAGGGCCGTAAACCTATGGTAATGAAACAGGAACACGCCATCTATAATTGACGGATGCGCCCCGGCAAGGCCTGCAATGGTTTCTTCAGGCTCTATGCCCGATACCTTTTCGGCCGATTCATGCCTGTACAGCAGCAGCGCCACCACCTCATAAAGGTATTCGGCACTTTGTGCATCGGCGGTTTGCGCCAGGTAAGACGATACCCACTGCACCGCCAGCAATAACGCCGACTGGTTATCTACGGCCTCATCAATACTGCGCCTGAAGCCGGTTAGGGCACCTTTAGCTTCCAGCACCTTTATAAAGCTTTCGGCTATTTGTGCAGCACGGTGGCTTACGGTAAAGGCATCATCATCTTTAAGCTCGTTAAAAAGATAATGGGCCGCCGCATTGGCATCAGCCGCTTCGCTGCCCAGCCAGTTGTTACTTTGTACAAAGGCAGTTGTTATTTGCCCCAGCTGTGCAATGATATAATCAAACTCGCCACTTTGCGGGAAAACCGCCAGCACACTGCCCGAGGCCTTTATTTTAGCATTAAGGCTGCTGCGGGTTTCTTCTTTAAGGCCAAACCATGCAAACTGAGCCAGGGCACGCGTGGCGGGCGCATATTGCAGCAGCTTTAAATTGTTGTGCTTTGCCACAAGCACCCTGAGTATTTTAAAGGCATCGGCATCGTGCACGCCTTTTACATAGCCTTCTGTATAGTTTTTAGATGTTTCTTCTTTTACAATGGCCTCCAAAGCCTCATCGGTAAGGTTGTAGAGGTTACCCGCCCCATAATTTTTGAATATTTTATAGGCCAGGTATGCCCCGCGGTAAATGGCATCGTTTTCTGAAACCAGGCTTTGCGACCAGTATTTTTGCAATGAATCGAGGCTGCTGCCTTTTATTTGCTGGTAAAAATCAGTCCCGGTTAAGTGATAGTTAAGCGCCCCTTCCTTAAAAACAATGGTAAGGTCTAAAGGCTGCTTGTTAACCGTAAACTTATGCTTGCCCAGGCGTATTATATTTTCGCCGTCTTCATAAAGCTCCTGCCTGTCTTTAAGCTTGCGCAGGGCATCTTCGCGGGCGGCTTTTAGCTGCGTTTCTATAGCCTCGGCCTTGCCGGTATCTTCCAGCTCAATAAGCTGTGCCGTAAGGTCGCGCAGCTTGGCTATCATCAGGTCTGATGCAAAATAACCGTTAATCTCATCGGCCGAATTAAGGGTAAGCGCCTTTGCGGCCACATTTTTAAGTATGCGCGCCGCGGCACCGTCAATAGCCACAGCTTTTTTGTTACGGGCTTCGGTAAGGCTGTTTTTCTTAGCCTCAAAAGCGGCATAAATCTCCTCGCGCTTTTCAATTATAGATTCGGTAAACTCCTCATAATCGGCAAAGCGCGCCTCGAGGTCTTCCAGCTGTACCGATATTTTATTGAGCAGCTCATCTGTCTTTTCGGGCGTTGTGGCGCGGTCAAGGGCGTTTACAATGCTTTGGTCTATCAGTTTAACCTGCGCGGCAAAATCGGCCTTTGCCTCTTTACCGCCCAGTGCTGTAACCTTGTTTTTAATATCGGCCTTGAGCCTGTTTAGCGTGGCAAAAATGAGCGATATGGTATTGATGATGTGCGTAGACTTACTTGTATCGTCAATCTTAAGGTTTGATACGATTTCGATAAGCATTTCCAAATCGGCCGTAATGGTGTTAACCTCATCTTCAAGCTTGCGGGCCTGTGCCACGGTGGCTATATCATCAAGGCCTTTTTGCTTTTCTGCCACGCGGTTGTGGTAGGGCACAAGCGCCTTATCATCCATAAGGAACTGCACGCAGTTTTGCGAAATATGCTCGGTCTGGGCAACAATTTCGGCCTCAAGCTCATTAATAAAGGCCTCGTCTACATAGCGCACTTCTTTAAGGCTTATAACCTCGCCCCGCAGGGCACGCAGCCCGGCAAGGTCGGCCACAAAAACATCTATATCGTCAAGCGGCGAGCTCTTTATTTTAATGAAGAGGCTTTCGGCTTTGTCCTTTACATCCTGTGTGGTTTTGGCGGCGTTTAGGCGCAGCTGCACCACTTTTTCAAACTCGTCTATGGCCGCATTTGCCGTGTTTTTAATTTCGGTAAGCGGAAGGCTGAGCTCAAAGGTTTCTTTGCCGGTAATCCAGTAATAGCCGTCGAGCACGTTTTGGGCAAGCCTTGTCAGGTCGGCATACAGGCCGTCATAATCATCGCTTTTATTAAGCAGCGTTATGATGGAGTGGCTTTCGGCCATGGCCTTTACAATATCTTTATTGCCTATTTTATATACATAGCTGTCTTTGTGCTGTGTGGGCATAACATCGCCCTTTATAAAGGGGGTTTGCCATATTTGCACCAGATGGTTTTTAGTATGTTCTGCCTCTGCCCTAAAGTAGCACAGCTCGCCGTTTTGCAGTATGGTAAAGCCGTTGCAAATTATGGGCGTAGAAACTTCATGCGTTATAATGTTATAGGCCATGAGCACATACTGCCCCGTGGCCTCTTCATAAAACACATACATAAAATCTTCGCCGTTAGGAGAGGTTATCCTTTCCTGGAACAGCAGGTTTTGCAGGCTGTTTTCAAATATTTTGTATTCGCCCGTTTGCAGGTAGTAGCCGTTAGAAAAAATGAGCCCGTGCTGATCGGGCAACAGTATTGCCGATGTAGAAAGGCTGTCTATTTTGCGTACTTCCTGCAGTTTGTGGTTGTATATAAAAAACCGAGGGTCTTCCTGAAAAGGCTTTATTTGGAGAGCTATAAGGTTGCCCAAATCGGCATACTGAAAGTTACCGTCATCAAGGGTCTGGTCCGGGTGTATAACGTCTTCATCATAAATGCCCTTGCCGGTAGTGGTGTTGTCTTCTACCTTTATGGTAAGGGTGCCACCTACTGTTTCTACAAAAACCTTGTCTAAGATAGACACGTGCGGATGCTTGCCATAGCGCTGCATTTCGCGCGCGGCCTCCTGCCAGGTAAAATCGTGCTGGCGCGGGAAACGGTATTCGTGGTCGCTGCGGTTATCCTGGTATACAAGCGTATTGTCTTTTATAAGCCACTTAAAGGTTTTTATGTCTGACACCCTTTCGCTTACCTGGAACACCATGTACAGGTAGTTGCCCGATACAAAAAACTTCCTGAACTCTGTATCCCTGTAATACTTATACAGGTTAAAGAAATCATTAAGGAAACCCTCGTCATTAATAAGGGTTAAATCCTGCTGGCGGAAATCGCCCTCCTCATAGCTGTAAATGCTAAAAACATCCTGTGTTTTAATATCGGTACGCAGGCCAAAATGCACGTTGTAGCCAAAAATACAGGTGTTGCCCAGGCTAACAATATCGCCGGGAATACAGTTGTTTTCGGTTATAATGCGGTTATTGGCAATAAGCCTTGTTTCTATACTGCCAAAAATTTCTTTCCTAACCGTGTTAAGTTTTTGCAGCCGGGCCAGAAGGTCGTTTTTCTGTGCTTCCAGCCTGCTGCGTATAATTTCATATGTACCGCCTTCCAGTGTACTCATGATGGGTTGGTTTAAAAATTATTAAACTGCGTGGCAGTTAAAAATGAGGTGTATTCCCGTGCGGTATAGTGCCCCGCACGGGAAAGGTTTATTAAAAAAATACAAAGAGGCTTATCCTAACTTTTTACCCGACAGGCCAAGGTTTTTAGCCATATCCATAAGTTTGGCAAACAGGTTTTGCTCACCCGCATCGTTACTGCGGTTTTGCAGTTCTAACAGCAGGCCTGCCACGGTAAGGTTTTTAATATCTTCAGATGATATGCCATACTTATCGGCAAACCCTTTTATCCTTTCCAGCAGGTTTTCGCCGCCTTGGGCACCATCGCCCAGTATGGCCTCTTTAATATCGGTAATATTCTCTGAACTGTTTACCAGCTTATCAAAGCCTTTCGCCTTGGTAATCTGCCCCACAATATGGTCAAAGAACATGGTTTCGCCACCCACAATATCAATTTTGGCGGCCCTAAGCGCCTCGGCAAGTACGTTAGCCTGGGCATCGGCAATATCTTTTTGTATGTTAATATGAGCCAGGTCTACCTGTAGCTCTTTATTAAGCTTAAGCTTAAACTCTTCGTGCTCTTTGCCCACGCCGTCAAGCTTTTTCATGGCCTCGGCTTTTTCTTCAATACCGCTTGCTTCGGCAAGGGCTTTTTCTTTAATAACCTCGGCTTCGGCAACACCCAGTTGTTTTTCGGCTTCGGCTTTGGCCTTAATACCCGCTGCTTCGGCAAGGGCTTTTTTCTCTATAACCACGGCATCTACAATACCCTGCCTTTCGTTAGCATCGGCCTTGGCATGCATTACCTGCGCTTCAGAAAGGCCTATGGTAGCGTCTTCCTTAGCTTTGGCTTCAGCAAGTATTTTACGGGCTTCGGCTTCTTTTTCGCTGGCAGCCATCCTTGCGGCAGCCTCAATGTTTATCTCCTCAGCTTTTTGCTTGGCAGCCTCTTTTTCGGCCTCAGCAGCCTTTAGGCGCTTAATGTACAGTTCCTCGCTCTCTTTCTCGGCAAGGGTAACGGCCACTTTTTTCTGCCTGTCTGCCTGCTTAAAGGCTTCAATGTCCTTCATGCTTTCCTGCTCCTGCACCACGCCTTTTTCAAGCACTACCCTGTCTCGGATTACATTTTGTATGTTTTTGCGCTCTACCTCTACCGCCTTTTCTTTTTCAATCTGGGCAAGGGTAACAATACGCTCCCTTTCAGTCTGCTCGAGGGCGCGGTCTTTTTCTACCCTTTCGGTTTCAACCGCCTCAGTGCGCTGCTTGTTCTTAGCCGCTACAATAACCAGGCGGTCTTTGTTTTCTTCGGCCACCATTACTTTCTCGGTAGTGTTAATACGGGCAGTTTCAGATTTTAGCCTTTCTTCTTCAGATACCTTAATAATCTCGGCCTCTTCGCGGGCTTTAATATTGGCAATTTCCCTTTTTTGCTGCTCTTCTTTTTCGGCCAACTGGCGGTCTAAGGCCAGTATGGCCTCACGCGCCTCTACGTCCTGCTTGCGGATGGTTTTTTCTTCATCGCGGCGGATAAGGTTGGCCTTAATGTTTTGGGCTGCGGTAAGCTCGGTAATTTTCTTTATACCTTCAGAATCCAGAATGTTATCGGCCTTAAGGTGCGATAGCGGTGTTTGCTCAAGGTCATCAATAGCACAGTCATCAAGCACATAACCGTTAAGGTCTGTACCAATAATTGAGATGATTTCTTCCCTAAACTCGCTTCGGGCCTCATACAGCTCGATAAAATCGAACTTTTTACCCACTGTTTTAAGGGCTTCAGAAAACTTGGCATCAAAAAGGTTCCTTAGTACATCTATTTCCGAAGCGCGTTCGCAACCAATAGTTTGCGCCACATTTATAATATCTGTAGTAGACTTGTTGATTTTTATGAAGAAGGTAACCTTAATATCGGCCCTTATGTTGTCTTTGCATATAAGCCCGTTAACGCCTGCGCGCTCTACATCGAGCTTTTTAACCGATATGTCCATAATTTCCATTTTATGCAGTACCGGCACTACAAGGCCTGCATTGTAGAAAACCTTTGTGCCACCTGCACCGGTGCGCACAATAACTTTTCCCTGGATGATTTTTTTGTACATTGAAATGACCCATACCAAGAGGCCTATTACCACCACTATAATGGCAATCATTGTAATAAGAAGAGAGTTTCCTAACATTGTATTTGTATTTAATAATTGGTTTTTTAAAATAGGTTCGTGAGAAGATTAAGTGTGTAGTGAACTACATAAAGTATAGCTGTGCACATAATTGGTTTGTTTTTAATAGTCAAATTTTTCTATGAGGTAGTACTTTTTATCGGCGCTTTCGCCCACAATAACTGCCGGCTGCCCGGCTGCAATTACCTCTTCGGTATTGCTGCGTGCGTAGAGTTTTATGGGGTCTCCGTTAACAGTAAGCTCGAGCTGGCCTGTTTTGTGCGGCCCTACCGATGTTATAACGGTACACCTGCGGCCCAAAAAGTCTATTTCCGGCTCGCCCTTGTGGTTGAGCTGTTTGTAAAAGTAAGACAGGGGCTTGCTGAAAAGCTTTACCACAAAAAGGCTGAGTATAAAATTAGGAATGAGCAGCACAAAGCCCAGCAGGGTGCTTTCTATGCCCAGGTAGTAGGTTACATTTACCCCTATGAGCCACATACTAAAGAACACAATGGTGATGATGAACATAAGCGGGAGCTCATCAAAATTAAAGTATTCCAGCACCTTCATAACACCGCCGGTATCTGCCTCGCCATCGCCGTCAAAACCGGTGTCGAGGTCGGCTGAATCAAAATCAACGCTAAACAAATCAGGGTCTATACCCGCAATTATTACCAATAGCCAGTACAGTACCAGCAAAATGCACATAATAGAAAAAAAGGCATTTACCGGCGAAAACGAGATTTCGATTAATTCTTTCATTTAAAAAAAGCGGTTTTATCAGTCGGTGTTGTTGTCTATGCCCATTTGCTCCTTAAGCTTTTCGAGCTCTGTGGTGGCTTTGGCTTTTTTAACGTCTACCGCCCTGTTTATTTCATCGTCAATAGATTTTGATGCACTTGCAATTTCGCCATAGGCTTCGGCAAGGGCTTCTTCCTGGTGCACTTTTTCTTTCATGCGTTCCAGCAGTGCTATGGTGCCGTTGCTGTCTATCTTAGCCATTTGCTTGTTAAGGCTTTTTGTGGCATCGGCCACTTTAACACGTGAACGCAGTATTTTTAGCTCGTTTTCCCACTTGCTTATATTTTGCTTAATGGTTTGCACATTGGCCTCCATTTGCAGCACATTCTGGTCAAACTTTTCCTTGTCGGCCATAGCCTGGTTTTGCTGGCCTATGGCTTCTTCTTTTTTAACCAGGGCCTCTGTAGCCAGCCTGTCGGCCTCATCGGGCTCTATGCCGCCTTTCTGGGCTTTTTTAAGTATAAGCATGGCCTTGCCATTATAGTCTTCGGCTTTTTCGCCATACTCGCTTACCTCTTTCTTGGCGCGTATGCTCATGGCTTTTACCTGTGCCAGCGCCTCAAGCGCCTTGTCGAGGTCGTCTTTCATATCCCTTATGCCCTGTTCGGTCATTTTAATAGGGTCTTCCATATTATCAATGGCATGATGTACTTCGGCCTGGCCTATTTTAAAAAGTCGTCTCAGAAATTTCATGTCGTTAGTTTTTTGAAAAGTTAATAATTTGTTCAGAATACTCGCTAAGCAAAAGGCTAAGCGAATTTAAAGTGGCACCAAACTCATTCTGGTCCAGGTTTTCCAGCTGCAGCGAGTCCCTGAATATAACCTTTCTGCCTGTAGCATCGAGAACAAAGGCCCCGTGAATAATATCGCGGTTTTTTTGAAGCAGCGCTTTATAAACTGCGGGCGACTCTGCCTTAATTTCAAACAGGAACTGCTCGAAAATAACAATAGGGTATGCCACGCAAATTATAAGGTTAAATACACCCTCCTGCTCATTGCTTACAATAAAAATACCCTCGCGGCTATTTTCATATTTTATGTCAAGCTCCAGTGCATTGAGGTAATTTTTTACCACTCCATAATAGTCTTTCATCATCTACAGGTTGTTAGTTGGTTAAATCTCGCTTTTTTTACCGGTTGAATAAAACTTTGTTATCATATTTTTTTAACAGGCATTAAAAAACCCTCTCAGCCTGCTCATATAATTAGCATTTAATTTTTATATTTGCTAATATTGTTAGGCAAATATACTAAGTGTTTTTATATTTGCAAATAATATTAGCAAAATATTTAACTATGGTGTTTGGCAAAAACTTAAAAAAGATACGCAAAGTACACAGCCTGAGTCAGCAGGATTTTGCAGAACTGTTTGATTTAAAGCGTGCTACGCTTGGTGCGTATGAAGAAAACCGCAGTAACCCCAAGATTGACACCGCCATAAAAATTGCTCATCATTTTAGCATTGGACTCGAAGATTTACTTATTAAAGAGCTTACCATAAATGATTTGCTCAATTTTAATGAGAACATAACCACCGCCACCAGTATGCCCGCTACCCCTACCTTTGAAGGTGTTGCCTGCATTACCCCCGAGGTAGAGCAGTCTTTTTTAAATGAATACCGCACGGCTAATACCGTGGGCAGTATTTACCTGCCCTACTTGTACCTGCCCAATATTACAGGGGGCGATAAGCTGGCCTATGTGGTTAACGACCTGTCTATGTCGGGCGGAGATGGTAAATTTTTACCCAAAGATGTTGTTATAGGGCAGGAGGTGCCCCCGGCAGAAAAGTTCAGTATATCGGGCAGCCTGGTAATTGCCGTTACCAATACTGCAATATACCTGCGCACCATAGAAATGCACGGCAGCATTGCCCTGCTTAAAGCCAACCACGCAGGCGTAGAAACCATTACACTGGAAAATAAGGATATTATAGGCTTATGGAAGGTGCAGCACGTTTTTAGGTATACCCTGCCACAGCCCGGCAATGAGCTGGAACAGCGCCTGGCCCTGCTGGAAAGCTCTATTGCGGCGCTGAATAAGAATGGGTAGGATATCAAACAAAAAAAGCAGCACATTACTGTACTGCTTTGCTTTTTGTAGCCTCCGATAAATCAAACAATTGTATTAATTATAATCGTTACACCAATATCTTTGGCAAACTTTTTCAATATGTTTCGTATACAACCCATTAACAAATAAATCATGTTGATACCCTTCTGAACATGTCATCTATGGTGCGATCCAGTCATAATCAATCAGATGTCCTAAATTATCAGTCAATTTATTATCTGGATTAGAACGAAGGTATTTACCATTAGAACCATTAACAACCGTAACGGTTTCACCAATAATCCAAATGCATTTATTATAGCTCCAAACCCATGTAGTAGCACTATTTCCTGCTTGTTCCAGAAGCGCTATTGCTTGCGCTTTTGTTTTTTTAACTGCTCTCGAAGCCGAAGCACCTGTATCATTTACAGTATGAAAAGCGTAAGCAATAATTGTGTTATTGGTGTCTTTCCATACACCGGAAATTCTATACTCTGCCATATTTAAATATTTTAGACAGCAAAAGTATTCAACATTGAAAACTTGTTTTTGCGGCTTTCCTCATTCTTGAATAAATTTATTACCATCCTGATATTTATATCAGACGTACACCCTATGTAATGTTTATTGAGTTTTGCAGAATGTAAAATGTAGACAAAATATTCCATGAAATAAAGAAACAAAAAAAGCAGCACATTACTGTACTGCTTTGCTTTTTGTAGCCTCGCCAAGAATCGAACTTGGATCAAAAGTTTAGGAAACTCCCATTCTATCCGTTGAACTACGAGGCCGAATAAAAAAGGCCATCATTACTGATAGCCTTTAGATAAGCTCCCGCTAATGTTGTTTTATCGAACCAATTCGCATCAGATTTGAAGAAATTGTATAATCTATATCACGACATTATGGAAACCGTTTAAGGCTATCGACACCCCTTGTTACAGGGTCGTCCTTTTTTAGAGGTGCAAATATAGAAACTCTATTCATATCTGGCAAATATGAATAGAGATATTTTGCAGCTTTAAACCACGTACATCATCTTTTAACCGTAATATGATTTTCCTGCTGAATTAATTATAAGATTTTCATTTATTATTATATTTGTGTTGTCCTCAATAAATCTATGTGAAAAATATTAAGCCAATCTCCTTACACCCTATTTTAGTCAGTGCTTCTGTGGAATTCCTCAAAGATGAGGTAATGGAGTGCTTAACAACTCAAGATGGTCTACCTGAACTTATCGGTCAATTGTTATACTATAAGGAAGAAGGTAAGGCTCTTTATCCTGAAATATATATATTTGACGATATTGATTTAATTAAAAAAATTCTGTTTAACTCACAATTCTGTTTACTAGGTTCAGGGGAAAAATCTAAAGAAGTGATGTTGAAGGCACTTAAAAAATGTGCTCCTTTAACTGAAAATGGCTGGGCAATATATATTCTTAGGAAAGATAATTCACTTGAATATGGTGTATTTAGGGCTGGCAATTCAATTTTATCAATGTCGATATCAGAAGCACTTATTGACGAAGGCTCTGAGGAACTAAAAGTTATTTTAGTCCACCAAATAGCTGACAAATTAATTGAGGTCAGAGGCATAAAGGCAGATACTCTTCTAATCAGCTATGGAAATCAACAATTAGCGAAGAATTCTCCCACTACGAATCAAATTGAATTCATATCCTCAATAATTAAAGATGTGAAATCAGAGTACAAAGACCCTACAGTAAATTTTTTAAGAAAAGTATTCCTTGAAGTTTTACAGAAAGGTCATGGGACATTAGCTTGTGTCATTCATCACAAAAAGAAGGTAATACCTAAGAAACTTGAAGATGGGATAGTATTAGGAAGTAGGATTAATATTCCTGATATGATAAAGGAATTACAAGATAAAAATGATTTACAGGCTAATTCTAAATTAGAGGCTCACTTTGCTTTAATAATAGGAATGATGCAAAGTGATGGTATCACAGTATTTACAACAAACGGTGAAGTAGCATCTTATAATGTATTTGTTAAGCACCCTGAAAAACTCATTAATTCGAAAACTAGTGGCGGTGCAAGAAGTAGAACATATTTAACCCTATGTGATATGATTGGAAATGGAGTTGAAGCAGCATACATACAATCCCAAGATGGTAAAATAGAGTATAGTAATGGAAAATAATATAGCTGTATTATGGAGTAAAACTGACACCCCAGTCTTACCCAAAAAAGTTAATAATATCTCAGAACTGGTTAGTCTTGGCATGCAACTATCGAGCAAAGACCAAAGCCAGATAATTAGGACTTTTGAAGACGGCTCGTATGAGATGGTCTCAACTTATATTTGGACTAAATCGATTAATTCATTACGAAATCAGTTAAGTAAGATGGGTATGTCATTTATTGCTGAAATGTTAGACAGGCCAGATATAAACGAACATACAAATTTGCAGCAAGCCATCTCTGAATTTGAAGCGATTAAGTTAGCTGAGGAATTAGGAGTTATAAGTCCCACTTCTGCCTTTAGATTAAAACAAGCTATGCAAACAGTAACTCATTTTAATCAACCTGAATTAGAGGACGACCCAGAAAATGAGTTAACGGAAGAGGAAGCAAAAATTATTGTTCGTTCTTGCATTCAAGGTATACTTGGGTACAATAGAATTGAAGCTGCGATAGACTTTAAAAATTTTCGTACCGATTTAGAAGAAAAGACACTTACTGAGGATAGCGTTTATATTTATAAGCTTATCCAAAGTCCATATTTTTTCCATAGAACTACAATCCGAATATTACTATCACTTGTTAAATCTGCTTCGGGTGCCCAATTAGAAAACTCATTAGCGAATTCAAATCTCATTATACCCAAGATATGGGAGGGTCTGAAACACCCTGAGAGATACCAAATAGGACGAAGTTACTCTGAATTATTTGCAGATGGAAAAAACAGAGCAGCTAGTGGTTTAAAACAAGTTTTACTAAAAGTAAAAGGTTTTGATTTTGTTCCCGAAGATTTACGCTCATCATCATTTATAAAAGCTGCAAATGAAGTTTTAATAGCGCATGAAGGGATGAATAACTTTTACAATGAACCTGCTCCATTAAGAACATTATACAATATGGGTAGTGTCATTCCTATTCCTGCTTTTCCCGTATGTATAACTGCTATTCTTTCTGTAAGGCTTGGAAATTGGTATGGTGTTTCAAGAGCAGCTCAAGATACTGCAACCGAAATGTTAAAAAATATAACTCAAGAGCGTTGGGTGTTCTTTTTTAATGAACTTTTAGAGACAGACGATAGAATTCTTTATAAACTTACCCAAGATAGCCCATCATCACGCTGGATGAAATTGTTTAGCGATAAGTTCATAGATAGCATACTAACTCAGATACAGCACAGAGACATTATTAATCTCTTAAAATTTACAAAGGAGAAAAAGCAAAGTAGGGTCAATAAAATTGCCAGCGAAATGTATGTAAAACTTGGTTATGGTGATAAATAATACGATTTACTTATAACAACAAAAACCACCCTAAGGTGGTTTTATCATTTACTACTATCCTTTTTAGGTGGTGGTGGAGGTGCTTGATATGTTGGCAATGTATTACTTTTAAGTCTTCCTTCACCATGCTGGGACTGGCTGTTAGTTCCTGAATTCCCCCGCTCTTGTTGGGAATTACCCGATGATTTTCCTTTGTCGTTACTCATAAATAATCTTTATATATTAAATGCTCTTTGAAAAAAATTGTCACATTCTGTCTGCGCTTTTCGAGCAAGCTTTTTATTTGTAGACTTGTGAATTTCGTTTACAATTCGATTGATTTCTCTTTCAGTTTGCTTTAGCTCTTGAAACTTTTGCAATAGTTCGGTATCATCAATCCTATCATTTTCGTAATCAAACCAAATTTTTTCTAGTTTTAAGTAGAAATCATAGTAAAAGTCAGAGACTTTATTTAGTTTTTCAATTTGTTTATCAGAAGGTATAAGATGCGGCTGAGCAAGTTTTGCTAATGATATAAAAGCAATTATACCACATGCCAAAGCTGGTAAATCACTCCAAATCTTCCATCCCATTATTCCCGCAGTGGAAAACACGGTGATAATCAAATTAAATATATTTAGTACCCCACGTTGGTAGCCTATTAAAGTGCAAGTGTAAGTTTCGGAATATTTTGCCTGAGCTAGCTCATACCACAACCTTGCCCGCATAACCTATTACCTTTGTTTATTAGATTGTGATAAGATTGAAGCAGCTAAAGTCTTAGTGTCGTCATTATATTTCGAGCTATCAAGAACTTTTGAAGCTTTAGTTTCCATACTGGAGCCAGTTTGGTTCTGCTTATTAACTTGTGAAAGTGCTGAACCTGCTAAAGACTTAGCAGTTGCAGAAGCATTTGGGTTTGTCAGTGTCTTTGAAGCTAAAGAAGCTACGGAAGACGATGTTTTTTTATTGTTCATAATACTGCGATTTGAAATAATAATTATAAAATGATTTTCATTTTAGGCCTGTCTCTATCAACTAATGTAGAATAGACTTCTTCAAAAATTTTTTTCGAAAGCCCAAATTCTCTATAAAACTCTGCTTCATCACCTATATCTTCTTGGCATACGTTAAGCATCTTTCTTAATAGTACAGGTGTATTAATATCTATATCATGAGGCTCATTTTTTCGATATGGCGCAAGCATTGTTACCCACCTCCTGTATTGGTCTTCAGAAAGAATAGTGCCTTTAGCCTTATATAACAATGCGCCAACAGATATTTTCCAATAGGCTTTTAACTGAAAAAGTTTAGATAAGGTTAGCCCTCTATATTCACTTCTTAAAGCAGTTCTGGGAGCCAAAAACTCAGAAGCGAATACATTCGCTTCTTTCTCTATATCTCTTTCATTAGAGATGATTGTGTCGTTATGATTATGTGCAATAAGGTGGCATAATTCATGGGCTAAGGTAAAAACCTTCCTGGCGTTCTGAATTTTATTGTTTATTAATATTACGGGAACACCTTTCACATAGAAACTAACACCATCAAAACTTTTATTTTGGGCAGATATAAAATCGTACTCAAAAAAATATACAACAACGCCATTACTCTCAAGCAGCCTAACTAAATCTTCTATAGGTTTTCTTCCCAGCCCAAAATAATCCCTAATCTCTGTTGCCAGATATTCAGCATCTAATTGGAAATTTTCCAAATCCAGCTGAGGAATTTTATTCTCAGGAATTTCAACATACTCCAGTAACTGTTCAATTTTGTTTGAAATTATCAATAATCTCGCTTCAAATAAATCAGTGTATTTTTTAGCAACAGTTGCACTAGCCCTGTAATGAACCTTCAAGTTAGGACTACTCATCATTTGTGAAAAAAAACTTTCTCCAAATTCATCCTTTAACTTTTCAATTATATCACTAGTCAATGGCTTTAGGCCTTTTTCCAAATTACTTACCAGAGCTTGTGATATTTCAAGCTTTTTCGCAAACTCCTTCTGGTTTAAACCAAAATAGTTACGTGCCAACTTTAATGTATCATTTTTTAATATAATTGCTCCCATAATTATTTTTGTTAATTAATCTTCGAATGATGGTCTCGCTTAATATTTAATTACCAGTTTTTTTATTATGATTTTTCCTTTTAGATGTAACTTTTATTTCATCTAGAAGGTCGGCACCATTAAGATTAAATAAGTTTGGCTTGAAAATTTCTTCTAAGCTTACCTCATAAGCAACACCTCCATTATTATAATGAACCAATCTTATATCAGATAATGAATTTCCCGTTTTATCTAAAATATGTCCAATATAGTATATAGGTAAAGGCTTATTTATGCCCATCTCATATAAATTATCGAGCATTACTTTCGAGTAGTGTATTATATTACCACTCATTATTTCTTTAAACCTTTTACTATAGAAACCGCTAATCCTGCCTCTTTCATCCATTTTTTTAAAGCAAATCAATGCTTTTCCATCTAACGAATAATAATCCACTCCGTGAGATTTCAAGTGGTTTACCTTCTTCATTAGTTGATTATCAAAAAGAACACTACTATAAAATAGTTTCTTTACTTTTGAGTTTATCCAGATAGCTTTTGCTGACCTGAACTCAAATTGCCCAGGGTCGTTCTTAAAATCAGATAAAGAACTTTTTACACCCTCTTTTACCTTACTGTATGCCGTTCGCTTAAAATTAACATACAACTCATTAGGAACACCTTGTGATTCTAATGAAAAATCATTACTTTTGTGGAACATAAGCCCAATTTTTTTGAGACCACCATTTCAAAGAACTTAAACAAAAGCACTCTTCGCAACAGAGTGCTTTTTGTTTTTCAAAGATATTGAAAAAAATTAATTGCGCATAATTATAAAAAAATATTACAAATATATTTTTTAACAATCACATTGTTATTATCTTGTTGATAAGCCGCGGTTCTATGTTCAAAACCAAAAAATTATCAATAAAATAAGGGTAAAGGAAAAATGTTCATTATTATATCGTTGAGTAATACTTGTTGATTGTATTAAAGTTTAACCTCAGTTTTAACCCCTTGTTCCAGTATTACCCTATTCATGGTTTCAATAACTGCTGACTTATCCTTTTCTTCGCATAATAACGCATCGTAAACATATAAAACCTGAATGCCCTTAGCGCTGAGGTTGGTTATAACATCTGTCATTATATCCACCTCTACCATAAACATCTTGCGGGAAGTAACTTTATAACCATTGGTAGCCTTATCCTTGCGAATGCGTTCCAACATCAGCGGCTTATGCTCTGAGTAGAACTTATATAGCGGTGATTTCTTCATCTCAACCCATTTTTTATTGAAGAACGCCAAATGTTCTACCTTAACCGCTTTAACATCAATAGCAGCCCTTTCAGCCACTTTTTGGTGTGTGATATAACTTTCATTGCCGCCGTATAAGTGGATGGCTATATTCGGGTGTAGCGCAGTATAATCGCATTCTGCCAGCTTTTTGCCGTCTATAGTAATCTGTTCCCTTATCCACGCTGGCATGAGTGTAAATGAATCCACCACACGCCCACCGCTTGCAGCATCCCCAGCACTTGGTACCATAAACCCACGCCCTGTTAAGAACTCAAACAGTTTGATATTGTCCTCTACAAAGCTGCGGTTCTTCCAGTCGTTCCAGTAGTCATTCTTATGCTTGTTGCGCATTGTAAGTAGCTTGCCCTTTTTGGTGGTACGCCCTTCTTTAACCAGTTTTTTACCAATGGTAAGTAGTTCCGCTGAGATTGGCAGTTGTAGCTTAGGGTACATCTTTACCAAATTCGCACTGATTGGGTTGGTCATAGCATTTGCAAGCTGCTGGTAAAAGAGCCTGTTCCTTGTAGCAATAATACCACTGTTTTTAATGAGGTATTCCGTAAGCCCAGCTTTAAGGTATTGTTCCGTTAATCGGTACTTTTTGGATTGTACACCTACCTCGTAAGAATCGGCTACCTCTATGAATGCGCCTGTTTTCGTTCCTGCCTTTAGCAGTTCCACAATTTTAGTATAGATATAGGTATTGCTGGCATTCTTTGTCTGTTCATGCAGTATAGCAGAGCTTAAAGACTTCCAAGGGTCTTCCGTGTAGTAAGTGCTGGCAAGGTTTGAGAGTACCAGCAGGCACTTTTCAACGGCTATATTAGTGTTGGGGTCTATTTCCCTGAGCAGTGCCTTAGGAACGTATTTAGTGAGGTTGTACTGGGCTTTCTTCGGCACCAGTATGGAATTGACATCTGGAAACACCATCGCCAATTCAGAGAGGTTAAAATCATTGTGGAGGATGCTAATATCCTCAGTATCGCCAGTCAGGGCGATATAATCATCATTTTCAGTAAACATTTTTTGGTTATACTTCTATTCACCCACCAGTAAGGTACTGGTGCTTATTTATAAGGTCTTTACTTATTTTACTTGGTAGAAGCAGCTGGAGGCAGCTTATTCCTCCAGCAACCAAGAATTTTAGTGAGTTTATTCTCATTTTGATAACTATAGACATTTCGGCCCAGATAGTCAATAGTTGTGTGCATATTTATTACAATTATTTTATCAGGATAGCGCAATCCAAGCATAACATTATTACATAGTATCTTTAGGAATGCCTTATTTTATTAATGTTTTCAAACTACATAGTACTATGATATTAAGTAACATATATGAGAGTAGTTAAGAAGTAATAGATGGTAAATAATGGGATAGGAAAGTATGAGCAATATATAATAGCGATAGAATACTACAATAATGCGCTACAATTAATGTAAATAACTTAAGAACATTGGTGTATAATAGCTGTTTATACACATCATTATACAGGAACATTAGCACGTATGGGAACGGCAAAACCCTTGAAATCTCACAGCAATCAAAGGTTTACACAAATAAATTCACCAAAATCTTTAAAAACACGGATGGCTTCACATCCCCTGCCTCCCTGTACTATACTTTCTCAAAAAGCGGCCAGCCGTATCGCACCTTATGTAAAGGAGTAAAATTCCAAAGAGGTTATCGATAATCAGAGTCCTTCAAAAATTTTTTTTTGGAAATTTGTATGGATTTTTTGGAAAACCAGTCCTGAAAAACTGTTGCGACACTATTTATTGTAAAACAGGAGCATGAAAATAAAAATAACTTTGGAACAGTTAAAGAGGGTGTTAACCACCGAAAAGCCGAAATATCCAATTACCGTTGTAATGAAAGGCATTGATAAGGCCGAACTTGAAGATGTTGTTAAATTGCTAAAAAAGAAGGGTTAACCAATAGTCAAAGACAATCCTTTTAATAAATCGGTAACTTCTATATCCAAAGCTTTAGCTAATCTAAAAAGTAAATTAATTGTTATACCCTGTTCATTTCGGAGAATACGTCTTATAGTGGATTCTCTACAATAGGCGGCACGTGCGAACTCAGATTTATTACCATCATATTTTTTCATGAATAGATTATAAATCCTTTTTGATAATTCTGCTTCTATTTTAGCCAACTCATCAGACATTAAGCAAAGAAATCAAACCTAACACCCAAGTTGCAAGGATTGAATTCGCCATATATGGCGAATTTTATTACATTTGTATTTGTAATAAATTCCTCCAAACATGAAAAGACCTTTCTTTATAATACTATGTGTGTTTATAGTATTATTTGCCGTGGCTAATAGATGCGATAAATTGGCATCGCTTACACCACCCGTTGAAAACAGCAAAAGCTATATAACTCCTACACAACCCGCAAGACCTGGGCAAGCTCGTGCAAACTGGAAAAAAAATACAGCAGAAACAAATATTTGCGATGAATGCGGCGGCCGCTTTTTTGGGCGGGGATATACCGAAATAGCACATGGGCAATGGCAGGAAACAGAAGAACCGTACCAAAGCTTTATATGTAGCCGCGCTTGTGGGAGGCAGCACACAAGAAAATGGGAGGAAAAATCACATAAGCTTCATACCACTGCACAACCAGCCAAACCATCGGGCTACAGGAATTACAACAATGAAAATAGTATTGATGACCCCTGCGGCCTATGTGGGGGTACTGGCTATGAAAGCAACCGCTATGGCGATGCAAGAATTTGCCCTCAGTGCGAGGGTACAGGAAAACGTAACAATTAAAAATTTTAAAATATGGCAAATAGTTCAAGTGGTTTTGGTATGAAGCTCGTTATAGGTTTTGCGGCCTCATGTTTAGCACTCGGTATGTTATCCCAATATCAAGGTAAAAATTCTATTAGTGAAATTTCAGCAACTGATTTTGTAATCGTAATAGCAGTTATTACACTATATACTGGTTTCATCATTTTAAGGAATGCGAGTACCGAAAGAAAATATGTACTGTTATCCTTAATGAGATTTTGGTACAACTTAATCGGGCATCTATTAATAATGGGTACTATCCTGTATTGCTTCATATACCTCAATAACACAAACAACTTTATTACTAAAGATATTTTGAAAACGTATAAAGAGGTTGAATTTTCATCCAAGCATTTTTTCACTATATTTTTAGGGGGTATTTCAGCAGGTATGTTCTCTGTTGGCTTTTCATATTTAGTTAGTATGACTTTAGATAAAGAATATCCTCAGGAAGAAATAAACAATGCTTAAAACAGATTCGACATATAATATAAACGAGGCCGACCAGCCTCGTTTTTTATTACCATACACCGAGAACCTCACACCAAAACAGCAGCCAAAACCCAACTACCAGGAAAACCAGGATTTTTCTTGTGCATTAAAAACCAGGATATTACATTCGCTTCAAGTTTGTAATAAATCATAAACGGACGTTTAAGTTTTAAAATTAGTATAAGCCATGAAGAAGTATATCGCCTATTATAGAGTAAGTAGAAAAGAACAAAGTATTAGTGGCCTTGGCTTATCAGCACAAAAAACATCCGTTGAAAAATATGTTGCTTCACAAGATGGTATTATATTAAAGGAGTACACAGAGGTTGAAACGGGAACAAACAAGCGTGAGCGTGTAGAGATACACAAAGCTATCCAAATGGCAAAGAATGAAAGTGCAGTACTGGTTATTGCAAAGCTGGACAGATTGGCACGTAACGTGAGCTTTGTAAGCAGCCTCATGGATGCGGGTATTGAGTTTGTGGCGGTGGATATGCCAAGCGCAAACAATTTTACCATCCATATTTTCGCAGCTTTAGCAGAACAAGAAGCAAAATTAATAAGTAGCCGAACCAAACAGGCTTTGGCAGAACTAAAGAAAAAAGGTGTGAAACTGGGCAATCCTAATAATCTTACCAGTGAGGCACGTGCCAAAGGCGTACAAGCTGTTAAAGAAAACGCACTCACCAATGACAGGAATAGGCAAGCACAATCTATAATAGCAAGCTGTAAAGAAAAAGGAATGACTTACAGGGAAATTGCCACATACCTTAATGAATTGAACTTTAAAACCCGATACGGCAAACAATTTTTACCATCTACCGTATATCAACTGTATAACAAACTTAACCTCATACAAGCAGCCTAATTATGAAAAATTTTAAAGTCCGAATCTGGATTGGCTCCAATCTCACATATATTATAGTACCCGCATTTAACTCTGCCGCCGCGCTATCAACCGCAAGAAAACTTTACCCAAATGCACGTGTAATAAGTGCATCAGTCTAACGTTAGAAATATAATACTATATTTAATTTATTGATTATTAAATGTTTATATAAAATATTTTTCAATATTTGCTTGCAACCTACGTGAAAATTGTGTAGATTTGCATTATAAGATTTTCAAGGAAAGTCTTACCGAAAATCTAAAACTTTTGATTTTCATGTTCTACTCTACACTGTAGAGATAGATGTATAATTCCTAAAAAATACTCGTAGGGAGTCCAGTTGTGACTATAAAAGAATAATTCTCCGCAATAAAAAATTGGAAGAAGCGGAAGAATCGTATGCTATCCCATACAAAATGCAAACAAATTTTGAACCGTGACGGTATTTTCTACTCAGATGCTGAGATTGAAACTATTAGGCAGGTACTTTACTCACTAGCTGAATTACAATTAACCATAAAATATTAAATATGAGCAAATTAAAATTAATCATTGATTTAGATTTACCCATCAAGGAACTAATTGAAGTTATTAAACTACAAGGAGATGTAATAGAGACCGAAGAAAATATATTTGGTGTTTCTAACAATAAATACGTTGACAGAAGGATAATTTATTACGATAAAGTCTTTTGGGTTATATACTCAATACTTGACAATTATGAAGATAAATGCTATTGGGAGGATATGGAAGGATATAGTTCTGAGCAATTAGCTTTAATAGGGTATAACGAATTAAAAAAAACACTAGGATAATGAATACCATAATTTATACACGTGTCAGTACAGACGAGCAGGTAGAGATAGGCTTTAGCTTATGCAATCAGAAAAAAGCCCTAACCACCTACTGTGAAATAAACAAATTTACGATTACTAAACATTATCAACACACTAACAATTAAACAACAATAACATGGCTACAATTATATATACACGTGTTAGTACAGACGAACAGGCAGAAAAAGGCTTTAGCCTACGCCACCAGCAACAAATCCTAACTACTTACTGTGAGATAAACAAACTTACGATTGCTAAACATTTTGAGGACGATTATTCTGCAAAGAATTTTAACCGTCCTGAATGGAACAATCTTATGGAGTATGCTACAAAAAACAAACAAGCTATTGGTAAGATTCTTTTTACAAAATGGGATAGATTCTCCCGAAATGCAGAAGAAGCTCTGGCAGTGATAAGAAGGCTAACAGATATGGGGATAGAAGTAAACTCTATAGAACAGCCATTAGACCTCACAAACCCAGATAATAAGGTTTTATTGTCAATGTATCTTATACTCCCAGAGGTTGAAAATCTTAAAATATCACAACGTACGAAAGACGGGATGAGACGCGCAGTAAAAGAAGGGTGTTTTTTATCCAAAGCACCTTATGGATATGATAACGGGAAAGTTTTAGGTAAGACTTCTGTAATCCCTAATGCCGATGCCAAAATTGTCATTAAGGCTTTCACAGAGGTTTTAAAAGGTCTTGAAGCAGTTGAAGTAATACGAAAAAGATTTAAAGTAGAGCATGGTTTAAGGCTGGAAAAACAACAGTTTTACAATATGCTGAGGAATATCTTATACTGTGGTATGGTTGTAGTACCTGAATATAAAAAAGAGTCGGCACACCTTATAAGAGGACTACATGAACCCTTAATAAGCCGTGAATTATTTGACAAGGTACAGGATGTTTTAGATGGCAGAAAAAATGTAGGCGCAAAGCTACCCACATCTATAAATCCAGCATTTCCATTGAAAGGTAGCCTGATATGTCCTATTTGCGCGAAGCAGATAACAGCGAGTAAATCCAAGGGTAATGGCGGACACTACGAATATTATCATTGTACTTCTAAATGCAAGGTGAGGTATAAAAAAGATGTGCTACATAGTAATGTAACCAGTATGCTCGACAAAGCATTGACTAGTCCTAAAATAACGATACAGGATTAATAATAGTAAAAATACATTTTTTTAGACAGAAGTAGCTTTCGGGTTACTTCTGTTTTTTGTTTTATAGGTTTTCATTTTGATACTGCTTTGCAGGTGCATTTTGTTTGGAGTCAGCATATAATTTGACCAATGTGGCCTGATTTGATTATACTTATTTATAACCTCCGCTACCAGCTTTTTCATTAATGATAATTCAAGATGGTAAGCGTCAATCATAAACTCCTGTTTTAATATTCCATTTACCCTTTCCGCTACTGCATTTTCATAAGGATCTGAGTTTTGAGTCATACTACATTTCAAGTTACATTTTTTTAATAAATATTGATACTCATCCGAACAATATTGTATTCCCCTGTCTGAATGATGTATTAATGATTCAGCCTTAAACATCCTGTTCTTATGAGCCATTTTTAGAGCATTAATACTGCCTTGTGTGCTCAGGGAATCAGACACATCATATCCCATTATCTTTTTAGAATAAGCATCTGTTATTAAGCTTAAATAACAAGGTTTATCCCGTTTCCCGATGTATGTAATGTCGGATACCCACACCTGCTCCGGTTTAGTAATATCAAGTTCTTTAATCAGGTTAGGATGCTTTCTAAAACGATGGTGTGACCATGTAGTGACATGATAACTCCTTTTAGGCTTTATCAGTAAATGATTTGCTTTTAAAATACTAAAGAACTTATCCCTTCCTACTTTTAAATCTTTAAGCTTATTATTAAGTATATGATACAATTTGCGTGTACCAAGCCGGGGTTGGGCTATGCGCTGTTCCTTTACAAGTCCTACAACCTGTTCCGCCAGGCTCCTGCGAAGCTTGACACGTTTAACACTTCGATAATAAACCTGCCTGTCTATCCCGAACAAACCACAGCTGAAGCTTAAGCTTTCCTGCCTTTTTTTACTGAAGGATTGGATTGTCCGGGTGGTAAGTTTTTTCTGATGTCAATATTATATTCCTTTTCCGCTAAGTCTATCATCATATCAAAAATAATAGCTTTAGAATCGGATATATGGTTTTGACTTTCAAGCTGGGCTTTCTGCTTTTCTAAAAGCTTTACTTTGGCCTCAAGTTCCATAATACGTTGTTCAGGTGTCTTTGGCATATTCGATGGTGTTTGATTCTCCCAATCAAAGTTACCATATTTCCTAAGCCAATTTACAACTGTTGAACGAGCCTGGATGCCATATTTTCTTTGCGCGGCATAAGTTGAAAGCTCACCCGATTCAATCTCTTTTACAATTTGAATCTTTAAACTTAAAGTGTAATCTTTTTGGGTACGCCTTACATAATTGTTTTGTCCTTCCATTTTGATACTTTTTTTGTGTATCGATATTTCAGGACGGGACACATCACTAAACAAAAATGTTGGCTCACTTTATAGCGAGGTTTTAAGCGACTTAATAAGCCAAAGTGAGACCGATGCTTACATACGAAGAGAAGAACTCACTAAAGAGAAAGAAACACTTGAAAAACTGATACTGGATGCAGAGGACAGACTAATGAGCAGAGAGATAGACTTAGAGTTGTTCACAAAGATTACAACGAGGTATAAAACAACTATTAACGAAATAGAAGATAGTATATCAAAACTTGCAAGGAATGATGTATATCTTAAAAAGTATGTCGCCGATTCGGTAAAATTACTATGTAGCATGGGTAGTTTGTTTAACCAACTGGAAGACAGAAAGAAAGGCAGTTTTTTACGAACTATTTTCCCTGAAAATCTGATAGTCGAAAAAGAGGGTTTTCGAACCAATTCGACTAATACTATTTTGGAGCTATTATCCCGTAATACCAAGGAGTTAGAAAAGGCTAAAATGAAAAAAGCCGCTAAAATTAGCGGCTTTTCCAATCTGGCTCCCCCTCTTGGGCTCGAACCAAGGACCCTCTGATTAACAGTCAGATGCTCTAACCAGCTGAGCTAAGGAGGAAACTGTATATTGTTTCTCGAATTTATAAAACCTTAAGGCTTTATTAATCTGGTATTAACTTCTAAAGAACTTTTGTAGCGCTAAAGCCGTCAGCTTTATTGCGGTGCAAATATATAACCATTTTTAATTTCTCCAAACAAAAATTTAAAAAAAATTAAAACGTTTTTTCAGCAGCCTAACCCACAATAAGTTGGTAAATGTCTTTTCCGAAAACAAGTGCCATTAAACTCAGCAAAATTACCATTCCCACCGTTTGTACAATGCCTGCAGCCTTATCGCTAAGCTTGCGGCCGGTAATCATTTCGGCAATGGTAAATATGGCATGGCCGCCGTCAAGGCCCGGTATGGGCAGTATGTTCATAAAGGCAAGGCCTATGCTAAACAGTGCCGTAAAGTTCCAGAAGAACTCCCAGTCCCACGTGGTAGGCAGTTTTGTGGCAATACCCACCACACTTGTAACCTGCTTGTAGGCACCCGTGCTGGGGCGCAGTATAAGCTTAAACTGCTTAATGTTGTATATAATCAGGTCATACGACTCGGTTATGGCAGCCGGTATGGCACCAAAAAAGCTATAATGCTCTGTTATTTTGTAATGCTCAAGGCCTTCCGCCACCTGGTTTATACCCACCTTGCCAATAGAATCTACCGGCACGTTAAGCGTCATGGGCTGGCCGTTGCGCTCAATACCAATGTTTATAAAGCCTTTTTTGTGCTTAAACGCCTCTTCGCTCATTTGAGAAAGGTAGCGCTGCTCTTTTCCGTTTACAGTGCGTATTTTGTCGCCCACCTTAAGGCCACCCTTAGCAGCTCCTGAACCCGGCGCTACAGAGTCTACCGTTGCGCTTTTAATCCACGGGTGCATAAAGTCGCGCCCTTCGGTTTCCAGTATCAGTGCTTTGTTTTCATCGCTCAGGTTAACGTCTACACGTTTTCCATCGCGCTCTACCACTACTTTATCCCCTAAAAGCACATCGAGGGTCATACGGTTAAAACTTTTCTGGAATTTGCCGTCGGCCTCTACAATACGGTCGCCGTCTTTAAAGCCCACCTTGTGGCCGGTTTCGCCAAAAACAAGGCCGTTTTTCTGCATTACCTCAGTACTTACATAGGTTTTGCCATAGGTGCTGTATACCACAGTAAAAATTAACCACGCCAGCAGTATGTTTACAATAATACCGCCCAGCATGATTATAAGCCTTTGCCAGGCCGGCTTAGAACGAAACTCATACGGCTGCGGCTCGCTTTTCATTTGCTCGGTATCCATACTTTCGTCAATCATACCACTCAGCTTTACGTAGCCGCCCAGCGGAAGCCAGCCTATACCCCACTCGGTTTCGCCTATTTTCTTTTTAATAAGGCTAAACCCGGCATCCATAAAAAGGTAAAATTTTTCTACCCTTACCTTAAACATTTTAGCGGTGATATAATGGCCAAATTCGTGCAGAACTACAAGAATTGAAAGCATAAGTACAAGTTGTGCAACCTGATTGAGTGTATCCATTTGCGAGAGTTAAATACTTTGTGAACGCACAAAAATACTATTTTTAGGCTAAGCATGGCATTTTTTAGCGTTTTCGTATGTTATTTAAATGTTTTGTTAATAATGATGAATGCAATTTGTAATTGGATAGTATAAGATAACTTTACAAAACGTAACTTTATACTGTAAGGCATTACTGTAAAACTAACGCCTTTTTTACAACTAACCCAAGCCAAAAACAAATTATGTCACACTTATTTTCAATATTCCAGCTCAGGAGCCTTATCCTTAAAAACCGCATAGTGGTAAGCCCTATGTGCCAGTACAGTGCCGAAGACGGTTTTGCTAACGACTGGCACCTGGTGCACCTTGGCGCGCGAGCCATAGGCGGTGCAGGCCTTATTATTCAGGAAGCCACAGCCGTATCGCCGGAAGGCCGCATATCGCCGTGCGACCTGGGCATTTGGGATGATGCCCATATAGAAAAATACAAACAGATAACTGCTTTTATATTACAACACAACGCTTTCCCCGGCATACAGCTGGCACACGCAGGCCGCAAAGCAAGCGTGAGCGCCCCATGGCAGGGCAACCACAAACTTACGCATGCCGAAGGCGGGTGGGACTCAGTAGCGCCAAGTGCCATACGTTTTAGCGAGCACGAAGCCGAACCGCCACAGGAGCTGGATAAGGCCGGTATTGCCAAAGTGGTGGCCGACTTTAAAGCCGCTACCCGCCGTGCACATGAAGCCGGTTACAAGGTGGTGGAAATACACGGGGCACACGGCTACCTGCTACACGAGTTTCTTTCGCCGCTGGCAAACACACGAACCGACGAGTATGGCGGCAGCTTTGAAAACCGCACCCGCCTGCTTTTAGAAGTGCTGGAAGCCGTGCAAAGCGAATGGCCTACCGAACTGCCCATTTTTGTACGCATTAGCGGTACCGACTGGGCCGAAGGGGGCTGGAATGTAGACGAAAGCGTGGCACTTGCCAAAATACTGAAAGAAAAAGGTGTTGATGTGGTAGACTGCTCAAGCGGCGGCGCGGTGCAGCACCAGCAAATACCTGTAGGGCCGGGCTACCAGGTGCCTATTGCCGAAAGGGTTAAAAAAGAAGCCCATATTGCCACGGGCGCCGTGGGCCTTATTACCGAAGCCCAACAGGCAGAAGACATCATTGCATCTGGCAAGGCCGACCTTGTGCTTTTTGCCCGCGAATCGTTGCGCGACCCTAACCTGGCGCTGCGTTTTGCCCATGAGTTAAATGCAGAAACCATCTGGCCCAAGCAGTACGACCGCGCACAGTGGAGGAAGAGGTAGTAGGCAGTGATCAGTAATCAGTGTTCAGATGGCAGATAGCTGGTGGCAGGTAGCAGTTTGCAGCAGCTGTAGAGATGCATTGAATGCGTCTCCCATAATGATACAATACACGCCACCCGACCCTGAAAGGGTCGCGCATATTAGCCCGGGATGAAATCCCGGGGGATGTCAATAATTAAACGTCTGAGTGAAGCTATTCCCCTCCTCCGGAGGGGTGGCGAAGCCGGGGTGGGATTTTTGAATGAGATATCCTGAGTTGAAAAACCACCCCGCCCTACGGGCACCCCTCCGAAGGAGGGGAATACCCATCATACCCTTTAAAATAAAACTTTGTGTACCTCTGTGCTCCTTTGTGAATCTTTGTGGTACCATAATATATACAAATGAAAAAAATTAAAACAGCACTACTCTCTTACGGTATGTCCGGCAAGGTATTTCATGCACCATTTTTAACCCTGCACCCCGGCTTTGAGCTAACGGGCGCATGGGAACGCAGTAAAGACCTTATCCGCCAGGATTACCCCAATGTAAAACGATATGAATCAATAGAAGAACTGTTAGCCGATGATGTAGACCTGGTGGTGGTTAACACCCCCGTAGACACGCATTATGAATATGCCAAACAGGCCATAGCCGCCGGCAAGCACACCCTGGTTGAAAAAGCCTTTACCACTACAGCCGCCGAAGCTAAAGAGTTAGGCGAACTGGCCAAAGCCAAGGGCGTAACCCTAACCGTGTACCAAAACCGCAGGTGGGACAGCGATTTCCTTACCGTAAAGCAAGTGCTGGAAAGTGGTGTTTTAGGCGATATTGTAGAGGCTGAAATACGTTTTGACCGCTACAACCCTATACTAAGCCCCAAAGCATGGAAAGAAAGCGCCAATGCCGGTGCAGGCGTACTGAAAGACCTTGGGCCGCATATTATAGACCAGGCACTGGCACTCTTTGGTAAGCCCGATAGCGTGTTTGCCGATATCCGAACGCTGAGGGAAGGCTCTGTGGTAGACGATAATATTGATATACTGCTGTATTACCCCAATAAGCGCGTGCGCCTGCATGCCGGATTCTTTAATAAAGAGCTGTTGCCGTCTTATGTATTGCAGGGGCGCGAGGGTTCGTTTTTTAAAGACCGTGGCGATATTCAGGAAGACACCCTTAAAACCGGTGCAAAACCCAACCTTGACAATTGGGGTACCGAGCCTGAAGACAAATCGGGGTTGCTGCACTACTCGCAAAACGGCGAGAGCATCCGCAAAACCATACCTACCCTTAAAGGCAACTACTACGGCATTTTCGACGGTGTGTACAACGCCATTACCCAGGGCATTCCGGAGCCTGTTACCGCACAGGACGGCCTGCTTGTAATGCAAATTATAGATGCTGCTATTGAAAGCGATAAAGAAAAGAAAGCAATAAACCTGTAAGATTATGGAAGTATTGGTTATAAACCGGGCAGGCATTTTAGACATTGTTACCAGCATACTGGTAACCGTTATTGCCCTGCTGCATTTATACATTATGTGGCTGGAAATGTTTGCGTGGGAAACACGCGCGCCAAAGGTGTTCCGCAACTTCCCAAAAGACCTTTTCCCAAAAACCAAAACGCTGGCGGCCAACCAGGGGCTGTACAACGGCTTTTTAGCCGCGGGTTTACTATGGACGTTTTTTATTACCGATATGCTGTGGCACAGCTACATACAACTGTTCTTTTTAGGCTGCATTGCCATAGCGGGCATTTATGGTGCTGCCACCGCCACCAAACGCATATTTTTTATACAGGCACTGCCTGCATTAATAACCATACTACTGATTCTTAAAAACCTGGAATCATATCTATAACTATAAGCCAAAATTATTTAATCATGGAAAAAAGACAATTAGGCACCACCGGCCTGCACATGTACCCCATTGCCTTTGGCGGTAATGTATTTGGGTGGACTATTGACCAAAACAAATCATTTGAAATACTGGATGCCTTTACCGGCGCCGGGTTTAATTTTATTGACACGGCCGATGTATACTCGCGCTGGGCACCGGGCAACGCCAGCGGCGAGAGCGAGGCCATTATAGGCAACTGGCTCAGGGAACGCAACAACCGCAGCGAGGTAATTATTGCCACCAAGGTGGGCAGCGATATGGGCGACAGTAAAAAAGGCCTTAAAAAAGACTACATCATTCAGGCGGCAGAGGCATCGCTTAAGCGCCTTAAAACCGATTATATAGACCTGTACCAAACGCATTTTGACGAAGAAAGCACACCCGTGCAGGAAACCCTTGAGGCCTACCAGCAGCTTATTAAAGACGGCAAGGTGCGCTATATAGGCACCAGCAATATGTCGCCCGAAAGGATAAAGGAGTCATTACAAACGTCTCAGGAACACGGGCTGCCGCTGTATGAAACCCTGCAGCCGCACTACAATATGCTGGACCGCCAGGGTTATGAAAGCACGTATGAGCAGCTTGCCCTTGCAAACAACCTTGGGGTTATTCCGTATTTTTCGCTGGCAAGCGGTTTCCTTACGGGGAAATACCGCACTAAAGAAGACCTCGGCAAAAGCGCACGTGGCGGCGATATGGACAAGAACTTTAACGAAAGGGGATTCCGTATTCTTGCGGCGCTTGATAAGGTGGCGGCTCAATACAACGCCACCCCTACCACCGTGGCGCTGGCATGGCTTATTAATCGCCCAAGTATTACGGCTCCTATTGTAAGCGCCACAAGCATTAGCCAGTTAGACAGCCTTATTGCGGCGCCTAAACTTAGCCTTACGGCAGAAGATGTGGCTTTCCTGACGCAGGAGAGTAAATAAGCCTCTCCCCACCCCTCTCCAAAGGAGAGGGAGTAGCTTCACTCATACTTTAAACTATTATAGAAACCAATTTTCACGCTCTTGACTCCCCTCTCCTTTGGAGAGGGGCCGGGGGTGAGGCCAATTATAAAATGAAAGTATTTATAACACGTAAAATACCACAGGCGGGGCTGGCGCTTCTTGAAAAAGAGGGCCTTGAAATTACGCAGTGGGAAGAAAAGCGCGAACTTACCGAAGCCGAATTTATTGAACACTGCAAGGTTGCCGATGGCATTATATTAAGCGGCAGGCGCATGGTTAATGCCGCTTTTTTTGAGCAATGCAGCCATTTAAAAGTGGTATCGCTGCTCTCTATTGGTTATGATAATGTAGATATTGAGGCGGCTACAAAGGCTGGCGTTGCCATAGGCAATACACCCGATGTGCTGAGTAAATCCACCGCCGAAACGGCTTTCCTGCTTATGGTTGCCACTGCCCGCAAGGCCTTTTACCACCATAAACGCATTGGCAACGGCCAGTGGGGATTTTTTGAGCCCACCGCCGGGCTGGGTACCAGCCTGTTTGGCAAAACACTGGGCATTTTTGGGTTAGGGAATATAGGCCTGGAAATGGCGCGTATGTGCAAAGGCGCTTATGGCATGGATGTTATTTACCACAACCGTGGGCATAATGAAAAAGCCGAACAGGAGCTGGGTGCACGCCGTGTGGGCTTTGACACCCTTCTCGCGCAAAGCGATGTGCTTTCAGTTCACGCTAACCTTAATGATGAAAACAAGGGGCTGTTTGATGCCGGTACATTTGCTAAGATGAAAAATTCGGCGCTCTTTATCAACACCGCTCGAGGTGGCATACACAACGAAGCCCACCTAAAGACAGCCCTTGAAAACGGAACAATATGGGGCGCGGGGCTTGATGTTACCAACCCTGAACCCATGGATAAAAGCAACCCTCTGCTAAATATGGAAAACGTGAGCATACTGCCGCATATAGGTACTGCTGTTAAGGAAACGCGCGATGCCATGGCGGTACTGGCTGCCCAAAACCTTATTGCAGGGCTTAAGGGTGAGGAGTTGCGGGCACAGGTTACTTTATTATAAATGAGGTAAAAAACTGTTCCTTGAAGATATAATTTCAAACACAAAGACACAAAGGGCGCAAGGGAAAAGCTTCATTTTATAATAAAATCATGCTTTTCCCTTGCGCCCTTTGTGTCCTTTAGTTTGCAAAGTGGATTGATTAATAGTATTCCGAAGTATATTTATTGTTATTAATCATTCCACAAGAAACAGGGTGAATCAATTTGTGTCAAAGGATTCCGAGGCCTATACGAAGATTACGTACCCTGTTTCTTAGAGAGCAAGATCATAATAGAAATTTAGGTTAACGACCTATTATCAAGGACTTAGATAACACTCTCTTTGTGGAATAAAATATTCAATATGAAACAAAAGTACGTAATTGGAATTGATGTTTCCAAATCTAAACTGGACATTGCCATTTTAAACAATCAGCTGGAATTACTCCAGGAGAGGGTAATTCTAAACAACAGGAAAAGTATTAGAGCTTTTATAAAAGCAGTATTAAATACTTACAGGATAACCAGGGGAGAAGTGTTAGTATGTTGTGAAAACACAGGGATTTACAACAGGCCTTTAGAAGTTGTTTGTTCCGAATTGGATGTGCCCTTATGGGTTGAACATGCCCTTAAAATCAAATGGGCCACAACGGATATGAGAGGGAAAGACGATCGTAAAGATGCGTTGCGGATTGCCCAATATGCCATCCGATATAATGATAAGCTTATTCCTTACCGTGAGGCCACAGAAGTTATTAAACAACTTGGTGTCTTAAACAAAGTACGTGAAGCTATGCTGGGACAAAAAACAGCTTTAGAGAACCGCCTGAAAGAAGCTAAGACGCATGATGCTTTTGAATATCAAATACTCTCCAAATCCTTTAAACAGGTATTAAATGCTTTGGTTAAATCTATAAAACAAACAGAGGAAAAGATAGAACAGTTAATTGCAAATGATCCTGAAATAAGCCAGACCAAGGCACTCATAACCACCATACCGGGTATAGGGCCACAATGTGCTGTGAATTTAATAATTGCAACAAATAACTTCACATCCTTCCAGAGCGCCAGGCATCTTGCCTGTTACGCGGGAGTGGTGCCTTTTAAAAATCAATCCGGTACTATAGTAAAAAAGGAACGAGTATCAAAAATGGCCAATAAGAATATTAAAAAACTACTGCACTTGGCTGCAATGGCATCAATAAGGTTCGATGAAGAAATCAAAGAATACTATCAACGTAAAGTATCAGAAGGAAAAAATAAAATGAGTGTATTAAACGCCGTTCGAAATAAACTTGTTCACAGAATAATGTCTGTAGTAAATAGAAAACAGGCTTACCTGTCAAAAAATGAATACAGCTCTCAAAAAACATTGGACTTTACTTGTTTGATAACATAGAAATCTTTGTGTTTTTTAAAATTACTTTAGCGTCCTTCCTATTTATCTCTCCAAAAAAGGTATACCGCACACTGGCAAACAAATACTTAACAAAAAATGCACGCCTAAGCTGCACATAGAAGCATTGAAACAAAAAACATAGTAACTTTGCAGCATGGATACCGAAATAAACCTGTCGCGAAAGGTGCGCAAGCCTTTAAAATCGTATAAATTAGCCAAAGAGGGCTACCTGAACCGTGTGCGCCTGGCGGTGAGTTTGTTTTACTTTAGCATGGGGCTTACCTTCGCCACATGGGCCAGCCGTATTCCGGATATTAAGGAAACGCTGGGGCTTAGCGAGGCCGACCTTGGTACGGTGCTGTTTGCCATACCGTGCGGGCAGCTTCTCATGATGCCTTTTTCGGGCAAGCTGGTGGTTAAGTACAGCAGCCGCAAAACGGTACAGATGGGCATACTGCTGTACATAGCGGCCATGGTTACACTGGGCCTGGCTACAGAACGCTGGCACCTTATGCTGTCGCTGTTCTTTTTTGGTGTTTTTAGTAACGTTACAAACATATCGGTCAACACACAGGGATTGCTTACTGAGGGTATTTTCCGCAAACCTATTATGTCTTCCTTTCACGGGGCATGGAGCCTGGCGGGTTTTACCGGGGCGCTTGTGGGCCTGCTGATGATGAACCTTAAGCTACAGCCCATTTACCATTTTGCCATTATAGGGGTGGTGCTGTACATTAATATATTTTTAAACTACAGCTATTTAATTAAAACACGCCCACCAAAGCCCAAAGCCGTTGAGGCGGAGAAAAAACGCAGCCTGCTGCCCAAAATGAACCCTGCCCTGGTGTGGCTGGGCATTATAGGTTTTTGCAGTATGGTAAGTGAGGGCATTATGTTTGACTGGAGCGGGGTGTATTTTAAAGATGTGGTAAAAGCGCCGGAATCGCTGGTTATACTGGGCTACACATCATTCATGATCATGATGGCATCGGGCCGTTTTATAGGCGACAGGCTGGTGGGGCGTTTTGGTCGTAAACGCGTGCTGCAGGTTAGCGGCGTGCTTATTACCGGGGGTATGTACCTGGCGGTGCTGCTGCCTTATGTGGTGCCATCAGCCCTTGGGTTTATGCTTGTTGGCCTGGGCGTAAGCACCGTAGTGCCGGGGGTGTACAGCCTTGCGGGGCGCACACCGGGCATTGAACCCAGCCAGGCCTTAACGGCGGTGTCGAGTGTTAGCTTCCTGGGCTTTTTAATAGGCCCGCCGGTTATAGGCTACATTGCCGAAGAGGTAGGCCTCAAGATGTCGTTTGCCATAATAGGTGTTTTCGGTCTGGGCATTGTGGCGCTGGTATCGAGGATAAAAATGGAAGCCCCCTAACCCCCAAAGGGGGAATAGTCGAAGGTCAAAAGTCGGCTGTTCGAAACTAAGGGCTTTATGACTTTTGACCTTCGACTTTTTTGACTGAAATTTAAATTCACGATATATCGTGAATTTTTTTTGAGGTACCGGATTAATTTTGGAACGTCCTTCAAAAATTCAGTTTATTTTTTTATTTCCAATTTTGGACTCAGACCTCAAACTTTGTCACTTTGCAACACTGTCACTTTGTTACTCAATTTCAATGTCCAAAAGTGAAATATTAAGCACTTTTTGATGCTGTTTTGTAAGAAAACATCCTGTTTTGAGAATCACGATTTCACATTTTTTTAACAGCCGCAATCGTACAGTAAAATTTTGAAAATTTCGTAATGATTTTGCCAATATTCTAATTTTTTTTAGCAAATTGCTGCCTCAAAGTCAATCAATTAAGCGAATTTTATTATGTACGATTTAATTTACACCGTTGAGGGCAACAAACTGCTGGAAGCACTTGCCGATATAGCCTACCTTGCCGGCCAGAAGGGGTTCTTTAGCGGCGACTCCCGCGAAGACATAGCCGCATTTATTAGCTGGGCCAAGGAATTTGAGACCATGCACGACGAAACCAACTGGGACGAGGTAGACTACCATGACGCTATTGAAGCCTTCACATTCAACAAGTTACGCATAGACGCACACTAAAAATGGCTATATTGCCACAGCTAACTGAGGTACCACTAATGCTTCTAACTGTGTTTTATACTCCTGTAATTTTTGCAGGTTATCCATTCTTTGCTCCTCAAAATGAACACTTTGCGTGAATAATTCCTCATAATAGGCAATACCCGAAAGCAGGTTGGCCTTAAAAACTGTCCATTTTTTGATTTGCGCAGCAGTTAAGTTATTGGTTAACAAGCTTTCGCGAAAGTATTCCACATACAAATCCAGCTCTTTAATAAACATATTAGGGCGGTATCCTTCAGCGAGTACGAACTCATACCCATAAATATGCCTAACCATTTGGCTGAGTGATACTTGCTTATCAAAATACGCTAAATTAGGCCCGGGGCATACCACCACGCCCTGTTGCTCTCCTTTTATAACCATCTCATTTTCAATGTATGCAGGGTTGGCAAGCCCCACACAAAGGCACGATTTTACGGTTATGGCTTCCTGCTCTTCTGTAAAATCGACATCAGAAGCAGTAAGTTCCTGTAATTTAAGCTTTTGGTACTTGTGCGATGCGGTACAAAGCCCCTCGGCATCATACTGTGTGTTGAGTGCCAGCAGCTTTTTGGGGCATGAGCTTCCGGGGCGGCCATCGGCTATGCGTTTGGCCTTAAAGTACTCATTAGTAGTACCCTTAATGGCGTTGAACGGCACCCCTAAAGGCGAAATATCGCTACGGTAAAAGTCAGTATCACAGGCAGTTGCAAGCAGTTGTCGGGTTTGGGCATCGGTTGCAGTGGCTTCGGGAACCAGCAAAAACGGCGACCCCCAGCCTACTGAATCGGCAGCATATTCGTCCAGCAGGAAATCGTGTTCCCGGGCTGTACCCACCCCGCCCTGCACGGTAATTTTAAGCGGGAGCGGCTGTACAGGCACCGGTAATTCCTTCTGCATAAGTACCTTAGTCATAAGATTGTGAGCCGTTTCGATAAGTTCCTGTCTGCGATTTTTGAACTCCTCCATAATAGAACCCAGCAAAAGGCCATCGGTAGCAAAGGCATGGCCACCGCAGTTAAGGCCTGATTCTATGCGGTATTCACTCACCCAGATGCCCTTTTTGGCAAGGAAACTGCCCTGTATGAGTGCCGAACGGAAGTCGCTTACCTTCAGGATGACCTTCTTTTTGAGGTGGCCAAAACGGTCAGGGTAAAAATCATTAAACTCTGATATATAGCTGTATAGCGATGGGTTCATCCCTGCCGAAAGCACTACAGACGACCCTAACGTGCTGTTGGCAAAGCCCCTAAGCGATGCATGGGCATCGTTATAAATGGTTGGCAGGGGCTGCTTTTGGCTGAAGTTGGTCTTGTCCACCTTGGTCATGATGTTAACGTCGATAGTCCCCGGCGGCACGTGTTGCGCCAGAAAGTTCCTGATTTCCTGGCTTTTATCAAACGTGCTGTAGGCATATACCTGCAGGCCGCGCTTTACGTGGCTCATTTGCGGCACGGTGTTTATAAAACTGATGAGCGACTCCTTGCAGGTGGCCAGCTCCGCGCAGAAATCCGTGTACTTTTGCTTTACTACCCTGTCTAACATATTGAGGTACTGGGTAGTGCGTTCAGCGCGGTAGTCGGCCATTTTTTGGGTTATCTCCTTATAGGGCAGTGCCAGCTTCTGGCTGTAAAAGGCGCGCATACGCTCCATGAGCTCGTCGTCTACTATTGAAACTACGGAGTCAATGCCAAATTTGGCCACTTTTATAGGGGTGTCTATGGTATACGCCAGACCCATAACGGGTATGTGAAAGGTGTGGGGTTGTGCAGTTGTCATGTGTCTTCCGGTAAAAATATCCTGCAAATATGGGGCAGGGGGGCTTATCGGAATATGATAAATGTCATGTGGGGGGATTAATTAAATATTTGTTCCAATATATCCTTCAAATCTCCACTTTCCGCAATATCAACAAAAGCTTTGTGGATTACCGAATAAGAATTTTCGAACCCGGTACAAAAATCCCAAAACTCATTTTGAACCCAAGCTTCATTTATTTGTTCAAGTGGCCTACCTCTATTTACAGTATTATCCCAAAAATCTAATTGACCATAAGGATTATAAGGAAATACTATCCTAGCCTCTGCTAGACCCTCAGGAAATTGAGAATAAAAATAAGCATACCAAGTTAAAAGTTGTATCAAATACTTCGAATAATCACCTACATTTGGTTGAACAGTCTTAGTATCAAAAAAATAATTTACACCATCTTTAATGAGCCAAACATCCACACCATGACCTGAAGGGGCTTTTTTAAAATTATCTATCGGATTCTGAATAAAATCTTCACAAACACTTTTTATTGCCAAATGAGAAGCACGAGCATCGTATTGTTTACTGCCATTTCTCCTACTTGCTATTATTGTCTGCAATGTATTGTGTAAATTGTGAGGCATATTGGTAGGCATTTGCAAGTTGTTTTTAACTACTTCAAAACCATTCAATTCCGCTAAATTTCTCGCTAAAGGTTCCCACAAAGTTGTACCTAAAGATGTTTCAAGCCCTCCAACTATTGACCTTACTTTTCTTTCATTAGGCATTATCAAATCTAAAATTTGAAACTTTTTTTTCTTTTTAAGTTTAGTAACTGCATATTTCCTTATACTATTAATTGCAGTATTTCTTGTAGTATCAAAAATCTCTTGTTCAGTTAGTGGCATATGAGGATTATTTGGCCACAATATAAGAATTTATTTATGAATAATACTTATTCAAAAAGCTAACTAACGAATACCCTATTTCCTTACCTAAGTTGACTGGTACCGCGTTACCTATCTGTTTATATTGATGCGCAGCTGAACCCTTAAACTCCCAGTTATCAGGAAACGTTTGGATACGGGCATATTCTCGTACAGTAAACGGGCGCGTTTCTTCAGGATGGCAACGTTCGGTTTGTTTTTGGGCAGGGCTACAAGTTAAGGTAAGGCAAGGTTCATCCCAGCCAATCCTGCGTGCCATACCTGTTTTGCCGCCACCTAAATAAAAGCTTTTACCCATAAACTGTTTTTGAAGTTCAATGGGTAGGTCACGCCAGTAACCTTTCTGAGGCACAAGATCTAATACCTCTTTTTTACTTACAGGATATTTAGCACCTATTGATTTAGGGACATCAGTATCGAATAAATCCCCCTGTTTTAGTGCATCTTCTAAGTTATAGATACGCTTATAGGGCTTAGGATACTCAAAATCAAAAGCAATATCTTTTCGAACCCCCACTAAAATAAGCCTTTCACGTTTTTGAGGTACCTTATAGTTAATTGCCTTTAAAACCTGCACCGGCATAACCCTATAACCAATTTCATCAAGTATTGAAATCATGCCTTGTAGCGTTTTACCGCCATCATGGTTTAATAACCCCCTTACATTTTCTCCCACACAAATTAAAGGCTCAACCTCTTTTACAGCCCTGGCAAATTCATAAAACAACGTACCCCTTGCATCCTCTAAGCCCAATCTTTTACCGGCATAACTAAAAGACTGGCAGGGAAACCCACCTGTGACAATATCAGCTTGCCCTTTATAATTTGAGAAATCATATTGCTTAATATCCCCTTCAAGGACATTCCATTTAGGCCTGTTAGCGCGTAAAGTTTGGCAGGCGTACTTATCTATTTCATTTAATGCAACGCATTTAATACCAGCTTGTTCGAGCCCAATAGCCAGCCCACCAGCACCCGCAAAAAGCTCAAGTACAGTAAATTGCTCCTGTGGAACTACTTTGTTTGATTTTTCAGAAATATATTCAGCTTGAAAATCATCTGTAAAAGGAAGGAGCATATCAGTAGTATAATACCTTTTATTTGTAACGGGCTCCCGTAAAGCTTTTAACTTACCCTCATCATCCCACCTTATAATTGTTTTTTGGCTTTTACCTATAATTTCAGATGCTTCGGCAGTATAATATTTTTTCATAACCAATTGGACAAAGTTGGACATTGGTTACAAATCTATTGAAATAGATTTAAAGAAAAAACTTATTTAAAGAAATTTTTCATTATCTATGTAAAAAATTTTCTTCTTCATTTCATCTACTTGTGTTTCAATAATTTTCAAACAACCCTGTAAATTTTTTTTCACATCAAATCCCCAAAAACGTAAGACTACCCATCCTTTTGATAATAAAGATTCGTTTACTTTTTTATCACGAGCCATATTACGCTCAATTTTTGCAATCCAATAATCTCGGTTACCATGTAGTTTAGTTTTTTTTATTTCCCAATTATAACCGTGAAAAAATTCGCTATCTATAAATATAGCAATGCGGTACTTTTTAAAAACAATATCAGGTGTGCCAATTATAGTTTTATCGTTCTTTCTATATCTATAACCCCGTTTCCATAGTGCTTTGCGTAATAAGACTTCTACAGACGTATCTTTACTTTTGATAGCCCGCATGATTTTTCGCCTCTCCTCCGTTGTATCTAATTTAACCACCGCGAATAAACTTTCAGAGTCTGTAACAAAGGTAAGCAACTTAATGGTATACTTCCGTTAAACTTCTCAAAACCCCTTACCACTCAACCACAACGTTTTGTAACTTTAAGAGTACAAAACCAAACCCCATGAAGCAGCCCCTGCTGGCATTTAACGACAAAGGCATATACTGCGCCGCGGCCGATGTGTACCTCGACCCGTGGCGGGCTGTGCCAAAGGCCATCATTACACACGGGCATGCCGACCACTCCCGCTGGGGCCACGGCAGCTACATAACCCAGCACATGAACGTGCCCATAATCCGCCACAGGCTGGGAGACATAAACGTAACGGGTAAGGACTGGGGTGAAACGTTTACCATAAACGGCGTCAAATTCAGCTTTCATCCTGCCGGGCACATAGTGGGCAGCGCGCAGGTGCGCGTGGAGCATAAAGGCGAGGTATGGGTGTTTACGGGCGACTACAAAACCGAAGACGACGGCCTTTCCACCCCTTACGAAGTGGTTAAATGCCATACGTTTATCACCGAAAACACTTTTGGGTTGCCCGCTTTTAAGTGGACTCCACAGGCCGAGGTTATGGCTGATGTAAACAGCTGGTGGGCGCAAAACCGTGCCGACGGCCAAACCTCAATACTCTTTGGCTATACGCTGGGCAAGGCGCAACGGCTGCTGAAACACCTTGACCCGGATATCGGGCGCATATATACACATGGTGCGGTAGAGAACATGACGCAGGTTATCCGCCAGATGGTGGATTTGCCCGAAACCATACGCATTACCCCCGAAACCAGAAAGGAAGACCTATTGGGTAGCATTGTTTTGGCTCCGCCCAGCGCCCACGGCAGCACGTGGATACGCCGCATGACACCCTATGTAACGGGTTCTGCAAGCGGCTGGATGGCCTTCAGGGGGCACCGCAGGAGGCGTGCAATAGACAAGGGTTTTGTGCTGAGCGATCATTGCGATTGGCCCGGCCTTTTAGAAAGCATACGCGCTACCGGTGCCGAAAAAATAATCTGTACCCACGGCTATAGCGATATTTTTAGCACCTACCTGCGCGAATTAGGCTATGATGCCCGTACCGAACACACCCAGTATGAAGGCGATGAGGGCGACACTGAAGTCCGCACTGCTGCCGAAGCAGAAGATGAGGAAGGAGGTACACAATGAAGAACTTTGCCGAACTGATAAAGACCCTCGACAGCTCTAATAAAACCAACGTTAAGGTGGAGGCGCTTACGCAATACTTTAAAAATGCGAGTGATACCGACCGTGTGTGGACAATTGCCATACTCTCGCACCGCCGCCCGCCACGGCCTGTAAATACTACCCTTTTACGCCAATGGGCTGCCGAACTGGCGCAGATTCCGCTATGGTTATTTGAAGATTCGTATCACATAGTGGGTGATTTGGCCGAGACCATTGCCCTTGTTATCCCCGCCTCTAAAGAGCAGAGCGACAAGAGCCTTACAGAATTTGTAGAGGAAATGATTACGCTGAAGCGGAAAACCGATGATGAGAAAAAAGAATACCTGCACCGCAACTGGCTCTCCCTTAACTACTACGAACGCTTTGTATTTACCAAGCTCATAACCGGTAGTTTCCGTATCGGCGTAAGCCAGAAGCTTATGACCCGTGCCCTGAGTAAAGCCACGGGTGTAGACGAAGATGTACTGGCCTACAAGCTTATGGGCGAGTGGGACCCTTCCCGCATTAGTTTTCACAACCTGGTTTTAGAAGAAAGTGCACAGGACAACCTGAGCCGCCCTTACCCGTTTTACCTGGCCTATGCGATTGAGGGCGAGCCTGAAGACCTGGGAGATGTTGCTGAGTGGAGTGCTGAACACAAGTGGGATGGTATCCGCAGCCAGACCATTGTGCGCAATGGGCAGCTGTACATCTGGAGCCGCGGCGAAGAACTGGTTACCGATAAATACCCTGAACTGGCCGTTTTTATTGATGTGATTCCGGATGGAACCGTGATTGACGGCGAAATCCTGCCCTGGGTAGACGGCAACATAGGCTCGTTTAACGACCTGCAAACACGCATAGGCCGCAAGACAGTTTCGGCGGCATTGCTTAAAAAAACGCCTGTGGTCATCCGTGCCTACGACCTTTTGGAATGGCAAGGCGAAGACATCCGCAACCATCCGTACATTAAGCGCCGTAAGCTTTTAGAACAGCTGTATGAAGACATAAAAGCCTACCAGACACCCCTACAGATAAGCGAACGCATAGACCTGGACAGTTGGGACCATGCCCTGCACGAAAAGGCCAAAGCACGCGAGTTGCGCAGTGAGGGGCTTATGTTTAAACGGAAAGATTCGCCGTACCTGGTGGGCCGTAAAAAGGGCGACTGGTGGAAGTGGAAGCTGGACCCGTTTAGCATTGATGCCGTGCTCACATACGCCATGCGGGGCAGCGGCCGCCGTAGCAACCTGTTTACTGATTATACTTTTGCCTTGTGGGAAGATAAGGAAGACGGCACCCGCGAGCTGGTTACGTTTGCCAAGGCTTATTCCGGTTTAACCGATGCCGAGTTCCGCATGGTAGACGATTACATTAAGAAGAATACGCTCGAACGTTTTGGCCCTGTGCGTAGTGTTACCCCAAAGCTGGTGTTTGAAATTGGCTTTGAGGGCATTGCCTTTAGCGGAAGGCACAAAAGCGGGGTGGCTACACGTTTCCCCCGTATACTGCGCTGGCGGCACGATAAAACCATTGAGGAAGCGAATAGTATTGACGATTTGAAGGCAATGATACCGAAGTAGTTTTCAGTTACAGCTCCTACTCAAAAGTATAATGGAACCAGTCAAAATGCGCCGTGCCACCCTCCTGCACTTCATTATAAGAGAATAGCGCCGGGCGTGCGCCTTTCCAGTAGTTGCTGTTAGCTATCTCGCAGTTAGTACCAATTAGTATGTAGGCCTTACCGTCAGTACTATAAGAAAGTACCGTACTGCCTTTCAGGTTAATATCCATTTTAAGGTACACGTATTCTCTGTTCACTTCAGGCCCTGTTACTGCCTCGCCTTTGTTAGAAGCATAAAAGTACAGCCTGTCCCCTTTCTTTATAACGCCCACCTCGTGGATGTTTTGCCCCACAAGGCACAGGCCCGCCTTTTGCCCATCGGCCAGGTCTTTGGTAGCCATACGGGTGGTAACGGTACCGCTGTTGCCCACCATTTTCTGCGTAAGTGTGTTGGGTGCATTCTTGTTATCATCGGCCTTAGCGGCAGTTAAAGACAAGTGCCCTTTCTTTTGCAAGAGCGACCGGTTTTTATCAATCGGGTTGTGGTTCCACTGCCACTGAAAGCCCAGGTTTTTACTATCAAATTCATCGGACGTTGCCGGAAATTCAGGAGTGTATGCCTTACTTACATCGGGCTTCTTATAATTTGCTACCGGTTCGCCAATGCCGTTTCCATCATAATCAATACCCATTAGCGGCCAGCCATCCGTCCATTTTACAGGCTGCAGGTGGCAAATCCTGCCCAGCGCGCCCACATCCTGAAAATGCATAAACCACGCCTCGCCTGATTCCAGCTCTACAAGCCCACCCTGGTGCGGCCCGTTTATAGCCGTACTGCCCTGTTCCAGCACTATTTTATGCTCATAAGGCCCATAAATAGATTTAGAACGCAGCGCCACCTGCTCACCCGTAGCCACACCCCCTTCAGGAATTATAAGGTAGTACCAGCCCCCTCGTTTGTAAAACTTAGTACCTTCGGCCACATTACCGCGGTATACCTCAACCCCATCGTCAAGCAACTTTGTGCCGTCAGGGCTCATTTTATGTACAATTATAGGCCCTGCACCCAGCACGCTGTGGCCCAGATAAGCCGTACCGTCTTCATCCCAAAACGGGCACGGGTCTTCCCAGCCTTTGGTGCGCTTTACCTCAACCAGCGGGCTCCACTGCCCGGCAGGGTCTTTGGCTGTAGCCATATAAACACCTTCTTCCGGCGTGCAGAAATACACATAAAACAACCCGTTGTGCTGCCTTATACTGGGCGCCCAGCTGCCCTGGCTGTACTTTTGCATTGTGTTGTAGCCCTCTGCAAAATCAAAGCGGTTGTATATTTGATTAATAAGCGTCCAGTTTACCAGGTCTTTAGATTCCAGCACCTGCATGCCCATGTAATGAAAATCAGAACAGACCATGTAAAAAGTATCGCCTGCCTTAATAATATCGGGGTCAGAATAATCGGCGTTAAGCACCGGATTGTTATACGTACCGTTGTACTGGTCGCCCCAGGTTAAGGATTTTGGCTCGCTTTGCGCGAAAATTGTTCCCACACATAACAGGCACAGAAGGATTGGTTTCATCATAGTAGTACAGAATAGTATAGCAAATATAGTAAAAGATACCATAAGTGATTTCAGAATTCAGATTTTAGATTTCAGATTGCTTTACAGCCCGGTGAGCTTCACTTTATAATCTAACGACTATGCGAAACCTTTAGCCTCCTTTGTGTCCCGATAGCTATCGGAATTGCGAAATAGCCTCCCCCACAACCTTAACCTTTTGTAAGGATTTACCACACAACATTTTCCGTACATTTGGGTAAAAGCCACCAACGGCACAACATTAACCATTTAACGTCCCCAAACTCCCCTCTCCTTTGGAGAGGGGCCGGGGGAGAGGCTGAAATTTTATGCAGGCAGAGATAAGCAAGGTTGAATTGCGCAACCTTAAAATAGAAGATTATAAAGAGCTGCGCCTTAGTATGCAGCACGCCTATACCGGCGCCGATATGGATATGGATGAGCCCTACTGGGGCCTGGCCGATATTAAGCGCCTGTTGAAGATGTTTCCCGAAGGGCAGCTGGTAGTGCTGGTAGACGGCAAGGTGGTGGGCAGCGCGCTGTCGCTTATTGTAGACCTTAAAAAGGCTACGGCAAACCACACCTATGAGAAAATAACCGGCAACTATACCTTTGATACCCACGATTATGATGGCGAGGTATTGTATGGTATTGACGTATTTATAGACCCCGCCTACCGCGGCCTGCGCCTGGGCCGCCGCCTGTATGATGCCCGTAAGGAACTGTGTGAGCAGCTTAACCTTAAGAGCATCATCTTCGCCGGGAGGATGCCCCATTTTAATGACTACAGCGGCGAGCTTACCCCAAAGGACTACATAACTAAGGTGCGCCTTAAGGAGATTTACGACCCCGTACTGTCGTTTCAGCTCAGTAACGATTTCCACGTGATTCGCATTATGCGCAACTACCTGGAGGGCGATAACGACAGCCAGGACTATGCAGTGCTCATGGAGTGGAATAATATTTATTATGAGAAGGAGCCCAAGCTCATCAACGCCCGTAAGAGCGTTATCCGTCTGGGGCTGGTGCAGTGGCAAATGCGCCCCCTGGCTAATGTAGAGGCGCTGTATGAACAGGCTGAGTTCTTTATCGATGCCGTTTCGGGCTATGGGTCGGATTTTGCGCTGTTCCCTGAGTTGTTTGTGGCGCCGCTTATGGCCGACTTCAACCACCTTAGCGAAGCCGATGCCATAAGGGAAATTGCCCGTTATGCCGAGCCGATACGCAAGCGTTTCCAGGAAATGGCTATTTCGTATAACATCAACATCATAACCGGCTCCATGCCGCTTGTGGAAGACGGCGTTCTGTATAATGTGGGCTTTCTTTGTAAGCGCGATGGTACCTATGAGCAGTACACCAAGATACACATTACGCCAAACGAGGTAAACTACTGGGGCATGAAGGGTGGCAGCACCATACAAACCTTTGATACCGACTGCGGCAAGATAGGCATTGTAATTTGCTACGATGTAGAGTTCCCCGAGCTGAGTCGCCTGTTGGCCGATGACGGCATGGAAATACTTTTCGTGCCCTTTTTAACTGATACCCAAAACGGCTACACCCGCGTGCGCCACTGCGCCCAGGCACGTGCTATAGAAAACGAATGCTATGTGGCCATTGCGGGCTGTGTGGGCAACCTGCCGGGGGTTAACAACATGGATATTCAGTATGCCCAGACTGCGGTGTTTACGCCCAGTGACTTTTCGTTTCCCAGCAATGGCATAAAGGCTGAGGCCACCCCAAATACCGAAATGACCATTATTGTAGACGTAGACCTGGACCTGCTTAAAGAGCTGCACGAGTTTGGCAGCGTGCGCATACTTAAAGACCGCAGGCTCGACCTCTACAAGCTTAAAAAACAACCGGTAGCCCCACCAAAACCGGAACCTGTTACAGAACCTGAACAAAAAGAAAACGCACCCAAAGCCCTTAAGGCCAGTGCCGCCCGTGGCCCAAGGATAACCGGTGCAAAACCCGCTAAGCCTGCCACCACAAGGGCTACAAAGCCAAAGCAATAGTTAAGCGGTTGGTGGTTAAGGGTTGGGCGTTGTTTTTAAAGTTGCGCTTCGACAACCTGAGCGTAGACGATTTGCGCAAGTACTTCAGCCTGAGTTTGTCGAAGGCTTTTTATGCGTCCTAAAAAACTTTAAACCTTAAACCCGTAAGCATGACCCGCGACCAGCTTTTTAACATAGCCCATACATGGTTTGAAAGCCGCGGGTGGAAGGCATTCCCGTTCCAGACCCAAACGTGGACAGCGTTCCTGCAGGGCAAAAACGGCCTCTTGAATGCCCCAACCGGCAGCGGAAAAACCTATGCACTATGGGCACCCGTTATTCTGGACTATATAAAAAAGAACCCCGACTATAAAAAAAAGCATAAACCCGGCCTGAAAGCCATTTGGATAACCCCGCTACGGGCACTATCCATCGAGATAAAACAGGCCGCAGAGCGCATGGCCGACGGGCTTGAAACCGGCCTGACTGTAGGCATCCGCACCGGCGATACATCATCTGCCGAAAGGGCTAAGCAAAAAAGCAAAATGCCCGACCTGCTCATTACCACACCCGAAAGCATGCAGCTGATGCTGGCTTCTAAAGACTATGCCTCAGTGTTTAAAACCTGCGGGGCAATAATTATTGATGAATGGCACGAACTGCTGGGCACCAAGCGCGGTGTGCAGGTAGAACTGGCACTCAGCCGCCTTAAAACCATAGCGCCCAATATGCGCATCTGGGGCATATCGGCCACCATAGGCAACCTGCAACAGGCCATGGAGGTGCTGCTTGGGCCGCATTCATCCGCCTTGGATAACGCCACCCTTATCCGGGCGCACATCAACAAGAAAATCAATGTTATATCGGCCATCCCCGAAAAGATGGATGCCTACCCCTGGCGTGGGCACATGGGCCTGCATCTGGTTAATGAGGTAGCCGAAATCATTAAAAAAAGCCGTACCACACTTATTTTTTGCAATACACGCTCGCAATGCGAACTGTGGTTTCAGGCATTGTTAGAGAAGTTTCCGGAGTTTGCCGGTGAGCTCGCCATGCACCATGGATCTATTGCCCGGGAGACTCGCCAATGGGTAGAACAGGCCATTCGCGATGAGCAGCTTAAAGCTGTGGTGTGCACCTCAAGCCTTGATTTGGGTGTAGACTTCGCCCCCGTGGAAACCGTAGTGCAGGTAGGCGGGCCCAAGGGCGTAGCGCGTTTCTTGCAAAGGGCAGGGCGCAGCGGCCACCGCCCGGGGCAGGACAGCACCATTTACTTCCTCGCTACACATGCTATTGAATTGGTGGAAGCCAGTGCCCTGCGCCGCGCCGTAGCCGATACCGTTGTGGAAGACCGCGTGCCTTACCTCAACAGTTTTGATGTTTTGGTGCAGTATTTAGTTACACTTGCCGTTTCTGACGGGTTTTACCCCGATAAGATATTCAATGAAGTAAAGCAGACCTTTTGCTACCAGGGCATGACGCAAGACAACTGGCAGTTTTGCCTTAACTTCATAACCCGGGGCAGCCAGAGCCTACAGGCGTATGACGAATACAAAAAAGTGGAGATTGAGGAAGACGGCAAATTTAAAGTCAACAGCAAGACCGTTGCCCTGCGCCACCGCATGCAGATAGGCACCATTGTGGGCGATTCGGTTATGAGTGTAAAATTCTTCTCCGGCGGGTACATAGGCAGTATTGAGGAGTGGTTCATAAGCAAGCTCAACCCCGGCGATGTGTTTATCTTTGCAGGGCGAAAGCTGGAGCTGGTACGCGTTCGGAATATGGAGGTACTGGTACGTGCCGCAAGCCCCTCGGCAAAGGCCATGCACGCCAGCTGGATGGGCGGCAGGCTTACCCTCTCGAGCCAAATGAGCGAGCTGATTCGCGAAGAGTTATATGCCGCCAATACCACCACCATGAGCCGCGAATTAAAAGCCCTGGCACCTATGTTCAGCCGCCAGCGCAAGGAGAGCATTGTACCTACAGACGGGCAATTCCTCATAGAAACCTTTAAAACCCGCGAGGGCTTCCACACTATATTTTACCCGTTTGAAGGCCGTTATGTGCACGAAGCCCTCGCCAGCGTTATGGCCTACCGTATCAGCCTGCTGAGCCCCATTACGTTCTCGCTGGCCTATAACGATTATGGTTTTGAACTGCTGAGCGACCAGGAAATAGATATGCAAATGGTGCTCGATAACAACCTGTTTACCCCCACGCACCTGCACGCCGACCTCCAGCAAAGCCTTAACGCCACCGAAATGGCCCGCCGCAAGTTCCGCGATATTGCGGTTATTGCCGGGCTCGTGTTTACGGGCTACCCCGGCAAGGTGGTAAAAACCAAGCACCTGCAAAGTAGCAGCCAGCTTATTTTTGAGGTGTTCCGCGATTATGAGCCACAAAACCTTTTATTCCAACAAGCGTACCGCGAAACCTTTGAGCACCAGCTTGAAGAAGGCCGCCTCCTGCTTGCCCTTGAGCGCATACAGCGACAGGAAATCGTCTGGAAACAGTGCGAAAAGCCCACGCCGTTCAGCTTCCCGATTATTACCGACAGGCTGCGGGAGAAATTGTCTTCTGAAACCTTAGCAGAACGGATTAAGAAAATGACAGCGAGTTATATGAAAGGGTTTTAGATTATTGGATTGTTGGATTTTTAGATGGTTCGACTGTTCGTAAATACATGATTTGTATCTTTACCCTACCATCAACATCTTATCCAAATGAAAAACATCTTCATCCTTTTCCTCCTTGCAACAACGGCAACCTTTGCGCAAACCACACCTTTAAAATGGTTTAACGAACCCAAAGTACACAGCGGCGATGCAAAAAAGCTTACCTACACCGTTGAGCCGGGCACCGATTTCTGGCAGGTAACGCACTACGGCTTTAAGCGCGATAACGGCCCACTGGCGTATGTAGAAATGGAAGGCGATTTTGAGGCCAGCGTTAAGGTTACAGGCAGCTATAAAGAGCTTTTTCACCAGGCGGGCATTATGCTGCGCATTGACGAAAAGAACTGGATAAAGACCGGTATTGAGTTTGTAGACGGCAAGCAAAACGTAAGCGCCGTGGTAACACGTGAGGTTTCAGACTGGTCGGTTATACCGCGGGAGGACAGCCCTAAATCAGTGTGGCTTAAGGTGCTGCGCAAAGGCGATTATGTAGAGGTTAAATTCTCGTTTGATGGCACTAACTTCGAGATGCTGCGCCTGGCGTACTTCCCGCCAAAGGTAAAAGTTATGGTAGGCATGGTGGCCGCTGCCCCCGGTAAGGAATCCTTCCCCGTTACGTTTGAAAATTTCGAGGTTAAAAAAGTACAATAATTACGGCACCCATATCATACGCGTCATGGCGCTAAGGCCGTGGTTTTGGTTAGACACCGGTATACCCGCCAGTACGCCCAGGCTCACGCTTTTGCTAAAGGCCACCTTAAACTGCGGGCGTAGCACAATATCGGGCTTTTCAGCAGAAAAATCCATATTGGTTTCCACACCCACAAAATTGCCATTGGCAAACACATAGTGCAGGTTGGCATTTACCGCCATGGTAGTAGTGGTATGCCCGGTGGCGAAGTCCTGCTCAATTTCAGGGCCGGTATAAAGTAGTGTATGTATATTTGGCGTAAGCCGTGTTGCCGCAATAAAAATAGGGTTGTAGCGCGTGCCGCTAAACAGTGTACTGCTGGTTTGGTCAAACGGGGAAAACTCCATTTCCTGGATGTAGCCCACCGCCATACTGGTTTGCCATTGCTGCGACACTAAAAAAGTGTACTGTGTGGCCAGCTTTATACCCTCTACCCTGTTGCCGGGCGCTACGGTTTTATCATATCCGGGTGCAGCGGTGTTTACTTCAAAAGGCACCTCAACCTCAAGGCCCAGGCGGTTGGCAATGGCAAATTCATATTCGGCAAAACCGGTGTACGAGTAATAGGTTTTTTCATCGTTTACGCCAAAGCCAATGTTTAGCTCGTGTTCGCCTTTGCGTGCACCCAGGTCGCGTATCAGGTCGGTATAGAGCGGTTCAGCGTGGTGCAGCTTCAGGGGTTTGGTATCGGCTGTTTGCGCAGCGGTTTTTAGTCCTAAAAAAACGGTTAGCAGTAGCAGTATCTTCTTCATATTTCCTTGTTTTGAGGGCAATGTGCACCCCAAAACAGGAAACAATTAGGAATTAACAAAACTTTACCGCGCCTCGTTGCGCAGTTTTTCACGGTGCAGGGCGCCCCATTCGGCAAGGGCTTCCAGTACGTTTTGCAGGGTGTGCGTATAGTCGGTAGCATGATAGGTAACCACTATGGGCGTACCTGTATCTACACGGCGCTGCACAAAGCCACTCAGCTCCATTTCCTTTAACTCATTGCTCAGCACCTTGGCAGATATGCCCGGTATGGCGCGTTGCAGCTCGTTAAAACGGCAGTGCCCTTCGTGCAGGGCTATTATAATGCGCAGTTTCCACTTGCCGCCTATTACATATATGGCATCGCCTACATTGCTCAGATGGGCCGAGCATTGTGCCGGGGTTATGTTGCGCCTGAAACCTACTTCTGTTTCTGTTTCCATAATTTAAAAGGTTACCAAAAGGTAAGTACTAACCTTTAGTATACTACTTACTTTCTGAAAGCTAATGTACGTAATTTTGGTCAATAAATAACAAAAGAAACGTAGTCATGAAAAACATACTTCACATTATCAGCAGCCCGCAGGGTGCACAATCTGTAAGCATAAAGCTGGGCAACTCTATTGTAAGCCAGTTGCAGCAAACCTTCCCCGGAAGTACCGTAACGGAACTAAACCTTGCCGAAAACCCGCTGCCGCACCTTGACGAAACCACCGTTACCGCCCTGCGCACGCCCGAGGACCAGCATTCTGACATACAAAAAGAAGCCATTAAAGCATCGGACGCGGCCATTGCCCAGTTGTTTGATGCCGATATACTGGTTATAGGTGTGCCGTTGTACAATTTTGGCGCACCATCGCAACTTAAAAGCTGGCTCGACCACATTGCAAGGGCAGGGAAAACCTTTAGCTATAGCCCCGAAGGCGCAAAAGGCCATGTAGAAGGCAAAAAGGTATACCTGGCGTTTAGTGCCGGCGCTGTATATTCTGACGGGCCATATAAAGCTTATGATTTTGCAACACCTTACCTAACCGCTGTACTGGGCTTTATAGGCATTACAGATATAACCATTATCCGTGCCGAAGGGCTGGCATTCCCGGATATGAGGGAAAATGCCGTAGAAAGGGCACTTGAGGCTTTTGCTATATAAGCCACTATACATAAAAACATTAACAGGATAGAGGGAGGCAATTGCTTCCCTTTTCCTGTTAAAAAGTACTATAACCCCATAAAGTGGCGTTAAGGGTATACCAACAAAACCACTTTATAATGACCAAACCACTTTACCGGGCTGCACAGGCCTGCCTGTTTGCCCTGCCCGTACTGGCACAGGATGTTGATACTCCTTTTTTTAACCTTGATTACGAAATTACCGTAGATAAGTCTAAATTACCCTTGTCTGCCCATGTTTGGGGAAAAGACTATATTGTACAAACCGATGCCACGGTGGCCAAAAGCGGAACAAAATCAGTACTGATACAAAAGAATGCCGATAATGCCCAATTTGGCTGTATTGCCACTGCAATCCCCGCGGTGTATGAAGGCCAGACTATTTTACTTACCGGCTGGATGAAACTGGAGGGCGTAACTGATGGCAATGTGGGCCTGCTGTTGCGTATTGACGGTGCCAATGATATTCTGGAATTTGAAAATATGGATGCTCAAGGCATTAACGGCACGTCTGACTGGGCTAAATATGAAATTGAACTGCCCCTGCCCAAAGATGCCCAAACCATTTATGTGGGTGCGCTTAACGGTGGCAGCGGCAAGCTTTGGGTAGACGACCTTAAGATAAGCATAGACGGCAAAGACATTTCTAAAGCCACGAAAAAGGTAGTGGTAGAACTGCCTGCCCAAAAAGATAAAGAGTTTGACGGCGGTTCTAAAATAAACGCCATTACCCTTACCCCTCAAAAAACGCAGGATTTAAAAGTACTGGGCCTTGTGTGGGGCTACCTTAAGTACTATCACCCGGCTATTGCGGCAGGCAACCACAACTGGGATTATGAGCTTTTCCGTATAGTGCCAAAAGTACTGGAAGCCAAAAACGCAGCCCAGCGTGATGCCGCCCTTCTTGCCTGGGCTAAGGCCCTTGGCCCGTTTGAAAAAGCCCCGGTTGTAAAAAGCGAAAACGTAAAGCTGTCGCCCGACCTGGACTGGATTACAACCTCGGGGCTTTCGCCGGAACTGAGCACGCTGCTAACCGACCTGAAATCGGCCACACGCACCGGCAGCCATTACTACATTGGCCTTGCTGAAAGCGTTCAAAACCCTGAATTTAAAAATGAAAATCCGTATAAAGACATGGATTTTGCCGATGCCGGCTACCGCCTGCTGGGGCTGTACCGCTACTGGAATATTATTCAGTACTACTTTCCTAACCGCCACCTTATAGGCGAAGACTGGAAAGGCGTGCTGGAGGAGTTTATCCCGAAATTTGTAAACGTTAAAACCGAAAAAGACTACAAACTGGCAGCCCTGGAGCTTATAGGCCGTATAAACGACACCCATGCTAACGTATATGGCGACCCTACAATTGAAGAAATAAGGGGCAACCGCTTTGCTGCCGAGATAGTAGCCTTTACCGAAGGCAAACCCGTTGTTACCCGTTTTATGAGCAGGGATGGGGCTTCTGTTTTGCAAAAAGGCGATGTTATTACCGCCATTAACGGCACCCCGGTAGATAAGCTGGTGCAGGAACGCCTTAAATACAACCCGGCCTCTAACCAGCCTACAAAAATGCGCAACATAGCCCGCGCACTTTTGCGCAGCAACAACAATACCCTTACTGTAGACTACACCCGCAACGGCAAGCCCTTTAAGGCTACATTGCCAACCTATACTAAAGATGAGATAGACCTTAAGCTACTCAGCCAAAAGAAAGACACCTGCTTTAAGATGCTTTCGCCAAAAATTGCCTATATGTATCCCGGTACTATAAAAAATGAGTACATACCGCAGTTTTTTGAAGATATTAAAAATACCGACGGCCTTGTGATAGACCTGCGCTGCTACCCGAGTGACTTTATTGTGCTTGCTGTTGGCGAAATGATTGCCAAAGGCAGTACTGAGTTTGTAAAATGGAGCAACCCCAGCATAACCACCCCGGGAGAGTTTAGCGTAATACCCTACATGGAGCTTCAGGGTAGAAACAACTACAAAGGCAAGGTTGTAGTGCTGGTTAACGAGGTTACACAAAGCATGGCCGAATATTCGGCTTTAACGTTCAGGGCGGTGGGAGCTAAAATTGTTGGGTCCACCACATCTGGCGCAGATGGCAATATAAGTCCGTTTTACCTGCCCGGAAATGTATACACCGTTATAAGCGGCATTGGGGTGTATTATCCTGACGGAGGCGAAACCCAGCGCGTGGGCATTGTGCCCGATATTGAGGTAAAACCTACCGTTAAGGGTATTACCGATGGCCGCGACGAGGTGCTGGAAAAGGCCGTTGAATTCATAAATAAAAAATAATTGAAATTTGTAAAAACCTGCTGACATACCCTTGTCACTACCCGCCTGTACTTTTGCTTTAGAAATCAAAACAACAGTTATTATGGAGACAACAGCAATTACAGCAGGCATTATTTCATCTGAACAATTGTTTAACCACTGGCAGGGCCACCGCGGGCTTACCCGCAGGGTTATAGAGGCTTTTCCTGAAAAGGAGCTTTTTGAGTTCAGCATAGGCGGCATGCGCACGTTTGCGCTACAGGCCATGGAAATTATAGACCTTACCGGCCCGGGCATTAAAGGCCTTGCCACCGGCGACTGGGGTAACGAAATGATGGCACACATGAGCGGCGAAGGCCTGCCTAAAACCAAGGCAGAGCTTTTAGAGCTGTGGGACGAAGCCACAAGCAGGCTTGAAACATACTGGCCGCAAATACCGGCCGGCGATTATGAAAGAAAAATTAAAATATTTGGCCAGTGGGACGGCACCGTTTTAAGCGCCATACAGTATTTTATGGATAACGAAATTCACCACCGCGGGCAGGGCTATGTATACCTGCGTGCCATAGGAGGCATAGAGCCGCCCGCATTTTGGGACAGGCCATAATTGTTAACCGGGGTTTAAACATCAGTCAACATAAAAGCGCTAACTTTAAGGTGGCGCTTTTTGTTTTAAGGCTGAATCTATGTTAAGCACATTCATTAGCTAAAACTTTAACCCCTGTTAATTTTAGGGGCTATATTTTAATTAACATAATTTTTATATTTTTGACCCCAAATAAAAACAGGTTACAATGGAGAAAAAATTAGAAAAACGCTGGATAGCCGCTTTTATCATTACGGCAGCCCTTGCCATTACAGGACTTTTTTGGGACCACGCCGTAGTGGCCGATAACAACCCTAAATTTAACTCTCCCGACACCATTGTACCTGCCGATGTGGCCTGGCTGCTAACCGCCGCCTGCCTTGTGCTGCTCATGACACCCGGCCTTGCCTTTTTTTATGGCGGCATGGTGGGCAAGAAAAACGTAATCAGCACCATGCTAAAGAGCTTTATATGCCTTGGCGTAATCAGTATGCTGTGGGTAGCTGTGGGCTTTAGCCTTTCCTTTGGCGACCCAATAGGCATTACCATAGACGGTGTTAAGTATGGGCTTATAGGCAACCCTACAGATTTTGCCTTTTTTGATTATGTAGACCAGCACCCAAGCGCCACCATGGCCAGCACCATTCCGTTTATACTGTTTGCGCTGTTCCAGATGAAGTTTGCCGTTATAACCCCCGCCATTATTACCGGTGCACTTGCAGAGCGCATACGCTTTATATCGTTCCTGCTGTTTATATGCCTGTTTTGTATATTTATATATGCACCGCTGTGTCACATGGTGTGGCACCCTAACGGGCTGCTTGGTGCTTACTTTGGCGTAAAAGACTTTGCGGGCGGAACCGTGGTGCACATGAGCGCCGGTTTTGCCGCCATTGCCGGTGTGCTGTGCATTGGCAAACGCAAAAACCTGGAATACATTCCTACCAATATACCTTTTGTACTGTTAGGCACCGGGATGCTTTGGTTTGGCTGGTTTGGCTTTAATGCGGGTTCTGCCCTTGCAGCAAACAGTACCGCTGCCATGGCCTTTGCCACTACCACCATTGCTTCGGCTTCAGCCATGCTAACGTGGTCGTTTTTTGACAGGCTAAACGGGCGCAAGGTTTCTGCCCTTGGCGCGTGTATAGGCGCTGTTGTGGGCCTTGTGGCCATTACCCCTGCCGCAGGTTTTGTAAGCATACCAAAAAGTATATTCTTTGGATTTAGCGCCGCTATTGTTAGCAATGTTATGGCACACTGGCCAAGGCTTAAGCGCTATGACGATACCCTTGATGTATTTGCCTGCCACGGCGTGGGCGGTATTATGGGCATGATACTTACCGCTATTTTTGCCGAAGTACCGGGCGGCAGCCTGCTGCACGGCGGGTGGAATGTTTTTGGCCACCATATGATAGCACTTGTGCTTGTAGCGGTGTTCTCATTCTTTGGGGCTATGCTGCTGTATAAGTTTACCAACCTGTTTATTCCGCTTCGTGTTAGCGAAGAGGCCGAAGACCAGGGGCTTGACCTGAGCCAGCACAACGAAACGCTTGGATTGTAATAACAACTACTATACACAATACATAAAAGCCATGCATTAGTATGGCTTTTTTATTTGCCAAAGGTGTACATTTGTTTTAAACCAAGTAAACAAATTAAGTATGGGTGCATGGGACTATGGTATTTTTGATGATGATACCGCCTATGAATTTGAGGATGAGATTAAAGAAAATCCATTGGCCTTTTTTGAAACCTCTGTAAAGACAGCCATTAAGCCCGGTTATTTAGAATCTACAGAAGCTTATGCGGCATTAATATCGGCGGCTTACATAGACAACCTTCTTAACGGCACAGTTTACCGTACAGATGCTGACGACCAGGAAGATGAAGGCAATGTGAACAAATTTGGACAACTGCATAAAACCCTAAATGTTAGCCACATAATAGCCCCTGCTATAAAAGCGCTTAAAAAAATAACCGGCAAAAATTCTGAGCTTAATGAGCTTTGGCTGGAAAATAAAGAACTTTACCCTAAATGGAAGGAAACTATAGAAAGTCTTAGCAAAAGGCTTGAGAACCACACACCTAAACAAAACTTTTGGCAAAAAATATTCAAATGAAAAAACTAACCCCTTACCTGGCCTTAACCTCTTTAGCCATTAGCCTTTTTATATGGCTTAAGCCACAGGAATCCATCAATACAAAAGATGAAACTGCCACCATAAAAACCTTGTTAGACAACTGGCATGCAGCTGCGGCAAGGGCTGATTATGACGGGTATTTTGGCAAAATTGCCGAAGATGGCCGCTACATAGGTACAGATGCTACCGAAAACTGGGACAAAACAGCGTTTGCTGCCTTTAGCAAACCGTATTTTGATAAGAAAACAGTTTGGGATTTTAAAGCCCTGGAGCGCAATGTATATTTTAGTAAAGATGGTAAAACTGCCTGGTTTGATGAGTTTCTTGATACCTGGATGAAAGGCTGCCGCGGCAGTGGCGTGCTAACCAAAGAAGGCAAGGAATGGAAAATAAAGCATTATGTACTAAGCATGACCGTGCCTAATGAGGTGGTAGACGATGTACTGCCCATAAAGGCAAAGTATGAGGACAAGCTTATTGAGAAGATGAGGAAGAAAAAGTAAGTTTTCAGTCGCAGTCGCAGTTTTCAGGTTGTTGCACTGTAAACTGTGACTGCGACTGATGACTATTTTAAATGTGCTATCATATCAGCCGTCATGGCCTGCAGGTCAAAATCGTGTTTCCAACCCCAGTCCTGGCGTGCGCTGCTGTCGTCAATGCTTTGTGGCCAGCTGTCGGCTATTTTCTGGCGGAAATCCGGCTCATAATCTATTGTAAAATCAGGGATTTCCTTTTTAATGGCCTCAGCAATTTCTACCGGGGTAAAATCCATGGCACTCAGGTTGTAGCTTGAGCGTATTTTTATGCTTTCGGCAGGCGCCTGCATAATTTCTACCGTGGCGCGAATAGCATCATCCATATACATCATGGGCAGGCGTGTTTCTTCGTTAAGGAAACAGGTATATTTACCATCGGCCAGGGCTTTGTAGTAAATATCTACGGCATAATCTGTAGTGCCGCCACCCGGAGGGGTGCTCCAGCTTATAAGCCCCGGATAACGAATGCTGCGCACATCTACCCCATAAATGTTGTGGTAGTATTCGCACCAGCGTTCACCGCTTTGCTTGCTTATGCCATACACGGTGCTGGGCTCCATTACGGTATATTGCGGGGTATTTTGTTTAGGCGTAGTAGGACCAAAAACAGCAATACTACTGGGCCAGAATATCTTTTTAATCTTATCGGCCTTGGCAAGGTTAAGCACATGGAACAGCGAATTCATGTTTAAATCCCACGCAAAGGCAGGGTTCTTTTCGGCTGTAGCCGAAAGCAGCGCCGCCATAAGGTATACATCTTCTACACCGTGTTTTTCTATAACCTCTTCTACCTGGTTAAAGTCGAGTGCATTTACTACCTCAAACGGGCCCGAAGCCACAAAATCAGGGTCGCCCTTGCGCACATCGCTGGCAATAACCTGGTTAACCCCATAAATGCTGCGCAGTTTTTTAGTAAGCTCTGTGCCTATTTGCCCGCAGGCGCCAATGATAAGAATCTTAGCCATGTTAGTTGTGTTGTTGCTGCAAAGATATAAGATTAAAATTATGGATTTTGTTTTTAACCTGTGCAAAAACAACTTTTTGTTGAAAAATTGTTACACATAACACCTCATTATGACAATATCTATAACAGACAAAAAAATCCGCCGATGTAAAAAGGGGGGAACACACGGCGGAATAAAACAATTTGTTTTTAGAGAGAACTTAGCTGGATGTAAGTATTATATAAAACCCTGGTTACGGGCTTCGTTTATCAGGTCTTCATCATCGCCTTTAACCTCAAGTATACGTTTAATATTATACTTGCGCTTTTCTATGGCGCTGCCGCTAAGCGGAATGTAATTTTCAAGGTTCTTGTTTTTAATGCCTTTTGCCAGCAGGAGTATAATGCGCACATCTATATCTTCAAGCACCACGCCCTTGTTGCGGCGCTTAAAGTAATTTTCTACGGCACGGCTGTAAAACGTTTCGCCGTCGAGCACTTTTTTAAACGCTTCAAGAAGCTCATCTGTATTACAGTCGCTTTTGTTTATAAAACCTTCGGGCTTAACGCTGTCCAGAATGCCGGCAATAATATCTATTTCCTTGTGCATGGTCATCATTACAATTTTGCAAGATGGCATGGTTTTGCGCACCAGCATGGCGAGGTCCTGCCCGGTGTACATTTTTTCTTCCTCAAAACGAGGAATACTGTAATCTATAAGTGCAATATCAAAGGAACTGCCTTTGTGGGCAGATATAAGCCCATGGCCTGATTTGCAGTCGTGTGCTTTCTCAAAATGAGGAATTCCATAACTGTCATCGAGGTTCATGAACATATAATGATAGCCTTCGAGAACCGCAACATGGTCATCGATGGCAAGCACGCGTAATTGTTTAGCCAATTTGTCCTGTTTATTTTTTGCATAACAAAATTATACTATAAATGTCAGAAAAAATTGCGGATTTTCCGCAATTAACACTTTTTTAGTTTTTTTGTTCAAAAAAAATGCCTATACTATGCAAAACAGTATAGGCATCTTTAGTTTTTTAAGGTTTTTACCAAATTTTAACCCTTTTATCCGGCGCTACATATAGTGCATCGCCCGGTTTTATGCCAAATGCATCATAGAACTCGTCTACGTTTTGCAGCGGCACAAAAGCCCTGTACATACCCGGAGAGTGCGGGTCTGTCTTTACCTGGTTTTTAATGGCTTCATCGCGCATTTTTGTCCGCCATATAGTAGCCCATGATATAAAGAACCTTTGCTGAGGCGTGTAACCGTCTATAAGACCGGGATCGCCATGTGCGGCAAGGTGCAGCTTAAGGCCTTCAAGGGCAGCGTTTACACCACCAAGGTCGCCTATGTTTTCGCCAAGGGTAAACTTACCGTCTACATATATACCCGGTAGTGGCTGTAGCGCGCTATACTGGCCTGCAAGGGCATCGCCCAGGCCGGTAAACTTCTCAAGGTCTTCATCGCTCCACCAGTTAACAAGGTTACCATCGGCATTATAACGCGAACCACTATCGTCAAAACCATGCGATATTTCGTGGCCTATCACGGCACCAATACCACCATAGTTTACAGCCTCATCGGCACGATAGTCATAAAACGGCGGCTGTAGTATACCGGCCGGGAACACAATTTCGTTATAAGACGGGTTAAAGTAAGCGTTTACAATTTGCGGTGCCATGCCCCACTCTGTTTTATCAACAGGCTTGTCAAGCTTAGCTACATCTTCTTTCCAGCTCCATGCATAAACATTTTTCATGTTCTCAAAATAAGAACCTCCTTTTTCTGGCCCCACAATGGTAAGGGCGCTGTAGTCTTTCCACTTATCAGGGTATCCTATTTTAACCTGTAGCTTGCGCAGCTTTTTAACGGCATTTTCTTTAGTGCCTTTAGCCATCCATGGCAGGCGGTTAATGCGGTTTTCATAAGCCTGCATTACGTTTTTAATCATATCTTCTGCCTTGGCCTTAGCTTCCGGCGGAAATTTCTTGGCTACATACAGCTTGCCAAGTGCTTCGCCCACAGTACCGTTTACCGTTTGCAGGGCACTCTTATCGCGCGATTCAGGCTGTATGGCACCACGAAGGGTTTTGTTGTAAAACTCCCAGTTTGCCATTTCAACATCAGTGCTAAGCAACCCGGCGCTGCGGCGCAGCAGGCTCCATTTAAGGAACGCTTTCATGGTTGCCATATCGTCTTTTTTAAGTATGGTATTAAGCGCCTCCATGTAGCGTGGCTGCATTATTACAACATTGCTTACTTTGCCCAGGCCTACACCTTTAAGAAAATTAGCCCAGTTTAGTGCCGGAGCCAGCTTTTGAAGCTCAGCCACCGTCATTGGGTTATAAGTTTTGCGGTCGTCACGGCTTTCAACCCTGTCCAGCATTGGCTCGGCCAGGCTTACCTCAAGGGCAAGTATTTTTTTGGCAAGTGTGGTGCTTTCTGCCTGCTTGTAACCCAGGTATTGCAGCATGCGGGCCACGTGGGCTTCATACTTGGCGCGTTTTTCCTGGCTGTCGGCATCGGTACCGGTGTAGTATTCCCTGTCCGGAAGGCCAAGGCGGCCCGGTGCAAGATATACCACGTTTTTATTACTGTCCTGGGCATCGGCACCTATATAAATACCCACAAGGGCAAGGCCACCCTCATCTTCCATATCTATAAGCAACGCCTCAAGCGATTTTAAATCCTTAACGTTGTCTATTTTTTTAAGGTAAGGCTTAAGCGGGGTTATACCGGCCTTGTTACGGGCCACGGTATCCATAATGGTTTTATACAGGTTAGCCGCCTTGCCTTCATCGCTGGTAGCCGAAAGGCTTTTATTGGCCGCAGCCTCTTTTAGTATTTCAAGTGCGTCTTTATTTGTGTTTTCGCGAAGCTCGTCAAAGCTGCCCCAACGGGTTTTGTCAGACGGTATTTCGGTCTTGTCTACCCACGACCCGTTTACATAACGAAAAAAGTCGTCGCCGGGTTTAACGCTCTTATCCATGTACTGGATATTAATGCCGGGCCTTTGCTGTGCATAGCTCAAACCACCTGCCATAAACAGGGCAGCAAGGGCATATTTAGCATTGTTGTTTAGTTTCATGTTTAATATTTTTAAAAACAAAGTAACAAATATAGTCTACCTTCTTTAAAATCAGTCTGACGATGTGTTAAATTGTTACAGTTTGGTTGCAGTATTATCAATAAAAAGCACCGGGATAAATCTTTAACAGCCTTAACAAACCCTTTTTAGCCTGTTGCGTTGTACATTTGCTAAAATTTATTGCAATGGCATCTTTCATAAAAAAATACAGGCTAATAATAGGCACGCTGGTGGTAATTTCTATAGCCTTTTTAATACTTGCTATTAAATTTCTTACGCCGCAAAAAGACCTTAAGGTATACAGCCCCATAGATGTTAACCCAAAGCTGGTAGACAGCACCGTGCAGGATGTGGGCACCAAGCACCGCATAGCGCCTTTTAGCTTTATAAACCAGAACGGAAAGGTTATTACCGAAAAAGACTATGAAGGCAAGATTTATGTAGCCGATTTTTTCTTTACAAAGTGCCAGACCATTTGCCCCATAATGACCGATAATATGACTTGGCTACAGGGGCAAATTAAAGATATGCCCGATGTTATGCTGCTATCGCACTCGGTTACACCCGATATTGACAGCGTGCCCGTGCTGCGCCGCTATGCTACCGAAAAAGGCGCCATAGATGGCAAGTGGAACCTGGTTACCGGCAACAAGCGCGATATTTTTGGCATTGCCCGAAAGAGCTACCTGGCTGTAGAAACCAACGATGCTGCCGACCTGTATGATATGGTGCACACCGAAAACTTTATACTGGTAGACAAAAAAGGGCGTATTCGCGGGTTTTATAACGGTACCAACCGCGACAGCCTTGCAGAAGGCGAAAAAAACGTAACCCAGCTGCTGGAAGATATTAAGTGGCTGAGGGAGCAGTAGGGCTAATTATCAAAAAGAAGCATTAAAATATAACTTATACCGCTTTTATTGTTACTTTTGTAATCTAAAATGATTCTAAATAAAGTTGAAAACCACCCTTGCCGCCCTTAAAAAAGGCCAGAAAGCCATAATAACCGATTTTAATACGGATGCCATTCCGCTAAAGTTGCTGGAAATGGGCTGCCTGCCGGGCAATGAGGTGCAGCTTTTGCAAATTGCCCCCATGGGCGACCCTATTTATATTAATGTGAGCGACAGCCATGTGGCCATACGCCTTGAGACTGCCGCCGAAATAGACGTTATCCTGGTAACGGAATAGTATTTAATGGCCGGTTCTACAATTAAAATAGCCCTTATAGGCAACCCTAACGTAGGGAAAACATCAGTATTTAACCAGTTAACGGGGCTTAACCAGCAGGTGGGCAACTACCCCGGTATTACTGTAGAACGCAAGGCCGGCACCTGCAAACTACCCAACAACATTAAAGGCGCCGTGCTCGACCTGCCCGGCACTTACAGCCTCAACGCCAGCTCTATGGATGAGAATGTGGTGATTGAGCTGCTGATGAACAAAAACGACAAGGATTTCCCGGATGTGGCCGTTGTGGTTACCGAGGTGGAAAACCTAAAGCGCAACCTGTTGCTTTTTACCCAGATAAAAGACCTTGAAATACCCACCATACTCGTAATTAACATGAGCGACCGTATGGAAAAAAAGGGCATTACCCTGGATGTGCCTTATCTTGAAGAGCACCTTAAAACCCGCATTGCACTGGTAAGCTCGCGCAAGGGTACCGGCATGGACCACCTTAAGGACCTTATTGTAAACTACACCCATCTTAATACAGAGCCCTGCCTTAATGCATCGTCTATAGACCCGGAGTATTTTGGCAGCCTGCGCAAAACCTTTCCGCAGCAGCTGCTGTACAAGCTGTGGCTGGTAATTACACAAGATGCCAACTTTGGCATTATAGACATGAAGGAGCTTCAGGGCACTTCATTCACCAAAACAAAGTCGGAGCTAAAGCGCCTGCAACAAAAGGAAACCGTAAAGCGCTACCAGTTTATTAACGACACCCTTAAGATAGGCCAAACCATAGATACAACGGCTGCAAAAGACCTCCGCGCAAAGCTGGACAGGGTGCTAACCCACCAGGTGTGGGGCTATGCCATTTTCTTTTGTGTACTGATGCTTATTTTCCAGTCGATTTTTTCGTGGAGCAGCATACCCATGGACTGGATTGATGAAACCTTTGCCGGCCTGGCCACCTGGGTTCAGGACAGTATGCCACCCGGTAAGCTGACCGACCTTGTTGCGCAGGGTATTATTCCCGGAATAGGCGGCGTGGTAATATTTATACCCCAAATTGCCTTCCTGTTCCTGTTTATATCGTTACTTGAAGAATCAGGCTACATGAGCCGTGTGGTGTTTTTAATGGACCACATAATGAAACGCTTTGGCCTTAACGGAAAGAGCGTGGTGCCGCTTATATCGGGCACGGCCTGTGCCATACCGGCTATTATGGCAGCACGAAATATAGAAAACTGGCGCGAAAGGCTCATCACTATACTGGTTACACCGTTTACTACGTGTTCGGCCCGTTTGCCGGTGTATACCATACTTATTTCGCTTATAATACCCGAGCGTTATGTGCTGGGCATTTTTAACCTGCAGGGGCTTACGCTTATGCTGCTGTACATGCTGGGTTTTGCTATGGCTATACTTTCGGCATGGATATTAAACAAAGTATTAGACCGTAAATTCAAGACCTTTTTTGTGGCCGAAATGCCCAACTACAAAGTGCCTATGTTTAAAAACGTAGCCATTAACGTGCTTGAAAAAACAAAAGCGTTTGTGGTGGGTGCCGGTAAAATAATTTTGGCGCTGAGCATACTTATATGGTTCCTTGGCTCTCACGGTCCGGGTGATGATTTTAATAATGCCGAGGAAATTGTTACCGCCCAGCCCGAAAGCCAAAGCCTGCCTGAAAACGAACTTGCCGATAAAGTAGCCTCATACCAGCTTGAAAACAGCTACATAGGTATTATGGGCCACGCCATAGAGCCGGTTATAAAACCGCTGGGCTATGACTGGAAAATAGGCATTGCCATAGTATCGTCTTTCGCAGCTCGTGAGGTATTTGTGGGCACACTGGCCACCATTTACAACATAGGCAGCTCAGGCGAGGACGAGAACACCATACGCAGCCGTATGGAAGCCGAAATTAACCCGGTTACTAAAGAAAAAACCTTCAATTTTGCAACAGGGGCATCATTATTGCTGTTTTATGCTTTAGCAATGCAGTGTATTAGCACACTTGCCATTGTAAAGAAAGAAACCAACTCCTGGAAATGGCCTGTGGTGCAGCTTGTGTTTATGAGCGGTATTGCTTACCTGGCATCGCTTATTGCCTTCCAGCTGTTACAGTAAAAATCGCCTTATGAAGAAAACCCTGCTGGCGGTGGCTTTGTGCTGCCTGCCCTACCTGATGGTTGCCCAAAACAAAATAGAAACTTCTAAAGAGACCCTGAACAGCAGTAAAAGCGATGACGATGACAACGATTCCGGCAATGAGATTGACGAAGAATCGATAGAAGGTACGCTGTTTTTTGCCTTTGTAGATTATGTGTTGATGGTGGGCTACTGGGGGGCTGTGGGCTATTATGACGAAGAACCGCACCTGAGCCGGAATGTACTTACCCACCACCCGTATCAATATACCGAAACGGGCAACTATTACCGCCCGTTTGAAGGCGACAGCCTTGTTAAAGATGCCTTTAGGTTTGATGTTAAAAACAAGTTTCTGTATGGTTATGGCGCGCTATATGGCAACCACCTTGAGGCTAAAATAAGGCCGTGGCGCTATTTTTACTTTACTACTGATTACTATCAGATTCTGGAGAAACAAATAGGCGAAAATACACATGACAACCTCTCGGTTTTTTACTTTAACTTTGCATACGACCGTATTCGCCTTGAGCGTTTTAACCTGGGCTGGACGCTGGGTGCAGGCTTTGTGGGCAGCGGTGTAAACCGGGCCGGTATAAGCTACGGCCTTAACGCCGAATATTTTTTTAAGAAGCGCATAAGCCTTGCTGCGGGTGCTACGTTTTCTCATATAAATAAAGAGCGCGTGCACGCTTATGAGGCAGAGATTAAACGCCACAGTAAAAATTTCTTTTTATCGCTGGGGTTTGAGCACCTTGAAATTGCAGGGCCTAATTATAACTTTGTGTCCCTTGGGGCCGGATTTTATTTTTAATGGATATACAACAAATTATAGCATATGCAATTGTAGCCGTAGCAGCTGCCTGGCTGGTTAAGAAGTTTTTCTTTAAAAAGAAAAAGAAAGCCGGCTGTGGCGATGACTGCGGTTGCCATTGAACAGCCTGATTATGAATAAGTATGCATCAGACCCAAATGAGCAGGAAATACTGCCAAATTTGTTAAACTTAAAAACTGAGCAAGAAATTGCACAGGCAGAGCTTAACGGGTTTATATATGCTGAAGCGGTTTTATATGACGAACTCACAACATCTACCGTTTTCAATACCGGTTACATCTGTAAAATTCATACGCTTATTTTTGGCCATCTCTATTCATTTGCCGGAAAATACAGGCAGGTAAACATCAGCAAGGCAGGATTTTCATTTCCTCCTGCAAGATTTCTTGAGGCCAGCATGGCAGAATTTGACAAAGATATATTTAATAAGCTTCCACGCATTTATAATTCAAAAGAGGAATTGATAATAAATGTTGCCAAAGTGCATGGAGAACTATTGTTTATTCACCCCTTTAGAGAAGGAAATGGCAGGGCAAGCAGGCTATTGGCCAACTTAATGGTTCAGCAACAGGGCTATGATGATTTAAAATTCGAAAAAATTAATGATGGCCTTTTTGAAACATATATAGAGGCTGTTCAAAAATGTGGATTGAAAAAATATGAGTTGATGCAGGAAGTTATCTCGACTCTGCTTTAAGCCTTTGTTTTGCTTTCTCAATAGCAATACGCATCATGTCATCTGACACATCTATATTTTCTATTTTAAAAGTAGCAATAGCAGACCGCGACATCTGTTCTACAGACCTCGACTCTCCAAAACGCTTATATAAAGGTTCTTTTTTCACAATCCAAATATACTGATTTTTAACCACTTTTGCAAGTATGGTTCACGCAATCGCCGCCATAGCAATAAAATATTCAGCAGCTAAGCGGCTCAGTAGCTAAGACGCTTTATAGTCAAAACTCACCATCCATTCAATGCCATACTTATCACGGAACATGGCAAAGTAAGAACCCCACGGGCTGTCCTGTATGGGCATTTCTACGGTTCCGCCGGCTGAAAGCGCGTTGTATAGCTTGTCGGCCTCTTCTTTACTATCGGCTGCTATAGATATTTTGCTGCGGTTTTCGGCCTCGTTTACCGTGCCCATAAACGAAGGGACATCGCTGCCCATCAATACGCTGTTGGCCGATACGGGCAACGAAATGTGCATGATTTTGTTGGCTTCTTCCTCTGGTAATGCGGGCTCAGGGTTTGGGAAATCTTTAAAGCGTACCAGCGACAAAAATTCGCCGCCAAAGGCCGCTTTGTAAAAATTGAATGCTTCTTCGGCATTGCCGTTAAAGTGGATGTAAGGGTTTAATTGTGCCATGGTTAGGTTTTGTTTTTATAAAGGTAGGGGAAATAAGTTTATGATGAACTTCTTTCTTAACTGGCGCGAGCCTCTGGCTCGTGCTTTACCATGAGCGCACGAGCCAGAGGCTCGCGCCAGCGGGGGAATTTATCCCCATCCCGGACCCAGTTTTTCTTCAGGCTCAGGCTCAATTACAGTAAGATGATTCAGCAACATGGGGTCTTCTTTTTTAAGTATGCGTTTGTGCATATCTAACAAAATAGTAAGTATAAAAATACTGCCTTCGTTATCAGCATCTTTAGCTATTATCAGCCTTTTAAGAGCACGTTGCGCAGCCATCCAAAAGAAATCCCGGTTTTGGGGTGCAAAGCTCCTCAAATCAAAATTAAACATAATACTTTCCTCGCCCCTTATAAACCCGCCATAGCCGTTGATTTCATCGCCTTCTTCATCACGAAAAACAAATGGTTCAAGATATTCGTAAAATGCTTTAGCCCCTCTTATATGCTGTAGCTCATCAGTAATAAGCAAAAGCATATGAGCCATCCAAGACCATTTTCTTGAATAGCAGCGCCCATCTTCCAATGTCCAGAATGCTGATGCCATTTTGTGTTATAATTATGCTATTCTTAAAAATGATCGGATTATGTTTTACTCAGCTATGAGAGTGATCAATTTATTACTTTATCGTTTAACGACTCGTAAATAAGTTTTTGACCTAACGATTCTATAGAACCCTTTCCCCGTTGGAAACATTCAGAAAGCAGGTCTAAATCATTGGTGTATTTTAAAGCCTTACTTAAAAGTTCTTTTTCCTTTTCAGACCAGGACTCATATGCCCTCGCATAATTTTTTCTCGAATTTTGAACGTATTCAGACAGGTTTTCTGTCTTTAGTACACCAATCTCATTTATTTTTTCTTTGAGCTGATTTATTGCATTCTCTGTTAACCTATTAAATCTTTCTTTCTGAAAAAAATCAATTTCTCTGTATGCTTCATCTTTGTTTTTGCCCAATCCATTTTCGCCAAGATATTCAGAGAAAAAATCTATCAGTTGTCCTTGTGTATATACATCACTATATTTCTTGTAAAAGCTATTTTTTATTATTGTAGAGTCTTTAAACTTTTTTGTTCCCAGAAAAAAACCTACCAAATTATTAATAGTTAAGCTTATTGACTTTTCCCTGAAAACATTTGTTACATATTCAATTTCTTCAGACTGAATATCGATGTTACTTTTACTTATAAAAGTTTCTTTTTTAAGTAATTCAATAGCAACCTGTAATGCCCTGATTACATCGCGCTCATTAAGTATGCTTTCGTCTGCAACTATTTCACCGGTTTTAGGTGAACAGCCCGATGCTAAGGCTTCTAAAACTTGTAAAGCTTTGTCAAGATTCATGATTTGAGGAATTTTATTGGTATGTAAACCTACAAAAAATTCCTTAACAAAAAGATGGCCACGCTCCGTTCCTCTGCCCGCCACAACAGCATGTGAAAAAAGCTAAGAAGCTAAGCGGCTCAGTAACTCAGCAGCTTATTCAAACACCAACGTAAGCAAATCAAGTGCCCTCTTAACCGTCTTAACGTTCTCAAAGGTAAGCAACAGGCGCAGGCCGTTCTTGGTTTGCTTTTCCTTCATTTTGCCAAGGGTTGGGTGTTGTTGCACGAATTTGAGTACGCGGTAGAATGTACCGCTTTGGTAGTAGTCGCTTTGCTGATCGCCTACAAAGTAGCCCACCATTTTGCCCTGCTTTAATACCAGTTTTTCAAGGCCCATTTTTGTAGCCAGCCACTTAATGCGCATACTTGTCATAAGCGCCTGTGCCTCTTTAGGCAGCGGCCCGAAACGGTCTACCAACCGGGCTTCAAACGCTACAAGGTCGTCTTCGGTTTTAAGGGCGGCGAGGTCGTTATACAGGTTAAGGCGCTCGGTAATGTTGTTTACATACTCATCGGGGAACAGCAGCTCAAAGTCAGTATCAATCTGCAAATCTTTAACATATTCTTTCTCCTTGCCGGTTTCGCCCTCCACCTCATCATACAGGTCTTTAAACTCGTTTTCCTTAAGCTCGTCTATGGCCTCATTCATGATTTTCTGGTAGGTTTCAAAGCCAATTTCGTTAATGAAACCGCTTTGCTCACCACCCAGCAAATCGCCCGCACCGCGAATTTCAAGGTCTTTCATGGCAATGTTAAACCCGCTGCCCAGCTCGCTAAACTGCTCCAGGGCCTGTATGCGCTTACGGGCATCTTCGGTCATGGCGCTGTAGGGCGGGGTAATGAAATAACAGAACGCCTTTTTGTTGCTACGGCCCACACGCCCGCGCATCTGGTGCAGGTCAGACAGGCCAAAGTTATTGGCGTTGTTAATGTAAATCGTGTTGGCATTGGGCACATCAAGGCCGCTTTCTATAATGGTAGTCGCTACAAGCACATCAAATGCGCCGTCCATAAAGGCAAGCATTAATTCCTCCAGTTTTTTGCCGTCCATCTGGCCGTGACCTACGCCTATCTTGGCATGCGGCACCAACCTCTGAATCATACCGGCAACCTCTTTAATGTTCTCAATACGGTTGTGGATGAAGAATACCTGGCCCCCGCGTGAAATCTCGTAGGCCACGCCATCGCGGATAACCTCCTCGTTAAAACCTACCACCTGTGTTTCAATAGGGTATCGGTTGGGCGGCGGGGTGGTAATAACACTCAGGTCGCGCGCGGCCATGAGTGAGAATTGCAATGTCCTCGGAATAGGTGTTGCCGTAAGCGTAAGGGTATCTACGTTTTGCGAAATGGTCTTGAGCTTGTCCTTAACGTTTACGCCGAATTTCTGTTCTTCGTCGATGATAAGAAGCCCAAGGTCTTTAAACTGAACGTTCTTGTTTACCAGCTGGTGGGTGCCGATAAGGATATCTACCTTACCTTCTTCAAGTCCCTTAATGGTCTCGGCTTTTTGCTTTGCGGTGCGGAAACGGTTAAGGTAACTTACCGTAACCGGCATATCTTTTAAACGCTCGCTAAAGGTTTTGTAGTGCTGGAATGCAAGGATTGTAGTAGGCACCAGCACGGCCACCTGCTTGCCGTTATCTACGGCTTTAAACGCAGCACGAATGGCTACTTCGGTTTTACCGAAGCCCACATCGCCACACACCAGGCGGTCCATAGGGCGGTCGCTTTCCATATCGGCCTTTACATCGCGCGTGGCGGTAACCTGGTCCGGGGTGTCTTCATATATGAACGACGATTCCAGTTCGGCCTGCATGTAGCTGTCCGGCGCAAACCGGTGGCCCTTTTCCAGCCTGCGCTTGGCATACAGCTGGATAAGGTTAAAGGCAATGTGCTTAACGCGCGCCTTGGTTTTTTGTTTCAGGGCTTTCCAGGCGCCGCTGCCCAGCTTGTATATTTTGGGCGGAGCACCGTCTTTGCCGTTGTATTTAGATATTTTGTGCAGCGAGTGTATACTAACGTACACAATATCGTTTTCGGCGTAGACCAGCTTAATGGCTTCCTGGGTTTTGCCCTCAACCTGTATTTTTTGAAGGCCGCCAAACTTGCCTATGCCGTGGTCTATATGCGTTACATAATCGCCCACGCTAAGCGAGTTGAGCTCCTTAAGCGTAATCGTCTGTTTTTTGCTGTACCCGTTCTTGATGCTGAATTTGTGGTAGCGCTCAAAAATCTGGTGGTCAGTATAGCAGGCAAGCTGGTTTTCCTCGTCTATAAAGCCCTCATACAGGGGCGTAACAATGGTTTTATACTGCTTGCGGATGTTTTCGTGATTGGCCTCGTCAAGGCTTTCAAATATGTCGTGAAAGCGTTTTGCCTGGGCATCGTTGGCACAAAAAATATAGTTTTTGTAGCCGTTTGCGTGGTTGTCGTTCAGGTTGTTGAGCAGCAGGTCAAACTGCTTGTTGAACGACGGTTGCGGCTGTATGTAAAACTCAAAGCTTTTTTGCGTGCGGAACGTGGCCTGGCTACCCAGTTCTACCACGGTAAAATCGAGCGCTTTTTTAACAAAGGCCTGCTGGTTTACAAAGAGCTCATCGGGCGTGGCGTGCTTAATGTCTTTGCTCAGCTTGTCAAATGCCTCGTTTGCCTTGCGGTACAGGGTATCGAGCTGGGTAAGCAGGGCATCGGTATTTTGTATGAACAGTACGGTTTTTTCGTTGATATACTCCAGGAAGCCTTCGCGCTTTTCGTTCAGCAGCTTGTTCTCAAGATTGGGGATAACCGTGATTTTGTTCTTCTTTTCAAGCGAAAGCTGGCTGGCTACGTCAAAAGTACGGATGCTGTCTACCTCATTGCCAAAAAACTCCATACGGTAGGGGTTGTCATTACTGAACGAAAAAACGTCTACAATACCCCCGCGTACGCTGAACTCGCCGGGTTCGGTAACAAAATCCACACGGCGGAATTCGTACTCAAACAACACCTCGTTAATAAAATCTATCGAAACCTGGTCGCCCACCGCAACTTTAAGGGTGTTCTTGTCCAGCTCCTTACGGGTAACCACTTTTTCAAAAAGCGCTTCGGGGTACGACACTATTATGGCGGGCTTCTTGCGGCTGTTGATGCGGTTAAGCACCTCGGCACGCAGCAGCACACTGGCGTTATCAGTATCTTCTATCTGATAGGGGCGGCGGTAAGAACCGGGATAGAACAGCACATCGTCAGCTCCTACCAGTTGCTCGAGGTCGTTAAGGTAATAGGCGGCTTCTTCCTTATCTTTAAGGATGAGTAAAAAAGGCAATCCGCTTTCGCGGAAAAGCGGGTCAACCACAAAGCTTAACGACGAACCCAGCAGCCCCTTTACATGGAGCTTGTTTTCGCGCTGTTGCAGGGCCGCGGCTATTTGCTTTACCTTAGCCGAACCGGTGTATATGTTTACTATTTCTTCTTTCAAAACAAGGTGTAATTAGGGTGTTTGCCTGCCTGTTTGGTAACTGGGCTGTGCGGGCTGCCTGCGCGGTGGTGTGCCGGTAGCGGGCTGTGCCATAACATCGGGGTTTGCCATACGCACGGTATCGAGCGCACGGATCATTTCTTCCTCGCCCTGTTCTGTGCGAATCTGGCTGCGGCGCACCAGCTCGTCAAACTGCAGGAGCAGCAGGGCGCTTTCGCGGTTAATATCGGTTATAAGGGCTATAATCCGATCTGCCGGTATGTTGTTATCGGCATCAATAAACGTGCTTATAAGGCGCACCTTTGTAATAAGCACGCTTATACGGGTGCGCACAGCGGGGTTATCATACAGCGGCGGTATGTTGTTTAGCAGGCCTTCAGTACGGGTTACCATGGCCTTTGCCTTTTTGCGATAGGCATCGAGCCCGGCGGCGGGTTTTTGTGCCAGCTCTTTGGTGTAGAGCTTCCACTCCTGCCAGTTGGCCATTTGCCCGGCAGCAGCGGGTGTGGGCTGTGGTATATTAAACGCCCATTTGGCGCTTATGTCCTTAAAGGCATTGTTGTTTTTCTTGGTAATTTCCTTAATCTCGGCAGCGTGCTGTGCGGCGTCGTCCTGGCAGGAAAACAGCACACTTAACATGCCGAATAACAGTATGTGGCGCAGGTGTTTCATGGTGGTGCAATTGCAGTGCAAAGGTACAAATCCCGCGCCAAAGTTGTGCGGGTTATGCATACAGGTTTAACCGGGATTTTTTACACCTCGCCGCTAAGCCATACATTTAGCACAGCCTGGGTTTTATGTGCCTCTATAATTTTACCTACAGATGGCGCGCTGTGGTTAAATTTCGGCGGTTGAAGCCCAAATGCCTTTGCCTTTGCGGTGTAATATTCTTCACGCAGGGGGTGGTGGCTGTAGGCTGCTAAAAACACCTGCCCCCAGGCATTAGCCTCTACAACCCGAAACATGGCATAGGTAGCCATGGCGGTGCTTACAAGGTTTACCGGGGCCAGCGGGTTGTCTATGCCCTGGCGGCCTGCCAGCTGCTGCACGGGGTGGCGCAATTCGCTAAAAAGCCCGCTAAGGCGCAGTATGGTGGTTGTAAAAGCGGTAGTATTTTGCAGCACCTGTTCGGCTTCAAAAACCTGCCTGCCGCTTTCGGTTTGCGGGTTGGGCGGGGTTTCCTCGGTTATAACCGGAAACGGAAACGCATCGGCATAGACCGAAGTAGAGCTTACAAACAGCACTTTTGTAATGCCTGCCTGCACTATAAAGGGCACTAATGCCCGCATTTTATCGGGGTATGATATGGCTGACTCCTTAATTTTTGGCGGTATGTTGATGATAAGCGCTTCACTACCCTGCAAAAAACCGCCCAGGGTTTCGGGCTCGGGGTTTTCAAGGTTTACCAGGTAGGGCACAATGCCGCTATCCTGCAATATAGAAAGCTTGCCGGGTGTTGTGGTAGAGCCTTTTACGGCATAGCCACTCTTAACCAGCTGGCCGGCAACAAAATGGCCCAGCCTGCCGCACCCCAAAACCGATACCTGCATTGTTTGTTTTTTTTTAGCCTCTTAACTACTGAGCCACTTGGCTCCTTAGCTTTGAAATTGTAGTGGTGTTTCACAAAATTACACAAAGTTTTCGGGTTGTACCACAGCGCCTAACAGAGGAAACAGTGAAATACACAGACATTTTGATGTGGCCGCCTGCGGCAGGAAAGCACAGAGCCAACGCGCCCTGCCGGGTTTTGCAGGGAACCTTTGCTAAACTTTACAGGAAACTAAACCGGGAACACCTTATTTTACGCATAAAACACTTTCTGTAACATGATAAATATCATGTGTTTAGCTGGGTGTGCGGTGTAATTTTACCTCATAATTAAACACTTAAGGTTATGAGCACTTATCAAAATTTACTAAACACATATAAAAGCGGTTATTACGGGTTTACAACCATGAGCGTAATGGTACAAAGCTGCCTGGGCGGCCTTACCGCAATGTTTATATTAATGAACGGCGTAACGCCCGTGCAAATGGTACAGCTGTTTTTTACGGTAGTATTATGTTCGGGGTTTAACGGCGCCGTACTGGCACAGCAGCCTCCTAAGCTGGTATTTAACCTGCTTATAGCAAGCGTGGTGATTAACACGCTGCTGCTTATTGTTAATGTGGTGTAACCCACCAATCTTCTTCTTCTTCTTCTGCAAAAGCAAGGGCTCCCGTTTGTACAGGAGCCCTTGTTGTTTATCTTTGCCACATAAGAAAACTTAGATTAAAGCATTATGAAGAAAGCAATCATTATTGGGATACTTACCGTAGTCTTTTTAAAGATAGCCTATAATGTGTATTCTTTTGTAAGCGATACCGCCCATACGGGTATTGAAAGCCTGTTGCGTTATGCGCTGATTGTTTCTATATTTCTGGCATTAACGGCGTTGCCCGGCAAAGAAAAAGCTTCATAAAAACAATAGTATGTGAATAGCTTTTGCTATGAAAACTGCCTTGAAAGCCACGCCCAAAAGCCGGTTTTCTTTTTCTGCAACGTGCTTTTATTCATAACATAATAATCATTATCAAGTGCATCCTGCTTATAGGTGCAACGGTCCAGCCTGAAGGTAACGGTTTTTTTCTGCCCGGGCAGCCACCCTTTAAAATTGAGGTTTTGGGTTTTGGTTTTCCTGTTTACGGTAAACACATACAGCGTATCGTTAAGCTTTGCCGAAAAGCCCACCCTGCCGCGTGGCCCGCCTATGTTTACATTGTTAAACCCGTAGGCCTTATCGGTATGCACATATATCTTTTTGTATTCTACAGACATTGGCGTGCCGCTTGTAAAGTTGGTGGGCTTGTCGAGGTTTACCCAGCACCAACTGTAGTCGCCTACAGGTACTTTCAGGGTATAATACCTGCCTTTAGGGTCTTTCTCAATTTTAATATCAGAATTTCTCCACCTCACACCATCACGCCCCTGTTCGCCCAGCCACACAGTCATATCGGGGTCGGTTGCCTCTTCAATAGGAATCATAACGGTGTAATAGCCGTCATCGCTGCCGCCCTGTATGGCTACCATGCCAAAGGTTTTAAGGATATTATTGTTTATATCAATGCCATACATATTGTTCCTTAGCATTTGCCCCGCCGAAAGGCTGGAATTAACCACAAGGTTGCTCCGGCCATAAAAGTCAGCGGCAATAACGGTAACACCTTCGGCGGTTGTAATGTTTTTTGTATAGAGTTCCTGGTAGCCGCAAACCTCCAGGCTTTTTACTTTTATGGTTACGCGGCGCTTTTGGGCATCGGTAGTGCCGGCGGGCCAGGTGCTGAGGCGCTGGCTGTTAACCCGGGTAATAAGGGTGGGGTTAACCTGTTTGAGGTAGGCTTCAACGGCTCGGGCACGCTTAAGCGCCAGGGTATCGTTATAGGCAGAAGCGCCGGTGTCATCAGTAAAGCCCTGTATTTCCAGGTTTGGGCTCTGGTAGTATTTAAGGTCTTTAAAGTCGTTGTCGAGCGCGGTTTTGGCATTGGCCGTAAGGGCATAGCTGTCAAAATCAAAATAAACGGCAACATCCTGGGCACGGGCCACACCGCACAGCATCAGGGCAATAAGGAGTAATGTTCTCATAATGGTGGTATTTTTAGGGAAAGATGCAGGCGGGGGTGTGGAGGGTTGGAAAGGGAGGTAAAGTTTTAGCTTCGCTCAGTTCGGCTTTTGCCTCGGGTAAGTCGCAGTCGCAGTTTACAGGGACAATGGTTACAACTAAATAAAATTTATGTAACTTCGTTATACTTATCAAACAATGATGCCATGACCGCTTTAGAAAATATTAAAAACAGTTTGATTGACAGGATACTGGCCACGCAAAACGAGCGCTTGCTACAGGCAATCAGTACCATTTTTGAAACTTCAGCCTCAGAAGAAACTGTTGGGCTTTCATCTGAACAAATTGAAATGCTTGCCATGAGCGATGACGATATTGTTAATGGCAGGGTAATATCTGAAGAAGATTTAAAGGCATCTGACCCTGAATGGCTACAATAACCATTGCCTGGACCCAAACTGCCATAAGGCAACGTAACCTTGTTTTTGAATATTGGAACGAACGCAACCAGAGTTACGCCTATTCAAGAAAATTGTATGCGAAAATTAATGAACGTACTAAAATTCTGAAACAAAATCCCGAGATAGGTAAAATCACAGTTTATCAAAATACAAGGGTATTATCATTAGGACACTACAGCATTTTTTACAGGATAGAAAACACCAAAATTTTTATTACCGGTTTTTGGGATAACCGCCAAAATCCTGGTAAGCTTTTAAAAGCATTATCGCCATTTTAATATTTCACTCCATAGGGTAAGTAAAATCCCGGTTTTTTGGTAGTTCAAAAAGTCATAATCCAAAAGTGAACTATCAAACAAAAACGAATTACCAAATGGCCCAATTTTCAAATTACCAAAAAGTAATATTTCACACCGTAGAGGGGGTGCAAGACCGGAATGGCAAAAAATGGCAAAAAACGGTAAAAAACACCCAAAAAAGTGCTTTTTTAAGCGAATCCAAACTCCAATTGTGAAATATTAGGCACTTTTTGAGGTGGAAACAGCCAAAAGACTATCAAAAGTACCCTCAAAAAAGACACTTTTTAGCAGAAAGTGAAAAATTAAAACCCCTCAGAACCTAAGAAACTTAGTACCTCAGTACCTTCCCGAAATTTTCGTAACTTTGGGCTCTTAAAATCTCAAAGAAGAATGTTACAAGACCCGAAACGCTATACCGTTACCGCAGCATTGCCTTATACTAACGGCCCCATACACATAGGCCACCTGGCCGGGGTTTACGTTCCTGCCGATATTTACAGCCGCTACCTGAGGCTTCAGGGGCGCGATGTAGCCTTTATCTGCGGCAGCGATGAGCACGGCGTAGCCATATCTATGAAAGCCAAAAAAGAGGGCATTACCCCCCAGCAGGTTATAGATAAGTACCACAGTATCATTAAGTCAAGCTTTCAGGACTTTGGTATTTCGTTTGATAATTATTCGCGTACATCGGCTAAAATACACCACGATACGGCGTCGGAATTCTTCAAAAAACTGTATAACGACGGCAAGTTTATAGAGGAAGTTACCGAGCAGCTGTATGACGAAAAGGCTGAACAGTTTCTTGCAGATCGCTTTGTTACAGGCACTTGCCCCAAGTGTGGCAACGAAAGTGCTTATGGCGACCAGTGCGAAAACTGCGGCACATCGCTTAACGCAACCGACCTAATTAATCCAAAAAGTACCATAACCGGCACAACGCCAACACTTAAGAGCACAAAACACTGGTTCCTTCCGCTTGACCAGTATGATGCATTCCTGCGTGAATGGATTTTAGAAGGCCACAAAAACGACTGGAAACCAAATGTTTACGGTCAGGTAAAATCTTGGCTGGAAGACGGCCTGAAGCCACGCGCCGTTACGCGCGACTTGGATTGGGGTATTCCCGTACCGGTTGAAGGCGCCGAAGGCAAGGTGCTATATGTGTGGTTTGACGCGCCAATTGGTTATATATCAAGCACTAAGGAATGGGCTGAGCGCGAAGGTAAAGATTGGGAACCCTACTGGAAAAGCGACGATACCAAGCTGTTGCACTTCATTGGCAAGGACAATATTGTGTTTCACTGCGTGATATTCCCGGCCATGCTAAAGGCGGAGGGCAGCTACATTATGCCGGACAATGTGCCTGCAAATGAGTTCCTTAACCTTGAGGGCAATAAACTTTCAACCTCTAAAAACTGGGCGGTTTGGCTTAACGAATACCTGGAAGATTTCCCGGGGCAGCAGGATGTACTGCGCTATTCGCTAACGGCCACAGCGCCAGAAACTAAGGATAACGATTTTACCTGGAAAGATTTCCAGGCACGCAATAATAATGAGTTAGTGGCCATTTTTGGTAACTTCATTAACCGTGTGGTGGTGCTTACCAACAAATACTACAACGGCGAAGTGCCTGTGCCCAATGACTTTACAGATGTTGATAACGCCACGCTGACTGAAATGCGCGCCTACCCGGCCGTGATTGCCAGCAGTATAGAACGCTACCGTTTCCGTGAGGCTCTGGTAGAGCTTATGAACCTTGCCCGTTTGGGTAACAAGTACTTAGCCGACGAGGAGCCGTGGAAGATGATTAAAGAAAACCCGGAGCGTGTAAAAACGCAAATGTTTGTGGCTCTGCAAATTGCAACATCTCTTGCCGTATTGAGCGAGCCATTCCTGCCGTTTACCGCCGCCAAACTTAAAGACATCCTGAAGCTTGACCCAAGGCCGGAAGCCGTTATTGCAATGGGTGTTGTAGATGAAACACTTAGCTTTAACGATGCTGCCCGTACCCCGCAAACACTGGGCTGGAACGATATTGCCGTTACGCAAAACCTGTTGGTTCCCGGCCATGTTATAGGCCAGGCCGAGCTGCTGTTTGCCAAGATTGAAGATGAAACCATACAAAAACAGGTCGACAAGCTGGAGGCTACAAAAACAGCAAACAAGGCTGAAAATAAGGTAGTTACGCCACAAAAGGACCTGATTCAGTATGATGATTTTGCCAAAATGGACATCCGTACCGGTACTATTATAGAGGCTGAAAAGATGCCAAAAGCCAACAAACTGCTTGTGCTTAAGGTAGATACAGGCATAGATGTGCGCACCATAGTAAGCGGTATTGCTGAGAGCTTTACCCCACAAGAGGTTGTAGGTAAGCGTGTTACGGTACTGGTTAACCTTGCGCCCCGCAACCTGCGCGGCGTTGAGAGCCAGGGCATGATACTCATGACACAGCAGCCTGATGGCAAGCTGGTATTCCTAAATCCTGATGTTGAGGGTGTTGGGAATGGTGAGGTTATAAGTTAATAATCTGACACATAGAACACTATAAAAATGAGGCTTGAAGGCCTCATTTTTTGTTTATCTTTAACCTAATGAAAAAACAACACTTCCTCTTTGGCATTGCCATCATTATACTCATAGCCGTATTGGCCGACCTTTACCTGTGGTTTGTGGCTGCCGGTAACAGCCCTGATGATTTTGAATATGCCCGTGCCCAGTATTTGTATAACTACCCTGAGTCGCTGCGCAACGCGCGGTGGCTTACGGCCTTTAGCATATTACTGCTCACGGCAAGCGGCTTTATCTTTCTCAACCTGCGCAACAGCAACCGTGGGTTAAGGGTAGCGGCATCAGTAATGGGGCTGGTGTGCGCCGTGCTGCTTATTTGGAAGATCTTCTCGCTCATGTAGTCGGCCTCTACTCTTTCGACTTTAAGACTTTCGACATTTGACTTAATGGAGTATCTTTGTCCGTCAATCAAAAATCAAAACAATGCCCGTTAAGTTAGACCTTACCACCTGGCCCCGAAAGGAACATTTTGAGTTTTTCAGCCGTTTTGAAGAACCGTTCTTTGGCCTTGTAGCCACTATAGACTGCACAAAAGGCTATGCCGCTGCCAAAGAGGCCGGTGTGCCGTTTTCGTTATACTACCTGCACAAAACCCTTGCCGCCGTTAACGGTATAGAGGCGTTTTGCTACCGCATAAAAGACGGCGAGGTATGGCTGCATGAGCAGGTAGACGTATCCAGCACCGTAATGCGGGACGATACCACCTTTGGCTTTTCGTTCATGGAATACTACCCTGATTTACACACTTTTGTTGCCGGCGCACAGGCAGAGATTGCCCGCGTGCAAAACACCCCGGGGCTTATAACCCGTACATTTGATATGGATAATATCATCCACTTTTCGGCCATACCGTGGATTGATTTTACATCGCTGTCGCACGCCCGCAGCTTTACGTTTCCGGATAGTTGCCCCAAGGTTTCGATAGGTAAAATGACGGTAAATGAAGCAGGTAAACGCACCATGCCCGTATCATTACACGTGCACCACGGCCTTATGGACGGCTACCACACCGGCCTGTTTTATGAAGCCCTGCAACGGGAAATGGACGGGGAATAAAAGTCAGAAATTAGAAGTTAGAAATTAGATTGAGCTTCACTCAAACCATTCGCCACTTGTAGAAAACGCTTAATAGGGGCAGGTTCAACCTGTCATTCAACCACCAGTTTGTACCCCCGCCCGTGTATGCTTACAAGCTGTACACCGGGTTCGGGCTGTAGCTTTTTGCGAAGCTTGGAGATAAACATATCAAGGCTGCGGCCTACAATAACGCCTTCGTCTTCCCACACTTCTTTTTGCAGGCGTTCCCTCGGAATTTCCTCATTTATAGCCTGGGCAAAAATATGCAGTACGCGTGCCTCCTTTCCCGTAAGGGATATACTGTTGCCCTGCACCCTGAGTTTTTGCAGCTGCGGGTAAAATACTGCGGTGCCTATGGTTAAGCATTCTGCTTCAGTGGGGGAGCCAACCGGTTTCTTTTTGTAAAACCGCAGGCCTAAAAACAAAAACAGCGGCAGTACCCCCGCCGAAAGCCATGCCAGCTGGGTGTCCTGTTTTAAAGAGATACTAATGTAATAACAGCTTTTGGGCAGCGGGCGGCCCAGGCAGGGCAGGGTTTCGCCTTTTTCTATGGGTATGGCATAGGCATACTGCACGGCACCATCGGCACAGCCGTGTACTTCTACCACATATCCGCTTGGCAGCAGCCCGGCTTTTTCCTGTTTTGCAACAATATCGGCCAGGGCATCGGGGTTAAGGGCAATGGGCTTTTCAAAATGTATTTCAAACGCTCCGGGAGCCGTTTCTTTTATGGGGAGGATGCGCGATGTAGTGTCGCCACCCGTTAGCAGCAGTTCATGGCCTATGGTGCGCAGGGCAACCGCCTGTTCTTTAGGGGGTGCAGTATGGCCCGCCGCCACAAAAGCACTGAGCGATACCACCGCACAGGCGAGGATTATATAGATGTATTTAACCATGCCTAAAAGTACAATTTTACACGTTTTTACAAGTGCCCTTTTGCAGATTTTACATTTGTTTACAATCGTTTTACAGGCTTTTACCTGCCTTATTACCAGGTGCTTTTAGTTTTGCGGCAATAACCAAATACATTCACTGTTTATGAATTCAAAAATCTTTACTGCAAAACCGGCCTGGGCAGAGGGCATTGCCATTATGCGTGTTTTTACCGGAATCCTTATCATTAAATTCGGGTGGGAAATGTTTAACCAGCCCCTCATGGCAGATTATGCCCGTTTTCTTACAGAACAGCACTTTCCTGCACCAAAACTAAGCGCTTACCTGGCCAAGGTAGCCGAACTGGCCGGGGTATCTTTTTAATCCTGGGGCTGTTTACCAGGCTTATCGTGTGGCCGCTTATCCTTACCATGATGGTTATTATCTGGTTTACCTCGGGCGGCAATTTCTTCAACGGGGGTATGTGCGCCTGCTTTACCCTGCTATTTTTGCTGTTCTTTTTTGCCGGCCCCGGCAGGTGGAGCCTGGATTATGTGCTGTTTGAAAGGGGAAAGAAAATTAGAAGCCAGGAATTAGATTAAACTTCGCTCAAACCTGCGCTATTTTGGGTCAGGCAAAAACGCTGTGGATGCTCAATATAGCGGGAAACACGTTCATTTGTCCCTACAGAATTTGTGCTTACTTTTTGAAGTATTTCCTTAAAAATCAATACACGCCCCGCGCTACCCTGTAGGTATTGGCGTGTGCCTCTATAATAACTTTTATATCGGGGCTGTAGCCGCCGCCCATGCTGCACTGCACCGGTATGCCCAGCTTGTGGCACAGGTTAAACACAAGGGCATCGCGCTGTTTACAACCGTTTAGGGTGCAGCCCAGTTTACCCAGCTTATCGGTAGCCAGTATATCTACCCCGCTCAGGTAAAAGATAAAATCAGGCTTTTCGGCATCAATCAGTTTGGGGAGGGTTTCCTCAATTATGGCAAGGTATTCGGCATCGCCAGTCCCATCTTTAAGGGCAATATCAAGGCTTGACGTTTCTTTCTTAAACGGATAATTCGTTTGCCCGTGTACCGAAAAGGTAAACACCCCGCTATCATTGGCAAAAATCTCGGCAGTGCCGTTACCCTGGTGCACATCAAGGTCTACAATAAGTATCTTTTTGGCCAGGTTGTTGTTTAAAAGGTAGCGTGCTGCAATAGCCTGGTCGTTCAGCAGGCAAAAAGCCTCGCCGTGGGTGCTGTAGGCATGATGTGTACCCCCTGCAATGTTAAAGGCAATGCCCGTTTGCAGTGCCATTTCTGCACCCGTAATAGTGCCCTGTGCAATGCGCAGCTCCCGCTCTACCAATGCCGCCGAAAGCGGAAAACCCGTTTTCCGTGCCGCACGCGGGTTAAGCGTAAGGTTGAGTAAATCATCAACATAGCCTTTATCGTGCACCGCCAGTACAGGAGCCAAATCAGGTATGCCGGGGCTGAAGAAATCGGCCTGTACAGCCGTACCTTCATACAGCAGCTGCTGGGGCAGCAACTCATATTTTACCATAGGGAAACGATGCCCCTCCGGCAATGGGTGTTTGTATATGGGGTGGTAGGCTATGGGGAACATGGTTTACTATAAAGATGCAGTTTGTCATTGCGAGCGCAGCGCAGCGGAGAAATCTTTAAAACACACCCCTACCCCTCTCAAGAGGGGATAGCTTCACTCGTGCCTTTAAAAGATTCTTCGACTCCGCTGCGCTACGCTCAGAATGACAAAAAATTATTTCCCCGGGAACTCAGCCTTCCTCTTTTCAAGAAAAGCAGTTGTTCCCTCTTTAAAGTCTTCAGTGCCAAATGCCTCGCCAAAGCCCCTTATCTCTTCGTTATAGCCGTCAATAGTATAGCCTGCATTAACGGCCTTAATGGCTTTGCTAATGGCAACAGGGCTGTTTTTTATAATTTTTGCGGCAATGCCTTTAGTAAAGTCCAGCAACTCTGCCTGTGGCACCACATGGTTTACAAGCCCCCATGCCTTAGCATCTTCGGCACCTACCATACCGGCAGTCATAATCATTTCAAATGCGCGGCCTTTGCCTATAAGCTGCGGCAGGCGCTGTGTGCCCCCGTATCCCGGGATTACACCCAATGACACCTCCGGAAGGCCCATCTTTGCATTATCGCTCGCTACACGGAAATGGCACGCCATAGCCAGCTCAAGGCCTCCGCCAAGGGCAAAACCGTTAACGGCAGCAATAACAGGCGTGCCCAGGTTTTGCACCAGGTCAAACAGCAGGGTTTGCCCCAGGGCGGCCAGTTTTTCGCCTTCTTCAACACTAAAATTGGCAAATTCGGCAATATCGGCGCCGGCTACAAAAGCCTTTTCGCCCGTACCGGTAATAATTATGGCCTTAACGTATGTATTGGCATCATAGGCCTTAATAGCATCGTGAAGCTCGGTAATAGTAGCCCTGTTTAAGGCATTAAGTTTTGTGGGGCGGTTTATGGTAATAACCCCTATGTTATCTTCGGCGGTTGCCGTAATGTTTTCGTAAGCCATTTTAAATATATTTAGTTGTTTGGTTCTTCGTTATGCTCGGGCAGGTCTATAATGGTAATGGGCAATGATACCGTAAACATGGTGCCCACACCCGGCGTGCTCTCAAAGCTTATGGTGCCGTGGTAGTTTTCTACAATGTTTTTTATAATACCAAGGCCAAGCCCCATGCCGCTGCTTTTGGTGGTAAACTTAGGTTCAAAAATACGGCTTTTATCTTCAACGCTTATACCCTTACCGTTGTCTTTAACAGTGATTTTAGCACGGTCGCCCTGGCGGAAAACGTGCACCACTACCCGTGGGTGTGGCTGGTATTCATCCATTGCCTGTGTGGCGTTTTTAACCAGATTGGTAATGATACGTATAAGCTGTGTGCGGTCCATACGGGTTACAATGCGGGTTTCCTCCGTTTGGAACGTAATGTAAGGCTCATTGAAAATTTCCAGCGCCAGCTGCACGATTTTTACCACGTTAAGCGTCTCGTTTTGCTGTGCCGGCATACTGGCAAAGCTACTAAATGCCGATGCCACCGATGTCATAGTGTCTATCTGCTGTATTAATGTGGCGCTGTATTCTTTCAGCTTGGCTTTAATATTAGGGTCGGCCGGATCAAACTTGCGCTCAAAGCTCTGTACCGTAAGGCGCATGGGTGTAAGTGGGTTCTTAATTTCGTGGGCTACCTGTTTGGCCATTTCCCGCCAGGCTTCCTCGCGCTCTTTCTGGGCCAGCAGGGCAGCGCTTTCATCAAGGTCGTCTACCAGGTTGTTGTAGGCATCTACCAGCAGGCTTATTTCCTGCGGGCTGTCGCCCAGGTCTATCTTTTCGTTTACCTCATTAAGGCGGGTTTCCTTAATGCGGTCGGTAATTTCTTTAATGGATTTGGTAATGTAGCTCGACAAAAAGTAGGCTATAACCACAGATATGAGCAGCATGAACGAATACACCTGCCCAAAGCGGATAAGGAAATTGTTGAGCTCTTTATCATAATAGCCGTCGTCTTCCATGTGGGGCAGGTTGAGTATACCCAGCGGTTTAAACTTCGTGTCTTTTATATAGCTGTAGCTTGCGCGGAACTTTTTACCGTCGGCCTGCGTGCTTACGTTTACAAAGCGCTTTTCGGCAGTAGAGCGTATAATCCGCAGTATATTGGGCGGAATGTTCTGGTTTACGGTATCTATACTAAAGGCCGCCTTGCTGGATTTAAGCAGGTGCCCGTTAAGGTCATACAAATTAATTTCGGTACCCTGAATGTTAGCCAGCTCGTGTATGCGTTCGCGGAAAATAAGCGGGAGGTTCTCAGTATTTAGCGGGTAAGTTGTAGTAGCAAGAATGTAGCTTATGTGCTCTTTAATAGAGTTTTCCTTGCGTTCCAGACGGTCTTCGTGATATTCCTTTGCCTCCTTCTTAAACTGGTAAACCGATACCAATGCCACTAAAAACGAGGCAATAAGGGTAATAAGGATAAGCGATAAAAATATCCTTAACCTTAGCGACCACCGTTTTATTTTAAATTTTTCTTTCAATACTTACGAGTTATTCCGTTCGCGGATGCGCTTGTAAAACTTATAGCCCAGCATAAGCAGTATGCTAAAGGCCATAATGCCCAGCACGCCATATATCCAGTTAATGGCATTTTTTAAAATTACCAAAAATACCACGGCAAACAAAATAAGTGTGGCGCCCTCGTTCCACAGGCGCATAAAACCGGTAGTGTGTTTTACCTCATCGCGCTGCAACTGCTTAAATATCTGGTGGCATTTGGCATGGTACAGGTACAGTAAAAACACAAAGCATAGCTTAACGTGCATCCACGGCTGGGTGAGCCACGCATTGCCCGTGGGCGTAAAAAACAGCATCCAGTAGGCAAAAATGCTTGCCAGTACGGCCGATGGCCATGTAATAATATACCACAGCCTGTAGCTCATAAGCTTGTACTGCTTTATAAGGATTTCCTTTTCGGGCGAGGGCTTGCTGTTAGCCTCTATGTGGTACACAAACAGCCGCACAATATAAAACAGCCCGGCAAACCAGGTTATTACAAATATTAAGTGCAGCGATTTTATATAGTTATAGTCCATTTGTTATTCTAATTTTCAACCTTAAGGATCATACTGGCAGGGGTTTCAATAATACGCCCACCAAAAGGGATTTTAACTTTAAGGTTAACCTCATTATCCTTAAGCGATTTTGGGATGAATTTGTATTCAAACATTGTCTTATTGCTGCTACCCACCTTGATTTCATCTTTGCCTTTTACTTCATAAATATCATATTTAGGCATCTCCATGGCATAGGGATGAAATACTACTTTGATATTATTTTCTTTTCCCACTTTTGCAATCTGCGCATCCGGAATACCTATCAGTATTTGCGACATAACAAACCGTTGCTCATAAAGAGATAGTGAATCGTTAAGAATCTTGTTTTGCTTAAGTAATTCAGCATTTTGTTTCTTTAAGCTCTCAATATCGGCTGCATCGTGTCTGTCGTCGCCACAACCTGCAAGGCTAATCAATAATATGGCAAAAAGAATGTTTTTCATGTAGTCCATTTCTTAAAACTGATACGCCAGCTTCAGCTCCATGTTAAAGTTAAAGCCAAAATAATTCCCTTCTTTCTCTAAATGGCTGTCCATCCCGAAAAGATCAAAATGGTCATCGTCATTATCATACCGTTCAGACGGACGGTTGTTTACAAAGTTATCATACTTTACATTGCGGTTTTTAAGGCCCACACCCATTTTTTGCCACAACATAAGCTTTGGGGTAAGGTAATACAGCACCCCATAATTAAGGTTAAAGCCTGTTTTTATCCTTTTATAATCGGCCGCATCATATTCATACCAGCGGCTTTCTGATTTATCACGATACTTGTCGGTTATAAACCGGTCGCGGTGATTTATGTAAAACACCTCAAGCGACACCGTGTGCTTTAGCTTGCCACGGTTGCGGATGTCATAATACAACTCAGGGCGCAGTTCAAACAAACGGTAATCACTACCTGTAACATCGCTGTCGCCCAGCGGTTCCTTTACAATATTTATACCATCGTTGCCATAGCCTGCCTCAAGGCCTGCCCACCAACGGCTGTTTAATTTGTGCACATAGCCCACACTATAACGCGGTGCAAGGCTTAGCGTAGGGCTTAGCAGGCTAAAGGTTATAATCGACTTTCGTTCTGTTTGAAGGCTGTCCTGTGCAAAGCTAAACATTGACACTAACAGGTTGATAATCAGGAAAATTCTTTTCATAGTATAGGTGGTTTTTTTGAATATAGGATACCAAACTATGTTTTGAGTTGCGTACCCATTTCCTTCTTTAAAAACACCCCCGTTACAATAGTGCTCAGCACATCGGCAATGGGAAAGGCTATCCAAACCCCCAGCAGCCCTAAAAACTGCGGTAATAGAAGTACCAAAGGTATTAAGAAAAAACCCTGTTTGCTCAGCGTAAGCATAAGCGCCTTTGTGGGTTTGCCCGCCGCCTGAAAGTAAGCCGCGCCTATAAGCTGCACCGCTATAATGGGCGATGCCGCAAACACCCAGCGCAGCGCACCCGGGGTTTCGGCTATAATGTGCGGGTCGGTTGTAAAGACCGATACTATGGGCCTGGCCAGTATCATTATTATGGCAAACACCACAATAGCCAGCCCGCCTGCCATTTTGATGGAAATGCCCACGCTTTTGCGCACGCGCTCTGTATTGCCTGCCCCATAGTTGTAGCCCGCCACCGGCAAAAAGCCCTGCGTAACCCCCAGCACGGGGAACAGCATAAACATAAGCAGCCTGCTTACTATGCCATATATGGTTATGGCTGCCTCGCCACCCTGTGCAAACAGCGTATGGTTAAGCAGCACGTTAAGTATACTTATAACACCCTGGCGTGCAAAGGTTACAAAGCTCATGGAAATGATTTCCCAGGACAGCTTTTTATCCCACACAAAGTTGTGCCAGTGTAGTTTAAGTTCGCTTTTGGCAAGAAAGAACCAGGCAATGTAGGCAAAGCACAGTACAAACGATGTGCTTGTGGCCAGCGCCGCGCCCATAACTCCAAGGTTCAGGAATTTAATAAACACCACATCAAGCACCAGGTTGCTCACGGTACTGATAATCATGGCTACCATGGCGTGTTTTGATTTGTCTTCGGCACGCATAACGTTATTGCCCATCATACACAGCGCCTGAAACGGCACGGCCAGTAATATGGGGAAGAAAAACTCCTTTGCCAAGGGTGTTATTTTTCCGTTTGCACCAAAAGCATACAGTATTTCATCGCCAAAGAAAAGCCCCGCCGCCACAAAGACCGACGATACAATAAACGTCATCATGAGCTGGTGGGCAAAGGTGCTTATGGCCTTGTCTTTATTGCCCGCACCCAGTGCACGGCTCAGTACAGAACTGCCGCCCACCCCTATGGCCATGCCCAATGATGATATAAAAAACGTAATGGGCAGCACCACGCTTAGCGCGGCAATTGCCAGCGAACCTATCCAGCGGCCTACAAAAATGGTATCGATAAGGATATTGACACTCATGAACAATATCCCTACAGACGACGGAATGCTCTGCTTTATCAGCAGGCTTTTAATATCTTTTTTTGCAAGCTCCTTGGATGTTACGTCCATTTAGTTGGGTAATGCACCGGTTTTGGCCCAGTTGTTAATCCACTTGCTCAGTACGCCCACCCATTGCGGGTCGTCGTTAAGGCACGGAATGGCCTTAAAGTTTTCGCCGCCGTTTTCCTTAAAGTCCTCATCGGCACGCATACCTATTTCTTCAAGGGTTTCAAGGCAGTCGGCCACAAAGGCCGGGGTTACCACCGCTATGTTTTTAATGCCTTTTGCGGGCATTTTGTTTATCTCAACATCCGTATACGGTTCCAGCCATTTATCGCCCGCCAGGCGGCTCTGGAATGTTTGGTAGTATTTATCTGCAGGCAGGCCCAGCTTTTCTACCACAAGGCGTGTAGTTTCATAGCAGTGCGTACGGTAGCAAAATTCGGCCGCGGGTGTGCCAGGCGTGCAGCACATTACATCGGTCGTAAATTTTTTGTGCGATTTGGTGGCATCGGTCTTGCGCACATGGCGCTCGGGTATGCCGTGGTAGCTAAACACCAGCTGGTCATACTCAAAGCCTTCCAAACCTTTTTTGATGGAATTGGCCAGCGCATCTATATAATCAGGGTTGTTGTAAAACGCAGGTACGTTGGTAAGCTTCATACCCAGAAATTGCTTAGCGCGAATTTCCTCAGCCAGCTTTTCTATGGTCATGGTGCTTGCCATAGCATATTGCGGATACAGCGGGAAAAGCAGTACATCAGTAACCCCTTTGTCGTGCAGTTCTTTAAGGCCGGTTTCAATACTTGGCTTGCCGTAACGCATGGCCAACGCCACCGGAACCTCAGCCTGCTCCTTAACCAGTTCGTGTACTTTTTTAGAAATAACAATAAGCGGCGAACCCTCCGGCCACCATATTTTCTGGTAAGCATGGGCGCTTTCTTCCGGCCTTTTACGCAGGATGATGCCACGTACCAAAAATGCACGCAGCAGCCACGGCACGTCTATAACATACTTATCCATTAAAAACTCATCAAGGTAGGGCTTTACATCCTTAGCCGTGGGGCTATCGGGCGAACCCAGGTTTACTAAAAGTACTCCTTTCATTTTTGTTTGTGGTTTATTTTAACCCCGCAACAGTGCATCAAAAACCGTGCAAGGGATTTTTTTTAGATTGATATTAGCTGCTTTTTTAACCGAACCTGTACAGGTTATGCTCAAAAGCATATAGTAACTTTATTTAGCGTAATCTGATTTTATAAGGCCAAAGTATTTTTCATAGTATCATATTATCGTAAGGCAAATACCCACGTGGTCGCTCAATTTAAAATCCCGATTCCAGGTTTCAATACTGATGGTTTTATTTTCTGTAAAATGCCTGTTCATGGCAATATGGTCAACATTTTTTTCTATGTCCGCTGTTAAGCAATCAAGATCAAGTTCTTTAAATACTTCCCGTAACGCCTGCCTTGCACTATAACTTGGATATGCATAACCTGAAAGGAATGTGTTAAAGTCTCCGGCAAAGCAAAGAGAATCATCCCTATTAATTTCTTTTAAATCAGATAGTGTAGCGGTAAGGTCTGCTTTAAAACGCTCACCTTTTCCGCCAAACACACCTATTATTGTTCCGTATATTTTTAGATTTCCAAATTCTGTATCAGCCACTGCGCAAACATTCGTATAGTTATCATAAGTTGGTATCGAGCCAATTATAGGATATTTAGTCCATATTGTTGTACGTTTTTCTCCCGGCTTATAATGTACCCCATCAAAAAAAAGAGGTAATTCATGCGTTGCCAAACAATTATATTCCTCTCCGGGATATATGGATGTATTTGTTTCTGTGAGTACTAAAATATCGGCATCAAACTTTTGCAATGCTAAGAGAATATCTGCTTTACCTCTCTTAACGCGTTCAATATTCCAGGTTAAAATCCTCATTTCCCATACTCTGATTTTATTAACCCAAAGTACATTACATCCTCAAGCACGCCCTCGCTGTTTTTAAACTCTTCCTTAAGTATGCCTTCCTGAACAAAGCCGTTTTTAAGGGCTACTTTTTGGCTGGCATGGTTGGTAAGCGAGGTACAAATGTATACTTTGTTCATCTTTAGGGTATTGAAACAAAAGTCTACCACGTGTGCTACAGTTTGGGTCATAATACCCTGGCCCTGGTAGTTTTTGTCTATAAAATACGCCAGTTCGCACTTTAGTACATGGTGCTCTATGTTTTTAACTACAATATAGCCCGTAAGGTTGCCCTTTATGGCATCGCGCAGGTAGAAGTAATAGTTTTCGCCCTCCTGCTGTTTTTGGCGGGCTGTATTTATAAACGCGGTAACCGCAGCGGCATCTTTGCAGCCTTCAAGCGTGCGCGGAAACGTCCTGGCAATGTGCTCCCTGTTGCGCTCTATAAGCCGGTGGAACTCCTGTGCCGAGATGTTGTGTATGCTTACGGTTTCCCAGTGTTTCATGATCTCAGGGCTTTTAGTTTACCGGCAACGGTTAAAGAAAACACATCGCCTGATTGCTGTATGTGCTCATAGACACCCACGGCATGGCCGGCCAGTACTTCATATCCCGCTTTTTGCGAAAGGTTTACAAGGGCATCGGCAAGTAACTCCAGGTTATCCGGGTCTACCTTGTAACGCGCTATAAAAGACACAAACGCTGCTGTGGGCAACGCCGCCAGTTCATCAATCTTAAGTAAAAAAGGCTTTAGCTGCTCGTTAACGGCATCGTCATCCCAGCCGCCGGGCACAAGGGTTAGGGCCATAAGGCGTTGCAGCGCGTTGTTAATACGCTGGTTGTGCTCGTCCCGTGAATTAAAGGTTAGTGGCATTTTGTTGTTGTTGATAAGCCCCAAACCCCCAAAGGGGGCTTAGCTTCCCTCAGTCCGATATATCTTAGAGTGAAGCTACTCCCTCTCCTTTGGAGAGGGTTGGGGAGAGGCTTTTTTATTTATATTCTTTAACCGCGTCTACAAACGCTTTGGCATGGTCTACCGGAATGTTTGGTAAAATGCCGTGGCCTAAATTTACAATATAATTGTCTTTGCCAAACTCGTCTATCATTTGGTGTACCATTTTTTTAATGGTTGGTATAGGGCTTAGCAGTCGGCTTGGGTCAAAGTTACCCTGTAGTGTAATGCGGCCTCCGCTAAGGTAGCGGGCGTTGCGGGCACTGCACGTCCAGTCTACACCTAGCGCCGAAGCCTTGCTCTGTGCCATATCGCCCAGTGCAAACCAGCAGCCTTTGCCAAACACAATTACGTGTGTTTCAGGCGCTAAAGCCTCAACAATCTGGTTGATGTATTTCCATGAAAATTCCTGGTAGTCTACCGGGCTTAGCATACCGCCCCAGCTGTCAAATATCTGCACGGCATTAACACCGGCCTTTACTTTTTCCTTAAGATAGGCAATAGTGGTATCGGTTATTTTTTGAAGCAAAACGTGCGCTGCCTCGGGCTGGCTGAAGCAGAAACCCTTGGCCGTATCAAAGCTTTTAGAGCCTTTGCCTTCTACCGCATAGCAAAAAATAGTCCACGGGCTGCCGGCAAAGCCTATAAGCGGCACCTCATCATTAAGCATTTCCTTAGTGAGCTTAATAGCATCCATTACATACCCCAGCGTTTCATGGATATCCGGAACGATAACCTTTTCCACATCCTGTGCAGAGCGAATGGGGTTGGGCAAAAACGGACCCACGCTTTCTTTCATCAGCACCTCAATGCCCATGGCCTGCGGCACTACAAGAATATCGCTGAACAATATGGCGGCATCAGGCTTTACAATACGAATGGGCTGTACCGTAATTTCGGCAGCAAGCTCAGGGGTTTGGCAGCGGGTAAAAAAGTCGTATTTATCGCGCAGTGCCCTAAATTCCGGCAAATACCTGCCTGCCTGGCGCATCATCCATACGGGTGGGCGCTCTACGGTTTCGTTGCGCAATGCTTTTAAAAAAAGGTCGTTCTTTATGCTCATTGTTTTATTTTTTGCCACGAATTACTCGAATGGCACTAATTTATTTGTTTGACTTAGTATTGTTTCCGGTTTCTGTCATTGCGAGGGAGGAACGACCGAGGCAATCTCATGTTTATTATATTACTTCTCTATGAGATTGCTTCGTTCCTCGCAATGACGGACGTTAATATTTGTCTTCTTTATAATAGCCTCTCACCTGTACAATCACGTTTTCTACGCTGGGCTTATTGGCAAGGATAATGTTATCCGTTACTCCCTTAAGCGCCTGTGCCGTGGTTGCCCCTATGCAAAAGCAGGATTCATCAGTAATCATATTCCCTCTTAAATAACTCACTACGGCTGAAGGGCTAAAAAACATAATCCCATCAGGCTTTGCTGTTATAGTGTGCGGTGTAAGCGCTGTTTCATATACCTGGATTTCATTAAAATCAATACCTGCATGAGTTAAAACCAGGGGCAAATCATTACGGCGCAGGTTACCGCTAAAAAACGTAAAGCTTTCGCCGGGATAGCCGGTTACAATGGCTTCGGCAAGCTGGGCGGCATCATCCTTACACTCAATTACATTAAACCCACTACGCTCTAAAAACAGGCGGGTGTTAGGACCCACGCAAAACACGTTGCTGCCAATATAGGTTACACTAAGCGGGTTGGCCAAAAACGCCTCCACGCCGTTGCGGCTGGTAAAGATAAGATTGGCCTTAACCGTATTAATATCAAACGCCTTATGCTGAATGCCAATAAAATTTGCGTCAACAACACTAAGCCCGCCGTTAAGCAGGTACAGCCGTTGGTTGGGCAGCAGTTTTTTGGTGCTCAGTATGCGCTTCATTACTTTTTCAGTTGGCTGCGAATTTTATCCATCAGCTCCACGCCACCGTTTTGCAAAATCTCATCGGCACAATCGTTACCTACGTTGGTATAATCTGCATCAGGTGGAATAACCTTTTCTATATGCAGCTTTTCCTGCCCGTCTATGCTCAGCAATACGCCCTCAAAACGAATGGCACCGTCTATACTGCTTGCAAGCGCCCCAATAGGTGCCGTACAGCCACCTTCAAGCCTGCGAAGGAACTGGCGCTCTATGTGCGTGGCAATCTCGGTAGGGGTATGGTTTAATTTGGCAACGGCCTCACGGCAAAAGGCATCGTGTTCCATAGCTACTACCACCATGGCGCCCTGTGCCGGTGCGGGTATCATCCAATCCAGGGTGATGTGGTTATTTGGTAATTTGTTTATTCGTTCGAGACCGGCAGCGGCAAATATCGCCCCGTTCCATTCGCTTTCGTCCAGCTTTTTAAGGCGGGTATTTACGTTGCCACGAATGTCGGTCACGCTGTGGTGCGGGTAGCGGTTAAGCCATTGCGCCTGCCTGCGCAGTGATCCTGTGGCTATGGTGGCGGCTTCGGTATAAAAATCGGGGTTGCCTTTATAAACCAGGATATCATCTACATTGGCGCGCTCTAAAACGGCTGCCTGCACAATGCCTTTGGGCAGCGCGGTGGGCACGTCTTTCATGCTGTGCACGGCAATATCCACCTCGCCTTTTATCATGGCTACATCAAGCGTTTTGGTAAAAATACCGGTAATGCCCAGCTCATACAGCGGCACGTCAAGTATCAGGTCGCCAGTGCTTTTTACGGCCACAATCTCGGTTTCATAACCCAGTGCGTTTAGTTGACGCTCTACGGTATGTGCCTGCCAAAGGGCAAGCTCACTGTCGCGGGTGCCAATCCTTATAGTTTTTGGTTTCAAGTTTCAAGTTTCAAGTTAAGACGCCTGCTCTTTATTTTCTATGCCAAAAACCTTTTCAATCCACTCAATGCTTTCGTCTACTACAGTATCGCGGTCTTTAAGGTGGTTGGCAAAATGCGTTGTAATTTTATGGATGATGCGCTGGCTTATAATTTCGGCCTGCTCTTCATCAAAATTACTGATTTTTTTACGCTGAAAATCAAGTTCGCCGTCTTTTATAGAGTTTAGTTTCTCTTTAAGGGCGTTTATGGTAGGGGCAAATTTGCGGGCGTTGAGCCAGTCGTTAAATTCGCCCATAATGGCCTCAATAATAGCCTCAGCTGCGGGTACGTGCTTTTTGCGGTTTTCCAGCGTACTGTCGGTTATTTTGCTCAGGTCGTCCAGGTGCACCAGGGTTACGTTGCCCAGCTCTCGCACATTTTCATCTACGTTTTTAGGCACCGACAGGTCCAGTATAAGCAATGGCTTATTAAGCACCAGCATGTCTTTATCTATGGTGGGCTGCTGTGCGCCGGTAGCTACTACAAGCACATCGGCTGCAGGTATTTCCAGCGGAAGCAGGTCATAATCCTTTACCACAAGGTTAAATTTACCGGCCACCTGCTCAGCTTTTTCGCGGGTGCGGTTTATCAGTACAATGTGGTCGTTCTTGGTGTGTTTTACCAGGTTCTCGCAGGTGTTTCGGCCTATTTTACCGGTACCGAAAAGCAGTATGTTTTTATCGGCTATAGCCTCAACATTGCCCATAATATATTGCACCGCCGCAAAAGATACCGATGTGGCACCGCTGCTCAGCTCGGTTTCGTTCTTAACGCGTTTGCTGGCCTGTATCACGCTGTTTACAAGGCGCTCCATATAGGCATTGGCAAGTCCGTGGTTTTTGCTTTCGATAAAACTTAGCTTTATCTGGCTAATGATTTCAAAGTCGCCCAGTATCTGGCTGTCAAGCCCCGTGCCTACGCGGAACAGGTGACCAATAGCCTCGTGGTTTTTATATACAAAGGCAGCGCGCTGAAACTCTTCTACAGTGCCGCGGCTGTTATCGGTAAGTAACTTAATAAGCTGAAAGGGGTGCTGGGCAAAGCCATAAATCTCGGTACGGTTGCAGGTGCTAACCACTACCAGGCTGCTGATGCCCTCCTGTTGTGCCTGCAGTAGCACACGGGTGCGGGCATCCGCATCAAGGCTGAACCGTCCCCTTGTTTCGGCATCGGCTTTCCGGTAGCTCAATCCCACTGCATAAAAATACTGATGCCTCGAAACGTTGTTATGATCCATATACACTTTTCCTAAAAGTTTCACAAAATTATACTAACCCCTTTTTAAAAAATAACGCTGTAAGTCCTTTTTATGTCGTTTAAGGATATTTAGGCTCTACAGCGTTGTTTTTTTGAAGAATACGCTACATTTGCAGTAAAATCAATGCCTTGCGGCGACACTGTTTAGAATTATTCTAAATAAAAATTGCGAAAACATTGTTGCAGGGCTGCTAAAAAATATCGCTATGGGAACCCATGAGGAAATCATGATAGAAGACGGTTTTTATGTACTGCGCTTTGAGAACAACACCGATGAAACCGCCCATTTTGAAAGGGAAGTAGACGTAGACCTGATACAGTTTCACTTTGGCATAAAAGGCCGCGGCAAGTTTATTTTTAATCAGGGCCGCTATGCGCTCGACCTGCGCGAAGAGGTTTCGCTGTTTTTATACAACCCGCAAAAAGAGCTACCCCTGCACCTGGAAATTGCCCCGCACAGCTGGGTGGTATCGGTACTGATTTCTATAAAAAAATTCCACGGCTTTTTCTCAGACCAGGCCGACCATATTCCGTTCCTGAGTGCCGATAATATAGACCGTAAGTATTATAAAGACGACAAGATAAATCCGTCTATGGCCATTGTACTCAGCCAGCTGTTTCACTTTAACCTGCACCCCAGCATTAAAAAACTGTACTTTAAAGGCAAGGTGTATGAACTGCTAAGCCTGTACTTTAACCGTACCGAAGACCCCGATGCCGAGCAATGCCCATTCCTGATAGACGAAGAAAACGTAATCAAGATACGCAAGGCCAAGGATATTGTTATTGCCAACATGGCCGAGCCACCCGGGCTGGAAGAACTGGCCGACCAGGTGGGCATTAGCCTCAAAAAGCTTAAAATGGGCTTCCGCCAGATATATGGCGACAGCGTGTACAGCTTTCTTTTTGACTATAAAATGGATTATGCCCGCAAGCTGCTGGACAGCGGTTCGTATAACGTAAACGAAGTAGGCCTTCGCATAGGCTACAGCACGGCCAGCCATTTTATAGCAGCCTTTAAAAAGAAATTTGGCACCACACCTAAAAAATATTTAATGAGCATTAATGAGAAGGTGTAAACGGCCTTATGCTTTTAGTTCACAATATATTACAATGAAAGACACCTTTTACGCATACATACAACAACTGCAGGATACCATTACCGCCGGGCTTGAAGCCGTAGACGGAACCGCAAAATTTCGTGAAGATTTGTGGCAAAGGCCTGAAGGCGGCGGCGGCCGTACCCGTGTTATAGAAAACGGCGCCGTGTTTGAAAAAGGTGGGGTAAACATCTCTGCCGTGCATGGCCCGCTTGCGCCCGCCATGCAGCAGTACTTTGGCGTGGGCGATGTAGATTTTTTTGCCTGTGGCCTCAGCCTGGTTATCCATCCTAAAAACCCTATGGTGCCCACCGTGCATGCCAACTGGCGCTATTTCGAAATGTATGACAAGCAGGGCACACTGGTTAACAGCTGGTTTGGCGGCGGGCAGGACCTTACCCCCTACTACCTGTTTGATGAAGATGCACAGCACTTTCACCACACGTGTAAAACCGCCTGCGATAAGCACAACCCGGAGTTTTACCCGCAATATAAAAAGCAGTGCGATGCCTATTTTTGGAATGCGCACCGCAACGAGGCACGTGGCATAGGCGGCCTGTTTTTTGACCACTGCAAGGCTACCGAAACCTTTAGCATGCAGGACTGGTACAATTTTGTTACTGAGGTAGGCAACAGTTTCCTTAGCGCCTATATACCTATTGTAGAGCGCAGGAAAGACCTGCCCTACACCCCCGAAAACCGCACCTGGCAGGAAATTCGCCGTGGGCGCTATGTAGAGTTTAACCTGGTGCACGACAAAGGCACGTTGTTTGGCCTTAAAACCAACGGGCGTATTGAGAGTATACTCATGAGCCTGCCACCGCACGTGCAGTGGGTATACGATCACCAGCCCCTGGCAGGGAGCGAGGAAGAGCGACTGATTGACATATTGGCAAATCCGGCAGAATGGGTATAAAACGTTTTATAGCGGCGCTTTTTGCATCGGTGGGTGGTTATGCCCAAACCGACAGCCTGGAGAATGCCTATTACAAAACGTTTGACAACATGCTGGCAACACAGGTTTATACCCTGAGCACCAGCAACACCTTTAGCCTCTACTACCCACAGGAAAACCTAACGGTAGACCTGGTGCCCAACAGCCGCACCACGCTGGGCGCTGCCGTACAGTATAATATTATATCGTTAAGCCTAGGTTTTGCACCCTCGTTTTTTGACGATAATAAAGACAACCACAGCGCAAAGTCTAAAATGACCAACTTTAGCTTTGGGTTTTTCCCCGGCAGGTTTATGCAGCATTTTGATTTTGTATACCAAAAAGGCTTGTCGCTACAGGTAGACGGCGGCGAGCTGTACCTGCCCCAAATGAAGTCACTTAAAATAGGCGGCAGCACGGCCTATATGTTTAACCGCAATTTTTCGTTCAGGGCCACGTCTTTCCAAAACGCCAAGCAGTTAAAAAGCGCAGGCACGTTTGCCCCTACGCTATCTTATTATTACACCGAACTAAACAGCAAAAAGCAACCTGAAATAGGCGGCAAAATATACTTTGTAGATGTTGCCGTAGCACCGGCCTATTACTATAACTGGGTTATTGCTAAAGATTTCCTACTATCGGGCGGCATGGCCCTGGGTGCAGGGTTTACCACCACGGTAGATGACAACACCACAACCTCGCTGTTAATTAACGGGTCGCTGCACCTGGCGGCAGGCTATAACGGCAAGCGCTTTTTTTGCGGCTTTAACTCGCGCGCCATGTTTTTTACGCACAATTCGGGCAGCAGTGTAGAAATGAACGATGTTACGGGCTATGGCACCCTGTTTGCCGGTTACCGGTTTGACGAGCCCACGTTGCTAAAGAAGCAGCGTGAAAAAATTGAAAAGTGGGAGAGAGAGATAAAATAAGCTGTCAGCGATTAGCTGCCAGCCATCAGCTATTCAAAAAAAGAACATGAAAGATTATAAGAATTTCCTTGTCTGGCAAAAATCACATCGGTTAACTCTTGATGTATATCAACTTGTCCGGGATTTTCCAAAAGAGGAAATGTTTGGACTTATCAGCCAGATGAAAAGAGCATCAAGTTCCATTCCAATGAATATTGCCGAGGGATGTGGCAGAAATTCTGAAAAAGATTTTGCCAGGTTTCTTGTAATTTCATTTGGTTCAGCCAATGAGTTAGAATATCAGATTATATTAAGCATTGATTTAAAATTTATTAGTTTCGAACAGGGCCAAAAATTCTTGTTTCAAATTGAAGAAGTTAAAAAAATGCTAACCGGATTAATATCAAAAATAAACAAGACTAAAAACGCTGAAAGCTGACAGCTGAAAGCTAAAAATTAAACAATTATGTTCCCAATACACCGAAATAGAAGGCTAAGAACCAACGATTCCATCCGCGCCCTTGTACGCGAAACCGTGCTTACGCCAAACGACTTTATGTTCCCCATGTTTATTGCAGAGGGCACCAATGTAGAAGTGCCCATTCTGTCAATGCCCGGCATATACCGCCGCTCGATAGACCTTACCGTTAAGGAGGTTAAAGAACTTTGGAGCCTGGGCATAAAGGCTGTAAACATTTACGTAAAAGTGGGCGACCATCTTAAAGACAACACCGGCAAAGAGGCGTGGAATCCTGACGGGCTTATGCAGCAGGCCATTAAAGCCATTAAAGATGCCGTGCCGGGGATGATAGTTATGCCCGATGTAGCGCTGGACCCTTACTCTATTTACGGGCACGATGGTATTATAAAAAATGGCGACGTTGCCAACGATGAAACGGTAGCTGCTTTGGTTAAAATGGCGGTTTCACAAGCTGAGGCCGGAGCTGATTTTGTTGCCCCAAGCGACATGATGGACGGCCGTGTTATCCGCCTCCGCGAAGGGCTGGACAGCGCCGGTTTCCAGAATGTGGGTATTATGAGCTATGCCGCCAAGTATGCCTCGTCGTTTTACGGGCCGTTTAGGGATGCGCTGGACAGTGCCCCGAAAGAAGCCGATACTTCGGCAAGCTCAGTACAGGTTCCCCCAAAAGACAAAAAAACCTATCAGATGGATTATGCCAACCGCATAGAAGCCATTCGCGAGGCACTGCATGACGTTGAGGAAGGCGCCGATATTGTTATGGTAAAACCCGGCATTGCCTATCTTGATATTGTACGCGAAGTGAAGAATGCGGTTAACGTGCCGGTTTCGGTTTACCAGGTATCAGGAGAATATGCCATGGTTAAGGCCGCTGCAGAACGCGGCTGGCTGGACCATGATAAGATTATGCTGGAGCAGCTGTACTGCATTAAACGCGCCGGCGCCGATATTATAAGCACCTACTTTGCGAAAGAAGCGGCTATTTTACTGAATGAATAATACACCTGCAAGATTTCCAAAACACAGTTGTCAGGAAAAATGAAAAGATGATGATTTTGACTGTTTACCTGGCTACTTTTAACACAAAGGCCTCCAAGATTTACACAATGAGCACTAAGAAAACCGCCTTTGGCGGAAGAACACAAAGCTTTGTGGCCTTCAAAATAATTTTTGCCTCTACATTGTGTTCTTCGTGCAAATCTTGGTGGCCTTTGTGTTTAAATTTCTTCACCAAACGCTTAACAATAACTGTGTTTTGGAAATCCTTTACATCTAAATTATTAATGAGGCTGACATATATCATTTCCTCCAACACGCAAAAACCCGTATTTTTGCATCGGTTTTAAACCGGGAATACAACTAAAATGAAACAACTACTACTGCTACTCGCTGCCGTTGCACTTATTTCTTGCAAAGGCGAAGAAAAAAAAGAATCACTATACCCTGCCGATACTACGCAAGATGAAGGTGCAGCCCCGAAACTAACCCCGCAGCAACAGCTGGGACAGGAAATTTTTGATGGCAAGGGCAACTGCTATACCTGCCACAAGCCACAACAAAAAGCCATAGGCCCCGCCATTCGCGAAATTGGCAAAATATACAAAGAAAAGAAAGGCGACATGGTTACCTTCCTTAAAGGCAATGGCGAACCCATTGTAGACCCCGCCCAGTATGCCGTAATGAAAACCAACTTCTACATTACCAAAACCTTTACAGATGAAGAGTTAAAGGCCGTAGAAGCGTATATTTATAGTATTGAATAATGTTTGTGGTTTCGTGTTCATTGTTCATTGTTAAGAACCCTAAGAGGCAACAATGAACAATGAACCCTAAACCACGAACGGCACTAAACCGCTTCAAACACCTTACCCGGCAACGGCCGTATAACGCCTTTCAGCTCCATGGTGAGCAGTAAAGACGACAGCCTGTAAATGGGCAAATCGCAGTTAAGGGCTATGATATCCATAAGTTCCTTGCCGTTTTTAAGCAGGTAGTCGTATATTTTTTGTTCGTCAGATTCCAGGTCAATAAACAGCTGTTTTTGCACCGGTTTGGTTTTCTTTTCCTCCAGTTCCCAGTTTAGCATATATAACAAGTCGGCCGCGCCGGTAAGCAGGTTGGCGCGCTGCGTTTTAATCAGGTGGTTACAACCCATACTGTATTTATCGGTAATGCGCCCGGGCACGGCAAACACATCACGGTTATAATCATTCGCCACATTAGCGGTAATTAATGACCCGCCTTTCTCGGCGCTCTCAACTATAATAGTTGCCTCGCTAAGCCCTGCCACAATGCGGTTGCGCTTTACAAAATTCTCACGGTCGGGGTTGCTGGTGCTCCAGAATTCGGTAAAAAAGCCGCCGTTCTGTTCCATTGCCGCTACATACTTTTTATGCGGTTTGGGGTATACCTGGTTAAGCCCGTGCGCTACCACGCCTATGGTTTGCAGGTTGTGCTCCATAGCCACCAGGTGCGCATGGATATCAACCCCATACGCAAACCCGCTGATGATAACCGGATTAAGCGGAGCCAGGTCTTCCAGCAGTTTCCTAATAAAATCGGCGCCATAGGCCGTCATTTGGCGGGTACCTACAATACTCAGTGTTTTACGGCCTTCAAGGTTTATGTTGCCCGAACCAAACAACACCAACGGGCCATCTACACAATGCTTCAGCCTTTCGGGGTAATTTGCCTCCATAAAATACAATGGCTTTATGCCTTGGGAATAGATAAACCTCATCTCGCTTTCGGCAAGGGTAAAAACACCGGTATTGCGCAGGTTGTTGTACAGCACCTCGCCAACACCTTCTATAGATAATATTTGTTTGCGGCTGGCCTTAAATACCGCTTCGGCGCTGCCCATGTGGTTAATCAGCTTTTTGGCCACAATATCGCCCACACCCTCTACACGCATCAGCGCCAGTGTGTTAAATAATTCCGTCTCAGTCATGAGTTATAAACAGTATTGTAAATCAGTTGGTTGTGATTGTTAATAAAATTTGTGGATAAAATTTTGCATTGGCCGCCTTATGGTTAAATTTGTTGTTATGAGGATAGAGAAACACATTTCCGCTTTACTATATCGTTACCAGTGCGTTACCGTTCCGGGCTTTGGCGCTTTTCTTGCCGAAGTGCGCCCTGCCGTGGCAGACAACGCCACCAATACATTTTATCCTCCTAAAAAGGCGGTGTCATTTAATGCGAATGTAAAAAATAATGACGGGCTTTTAGCCAATCACATTGCCCTGCAGGAAAAAATTTCTTACAGCGAGGCCGTTACCCTTATAAACACTGCCGTAACCACATGGAAACAGCAGCTGGATAACCTTGATGTGATTACCCTGAAAAACATAGGCGACTTTGGGCTTAACGCCGAAGGCAGCCTGGTATTTAGCCCTGCCGACAACACCAACTACCTTGCAACAGCCTTTGGCCTTGCCAGCGTGGTAAGCCACCAGGTAAAACGCGAAGTGCTTAAAGCCGAAGTAGAGGAGCTGGAGGAAAAAGCGCCTATTATCTTTACGCCGGAGCGTAAACGCAGTTATTCTTACCTTAAATATGCGGCGGTATTTGCCGTTGTAGCAGGTGTGGGCGGCACAGCGCTGGTTAACTACCGCAATGCACAAATAGCCCAGCAAACCCTGGCTGTAGAAAAGGCAGTACAGCAAAAAGTACAGCAGCGCATACAGGAGGCCACCTTTTTTATAGAAACCCCGCTACCGGCCGTTACCATGCCGGTTGACGAAACACTGCCTGCCAACCTGCACTACCATATTATTGCCGGTGCTTTTAAAAGTGAGGAAAATGCCGATAAGGCTGTTGCCGAACTAAAGACAAAAGGCTTTAAATCGCAAAGGCTGGCGCCTACAAAGTATGGCTTATACCCTGTTACCTACAACAGCTTTGCCACCCGCCAGGAGGCTAACGCCGGCATGAAAGAACTGCACAAAACAACCGACCCGGGTGCCTGGGTACTTACAATAGAATAAAAACACTCCCTGCCTTGTGGCGGGGATTTTTTTTGCACGTTGCTTAGCACTATCTTTGCCCGAAAATTAAGAAGAAAGATGCAGGCAAAACACCCACAGGATTCGGTTTGTATAATGACCGATGTAGTACTACCGGGCGAAACCAACCCCCTTAACAACCTTTTTGGCGGCGAACTCCTTGCCCGTATGGACAGGGCTGCCAGTATAGCAGCAGGCAGGCACGCCGGGCGCGTAGTAGTAACGGCATCTGTAAACCACGTGGCATTTAACCGCGCCATACCCCTGGGCAGTGTGGTTACTATAGAGGCCAAGGTTTCGCGCACGTTTAACTCGAGCATGGAGACTTTTATAGATGTATGGACGGAAGACCGCATTAGTGGCGAACGTAAAAAGGCAAACGAAGCCATTTATACCTTTGTAGCGGTAGACGAACACGGCAGCCCCGTAAAAGTGCCTGCCATTGAGCCCCAAACCGAGCTGGAGCACCAGCGCTTTGCAGCTGCCCTGCGCCGCAAGCAGCTAAGCCTTGTACTGGCCGGTAAAATGAACCCGCACGATGCAACAGAGCTAAAAGCATTATTTATATAATAAATATCGTATAAGATTTATATAACAGCCCTCCCATACCGGAGGGCTTTTTTAAACAAAAAATCTAACAGTTTACTTAAATCTTGTTAAATAATTGATATTTCTTAACACAAGTTTCTAAAAACTTTACATTTAGCAACAGAATGTGCCATATAGCCATAAATCCTGTTGCATAACTTACACTTTATACAGCATTACATTTTTCTGAAAGTAGGGTTTAGGCTTTAAAGCTTGTTCTAACAATTAATTATTAAACCTTATTATTCAACCATGAAACATCTTTACAGTAAATCTTCTGTAAGTAGTGGCTTTGTCCAAAACAAAACGGATGATTTGCAAAAACCGAAACTAAGCCGGTTTTTATCAAAAAACACCGTTTTAGGGGCCTTTTCGCTACTGCTTGGCGGGGCGGCCTACAGCCAGACGTACCAGCCACTAACGGTTACGGGATTTAACCACGACGTAATTGCAAACGGTACAGGCCCTGCACTTGAGTCTACCACAACTTCTGTAGACAACTCGGCAAACGTAAATGCAAACTTTGCATTCTTATCGCTCGACTTTAAACAAACTGCCGAATCTGCCGCTGCCACTTTTGGCCTTCCGGTAGACGGGTTACTAACCAGCCCTAACGTTACAGGGCTTACGTATGCCCTTCAGCCTTACACAGGCAACAACTCGCTAAGGCTTCCTAACCAAAACGACTCAGGAACATTAACACTTACAACTCCTACACAGCTACAGGCCATTTACCTTGCGGTATCATCGGGCGATGGCAGCTCTGTAATTAGTGTTGAAGTAAACTTTGCCGATGGCACCTCTCAAACCGTAACAGGCCTTGCCGTTACAAACTGGGACAGCAACCCGGCCACCGGTGTAGACACCCCGGCTATTATAAGCAACATAGGCCGCGTAAAACGCACTTCGGGTGTAACAAGCTCGGGCAACTTCAGGCTTTTCCAGATTACCGTGCCAATAGAACTGGCCAACCAGGCTAAGCTTGTAAACTCAATTGAAATTACAAAGACTGATACCGGTTCAGAATCTAAAATACCTAACATTTTTGCTGTATCGGGTAAAACACTGGGTGCATGCCCGGCAATTGCCACAACAGCAGGTGCCCCAGCTACCTATACATCGGCAAATATAAGCTGGACACTGGGCTCCCTGGGCACCGGCGGAACAGCAGCTACTTATACTGTGGAAGTATATACCGATGCTGCCTTTACAACAGCGGTAACAGGCTCTCCGTTTACCGGAATTACAGGCACAAGCCAAACGGTAACCGGCCTTACTTTAGATACTACTTATTACTACAGGGTTAAGGCTAACAACGGCAGCTGCGACTCTGATTATGCAACAGGCAGTTTCCTTCAGGGCTATTGTGCTGCAAGTAAAACCGGTACCGGCACAGCTTATTATATAAGCAATGTGGGTACATCTAACGGCTATACCAATATTGCAAACAACACGGGTACTACCATAGCCTCTACAGGCTATACAAATTTTGCCGACACACAAAGTGTAAGCAAATCTCCGGGTACAACGTTTAACTATACTGTAACCAGGAGCGACCAGTATGCCAGCCTTGGCGTTTGGGTAGACTGGAACAACGACCTTGATTTTACGGATGAAGGCGAAACCATACATACCTCTACAGGTGCATGGAGCCAGCCTACAGTAGTCAATGGAACCATTACAATACCCGAAGGTACGCCGCTGGGCAGCTACCGCATGAGGGTGCGTTCTTGCTACTACTGGCTAACAACCCTTTCACCTTGTGGCGGCCTTGCAACAGGCGAAGCCGAAGACTACACCATACACGTTATTACCCAGCCGGCAGACTGCGATGCACCTGCTGCACCCACCATTGCTGCTGTTGCTGCAAACACTACAATAACAGCTACAATTACACCTGCTGCCACAGCACCTTCAGGATATATTTTAGTACGCAGCACCGCTGCAACACTTACCGCAGAACCTGTTACCGGCACTAATTATGTGGCGGGCACGGCACTTGGCGGTGGTACTGTTGTGGCTAATAGCGCTACACTTACCTTTAGCGACTTTGTTGCTGCAAATACCAAGTACTATTATTTTGTATATGCTTACAACCAGGGCAGCCTTACCTGCTTTGGCCCAAGATACAGCACATCTGCCGTAGCAAACGCTACAACCTGCGCTAAAGCCGTTCAGGTAGCCGGCGCCAGTAACATTACACACATATCGGCAAACCTAAACTGGTCTAACATTGTAGGCCCGGGTGGTACTGCCGCTACTTACACTGTAGAAGTATATACCGATGCTGCCCTTACAGCACTTTTCGGCTCTTATACTTCAACTACTAACACATATGCCCTTACAGGCCTTACAAACGCCGCTACGTACTGGTACCGCGTTAAAGGCGAGGCAGGCGACTGCGATAACGATGCATGGAGCGGCGCTTCAAGCTTTACAGCAGGCAATGGCTTTACACCGGTAGATGTTACCGGTCATAATGCCGACGTTATTGCTAACGGTACCGGTATTGCAAATACCTCTACCAACAATGCGGTAGATGGCGTAAGCAACTCTTATGTAGCGCTTGATTATGAAAAAGTAAGCGGTACTGTAACTACGGTAGGCCTTCCGCTTAACCGTACGCTAACCGCTGCTGCACCTAATGCAGGACTTAAATTCCTGTTGCCTGATTATGGTAGTAACAACGCTCTAAGGCTGCCTGCACAAAACCAGGAAGGTACTTTTACACTGGCTACACCACGCAAGTTTTCAGATGTTTACCTGTCGTTAACATCAGGTAGCGGCGGAAGTACCATTACCGCAGAATTAGAATTCCAGGATGGCACAACACAGGCTGTTTCAACCTTCACACTTATAGACTGGTACCAGGGCGGTTCTGCCACACAGCCGGCGCTTATAAGCAACATAGGCCGTGCTAACCGTGCTAACGCAGAAGGTAACGTAGAAACCGGCAACTCTAAGATTTTCTATGTAACCATACCTGTAGAAGCTGCTAATCAGGACAAGTACCTAAGCAGCATTGTTATTACAAAAACATCTACCGGCGCTACAGAGCCCGTACCAAATATCTTTAGTGTATCGGGTAAAGCAAAAGACGTATGCCCTGCCCTTGAGCCTGCTGCAAACAGCAACATTACCGGTACCGGCGCTACCCTTAACTGGACACTTGTAGCCGGCAGTGCAGCGGTAGATTCTTATACTGTTGAAGTATTTACAGATGCTGCCTATACAACACCTGTTACAGGATCTCCGTTTACCGGAATTACCGAAACTACCTATACCCTTACAGGCCTTAACGCCTCTACCCCATACTTCTTTAGGGTAAAAGGTATAAACGTAGACTGTACTTCGGGTTACTTTGAAGGTTCTTTCAACACATCATGTGTTACACCTGCCGTGCCTACAGCAAGTGCACAAACATTTTGTGGCGCTACTACTGTTAGCCAGCTTGTTGCTACAGGCACTACAGGTACTACCATTAAGTGGTATGCTACCGAAACGGCTACTACACCGCTTGCCGGTACAGCTGCTGTTACAACCGGCACTTACTATGTATCGCAACTTATAAGCATCTGCGAAAGCGCGCGTGTACCGGTTGTTGTTACTGTTAACACAACTGCTGTACCTACAGCTGCTGCACAGGCTTTCTGCGGAAGCGCCACTGTGGCCGACCTTACTGCTACTATACTGGAAGGTGCTACCGTTAGCTGGAGCACTACTGCAAACGGCACTGCCCTTGCAGCTACTACTGCACTAACCACAGGTACTTACTATGTAAAACAAACCGTTGACGGATGTGCAAGTACTGCTGTGGCTGTGGCTATAACTGTTACACCTGCCCCTGTTGCCCCTTCTGCCAATGCCACACAGGCTTTCTGCGGAAGCGCAACCGTTGCTAACCTTACTGCAATAGGCACAGGTATTACCTGGAGCGCTACACAGGGTGGCACAGCACTTGAGGCTACTGCTGCGCTTACTACGGGTACTTACTACGTAACACAAACCATTAACGGCTGTACAAGTGCTGCTACACCTGTAGCTGTAACCGTAACGGCTTTACCAACCCTTACCATTACTAACCCTGCTGCTGCGTGTGCTCCGGGCACAGTAGATATTACGGCTGCTGCAGTTGTAGCCGGTTCTGATGCCGGGCTAACCTATTCTTACTGGGCAGACCCGTTTGCAACAGTAACATTCCCAGATCCGGATGCTATTGCAAGTTCAGGCACATTCTACATCAAAGCCGAAAACGCGGGCGGTTGCTCGGTAATTTCATCGGTTGTAGTAGTTGTAAACAGTACTGCTGTACCTGCAGCTGAAGCACAAACATTATGTGGTGGCGCTACCGCTGCTGATATTGAAGTTACCGGCGAAACAGGTGCTACCTTTACCTGGTATGCTACCGAAGGCGGTGCTGCAATTGCTGCTACTGAAGTTCTTACAACCGGCACTTACTATGTGGCCCAAACCGTTAACGGATGTATTAGTGCTGCAATACCGGTTGCTATAACCATTAACACTACTCCTGCTGTTGTAGCTGAGACGCAAAGCTTCTGTGGAGAGGCAACCGTTGCCGATCTTGAGGCTACACCTGCCGAAGGTGCTACTGCTGTATGGAGCGCTACACAGGGCGGTGCTGCTCTTGCAGGTACTGAGGCACTTGTAAGCGGTACTTACTATGTTACCCAAACCATTAACGACTGTACCAGCACTGCTACGGCTGTTGTAGTTTCGGTAACAGCTATTCCTGATGCTCCTGCCGGAGAAGCTACCCAAACTTTTGAAGAAGGTTCGGGCGATACTGTGGCTGACCTTGATATTACTACTGTTGCCGGTGCTACCGTAACATGGTACATACAAAACATAGCTATGGAATATGAGGAAATCCCTGCTACTACGGCTCTTACAGATGGCGGTGTTTATTATGCAACCCAGTCGGTTAACGGTTGTGTAAGCCCATACTTTAGTGTAACAGTTAGCCAGGTAACCAGTATTAAAAACTTTGGCTTAAGCCGCCTTTCGGTTTACCCTAACCCAACCCAGGATATTATAACGCTAACTAACAGCGAGGCAATAACTAAGGTTGAAGTGGTTAACCTGCTTGGCCAAACGGTTATTACACAAAACACGAACACCGAAACCGTTCAGGTAGACCTTTCGAAGCTTGCTTCGGGTACATACCTTGTACGTGTAGCTACTGCAAATGCAAACGCTACGGTTAAAGTGGTTAAGAAATAACAAACCAACCATTACCAATAAGTAAAAGGGCCGCAATTTGCGGCCCTTTTATGCTTTTATAAAGTAAGTGTAGTGGTTAAAACAGGCTTTGTTGCACGGGTGGGGTTTCATGCTCCAGCAGCCACTTTTTGCGCCAGAGCCCTCCGGCATAACCGGTTAAAGAGCCGTCTGACCCTATAACACGGTGGCAGGGTACAACTATCCACAACGGGTTTTTTCCGTTAGCCGATGCTACGGCACGTATGGCCTTTACATCGCCCAGTTGTACCGAAAGTGCCTGGTAAGACGTGGTCTTACCAAAAGGGATAGCCACCAATGCCTGCCATACTTTCTTCTGGAAATCAGTCCCCTGCGGGTTTAGCTTAAAGGTGAATTGTGTAAGGTTGCCGGAAAAATACTCGGCTAATTGACTGGCTGCCTCCTGCAATTCGGCGGGAATTACGGCACTAACAGGCACATCGCCGTCCAGCACATGGATTTTTGAGATGCCATTTGCATCGCCCTCTAACAGTGCAGTGCCAAGCGGGGTATGTATGTAAGCCTGTTGCATGGGGTAAAGTTACACATTAATCGCCTTCTTCAAGTTCAAAAATCTCATTTACCGGTTTGCCAAAAAGTTCCGACAGCTTAAGTGCCAGCACCGTAGACGGCACATACTTAGCGGCTTCCATGGCATTAATAGTCTGGCGGCTTACGCCAATGCGCTCGGCCAGTTCCTGCTGCGTAAGGTCGTGTATGGCGCGCTGTACTTTTATGTTATTCTTCATTTGGGGCAAATTTAGTAAAGCGATACATATTAATCCTGAGGAGGATGATAAAGATAACCAGTTGCATTACCATGGCAATTATCATTACATTATAGAATATGCTGCCATAAATAAACAGGTAGCCCAAAAGCAGGAGGGTGTAGCTGGCAATAGTGGCCGACACCAAGCTCTTTAGGCGAATGGATGCAACCATCTCATCTTCAAACTTCTCCCTCGAAAAACCAAAGATAATACCTGATATAATGAGTAGTGAAACCCCAATCTCATCGGTAATGGAATCTTGTATCCAGGTAAAATATACCAAGCCATTGAACAGGTCTGCGCCCTGGCCGTCGCTTACAAAGGCAAATACCCGTGTATTGAGCTCAAGGGCCTCGCTATCAAGCACAAACATCTTAAGTATCATTAAGATACAGGAAAGGATAAATACAACACAGCTAACCCATTTTAGCCGGTACGGAAATAAATAGCTCGTTTTCATTTGATTGATGATTTAAATTTCAACGAATGTAAAACAAGTTTTTCATAAAGTAAAATATATTTTACATTTTGTAATAAATATTTTCCAAATCAGAACTCCCATAAACTAAAAAATCCCGCCGAAGCGGGATCTTAAATATCGTTAACCGGTTTTATTCCAGCACTTTATACAACTTATCAGACAACCTGATACGGAACGGTACGTTAAACGTAACCTTGTCGCCCGCTTTGGCAACATCGCCTTCTTTACCATTTATACGCATGGCACCAAGGGTAAGTTGCTGGTCGCCAGTGCTTGGACCTGAAATCAGGATACGGTCGCCGGTTTTAAGCTCGCCCTGTTCAATAGTAAACTGGCCTATTTCGGCTTTCGGATAGTAATGTTCACCCTTGCCAATCAACGTTTTACGTATGCGGTTGCGCGCGCCTTTAGGCTTTGGAGCAAAGGCAAGGGCCGTGTCGCTCAGCTCGCCCGATTGCTTAAAGGCCAGGTTATCGCTCTTGCCCTTGCGGAAAATCATGTTACCTTTGTTGATGCCTTTACGCAAATTACGCTGCTCATCTTCAGGAAGTTGAACAATTTCAAAACACTCGGCAGAGCAGGTATTTGCCATACTTGCCTTACACTCATCACACTGAATAAACAGCAGGTGGCAGGCCTCATTGGCACAGTTGGTATGGTTATCGCACGGCTTGCCGCACTGGTGGCACTGGGCCAAAATATCATCGGTAATGCGTTCGCCAAGGCGGGCGTCGAATACAAAGTTTTTGCCAATAAACTTGCTTTCAAGGCCTTCCGCCTTAACCTGGCGGGTATATTCTATAATGCCGCCCTCCAGCTGGTATACGTTTTTAAAGCCCTTGTGCTTAAAAAAGGCACTGGCCTTCTCACAGCGGATGCCGCCCGTGCAGTACATCAGCAGGTTTTTATCTTCCTTATGGTCAGACAGTTGCCCTTCAATAATGGGTAGCGATTCCCTAAAGGTTTCAACATCAGGCGTAATAGCATTGCGGAAGTGCCCAATCTCGCTCTCGTAGTGGTTACGGAAGTCAACCACAATGGTGTTGGGGTCTTCCAACATGGCATTGAAGTCCTTGGCACCCAGGTGTATACCCTTGTTTGTAACGTCAAAAGTGGCATCGTCAAGGCCATCGGCCACAATCTTGTGGCGCACCTTAATGGTAAGCTTCAGGAACGACAGGTCGTCGTGCTCAACGGCCACATTAAGGCGGATATCCTTCAAAAACGGGATTGTATCAAGCTGATCCTTAAAGGCATAGAAGTTATCTGCCGGTAACGACAGCTGGGCGTTAATACCCTCGGTAGCCACATAAATACGGCCCAGGACTTCCAGGCGGTTCCAGGCTACAAAAAGGGTGTCGCGAAAAGCTTTTGGGTCTTCAATGTGTGCGTAGGCATAGAAAGACAGCGTAAGGCGCTGTTTGCCAGACTCCTCTATAAGGGCGGCCCTTTCGTCTGCGCTTAAAGTGTTAAACAGTTGCATGCTATTACAGTTTAAGTGAGAAATTAAAATATGTCAACGGCCCCTATTGGCGGAACCGGCCGCAAAGGTATAAAAAAGGGTTTAATTTTTCACTTTCTGCTCAAAAACAGGTGTTTTGCACTCCATTTTAACACCTACACGATTTTAAACGACCATTCACGACCAAATACACGCTCTTTTTTACAGAAAACACGCCTTTTTGGCTTAATTCTTCACAATTGGAGTTTGAGTTACGCTAAAAAAGCAAAAACCGGCGGGAAAGGGTGTATATGGAGTGAAATATTAACTTTAGTCGAAAGTCAAAAGTCTAAGGTCATAAAGTCGGGTTGGATGTCTAAAGTCCGAAGTTGAAAAAATGGCGGGGTGGGGTTTGCCATCCTAAGCCTGTCGAAGCACAATCAACCGTTAACCCAATCTTCCAGTTCAATATTTTTAATCTGCTTAAAATGTTTGGTGTTGTTTGTAACCATAACAAGATTGTGGGTTACGGAAGTTACACCAATAAGCAGGTCAAAATCATCTATGGGAGTACCCGCGCGTTGCAGCCGTGCTTTTTCGTCGGCAAACAAATCGAGCGAATGAAAAATAGGCAACACCTGTACCCCTGTCAAAAAGTTGTTGAGGGCTTTGCGGTTCTTATCAGGGCTGTCGCTTTTGGCAACGCCAAATTTAAGTTCGGCAAGGGTAATTTCAGAAATGTAGCAATCTTCTGCCGAAAGGGTATCAAACTGTTTGTCAAGGTTGTGTTTGCCCTTCATGTAAAAAATGGCAATATTGGTATCTATCAGGTACTTTTTCAAAAGTCTTCAATTTGGCGGGTAGACACCCTGCTGCTCCTGATTTCCTCAATAATTTCCTCGGCAGATTTATCTGATTCAAAAGCGCCAAAGGCTTTTTTAAACGAACCCTTCTTCTTTTTAAGGTCAGACTTAACCGAATTGGATAGCCTTGAAATAAGATCGAGCTTAGCCGAGGCACTAAGGTTGTCCAGCAGCCCAAGGTAGCCCTCTATAATCCCTGTATTTATTTCTGATGCTTTCATAATGACAAATATAGCAAATGTTTTGATGTGTTTTACAGGTATGAATAAGCATTTCCTTCCCTCGGAGGGGTGCCCGCAGGGCGGGGTGGGTTTTTGTCATGCTGAGCCTGTCGAAGCACAATCAACCGTTAACCCAAAAGGTTATACTTCCCGAAATCATAATTGTCAATAAAGTACAACAGCTTATTTTCATCCCCCTCGGGTTTGTTAACATCGGCACCGGCATCAAGCAACGCTTTAAAAACCCGGCGGGCCTGATGTAGCGTTTGGCTTCCAGTGTCAAAATTAGGGTGGTCTATCATTTGGCGTGCATCAAGAAAAGCCCTTAACAGGCAATTGTTGCCATAACTGTCAACGCCATTTGGGTCGGCACCCTTATTCAGCATGAGCTGCAGGGTGGCAAAGCCCCGCTCAAAAGCAGCGGTATCTTTGCGCATGGTTTGCACCTGAAACAGCACCGCCTTAATACAGTCGTGCAGCACCGGCGTGTTCCAGGCATTTACTGCCGAAACATCCATAAAGTTTACATCGGCACCATGGTGTATCAGGATTTCGGCAATACTAAAATCACCTATTTTAAACGCCACCTGTAGCGGCGACTGCCCATCGTCTTTTTTAGGCGGGGCTTTTGCCGTGGCGTTTACCAGTGCCGGCTGTGCCGCAAGCAGGTTGGTTACGGCTTTGCTATCGTTGTGCCTTATGGCCAAGAAAAGTGTTTTAATGTCTTTTGCTGTCATAACCACTAATATACCAACCCTTGCGCAGTATTGTGCTTTATGATGTGTTAATTTTGAACCTTTACGAGGTATTAAGCGGCATGAGTAAGCATTCCCCTCCCCCGGAGGGGTGCCCGTAGGGCGGGGTGGGTTTTAGGCGCAGTTTGTCATTCCGAATGGAGCTTGCGGAGTTGAGGAATCTCTAAACAATACGCTGTGTCACTCCAAGAATATTGTGCTTTATGATCTATCGATTTGAGGGCACTGTGTCATTCCGAACGAAGCCTGCGGAGTTGAGGAATCTCTAAATACTATCATTCAAAAATTTCCACTCGGGGTTAAACCCCTTAATCAAAGCCTCCTTTTTATCCCTGCGCCATTTCTTCAACTGCGTTTCGCGGTCAATAGCAACATTCACATCATCATAGTGCTCATAATACACCAGGTACTTACACTTGTATTTTGCCGTGAAAGCTTTAGAATGCGGTTCAGGGTTTTGATGGTAATACAACCGTTCCTTAAGGTCGTTGGTTATGCCTATGTACAAAACCGTCTTGGCCTTATTGGTCAGCATATAAACATAGTAATTGTGGGTGCCGAATGTTTTGTACATTTTATTTGAGGATTTAGGGTCTTGTCATGTTGAGCGCAGCTTGCGGAGTCGAAACATCTCTTGTAGATTCTCCTTACTTTTTTAGAGATTCCTCAACTCCGCAAGCTCCGTTCGACCCCGAGGATATAGCCGGACTGGCGAAGCAATGAGAAACGGCACTCTTAAATCTGCGGTCTTGTCATGTTGAGCACAGCGCAGCGGAGTCGAAACATCTCTGGTTAGATTTCCTTTACTTTCTTAGAGATTCCTCAACTCCGCAAGCTCCGTTCGGAATGACAAACAGCACTCTATAACCGGTAATCTGTCATGCTGAGCGGAGCTTGCGGAGTCGAAGTAACTCATTCATTAAGTCTTAAGAGTTTTTAATATCTCACTGTGCAAATAATTATGTTATAATATCAAATAGTTCAGTTTTAATACTGTCATCCAATCCCTCATAATCGTGCTTGTCTACTATAACAATTTCTTGTGGAAACCCTTTAATATTTTTCGCTGCTAATTTTAGATAGTTAAGCTTTTCAAGTTGTTTACTTTTAATATTCAATCTGCCGGATATTGAAATCCCTATCTCTCTACAATAACTTTGTAATCTGCTCGCTAGGTTAATGCTATAACCTATATACTCTTCTTTGTTCGAATTTGAATATGTCAAGCGATAAACACTTCCTGCTGAGACGCCAAAACGTATGTTTTTAGGTAGATCTAAAATAGGAATGTCCTCTGACGCTTCACTCACAATCATTTGAAAATTACTTTTAAGCATCCATAATCTATTAACTAAATGAATTTTTTTAGTTTCAGTGAATTCAGTGTAATCAAATATATACAATCCGCCATCGCCTAAAAACTTAGAATGTATAGGTTTGGCAATTTCCTCCATTTCTACTTGCTTATCTTTACTATTCAAAGCCCAACTTGCCTGACCTCCTAAAAAACATTTTTCAACATTTGAAAGAACAAGATTCAAGAATTTAGGCACATACTCATGTACATCCGGCTGACTAAAAAATTTAGAAAATCCCTCTAAGTCAAATAATACAACTATTGCCTGCTTAGGATAAGATGCTGTTGGCTTAAATAAGCCTATTGTAGTTTTCATAATTGTTCTTCTACTATTGTCCTCCCCAAATTTAACAAAATTCCCCTCACCCCTACATCCTCAATTTAAAATCCACTTAACACACCCTTTTAAAATTCTCCCGACCTTTGCACCCATGAAAAAACTACTCTTATCCTTAAGCCTTAGCCTGTTGCTTAGCGTTACCGCACTGGCGCAATTCAACAAAAACATAGTAATAGCCCACCGCGGCGCGTGGAAAACCACCCACCTGCCCGAAAACTCTATAGCCTCACTAAACCACGCCATAGCCCTGGGCTGCCACGCCACCGAGTTTGACGTACACATGACGGCCGACAGCATACTGGTAGTAAACCACGACCACGAGTTTTACGGCCTCGACATAGAAAAAAGCACCTACGCCCAGCTATTGGAAAAAAAACACCCCAACGGAGAGGCCATCCCCACGCTGGAGGCCTACCTGCGCGAGGGCATGAAACAAAAGAAAACCAAGCTTATTGTAGAGGTAAAAACCAGCCAAATCAGTGAGGCACACGCACTGACGGTAGCTGAAAAAGCCCATGCCATAGTAACGCAGCTCAAGGCCGAAAAGTGGGTAGAGTATATCTGCTTCAGCTGGGAAGTAGGCAAGCGCCTGCACCAGCTGGACAAAAAAGCCAAAATTGCCTACCTGGAGGGCGACAAAACCCCTGCCGAGGCCAAGGCCGCAGGCTACACCGGGCTCGACTACCATTTTAGTGTATATAGCAAAAACCCAACGTGGATTGCAGAGGCGCACAAACTCGGCCTGACCGTTAACGCCTGGACGGTTAATACCCGCGCCGATATGCAAACCCTTATAAACCATGACGTAGAATACATTACCACAAACGAACCCGAACTACTGTTTGAAGTTCTAAAAGAAAAGGAGTAAAGCACTATTGTTTTTTTAAACACAAAGACACCACGAACACAAAGAAAAAACGTTGAGCCCTAAAAATCAGGCAAACTAAACACTTCTAAAAACTTTGTGGCCTCCGTGCCTTTGTGTTTTAAAATAATTCTCCACTAAGCTTTGTGTAAACCTCACAACCCTGAAGGGGTCGCGCACATTAGCCGGGGGCAACGCCCTCGGGTATGGAATTGAGAAATCTCAAACTTAGTGGCCTTAGTGAAAACCTTTGTGTCCTTGGTGTCAAAAAAACTGAACACTTCTAAAAACTTTGTGGCCTCTGTGCCCTTTAGTTTGCAAAGTGGATTGATTAATAGTATTCCGAAGTATATTTATTGTTATTAATCATTCCACAAGAAACAGGGTGAATCAATTTGTGTCAAAGGATTCCGAGGCCTATACGAAGATTACGTACCCTGTTTCTTAGAGAGCAAGATCATAATAGAAATTTAGGTTAACGACCTATTATCAAGGACTTAGATAACACTCTCTTTGTGGAATAAAATATTCAATATGAAACAAAAGTACGTAATTGGAATTGATGTTTCCAAATCTAAACTGGACATTGCCATTTTAAACAATCAGCTGGAATTACTCCAGGAGAGGGTAATTCTAAACAACAGGAAAAGTATTAGAGCTTTTATAAAAGCAGTATTAAATACTTACAGGATAACCAGGGGAGAAGTGTTAGTATGTTGTGAAAACACAGGGATTTACAACAGGCCTTTAGAAGTTGTTTGTTCCGAATTGGATGTGCCCTTATGGGTTGAACATGCCCTTAAAATCAAATGGGCCACAACGGATATGAGAGGGAAAGACGATCGTAAAGATGCGTTGCGGATTGCCCAATATGCCATCCGATATAATGATAAGCTTATTCCTTACCGTGAGGCCACAGAAGTTATTAAACAACTTGGTGTCTTAAACAAAGTACGTGAAGCTATGCTGGGACAAAAAACAGCTTTAGAGAACCGCCTGAAAGAAGCTAAGACGCATGATGCTTTTGAATATCAAATACTCTCCAAATCCTTTAAACAGGTATTAAATGCTTTGGTTAAATCTATAAAACAAACAGAGGAAAAGATAGAACAGTTAATTGCAAATGATCCTGAAATAAGCCAGACCAAGGCACTCATAACCACCATACCGGGTATAGGGCCACAATGTGCTGTGAATTTAATAATTGCAACAAATAACTTCACATCCTTCCAGAGCGCCAGGCATCTTGCCTGTTACGCGGGAGTGGTGCCTTTTAAAAATCAATCCGGTACTATAGTAAAAAAGGAACGAGTATCAAAAATGGCCAATAAGAATATTAAAAAACTACTGCACTTGGCTGCAATGGCATCAATAAGGTTCGATGAAGAAATCAAAGAATACTATCAACGTAAAGTATCAGAAGGAAAAAATAAAATGAGTGTATTAAACGCCGTTCGAAATAAACTTGTTCACAGAATAATGTCGGTAGTAAACAGAAAACAAGCCTACCTGTCAAAAAATGAATACCGCTCTCAAAAAACATTGGACTTTACTTGTTTGATAACATAGAAATCTTGGTGTTTAAAAATAATTCTCCACTAAGCTTTGTGTAAACCTCCCGACCCTGAAGCGGTCGCGCGCATTAGCCAGGGGCAACGCCCTCGGGTATGAGTTGAGAAACCTCAAACTTTGTGGCCTTGGTGAAAACCTTTGTGGACTTAGTGTAAAAAAAACTAAACGTACCCCCGACCCTGAAGGGGTCGCGCGCATTAGCCGGGGGCAACGCCCTCGGATATAATACACATTCGGGTATAATACGCGCAACGTGTACCATGAAAAAGGATATATTGTACCTTTGTTTCGCATACGCTAAAAAAAATACACGCAAAGTTGCTGTATTAGAAAAAAGTCGTATATTTACATCAAAATTTACATATACACATGAGTGGAGAAAAAGAAGCCAAACTAAAGGCACTGCAGCTCACGCTGGATAAACTGGACAAAGCATACGGCAAAGGTACCGTAATGAAAATGGGCGACCAGGCCGTTGAAGAGGTAGAAGCCATACCATCGGGCTCGCTGGGTGTAGACCTTGCACTGGGCGTAAACGGCTACCCGCGCGGCAGGATAATAGAAATATACGGCCCTGAATCGTCTGGTAAAACCACGCTAACCCTGCACGCCATTGCCGAGGCCCAAAAAGCCGGTGGCATTGCAGCCTTTATAGATGCTGAGCACGCTTTTGACCGCCATTATGCCGAAAAACTGGGTGTAGACATAGAAAACCTTATCATATCGCAGCCCGATAACGGCGAGCAGGCCCTTGAAATTGCCGAAAACCTTATCCGCTCAGGCGCTATAGATATTGTGGTGATCGACTCGGTTGCGGCACTTACGCCAAAAAGCGAAATTGAAGGCGAAATGGGCGACTCTAAAATGGGCCTCCACGCACGCCTTATGAGCCAGGCACTGCGTAAACTTACCGCTACCATAAGCAAAACAAATTGTACCGTATTCTTTATCAACCAGCTGCGCGAAAAAATTGGCGTTATGTTTGGTAACCCGGAGACTACAACGGGTGGTAACGCCCTTAAGTTTTATGCATCAGTAAGGCTTGATATACGCAAATCGTCTCAAATTAAAGATGGCGACAATGTAATAGGCAACCGTACCAAGGTTAAGATTGTTAAAAACAAAGTAGCGCCACCGTTTAAAACCGCCGAGTTTGACATTATGTATGGCGAAGGCGTGAGCAAAACAGGCGAAATACTTGACCTTGCCGTAGACTTTGAAATCATCAAGAAATCAGGTTCATGGTTTAGCTATGGCGATACCAAACTGGGCCAGGGCCGCGATGCTGTTAAACAGCTTATTAAAGACAACCCTGAACTGGCCGATGAGCTGGAATTAAAAATAAAAGAAGCAATTAAAGAAAGCAGCAATTAATTAAACCTGCCTATACTTTTTTTGATTGAATCTGAAAAGTGTAAATAACAGCTAAAAACCTACAAGCCCGAATGTTTCGGGCTTTTTTTGTACCTTAAACGCAACCTTTGCCATAGTTTTGCATCTAATTCACAAGGAAATAATGAGAAAGATTTTACCATACACGGTTTTTATGAAGAAAATAATAGTTATGGCGGCCGCTTTTGTTGCGTTGGTTTCATGCTCAGCAGATAACGATGTGCATGAGTTTCAACTTGATTTTGTGCCTGTTGTGGCAGTAGAAGCGCCCGAATTTGTTACGCCAGGGCTTACATCTGAGTTTAAATTATACTACAAGCGCCCTAACGACTGCTACTACATTAACGGTTTTGACTATGAGGCAGCAGGCAATGTGCGCACCGTTGCAGTACAGGCCATTGTGCTTCAGGATTCTGACTGCGTGTCGATGGAAACAGCTGCAGCCGAAAGCATTATAATGCCGTTTCAGTGTCCGCCAAACTACAGCCAGGAAAGCTATGTCTTTAGGTTTTATGGTAACCCTGACGGCACTATGAACGGCGCGCCAAACGGCGAATCGTCTTACATACAGATAGAAGTGCCTGTAGCACAGTAATAATACCTAAATGAAAACCGTTGGGGTTAGATCAGCTCATAAAGGATTGTCAGCAAAACAGCATCAAGGCACAGGAACAGCTTTACCGCCTCCTCGCGCCCAAGCTGTTTGCAGTATGCCTTAAATATTCGCGCAACCGCGAAGACGCCGAAGACAACCTGCAAGACGGTTTTTTGCTGTTATTCAGCAAAATAGGCCAGTTTAAGTTTCAGGGTTCGTTTGAAGGCTGGGCCAAGCGCGTTATGGTAAACCATGTGCTGCAAAAATACCGCACAAAAGGTATATTTGAAATTGTGAGCGAAAACATGCCCGAAGAGGCAGAGGTGGAAATAGAAACCGAAGACGTGCCCATGGATTTCCTGGTGCAAATAATACAGGAACTGCCAGACAGGTACCGCATGGTGTTTAGCCTTTATGTAATAGACGGCTATTCGCACAAGGAAATTGCCGATATGATGGGCATTACAGACGGTACCAGCAAAAGCAACCTGGCACGCGCCCGCATGATATTAAAAGAGAAAATAGAAGCCCGCCAGCAGGGCAAAAGCATAAACGCAAAATGAGCGAAAAGAAAAATATAGACCGTCTTTTCCAGGAAAAGTTTAAAGACTTTGAGGCTACCCCGCCGGAGTTTGTGTGGGATAACCTTGAAGAAATCCTGCAGGAAAAGAAAAAACGCCGCGTTATACCACTGTGGTGGCGCGTGGGGGGCATTGCCGCCGCACTGGTAGTGGGCATGCTGTTCCTGTATCCGTTCTTTACCGGCATACAAGGTGATAACGATCCCGGTACAGGTGTGGTATATGACGGCCATCCCAATACCGGCAACACAAACCCAGATGCAGCGCTTCCGCGTGACGGGCAGCTACAGCCCAACCGCAGCGTAAAAAGCCAGGGGCCGGCAGCCGGTCAAAATGCCGTGGCCACAGCGCCAAACAAAGTGGTAAACAGCGAGAATTCTAAATCTCAAATTCCAAATAATAACGGCTCTAAATTCCAAAAATCAAATAGCAAATTACAAACCGCCCAAGGGCGTGAAGAATATGCCAATAGCGTAAAAGGCACCGGTAAAAATGCTAAACAGGGCAATAAAAAACATAACAACCAAAAAGCCGCAACCCACAACACGCAACAGGAGTATGCCGGTAACCGTAATCGTGAATCAGGAAAACAAAACGGTAAAAACGACAATAACAACGCCTTTACACCACAACCTGAGCTGGCTGCCCTAAACAAAAGCCAAAAAACAAATGCTCAGGACAGCCAAAAGCCTGATACAACCCAACAGGTGGCACAATCTAACGGGCGTGAAGGTAACAATGCAAACCGTCAGCCTGTACTTCAAGAAGCACAGCAACAGGGTGTAGTGCAAAATCAAAAAGAGAACCAGGCCACACAGCCTGCAACTAACCCGCAATTGCTAACCACCCCTGAGCAGCCGCTTGCCGACCTGCAACCTTCAACCGAAAATACCAATGACAGCCTTCAGGAGCCCGAAAACGAACTGGAAAAACTTCAGCGCAAGCTTCAGGAAGAAAAAGAAGGACTGGCAGATAACACCAAACCGGGCGACACCAATAAGTGGAATGTAAAGCCGCAAATGGGGCCGCTGTTGTACAGCTCGCTGTCTAACGGTTCGCCAATAGACGGGCAGTTTGCAAACAGCAGCAAAAGCTTTGATAACCAAATGAGCTATGGCGTGGGGGTTAACTATGCCGTTAGTAATAAACTGCGCATACGTTCGGGCGTTAACACCGTTAACCTGAGCTATGCCACACAGGATATACAGTTTTATGCATCGCTAAACCAGGGCACTAACAACGTGGCCCGCACCAGCGCTGCCAATATTGTGGTAGAAAACACCGGCAACAGGCCTATAATACCTACCAATTCACTGGCAAATTCAGATGCCCTGCCCAAAGAAACCTTTAACGGCAGTATGGTACAAAGCACCGGCTATATAGAGGTTCCGGTAGAAATGGAGTATGCCCTGCTCAACAAAAAATTTGGCATTAATGTAATAGGAGGTTTCAGCACCCTGTTCTTAAACGACAACATAGTAAGCGTAGTGAGCGACCAGGGCCTGAGCACTAATGTGGGCGAGGCGCAAAACCTCAACAATGTATCATTCAGTACCAACCTGGGCATAGGGTTTAAATACAGGTTCTTCAAGCAGTTTGAAGCCAGCTTTGAGCCCACCTTTAAATACCAGGTAAACACATATACCCGCGATTCGGGTAACTTCAGGCCTTATTTTATAGGCCTGTACACCGGCATCAGTTTTAGTTTTTAGGCTTTGTTGGTTAAGCCTTAAGTTAAGGTAAAAGCGCTCCTGTAAGGGGCGTTTTTATTTTTTGGGTGCTATTGTTTTGCCAGGAACTGTTCTGCTAAATCCGCGGTTAACCCAAGAGAGCCACTTGTAAGCAGCAGCCTTGCCTTTTGGTTTTCAGGAAGCCCATTAAGGGATTTATCGTCGTCTATAAGTATAAAATCAGGAACCTGTACTGTGTTGTTAAGCCAATGCAGTATTTCTTCTTTCCGGGTTTTCGCATCTTTTAATTGAGGCAATATCTCTATTGATAATGCATTAATGCCCCTGAGTTTAAATATGGCATGCCACTCGTCAATACTATAACTAAACCTGTGAGAGGTTATCAGCATAATACCGGCATTAGTAGTATCTATAATTTTTTGAAGTGCCTCAACAGCTCCCGGCGCAAACACAGGGAAACCATCGTTTAAAAACTCAGGCTGCCTCCATGCTTGTGCAGGTACCATTACGCCGTCTATGTCTAATAAAATTATCATTTTTTATTCGACACCATACTCCTCAAGCTGCCCCAAAATCACCTCCCTTACCTTATCTTTAAGTTCCTTTTTATCATCCTGGGTAAGCCCGGCGGTAGGTATAAAACGGTGCACTTTGGCGCGCATAATACCAGGGCTCCCGCTAAAAAAAGTAAAGCTGAAACGCCTTTTATTATCGGGGAACGTAATGGGCACAATGGGTATCTGGTGGTCTATGGCCAGGCGGAAAGCGCCGTCTTTAAATTCGTCAAGTAAAATAGTCTCGTCTTCAGGTACGCCCCCTTCAGGGAAAATGCACACGCTAAGCCCCAGCTTCAGGCGTTTTTGTGCCTGCTCAAACACCTCAAAGCGGCTGCGCGAGCTACTGCGGTCTACCAGTATAGAGCTTCTTCTGTAAAAAAACCCGAATATGGGAATCTTTGCCAGTTCCTTCTTCCCCACAAATACAAACGGGTTTTTGGTTATGGCCAGCATCAGCATAATGTCGGTCATACTCGTGTGGTTGGCTACCAGCATATAGCTTTTGCCCTTTTGCAGCTCCTGTTCGCGCACTACCCGATAGTAAAAACCCATGCCATAGAGTATGAATTTAGCCCAAAAACGGGCCAGCTTAAAGAATAGCGGATAGGTTTTGTCCCAGCTAAGGGTAAGGATAAGCAGCGGCGAAAGCGCTATAATGGGCACTCCCATTAAAATGTAAAACCAAATGCGCCACAGCGCCCACAAAATGTACTTAAGGGCTTTCATATAATCCAAATGTAGTAATTCGGCACTAATTTTTGGGCAAAACCATTACCTTTACGCAAATTTTGAAAAAGTAACAATGGCAAAAGTACTAACCGGCATACAAAGCACCGGAACCCCACACTTAGGAAACCTATTGGGCGCAATTTTACCCGCCATAGAAATGGCACAAAAACCAGAGAACGAATCGTTTTTGTTTATAGCCGACCTCCACTCTGCCACGCAGATTAAGGATGGGGCTACCCTGCGCCAAAACACCTATAGCGTGGCCGCCACCTGGCTGGCGTGCGGGCTTGATGTTAACAAGGTTATTTTTTACCGCCAGAGCGATGTACCCCAAACGGCTGAGCTGTCGTGGTACCTGAGCTGCTTTTTTCCGTACCAGAGGCTTACCCTGGCACATTCGTTTAAAGATAAGGCCGACACGCTGAGCGATGTTAACGCGGGCCTGTTTACCTACCCCATGCTTATGGCGGCCGATATACTTTTGTATGATGCCGAGTTTGTGCCGGTAGGGAAAGACCAGCTGCAACACCTTGAGTTTACACGCGATGTGGCCGGGCGCTTTAACCACCAGATGGGCGAAACGTTTGTGCTTCCGGAGGCTATTACCAGCGAGGAAACCAAGATTGTTCCGGGCCTTGACGGCGAAAAAATGAGCAAGAGCCGCAACAACACCATAAACCTGTTTGTAGACGATAAAACCCTGCGCAAAACCATAATGGGCATACAAACCGACAGTAAGGCTTTAGAAGACCCTAAAGATCCTGAAACGGATAATGTATTTGCCATATTCAAACTGCTTGCCACACCCGGGCAAACCGAAGAAATGCGTGCCAAATACCTCGCCGGCAACTACGGTTATGGCCATGCCAAACAGGCACTATATGAGCTGGTTGTAGAAAAGTTTGCCGATGTACGCACCAGGTATGCTTACTACATGGAAAACCTGCATGAGGTTGATACCCTGCTTAAAGTAGGCGCCGATAAAGCCGCAACCATAGCCAACAGCACCCTTGCCCGCGTAAGGCAAAAAATGGGCTATGAAGCGCCTTATTCAGTAGGCAGGTAGCAGATGGCAGTGAGCAGTTAAACTGACAATATAGAGAGACGGGTTTTATGCCCGTCTTTTTTTGTGCCGACCCTGAAGGGGTCGCGCACATTAGCCCGGGGCAACGCCCCGGGATATCGGGGATGGTACAACACAATAAAACTATTGTATCTTTGTTAGTATCTTAAAATCCGCCTTATGAAAACACTACTCCTCGCCCTGCTTTTTAATATAGCCTGTTTTGCGCAAAGCAACATTAACGGCACTCTTGTACTTAACGACCCTGCCGACCACGACTTTGTAGTTGCCAATGCATGGGTTATATTACAACAGGACAGCCGTATAGACAGCACGCGGGTAGACAACAACCTGCATTTTGTATTTAAGAATGTAACCCATAAAAAACCAAAATTAAAGATTACGCCAAGGCATTATCCTGTTGATACATCATACGACCTTAATAAACTTAAGGAAGGCGAAAATGAAATGGCCATTAACTACAGCCCTACATGCCCTTTTGGCAAGACAGGCAAAGTGTGCCCCGTATGCCATAAAAGTGATGATGTAATACCCATACGTTACGGACTAATAGCCTCTCTTGAAAAGAAAGGAGATGAGCCTGATAAAACCCCTGCAAAAAGAACATACAAACCCGGCGGCTGTGTGGTGAGCGATTGCCAGCCCGAATGGCATTGCGAACACGATGACAGGGATTTTTAGCTTAGAGGCTAAGTAGCTCAGAAGCTTAGCCGCTTTCTCTACACATGCACCACTTCCTCCTCAATCAGTAACTCCTCGCGCCTAAAGCGAAGCAGCACCTGTGCTACGGCTACCACATCTTTTTCGCAGTAGGTAATAATGCGGTCTATGTCTTTTTCCACATAAAAAACATGGCCCACCTGGCTGCCGTCTATATCGCCTTTGGGCGAGGGTATGCCCAGTATTTTAGTGAGAAGTTTTAATGACGTAAAACTTTTATAATCGCCAAATTTCCATAGCTCCATGGTGTCGAGGTGCGGCACTTCCCACGGCTTTTTGCCAAAAAGGTTTAGCTTGTTGGGTATGGGCAGGTTGTTGATGATCATACGGCGGGCAATAAACGGAAAGTCGAACTCCTTGGCATTGTGCCCGCACATAATGTGCTGCGCCTGGCTAAAATGGTTGTTGAGCAAATTGCTGAAATCCCTGAGCAGGTCTTTCTCCTCCCCAAAAAATGAAGTTACACGAAAGTGGCGGATGTCATTCCTAAACGTAAAATATCCCACCGATATGCACACAATTTTGCCAAACTCTGCCCATATACCGGCACGGTCATAAAATTCCTCAGCAGTAAATTCGTCCTTACGCTGGTACAGGGTCTTGGCGCTGTACAGGTCGCGGGTTTCATCATCCAGCAGGCCAAAATGCTCCTGCTCCGGCACGGTTTCTATATCAAGGAACAATATGTTCTCAAGCCTTATTTTTTCAATCATGAGCCTCTCCCCCTACCCCCTTCTCCAAATGGAGAGGGGCATAGGAGTGTTTAAATTAGTAATCGGTTCTTAATTCCCCCTTTGGGGGTTAGGGGGCCGTCATCTGTAAGCCATTACCCCTACCCTCGGTTGGCGCCATTAGGCCCAGCATTTTATAAGCTTCGTCTACATACACATAAAAGTCGTTGCTGTGCGGGTCGGTAGTGGTTTGCAGGCCCTTGGTGTGGCCCAGGCGCACAATAATCAGCTTATCTTCGGGCACTACAATAACAAACTGACCCAGGTGGCCGCGCATGTAGTACATTTTCTTATTGTTGTAAATGTTTATCCACCAGCCATAGCCATATTGCGGCGATGTGGCAAAACGCGGTGTAACCATTTTTTGCACATCAAGGCTATCCAGTATCTTCGTACCGTTCCACTCGCCGTTGTGCAAAAACAGTTTGCCAAAACGTGCAAAATCGCGGGCGTTACTGCCCAGGCAGCAGTAGGCCTTTTCAAGCCCGTCAGCCTTATCAAGTTGCCAGAGCGCCTCGTGGTCTGCCCCCATAGGCTTCCAGAATTTATCTGATACATAATCACTCAGGGTTTGCCCGGTAGCTTTGGTAAGCACCATGGCCAGCAGCTCTGTAGCACCGCTTACATATTCAAACTTCTGTCCGGGTTCATATACAATAGGCACATCCAGCACGGTTTGCGCCAGGTTATCGCCAAAGTAAGCACGGGTGGTAACGCTAAAGGCGCTGCTGTACTGCTCGCCCCAGTCCATACCGGTAGCCATGCTGCTCAGGTCGCCCACGGTAAGGCGTGCGCCAAAGCCGGTTTTGTATTCGGGGTAAAAATCACTCACCTTTTGGTCAAGGCTTTTAATCTTACCCTCCTCAATAGCCTTAAACAACGCTGCCGAAACCACGCTCTTGGCCATACTAAACGAGTTCGATTTACTATCGGGGCCATAGCCGTCATAATAGCTTTCGTGCCAAATGCTGTCGTTCTTTATAATCAGGTAGGCCACCGTGCCCAGCTCTTTGTGCACGCTTTCCAGCCTTTGGGTGCCGTCTACCGTATTATAATCCTTAGCCTGCGGCCAGGGCTGTGCAGGGCCGTTTTTAACGGTACGGTTTTCAAAATGGGTATAATCGTCAAGGTAGGCCGTGGTTTTGCCGTGCAGGTACACCACACGCACCGCCTTTATAAGGTAGTCTACATCAAAAATATACAGCAGCGCTACAATAACGGCTATAATGCCCACAAGCCACAGCAGGAACTTTTTCATTTGGTAACGGTTTAGTTGCCTTACGAATGTACGCAAAAAAATCTATGGTTAACCAATGGCACAGGTTACGGAATTATTTAAACACATTGGCTATAATTATCCCGAGGGCGTTGCCCCCGGCTAATGCGCGCGACCCCTTCAGGGTCGGTGGAATGCAATCCCCCATCCCTAAAAACAAAAACGCCCGCAGCAGTGCTACGGGCGTTGCGTTGTATATATAAAACCCTTACTTAACAATCCAGCTGCTTGGGTTTAGATAAGACGTGTTTTGCAGGATACAGAACTTTAACACACTCTCCTTAGTTACCGGGTTGGTAGCCACCGTACCTATGCTTTGCATGGCGCTTACCTCCTGGCCCGGCGATACATTTACCGATTCCATATTGTAATACACCGTAAAGTAATCTCCATGGCGAATGTACACGATTTTCTTCTTGGTATCAGGGGTCATTTGTATCTGGCTCACCTCGCCGCCAAAAACGGCGCGCACGGCCTCGCCCGGGTTTGTGGTAATTTCCACCCCGCTGTTGTGCTGCGTGTAGCCCTTAACAAACGGGTGCGGGGTATCGCCATACGGCAATGATATATAGCCGTGTGCCACCGGATAAGACAGCTTGCCTTTATTAGCCTTAAAATTATCTGATATTAGCTTGCCCTCTTTGGTAAGCACAATTTTGTTAGGCGATGCCGTAGAAGCCGCTGCTGTGGTGGTTTTGCTCTCGGTAGTGCTTTTGGCCGTTTTCTTGTTGGCCGCAGCAATAGCCTCGCGAATGGCAGCATCTATTTTTTGCTGTACCTCGCGGCTTTCCTTTTGCTTTTTAACCACTTCGGCGTTAAGCTTTTTCCTGTCTTTTTGTATGGTTTTTACAAGGGATTGTTGCTCTTTCTTGTCTTTTTCAAGAGCATCCTTATCTTTTTCGCTTTGTGCAACCAGCTTTACTTTTTCCTTTTTTTGCCCCTCAAGGGTAGCAATGGTTTTCTCAAGTTCGGCCATCTTGGTGCGAATTTCATCGCCCTGTATTTTGCGGAAACTGGCATACTGCTTCATGTACTGTATGCGCCTGTAAGCCTCCAGGAAGTTTTTAGACGACAGGATAAACATAATACGGCTTTGCTCATTGCGGCTCTTATAAGCCTTTACAAGCGTTTTGCTGTAGTCTTCCTTAAGCACCACAAGCTCGCGTTTCAGCTTGTTTATTTTAAGCTGGTTAAGGTATATCTCATCGGTAAGCAGGCGGGTTTGCCTGTTGGTGGTGCTTATCAGTTTTTCGCTCAGCTTTATTTTGGCCTCGCTTTCAGATATCTGGCTCAGGGCCGATTTTTCTTTCTTGTCTTCTTTATTGATAAGGCTGTTAAGGTCTTTGATTTCCTTTAAAATCTGGGCCTTGCGCTGCTCCAGCTTTTTCTGCTCTGCGGTTTGTGCCATCAGGAGGGCACCCGTTAGCATAAAAAGAATAGTAAGGAGTAGTTTTTTCATTGTGTCAGCGTTATTGTTTGCTATTTGCTATGTCTTAATCTTTTTCTATAAATACCTGTGTAAAGCCGTCGGGCACCTCAAACGGAAAAGTTATTTTCTCATCAAACTTAACCGATTTATACTCCAGGTCAAGGCTTACCCTGTCCTGCTGTTCGGCTTCAATTTTAATTTGTGCAGGCAGCGTGCGGCCGTCAAAATTGCCGTGTGCCGGATAGTTTATTTCAATACTGCGCGGCTGTTGCCCACCCTGTGTAAACGCCTGTTTTTTAATAAGGAAGTTAGCCCCTTCAAACAAAAACTCCTTAACGGTGTTGCCTTCCTTGCCCTGCAGCCTGTACAGCCCATCATGCACCGATGCTTTGTAAGTACCCTTTTTAAGGTTGTCCATAGCCTCGCCCAGCAGCATGTTTTGCACCTTTGTATAATCAAGGTCGGTGCCCAGCCAGCGGCTCAGCATGCGGTAATCGCCGCTAAAATAGGTTTTGCCCAGCTGCTCATAATATACCACCTCTGTTGGGGTAATAAGCCCCTTAGCCATGGTCATGCCAAAGTAGCGCACCATTACAAGTATCTTTTCGTCTTTTTTAATGCGCACCTCTGCGGTAAAGCCCTGGTTTTCGTGGCTGTCTTTATAGCGTGCATCGGCCCGTATAACAAGGGTGTTAAAATCAACCTGTTTGCTGTAGTGCCCATCAATAATTTCGGTAGCGGCCTTGTCTCCGCTTGCAGCGCTTTCGGCTATTACAGCCTGCTTGCTTTTGCATGATACCAGCAAACCCATAGCCGCAATGGCCACATATACTTTCTTCATTTAGCTTTTACTTTTTAAGGCCTTTTCGGCTTTCGCCTGATATTCCTGTTTCTTTTTGGCATCGCCCATGCCGCCATAAGCCTCACCCAGCTGGTAGTTTATAGAGGCTTCCAGATCAGGGTCTTCCACCACAAAATCAAGCCCCATTTCCAGGTATGATTTTGCCGAAGAAAACTGCTTTGTTTTATTGGCGCCCAACCCGGCATAATAATACAGGCGTGCCTGCGTGGGGTAAAGGGCAATATATTCCGGTGCCTTTTCGGCAATCCTGCCATACTGGCCCGATTCTGCAAAGGTATACAGCAGCAGCTCAATACCCTCTATATCGTCGGCCTTTTGCTGAAGCCCCACCTCAAAATACTGTGCCGCCTCGTTAAACTTCCTTTTGTTGAAGAAAAACTTGCCAATTTCCTTTGGTACATTAACCTGCTTATCGTCTTCAAAATAGGTTACGGCCTTAGCCAGGTCTGGCATAAACGCGGGGTTGTTATTGGCAAAAATAAGAAACTCGTTTAGCACGCGGTGCTTAATCTTGCCGTCTACCTTGCGGCTGCCCAGCACCTTAAACATACTCTGGCTGGCCTTAGCCCCATCGTTATTATTTAGGTGAAATTTAAACAGGCTTACCTGTGCATAATCACTTTCCGGAATGTTCTTCTCCAGCCTTCGGGCCACGTCTTCGGCCTTAGCCTCTTCGCCGGCCTGGCTGTACAGGTAAATCAGGTCTATGTAATTGTCTTCGTTCTTAGGGTCTTTTTTAATGGCTGCCTCAAGTGCATCTTTTTGCCCCTTGCTGTCTTTGCTGGTGCTTAAAATTTCGAGCTTGTACATTTCGCGCTTATTGCTCATACCCACGGTTTGCTCCATCTCGTTAATAAGCGCCAGGGCCTTGTCGTGCTGCTGCGTGTACATATACAAAGACACCAGGTCTTCCTGGTAGTACTCCCTGCGCCATTCGGTTAGCTTTTGCACCACCGGTATGCTCTTGTTGTAGTCTTTGGTTTCATAATACACATCATACAGCCCCTGCCAGTACCAGCGGTTAGTGGGCTCAAGGTCGCGCGCCTTCAGGTAAGCCTGCTCTGCCTCGGCATACATTTTTAGCGCAAGGTAGTTTTTACCCAGCTCGCCGTATACCACTGGGTTTTTGGCATCTTTTACCAGGCAGCGCTGCAGGGCAACAATGGCCTTATCATAGTTTTCAATACCCTTTTGCTTGAGCGCTTCATAAAAATTTTCTTCAAATTCATTTTTTGCCAGCGTGAGCGAATCAGGCTCCACCTGCTGGGCGTGCGCTGCCCCGGGCGAGAGTAATACCGCGCCAAAGGCCATGCAAATAAGGGTTGATAACTTCATTCTTACTTATTCTATTACGCTGTAGTCTCCCAGGCTAATGCTGCTAAACTTTCCGTTAAAGGAAGCGTGGTTGCCTATCATGCCATTATCTAATATGGCGTTTTTAATAACCGCGCTGGTTTGCACCAGGCTGTTTTTTATAATGCTGTTTTCTACAAAAGTATTGGCCCCAAGCGATACATAAGGCCCTACTGTGGCATTGCGCAGCGTTACCCCGTTGCCTATAAAGCACGGCGGAATAATGGTGGCGTTTTCTAAAACCACATTTTCGTGCACCAGGTTTTCATTACCATCGGCGTGGATAAAGCCCAGCATGCGGCTGTTGGTTTCTACGGTTACGTTCTTGTTGCCGCAGTCCATCCACTCATCTACTTTTCCGGGAACAAATTTCATGCCCTTTTGCTTCATGTTCTCCAGGGCATCGGTAAGCTGGTATTCGCCACCCTTTGTAATATCGTTATCCAGCAGGTATTGCAGCTCTTCGCGCAGCGTTTCCCCACTTTTAAAATAGTAGATGCCAATGATGGCAAGGTCGCTTACAAAATCTTTTGGCTTTTCAACAAAATCAGTAATCTCGTTGTGGGCGTTAAGCTTAACCACACCAAAGGCGCTTGGGTCTTCTACCTGTTTTACCCAGATAACGCTGTCTGCCGATGTATCTAACGTAAAATCAGCACGGAATAGTGTATCGGCATAGGCCACCACCACCGGGCCGCTCATGCTTTCCTTGGCGCTCATAATGGCGTGGGCAGTGCCCAGGGGCTTATCCTGGTAGTAAATGCTGCCCTTTGCGCCCAGCCTTTCGGCAATGGCTACAAGGTCCTGCTCTACAACCGGGCCAAAATCACGGGCTACTATAAAGGCAATCTCGTCTATTTCTTTGTTAAGCACACCGGCTATGTCTTCTACAAGGCGGTGCACAATGGGTTTGCCCGCAATGGGTATAAGCGGTTTAGGAACCGTTAGCGTGTGTGGGCGCAGGCGCGAACCCCTGCCTGCCATAGGTACAATAATCTTCATTGTATATTAAAGTCTATTCAGTTTTTATTCCGTTGTTTGTGGCAGCTGTTTCAAAAATATCCAGCTTGCCCTGTGCCTCAAGGTCTTTATAATAGCTCACCAGCTGTGATTTTGCGTCATCTGCATAAGGCGACTCTGCATCTGTATACAGCAGGTAGGCCTTAATCATATAGTCTACCCCTTTTTCATAATTTTTGGCCTGGTAATAGTTAAGCCCGGCGCCATAATACCCTTCCGGATTTTCAGGCTGGGCCGCAACCAGTTTTTCATAAGCCGCAGAAGCCCCTGCATAATCGCCCATTAACTGGTAGGCCACACCCATATTTTGCATGGGGAACGTGCCTGTGGGGTCTAACTCCAGCGATTTTTCATAGCACTTAATGGCCTCTTTATAATTTTCCATCCTGCGGTAGTTAAGCCCCAGGTAGTTCCATGCGGTTATAAATTTAGGGTCGCGCTTTACTGCCTTTGTGTAGGCCACCACAGCCATATCATACATTTTCTGGTCGCTGTACTGCCGTGCTTCGTCATAAAAAGCCATCGCCTTCTTGTCTGTCGACATGGCCTCCGGTTTTATAACATCGCCCGCCATTAATCCCTGCACCGCAGCGCAGTTTTTATTGAGGTAGGCCTGTACAGCCTTATCGGGCCCGGTACTAAAGCTAAGGTTGTATTCCTTTTTATCCTTACCGTCTTTCTTGTCTTTATCGGCCTCGCTTTGCACCTGTTGCAGGTCATACATAAGCGTGCGGCTGGTTATGCAGCTGTTTATGGCTTCAATAACCTTGTCTTTGGGCTGTGTGCCGTCTATTTCTTCGGCGCACTGGCAGGCCAGCGTGGCAATGCCCTTAACGCGCTCTTCCTGGGCAAAAAGGCCTGTTGCACACAGCAGGGCAGGCAGTAGTAATACCTTTTTCATGCCTAATCCATATTTATGCCGTTATTTTCGGCAACTTTCTTAAACACATCCAGTTTGCCTGCTTTTTCCATTTCCTGATAGTAAAACCTCAGGTTTTGCAGGGCATCGTTTAAATAAGGCGACTGTACTTCCTGATACAGCCTGTATGCCTTAAACATATTATCTGTTGCCTTCTCAAAATCGCCCGATGCATACCACATCCTTCCGGCACCAAAATAGCCTTCGGGGTTTTTAGCATCGCGCTGTATAATTTTTTCAAAGCATTCTATTGCCTTGTCATACTGTTTTAAATACTCATAGGCCACCGGCAGGTTTTGCAATGGCATGCTGCCGTCGGGGTCTATTTCGAGCGATTTTTCATAACATTTTACCGCCTCCTGGTAGTTGCCGCGCCTGCGGTAGCAAATGCCCAGGTTATCCCACGCAAAGGCAAACTTTTTATCCCGCTTTACAGCCTTGTTAAAGCTTACAATGGCAAGGTCATATTTTTCGGCGGTCATATAATCATTGCCTTCATAATAATACTCCAGCGCCTTTTTGTCTTTAGACATTGAGTATTTGCCCTTAACATCGTTACTGTTTAACAGGCTCCTTACCTGTTCGCAGTTAGTGGACATGTAAGCCTGAATTTCGTCAAAATCCTGGTCAATATAAATTTTTATGCTGGTATTCTCGCCCACTACGGTATCGCCTTTGGCTTCCAGCGCCACTTTTGCCATCTCATCAATAGCGCCCATTTGTGAAGACACTATACTTGCCGTTATACACGAATTTATTTTGGCAACAATACTGTCTTTAACCGCATTTGTACTTATTTCATATGTACAAATGCACGCTTCGCCCGCTATTTTTTCAATCTTCTTTTTGTGTGCCTTTTCGTCTTCTTTGGCATCCTGCGCTATGGCAGTACACGTTACTAAAAGCGCCAGGGCGCACACAGTGTTTTGGAGGAAATTTTTCATTTATAGTAGGTTGTTGGTTACTTTGTACCCGTACTGCCAAAGCCGCCTGCGCCGCGGTCGGTCTCAGTAAGCACCTCTGCCGTTACCCATTCGGCACGCTCGTGCTTTGCTATAATAAGCTGTGCAATGCGCTCGCCGTTTTCTACGGTAAAAGGCTCATCGGATAAATTTACTAAAATTACGCCAATCTCACCCCTGTAATCGGCATCAATCGTTCCGGGGCTGTTCAGTACAGTTATGCCTTTTTTTGCCGCAAGGCCGCTGCGTGGGCGCACCTGGGCCTCATAGCCTATGGGCAGCTCTATAAAAAGCCCGGTTTTAACTATGGCCCTGCCCAGCGGTTTAAGGGTGATGGGCTCCGGCAGTTCGGCGCGGAGGTCCATACCGGCGCTGCTTAGGGTTTCATAGTTTGGCAATGCGTGCGATGATGTATTGATAACTTTAATGGTAACTGACATATTATTTCTTTATGAATTTTAAGAGTGTTTCTTTTTCGAGCCTGAAGATAATCCAGATGTAGCCTGCAAAGGCCAGTATGCCAAAGGCATAGGTATGGCGTAAAAACGGCACATAAAACGATATGCCCCCCAGCACCATGGCAAGGGCGGGATAAAATATCATTTTGCGGATGTTATAGGGTATGGGGTAGTATTTTGCACCCAGCTTGTAAGACACCACCATCATGGTGCCATAAGCCGCCACCGTGGCAATGGCCGAACCTACATAGCCCCACAGGGGTATAAGTGCAAAGTTGAATGCCAGGGTTACCCCCGCGCCCACAAGCGATATATAGGCCCCCATTTTGGTTTTGTCGCTCAGCTTGTACCACACCGACAGGTTGGTGTAAATACCCAGGAAGAAGTTGGCCAGGATAATAACCGGCACCACATCCATAGCCTCCCAAAAGGCTTTATCGCGCAACAGGACCCATTTTAAGAGGTCGGCGAAGACAATTACCCCTAAAAGGATAACCGAGCCCATAATAACGAAATACTGCGTTATGGCGGCATAGGTTTTTGTGGCGTTTTCGCTCTTGGCGTGGCTAAAGAAAAACGGCTCTATACCCAGGCGGAACGCCGTGGTAAAGAGCGTCATGAATATGGCAAGCCTGTAGCACGCCGAATAAACGCCTATTTCGGCCTCGGGTACTTTCATAAATTTAAGCAGCGGGCGGTCAAACGTTTCGTTTATGGCAAAGGCAACACCTGCCACCATTACGGGCAGGGCATAGCGCATCATGCGTTTCCAGAGTTCGGTATTAAAGTGCCATGATATTTTAAAGTAATGCGGCAGCAGCACAATCAGGGTAGCAAGGCTGGCCATAACATTAGCCACAAACACGTAGCCCACCTGAAAATGCGGTATATATAGCGTTGCCATAAAACCGTCAGGGCTGTCAAGCGCCATTTGTGGCAGCCACAGCAAAAAGAAAAGGTTGAGCAGCAGGGTAAGCACCACATTGCCTATTTTAACAGCAGCAAAAAATATGGGGCGGCCTTCGGCACGCAGGCGGCTAAAGGGCACTATGGCCAGTGCATCGAGCACCAGCACCCAAATGGTATAGGTTACATACTGGGTTTCTATGCCCAGGGCTGCGGCCAGGTATTGCCTGCCCAGCAGTGCCACGGCAAGAAATATAAGCGACGACCCCACCAGCGACATGGTGCCGGTGCTCATTACCTGTTTTTTATCGTCAGAATTATAAAAGCGGAAAAAAGCGGTTTCCATGCCATAGGCCAGCACCACGTTAAAAAACACCAGCCACGCAAAAATAATAGACACCTCGCCATACTTAGCCCTGTCCATAACGCCGGGAGTGGTATACAGCGGCGTGAGCAAAAAGCTGAACATGCGCGGCACAACAGTGGCTATGCCGTATATGGCGGTTTGCTGAAATAGTTTTTTATACAGGCTCAAGTCTTGTTTCGCTTATTTAAAGAAAACAAAAATAAGGATATAATTTGAGGGAGGGAAAATAAGTGGCAATAACGCTACCGTTTTAGGATTCTTAGATTTTAGATTCATCAATTTTAATCCAGTTTTCTGTATTGTAGATATATCCTTCCCATGCAAAGCCCTCTTCATATCCAAATATCAACAGGAAATTTTCTGATTTAGAAATATCATGGCTCTGCCTTGAACCTTTAATTATTTCACGCAAATATTTAAGCATCTCATCTATTCCTCCATTTGGATATGTTACCAACACACGCAGTTCACAATTAGTTATAAGCAGGTGTGATACTTCCTGATACAACGCTCTGTTAAAATTGTTTTCATGTTCAAATGCAATCCTGATATTTCTCAGCCAACACCAGCCCTCAGTAATATCCGGAACCAAATCTTCTTCCTTGTAAAGAACAACATCAAGAGAATAGTACTCATTATAGTATAAGAGCCCGAAGCTACCTGCAATTTCTTTTATGATAGAATCATCATTTCCTTTTACATGAGATGTAAAAACTGCATGTTTTCTCCAATCGTTACTGAGCATATCTTTTCTGCTTCCAACGATTTTTTTCCAAACAGAGAAGAAGTTTCTTGAATTTATTTCGCTTGTCATAATGAGGATGTTCAATAATACAATATTAAACAAAAAAAGCCCTCCGTTTCCGGAAGGCTCTCTCACTATGTTTGTTTGTTATTAACCGTTTAGGGCTTCGGCTCCACCTACAATTTCAAGGATTTCGCCGGTAATGGCAGCCTGGCGGGCCTTGTTGTATGTTAGCTTCAGCTGGTTGCGCATGGCGGTGGCGTTGTCGGTAGCTTTGTGCATAGCCGTCATACGGGCGCCGTGCTCGCTGGCAAAAGAATCGCGTATGGCCTTGTAAAGCTGTGTTTTAAGCGACAGCGGTATAAGGCTAAGGATAATTTCTTCTTTTGACGGCTCAAAGATATAGTCTACCGCAGCGTTGCTATCGGCAGTATTATCTTTAGGCACAAGCGGAAGGAACTGCTCTGTAAGCACCTGTTGCGTAGCGGCATTTTTAAAGTGGTTGTACACCAGCTCTATCTTGTCATATTCGCCGGCCACAAATTTATCCATAAGGTTTTGTGCTACTTCTGCCACGTTTTCAAACGTAAGCCTGTCATACAGCGCACTTTCGTTTGCTATAATGTTGCAGGTGCGCTTAAGGGCATCATCGCCTTTTTTACCAATGGCCAAAACATCTACCTGCTTGCCTGCATAAGCGGCCTCAAGGTTTTTGATTTGCTTTATAACGTTGGCATTAAATGCACCGCACAAGCCCCTGTTAGAGGTTATGGCTACAATAAGGACCTTGTTTACCGGGCGCTGCTCGGCAAATGCACCTCCTGTATCACCCTCAAGCGTAGCGCTAAGGTTTTGCAATAGCTCGGTTAGCTTGTTGCTGTAAGGCCTCATTGCTGTAATAGCGTCCTGGGCCTTTTTAAGCTTGGCAGCCGAAACCATTTTCATCGCGCTTGTAATTTGCATGGTCGATGAAACGGAAGCGATCCTGTTACGTATTTCCTTTAAGTTTGCCATTTTATAATTTGAAAATGTATCAATTGACCAATGTAACACTATTGCTACATTGATCAATTGCTAAATTAAATCATTAGTACTTAGCTGAAATTTCAGCAGCGGCTTTTTCAAGCACGTCGGTAATCTCATCTGTAAATTTACCGGCCTTAAGCGCATCAAGGGTGCTCCTGTGTGTAGCGTTAAGGTAAGCAATAAAGTCTTTTTCAAACTCTTTTACCTTGTTAACCGGCACGTTTTTAAGCAGGTTTTTAGAACCGGCATAAATAATAGCCACCTGGTCTTCTACAGTATAAGGGTCGTTAACTGATTGCTTAAGTATTTCTACGTTACGCTTACCTTTCTCGATTACGTTAAGGGTAGCAGCATCAAGGTCTGAACCAAACTTAGCGAAAGCTTCAAGCTCGCGGTACTGAGCCTGGTCAAGCTTAAGTGTACCGGCTACTTTTTTCATTGATTTGATCTGGGCGTTACCACCTACACGCGATACCGAGATACCTACGTTAATTGCAGGGCGCACACCAGAGTTAAACAGGTCAGACTCCAAGAATATCTGTCCGTCAGTAATTGAAATTACGTTAGTTGGGATATACGCAGAAACGTCTCCCGCCTGGGTTTCAATAATAGGAAGTGCAGTAAGTGAACCACCACCTTTAACAATTGGCTTAAGCGACTCCGGAAGGTCGTTCATGTCTTTAGCAATGCTGTCATCGGCAATAACCTTAGCAGCACGCTCAAGAAGCCTTGAGTGAAGGTAGAATACGTCACCAGGGTAAGCCTCACGTCCCGGTGGACGGCGAAGAAGTAGCGATACTTCACGGTAAGCAACAGCCTGCTTAGAAAGGTCATCATAAATGATAAGCGCAGGACGGCCCGTATCACGGAAGTACTCGCCAATTGCAGCACCTGCCATTGGGGCATATACCTGCATAGGAGCAGGGTCTGACGCGTTAGCGGCAACAATTGTAGTATAAGCAAGAGCGCCTTTTTCTTCAAGGGTCTTGGCTATACCTGCAACAGTAGAAGCCTTTTGGCCTACCGCTACATATATACAGTATACCGGTTTGCCGGCATCATAAAATTCTTTCTGGTTAAGGATGGTGTCAATACACACGGTAGTTTTACCGGTTTGACGGTCGCCAATAACAAGCTCACGCTGGCCACGGCCTACCGGTATCATGGCATCTACCGCCTTAATACCTGTTTGTAGCGGCTCAGTTACCGGCTGACGGAAAATAACACCCGGAGCCTTACGCTCAAGTGGCATTTCATAAAGGGTACCTTCAATAGGGCCTTTACCGTCTATAGGGTTACCAAGTGTATCTACCACACGGCCTACAATGCCTTCGCCCACTTTAAGCGATGCAATGCGGTTTTGCCTTTTTACGGTAGAACCTTCTTTAATACCTACAGAAGAGCCAAGCAATACTATACCCACATTGTCTTCTTCAAGGTTTAGTACAATACCTTCTAACCCGTTTTCAAACTCTACAAGCTCGCCATACTGCGCGTTGCTAAGTCCGTAAGCACGGGCAATACCGTCACCTACCTGAAGAACGGTTCCTACCTCTTCAAGAGTAGCACCCGATTCAAAACCGGACAATTGTTTCTTTAATATTGCTGAAATTTCAGCAGCTTTAATTTCTGCCATGTGTATAATTAGATTTAATTATCTTGTTTTATGTTGCTCCCGTTTAGGGGATAATCTTAATTGCTCAATTCACGTTTAAGCGCCAGCAGCCTGTTTGCCACAGAGGCGTTGTACTGCTTATCGCCCACCCTTAGTATAAATCCGCCAATGATGGCCGGGTCTACAATGTTTTTAAGGGTAATTTTTTTGTCCGAAAACTCTTTTACCTTGGCAAGCACCTTAGCTTCAAGCTCTGCATCTATAGGCACAGCGGTTGTAACCGTTGCCACCTCTATGCCGTTTGCCACATCATACTGCGCTTTGTACTGAGCCGCAATGGCAGGCAGTATATCAAAACGCTGGTTTTCGTGCAGCAGGTGGAAAAGGCCCTGTGTAAGGGGCTGTGTGCTTGCAAAAATTTCTTTAAGGGCTACCTCTTTTTTATCGGCCTTCACTTCGGGGCTGCTAATAAAGTTTTGTAGCTCTTTGTGTCCGTTAACGGTTTCGGTTATAAGGGCCATGTCTTCGGCAACCTGTGCGGCAGTGCCTGCGCCCTGTGCCGTTTCCAGTATTGCCTTAGCATATCGTTTTGCTGCTTTGCTCATACCGGTTGTATTAGTTTAGTTTAACATCGTCAAGCATTTTCTCAACAAGGTTGTTTTGCGCCTCCTTGTTAGAAAGTTCTGATTTTAGAAGCTTCTCGGCAATTTCTACCGATAGCGCACTAACCTGGCCTTTAAGCTCAGCCATGGCAGCGTTCTTTTCGCTAATAATAGTAGCTTTAGCCTGGGCTATAATCTTATCGCCTTCAGCCTGTGCAGTAGCAGTAGCATCAGCAATCAGTTTTTCTTTAATTTCGCGGGCTTCTTTCATCATGGCATCCCTTTCGGCACGTGCCTCAGCCAGGATACGCTGGTTATCTGCCTGTAGTGCAGCCATTTCTTTGCGTGCGTTTTCGGCAGCGGCAATAGCATCGGCAATACCCTGCTCCCTTGCATCAAGAGAGGCAAGAATAGGCTTCCATGCAAATTTAGCCAGTAGTAAAATAAGTATTACAAGGATAATAGCCTGCCAGAAGAACAAACCATACGAAAAATCATTTATTAACTTATCCATTATGTTAGGTGTATCTTAAATTAGTTTAATTTTTTAAAACAATAGTAAAACAACACCTGCAACCAACCGTTGCAGGTATTGCTTTTGTAAATTAAGCACCCAGGATTAGGGCACCGAATGCAAGACCTTCAAGAAGTGCACCGATGATGATCATCGCAGTTTGGATTTTACCGGCTGCTTCTGGCTGACGGGCAATAGCGTCCATTGCAGATCCACCAATTTTACCTAAACCAACACCAGCACCGATAACGATAAGACCAGCACCTACTAAATTTGGAATTGTCATGATATATAAATAATTAAATTAATTGTTCTTGTTTAAAAATTAGATTACCGGGATTTCAGGGTCTTCTACACTGTGGTCGTCATGGCCGTGCGCGTGGTCATGGTCATGATGGTGCTCATGCTCCTGAACCGCCATACCTATAAATAGTGACGAAAGCATGGTAAAGATAAACGCCTGCAGGAATGCTACCAGTAATTCTATTATTGAGATGAACAGCGTTAGCGCAAGCGATGTACCAATGGCACCACCTGTTGTTAATTGCTGCTTAGCTACATATATAAGTGCTATAAGGCCCATTACTACTGTGTGGCCCGCCGTGATGTTTGCAAAAAGACGGATTAGCAGTGAGAACGGTTTTGTAAACATACCCAGCACCTCTATTGGAGCAAGTACAATTTTCATTGGCACAGGCACGCCCGGCATCCAGAAAATGTGGCCCCAGTATTCTTTATTGGCACTAAATTGGGTAATGAAGAATGTAAACAATGCAAGACATACTGTAACGGCAATGTTACCGGTTACGTTAATACCCAGCGGCGTAAGGCCCAAAAGGTTCAGTATCCAGATAAGGAAAAATACCGTAAGCAGGTAAGGCATAAACTTTTTGTATTTTGCCTCGCCAATGTTTGGCCTTGCAATTTCGTCCCTTACATATAGTACAAGCGGCTCAAGCACACGGTTAAAACCGGTAGGCAGGCTGTTAGCGCCTTTCTTTTTATAACCTTTAGCCAGGCTTGTAAACAATAAGAATATTATTAGCGATGTAAGCAATAACGATACTACGTTTTTAGTAATCGAAATGTCAAGCGGTTTTTCGTTTGTTGGGTGGTGATGCTCATCAAGGGTAAGTGTACCGGCAGCATCAGTCTTATAAATTTTACCGTGAAACAGCTTGTAGTAGTTACCGTCTACATTAGCAACGGTTTCGCCGTGGTTAAATTCAGAAGCAGAAAACACTTTAAGGCCGTTATCTACAAGGATTACCGGCAAAGAGAAACCATAGTGCTCGCCTGACTCTTCATCTGAAAAGAATACAAACTCGTGCGCATCCTGTAAGTGGTGGCTTATGTGCTCGTTAATTTTTGCTTTCGGGCTTGCTGCTTCGGCAGTGTCGTGCAGCTCACCGTGCGTTTCTAATGCAGGTGCATGGCCATTATCATGCTGGTGCACAGCATCGTGGTTGGGGTTTGCATTAGAAATAAGGGGAAGAACCAGCAGCATGGCTGCAATTGAGTTCTTAAGTGATTGTCCGAAAAACACCATCTTGTTAGATATCTTAATTTTACAGTCCTAAAATTTTGCGCAAAGGTACAGTTTAAATTAATATATCAAGAGTGTATATGGACTTTTTTCAAAAATAATCAGGGGCATTAACGTTTTACTGTTTTTTGTTTAAGAGCTTAGCCGTAAAATAGACCTCAATTAACAAAAAAAGCACGAAAACGAGAAAAAAGTTGATTTTCTCGGCAGATGCATCAATCGTTTTCGATATAATGGGCCTGGCAACAAAATAAGCGCCGACCGCTTTTAGGGTGGTTAAACCAAGAAAAACATACCCTATTTGTGAGGCGCTGTTTTTTTGAACCATCTGTAGCGAAAAAAGTATGATAAGGCTAAAGCCATAATACAGCACATAAAGTACCGGAAGCGAATATACAAAACCGGCATAATGCGCTCCAAGCGCCGTGAAATGGTATAACAGTAAATTAACAATTAAAAAAAGCCCCGCCACAAGGCCTGCCTTAAGGGCACCGGCCAAAAAGTCTTTGTGCATTATATTATTTATTGAGTTGGTTTACCTGCCGTATTACATTGTAAAGCGCTATGCCCACACCCAGCATGGTAAAAATAATGAAGTACAGCCTGTTTTCGTTAGGGTATTTTTCGTCGAGCCAGCCGCCCAGCCACGAAAACCCCACGATTATTATACCCATCTGGAACGGGATATTAATAAGCGCCAGCCACTTGTTGGGCTTTCTTTTATCGTTATCCTGCGGCTTGTTGCTGTTCATTTACGGGTGCAATGGGCTTAACGTTATTTTTCATGGTGCAGGCAGCGGTAAACTCGGCACCCGGCTCTACAGCCAGCTTGCCTGTTATTACCTCGCCGGTAATGCTTGCCTTGGCCTTAACAGTCAGCAGCTCTTCTACCTCTATGCGGCCACTGTAGCTGCCCTCTATATCGGCATTAAGGCATTTAATATCTCCGGTAACACTGCCTGTGGGGCCTATTACTATTTTTCCGGCCGATGTAAAGTTGCCCACCAGCTTGCCGTCTAACCTAAAATCTGCCTGCGATACAATATCGCCGGTTATAGTGGTGCCGTCTACAATACGGTTTGTGCGGGCAAACGGGTCGTTTATTACTTTTTGCGATTTTTCAAACACGCGTTATTCTATTTTATAGGTTGATAAATACTGGTTAAAGTTTTTCCTTATCATAACCACCTTGTAATCTTCGGTAGAGATTATGGTTGGCGTTTCGCCTATTTTATACTCCTTATAATCGGTAAGCACGGTGGCGGCGTCTTCGGCAGCCAGCTTGCTAATAAAGCCGTGCACCACAATAAAGTCTTCGTTTGTGGTATAAATATCGGTAGTAAGTTTTATGTAATTGTTTACCCCTTCTTTAATAAACTTTTCAAGTTTTGCGGTAAGCGGGGCTATGCGCGGGTCGCCGGGTGCAAATTTAAACACCAGCTTGTAGCTAAGGGCTTCCTGGCCAAAGTTTATTTTTTCCAGCAGCGGTATTTGTGTTTTAAGCCACTCTTCGGCACGCTTGCCTTCCTCACTGTTAGGGTAGGTTAGCGCCACATAGTTAAGCTGCTTTTTATATTCTTCAATACCCTGGAGCCTGCCGGTAAGCTGTGCCTTTAGCAGTTCAAACTTAGAGTTGATTTCCTCGCCGGTATAGGTATCTATATATACGTCTGTCTGGGCAGCGGCCTCACGTATTTTGCCGTCTTCATACATTTTGTACACACCGGCATATACGGCCTCGGGGCTGCCTTTATAAATGTCTTCGCTTTGCGGGTTGCGAATCATCTGGGCATAGCGGCTGTCAGGGTACTCATTAAGCACCTGGTTTTTATATTTCTCTGCATTGGCGGCATCGCCAAGAATTTCATATACCTTGTACAGGTTATACTTTGCAGGCAGTATAAGGCGCTCCTCAGGGTTGTTTACCAGCAGCCTTTCCAGCTTATCTACAGATCGCCTGTATTCTTTAAACTTCTCCTTATATATAATACCCAGCTGGTAGTAGGCAAAGTTGCGTTCTTTTGCAAGGCTGTCTAAAATTACCTGCTCTGTAGGCAATTGTGTTATGTAAAAATTAGGGTCGTACCTTGGGTCCAGCACTTCGTCTTTAGAATTGCCCAGGCTGTCGGCATCGGCAATGGCATCGTCATTATCCTGTGCCGCACCACGCAGCTCTGAAGACCAGCGCCAGTTGTCTACCAGCGCCCTGCCACCCCAGCGCTTTTTAAACTCCATTTGCCCATAGGCAACGGCAGATGTGTTATAAAACTGGAAGTTGCTTACCCCACCCCCTGCGCCGGCATCGGTACCGGTGGTTGTGGTAGTACTGCTACCCGGCTGTGTAACGCCGCGCGCTCCTGGCATATTAGACTTAACAGCTGGCATTGCCCCGGTGGTTTGCAAGCCACCTTTAAGGCCTCCTTCCAGGCCCAGGGCATCATTACCCCCCATTACGTTGTTTTGGTTAGCCGCTATATTAGCCTGCTTTTGGGCTTCGGCCTCAGCACGCTTGCGCTTAAGTTCGTCCTGTACCTTTAGTTTTTTAATATAGTCTTCATAATAAGCCAGCCTGCCCTGCTCGTTAAGCGATGTTATGTGCAGTATACTGTCGTTAACCTGGGCTATGGCTTCATACTTAATAACGTCGGCCAGGTTATCGCGTTTTTTCTTGATGGCTTTATACTCGCGGGTGCGGTCGTCAAGGTGCACCAGGGTACTGTCATAATACTTGCCTGCGGCTACATACTGTGCATTTTCAAAGTTAATTTCGCCTATGCTGCGGTAGTTTGTAGCGTTAAGGTAGCGGTCTTTTGGCTTGGCGCGAAGCGATTTGTTGTAATACACCACGGCAGTACTGTCAAGATCCTGCTTATCATAAAACACAGCCACCTGATAGTTTAGCCAGTCCAGGTAGGGGCGGTTTTCGCGATCCTTAAGCAGCTTGCGGTATTTTTCCATAAAGGCAAGGGTATCGCCTTTTTTATAGTCAAACTGGGCGGCCTGGCGGGCGTGTGCCTGTATTATGTAAATGCGCGGAGACTGGCGCTTCATATCTATTACCTTCTGAAAATAAGCAAAAGCGCTGTCAGGCTCTTTCAATTTTTCATGCAGCTGGCCCACAATAAAGCGGTAGCGTGCCTTTTTTTCTTTGTCTTTTGTATAAATAACCGCTTTTTTAAGCAGGTAGGCGGCGCTGTCTATTTTTTCTTCCTTAATATACGCCTGGGCCAGCATGGCATTGGCATCGCTAAAAATTTGCGGCTCCATGGCCTCGCCCTTTTCCTTAATAAGCTTATTGAGGTTTTTTATGGCTACACCGTCGTTATCTATACGGATGTTTACTTTTTCGCGCCACACCTTTGCCTCGTCTATCTGGCTGCTGTTTGGGTATTTAAGCAGTATGTAGTTAAGGGCCTCAAGCGCCGGTATGTAGCGGTTGTCATAATAACGGGCTTTGCCCAGCAACAGGTGCGCCTCATCCATTTGTGGGTTGCGCTCGCTGTTGCCTATATTCATAGAGTGCTTTTGTATGGCCTTAACCGCCTTTTCTTCAGCACGCTGAAAATTGGCATTGGGCTTATCTGTAGGCTGCTGCTGCTCCAGGGTGGGCTGCATACGCTCTACACTAAGCACATCCCAATAATTGTCTACATAAGAGGTTTTAAGGTCTTCAATGCCCGCAGTAAGCGCTAAGTTACCGTTGTAGAGCACATTATATTCGGTATTAACCGCATGGAAGTTGCGGTTAATAAATGTATCTTTTTTAGTAGAGCAGGCCAATATTAAACCTGCCGCACCAATAAGAAGAAAATATTTACAGGTACTGGTTTTCAATGCGAAACAATTTTTATCCTAAACTATTAAAAGATGATTTTAGTATTAGGGATGGGTAAAAATACGCTTCTTTTTGTAATGGGGAATATTTTTAAGACAAAAAAAGATGCCGTTAAGCATCTTTCAATATTTAAATCTTTTTAATTTTTCAATCAAAGCCTATACGTCGTCAAAATCTACATACAGCTCGCCCGATGTGGGGTGTGCCTGGCAGGTAAGGATAAGGCCTTCGGCAATTTCGCCATCGGTTAGTATGGCGTTCTTTTTCATCTGGGCGCTGCCGTTGCTTATGCGGGCCATGCAGCTGCTGCAAATACCGCCCTGGCACGAGTATGGCGCATCTACACCCTGCTTAAGCGCGGCATCAAGAATGGTCATGTCTTTAGGCATCATAAAGGTAACTTCCTCCTCGTCTACCAGTACGGTAACCTTGGTTTGCCCCTCAAGGCTGGCCTCGATTTTCTTTTCGGCTATAGGGGTAGAAAACAGCTCAAACTTAATGTCTTTCTCGGCAACATTGCTTTCACGCAGCACACCGTTAACCATGTGTATCATTTCTTCGGGCCCGCACAGGTAGAATTTGGCAAACTCCTTTTCCTTGTGCTTGTTCTTGATAATGAAGTTTACGGTAGAGCGTTCTATACGGCCAAAGATAGCCTCTTCGGCATGCGCCTTACTGAATACAAACTGCACAAAAAAGCGGCCCAGGTACTGCTCTTCAAGTTCCTTCAAAAAGTCGTGGAAAATGGTTTCCTCGGGTGTTTTGTTGCCATAAGTAAGTACAAACGTGCTTTCAGGCTCGCTTTCCAAAACCGAAAGAATGATAGAAAGTATAGGCGTAATGCCACTGCCTGCTGCAAAGGCGGCATAGTTACGCTGCCTGTCGGGCTTTGGCTCAAAGGTAAATTTACCTTCAGGTATGCCCACCTCCATGGTGTCGCCGGGTTTTAGCTGCTCATTGGCAAAAACCGAAAAACCGCCGTGCTTAACCGCCTTTATGGCCACACGAAGCTCTCCGCTGCCGGGAGCCGAACAAATAGAGTAGGCCTTGCGCACCTCTTTACCCTCAAACTGGGTCTTGATGTTTATATACTGCCCGGCCAAAAAGGTGTATTGCTGGCTAAGGCTTTCAGGAATGGCAAATGCTATAGAAACCGCATGTGGGGTTTCTTTCCTTATGTCTTTTATTATTAGTGGGTAAAACGATGACATTTCTATAAATTTCCTGCAAAAATACATATTCCAATTGCGGAAATGAAATTAGCCAACATAAAATAATACCTAAGAATATTATACATAAGAAATTTATGTATATTTGTGGAAGAAGAATTTGCATCATGAAAAACTCGCAACTCTATAAAGGGAGCCTTAATACCATAATAATGAAGCTGCTGGAAGAAAACGGCCGCATGTATGGTTATGAAATTACCCAAAAGGTAAAATTGATTACCAAAGGCGAACTGAATATTACTGAAGGTGCTTTATACCCCGCGCTGCACAAGCTGGAGGCAGACGGCCACCTTGATGTTGAGGTAGAGCGTGTAGACAACCGCATGCGCAAGTACTACAAACTTACCGAAACCGGCGAGAAAGAAACCGTAAACCGCCTGGCCGAACTCGAGGAATTCATAAAAAATATGCAAAGCCTGGTGAGTGGCGCACCCAAAACCGATTTACAATTTTAAACGATATAATTATGGCTGCAATTACTAAACATGAGGTACAGTTTATAGACAATTATCTTAAAAATTCGGGGATAGTGTATGAGGACATCCGTTATGAAATGGCCGACCACATAGCTTCTGCCCTCGAGGGTATGGAGGGCGATTTTATAGAAAACTTTACCACTTACATGGTAAAACACAAGGCAGAATTGCTGCAAAACAACAAAGCGTTTGCCATTAATGCCAGGACCAGGGCATGGAATACACTGGGCAAAAACCTTATCAAACCCGTATTCTTTATTCTCTTTGCGCTTATTACCTGGGGCTTTATAAGCCTTACAGACACAGCAGGGCCAAAAGTGGGGCAACGTATTATTTACTATGCTTCGGGCATTATAATTATAGGGGTATTTATACACGGTTTCCTTAGCTATGTTGGTATCGGAAAAAACCGCTACTCTGTGCCGGACAAGCTTTTAACATCGGTTTGTATTGTTTTTTACTTCATTACGGTAATGCTTAAACCCGACAGGCTTATAGAGAACAATATTGCCCTGTGCGCTTATTATGCACTGATACTAACAGTATTAAGCGCGGTTTATTATACTTATTTATCACTTACTAAAAAGTATAAAATGCAGTTTATAAAATAAAACTGTAACTTTCGGGGGCAAACGGCTACCTATTAGCCAATAAAACCACCACACATTATGTTTTTACAATTTATCCGCCTGGAGTGGAAAGCCTTTGTACGTTCGCAGGCTTTTGGCACAAACCTGGGCATTAAAATTTTCCTGGGCTTAGTTGCCGTTATTTACAGCCTTATGTTTTTGGCGGGCAGCGCCACCGGTTATTATATAATACAGAAAGAACTGCACCAGGACCCGCTTGTAGTAGTTAGCAAGTACCTTATTTATTACTTTCTTGTAGACCTGGTTATCAAGTCGCTGCTGCAAAAGCTGCCGGTTATAAACATAAGGCCTTTGCTAACCCTGCCCATAAAGCGCAGTACTATTGTAAACTTTGCACTGGGCAAGTCGCTTATATCATTCTTTAATATTATCCACGTGTTTTCTATAGTGCCTTTTAGCGTTGTATTGCTAAAAGAAGGCTATGACCCTGCCGGCGTATTGCTATGGTGGGCAGGCATGTGGCTGCTGGTATATGTAAACAATATGCTCAACGTGCTTATGAGCGATAACGACTTTGTGTTTGTTATCTTCCTGGGCATACTGGGGCTGTTTGGCGGTTTACAGTACTACAGCTATTTTGATGTTACCCTGGTAACGGGCGTGTTCTTCCATGGCATATACACCACTTATTACCTGGTATTAGTGCCCGTTGTACTGTTTGCCGCGCTGTGGTGGTTTGCCCACAAGTTCTTCAGCAAAAAAATGTACCTCGATACCGGCCTTAAAGGCAAGCACCAGCAGGCTCAAACACAGGATTTTGCATGGCTTAACCGCTTTGGCACCATGAGCCCGTTCCTTAAAAACGACCTGAAGCTTATACTGCGCAACAAGCGCTCTAAAACCACTGTGGTAATGAGTGTTATCTTTATCTTTTACGGTATGCTGTTTTACACCGGTATGCTTGAGGTATATGAAGGTGCAGGCTGGCAGGTATTTGCCTCAATATTTGTAAGCGGCGGTTTCCTGTTTACCTTCGGGCAGTTTGTACCCAGCTGGGACAGTGCTTATTACCCACTTATGATGAGCCAGAACATAACCTACCGCGATTACCTGGCCTCTAAATGGTGGCTTATGGTTATAGCCACGGCGGTTAGTGCCGTTATATGTTCGTTTTACCTGTATTTCGGGTGGCATGTATACCTTATGATACTTTCCGGGGCGGTGTTTAATATAGGTGTAAACTCACTTCTGGTGCTGTTTGGCGGCGCGTTTGTAAAAACCCCTATAGACCTTACCAGTGGCAAGCAGGCATTTGGCAACAAGCAGGCGTTTAATATAAAAACCATGCTGTTGTCGCTACCAAAAATGCTGGGGCCTATAGCCTTATACCTTTTGGGCGCAACCTTTATAAACGAAACTGCCGGATACCTGTTTGTAACGGCGGCAGGCCTGCTGGGGCTGGCGTTCCGCAATGTGGCGTTCAGGGCTATAGAACGCATTTATAAGGCCGAAAAATACAGTACCATAGCGGCTTACAAACAAAAAGGCTAATTATCTAACAACTAAGACATTCCACATAAAAAACCATGATAGAAATCAATTCCCTCCGCAAAACATATAACGGTGTAACCGTACTTAATATAAACCACCTTGAAATAAAACAGGGCGAAAGCTTTGGCCTTGTGGGCAACAACGGCGCCGGTAAAACCACGCTGTTCAGCCTGTTGCTGGACCTTATAGAGCCCAGCAACGGTTCTGTAAAGCTAAAAGGCGTTCAGGTAAACATCAGCGAAGACTGGAAACCCTTTACCGCCGCTTTTCTGGATGAAACCTTTTTAATAGGCTACCTTACGGCAGAAGAGTATTTTTACTTTATAGGCGAGCTGCGCGGGCAGAACAAAGCCACAGTAGATGCATTGGTCTCAAGATATTCTGACTTTTTTAACGACGAAATCCTGGGCAAGAAAAAGTACCTGCGCGACCTGAGCAAGGGCAACCAGAAGAAGGTAGGCATTATAGCTACCCTTATAGGCAACCCAGAGCTGATCATCCTTGATGAGCCCTTTGCCAACCTTGACCCTACAACGCAATTCCGCCTTAAGAAAATTATACGCGAACTGGCTGATGACAAAAACGTTACCATACTGGTATCAAGCCACGACCTGGCCCATACTACCGAAGTTAGCGACCGCATAGTGGCCATGCACAAGGGCGAAGTGGTTAAAGACATCTACACATCGGCAGAAACCCTTAAAGAGCTTGAGGAGTTCTTTGCGGTGTAGTTTTTTTTAATTATTTAGATTGTTCAACAATCCGGTTTTTATAATACAGTAAGGCAGTATAACATTTGTTTGCTGCCTTTATTTTTGCACACAGCTATACTAAAAGCCTTTTTGTATTGTTTGCATTAAAAATATCCGGGCTAATAATTAAAACCATCATGTTTACTTCGTTAAAATACCCGGATTTTTAAACCGCCTGCGGGTTGGTTAAATTTACAGTTGCTTTACCGGGTGCAACACCTTTGTAAGGCAATGATTGCTATATTTGTCAATTAAACGGTACTTTATGTGTGCTAAACGGCTCAAAAAGCAAATTATCAGAAAAAAGCTGTTCAACAAAAACCGCCTGGTAATTCTTAACGAAGATACATTTGAGGAGATTTTTTCGCTGCGCCTCAACCTTATGAACGTGTTTGTATGGCTTACCAGCATTAGTATTGTAATGATAGCCCTTACAACATATATTATTGCCTTTACGCCCCTGCGCGAATACATACCCGGCTATGCCAGCACAGGGCTTAAAAAACAGGCTACGCTAAACGCTATTAAGTCAGACTCGCTGGTTAAGGTGCTGGAGGAAAACAAGGCTTATATGGCTAATATAAACAAGGTGCTTACGGGCAACCTTGAGCATACCAAACTGAGCCGCGACTCTATTGTGGCCGGTGAGCAGGCAACCCTTACCGATGCCGAAATGAAACCCAGCAGCGCCGATGCAAAACTGCGTGAGCAGGTGGCTAAGGAAGACAAGTACAACCTGTTTGAAAAGGCACAGCCCCGTGTAAACCAGGTGCTTTTTGCCCCGGTAAACGGGCATATAACCAAGGCTTATAATGCCAATAAGCGCGAGTATGCCATTGAGGTTGCCATTGCAAAAGACACCCCCGTTAAGGCCATTGCCGCCGGAACGGTGCTTATGGCAGAGTGGACGCCCGCTAACGGCAACGTGGTTATGGTGCGCCATAATGATGGTATTATATCAGTATATAAAAAGGTAGATTCGGTTAATAAGCAGCAGGGCGACATAGTGCGCTCCGGCGAGGTACTGGGGCTGGCAGATGCCCAGGTGCTGTTTGAGCTGTGGAAAGACGGCTACCCCATTAACCCAACCCAGTTTATTGATTTTGAATAAGTAATAGTATGGACGAATTTGTATTGCACATAATGGCCCCTTCTTTATTATGCGGAATTATCTTTATGATAGCAGGCGTTATCATGTATTTGTACCCGCCTAAAAAAATCAATTACCTGTACGGTTACCGCACGGGCAGTTCTATGAAATCGCAGGAACGGTGGGATTTTGCACAAAAGTTCTCTACCGTGCTCATGTTAAGGGCAGCGGTGGTAATGGTAGTTATATCGCTGCTTGCGGCCTTAATTCCCGGACAGGAAGAAACAAAAATGATTGGCGGCCTTGTGCTGGCATTATTATGCGGCATATACCTGTTTGTTGGCACAGAAAAAGCCCTTAAAAATAAATTCAGTAACTAATACCCAAACCAATGTCGTTAAAAACATTCGGAGCCAAAATATTCGCATCTGTAATTCATTCCAAAACCCAAAAATGGGCTACTAACCCTGTTGAAACCCAGCAAAAGGTTTTCAGGGAACTGTTGGAAAAAGCTAAGGGCACACAGTTTGGCAAAGACCATGGTTTTAACGGTATACAGTCTTATGATGATTTTGCCGCAAAAGTACCCGTGCGCGATTATGAAGCCCTGCGCCCCTATGTAGACCGTGTGGTTAAGGGCGAAGAAGATATTTTATGGCCGGGCAAGCCATTGTATTTTGCCAAAACATCGGGCACAACAAGTGGTGCCAAGTACATCCCGCTTACTAAAGAAAGCATGCCGTTTCACATTCAGGCAGCGCGCAACGCCATACTGTCTTACATTCATGAAACCGGCAAGGCTGATTTTGTAGACGGCAAAATGATTTTCCTGCAGGGAAGCCCTGAGCTAACCGAAAAGAACGGGGTTAAGCTGGGCCGCCTAAGTGGTATTGTAGCCCACTACGTGCCCGCCTACCTTCAAAAAAACCGTATGCCCAGCTGGGAAACCAATACCATAAACGACTGGGAAACCAAGGTAGATGCCATTGTAGCTGAAACAGTTAACGAAGATATGGCCGTAATATCGGGCATACCCAGCTGGGTGCAAATGTATTTTGAAAAGCTGCAACAGCGCCAAGGCAAGCCCGTGGGCGATATCTTTAAAAACTTTAACCTGTTTATATACGGCGGCGTAAATTATGAACCCTACCGAGCCAAATTTGAAAACCTTATAGGCCGCAGGGTAGACAGTATAGAGCTTTTCCCGGCCAGCGAGGGCTTTTTTGCTTACCAGGACAGCCAAACCGAAAAAGGTATGCTGCTGCTGCTTAATTCGGGCATTTTTTATGAATTTATAAAAGCTGACGAGTTCTTTACCGAAAACCCACGCCGCTATACGATAGGCCAGGTTGAGCTGGGTGTAAACTACGTGCTTATCATATCTACCAACGCCGGGCTCTGGGCCTATAATATTGGCGATACCGTGGCATTTACATCGCTTGCGCCCTATCGTGTGGTGGTAACCGGCAGGATAAAACATTACATATCTGCCTTTGGCGAGCACGTTATAGGCAAAGAGGTAGAAAGCGCCCTTAACGAGGCCATGCAGGGCACAAACATAACCGTTAATGAGTTTACCGTGGCGCCGCAAATTACGCCCGCCACAGGGCTGCCCTACCACGAGTGGTTTATAGAATTTGGCGAGGAACCTGAAAATCTCGAAACCTTTGCCCTTTTTCTTGACAATGCCATGCGCAAACAAAATGTATATTATGACGACCTGATTGCCGGTAATGTGTTGCGCACTATAGTAATTACTAAAGTGACCAAAAACGGCTTCCAGGACTATATGAAAAGTATTGGCAAGCTGGGCGGGCAAAACAAACTGCCCCGCCTGAGTAACGACCGGAAGATTGCTGATTTTTTTAGTTAACATATAAAAATCCTCAACCAATGAAACACCTCTGCGCCTTACTCCTTCTCTTTTCGCTATCGCTTACCGCGCAGGTAGCTGTAGATACCACTACGCTTGATAATGTAGAAGTTACTACCCTAAAGCAAAGCAAAAAAATAACTATAGGAAACGGAACCCGTAAAAAAGCAGCACTGAGCCCATTTACAACAGACTGGTCTATGCTGGGCAAACTGTTTCCGTATAAGGAAAGCTATACCGCAACCCCCTTTTTAAAAAATGTGGAACTATTTACCCGCAATAAATCTAACGCAACCGCGCAGTTCAGGTTGCATCTATACAAAATGGGTAAAGACAGCCTGCCTGCCGAAGAACTGGTTGCCGGCGGTATTATGGCCTCTGCAAAACGCGGCAAAAAAGAAACAGTGGTAGATGTTACGGCATACAACCTCAGCATGCCTGCAGAAGGCCTTATAGTAGCCTACGAGTGGCTAAAGTTCGACAGCAACCTGTACCCCTATGAGGCCACCGGTAAAATTGTAGATACCGAGATTGTAATAGCTAAAAAAACAGAACGTGTCCTTGTGCATGGGCCGGATATTTACAGCAATGATATGCCACAGCCCATAAGCTATTATTTTAAAGGCTATTGGCACAAATTCCAAATGAATCAGTGGTCACGCCACAACGGCAACTGGATGGTGCCCGCCATAAACGTTACACTAAGCAACTAAAATAAAAACCATACATTTGCGCTAAACTATAATTATGCAGGGTATTAAAAACATAACGCGTTCGCGCGCGCAGGAGTCTTCTGCCGCCATAGAACGCCTGTACATAACCATGCGCCACCTGTTTAACAGGGGGTTTTATAAACCTATGGGTGTTAGTGGTGATTCGCTAAGGGAAGCATTACTACAGCTTCGCCCCGAAATTTACGGCTCTATTGCCGATGAAAAAGCAGAGCTTAACGGCCTGCTGTATGTTATAGAACGCCTGCCGGTGGGTATAGAGCAATGCCGCTTTGTAAACCTTACCAGCGATGAAGGCTATGGCAAAAGCCATTTTAAGGCCATTGTGCCCCCCAAGCGCAAGCGCAACTGCTACCGTATAGACGATGAGCAGATGAATGTAGAAATAACCCGCGGGCGCAGCGATATTTATGATATCCTTACACACCTTACGTTTATTTATATAGAATCTGACAAGATAAAAAACCGCGTACTGATTGATGACAATGGCGAAATGGCCCGCGACTGGATTAAACTGGAACAGGTTATTGCTAATGAAGAACCGCTATCGCTTGAAGAGCGCGAAAAAGCCGTAAGCCACGTGAGCAACATACTGGGCCGCACCTTTGCCGAACTGACCGATATTTATGACGGCTTTGGCACTGCTGCCGACCCTGACCGTTTCCTGCGTGTAATATACTGGCTGGGCAAACTGGCTATTGAAGAGGCTATGGGCGGGCAAAAACGCACCATTACCTTTAGCCCTATTCTTCGTGAAAGGCTGGGCCACCACATACACGGCGAAATATGGGCAAACAATATTAAGGCCGTACTTAAGCAAAATGGCCTGCTACAGCGCCCCATACACATTATTAGCGCCAATATGCACAGCGTTATGAACTCGGTTTTTGCACCGCCGCTGCTTAAGGGTAAGTTTAAAGACAAGGAAGACTTTTTTATATATGAAGAGCTTAGCAAAACCGGCAACGGCCCGCTAAGGGCTAAGGTTGAAGAGGCTGCCCTTAAAAACGGCATGATTTATATGCCCGATACATCGGGCACAAACATAGATGTGCAGATTTTTGATACAGAGAAGATTGACTTTAGCAAAACGGCTTTCCCCACTGCAAACCCGCAGGGCGAAATGCCGGTTATTATAGTCATGGATTATGCCTTTGGCGAACAGGCCTATGAAACTATAGATGAGCTTCTGAAACCTTATAAAGAAGGTGAAACCCGTACGCTGCTTAATGTAGAGTCGGTTTCTATAATGGGCAAAGCCGGTATACTTGAGGGCAATAAGGGCGATATCATGATACCTTCGGCACACATAAACGAGGGCACCGGAGATAACTACCCTTTTGTAAACGAACTTACGCACGAAATGCTTGCCGGCCAGGGTATACCCGTTTACAGCGGGCCTATGGTAACGGTGCTGGGCACATCGCTTCAAAACAGAGACCTTCTTACCTTCTTTAACCAAAGCACATGGGGTGTTATAGGCCTTGAAATGGAAGGCGCCTATTACCAAAAAGCCATACAGAGCGCCAGTAAAATACGCAAGAGTATAAACCCTGATGTTAAGGTACGTTATGCCTACTATGCCAGCGACAATCCGCTTGAAACCGGTAGCACACTGGCCAGTGGTGGCCTGGGCACTACAGGTGTAAAGCCCACTTACCTTATTACCATAAAAATATTAGAACAATTATTTAACATACAGTAACTAATGGCAAACCAAGACCCAGAAAACAGTAAAGAAATAGACCTTACACAACTGTCTAAGCACATGAAAAGGTATTACATGCGTGCAGGTGACTCTTTTTTTAATGCTATTCTTTTTACCAAACGCAATATAATTGCAATTGGCATCCTGCTTGTTGCCGGCGGTGCCCTGGGCTATTATTTAGATCAGGAATCCCATAGTTTTGAAAACAAAATTTTAGTAACACCAAACTTTGGCAGTTCTGATTACCTTTATGAACAGGTAGACCTGCTTAATAAAAAAATATTAGCCGGAGACACTGCTTTTTTAGAAAGTATTGGTGTTAAAAATACGGCTTCTTTTACTAAAATAAAAGTTGAGCCCGTAGCAGACCTTTTTAACTTTATAAACAAAAATGAAAACCTGTTTGATGATAAAACAGATTTTAAATATGAAATTTTTAACACCATGGCTAACAAAGGCAGCCTTGACAATCTTGTTAAAGACCCTTTAATGGGTAAAAATTTCAGGTACCAGCTTATAACCTTTAACACTGTGGGCGAATGCGATAAAAATGATATTGCCGAGCCCGTACTGAAATACCTTAACAGTAGCCCGTATTTTAAAGAGGTGCAAAAGGAATATATTGAATCGCTTGATAAAAAAATGGCTGTAAATGATTCTACCATTTCGCAAATTAGCCATATACTGAATAATTTTTCTGACAGCACCAGGGGCAGCAGCGTATTTTATGAAGAAAGCACTGACTTACACGAAGTTATCCGTTCTAAAACAGTGTTATTAAAAGAACAGGAGCAAAATAAGGTAGACAAAGTAAACTACAGCAGCATTATAAAAGATAACGGTACTTTTCTTAATATAAAGAAACTAAACGCTGCTTCAGGCAGGATGAAAATAATAATACCTGTATTTTTTGTATTAGTATTTATACTTTTAGTAAGGTTTAAGAATTTTTACAAAAAACATTCTCTTAAAAGGGCAGCCGGTACAGTACAATAATAATCCGGGGTAGTAAATATGCAAAAAAACCGCGTGTTATGATTAATGTTGTATGCAAAAAGCTACTTTCCGCAGCCCGCAGCCCATTTATAATACAAAGCTTTAAAACGTTAGGGCTTCGTGTATTAGGTGTGGCCGTGCTGTTTGGCTTTACGTTTTTTTTAACCAACAACTACCCCGCCGAACTTGTAGGCCAGTATGATTTTGTACGTTCTTACCTGCTTACTTTAGGCACTTTTTGCCTGTTGGGCACAGAGCAAAGCATACTGTATTTTTCGGGCAGGCTAAAAACCAGCAATACACAACACGAGCTGCGCCATATATATTATAAAATGGTAACCATAGTGTTTTTTATGAGCCTTTTGGCCCTAATGCTGGTGTGGGCCGCAGGAAGCACCGCCATTAATAATTTTTATAACGACCAAAACATATATGCCCTTATTTTTAAAGCGTCGGCCATGCTGTTTTTTAATGGCATTACCGTTTTAAATACTGAGCTTTTCAGGGCTTTGGGGCATAATAATATTTCTGAACTTTTCAGGAATACCCTTAAATATATACCGGTTATGGCCGCGGCAATACTGCTGCTGGTTATAGAGCAGCAAAAGTATCTTACTGATTGTTATTTGTTTGGTTTTATACTGCTTGCGGCTGTTACAACAGCAATGGCTTTTTACTATTTATCTAAAATTGAGGCTGGTAGTGTAAAAACAATTTCTACACGGCAAATTATAAAAACGTCTTACCCCATATCTATTAGCGGCATGGCGCTTTTTTTACTTATGAGCATAGATGTAATGCTGCTTAAAAAATATATGGGCAACCAGTATGTGGCTTATTATGCACAGGCCGTAAAAATAATGACGTTGCTTTCCATCATAATACTAACGGTAAATATTACGGTTTCTACACGCCTTTCAGAGCTTTATGCTGCCGGGCGTATAGACGAGCTTAAAAAAACCGTAAGTAATGCCTCAAGGCTCACCATACTGCTGGCTACACCCGCGGCAATACTGGTGCTTTTATTGCCCAAAACCCTGCTTGGCTTTTTTGGGCCCGAATATGTACAGGCAGCAGGCGCATTATCTATCATGATAGCCGGCCAGTGGGTATGCTGTTATTTTGGCGTAGTGCCCATGTATTTAAACATGACGCAAAAACAACACTATTTTCAATATATATTAATTGCAGCCGTAGCCCTTAACTTTGCACTAAACCGTTGGCTTATACCACAATATGGCATGACAGGGGGGGCCATGGCCTATGTATGCAGTGCACTGTTCTGGAATATAGCATCGGCAATGGTAATATACATAAAAGATAACCTGAAACCCTTTTGGAGCTAATGAAGGTATTGCACATTATAAATGATTTAAGGACAGGCGGTGCCGAAAAGCTGGTTACTGAAATTGTGCCCATGTTTAATGCAAAAGGCATAACTGCTGATGTTTTGCTTTTAAACGGAAGCCAGACCCCGTTTTACAAACAGCTTGAAGATGCCGGGTGCACAATATTTAGCCTTACAAATGGTTCTACTTACAATATGCTGCTTTCGTTTAAAATTATACCCTATTTAAAAAAGTATGATGTAGTGCATGTACACCTCTTCCCTTCTCAATACTGGGTAGCAGTAGCAAAAATGGTGTCGTTTTCTACAACAAAACTGGTGTATACAGAGCACAGCACTTCAAGCCGCAGAACACGCAAACCCATATTCAGGTTATTAGACTCTTTGTTTTATAAACCTTACAAAAAAATTGTTTGTATTTCTGAAACTGTTGTACGCAGCGTGAAAAATCACATTACACTGCCAGAGCACAAATTTGCGCTGGTTAGCAACGGGGTAGACATAAAAAAATATGCACAGGCAGATGGTTTAAACCCAAAACAGTTTTTTGAAGATGCCGATAGTAATACAAAAATACTCATACAGGTGGCTTCTTTTGTTCCGGTTAAAGACCAGCCTACCGTTATAAGGGCATTAACATTGCTGCCTGATAATGTAAAGCTGCTACTGGCAGGAGATGGTTTATGTAAACAGGATTGCATTGCCTTAGTAAAAGAGCTTGGCCTTGAAAACCGGGTTAAATTTTTAGGGATAAGGATGGATGTACCTCAACTTCTTAAAACAGCTCATATACTGGTAATGTCTACACAATATGAAGGGTTTTCGCTTGCCAGTGTAGAGGGTATGGCAGCGCACCTTCCTGTAATAGCTTCTAATGTACCGCCGCTTGAAACCATAGTAGGCGGGGCAGGGTTATTATTTCCATATAAAGACCACAAAGCACTTGCCGCGCAGGTTGAAATACTTTTAAACAATGAGGCGCTTTACGCCCAAACGGCCCAAAATTGTGCTGCCCGTGCAACACAGTATGGCATAGATGTTATGATAGATAAACATATAGAATTATATAAAACCCTTATGTAATGGCCTATACGGTAAAAAAGAACCATCTTATATTTTTGCTGCTCGCCATATTTGGCTGGTTGCTTAGCATTGCCCTGCAATTTGTTATGCCAGACCGTTTTTTGGGCGATGCCAATACTATTACAACCGGTATAGTTGAAGAAGGCCTTGTAGGGGGATATGAAATTTCAACCCTCATTTACAGGATAACCTTATTGGGCAAACTGCCATATCCTATAGTTGCCCTTATACAGTTTCCTGTATATATGTACATACTTTACAAAATAGGCATTCCGGATGACTTTCATATGCTTAACGTAAAAAATGTTATTGTTTACCTGGCAGTTATAATCATTGCTGTATTTATTGCAATGCCATCAAAAGAATTTATAACCTATGTTTTTATTGCCATTGTAATTTACATTTTTAAAAATAGCAGAATATCCTATATGTGGTCTATAATTTTATCCAGCCTGCTTTTAGCCGTATTTGCTGTATTCCGCATTTACTTTTGTTTAATACCGGTATTGGCCATGTGCATGTATGCCGTTACATTTGTTAAGCTAAAAAACAAAACACTGGCAACCTACACCTATGGCTTATTGATAATAATATTTATGTCTTTAAGCTACGGTATACTTAAAGGAGAATTTTTAACCGAGAGTACACGGGGTTTTGTAAACTCTGACAGGTCTAATGCACTGGCATCTAACTCTATAATTGTTTCACCCCTGCCCCTGGGCACATGGTATGGCGAAATTGTAAGCATTTTGCATGGTTTCTTTTCTGTAAACCTTCCTGTAAATGGCCTAAAACATATATTATCGCCACAAATTTTAGCCTTTATAATATGGCAGGTACTGCTGTTTTATATTTTGCTGGTACGTTTTTCATGGGCATTAAAAAACAGGTTTAAATATCGTTATGAAATATGGGCTTTGCTGCTGCTCTTCTCTTATTTTATTGTGCAGGGAGTATTTGAGCCTGATTTAGGTTCGGCCGTTAAGCACAAAGTGGGGTTATTTCCTTTAATTTACTACTGTTTGTATTATGAAAATTCAAGAACCGGCATTTCATAAAATTTACACCATTTTCGTTGCACTAATAGCCTCTTCAATTGTGTTGAGGATGCCCTGCACAATACTGCTTATTTGTTTCCTGGTTTTTAATCTGGTTTATGTAAAACGGTTGCAGTTTTCAAAACCGGCTGTTGTTTTAATAGCTGTTGTTGCACTGCCTTTCCTGCTTGAGGTTTTATTTTTCTGGAATAACAGCAGTGTTTCCAAAGGTTTAAAAGCAGCCGAAAAAACGGTGTCTATGCTTTTCCTGCCTGTTTTTATAATAGGTAATTACCGCTACATCAACCTAAAAAAAATACTGTTCTATTTTAGCCGCACTATAGTTATATTACTCCTGCTGCTTGTTGTGCGTTTTGTTGTAGTATATCCTGATTATGTAACCAAGTACCTAAACGGTATAGACCTTTTTGAAGTGGGTTACTTTTTTTCAGATACTTTTAAGTCGCATGCACCGGCATTAAACATGCACCTTGCATTTGCCGGTATTATAAACTTTTATTTTACGCTCAATTCGTTTACAGAAAAAAAGAATGTGCTATCTAAGCTTACGGGCTTTTTTTTCCTCGCAGCAAATATAGGTGTAGTGTTTTTAGTGGGTACCCGTGTGGCACTGCTTAATATGCTGGCCGGTTTTGCAATAATAAGCCTGGGCGATTTTATAAAATCAAAAAACAAGGCGCGGCTGTTAAAAATGGGGCTTGCAACAACCGTAGTTTTTACAATACTTTCTGCCCTATATATAAAATACAATCCGTATGTAATTTATAAATACAAAACAGAGCTTTTTATGAATATGGATAAGGTGGGCAGGCTCGATGAACTTGAACACCCCGAATATGAAGCTTATGGCGGCCTGGTTACCCGTTTAAGCATTTGGAAATCTGCCCTTAATGTAGCCTCAGAAAACCTGCCGTTTGGCACAGGCTCTTCAGATGGCAAACCAAAACTCATGGAATACTATCTTAAAACCGGGCAATACTTTTTGCATGAATACCACATGCCGGTGCATAACCAGTACCTTGATTTTTTTATGCGGTTTGGCATTATAGGGGCAATAGCGGTATTAGCACACATATTACTACCGGGCTTTATAGGCTTTAAGCTAAAGCACCCTGTAATAATATGCTTTTTTATGCTGTTTTTTATATCAAACCTTACAGATGATTTCCTTATCCGGTTTGACGGTATAGTGTTTAGCGCCGTGTGGTGCAGTATTTTTAGTGCATACTGGCTGCAACAAAAGCTGCTTACTGCAAATAAAGCTCCAGTAAGCCCTTAAAATTTTCATTGGTATCAAACACCTCTTTACAGCGTTTAAACCCTTCACGGCCCATTTCTAAGCGTACCTGCTTATCTTTTAGCACTTCAAAAAAAGCATCAAGCTCGGCAATATCTGCAAATAAAAAGCCGGTTTTGCCGTGCACAACAATATCTTTATTGCCTATTACATTAGTGGCTATTACCGGTTTTTGAAGGGTCATGGCCTCGAGCACCGCAAACGGAAGCCCTTCCCACAACGAGGTTTGCATATAAATATCAAGCCCTGCCAAATGTTTCATAACCTCATTATGGTTAAAAAGCCAGCCTGTAACGGCAATATTAGGCGCAGTAAGCTCATGCCTCAATTCTCCGTCGCCTATCCACACAAACTGTATATCAGGAAACCGTAACGCAATTTTATTAAACAGCATAGGAGACCGCGCATACGTAAGCCGGCTAACAATGCCCACAGTAAGTTTATGGTTGTTTGGCTGCGCCTCAACAGGTGTTTGGCTATCAAACAAAAGCCCGTTGCGCATCAGTGCAGCCCTGCCAAAGCCCTTTGCAATTTCATATTCGGTATCGCCACAGGCAATGGTGGTGCCTCCTAAAAAAAACTGGGCATACTTTTCTATAAGCCTAAAAACCCTGCGGCTTGTATTGCCCACATCCTGCCTTAAAAACGCATAGCCGTGGGGGGTGTAAAACAGCTTTTTCTTTTTGCGGTAAAAAATAGAGGCCATCCGGCCCAGTATACCCGCCTTGCTGGAATGCAGGTGTATAACATCGGGCTTAATTTTTTGTATTTCCCTGTATATTTTTACTGTCGATGCCAGGTCTTTTAACGGAGAAATGCTATTGGCCATAGGCACCTCTATAAGCGTAGCCTTACCCATAAACAGCTGCTCTGCAACCGCTTTGTCAAACTCCTCCCGTTGCCCGCTATATATAATGTATACTTGGGCATGGGGCGCATGGGTGCTTAAGAATGTAGAAAGGTTTCTTAAATAAGCCTGTACACCGCTTACAAGGGTTTCAGAAATATGGACTATTTTCAAGAGTAAAATTATGATATATAGGGTGGTAAAAATACTAAATTAAGCGCAATTATTGTGTAATTATGGCGTTAGCTGTATTTTTGACCGGCATAGCCCATTAAAAACTTTTAATGCAAAATAATTACAATGCGCCCATATCTGTACTCCTGAGGCGGATAGGGATTACCCCCGGTAAAAAATCGCTGGTGTTTTTTATATCACTGGTGGCGGTAACAGTACCGGCAGCCCACGTTTATAACAGTTTTGCAGTTATATGTTTTGTACTGTTTTCTGTACTCTCTGCTTCGCGAAACAACATGAAGCCAGCCGGTGCGCTTTTAATTCCCATAGCATTATATGGCCTTATGGCACTGTCTTTATTATGGAGCCCAAACACTAAAATAACTGCCGCAGCGCTGGGCAAAGAAGCCGCGCTGCTGTTTATACCCCTTGCCTTTATTTTAAACCGCCCGCTGCCACCCCGCAGCATTAACGCCGTGCTTAAAAACTTTAGCCTGGCCATGTGCGTTTTTGCCATTTTTCTTATAGGGCGTGCATTTGTAAGGTATGTTATAGAAGGCAACCCCGCCGTGTTTTTTAATAATGAACTGGCCTCGCAAAGCATATCCGTTTACCTGGCTACGTTTTTTTCGCTGGCATTGTTTGTGTTTCTGGTAAAAGAAAGGCAAACCTACTGGGGCTATGCTGCCACTGCTTTTTTGCTTGTTATGGTTATGCTGCTTTCAAGGCGCGTTATTATTATAACCGATTTGTTTATTATAGCCGCCTACTACATTATAACCCCCGGGTTTATGGTAAAAAAACGAATAATGCTCATTTCGGGCTTCTTTGTATTAGGGGCCGCATTTATAGCCTTTGGCAATCTTTCGGGCCAAACATTCCCTACAAATAAAAACCTGCAGGGCAGCAACCAGCACACCGTTAGCATTAGCGAAGCCTGGAACAAAGACACCTTTAGCCCGCACGACGGCTTTACCGGCCCGGCTTTCAGGGCATACCGCGCAAGGATGCTTGTGCAAATGTCTCAGGAAAAAGGATTTATACTAACCGGTGCCGGATTAAATGCATCGGGCGCAAAAGTGCAGCAAATTGCACAGCAGGACAACACCACACATACCGGCTGGGACAACACCCCATACAGCAAGCTTAATTTTCATAACCAGTACATGGAAATATATGCCGACCTGGGTATTTTTGGCCTCATACTGGTGCTTGTACTGGTTGTATACAACTTTGTAAAGGCTGTTAAAAATAAATATTTTATACACATTGCTTTTTCAATTCTTATGATAAGCTTATTTTTGACCGAATCATTTTTATGGCGTCAGAAAGGTGTGGTTTTCTTTACCCTGTTTTACTGCTTATTTAATGATTACAAGCCGTTAAGGCAACTAAAAAAAACGCAATGAAAAGAATTTTAATAACCGGTGCAGCAGGCTTTCTGGGCTCTCACCTGTGCGAGAGGTTCCTTAAGGAAGGATATTATGTTATAGGCATGGATAACCTTATAACCGGCGACCTTAAAAACATACAGCACCTTTTTAAAGATAAAAATTTTGAGTTTTACCACCACGATGTGTCTAAGTTTGTACACGTGCCGGGCGAACTTGATTATATACTGCACTTTGCCTCTCCGGCAAGCCCTATAGACTACCTTAAAATACCCATACAAACCCTTAAGGTGGGCTCGCTGGGCACGCACAACCTGCTGGGACTGGCCCGTGTAAAAAAGGCACGTATACTTATAGCATCTACATCTGAAGTATACGGAGACCCGCTGGTGCACCCGCAAACCGAAGATTATTATGGCAATGTAAACACCATAGGACCAAGGGGTGTTTATGATGAGGCTAAGCGCTTTCAGGAGTCTATAACCATGGCATACCACACGTTTCACGGTGTAGACATACGCATTGTGCGCATATTTAATACCTACGGCCCCCGCATGAGGCTAAACGACGGCCGTGTTATACCTGCATTTATAGGCCAGGCGCTGCGTGGCGAAGACCTTACCGTTTTTGGCGATGGTATGCAAACCCGTTCATTTTGCTTTGTAGATGACCAGGTAGAGGGCATTTTCCGCCTGCTGCACAGTGATTATGTACACCCTGTAAACATTGGCAACCCTGATGAGATAACCATTAAAGATTTTGCCGAAGAAATTATAAAGCTTACCGGCACCACCCAAAAGGTTATATACAAGCCCCTGCCGGTAAACGACCCGCTACAGCGCCAGCCCGATATTACACTGGCTAAAAAGCTGTTGGGCTGGGAGCCAAAAGTAAGCCGCAGCGAAGGCATGAAAATTACTTACGACTACTTTAAGTCGCTCAGCAAAGAAGAGCTTTTAAAAGAAGAGCACAAAGATTTTTCTGAATACATACGTTAAACCGTGCAGGCAGGCAAGATTGTTACTTATATAAAACCGCTTAATGTACTGCTTGATATTGCAGCCATTACCCTACTTGGAAATTATTTTTTTAGTTCCCTTGTGCATAATGATGTGCACTTTTGGTGCTACCAGGTTATTTTTTGGTGTGCAATAGCCTACTTTTCAAAGTATTATGAGGCCTATCGCTTTACAAATGCCCTGCAGCATTTTTACAAAGTAGCCATACAGCTGTCTTTATATCTTGTGGCAATAACCGGTTTTTTTGTTTTTTCGCGCCCAGCCATTTACAACGTTACAGCAGTAACGGGTTACATTACAATGCTTTTAGCCGTTTCTGCGGTATTAAAAATCAGCGCCTACGTGTTGTACTGCGCCATGCCTGTGTACCATCCTGAAAATGCCATTATTGTGGGCGATGAACTTTTATTGCCTTCCGGCGAAAGGAGCAGGCTTTTAAAGGCATTTTTGCCCGGCGCCATACCCGAAACCACCACACAAACCGTATTAGCGCAGGCCATGGCCTTTGCAAAATCAGGCAATGTGCAAACCATTTACTGCTCAATGGCGCAAACCACGCCGTCTCAGGCATACGCATTAAAGCAGTTTAGCCAGAAAGAGGGCATAGCACTGCGCTTTGTGCCAGATAACATTACTTCGCCCCTTAAAAGCCTTACAATAGACTACTTTGAAGCCTTTCCGGTATTTATAGCACAAAAAACACCACTACACAACCCGGCACTGAAAATCTTTAAGCGCATTTTTGATATCATCTTTTCATCGCTGGTTATCATCTTTGTGCTGTCGTGGCTTACACCCATTATAGCGCTTATTATTAAGCTTGAAACCAAAGGGCCTGTGTTTTTTAAGCAGGGCCGCCCGGGTATAGATGAAACCGAGTTTATATGCTACAAGTTCCGCTCAATGGGGGTTAACCGTAACAGCGAGGCCATGGCCGTTAAAAACGATGCCCGCGTTACAAAATCGGGCAAGTTTTTGCGCAAAACCAGCCTTGATGAGCTACCGCAGTTCTTTAATGTGTTTCTTGGCGATATGTCGGTAGTAGGGCCACGCCCGCAGCTGTGGTATCATAATAACGAATATAAAGGCCATATACACAAGTTTAGCGACCGCCTTCTGGTAAAGCCCGGCATTACCGGCCTGGCGCAGGTAAGCGGCTACAGGGGCGAAATAAACAGCGATGCCGAAATGCAAAACCGTATTCGGTATGATGTGTTTTATATAGAAAACTGGTCTATACTACTCGATATCAGGATTATAATTCAAACTGTGGTAAATATTTTTATGGGTGAGGAAAAAGCCTATTAATATTTACCTTTGCACAAACAACAATACAACATGAATATTTTACTACTTGGTTCAGGCGGCCGCGAGCATGCCCTTGCCTGGAAAATGCTTCAAAGCCCGCTGTGCACTAACCTTTTTGTAGCCCCCGGTAATGCCGGTACTGCTGCCATAGCACAAAACATAAACATAAGCGCTACTGATTTTGCAGCTGTTAAGCAAACTGCGCTCGATAAGGCTATTGATATGGTGGTGGTAGGCCCCGAAGACCCTTTGGTTAAAGGTATTTACGACTTTTTTAAGGCCGATGCCCAGCTAAGCCACATTCCGGTAATAGGGCCGTCTCAATATGGCGCCCAGCTGGAAGGCAGCAAGGAGTTTGCCAAGAAGTTCCTGATAAAGAATAACATACCCACAGCTGCTTACGACAGCTTTACAAAAGATACGGTTGAAGAAGGATGTAAATTCCTTGAAACCCTAAAAGCCCCTTATGTGCTTAAGGCAGATGGCCTTGCAGCAGGTAAAGGTGTGCTTATACTTAACAGCCTTGAAGAAGCCCAGCAAGAGCTGCGCAACATGCTTGTAGATGCCAAGTTTGGCGATGCAAGCTCTAAAGTGGTTATTGAGGAGTTTTTAGACGGTATAGAGCTGAGCTGCTTTGTATTGACCGATGGCAAGAGCTACAAAGTACTACCAATGGCTAAAGACTACAAGCGCATAGGCGAAGGCGATACAGGCCTTAACACAGGCGGTATGGGTGCCGTGAGCCCGGTTCCGTTTGCTGATGCCGAGTTTATAGCTAAAATTGAAGAACGCATTGTGAAGCCTACCGTGCAGGGCCTTCAAAATGAGAACATTGACTACAAAGGTTTTGTGTTTATCGGCCTTATAAAAGTGGGTAACGATCCGTTTGTAATAGAGTACAACGTGCGCATGGGCGACCCTGAAACCGAAGTGGTTATACCGCGCCTTAAGAGCGACCTGGTTGAGATTTTTGTTGCCATGAGCAACCAAACCCTTGAAAACGTGGCGTTTGAAATAGACGAACGCAGCGCTACAACCGTTATGGTGGTAAGCGGTGGCTACCCTGAAGATTATGAGAAGGGTTGTGTTATTACCGGCCTTGAAAATGTAGAGGGTTCAATAGCGTTCCATGCGGGTACAGCCCTTAAAGATGGCCAGGTAGTAACCGCAGGCGGGCGTGTAATTGCAGTAACAAGCTATGATTCAGACTTTAAGGTAGCCATAAAAAAATCTTACCAAAATATAGAAAAACTACATTTTGATAAGATGTACTATAGAAAAGATATCGGCTTTGACTTATGATAAGAAAGAGTGAGCCGTAGTATCCTGATCGTCGTCGTTATTTTCTTTAAAGATTTGTAACTGCTTCATCCAGTATACAAAAGCGCCACAACAAATGATAATGAATATCCAGGTCATGGTGTTGGCAAGCCACCAGTTTTCCAGCTCAAGCCTGCGCAAAAAGTCAAGCGGAATGAAAAGGAAATCAGTAAAAAGGGAACCAAGGGCTTCAAAAAATCCAGTCATTTTTTACAAGTATTATATTTACAGTAGCAAAAGTATAAAATTATAGCATGTTAGCAAGCTTTTTCAAAAAATCAAGGCCTATAAATTATGCGATTATTGGCGCAGCCCTGCTTTTGTTCTATGTATTATACCTAATCAGGGAGGGCGAGTGGCTGCAAAACCCCATTATGATGGCCCGTAAAGCCGGACTGCTGGTGCTTTTGGCGGCATCGTTGTTTTTAACGGGTTTTGTAACCGTTAAGAATACACTTACAAAAAACAACACCTATGCCCTGCTGCTGTTCATGCTGTTCCTGGTGTTGTTTCCTACCACCATGAGTAATGACAACATTATTATTGCAAACTTTTTCCTGCTTTTGGCGCTAAGGAGGCTTATTTCATTACAATCGCTCATTACCCCGAAAGAAAAAATATTTGACGCCTCGTTCTGGATATTCGCGGCGTCAATTTTTCACTTTTGGAGTTTGAGTTACATTGTTTTGGTGTTTATTTCCATAATTTTTCACGTGGCGAGCGATTACCGCAACTGGATTATACCCATAATTGCATTTTGCACCGTGGGCATTTTATATTTTATGGCCGGCCTTATTTTGGGCCACGGATTTTTTGAGCACGTGCAGGAGCAGCTTAGCATAAGTTTTGACTTTACCTATTTTGAAAACGTATACCAAAACATAGCCCTGGCCATTTTTGCCAGTATAGCGCTTTTGTTTACCGTGCCTTACATACCCTCTATAAGCAGCAAGCCGCTCAATTTGCAGTCGTCGCACAAAAAAATACTGGCCTCATTTTTACTGGGCGCAGGTATTTATGCACTATCTAATAATAAGAATAACAGTTATTTAGCCTTTACCTTTGCACCGCTTGCCATTATGGGGGCTAACTACATACAGGCCCACCCCAACAAGTGGGTGCGCGAAGCCATAGTTATGGGCATAGCGGTTGTAGCTATTGCCATTTTTGTGTTGCAGCTATAACTTCACCCCATACGCCAAATCACCGGCATCGCCTAATCCCGGCACAATGTATTTCTTTTCGTTCAGGTGGCTGTCAAGGCTGGCTACCCAAAGGTGTACGCTATCGGGCAGGTGTTCCTGTAAATAAGCTACTCCCTCTGGCGCGGCAATAACCACGGCCAGGTGCACCTGTGCGGGGGTAAATTTTTCTGCCAGCTTTTTATACACCGCCTCTGCCGAGAACCCCGTGGCCAGCATGGGGTCGGCCAGTATAAGCGTCTTGCCCGTCAGGTTTGGCACCGCCATATACTCGGCTACAATTTCAAAATAATCATCGTTATTGGGGTGGTGGCGGTAGGCCGATACAAACCCATTTTCGGCACCATCAAAAAAAGACAGCAGCCCCTCGTGCAGTGCCAGCCCGGCGCGCAATATGCTGCATACCACCACCTCATCGGCAATAAAAGCCGTTTCCTTTACACCCAGCGGCGTGGTTACGGCAGCCGGGGCATAGTGCAGGTTTTTGCTTATTTCATAGGCCATAACTTCGCCTATGCGGTGCAGGTTTTGCCTGAAGCGCATACGGTCGCCCTGCACCCCTACATCGCGCAGCTGTGCCACAAAGTGGTTAAGGATACTGTTATTTTCTGAAAGGTAATGTACCGTCATATTGCAAAAAATAGTATATTTCAACCATAAATTTATTAAAAAACTATCTTTGTAAAAAATTTAGTATATGTTTTCATCACTTGCATTTCCTGTTTTTGAACAGAGTATTAACGATTACCACCAGTTTGACGATATTAACCAGCCTGTAAACAACCCTTTCCGCAAAGATAAGATTGAGCACCTGCTGTATGCCAAAAACTGGGTAGACACCGTACAGTGGCATTATGAAGACATAGTGCGCGACCCTAACATTGACCCGGTAGCGGCGCTGGACCTTAAGCGTAAAATAGACGCCAGCAACCAGGTGCGTACTGATATGGTAGAGTATATAGACAGCTATTTTCTTGAGCAGTATAAGCATATTACCCCTAAGGCAGATGCTAAAATAAACACCGAAAGCCCTGCCTGGGCCATAGACCGCCTTAGCATACTGGCCCTTAAAATATACCACATGCGCGAAGAGGCTACCCGCCCCGAGGCCACGCCCGAACACCGCGCAAAGTGCCAGGAAAAACTAAACGTGCTGCTGGAGCAAAAGAAAGACCTTAGCACCGCCATAGACGAACTGCTTGCCGATATTGAAGCCGGCAACAAATACATGAAAGTGTATAAGCAAATGAAAATGTATAACGACGAGGAACTAAACCCCGTATTGTACCAAAATAAAAAGTAAACTGACACTAAGCATTTAAGGTTATCCCCCTTTTCTTACAATGCCACACAAACACAAAGGTTACAAACACATACTCGTACTACGCTTTTCGGCAATGGGCGATGTAGCTATGACGGTGCCCGTTATACGGGCACTGGTACAGCAATATCCGCACCTTAAGATAACCGTAGTATCGCGCGTGCAGTACAAGCCGTTTTTTGACGGCCTGCCGCACGTAAGCTTTGCCGAGCCCGATTTTGAGCGCCGCCACAAGGGGCTTAAAGGCCTGCTAACGCTTTATAAAGACCTCAAGGCGCTGCACATACACGCCGTGGCCGATTTGCACAACGTGCTGCGCACAAAGGTGCTAACGTTTTTATTTAAGCGCCGCGGCAAAACTGTGGCAACGCTCGATAAGTTGCGCGATAAAAGGGCAGCGCTTACCGCACCGGTTAAAAAAGCGTTTGAACCCATGCCCCACGTTACACAGCAGTATGCAGCCGTGTTTGCCGGCCTGGGCCATGCGGTAGACCTTAGCAACCCGGTTTTCCCGGAGCGTGAACCCCTTACCGAAGACATTACAGGTACCATAGGCACTAAAACCGGCACCTGGATAGGCATTGCCCCGTTTGCACAGCACGCCGGCAAAGTATACCCAAAAGACCTTATGCAGCAGGTTATAGACAGCCTTGCCGCACAGGCCAATACTACAGTATTGCTTTTTGGCGGCGGTAAAGATGAGGCCCATTCGCTTAAAAGGTTTGCAGGTACAAAGCAAAACGTGGTGGTTATAGCCGGTGGCAAGCTTAACCTTAAGCAGGAACTAAAGGTTATAAACAACCTTGATGTAATGGTAAGTATGGACAGCGCTAACGGCCACATGGCAGCCATGCTGGGCACTAAGGTAATAACCCTTTGGGGTGCTACCCACCCCTACCTGGGCTTTGTGCCGTTTATGCAGCCCCAAAGCCGCCAGCTAATGGCCAACAGAGAACAATATCCTGCATTGCCCACATCGGTTTACGGAAATAAACAGGTTAAAGGCTATGAAGATGCCATGCGCACCATAACGCCCAATGCCGTTGTAGATAAGGTTAATGAGGTTTTAAAACAGTAATATTTTACGGGCAGCCACACAATCAATATGTTAATTTATTGCCTGTAAATAAAACCAGGCTTAAATATTTACCGTAAATTAGGGTGTGAATTTATTTTATAGTTAACTTTGTCGCGAATTAAAACATTAAAGTCATGGGTGGTAAATTTGGTTTAACAGAAATCCTTTTAATACTGGCAGTTGTAGTATTGCTGTTTGGCGGAAAAAAAATTCCGGAACTTATGAAAGGTTTAGGTACCGGTATTAAAGAATTTAAGAACGCTGCTAAAGACGAAAACACTGCACCTTCTAAAAAGGCACAGGAAGAAAATAAATTATAATATCTTTTTTTATTATAAAGGTTAGAATCCCCTGTTTAGGTTTAAATAGGGGATTCTTGTTTTAAAAAAGCTACTGAGCTACTGAGCTACTAAGTTATTTAGCTACTTAGCATTTTAACATACCACCGACCCTGAAAGGGTCGCGCATATTAGCCGGGGGCAACGCCCTCGGGCATTTTAAGGGCAGGAGTGGCATTCCCCTCCCCAGGAGGGGTGGCCGCAGGCCGGGGTGGCTTTCAAACATTTAAGATTTCAAACACCGCCCTAAATTAAACCGCCAATCCTTACCTTTACACAAACCAAACCACAATGCAAACCTACTCCTTACCGCAGCTTATAGCAGATTTAGAAAACGGCGCACAGCTAAAATACCTGTATTTTTGGGGCAACACCCCGGCACACAACAACACGGTAGATAAATCGTGCTTCAGCCAGTGGTATGATAGCCCGTTTACAGAGAATGGCATTACCTACAAAACCGCCGAGCACTACATGATGGCACAAAAGGCATCCCTTTTTGGCGATACCGAAATAGAAAAACAAATAATAAACAGCGTAAAGCCCGGCGAAGCCAAGGCACTGGGCCGCGAGGTTCGCAATTATGACGAACACCTGTGGGACACCCACAAGTTTGACATAGTAGTGCAGGGCAGCATACTTAAATTCAGCCAGAACAAAAACCTGGGCACCTACCTGCTTACCACGGGCGACAGGGTATTGGTAGAAGCCAGCCCCATAGATGCCATTTGGGGTGCAGGCCTTGCGGCAGATAACCCTGCCATACACAACCCCCGCGTGTGGCGCGGCACAAACCTTTTGGGCTTTGCCCTTATGGAAGCCCGTGATTATTTGCGCAAAAAAGGGTTGTAAGCAGGAGTGGTATTCCCCCTTTCGGATTGATTTTCAGGTCCCGTCATTACGAGGAGGAACGACGAAGTGATCTTTTAAACTACTGAGCAAATCGTCTTGTACCCTTATTTATTATGGACACACCGACCCTGAAGGGGTCGCGCATATTAGCCGGGGCAACGTCCTCGAAAGTATAGTAAAAAGCACTGTAGCTCCCTTTGTGTTCCNTTACTTGTTTGATAACATAGAAATCTTTGTGCCTTGATGTTTAAAATAGTATAGTCTTACATCAACCTTGAAAAAGCCGGTAGATATTATAAAGGTAAGATTGGCATTCCCACAAAGCTTTGTGGCCTTTAAAAGTAAAGGCTTCGTGAACGTAGTGCAAAAACTTGGTGGCCTTTGTGTCAAAAAATTAAACAGTACTTATACTGCCACACCAATACCGGCAGAGTGGATTCATCTCCCCCGGAGATCCCGATAGCTATCGGGAGAAGGGCTGGGTTGTAAATCATTTCAAAAATATTCAACCTCGATATTACGTTATACACTAAAAACCACAAATAAGCCTCTCTGCTGCCATGAAACCAACCTGCCTCACACTTATCCCGCTTTTTGCAGTTATGGGCTGTAAAGACGTAAAAACAGCAGAAAAACCCCTGCCCCAACCTGCACCCGTGCATGATTCGCTTCCACCTGCCCCATCACAGGCAAATGCAAAAGCCAGAAAAACATTTGAACCTTATGTAAGCGAGCAGTATGCTGACAGCACTCAAATAGGCATAAAAGGTAAAAATAAGGTGGAACTGAAGGTTATTACCTCACCCGACACGATGTATGCCGACATTAGGTTTTATGCGAAAGAAAACCAAAAATGGATAGAAAAACAGCACCTTACCTGGCCTTACGAGGCTACTGCCTGCAACCCTAAATATGCCGACTTTAATAACGACGGGCATAACGACTTTACCTTTAAAACAATAAACACCGCACGTGGCGGTAACGATGCCCGCATACTGTTTATGTATAACAAGCAGTCGGGGCTCTTAAAACCCATAAAAAACTCAGACAACTACTCCAACCTGCACTACAACAACAGGCTTAACTGTATAGATGCCTGGGCGCTTCACGGCGGTACCACTACATCGTTCCTAAGCATTGACGCCGACACCCTGCACCTTTTTGCCAGCGTCAACGTTTTTGACGGCCAGCTTGAAGTACATCGGTACAATAAAAACGGCAAAGAAACCCTTATACAGCAAAAAGCTTATAACGAAGATTTTCCGCGCTTTAAAAACTTTGACCCCCTTGAAGAATACACCGAAGCCGACTTTAAATAAAAAAACCCTCCTGTATGATGACAAGAGGGTTTCAGGTATTCAAATTTGGGTTAGTTAACTAAATCTTGTAAGGCTTGGCATCGGCGGGGTTTGTGTATACCGCGCTTTTATCAAACGCCAGTGCCGGAAAAAACACCTGCGGAAAAAAGATGCTCAGCACCGTATATTCTTCCTGCTTGCCAAACGCCCTTATAAAAAGGTTGAGCGCCCATATGGCCCATACTACCCCCGCAAGCGGAATAAGCATAAGCAGCAGCCACCACCACGGCTTATTTACCATTTTAAGCATAATATAAGCGCTATAAATGGGTATAAGCGCTTTCCAGCCCGGCTGGCCTGCCTTTGCAAACAGTTTCCAGAATGCCACCCCAAGTACCACCAATTGTACAAAAAATATAGCCAGGCAAGCCAGTATGGGCCTGTAGTCTATATTAAGTGCATCGAGTGCAGGGTTTTGCATTTTTTATTTTTTTCGGAATACGAATTTATACATTTACCCGAAACCTGCAAGCAAATTTTAGTTAGGCATGCATAATATTTATTTAGATTATGTATAAGGTTTTGTAGTTCAGTGGTTTGTGTTTTTAATGTTTTTGTCGTGCTCAGCGGAGCTCAGTGTTACAACTCACCCCGGCCTGCGGCCACCCCTCCGAGGGAGGGGAATGCCACTCATGCCCTTAAAATCCGTGTTAATCCGCTTTGTCACCCTGAGCTTGCCGAAGGGCGTGTCATCCGCGTTTCATTATAACGCGTACCGTGTAGCTCCCAACAACCATCAACCGGCAACTAACAACCAACAACTACAAAATCATCGTCAGCGCTACCCTTTTCCTGGCCTCATCTACCTCGGTTACTTTTACGGTAACGTGCTGGTGCAGTTTTACAACTTCGTTTACATCGCTTACAAAGCCCTCCTTAAGCTGCGAGATGTGCACCAGGCCGCTTTCCTTAATGCCTATGTCTACAAAGCAGCCAAAATTGGTAATGTTATTAACAATGCCGGGCAGCACCATGCCGGTACGCAGGTCGGCCATTGATTTAACGTTAGGGTCAAACTCAAACACCTTGGCCGACTTTCTTGGGTCAAGCCCCGGTTTTTCGAGTTCCTTAAGGATATCCTGCAGCGTAAGCTTGCCTATTTCGGGCGTAACATAGCCGTCTACATGTATTTTTTTGATGGCCTCCTTGTTGCTTACCAGGTCGGCCGTTTTGAGTTTTAAATCCTTTGCCATTTTCTCCACAATGGTATAGGCCTCCGGGTGTACGGCACTGTTATCCAGCGGGTTCTTTGCATTGGGAATACGAACGAACGCCGCCGCCTGCTGGTAGGCCTTCTCCCCCAACCTTGGGACTTTTTTAAGTTGCTTGCGGTCTTCAAACGGACCGTTCTCGCTTCGGTAGGCCACAATGTTTTCGGCAAGCTTCTCGCCTATGCCCGATACATATCCTAAAAGCGACTTACTGGCGGTATTGATGTTTACGCCAACGGAGTTCACGCAGCGCATTACCACGGTGTCGAGCTCGTCTTTAAGCTGGCTTTGGTCCACATCGTGCTGGTACTGCCCTACACCAATGGCTTTGGGTTCAATTTTTACAAGTTCGGCAAGCGGGTCGCTCAGGCGGCGGCCAATAGACACCGCACCCCTAACGGTAACGTCATACTGCCCAAACTCCTCGCGTGCAATTTTAGACGCCGAGTACACCGAAGCCCCGGCCTCGCTCACCACAAACACCTGCACAGGCTTGTCCCACGCAATTTTTTTGATGAAATGCTCTGTTTCGCGGCTGGCGGTACCGTTACCAATGGAAATTGCATCGATTTTGTAGGCGTTGACCATAGAGCGTATTTTTTTCATGGCAATGGCCGTTTCGTTTTGCGGCGCATGTGGGAAGATCGTTTCGTTATACAGCAGGCCGCCCTGCTCGTCAAGGCACACCACCTTACACCCCGTCCTAAAACCGGGGTCGATCGCCAAAATGCGCTTCTGCCCCAGCGGCGGTGCCAGCAACAACTGCTGAAGGTTGGCCGCAAACACCTGTATGGCAACGGCATCGGCTTTGGCCTTGGCCTCGCCCAGCACCTCGTTACTGATTGCCGGGCCCAGCAGGCGCTTGTAGCTGTCGTCTATCGCCAGGCGCAGCTGTGCGGCAGTTTCTCTCTTGTTTTTTATAATGGCCTGGTCTATAAAGTCAATCGCCTCATCATCATCAACCTCAACCTTAAATTTTATTACACCCTCATTTTCGGCACGAAGCATGGCCAGCAGGCGGTGCGACGGCGCTTTGGCAAGATTCTCGCTCCAGTCCAGGTACTGCTCAAATTTTTTGGCCTTCTCCGGGTCGCCACCCTTGGCTATTTTTGTGGTAATGGCTGCTTTGCGGCCAAAAATGCGGCGCATGCCTTTGCGCACGTACACGTTCTCGTTAATCCACTCTGCAATAATATCGCGTGCTCCTTGTAGCGCCTCGTCTTCATTGGCCACCTTGTCATTCAGGTACTTGCCGGCAAGGTAATCCATATCGTCGGCGTTTTGCGCCATGATAATCTTGGCCAACGGTTCCAGCCCCTTTTCGCGGGCGGCATCGGCACGGGTTTTCTTTTTCTTCTTAAAGGGCAGGTACAGGTCTTCCAGGTCGTTTAAATCAAAGCTGGCGGTTATTTTAGCACTTAGCTCAGGCGTAAGGGCGTTTTGCTCTGTAATAGCCTTTATAATGGCCTCCTTACGCTTTACAATGGCTTCGTAAGCCTGGTTGTATTTGGCAATCTGCTCTATGATAACCTCGTCAAGGTTGCCGGTTTTGTCCTTTCGGTAACGGGCAATAAAGGGTATGGTGCAGTCTTCAGCCAGCAGTTGTACGGTGGCCTCAATGCCCTTGGCCGGGGCGCTTACCAGCCCGGCTATGTATTGTATGTTTGTCATCGATAAGTGGAAATAAGGAATGCAAATATCAAGAAAAAGTTTTTGGGGCGGGTGGGGTGAGGGGAGATTTTTTGTGTAGGGAATTTTGTATGTTTGGGAGACTAAAAAACCTCATATCATGGAAGAAAAATTCCTAACTTGGATTAAATCAAATAACAATCATATAACTAAACCTGAAAAGTACTCATCCACAATAACGACAATTTCTAATCATTTTAAAAAATCATTCAATAAAGAAATTGATTTATATAAAATCATTGATTTTAGACAAGCTTCATTACTAAGGGATGAATATTTCAGTCGTGAAGAATTTATTTCAAAAAATGTAAAAGGCAATCGTATGTATAGTAGATCATTTGATTTATATATTGAATTTTTAGAATTAAATACTGATATGATTGATGAAGTCATTTTAAATAACATTAATAGTGATACATCATTAACTCAATCAGAAAAAACCACAATAATTTTAAGTAGGATTGGACAAGGAAAATATAGATCAGATTTAATAAATTTATGGAACACCTGTTCAATTTCAAAATTTAAGGATATAAGATTGTTAATAGCTTCACATATTAAACCTTGGAAAATCAGTAATAATTCTGAAAGAATAGATAAATTTAACGGACTATTACTATTACCAACTTATGATAAACTATTTGATCTTGGTTTTATATCATTTGAAGATTCTGGAAAAATTATTATTTCTAATGAAATAAGTGATCTTGATTTAATTGGTATAAATCCTAATATTAGGATTGATTTAAAACCTGAAAATATAAAATATATACATTATCACAGAGAAAATGTTTTCAGAAACAGCTTGCTTGCAACAACCTAAAAAGCACGCACAAATGTCCGCGCCAGCAAAAAAAACTCACACATGCAAAACAAACCAAACGACCATTTTAAACCCATGACGGTTGAAGAATTAAACCGCAGGATTGACCAGTCTGAAGACGACTTTAAAAACGGCAGGTATAAAACCAGTGCTGAGATGCTTGAGAAATTTAAGGATAAACAACCGTGACCTACCAAGACTTCGCCGCACAGTGCCACCAGGAGCTACACACCCTTCAGGACGAAATGCATACCCGCTACGATATAAACAGTTATGCCAACTGGTATTATGACCAGCAAACAGGGCTGTTTACGTTTTCAACAGGGGAGGAGCAACTCAATTTCAGGTATGCCGATGTGGGCTCGTTATCTGAAAAAAGCAACACATGGATGTGGGCTTGGCATAACGAAAGTGTATTAGCCAAAGCCCGTAAACCGGCTGAAACCATAAAGCAATATGGCGAAACCCATGGCTTTGAACAGCTTACCACTGGCGTTTTTGAAGCCGATGAATATGATGCCTGGGAATTTGCCGGTATAGCCCTGAAGCTGTTGGGCGGTATTGGCGTGTACAGGCCATATTCTGACAACCTTAAAAAATTTGTAATTTTACAGGAGGTAATCCCTAATGAAGAAGCACAGGCCATAAAAGAACGTAATTTAGAGAATAATTAGAGATACCTCAACTCCGCAAGCTCCGCTCAGCATGACAAAAACGTTTAATAATAACTATGTTCAGTTTCTTTAAAAAACGTCCCAAACAAGATGAACTTGTGGGCATTTGGCAAACCACTAACGAAGGCGGTTTCCATATTGTTATGGGAACTGAGCTGGTACTGAACGCTGATGGTACCGGAAACATGTACTCGTGGGGACAGGACGATGAAGAACCCTATGAATACCGCCACGAGGTACAATGGCGCCGCAAATCGGCCAATAGCATTGCCATTAAAACGGAAGGAGAGGAACATTTTACCGAAGTAAAATACAAAATAGAACCTTATAAAGGCTCGTACAATATAGTATATGATATGCTGTATGACCCCGCACATAGTATACCCTGGCGTAAAGAAAGCAGGGGATTTTGGACAGTGTATGAAGAACTGTATAGAAACAAGTAAAATGAGGTGCTTCGGCTCCGCTCAGCATGACAAAACCACTCCGCAAAACATAACAAACTCTCAACCATGAAAACAACACTTTTAAGCCTTTGCGTTGCCGCCCTGTTAACCTCGTGCGACGGTGCCTTTACCCATTACATTACCAATACCAACCAGGAGGTCGTAGATCAGCTGCGCAGCCCATCAGACAGCACATTTAGCCTTTCCGTTAACCGTATGACAGAATTAGTACCCAAAAAAAAGAGGATAGTGGTAACCACCAAAAAAGAAAACACCGGTGCTATAGCCGTAACGGTAAACGGAGAAAAACGCAGTATAAAAACAGGTCACAATGTTAATAACGGCCTGCACACCTATTACCTCTCTAAAATAAACATTAAAAACGGCGACAGCATCTCGGTAGACTGGGATTCCGAAACCTTTAATTTTGTAGTGCTGGATAGCGCAAAGCCTGCAATAAATTATTATATATCTGCTGCAAAAAAATAACCGCAACAGCCTTAAAGAGATTCTTCAACTCCACTGAGCATAACAAATCTCAAAACACTAAAAATCCGCCAAACGGCGGATTTTTTATTGCATCTAAAATTATTTTGTATCTTTGTAAGGAAACAAACCATCCTCAATGACAAAGTTTGAAGTGCTGTTTTTAACAGAGGCACGTGAGTTTTTAGTATCTCTTGATGAAAAAACACGCCGCAAAATAATTTTTAATATTGACAAAGCCAGGGTAAAAAATGATAACGAGCTCTTTAAAAAGCTAAAAGGCGAAATTTGGGAGTTCCGCACATTGTACAACACTAAGCACATCAGGATATTTGCATTTTGGGATAAAACAGACAAAGTAGAAACGCTGGTTCTGGCTACACATGGTATTATTAAAAAAACCGGGAAAACCCCTGAAAAGGAAATTGAAAAAGCAGAAAAAATAAGGGTCTTATACTTTGAATTAAAAAACAGGAATCATGGAAAATAAAGAGCTTCAGGTATTTACCTTCGACCAGATTAAAGACGAATTTATTGGTACAAAAGAAACGGTAAACAGGCAGGTATATGAGCAGGAACTTCAGCTTGAGGTATTAGGCGACCTGATAAAAAAAGTGCGCCTGGAGCGTAACCTTACACAGGAACAGCTTGGTAAGCTTATAGGTGTGCAAAGGGCGCAGATATCAAAGCTTGAAAACAATACTACCAATGTTACTTTAGATACTATTTTAAAAGTATTTGGCGCATTAAAAGCTAAAGTAAACTTTAATGTTGAACTGCAAAATGATGTGGTACAAATTGCTGTATAATTTCTGCCGCAACTAAATCTTAATCCTGCCCGAGCGGGATTTTTTTATATCCAAACCCTTCGTACCTTTAGCATTCAATACAATACCAATGCTAAGGAAATTTAGCTTCATCATACTGCTGGCGCTGGGCTCGTGCTCATCCTACAATTTTAAGCAGGCCGAAATGGCGCAAAACGTTACCGCTACAACCGTTACGGTTAAGGGTATTAACAACTTCCGTAACGTGGCGGGTATTACCAACAGCCAGGGCAAAACACTTAAAGACAGCCTTATATACCGCAGCGCCGACCTCAGTGCCCTCAAACCCAAACGCTTTTCGGCATTCACTAACCTGGGCATTAAAACGGTTATCGACCTGCGTACCGATGCCGAGGTGGCCCAAAAACCCGACGTAATTCCGCCCGGGGTGCAGTACCTGCGCCTTGCCGCGTTTGAAGACAAGGGCGATCAGCTCAACCAGGCGCGCACCCTTGTTTTAAAAGGCAAAGTAAACAGCACCGATGCCAATAACCGTATGCTGGCCTTTTACCGCGGCTACGTTACCGAAAAGCCCGATGTTATTAAAACCATTATACACCAGGTGTTAGATTCTGATGCACCTGTACTATACCACTGCACCGCCGGTAAAGACCGCACCGGCATTATCACTGCACTGGTATTAAAGGTGCTGCGTTTTGACGACAGTGTTATTTTTAATGAATACCTTACCAGCAACAACCAGCGTAAAAACCTCATAAACAAACGGTTGCGTAAGACTAATAACTTCCACTTTATCTTCCCGAAGATGGATATTGGCGTACTCGAAAAACTCAGCTGGATTGAAACCGCCTACCTGCAGGCCGCATTTGACGAAATTGAATCAAAATACGGGTCTGTAGACAACTACATCCACACCGTGCTGGGTATAAGCGAGGCAAAACGGCAGGTGTACATTGACCGGTTTACATATTAATCTTTTCAGCCTTTGGCGGAATTTTTTTGCCTTACCAATAGGTAAATCCGCTACATTTACCTAACTAAAATCAACAAACAATTATGGGACTTTTTTCTTCTTTACTGGGCAACGCCGGGGCAGTAGACCCCGCTAAACTTCAGGCCGAATACGGCCAGCTGCTAACCGATGGCGAGCAGATTGAAATAGGCTTTAAGCTTATTCGCGATACGTTTATTTTTACCAACAAGCGCATGATAATTATAGATGTGCAGGGCCTTACCGGTAAAAAAGTAGAGTATTTTAGCATTACCTACAAAAGCATTACCCGCTTTAGCATAGAAACATCGGGCACGTTTGACCTTGATGCCGAACTGAAAATATGGGTATCAAGCGAGGCCAACCCAAGCATCACCAAAAAATTCAACAAATCGGTTAACATATACGACGTGCAAAAAGTACTGGCACAGCACGTGTTGGGGTAGTTAATAATCCGGCATTTTTGTCATTCCGAACGAAGTTTGCGGAGTTGAGGAATCTCTCTTTTAAAATGTATTAAACCCAAAGATACTTCGGCTCCACTGCGTTCCGCTCAGCATGACAAACCGCAACCCTTATAAAAACAATAAATCCCGCCGTGGCGGGATTTATTGTAAATTAGTACACACCAACACCTTCTATATGAAATACTTCTTTTACACTGCCTGTATAGGCTTTTTAGTATGCCTTACTGTACATATTATTTCCATTCTTGGGATTAGCATAAATAATTCCGGCTTGTTTTTAGCAACATTGGGTCCTGGCGTTTTTATAGTGTTTATACCTTCTATAATACATCTAAAGAAAAAACAGCAAATGGAAGAATACAGGCGCACCGGCGAAATGCCTGCCATAAACTATTTTTCGCGTTCAAAAATTAATTTAGATTATGTGCCTGTTTGGGTAAAAATAGTAGGGATACTGCTCTTTGCTTATACAGCATTTAATTTTTATACAGCCCTGCACACCTCAGATGGAGGTATGCCCAATATTGAAAACGGCCAATATGTGCTTACAGATCACGGAAAACGTATAAAAACCATTACCCCGGCAGAATACACCTATTACAAAGCAAACGAAACAAGAATGTTCTCCGGCCACCTGCTGCTGTTTTATGTGGTTTCGGCATTTATATTATTTCCAAAGAAACAACACAATACGATATGATAGAATCCGGGTTTTAAAAAATAGTAAAACCATCATCCCGCATAGGCGGGATTTTGCTATTTTACAAAACGTATCAGCACCGGATACAACTGTTTCTCAGGGTTTTTCTTAACCCGTATTGCATTTACAACAGGCCATATTAGGTTGATTGCATATACAGCCATAGCCGCATAAGCATAATTATTTGCATACGCCTCCTTTGTAATTTTCAACAAAAAATAGGTAACTAACAGCACGTTAATAACAACCAGCCATACAATCTGAAAGTTTAAAATAGTGGCACCGTGCAGCTGTACTTCCTTTATCCTGTCGCGCTTGTTAAGCCATAAAATCAGCGGGAGTATAATATTACCAAACGGTATAAACACACCACCCAGTACCGAAAGGTGCAAAAATACCAGGTAGCCCGGGTCTTCAACCTTGCCATAATCCAGTATGCTTTCTACCGGCACACCCAGTGCTGCACATATACCCTGTAGTGAGTTGCCGCGCGGCTCGGTTTCATCCTTTTCTATACGTTGCAGAGTGCGCAGGTTTATCTTCGCCGCTTCCGATAGTTCTTCCTGTGTCAGCCCTTTTTGTTTCCTTATTTCGGCAATTTTTTTACCTACTGTTGTCATGTGGTTTTGTTTTAAAGATTATGCCGCAAAATTACCCCGGCCAGTGTGCCTTTGGTAACGGTTTTACTACGGCATTTTTACGGCATTTGTGTCAAACACCTGTAAAATAAGGGGTTTTTACTAACTTTTATAAAACCATATAAAAATGAAAATTCCGTCAGTTGATTGACGGAATTTATATAAATTGAGTCAGTACGTTGACGGAATTAATGTTAATTCAGTCAGTGCCTGATATTACATACAAGGCATTTTGTCAATACGGGTTTGGTGGCGGCCACCTTCAAAAGCCGTATTTAAAAAAGTGTCAACCATTGCCACAGCCTGTTCTTTGCTGGTAAAGCGGGCAGGTATGCTCAGTATGTTGGCATCGTTATGCTGGCGTGCCAGCTCAGTAATTTCTTTGGTCCAGCACAGTGCCGCGCGAATTTTCTGGTGCTTGTTGGCCGTCATGGCGGCGCCGTTACCGCTTCCGCAAATAATAATGCCAAACTCTACCGTACCGTTTTCAACATCGGTAGCCACCGGGTGAATAAAATCGGCATAGTCAACACTGTCTACCGTATCGGTTCCGTGGTTAATAACTTCATAACCCTTTGATTCAAGGTGCGCTACAATGGCTTTTTTATACTCCGGGCCGGCGTGGTCGTTGCCTATACTAATTTTCATATACTAATAAGTGTTGTATTGTTCAGGGCAAAGTTACGGCTTAAATAGGCATAAAACAATAACGCCGTAGCTATTAATAAGTTAGGGTGGGTTGCCTATTATATTACAAATAAATATGTTAAAATCCTACGGTGTTAGTAACTATTTAAATGCCCTGAAAATAAAGACACTACAAAATCAACAACTTTGTTGATAACTCTACAACCAAAAAACAAAGATTTTTTTAACCCGTATCCAAAAATTTATAAGGAGAAAAAGGTGCGAATTTTCCAAATAAATTTTTTGTAAACTTTTTGTTGTGTTATCAAAACGTTAACACGAGTTATTAACAACTATTAACAGGTAAAGTTTTCCATAACCCGGGTATAAAAACACAAATTAACCATTGTTAATAACCTGTAACGAAAAAAACGAAACCACCTCATTTTAAAATTTTTACACACTCTTAACATTGTTGAAACCTTTGTATAAAATTGTATAACTCTCAAAATGGGCAATCCCTTAAAAAGTTTTCCCACTTATCAACAAGCAATAATAACAATCAAAAATTTTTAAAATTTAAAAGAAAGATTTTTTATTATTTAATAACTGTTGAAAACTGTAAACCGGTTTTTCTGTTCTAAACTATTTTTAAATGGTTGTTGTATTTAAAACTGTCGAGTATATCTTTTACGGTAGGTAAGTCGTTTGGGTGAACCAGTAGCCTTATGCCGCCCAGGGCGTTTGCATACAGGGGTGCAAAGGCAGCCATGGTTTCGTTCTGGAAGTAAAAAGGTATGCCGGCATCCTGCAGCAGGTGCTTTAGTATGGCTATTTCGTGGGGGTAAGTAAATACGGCTGCGGTTACAAAATGTTCCATAGGCCTGTTAGTATTGTGTATATACTGTATAAAGTTACAGGTTTAAACGTTATTATTTCATTAAAGACTCTTATAATTCTGTTAGTAATTCGTATTTTTCCTGCAAATTTTAAAAGTTATATGAATAAGAAGAACGGAAAACCGTCAGTGAAGAAAGAAAAAGACTTTTCGCACAAAATTTACAAGATACTCTCTAAAGACCCTAATAAGTCATTCAACTACAAGCAGATAGCCGCAGCGCTGGAGCTTAACGACACCCAAAGCAGGAACCTGATTATCAAAGAACTGAAATTGCTTGCCGGTAAAGAAAAGATTGAAGAAACCGATAAAGGTAAATACCGTGTGATAAGCAAGGCCGACTATATAGAAGGCACAATTGATATGACCAGCCGCAAAACGGCCTATTTTGTATCGCCAGAGCTGGAAGATGATGTATTTATCCCTACCAATAACCTCAACAAAGCCCTTGATAAAGACAAGGTTAAGGTATATATATACAACCGCCGCCGTGGCCGCAGGCCTGAAGGCGAAGTGGTAGAAATTATTGAACGCCATAAGACTGAATTTGTGGGTGTTATAGACATCCAGAAAAATTTTGCCTTTGTAAGCACTGCCAATGCCAAGATGTATACCGATATTTTTATCCCAAAAAATAAAATAGGCGATGCCCAGCACGGCGATGTTGTTCTGGTTAAGATGGACGACTGGCCTGCCAAAGCCGACAGCCCTTTTGGTGAGGTGCTAAGGGTATTGGGCAAGCCCGGCGAACACAATACCGAAATTCACGCCATACTTGCCGAATACGGCCTGCCAAGCGATTTCCCTGTAGATGTTGAGGCCTATGCCCAGAAGATTGATACCGAAATTCACCCCGAAGAAATTGCCCGCAGGAGGGATATGCGTAATATCTTAACCTTTACTATCGACCCTAAAGATGCCAAGGATTTTGATGATGCACTGTCGTACCAAAAGCTGGAAAACGGTAATTATGAGGTAGGTATACACATTGCCGACGTAAGTTATTACCTGGAAGAAGGTACCATTCTTGATGCCGAGGCTTACAACCGTGCAACGTCTGTTTACCTGGTAGACAGGGTAGTGCCCATGCTGCCGGAAGTGCTGAGCAACTATGCGTGTTCGTTAAGGCCACATGAGGAGAAATATACTTTCTCGGCCATATTTGAAATTAACGAAAAGGCAGAGGTTAAAAACCAGTGGTTTGGCCGTACGGTTATTTATTCAGACCAGCGTTTTGCCTATGAGGAGGCCCAGCATATTATTGAAACCAAGGGCAATACAATACCTGCTGAAATATCATTGACAGGGGAGGAGTACACTGTACCTGCTGATATTCAGGATGCTACATTAAAGCTTGACGAGCTGGCTAAAATACTGCGCCGCAAGCGTATGGCAAACGGTGCTATTTCATTTGATAAAGTAGAAGTTAAATTCAACCTTGATGAAAATGCAGAACCGGTAGGTGTATACTTTAAAGTAGCCAAAGATGCCAACCACCTTATTGAAGAATTTATGCTTTTGGCTAACCGTAAGGTGGCCGAATTTATAGGTAAGCAGCGCCCTGAAAAGCCGTTTGTATACCGCATTCACGATGAGCCCGATGAAGACAAACTAATTAACCTGCAAACGGTTATCTCTAAGTTTGGCTATTCTATAAACTTTAAGTCTAAAGGAGATATCTCAAAATCGCTTAATAACCTTTTAACAGAAGTTCAGGGTAAAAAAGAGCAAAACCTGGTAGATACACTGGCCATTCGCAGTATGAGCAAGGCCAAATACAGTACGGATAACATAGGCCACTACGGCCTGGCGTTCGACTATTATTCGCACTTTACATCGCCTATACGACGTTACCCTGACGTTATGGCGCACAGGTTGCTGCAACACTATCTTGATGGTGCTAAAACCGCCGATAAAGAGCATTATGAAGAGCTTTGCGTGCACAGTAGCAATATGGAAAACCTGGCAGCCAATGCAGAGCGCGACAGCATCAAATATATGCAGGTTAAGTTTATGCTCGACCATAAAGATGAAGAGTTCCTGGGTGTAATATCGGGCGTTACAGAGTGGGGTATTTATGTAGAAATTGTAAGCAATAAGTGCGAAGGCATGTGCCGCATCCGCGAGATAAAAGACGATTACTACACCTTTGACGAAAAACAATATGCCCTTGTAGGCGAGGTTACCCACAACCTGCTACAGCTGGGCGACGAGGTTTGGGTTAAGGTTAAAAACGCCGACCTGGTTAAAAAACAGCTGGACTTTACGTTTCTCAGGAAGAATGAATAAAAGAAGCTGCTAAGCTTCTGAGTCACTGAGCTACTAAGCTTTTTTAGCTAAGCGGCTAAGAAGCTTAGTAGCTCAGTTGCTTTTTTATGGTACAAAATTTGCCTAAGTGTAACAAAAGGCAGTTTTTTCTGTCTTTACAGTATTATTGTCACCCTTTCCCAGCTATCGGGAGTCTAAGGGCACTTTAAGACTTTTTGACTTTAAACTTTTGACTTAAAAAAATCATCATGAAAAAATTAATCATTGCAGCATTTATTGGCTTTAGCCAGCTTATAACAGCACAGGTAAACAAGAGCCTGGGCGATTTTACCACCGTTCGCGCGTTCGACCAGATAACCGTAACGCTTGTAAAATCTACCGAAAACAAAATTGAAATACGCGGCGAAAAAGCCGGCGATGTAGAGGTGGTCAACAAAAACAACGACCTTAAAATACGCATGAAGTTTACAAAACTGCTTCAGGGCGAAGACGTTGAGGCAACTGTTTATTACAAAGGCAATATAGACCAGGTAGAAGCCAGCGAGGGCGCCTTTGTAAGCTCTGCCGATACCTTTAAGGGCACAGCCTTTAAAACCGATGCCAAAGAAGGCGCTACCGTAAAACTAAACCTTGAGGTAAGCAAGCTTAACAGCAATGCAGCTTCGGGCGGTATACTGGAGTTAAGCGGTACAGCTACCAACCATGATGTGGTGTTAAAATCAGGCGCTATACTTAAAGGCAAAAACCTGGAAACCAGCCAGACCGTTATTGCCATAAACGCCGGTGGCGAAGCCGATGTATATGCAACAGAACTTGTTGAGGCTAAAACCCGTGCCGGTGGCGATATAGACATTTATGGCAACCCTAAGCAGGTAAACGAAAGCAAAACCGCAGGCGGCCGAATCAATGTTATTAAATAAGGTACTGAGTTGCTAAGACACTGAGGTACTTAGTTTTTTATAACACTTTCTTCGGGTTCTGTCATTACTAGGAGGAACGACGAAGTAATCTTAGATAAACACAAACCGGGATTATTCCCGGTTTTTTTATACTCAGAACCTAAGTGCCTCAGCACCTCAGAAACTTTTTCCTCAAAAACTGTAACAATTTCTAAAACACGCTGTCTTTACCAGTAACAATCATTAAATCATTAAATTTTTCAATCATTAAATCAAAAAAATATGAAATCAATCTACACCCTTGCGGCTATAGCAACATTTGGCTTTGTATCGGCACAAAAAAACGAGCTGAGGGAATTCAGCACACTTGCCGTTACCGGTAAAATAAACCTTACATTCGTAAAAGCCACCACAAGCAGTATAGAAGTAACCAAAGGCAATGCCGGTAACCTTAAAATTGCCAGCGATGGAGAGAACACGGCGCTAAGCCTTGCAAAGGGTAACGAAGGTGTATCGGCCACTGTATATTATACTTCGGCCATGCAAAACCTGGCAGTAGGCGGTGGGGCAGAGGCCCATAGCAAAGACGCCTTTACCGGAACCGAATTTGCCCTTAGTGTGGCAGCAGGCTCTAAAGTACACTTTGTGACTGATGTTGAAACCCTGCAAACCGCAGCAGCTTCGGGCAGCGAAGTGGTTATTACGGGCAAGGCTAAGAAAATAGAGGCAGCCATAGCATCGGGCGCTAATTTTGATGCTAAAAAAGTAGAAGCCACTAAAGTAGAAATCACAATAGCAGCTGGCGCAAAAGCAGCTGTAAATGCTAAAGATGAAGTAAGTGTAAACGTGGCATCGGGCGGCGAACTTACCATTTACGGCAACCCTAAGCAGGTTAACGAGGTTAAGGCAGCCAACGGCGTTGTAAAAAGAGCCAAATAATTATTTTAAATTCTAAATTTTATATTTTGAATTACCTGAAGTCGAAAAATCTAATAATCGATAAAAATGAAAACCATCTATACCCTTGCTGCACTTACCTTTTTCGGACTGGCATCTGCACAGCAAACTATTAAAATAGAAGAGTTTGAAACCCTTGCCGTTAGTGGCGATGTGGTACTTACACTGGTACAGTCAAACGAAAGTAAGCTGGTTATAGCCAGTAACGAAGAAGATAACGAGGTAGAAGTAAAACAGGCAACCCATAGCCTTGCCATAAGCGGAGATGGAAAGGCAACCCTTTACTACAAAAAAGGTTTTCAGCACCTTGCCGCTGCAAGTGATGCCATTATAACCGGTAAAGACGAGCTAAAGGTAAAAGAGCTTACAATAGCTGTTGCCAGTGATGCTCATGTAGAGCTTAACATAAACGTAACAGCATTAAGTACAGCTGTTGCCAGCGATGCAGTTTTAACCCTTACCGGAAAAGCTACAGACCACAATGTGAGTGTAGACAGCGATGCAGTACTTAATGCCGAAAAACTTAAAACAACTAACACTACCGTAAACACAACTAACAATGCCGTGGCTAACATTACCGCCAGCCAAACCGTAAACGCAACTGCCGATACCAACTCAGTAATAGACATTCATGGCAGCCCTAAAATCGTTAACGAAACCGCTACTAATGAAGCGGTTATTAAAAGGTCTAAATAGTCACTTAGGTTCTGAGTCGCTTAGCTACTTAGTGGTCAGCCTGAGCTTGTCGAAGGCCGGCATAATTACAAAATCTTCAAATTTTTAAATCATTCAATCTTTAAATAACTTACGTATGAAAACCATCTACACCCTTGCTGCACTGGCTTTGTTTGGCATAGCCTCAGCACAAACCACAACCTCTGTAAGCAACTTTAAAAACCTTGCCGTTAATGGCGATGTACACGTTACGCTTATAAAATCATCTGAAAACAAACTGGTTATTACTGCCGACGACGACGAAGTGCAGGTAGACCAGGAAAATGATATGTTAAGCATTAGCGGAGACGGCCATGTAACCCTGTACTATAAAAACATAGAAACCCTTGCCGCATCTGAAGACTGTGTTGTTACCGGCAAAGATGTTATAACCGGCAAGCTGTTTACCCTTGTGGCTTCCAGTGATGCAAGGGTAACCCTTGAAATGAAAACCGACAAGCTGAATACCGTGGCTACCGAAGATGCGGTGGTAACACTTACAGGTTCGGTTAAAGAACATACCGTTGCCATACAGTCTGACGCTGTTTTAAAGGCTTCTGGGCTCGAAACAGATGTTACAAGTGTTACAGCATCATCTGACGCACACGCAGCTGTAAAAGCCAAAAAAGTAATAAACGCCCTGGCCGATAGCGATGCCGTTATAGAAATACACGGCAATCCCGAAAAAATAAACAATACAACCGATAGCGACGGCGTTATTAAAAAAGCTTAGTGTTTTCGGCACAATCTTTTATTTTTTTAAACCAATCAATCTTTAATAACTTACGTATGAAAACATTTTATATTACCGCCGCACTTGCCTTTTTCGGAATGGCATCGGCACAGCAAACCATTAAAGTAGAAGAATTTAAGAACCTTGCTGTTGTAGGCGATGTGGTGCTTACACTGGTAGAGTCTAACGAAAGCAAGCTTGTTGTAGATGGTAACGAAGAAGATAACGAGATAGAAGTACACCAGGAAGCCGGTAACCTTGTTATAACCGGTGATGGAAAGGCAACGCTTTACTACAAAAAAGGTTTTCAGCGCCTTGCGGCGTCTTCAGATGCTGCTGTAACCGGTAAAGACGAACTAAAAGTAAAAGAACTTTCTATATCAGTACACCAGGATGCCCATGTAGAACTTAACGTAAATGTAACGGCGCTGTTAACAGCTGCTTCCGGCGATGCCGTTGTAACCCTTACCGGAAGTGCAGTAGACCACAGCATAAGGGTAGACAGCGATGCAGTGCTTGATGCTGAAAAACTTAAAACAACAAACACCATAGTTACTGCGGTTAACGATGCAGTGGCTAATATTACAGCCAGTGGTGTGGTTAACGCCACTGCCGATGCCGACGCCGTAATAGCCATACACGGCAGCCCTGAAACCATTAACGAAACTGCTACTAACGATGCGGTTATTAAGAGGTCTAAATAAGGTTCTGAGGTGCTTAGGTACTGAGTTTAAAATATAGTTTCTGATAAAAACCGGGGGTTCAGGCTTCCGGTTTTTCTTTTTTAGGTACTGAGTTAAAAACCTTAGTACCTCAGAACCTAAGCACCTCAGAACCTTTTTCGATAAAAAATCGTAACTTGCCGCCTCCACAAACTTCATTAATGTTAGAAGACATTTTTACAGGCTCCATACCGCTGGGATTTTTTTTGAGCATAACGCCCGGCGCTGTTTTCTTTGTGCTTCTTGAAACAAGCGTTTTAAAGGGGTTTAAAGCCGCTGTAGCGTTTGATCTTGGCGCAATAACATCAGACATCCTTTTTATACTAATAGCTTATTTTAGCAGCTATAAATTGCTTCATAAGCTTAAAGACGAACCCGGCCTGTTTATCTTCGGGGGGCTCATTATGCTTATTTACGGCATTATATCCTACATAAAAATAAACAAGTCTGCCAAGAGCGAGCTTATAGACCACGCCAGTAAAGAAATTATCCGTAAAGATTATTTCAGCCTGTTTGCAAAGGGTTTTTTATTGAATTTCATCAACATAGGTGTACTGCTGTTCTGGTTGGGTATTATTATTACCTGGGGCCCTAAGCTTAATATGGATAACAGCCGTATCATGGTATTTTTTATAGGCACACTAACCATGTATTTTTTGGTAGATGTGTGCAAAATAATGCTGGCCAAGCAACTGCGCAGCAAGCTTACCATGAAAAATATAGTAAAAATAAAGCAGGGCATAAGCATTGTGATAATAGTTTTTGGCTCGTTCCTGGTAATACAGGGCTGGTTTCCGGAAATATTTAAACAGGCTATAGACAGGGTGGAGCAGCATAATGAAGCTCCTTAGCTTCTAAGCCGCTTAGCCACTGAGGTAAAAAAAGCTTAGTAACTAAGAAACTCAGCGGCTCAGTAGCTTTAAAAACAAAAAAGCATCCTGTAAAGGATGCTTTTTTGTTTGTTGAGGCATCTAGCGGATTCGAACCGCTGTAGCAGGTTTTGCAGACCTGTGCCTAGCCACTCGGCCAAGATGCCAGTATTTATTCGGATGGCAAATGTAAACAAATTTTTATATTGAAAGATTGAAAAATTTAAAAGATTAAAAAATTCTTTGCGTGGTTACTGCAATCTTTTAATTATTAAATCTTTAAATATTTTAATATCAGGCCCTAAACTCCTCCATCTGTATGGTTACTTCTTCCACGTCACCGCCAATGGGTGGGTTTAATTTAGAAACCTCAACATTGGCACGGCTTACCTGTGGCAATTCATCAAAAATACGCTTAATAATGCGGTGTGCCACATGCTCTAACAGCTTGCTGCGTATGGCCATTTCTTCCATCACAATCTTGTTAAGGTGCACATAGTCAACCGTATCAGCCAGCTCATCGCTAAGCATACTTTTGCGCAGGTCGGTTTTAATTTCAAGGTCAACACGGTAGTCACTGCCTATTTTGCTTTCCTCAACCAGGCAGCCGTGATAAGAAAAAGTGCGTATGTTTTTTAGTTTTATGGAGCTCATTTTTTTAGGTACTAAGGTTCTGAGGCGCTAAGGTACTGAGTTTTTTAGAAAGGTGCTAAGGTTCTTAGATACTAAGGTACTCAGCAAAAATTAAGTCACTAAGCACCTCAGAACCTTAGTACCTAAGCACCTTTTTTTTATCTTTGCCCAACTTATAAAAATACTATGTCTACCGAAGAGCGTTCACTCAATTTTATAGAACAAATAATAGAAGAAGACCTGGCTGCGGGCTTTGGTGCCGATAAGCTGCGTTTTCGCTTTCCGCCCGAGCCAAACGGCTACCTGCACGTGGGCCACGCCAGTTCAATATGCCTTAATTTTGGCCTTGGGCTTAAGTACAACGCCCCTGTAAACCTGCGTTTTGACGATACAAACCCTGCCAAAGAAGAGCAGGAGTATGTAGATGCTATTAAAAAAGACGTAGAGTGGCTGGGCTTTACATGGGATAAAGAGCTGTATGCCTCTGATTATTTCCAGGAGCTGTACCAGTGGGCCGTTGAGTTCATTAAAAAAGGTAAAGCCTATGTAGACAGCCAGTCATCTGAAGACATGGCCAAACAAAAAGGCACGCCAAACACACCGGGCACACACAGCCCGTACCGCGACCGTAGTGTAGACGAAAACCTTGCCCTTTTTGAAGGCATGAAAAACGGTGATTTTGAAGAAGGTACACACGTATTGCGTGCTAAAATAGATATGGCCAGCAGCAACATGCTTATGCGCGACCCTATTATGTACCGCATACTGCACAAGCACCACCACCGCACCGGCGAGAAGTGGAAAATATACCCTATGTATGACTGGGCCCATGGCGAAAGCGACTACCTTGAGGCAGTATCGCACTCGCTTTGTACGCTTGAATTCCTTATGCACAGGGAACTGTATGACTGGTTCCTTGACCAGATATACGACAACACAAAAACACGCCCTAAACAGCGCGAATTTGCACGCCGTAACCTGAGCCATACCGTTGTGAGCAAGCGTAAATTACTGCAACTGGTACAGGAAAAATATGTTACCGGATGGGACGACCCACGCATGAGCACCATTAGTGGTATGAGGAGAAGGGGTTACACGCCAAATTCAATACGTAATTTTGCCGATACCATTGGTATTGCTAAGCGCACCAACCTGGTAGATGTTAGCGTGTTAGAATTCTGTGTACGTGAAGATTTAAATAAAACCGCATCACGTGTTATGGCCGTGCTTGACCCGGTTAAGCTGGTAATAACTAACTATCCTGAAGGACAGGAAGAGTGGCTTGAAGCCGAAAACAACCCTGAAGATGAGTCAGCAGGTTTCCGTGAAGTGCCCTTTAGCCGTGAGCTGTACATAGAGCGCGAAGACTTTATGGAAAATGCCAACAGCAAGTATTTCCGCCTTACACTGGGTAAGGAAGTACGCCTTAAAAACGCCTACATTATTAAAGGTGAGAGCGTTGTTAAGGATGCCGATGGGAACATTACCGAAATCCACGCTACCTATGATACTGATTCGCGCAGTGGCAGCGGCTCTGAAGCCAGCCTTCGCAAGATAAAAGGTACCATACACTGGGTTAGCATACAACATGCCGTTAAAGCAGAAGTAAGGCTATATGACCGTTTATTTACACATGAAAACCCTGACGGCGATAAAGAAGTAGACTTTAAAACCTACATAAACCCCGATTCGCTACAGGTTATAACCGGCTACCTTGAACCATCGCTTAAAAGTGCTGAAGCCGGCGAACGCTATCAGTTTCAGCGCCTTGGCTATTTCTGTGTAGATACTGATACCAATGCAGAACAGCTGGTATTTAACAAAACAGTAGGCCTGCGCGATACATGGGCAAAGCTTGAAGCAAAAGAGTAGAGGAAGTTGCTAAGCTTCTTAGCTTATGAGCCACTTAGTTTATGAGGTTTGTCACGCTGAGCCTGTCGAAGCGCAACTGAGTGAGCATTCCCCTCCCTTGGGGGGGTGCCCGTAGGGCGGGGTGGCAGTCATTGCGAGGAGGAACGACGAAGCAATCTTTTTAAGTCATACAAAACCGGAAGCAACCCTTCCGGTTTTTTTATTCCCAAAAATTCTAAGTGGCTAAGAAGCTTAGCAGCTAAGGAGCTTTCCAATAGACTTACTCTATTATTAATAAAATCAATTAAAAATAAGTATATTATAATTTATAATTATTAAAACCGACCCTCATAAATCCATCCTGCTTCATTCTTTTTTGTAAGAAATACAAAGCCTCCAACTATCCTGCAAAAGCCCGCCAAACGGGCTTATTTTAATTTTTGCAATCTTTAGCGTTACGTTAACGGTCATTTAACATCCTACAAATGTTAAAATGCGCTATCTTTATAATATTGATTCATCAACGTAAATTATTAATTCAAAAAACTAATATTATGGCTGGTAAAACCGGAACAATTGTAGCAGTACTTGCAGGTGCTGCTGTGGGTGCTGCAATAGGCATTTTATTCGCACCTGATTCAGGATCTAAAACACGTAAAAAAATTAAAGACGGTGTAAGCACCAAGGCAGATGAAATTAAAGACAAGCTTGCCGAGCTTACCGAAACCGTTAAAAGCAAATTTGGCCATGCCAAGCAAGACCTTGAGAGTAGCCTTGACAGCCTTGTAACAAGCGCTAAAGATGAGGCCGATGATGTAATTGCCACACTTGAGCGCAAGCTTGAAGAGCTTAAAAAAGGAGCTAAAAACGCTGCTAAGGCATAATTATAAACCACCGCTATGGCATTTGAAGAGATAAAGGAAAACGCAGAAGACTTAAAAAATGAGGCTAAAAGGCTTATTGATGCTAACCTGAAGTATTACAAGCTTTGGGGCTTTAAGCTGCTCATGAAGTCTACAGCCATGATGCTCAAGCTGTTTTTGCTTGCCACCATGCTGGTTATAGTTACCCTTTTCTTTTCAATAGCGCTGGCGCTGGCCTTTGGCTACTGGTTTGATAATTTTGCACTGGGCTTTTTGGCAGTAGGTTTTATATACCTTATTATGGCCATTGTAATTTACAAGGTTCAGGATAAGATTGTAGAAGGCCCGCTTATTGCCACCTTCTCTAAAATGTTATTTAAAAAATACGAATAGCCATGCCCGTTACTAAGATATACAACAGCTTTGCCGAAATAAACCAGGACCTCGAAATTTTAAAGCTTGAGAAAGACCTGGCCTATGCCCGCTTTAAAAAAGACCTTAATGAGGCTAAAGACAGCCTTACAGTTGAAAATATAGTAGGTGAGAAGCCCATGAGGGTTGCAAAGCTTTTAGGGGCCTTTAGCGGGCCTATTAAGAGCGCTGCCCTTACCTGGATTTTCAAGAAGATTTTTTAAGAAAGCTTCTTAGCCACTAAGCATATAAGCCGTACTGCACAAGTATGGCTTTTTTATTGTATTTAAAGCTAAGTAATTAAGCGTCTCAGGAGCTTAGTAGCTTTTTACTATATTTGCTGTAACCAAGCATATCCTCTATGGAAACAATAATCACTGATTTTAGCATAAGCCTATTTTTTTGGCAGCTGTTTAATATACTGCTGGCAGTATTCTTTATTTATTTTATGGTAAAAGTTATCAAGTACATTAACAACAGGCAAAAGCTGCAAAACAGGTAATTATGAAACAGGAAATACTTTTAGAAGATAAAATAGCTAACGCCTATGCTATGTTTGTCCTTATTTTAATGCCTACTTTCAGTAAGTGGCTGCCTGTTTGGTGTATAGCTTTAGTAGGAGCCGGTGCATTTATATTTGCAACCAGAAAATTCATCCGCAATAAAAACGAAGGCAAAAGCAACGTAAGGTTTTATATAGGGCTGGGCTTTATAGCGTTATCTGTTATAATGGGCATTTTCTTTTGGTAAGAAACTACCCTAAAACATTAAAGCCGTACTTATTAACAGTACGGCTTTTTCTATTATTTAAGCAGTGGCTTATTTTTGTTTAGGCTTAAGAACAGCTTTTTTATCTTGCCTGAATTCTTTTTTGTCTTTCAGGTAAGCTTTTAATTCCGGCTTTTCAACAAAGTTATCTTTGTTTGTATCTATCTCTGCAAAATGTTCATTAAGGTATCCCTTAGGGCCTTTTTCGGCCTCAGCCTTGCTAATTTTTCCGTCTTTATCGGTATCAATATCTTCAAAAGCATCTTTAGCTTTTTGAAGCCTTTCTCCCTTTATCACTTTTTCCTGTGCCACAGCTCCTGCGGTGGTAAATAATCCTGCCATAAGCAGCAGGGCAAAAACTTTTTTATTCATAATGCTATAATTTTATTGTTTACCGGTTTAGATTCACAATCTGTGCCGAAGTTTAATCTAAAACGCTAATTTAACAAAAAAGGCTTTCAGTATTGAAAGCCTTTTTATAATTATACCTCAGTATTTTCAGGTGCTGTACCGGTTTCATCGGGGTTTTTGTAGTCAGGCTTTTTATATCCTGATTTGTCTTTATCCTTACGCGGTTTCTGCATGCTGTTGTTTACCTGTCCGCTTGCCGCAAAAGAAACAATCATGTTATTAAGCATATCGCTTGCCGCCTGTGGCGAGTTAGGCAGTAGTATAAGGTTACTGTTAGTGTCGCCGCCTATGGCCTGTAGTGTGTCATAATGCTGCGTTACCACAATTAGTGCCGATGCCTCCTGGCTGTTAATACCCACTTGGTTAAGGGTATCAACACTTTCTACAAGGCCGCGTGCAATTTCACGGCGCTGGTCTGCAATACCCTGTCCCTGTAGCCTTTTGCTTTCGGCCTCAGCCTTAGCTTTTGCTACTATACGAATGCGTTGTGCTTCAGCCTCATATTCAGCAGCTGATTTCTCACGGTCGGCCGCGTTAATGCGGTTCATGGCGTGTTTTACCTGCGGGTCCGGGTCAATATCGGTAATCAGGGCGTTTATAATATCATAACCATAGGTGGTCATGGCTTCGTTAAGTTCGCGTTTTACAGCAATGGCTATATCGTCTTTACGCTCAAAAACATCATCAAGTTTAAGTTTGGGCACCTCGGCACGCACTACGTCAAACACGTAGCTGGTTATCTGGTCGTGCGGGTATTGCAGCTTGTAGAATGCCTCATATTCTTTTTGCTGTATTACCTTAAACTGTACTGAAACCTTCATTTTTACAAACACGTTCTCTTTGGTCTTGGTTTCAATAATAACATCAAGCTGCTGGATTTTAAGGTTAATCTTGCCGGCTATTTTATCTACCACCGGAATTTTAAGCTGTAAGCCCGCCTGGCGCACCGAAAGGAATTTACCAAAACGTTCTACCACCACAGCCGTTTGCTGTTTAACGGTAAAGAACGACGAGAAAAAGATTACTACTAAAATAAAAAGAACAATGTAAATAGGAATGCTTTCCATAATGTATTGATTGTTGGATTTAAAGTACTAACACAATAGTGTGTATATATTATACGCACAATTTGTGTAAATGTTACCAATAACTGCAAAACATTATGTAAAGGTAATATCAGGGCCATAAAAAAAGCCTCCGCATTTGGGAGGCTTCTGTTTGGTTTTAAGGTATGTAAGTAAACTTTCCGTTTAGGCTATACTGGCTGTTTATGTAAGTATCGCAAAATGTAAAGGTTATGGTGCCGTTGTTGTTTTCAACAAAAACAAATTCGCCGTCAGGGGCAAGGGTACCGCTGTTGTCCTGGCCATTGGTGCTAAATAATATCCTTACCTTCCATACAGAGGGGGTATCTTCATTCTTAAATATTTGTGTTGTAGAGTAGGTTCCTGTTGCCGGCGGTTGCTGGTGTGTTTCATAAAACTGTAGGGTAACCACGGTATTATTGGCAAGTGGCTCTGTAAAATACTGTATATTACCGTTATCATAATTAAGCCAGCTGGTTTCTTTTACCACATCGTTAACCGTAAGTGTTGCCGTTCCTGTAGCTATCTGGTTATCCAGCTCCGGGCTGCACGAAGACGGCAGTGTAGTAAAGGTAACAACCTCGCCATATCCTGTACCGTTGCTGTTAGTGCCAAAAGCCCTGTAATAATAGGTGGTATTATCCTGTAGCTCATCATACACCCCATAAAATACACCCTCTCCTGTTCCGGCAACAACTTTAATGTCGTTAACAGTAGGCAGTGCAGATGTAGTGCTTAATACCACTCCGTTTTCGGTTACGCGGCTACCGGCATCGTTATATACCTCGCCACCTATTTCGGCATGGGTATCCTGAATATTGATGGCTTCAAAAGTAGTTACAAGCGGAGTAGCAGTAATAATATTTTCAACACCACATGATGTTAGCACTAATGGCAATGAAAACAGCAGAATTTTTTTTTTCATGAGAAGAATATTTAGCCGCAAAAATATGATATTTGCCGTTCAGAACTTCTCAACATGAAAAAATTTCTCCTCCTGGGCATTTGTTTACAAGCATTTTGTCTATTTGCACAAAATAAACGCACCTTTGGCCTTACTGCCGGCATAAACGAATATTATGCAAGCCCCACGTTTATAACTTCTAAATCAGGCACGGGTTTATCTGCCGGGTTAGTAAAGGGGTTCAGGCTTTCTAAAAAATCAGATTTAGTGTTTGAAGGCAGCTTTATATGGTTCAATACCAAATTTTATGGGCAGGACATGAGGCAAAACGACCCGGAATGGATTAAGTTTAACAGTAAGCGTGTGGGGTTATCGGCTTTGTATTATTATGACCTGCTGCGCCTTAAAAAAGAAAACATTACGTTTGGCCTGCATGCCGGGCCAACGGTTACCTACATCAATAATTTTACTATGCCCGAAAAAGAAAGCATGTATTATGAGCTTTACCCGTATGATTATCCGGCAGGTAACATGAAAATATCGTCAGTTAAAGGTGAGCACCTTAATGCATTTGCCACAGTGGGCCTAAATGTGTACCATAACAACATGGAGCTTAACTTTCGCTACAATTTTGCTATAAACAGCCCGTATAGAAAGCTTGATACAAATACCGGGGCCATAAATATTGGTGGTAAAGATGATTTTGCATCAATTACATTTACCTACTATTTCTTTAACAGATAAAAAAAGCCTCCCAAATTTGGGAGGCTTTTTGTTTATCCTAAAACTTCGGCAGCTTTGTTTATCCTGCCTATGGTTTCTTCTTTGCCTATTATCTCGATGATATCAAACAGGTGGGGGCCTTTTAAATCGCCTACAAGCGCTAAACGCAGCGGAGGCATAACTTTACCCATACCCAGGCCTTTTTGTTCAATCCAGGCCTTTACAACGCTTTCTGTATTGGCAGATGTAAAATCAAGCGTGTTTACCAAAATATCAGCCAGTTCTTTAAGTATGGCACCGGTTTCGGGCTTCCATTGTTTTGCTACTGCTTTTTCTTCAAAAGATGATGGCGTAACAAAAAAGTAGTCGCTTAATGCCCAAAGTTCACTGGCAAAAGTGGCACGCTCTTTAACAAGGCCTACCACTTTTTCAACAACTTCTATAGACTTGTTAATACCCTGTTCAACCAGGTGGTGGTTCAGTTCAGTAGCCAGTACGTGGTTATCTGCCCTTTGGAAATACTGGTGGTTAAACCACTTGTTCTTCTCCGGGTCAAACTTGGCGCCTGCCTTATGCACACGCTCAAGGTCAAACAGCTGCACCAGTTCATCAAGCGTAAAGAGTTCCTGCTCAGTGCCCGGGTTCCAGCCCAGCAGCGCCAGGAAGTTTACCACTGCCTCAGGTAAAAAGCCCTGCTCACGGTAACCCATAGACGATGTTCCGTCGGCATTATTCCATTGCAGCGGGAAAACCGGGAAGCCCAGCTTATCGCCATCGCGCTTGCTCAGCTTGCCGTTGCCCACAGGCTTAAGTATAAGCGGAAGGTGTGCAAACTGTGGTGCATCCCATCCAAAAGCCTTATACAGTAATTCGTGCAGCGGCATACTTGGCAGCCATTCCTCTCCACGGATAACGTGAGAGGTTTCCATAAGGTGGTCGTCTACAATATTGGCCAGGTGATACGTTGGCATACCATCGCTTTTAAACAACACCTTGTCATCAAGCAGGTTAGTATCAAACTTTATATCCCCACGGATAATATCGTGTAAAAACAACGTTTCTCCGGCAGGTATCTTAAAACGGATAACATAATCCTCGCCGGCCTGTATGCGCTTTTGCACTTCTTCTGCCGGAAGGCTCAATGAATTATCCAGTGTTCCACGGGTCGCATGGTTGTATATAAACGTTTTGCCTTCGGCTTCATCGGCTTTGCGCAGTTCGTCAAGCTTTTCAGCGCTGTCAAAAGCATAATACGCCCAGCCGCTGTTAATAAGCTGCTGTGCATATTGTGCATACATTTCTTTACGCTCACTCTGGCGGTAAGGGCCAAACTTTTCGTTTACACCCACACCTTCGTCAAACGGTATGCCCAGCCAGTTAAGGGCTTCTACAATATATTCTTCAGCGCCGGGCACAAAGCGGTTTTGGTCGGTATCTTCAATACGCAGGTAAAAAGTACCGCCGTGTTTTTTGGCAAATAAGTAATTAAAAAGGGCAGTGCGCACACCGCCAATGTGCAACGGGCCTGTAGGGCTGGGTGCAAAACGCACGCGTACCGGTCTTGACATGGCTAATAGATTTGTTTAAAGGTGCAAAGATAGGTATTTGGATTTTTGGATTATTCGATGATTCGATTTTTCGACTAACTGCAAAATACACTCTCAAACCATCAAACCATCGAACAATCGAACAATCGAATCATCGAATCATCGAACAATCCAAAATTAACGCCTCTGCATCATAAGAATTTATATCTTTATCGGTTATAAACAATTACACGTAATTTATAAACATTTTGGAAGCAAAATCCCTCATATACGCCAAACTCGAAGCCTTTATCAGGAAGTTTTACACAAACGAGGTTATCCGTGGAACAATTTTGTTTACCGCCCTCGGCCTGTTGTATTTTATTTTTACGCTACTCCTGGAGTACTTTTTATGGCTGCCCCAGGGCGGGCGTACAGCGCTCTTCTGGATTTTTATTTTGGTAGAAGCCATTCTCCTGGCACGGTTTATTTTGTTTCCGGTTTTTAAATTGTTCAAATTGCAAAAAGGCATAGGCTATAAAGAGGCTTCAACTATAATAGGCAACCACTTTAGCGAGGTAAGCGACAGGCTAACCAATTTCCTGCAACTTAGTAACGAGGTTCAGCAAAGTGAACTGCTGCTGGCATCTATCGAGCAAAAGGCAAACAGCCTACAGCCTATACCATTTACCAATGCCATAAATTTTAAAAAGAATTCAAAGTACCTGCCGTATGCTGCTGTACCGGTACTGCTTATTTTGTTTTTCCTTATCAGCGGAAACAGCAAGGTAATTACCCAAAGCTTTGATAGGGTTGTGCACTACAACACGCACTATGCACCACCGGCCCCGTTTGAATTTATTGTGGTGAATAACCCACTTATTGCACAACAGGGCGCCGACTTTACCCTTGAGATTAAAACACAGGGCAGCGTTATTCCGGAAAATGCCATGATAAACATAGGCAGCGAAAACTATTACCTGGAAAATGTAAAGCCCGGCATATTTACCTATACGTTTGAAAAGCCAACAAAAGCCGTCAGCTTTCAGCTTTCAGCCAATAACGTAACCTCTCAGCCGTATGAGCTAAATGTGGTGGCCGTGCCTACCATTGCCAATTTTGAGATGGTGCTTAACTTTCCGGCCTACCTTGGCAAAAAACAGGAGGTAGTACAGGGTACAGGCAACGCCGTAGTGCCCGATGGTACTAAAGTTACCTGGAAAGTAAACGCTGTGGCCACTACCGACATACAATTTAGCCATGATGGTGCACAACAGGCCTTTGTAAAGGAAGATAACACCTTTACGCTTAGCAAAACCATCCTGCAAAATACCGAATACCAAATACTTACCAGCAACAGCAAGGTTAAAAACCATGAAAAGCTGCAATATCAAATCACTACGGTTAAAGATCAGTACCCTACCATTAGCGTACAAAGCGCCCCCGATAGTCTTAACCTGAAAAAAGATTATATACTGGGCCAGCTGAGCGATGACTATGGCCTTACCAAACTACAAATTGTATACTACCCGCAGGATAACCCTAATGCTGCCAGGCGTGGAACACTACCCGTAAAGCGCGAACCGGTTGACCGTTTTTACTACAGCTTCCCCACGGGGCTCGATGTTAAGGCCGGGGTAGATTATGAATACTATTTTGAGGTTTTTGATAACGATGCCGTGCACAACTATAAGAGCACAAAGTCGTCGGTTTTCTCACACCGCGAACTTACCCAGTCCGAAAAAGAAGACAAGGCATTGCAGGAACAAAACAGCAATATCAACAGCCTGGAGAATGCCATTAAAAACCAGGATAAGCAAATGGGGGAGATGGACAAGCTTCAGAAAATGGGTAAGGAAAAAAAGGAGCTTGACTTTAAAGACCAGAAAAAGGTTGATGATTTTATTAAACGTCAGCAAATGCAGGAACAGCGCCAGCAGGAACTGAGTAAAAAACTGCACGAAAACCTGGACCAGTTTATGCCGGAAAAGGAAGACGAGTTTAAGCAGGAGCTTATGAAACGCCTTGAGAAAAACGAAGCAGAAGCCCAAAAAAATGAAAAGCTTCTGGAAGAGCTTAAGGAATTAAATAAAAAACTGAGCGAGGAAGAACTGTTCGAAAAAATGGATCAGTTTAAGAAAAACGCCAAGAGCCAGATTAAAAACCTGGAGCAGCTGGTAGAACTTACCAAGCGTTATTATGTAGAAAAAAAGGCAGAACAAATTGCTGAGAAACTGCAACAGCTTGCCGAAAAGCAGGATAAGCTGAGCGAGAATAAAGATAACAATGCACAAAAACAAGACCAGCTGAATAAAGAATTTAACCAGCTGCAAAAGGAAATGCGCGAGCTCGATAAGCAAAACCAGGAACTGGCCAAGCCTATGGATATACCTGCCGATGAGAAAAAGGAGCAGGGTGTAAAGAGCGATATGGACGATGCCAAAAAGGAACTTCAAAAAGAAGAACAGCAGGAGCAAAACAGCGATAAGCAAAACGAGCAGCAAAAGGAAGAACAGAAAAAAAGCAAGCAAAAGGCAAAGAACAAACAGAAATCGGCTTCAGAAAAAATGAAGCAAATGGGTGCCGATATGATGCAAAGCATGATGGGCGGCGAAATGGAAATGCTTCAGGAAGATGTAAAAATGCTACGCCAGATTCTGGATAACCTGTTGGCTTATTCATTTTCGCAGGAAGATGTAATGGGTCAGTTTCGTGGCAACAACAGGCATTCATCAAACTTTGCTAAAAACCTAAAGCGCCAACAGGATTTAAAGCAACAGTTCCGCCATGTAGACGACAGCCTTTTTGCCATGTCACTACGCAACCCGCGCATTAGCGAAGACATTACCAAAGAGGTGGGCAACGTGCATTATTATGTTGATAAGGCACTGGCCGACCTTGCCGAAAATGCAGTAGGCCGTGGCGTAAGCAACCAGCAATATGCCATAACATCGGCTAATAAGCTGGCCGACTTTTTAAGCGATATGCTCAACAACATGCAAATGGAAATGAATGGCCAGGGCATGGGTGGCGGCAAGTCTAAACAGGGTCAGCAGGGCAATGAGCCGCAGCTTGGCGATATCATTCAAAAGCAGGAAGGGCTTTCTAAAAAAATGCAGGAAGGCATGAAAGGTAAAGACGGTAAAGGCAAGCAGGGTGAGGGTCAACCAGGAGGTGAAGGCCAGGGTGGAGAAGGAGAAGGCAGCGAGGGAGATGCCGGTAAAATACTGGAAATTTATAAAGAGCAGCAGCAACTGCGCGAACAGCTACAGCAAATGCTGGAAAAAGAAGGCATGGGCGGCAATGGCCAGGCAGCGGCTAAAAAAATGAAAGACATAGAAAAGCAGTTGCTCAATAAAGGTTTCGACAACCAAACACTGGAAAAAATGCAAAACCTGAAGCACGAATTGCTAAAGCTTGAAAATGCCATGAAGCAGCAGGGGCAGGACAACAAACGCCAAAGCCAAACCAATAAAAAAGACTATAATAACACCAGTAACCAACTGCCTGAAGCCCTAAAGGAATATTTAAACGGCGTAGAGATATTAAACAGGCAATCACTACCTTTGCGCCCTAATTTCAACCAAAAGGTTCAGCAATACTTTAAAAACAATGATTAGCTTTAACTACGAAACCGGATTTGATTTAGATAACGAACAGGAATATGCCGACTGGATTGGCCGTGTGCTGGAATCCGAAGACAAGACGGAAGGCGAAATAAATTACATTTTTTGTGATGATGCCTACCTGCTTGAAAAGAATATTGAGTTCTTAAACCACGACACGCTTACCGATATTATTAGTTTTGATTATACCATGGGCAACCTGATTAGCGGCGATATTTTTATATCTGTTGAAAGGGTAAAAGACAACGCCATTGATTTTAAAGTTGACTTTATTGATGAGCTTAAACGTGTAATGGTACACGGTGTTTTACACTATTGTGGCTATACCGACAAAACCGAAGAAGGCGAGCAGGAAATGCGCGCTAAAGAAGATGAAAAGCTGGCTATGTTTAACGACCAAACTGAAGTTTAACCAATCATAATTAATTATAAATCCTCATAAATGAAGAAGTTTTTTACATTATCTGCTTTTGTATGTTCGCTGGCGTTATCTGCACAAACGCTAGCATTAGATGCTGATTTTAATCAGGGGGGTACAGGAGTAACCAATGGTGCAGTAATAAACGATGTTTTTCTTTTGAACGGCGGCAAGATTTTAATAGGCGGCGGTAGTTACTTTAATTCTTATAACGGAATCCCTGTTGCTGATTTTGCATGCCTTAATCAGGATGGTTCTTTAGACGAATCTTTCAACATTAGTCTTCCTGGTGGGGTAGCATGCATAGCTGGTGCTGATGATAAAATTTATGTTGGAGGGGCTTTTTCTAACTGTAACGGAAATCCGGTTAACCAGATTATAAGGTTAAACAGTGATGGTAGTCTTGATTCTGAATTCACATCTTCGGTTGTGTTTGACAGCACCCCCGGTCTTGTAAAGGTTATTTACAGTATAGCTGTAGATGCAAACGGTAAGATTCTTGTGGGAGGGGATTTTAAAACGCCTGAAGGCAACAGGTACACAATTATCCGTTTGAATGCTGATGGCTCATTAGATACTACGTTTGCCTATAATGGAGATTATAATGGTGTACTTACAAAAGCTGATGAAATTATTGTTTTGGCTGACAACAAGATTTTGGTAGCCGGAAACATGAATGATGACAGTGATACTCTTTATAAAGGCCTAATAAGGCTTAATGAAAACGGTACTATTGATACTACATTTAATTCTAAGTATTATGTTAGGGGTGTTGTACATGATGTAGTTTTAGAGTATGATGGCAAGATAGTTGCAGCCGGTTTTTTTGATGTTCCTACAGGTAATACTGTTGCAACCTTAATCAGACTTAATGATGATGGTAGTATAGATGAGTCTTTTTCGGTTACTACTGCTCAAAATAGTTATTCTGCCAATAGAATTTTAGATATTGAAAAGTATAATGGGAAATATCTGGTTTCTGGTAAGTTTGATGCTTATGGAGATCATGAAGTTCATGATATGGCATTGATTAATTATGATGGCAGTATTGATACTTCATTTAGTATTGGCGCAGGTGTTGACTTCCATTTAACGAAAGCTGTTGCACTGAATGATGGCAAAATATTGGCTGCTGGTAGCTTTATGCAGTTTAATGGAGAATCAAAGAGAGGTATAGTGCGATTAATTGGCACCGTTGTGGGTGGTAACAAATTTACGGAAGCATCGTCTTTTGTTTATAAGGCAAACGATTGTTTTAATATTGTTTCAGACAATGAAATTGCTAATGTAAGTATTTATGATGTGTCAGGTAAACTGATCTATACTGCACAAGCGGAAAGTAACAATTTAGCACTTGAAAACACTTTTAGCAATGGTGTTTTCTTTGTTAATGTTAGTTATCAAAACGGTAGTACATCTCAACATAAGATATTGAATTAACTTTGTTCCACGTGAAACATCGTGATACAATACCACAAACAACGTTCCACGTGGAACGTTTTAAAATTGAATTAAATTTGTGTTCCACGTGGAACACAAAACAAAAATAACCGTTTCACGTTCCACGTGGAACAAATGAGAAAAGAAAATGTTTCTGGAAGAATATGATGTAATAGTGGTGGGTGCGGGTCACGCAGGCAGCGAAGCTGCCGCCGCCGCGGCAAATATGGGGTGCAGTACATTGCTGGTTACCATGAGCTTGCAAAACATAGCCCAAATGTCGTGCAATCCCGCTATGGGAGGTATTGCAAAAGGGCAAATTGTGCGCGAAATCGACGCCCTTGGCGGGTATAGCGGTATTGTGACAGACAAGACTGCAATTCAGTTCAAGATGCTGAACAAGTCAAAAGGGCCTGCCATGTGGAGCCCGCGTGCACAAAGCGACCGCATGCGCTTTGCCGAAGAGTGGAGGCTTATGCTGGAGGGTACAAAAAACCTCGACTTTTACCAGGAAATGGTAAAGGGGTTGATTATAGAAAACGGCTGTATAAGGGGTGTTAAAACATCTCTGGGGCTCGAAATAAAAGGTAAAACCGTAGTGCTTACAAACGGCACATTCCTAAATGGGTTAATCCATATTGGGGAGAAACAGTTTGGCGGTGGCAGGGCAGGAGAGGGTGCTGCTTACGGCATTACCGAAGACCTGGTTAAAGCGGGCTTTACTGCCGGCAGGATGAAAACCGGTACGCCGCCGCGTGTTGATGGCCGCTCTTTGGATTATTCTAAGATGATAGAGCAGCCAGGCGATGTAAACCCTGATAAATTCTCTTACCTTGATACAACCAAGCCGCTTGTAGAGCAGCGTTCATGCTTTATGACTTACACAAGTGAGGAAGTACACAACCAGCTGCGCGAAGGGTTTGACCGTTCGCCAATGTTTAACGGGCGCATCAAAAGCCTTGGGCCGCGCTACTGCCCGTCTATAGAAGATAAAATTAACCGTTTTGCCGATAAAGACCGCCACCAGCTGTTTGTAGAACCAGAGGGATGGAATACGGTTGAAGTATATGTAAACGGCTTTAGCACCTCCCTTCCGGAGGACGTGCAGTTTAAAGCGCTGCGCAGTGTTGCAGGCTTTGAGAATGTAAAATTCTTCCGTCCAGGATATGCTATTGAGTACGATTATTTCCCGCCTACACAGCTTAAGCATACGCTTGAAACCAAGCTTGTGGAAGGGTTGTATTTTGCCGGGCAGATTAACGGTACTACAGGCTATGAAGAAGCTGCATCACAGGGCTTAATGGCAGGTATAAACGCTGCGCTTAAAGTGCAGGAGAAAGACCCATTCATTCTTAAGCGTAATGAGGCGTATATAGGCGTTCTTATAGACGATCTTATTACCAAAGGAACCGAAGAGCCGTACCGTATGTTTACCAGCCGTGCTGAGTACCGCACGCTGCTGCGCCAGGACAATGCTGATTTTAGGCTTACACCGCGTTCGTTTGAAATTGGCCTAGCATCTGAAACGCGCCTGCGCCGTATGGAAAAGAAACGCGATGAGAGCGATGCTTTTGTGAACTTCTTCCGTGAAACAAGCCTAACGGTAGATGAAGCCAACCCGGTGCTTATAGAAAAGGAGTCGGCGCCCATTGTGCAGTCTGATAAAATGTTTAAGATATTCAGTCGCCCGCAAATTGAGCTTGAGGATATTTTAAAGTTTGAAAAAGTGACCAATTATATTGCTGCACACAACCTGGATAGGGAAGTGGTAGAGCAGGCCGAAGTCCAGGTTAAGTACAGCGGTTATATTGAAAAAGAAAAAAACAATGCTGATAAGCTTAACCGCCTTGAGGATGTAAAAATTCCGGCCGACTTTGATTATGATAAAATTAAGTCGCTATCCTATGAGGCTCGTGAAAAGATGAAAAAAATACGCCCCGTTACTATTTCGCAGGCAAGCCGCATTAGTGGTGTGTCTCCGGCCGATGTTTCGGTGCTTTTAATACATATGGGACGATAATGGTGTTTCACGTGGAACGAATTTTAAAAACCCTCTCTTGGAAAGGGTTTTTGGTGTTTTTAGTGGTGGCCCTGTGTAGCGCCTCTTGCATTACGCAGCGGGGCAACCTGCAAATAGTAGATTATACACTTTTGCCTAACGGAAAACAAACCCTTGGGCATGATGAAGGCCTTACGGCGTTTATTTTTGAGAATAATCCGCGAAAGCGCCCTTTTGTGCAGTTTTTGGCCGATAAGTACGGAATAGGTACCTATGAAGACGTACAGTATAACGTTGACCTCGATGGGCACACGTTTACCGTTTATTTATATGATACTGCCGAGCTCAATAAATATTTTGATATGAGCCAGTTTATGGTTACCCAAAATGAAACCGATGCTAACATTGTGGGCAGTACCGCTAAATTTCTTGGCCTTTCTATAGTAGATGACTATAACCAGGATTGTTTGCTTAGCAACTCGCTATATCAAAACATTGCTGTAAAATATCTTTTAAACTTAAAGAACGAATATTATAACCTGTAAATGGATTTTACAAATAAACCGGTTTACATTACCGTAAAAGACCATTCTGTTTCACGTGAAACATTTCAGCTGCTCCTTGACCAGGAGCTTCAGCTTTTAAAAACCCATCCGCAACCCGCACTTCAGGACTTGGGCAAATATTATGAAAGCGACGATTATATTAGCCATACCGATGGCAAACGTTCGCTTTTTGAAAAACTGTACCACACTGTTAAGCAAAAAGCCCTGCGCGATAAGATTAAGCTTGTACAACGGTTTCAGCCCGCAAAAGGCGAAATACTGGATATTGGTGCCGGTACGGGCGATTTTCTTGTGGTGGCAAAACAAAACGGCTGGAACATTACCGGTGTAGAACCCAGCCCCAAGGCAAAAGATATTGCAAAAGGTAAAGGAGTCGTATTTGCCGAAGATTTGGCTTCAATTGCCTCGCACAGCAAAGATGTAATAACCATGTGGCATGTTTTAGAGCACGTGCCCGATGTGCAGGCCCAGATTGCCGAATTAAAACGCATACTGAAACCAACCGGTACATTAATTGTGGCGGTGCCCAATTATAAATCGCACGATGCGCAATACTACAAAGAATTTTGGGCAGCTTATGATGTGCCCCGTCACCTGTGGCATTTTAGTAAAACAAGCATCCAAAAACTTTTCGCGGCACAGCAAATGGATTTGGTACAAACCCTACCTATGAAATTTGATAGTTTTTATGTAAGCCTGCTTTCAGAAAAATACAAAACCGGAAAAATGAATTTTGTGGCTGGTTTTTGGCGCGGATTGCAGTCAAACCTCAAAGGGAGCCAAAATGGCGAGTATTCGTCGCATATTTACGTGCTGCAGAACACTAAAAATTAAAATAAGCGCTTTTACGGCGCTTTTTTGCTTTAAAACGTGCCGTTGGGTTGGCTTTTTTAGAAAACGGCTTAAAACGCTTTATTTAAAGCCGCTTTTTAAAGAAATTGCTTATAATGGTTGCTATTTTTAATAAAGAAAATTTATAGTGAGAAAAATGGCGTTTTTATAAGTACATCGCTTCGTTCCTCCCGATGACAGACCAAAATATTCGGTAATTTATGATCAACGTCATCGCAAGGAACAAAGCAATCTTTGGAGGTGTTAAATTCAGGCTAGTCACCCTGAGCGTGTCGAAGGCCGGTTTGTCATCGCGAGGAACGAAGCGATCTTAAATCAGGACAATTTTTACTCATGCCCAATTTATATAACCTCTTAACGAAAAAATAAAAAAACGCATTAATCAATATAAATTTCTATTTTTACCAAAATTTTTTAAAACCTCATTACCAAAATGAAAAAAATGTTTTTGATGGCCGCTGCGGCACTTGTTATGTTTTCGTGCAATAAAGAAGAAGGCAAGACTGCTGCGTCTGCCGGTTTTAAAACGGCTTATGTAGATATCCAGAAAATATCTGAAGACTACGAAGAATTTAAAGACCTTGAAAGCAAACTTAAAATAAAGCAGGAAGAGCTTGGCCGTGGCCTTGCACAGAAAGCGCAACAGTGGAAACTTGATTATGCTGAGGCTCAGCAGCTTTCGGCTTCTAAAGGCCCGCAATGGAGCCAGCTTAAAGGCCAGGAACTGCAAAAACGTGAGCAGGATATAGCTGCCGAACAGCAAACCCTTGGCAAGCAAATGCAGGATGAAGTGCTGGCACAAAACGACAGCGTTTCTAAAAAAATCAAGAAGCACATTGAGGCATATGGCAAGAAAAACGGGTATGATTATATCTACTCTACATCTGATGTATCGTCTATAATATATGCTAAAGATGGCTATAATATTACAGACCAGATACTTAAGGAACTAAACGACAACTACAAATCAACCAGGCCGGCTGAGCCCGCTAAGGAAGAGAAGAAAAAATAATATTTATGCCCCCGCCAAGCGGGGGTATTTTTTTGCAAACCCTTTTTAGTTTGTAAGAAAAAAATACTACATTTAACGAAAATTTTAAAACCCTCACATGCAGGACTTTTCAGCAGCAGCACAATATGCCTTACGTTTTATAAACCAAACCAGCCGATCGGTATTCCTTACCGGAAAAGCCGGCACGGGTAAAACCACGCTGCTGCGCGAAATTATCCGCACAACGCATAAAAATGTGGCTGTAGTGGCACCTACGGGCATTGCTGCACTCAACGCTGGGGGAGTAACCATACACAGTATGTTCCAGCTGCCTTTTGGCGGCTTTTTACCGGTACACGGCCAGCCACCACACCTGTCTGATACTGTGCGTTTTGAAACCAAAGACACCCTTGTCAGGCATTTTATGCTACGAGGTGAAAAAAAAGCTGTTATCCAAAACCTGGAACTGCTGGTTATAGACGAGGTAAGTATGTTGCGCGCCGACCTGCTTGATGCCATAGACTACATGCTGCGTACCGTGCGCCGCAGGCAAATTCCCTACGGTGGGGTGCAGGTGCTCTATATAGGCGACCTGCTGCAATTGCCGCCCGTAGTGCGTAATGACGAGTGGAATGTTTTACAGCAGTATTACCGTGGCAAGTTTTTCTTTCACAGCCATGTGGTGCAGCAAAACCCGCCGGTATATATTGAACTCGACAAGATTTACCGCCAGAAAGACGACCGCTTTATAGGCGTGCTCAACAACCTGAGAAACAACGTTATAACCAATAACGACCTCAAGGTGTTGAACGAGTTTGTACAGCCCGGTTTTGACCTGAGTAAAAATCCCGGCTACATTACCCTTACCACGCACAACCACAAGGCAGATTCTATGAATGCCACATCGCTCACAGAGCTGAAAGGTAAGGAGCACGTGTTTATGCCTGATATTGTGGGTGATTTCCCGGAGAAGATTTACCCGGTAGACCCGGCGCTGAAACTCAAAGTAGGCGCACAGGTTATGTTTATTAAAAACGACCTTTCGCCCGAAAAGAAATATTTTAACGGAAAGATTGGGATTATTAAGTCGCTGGGAGACGGCGAGATACTGGTGCATTTCCCTGAAGAGAACGTTACTATTGAAGCTGAAAAATACGAGTGGGAAAACGTAAAGTACACCGTAAACGATACCACCAAGGAGATAGAGGAGGAGGTTCTGGGTACGTTTGTACACTATCCGCTGCGTTTAGCATGGGCCATAACCGTGCACAAGAGCCAGGGATTAACGTTTGACAAAGCTGTACTTGATGTATCGCACGTTTTTATGCCGGGACAGGCCTATGTTGCCCTGAGCCGTTTGCGTTCGTTAGAGGGGCTTATTTTGCTTTCTCCGATGCGTATGAACGGCATTAGTAACGATGAGGAAGTGATGGAATACGCCAAACGCCGCGCCGAAGACAACCAGCTGGAGCAGTCGCTTAAAGACGAAACGCTGCTGTTTACGGCTAACTTCCTTAAAGACAGCTTTAACTGGAACCGCCTGGCCGAAGAATGGCAAAAACATAAAATGAGCTACCTGGGCGAGGGCGAAAAATCGGTCAAGGCACCGCACCGCCAGTGGGCGCACCAGCAGGAAGACCGTATTTACAGCATTATAGACGCCTCGCAAAAATTTGTGGCACAGTTGCAACGCCTTTTTACCCAGCCTGAACCTGATTTGGCTTTTATTAACGAAAGGGTAGTGGCCGCGGTTAATTATTTCTTTCCATTTATGGATGCGCTGGCCACCAGCCTCTATACCAAGATAGAGGAGGTAAAACGCCTGAAACGTGCCAGGGCTTATTTTGATGAACTGTCTGACCTTGAAGAACTTCAAACTAACTCCCTGCTCAGGCTTATGAAAAGTAAACGCCTTATGGAGGTAGTGCAAAGTGGCCAGACGGTGAGCCGTGAAACCCTTATAAGCCCTGAAATACAGGAGTATAAGTCTAAGAAAATCGCCGCCATTAAAGAAATAATGAAACTTAACCCGGTAAGCATTATTGAGGAAGAAGGCGAGGAGTATGAGCGTTATACACCAAAAAACAAGGTTAAGAAGGAACCAAAAAAATCTACCCTTACCGAAACTTTTGAACTGTACCAGCAGCAAATGACCATAAAAGAGATTGCCGCACACCGCAAGCTTACCGAAACCACCATACAGAGCCATTTTGCGAAGCTTATAGAAGACGGAAAGGTGCAGTTGGGCGATATTATGCCCGAAGACAAAATAAGGGCGCTAAAGGCCGCATTTAAAGATTTTAAAGATGAAACGCTTACGCAGATGAAAGAAAAGCTGGGCGATGCTTTTACTTTTGGCGAATTGAGGCTGTACAAAGCCAGCATTGCGGAATAAAAAGGATAGTTTGTCATTCTGACCGAAGCGCGGCGGAGTGAAGGAATTTCTTTATGAGGATACAATTAATGTACACGTTTACCACAAGCTATTCTATCAGTGCATAAGCTTTATCCGAACTAACAAGCAATGACAAACCTAATATAATAAAAAAGGCAGCTCTTATGTGAGCTGCCTTTTCTGTATTTGTAATGTTATATTATTTCTTTACCACTAATACGCTGCCTGTTGCTTTGCCTATGGTAGCCTTAACCACATAGTTGCCGGCCTGTAACGCCGCCATGTTCAGGGTGTTGTTTGTGCTGTTCCACGTGGCGCTAACCTGCTGGCCCAGCATGTTGTAAACGGCTACGCTTGTAATTTCCTGCCCCGCAGAAAGGGTAAGTACACTGCCCACCGGGTTAGGGTATGCCAGAACCTGTAGTGCTGAAAAATCCTGTAGACCCACAGTTTGCTGAAGCTCATAAGCACCCATGTCTACAATACTGTTGTTATAAATGCGGGGGTTACCGGCAAGATCGGTTATAATGGTAGTAAGGTCAGGTGTTTGTCCGGCATCAAAGTAGGTATTGTTACCAGTATTGCGGGCCGGGCTTTGTGCGGTAAGGGCAAAATTGCCTGCTGCTGCATCTGCAAAAAGCGGGTCGCCCTGCACGTTGTTTCCGCCATCTGTTCCGGTATATTCCCAGGTTTCAGCTGTGCCGCCTATAAGGCTGTAGGTATAAACCGGTATGGCGTTGTTAAAGTTAAATACCTCGTGGCTTACTTCTTCGCTTGCGGTATTGCCATAAATTATTGAATTACGCACAATAGGAGAAGAGCCGTCGCTTGCTAAGCCGCCGCCGTGTATGGTAGCCTCGTTTGCCGAAATGGTTGTGTTTGTAAGTACCGGTACTGCGTTGTCAAAATTATAAATACCACCGCCGTAGTTAGCCGTGTTGCCGGCAAAAAGGCAGTTAGTAAATACCGGGCTTACGTTTTGCCTGTTTTGTACACCGCCGCCATTGCCATCGGTTGCGGTATTGCTTAAAAATTCAACATTGGTAAACACCGGGTTTGCACCGTTAAAGTTAAATACGCCACCGCCACCTGGTGCAGTATTTTCAGAGAATACAGAACCTGTAACCAGTGCATCTCCGCCGGTCCAGTTGGCCATGCCGCCGCCCACTCCTGTGGCGCTATTGTTGCTAAAGTTTACACCGTTTAAAACCGGAACCGACTGGTAGTTATAAAAGCCGCCGCCGTTGCCGTCTACAGCCTGGTTTTCTAAGATATTTACATCTGTAAGCGAAACGTTGCTGTTTCCATCTGCAAAAATACCCCCACCGGTAGCTGCTGTATTATCAGCAATATCTGAGTTTGTAATAATAACAGACGCATTTGTAGTATTATACAGGCCGCCACCGTTTGTAGCTGCGCTGTTTCCGGTAATGCTTACTTCGTTAAAAACAGGTAATGAGTTGTTGCTAAACACACCGCCGCCGCCGCCCACGGTTGCAAAGTTGCCCGATATGGTACAGTCTGTAAAGCTGGGGTTACTGCCCGTAAGGTTATAAACGCCGGCACCGGCATCTGCCCTGTTATTGCTTATGGTTACGCCGCTAAAACCGGGTTCTACGGTTTCCCAGTTGTAAACACCACCGCCCAGCTGTGCCACATTTTGGTTAAAAACCACATTGTTGTATGTTGCATCAGATAGGTAACGGTTGTAGGCACCCCCGCCATAAACGGCATAATTGCCGGTTATAATAAGGTTGGCATAAGTAGGTGCGCTTGAGTTGCGGTTTATAATGCCGCCACCGGCATAGCGGTATATATCATATTCATACACAATGCTGAAACTAAAGGCAGGGTCGTTAGCATTACCCCCGGTAATGGTAAAACCATCAAGGCGTGTAGCACTGTTTATAGGGTCTTCATCCCATGCTACGGTAACAATAACGTGGTAGGCATTTTCGGCATTGTTTGCAATGTTAAGTGTGTCTCCGCTAAACTCAAATGCATCGTCTCCGTTAAAATCGGCGCTTAATATACTGGCATTTGCCGTTATGCCCAGGTCGCGTTGCGACAGGGTTATTTCGGTACCTGCAAAGCCGCCATACACCTGTACACTGTCTTTAAGCACAAAGGCATTATCGCGGTCATTAGGCGTAATAACGGTTACATCGCTGGCCTTTCGGTTGGGCTTGTAAGTGCCTCCGGCTACCCAAATGGTATCGCCTTTAACCGAGTTATTAATCATAAGCTGGATGTCGTTAGACGCATTGTCCCAGCTGGAACCATCGGCAGTACCTGCGGGTGCAGGCTTAACAAAACGCTTGGTTTGGGCAGAGGTTTCTGTTGCAAAAAACAGCGACCCGGCCAGCAGGAGCAATGCCGCGGCACGATTGCCCGCAATGTTGATAACGGGGGTAATTTTTTTCATAAGCGATTAGGTTGTTTTTATAGTACTACAAAGTTGGGCAAAAAAGGGTTATGATATTAGGGAATAGCCATTTTTTACAATGTTTTTTGAAAATCCTTTTAAGGCATAAAAATATAATGGCTGTTGTTAAGACAGCCATTATATTTTTATGTTAACTTATTGCTTTAGTATCAGCAAACTTTGGGTGTTGGCAGGAGTTGTAATTTTTATAATGTAACTGCCTGCCTGTAATGCAGAGAGGTTAAGAGCAAGGGTAGTATCGGCTGTTTCATGGCTTAGCACCTGTTTACCACTTACGTCATAAGCTTCAACACGGCTTATAATGTTTTTATGTTTAATATTTAGTATATCGGAAACAGGATTTGGATAATAAGTAATGTTATCATTTTTAAATTCCGTTGTATCTAGTATAAGGAGAGCTAAAATCGAAATATATCCAGAACTGGTTTGCCCATTAACAGTTTGTGTTGCATAGTAAGTTTCGCCACTTTCAAGTTCAGTTCCGGGAGGAAGCTGGTTTGTGCCGGCGGCAGCGTCTTCAGCAGTAGCATACCAGCTAACTATAGCATTCTCAATAGTTTCTATTTCAAGGTCTTCAATAGTGGGTGTTTCACCAGCAGGTATAGTAATAGTTTGTTCTGTTTCGCCTCCCGGAACCGGAACCGGCAAAACCGTTACTTCAACAGCAAGGCGATCACCTTCACAGTTATCGATAGTTTGCGAAACATAATAGATGCCACTATTTAATAGTGTTTCATCTTCAAGGGCTTCGCCACCTGTTGCAGCGGCATACCATTGCAGGTTTGTTCCTGTAGCCTGTAAATCAGCTACATCTGCAAACCCATAAAGTGTTTGGTTGTCTGCCTCGGGTGTGCCTGCTAAAATGTAAGATACGGTAATTTCTGTACGCGTGCTCTCATAATCTCCCAAAACGTTAGAAACATAATAAATGCCGGGTGTAAATTCTGACGACGGGGCCAGGGGTGAACCGCCTTCGGCCAATGTGTACCAGCGCTGACCAGTTCCGGCATTGGCATAATCATTTACAGTTGAACCTGGGCATATTGATAGTGTGCTATTGGCAGGCGGGGTAAGGATAAGGCGCATAAAACCGGGTACCGCAGTACCATTAAAATCTGTAAAAGCTCCCATGGTTATAAGTTTACCTTCATTTGTAGGCTCCATATAAAGTATGGCTCCATTAGTGCCGGTTCCAGCATCAAAATCTGTATATAATGTGCCGTCTTCATTTATCATATAAATATTATGCAGTGGTGTGCTGGCCCCACCAAACGACTCTGCGTAAGTATTTATTTTTCCCGCAGCTAAAAATTTGTTGCCCATAGGCAATATCCTTTTAATATACAGGGGGTCTATGCCCGTGCCATACATATAGCTCACATTAAAGCTTTCATCAAGGCTTAAGTCATCAAGGTTAATGCGTATTATAGGGTTTTGCTTGGGGCCTGAATCAGGTTCAAAATACTCTTCATACCGTCCTACTGCTAAAATTTTATTACCAGGCAGTTCTATGGCATCATAATACACCCCCCTCATTGGGTTGTTAACCGGTGTGTTGCTTTGAAACCCGTTTCCATGAAACAATAATCCAAAATAAAACCAATAAACGCCATTATTACCCATTTCACCACCAAACATTTTCATGCCATTTGAAAGGGCCTTCACAAAAAATGGAGGTTGGGTGAGTTGAAAATCAGATACATTAAAGTAGGTTTCATAATTTGCCTCAACAAACTCTCCATCGGCCAATAATTCTACAAAATTAAGGCCAGCTGCTTCAAAATAAGAAGGCACAGAAATACAGCCTGTAATCCATAAATGCCCATTTGGACGGATGTTTATATAGCTAATAGCAGGGGTGCCATAATTTGTATACATATTTACCTGGGTAGCGAGTACAAAAGAATTGTCCAGAGAGCCATCGCTGTTAAGCCTGCATATACTACTCTTGCCGGTTCCGTTGTAAGAGGTAAAGCTGCCGCCTATCATAATTTTATTTTCGGCTGTAAGGGCTATTGTTTTTATAAATGCTGCGTTAGGCAGTACCCCTGTTCCCGGGTCAAAGTCGGTGTCAAGCGAGCCATCAGCATTTAGCCGTGCTATCCCTTTCCTGGCTATACCGTTGTAAGAAGTAAATTTACCCCCTATAAGTATCTTGCCATCAGGCTGTATTAACGATACAAGCACGTCGCCGCCGGCCGGGCCGGCGCCCGAAGCGTTAAAATCGGGGTCTACCATAAGGGTTTGTGCCCCGGCAAACAGGCTGGTAAACAAACACACCGCAAAGCTAAAGCTTCGGATTAAGGATAAAGGAGTTTTCATGTAATTTTAGGTTAATTAGTTTTTTATAAAAATACTTTAAAGCTGATGATATATTTGATTTTTATAAAAATTGTTTATTCAAAAAAATAATTACACCCACGTAAGCAGCAGTATGGCCGGTATAAAGTAAATTACAATAGTGCGGGCGCCGTCATAATCTTTAGCCAGGCGCTGGCCCAGCAATAAAAACAGCAGGGTTATGGCGCTTGCAATACCGGCTATTTCGGCAAAAGCGGTGCCTTCGCCCATGAGCAGTTTTATAATGCCAATTACCGAAAACGCACCCGCCAGTATTTCTAAAACCAGTATAAGCGCCAGCGATTGCGGTACTGCGTTTTTAATTATGGTATTGGCAAAGTGGCCTTTAAGCCAGCCCAGGTTGCCCTTCCAGTCGTTTATTTTGTCGTAGCCCGACTGAATAAAAGTTATGGCAAAAAACGCCAGGGTAATAATTATTGCAGGGTGTAATTGTGTTTCCATATACTTGTTTTAGTGATGTTTATTTTTTGTGGATAAGCCTTGTAAGCTTTATCGATAGGTCGGTTAATACAATCTTGGCGTTGCCGTTGCGCTCTATGTGATACAGGGCATCGCTAAGTTCTTTAAAAATATCGTTTATGTTGGTACCGTTTACAAAGGGCGCAAAATTTTCGAGTTTGAATTTATCTACCGTAGGTTCCATGTATACCAGCTGTTTGGCATTGTAGTTAAGCAGCATGGCCTGGCGGAACATATCAATACAAAAATTAAGGAACTGTTTTTGTGCCTCGCGGCCTATGCCGGCAATCTGTTCGCTCCAGGCAATCAGGTCGTGTATGGCGGCGGCGTTGCCCTTAGCACGAAAAGCCGCGCGCACCCACATTACAAACCACTCCTCAAACGGAAGTTCGTCATCGGTCTTATGCAGTATGTGCAGGGCTTTGTTGTAGTTGCCCTGTGCCTGGTGTGCCAGTTTCATGGCGGCGTTGGGCTCTATTTTTTCACGTGAAACTAAACCATTGGCAATAACCTGCTCGGGCAATGCATTAAAATGCAGCACCTGGCAGCGGCTCAGTATGGTTTGCAGTATGTCGTCTTCGCTTTCGGCAATAAGCAGGAATACCGTTTTTTGCGGGGGTTCCTCAAGCAGCTTAAGCAGCTTGTTGGCCGTGGCAGTGTTCATTTTATCGGCCTGCCAGATAATCATAATCTTATACCCTCCCTCAAACGCCTTAAGCGAAAGCGCCTTAACAATCTCGGTAGCCTCATCAACACCTATCTGGCCCTGTTTGTTGGCAATGTCTATTTTCTTGTACCAGTCAAACAGCCCGCCGTATGGGTTTTGGGTAACAAACTCGCGCCAGTGCTTTAAAAAGTTGGCGCTCACGGGGTGGCTTTTTACCTCGCTGTTGCTCGAAACCGGAAAAACAAAGTGCAAATCAGGGTGTTGCAGGTGCTCAAACTTAAGGTTGCAGGCGGCATTGCCGTTGGTGTTTTCGCCGCCGGTATTGGCGCACAAAACATAACGTGCATAAGCAATGGCCATGGGCAGTGTGCCGCAGCCCTCTGGGCCTATAAACAGCTGCGCGTGGGGTATACGGCCACTATTGGCACTGGTGGCCAAATGGCTTTTTATATGCTCCTGGCCTAAAATTTCTGAAAATAGCATAGAGCAAAGATAGGAGAAAGTTTTTTAGGAGTTTAAGCGCTAAGTTGTAGTATTAGGTTTATTTAATTATAGATTTGATATCTCTACTTTTTAACTCAGCGATAAGATTTTTGTTATTTATGATTAAATCGCCATAGGAAATGTAGTCAAGTTCTCTTATCGCAGCATTTAGTTTTTCTCCATGAAATTGAAGTAAGCATTTATTAGAAAGCGTTTTTTTTGCAAGCCTATCGTCATTAAAAAAATCAATATATGTTTTGTCGCAAAGAGCTTTATTATCAGTCGCTTTAAGGCATCTAAAAATTGGGTTTGATTGCTTGCTTTTAACCATGTCCGAATAAGTGTAAAAATAATTTGGTTTTTGTGATTGACCCTTAAATTTAAAATTAAAGAAATCATCAAATAAAGTTATTGCTTCCTCACCAAGTAGAATTATTATTTTGATTAAATTCAGCATCTTTTGTGCTTTGCCATCTGAACATACTTCTATTAAAATGTCAATTGCATTTTTAGGTGGTAATTTTGTAAACCAATATAAAAAAGGTAAATTATTTGACTGTATAAGAGCAGTTTTTGTGAATAAGTCAAATGATTCTATTGTGTATTTGACATGCTGTCTCTCGGAATAGATTCTAAAATATAGATGATCACCTAAAATGAATTTTGATTTATCTTTTGACAAAATGTTGTTTACATCCACTATGTTATTGATCTCATCGAAAATACCATCTTGTAATTCTTCATAAAATGCTTTTCCATGAGTTTCAGACTCATTACGGGACACAGTTAAGCTACTACTATTCTTGGAGATAATAACATTTTCAAACTCTTTTTTAGTAGATATTACTAACTGATTTGATTTACTATTGTCAATTCCAGCTATTATATCTGCATTTTTAAGTCTATTAATATTTGTCAAATTCATTTTAAAGTCAATAAACACTGTATCATCTATATTTTCATTGTTCAATTTGCGTGTTGAATCAATAATTGTTTTTATGAACTCAACAACTTCGTTTGTAGAATTATTGAGAAGGGATTCATTCGAAATGTAATCTACAGGTGACACCGGCTTGCGAAAGCCTATTGGTAAAAGTATGAGATCTGCTTGTTTAGATAAATCAATTTTAAATTGATTTTTCATAAACAAACTGTAAAATACAATATTTTTCGTTATCAAGGCGAAAATTATTGGATCTAATTCTTTAATAAAAAAATGTGCTACTTTGTTTCGGTAACCATACAATATTTTTAAATTTTCGACTGTTGGATTGAAATCTTTACCAAGCTGTTGCGATGCACTATTAAGGCAATTATCGAATTGTTTTGTAGTGCCATCTTCATTGAATAATTTAATTTTTTTGTGGAATTTATATAGGTAAGCTTTTAATGCTAATTCCCAAGAGTTTAAAATTAATAGTACAACAACTTCATATCTATATGAGAATGTAGGTTTATTATGTATTTCAATAGCGGAATACATACCTGAAATTGAATTCTTGACCAGATTTTTGGCAATTGGAGGTTTTCTTTTTTTCATATGAGGAGAATTAACAATGCACTAATTTAACAAATTTCGCGTCACATTTAAAAAATGAATAAAATTTTCCTCAAACGTTTTCTTTCCTCCCTTCCCCAAAAATCTCATTACAAAAAACTACCCTTTTGCTGCTAAATTGTAAATTTAACACCGTGTTAAAATACAGTAAAACAAAGAGTTGCGTGTTGCTTACAAATGTTTGTCAACATTCATTTGGCTTTTTATTAACAATAAATCCTATATTTGCCTTTCATCAATTTTAAGCAAAACAACAAACAAACTTTATGAAAACCCTGCAAGACATTAATTTTAACGGTAAGAAAGCTATAATCCGTGTTGATTTTAACGTGCCTCTGGATGAGCAATTTAACGTAACCGACACTACCCGTATTGAAGCTGCTAAACCTACTATCGATAAAATTCTTGCAGATGGCGGAAGCGTTATCCTTATGAGCCACCTGGGCCGCCCAAAAGGCAAAGAGGAAAAATACAGCCTTAAGCATATTGTAGCCAAAACATCTGAAATACTGGGTGTTGAAGTTAAGTTTGTTAACGATTGCATAGGCGCTGAGGCTGAAGAAGCTGCAGCTAACCTTAAAGCGGGCGAAGTACTGCTTTTAGAAAACCTTCGTTTTTACGCTGAGGAAGAAGCAGGCGATGAAGCTTTTGCCGAAAAACTGGCTAAACTGGGCGATGTGTATGTTAACGATGCCTTTGGTACCGCGCACCGTGCACACGCTTCTACAACGATTATAGCAAATTATTTCCCTGAAAATAAAGTATTTGGCACACTGCTTGCCAAGGAGATCGACAGCCTTGACAAAGTGCTTAAAAACAGCCAGAGCCCCGTTACCGCTGTACTTGGCGGCAGCAAGGTTTCAAGCAAAATTACCGTTATCGAGAACATTCTTGACAAGGTAGACCACCTGATTATAGGCGGTGGTATGACCTATACGTTTATCAAGGCACAGGGCGGCAACGTGGGCGATTCTATCTGCGAGCTTGACAAGCTTGACCTGGCACTTGATATCCTTAAAAAAGCGAAAGAAAATAACGTTGAGGTACACATTCCGGTAGACGTTATTGCGGCTGATAAATTTGGCAATGACGCTAACACACAGGTGGTAGACGTTAACCAGATTCCTGACGGATGGCAGGGCCTTGACGCAGGACCTAAGTCTCTTGAGAACTTTAAAGAAGTGATACTTAAGAGCAAAACAATACTATGGAACGGCCCACTGGGCGTGTTTGAGATGGAAAACTTTGCCAAAGGAACAATTTCTCTTGGCGAGTATATTGGTGAGGCTACAGAAAAAGGCGCTTTCTCGCTTGTAGGCGGTGGCGACTCTGTAGCAGCAGTTAAGCAGTTTGGCCTTGAGCCGCGCATGAGCTATGTAAGCACCGGCGGTGGCGCCATGCTTGAAATGCTTGAAGGAAAAACACTTCCCGGCATTGCTGCCATACAGGGATAGTGTTAAAGTTTACAATACATTATCATTTTTTAAGTTATCAATCAGTGTTGCTTTGCAATACGTTATAATTAACTTTCTCGCAAAGAGTGAATTATGAATAAAAGAAGAACATTGGCGTTTGTTTTTGCCGCTGTATCATGGGCCGGTTTTGCCCAGGAAAGCGCAGATGCAACCGTAGCACCGGCACCCGAAGTTAAATTATCATACCTTGATTCAATCAAGGCATCGTTTGTGCGCCACCCTGAAATGGCTCGTATAGACAGCCTGTGGATGAAAGAAATGGGCAACGAAGACCTGTTTGCAGATATGCAAAGCGACCTTGCCAAAATTAATCCTGATGATGAGGTAGCCGATTTTAGTTTCAATACAGAGTTGTTTAAAAAAAGGCTGGAAAAGATGGACGCGCGTTCGCCATTCCATATCGAGTACAACAAAGGCCTGGAAAACATTGTAAAAGCTTATCTTAAAAACCGCCCAAGGAGTTATGAAAGGCTAATGGCAATATCAGAATACTACTTCCCTATGTTTGAAGAGTACCTGGCCAAATACAATGTGCCTATCGAAATAAAATACCTTGCGGTTATTGAAAGTGCACTTAACCCGCGCGCCAAGAGCCATGTGGGTGCTACCGGCCTGTGGCAGTTTATGTACCCAACAGGCAAGCAGTACAACCTTGAGGTAAACAGCTATGTAGATGAACGTTGCGACCCGCTCAAGGCTACGGAGGCAGCATGCCAGTACCTTAGCAGCCTGTATAACATTTTTGGCGACTGGGACCTTGTGCTTGCGTCTTACAACGCCGGCCCGGGTAACGTTACCAAAGCAATACGCCGCAGCGGCGAATACCGCAACTACTGGAACATCCGCAAAAACCTGCCAAAGGAAACACAGGCCTACAACCCTACGTTCCTTGCCACAATGTATATTTATGAATATGCAAAAGAGCACGGCATAAAGGCAAAAAGGGCACCGCTTACGTATTTTGAAACCGATACCGTTATGGTAAAGCGCCAAATGTCGTTTAAGCAAATAGCAAGCGTGCTTGATGTGCCGGTTAGCCAACTGCAGTTCCTTAACCCTATTTATAAGCTCGATGTAATACCTTACCAGGCAGATAAGGCACACTACCTGCGCCTGCCTAAAGATAAGCTGGGCCTTTTTGTAAGTAATGAGGCGGCTGTTTATGCTTACATAGACCACGAAGCAGATCTTCGTGAAAAACCATACTTTAAGGCTGCACCAGAAAGGGAAGAGGCTTATGCCGCTACAACACCGTCTAAAAAGTCTAAGAAGAAAACAAACAGCAAAACTCAGAGCTATACCGTTAAGCGCGGCGATAACCTTGGGGCTATATCTAACAAATATGGCGTTAGTGTTGCCGAGCTTAAGCAATGGAACAAGATTAAGGGCAACAACATACAGGTGGGGCAAAAGCTTAAAATTGTAAAAACCATTACCGTTACTGAACCGGTTGTAGAAGAAGCCATTGCCGAAGCGCCTAAAAAGCCTGAAACCAAAACAACCGCTAAAGACGCTAAAGCTAAAACAGCCGATAAAGACAACACTGAAGATGCCATTGCCCTTAACACAGCCGAGGCCGAAGAGGCTATTGCCGCTGTTGAAGCCAAGCCGGCTATCGTTAAAAAACAAAAAGACATCAGCACGTATGAAGATGCCCGTATGTACATAGTACAAAAAGGCGACTCACTGTTTAGCATTGCTAAAAAACATCCGGGTGTTACGGTAGAAAACCTTAAAAACTGGAACAAAATAAACGGCAACAGCATTACCCCGGGCATGAAGCTTAAGGTAGAAGAAACAAACTAAATGCTTACAGCAAAAAACATAAAAATATATGGGGCCGCAATAGTGGCCCTTTTGCTTTTTGGCGCCTGCCAGGGCACAGATGGTGCCGCAGATGCCTCTCAGGGTAACCTCAACGAGATTTCGATTATTGTGAGTGATGTAATGTGGAACGGCGAGGTGGGCGACAGCCTGCGCAAAAAACTGGCCGCACCCGTAGAGGGCCTGGTGCAGGAAGAGCCGCTTTTTACCCTTAACCAGTACCGTGAAGAAACCTTTACCGGAGATGTGCGCAACGGCCGTAATATTATCTACATAAAAAAAGACGACGAGCGCACCTATGGCTTTCGCCAGAACAGCTACTGCAAGCCCCAGAATGTATTTACCATTTCGGGCAAGAGTACCACTGATTTGCTGGACCTTATCAGCCTGCACGGCGATGAGATTATCCGCTCCATTAAAAAGACCGAAATTGCTGAAACGCAACAGCGCAACAAAACTGAAGGCCTGCGCGATACGCTTGCCTTTGCAAAAAATTATGGCGTTAAGATAAACGTGCCCCTATCATACAAAAGGGCGCTTTCTAACGGTAGTTTTACCTGGCTGAAGAAGGAAATACGCGGGGGTAATACCAACCTGCTTATGTATACCGTGCCTTATGAAACCCTTGAGCACAACCGCGATTTTATAAATAACATTATTAAAATGCGTGACAGCATAGGCAGCAAATACATACACGGCAAAGAACCGGGCACCTACATGGTTACAGAGGTATCTTATATGCCCAGTATGTTTACCACCAGCTTTAACGATAAACGCGCCTTTGAAACCCGTGGCAACTGGGAAATGTCTCATGATTTTATGAAGGGTGTGTTTATGAACTATGCCATCCGCAATGATGAGCGCCACTGCTACCTGATAATTGAGGGCTTTATCTACAGCCCATCGGCACCTAAGCGCGACCTGATTATGGAGCTTGAAAGCATTATTGAGTCGGCTACATTTGTAAAGTAACCCGCTTACTTCAAAAATAACAACTAAACAATTTACGATTGACCCCAATATTTAAAATAAAGCCATTTGCGGCACTTTCTGCTGCTGAGGTATACCAAGTGTTGCAACTGCGCAGCGAAGTGTTTGTAGTGGAACAGAATTGCGTTTACCAGGATATAGACGGTAAAGATGATAAGGCACTGCACCTAATAGGCACCATAGATAGCAAAATAGTGGCTTATGCGCGCCTTTTTGCACCCGGGTATTACTTTGATAACGCTTCAATAGGCAGGGTAGTAGTAAGCCCGCAGTATCGTGCGCACAAATTTGGCCACCTCCTCATGACAGCAGCTATTGCCGGTGTAGAAACACATTTTAACACAAAAGAAATTACCATATCAGCCCAGCTGTACCTTAAAAAGTTTTATGAGGGCCATGGTTTTGTACAGCAGGGGGAAGGGTATCTGGAGGATGATATACCACATATTAGGATGGATTTCAGATTTATGAATTAAGATTTCAGATTTTTCGAGCTACACTCATACCGGCTCGGCTTGTAATTCAATCTGAAATCTTAATTCATAAATCTGAAATCAGTTTTTCGTAATAACCAGCTCTACCCGGCGGTCATACTCGCTGCCTTTGCCAAGGGGCACGGTGTTGCCATAGCCCTTGTAGGTCATGCGCTCGGGGCCTATTTTTTTGCTTATAAAGAATTTGTATACCGTGTAGGCGCGGTTTTTAGAGAGTTCGCGCTTGCGGGTATCTTTATCAATAGCCTCTTTTTGAAAGGTGGGCGTGCAGCATATATGCCCCTGTATTTCAAAGTTGAGGTTCTTGTATTTTTGCAGCAGTCGGGCAATTTTTTCAAGCTCCTGGCGCGATTTTGGCGTAAGCTTGCTGCTGCCTCGTTCAAAAAGAATATTTTCAAGGTATATGTGGTCGCCCACCACCATGTCTTTTTTAATGGCATTATAATAGCCCGGCTCCAGTTTTATGGGCGGCGCTGGCTTAAAATTAACCAGTATGTCTACACGGCGGTTTTTAGAACGGGCTTCGGTAACGTCTTCAATATCTTCGTCTATTAAAATGCGGCCTTTGCCCTCTATGGTAACAATAATCTTGTTTTTAATGCCGCGTGCTATAAGCGTATCGCGAATGGTATTGGCACGGTTTGTAGACAGCTTAAAGTTGTATTCGTCTTTACCGCGGTCATCGCAATAGCCAAAAATCTGTATGGTTTCTATACGGCTGGTATCTATAGCCTTTACAAAATTTACCATGTTAACACCCTGCTTGGGGTCGAGGTTGAACTTATCAAACTCAAAATAAACCGAAAAAACCGTTTCTTCCTGCGCCATGGTGCGGCACAGGGGCAGTATAAAAAGGAGGGCAAGCAGCAGGTGTTTTTTCATGAAACTGATTACGAATACGTTATGTGGTTGGGGTCGTCTATACGGTTAAGGCTTATATCCTCCGGCGGGTGGATAACTATAGGGAACTGCTCTACCTTAACCGAACTGCTGTCAAGGCCAAAGGCGCGGCCTTCGCTAAGGCTCACTTTCTTCAGCATAAAATATATGTCAAGAATAATCCTTTCATACCACGGCAGCTCGTTGTCATAAGACAGGAACTTTTCTATAAGCACAAACTTAAAGTCGCCTATTACATTGTTTCGGTTAAGCGACTCATAGCGGCTGGTAATATCTACTTCGCCTTTCTTAACCATATCGCGCACTACCTGCTTAAACATAAGGTTTATGCGCGGCTGTATGCGGAAGCCCAGGTAAAAGTCTACCCGTATAACGTCGTCTTTCATAATTTCGCGCACGCGGTAGTCCATACGGTAGGGCTCATCTACCACGTTAACGTGTACAAACCAGTAAATATCAGCGCGTTTAGGGCGCTTTTGCAATATTGAATAAATAATTTTTGATTCAATTTCGTCGCCCAGCTGGGCATTGGTCATATACACCAGGTGGGTGGCATATTTAGGGATAGACGTATCGTTGCTCAGTTCGGCAAGTACCGTTTTGTAGTTGTCTATCTTGGTAAACTCGGTATACTCGCTGCGGATGCGCTTGGCTGTATGCCACACAAACATGGTAAAGGCCAGCAAACCGGCAATAATAAGCGATATATAGCCCCCTTCGTGAAACTTGCTTATGTTAGCCCACAGGAAGGAGAATTCTATAGTAAAATATACCAGGATGGTGCCAATTATAAGTGCCGGGTTGTAGCGTTTCATAACCATGTAGTAGCCCAGCAGCGATGTAGTCATAATCATACACAGTACAATGGCAAGGCCGTAAGCCGCCTCCATAGCGCTTGATTCTTTAAAATGCCATACAATAAACACACAGCCAAGGAATAACAGCCAGTTTATTGACGGTATGTACAGTTGGCCGCGCATTTCGGTTGGGAATTTAACCGATACCTTAGGCCAGAAGTTAAGGCGCATGGCTTCAGAAATAAGTGTAAACGAGCCGCTTATTAACGCCTGAGATGCTATAACGGCAGCGCTGGTGGCAATGGCAATACCAAACGGCAGGAACCAATCGGGCATTATAAGGTAAAACGGGTTGCCCGGAACGCCTTCGGCACCCAGGTTGTGCAGGGTTTTACCGGCGTGGTCTATTAAAAAAGCACCCTGGCCAAAGTAGTTAAGCACCAGCATGGCCTTTACAAAAATCCAGCTTACGCGGATGTTGCTGCGCCCGCAGTGGCCCATATCGCTGTACAGCGCCTCGGCACCTGTAGTACACAGGAAAACAAAACCCAGCACATAAAAGCCCTCGTGGTGAATGCTAAGCAGGTGAAAGGCATAATACGGGTTAAACGCCTTAAACACGCCCAGGTCATCGCCCAGGTGAATGGCGCCCAAAACACCCAGCATGCCAAACCACGTAAGCATCATGGGGCCAAAGAACTTGCCCAGAAAGCTGGTGCCAAATTTTTGTATAAAGAAAAGGGCAAACAGTATGCCTATTACAATAGGCACGGTGTCTAACACAGGGTTATAAATTTTAAGCCCTTCTACAGCTGAGGAAACCGATACCGGGGGGGTAATAATACCATCGGCCAGCAGCGCAGAACCGCCAATAATAGCCGGTACAATAAGCCCTTTTTTCTTAAGGCGCTTTACAAGGGTGTACAGCGAGAAAATACCACCTTCGCCTTTGTTATCGGCCTGTAGCGTGAGCAATACATATTTAACGGTGGTTTGCAGGGTAAGCGTCCAGAAGATACAGCTCAGGGCACCAAGTACAACTTCTTCGTTAATGGGTACATTTTCACCCATTATGGCTTTCATTGTATAAAGTGGAGAAGTTCCTATATCTCCGTAAATAATTCCCAAAGTAACAAGGAGCCCGCCCATGGTTACTTTGTTGAGGTGTTTATGACCCACGGCCAAAAATTTTTGAATTAAGATAGCAAAGTTAAACACTTTTAAGCTATCTGCCATGTAAACAGGCTATTATTTAAGGCTTAACAAAACTGTGGGGTTTTACTGTATTTTACACCTGTTTATTAGGGCTAAACCGATGTACAAATGCCAAATAAGCATGTTTTGGTTAAAGTCTTTAAACTGTAATATTTTAGGTGGTAGATGGGTGAGCCCGGCAAGTGGCAAAATTATGGCTGTTTTGTTGCGGCAATACTGCTTTTTTCAAATTGGTTTAGCCATTTCACAAAGAAAACAGTAAGGGAAACGTGTAGTATATTAACAGTAATGCTGTTGTAGCTTTCAGTAGGCCATACCTGAAAAGCGATATCGAAAATGCGGATGCCAAAACGGGTTATAAAATCAGGTGTTGTAAATGCCGCGAAAGAAATGCCTGGACCTATGACAAACTTGTAATGTGTTTGCCAAAAAACAAACGATATGCTTTGAAAAGCATACAATAGTACTAATACCAGTAAGCTGGGATAGATGTATTTTTTAAGCAGTAACCCCGTAGCGGCTAACAGGCCTGCCAGGCTTGTAAACAAAAGGGTAACAATTTCTATTGAAGGCTTATTTAAACTTAAAACGCTCACAACAAAAATTAGCAGAAAACAAAGTAAACAGTAAACGGGTACTACTTTTTTCATTATTTCAGATGTTATGAGTGCAAATTTACTGTTTAATGGTATTGTGCCTGTATTTAATATTATGATGTTTTAGATGGTAGAGGAATAAGCCCGGTAAGGGGAAAATTATGGCTGTTTTCTGAATTTATTTGCCATTATCTGAGAATGATGTTGCGCAACAAGTGCCATAACCTCCCGGGTAAATTCAGGATTTTTTTTGATATACCTGCTGTTCATTTTTAGTCTTCCGTCATATCCGGCACAAATAGTATCTGTTGTCTCTGAATTATGAAACAGGATAAACACAGCGGCATTTATTGAATCTTTTGAATCTGAAGGTTGTAGTTTTTCATAGTGCTTCAAAAAAGCTACAAGGCTATCGCCGCTTATTGTAAAGTAATTTTCAAATTGTTTTTTAGGAGTATCTGTCAGTTCACACTTGCAATACAGAGTCATTGGTAGTTTAGCTCCTGGTGCATGATTATAAAATACTTCTACATACTTATCTTCTGTAGTATTTCTACACGACATAAATGAGAACGTAATTAAAATGACGATTAGTTTGTTTATTTTCATGCTCTTAACTGAAAGTTATACTATTTCCTTATTCCTGCACCACTCGCTATAAGACCCCACATACAACTTAGGCATAGGCAGCCCGGCATACTCCATTGCCAAAATGGTATGGCACGCCGTAACGCCCGACCCACAGTGCACAACAGCCTGCGCAGGGTCAACGCCGTTTAATGCTTCCAGGTATTTTTTCCTAAGCGCTTCACGCGAAAGGAACAGCCCATTATCATCTAAATTGCCCGTTAGCGGAATGTTTACCGCCCCGGGAATGTGCCCGGCAACAGGGTCAATAGGTTCTGTAATGCCGTTGTAGCGGTTGGCATCGCGCACGTCAATTACCGTTTTCTCAGGGTTTTGCGTAGCAACCTCAACTTCAGCCATGGTAACGGTTGGGTTGGGCCAGTACCAAAGCTGATAGGCTTTTGCCGGGGTTGGGGTTTCAACACCCGCAGCTGTGGGATAACCTGCCGCTACTGCCGCCTGCAACCCGCCGTTGAGTACCTGCACCTTTGGCCGTCCTTCGCCGGTAAGCATCCACCAGAAGCGTGCCGCAGCGTTGGTGCCGTTTTTATCGTCATATACCACCACGCGGCAGTTGTGGTATATGCCCAATTTGCCCAGCAATTGCCCGAATTTCTCTGCCGATGGCAACGGGTGCCTGCCGCCATATTTAGCATCTGTAGGAATCTCGGCCAAATCAGCATCTAAATCTACATACAGTGCCCCGGCAAGGTGTTGTTGCTTATAACGCTCAAACGCTGCCACGCCCGAACCTGCATCAATAAGGATGAGGTTATCTTTGGGCATGGCAAGCAATTCTTCTGCCTGTATTACCGATGGGGCATAAACCCCTATTTTAAACCGGAAGTGCCATTTTTTAAGATACGTATCAAGGTTTACAAGCCAAAAAATAGGGTCGGGGCAAAAAAAGATGATTTCTTCATACAGGTCGCCAAAACGGTTTTCAAAAAGGCTGTCGGTATCAAAATATTCCATTTGATCACGGCGTATATCCTCTATTATATCCCTGATTACTGTATGGTCTAATCCCTGTTGCCTGAACCCATCGAGCCAGGTAAATAATTCTGTTACAAACACTTCAAAAGCTGCAATGTTCATGTCTTTCATATTTTCATAAGAAAGCTTTTGCTCAAGGATATTTTTTATTTCTTCTAAATTGTAGTTGGGTTGCATTTGTAAAACAGCTGTTTTTGATGGTTAAGATAGTAAACTCAGGTCGATGATATTTTTGCTTCCAAGGCTTCTTAAGTAATTCAGGTCGGGTAATGTAACAGACGGATTGTTCTTTAAATATTCAATTACAGTTAATTGCCTGTGTTTTTCTTCCTGCATAAATAAATCTTCCTCAATTACAAAACTTAGGTTTGCGTTGTTTGCATCTAAATTATCACGTTCCTGGATGTACATAGCTATGGTGTCAGTGGCATATGAAGCGATATCAATAATATTTTGTACATTTTTGTCTAATATAAAGCCTAAAGTACTCAGTACAGATGTGCAGGCATCTAAAGCAAAAGAAACTAATACTGAATTGAAATCCTCGGTATCGGGCGTTATCGTTTCAATGAAATTTATATATGTGTTAATTTTTTGATTATCAAAATCTTCAAATGTGCTTTCATAAAGTTTATTGATGATTTTTTCAAGGCCGGCAGGGGCTCCAAACTTAAATTTTTCAGAGAAAGCCACATAATTTGGCAAGAGCCTATCACAGGTTAACAACGCGAACACCAATTGTTCCTGATATGATAAAAATGATAATTGTGTACGTAAAATATCTTTGCCCATTGCTAAATTTCCGGCTAAATTAAAAACCCCGCAATTGCGGGGTTACTATTATTTCTTCGTCAAAATCTTTTTATAACCGGCCTGGTCTGCCAGCAGGGCCGTAGCCTTTTTAATCTCGGTATTGCTGGTGGTGTAGTACTTATACAGGCCTTCTTTATACTGGTAGCGCTTAATAAGCTCATCGGTTAGCAACTGCTTGATTTCTGTCTTGTGGGCGTTAAGTTCTTTTTCCTCGCTTTTTTGCAGGGCGGTTAACAGCGCCTGGTATTCGGTGCTAATGCTGCCGTCTACTTTTTCGGTTTTGGCAACTTCCAGTACTTCCTTAAGTTTCTTTTCGGTTTCGGTGTCAAACTCAAACTTTTCCTTTTTCAGGTACGCTTTCAGTGCCTCAAAGTCGGCATCGGTAACGTTTGGTATGGCCGTGCCCACAGTAGGGTTTTTGTAGTAATACTGCGTGGCATAGTTAAAAATGCCGTCTTTGCGCACCAGGGCATCGGCAATGGCGCTGGTTTTGGTTTCGTCAAGGGCAACATCGGGTTCAATACCGCCGCCATCATACACAGTGCGGCCGCCTTTGGTTTTAAAGGCATTGTAGTTTTTGGCATCAACACGAATGGCCTTTCCATCGGCATCTTTATGGGTATAATCCAGCGCCTGAATGCAACGGCCGCTTGGCGTGTAGTAGCGCGAAATGGTAACCTTTACCTGCGTGCCATACGTTAAATCTATAGGGCGCTGCACAAGGCCTTTGCCAAAGCTGCGGCTGCCCACCACCACGGCACGGTCAAGGTCCTGAAGGGCACCGGCCACAATTTCACTGGCCGAGGCACTCTTGCCGTCTACCAGCACCACCAGCGGAATTTGCAGGTCTACCGGGTTGTTTTTGGTGGTATAGTTCATGTTGTATTTTTCGTTCTTACTCTTGGTGGTCACAATGGTTTCGCCCTGTGGCACAAACAGGTTGCAAATGTTTACCGCCTCGTTAAGCAGGCCCCCCGGGTTGCCGCGCAGGTCTAAAATAATGCTTGTAGCGCCCTGGCCTTTAAGGTCAATCAGTGCTGCCTTTGTTTCGCTGGCGGCCTTGGCGTTAAACTGGCTCAGTACAATATAGCCTGTAGTGCCATTTACCATAGCAAAATAAGGTACGGCATTTAGCTCAACCTGGTTGAGTATTAAATCAGTAGTAAGGGTTTTACCCTGGCGGATGTATTTAAGCGCAATTTTGGTGTTTTTAGAACCCTTAAGCAGCTCGCTGGCATCTTCTTTAAAATCGGCCAGCACCACATCGCCTATCTGTATAATTTCATCACCTGCCTTAAGGCCTGCCTTATCTGCCGGATAGTCTTTATACGGTTCCTTGATAATCAGCTTGCCGTCTTTACGGGTAATCAGTGCGCCAATGCCCGTGTACTCGCCCGAGTTGTTAATTTTGAATTTAACCACATCGGCCTCGTTAAAATAGTTGGTGTAGGGGTCAAGGTCGGCCAGCATGCTTTTAATGGCCTTATCCATAAGTTCGCCGGGATTGGTTTCGTCTACATAGTTGGTATTAACCGTTTTAAACAGTGTAGTGAAAATTTCTATTTGCTTGGCAATTTCAAAAAAGTCATCGCGGTAGGTAAACGCAGTACCGGTAAACAGCACTGTAACGGCCAGCAGCGGCATTACATATTTTTTCTTCATTCGTCTAAAAAAGGCCATATTCTTGAGCGGAATTTAATTTCTAATTCAGTTGCAATCACGAAAATAAGGATAAAAACGGAAAAAAGGCTTTTTTAGTCTAAAGTCGTAAAGTCCAAAGTCGAAAGAAGCTACTGAGCCGCTTAGCTTCTAAGCCTCTTAGCCAAAAAAGAAATCCGCGCACATCCGTTCAATCCGCGTCATCCGCGTTCCATCACTTTACGACTTTTGACTTTCGGCTTTTAGACTCTCTATCAGTTTCTCAAAAAGCAACACGGTCTTCTCCTGCACCTCATCAAAATCCATCCTGTCCTTAGTCTGGTAAAAAAACATAACGGCATAGGGCTGTTGCAGGTTGTCCAGCAGCAGGTGCTTGTTAAGGCGGTAGCTTTCGCGCAGCAGGCGCTTAAAATGGTTGCGGTCGTGGGCGCGCTTAAAGTATTTTTTAGAAACCGAAACGCCCATTTGCAGCGGGCCTGCCTCGCCATCTGGCAGTGGGGCATACACCAGGCGCAGCGGGTATTTAGATACCGACTTGCCTTCCTCAAACAGGCTGCCGATAATAATACGGCTCTTCAGCTTTTCGTGTTTGGGATATGTGTAGCGTTTTTCCATCCGGCAAAAATACTATTTTAGATTAAGATGGAACGCGGATGACGCGGATTGAACGGATTTACGCAGATTTCTTCAATAATTTGGTTTTCAAAATCCGCGTAAATCCGCGTTTGCGCAGCATCCGTGTCATCCGCGTTCCAATGCTGAAAACTTTATATCTTCGCTAAAAAAAACAAACAATGCAAACCGAATTCAAGCTTACCCGTTTTAGCCGCGAAGTTTTAGCCCGCTTTTTTGTGAACCACTCCCTGGAGCAGCTCAACAAAATACCAAACGGCTTTAAGAACAACCTGATTTGGAATATAGGCCACGTGGTGGTATCGCAGCAGGTGCTGGTATACAAGGGTAGTGGTGTTACGCCGTTAATCAGCGAAGAGTTAATAGCCCGCTACGCCCGCGGTTCTAAACCGGAGCGTGATGTTACACAGGCTGAGGCCGATGAAATTAAAAGCCTGATGTTTAGCCTGGTTGATAAAACCGAGCAAGACTACAACAACGGCCTGTTTACCACCTACAACGCCCGCATGAGCGAAATGGGCTTTAGCCTGCAAACGGTAGAAGACGCCATTGCGTTTAACAACCACCACGAAGGCATACACCTGGGCATTATGCTACAGCTTAAGAAGTTTATTTAGGGCTGTATTTTCAGGAAGGGTTTTGCCTCAGCATAGGGTATAAGCACGTCTTTGCTGCCTTCGGCATTGTTTGCTACTTCTAATGTGTTGTAAAACAATAGTATGCCGTTTTCGCGGAAAAATATCTCATCCGGCAGTTTATAACGGTCTTCTACAAACATAAGGCCGGTTGAATTGATGGATTTACCGGCAGGTATTTTATATTTCTGGCGGAATTTTGTTTCGGCGAAAGCGGTAAACGCCTTTATATCTTTAAATATATCGTTGCGGGTAAGCCTTTTACCGGTTTCGGGGTTAAATATAAGCGAACGTTCGCCGCCATAACCGTGGGCACCTCCGGTAAAAGTGTAGTGGTTTATCTTAACGTTCAGTATGTTATCGCTACGGTAGTCTACCGTGCTTTTTACCTTGGCTTCCCAGGCCATGGCATCATCAGGAAATTTTTTCTTCAGCTCATCATAAGCGCCTACAAAAGAATCCATTACTTCCTGGTAGGTTTTGGCATTGGCCGGCTGTTCGCCAAAATGCACAATGCTGCGCACCACATTAAACACGCTTTTGTTTATACTGTCTGATGCTACACCGGCACCCCCGGCTTCAGCTATGTCAATTGTTACTGATGTGCAGACATCTTTGCACGGCAGGGTGCTTTTTTTTGTGTAGGTTTTACTCTCAAAAGCAAGCCCGGCAGTGGCGGTATCGGTAGTTTCGGGTATAGAATCGTTAAGGGTGTCGCCTTCCTTTGGGTCTTTTTTACAGCTTGCAAAGGCTATTAAGGCTATGGCTAAAAGGGTAATACGTTTCATTTCAGGTAGTGTTATTGTTTTGCAAAAGGTTAACGCCCGTGTTACGGGTGTAACTAAATTACAGTAAATTTGCCTTACAAAATTGTTCTTAGAACCTGTTTTATATGAAATTTAACACGAAAGCCATACACGGCGGTCAGCACCACGACCCCTCTACCGGCGCGGTAATGCCGCCGGTGTACCAAACCAGCACTTTTGCACAAACCAGCCCCGGTGTACATACCGGTTATGAATACAGCCGCGCGGCAAACCCTACCCGCACTGCCCTGGAAAATGCCCTTGCCAGCATTGAGAACGGCACCCGCGGACTTGCTTTTTCAAGCGGCCTTGCAGCTACTGATACGGTTATGAAACTGCTAAAGCCCGGCGATGAGGTTATTGCCATGGACGACCTTTACGGGGGCACTTACCGTATGTTTACCCGCATTTATGCCGATTATGGCATTACCTTCCACTTTGTGGATTTAAATGATACAGAGAAGCTTAAAGCGCTTATAAATGATAAAACAAAGCTTGTGTGGATGGAAACCCCAACCAACCCGCTTATGAAGCTGGCTGATATTTCGGCTGTAGCCGAAATTACCAAAAGCAAAAACATTCTTTTTGCTGTAGACAACACCTTTGCAACACCTTACCTGCAACGCCCGCTTGACCTGGGTGCTGATATTGTAATGCACAGCGCCACAAAATACCTGGGCGGCCATAGCGATGTAATTGCCGGTGCCCTTGTAGTGCGCGATGAGTCGCTTGGCGAAAAGCTGCACTTTGCCCAGTTTGCCACCGGCGGAACCCTGGGCCCGCAGGACAGCTACCTGGTACTGCGCGGCATCAAAACCCTTCACATACGCATGGAGCGCCACTGCCTTAACGGCCAGAAAGTGGCCGAATACCTGGCGCAGCACCCTAAAGTAGCTACCGTATTTTATCCCGGCCTTGAAAGTCATCCGCAGCACGAACTTGCCAAAAGGCAGATGCAGGGCGGTTTTGGCGGTATGGTATCATTCACATTTAAAAGTGGTGAAAAGGCTGATGCCATAAGCTTCCTGGAGAATGTAAAAGTATTTACGCTGGCCGAATCGCTTGGTGGTGTAGAATCTTTAGCCAACCACCCGGCACTGATGACGCACGCCAGTATACCCGAGCCCAAGCGCAAGGAAATTGGCATAACCGACGACCTGGTGCGCCTTAGCGTGGGCATTGAAGATATAGATGACCTGATTGAGGATATTGAAACAGCATTAGCCCCCTAACCCCCAAAGGGGGAACTTCGCCGACAGGAAAAATAACTGACTACTAATCTATAATCCCACCCCCGGGATTCCCCCTTTGGGGGTTAGGGGGCTTAACTATGAACAACCTATCGTCCTTCATGGACTACGTACAACAACGCAACCCAAACGAACCCGAATTTCTACAGGCGGTACACGAAGTAGCCGAAACCGTGCTTCCGTTTATTGAGCAAAACAAAAAATACCAGGGCAAAATGCTGCTGGAGCGCATGGTAGAGCCTGAGCGCGTGATTACTTTTCGCGTGGTGTGGCAAAACGACAAAGGCGAAACCCAGGTAAACCGCGGCTACCGCATACAAATGAACAGTGCCATAGGTCCTTACAAGGGCGGCCTTCGTTTCCACCCCAGTGTGAACCTGAGCATCCTGAAATTTTTAGCTTTTGAGCAAACCTTTAAAAACAGCCTTACCACTCTGCCTATGGGCGGCGGCAAGGGTGGCTCTGACTTTGACCCTAAAGGAAAATCCGACAGCGAAATCATGCGTTTTTGCCAGGCCTTTATGACTGAGCTGCAACGCCACATTACTGCCGATACCGATGTGCCTGCGGGCGATATAGGCGTGGGTGGTCGTGAAGTGGGCTACCTGTTTGGCCAGTACAAAAGGCTGCGCAACGAGTTTACGGGCGTGCTAACAGGCAAGGGCATTAGCTTTGGCGGTTCGCTTATACGCCCCGAAGCTACAGGCTACGGCTGTGTGTATTTTGCCGAGAGCATGCTGAAAACCCAAGGCGAAAGCTTTAAGGGTAAGGTAGTTGTGGTATCGGGCTCGGGCAACGTGGCGCAATATGCCGTGGAAAAAGCCATTGAACTGGGTGCCAAAGTGGTTACCGTGAGCGATTCAGGCGGTTATATATATGATGAGGCGGGTATCGATACCGATAAGCTGGCCTTTATCATGGAACTGAAAAACGAAAAACGCGGCCGCATTAGCGAGTATGCCGATAAATACCCCTCTGCCAAATTTATTGAGGGTGGCAAGCCGTGGGAAGTAAAGTGCGATATTGCACTGCCCTGCGCTACCCAAAATGAACTTAACGGTGAAGAGGCACAACAGCTTATTGCCAACGGTTGTATTTGTATAGCCGAGGGCGCTAACATGCCGTGTACGCACGAGGCTGTTTTAGCCTTTCACAAGGCAAAATTATTGTTTGCCCCGGGTAAGGCCAGCAACGCAGGCGGTGTGGCTACCAGCGGCCTTGAAATGAGCCAGAACTCACAACGCCTTAGCTGGACGCGCGAAGAGGTAGACGAACGTCTTAAAGCCATTATGGCAAACATACATGAGGCGTGCGTTACCCACGGTAAAGACCAGTCGGGTTACGTTGATTATGTAAAAGGTGCCAACATTGCAGGCTTTGTAAAAGTAGCCGATGCCATGCTGGGGCAGGGGCTTGTTTAGTAGGCAGATAGTAGATGACAGATGCCAGTTTGCACAGGCAGTCACCCTGAGCTTGCCGAAGGGCATAATAAATACTTCACTCGCAACCGCTGCTGACCCTGAAGGGGTAGCGTGTATTAGCCCCGGATGAAATCCGGAGGAGTATTGATAAGCAAATAATATAAAAGCCATGGATTATGACTAATAGTATAATCCGTGGCTTTGTTTTTATAGTTTAATAGAAAGCTCTACGTGGCCGCCAAGGCCTACTTCTACTATTTTTTTAAGGGTGGAAATCTTAACTTCCTTTACATTATTCTCAATCTGGGAAATGTAAGATTTGGTTGTGCCGGTTTTATCGGCCAGTTCCTGTTGGGTAAGGCCTTTTTCAAGGCGCGCTTCATGCAGTAAAGCCCCGAGCTTAAAATCGGCATAGCCTGCCTCAAGGGCATCCCTTTTTTCGGTGCCCGTTACACCGTAGTTTTTATCTTTAAACTGGTCTAACGTCAGGGTGTTATTTTTCGCTTTCATATTCCTCCTTTATTTTTAATGCCCGTTCTATTTCTTTCTTAGGTGTTTTCTGTGTTTTCTTTTGGAAACCATTAGCTATGACTATCAGCCTGCCTTCATCAAAAAAGCAAAATATCCTGAAAATGTCGCTGCCCGCCTGAACCCTTATTTCATAAAGCCCGTTTGTGCTTTCAATGTGTTTAAGATAGGTTTCCGGCACACGGTCAATTTCTTCAATAAGCTGTAATGTCCAGATAATCTTATCCTTTACCTTATCACGCTGCTGACTGAAAAAATCCTGAAAATACTCTTTATAAAATACTATGGTCCGTTTTCTCACAAATACAAAGATATAAAAGTTTCACTAAAGATAAACATTTGATTTTGAAAATCAACTTTAATTATGCAAATTTTCTAACAATTAGAAGATTAATGTAATTCGTGGGGCTGTTTTTGCCGTAATTTTGCACTATGGAAACCCCACTCCTTATACAGCGCAAAATAATCCATGTAGATATGGATGCCTTTTATGCTTCTGTAGAGCAGCTTGATAACCCCGAGCTGCGCGGGCTGCCTATTGCCGTGGGTGGCGGTACAAGGGGAGTGGTGGCCGCAGCCAGTTATGAAGCGCGAAAGTTTGGCGTGCGTAGTGCCATGAGCAGCATACTGGCCAAAAAACGATGCCCTCACCTCATTTTCGTGAAGCCGCGTTTTGACCGGTATACCGAGATTTCCCGCAAAATCCGCAATATATTTTTAGACTATACCGATAAGGTTGAACCGCTTTCGCTGGATGAGGCCTACCTTGATGTGACCGTCAACAAAAAAGGCAACCCCAGCGCCACCATGATTGCCCGGGAAATTCGCCAAAGGATATTTGAGGAAACGGGTTTAACGGCATCGGCGGGTATAAGCGTTAACAAGTTCATAGCCAAGGTGGCCAGCGACTATAACAAGCCCAACGGACAGAAAACGGTAAACCCTGATGAGGTACTGCAATTTCTTGAAGACCTGCCCATTGGCAAGTTTTATGGTGTGGGCAAGGTTACTACCGAAAAAATGTACCAGCTGGGTGTTTTTACCGGTAAAGACCTGAAGGAGAAGACTGAAGAATACCTCACGCAGCATTTTGGCAAGGCGGGGGGCTATTATTACCATGTGGTGCGCGGCATACACAACAGCGAAGTGAAGAGCGACCGCATTGTAAAATCGGTGGGGACGGAGCATACCTTTAACGAAAACCTTGTGAGCGAGGTGTTTATGCTCGAAAAACTGGAACACATAGCCGATGAGCTGGTGCGCCGCCTGCAAAAAAAGAAAATTGCCGGCAAAACGGTGACCCTCAAGATTAAGTACTCCGACTTTACCGTGCAAACCCGCAGCAAGACCCTGCACTACTTTATATCAGATAAAAGCCTGATAATGGAGGTGGTAAAAGAGCTCCTCTACCAGGAAAAACCCAAGGAATCGGTACGCCTGCTGGGTATATCACTGGGCAGCCTTAACAACGAGGCCGGGGTTAAAAAGGCAGTGGCGGTACAGTTACGGTTTGATTTTTAGAATGTTATTGTTTTCCAATCCATGGTTTTAGTTCGTCCCTTAGTTCTTTTTCCAAATTCGTGATAATGAATTGTAATGCACTTTTCAACTTAACATTTTCAGGACTTCTATTGGCAACCTCATAAAAACTAAACCTGAATTGTGCCTGTTTTAATAATTCTGTCCTGCACCCCAGCTTCAATCCATATGTAGTCTTATTTGCTTGATGAAAGCAATGCTCGTTTATTCTTGAATACAGTTTTTCAGACTTGCCAATATAGAAAGGATACCATTTTTCGTTTGATTTATCTGTTATCCGATTCTTTATAATATTTGGTGTTTTTATGATGTTGCTTTTCCAGTTGTCTTCAAATACTTGAAAATCAAAATCTTTTTGCGGATAGATCTCAATAAAATAAATTCCAAAACTATTCGGGGCGGTAATTTTTCCTGATTCGAAATCAATAAGCTGGCTGTTTTTAAAAGACTGTTTCGAATCTTTAATTAAGCCCCCGGACATCGTTGCCCATTTTTTATCCAGGTTATCTATAAAGGTATTTATAGCATTATTCATAGCTATTCTGCCGCAAATTTTACGGTTATGGTGCGGGTCAGTTCGCCATGCACATTGCCTTTTTCGTCTTCAAACACACGGCCTTTACTAAATACAAAATACACATCATATATGTTCAGGTCTTGTATGTCTTTTTGTTGCTCAACCTCTTTAACCTCAAGTATTTTGCCGGGTTTAAGGCCGCTGGCTGTAGCAATGGCCTGCGCCTTGGCGCGTGCGCGGTTAACCAATTTTGTATAGAGTGCAGTATCATAAAGGGCTTCATCGCCAAATTGCGCGCCACCCAAATGGCCCTGGGCATAATCAAGCGTTTTGATGTCGGCCTTAAGGCGCTTCAGGTCTTTAGTGGTTGTAAGGGTTACTACAATACCTTCCGGAGTTAAGTGGCCAAGGCCCGGCATAGGGTTTTGGGGCTCTTTAAAAGTGTATTTCTTTTTCGTAAGGAATGCTTTTAAATCCTTGATATGTTGCTGTTTTTGAGGGGCATCGGCCTCCTCATTGTATACCGAATCGGCGCTTAAGGGTGGATAAATGGTCCAGCCTTCGTTTGCCGTTACTTCTACTAGGTATTCAAATGATGTGGGCTTCATCCACACGGTGTCGGTTACGGTAACTTCAATAGCGCCCGTTTGCGCGAAAGAGCAAAGGCCGCACAGCAATAATAACAGGTTGAATGTGAGGTTTTTCATGGTGTGAGGATTTCATGCTAAGATAGCAAATTCCCCGCTTACCCCAGCTTCTTCTTAAGCCATTTGCGCACCGGCTCGTCATACAGCTTTAAGCACAGCCACGCCAGGGCTATACTGCCAAAGAACGTAACCAGTGCCCAGGGCAGCGCCTCGCCAAAGGGTACCTTGCCGTTTGCCACATAGGCCGTATAGGTGTAAATAATGGGGTAGTGCGTAATGTAAATGGGGTAGGAGATATCGCCCAGGAACTTGCACACCTTTTGGCCAATGGCCGAGTGTACCTGCCCGCTGGCACCCATGTAAACAATAATAGGGAATAGGATGATAATGCTAAGCGAATCATACAGCCCGTTTGCCCATTTGTGGTCATAACCGCCCACACGCGGAAAGGCTAACACAGCTATAATCAGCAGGCTGCACCATAAAAAGGCGTTGTTAATGCGTGTTATTTTAGTAGTGCGGTACAGCAGCAAACCGGCAAAAAACGGAAACATAACCCGGGTAAAGCCTATGCGCAGCTGTTCTGCCGTAATGCTCCACCCGCCTATAACGTCGCCCCGCTCGCTGGTAACAGCATAGTGAATCAATACTATACCCGACAACACAACCAAAACGCGCAGTGCATTTTTAGAGAAGCGCCTCACAATCAGGGCATAAAGAATGTTGGCCACATATTCAAAGAAAAGCGACCACCCCGGCCCGTTGAGCGGGTGCATTTCCTGCCAGCCTCTAACGTCCATTGAGGGCGGAACCGGTATCAGCGTAAAGCCTATAAGCATGATAACCAGCATATACCACACCGGAGTATCGGCTATTTTGCCCATACCGGCTGCCTCGCTATGCTGAAAGTAAAAGAATATAGCCCCCACTATCATGCCCATAACCACCATGGGCTGCAGGCGCACCAGGCGGCGCTTAAAGAACTCGCCCACGCTCATGCGTTCCCAACGATCCTGGTAGGCATAGGCCATAACGTAGCCCGAGAGCAGGAAAAAGAAGTCTACCGCAAGGTAGCCGTGGTTAATTATCTGTTGTACAGGGTCGCCGTGGGCGTGGGTTTCCATAACGTGAAACGCCACTACCATAAGGGCTGCCACGCCGCGAAGGCCGTCTAATATGGCAAAGTGCGGCTTTGTAGGCAAAGCCTGCTGGGGTATTGTTGTGCTCATTGCTTAAATTTGGTGCAATGTAGCGAAAACGGTGTAGCACCGCAAAATTTTAGGGTATCTAAATGTTTTACAAAAGGTACTGTTTTTGAATGTTTTTATAATCTAAAATAACATGACAACCACAACATTAGGCCTACAGAATATTTTTGTTATTTGATAATCAATACAATAACTGTTTTTGGGGTTGAGAGAGGAACTTGAAAATAGACTTGATGTTACAACGTGTTACATTTGTGTTTGTTTTTAACATGATGTAACTACTTAACAGATTTTGCCAACGTATAATAAAACCCTTTGCCCGACCTTATTTTGGTAAGCCAGCCCTTTTCTTCCAGTTCGGTTAAATCACGGCTGGCGGTTTGGCGTACTATATGGTTGCTATCGGCGTAGGCCGAAATGGTTGTTTGTTCTGCCGGTTTAGCGTTGAGGTAAGCCACAAGGTCGGCCTGACGCTTGCTTAGCCCCTGCGCCATAAGCTGCGGCACTAAAGATGTGGCCCTGCTGCGTTCTTCCTTCTTTTTCTCAGTATATTTTACAAGGTTTTCAAAAGCAACACGCAGGCTTTTAACCGAATAGAGAATAAAATAGGTAAGGTCGTTATCATCATGCTCCGTTTTTAAGAAGGCCTTATCATAGCTGGTACGCGACTGCATTATAGCACGCGATATAGAAATGTGTTTCAATAGATTATACCCTTTTTTTATCATGTACCAGTAAAACAATGCCCTGGCGGTACGCCCGTTACCATCTCCAAAAGGGTGAATGTAGCCCACCATAAAATGCAGGATGGAGGCTTTGATAATGGGGTGTATAAATGTGCGGTCTTCATTAATAAAATCAATCAGGCTCTCTACAAGCTCCGGCACTTCATCATAAGGCGGCGCAGTAAAAGCAATCTCGCCGTCTACATGGTCGGTTATATGCACGGGGTGGTTCCTGAAATTGCCTGAATATTTGGCTGCATCAGTATTAGCCGTCATAATCTGGTGTATTTCAAGGATAAGCTGTACCGAAAGCGGCTCTTCCGTACGGCTTTCAATTTCGGTAATGGCCCTGTAATTGTTCAGGATCATTTGTTCTGATTCATTGCGTGCCGAACGGCCTGATTTAATCATGTCCCGTGCCACATCCGTTGTTGTAGCAGCCCCTTCAATCTGAGATGAAGCAATGGCCTCATCCATAATGGAATTTTTGAGATAACTTGCTTGATCTTCAGGGGTTATCGTGTTTTGGTAAATACTACCTACCAGTTTTAGATCGAAATTGTGGAGTGCCTCATGAATGGCAGATGTTGTATTATAAGTGAAATGTAGGTTTGAAAACAATAAATCTTCAAATGATTTAAAGCGATGGGTTTTAATAATCTGCCATGTTTTAAGTGCATTATAGGGCAGATTAGGTCTATACTTGATGTCAGACCAATAAAAATACCTATCGTCAGACTCTTTTAAAAATGCAATGATCTTAGGGTCAAGAAATGTTTGGAAATATTCTTCTTTAGCTACTTCTGTAAACTCAAACACGGGTGCAGTTTCAAATTTCATGTTACATCATGTTAAAAACATATACAAATGTAACATGATGTAACATGAAAAACAAACTTTTACCTAATAAACCTTCTTCTTACTCACTGTCCGGTTTACGTCTATCACGTAAAACAGCGCCTGTATGTCGTTCATATTCAGGCGGAAGTCCGTAAACTCTGGGCTGTCGTTAAGGCTGTGGCAGGTAATATAGCCCTCCTGGGTGTTGTGCTCTATGATTTCCTTAAGCAGTGGCATCTTGCTTTGGGTGGTATAAATAACCCAATATGGAAAGTCGCGGTAACGCAACTTGCTGTTCCACAGGTGCCTTTGCAGCTCGCGGGTGCTTACAATGCTGTTGCGGGTAATGGCATTGCCGGTGTCATTATCCATGCTGTCGCCCGCCACGCGAAAGGCCACATAGCGCCCCTGCACCGGCTTGTCTACCAAAATGCCGTGCTGGCTGAGGTCCATAAGGAAATCGGCATCCTGGTAATGGTCTAAAAATCCGGCCTGTATGTTAAATTCGGCCAGGGGCATAAGCATATAATATTGCCCGTTGGGCAGCTCAATAAACTTATTGCCGTTTTTGTTTTCAAAGTCGTCAGAAATTTTTACCACTTCGGCATTTTCCACTTTTTTGGTGTAAGGCGAACCATCCTGAAGCACTTTGTGTAATATTTCACTTTTGGACTTCGGAATTGGCTTCCCCTTCTCATAGTTGATAATCGTCTCCCGACTTGCCCCAATCAGGTCGCCCAACTCCTTTTGTGTGAGCCCCAGCTGCTCGCGGCGCTGTTTTATATCTAAACCTTCCATAATCAACACTTTGCATTAATTGTAAAATTATTTTCTACACCATGTAGAAAATTTAACATCAAAACGCTTTGAAAAGTGTAATATTGCACTTAACTTTGCATCGTTGATATGACAAAGGTAAAACTAAAAGTGGAATAAACAACATTGTGTGTGAAAATTATCACACTTTAACACAACTGCTACTTTAAGTCGGCCTTATGTTACCTCTCAAAACCAGAGATTTGCCATACAAAGCAAAAGAAATGATGCATGACAACCCAACCGTGGGTACTACACAAGATGTTGAACAAGAGGACATAGCGGCTCCGGGTTCGGGCACTGTATTAGACCAGCAGGCCGAACTAAGTGCAATAATGCTCTTTAACGCAGATAAGCGGTTTAGCATAACAGAGTGATCAGTGATCAATGTTCAGTAGGCAGCAGTTTACAGTAGTGCTATCCCGGCAGCTATTGACCAACCGACCCTGAAGGGGTCGCGCAAATTAGCCCCGGATGCAATCCGGGGGAGCAGGAGTGAAGCTCACACCCTCTCCTTTGGAGAGGGCTGGGGAGAGGCTCCCAACAACCAAAATCTTTCAATTTTTAAATCATTCAATCTTTAAATCTAAAAAACCATGACCATTACCGGAACCATTGAAAGCATTGAGTACCGCAACACAGCGGGCCACGAAAAAAAAGTAGTAACCCTGGTGCCAGACCACAGGCAGAAAGCCTTTGTAGAATTTCGCGGCCGCCGCATGGACGACCTTAGCCCCTACAAGGTAAACGACGAAATACAGGTAAGCGTAACCCTTGAGGGTAAAACCAGTAAAAACAGCGGCATACAGTACAACAACCTGGTGGCGTTTGCAGTAGAAAGTGCGTAAGCCCCCTAACCCCCAAAGGGGGGAACTCCGCTCATTGACTAAAAAACAGTGTTTAATCAAATTCGCCCCATTAACCGTAAGCCGAGGCTACTCCCCCTTTGGGGGGCGGGGGGCTTCTAAATCATGAACTACAAAATAAAAGGCATTATAACCGCCATAGGCGAAGTAAAAACCACAAAATTAGGCACTGCGGTGCAGCAGCTGCATTTTGAGCAGGAAACCGGCAGGGTGTTTTACCCCTCGGCATTGGGCACAAAAATCGAGATATTACAGGACTTTTTGCCCGGCGATGTAGCCGAAATGGAGTTCCACATCAGCGGCTCTAAAGGCACGTACAACAATGTGATTATAGACAGTATTGTGCGTGTTTAGTTTAGTTTAGGGTTGGGAGTTGCGGGTTGTGGGTTCTGTCACACTGTCCCGATAGCTATCGGGAGTCGAAGCGCCGCTATAGGTGTTTGGAGTCGAAGCGCTTTTTATGTGTGCCTGACCCTGAAAGGGTCAGACTATCCAAAGCCCCAGACATCGTCCGGGGTGTATAAAGGGTTTTGAGTGAAGCTCCTGAAAACTGCGACTGCGACTGACTCGAGGCAAAGCCGAACAGAGTGTAACTAAAACTGAAAAAAGTTCTTTGACATACTGTAAAAATCAATATTAATAAGCCCTTTGTGCAATTTTGCATAGACGGTACAGTTATTGTTCAATAAATTAATAAATCACTATCTTTGTAGTATATAATTAGTAGTCAATCATGTATAATCCGGCCACAATAGCAAACTATTTCATTAAAAAGCACCAGGAAGATGGTACGCTTACACCTATGAAGCTTATAAAGCTTACTTATATAGCTTATGGGTGGTACCTGGCTTTAAGAGATGGCAAGCATTTGGTTAGTGAGAAACCCCAGGCTTGGGATTTAGGGCCTGTAATGCCTACTTTATACCATAATTTAAAAAAATATGGTAAGGAAAAAGTTACAGAACCCATTGTTGAAAATAAAGCCAAAAGTGAGGTTATTACTGATGAAGATGCCTATTTTCTTGATTTTATCTGGGAAAGATATGGCAATTACAACGGCGTAAAATTAAGCGCTATAACACATACAGACGGAACCCCGTGGACTGAAGTATACCCTAAAGGCACTAATCTGGAAATTCCGGATGATCTGATAGAAAAACACTACAAGGGTATAATGGAGAAGGCTTTAGGTGAAACAGCTTAAATAAACCGTATGGCCAACTCACAATTCCGCGATGACATTGACAAGCTTAAGGCAAGTCTTGGAAAATCTATTAAAGCTGATATTAAGCCTGAAGATATTGAAAAAGCTGAGCGCCAGGAGCAATCCTTAGAACATAAGCAACGTGAGGCAGAGTTAGACCGTTACCTGCAGGATACCACACACAGGCGCTCTTTAGTTACATGGGCGGCAACGGTGGTTAGCTTTTGGCTTATTTGCGTAATTTTTATCCTTACAAGAAATACACTTCAATACAAGCTCTCAGATACTATAATGGTTGCCTTATTGGGTACCACCACTATTAATGTGCTTGGGCTTATGATTATAGTGCTAAACGATTTGTTTAAAGGCAAAAAAGAAGATAACAAGCCATCCTGACTCAAGTTTGTTTACCCCAAAATATTTATTGATTTATAGGCGTTTCCAGTAAATTCTTAGCCGCATCAAGGCCCTTTTCGGCCAGCGTTGAGGTTATGTTTATTTTGGTATCGGACATGAGTTTGGTTTTGTAAAGGTAGGGAAGAATGCCTACGGTACAATTATTGTAGTTTGAAAGAAAGTTTATATCTTTGTGAAAGTTTCACAATACTAATACATTATGGCAAAGCCAATTAAAATAACTCCTGTTTTAAGAGGCGCTGATGCGGTAGACTTCTTGAAAAAGCTTGATGAAAACAAGCAGAAGAAAGTAAGCGGAGATTATTTATCTGCCATTCGCAACAGTGCCAAACAACTCGAATCCATATTTAAGCGTAAATAATGGATTTATCAGGGTATGTCCTTTTTAAACTTACCGAAGAAACATTTATCAAACCATTTGATTGTGGCGATGATGACTTGAATGATTTCCTGATTACTAAGGCAAAATCCTATCAAAGAGAATTGTTGGCAGTAACTTATATTCTTGAAGACGAAATAAATACACTTGCTTATTTCAGTATTTTCAATGACAGCCTAAAGGTAGAAGAGGAAGGTTTTGCATCTAAAAATGCCTTTAAAAAATTCCTTGGATTTGTATCGCACCCTAAACGACACCTCAGGCATTTCCCTGCTATGAAGTTAGGGAGATTGGGCGTAAGCGTTACTTTGAAAGGGAAAGGCATAGGTAAAGTTATTGTAGGCTATATTATCAATATGGCGTTAGAGCAAAATGAAAAATGCGCCTGCAAAATTATAACTGTAGATGCCTATGCAGAATCCCTGAAGTTTTATGAAAAGATTGGGTTTATATACTTTACCCCTAAAGACGAAGGCAAAGACACCCGCCAAATGTATTTAGATTTAACGCCGATAATTAATACGGCTGAAGAGCATGAATAAAAGTGCCCATCAAATGCAAATGATGGGCATTAAATAATTTTACTGTTTGTTTGATGCTTTCACGATAAGGTAAATTAACATCAATACACTTATACTTTCCATAGTGTTTTTGTTAGTTATACAATCAGTGAACTACTCCAATTAAACCACAGTTGCCGCTGTGGTTTGTTATTTCAAAATTATATGACCAGTATCTTGTCGTCAATAGCAATTTTCTATGGTTTTTAATATTTCCCAACCCTTTTAAAAATGACCCCCGAAACCGAAGCCCAAGCCTCCGTTTCCGTCAAACCTCCAAAAAAGCGTAAAAAAACCAACCCTGGCCCGTACCAAAACGAATATGCAGAGCAGGCCTACAAGCTGTGCCTGCTGGGCGCGATTGACCGCGACCTCGGCTCGTTCTTTGGCGTAACCCGCGAAACCATCATCCATTGGAAAAGTGACCACCCCGCCTTTGGCTCCGCCATAGACCGGGGCAAGCGCGCAGCCGATATGGAAGTGGCCGAATCGCTCTACCGCGCCACGCTCGACAGGGTAATCACCACAAAACAGGCCATAAAATGCAAGGAGGTATACTATGACGAAAACGGCAAGCGCGTAGAAAAAGAACGCGTAGAAATAGTGGAAGTAGAAAAGTACATACCGGCTGATTTCCGCTCGCAGCAGTTCTGGCTGCGCAACCGCAACCCCAAGCTTTGGAGCCTTAAGCACGAAGAGCCCGACGACTACCCCGTGCGCAGCCTCACCATCAATTTGGGCCCCGGCCAAAACCCTGAAGGCAATCAAGATTAAGTTCTTAAAGCTATTCTAAATTAAATGCTTAACTTTGCATTACAGATAATTAAAATAATATATTTACATATTCGTTTAATTTCAGATTAAGAATATTGAGTATGGAATCAATTGCAACAAAAAAACAAATTACCGACACTTTTAATGAGGTTCGTGAATATTCATTTAAGCAAAAGAGAGAAGATGTCGTAAATTCTTTGTTGGATCAGATACTTGAACTTCAAAATATCATAAGAAACAAAACAGTTTTTTTAGAAGGCTTATATCCTAAGTTTGAAAAAATAACATGGTTAAATGCAGATGATATTGATGATGAAACTCTTAGGATAATTAATGATATTATTTCTACAACAAGAGATATATCTAGGAGCCTTACAATTCAATATGTTTTTTTCAACAATAAGTACAGAAAGTTTGCCTCTGGTGCCTTAAAGGAGTTTAAAGTATCATTGGATGATATTAAAGAAATAACAGATGATATTGAAGATGTGTTTTTTAAACTTCCAAAAGATGACAGGTTTCAAAAAGCAAATGATAGAATTCAGTCTTTATGAAGGTCTTTTCAACTCCTGAATTTAAACATGAGTTTGAAAAACTAATTAAAAACAACTCATATAAATATCTTTCAAAAGAAATTATCAGTAAATATTTTGGTCAATCTGTTGAAGAAGTATCAGATGGTGTAAAATTAAATGGAAATGCTCTTAATGCCTTTATCAAAAAAAGAATAGGGGGCAGTGGAGGTAGTCGTTTATATCTACTTATTATTCAGACTGCTGATTCGGTCTATTTTACATTTATACATCCTAAAACAGGTTCTGCGGGTTATGAAAATATAACCTCCGACAAGAAAGCGCAGCTTTTAGAAGACGTGTATGATTGTATCTCTAAAAATAATCTTTACGAGTTAAGTCCTTGTGAAGAAAAGAAAAAAATAATTTTTTCTGAAGTTAAAACTGTTACAGTTTAGGATAGCTAATATTTCTCTAAGCTATTTATTGTGATAACTACCATCAATTTGGGCCCCGGCCAAAACCCTGATGATCATGAAGCTCCTGCCTAAACAACAGCACGCCGTGTACTTCCTTAAAGATAAGGTAACAGAGGAAGTACTCTACGGCGGCGCGGCAGGCGGCGGCAAGAGCGCCCTGGGCTGCCTGTGGCTTATGGAAATGTGCGGGCGTTACCCCGGCACGCGCTGGCTCATGGGCCGCAGCAAGCTCAAAACCCTGCGCGAAACCACGCTTAACACCTTTTTTGAGCTGGCAAAGCAGTTGCGTTTGTCGCGCCAGTTTAAGTACAAGGCCACCGAAAACATCATCTACTTTAACAACGGCAGCCAGATACTGCTCAAAGACCTGTTCCATTACCCGTCCGACCCAAATTTCGACAGCCTGGGCTCGCTCGAAATTACCGGCGCCTTTATAGACGAATGCAGCCAGGTAGCCTACCACGCATGGCAAACCGTAAAGAGCCGCATACGCTACAAGCTTACCGAAAACAACCTCACGCCGAAAATACTGGGCAGCTGCAACCCCGCCAAAAACTGGGCGTATAAAGAATTTTACAAACCCCACCGCGACGGTACTTTGGCAACCCACCGCAGGTTCATACAAAGCCTGCCAACCGATAACCCGTTTTTGCACCCTGCCTACCTGCAAAGCCTGCTGCGGCTCGATAAAAACAGCCGCGAACGCCTGTATTTTGGCAACTGGGAGTATGACGACGACCCCGCAACCCTGATTGACCGCGATGCCATTGCCGATTACTTCAACCCTGCGCACCTGCAGCCCACTGCATCCGACCTCAAATACATGACCATAGACGTTGCCCGCAAAGGCCGCGATAAACCGTGTTCCGCATCTGGCACGGGTGGGTGTGTATAGCCCGTGAGGCCATTGCCAAATCGGGATTAGATGAGGTAGTGGGCCGCGCCAAAATCCTTCAGGGGAAGCACGGCATTGCCCTGAGCAACATTGTGGCTGATGAAGACGGTGTGGGTGGCGGCGTGGTCGACTTTTTGCGTTGCAAGGGGTTTATAAACAACTCGGCGCCGCTTCCCGTTAAGGAAGGCAACGCCTGGATAAAACCAAATTTCGACAGTCTTAAGAGCCAGTGCAGCATAAAAATGGCCGAGATGATAGCCACACGCCAGGCAGGGGAGTGGTGCCGGGACGATACCGTACTGCAAACCACCACCGAAGAGCTCGAACAGGTAAAACTTAAGGATATAGACCGTGATGGCCGCCAGGGTATAATACCCAAAGAACGTGTAAAAGACCTCATAGGCCGCTCGCCCGATGAGTGGGACAGCATCATGATGCGCTACTGGTTTGCCTTACGCAAAACCTATGTTACGCGGGTAAGGGTAGGGTAGAATGAAATACGGATTGAACGGGTTTAAAATTTACTTAGCCTCATATAGTCTGCCCGTGCAATAATTAAAACGTCTTTATCTACCATAATACGTTCGGTAATGCCGCTGCAGGTAAAATTTAAGGTGTTTATTACCTTGCCTTTATTGTCAAGCAATATATATTTCAGCAGGCCGGCAGTATCGTTAACAATCATCCAGGTAGAAGACCCTGTTGAAAATGTGTTAAACCCAACTTCATCCCAACCCAAATCCTTATATGGTAGGGTTGTAACTGATTTTACCAGGTTGTTATCTGTGTTTATATAATAATACCTCAGGTAGCTGTTCGGGTTTCCATAAACACCCGGAAATACGCACACAACCGTCAGCGTTTTATCGTTTATATAACAGTCAAGAACATATTCGGTCTTATTTGTGGTTAAATATATTTTTGAGAGTTTCCCGTCTTTACACTTAAGTATATTAGACTGCCGGGGATATATAAAAGACCCGGCTAAATAAATGCCCGATGTATCTGTAAGTATCTTTTTGGGCTTGGGAGAATCTTCAGCGCTTTTAACCGAGGTAAGTTTTTTTGTTTTGAGGTTGTAGCTTACTACCGCAAAGCTTCGTTTACTTGTATAGTCTATACCTTCGGCAACCTGATAGGCAAAGTGTAGATTATCTCCCTCAAAAAGTATATTACACGGTTCATAAAAAGAAGGCCCAATGCTAACCTTCTCTTCTACTTCACCCTTCAGGGTCATTATAAGCAAACTAAGGTGAAGGTTCCGCGTAGATGAGGTAACTGTACCCTGATTTACTAAAACATACAGCTTGTCTTTGTTCCGGGCTATCGAATTTACAATATTGGCAGGCTCATCGCTTACCTTAACAGACCACTTTAGCGTTAATGTTTGGCGGTCATAATTATTTATATAGGCATAAGATGCATTTCCGTCATCAATAACCGTTTTATAAGAAATGCCCGCGCAGTATATATCATTTTCATATAACTCTACATCATCAACATATTCCATGTTTACAAGCTTAGACTTGAGGAAATTTTCCTGTGCCCTACACATTGAGGCAAAAAACAGGAGTAAAGCAGGGATATAAAATTTAATCTTCATTGTTGTAATTAATTAGCAGTATTTACTGCGGCCAGTATAATATTATATCTATAAATAAGGGTTTTCAAAATTATTTTATATAAGCAAAAACCACAAATCAGTCCTAATTTGTGCCTGCGCAGCACCCGTGTCACCCTGAGCTTGTCAAAGGGCGTGTTCCTAACAAATAACCAAACAACCGCATTGCCACCCGAGTGCCCTGCCCGAACTGACGAAGTAAATCCACATACCGGTTAATCCCACCAAAAATACATACCGTGCATATCGGCAATGGCCTGTTTTAACGATGCTATATCGCCCACACCCTGGTCTACAGAGTCGGGGCAAAACGCATACATCTCATCGGCAAAAGCATCCATATCAGCAGGCAGGCGGTCAAAACGCAGCTCAATCCAGTCCATGCCGCAGCCCACAATGCTCACGCCCAGGCGCGCGTCTAAATCTTCAATTTTAGCCAGCACATCATCAGGCGAAAGGTCATAATTATAGGCATTTGTAAGGCGGTATCTCAAAATATCCAGCTCACTGCCCAAAATCAGGCCAATACCACTACTGTTATCGTCGCCATCAAAAACAAAAAAGCGGTATTGCGTACCGTTATACAGCTGCTTTAGTTTTAGTGCCTTGCCGTTAATATCATCTTTACCGGTCATTAATGCCAGGTAGCCGTTAAAAAACGCACCGGGTATTGTACAGCTGTCTTCGCTGTCTATTGCAGGCAGCTTTTGCAGTGGCAGTTTAGAAAATGCGCCCAGTGTGGCAATAACGTCGGCATCAAAACCCGGCAGTACTTCAATAGCGGGGGCAGGGGTATTAGCTTTTTCAGGAGCCTTTTTATTTTTCCCGAAGCCAAAGAATGAGAATAAAGACATAAGAGATTGGTTAATGGTTTAGCCAAATATACACAATCAGCAACAAATCACACCATGAAAAACATCCGTTTACGCCAATACATAGCCCTGCAAAACACACTTGAATATGACGCTGTCCTGGAGCATTTAAAACCCAAAAACAGCTTTGCCGGCCGGCAGATGGACATTAACACCATGCCCTATGCCAACGTAAAATACGGCATCCGCCAGTTACCAAAAGTCAACAGCTGGCAGGGCATACAACAGCTGTTTGAAATTTGCTTTGGCGCCGGTGCTAAAACCTTTGCCAACACCCGCATAACCGAGTATTTTGCCGCCCGTAAGTTTATGGTAAACGAGTTTACCCGCATCATAGAAACCGAAAGCCGCCTTTTGGCCTCTCAGTCTACCGATGCCCACCTCTGGAAAATGGCCGGCGCCGATAAACTAAAACCCTACTCTGACACCCTGCCGCTTATACAGCTGGGCAAGCTCTTGGGCCAGTACCCGTTTGACCTGGGCCGCAAGCCTTACGGCGAAATTTTCAGCCTTTTGGTACAAACCAAAGCCCAGAACGATGTAGAAGCAGAGTATCAGAAATTGAGTAGGCAAGCCCCCTAACCCCCGAAGGGGGGAACAGTAGGCAGTTTGCAGGCGGCAGTTTGCAGTAGAGACAGATTGAATCTGTCTCGCATCCGAGTCAGCACGTTTGCCCCTGGCTTTAGCCCAATGTATAATTTGCCCCTGGCTTTAGCCAGGGGATAAAGGGCAGTAAAAACAGATTAAATCTGTCTCGCGTGCTGATTTTCAGACACCAGTTTTCGCACCGCGTTTTTCACGCACTGTCATTGCGAGGAGGCACGACGAAGCAATCTTTTTTAGGGCAAGAGTGAAGCTATTCCCCTTCTCCCGGAGGGGTGCCCGTAGGGCGGGGTGGTTTGTCATTGCTTCGCCAGTCGGGCTTTACCCTCGTGTCCGAACGAAGCTTTAGCGGAGTTGAGGAATCTCTACAACAGCATCTTCGCCTTTAGGTAATTAACGCATAACCAGCAGGTAAAAAATCCCACCAAAAATAAGGCAGGGGCCTAAAATCAATGCTACAGTACCCATAAACGGGCCCGGCAAAACCGTCCAGCCCAATCCGTTAAGCACAAAGCCTGATAATATAGCCGTTATGCCAATCAGTTTTCGGTGTTTTTTCATGTCAATGTAAAATTAAAAGCCCTCCCTCAAAATCCGCCATTCGTTCCAAAAAGCCTGATAGCAGTTACGGTCAAAATCATCGGTAGGGATGTTTCTGGGTAAAGATGCCTTATAGAATGCCTCTACACTATCGGCAAAAGCCAGTATCTCGTCTTTATAATGCTCAAAAATTAATGTTGCCTTAGCTCCTTTTTCAGAGGTAAGGGTTACAAAACCGTCAAGATGTGTAACATGCCAGTCAATACCGCTGGGGCATCCGTATACATCGGCTCGTAGTAAGTCATCGGCCGGAATTATAAAATGTCCGCAGCAGGGCAGGAGCTGCCCGGCAAACATACCGGGTTCATAATCCTGTTTAAGTGTTCGCATAAGGTGTAGTGCAGCCGCGCTGGTAGTAGCTTCAAAGTCGGTATCATTGCACAAAACTTCGCCACCTATTTCGGCATACACAAACCCGTGGGAGCAAAGGTCGTCCTGCGCATCTTTTACACCGCCAAGCCAGTGCGACTTCAGAAGATTTAGTTTAAAACTCATACTGAGGAAATTTTAGTGCAAAAATAAGGGATTATCAGTTTGGTAACGCCCAATTTGTTGAGTCAGCACACCCGAGTGAAGCTATTCCCCTCCTCCCGGAGGTCCCGATAGCTATCGGGACGCAGGGCGGGGTGGGCAACATTATCCCTGAAGAAAGACCCACCCCGGCTTCGCCACCCCTCCACAAGAGGGGAATCCACTCACACCCTTAAAATTCAAACAATCCCGTTACCCTGAAAGGGTCGCGCACATTAGCCCCGGGCAACGCCCTGGGTACAGTAGGCAGATATCAGGTAGCAGTTTGCAGTCATCCTAAGCCTGCCGAAGGACAAATTACCAAATAACCCATAAACAAATCCACAACAAAAATGACCGACATCGTCCGCATACTCCACGCCCTGGCCACAGACCGGCAGATGGAATACCATTACGGCAAGAAAGCCGCCCTCAACCTGCTCGACGGCACACTCGAAGAAAATAAAATCTTCCTGCTGCACGAATTTACCAACCGCACGGCCGAATACAACAGTACGGCAACCAAAATAATAGCCCACAGCTACACCGGCAAGTTCTTTTTAGTAAAGCACAGCGCCTATGGGCAGCATTATTTTGCAGAGGCCGGTACAGCCGAAACCTCAAAATACACCCAAAACATAGAGCCGCTGCTGGCCGAGTTCAACGCACTGGGCAACAGCCTGGCCTGCACCGGCGCTGAGGTGCAGCAATGGGAAAACGTAGACGTTACCGATGCCCTCGATGCCAATATGGACGGCCTGCTGTGCACCTACACAATCCGCATACCCTACAGCCATGAACAGTGAAGCACAGCAAATACTCCGGGCCGAATTTGAGCTCCTGCGGCAGGAAATCATAGCCAGATACGAAAGTTCCGGAATGGAAGCCACAGGCAACTGGGGTAAAACCGTGCAGGTGCAGCAGCTGCCCAACGGCTTTAGTATAGTGGCAGACGGTTATATACAAGGCCGTCCGCCGGGCAAACAGCCACCCAGTGAAGCCATACTGCAATGGATTAAGCAAAAAGGCATAGCAGCGCGCCTGGGCAACGAAATAAGCCTGGGGAGCCTTGCCTACCTAATTGCGCGAAAAATTGCTAAAAACGGCTGGAAACCCCGCCCGGGCTATGAAGATATAGTGCGCAGCGTTGCCACCCCGCAGCGCATACAGCAAATTATTAATAAGGCCGGCCAGCCCTACATTGCCGGCTTTACCACCGAGATTTTGCAATACCTAACCCCTGCATGATAACGTTTACAACCGCTGTAACCCAGCGCAGCCTGTACATGGCGTTTAACAACCTCATAATACGCTACTACAGTACCACTACCACAACCCCTTTGTATAGCGAAATTACAGGCCTTACCATTGGCACCGCCGCTATGCCCATAAGGCTGTACCCCGACCCAAACGGCTGGTTTTTCTTTAACTTCAGGCCCTATGTGGCGGCGCTTATAAACCGCAATAATTTTGAAGATACCGTACAGCCGCAAATAGACGCTGCCAATGCAGATACCTTTGTGTACTACGTGTCTAACCGCGTGTTTTTACAGCGCCTGGTGCAAATAAAAGTATACCTGCCCGGTGTTGAAACCCCCGAAACCCACACCGTTACCCTCTCATGGCTGGCAGGCGTGCAGCAGCTGGGCGATCCGTTTGAATATGTGGTTAGCAATACCTATGTGCTTTCGCCGTTTATGGCCGGCACGGCAAACAGCTATTACTTAAAATATTGGCAGGGCTATCCGTTTGATATTCCGTTTTACGCCAGTATAACGGGGCTAACCCTTAAAAACGAAACCAACCTTTTGCAGCAGGAATTTCCCTCCCTTGGTGCTTATGGCACCCGCCTGTTTGTAAGCGATGGCCGTACCGATGAATCGCTCGAAGACCTCCTGCCCCTTGCCGTGGGCTACAACCGCCTGCGCATTAAGCGTTATGAAGAAGACACCGATAAAGACCCGTTTATCCACCTCGAAAAAATGCCCTACAAATGCGGCATATACCTCAAGTGGCTCAATGCACAGGGCGGCTACAGCTACTGGCTGTTTGAAGATACCTACAGCATAGACCGCGCTACAAAATCGCTCGGCGAGCTCGACCGCGATAACAACAACCTGGGCGATACCTTTGCCCGTACCACACAAATAGGCAAAGAAAGTATTGATACCCTTAAAGTAGTGGCAGAACTCCTTACCGAAAACGAAAGCCGCATAGTGCAGGGCATTTTAGACAGCCCCAAAATTTACCTCTTTACCGGCAAGCCCTACAGCCAGAGCAGCTACCGCCACTGGGTTGAGGTAAGCCTTAAAACCACAAGCGCCCGCATTAAAAATCCCCGGGAACCCCTTACGAATTTTATGTTTGATATAGAGCTGCCGGTGCGGTATGCACAAACGCTTTAAGAGTCAAAAGTCAAAGGTCAAAAGTCAAAGGTCAAAAGTCATAAAGATTAGTGCATCGAAGCTACTTTACAACTTTATGACTTTTGACTTTCGACTAAAATATTTCCCAAACCCTAAAATGTGTCCCTCATATTATACATAAACGGCGAGCAGGCAGACCTCCCTCCCGGGCAGGTAATTGCCCAAACCCGGCAGGTAAATGACATTGCCAGCCTGCAAAACCGCCAGGCCGGCTATACCAATAAGTTCAGCCTGCCCAAAACCGCCCATAACGTTAAGCTTATGGAGTTTCTTACCCTGCCGGGCAACACCAGTACCATTCCGTACCAAAAAACCCCGTGCAGCCTGTACGGCCATACCGGCGAATGCTTTGTATACAACGGCTGGGCGCAAATAACCGATGGCGGCGACAGCTATGAATGTGTTATTTATGACGGTATTATAGACCTTTACAAGGCCATAGAAAACAAATCCCTGGGCGACCTTAACCTTGAAGAGCTTAACCACACAAAAGATATAGATACCGTAATTACTTCCTGGAACCCGGCAGCCGGCAAAAAATACCGCTATATACTGGCTGATTATAATGGCCGCACGGGAGATGTAAATCCGGAACCGGGCTCTTTGTACTATCCACAGCCAAATGTTGAATATTTGGTGCCATCTGTAAACGTAGCCTGGCTGTGGGATAAAATTTTTACAGAGCATCAGGCAACGTGTACCGGCAGCGTGTTTAATACAGAAAATTTTAAAAACCTGTGGATGACCTACCCGCAGGGCATGATTACCGGCGATGCTCCGCAAACGCTCTTTGAACCTACAGAATATGGTTATGATGGCAGTGCGGCACCCGGTAGCAATATTGGCTTTTATCATGTAGGATACCCCAACCAGTCTCCCACAGATGTTATGCTTTTAAACAACCGCCATATAAAAGTAGAACAATCTGGCTATTACAAAGTGGTGGTTTCGGGCAGTTTTAATTCTATAAGCGCTTTTGGTACTCATAAAAGGAGCAAGGTATATATTGGAAAAAATGTGCCTGTATTACAGCCGCACATGGTGCCGCAGTTTAAGCTCCTGATGGACGAAATACAGCACCAGGCCACCTTTAATGCAGAACGTACTATATACCTTAATGCCCAGGACAGTATTTGTATTGTTGTTACTAAAGCTTCAAACGAAACTTCGGCAGGAGGCTTTGCGCTTGTAGGAAACCAACAGGAATTTAACCTGGAGTTTATACGCATTAACCAAAATGAGTATGATTTTAAGGCGGCCCTTGCCGATTTTTCAATCCGCGATTTTGTAAACGAAATAGTGCACCGCTTTGGCCTGACCCTGTTTAAAGATAAATACACTAACAGCTATGAATTTCTTACCCTGCACGAAATTTTGCAGGACAATGCACCGGTTGACTGGAGCAAAAAGTTCAGTAAAAAAATAAGCGAAAACTATATTTATGGCAGCTATGCACAGCGCAACTGGTTTCGCTACAACTACAGCGATAAAGAAGCCACGCACAGCGATTACTACCTGGAGGCGGCAAATGCCAACCAGCCGGAAAGCCGCGATGTAGTAAAAAGCAAAATATACAGCCCGGACCGCTATGCTATTAAATACATAAACCGCGACAGCCGTGTGTACCGCATGTTTGAAAAAGAAACCGTAGAAAACCCCGCAGAGGGTGAAGAGCCAGTAAAATACAAAGCGCTCGACAAGCGGTATTATTTTATGCGGGCTATAGAACGCAATGAAATAATTGTACTGCGCTCCCCATCAGTGCAGGATATAGGCGCAAATGATGCATATTGGGCAGAGAGCTTTTGGAAACTCCCTTTTGAAGATATTTTGCAGGATTACTATGGGCCCATGCGGGGCATATTACAAAATGCACAGGTGGTTACAGCACAATTATGGCTTACTGATGTAGATATTGCCAATCTTGACTTTCGCAAACTTTATTATATAGAGCAACTGGGTTCTTACTTTATTCTCAATAAAATAAATAATTACCTGCCGGGCAGGCCTACACAGTGCGAACTGGTGCGCATACAGCCCGGGCTCGATGCCTTCGAGCCGCAACAGCCCATAGCCATTACAAAAGTAGAGGTGCAAAACCATACGGTGCGTATTTATTTCGACCTCAATGTAATGGCATCAATTGTTAACCTTCAGGTATCGCAAAACGGTTTTGAAACGGCATCTAACTTTCCGCTGGGTGCTAACAATAATCCCCGTTTTTATGATTCTACCCCGCCGGGCAACTTTAGCATAAGGCTACAGGCAGGTGGCTACAACTCTAATAGTGTAGATATTACTATTCCATCTAACACCACCATTATACCATGATACATGCCTTAACCCACACATTGCCCGCCATAAGTTTCGGCTTTGGCCAGATAGAAAAAACGGCTGCCGTTAACCTGCCCCTAACCGTTTGGCTCGATACACTTTACCGGCTCGATGCCTACACCTTTACACTCGCCGCAGCGGGGGCCACGGTTACTAAAATTTCTAATTATGAATATACTGTCGTATACCCCACGCCGGGCAGTTATACCATAAGCATGACAGTAAATAATGTAGCCAAAACCATAAGCCTTGAAAGCAATATTTTAAGCATAACCATAGCATAATGGCAAAAGACAAAATAATTCTGGCCGAGCTTGATTTCGATACCAAAAACCTGGTAAAAGCGGCACAGGATACAAAAAAAGAAATGGAAGCCCTTATGGAGCGGCAGGAAAAGCTTGCAAAAAAAGGCAAGGAAAGTTCGGCAGAATTTATCCGTAACGAAGCCGTGCTTAAAAGCCTCACCCGGGCCTATGAAGAGCAGAGCAACGCCATAGCGGCACACATGGGCCAAACCGAAAAGATGGGTGCCACTTTTAACGATTTTAAAACCCGTCTGGGCGAAGCTTTTAACAGCATAAATATTTTTAACGGCGGCCTGGGCGATTTTCTTTCAAGGGCCAAAGAGGCGGGCGGTACCGGCAAACTATTTAAAGGTGCGGTAGAAGGCATGACCACCGGCATAAAAGGCATGGGTGCCGCCATTAAGGCAAACCCCCTGGGAGCTTTCTTATCTATCATAGGCTTTGTAATCGATAAGCTTTTAAACTTTACACCCCTTACAAACGCCATGCAAAAAGCTTTTGCGGCGCTTGCTCCTGTAATAGAGTGGGTTAATAAGCCCATAGAGCTATTGGCCGGCGGTATAGAAGCAATTGCCGGCTGGCTGGGCAAGCTAACTGGCGCTACAGATGATGCGGCACAGGGGCTCGAAAAAATTGCACAGGCCCAGTCAAGGCTCAACAGCGAAATGATACTTCAGGAAGAGTTAAACAATACCGCTAAAAAGCAGGTAGACCAGCTTATTGCCAAAAGCCGCGATCAAACCCTTAGCGAAAAAGAACGTATTAAAGCCCTTCAGGATGCTGCCGCAGTAGAGCAGGAAAACTACAACCAGCGCAGGCACCTTAGCGAAGAAGCCTACCGCATAGCACAGGCTAAACTGCAACAGGAAAAGAAACTGAGTGATGATGAAATGCTGATACTGGAAAACGGTACCGCTGCGCAAATTGCAAAATTGCAGGAAACCAGGGGCATAACGGCCGAGGAGCTTAAAACGCTTCAGGATGCCAAAGTAGAAAAACAGCGCATTGTAGATGAAGAAGTTACCATAAAAAAACGCCAGTCAGCCGATGAAAAATCCGTAAGAGACCAGGTAAAAGCACAGGATGCTGCCGCTGCCCGCGAAGCCGAAGCTACCCGCCAAAAGCAGTATGACAAAGCCCTGGAACGCCAAAGGCAGCTGCTGGACCTGTTTGTAGCCGAAAGCGGTACCCGGGGCAAAACCCTTGCACAGCAGCTAAAGTATGAAGAAGATTATGCAACTAAATCCATCGCGCTGCTAAAAGAGCAGTTGCGCCTTAAGAAAATTACCACACTTGAGTTTCAGATAGCCGAAGAAAACATTAACACCCAGAGTCAGCAAAACATGTTCGACATAACCAACCGCTTTGCAAAAGCACAACTTGACCTGGAATTGCAGCGCAGTAAAAGCCTGTTTGAAAATGCTGAAAAGATTGATGAAGAACTTGTTGTAAAAGAAAACGAAAGATTAGCGGGAAATTTAAAAAAGAAAGAAGAACAGCTTGCAAAAGAACTGAAGATTGATGATGATTTGCTCAAGGCAAAGGGTAATAACCTTGTGCAAATGTCTACCGAAGAACTTCAGTATCTTAAGGAAGTTGAGGCAATGCATGCAGAACATGAGGAAGCCATTGCACAGAATAATCAAAAGCTCAAAGATTTTACGGCGGCCACAGAAGAGAAAGAAGCAGCTAAAAAACAACAAAAAAGGGCAGATGAAGCTGCAAAGGCTGAAGAAGAATATCAGGCGAGGCTGGAAAAAGCACAAACCGAATATGATGCACAGGTTATAACCGAAGAGGCACACCACCAGGCATATATAGAAACCCTTAAGCAACAGCTGGAAGACAAGAAAATTACCCAGGAACAATATAACGCGCTTGAAACCGAGGCCGTTAAGCAAAAGGAGCAAAACATACGCGATATAGAAAAAGCCCGTTTAGACAACAAACTACAAATGGCCAGCCAAAGCTATAGCCAGATGGCCGAGATATTTGGCAAGGAAAGCAAGGCAGGCAAGGCGTTTTCTGCCGCTGCGGCGTTAATTGATACTTACCAGGCTGCTACTAAGGCGCTGGCAGCATCGCCGCCGCCGTTTAACTATGTTGCCGCCGCCACGGTTACGGCAACAGGCTTGCGTAATGTAGCTAAAATTACATCATCTAAGCAACCTAAATTTGAGCAGGGTGGCCTTGTACAGGTAGGCGGCAACCGCCACAGCGCCGGCGGTACGCTCTTTACCGGGGCAGACGGCACCCGTTTTGAAGCCGAACAGGGTGAACTTATTGGTGTAATGAACCGCAATGCTGCCCGCCACTTTATGGCCTTTAATAATGCCTTTCCGGCAGGGGGTAGCACAGCGCCCAATTATTTTGCCAATGGGGGCATAGTATCGCGCGAAATCGCGCAGCAGCAACTTAACGTTGATGAGTTAGCAGGCAAAATAGCGTTGGCAAATGCGGCTTTACCCCAGCCTGTGGTTGCCGTGCAGGATATCATTACCCAGGGCAACAGCTATGTACAGGTGCGCGATGGCGCAAATTTTTAAAAGAAAAGCCCCGCTATTGCGGGGCAGTTGTTATTTTTTTTCCATCAGGCAATCTATGGTGCCTTTTATGGTACCGGCAGTTTGTTGATTTATAGGTTCATCATGAAGTGAGAAAAAATTACAAGTAACAATTTCGCTTTCTTTTAACAATTTTAGTTCTGCTTCTGTAAGGGTAATATTGGCTTCATAACTTTCAACCTCTCCACCGACGGTTGGTGTAGCCTTTGTTGAAACATTTTTGCGCACTATAGTTTTACCGTCTTTAAGCGTAATTGTTATGGTGCCCTTTCCTGAATTTTTTTTAAATACACCACTTCTTATTGTTAAAGAGTAACGAGGCTTACCATCAGTAAAACTTTTGGTCATACGTATTATACTTTCTACAACAAAATACGTGTTATAGCCGGGTGTACTGGTAATATACTTACAAAAATAGTCTGACGGTAATGCTATATCATCAATCATCAGAAGTTCATTACTATTCGTATTCTTTACCCAGTTTTTATAATATAAAACTTCTCCTGTAGCAGTATCTTTTAATGTTATAAAATAGTATTCAATAGGATTTGCTTCATCATACGGGGCAACTTCAACAATCTCAAATACTCTGCCTATCAATTCATTTGCCGCGGTTTCTCTGCCGGTAGTTTTATAACGCTTATATTTTTTTTCATAAAAATTTTCAAAACCATATGTCATTTTCTCATTAGGTTTTACTTTCATTCCCGGTTTTAAAAACGTTGGGTCAAGTTCAGGAAATACCTGTGCAGTTGCCGCCAGGCTAAAAAACAAAAAGAGGAGTGTAAATTTTTTCATTGGTGTTTTAATTAATGTTTGCCTCAAATATAAAAGATTTTTTTCAACAAAATGTTTGATTATAATTTATTTTTTTGAATATCAGCAAAATTCTCTCCGGCTGGAAAAATTACCTTGCCAAAGCTGAAGTTCCCGAAACCCTTGCAAAACAACGTGCTGCCCATTGCGCCGCCTGCCCGCACGCAAAACACGGCAAGCTGCTGGCTTTTATAAAAGACAATCTTACACAGGTTGAAGGCGCCTACTGTAACCTGTGCAAATGCCCCCTTAGCGCCAAGGTGCGCAGTACAGATGTTTGCCCCATAAACAAATGGCAATGACCCGCTACCAAACCATTACAACCCTTGGCGATAGTTTTCTATCCCTTATGGGCAAGGGCATTATACCCGTGCATTTGCTCGACTGGAAGGTATATTATGAAGCCTATCTTAAAGAAGCCCAAAACCTGCACACAAAATACACCGGCCGCCAAAAAACCATGGCCGCCACCATTGTAGCCGATGAGTTTGATATAAGCCGCCGCACCATGTTTAACATTATTGCCTTTATGGAGGGTTAATCTTCCGTAAGGCCCAGGGCGCCCTCCATGCGCAGCCCGGTAAGGTATTCTTCAATGTAAATGCTTCTTTTCCCTGTAGTGCTGTCTGTTTCGCCCGGTTCTATTTTAACAAGCGTATTGCCGTTTAAATCATACTTATCAAGGCTTTCATAACGGTAGGGCATGCCTTCCAGCTGATGCCATTTTGCAGAACCCGCATTGAGTGTAAGCACCCCGCTTACGGTTTTTTTCAGTTTCTTGCGCTTGTAGTATTCAAACGTATATTCAATATCCACGGGGTTAACCTTCTTTACACGCAGTTTGTAGTTGTAATCATCGTCAAACGCACTAAAGCGGTATTCCTTGCCCGGTTCAAAGTCGGCCACAGGCGTTATGGTATCATTGCCAAATACTACATAGCCTTGCGCCAGTAATTTATCGCGCAAAAAGCCTTTGTAAGTACGGGTGGTATCAGCCGCAATAATTTTTGTGATGTATATTTCAGAGTTGTACCCGCCCAGATGGCCAAAGTCGCCATACTGACCAATTTTTAGGTTTCCGGCAATCTTTAAGTACATACCCCGGCTGTTCCAGTTTTGCCATATATATCGCAGCGAGTCAATTTTGTCCAGTTCCTTGCTAAAAGTAGCCCAGGCATACCATGTATTGGTGTTGTCTTCAAGGGCAGTATACATAATGCTTTCAAACTGCCGCGTAAAATAACCTTCGGTTTCCACATATTCTTCCTTGTAGGTAATAGAATCTTTTTTCTGTGCCGGGCAGCTAAAACACACCAGGCAGGCCAGGCAGGAGAGGAGCAGTTTCATATACTTTTTGTGTTGGTTATGGCAAAATACGCATTTTTAAGCCCGTAGCAAAAGGCTTTTTCAGGGCAAAATCACGTAAAACCCCTGTATTTCCTCATTTTTTTAGTGAAAGAACGGCTGCACTAAACCCCTAAAAACCCGTCGTATCTTTGCAGTGTAGTTCAGAGAAATTATTTTAAATGCCACTTCGCTCGGTCAGCCTGAGCTTGTCGAAGGCCAGCACTCAATCTTTCAATTATTCAATCTTAAATTTTTCAATGGCTCCGCCAAAGTCAATTACCGGCTTACCGCCCTCATAACCACTTTGCCAGTCAGTACCCTCAATATCTTCTTTAACAATACGGGCTTCGCCTTCGTTACTTACAAATACTAACGCGGCTTTAGTGCCCGTAGTATCGGCCCATTGCTGTAGGTACACACCGGTTGAAACCGGGCACAGCCAGTCGCCAAAAATATTGCGTTCCAGCGGCAGCGCCTCCGGGAAAGACTTCAAATAAATATACTGCGTGCCACCCGGCAGCTGCCCCGCAAAGCGGCTGTACAGGCTAAGCCCGCCACCCTGGTAAAACACACCCCACTCATTAAGCGCAGGCATATTTGCAAAATCAAACCTGGGAACCGGCTTGGCAATCTTTTTCCCAAAAAGCCATTTAAACATAACAGTACATTTAGTACTACAAAGTTAGCCTTTAAATTTTGAATGATGACACAAGCCTGAAAGGCGAACTGAGCGAAGCTAATTTTAAATGTTGGCTAAGCCTGAGAAGCAAAGCTAATTTAAATGCTTGCCCCGGTTTATCAGCCTGAGTGAAGCTGCTCCCCTCTCCTTTGGAGAGGGGTTGGGGGTGAGGCCAACTTTAAACCTTAAACTTGAAACTTTGAACTAAAGAAAATGACAGGAAACATTTATATCTCCGGCCAGATAGGCACTTTTGACGGTGTTACCGGTGTAGAACTGGTAGACGTCATATCGCAGGTAAAAAAACAGCCCAAAGCCACGGCCTTTAACGTGCACATAAACAGCGAGGGTGGCCTTGTAGACGTAGGTTTCGACATCTACCACTACCTCCGCGCGCTGGCCAAACCCATAACCACCATAGGGTCGGGAATCGTAGCCAGCATTGCCACCGTCATCTTTATGGCGGGCAGCAAGCGGCAACTGCGCGAAAACACGCCGTTCATGATTCACCTGCCCTGGGGTGGCTCTATGGGCACGGCCGATGAGCTTGAGCAGTTTGCCGCCCAGCTACGCACCATAGAACAAAAAATGGTGGGCTTTTACAAAAAGGCGCTGGGTGTGCAGGAACAGGCCATACTGCCGCTTTTAAAGAACGAAACCTGGCTTTCGGCCAAACAGGTGCACGCACTGGGCTTTACCACAACCCCGCAGCAGGTTAAGGCTGCAGCCAAAGCTTTCATTAACAAAAACTCCATGAGAGGATCGTTTACCGACAAAGACAGGCACTGGATGGAAAGCCTGTTTACCCGGGTGATGGGCCGCATTAAAAATGCCCACATCTACAGCAAGGTGGTGCAGGATGCCACCGGCGCCGAAATTGACTTTACCGATTTGCCCGATGACGGCGTGATTGAAATTGGCGCACTTGCCACCGTAGACGGCCAGCCTGCCGAAGGCGAATACCTGATGCCCGATGGCTACACCTATGTGTTTGCCGCAGGCGAACTGACCGAAATTATAGAACCCGAAGAAGAAGCCCCTGCCGCAGCCGCCCTGCGCGCCGAAAACAAAGCCTTAAAAGGCAGCTTAACCTGATTAAAAACGAGGTTATGGCCCTGAAACGCCAGGTGGGCAGCCGCTACAGCGTAGACGGCAAAAAAGTAGCCTTAAGGCGTACCGAAACCGACAGGCTTAGTGGCATGAAACAATATTTGAAAGATAAAAACAGGAAGTAATGGCGCTAATTAATGCAGACGACCTAACGCTTAACGCCCGCGAGGCCGAAACCATGAGCGAAGTGATTTTTGAAAGGGTGTTTAATGAAAGCGACCTGGCCGAATACCACGAGGTTGAAACCGGCATAGACGTAAAAACACAAATCGCATTCGCCGAAAGGCTTGGCCTGCTGGGCAAAAAGAGCGAGGGCTGTACGCCAAATGAGGCCGGCGGCTTTACGCTGACCGAAAAATTCTGGACACCCGTGCTGGAGGATTTCCGCCTGAAGCACTGCCAGAACGATATGCCTGCGCTATTAAAGCTGTTCCGCAAATCGCAGCGCATAAACCCCGACTTTTTTGATGCCGTGGGCACGCAGGAGTTTGGCGTTATCATCGCCGCTGTAGAAAGCGCCCTTATCGAGAACATCCACCGTAAGGTGTGGTTTAACGATACCGCCGCGGCTACTATATCAAACAGCGGTGTGTTTACTAACGGTACCGACCTCGAGTACTTTAACTCGTTCGATGGCCTGTTTAAGCAAATATTTACCGAAGTGCCAAGCAACGCGGCTAACCGTGTGGCCATCACCGCAAACGGCGGTGCCAACTACACCGCACAGGCCCTTGCCGAAGATGCTGCCCTTGCCATTTTCGAAAAGATGGTCACCGTAGCCGATGAACGCCTGGTATCAGCAGAAGATGCCTTTATCCTGGCATCGCGCACCCTGGCCGATAACTACCGCGCCACCCTGCGCAACAAAAATCTGGGCTCGGGTTTCCTTGAAGTGGTAGAAGAGGGCAGGCCAAAGCTGTATTTTGATGGCATTGAAGTTAAAGTGCGCTACGACTGGGACCGCTACATTAAGCAGTACCAAAACAACGGCACAAAGCACAACCTGCCGCACCGCGCCGTGCTAACCACCAAGAGCAACATCCCCGTGGGTACACTAAGCGAAGACGACCTTACCAAGCTGGATGTGTTTTACGACAAAACCCTTAAAACCAACATAATGGATGCCGCCTACACCCTCGATGCCAAACACCTTGAGGCATATATGACGGTAGCGGCATACTAACGCAGTTTATGGTTCATGGTTTATAGTTCTTTTTCAAAGTTCTGCATGGGTGTAGAGACGCATTGAATGCGTCTCACATATGAGTAAGCACGTTCGAGTGTAGCTATTCCCCTCCTTCGGAGGGGTGGCGAAGCCGGGGTGGGTTTTCTCCCTGACCCTGAAGGGGTCGCGTGTATTAGCCCGGGGCATCGCCCCGGGATGCGTTGAGTGGTTACCCGCGCCGTCATTACTTCGTCAGTTCGGGCAAAGCCCTCGGGTGCGATGAGGAACGCCGAAGCAATCTTTTTCCGTAGTACTGAATTTAAAGATTGCCGTGCTCCGTAAACTCCGCTCGCAAAGACGGATTCTGAAGAAAGGAATGGATAAAAACCCGCGAAAATCCGCCCAATCCGCGGCATTTGCGTTCCATTTTGTCAGCCTGAGCCTGCCGAAGGCCGCGTTCCATTACAAGCGAGTAAGCACGCCCGAGTGAAGCTGCTCCCCTCTTGAGAGGGGTTGGGGGTGTGTCCAACAACCAACAACCAAAATCTTTCAATTCTTCAATCTTTTAATCTAAAAAACAAAAACATGGATTGCACAGGAAGCCTTACAGCCGATATTATTTTTGATTGCGCCAATGCACCGGTAGCCGGTATAGAGCAAAACGTAGTGCTCATCAACAAAGAAGACATAGACATTGCCGCAACCACCATAAGCGCCACAAACCGCGTGCTGGTAACTAACCTGCAGCTTAAGCCCGGCAAAACCGGCTACCTGCTTACCGGTGTTAAGCAAAGCAACGGCAAGGCGTGGGAACTTGTTAAAAAAGAAAACGCGCCCGATAAGTTTAAGCACACCTTTAGCGGCGTGATTTTTAACCCCGGCATAGACAACAAGCAACAGGCCGACCAGTTGAGTAAGGGTGGCAAGTACGTTGCCGTTATAGAGCAGGTGTGGAAAGGTGAAGGCAGCGCCGAAGCCTTTGAAATACTGGGCCTTGGCAGCGGCCTTGAGCTGAGTACAATGACTAACAGCAGCCGCGAGAACGACAACATGATTGTGTTTGAGCTTGCCAATGCCGATGGTTTTGAAGAAACCACCATGCCTAAAACCCTGCTTGATGGCGATTATGCTGCTACCAAAACGGCCTTTACCAACAAGTTTGAACAGGCCGCCGGCTAATGCCTGATTTTACCACCATGGATATCGCCACCCTTACCCGTAGCATTACGGGTGGGGGCGAGCGGTACCTCACGCTCTTTTTGCGCGAGTATACCACGCTCTTTCCGGGAACGGTAAACCCGGCCTGCCCCAAATGCCTTGCCCAATATTTGACCCGATATAAACAACATTACAACGCTATGGCAAATACATCCCACTACCGCCTCCACGCCAAGTATGAAAACATACCGCTGGAGTTTGGCTCGCCCATACTGGTAAACAACGCCAACATGACCGATGAATATGCCCAAAAGCTGCTGAGCCGCCCCGGTGGCGAACGCCTTTTCGCCCAAATTCCGCCGCCCACGGTGTTTGAACAGGCCAAAATGGTAAAGGCAGCCGTTAAAAAATCGGCACAGGTGCGCAAAAAACGACCCAGGATTCCGCTAAAGCCGGAACTGAAACCCCAGGAGACTTCTGAAACATCACAATCGTGAAGGCGCTGCTCATAGAGGTCTGGAAACGCCTCACACCCTGGAGCAAAACCGCCGATGTGTATGCCAATGATATAGACAACGCCTACCCTGAGCGTATGGACAGGCTGATAAACAACAGCGTTACCGCAAAAAGCGCTGCTGCAATTATGGTGCAGTACCTGTTGGGCAAAGGCTATGGCCCGGAGGCCGATGCCACTGTGGTAAACAAGTCCAAAAGCCTGAAGCTTGCCGACTTTGCTGCCGATGTGGCAGATGATTTAGTCAAGCAGCGCGGGGTGTTCATACACATCAACTACAATGCGCTGTACCAGGTAGCCGACTTTAGTGTGTTGCCTTTTGAATGGTGCCGCATTGGTAAAAAAGACAGTAACGATTATGCCGGTAAGGTAGCCGTATGCAAAGAATGGCTGCGCCCCAAACGCAGCGACATTGAGCTGATAGACGTGTACAACCCCCGTAAAAAAGTGATTGATGCCCAGGTTGAAAAAGCCGGAGGGTGGGAGCACTACAAAGGCCAGGTATTGTACATTAATATGGATACCAAGCTTATTTATCCCCTGAGCCGTATTGATTCGGTAGCTGAGGATTGCGATAGCGAGGCGCAGGCATCGGTCTACAAAAACAGGCTGCTGCGCAAAGGGTTCTTTGGCAATACGCTGGTGGTCACCCGTCCGCTTGTGGGCGATAGCCTTGTGCCCGGAACTCCCGCACACCAACATGCTGAAACCGAGCGCGATGCTTTCCAGAAAGCCATTAAAGACAGCCTGGGGGCCGATAATACCGGTGGCGTGCTGTGCCTTGAAATGGATTTTGCAGGCGAAAAGCTGGAAGATGCCGTGCTCATCAAACAAATTGAAAGCAAGATAGACGACAAGCTGTTTGAGTATACCGAAGCCAGCGTGCGCGAAAACATATTGGTGGCCTTTAACAACCTGCCCAGTGGCCTTGTAAAGACTAACGACAGCGCTCTGTTTGGCAACAGCGGCGAGGCTATGCGTGAAATGAAACGCACCTACTGGGAAAACACCACGCGCGAGCGCAACCTGCTTACCGCCATCATCAACCGCCTGCTGGGGCAGTCGGCAGACCATTCAAGCCTTACCGTTGAACCCCAAAAACTGACCGACGATGCAGACATTGATTACACGGGCTGATATAGCCCGCTACAAGCAGGTAGCCAAAACCCCGTATGATGAAAAGCTTAACGAGCAAATCCTCGATGCGCAGTTGCTGGACGTGCAACCCCTCATCGGCGAAGGCCTGTTCAATAAAATTATGGCTTTACCAGAAGATTATAACCAATTGCTGGACGGCGGGGTGTATGAGCACGATGGCATTAGCTACACGAATTACGGACTTAAAATGGTGCTGGCTTATTTCGCTTACGCGCGATACATCATGTTTTCATCTTCCATAGACACGCCGTTTTCGGTTGTCGAAAAACTGAACGACAGCAGCAAGCCTGTAACGGCATCCGACAAGAAAACCATTTACAACCTGAATCGCGAGGCGGCCATGCAGGTGTGGCAAAATGTGCATAACTATCTTTTGCGTACCGGCTATCCCGGTTTTGATGTGTGCAAACCCCGGCCTTCAGGTATGAGATTTACTAAAATTACCCCATGACCATTATCAACACGGTAAGCGACAGCCGTTTTAGCTTAAACGGTGTGCAGTACCTCAAAAACTACATATCGGCAGTGCGGGGCAACAGGGTAGAGATTTTTAACTGCTATGAGCGCGCCGATGTGCTACTGCCCTTAACGCATTATGCTGAGGTAACCTTAAACGGCATAATGTACACCAGTGCACCGTTACTGCAGGCCGCCCTGCTTGATGTTATCTATTCGCGCCACACGCTTGGCCTACAAGGCTTGCAGGACCAGGATAACATCGATATCAAAAAAACCTTCCGCTATACCCCGGGCGAGTCAACCGCCAGTATCCTGGCCAAGATTAACAACCTGCCTGCTTATACGGTTAACGAAAAGCAGTCGGTATGGTTTATAGGCAGCCAGTCGGCCCGGTTATCGCCCATATTAGGAGGTACGCCCATAGGCGGGGGTACAATCCCATTAACACCGTCAACAAGTATAACCCCGGTAAACCTTAACCCTGCCATTGTAAAATACAAGATGATGGTAAAGGGTAAAGGCACTTACGGACAGGGTGGTATACAGCTAACATCGGCGCATATTGAGTTGATGTACACCAACCAGGCTACCAACCAGGAGATGGAAGATGATCCGGAAACCGACTTTATAACTTTTACGCTTGCTGCTAACCAAACCATAGTACAGTGGCTCAACACCCGTAGCCCGGCTATAGCCGTACAGCCACAGGATGAGGGTTATACCATTTTTAAAGGATACAATGCGCAGGCAGAAGCACTTTCTTACCTGTGGGTGGGAGAAGGAGGGACTTACGGAACAGGGCAGGGGCAGGCTGCTACCGCTGATTTTCAGGCATTGCAGGGCACTACGCCTGCCCCGTTTATGCCTACGTTTCATCAAACATTGCAGCAAAACCCGCTCACTACACATTCGCCTCAGTTTTATGACGAGAATGCAAATATGCTTATGGCATTGGGTGCGGGAATCATAAAAATCCGCTATCCCAATGCGCAAACACTCTACATTCAGGGTCAGGCCCCACAGGATGATTTTAGCGTTACGATTCCCACACTATATCAGGATGACCATTTCCTGCTGCGTAGCGAGGTAAAAAACCGTTGGGTCATGATACGCGTGCTGTCAGACACTAACACCCTTTATGTTCCTGAGCTTATCGGTGCGCAGGAGGTGGTGCAGATAGGCGGGCATAATATGGTATACAACGACCTTGACAGCCTGGATGGTTTCGGGTTCAACCCGCAAACCGGGGTTATTTCAGGTTTTGATTTTTACGCAGGATTTAAGTATAACATCAACTTTTTATTATGATGAAAACGAAAAACTATATACTGTTGGTATTGCTGTTGCTGTCGGCTGCTGGGTTAAGCCAGACAGTTGTGCCAAGTGGTAGCCCTGGCCAGGTTACCGATTTTAAAGGCGGAATAAAAGCCACAAAAACATTTACACTACCTGCTACTGATGCAGAGCATTTTCCTGAGATGGACAAATTTGGCCAGGTAAGGATATCGCCTACAGATAGTATTGTACGATATTTTAATGGAGCGAATTGGGTGCCAACATCCGGCTATGTTACAGAAACACAGCTTACAGATAGTATACAACACGTTAAACAATTGGTTACTGATAATGATACACTATTTGTGCCTTATAGTGGGGCTAGTCAAAGTCTTAATATGGGGCCATATAATATGTATTCAGGCGCTATAGGTGCGGGTTATGGTACGTCGGGTATCACTTCTATACCAGCATGGTTATCTGCAAGAAATCCTTCCTTACCTGTATCGGGTACTATATCAACTGTTTTTGGAGTATATAGTAGTTCAGGAAATCGTTCCCTTTATGTATACGAAGACGAAGTAGGTAACCATTTTGTAAATAATAGAGGAAATGGTGATCAAGTATCTAATACTGTTTTTGGAAATTATGCACTTGCCAATAATACTACAGGTGTTTATAATGTAGGTTTTGGTCATAGTGCTCTAAGGAATACGACTACTGGTGATAGAAATATGGGTATTGGTGCATATTCGCTATTTGCTAATTCTACAGGTAGGCTAAATACTGGAGTAGGAATTAGCGCGCTTCAATATTCAACTACTGCAGAAAGTAGCGTAGCTGTAGGACAGGGAGCAGGAACATCTGTAACTACAGGTATGAGAAATACGCTCATTGGCAGAGGAGCAGGTTCTAACATACATGATCCTACATTCAATACTGAACCAGGGATAACAACGGGATCTGATAATGTAGTAGTTACTCCAGGAGTGACTAGTTATTTACATAAAATAGGTATAACTATAGGGAACAACAATACATTATTGGGTAGGGTAAATGGAATGGCTTCAGATGACAGTAATTGGGTTATAATATCCGATGGCCAAGGCAATAGGGCATTTGAAAAGAATGGTGCCTCGGGGTCTGTAAATATTAGGGGTACATCTGTAAACATACCTTCTACAGCCACAGGCGGGTTTAATATATTTAATACGGCAGAGCAAACCACTAACACCGAAAAAGGTTTTATGAGATTTAACTCAAACGTACTTGAAGTAGGTTATGATTTTGGCGGTACAGGTACCTTTGCAAAGCCTGCTCGGTTTGGTTCGGCAGCAACAGCCACAAGCGGAATGAACAGGTACCTGCAAACCCAGGCTCAAACTCCTTTTTTTTCGTATTATTTTGGAGGTACCGGTCTTCCCGGCTTTATAATGGATATAGGTGGTAATGGTGCACTACAGGGCAATAATGTTAATCAGGGCGCGGTGTCTGTAACGCCTACTATTGCCCAAACAGGAGGAGCATCCTATAAGGCATTATGGATTGCACCATATGAAGCATCAACGGGCAACTCAGGTAACAATATGCTTATTGAGGCAGGCACTACATCGGCTGCTAACGGTGGTGGAACTTTTACAAGGTTATTTGCAGTAGACAACACCGGTATAGCCCGGGCGACCTCATTTGCAAACCTATCTACAATTAATAACGCCCACATACAAATGCTGGCTAACGGTACAAGTATCAGCAGGAATATTGCCGATGCCAATGCCGCTCTTACCCTTAATCAGGCCAATGCCGCTTCCACAGGTAACATACTGTCAATGCAGCTAAACGGAACTGTAAAAGCTTATTTTACAACCCAGGGACATTTGGGTACTAACCGCATTGCCCATACTGTAGACGCAAATAACGCTGCTATTAATTTAAATGCCAACGGCCTTTCTTTTACCAGGAACGTAAATGATGTTAACCCGGTTGTAACCGTAGACCAGTTAAATGCATCATCTACCGGGCTGCTGCAAAAATGGTCTTTAGCTGGTACAACGGTTGCCGGTTTAGATAAATCAGGCAACATGAGCCTAAGCGGACAGATTACGGTTTATGAAGCTCCTACTGCTCCAAACCATGTAGTGAGAAAGGCAGAACTGGATAGTAAAATAAACCTGTCGGCTTACATAAACATTACAACCGGCACAACGTTAACTGTAAGCCAGTTTGGTGCCAACGGACAGCTGGATGTGTATGTTAATGCCACTGCTGCACCGGTAACCGTTACATTGCCCACTGCTGTTGCCATGGCAGGCTACCAAGTAAATATTATCAAGACAGATGCTACTACAAACGCTGTTACCATTCAGGGGGCATCCGGTGTAAATATCAACCAGTCGGCTACTTATGTTTTGCCATCTGTTGGTGCTAAGGCTGCCATAAAATCTAATGCAACGCAATATTGGGTATTTTAATGTTTCTGAGATTTGAATCCAAATAAACCCCATGCCTACCCGAAAAATAATCCATGCCTTTACGGCAAAAGCCCTTAAAAGCACAACGCCTCCGTGGGCTAATACCATGTTCAGGGCAACGTTTATCATCACATCGGCTATTACCATTTTTATTGCCGGTACCAATCTTTTTTCTGAAAGTATAAAATATGAACTCATGCTGGGGCTTAAAGCGCTCGACGCCGTTATTTATGGGCTTAGCAAAATGTTTGGTATAGAAATAACCGAAGAATAATGGAAACATCGCTATGGCTGCAGGCACTCCCTGTACTTGCAGGCGGAGGTGGGCTGTTGTCCCTGCTGCTTGCGCGGAAAGAACGCCGTGCTGCCGCCAACCTAAACAATACAAATGCGGTAGAAATCATGCAAAAGGTTTACCAGCAGTTTGTAAAAGACACCTCCCTCGAAATCAATATGCTTAAGGAAGAAATAAAGCGGCTGCGTAAAGTGGTAGAACGCTACCAGTCGGCCTGTAGCGGTTGCCCTAACAATAAAAACAATATGCTATGAAACCAGCTCAGTTTGTAGCCGCTCACAAAGGTTTTGCCTTGCAAACACAGGCTAAAACCGGTATACCGGCATTGGTTATCCTTGCACAGGCCGCGCTCGAAAGCGGCTGGGGCAGGGCAGCACCCGGCAATATGTTCTTCGGGGTTAAAGATACAGATGGCCTTAACGGAAACGAACAGCTCATCACCACAACCGAGTACTTCCGCCGGGCCGATGTAACGTTTCCGGTTGTAATTTCAGTAACACCTGTGGTGCGCAACGGCCAAAAATGGTTTAAGTACAAAGTAAAAGACTACTTCCGCAAATTTGAGTCGCCCGAAGAAAGCTTTACCCACCACGCCCAATTCTTATTAAAAAACAAACGCTATGCCCCCGCACTTAAAGTTAAGCACAATGCGTATGCTTTTATAGACGCCCTTGCAAAAGCAGGCTATGCCACCGCGCCTGACTATGCAAAAACACTAAAAGCGGTGGCTAAAACCATAGAGCGCTACTTATGAAAAAATATATTCCCTATGTTGTAATTGTAACCTTGGGAGTCTTGCTTATTCTCAGTATACAGCGGTGCACTTACAATGGCAGCAGGCTGGCAGTAAGCAGTGCCACACTTGCCGATACAGTTACCTATTTTACCAATACACTGGGTACAAAAACGGCTACCATAAAAACCCTTTCGGCAGATAAGGACCTGCTCAATGCGCTGGTTTTAAAAAAAGACAGGCAGCTGGCCGAAACAGCTTCAAACTTTGCCAAAGTACACACAGTAGTAACGTATAAGGCAGAGGTAAAAGTAGATACTGTTTATGTGCCTTTTGATAACCGGGCTGGTACATTGCCGGCTTTTGAACGCTCAGGCGCCGTGTTTAACAAGTGGTATAGTTTTGATTATAAGGCAGACAGCGCCGGCATCGCACTGGCAAACCTGTCTATGCAAACCGAAACCGCCATAGTTACGGGTATTAAGCGTAAATGGTTTTTAGGGAAAGAAACCCTGGTGACCGATGTGTCTAACACAAACCCATACATAACGGTTACTGATTTAAAAGCCGCTGAGGTAAGTGTGCCCACACCGTGGTATAAAAAATGGTATGTATGGTTGGCCGCAGGTGTGGCCGGTGGTTTTGTACTGGCTAACTAAACACTTCTTTAAGCACATCGAGCGAGCGGGGCCTGCGGAAACCATCAAGGTGTATGGTGTAGTAGTCTATTAAAATTTTGAGCAATGCCTGCCGTTCCGTTATGTGGAATGCCATGGCACGGTTTTCCAGCTTCAGGCCCATAAGGCGGCGCAGTAACAGCGTTTCATGGTCGTTAAGGCAGGTAGAGGATGCATAGGGCATAAAAACGCCCTCTGTCATCTCAAAAAAAGTATGGCTTTCAAGCCCGTTAGGGTAAAAGCCCAAAAACTTGGTCAGTTCTAATAAAACAATCAGGTGAAAGTTAACCGGCTCGTCGTGCCCGTCAAGCCACAGCAACGCCGTTTCAAGAAAAGCATAGAGCCCCTCGTTTTGTTCTTCTTCTTTAATACAGTGGTGCAGCACCTCGCTTACAAAAAGAGCTATTGTGGTCTTGGCTATATCTGTATGCAGGGTGGTGTAGGGGTGGGCCAGGTGCACTTCCTTAAAATACTCGAGCGTGCCTTTGTTTTTGTGCGTAGCCACAATATTTATAATGCTAAGCGGCCGGAAATAAATGTTTTTCTGGCTGCTTTTTTTATTGCCAAAGGCATCGCGCACATAGTAAGACCGCAGCCCTTCTGCCTGCGTAAAGCATTTTACCACCAGGCTTTTTTCCTGGTAGCGTATTGCACTTATTACTATGGCCCTGGTTTTTAACAGCACGGTTATCGTTTTTAGTTGCCCCTAATAACCATTACCTTTTTAACCTTGGTTTCGGTGCCGTCTTCGCTGACTATAAAAATCATATATACGCCGCTGGCTACCTTGTATTTGCCAAAAGCACGTGTATCCCACAGTACGGTACCGCCTTCGCTGGTGGTTTCATACACCAGGTTGCCTTCTATGTCTGTAATTTTTACGTTTACATCATCCATCAGGCCGCTTATTTTCACATCGCCCTCAAACCCCGGCCTTACCGGGTTTGGGTATACATATACATTATTCAGGTTATCGCTTGGCGCTGTGCTGGTGCCCTTAAACGATACAAGCCCCTTATCTGTAGCAAAAAATACCTCACCGGTAATGTTGTCAATAGTTATATCGTTTATACTATTGCTGGGCAGCGGAGAGTTTTGTTTTGTAAAATGATACAGGGTACTTTGCCCGTCAGGCGAAACCAGGAATGCCCCGGCACTAGTGCCAATCCACTTATTATTAGAGCCGTCTACACAAATATCGTTTATGGTTTGTTCAAACAAAAGTTCCTGTGGCAGGCCGTCTTCCATAATTACTATGTTGTTTGCCGTAAGGGTTTCATCAGTCATAAAGCGCTCTGTGCTCGATATGGTGCGCAGGCCGGAGTTTGTGCCCAGCCATACACGGTTGTTGTGGTCTATAGCCACACAGTTTACCATATTAAACTGCGGCAGGCCATTATCTTCTGTAACCACTATTGTTTTATTCATTGCCTGGTTAAACACTATAAGGCCGCGGTTTGTAGTAGGCAGCCACAGGGTATTATTCCTGTCCATGGCCATAATGCCATATTCAATTTGGTTTGGGTTTGGCACATTGTCTCCCAGGCCATAAGCGTTCCAGCTGGTGCCGTTAAGTACTTTAATAGGCTGGGCGGTAAGTGTGTTTACCAGCCATAACCTGTTACTGCTGTCAAAAGTGCCGCCTATTACCCTTGTACTGGGATTACCCGGTGCCTGTTGTTGTGCCTGTAGTGCGCTGTTACCTGAGTTATAAAATGTTACAGGTGTACCATCTACCACTTTAACCAGGCCAGATTCATAAGACTGCAGGTAAACTTCGCCCTCATTATTAGGGTTTACAACAATATCTGATACAGACCGTACATAAAAAATCTGTTCGTTAGTAAGCGATATCCACCCCTGGGGCGTAAGCCTGCTTACACCGGCCGCTTTGGCATCGGGTTCATGGTATTGGCTAAAGCCCCCAAATGCCACCCACAGGTTATTGGCCGATTTTTCGAGTGCAAAAATGCGGTTTTCAAGGGGGCCGGCAGGTGTAATGTTTTGTATGTTAAACGTGTTTACATCTAAAGAAAAAACGCCTTTTAACGTGGTGCCTATATACACACGCCCACCCACAATGGTAGCGCAGGTAAACACGGCAGGCTCGCCCACGGTATTAATCTGGAAAGCCTGCAAAAGCTGGTTGTTATAAGCAACAACACGGCCACCGCTTGTGGTTACGAGGTAGTTATTGCTTACCCTGACATCATTTATAGCGCCAGATTCGCTGGCAAATACCACAGGAGTGCCGTTTTCCGGAATGCGGTACAGCAGGTTGCCCTCACTGGCAAAAAGATTGCCCTCAAAAGCTGCAAAGCTGGTATAGTTAACGGTGGGGTATGGGGTTTGCCACTGGTTAAAATCGTTAAGGTTAGGGTTTGCCAAAAGGCCGCGCCTCATGCCATAGCCATCGGTTATAACATACAGGTAGCCGTTTAACACAGCACTTTCGCGCACGGCAATTTCGGCACCGTTTGGCCCAAGGTAGTAGGTGTCTATAAACTCAAGGGTGGCAATATTAAATGCCGAAACACCATAATCAGTGGCAATGTAGGCAATGCCGTTGTTTTCGGTAATGTGGTTTATTTTCTTTTTGGCAGCAGCCACGGTAGCTTCCTGCACAATATCTATCTTGTTTACTATGCTGCCATCGTTATTTACCACAATAAGCAGGCCGTTGCTGTTGCCCACCAGCGTACGGCTGTATTGCGGGCTGTGGTAAATGGCTGTAATATTCTCTGGTTTAAGGCCGTCTACACTGGTTATGGTGTTTAGCTCGCCCGTAGCGGTGTTCTGGTAAAACATAGCGCTCTCCCCGGCGGCATACACCCGGCTGGGAGACTGGGCCATATCTACCACATTGTAATAAGAAAAATAGCTGCCCCACAGCTGGTCAGTATTTTGTGCGGTGCTGCTAAGGCAAATTAAAAGTATGTAGACAAGGTATAACCGTTTCATTGAAGGCATTTGTTTGCGCAAATATAGCTAAAACGCAGCATACGGGTTTTTTGTATGTAAAGAGGTTAAATTAGTTTATGCAGCGTGGTTTTTAGTTATCTTTGATAGGCCAAAAAAACAAACCGCCATGGCAAAAACCGCAATTATACTGGGTGCTACCGGCGCCACCGGGAGCGAGCTGCTTAAACTGCTGCTCGATGATAACCGCTACAGCGCCTTAAAGTTGTTTTCGCGCAGTGCATCGGGCATTAGCCACCCAAAGGTGCAGGAGCATGTGGTTAACCTTTTTGAGCTTGAAAAAGAAACCGCAGCCTTTAAGGCAGATGAGGTATATTGCTGCATAGGCACCACAAAAGCAAAAACGCCCGATAAAGACACCTACTACAAAATAGACCACGGCATACCGGTAGCTGCGGCAAAACTGGCAAAGCAAAACGGTATTGAAACCTTTGTTGTGGTTTCGGCTATTGGGGCAAACCCTAACAGCGGCATATTTTATGTGTGCACCAAGGGCGAAATGGAGCGCGATATCCTGGCGCAGGGCATACCTAAAACCCACCTGCTGCAACCCTCGCAAATTGTAGCCGAACGCAGCGACAGGCGCGTTATGGAAAAAATTGCCGTTGGGGTAATGAAACTGGTTAACCCCCTCCTAAAAGGAGGCCTAAGAAAATACCGCAGCATAACCGCACATAATATTGCAAAGGCCATGGTAAAGCTGGCCAATACAAACCACAGCCAGGACAGGATACCGTCAGACAAAATACAGGAACTTGCCGATGGCTACACCGGCAAGTGGATGCCCTGATTTTATTCTTTCTTCCTGAAACTTGGGAAGAAAAACGATCCCGGCCTGCGCAAAAAGTGCCTGAAAATACTTTTTATAATGGGACCAAGTTCAGAGAGCGGTATGTTCCTGGAACGGAATGCCAGCCCCAGGCTAAGGCCAAAGCTTACCATAAAGTTTACAAGGCCTATTAACCCAATACCCACCACACCCCAAACCATGTATTCGGTAGAAATGTTGTAGTTAGCGCCATACAGCGCCAGGGCCAGGTTGCCACTGGCAAAGGTTATGTGCCTTATGTCTAAGTTTAACCCTAAGAAAATACCTATAGAGGCCGTACTGCCCATAAACACGCCAAACCAAAAGTTGCTCACAATACCGGCCCAGCGTTTTTCATACCACTTGGCCAGCTTTTGCGTGCGGGTGCGCCCCAGGCTTTTTTTAAGTACCGGGTGCTCTGCAATGCGGTAATACACATGGCGGTGCTTGTCGCGGTTGGCTACACTACCGGCAATAATACCACTCAAAAACAAAAATACACCCGCTATGGCAGCGTGCAGTATGGCCTGGGAGTGTATGGGGCTCAGGTCAGTAAGCAGGTGGTACCACTTGCCATGGGCAATATTGGTATCAAACGACAGGTCTATCAGCCATATACCCAGCCATGCCACGGGGAAAGCCACCACCACGTTGCCCACAAAGGCTATAAACTGGCTGCGGAATACACGCGCAAAAAACTCGGCAAAAGCGCGGTGCTTTTCATCGTCATCTACCTCGGTATCTGTGCGGCCGGTTTGCAGTGCACGCACAAGAGCTGCGGCCGTCATGGCGGGCTGCTTGGTGGCCAGGGTAAAGCCCAGTACATAAATGGCTATAAAGCCCAGCGAGTAGTTCATACTATAGAAAAACGCATGGCCAAAACCACTGGTTTCTATCTTGCTGAGCAGCACTTTTATAATACACAAAATACCCACTACAATACCGCCACCGCTGGCTGCCCAAAACATACGCAGGTATTCCCACCGGCTTTTGGTTATGTAATGTTCGCCGGTGTTGGCTGTGTGCTGTGTAATTTCATAACTAATAAGCTGCGTGCTTTCGTTTATAAGCTCGCGCACATTTGTTTTATAGCAGTTGTAGGTAATAAGGTTAAGCCCCAGGGCTATGGTATCGTGCACGGCTTCCTGCTCTTCCCGTATGGCCAGCAGGGGCAGCAGTACGCCCAGGCGCTCCAGCTGCTGGCGGATGCGCAGCAGGCTTTGGTTTACGCGTATGGAAATACCATATTTTTCGCTGTTTTTAAAGGCAGCGCGCACATACTCCAGGCACTGGTGGTGCAGCACTAAAAGCTGGCGGTAGCTTATATCATCAGGGCTCACGTAGTTGTGGTGTTCATCCTGAAGCCTTTCGCTTATGATACCAAACTCGCGTTGTATGGCTAAAAAGGGGCTTTCAAGGTTTTCATACTCGGGCACCATTTGTATAACCTCACTCTCCAGCGCGCGCCCCGTAATGCGGTGAATCAGTACCTGTATGGCAAAAACCAGTTCGGCCAGCGGGCTGTTTTGTTCTATAGAGGCATACAGCGCACGGAATTTTAGCAGGCCATACAGCTCCTCAAGCTGCTCAAAAGGTATAGTAGCTATCCACTCTGGGTCAGTCTTTACAAAAAACACCTGGTTAAGCACATACTCAAGGGTGTCTTTCTGGGGCTGGTCGGGCAATAGCTTTGCCAACATGCGCTTGCGCACTTCAAACAAAAAGTCGGTGTGCGAGAGTATACCCGCATCAGTAAGTATATGGCTAAATTTTTTGTGCTTTAATATCCCTTTTAGGTACAGCCCCAGCCCGGTACGGTAGCGCGGGTTACTGCGCAGCAGCTCCAGCAGTGTGGTTAAGTCTACAGGCTTTGCCTTGGTAGGTTTCTTCGGGCGGAAAAAGGCCACAAGCTCTGCCAGCAGGTCAGTTTCATCGGCTTTGTATTCCCACAGGCTGTTTTCATCAAAGTTCAGCGCAAAGAACGCCTCAAGGGTCATTTTGCCTTTATTTTTCCTGAATTTCATGTAAGGTTTCTGTGTTTAGCACAAATCTAAGGCATTGAAATGGGTTAGTAAGGGCTTTTAGCATATAGTTAAGCCAATTGTAATGAAAAGGGAAAATTTTGTAGTGAAAATTGAAAATAATACCGGCCTTTCAAAAAACAATTATTTAATAGTAAGGTTTTTCGGCGAAATTTGTAGTTTGATAATATTTTTTTCTTACATTTGAAGAAAATTTACAAATTTAAAGCTATGGTATCAGCACGTGTAGGCGAATATATAGAGCATAAAAACATAAGCTATTATGCATTTGAAAACAGCGTGGGCGCAAGCCGAGGCGCCATTAGCAAGGCTGTAAAGGACGGAAAAAGCCTGGGCAGCAATGTGCTTGAGCGCATACTGGAAACCTATAAGGATATTAACCCTATATGGCTGCTAACCGGCAGGGGCGAAATGCTGCTGGAAGCCGTGCAAAACCGTAACGGCGTGCAAACGTTCCGCCTGAAGACCGATACTACTTTAGACAGCCAGCAAATACCGCTGTATGACCTTGAGGCCGTAGCCGGTATTGTGCCGTTGTTTAACAATACACGTGTGCTAAAACCCTTAGACCACATTTCTATACCGCAATTGCCCAAGTGCGACGGCGCTATTTATGTAACCGGAGACAGTATGTACCCATTGCTTAATAGTGGTGACATTATTATGTATAAAATTATAGATGATATTGCAAACGGCATTTTTTGGGGCGAAATGTACCTGCTGGGCGTAGATATGGGCGGCGAAGAATATATTACCGTTAAATACATACGCAAGAGCGACAAAAAAGGCCACATTGTGCTGTCGAGCGAAAATAAAGCCCACCAGGACAAGGAAATTTCAATTTCAGACATCAGGGCGCTGGCGCTGGTAAAAGGCAGCATACGCATTAATGCGATGATTTAAGGAAAGGTTCTGAGGTGTTTAGGCGTTGAGGTTCTTAGATACAATACAAGCCGTTGCAAATGCAACGGTTTTTTGTTTTAAATAGGCGGTTAAGGCATGGTTTTCATATTCGCTTTAGGCGAAATGGCTCTGTTCCCTCATCGCTGCGTGAGACACATTCTGAGAAACATTCAATGTGTCTCTACAGAAAACCTCTGTGTGTGTCTGCGTTTGCCTCCGTGAATCTCTGTGGTACAGTCTTTTTTAATTTCTTTGCGAACCCCCCCCTCTTTCTACAAAAAATCCTCAACAATCCACAAAAAACTACAGCAGGCATTGTTTTGGCACCGGCTTCAAAAAATCTTCAGTTAAATTTTAAATAACTGTTTTTCAGGGTGTTTTGGGTTTGTTTTTTCTGTTTAACGTTTCTTTAAGGCGCTCAGGGCATTGATGTTGCCTTTTACTATGGCGTACAACGATGATTAAAATTAAAAACATTATACAATGAAAAAGTTATTTGTAAGCGCCCTGATGCTAACAGGATTTATGGCAATGGCGCAAGAACCGGCAACACAAGCACAACCACAATCTGCAACTACAACAACGGCTAAGCCTGCACAACCTGCATCGGCTACGCAGCAACCGGCAACAGCAGCTACGCCTGCTCCTGCAAGTACAACTACAGCCCCTGCTACTACAGCAACACCGGCTGAAGTTTCTAAAAAAGAGGCTCCTGCCGCTACACCGGCACAGCCTGCTGCTGCACCTAAAAAAGAAACCGCAGCAACCAAACCCGCTGACCCTGCTAAAAAATCTTAATTCCACGACTTTTTAGCGCCTATTTATATATCCACAGTCAGGGCAGTTTTTTTTATCTATTTTACCTGCCCTACATTCAAAAACCCTCCAGGCTTTATTGTTTGGAGGGTTTTTTTGTGTTTGAATTTTATTTCCTACTTCTTGGTATACAGGTTGTTGTCCTTGTTTACATCGGCCATGCGCTCAGCAGGGTCAATGGCCAGTGCACTTACGTTAGCTTTTGGCTTGCTTAGCTTAAACTCATAGGTTTGGTGTCCCCAGTCCCAGTCCGGCAATACGGTGCGTTTGGCATTAGGGTAAGGATTGTCTTTAATAAAGCGCATCATTTCCAGCGGAATGTAAAACGTTTCCTGCGTACCGTCGTCATAGGCCACAATCAGGTCAAGCGGCATAGGCATACGGCCTTTGCGTTCCAGCACTACGGTGCCGTCTTCCTTAACTTCCTTAATGCCATAGTCAATGGTGTTGGTGGTTTGTGTCCAGTCAGTAAGATACCAGTCCAGCTCGGCACCGCTTACCTTTTCGGCTACGCGCTTAAAATTGTTGGGTGTAGGGTGTTTAAACTTAAACTCGTTGTAATAACGGTTCAGGGTTTTGGCAAGGTTGTCTTCGCCTATAAGGTAGCCCAGCTGTGCCAAAAACACCTCGCCCTTGCTGTATGAAGCAATACTGTAGGCCATGTTAAGGTCATAGCGGTCAGAATGCGTGCTTTGCGGCTGCTCTTTACCGGTTTTAACCAGGTACAGGTAGCTGGCATAGGCATCGGCAAACGGGTTTTCGTTGTCTTCTGCCTTTGGTTTTGGCATAACGGTAGCCAGTGCCAGGTCTGATATATAGCTGGTAAAGCCTTCGTCCATCCACGGGTGCTTGCTCTCATTACTGCCCAGTATGTGCTGAAACCACGAGTGGGCAAACTCATGCGCCGTAACACCCACAAGGCCGGCATAAGTATGGCCTGTAATAAGCGTACACATGGCATACTCCATACCGCCATCGCCACCCTGAATAACAGAATATTGCTTGTATGGGTATGGGCCTATATGCTTGTTGTAAAACTCTAAAAGCTCAACGGTTTTGGGCTGCATCTGTTTCCAGGGCTCCAGGTTTTCGGGTACGTTTTTGTATAAAAAGTGCAGCGTAACGCCGTTTGGCCCGTCTACCTTATCGTGAATATACGCCGGGTCTGCCGCCCATGTAAAATCGTGTACCTGTGGCGCTACAAAATGCCAGGTAAGCGTTTTGGTTTTTTTCGGGATTTTAACCTCCACACCGGCATCCTGGTAGCCTTTGCCTATTTCGTTAGGGTTTTGCAGGTAGCCGCTGCCGCCCACGGTATAGTCTTTATCAATGGTAATGTTTACATCATAATCGCCCCATACGCCGTAAAATTCGCGTGCAATATATGGGTCGGCATGCCAGCCTTCAAAGTCATATTCCGCCAGCTTGGGGTACCATTGGGTCATGCTCAGTGCCACGCCTTCAGATGAATTACGCCCGTTACGGCGAATCTGTACCGGCACCTGGCCTTCAAAATCGAGCGTAAAAGTGGTTTTAGCACCCGGCAGAATGGGTTTGGCAAGGGTAACCTCAAGTATGGTGCCCGATACTACATTAGTAGCCGCTGCGCCGTCCTGCTTTAGGTTTTTTATGTTGAGGTAGCCTATTTCATCGGGCTTAAGAGTGCTGATGCGGCTTTGTTTGGTGGTCTTGTTGTCGGCGCCTTTAAAGCTTTTAACCATGCGCCCATCTGGGTCCTGTATGGCCTGCAGGCGGGCATCCATTTCGCTGCCCGGCTGAAAGGCGTTGTTGTACAGGTGGTAGTACACACGCTTTAAGGTGTCGGGCGAATAGTTAGTATATACCAGGGTTTGCGTGCCGGTATATTTATAGGTTTTTACATCCATATTGACGTCCATTTTGTAGTCAACATGCTGTTGCCAGTAGCCCGTGTTTGGGTCGCGCTGTGCAAAAAGGCTCGTGGCCGAAAGTATGGTTATGGCTAAAAGTGTTCTCATTCAGTAAAAATAGTTAAAAAGTCGAAAGTCTTAAAGTCAAAAGTTATAAAGAAGCTACAGATATACAAGGGAGACATTTATTCAATAATCCCCATCATCAGGGCTGTTTTCACGGCTTCGGCGGTATTGGCTACCTGCATTTTGCTTATAATGTTCTGCCTGTGGCGGTTAACCGTGTATGCCGATATGTGCAGCTGCCCGGCTATTTCTTTGCTGGCAATGCCTTTTGCAATCAGTGCCAGTACCTGTGCCTCGCGGGTGCTGAGCAGCTGGCGGTCATACTGGCTGTATGCTTCCACGGGTAATACCTCGCCGGTTTCGGTGTTAATAATGCGCCCGTTTATGCCCTTTTGCGGCTCGTTATTTGCCGCCGGGGCATACAGGCACAAGGCAAGCCATATACTGCCGTTAACAAGGCTTTTTGGGTACAGCATGCGATGGGTTATGGGCACATAACTGCCTTGTGGGTTTAGCGCCCTGAGTGTGCAGCAGGTGCTGTATTTTATACGTTCATGGGCAGGCAGGCTGTTTTGCAGCTGAATGTAACGCAGCTCCAGCACGTGGCGTTCGGCAATATCATCGGGGTGTATTTTGTTGAAGATAAAATCTTCAAAGGCAGATTCTATAATAGTACCTGATTGCGGAAGGCCAAAAAAATGCCCAAACGCACCGGCATAAATATAGCTGCTGTTGGTACTGAAGTCTGACAGTACGGCCACATTGTTTTCTATAGCTACATACTGCTGTACCTGCTCTTTGTATGCGGCAAGGGTTTCCTGCCTGTTTTCGGCATCGTTTAAAAAAGCCTGGCCCAGCAGCATACTGCTTAACTCCTGCGGAACGGTGGTTGTCATTACTTAAAATGGTTAATTATAGGTATTGCGCCCGGTTGTGTGTGCGGCTACCTTTGTTTCAAATGTACTTAAATCTTTCTATAACAAACCTGTTTATATATGAAAACAAACACGCTTACTGTTGTGGCGCTCGCTTTGCTGGTGGCTTCCTGCAGCCCTAAAAAAGAAGATGCCCCCAAGCCTGCCGAAGCCCCCGAACAAACTGCTAAAACGGGTGGTTTTGTAAATGGCAACCCCTGCAACATAACCATTTCGGGTATTAACTTTACCAAATCAGTTAACGGTGCTGATAGCCTGGTTACAGCCGATGCCAATGGTAAGGTTACCTTTAAGGTGGGCGCTAAAAAAGATTATTTTAACGACCCCGACGGAAAACTGTCTAACAACACTGCGCCTATATTGCTAACTGAGGTTGATAATACAAAGCCGTTTACCCTTACGGCGAAAGTTACCCCGGGCTTTACCGAAAAAGGCCTGTACAACGCCGGCGTGCTGTATATGTATGTTAACGATGACCTGTACCAGAAATTTTGCTTTGAGCAGGACGAGCGCGGCAAACACCGTGTGGTTACCGTGCGCACCATAGGCACGAGTGACGATAATAACCATGATGTGGTAAACCAGCCGTGGGTATACATGAAGATAAGCAGCGACGGCAAAACCGTGGGTAGCTACTATTCGTTAGATAATAAAGAATGGCAAATGGCGCGCCTGTATAAAAACGAATATCCCGAAAAGCTGTGGCTTGGCCTTAGCTCACAATGCCCTGTAGACGAAGGTACAACAAGCTATTTTGAAGCAGTAAGCCTGAAACAGGAAAGCATTAAGGATTTCCGTACAGGGCTTTAGATTTATACATTTCCCCCAAAAACAAGAAAACCCCCGGCCATTACAGCCGGGGGTTCCTATTATTAAAAATACCTCAGAAAAAACTATTTTCTCGACTCCTTGTCAGCAAGTATAATCGCGTTGTAAGCGTTTACAATCTTGCCCGACTGAGAAGCCTCTGCAAATGGGCGTGTGTTAGACGGGTCTCCGCCCACAATCACGTTGCCCGGCAGTGCAAGGCCGCTATCCATAAGGATGTGCTTAACCTGAACGGCGCTAAGCTTAGGGTAGTAAGCACGCACAAGCGCTGCCACACCCGCTGCATTAGGCGATGCCATAGAGGTGCCCTGCAGGTACTTGTATTCGTTATTAGGCGTAGTGGCATAAATCCTCATGCCCGGTGCATAAACGTCTACCTTTACCTTGCCGTAGTTAGAAAAAGGAGCAACAACTTTTGTGCCATAATCATAGCCAAGTGCGCCCACTGTTAGAATATTATCAGTATACTGCGTTAGCGTGTTTTTATCATCGTTAGGGTAACGCTCTGTGTTGTCGGCATCAAGGTCCATACCTTCGTTACCGGCGGCAAACACAATAAGAACGTCTTTATCGGCTGCATATTTTATAGCATCATATACCCAGTCGCTGTGTGTGGCATAGTATTTACCAAATGAGCCGTTGATTACCTTAGCGCCGTTATCTACCGCATAGCGAATGGCTTTTGCAACGTCTTTGTCATACTCATCGCCATCGGGCACTGCACGAACCGACATGATTTCTACATAGTTAGAAGCTACACCATCTCCGCCTATGCCGTTACCCCTTGCCTGTGCAATAATACCGGCAACGTGTGTGCCGTGTAGCGCACCTTCTTTTTCTGGGCCCCAGGCTACGTTATTACCATATCCGTTGGCATTCCAGTCGTCTGCGTTGTCTTTAAGTATGTCTTTACGCGGGCTGTAGTCTATGTTAAGGTGGTATTTGCCTTCATCGCCCACACCGTTCATGGCCTCTTCAAGCTCAGATGAAAGCTCGTTTTGGTCTACCTGCGCCAGTATCCTTACAAAACGCTCTTTAGAGTCGTTAAGCATCTGGTTGTCTGTCTTCAGGTTTTTAACCTGTTCAGCGGTATAGCCTTTGCCAAGTACTTTTTCAAACTCCTTGTTGGCATCATAAATATACTGTATGCGTTTTTTTCCGGCCTGTATTTGCTGGATTTCCTCATCATACTCAGCCTTGGCACGCTTGTAGGTAGCGCTGCCGTCGTCTCCTTTTTTCACGATACGCACAAACTCCATGTTTTCGTGCTCAACATCACCAAGGAAGTTCCAGCCGTGTACGTCGTCTATATAGCCGTTTTTATCGTCATCAATGCCGTTATTAGGAATTTCTTTAGTGTTTGTCCAGATAACGTCTTTAAGGTCAGGGTGCTCAATATCTACACCGCTGTCTATAACGCCCACTACCACTTTAGTAGCCTTGCGGCCTTTAAGCAGTTCATAAGCACGGTCTACGCTCATGCCAGGAACCGAGTCGTTAACCAGGTCAAGGTGGCTCCAGCGCTGTTCCTGCGCTTCAGTAAGCTTGGCTTTTTTAGCCGTTATGGTTGATGTTACTTCAAGAGGGGTAGCCGTAATCTTTTTCGCGCCACAGCTTGCTAAAAAAAGTGCCAGCGCTGAAGAAAGTAAAATGGATTTAAATTTCATTTTTGAAAATGTGTGAATTACGTTATGTACAAAATTGGTCTAAAGTATTGCCAAATTGTTACACAAATGTACATATTAACATTATATTAATACCTCATTAGCCTTAAAAACTTCTTTAAGGCGCACGCCTTTCTCGGTGTGTTCTACAGTTATAACCTCATTATACGGGTCGTGTTCCAGTATAAGGTAGTAGCCTTTACTGGCCGCTTCATTAAGAAATTTTGATTTTTCGTCGAGTGTAAGCAACGGCCTTGTGTCATAGCCCATTACATACGGCAGCGGAATGTGCCCGGCGGTAGGCAGCAGGTCGGCCACAAAAACAAAGGTCTTGCCGTTAAGGTTCAGGGTAGGCAGCATTTGCTTTTCGGTATGGCCATCCATAAAGAAAACGCCAAACCCGGCTTCGGTCTCTGCCTTAAAATCGCCGCTTTCGGGGCGGGTTATAAATTTCAGCTGGCCGCTTTCGTGCATGGGCAGTATATTTTCCGGCAGGAACGATGCCTTTTCGCGGGCATTGGGTTTGGTAGCCCACTCCCAGTGGTTGTCGTTTGTCCAGAAATGGGCGTTTTTAAAAGCAGGCTCATAGCCCGTGCGGTCTTTGTTCCACTGTATGGCGCCGCCGCTGTGGTCAAAATGCAGGTGGGTTAAAAACACATCGGTAATATCATCGCGGCTAAAACCATGTGCCGCCAGCGATTTATCCAGGCTGTGGTCTCCCCAAAGGGAGTAGTAGCCAAAAAACTTGTCGTTTTGCTTGTTGCCCATTCCGGTGTCAATAAGGGTAAGGCGGCTGCCGTCTTCCACCAGCAGGCAGCGTGCGGCCATGTCTATAAGGTTATTGGCATCGGCCGGGTTGGTTTTATTCCATATTGTTTTTGGCACCACGCCAAACATAGCGCCGCCGTCGAGCTTAAAGTTACCGCTCTCTATTGGGTATAGTTTCATTTGGGTTTGTTGTTTGCGGTATGCAAATTAGGGTTTATTTATGGCATGGGCAAAAATGGCTGCTGTAAAAACAACACAGTTTATGCACGTTGCATAAAAACAAAGCCAAATGCATTTAGATTGTATAAAAATAAACGTAATCTATGGTAATATTTGGCATAAAGATAGTAACAGTTTATAAACACAACTTTTTGTGGTATCTTTGCACAAAATTTACACTAATAATAAGGTATAGATTATGATAAAAGTTTCTGATTCAGCAAAAAAGAGGGCTATCATGCTCATGGAGGATGACGGCTTTAACGCAGCTACCGATTATATAAGGGTAGGCGTAAAGAGCGGCGGATGTTCAGGCTTGTCATATGAACTAAAGTTTGACAACGCGCTTAGCGAAAATGATAAAGTATTTGAAGACAACGGCGTTAAAATAGCGGTAGACAAAAAAAGCGTGCTGTACCTTGCCGGTACCATACTTGAGTTTAGCGGCGGCCTTAACGGCAAAGGCTTTGTTTTCAACAATCCTAATGCCGCAAGAACATGTGGTTGTGGGGAGAGTTTTTCATTATAATTGAAAGATTGAAAAGATTTAATAATTGAAAGATTGATGAGCCTGACCAAAACCTTTGATCAGTTTGAGGTGTATCAAAAATCTATAGTTCTTGCAAGGGAAATATTTAATTTGATGAACCATTCAAGCTTTGAAAAGGAATATGGGTTTAAAGATCAGATAAAAAGAGCTGTTGTTTCTATAAGCAACAATATTGCTGAAGGTTCTGAGTATAATAATAACCGTCAGTTTATCAGGTTTCTTAGCCACTCTAAAGGGAGCTGTGCAGAAGTAAGAAGCATGTTGATACTGGCTGTTGAATTAGGACTATTGAGCAGGGAGCAGATTCAGGTGTCATTTGATTTAAGTATTGAGATATCAAAAAATCTCTCAAAGTTCATTGATTATCTAAAGTCAAGGCTTTAGAATATTTCAATCATTAAATTTTTAAATCTTTAAATAACTAAAGATGAGTAAGTATACAGAAGAAGAATTAAAAATCGAACTCGAAAACAAAGAGTATGAGTACGGTTTTTATACCGATATAGAGAGCGATACGTTTCCGGTAGGGTTAAACGAGGATATTGTGCGTGCGCTATCGGCCAAGAAAGAAGAGCCGGAGTGGATGACACATTGGCGCCTTGAGGCTTTTAGGGCATGGGAGCAGATGACCGAGCCTAACTGGGCTAACGTGCATTATGATAAGCCCGATTTCCAGGCCATATCATACTACTCGGCGCCATTAAAAAAGGCTAAGTATGAAAGCCTTGACGAGGTAGACCCTGAGTTGCTTGAAACCTTCAAGAAGCTGGGCATCTCTATAGATGAGCAAAAAAAACTGACGGGCGTGGCGGTAGATATCGTTATGGACTCGGTATCGGTAGCTACTACATTTAAAAAGACACTGGCTGAAAAGGGCATTATTTTCTGCTCTATAAGCGAGGCTATAAAAGAACACCCTGAACTGGTACAGAAATACATAGGCAGTGTGGTGCCGCAAAAAGACAACTTTTATGCAGCACTAAACTCGGCCGTATTTAGTGATGGGTCGTTTTGTTATATACCAAAAGGTGTGCGTTGCCCAATGGAACTGAGCACCTACTTCCGTATTAACCAAGCAGGTACAGGCCAGTTTGAGCGTACACTTGTTATTGCCGATGAAGACAGCTATGTAAGTTACCTTGAAGGCTGTACGGCCCCAAGCCGCGATGAAAACCAGCTGCACGCTGCGGTGGTTGAACTTATAGCGCTTGACAATGCCGAAATTAAATACAGCACGGTGCAAAACTGGTTCCCCGGTAATAAAGAGGGTAAGGGCGGTGTGTTTAACTTTGTTACCAAGCGCGGCCTTTGCGAAACCAATGCCAAGATATCTTGGACGCAGGTAGAAACCGGCAGCGCCGTTACCTGGAAATACCCAAGCTGCGTGCTGAAAGGCGATAACTCGGTAGGGGAGTTTTACTCAATTGCCGTTACCAACAACTTCCAGCAGGCCGATACAGGTACCAAGATGATTCACCTGGGTAAAAATACCAAGAGTACCATTATTTCTAAGGGTATCTCGGCGGGTAAGTCGCAAAACAGCTACCGCGGGCTTGTACAGATAGGCAGCCGTGCCGAAAATGCACGTAACTTCTCTCAGTGCGACTCGCTGCTTATGGGCAACAACTGTGGTGCGCATACGTTCCCGTACATCGAATCGAAAAACACAACAGCCAAGATAGAGCACGAGGCTACAACCAGTAAAATTGGCGAAGATCAGGTGTTTTATTGCAACCAGCGTGGTATACCAACCGAAAAGGCTATTGCCCTTATTGTAAATGGCTTTAGCAAAGAGGTGCTTAACAAGCTGCCTATGGAGTTTGCTGTGGAAGCGCAAAAGCTGCTGGAGATTAGCCTTGAGGGGTCTGTAGGTTAAATTTGTTTCTGGTTTCAAGTCACTTACTCATCATTTAAATTTGTAGTTATGGACTTTATTTTAAATAATGTAAAGAAAGAAGATTTGCCTGTGCTTAAGGCATTAGCAAAACGTCTTGACTTTGAAATTGAAATTATTGAAACGGAAAGTAAATCTGTAGAAACTGATAATTAAGAATATTATAAAGATATGAGGCTCTGAGTCAGCAACCTGAAACTTGGAACCTGAAACCTGAAACTTACTACGATGCTAAAAATAAGTAACCTGCACGCCAGGGTAGAAGACAAAGACATATTAAAGGGTATTAACCTTGAGGTTAAGGCCGGTGAGGTACATGCCATAATGGGGCCAAACGGTTCGGGTAAGAGTACGCTTTCATCGGTTATTGCCGGTAATGAAAACTATGAGGTAACCGATGGCGAAATCCTTCTTGAAGGTGAAGACATAGGCGAGCTGGCTCCGGAAGAGCGTGCACACAAAGGTGTGTTTCTTTCGTTTCAGTACCCTGTAGAGATACCGGGGGTATCGGTAACCAACTTCATGAAAACGGCCATAAACGAAACCCGCAAGGCTAACGGCCAGGAAGAAATGCCGGCTAACGAGATGCTGAAGCTTATCCGCGAAAAAAGCGAGCTGCTGGAAATAGACCGAAAGTTCCTTTCGCGGTCGCTAAACGAAGGTTTTTCGGGTGGTGAGAAAAAGCGTAACGAAATCTTCCAGATGGCTATGCTGGAGCCTAAAGTGGCTATTCTTGATGAAACCGACTCAGGCCTTGATATCGATGCACTTCGCATTGTGGCAAACGGTGTTAACAAGCTACGTAACGAAGAAAATGCTGTGATTGTTATTACCCACTACCAGCGCCTTCTTGATTATATTGTGCCTGATTTTGTACACGTATTGTACAACGGCAAGATTGTAAAGAGTGGCGGTAAAGAGCTGGCCTACGAGCTTGAAGAAAAAGGCTACGATTGGATTAAGGCGGAAAACTAGTTCTGCGAGTAGAAGGTCAAAAGTCATAAAGTCGAAAGTTGAGAAATGGGAAAGTTCGGTTCTTTTGAGGAGATTAATTCGTGGCAAAAGGCCAGGGTTTTCAACAAAAAGATATATACTATTACCGATTCTGATGCTTTTAAAAGAGATTTTGACTTAGCCAGACAGATAAGAAGATGCTCTGTTTCTGTCTCTTCTAATATCGCAGAAGGCTTTGAGAGGAATACAGATAAAGAGTTTATACACTTTCTTTACATTGCTAAAGGGTCTGCTGCCGAAGTGCGTTCGCAATTATATCTGGCTTTAGATCTGAATTACATATCTCAGGAGACATTTAACGAATTGTTTTCTGAAATTACAGAAATATCAAGGCTGCTTGGCGGCTTTATAAAATATCTTACTAAGTAGGGTTCGATGAGGTCTTTTGACTTTTGACTTTACAACTTTAGACTGTTTTAATGGATTTAAAAGAAAAACTATTATCGTCTTTTATGGCTTTTGAGGAGCGTGTAGATGTAAACACATCATTGCACGACATCCGTACAGAGGCTATTAAAAACTTTGAAGCAAAAGGCTTTCCTACCAAAAAGGAAGAAGCCTGGAAATATACATCGCTAAACGCGGTGCTTAAAAATGATTTCAGCGTGTTTCCCAAGCAGGAAAATGCGCTTAATTATGCCGATGTAAAAAAATACTTCCTGCACCAGATAGACACTTATAAACTGGTGTTTATAGATGGCGTGTTCAGCTCGTTTTTAAGCAGCACCACGCACGACGGGCTTGATGTATGCCTTATGTCTTCGGCGCTTACAAAGCCTAAGTATAAAGAGGTTATAGACACCTACTTTAACAAGATTGCAAATACCGATGAAACGCTTACATCGCTTAATACAGCATTTGCAGTTGAGGGCGCATTTATAAACATACCTAAAAGCAAGGTAGCCGATAAGCCTGTTGAAATCATGTACCTGTCTACAGGTAATGAGGCCGCCCTTATGGTGCAGCCGCGTAACCTGATTATTGTGGGCGAAAATGCGCAGGTGCAAATTATAGAGCGTCACCAGAGCCTTAACGAAAACCCGGTACTTACCAACAGCGTTACCGAAATTTTTGCACAGGAATACAGTAACGTAGATTATTACAAAGTGCAGAATGATGTGCTTACTGCCACTCTTGTAGATAATACCTATATAGCCCAGAAAGGGCATAGCGACGCTTCTGTGCACACATTTTCGTTTGGGGGTAACATAACCCGCAACAACCTTAATTTTTACCACCAGGGCGAACGTATTGAGAGTACGCTTAAGGGTATTACCATTATTGGCGATAAGCAGCTGGTAGACCACTACACACTTGTGCGCCATGCCGAACCGAATTGCGAAAGCCACCAAAACTACAAAGGTATTTTTGACGGTAATTCAACCGGTGTGTTTAACGGTAAGATATATGTTGAGAAAGAAGCACAGAAAACCGATGCTTTCCAGCAGAACAACAACATATTAATGAGCGAAAAGGCAACCATAAATGCCAAGCCGCAGCTTGAAATTTTTGCCGATGACGTAAAATGTTCACACGGCTGTACCATAGGCCAGCTGGATGACGATGCCATGTTCTATATGCAAAGCCGCGGTATCCCGGCTAAAGAGGCCAAGGCCCTGCTTATGTATGCGTTTACCAATGAGGTTATAGAAAGTATACGCATACCAGAGCTTAAACAGCGTATAACAAAGCTTATAGCCACTAAGCTGGGTGTTAATATAGGGTTTGACCTGTAATCATCTAAATTATAAATCAGGCCGCATGTTTACCGCATGCGGCTTTTTTATTACAAAACCTGAGATTAATCATAGGTTAAATAAGGCCAATCTTATTTAGAAACATTAAAAATAATTTGGTTATCTAACCCACACGCTGTAGATTTGCACTCAATTTAGAATTAATCTAACTAAATGAGAATGCAATTCAGGGCCAAAGTTTCTTTATTTTTTATTTCTGTTCTTTCGCTTACAGCCGCGGCCCAGGAAAATGATACTATTAAGGGTGTGCTTGAAGAGGTAGTGGTAACCGGCCAGATAGAACCACAATCCATCAACAAATCAGTTTTTAACGTGCGTGTTATATCTAACGAAGATATAAAAAGGCAGGCCGGCAACAACCTGGCCGACGTTATGAACCAGTACCTTAACATAACGGTTATGCCCAATAACAGCACGGGCAAAAGTACCGTGAGTATGTTTGGCCTTGACGGGCAATACCTTAAAATTCTTGTAGACAACGTGCCTCTGGTTACCGATAACGGCCTGGGTAACAATGTAGACCTTACACAAATAAACCTTGACGATATAGACCATATTGAGATTATAGAAGGCTCAATGGGCGTAACGCACGGTGCAAATGCAGTAAGCGGTATTATAAACATTATTACTAAAAAGGCAACATCTACTGATTATGAGGTAAGCGCCACTGTGCAAGAAGAAACCATAGGCGATGAATATGAGCCTTTTGCAAACCGCGGCCGCCACATACAGGCGCTGCGTGTGGCACACAGCTTTAACTCTAACTGGTTTGCCTCTATAGGTGCCAACCATAACGATTTTACCGGCTTTCAGGATACAAGGGGCGGCGAAAACTATACGCCTTATGACCCTAACACGCCCCAAACCAACCGTGGATACAGCTGGCTGCCTAAAGAGCAGTGGTTTACTAATGCCACGCTAAGGTATCAAAAAGGCCTGACCAGGGTGTTTTATAAGTTTGATTATTTTAACGAGCACATAGATTATTACGATCCTGTGGTTGGTAGCGAGGTAGTAACCGGCGTTGGCATACTAAGGTATTCTAACGACCGTAAGTATGACACCCAGCGCTTTTACCACCACTTAAATGCAAGCGGCCACCTGTTTAACCAGCTTAGCTACAACGTATCTGCATCATATCAAAAGCAGCAGCGTGACGTAAACGAATACAGGTACTACATACAGACCGGACAGCAAACGCCAAGGTTTGATGAAACGTTTCAGCGTACAGAAGTGCTGTACAGCACCGGTACACTTAGTAACTTCTTTAAAAATTCTATTGCCGACCTGCAGATAGGATACGAACTTGTAAATACCGATGGTTTTAATTCGGCACTTTCGGGCACATTTAATAACGATGACCAGCAGGGTGGCGACCTTAATAAAAGGCTTGAAAATTATGATGTTTTTGCCGCATCTGAAGTAAAGGTTTCCGAAAGGTTTTCTATCCGTCCGGGGGCACGCTACTCGTTCCAGTCAAAATTTGACGACCAGTGGGCGGCTTCATTAGGTTTCAGGCAGCTGTTTAACCAGGGTTATGAGGCAAGGGCATCTTTTGGCAGGTCATACCGCACGCCTAATTATGATGAGCTGTATACCTACATGGTAGATGCTAACCACAATGTACAGGGCAATTCGGCACTATTGCCGGAAACCGGATATACAGTTGAACTAAGCGGGCGCAAGAGTACGTATACTGCAAATGGTCTTTCAATTTCCAATGCACTTAATGTAACCTATAATGATGTGCAGGACCGTATTGAGCTTGCCATTGTAAACCCGTCTCCGCTGGCTTATAAGTACATTAATATAAGCAACTATAAATCGTTCCTGGCATCTACATCTAACAGCTTTAAGTATAAAAACTGGGATGCCCGCGTGGGTGTAACCCTTTTGGGTATATCAAGAAAAATAGATACCGGCCTTGCCGCGTCAGACGATAAATTTTTGTTCAACGTTCAGGCTAATGCCAATGTGGGCTACACCGTGCCCAAGTGGAACACTGTATTCTCGGTTTACTACAAGCTAATGGGCAGGTCGCAGCAGTTTGTGCAAACAGGCTCTATAGATACCGAGGCACCGCAGTTCCATCTTCAGGAAATTGAATCGTTCGGCCTTCTTGATGCTTCGGTGCGCAAATCCTTCTTTAGTGGCAGGTTTGATGCTACCGTTGGCGCGCGCAACCTTCTTGATGTGGTTAATGTACAATCTAATGTAGCCAGTAATGCAGGAGCACACAGTGCAGGCACCACAAACCTGCTTATGGGTTATGGCCGTTCTTATTTTTTAAAGCTTACGTATAATCTCAACTTTTAAATTACCCATATATGAAAAAGATATTCTTATTACCACTGGCACTGTTTGCTTTTGTTGCATGTAACGATGATGACAGCGGATATGTAGCACCAATTGAACAAATTAGCGAAGGTACCCTTTTAGGTACGCCGGAAGCACCACTTGGCCTTGGTGGCTCTAACCAGCAAAATGCGGTTTATGTAGACCTTAGCGGTGAAGACGTGATACCTTTATCACGTGGTTCGTGGGATTTGGGCTTTTACTCCGGCTCTTCTAACAGGGTTGTAATAAACGGTGCTGTGGCTATGGCTGCAAAAAAGCTTGAAACTACCGATATTACAGCCGTACAGCAGCAGGATTTAACCGTGGCTGTTGGTACGTTCCAGGCTTCAAATATGGCTTTTGTAGATAGCCCTACGGGCGACCTTAACGCTACTGTTTTTGGCGATATCGCTGCAAGTGAGGCAGAGGCGAGTGTTTACCTGGTTAATTTAGGTAATAAGATACCTACTACACCGGCTGATTTGGGTTCGGTTAACACAGCAGGTACACCACGTGGCTGGAAAAAAGTAAAGATTTGGGCCACTACTACAGGCTACACCATGCAGTATGCTAACCTTGATGCCACAACTGCACAAACAGTAAATATTGTAAAAGACCCATTATATAACTTTACATTATTTAGCCTTGAGGCAGGCGCCCTTGCAGCGGCAGAACCACAGGCAGCCGAATGGGACCTTAAGTTTACAACGTTTACAAACGAGGTATTTCAGGGTGGTGCAAGCGCGGGCGCTTATTTCTTCTCTGATTATGTTGTTACCAATACAAGGGGTGGTGTAACATCTGTAGCTATTGATGGCGATGCAGCAGCATATAATGCTTTTAACCTTGCGGCATTTAACAGTGGCAACCACCAGCTTAGCAATGACCAAAGGGCCATTGGCGAGCACTGGAGGGATGTATTTACCCGTACAACTTTTGAAGATGTATTTTTTGTGGTAAAAGATGCCGCCGGCAACCTTTACAAAATACGTTTTTTAGCAATGGTTAGCGCTGAGGGTGAACGTGGTTTCCCTTCATTCCAGTATGCATTGCTACAGTAACCTTTTACGTTCTTAGTAAGTTAGTTTTTGTTTTATTTTTCCCGGCGGGTCGTGTGTGTATGGCAAGCCGGGATTTTTATTTTTATATCTTTTAAGATTAGGTGGTTAATGCGCTAATTTGTTTAGAGAAAGCCTGTAATTACAGGCTAAGTACTATATTTGGCACTCAAACCATTTACGCCATGAAAAAATATTTTATCTTACTGCTACTTCCTTTTTTGCTTACTTCATGTTTTTTTGCCAAAGGCCGCATTGCAAAGCATCTTACTGTTGAATCTAAGGCTATTCCACCTGATTTTGGTAAAGACGATACTTAACTGGTGTGTATACTTACCGGAAACAACAGCCGCGATAAATATATGCGCAGCGCTTTTGAAAGCCGCTACCATGGCAACCATGTGTTTCTTGATGCTACAAGGCTAAAGCTTGACGGTTATGAAGATGTTTTAAAATACCGCTATGTGCTCGATTTTCATCATTATTCATCGAGTATGGTAGATACTGATGGCAGGTTAAGGACATCAGGCATATCTGAATACTATATTCACGACCGTGTGGACAATAAAGATTACAGTTCTAAATATAAATCATCTATGTTTGGCAAATACCTTAAGGCTTATGCCGAGGAGCTTGAGAAAAAACGCCTGGCCGAAAAATAACCATCGTGATTAAGGAAACAGTAGCGCACCGGTAACACAGTGCGCTTTTTTGTTTTAAAGCCATTTACAAAGGTTTATTTGTTGATTCGGTAATTTGGGTATTTGTACAGAGAACGCCCGGCAGAGTGGCTGTAATGATCTTTCAGGAAGCTGTGATATTGCCTGTAGTACTTGAAATTGGATTTTGCATCTCTTTGTGCCTTCTTTGCGGTTCTTTGAGATACAGCAATCAGGTACACAAAATAAAAAAGCGCGCCCTGTTACAGGCGCGCCTTTTGCAAGCTTAGTTTTTGTTTTATTCTCTTTATTTTATGCTGGCAAACAGGTATTCCCTGTTCATACGGGCAATATTTTCAAGCGATATACCTTTAGGGCATTCAACCTCACAGGCACCGGTATTGGTACAGTTACCAAATCCTTCTTCGTCCATTTGGCGCACCATGTTTAGTACACGCTGCGTGGCCTCTACCTTACCTTGCGGAAGCAAAGCATACTGAGATACCTTAGCGCCCACAAACAGCATTGCAGAGCCGTTTTTACAGCTTGCAACACACGCACCACAGCCTATACATGCAGCCGCTTCAAAAGCGCGGTCGGCATCATGCTTGGGTACCGGGGTGGCGTTAGCGTCTATCGTACGGCCAGATGTGTTAACCGATACGAAACCGCCGGCCTGCTGAATCCTGTCAAATGCAGAGCGGTCTACCACAAGGTCTTTAATAACCGGGAACGCCTTACTTCTCCATGGCTCAACATAAATGGTGTCGCCATCTTTAAAAGAGCGCATGTGCAGCTGGCAGGTAGTAACCTTGTGTGCCGGGCCGTGTGCCTGCCCGTTTATGTATAGCGAACACATACCGCAAATACCCTCGCGGCAGTCGTGGTCAAACGCTACAGGTTCTTTCTGGCTGCTTACGAGCTGTTCGTTCAACTGGTCAAGCATCTCAAGGAAAGAGCTGTCGGTAGAAACATCGTTAAGTGTGTAGGTTTCGATGTTTCCTTTTGTTTTGGCGTTTTTCTGACGCCATATTTTCAGGGTGATGTTTATATTCTTTGAAGCCATAATCTTCAATTTTAATTTACAATTTTATAGTATATGTTCTCTGCTCTATAATTGGCTCAACACCTAATAGATTAGTTAGTTTTCTTAACGTAATCTTATCTAAATTCTTTGGCACTTCCTTTTTTGATACAATCAAAATACCATTCATTCTCTTTTGTACAGGCTTTTTATTTTGTCCAATCTTTTTAAAACAATGTTTTGTGCTTTCTACAGTGGCAAGTATTTGTTTTAAACCTTTATTATTGTTAGAACCTTTTAACTCAATAAAAAATACATCATTTTCCGTCTCAACACCTAAATCACATTTTTCATATTCTGATTGTATGTCTTTAAAAACACAGTTCTCAAATTCAATCACATTGTAATCAATTTCATTACTTGAGTTATCAATCAGGCATACGCTGTCTGATTCAGCCTTTTTATCTTTTAAAGTATCTTTTTTCTTTTTCCGAAGTTCTTTACATCCTTCAATTAATCTGCAATCAATCATCTTGTGCAGTATTATTATATGAAACTTCAATACTCAACAACCTGTCAAACTCATCACTTATTATTTCTGAAACACTGTCAATGTAATCGGTGTTTATCAGGTTTTCCTCCCTGTCAAATATATCTTTAGCCTCGCCATCGCCTAAATAGTAGACAGCAATATCATTAGGGTTAAGCCAATACTTTTCAGGGATTATTTCTTTCACCTGCCCTTTAAATGCGTCATTATCCAAATGACCTATTGTATAAGCATACACTAAATTGTTCAGCGAGCTTAGTACATAAGGGCTGTGAGTAGGTAGAAGAAATGAGTGTTTGTTATTATATATGTTTTCAACGAAAAATTCCATTAGTTTTTTTTGAACTTTTGGAAAAAGATTCATTTCCGGCTCTTCTATTATGAAAGTTCTCTTCCTCTTTGCGTAAAACTTTTGAGCGAGTACAATTGGAATAGTTGATTGATAACCACTAGAACCATTGTGAACTAAATAATATTCTGAATTACTCTCCTTTTTGGCATAACCAAGTCCATTTTGATTTTTGTAGACCAAGGATAAAGGTTCAATAGCTATTTCAATATTATACCCCCTTACAATTCTGTTTAGCTTTGATAACTCATGTTGTAAGGCTTCAGAGGTCAATAAGCTATTACTAAATGATAATGATTGAAGAACTCTTTCGGTTGGAATATATAATGGATTATCCATTATTTTTTTTACATTAAGCCTATAGAAGTTTTCGTTTGGTGTCCACCCCAACATTTGAAAAAATTCAACGGCTGTTTTTTTCTGTAAAGTTTCTTCAATTCGTAAATCATCCAGTTCAGATAATAAACGGTCAAATTCCTCAGATTCTGAAGTTATTTTTGTATGAAGTTCAAAAAACTCTTTACGATAATCTAAACCGTCTCCGACATTTTCATTTTCAACAACCTTTTTACTCTTGAATTCAAATATATACAAGGGATTTTCATAATAAAAACTTGAATTTTCTGAAAGATAGCTATCCATCTCCCAGTCCCTTAATCCATCCGAGAATTGTTCATTGTTGGCGAATTGATTTTGCTTATCAACACTTACTGAATAGTTTACAATATAACTAAAATACCTGCAAACCGCTAACACCTTAGCAATTGTACTCTTACCGGTAGCCTGTTCGCCTATAAGAATAGTCATTTTGCCCAAGTCAAGTTCTACTGACTTGATTGGGCCAAAATTCTTTATGACTAATCTTTCGCTCATTTTATTTGTAATTCCTGGCTGCGATTTTAATGTACTCATATTTAAGCACTTCTTTATGAAGTACTTCGTGGTTAATATCATCGCCCTGGTATTCCCACGCACCAACAAAGTTGAAGTTTTCATCATCACGAAGGGTTTCGCCCTCGCTGTCCTGATATTCTTCACGGAAGTGGCCACCGCAAGATTCTTTACGCTGTAAAGCATCGCGTGCCATTAGCTGGCCCAGGTCAATAAAGTCGGCCACACGTATGGCTTTTTCAAGCTCTGTGTTAAATTCATCGGCACTGCCCGGAACAAACACATCGCGGTAAAACTCTGCCTTAAGAGCTGCAATTTCGTCAATAGCCTCAATAAGGCCCTGTTCGTTACGGCCCATGCCCACTTTGTTCCACATAATGTGGCCCAGTTTTTTATGGAAATGGTCTACCGACTTAGTGCCCTTGTTGTTTAGGAAACCGTCTATCTGCGCTTTAACGGCGGCTTCGGCTTCGTCAAACTCAGGGGTGTTAGTAGGTATAGTACCGGTACGTATTTCGCCTGCAAGGTAGTCAGACACTGTGTACGGAAGTACAAAGTAACCGTCTGCAAGGCCCTGCATTAGCGCCGATGCACCAAGGCGGTTAGCACCGTGGTCTGAGAAGTTAGCCTCACCGGCCACAAAACAGCCCGGTATAGTACTTTGCAGGTTATAGTCTACCCACACGCCACCCATGGTGTAGTGTACGGCAGGGTATATTTTCATTGGCACCTCATAAGGGTTATCTGCCGTAATCTGCTCATACATCTGGAACAGGTTACCGTATTTTTCCTCAATCCATGCCTTGCCCAGTTTAATAACCTCTTCGTCAGACGGGTGGTGGTTACCCTGTGCATAAGCCGTTTGGCGGCCTTTGTTTATAATTTCTGAAGAGAAGTCAAGGTAAACACCTTCCTGCGTGTCGTTGTTTTCAATACCAAAACCGGCATCGCAACGCTCTTTTGCAGCACGTGAAGCCACGTCGCGCGGAACAAGGTTACCAAATGCAGGGTAACGGCGCTCCAGGAAGTAATCCCTTTCTTCTTCTTTAATATCGGTAGGCTTAAGCTTTCCTTCGCGGATGGCTACAGCATCTTCAATCTTTTTAGGAACCCAGATACGGCCCGAGTTACGCAGTGATTCTGACATCAGGGTCAGCTTAGACTGGTTAGTGCCGTGAACCGGGATACACGTAGGGTGAATTTGAACATAACAAGGGTTAGCAAAATAAGCGCCTTTTTTGTGGATTTTCCACGCGGCGGTAACGTTGCTGCCCATTGCGTTTGTAGAAAGGAAGTACACGTTGCCATAACCGCCAGAAGCGATAATAACTGCGTGGGCCGAATGCCTTTCTATTTCGCCGGTAATAAGGTTACGGGCTATAATACCGCGGGCTTTGCCACCCACTTTAACAATATCAAGCATTTCGTGGCGGTTGTACATCTGTACGCGGCCAAGGCCTATTTGCCTTGAAAGCGAAGAGTATGCGCCAAGAAGCAGCTGCTGGCCGGTTTGGCCCGCTGCATAAAACGTACGCTGTACCTGTGTACCACCAAAAGAGCGGTTGTCCAGCATTCCGCCGTAGTCACGTGCAAAAGGCACGCCCTGGGCCACACACTGGTCTATAATATTAGCCGAAACTTCGGCAAGGCGGTGTACGTTAGCTTCACGCGCACGGTAGTCGCCCCCTTTTATAGTGTCATAAAAAAGCCTGTATGTAGAGTCGCCGTCATTTTGGTAATTTTTGGCGGCGTTTATACCACCCTGTGCAGCAATAGAGTGCGCACGGCGGGGAGAATCCTGAAAGCAAAATGCCTTAACATTGTAGCCCATTTCGCCAAGCGATGCAGCAGCAGATGCGCCTGCAAGGCCGGTACCTACAACTATTACATCAATCTTTGGCCTGTTGTTTGGCGCTACAAGCCTAAGGTGGTCTTTATACTTGGTCCATTTTTCGGAGATGTGGCCTTCCGGTATTTTAGAATCTAACGTCATGATATGCTGAGTTGATTATTTTAGAAAGAAGTGAATGTAAACAGGTATTACGGCAAATAAAAACGGCACTACAATGGCAAATGCATAGCCAAACTTCCTGATAAGGCCGTTGTATTTAGGGTTGTTGGCACCAAGCGACTGGAAGGCGCTGCCAAAACCGTGGTACAGGTGGAAACCGAGCACCACCATGCTGATTACATAGGCTATTGTGTACCAAAGGCCATAAGTAGGCTCTTTAAAAAACTCTATGGTAATTTTGTAAAGGTCTTTGTATAGTTCGGCAATTTTAGCACCGTTTTGCACGGCATACACCTCTGTGCGGTTTTTAATTTCTATGGCGCCCTGGTCTTTATACATTACCGGAATGTAGTCTCCTGTAGTGGTAACGTAGTTTGGCTCAAGCTGTGCTTCCTGGCCCGGGTACATGGCCTGGCCTTTTAGCATTATGGTTTGTACCGGCATATTTGCATCATAGTGCATCCTTGCCCAAAAGCTAATCATGTGTGTAACAATAAACACAAGGATAACCGTACCCAAAACAGCCATGTTGCGGCTTGCCCAGATGGTGTTTTTTTGTGGCTTGTTCATTACATACGCTACCGGCCTTGCTTTTTTGTTTTGTATTGTAAGCATAATACCGTCTACCGCGTGGAAAATGATAGAGATGTAGGTAAGGTAAGAAAGTGCCTTAACGGCAGGGTTGGTGGTCATGAACAGCGCATACTGGTTAAAGTGAAGTGCTGCAAATTCTCCGGTTGATAGTAGCTGAAGGTTGCCCAGTAAGTGCCCCACAAGGAACAGGCAGAGAAATAAACCTGTTAAAGCCATCCAGTATTTTTTGGCTAAGGACGACTTCAAAAGTGCAGATTTTGCCATAATGTTTGTTTAAAAAAGTAAAAGTTTTTAAAAATCAAACAAAAGTAAGGCTAAATGATATTTACCACAATGGCTTAAAGCTAATTTATAATGAGTTTAAAGTGGATATTTTTTAAAGTATTTGCATTCATAATTTAAAAAATGTGTTTTTTTAACCTAAAAAAATCTTAAAAACTGCAAAGACTTAAGAAATTTACAGTTTGGGTGTTTAGCGCCCCTTATTGCCTAAAACGGTTTAGTAGGTTCAAAAAACGCCTGAACTTTCAAAATTTTTGAAAGTTCAGGCGGGATATTTTAAACGTTACTGCCGGCCCGTGCCGTAATAATAGCATATGTCAAAACCTCTATTTTGCATTGAATATGGAGCTAAGTTGATTGAAAAGCCCGGTTACAGAAGTAGACTTGTTAATACATGCATATAAGCTTGTAATGTTATTTCCCCCACGCCAGAAAATTTCCTGTTCTTTGATAGTTCCAATTATTTTGGCTTTTAAATCCTCAAGGCTTAATGTCCTCTCTGGTTTCAAGGTTAAATCTACAACGTATTTCCTCTCAAGGAATATATCGTAACCGAAAAGCATCCTACTTTTCTGGTTTTCTGAGCATTGAGAACCCGAAACGATTTTCCTGTAGCATCTATAATCATCAGGTTATTGTAAAACCCATTTTTAAATCCTTTTGAGTTGCAGATAATCAGGTCGTTGGGTTTACTGGCAAGATGTAATATACCGTCGTTTGGAAATGCCAATGCGGGGAATGTAATGTCATTTATCAGTATCTGCATGTGTTTCTTTGTTAAAAACCACCGGTATCTTGTTTTTAGAGGTAATGGTGCCATTAAAAACGGTATATCCATTATCCCGGATTGTTTTTAAATCGGTGCGGGAAATTTTGTTCTGATAATCTGTCCCATCACTATCCAGCTCAATTTCGGCATAGTATTTTTCTTTAGAATCTAATACTACCTGATAATTTGTGTGCTCTATAATATTGCCAAACGGCAGTATTATAAACCATTCAAAATAAAGTGTTTCGCCCGGATGGATTATGAAATTTTTTTTGTCATATTGTTCATAATGACTGTATCCTAAATAGTTTGCCACAAAATCTACACCCCAGGTTGCTTCTCTCCCTTTTGGTTTTACAAGTTCTCCCTTATTATCTTTTATACCTACAAACGCCCTGTCCATTTTAATATAATCCTTTTCAAAACGGCTATTAAAATTATTGAGGTTAAAGTAATAGGTTGTGTCGCTATTATTAGTCAGCTTATAAGTTATAACTGTTTGTGCGCCCTTAGGGGCTGAAGTATATTCAAGCCTGTACTCTTTATACTTATCGGGACTTACATTAAGCGCATTAACCTGCTTAGTTAAAATCTCAAGTTCTAAAGTTCCGGTGTTTTTGCAGCCAAACAGTACAATGGCAAATAATAGTGTTAGGTATTTCATTGTTTTGTAAAGTATTGGTTAGGTCCCTAAAATTATGAGGTATAGTTTTATAACTCAGGCACAAACCGATTATTGCAAAAATCAATAAATTCACTCACGCTATCCGGTGCGCGCTCTTCTACCGTCATACAGCCCATTGCCGGATTAAGCAATTTCTTGCACTCGTTATAGTACAGCAGCGCATCAGCATCTGTTTCAGGGTCAGAGCCGGGAGTGGAAAACCCAAATATTGTAGCGCCATCGGTTGTGTAAAGCACCATGGTGTGGTGTATGGGGCTTTCGGGATCTGAATTACGCCAGTAAAGGCAGTAGTCAGAAGCGGTATCGGTTTCAAGGGCTTTCATTAGCTCATGCTCATTGCTAAATTCCCTCTCGGCAACATCAGCATATTGCGGCAGCGAAAATGCATCTGATTCTTGTTCCCTGTTTGGCATAAACCTGTCTAAGAACACTATAGCTGTATTATATCGCCTTGAATACACAAGGTGGTACTGGTCAATATACTGTGGCATACTAATGCGTCTTGGTCATATCTTCATCTACCACCAAAATAAAATCGGCCTTTTTAAGGTTTTCATCCTCCAGCTTGTCCAGCTCTTTTTGCGATATGGCGGCAATGGTTAAAATCTTCACATTTGGAGTTTGTTTTTTCAAATACCAGTTTATACCCTCAAAATTATCGCTGTGGTAAGTGCCGTTGTAGTGAACAAATATAGTGTTAGGCGTTAGGTTCTGCGCAATAAAGTAGCCCATGGTGGCATCTTTAACCGCTTGTGCCTTGGGCAGGTTATCCCCACCGTGGCCACCGCCCATTTTCAGCATTTCCTGGTAGCCGGGCAGGCTGGCATCATAGGCTATAGGTAGCGGGGCAATCCAGGTTTTCTCTTCTGCGGTAAGGCTGTTTAGCGCTTCAAAGCCCTGCTTGTACACCAGGCTTGCGTAACGCCTTGGTATATTGGCGGCTACAAATTTAAATTTCTTATCCTTGGCAAAGTCAACCAACGGCTTGTAGTCGGTCTTATAATTGGGCCACAGGCGCGCCACGCTGTCAAACTGCTTTTGGTTGATGGTTCCGGCCAGGTATTGGTTGAGCTCGTCCTGGTTGTCGGCTTCAATCATTTCGGCGCCCAGCACAAGGTTGTGGTTAGCGCCCAGATCTTTAGTCAGCTCCAGCTGCAGCCAGTGCACCATGGCATCGTCGTGCAGTTCGCCAAACAGTACCACCTCTGTTTCTCCGGCGGCTTTCAGTAATTTCTTATAGGTGGTTTTCTTGCCTTCTTTGGTAAACAGCTGGTAGCCCTGCTTGTCTTGGGCAGTGGCGGTTACGGTTATGATAAGTGCGGCAAAAAGGGTGCGTAATTTCATTGGTTATTTATAATGAATATGAATAATGCCGCTAAAGTAAGGATTGTTTGCCGAATGTGTTGCCACGAATTGCACTAATTCCACAAATTTTAAAACCAATATGATAGTATAGCATCTATTCATGTTTTAAAGAATGTATAATAATTAGAGAAAATGGTGCAATTCGTGGCTTATTCTTTTAAATTTGCGTTTCCTTCAATAACTACAACACAATGAATACCGGAATAGACGCCATTGCCTTTGATATTGCCAAGCTGCACTTACCTATTAAAACACTTGCCGAAGCACGTAACATTGAGCCTGACAAGCTTGAAAAAGGCCTGGGGCTGCTAAAAATGACCCTGCCCGACGTGCACCAGGATACTGTGGTGTTTGCAGCCAATGCGCTTACCCGCCTTATTGAAGACAATAACCTTAATCCGGCCGAAGTAGCCCGTATTTATGTGGGTACCGAAAGCGGTATTGACAACTCTAAGCCGGTGGGTTCTTTCCTTATCACATTAATGGAGCAGAAGTTTGGGCACAACACTTTTTTGCATGTAGATACGGTAGATTTTACCTTTGCCTGCATTGGCGCGGTAGATGCCCTGCACACCTGCATTGACTTTGTGCGCCTTAACCCAGGCAAGAAAGCCATTGTTATTGCCAGCGATATTGCAAAGTATGATTTAGAGTCTACCGGCGAATATACACAGGGTGCCGGTGCGGTGGCCTTATTAGTAAGCGAAAACCCGCGTATCATGGCGTTTGACAACAACTGGGCGGTAAGCACCAAGGGTGTGTTCGACTTTTTTAAGCCCTACCATACCATCCATAAAAAAGACATTACGGGTAATGATGCCAACCAGCCTTGGTTTGGCAATCTTGAGGCCCATATAGAAATACACAAAGACCAGCCGGTTTTCGACGGCCAGTACAGCAACACGGTGTACACCGACCGTACCCGCGAGGCCTATGCCATGTTTAAGGAAATGACGGGCACTACAGGCTGTTTGTATGATACCTGGGAAGCCATAGTAATGCACCTGCCCTATGCGTTTCAGGGCCGCCGCATGTTTGCCGAGATTTTTGCCAAAGATGCCGAAACCCCGCTGCTTACCGGTACCGAAGAAGACTACGCAACCCGCCTGCGCGACATTAGCAAGGGCGAAGACTATAAAGCATTTGTAAACCAGAAACTGCAACCTGCCGAACCGGCTTCGTCATTAATTGGTAACCTGTATACGGGTTCTATATTTATGGGGCTGCTGAGTACGCTTGTGGTGGCAGCCAACGAAAGCCGCGAACTTGAAGGCAAAAAAATTGGCTTCCTGGCTTACGGCAGCGGCTCTAAGAGCAAGGTGTTTCAGGGGACGGTACAGGCCGGATGGAAAACCGCGGCACAGCAAAGCCGCCTGTTTGAAACGCTGGACCGTAGCACGGCAGTTGACTTTGAAACCTACAACCGCCTGCACAAAAAAGAACAGGACTACAGCGCCCTTGCCCCGGTTAATGAGTGGGTGTTAGACTACATTGAAACCGAGTTGCCCAACCTTACGGGAGCACGTTATTATAAGTGGGTGGAGTAATTACGCAAGCTCATAGCTGGTACTGCGCCCGCCCGCATCACTCTTTTTAAGGATGTTTGCGGCTATGAGGCTGTTTATATCGCGCAAAGCGGTATCGGGCGATATCTTTGTCATTTTGGCCCATTTGGCTGCGGTAAGGTTACCCTCAAAGTCAGTCAGCAGTTTTTCAAGCATGAGGCGTTGGCGCGGATTTTCAATTTTTGCGGCGTTATTTGCCCAAAAATTATGTTTGAAAATAATTTTATCGAGTACTTCGGTAGATGCTATAAGCGATTTTTGCAGGCATTCTAAAAACCATTTTATCCAGGCGGTAATATCCAGTGGCCCTTTTTGGGTAGTTTCCAAAATATCATAATAATAATTGCGCTGTTTTTGTATTTGGGTAGACATACTGTAAAAACGCTGCGGGATACCATCGGCACGGGCCAGGAGCATATCAGTAATAGCACGGGCTATCCTGCCGTTTCCGTCTTCAAAGGGGTGTAGCGTTATAAACCATAGATGGGCAACGGCGGCTTTAAGGATGTAATTTTCGTTAAGTGACCCTGAATTGAGCCATTCAATAAATTGTCCCATTTCGTTTTCCAGGGCCGGGGCATCAGGAGCTTCAAAATGAATTTTCTTTTTGCCATACCCGCCCGATATAACCTGCATAGGCCCATTGGAATCAGTACGCCACCTGCCGGTTTCAATAATATACATGCCACTCCTCCCGGTAGGAAAAAGCAGGCTTTGCCACCCAAAAAGCCTTTCCTTGCTCATGGGTTGATTGAAATGCTGTGTGGCATCAAGCATCATTTCCACCACACCGTCTATATGCCTTTCAGAGGGAACAAGGCCCGATATGTCAACCCCAAGCCGTATAGCTACCGATGAGCGTACTTGTTGGGTATTTAAAATCTCGCCCTCAATTTCAGAGGACTTAATTACATCCTGGGTAATGGTTTCAAGGCTGGCTTCTGTTTTCAGCTCAAAACCTACCATTTCCATTTTACCCAAAAGCCTGCCTTGCAAGCCTGCAATTTCATGTAAAAGAGGCTGCAATGCAGTATCGTCCCATTCAAAATGAGGCCATTTTTCAATTTGGTAAATATAGCGTGGCATAATTTTACAGCTTTATGCGGTAAATATAGCAACTATTCTCCGCATATTTTGCGGAGAATACCAAAATAATCTCCGCATGCTATTCTGTCCCATCAATCGTGAAATGAAATTGCGGCTGTAAAGCAGGCAGTTGCTGCCAGGGCAGGGGTGTGGTTACCACTTTGCGCCCATCTAAAAAATCAAACACCATAGTATTGTCCTGTTTCCGGTAATGTATGTTATAAGTTTCGCCCATATAACCCTTTAGGTGTAGTAGCTGTTTTTTGTGGTCTTGGATAAAATAGAAATCCTTTATACTGTCACGCATTTCCATAATAATATAATTTTTAGGGTGGATGAAAATACGTTTCATTTGCATCTGGCTATGGTCCTGAACCTTACCGTCTTTTGTATATTCCATAACTTCATACGCCCCGGTTAAAGCGTACGGGTTTCGCATATAAAGTCGCGATGTGTAGCCATGCAGCAGCATCAGCCCTATGGCAAAGCATTTCAACCCCGCTTTTACATATACAGGTATGGTTATCGTTTCCGGTTTTGGTAATACTGTTGGCTTCTGCGTAAGCAAAAAAGCAAATAACGTTCTTAGCTGTGGCCAAGAGGCATACACCGCCATGGCAAGCAACAGCAGGCTGAACATTTTTACCGAAATATCAAACGTAAAGTTGATGATAACTACCTGCACCAGCGTGATTATAGTCAGGAGTAACCCTATAAAACGTGTGCGGTTAATAAGCAATAGCAGGGCGGCCAAAACTTCTGTAATGCCCATAATAATCTGGTAGGCAGGGGCAATGCCTATGGTGCTCCAGTACAGTATGTCGCGGTCAAGGTTGCCAAAGGGCGTGTAGAGTATGTTAGGCGCCGGGGTGTAGAACTGCCGCAGGTATACCTTATCTAATCCATACTTTAGCAGTACAAATGCCAAGTAATATACCGATGCCGTTTTTAAAACAGGCAATAGCTTTTGGTGGTGTTTCTTTAAGGGAATGGCTAAAACTGCCGCTATTAATACCAAAATACCCATGAGTAGCAGCATCGACCGCGTGTCTGATGAAAATTCAACAGGCCCATAAGCATTGCTGTACAACAGGTTGCGCAAAAAACGTACGGGTGCTTCAAAAATAAGTTCGGTAATACCCTGCTGCACGGGGCGGTAGGCAAAAGGGATGAACACCATGCACAATACAAAAAACAACCCCCTTGCCCGGCTTAAAAACTGCTTCATGCCAGCCGTGCCGATTTTAGTTTGTGCACCATGTAAAATACAAAGCCAAACAGTATGCTTAGTGCTGCCAGGGCCGCTACCATAAGGGGCATATTGGGTGTGCCTAGGCTGTCATTTGGTGCAACTGGCAGGCTGTTCTTTTTGGTTTTGTTGTTGTCGTAGTTTATGAGTACGGGTTTATGTTTTGCGTCATACGGTTGTAAAACGCGTAAAATACTGTCTTTTTTGTGTTTTTGGCTCAGTAGCGGATGGTTGTATAGTGTGTCGCGCCCGGGCTTAAAGCTGATGGCAGATTTTGCATAGTGCCTGTAAACATCTTTTTCAGAAGAAACTACTACTACTTTATCATCAGGCAACAGGATAATAGAGTCTATAGTAAAACTCATTTGCTTGTCGGGCAGTCCAAAATTAGATTCCCCTATATCAAACAGGTTGTTTTCAAAGGCGGTATTAAACGTAGCCATACTGCCGCTGTGGCTTTTGTGAGAGATAAGTTTTGTTTGCGCCATTGCCGGCAAGGAGAGCAGCGCGAGGAACAGGGTAAAATTTTTCATAATCAGAGGTTTAGGGTAATAACTCTTTTTTGAGGCGGTTTAGTATAAACTTAATTTCGCTTATAAATTATCAATCTGATTACAAACACTATTAACATGATCTAAACAATACAATAAGGCAGATTCATCAACGCTCATCCATTGAAATAATTGTTGTAATTCAGCATATCTTTGCCTTGCATAAATGGTGCTTTTTATGCTTGTGCCAACTTGAAAACAAATGGGTTCATGATGTGCAATACGGTTTCTAAGATTGTTGATTGATTTGAGCAGGTTGAAAACGAATGATTGATTATACGTTACGCCTGGGGAGCCAGCAGGCCGTCCGGGAAAAATTCTTAAAAGTCTACTGCCTGTAGCTACAAACTGGTGTTGTGCAAACATATAACGCCAAAAACCGAAACCAAGTTCGGCCACAAGTTTATCATGGGTATAGAAATCACCAAGCTTTGTAAGCGACTCCTGAATACTTTGTGCTGTAGTCCTACACCGCGGATTTTGAAATATGCCTCCTGGATTTATTGAGTCTCTTAACCAGTCATTGCCATAACTGGTTATACAGTTGTTATTAATAGCATTTCGTAATATTATTTCGAAGCAACCTTCAATGGTAAATAATTCTTGTGAGAGTTTAAGATTGTAGCGGTATAAAGTCATAGATTGCCTGGTGTTATTGTTGCAGGCAATTAAATAACGACTCATTCGTGCAGGAGAAATGAGTTGTTCAAAGTCATTATATTTCATATATTTAATGCAATGTTTGCAATGTTTGCAATGTTGCAATTAATTCGTATCTTTGCCCTATCTTATTCCCGATAGCCACTGAAGAAATTCAAGCGATCGGGTTTCGTTTTTATAGTGGTTTGCAATTCTGTAAATATATAAAAATCTTCCCCTTATTTTTTCAGTATTCCCATTCTCCCTACCTTTGGTATAGAATAAAAATTATTTATCATGAAATACCACCAGATACCCGCAAGCCTTTTCATTAAGAACCGTAAGAAGTTTATGGCAGAAATGAAACCCAAGAGCGTTGCGGTATTCAATTCTAACGATATATACCCCGTGAGTGCCGACAGCACCCTGCCGTTTGCCCAACACCGCGATATTTTTTACCTGAGTGGCGCCGACCAGGAGGAGTCAATCCTGTTGTTGTGCCCCGATGCCCCGTATGAGCACCTGCGCGAAATTTTGTTTTTGCGTGAAACCAACGAGCACATAGCAATATGGGAAGGCGAGAAGCTTACCAAAGAACGCGCTACCGAAGTAAGCGGCATTAAAAACATCGTTTGGCTTAAGGATTTTGAAAAAACGCTGTTTGAGGTAATGACCTACTGCGACACCATTTACGTGAATACTAACGAGCACTACCGCTCATCAGTAGAAACCGAAACCCGCGAAGACCGTTTTATCAAGTGGTGGAAAGCCAAATATCCTGCGCACCAGGTGGCCAAGAGCAACCCCATTTTACAGCGCCTGCGCTCTGTTAAGGAGCAGGAAGAGCTTGACCTGATGCAACAGGCGTGCGATATTACCGAGAAAGGTTTCCGCCGCATACTGGGCTTTACAAAGCCGGGTGTTTGGGAATATGAAATTGAGGCCGAACTGATTCACGAGTTCGTCCGCAACCGCAGCAAGGGCTTTGCCTATACGCCCATCATAGCCAGCGGCAACAATGCTAACGTGCTGCACTATATTGAAAACAACCAGCAGTGTAAGGATGGCGACCTGATTTTATTTGACGTAGCCGCCGAATATGCCAACTACAGCAGCGACCTGAGCCGTACGATTCCTGTTAACGGGCGTTTTACCGACAGGCAAAAAGCGGTATATAATGCCGTGCTGAATGTTAAGAACGAAGCCACTAAAATGCTTACCCCGGGTACGCTATGGAAGCAGTACCACATTGAGGTGGGCAAGATAATGACCAGCGAACTACTTGGCCTTGGCCTTTTAGACAAAGCCGATGTACAGAACGAAGACCCTGCATGGCCGGCCTATAAAAAGTATTTTATGCACGGCACCAGCCACCACCTGGGTCTCGACACGCACGACTACGGCCTGCTGCACGAGCCCATGCAGGCTAACATGGTGTTTACCGTAGAGCCGGGTATTTACATCCCTGCTGAGAAATTTGGTATACGCCTGGAAGACAATGTGGTAATCCAGCCTACCGGCGAACCGTTTAACCTGATGCGCAATATACCTATTGAAGCTGAGGAGATAGAAACTCTTATGCAGTCGAAAGTTTAAAAGTCGAAAGTCATAAAGTTAGCTTCACTCAGACGGATGGAACGCGGCCTTCGACTCCCGATAGCTATCGGGACAGGCTGACAGATGGAACGCGGATGATACGGATTAAGCGGATTTCCATGGATTTTTTTGCGTTACGTTTTTCAGTCGCCGTCATTGCGAGGAGGCACGACGAAGCAATCTCTAATTACAATAAATATCAAAGCCCTGCATTTGCGGGGCTTTTTTACAGGTATTAACTATAATTATTTCGGTGTTTTTAAGTTATTAGCTTTTACAAGCCTGTTATATGAAAACCATCCTCTCACTAATTGCTGCGTTGTGTTGCCTTACATGCTTTTCCCAAAAAGATAAAACTGTTATTAAGGTTGAGTATAACCCGCAAGCCTACCGGAAAATTGCCCTTGATACGTTAAAGTATATGTTTGATGCCCAAAAACGGGTAAAGCCTGTTAAGAAAGACAATTATCATTATTTTGTGCAGGATACCACACAATTCGAGAACCTGGACATAAAGGTAATACCGGTTTTCAGGATTATTACTAAGGCTTTTTCAGATTATAGCTGCGATAAAAATATTGAAGATTACATATTGTTTGAGGAACGTTACAAGTATCTTGTTGCAAAGGTAACAGACACTAATGGATGGAGTGGCGATGTAGATATACCGGATGTAAATTATGAAACCGAACGGTTTTATCCGGGCGAATGGGTGTATGCCGATAGCGACTCAGAGCCGTATTACTACATCAAAAAACTAAAATTTTGGACACCTGATTTAGATCAGGATTATGAAAAGGAAATGAATATGTTTCCCAACCGGTTTTATTTTAAAATTTGGGGGCTTCCGCAATTATTGCTTTATATTGATAAGAAAGACAGTAAGGTATATGGCAGGTATGTTGGTCCCTGCTCCTGTATGTATGACAGCGCTTATCAAACAGCAGAGGAGTTTATAAAACAAAACGAAGATGCACAGAAAACCTATCCGGTTAATGAACTGGTACAAAAATATGCAGGCCCGGATCAAATCAGGCTTGCGGCATTAGGTTTTTGTAACCCTGAGTATGGCAACCCGGGTATAAAAATGGAGCCGTTACATTGTGATGGTACATATCCTGAAGGCAGGGCGATTAAGCTTACCGTTAAAGAATAAGCTATTTAACAAAAGCTTTATTTCCCCATTCATGGGTATTCTTACCTTTGTATTCCCACCCCGCCCTGCGTCCCGATAGCTATCGGGACCTCCGGGGGAGGGGAATAGCTTCACTCAAACCTGAAAAAATCCGTGGAAATCCGCTAAATCCGTGTCATCCGCGTTCCAAATTCAAAACATGAAGATAGATTATAAGAATATAGAAATTCATTTTGCCTCTTACGGCACTGCCACAAAAACCATTGTCCTGCTGCATGGCTTTTTAGAAAACCAAACCATGTGGGATTATTTTGTGCAGGAATACAGCAAAACCTACCGTGTTATAACCATAGACCTGTTGGGCCACGGGCAAACGCCCTGCCTGGGCTATGTGCACACCATGGAAGACCAGGCCGATGCCGTGCACGCCGTTTTGCAATACCTTAAGGTTGATAAAGCCACTATTATGGGGCACAGCATGGGCGGCTATATTGCACTGGCGTTTGCCGAATTGTATCCGGAACTTGTTACCGGTATTGTACTGCAAAACAGTAGTTCGTTACCCGACAGCGACGAACGTAAAACCAACCGCAACCGCGCCATTGCGGCCGTTAAGCAAAACGCCACGGCTTTTGTGCGCATGAGCATTGCCAACCTGTTTAGCGAAGAAAACCGCGATTTTTTTAGCCAGGAAATAGAAGACCTGCGCGACCAGGCGCTGCAAACCCCACTACAGGGCATTGTGGCGGCTTTAGAGGGTATGAAAGTGCGTAAGAGCAGGGAAAGCCTGCTGCATACCGCAAACGTGCCCATACTGCTTGTATTGGGCAAAAAAGACCAGAGCCTGCCGTATGATGAGCACGCCCCGCAGGCAAAAGGCACCCCGGTAAAGCTGGTAACCTATCCGCACGGGCATATGGCGCATATAGAAAGCCGCAATGAGCTGCTTGCCGAAACCCTTGATTTCTTTAAAGGGGTATAAAACCCAAAGCGCGCATTCTTTTGAATGCGGCGCTTTGGGTTTTATTAGTGTAGCCATTTTTAACTGCTACCTGCTTACTGACTACCGATCACTGACCACTGAATACTAATTAAAGCATCCCCAGCTCCAGTTTGGCTTCTTCGCTCATAAGGTCGCGGGTCCAGGGCGGGTCGAAGGTAATTTCAACCTCGGCATCCTTAACGCCGTCAATATTCTTGATTTTTTCCTCAACCTCTGCCGGAAGGCTTTCTGCCACCGGGCAGTTAGGGCTTGTAAGGGTCATAAGTATTTTAACTTCATGGTCGGTATTTACCATAACGTCATACACAAGGCCCAGTTCGTATATATCAACCGGAATTTCAGGGTCATAAATACCCTTCAGCACCTTTACAATCTCTTCGCCAAGCTGTGCAGTGTCTATTTGTTGTTCCATAATTTTATTAGTTTTTGGCGTTAAACGCCAGTGCATACATTTTAATTTGTTTAATCATGCTCACCAGGCCGTTGGCACGTGTGGGCGAAAGGTGTTCCTTAAGGCCTATCTCATCTACAAAATCAGTATCGGCATTAAGGATAGCTTCCGGCTTTTGCCCGCTGAAAACGCGAATCATAATGGCAATAAGCCCTTTGGTAAGTATGGCATCGCTATCTGCCGTAAAGGCCACGGCGCCGTCTTTTTCTTCGGCGTGCAGCCATACGCGGCTCTGGCAGCCTTTTATAATATTATCGTCAGTTTTATATTGCTCTTCAATCAGCGGAAGCGTTTTGCCCAGGTCAATCACATACTGGTAGCGCTCCTCCCAATCGTCAAACATTGAGAACTCGTCTATAATCTCGTCCTGAATTTCTTTAATGCTCATTTATTTCTTTTCCAGTTCACTAATTTCAATAATCTTGTCTACCAGCGGCTTAATTTCTGCCGGGGGGTTGCCGTGGTCAAAAGTATGGGTTGCATAGCTCTCGCCGTTGGCCTTTATGGTAAGCGTAGCGGCCAGTGCGCCGTCAAACTGGTGCTTTTTGCTGGGCGCTTCAAGGGCATCAAGGGTGGTAAGGTCAATTTTCTTGGTTTCCTCAATCAGTGCATCCCAGTCTTTGGCATTGGTTTCCTTGTAAGGGATATCTTCATCTTCAGAACCCGGGCGGCCCTTGTAAGGGTAGGTGTCTTTTTCGGTTATGGTAATATCCATAATAGTACCGCGCGTAACGGCGTGATACACAAAGCTAACATCGCTCAGTCCCGATTTTTGGGCGGAAGCCGATGCCGCTGATTTTGAAGACTTACAGCCTGTTAGCATAACAAGTGTAAGTGCCAGTAATGTTGCAATCTTTTTCATAGTTATTAGCCTCTCCCCCAGCCCCTCTCCAAAGGAGAGGGGAGGACCACTCTGCCGGAAGGGAAATGTGGTTTTAAATTTTTCTTTGTGAGACTTTGTGCCTCCTTTGTGTGTCTTTGTGGTACAACCCACGTAAAAATACTAAAAATATGCCAAACCGTTTAGCCCAGCATCATCTGTGCTTTTTTAACGGCAGCAATCAGCGCATCTATCTCTTGTTTAGTGTTGTAAAAAGCAAATGACGCGCGAATAGTGCCCGGTATGCAAAACGCATTCATAACCGGCTGTGCGCAGTGGTGGCCCGTGCGCACGGCAATGCCCATTTTATCTACTATAGTGCCCACATCATACGGGTGAATGCCCGCCAGGTTGAATGACAGTACCGATGCTTTTTCCTTTGCTGTACCCACTAATTGTATACCCTCTATTTCGCTAAGTTTTTGCGTGCCATATTCCAGCAGCTCGTGCTCATAGGCGGCAATGTTGTCAAGGCCAATGCTGTTAAGGTAATCTACCGCAGTGCCCAGCACTATGCCCCCGGCAATGTGTGGTGTACCGGCCTCAAACTTATGGGGCAGGTCGGCATAGGTGGTCTTTTCAAAGGTAACCTCCTTAATCATTTCGCCGCCACCCTGGTAAGGGGGCAGCTTGTTGAGCCATGCTTCTTTTCCATACAGGATGCCCGTGCCCGTAGGGCCGCACATTTTGTGTCCGCTAAAGGCATAGAAATCGGCATCGAGCGCCTGCACGTCTATGCTAAGGTGTGGCGATGCCTGTGCACCGTCTATAAACACGGCAGCGCCCACGGCGTGTGCCTTATCAATAATAAATTTAACCGGGTTTATGGTGCCCAGCGCGTTTGATATATGGTTAACCGAAACAATTTTTACGTTTTCGTCCAGCAGTTTTTCAAATTCTTCCAGTACCAGTTCGCCTTTTTCGTTCATGGGGATAACGCGCAGGCTGGCACCTGTTCGCTCGCACAGCATTTGCCACGGCACAATGTTGCTGTGGTGTTCCATAGCCGAAACCATTACGGCATCGCCAGCCTTTACAAACTGGGTAAAGCCGTTTGCAACCAGGTTAATGCCGTGTGTGGTGCCGCTGGTAAACAGCACTTCGTGCGCGTGTTTTGCGTTTATGTGGCGCTGAATGGTGTGGCGCGAAACCTCATAGGCATCGGTAGCCAGCTGGCTCAGGGTATGTACCCCACGGTGAATGTTGGCATTTATTTCGCTGTAATATTTTGAAATGGCATCTATAACCACCTGCGGCTTTTGCGATGTGGCGGCGTTATCAAAATACACCAGCGGCTTGCCGTTAACCGTTTGTGTAAGTATAGGGAAATGGCTCCTTATGGCCTGTATATCTAACATTTGTATGTTTTCTGTATTAAAAGTATGCATCAATATAATATTGTACTGCAAAGGTAAGGGGTATTTTTTTAAAACGGCTTTTTTGGGCAGGGTTTTAAGAAGCAGCTTTGGCAAAGCCCGCCCTGTGCCTTGCGGTTCTGTGTTAAATAGCCTTATCTTTGGGGTTCAATACTAATTTTCCCTGACAAATGACACCTGCACTGTTTTACAAGATATTAAGGCAAAACTTTCCGTTTAGCCCCACGCTCAAGCAGGACATTTTTTTGCAAAAAATAGCCGAATTTGTTTCCGGAGGTGGCAAAAACGACCTTTTTGTACTGAAGGGATATGCCGGTACAGGTAAAACCACCATAATTTCCACGCTTGTAAACCACCTGGCTGATGCCAAGATGAAGTATGTGCTGCTGGCACCCACGGGCCGTGCTGCCAAGGTTATTTCGGGCTACTCTAACCGGCAGGCGTTTACCATACACAAGCGCATTTATTTCCCCAAGAAAGGGGCAGGTGAGGGCATGGGCTTTACGCTGCAAATCAACAAATTTAAAGACACGGTTTTTATTGTAGATGAAGCCTCTATGATAGGCGACACGCCAAACGACAGCAAGCTGTATGAAAACGGTTCGCTGCTGGACGACCTCATGAGCTATGTGTATACCGGCACCAACTGCAAGCTGATTTTAGTGGGCGATACCGCACAGCTGCCACCCGTAAACAGTGACATGAGCCCCGCGCTGGATATAGACGGACTTGCACGCGAGTATTACAAAGACGTACAGCACATAGAGCTTGACGAGGTTATGCGCCAGGCTGAGCAGTCGGGTATATTATACAACGCTACAGAGCTAAGGGAGATACTGAAGTCACATTTTATAGATACATTTCAGTTTAAAGTAAAAGGCTTTAAGGATATTGTGAGGCTAACGGATGGTTATGATATCCAGGATGCCATACACCATGCCTACAGTAATTATAGTATTGAAGATACGGCGTTTATTGTGCGCAGTAACAAGCGCGCCAATGCCTATAACCAGCAAATACGGATGCGGATATTAGACCGTGAAAACGAGCTGTCTACAGGCGACTACCTTATGGTGGTAAAGAACAACTATTTTTGGCTGGACGAAAAAAGTGAGGCCGGGTTTATTGCCAACGGCGATATTATTGAGGTGCTGGAAATTTTCAGGATTGAGGAGCTGTATGGGTTTAAGTTTGCCCGCGTAAAAATAAGATTGGTAGATTACCCCGACCAGATTCCGCTTGAAACGGTGCTGCTGCTGGATACCTTAACGAGTGAGTCGCCGTCGTTAACATACGAAGAAAGCAACCGCCTGTACCAGGAAGTACAGCTTGATTTTGCCGATGAGCCCACGCAGTTTAAGCGTTTCCTTAAAATAAAACAGAACCCGCATTTTAATGCGCTACAGGTAAAGTTCAGCTATGCCATGACGTGCCACAAAAGCCAGGGTGGGCAGTGGAACACGGTGTTTATTGAGCAGCCCTACCTGCCCGAGGGTATCGACAGGGATTACATCCGCTGGCTGTACACGGCGGTAACACGCGCTAAGGATAAGCTGTATTTGATAGGGTTTAAGGATGAGGTGTTTGAGGATTGATTTACACCTTCTTATCAGCATTTCCTGTGCCGGTTTCAATCAATAGTTTAAGGCTGGCTAAATAATGGTTCCAGCCGCCTTCGCAAATTTCATAGCATTCCAGTTGCGGCTCAAGGCCAAAATGGTTAAAGGTTATGGTGCCACCGGTTATTTCAAACACTATCTGTGTGCCGTTCCATTCGTTGTGCCGGGTTACAAAATGCTTGTGGCTGTCGGTTACCCGCCATATTACTTTTTGGTTGGGTACAAGTGCTTCAACCTTAAGTTTCATGTGGGTTTCGCCAAAGGTAACGGTAAAGGCATCGCCTACGTTTTGTGTGTTGCCCTCCATATTTTCAGTCCACCAGCCGGCAACGTTGTTAATGGCGGTGTATAGTTCGCCGGAAGGCTTAGGGGTTTCAATTAATGCGTAATAGTTGTTCATTTTGATTGATTATGTAAGCCAAAAATAGCGTGTATAACTATCTTTTAACCTGTGCAGGCAAGACAACAGGGAGGGGAGTATGGGACAAAAGAATTTTGTGGGTAGCGTTTTTTACTCCCTGATTTCAACTATTTTCACGAATTTTGAATTATTAATATAAGCAAACAATTCTTTTAGAGGTTAAAACACAAAGACACAAAGGCCACAAGGAAGAAGTATGAATAAGTTAAACCTATAATTGAGATACGGTGCGTATCTTTTTGTGAACTTAAAAGGGTTTTAATGTTCTAAAAGCTTAGTGTTCTTTGTGTCTTTGTGTTAAAAAAACAGCTAAATAATAGTAAAATAAAATTATGAAAACCATAGCCGTTATACCCGCACGATATGCCAGTACCCGTTTTCCTGCCAAGCTAATGCAGGATTTGGGCGGCAAAACCGTTATTACCCGCACCTACCAGGCTGCCCTTGGCACCGGCCTGTTTGACGATGTTTTTGTAGTAACCGACAGCGATATTATTTACAACGAAATCACTGCCAACGGCGGCAAGGCCATTATGAGCATCAAGGAGCATGAAAGCGGCAGCGACCGTATTGCCGAAGCCGTTGAAAGCCTGGATGTTGATATTGTGGTGAACGTGCAGGGCGATGAGCCTTTCATTAACAAAGAACCGCTGGCCGATGTGCTGGAGGTGTTTAAAAGCGACTTTGCCCATGAGGTAGACCTGGCATCGGTAATGACGCAGATTACGGATTGGAACGATATTGAAAACCCCAACAACGTAAAGGTTATAACCGACCAAAAGGGCTTTGCGCTGTATTTTTCGCGTTCGGTTATTCCGTTCCCGAGGGATAAGGAAGTGGGGGTAAGGTATATGAAGCATATTGGCATTTACGCGTTCCGCAAGCATGCGCTTATGGATTTTTACAAGCTGCCCATGCAAACCCTTGAAGCCAGCGAAAAACTGGAACAACTGCGTTATTTAGAGTACGGAAAAAAAATCAGGATGGTAGAAACCAGCCATGTGGGCATTGGTATTGATACCCCCGAGGATTTAGAAAAAGCGAAGGGGCTGTTGGATTCTTAGATTGTTCGATTGTTGGATTGTTGGATTTTTCGACTGGACGCGATTTTCGATTCCCGATAATAATTGGGACAGGCTGACTGAAAGTGGAACGCGCCCTTCGGCAAGCTCAGGATGACACGGATTTAGCGGATTTTCACAGATTTTTCGAATACTGTTTTTCAGGTTCCGTCATTGCGAGCGAAGCTTGCGGAGCGTGGCAATCTTTAATAGAAAAAGGATTGCTTCGTCGTTCCTCCTCGCAATGACGGCGACTGAAAATAGGGGTTCCTTACTCCACCTTAAGCCCAAGGCCGTCTATATACCCCTTGTTCTGGAAACAGTTTTTGTACTGGCACTGCTCTAAAAAGCCGTTCAGGGCTTTTTGCACCTTAACCCTGTCAGGCATATTCTTGCGGATGTTTTCAAACGAACTGCGGTCGCTGTCGGCATACTTGGTAATCAGCGGGTAGTCAGCCGGCTGGGTAAAATTCATGATGCCGCGGGTGTTGTCCATCTTTTTATACGGCCAGTAGGCCCAGTTAATCTGGTTCTTGTCCAGCAGGGCGGTAAACTCCTTAATCCACTCATCCGTATTTTCGCCGGTTTCGCCTATGTAAATGGGCACATTGTGCTTATCGCGAAAATCAACATACTGTTGTATGGCTTCCTGGTTAACGTCAAACCAGTATTTGTGGAATTCATACACAATATTATCATCCAGTATTTCTTCAAACACACCAAAATCGCCCGCCCAGACAGAACCGTTCAGGAATATGGCATGCTTTTTATCAACGGTACGTATATCGGCCACGGCACGCTTGTAAATTAAAAACAGGCGGTGGTTGTAGTCTTTCACTTCATCTTTAAAGTAATGGGCAAAGGGCTCGTTTACCACATCATAGCCTATAATAACAGGCTCGTTGCGGTAGCGGTTTGCAATGCGCACCCATATTTCGCTTAACTGGTTTTGTGCGGCCTGGCTAAAATACAGCCACGGGTAGCCGTAAGAATCGTCTATATTATCGCCCGTTTGCCCGCCCGGTGCGCAGTGCATATCCAGCAGCACATACACGCCCTCTTGGCGGCACCAGTTTATAACGCGGTCAAAATATTCAAAGCCCTTGTTGCGGGTGCCCATATACAGGTCATCGGTAAACATTTTGTAGTGAAACGGCAGGCGCAGGTGGTTGCAGCCTATGCGCTTGAGGTACTTAATATCATCGTGCGTAACGTAGCGGTCAAGGTATTTATGCCAGAAAGCGGTGGTGCTGTCGGATCCTACCAGCTCGTTAAAAAGCTCGTCAATTTTAGTGGGCGATGCTACTTTGTTGGTTTTAAACATGTAGCCTTCGGGCACCAGCCAGTTGCCCAGGTTAGTGCCTTTAAGGGTAATGGGTGTGCCGTTTGGCTCAATAATTTGTGTGCCCTTTGTTTTTACAACGGGGGTAGAGGCGCTGCCATAGTCTATGCCGCCGTCTAATTCGCGGTAAGTACCGCAGGAAGAAAGCAGGCCAAGGGCAGCAAATAAAGCAAAAAATGTGTTTTTGGAATTCATTGTTTTAATTATTTGCGAATGTGGTTATTTTATGGCGCTAAAGGTATAAAAATTGCCATTATAACGATTTAGTTTACCCGCCAGATGCACGGATACATAATTTTAATATCACACAAAAGCCGTTGCGCGTTACCTTATTTTAACCCTTATTTTTTTTCATTCTAAATAAAAGGGATTACATTTGCCTGCAATTTTATACACTTATACAACATTAACCAATGAAAAAAATAACTTCACTACTGGCGGCAATACTTGTGCTTGCCACGGTTTCTTGTAAAAATGAAGGCGCCAAGCCTGCTGAAGGCGAGACCACCGCTAAAGATACTATTGTAAAGAATGACGTAAGCCGCATTGTGTCGCTTAACGGCGCTGTTACCGAGGTAATTGCTGCGCTGGGCCACGAAAAAAACATTGTGGGTGTAGATGTAACCTCTACCTATCCTGAAAGCGTTAAGACAACGGCTAAAGACCTGGGCCACGTGGCACACGGTGTTTCTATAGAAGGTATTATGGAGCTTAAGCCAACCATTATCTTCGGTACAGAAAAAGACCTTACGCCCGACCTTACGGCTAAAATAAAAGCCAGCGGTGTTAAGGCCGTTATCTTTAAGCAGGAGTTTACAAAAGACGGTGCTAAAAAACTGATTGCCGATGTGGCTAAAGAACTGGGCCATGAAGATATTAAGGCCGTTCAGGACAAAATTGATACCGACCTTGCCGGTGTAACCAAGCCTGAAAAAGCGCCTAAAGTACTGTTTATTTATGCCCGTGGTGCAAATATGCTTATGGTAAGCGGTTCTGGCACACCTATTGAGGCTATGATTCAGCTTGCAGGTGGCGAAAATGCCATTACCGGTTTTGCCGATTACAAGCCCCTTACACCTGAAGCCGTTGTTACTGCAAACCCTGACTATATACTGTTGTTTGACAGTGGTGCACAAAGCGTAAACGGTGAAGCAGGTGTGCTTAAACTGCCGGGTGTTGATAAAACCAACGCCGGTAAAAACAAAAAAATTATTACAATGGATGGCGGTTTGCTTACCAACTTTGGCCCTCGTACGGGCGAAGCGGCTAAGGCTTTGAACGCGCTGCTTAAATAATGCAGAATAAGCTCTTTTTATACCTGTTGTTAAGTTTTGCACTGCTGGCCGGGCTGGCAGTGTGGTCGCTGTACAGCGGGGTGTTTGTATTTGAAAAACATTCGTTCTTAGAAATATTCAGCGGGATATGGACTAACGATGGCAGCATAGACGCATCTGAACGCTTTGTGCTTATGGATTTGCGCCTGCCGCGCATTGCTATGGGTATACTTATAGGTAGTGCACTGGCTGTTAGCGGCACGTGCCTGCAGGGTATGTTCCGCAACCCGCTTGCCACGCCCGATTTGCTGGGCATTACCGCAGGGGCATCGCTTTTTGCGGCTGTTACCATTGTTTTGGGCAGCTACATAAAGCCTTATATACCCGAGGCGCTGCATTATTCACTACTGAGCGTTATGGCTTTTGCAGGCGCGCTTATAACCATGATACTGGTATACCGCATCTCAACGCAGGGCGGGCGCACCAACATTGTTATGATGCTGTTAAGTGGTGTGGCTATTACGGCAATAGGCTTTGCCGTTATGGGGCTTTTGATTTACTTTGCAAAAGATGATGAGCTGCGCGACCTTACCTTCTGGAACCTGGGCAGCCTTGCCGGGGCAACCTGGATAAAATGTGCCATACTGGCGCTGGTGGTTTTGGTTGCATACAGCATGCTCATAAAAAAAGGCAAAGCGCTTAATGCCATGATGCTGGGCGAACGCGATGCACAGCACCTGGGTATACCTGTTGAACGGATTAAAAAACAAATTGTGGTGCTAACCGCCCTTATGGTGGGCACCAGCGTGGCATTTGCCGGTACCATAAGCTTTGTGGGGCTTATAGTGCCTTATATCTTAAGGCTTATATTTAAGAGCAACTACCACATAATATTGCCGCTGGCGGCGGTTTGGGGTGCTATACTTATGCTTAGTGCCGATACCATAAGCCGTACTGTGGCTGCACCGGGCGAATTGCCCATTGGGGTGCTAACCGCTTTTATGGGCGCACCCATTTTTATGATGATCCTTATAAGGAACAGAAAACAAATGTAATGTTACAGGCTACCAACATATCTTATGCGCATCGCAGGTTTACCATACTCGAAGGTATAAACGTTGAGGTAAACCACGGCGAGCTGCTGGTTATTGTGGGGCCTAACGGTGCCGGTAAAAGTACGCTGCTTAGCGTGCTGGCTAACGAAATGGGCAAAGGCAGCGAACCCATTATCTTTAAAAAGAAAACCTTTAAAGACTGGGATGAGCGCGAGCTGGCACACAACAAGGCCAAGTTTTCGCAAAGCAACAGCCCTGATATACCTCTGTCTGTAAAAGATGTGGTAATGATGGGCCGCTACCCTTATTTTAATGCCACCCCGCACCAAACCGATATAGATGCCGTGCAGGCCGCCATGGAAGAAACTGATGTGGCACCGCTTGCCGGGCGTGAATATAACTCGCTTAGCGGTGGCGAAAAACAGCGCGTGCACCTGGCGCGGGTACTTGCCCAGCTGGATAACGATGTTGATAACAAGCTTGTGTTTTTAGATGAGCCGCTTAACAACCTTGATGTGCTGCACCAGCACCGCATACTGCACACCATTAAAAAATTTACACAGCGTGGCAACACCGCTGTTATGGTGCTGCACGACCTTAACCTGGCCGCACAGTTTGCCGATACGGTTATGCTGCTTAAAAAAGGCCGTATTGTGGCTCATGATGTGCCGGGCGAAGTCTTTACGCGCGAAACCATTAGCCAGGTATACAACTTTCCGTGCACTATATGTGCCAACCCTGTAAATCAAAATCCTTTAATTATCTTCGGAACTTAATTATTATCAGCATATGAGTACCATCACCAACACACTAAAACAGCAGTGGGATGCCCTGAAAGCAGAAAACCCACACCTTCGCATCCGTAATGCCGCCGAAAAACTTGGCGTTAGCGAGGCAGAGCTTCTTGCCACACAGGTAGGCGAAGAGGTTGTACGCCTGCGCCCGGAATTTGCCAACATACTTACAGAGGTAGAAAGCCTTGGCAAAGTAATGGGCCTTACGCGCAACGATGAGTGCGTGCACGAGCGCAAAGGTGTTTATCTTAACCCTGACTTCAGCAGCCCGTTTGCAAGCCTGTTTGTGGGTGAAGATATCGATATGAGGATTTTCCTTACGCATTGGGATAAAGCCTTTGCCGTAAGCGAAAAAGGTGAGCACGGCGACCGCAAGAGCCTTCAGTTCTTTGGTAAAGACGGCCTTGCCATACACAAAATTTACCTTACGGCCGACAGTAATGCCGAGGCGTTTGACGTACTGGTACAAAAATACACATCAGACAACCAGTCTACAGAAGAGCCGGTTACTGAAGTTGTTGTAAACGTGGAAGAAAAGCCGGATTCTGAAATAGATGTGGCAGCTTTCCAGGAAGCATGGACAGGCCTTAAAGATACGCACGCGTTCTTTGGTATGCTGAAAAAATTTGGTGTTACCCGCACACAGGCGCTTCGCCTTGCGCCAAACGAGCACCTTGCTAAAAAAATTGAAAAAGAAGGTGTTGTAAAAATGCTTGAGGCTGCGGCCGAAACCAAAACGCCTATTATGTGCTTTGTGGGCAACCGCGGCAACATACAAATACACACAGGCCGTGTGCGCAAAACCATGTGGCACAACCAATGGTTTAATGTAATGGACCCTGATTTTAACCTGCACCTTGACACCGAGAAAATTGCCCAGACATGGGTGGTGCGCAAGCCTACCGAAGACGGCGAAGTTACCGCTATTGAGGTATTTAACGAAATGGGCGATATTATCGTACAGTTCTTTGGCAAGCGCAAGCCGGGTGTTCCTGAACTACAGGAGTGGAGGGATATTGTAGCGGCCCTGTAATTTTTACTAGGTATATTTAGTTTAGTGTTAAGTCGCCTCTGCAAAGGGGCGGCTTTTTTTGTTTGTAGAGACACATTGAATGTGTCTCACATTGCCACAGATTTAAATGATTTACACAGATTATTTGCGATGGCTTTTGAAGATGCACAAAGAAGGCGCAAAGTTTTTTTAGAGGCGCATTGAAGTGCTTTACGTAGGGGTAAAAAACGGTTTACCTGTAATAGGTAATTTGTTTACCGTTGTAATACCCAATGCCGCTGTTTGTGGTTAAGAATATAACTTCGCCGGGTGCGATAAACTCAAATTTGGTAACGTTCATTTGCGCGCCAACAGCATGCGGCATGCCATAATCCCACATGAGCGAAGGTTTAAAAAGCAGCTCTTTCTTATATTTTTCATTCTCTTTACTAATCCTGAAAAAGCCATCGCTGCCATAGTAATAAAAATGGTTGTCAAAAGGGTTGTAAGCTGTAGGGCCTATGTATTCGGTTGTGATTTTGTGTATACCAAGATCATTAGTTAAGGTTTCATAGCCTATTAAACCTTTAAGCCTGTTTATCTTATAAAAACCGTCATAAATACTCTTTTCAAGCAGGGTAATGTTTCCGTCAAGAAAAAAGTGCATGAGGCTTTCTGATAGCAAAAAATTGCCCTCACCATCTTCTGCAATACCTTTCATGTGATTTATATATAGATCATATGGAAATTTATAAAGGGTATCGGTTTCGGTAATTTTTACATATTCAGGAAATTCTGCAAACAGTACTGCATCGCCCGGGTTACGGTTTCTCGATTCATCATCTTCATACTTGTCATCATACATAAAGTACAGGTTATCGGCAGCGGTAAATTTCCTGGTGTTCAGGTCAAAAAAAGCAATACCGCCACCAAATTCGCCACGGTCGTAGCAAAACCATAACTTTCCGTTGGCATCTAAATATTGCAGGCTGCCTGTTAAAAAGTGTCTTTTCCCCTGGGTGCGTACTGTCATTTCCTGCAATGCCTTTTGGTCTTCAGGGTAATACCTTGAGCCGTCATAATATACACCTCTTGATGTAATTACTACAGGCATATCTTTATACATAAACAAATTACGTATACTGCCCGCATTTATAACCGAATCAAGCACGCGCCCCTTAAAGTGTATCTGCCCTTTTGTGGTAACACTAACTGTATTGCCCGATGCGTGTTTGGCCACAGCAGCAATGCCCTTTTCAACAGAGTAGCTGCCCTCTTTAATATCCCAGATAATGAGGCTGTCGCCGGCTGTAACGGCAAATACAAGCCCCGTTTTATCGATTACAAAATTTTTATAATGTGCACGGGTAAAAGTAAAGGCTTTAACCGGCAGGCTGTCTTTGGGCTGTGCCGCCAGCAGCAAAGGCAAAAGAAGGAAGTATAACAGTTTCATTTTGAGGAGAATTTATCCAAATATAACAAATTACGCTATATGTATAGGTTTAAAAACCAAACATATAGCGTAGCCTGTTTGTAATTTGAATTTTGTTTTTTGGAATTTCTCCCAACTTATGCTTCCACTACCGCAATATCCTTATCCTGTATGTTGTTAAGCGGCTGCTGGGTGGCTTTGCGCTTTACCAGCCTGTCTACCCTGTACATAAGCCCAATGCTTACAAAGGTAATGACCGCTACAATATAGCCCACAATTTCATAATGTTCCAATGGGCTTGCTTTGGTGGGCTGCACCACAATAAGGCCGCCTATAACGGCACCTATACCGCCTGATATTTGCTGTAATGATGCGTTAATGCTCATAAAGGCACCCCTGTCCTGCATGGCGGGTACACCGCTTACCAGGGTGGTACTGGGCACCATGCGGCCTGTAATGCCCACCATCATAAGTATGTTGAAGGTAACCACAAGTCCAAAGGCTATGTTGCCCATGTGGGTGTATACGAGTATTACACCTGTTGCCCAAAGGCATGCTACAGCAAACAGCCTGAACTTATTAACCCTGTCACTCAAAAAGCCCATAAAAGGCATGGCTATCAGTGTGGCGATGCCGGCGTACATAAACACCAGGGGCAGGTCAACATCGCTTACCCCCAGGTTGTTTACGGCAAAGGTGCTGCCAAAAGGCATCATCATAAAACCGCCTATAGAGAGCAGCGCGGTAGAACTAAAGGCTATGCGGTAATCCCTGTTTTTAAGCGTGTTGAGCAGGTGCGTTAGCGGAGAACGGTCATGCTTTATAGCAAGGTGGGCGTTAACCGGTTTCAGTACGGCTACAATCAGTATGGCAATAAGGGCCGCTAATGCAGCAACGACAATAAATGTAGTATGCCAGCCAAAGTGGTTGGCTACCCAAAGCCCTACGGGTATGCCCATAACCTGGCTTACGCCAAAGCCCATTTGTATTACACCCATAACGCGGCCACGCTGCTGCAGGGTGAAAATATCGGTTACAATGGCCATTGATATAGAGCCTATTACCCCGCCAAAAAGGCCGGTAAAAATGCGTGCTGCCACCATTTGGGTATACGATTCTGCCAGGCCGCAAAACACGGTGCCAATTGTAAAACCTATGTAAAAGAACAGCAGCAGCTTTTTACGGTCAAACTTATCGGCAAAACCGGCCGTTAGCAGGCCCGATGCCCCGGCGCTGAATGCATAAGCCGAAACGGCTATACCAAACTGTTGGGTAGACATATTGAGTGATTTCATAAGGATATCGCCCATGGGCGACATTACCATAAAATCGAGTATTACGGTAAACTGCGTAAGTGCCAGTATTATAACTACAAACCACTGGTAAGAGGTTAGCGCAGTTGATTTTTGCTTTTCCATTTCAGGTTGAAAAATTGAATGATGATTGATAATTTTTGATTGGTGACTGAACTATGGGGTAAGCGCTTTTATAACAACCCGAAGCGCTTCATCCTTCATTTGGTTTGTAAATGCAAATGGTTTTTTGCCCAGGCTCTTGCCTTCGGTATCAAACTTGAGCATGTTGTATAGCGGGCCATAGGCAATGCTCCAAAACACCTCCATGGTAAGGGGCACCAGCTCGCCGCGCTGTATGGCGTTGTGGCAAAACTGCCCCATAACGCTGCCAAAACTGCCAAAGCTTTCCTCCAAGACATATTCGCCATGGGGCGAGTGGCGTATAACCTCATAACAGGCGGCCTCGAGCTTGTTTTGCATATGGAAACTGATACGGTTTTCCCACTGCTGGCGCAATCCCTGTGCAAAAGGCATATTTGGGTCGAAACCCTGTAATGCTGTGGCAAAAAACCGTTTGCCAATTTCAACGCCTATTTGCTTAATAAGGTGGTCTTTGTCCTGGTAGTAGATGTACAGTGTAGCTACCGATATGCCGCAGGCACGGGCAAGCTTGTTCATGCTAAAGCCTTCAAACCCTTCGTTTACAAGCAGTTCTTTGGCTTTGGTTTTTACAAGCTCTTCCTTATCGGCATTACGGGTGCGCATATTTAGTTACATTTACGCTGCAAATATAAATGAATGTTCGCTTACTTATGTTTTGTGAATGTAAATTTTTAATGTAATGCGCAGGAAACCGTATAGCATTTTTATGTTTTAAAAACCCGTACCTTTGTTATACATTTTAGCGTAAGGATTATGGAAGAAGAAATGGAAATAATAAACCGCGTGGCCAATAGCGTCCTGCAGGTTTTTGACCTTGAAGACTATTACCCCGAAGGCGAGCGCCTGGGCTTAGACCTATCTGAATGGTTGTGGGAAGGGTTTGTATTGCGTGAGAAAGATTTTCGCGAAACGCTTAAAAACCATGACTGGGCACAGTACCAGGGCAAATTTGTGGCGCTGTATTGCAGTACCGATGCCATTGTGCCTGCCTGGGCCTATATGCTGGTAACGGTTTATTTACAGCCGTTTGCCAAAAAGGTAATCCAGGGTACGCCACAGCAAATAAACACCCTTGTATACCAGGAAATTTTAGACGGGCTTGATTATAGCGAGTATGAGGGCAAACCCGTAATTATAAAGGGGTGCAGCCGCAAGCCGGTGCCGCAGGAAGCCTATGTAATGGCATCGCAAAAACTGCTGCCGGTGGCCAAAAGCATTATGTTTGGCGAAGCGTGCTCATCTGTACCGCTGTATAAAAAAGCCAAGGTTTAACGTAATATTAGCCTTTGTATGGAAATACAAAGGCTATTTTTGTAAAAACACGAAACGCCATGAAGAAACTTTTTACCCTATTACTACTTACTATTGCTTTTATTGCCACAGCGCAGGACAGTATACAGCCACCACAGGCCGATAACGACACCATAGGCCCGTGGACCAAGAAAGGCAACGCCTCGTTCCTGTTTAACCAGAGTACGTTTGATAACTGGATTGCCGGTGGCGAAAACAACATTTCGGGCAACATAGGCATAAACTACGACCTGAATTATAAAAAAGGCGACTGGGCATGGGATAACAAGCTAATGGCTTCTTATGGTATTGTAAAAACCAAAACCAGTTCATTTGCCAAAAAAACAGACGACAGGCTGGAACTGAACTCGGTACTGGGTAAACAGAAGAGCAAGTACTGGTACTACAGTGCCTTCGCCAATTTTAAAACGCAGTTTACAAAGGGTTACCTGTACGACCGCGATGAAAACGGCGCTGAGGTGCGCAGTGAGTATACCAACTTTCTTTCGCCGGCTTACCTGCTTGCGGGTGTGGGTATGCTGTATAAAAAGAACGACAACCTTAAGGTTAACATATCGCCTGTAACCAGTAAGTTTACATTTGTAGACAGTGCGTTTACCCTGCCCGATGAGGCTTATTTTGGGGTAGAGCAGGGCAAGAGCATGCGTTATGAGCTGGGTTTCAATACATCATTGTATTACAAGCTTGATGTTATTGCAAACGTGCAGTTTGAAAACATACTAAACCTGTACAGCAATTACCTTGAAGACCCGCAAAATGTAGATATTGACTACCAGCTAAACATTGTGATGAAGATAAACCGTTACCTTACCACAAACCTTAGCTTCCAGACTATTTATGATGATAATGCTTTCCGTGGTTTCCAGATTCGCCAGGTGTTTGGTGTAGCGGTAAACTACGGGTTTTAAGCCTGTTTGATAGAAAATATAAGCCCCGCAATTGCGGGGTTTTTTTATTTCCCTGATTTTTCGTGGCTGCTTATTATATGGCTTGCATAATCAAAATCTATGTTTTTATATTCGGCAGGCAGTTTATATATTATACGCTTAATACCGCTTTCTTTTTCCGGGGGGAGATTATTTGCGCTCCTGGATGTTATATAATATTTGTTGCGCACAACGGTATCGGCATATACATACTCTACGGTATCAATCTTAAAGCCGTTCCACCTGTATTTGTACATACCCGGATAATGCCCGTATTCATACCCGCGCACTACTTTTTCCTTTGGTTAAAATGTGGGGTTTATAAACTCCTGCTTATCTGCAAATGCACCGGTTTTCGGGTTAAAAATATACACATCATACCTGTCGCGGGCACAACACCCCGAAGATGGGTACCAGTGCACGGCAAAATCTTTATGGCCATCACCATTTATATCCATAACGGTATCGTTCACATGTGTTTGGCCCGGCACACCATTATGCAAAACCTGCACAAGCTTTAAGCCCTGTACCTCAAAAATATCGGTATATACTATAGATGAAGCTTCCCTTTTAATTTTTACATACCTTTTGTTTTTGGAAAACCAGCGGCCACCGGTTACATCAGTATAGGCCTTCATATTATCGGTAAGTGTATCGTGAAACGAAAACGAGAATTCGGTTTGCCTGTAGGTTTTAGCCATTCCAATTGCCTTTACCAGCATTTTTTCTATGGCAAGGCTGTCCTGTAGCTGGGCAAGGCTGTCGTTTATCTTTTTTTGCTGTGGCGAAATGCCGGCCGAATCAGTATGACCCGGCGCTAAGGCAGGTGTTTGGTTTACGGGTGTGTTCTGCCGGCAGGCTATAAACAGCATGGCGAGGCACAGCAGGGGTAAGGTGGTTTTCACAGCAGGAGATTTTAGGTTAAATATACAAAAAAGCATTGCCTGTAATTGCGTAACTTGCCTGTAGTAATATTTATTGTACATGACCGAGATTGAACGCAAGTTTTTAGTAAAGACTGACGATTATAAAGCACAGGCCTTCAGCAGTAAGCGCATTGCGCAGGGCTACCTTAGTTCGGTGCCGGAGCGTACCGTGAGGGTGCGCACCAAGGGCGACAAAGGCTTTTTAACCATAAAAGGTAAGGGTAATGAAAGTGGTACCACCCGTATGGAGTGGGAAAAAGAAATAACCGTTGCCGATGCCCAACAGCTACTTGCCCTTTGCGAACTGGGCGCTATTGATAAAATTCGGTATGAGGTGCAGGTGGGCAGCCACGTGTATGAGGTAGATGAGTTTTTTGGCGAAAACGCAGGCCTGGTGGTTGCCGAAATTGAACTACAGGAAGAAAACGAAGCTTTTGAAAAACCCGAATGGCTGGGCGAAGAAGTAACAGGGCAGGAGCGCTACTACAATGCTTACCTTAGCCGCAACCCCTTTACTGCATGGAAGTAGCATATGACTTAATTATAATAGGCGGTGGGCCCATAGGCATGGCGTGTGCCATTGAGGCGCAGCTGTACGGCCTCAATTACCTGATTCTGGAAAAAGGTGCACTGGTTAACAGCTTGTTTAACTACCCGCTGTACATGACGTTTTTCAGTACGGCCGAAAGGCTGGAAATAGGCAATGTGCCCTTTAGCTGTATTGCCCCAAAACCGGGCAGGCAGGAGGCGCTGGAGTATTACCGCAACATACAAAAGCACTTTAAGCTGAACATTAACCTGCATGAAAAGGTGATTTCGGTAAACAAGCAAAAGGCGGGTTACTTCATAGTGCATTCAGACAAGGGGTGGTACAATGCACAAAATGTGGTTATTGCCACCGGGTTTTATGATATTCCCGTGTATATGAATGTGCCGGGCGAAAACCTGCCGCACGTGCGCCACTACTATAAGGAGGCACATGAATATGCCTTTCGCAAGGTGGTGGTAGTGGGCGCTAATAACAGTAGTGTAGATGCCGCGCTGGAATGCTGGCACAAAGGCGCTGATGTTACCATGGTTATCCGCAAGGGCGAAATAAACGACCGCGTTAAGTACTGGATTAAACCCGATATAGAAAACCGTATTAAAGAGGGCAGTATCAAAGCCTGGTTTTATTCGGAAATTACAGAGATTACAGATAAGGAGGTCAAAATCTTTACGCCGGAGGGGTATGAAACCCTTGAGGCCGATTTTGTACTGGCGCTTACGGGCTACCGACCCGATATTGACTTTTTAAAGGCGTGCGGTATTGCCGTTTCGGATGATTTGCTGTGTACCCCGGCCTATAACCCGGAGACCATGGAAACCAATGTGCCCGGCCTGTACCTGGCGGGTGTGGTGTGCGGTGGCATGGAAACCCACAAATGGTTTATAGAAAACAGCCGCGTTCATGCCCAAATGATTATTGGCAATGTTGTTAGGGAAATATGATTAGTGCGTAGTGGTACACTAATGCGCCTTTGGAGGAGTAACGGTCAGTCGGCTGTTTTCCGGCGGGAATGTAGGAACCCGAAATACGTGGCAAAGAGCAGCGGGGGCTGCTTTCTACCAGTGTTGCCTAAAAAACTCCACTACATAGTGGCGAATGGTGGTAATAGTACGTTTCATATCATAATGTTTTAGTTAAGGCAAATTTCCTGCACTATACTTATATACACAATACCCATTAATAAGGATTTTTAAAGAAAAACGGAGGCAATTAGCTATTTGTTGGAAGATTAGTGGTGCATTCTAACACAAAGGCCACCAAGTTTTTTCACAAAGAGCACAGCAAAAACCGCCTTCGGCGTAAGATCACAAAGCTTTGTGTGCTTCAGGAATGATTTCATTGCTATAAGCCTGGTGGCCTTTGTGTTTAAAAGATTGAGGATTTTTAAAGAAAAAGGGAGGCATTTGCCTCCCTTGTGTTATTCGTCGTTGCTTTCTTTTTCCTCGGCGTGGTTGTCTTTATAATCCGGGTAGAGGAAGTTGTTATACGGGAAACGTGTAATGTGTATTTGCCTTACGGCCTCATATACTTTTTCCCTGAACTGCTCAAAGTTTTCTTTGTTGGTGGCCGAGATAAACAGGGCATTATTTTCGCCCACGTTGTTCATCCAGGTTTGTTTCCATTCGTCAAGAGAGTAGTGGCGGGTGGTTTTTTCGGTAACCAGGTCGTCTTCCTCAATAACATCGGGCTTAAAGGCGTCTATTTTATTAAACACCATAATGGTGGGCTTGTCGTTGCTCTTTATTTCCTGCAATATCTGGTTTACAGATGCTATGTGGTCTTCAAAATCGTGGTGCGAAATATCTACCACGTGCAGCAGGAGGTCGGCCTCGCGCACTTCGTCGAGCGTACTTTTAAACGATTCTACCAGCTGTGTAGGCAGCTTGCGTATAAACCCTACGGTGTCACTCAGTAAAAAAGGCAGGTTTTTAATAACCACTTTGCGCACGGTAGTGTCCAGCGTTGCAAAAAGCTTGTTTTCTACAAACACCTCGCTTTTGCTAATCACATTCATAAGTGTGCTCTTGCCTACGTTAGTGTAGCCTACAAGTGCCACGCGCACCATGGCGCCGCGGTTGCTGCGCTGCACGCCCATCTGGCGGTCTATAGTGCGCAGTTTTTCCTTAAGGAGTGCAATACGGTCGCGCACAATACGGCGGTCAGTCTCAATTTCGGTTTCACCGGGGCCGCGCATACCTATACCACCACGCTGGCGCTCAAGGTGGGTCCACATACCGCTAAGGCGTGGCAGCAGGTACTGGCACTGGGCCAGTTCTACCTGTGTGCGGGCATAGCTGGTTTGGGCACGCTGTGCAAATATGTCTAATATAAGGTTGGTGCGGTCCAGCACCTTGGCATTAAGTTCGCGGGTAAGGTTTTTTTGCTGGGCGGGGGTAAGCTCGTCATCAAAAATCACGGTTTTAATATCGTGCTCTTTAATATATAGGTTGATTTCCTCAATTTTACCGGTACCTAAAAACGTTTTTGGATTGGGTTTTTCCATACGCTGGCTAAAACGTTTTACAACCTCTCCACCGGCAGTGTAGGTTAAAAATTCCAGTTCATCCAGATACTCAGATAGTTTCTGTTCGTCCTGTTCACGTGTTATAATTCCTGCCAAAACGGCCTTTTCATATTGTATAGTTTCTTTCTCGAGCATGCTGAATATAATGTTTTACAAAATTATAAAAATTAAGGCGGTTTAATTTTCATATTAGGAATGAATTATCAATTTAGAATTTTTTGTGTTAATTTTCACTTAGATGTTACGTATGTGTTATATTTTTTTAAATTTGGGAGATATTTTACCTAAACTTAAAATACTATGAGGAAAATTACACTACTGCTATTCATGGCCTTAGTATCCTTTTGCGGGTATGCACAGTACCCCGAAGGGTTTGAAGGCGAGTGGACAGCTGCCAGCCCGGGCCTTGGAGCTTCTCCTGCGGGTCCTGCTGGGTGGGCCATTGTTAACGAAACGGGCCCCATTAACACCTGGATTCAGGGTAACGGTACAACGCAGCAGCCTGCTTATGCAGGTAGCCACTCTGCCTACCTGAACAGCGAAAACGTTACCAATGGTACCGTAGCCAGAGACTGGCTTATTACTCCTGCAACAGTTGTGCCAACTAACGGCCAGCTGCGTTTTTGGTCAAGGCTTTTTGTAAACGGAGACTCAGGAAACGCTTACAAAGTGTTGATTCAGCCGGTAACCGGAACAGGCTCTTATGCTTTACAAACAGACACGTCTCTTTTTTCGGGCACTGCTGCAAACTGGACGGAACTGCAAATTAACCCTTCTCAACAGGAATGGGCAGAAAAAGTTGTTTCGCTTAACACATGGGTAGGGCAAACGGTTTACATTGCCTTTGTTATGGAAACCGATGCCGGAGACCGTTGGGCAATTGACAACGTAAACGTGGTATCTCAGTGTCTTGACCCTACAGGATTAGGTGCAAGCAACATTGGTATTACTACGGCAACACTAACCTGGACAAACCCTACGGGTGGTGCACCAACAGGTTCTTATGACCTTGAAGTTATACCGGTGGCACAAGGCCCAACAGGTACGGTTACTGATACTTCTACTTCTACATCTTACAACGACACAGGCCTTTTAGAAAACACAGACTATAAGTTTTATGTAAGGGCAAACTGTGGAGACGGCAACACCAGTAACTGGGTAGGTCCGTTTAACTTTGGTACGGCGGCACAGGGTGAAACCTGTAACACGGCTATTAACATTGCGGCACTGCCGTATTCTACCTCTAACAATACCTCAAACTTTGGCGATACTGTAGAAGGTTCGCCGGGTGCTACAGGCTGTGGTACTACAAGTGCCTACCTGGGCGGTAATGATGTGTTTTATGCTTATACCCCAACCGTTAGCGGAACCATTAGTGTAGACGTTAGCGGCAACGGTACATGGACCGGTGTATTTGTATACAACAGCTGTGCTAACGTGGGTGTTAGCTGTGTGGGCGGTGCAAGCAACTCTGCTGCGGTGCCCCTTAGCATACCTACTATAGCTGTAACAGCGGGTACTACTTATTATATAGTAATTTCTACATGGCCTACGCCACAAACCACTGCCTACAACCTTGTTGTGCAGCAGGTAAACTGTGCGCCGCCTGTGGGCCAGGCTACAACTACTACTGCTACCAGTGCCAGCCTTAGCTGGACTAATCCAAGCAGCGCCACATCATGGGAAGTTGTAGTACAGTCTCCGGGTGCAGGCATACCTGCCGGTGCCGGTACAACTGTATCTACAAACACTAACTACCCTGTAACAGCTACTACCCCTGCGGGCGTAGCGTTTACATCTGCCACTACTTATGAGTACTGGGTGCGTGCCAGCTGTGGCAACGGCCTTTTTAGCGCATGGGCAGGGCCTTATACTTTTATGACCACGCAGGTTCCGGCTGCAATGCCTATTGCAGAAAACTGGGATAGCGGCACATCTAACGGATGGTCTTTAAGTAACGGTACACAAACTAACAAATGGCATGTGGGTACTGCTACCTTTAACAGCCCGGGCCACTCTCTTTATGTATCTAACGACAACGGTGTAACAAATGCTTACAACAACGGTGCCACATCTGTTGTGCATGCATACCGCGACATTACCATACCTGCCGGTGCAGACCAGGCATTGCTTCAGTTTGACTGGAAGAGCGTAGGTGAAAACAACTGGGATTACATTCGTGTATGGATGGTGCCTACAAGCTTTGTGCCTACTACAGGTACACAGATAGGAAATGCTACAGGCCACGTTCAGGTGGGTGGCAACTTCCAGGCCAGCAACACATGGCAAACCAGCAACAATGTGCTTTCGGTTGCAGAATATGCTACACAAACCAGGAGGCTTGTTTTTGAATGGCGCAATGATGGCGGCGGCGGTACTAACCCTCCGGGTGCTGTAGATAACATTAACTTTAGTGTTATTACCTGCCCGTCTCCTACAAACCTTACTTTAGGTACTACTACCGAGACTTCGGCTACCTTTAACTGGACAGCGCCAACTACGCCTCCGGCTTCATACGACTACTATTTTAGTACGTCTACAACAGCCCCTACGGCTGCAACGGTTCCTACAGGAAACACTACTACAACTACTAACACCCAGTCTCCGCTTACGCCAAGTACAGCTTACAACTTCTGGGTAAGGAGCCACTGTAGTGATACTGATACCAGCTTCTGGATAGGGCCTGTAAGCTTTACCACGCCTCAAATACCGGCTACATTACCAATTAACGAAAACTGGGATGGCGGTACTACTAACGGATGGACGCTTAACAACGGCACGCAAACTAATAAGTGGGCAGTAGGTACTGCTACCTTTAACAGCCCGGGCCACTCGCTTTATGTAACTAACGACAACGGCGTATCTAACGCTTATACTACAAACACAGCTACAAATAACGTAGTACACGCGTATCGCGACCTTAGCGTGCCTGCAGGTACTACTGATGTAAATGTGTCTTTTGACTGGAAAAACGTGGGTGAAACAGGATGGGACTACATTCGTGTATGGCTTGTACCTGCTACATGGACACCAACCCCGGGCACGCAAATTACTGCCGATGCCACAAGGGTACAGCTTGGTGGTAACTTTGTTGGCTCTAACACCTGGACTACGTTCCAGAACATACAAAACTGGTCTGGCTATGCTAACGGCATAAGGAGGATTGTGTTTGAATGGCGTAACGACACCGGCGGCGGTACTAACCCTCCGGGTGCTGTAGATAACATTAATGTTAGCGTTATTACCTGCCCTCAGCCGATAGACCTTGGCGCCACCGCTATTGGCCAAACATCGGCCACACTGGGCTGGACAAACGTGGGCAGCGCTACGCAGTGGGAATACTACATTGCCGAAACTCCTGCAACTGCACCAACGGCTTCTACTACAGGCGTGCTTACCAGCACTACCACACCTACTGTAACGCTTGAAGAAGCTACACAGTACCAGTATTGGGTAAGGGCTGTATGTGGCGATACCGATAAGAGTTTCTGGAGTGGGCCATACACCTTTAACACTACTATATGTGAGGTTGAAGACCAGTGTAACTACAGCTTTATACTTACTGACTCGTGGGGTGACGGATGGAACGGCAACACTATGACTGTTTCTCAAAACGGAATCCCGGTTGCTACTTTTGGTTCTACCTTTACAACAGGCCAGGGCCCTATAACCATTACCGTGCCTTTGTGCCACGACCTTCCGTTTGAACTGTACTGGAATGCAAACGGTAGTTTCCCTGGCGAAGTGGGTGTTAGCGTTGTAAACGGCTTTAACCAGACGCTTTACAGCAAACCGGCCGGAACAGGCTCTCAAAACACCCTGCTGTATACCGGCGAGGTTGACTGTCTTGAGCCTGCATGTCTTGCTCCTACAGGTGTAACTGTAACCGATGAAACTACTACAACCATATCTGTAACATGGGCGCCATCTGTAGTGCCGGGTGCTACTTATGAGGTGTACTATACTAACCAGGGTGCTGCTGCACCGGGTGAAGAGCCTGAAACTAACGTTATTGCCGCAACTACTAACTCTGCTATTATAGAAGGCCTTGACGCAAGTACGGTTTATGATATTTATGTGCGCACTATTTGTAGCGAAACCAGCAACAGTATCTGGACGCTGCCGCTAATGCATGAAACAGACCCATTGTGCCCTGAGCCTCTTAACCTTCAGGTTAACTGTTTATCGAGCACAGGTGCCAGCATTGCCTGGACGGCCGATGGTGCTGAAACATCTTGGGAAGTAGTGGTTCAGCCTGCAGCTGACCCTATACCAACCAGCGGTGCTGTAGTTACAGAGCCTATGTACCTTGCAGAAAACCTTTCGCCAAACACGGCTTATACGGCTTATGTAAGGGCTATTTGTCCTGATGTAGATGGCTTTAGCTCTTGGGCTGAGGTAGACTTTACTACAAACGTGGGTCCTGGCGATGCTAACCCGCTATGTACAAGTACTACATCTGTACCAAGCTCTACAGGAGCACCGGGTTATGGCCAGATAGGCTGTCTTTTCAGCACGCCAAACCCTATATGGTACTACTTTACCGTAGAACACGAAGGCGGTGCGCCTGCACCAATGAACTTTACCCTTACACAGGTAAGTACAGCAGGTAACCCTATTGACGTAGACTTTGCTGCCTTTGGGCCGTTTGAATCTGCGCTTGACGCCTGTAGCCAGATAAACCTTACGCCAAGTGCTAACAACCCACTTATCGTGGCATGTAGCTACTCGGCTTCGGCTACAGAAAACTTTGTTATACCAAACGTTGAAGACGGACAGGTGTATGCCCTTCTTATTACAAACTTTAACGGTAGTGCAGGTAACATAAGCCTTACACAAACCAACGCTACTACCCCGGGTGCACCTACAACAAGCTGCGACCCAATTGTAGAGCTTGGCAACAACCAGGTACACTGTGGTTCTGAAAGTACAGAACTTACAGCTAACGTAGACAACCCTGGTGAAGGTACTGTATATGAATATGTTTGGACTTTAGATGACGAGCCATATACCCCAACTATTGTTGAAACAGGCGATGACTACCAGACTATTTTGGTAGAAGAACTTGGCCAGCACATTATAGGTGTTACCATTACAGTAACTGATAACCCTGATGAACCAACGGCTGAAGACCTGGTAACCATTACCCTTAGCGCTCCGTTTACAGTGCCGGCTCCGGCTCCTGTAACACTATGCAGCACTACCGGTACTGCGCCTCTTGACCTTGGTGCAATAAACTTCCTTGGAACCCTAAACCCTGCTGACTACCAGTTAGACGGTGTGTTTGCTACTAACGGTGGCGCACAGGGCAACACAGGTGCTATAGATACATCTGTACCATACAACGTAGGTACTACCACGCTATACATAAGGGTATCTGATATAGATGTACCTACCTGCTTCCAGGTTGTGCCGCTTACGGTTACGGTTAATGCTGCGCCTACAGCTACTATAGCTTATGCAGATTCTCCATTCTGCTCAAGCGAAACTACAGGTGCTGTAACCCAAACCGGTAATGCAGGTGGTGTATACAGCAGCACAACCGGCCTTTCTATAAACGCTACAACAGGTGCTATTGATGTAACTGCAAGCGAGCCGGGTGTATATACTGTAACCTATACTATAGCAGCTTCGGCTTCATGCCCTGAGTTTACTACAACTACAGAAGTTACTATAGTTGCAGCTCCTGAAGCTACAATTGCTTATGACGATACACCTTACTGCTCTAACGGCGGTACTGCTATTGTAACCTTTACAGGTACTACAGGTGGTGTTTACAGCAGCACAACAGGCCTTGATATAGACCCTGCAACGGGCGAGATAGACCTTGCTGCCAGCACACCGGGTGTTTATACGGTAACTTACACAATTCCTGATACAGGAGACTGTTTGGGTACTGCGGTTACTACAGAAGTTACAATTACAGCGCTGCCTACAGCTACTATTAGCTATGCTGCCTCTCCATATTGTAGCGATGCAGGTGTTGCCACTGTAACCTTTACAGGTACAACAGGTGGTGTATATACTGCTACTGACGGACTTATTATAGACGCTGCTACAGGCGAAATAGTACTTGCTTCTAACGCTGCCGGTACCTATACTGTAACCTACACCATAGCTGCTGCTAACGGATGTGAAGAAGTTACCGCTACTGCTGAGGTTGTTATTACAGAACTTCCGGTTGCAGGATTTAGCTATGCCGATGCTACAATTTGCCAAAATGCAGGCGAACAGCAAATACAGCTTGCACCGGGTGCATCTGTAGGTGTGTTCTCTGCAGATGTTGCAGGCCTTGATATAGATACTGCTACAGGTACAATTGATCCTCTTAACAGCGAGGTAGGTACTTATGTGGTTACTAACACTATTGCGGCCGCTAACGGTTGTGATGAGGTTACAGCTACATTTAGCGTAGAAATCCTTCCGGCATCTGTGGCAGACTTTACATATGCTGCTACAGCTTACTGCCAGGATGAGCCTGTTAACCCAATGCCAATACTTGATGGTATTGCCGGTACATTCAGCGCGCCTGCAGGCCTTTCTGTAAACAGTGCAACAGGTGAGATAAACCTTGCTGCCAGTACACCGGGTACTTATGTAGTAACCAATACTATTGCAGGTTCAGATAACTGCCCTGCAGTTGCAACTACAGAGATTACCATAACATCGCTACCGGTTATTGTACTGGAAGACGGCTGTGTAGACAACCGTTACAGCGTGTGGGTTAACTTTGATGATGACGCTGTTTACACTGAAGACAATGTAACCATAGAATGGACTAAAAACGGTACTGTGGTAGGCAACGACCAGTTGCTTGACATATCAGAACTGGGTGCAGGTACTTATGATGTAGAGGTAACTCCGCTAAGTGGTGCAGCATGTCCTTCTGTAGGCCAGATTGTAATCGAATCGGTTAACTGCTTTACCCCTAAAGGTATTTCTCCAAATGGCGATGGCCTTAACGATACATGGGACCTTACCGGATTTAACGTAAGGAAAGTAGCTATCTTTAACCGTTACGGTAAAGAAGTGTACAAGTTTACAGGAGCTTATACAGACGAGTTTGCAGGTATTGCCAGCAATGGCGAGAAACTGCCATCAGGTACGTACTTCTATATGTTTGAACGTAACGATGGAACTACCGAAACCGGCTGGGTTTATGTAAACTGGCAAGAATAATAATTAAGATTAGTTCCCTGCCCCAAAAGTGGGCGGGGAACTTTTTTAAATTATACGCTTACAGCACATTACTATTACATTACGGTTGCGCAGATGTTAATTTTAAAGTATTTTCTTAAAAATGTTGCGCCCGAAGTGTATATATTGACTAAAATTTTGTTTTTTTGATATCCTGAGAGGCAAAGCTTTGGCAGAAGCTTATCTTTCAGTTTTTCAGCTATATTTTATTGTCCAACCCAAAAGTAATTTTAAGAAAAACACACACATGAAGAAACTATACCTGTCCGCATTCATTGCGTTGGTAGGTTTTGTTGATGCCTTTGCACAGCAGGACCCGCACTACACGCAGTATATGTATAACATGAACGTAATAAACCCGGCTTACGCGGGCTCGAAGGAGAACTTATCATTCGGGTTACTATACCGCAAGCAGTGGGTAGACATTGAAGACTCACCAAGTACAGGCACGTTTTCGGGCCACAGCCCTGTAGGCAAGAACGTAGGTTTAGGGCTATCGGCCATTGTAGATGAGATAGGCCCTGTAAAAGAAACCAACGTATATGCCGACTTTAGCTATACCTTAAAACTGGGTGGCCAGCATAGGCTTGCCCTGGGTATTAAAGCGGGTGTAACGTTCCACGATGTGGGCTTGTTCAGCGAAGTGTACAACAACGTACCGGACCCGGGAGACCCTGCATTTGCCGAGAACGTAAACAACACCTACTTTAACGTGGGTACCGGTGCATTTTACTACACCGATAACTACTACTTAGCGTTTTCAGTGCCCAATATGCTAAAGAGCAAGCACCTTAACTTCAACGGTACTGACTTTGGTTCAGAAGTTTCGCACTACTTTTTAACGGGTGGTTATGTATTCCAGATTAACGACAACTTTAAGCTGAAGCCCTCATTTATGTTGAAATCAGCCTTTGGTATCGACCCATCGATAGACGGCTCTTTGAACGCGTTGTTCTTTGACCGCTTTGAGATAGGCGCTACCTACAGGTTAGACGACTCTTTTGGCGGTATGGTAAACTTTGCCATTACGCCTAATTTGAGGATAGGCTATGCGTATGACCACATTGTGAGCGACCTTAACGTTACCACACCGGCATCGCACGAAATCATGCTGTTGTTTGATTTGAACTTCCCGAAAAAAGTATCACGTTCACCACGTTATTTCTAACCTAAAGCGAGACAAAAAGAAGACACATGAAAAATTTATATATTACCCTTGGCTTTATGTTTGCTACCGTGGCAGTAACGGCGCAGACCGAGCAGACCAAAGATGCCGATAAGCATTTTGCCCGTATGGAATATGTAGATGCGGCGGCCGATTACCTAAAGGTAAGCAAGAAAGACGATTACGTAAAGAAGCAGCTTGCCGAATGCTACTACATCACTTTTAATGCAAAAGAAGCGGTAAAATGGTATGCCGACCTTACCAAGACGCAGCAGGATGCGGAAACGTATTTTAAATATGCCCAGATGCTAAAGGCGCTGGAGCGTTATGACGAGGCCAACGCGCAGATGAAGAAATTTGCCGGCCTTGCACCAAACGACCAGAGGGCCAAGGAATTCCTTGCCGACCCTAACTACCTTCCTGCACTACGCAACCAGGCCAAGATGTTTGACGAGAAGCTGCTTGACATAAACGATGCCAAGTACAGCTCATTCGGCGGCCTTTTAACAGCAGATAACACGTTTTACTTTACCAGCGCGCGCAACACCGCCCGCAGGACGTATGGTGCAAACGAGCAGCCGTTCCTTGATATTTATACGGCTACGTATAATGCCAACGCTACCTTTAGCGAGCCGGTTCCGCTAAGCGACCTGAACTCAAAATGGCACGAAGGCACTGTTGCAGTAACCGAAGATGGTAACACCATGTATTTTGCTGCAGAGAGCTTTAAAGAGAGCAAGCAGTTTGAGCGCGATAAGGACAACAACCTTAAAGTAGGCCAGATTTACCTGTACAAAGCCACCAAACAAAGCGGCAAGTGGGTAGAGGCCGGTGCACTACCGTTTAACGATAAGGCGTGGAGCACCAATGCCCCTGCGCTGAGCAAAGACGGCAAGTGGCTGTACTTCTCATCAGACAGGACCGGCACCACAGGGGGCATGGACATCTGGAAAGTAGAGATAAAAGGCGGCAACAACTACGGCACGCCTGTAAACCTTGGCCCTAAGGTAAACACCCCGGGCAGGGAAGACTACCCGTATATTGATGCCGATGGCAGGTTATTCTTCTCATCAGACAGCCACAAAGGCTTTGGTGGGCTTGATATCTTCTACATCGAAGAATCAAAAGGTACTGCTGCACGCAACGTAGGCCAGCCTGTAAACTCAGGCAAGGACGACTTTGCATTCAGCTTTAACAAAGACAAGAATATTGGTTTCTTTGCCAGTAACAGGGGCGAAGGCAATATAGACAAGCTGTACAGCGCTACGCCTGTATGTGGCGTAGAAGCCATTGTACTGGTAAAAGACGCCGAGACCGGGCAGATTATAGCCGGGGCACAGGTTGCAATACTTGACGAGAAAAACAACGTAATAGAGCGCCGCACAGCAGGGGCTGACGGTAAGGTAACCTACAATGTAGACTGCGACAGGGCCTACACCATCCAGGCAAGCGCACCGGAGTACGAAAGCAACACGTTCCCGGTAGCCAAGACCAAGGGCGGTGTGGTTAACGTAGCCGCTAACCTTAACCCGATCAAAAAGGTTGTCCAGGAGGATGTTGTAGTACTTAACGAAATCTACTTTGAGTATGACAAGAGCAACATCACCAAGGAGGCAGCCTTTGAACTTGACAAGCTGGTAGAGGTACTTAAGAAGTACCCGAACATGGTTATCATGGTTAAATCGCACACAGACAGCCGTGGCAGCGACAAATACAACATGAGGTTATCAGACCGCAGGGCTAAGTCTACGGTTCAGTATGTAATCTCAAAAGGTATCGACAAGAAGCGCATCTCAGGCCAGGGATATGGCGAGAGCCAGCCTAAGGTTAAGTGTACCGAGTGTACTGATGAGCAGCATGCACAAAACCGCCGCTCAGAGTTCATCATCGTGAAGCAGTAAGCCAATCGAAGTGAACCTGCCTTAACAAAAGGAAACAAACCAACATGCAATACCCGAAATCCCCACCCCTAAAAGGTGGGGATTTCTTTTTTGGTCAAAAGTCATAAAGTCGAAAGGGAGGGCAAAAAAAAATTCACGATATATCGTGAATTTTTTTTGAAACGAACCGGCCAAAAAATGCTGACTGGATTTTATGTTCCCTGTTTTTTACTTTATGACTTTCGGCCTTCGGCTTTAAGACTGAATGTTGAACTCCAAAAGTGAAATATTAAGGGGTTTTATGCGCCTCCGGGCTTTCGGCTTTATGACTTTCTTTCCTTTCGGCTTAAAAAAGGTTTTTCTTCTTGAACAATACCACCGCAACCGCCGACATTATAAACGACAGTAGCGCTATAACCCACAGGCCATGAGGGTTTTCCTGTAGGGCATTTGGCACGTTCATGCCATAAAAGCTGGCCACAAGGGTGGGTATCATCAATATTATCGAAATGGAAGTGAGCCTTTTCATAATGATATTCAGGTTGTTAGAGATTACTGAGGCATAGGCATCCATGGTACCGGTAAGGATATCGCTGTAAATGGTGCTCATGTCCTGGGCCTGGCGCAATTCAATCTCTACGTCTTCAACCAAATCAGGGTCGAAGGTATCCTTGCATGCCTTGAGGTTTTTAATGCGGTTAAACAGCATCTCATTGCCTTTCAGGGAGGTTATAAAGTATACCAGGCACTTTTCTATCTGCAATAACTTCTGCAAATCCTCATTGCGGATGGATTTCTCCAGGTTGTCCTCGGCGGCTTTAATCAGCAGGCTTATTTGCTTGATGTACTTTTGGAACCATATCGAACTGCTTAGCAACAGCCTCAGTACCAGGTGGTAATTGTCTGGGATATCAATGTTTTTGCGCTGGGTATAGGCCACAAAATCTTTTATCATGGCATTTTTGGCAAAGCAAATGGTTACAAATGTGCTGCCTTTATAGATAATGCCCAGTGGCGCAGTGCTATAGGGCAGGTGGGTGCTGCTGTTTTTAAACGGTATGCGCAAAATAATGAGCTGCCAGCCGTTTTCATCTTCAATACGGGGGCGCTCGTCCATATCCTCAATGTCGTTATAAAACGCTTCGGGAATATGTAACTCGTTTAAAATGAAGTCTTTTTCGGTGTCGGTAGGGTTTACAACGCTTATCCATTGGGCCTCGTTAAGCGATTGTACAGGCACAAGGCCATTGTTTTTGGCATAGAAAGTTACCATTGCTTTTCCACGTGTTTACAACAGGGAAAAGCCACCGCAATGCCCTGTTTAGGTTGATACTATGTACGTACTACTGTCGTCCATTTAGGGTTTTTGGATAAATTTTTTGCAAAGGTAAACAAAAAGAATGCCAAACCGGTTGATTTGGTGTTCGCTAATTTGTTGATTTGATTGATGGTAAGGCGTAACCCGCTATTTCCAGAATTGCCAGCTGCTTTTTTTGCCGGGGTTGCTAAGGGTATGCGGGTAGCCTATTTCATCCATATCAGCAATGAGTTGTTGCCAGTTTTCTATAGAATTGCTGATGGAAAGTACCATTTCATTGGTTAGGGTTGCGCCGTTATAAATCTGTGTTACAGTACTTAGCGGGAGGCCTTTTTCGGTATAGCTGCCCTCAAAATATTCGGTGGCCCACTCAAGGTAAATTTGTGGCTTGCCGTCTAATATTTGCAGCATCTCAGCCGAATTGTCACAATGCTCATTAGTAGCTTTATACCAGGGTTCAGGCCCGGTTTTCCACAATAAAAAAGTGGTGCCGATTGATTGAACGGGCTCTCCAAAAATAAACTCCGAAAAAGCCGGTGGCAGCCCGGTTGTTAGCTCATCTTTAGGTGGTTGTATGCATTGGTGAGCAAAACCGTTTATTACCACACCTTCACTGGTAAATAATACATGCATTTCATCGCCCTGGCCGTTGCGCATATGCATACATTCTTCATTGTCATCCCAATGTGAATTGTAAGAGTAATAGCGAAACTCCCATTCGGGCGAAAGGATGGCGTCCAGTACTGAAATGGCTTTGCAAATTGCCTTAAGCGTGTGGGCGTTGGGCAGCGATTCTACGTTTTTAATGGATTGCATACAAGGTGTTTATAAAACTATTCCTCCTTTGCCACATACCGTTCATCAGCCGGGAGTACATGGCCGCATTGGGTACAGGTGCGAAGCGCTTCTGAATTATAAAAGTGTTTAAAGTGCGGCAGGAAATCTTTTTCAATATTGTGAAGTTCAAAGTACACCTCGTATAGCTTGTGGTTGCAGTTGTCGCAAAACCACAGCAGGCCATCGGTAAAGCCACGGCCGGCACGCACACGCTCTATAACCAGGCCAATAGAACCCTCGCTGCGCACGGGGCTGTGGGGTACTTTGCCCGGATGCAGGTACATATCACCGGCATGCAGCTCCATTTCTTTGCGTTCACCCTCATCCTGAACCACTACTTTTATGCTGCCCTCAAGCTGGTAAAAAAGCTCTTCGGTTTCGTTATAATGGTAGTCTTTACGGGCGTTTGGCCCGGCTACCACCATTACAATGTAGTCATCTGCAAGCGGATAGATATTTTTATTACCCACCGGCGGCTTAAGCAGGTGGCGGTTTTCTTCAATCCATTTGTTCAGGTTAAAAGGCTTTTGCAGTGCCATGGGCATGTAATTTTAAGTTACCTAAAGGTACGCATTTTTGTGTGGGCAGATATGATATTCATCAGGTTTATGAACCTTGAGGTGATGGTTGGTTATAGCAGCCTGAGTGTAGCCTCATATACCGGCCTGCGTTCTGCCCGGGCAAGCAGCCAGCCTACAAAGCTTACCACAAAGATATCTTCTTTATCATCAGGGTTTAAGAGCGATACTATACCCTTTTTAAAGCCGGGATGCTGTGCAATTTCGGGCTTCAGGATGTAGCGTTCAATCAGCAGGGCATAGTCATACACGCGCTGCTCGTTAACCTGGGCAAGGTATTTTTTGTAGCGGCGCTTAAAGCTTTTAAGCCTTGAAAGGGCCATTTCGCTTTCGCCGAAGCCTGCATACATGAGTATTTCAAGTAAATTTTTGCGGATGGCCCACAGCATGCCCAGCTTTTTTTCGTACCAGGCATCGGTGCGGTGCAGCAGCTTCATATACTTATAGGCAGCGCGGTCTTCCTGCTGTACCCAAAACATGGCCAGGCAGGCGGTAAGGTCGGCCACATCCTGCGCATCGGCTTTGTGGGAAGCGTTTTTAAGGGCTTTTTCGGCGCTATCAATAGCTTGCTGTGGGTTACCGCTAAAGTTGGCGTTAAGCGCCCGCAGCAGCTGGTGGCGCAGCGTGAAACGGCTGTAGTACCTGCTGTTTTGCTTTTGCATTTCGGCCTCCATGCGGTTTAGCCAGATGTTACTTTCGGCAAAGCGGTGGTTGCGCAGGTTAATGTTGGCAAGAAAGTACAACACATAAATATGGTAATACAGCTGGCCGGGGGCTTCGTCTGCACGGTTTTGGATAAAGGCATAGCTTTTCTCAACAAAAGGCTCTACAAGGGTAAAGTTGTGGTTGAGCGAGGCATATTCGTTGGCTATGAACAGTATTTGGTACAGCGACTTAAATGTAAGCGCCTCGTTGAGCGATATGCCCAAACTGTTCATAGTGCCCTGTATAAACTCCCTGAAATCGACCACCTTGCCTTTTAGCTGAATGTCGTGCAGCTCGCGGCGCAGCAGGGCATAGCCGGTATTGAGTTGCTCTTCGCGATACAGGCGCTCGCGGTTGGTGCGGAATTTTGCTATTACGCCATCAAGGTCAAGCGCCGGGTTAAGGTGGGCATATTGTATCTGAGTATGGTAAATTTCATTCAGCAGGCTAAATTGCTCCAGCGGTATGGCCCTTGCTTCGGCCTTAGCCAGGCATTTAAAGGCGGTTTTGGTAAGCCTGTGCTCCAAAAAAAAGCGGCTTACTACCAGCAGGCGCAGTACCTCATGGGCTTCGGCGGTGCTGGTGGTAAAGGTTTGGTTGGCCATAAATTCAACCAAATTATCATACAAACGCTTGCGCAGGGCGTGGTAAGCATCATTATTTTCGCCCGGATATAATTTTTTTAAAGTATTTATATCGTCAGTTTCTATTATTTTGAACAGCTGTACACTGCGGCCTTCCCCACGCTTGTCTTTTTTGCGTAAGTATGATGCAAATGCCTTTTTATCATCAGTTTTTAGCAGGTGTATAATGTCTTCTATACCATTCATGTGGAGGTTTTTAATCAGTCAAAAATAATAAATAATCATTTATAAGTTGTCAGTTTTGTGTTGAATATGAGTTTTACGGGTGGTGCATTCGGTGCAACTTTGCATCAGAAATAATAACCAAAACAATTTTAATTATGGATCCGCTAAAACCATCATTTGAAGTAAGAGAAAACGAAACTGCAACACGTAAAACCAGGCAACCCGCCGCTGCGGGCCCGCAAAAACCAACCGGGGCTTTTATAGGTGCCTCATGGGCGGCACTGCTGGTAGGTATGGTAAGCTTTTGCATAGGGCTTTGGAACGCCGAAATGCTGCTTAACGAAAAAGGCTACTACTTTACCATACTGCTCTTTGGCTTATTCAGTGTAATATCGGTACAAAAAAGTGTGCGCGACAAAATGGAGGGCATACCCGTAACCGAGATATACTACGGCCTGAGCTGGTTTACCACCATAGCCAGTATAGTGCTGCTGGTAATAGGCTTGTGGAATGCCGACCTGCTGCTGAGCGAAAAGGGCTTCTTTGGCATGTCTTTCGTGCTGAGCATATTTGCCGCCATAGCCGTGCAGAAAAACACCCGCGACACCAAGCAATTTGACAATATAAACGCTTAGCGGATTGCCCGTGGCAGCCTTTCCTCAGCTGCTGCGGGCTTTTTTTATTGAAACCTTACGTTTTACGACTATGGATAACCTAAGTTTTAATAGTGCCGGTAACCTGTTTTATGTGTTACTGGTGGTGGTGTTGCCCCTATATTTTGGCAATGCGCAGGAAATAATAAATGCTAACCCCACTACCGGCCTGGAAGTTCATATAAATAAGCCGGTGTATTACTATGTGGAGGATAAATTATACTATACACCACATGGTGAAATTAACCTGAACAACCCTATTTGGCAGGGAGAAATAAGTGAGCGGTATTATAATGGCGAAGTTTCTGTATCGCCGGATTCCCGGTATGTTGTTATTCATCATAAAACGGGTCTTAATGTAATTGATTCTCTCGGTAATACAATATGCCGGATAAAAAATGTAGGCAAAAGTGTGTTAGACCGGCGTCCTGATACCTTTTGGTGCAAAGATTTTCAGTGGAGTGTTGATTCTAAGGCGCTGTATTTGGTAAAAGATGTGGCCTACACATTTCAGGAAGGTTCTCCAAACCGGTGCGCGTTGGTTAAGCTGGATGTAACCAATGGAAGCCTGACAACCGTATACAACTTTACAGAACAATCGTGGAGGTTTTACCCGGGTACACACAACACTATTTACTATACCGCTTATGATAAAACGGTGGAAAACTGGCTGTTTAAAAAGGTTGACCTGGCTACCGGTGCAATAACACCTGTTTATAGTGATGATGAACACAGGCTGCAAACCACCGATACCATTTATGCAAACCTTGAATTTGAACGACGACTGTATAATAATCGCCTCCTTATAGGTAACCGCAGCTATGAAGAATGCAGTATTTATGCAACAGGTAAAGACGGTACAGAGCAACTGCTTTTTGAAGTACAATGCGGTACATCTGCATTGGATAAGAAAAAGCGTTTCCACATACGGGAAATAAATTCAGAGGTTTATATATCAGATAAATATTATTTGGTGCGGATGTATGCTGAGGGATATAAAACTATGGTTGTAGATTTAAAAACGCTGGAATACAGGTTTTATAAAGAGTGGATAAAACCGTATGTGGCCTCCACCATTGAAACTGAAAATTTTATGTATATCTCAGGCGATCTGCTTGTTAGAAAATAATATAGTCAAATCAATTATAATCAATTTATTATGCCGCTAAAAAAAGACCTTGCCGAGCTGCTGGCGCACAACGTTATCAGCCTCACTACCGCCCGGGATATCGAGCGCTATTACGATTCCAAAAAACAGCCTGCGGGCAACCTGCTGCTTACCATTTTTGGCATTGCGGGCAGCGCCCTGGCCGGGCTGGGCATTATACTCATCTTTGCCCATAACTGGGATGCTTTTACCAAACCCGTAAAAACCGGGCTGGCATTTTTGCCGCTGGTACTTTCGCAGGCGTTTGCCGCGTGGTGCATCATTAAAAAGAAAGGCCCTGCATTTAAAGAATCTGCCGCCACGCTACTGTTCTTTTCAGTTGGGGCGGCCATAAGCCTTGTAGCACAGATATACAACCTGCCGGGCGATATGCCCACATTTTTATGCACGTGGACGTTGCTGTGCCTGCCGCTGGTGTATGTGCTCGATTCGCAAATGTGTGCACTGCTCACCATATTATTTGCCACATGGTACACGGGTTCAGGGCCTTACGGCAGTCACAATATTCCGTACATGTACATGGTGTTGGTGGGCCTTGTACTGCCGTACTATATAACATCTTACAAAAAACAGCCCGACAGCAATTTTGTGAACTTCTTTGGGTGGGCACTGCCGCTGAGCCTTATGGTGGTGCTAAATACTTTTGCCGAAGGCATAACGCTGTTTTACCTTGCCCTGTACATGGTTATGGGTTGCCTGTTGTATAACGCAGGCCGCCTGCCTGTACTGGCTAAAAACCCACGGGCTGCTTACGGTTACCGCACGGTAGGGCTGCTGAGTATTGTTACCGTGCTGTTTACAGGCTCGTTCCACCTGGTATGGGAGGTGGCGTTGTATGACGGCATTGCCGGAGACAGGTCGCTCATAGTGTGGGGTATACTGTTTGTAGCAGCGGTTGTGGCAGCGGGCGCAGCATGGCAAAAGGGCCAAAAACCCGACATGGTTAGCTGGATAACGGTGCTGTTTCCTGCAATCTATTTATCAGTGCTCATACACCATGCGCTGCCTGCTATTTTATGTAACGTACTGTTGCTGATACTGAGTGTTGTTACCATAAACAGGGGTATTGCGCAGTATAATTTTGGTACGCTAAACCTGGGGCTTGGGCTGCTGGCAATACTGGTTGCCTGCCGCTTTTTTGACCTCGAAATTAGCTTTGCACTGCGCGGCCTGATGTTTCTTGTGGTGGGTACGGGCTTCTTTGTAGCTAACCTTATCCTTGCAAAACGTAAAAAGACACAAACCCTAAACACTATCCACAATGAAAACTAAATATGCCCTGATAGCCTTTGCTGTAACTGCCCTGGCACAATTGTTTATCCCCGCGCGTATGGTATACAGCAATCATATTGTTGAAACCGAAGGCATCGTGTATAAATTTAGAGCTGAGCCGGTAGACCCGGCCGACCCGTTCCGCGGGCGGTATATTACCCTTAATTTTGTGGCCGACACCTTTGCCATAGCCAATTTTTATGATGAGGGAGAGGCCGTATATGCCCTGTTGGGTAAAGATGCAGATGGCTTTGCGAAAATTAAAAACGTAACGTTTACCGTGCCCAAAAGCGGCGACTACATTAAGGTAGATAAGTGGAGCTACTACAAGTATTTTAAGACGCTGAACCTTGAGCTGCCTTTTGACCGTTATTACATGGAAGAAAGCAAAGCCCCTGAAGCCGAACTGCTGTATGCCGAGTATTTGCGCGACAATACCAAAGCCCTGCCCGCTTATGGCGAAGTAGCCGTAAAAGACGGCAATGCTGTTTTAAAACGCGTTATTATTAACGGTATGCCCGTTGAGGAGTATGTGCAGCAAAACAGGCCTTAGCGTATTTAATTATACAAAAGAGGAATCCCGATAAAAGGATTCCTCTTTTGTATAATTATAAGGCTTTACAGCTTACTCTTTCACAATCCTGAAAGTAGACTGTTTGGTGCCGTTTGTTACTTTAAAGAAATACACACCGTTTGAAAATGCGCTTATATCTGCGGTAGTTTCGGTGGTGCTGTCTGTGGTTTTATCCAGCAGCAGCTGGCCGGCAATGTTGTAAACGGTTATACCGGTTATACCATCGGGCGTGGTTATGGTTACAATGCCCTGCGCCGGGTTAGGGTAGTACTTAAGGCTGTTGAAGGTACTGTTTTTAGTATCCAGCAGGCACGATACAGTGGCATTCCAGCCTGCGCCGGTTACAAAATTATCTGATATAAACTCAAATGTGAGCGAACCGTCTGCCGCGGTAGAGGTAAACGGCCCGGGCAGGGTAGTGCCGTCAAAAGCGCCAAGCAGCGGGGCGTTGGTATCGGCTCCGTCATACACATACATAAAGTCGTAGTCTTCCTCGGTGTCAAACATTTCAAAGCTAACAGTGTAGGTGTCGTTAGGGTTTTCGGGCTTAATGGTGCGCAGCAAGTACTGGTTGTTAGGGTAGTTGCCGTTAACCGAAGTATCGGTAAACGCAGCGCCACTGCACCAGTCTGCACTTGTGGCTACAATAACCTCGCGCGCAGGGGCGGTCTGGGTTTCGCACAACGGCCTTACGGCAAACTTATAGTAGGTGTTGGGCTGTAGTTCATAAAATGTAAACGAGTTTGTAGTAACTTCATTCCAATTGATAACGTTGTTGTTTACGCTTGCATAGCCTACTTCCCATACGGTGCTGGTACCGGCATCAGTCCACGATACGGTAATGCTGTTTTGGGTGGTTTGCGAAACATCAAACGCTACCACGGCATTTATACAGGTGTTTATACAATCGCTGCTAAGGCAGGTTGACGATTCTACATAATCAAGAATGCGCTGTGCGGGCTGAGGGCCAAAGCCGTTTGCAAAATTGGTAAGCGCGCCCTCTACAAGGTGGCAGTAGCTCATTATAGTACCGCCGGTATCATAAGGTATGGGGCCAATTTCGCAATCGCCCTCTACATAGCCTACCGATGTGCCACAACCGTCTATGGCCGTGTTGTTGCCGTTCCAGTAGCAGCCGTGGGTGTGGGGCGAGCCAAAAAGGTGGCCCAGCTCGTGGGTTACTACCTCTACGGTATTAGAATATACAGGCACATCTTCATACTCTAAAAAGATGTTGCCGTAGCTTACATTAGTATCGGTACACAAACCCTGCGTGCCCAGCGCCACGCCGCCTTTGCCTATGGGGTCAAGCCCCAGGAGCTGGCCTACATCGCCATCAAAATAAGGGCGCAGCTGGTAAAACTGAAACAGGTAGTCAGACGAGTCTTCGCCCACATAAGGGTCCTGCTCCGTCCATACATAAACCGATTTAATGGCTACGGTAATACCATCATTATCAAACAGGGTTTGTGTGTTGTTAAATACTGCCGATAGCCAGTTGTTGGTAAGCTGAACGCTGCCGCTGTTTGCCAGGTACAGGTCATAATCTATTTCAAAATATACGGTAACGCAGTTTTCGCTTTGCGTTTGCATGGTTTTGCCAAAGTTATGCTGCGGCTGTACGGCAGTCATATCGGTAACGCCGCAGGTAAATGTGGTGTTAAGGTTTAGGGTGGCATCGCGGTAAATAATATAATCTGAAAAATTACCCTCGGTTTGCAGCCTGCCCACCACAAGGTTGCCGTACTCACTACCCGAAATAATACCGCTAACTTCCTTATTGAAGAAGTTAAACGATACCAGCGAGGTTTCATCGCCGGCTATAATGCCGCGGTAGTGTGCGCCGGGTGTGTAAGGCAATGGCTCGCCCTTGTTGTTTTGTATATGAAAACCATCGGCCAGTAGGTTAACCCTGTACAGTTGCAGGTGTATTACTTCATTACCATACGGAATATCCAGCAAAATGGCTTCGGGCTGCAGGCGGGTAACCTCGCGCGTTGTGGCGGGGTTTAGTTTTGCATAAGTGGCATTTTCTACGGCCTTGGCGCTGTTGCCTTTGTTTATGCTGTTGCTAACCGCTAATGGTGTATAGTGCTTAAACGGGGTGTTGGCTTCAGTAAGGCTGTTTACGTGGTTAGCCACCCTGTGCTGCCCATAAAAAACTGTGGCGCAAAAAAGCGCCACAAATAGTATTATTCTTTTCATTTTATGAAGCTGAATTAAAGGCTTTTAAGGTCTTTTATAACCTTAAAGGCAAGGTCTACTTCCTGCTCGCTAACCAGTATGGTAAACTCATAAGAGGTAGAAATAACTTCGTTAATAATAATGCCTTCCCATGCCAGCCTCTGGAAAATGTAGTAGTACACGCCCGGGGTGGTAATGTTGTCTTTTGGCAGCTTTACGGTAATAGAGGCAAGGCTGTCTGTACGCTCAATTTGTTTTTCATCATGAAAAAGGCGGTCTACCACATGGCTCATGCTCGAGCTTACCACAATATTAGTTTCGTTAACACCGCGCGATGATGTATAAAATACCTCGGGGTTGGCGTTAATGTTCTGGATAAGTTCTGCCTGCTTGCTTAAAATGGTGTCGCTTACGGCAAAGGTGTAATCCGTTAAAGAGGAACGCACGGTAATTTCGCCAATGCCTTTTAGTACCTTTACAATCTTGTGGTTAACGCGGAAGTCGAGGTCTTCGCTAAGTCTTTTTAATGACATAACCACGGCGCCCTGCTTAATGTCTTTGCCCAGTTCCTGTTCCAGTTCGGGCATCATGTTGCGCGCAAGGGATGTTAGGTTAATAATGCCCTGGGAAAGCGCACTCAATAAGAATGGCTTTGTCTTAATGTAGTGTTCTACTACAGACGAAATGGTTTTCATTGTAAATCAGTTGTGTAAGTTGTTGTTTAGTCGCAACAAATATATATAATAAAACAATTTGTTATATATTTAACAACCTAAAAATAATAAAAAGCATCTGTTAAATGCTCAATTTCCCATCCGTTTCGTGATTTGTGTACCGCAATAATATCAAAACGGGCCTCAACATCAAGGTCGTTTTCAATAATGTACTCGTTAACAGCCTTAACCATAAGTTTAATTTTGGCAGGTTTAACAAATTCCTGCGGAAGGCCAAAATCAAGCGTGGTGCGGGTTTTAACTTCTACAACGGCCAGTACATTTGCTTTTTGCGCCAGGATGTCTATCTCGGCCTTGTCATACACATAATTGGTTTGCAAAATGGTATAGCCTGCTTTTGCAAGGAAGTCAGCTGCCTGTTTTTCGCCCTCTTTGCCCAGCTCATTATGCTCGGCCATTAGTTAAAGGATATTTTAGTGCCTTCGGCAGTTACATCGAGCGTAACCTGGCCGCCCATTATTAGTGCGCGGTTATCCTGTATGTGCCCCGCGGGGAAGTTAAAGCAAATGGGTATGTTGTATTCTTTGGTAATATCCTGCACTATTTGCAGGGCATCATGGCCCCAGGGCACATCGTTATCCTTCATTTTGGTCATGCCGCCAATGATTATGCCTTTAACCTCTTTAAAATAGCCGTTGCGTTTCAGGTTAAACATCATGCGGTCTATGTGGTACAAGTATTCGTCGAGGTCTTCAATAAAAATAATCTTGTTTTTATAATCGGCCTCGCTGGCAGAACCCATTATGCTGTACAGTACCGAAAGGTTGCCGCCTATAAGCTCGCCCGTTGCCTTACCTTCCTTATTATAGGCGTGGGCGGGCAGGTTATAGCTTATCTTATCGCCAAAAAGAGCTTTCTTAAAACTATCTATGGCTTCAGGGGTGGCGCGGGCCACGCTAATGGCTACAATGCCATGTATGGTGGCAATGTCAAGGTTATTAAGGTGGCTGTGCAATACGGTGGCATCGCTAAAGCCAATAATCCACTTGGGGTGTTGTTTAAATTTAGTAAAGTTAAGGCGGTCTATCATGCGCACGGTGCCATAACCACCCTTGGCGCACCATATTGCTTTTATGGATGGGTTATCCATCATTTCCTGAAAGTCAGTGGCACGCTGCCAGTCGGCCCCGGCCAGCTGGTGGTCTTCCTTGCCTATGGTTTTGCCCAGCACCACGTGCAGCCCCCAGCCTTTAAGCAGCGCCACAGCCGGGTCTAACGATTCTCCTGCCACCTTGCGCGCCGTAGCCACAATGGCAACGGTATCGCCTTTTTGTAAATACGGAGGCATTTTTACCGTTTGTGCAAACAGGGGTAAAGCGCTTATAAATAAAAGGCAGGCTGTTATAATAGTGCGAAGCATGGTGGTTTTTATTGCGGGTTTGTAACAAACATAAGCAATTTTTATTTAAAAAGCTATACTGTAAGGCTTTTGCAGGTGTATCACAAAGGTGCGCAAAGAAGGCGCAAAGGCACGCAAAGTTTAAGCTTGACGATTAGTAAAGTCTTTGTGAAACTTTGTGCCTTCTTTGCGATTCTTTGTGTAATAGCCTGCAAAATGCCATCTGCCATCTGCTACCTGACCACTGAATACTGACAAAACCCTACCTTTGCCTAAAAATTACCATTATGAGCAACGCAGCACTTGTGCACCACACCATGCATTTTGTAAAAGAACAGCTTAAAGATGCCGAGGGCGGGCACGACTGGTTCCACATTCAGCGGGTGTATAACAATGCGCTGAACATAGCACAGGGCGAGGACTGCAACCTGCTTGTAGTACAGCTGGGTGCGCTGCTGCACGATGTGGCCGACAGCAAGTTTCACGGTGGCGATGAAACCGTGGGGCCTAAAGTGGCACGTAATTTTTTAGAAAGCCACAATGTAGATGAGGAAACCATTGTACACGTAGTGGCCATTATTGAAAACATATCGTTTAAAGGCGGTAATTTTGAGAAGAAATTCACCAGCATTGAGCTTGATATTGTGCAGGATGCCGACCGCCTTGATGCCCTGGGCGCCATAGGCATTGCACGCACTTTTAACTACGGCGGGTTTAAAAACCGTCCGCTTTACGACCCGGATATTGCCCCTGTACTTAATATGGACAAGGAGCAATACAAAACATCGGTATCGCCTACCCTAAACCACTTTTATGAAAAGCTGCTGCTTTTAAAAGACCGCATGAACACTGCCACAGGCCGCAAAATTGCCGAAGGCCGCCATGCCTACATGGAAAGCTTTTTAGCCCAGTTTTATGCCGAGTGGGAAGGAAGTTTATAGTGGTCAGGTAGCAGATGGCAGTTTGCAGGCTATTACGCAAAGAACCGCAAAGAAGGCACAAAGTTTCACAAAGACTTTACTAATCGTCAAGCTTAAACTTTGCGGTTCTTTGTGCCTTCTTTGCGAAACTTTGTGAAATAAAATAATCTTTGCTAATCATTCAAATCTGTGGCAAAAAATATTCACCCACAAACAGAAGCCAAATCGCCGCAAATGCCAAAAAACCCTGTACTCCCAAAAAAAATACTATCTTTACCCACAAAAACGTTTTACTAACTAACACGAATCGTAGTGGCTTGCCCACGATCTATATATAACTTATGGCATGTACAAACTGTTCTACGGGGTCTAAGGACGGAACCCCGAGAGGATGTAAAAATAACGGCACCTGCGGCACCGACAGCTGCAATAAATTAACGGTTTTTGACTGGCTTAGCAACATGAGCCTCCCCGGCGGCCAGGAAGCGTTTGACTGTGTGGAGGTAAGGTTTAAAAACGGGCGGAAAGAGTTTTTTCGTAACAGCGATAAACTAACCCTTAGCATAGGCGATATTGTGGCTACCGAAGCCTCGCCGGGCCACGACATTGGCATTGTAACCCTTACCGGAGAACTGGTAAAGGTGCAAATGAAAAAGAAACACGTTAAAGACACACCCGAAATACTTAAGATTTACCGAAAGGCATCTCAAAAAGACATAGATATTTGGAGCACCGCGCGCAACCGCGAAGAGCCCATGAAGGTAGTAGCGCGTGAAATTGCTATTCGCCTTAACCTTGAAATGAAAATATCTGACATTGAGTTTCAGGGCGATGCATCTAAAGCCACGTTTTACTACACGGCTAATGACAGGGTAGACTTCCGCCAGCTTATTAAAGATTTTGCGCGCGAGTTTAGCATACGTATCGAAATGAAGCAGGTGGGCTTCCGCCAGGAGGCATCGCGCCTGGGCGGTATAGGTTCTTGCGGCCGCGAGCTGTGCTGCAGCACCTGGCTTACCGATTTTAGGAGCGTAAACACCAGTGCGGCACGCTACCAGCAGCTTTCGCTAAACCCGCAAAAACTTGCAGGCCAGTGTGGTAAGCTTAAATGCTGCCTTAACTATGAGCTTGATACCTACCTTGATGCGCTTAAGGGTTTCCCAGATATGGATACCAAGCTGTATACCGAAAAGGGCGATGCCGTGTGCCAAAAGGTAGATATATTTAAGGGACTTATGTGGTTTGCCTACTTTGATAACATGGCCCACTGGCATGTGCTTGAAGTAGACCAGGTAAAAGAAATTGTTGCCCTTAACAAACAGAAAGAACGTATTTCTGCGTTAGAGGATTATGCCGTTGAAGCTGAGGAAAACGTAGAGAAAACCTTCCAGAATGCCGTTGGGCAGGATAGCCTTACCCGTTTTGATGCGCCTAAAAAACGCAACAAGAAACGTGGTGGCAAAAAAGGCGGCGACAGGGAAGCTGTTGCCACAGAAGGCACGCCTGCGGGCGGCGGCGACAGGAAACGTAATGACCGCAATGGTAACGACAGGGGCGACCGCAACAGGCAAAGGCAAAACGGCCCTAAGCCGGAGGCCAAACAACAGGATGGCGCTGCCGTAAGGGAGCCAAGGCCTGAAAGGCAAGACAGGCCGCAACGCAACAACCAGCCGAAAGGCGAGCCAAGGGAGCCAAGGCAGGACAACAGGCCGCAACGCAACCCCGAAGGCAAAGGCGGCGAACCAAGGCCCGAAAGGCAGGACAGGCCACAGCGTAACAATCAGCCGAAAGGCGAGGCCAAACCGCAGCAAAATGAAGCACAACAGGGAGGCGAAAGGCCCGAAGGTGCTGCAAACCCTAAGAAAAAAAATAACCGCAACAGAAACCGAAACAGGAATAAACCTAACGATAATAATGCACCTACTCAAGAATAGCCTGGTGGCCGTGGGGCTTGCACTGCTTTTAGCCTCTTGCGATAAAGACCGTTTTTTTGACGAGTACAAATCGTTTGACGGTAAATGGAATAAAGACAGTATTGTAGCGTTTAATGTAGATCAAAAAGATACTACAGGCCGTTACAACCTGTATGTAACCATGCGCAACAGCAACGAGTATGCCTACAGCAACATTTTTCTTATTGTAAAGATGAGCCAGCCGGGCACTAATATTGCCAAGGTAGATACACTGGAGTATAAAATGGCAAACCCCGATGGCACGCTTATGGGCGATGGCTTTGGCAGCATAAAAGAAAGCAGCCTGTGGTATAAAGAGCGCGTGCGTTTCCCCAAGGCGGGCAACTATAAATTCAGCATACAGCAGGCCGTGCGCGAAAACGGTAAAATACCGGGCGTGCAGGAGCTTGAGGGTGTTACAGAAGTAGGATTGCGAATAGAAAAAGCAGAATAAACAGTTATGGCAACAGTTAAAAAACAAAGCAGCGAAGCAGACGATTTTAAACGCTACGTAAAAAATTTCTGGAAGATTTTTGGCTTTGGCTTCCTGGGCATTATTTTGTTCTTTTTGCTGGCATCGTGGGGCGTTTTTGGCCACATGCCAGACTTTAAGCAGCTTGAAGACCCGAGTTATAATGTAGCTACCGAAATTATTAGCAGCGACGGCCAAACACTGGGTAAATTTTACCTGGAAAACCGCACGCCGGTTAAGTTTGCCGACCTGCCTCAAAATCTTGTAGACGCATTGGTTGCTACCGAAGATGAGCGTTTTTATGAGCACAGCGGTATAGATGCAAGAGGAACGCTAAGGGCAATATTTACCCTGGGCAGCAGTGGTGGTGCCAGTACCATAACACAGCAGCTGGCCAAGAACCTTTTCCATAAGCGTTCAAGAAACCCTATTATGGCGGTGGTGCAAAAGGCTAAAGAGTGGATTATATCTACCAAGCTTGAGAGGCAGTATACTAAAGATGAGATTATTGCCATGTACCTTAATACGGTAGACTTTACCCGCAACGCTGTGGGTATACGTTCGGCATCAAAAACATATTTTGGCAAGGAGCCTAAAAACCTTAAGGTAGAAGAAGCGGCCGTTATTGTGGGCATGCTTAAAAATCCATCGTTATATAACCCGGTAAGCACCAGCGAAAAACGCAGGAAGCTTATTTATGACCGCCGTAACGTGGTGTTGGGCCAGATGGTTAAGAACGGCAAGCTAAGCGAGGCCGAAAAAAATAAGCTTGTTGGGCCTGAGATTAAAACAAACTACAAGCCCGAAAGCCACAAAGAGGGTATTGCTACCTATTTTAGGGAATACCTGCGCGGCTTTATGGACAAATGGGTTAAAGACAACCCAAGTAAGGACGGTGAACAATATGATATTTACCGCGACGGCCTTAAAATATATGTTACCATAGATGCAAGGATGCAGGCTTATGCCGAAGAAGCGGTAGAATCGCACCTGGCTAACCTGCAGGAGGAGTTTAACATACAGCAGAAAACCAATAAAAATGCCCCGTTTGTAAACATAAGCCAGGCAGAGACAGACCGCATACTGGAGCGCGCCATGAAAAACAGCGAGCGCTGGAGGATAATGAAAAACGATGACAAGAGCGAAGAACAGATAAAAGCGTCGTTTAAGGTTAAGACCGATATGACCATTTTTACCTGGAAAGGCGAGAAAGATACGGTAATGACCCCGCTTGACTCAATTCGCTACTACAAGCACTTCCTGCAAAGCGGTATGATGAGTATGGTGCCGCAAACCGGCGAGGTTAAGGCCTGGGTGGGTGGTATAAACTACAAGCACTTTCAGTATGACCACGTAGGGCAGGGCGCACGCCAGGTAGGCTCTACCTTTAAGCCGTTTGTATATGCCACGGCTATAGAGCAGCTGCATATGTCGCCGTGCGATACTATTATAGATGAGCCTTTTTATATGCCGCAGGGCAAGTATGGTATAGACGCCCCGTGGAACCCGCAAAACTCTAACAACCAGTTTAGGGGTGCCGTTACGCTTAAGCAGGCACTTGCAGGGTCTATCAACACGGTATCGGCTAAGCTTATAGATAAAGTAGGCCCCAAGGCGGTGGTAGATATGGCCAAGAACCTGGGTGTGTCAAGCAAAATACCCGAGCAGCCTGCCATTGCCCTTGGTGCGGTAGAAATTACCGTGAGCGATATGGTGGCGGCTTACAGCACATTTGCCAACCAGGGTGTGTACATCAAACCACGCCTTATAAGCAAAATAACCGATAAAAACGGCGTAACCCTTTATGAGCCAAAGGTGGAAACCCACGAGGTGGTAAATAAAGAAATTGCTTATGCTGTTATAAAACTGCTGGAAGGCGTTACCGAAACCGGTAGCGGCGCGCGCCTTAAGTGGGGCGGCGGTGGCGGTACGGGCTATAACCGTATGACGGGCTATCCGTATAAAATTATTAACCCTATTGCCGGTAAAACGGGTACTACCCAAAACCAATCAGACGGCTGGTTTGTGGGTATGGTGCCAAACCTGTGTACGGGTGTGTGGGTAGGTAACGAAGACCGTTCGGCGCATTTTAAGGGGCTTATTTACGGCCAGGGTGCCACTATGGCACTGCCTATTTGGGGTATTTATATGCGCAAGATTTATGATGACGACCAAATGGTATACAAAGTATCTGAAAAGCCGTTTGAGCGCCCGGCAAACCTTTCTATAAAGGTAGACTGCTGGAAGCCGCCGGTTAACGATACCATTGCAAAAGACAGCACGGCGCTGCCTACAGATGAGTTTTAATATATGTTCTATATTTCACAAAAAACACCTTCAACCGAAGGTGTTTTTTTATATATTTATGCACCAAATCTAAAAATATTTGTATGATTAATAAAAAAGTGCAAAATGTTGAAGAGGCACTGCAGGGCGTGGCCAATGGCATGACCATTATGCTGGGGGGCTTTGGCCTTTGCGGCATCCCTGAAAACAGCATAGCCGAACTGGTGCGCAAGGGCACAAAGGGCCTTACCTGCATTAGCAACAACGCCGGGGTAGATGATTTTGGCCTTGGCCTGCTGCTGCAAAAGCGCCAGATAGATAAAATGATATCGAGCTACGTGGGCGAAAACGCCGAGTTTGAACGCCAGATGCTAAGCGGCGAGCTTGAGGTAGAGCTTACCCCGCAGGGCACCCTGGCCGAGAAATGCCGCGCTGCACAGGCGGGTATCCCTGCGTTTTTTACCCCTGCCGGTTATGGTACCGAAATAGCCGAAGGCAAGGAAGCGCGAGAGTTTAACGGCAAAATGCACATTATGGAAGAAGCCTACAAGGCTGATTTTGCCATTGTAAAAGCATGGAAAGGCGATGAGGCCGGTAACCTTATTTTTAAGGGCACGGCAAAGAACTTTAATGCTGTTATGGCCGGTGCTGCTACCATTACCGTGGCTGAGGTTGAGGAGCTTGTACCCGCCGGTACGCTCGACCCGAACCATATACACGTACCCGGTATTTTTGTGAAAAGGATTTTTCAGGGGGAGCACTATGAGAAAAGAATCGAACAACGTACGGTTAGAAAAAGGTAATTCGTTAATTCGGTAATGTGTTAATTTGGAGGCAACCCCAAATAACCGGATTACCACATCAACAAATCAAAAACATGGCATTAGGTAAAGAAGATATAGCAAAACGTATAGCCAAAGAAGTTAAAGATGGCTATTTTGTAAACCTGGGCATTGGCATACCCACATTGGTAGCCAACTATGTCAGGGATGATATAAGTGTTGAATTCCAGAGCGAAAACGGCGTGCTGGGTATGGGGCCTTTCCCATTTGAGGGAGAGGAAGATGCCGATGTGATAAATGCCGGTAAGCAAACCATAACCACGCTGCCGGGGGCATCATTTTTTGACAGCGCTACCAGCTTTGGCATGATCCGCGGGCAGCACGTAGACCTTACCATACTTGGTGCTATGGAAGTAGCCGAGAACGGCGATATTGCCAACTGGAAAATTCCGGGTAAAATGGTAAAAGGCATGGGTGGTGCTATGGACCTTGTAGCCAGCGCAGAGAACATTATTGTGGCCATGATGCACGTTAACAAAGCAGGCGAAAGCAAGCTGTTAAAACGCTGTTCGCTACCGCTTACAGGTGTGGGCTGCGTTAAAAAGGTAGTAACCGAGCTTGCCGTTATGGAAATCGTTCCGGAAGGGTTTAAGCTGCTGGAACGTGCACCGGGTGTAACCGTTGAAGACATTAAAAATGCTACCGAAGGCAACCTGATTATAGAAGGCGAGATACCGGAGATGGTTATCGAGTAAACATAGAATTTAGAAATTAGAATTCAGAATGAGCTTCACTCGTATGGCAACTCGGTGTTCTCTCTGTCAAATACGGTTATATTACTAAAAACTTTGTGTGGCTTTGTGCCTTCTTTGCGGTTCTTTGTGAAACAAACCTGACATCTGTAACAAAAATAGATACATTTACATTTTTAGATTAAAAATTATGTAACTTTGTACCGTAAACTTTAAAAAGAAGATTATGTATCCTGAAGAACTGGTAAAACCAATGCGTGCCGAGCTTGCACAGGCGGGTTTTAAAGAACTATATACTGCCGATGAGGTTAAGAATGAAATAACCAAACAGGGCACTACGCTTGTAGTGGTTAACTCGGTTTGCGGCTGCGCGGCACGTAATGCACGCCCGGGCGCTAAAATGAGCCTAGATAACGCTAAAACACCAAGCAACCTTATTACGGTTTTTGCCGGTGTAGATAAAGAAGCGGTAGACGAGGCAAGGGGCCTTATGTTTCCGTTCCCGCCGTCATCGCCAAGCATGGCGCTGTTTAAAGACGGAGAGCTTGTGCACATGCTGGAGCGCCACCACATTGAGGGCCGCCCGGCTGAAATGATTGCCGAAAACCTTAAAGACGCTTACGACGAATTCTGCTAAGAATAAAGGATTTAAATTGTAAAACCACGCATTTGCGTGGTTTTTTGCTTTATAGTATGCCAGCATACCAATTATTTTTATAATTCGGTAAAAAGAATGTACTTTTGTGCGAATTTTTTACAACGCACATGCAAAGGATACTATCGGTTCCGTTCTCTATATTGTTTTACGCACTTTTTGGCCTGCTGCTTGTGGTGTTTCACCCTATACAGTGGCTGTGCTTTAATGTGTTTGGTTATCAGGCACATAAAAAAAGCGTAGACATACTTAACAGTGGGCTTGTGCGCTCTATGCACGCTCTTGGCACTACTTTTGACGTACAACACCGTGAACGTATTCCGCATGGGGTGCCCATTATTTTTGTGGCTAACCACCAGAGTATGTATGATATTCCGCCAATTATCTGGTTTATGCGCAAATTTCACCCTAAATTTGTGAGTAAGAAAGAGTTGGGCAAGGGTATACCCAGTGTGTCATACAATTTAAGGCACGGCGGCAGCGTTTTAATAGACCGTAAAGACCCGAAACAGGCCCTTACCGCCATTAAAGGTATGGCCGAATACATACAAAAGCACAACCGCGCCACCGTGATTTTCCCCGAAGGGACACGCAGCAAAACGGGTGTGCCAAAGAAGTTTAGTGAAAACGGGCTTAAAATGCTGTGCAAGTTTGCCCCTAATGCTTATATTGTACCTTTAACGATAAATAACTCGTGGAGGGTAGAGCGTTTTGGCAAGTTTCCGCTGGGGCTGGGCAACCGCCTTACGTTTACCGTACAGGAACCATTTGCAATTAAGGGAATTCCTTTTGAAGAAGTGATGGAGCGTACTGAGAGAGAAGTGATTAAAGGAATAAAATACTAAATATATGTCTATAAAAAACATCCGCCTGGAGGTAATGCAGTTTCTGGAAAAGAACATAGATTCTTTTGTGGATGAGTACCTTATTCCGGTGGAAAAAATATGGCAACCTACTGATTTACTGCCTGATTCGCAAAACGAAACCTTTTTTGAAGAGGTTAGGGAACTGCGCGAAATTGCCAAAGACCTGCCGTATGATTTTTGGGTAGTGCTTGTGGGCGATACCATTACCGAAGAGGCCCTGCCTACTTATGAGTCGTGGCTTATGGATGTGGAAGGCGTTAACCAGATAGACAACGGCGGCAACGGATGGAGCAAGTGGGTGCGCAACTGGACGGGTGAAGAAAACCGCCACGGCGACCTGCTAAACAAGTACCTGTACCTTAGCGGCCGCGTAAATATGCGCGAGGTTGAAATGACTACACAGCACCTTATTAACGACGGTTTTGATATTGGTACCGACCGCGACCCATACAAAAACTTTGTATATACCAGTTTCCAGGAGCTGGCTACTTATATATCGCACAACCGTGTAAGCCAGATTGCAAAGCAGTATGGCGATAAAAAGCTGAGCAAGATGTGTAAGCTTGTGGCGGGTGATGAAATGCGCCACCACATGGCCTACAGCGAGTTTGTAGACCGTATTTTTAAGGTAGACCCAAGCGAAATGATGCTGGCCTTTCAGTACATGATGAAGCAAAAAATTGTTATGCCGGCGCACTTTCTTCGCGAAAGCGGACAAAAGATAAGCACGGCGTTTGAGCAGTTTTCTGATTCGGCGCAGCGCATAGGTGTTTATACCGCTGCTGATTATGTAGATATACTTCGCAAGCTTATAGAAAAATGGCAGATTGATAAAATTGACGGGCTTACTGCCGAGGCCGAAAAGGCGCGCGACTTCCTGATGAAGCTTCCGGACAGGATGGCACGCATTAGCGAACGCCTGGTGATACCCGAAGAATCGCATATTTTTAAATGGGTGCAACCGGCACTTATTAAATAACAAAAAAGAGAGGTTTATGCCTCTCTTTTTTTGTTGAATGGTTGTGAGTTGGGGGTTGTTTTTAAAGATTATACTATGTTACTCACAACTTTAAAAACAACCCACAACTCACAACCCGTAACGGTTTTAATCATCTACCCCTTTAGATGCCAGCAAAGAATCTTTGTCGAATATAAAAACATATTCGCCCCAAATGCAGCGGTCATAACGCAGTACAACACCATCTGTAGTAGCGGCACACTGGTCGGGCTCGCCCCATTGGGTTTTAAAGTCGGTAGCCGTAAGGCGCAGCTGTGTGCTGTTGTACATGCGGGTGTAGTGGCGTTCGCGCCACACAAGTCCGCTAATAATAAGTACAAGTATAACCATGCTTATGCTAAAGCAATCGGTAAGCAGTTGCGGTGTAAGGTGCTTTTTCATTATAATTATATGCGTATTATTAGTGTAACTAAAAATGTTATAGTTTATTGTAAAGCCCTACCTTTGTGTAAAATACACTATTATGAAAATTGAGATTTGGAGCGACATTATGTGTCCCTTTTGCTATATAGGCAAGCGCCGTTTTGAGCAGGCGCTTGAAACATTTAACGGTAAGGATAAGGTAGAAATTGAATGGAAAAGCTACCTGCTTTCGCCCGAAATGGTAACCGACCCTACCAAAAATATGCACCAGTTCCTGGCCGAGCACAAAGGCGTGAGCCTGGAGGAAGCTACCGGCATGAACGACTATGTAACCAATATGGCTGCCGAAACCGGCCTTACCTACAACTTTGATAAAGCCATACCGGCCAACAGCTTTAACGCACACCGTATGCTGCATTTTGCCAAGGAGTTTGGTCTGCAAAACGAAGCTGAGGAGGCCCTGTTTAAAGCTTATTTTACTGATGGCAAGAATATAGATGATGCTGCCACCCTAAGTGAAATTGCGGCCTCGGTAGGGCTTAATACTACCGAGCTGGCTGAGGCTATGGGCAGCGAGGCTTATTTTCAGGATGTGGTAATGGATGTGCAGGAAGCCCAGAACATAGGCGTGCGTGGTGTGCCATTTTTTGTGTTTAACCGCAAGTATGGCGTTAGCGGCGCACAGGATGCCGCTACATTTTTAGAAGTGCTTGAAAAATCATACGGCGAATGGCAACAGGCCAGCGCACCCCTTGATATTATTGAGGGCGACAGCTGCGGTGTTGACGGGAAGTGTTAATCTATGAATGTTGGGCTAAGAAAGAGTATAAGGGAGCGATGGCTCAGGGCCTTGTTTGAATTTACTGATATTACTTTTCAGCACAAGGTGTGGCTCGAAGGTTTTTATCCTGATGTAGCAAGCAATTATACCGAAGCTTTATGTAGCTATTTTGATGACCTTGACCTGAACGAAGGATACGATAATTTTGTAAACCAGGGTTTTGCATCAGCACAGGAAGCCGCTATTGTAATCCCGTTTCATAAAATGCTTGATAACTATATCGGCAGTATAAATAAAGAAGGTTTGACAGACATAGTGGTTTTGAACGACCCTGACTGGCATGAGGTTGTAAACTTTGGTTTTGCCACATGGCAGCAGCTTAAAGCGCACCTTAATAATACAGAAGAGCAAGGGTTTATGCTTCAGTTGGAGGATAAATATTTATAAGAGGGCTGTCCGGAAGGGCGGCCTTTTTTAATATCTTTATATTTATGAAAGTTTTCCTCTCTATAACCGCCTTATTATTAACCCTGTTTGTACAGGCGCAGAAAACTGATTCGCTACACTGGGAAGAATATACAAAGCTTATAAGTTATACCCCAAAGGCTTACTGCGATACCCTTAACAAACCGTCTGCGTTAAAGGATATAAAGAACCTGGGTACCATTTTTTACCTTTCAACGGCTTATGGCTATGCAAAGAACCTTGGGTTTACCCAGGATGATATAAAATGGCTTGAAGGACAGGTTAACCAATTGGCGCTGGCGTTTTATCTTGAAGGGAAACCAGTTATGCTGCGTGAAGTGGGAGGGTATGACGGCTGCCCTGATATTTGGTTTTATCCTGAACTGCAAAATGGCAAAGAAGTGACTATTATAACCCTTTGCTACAGCTGTACTGAGGCAAAAACAGAACACCGCGACTTTATAAAGATATTTAACAGGCGCACCACGTTGCTTTTAGCAGCAACACAATAACCACCCCAAAATGCACCTCACAAAAATAACCCTCAACCTGATGGGCGATTCCTTTTCGCCTAAGAAACTGCTGAGTGAAATAGGCAATGATGCCATAGTATTTGAAAGTATTGAACCTGACGATGCTAACGATAAAAGCGAAACCGGGGTGTATGGCTTTGGCAGCCTTGATTTGCTTTCGCCCATGCGGTATGCACTGCATGAAACCCTTTATAGCGAATACTACCCCTGGTACATTGATTATGTAAGGCGGCACATAGCGCAGTTCAGGCAGCAGGGTGTTACTGAAATCAACCTGTTTATAGAGCTGTTTTATAATGGAACACACCAGCTAAACCTCGAAATATTCAGTAAAGAGCATTTTGCACAAATAGCGCAGTATGGTATTTCGCTGCCGCTTAGCGTGTATATTGTAAGCAACGAACAGCTTATTGACATGATGTATGAGGCCGGTATTCCTGAAGCAGACATACAACAGCAAAGGGACTGGGCATGGGTTATAAAAAAACCGCGCTGTGGGCGCGGCTTTTAGTATTATTTCTGTTCCTTAACCAGGTAAATATACACCGGGAAGTGGTCGCTATAGCCCACCTCGCCGTTTGAGTTACGCAGCGGGTAGCCGCGGTACTGGCCACTGGGCTGGGTCATAAAGCTTTTGTTCCACACACCCGCTTTCCAGAAACGGAACGAGCTGAAGTCTTTTTTAATAAGCGGTTCGGTAACAATCATCTGGTCAAAAAGGTCCCACGCATCGCGGTAGGCCAGTGTGCCTATACCTTTATCGCTCATTTCGGCCATGGGGTTAAACAGGCCTTTTTCTTTTACTTCATCTTTATGCGCTTTGGCGCCAAGCACTTTTTTAACGCTGTTGTTATAAGGGCCATCGTTAAGGTCGCCCATGGTTATAAGTTTCAGGTTGGGGTTTATGGTATAAAGCGAGTCAATAGTCTTTTTGTTAAGTGCGGCAGCTGCCTCGCGGTTAGGGCTGCTTTTCTTTTCACCACCGGAGCGCGACGGCCAGTGGTTAACAATAAAGCTTACCTCTTCACCATCCAGCATACCGGTAACCAGCAGCTGGTCGCGGGTATAAATGCGGCCGTTGTGTGCCACGTTTTTGTCTTCGGCATCATCGGCGCTGTCGGCCTTATCGGGTGCTTTGCCGTTTTCGTATATATACAGCGGAATGTTTATATAGCTGGTAGGCTTAAAATATTTTGTTTGGTACAGCAGGCCTACATCTATACCGCGTTTATCGGGCGAGTCAAAATGTATAACGGCATAGCCTTTTTCGGCAAGTCCGGGCTGCTTAACAAGGTCTTCCAGCACTTTGCGGTTTTCTACCTCGGCCACACCCACCACCACGGGGCTGTTGGGCTGCTTTTCGTCTACACCTATTTGCGATATAACCTTGCTTAGGTTAGCCAGTTTTTTGCGGTATTTGGCACCCGTCCAGTGTTGGGAGCCCGTTACCAGCCATTCCTCATCGTTAGTGCGCGGGTCGTTAATGGTATCAAAAAGGTTCTCAAGGTTGTAGAACGCTATGGTGTGCACCCTGTACTGTTTGTCTTGCGCTTTTGCCGCAAATACTACTAATATGGTTACCAGTAGAATACGAAAACGATTTATCATTATATAACAAATATTAATTTAACGTGAAGTTTTATAACAAATGGGGTGCCAAAGGTAAATATTATTTTTAATTGCATTACATTTGCCGCCGTTAAGAAATTTTTAACTTGACAAATAAAATAAAATTACATTAAATTTATTTATGAAGAAACTAGTACTCAGCCTTTTATTCGCAGTACAGGCCGTGTGTGCATTCGCACAGCAAACGGCATCGGTTACGGCTAAGGTGGTAGACTCTAAATCGCAAAAGCCGCTTCAAAACGTTACGGCTACGCTTGAAGGGAACGCCGCAACCGTGCAAACCAACGCTGAAGGTGTTTTTGTATTTGCAAGCGTTGCCCCGGGCAGCCACGAAGTTACAATTAGCACTACCGGCTATGTGGCCCAAACCTTTACTATTGAGGTACAGGAAGGCCAGGCGCTTGACCTGGGCGTAGTAAACTTTGAAGAAGACATTACTACAGAGCAGCAGTTAAGCCTTATTACCATTACAGATAACGACCTGGGCGATGACAACTCGGGCTCTGAAAACACTGCGGGGCTACTGCAGGCGTCAAGAGATACCTACCAGCAGGCAGCAGCCTTTAACTGGGGTATGGCGCGCTATAGGGTTCGCGGCCTTGATAATGAGTATGGTACTACCATGATAAATGGTGTAACAATGAACAAGCTTTATGACGGCCGCCCGCAATGGAGCAACTGGGGTGGCCTTAACGATGCTACACGCAACCAGGAGTTTACAATGGGTTCTGCACCATCAGACTATACTTTTGGTAACATACTGGGCACACAGGAAATTAATACACGTGCCAGTATATACCGCCCGGGTGCAAGGGTGTCTTTTAGCGGCGCCAATACCAGCTATGACTGGAGGATGATGGCTACTTATGCCAGCGGGCTTCAGGCAGACGGATGGGCATATACCATTAGTGCATCGCGCAGGTGGGCTCAGGAAGGCTATTTTGAAGGCAGCGACTACAGTGCAAACTCATTCTTTGCATCGGTAGAAAAGAAAATAAACGATAAGCACAGCCTAAACTTTACCAGCATATACGCTCAAAACAGCAGGGGTAAAAACTCGCCAAACACACAGGAGGTTATAAACCTTAGGGGCGAAGATTACAACTCTTACTGGGGGTGGCAAAACGGCAAAAAACGCAACAGCCGCGATAAAGATGTAGAAGAGCCTATTTTTATGCTTAGCCACTACTGGACTATTAGCGACAAAACATCGCTTAACACAAACGTAGCCTACCAGTTTGGTAGCATAGGCAACACACGTCTTGATTTTCAAGATGTTAAAAACCCTGATCCAACATATTATGGCAACCTGCCAAGCTACTACCTAAGTTTTTATGAAAACCAAAACGTAGCGCCAGAGCAGTTTTTGCCGGGTGGCCTGGGTGGTAACTTTGTGGGCAACAGCCCGGAAAACCTTGCCCTTGCACAAAGCAACCTTAACTCTTTTATGGCAAACCCGCAAATTAACTGGGATTATATGTACCAGGTAAACACGGTGCCAGTAACTGATGCCAACAACCAGGAAATAGGCCGTGCGCCGGGTGTTAGTAAATATGTACTGTATGAAGACAGGACAGACGACAAGACCTTTACAGCCAATACAATACTACGCAGCCAGCTGGCCGATAATATTATACTTAACGCCGGTGCTACCTACCGCAACCTTAAGAGCCATAACTTCCAGAACCTGTTAGACCTTATGGGTGGCGCTTATTATATGGATATCGATCCGTTCTTTGCCGGCAGCCAGGGCCAGAGCGACCTTAACAACCCGGGCCGCCAGGTGGGTGTGGGCGATACTTTTGGTTACAACTACAACCTGCTTGCCAATACTATAGATGCTTTTGCCCAGTTTAAATTTAGCTACAGCAAAGTAGACTTTTATGGTGCGCTAAACTACAGCCGCAGCGAGTACCAGAGGGATGGCCTTTACCGCAATGGTATTTACCCAACCAACTCTTTTGGCAAGAGCCAAAAAGTATCTTTTGACAACCCGGGTGCAAAAGCAGGTATTACATATAAAATAGACGGCCGTAACAGCATTGTGGCAAACGGTATTTATATGAGCAAGGCACCTACGCTTAGAAACACGTTCCCTAACGCAAGGCTAAACAACAACATTGTTGATGGTATAGACAGCGAGGATATAATGGGTGGCGATATTAGCTATGTGGTGCGCGCGCCAAGGCTAAAGGCAAGGCTAACCGGTTTTTATAACCTGATACAAAACGCTACCGAAACCTCTTTCTTCTTTGCAGAAGGTGTGGTTGAAGGCGAAACTACCGGCGATACCAACGCGTTTATTGCCGAAACGGTTACTGATATAGACAAGAAAATGATGGGTGGGGAACTTGGCCTTGAATACCAGGTTACCAGTACCATTAAGGTTATGGCAAGTGCGGCTTACGGGCAGTATACGTATGACAATAACCCTAACGTATTTATTAATAACGATGCCTTTGCAAGCGATGAGCTGGGCGTGGGTGGTCAGGCTGCTATACTAAACTATGGCCCTGCTGCTCTTAAAGACTACAAACTGCCGGGCATGCCACAACAGGCTTACTCTATAGGCCTTGAGTACCGCGACCCTAAATACTGGTGGATAGGCGCTAACGCTAACTACCTTGCCAATAACTATATAGATGTATCTGCTCTTTTAAGGACCAGCAACTTCCTTACAGATAATACATTAGGTATAGGTTATCCTGAAGCTACAGAAAGCAGGACACGCGAACTGCTTAAGCAGGAACGATTTGACGAAATTTACCTTGTAAACCTGCAGGGTGGTAAATCATGGAAAGTAAAACAAAACATTATAGGTTTCTTTGCCAGCGTTAACAACGTGTTTGACGTAAGGTATAAAACCGGTGGTTTTGAACAGGCCCGTAACGCCAGCTACCGTACCCTTAACCAGGATGTAAGCAGCGGAAACCCATCTTTTGGCCCTCGCTATTTTTATGGCTACGGCAGGACGTTCTTTGTTAACCTTTATATCAATTTCTAAGAAAAAAAAATAATTATATACTATGAAAGCTATTTTTAAAACAACGGTATATGCCGCTATTGCAGCAGGTTTGCTTAGCTCGTGCATTAATGACGATGATTACAGCATCCCTACGCTTGAGTGTATAGATACACCACTTGTTGCTAATATGCAGCCACAGGCAGTGCCTGCTACGGCTACTGCAGCCCAATATACAGGAGACGGTATAATAGAAGCGTATGTAACCAGCAGCGACCTGGGTGGTAACTTCTACAAATCTATCTCTTTCCAAACGCTTGATGGCCAGTATGGCTTTAGCGTGCCGGTAGACAACGCATCTTATGGCGGTACTTTTGATGTGGGCCGTAAAGTGCTTATAAAGCTTGACGGTACGTATACTGATATTGCACACAGCTCTAAAAGGATAGGCGCCCTTTACCAGGGCCAGGTGGGCAGGATGACTTTAGAGCAGGCTGCCACTGTGCTTAACCGTTCTTGTACTGTAGTAAGCGAAGAAGACCTTGTTAAGAAGATAAGCATTAGCGAAGCACTTAACAACAACTACATAAATACGCTTATTGAGCTTCAGGATGTTGAGTTTACTGTAGATGCGGTAAACAACACTTATTTTGACGACAGTAACGTATTGGGTGGTTCTACCAACTGGCTTCTTGAAGACGAAACCGGCGCTACCATTATTTTCCGTACCAGCGAGTTTGCAAGCTATGCAGGCAGTACTGTGCCGGCAGAAAGCGGTACAGTGCGTGGTGTACTTACTAAATTTAATAACGACTACCAGTTTGTAGCCCGTTATGAAAGCGATATTAAGCTGGACCAGCCACGTTTTGGCGATGCACCACCGGAGCCGGGCGAACCGGGTGAGAGCGACTCTGCACTAGGTGGTACAGAGATTACATATTCTGGCTCGTTTACTGAAGACTTTGAAAGCTATGCGGTTAACGCTAATACCTTCCCTAAATATGTTAACGACTACACTGAAGGCGACAGGTACTGGCAAATTAAGCAATACCAAAACAACAAGTACATAGAAATGACTGCCTTTAACGGTGCAAATAACCCTGGTGAGGCCGGTAACACATTCTTTGTTGTGCCTGTAGACTTTGGTGCGGCTTCTACCTTTAGCTTTGATAAAGAGATACGCTACAACAACGGTGTATGTTTAAGGGTTTATTATGCTGAGGCAAATGACTATACCCCGCTAAACGAAATCAACACCGGTAACTTTACAGATATTACAAGCGAGTTTACCGCACTTACATATCCTGCAAGCGGCCAGTCTCAAAACAGCTTTACAACAGCGGGTACTTACAATATACCTGCAACCCTAAGCGGCAACGGTTACTTTGTATTTGAGTACTACAGCAACGGTAGCGTTACTACTACTATACAGATAGATAATATCTCTATACAATAATTTTACGGTTTTCCGTAATTGTGAAGAGGGAGCCTTTTTGGGCTCCCTTTTTTGTTATGATAATTTTCGATGGATGATTAGGTATAAAAATTCACGATATATCGTGAATTTTTTTTGCAGTCAGCCAGTCCTACTTTTGATTTTTACAAAACCTGAAACGTTAAACTTTAAACCTGCAACGGCTTTAGCCAATTTCAAACTCCAATTGTGAAATATTAAGCTGTTTTTAGTTGCGGCCTTTCTCTTCGGGGTATAATTCGTGTACCGGGTCGGTTTGCCAAAATTCCTTTGTATTGGCATCCATAATGGTAAGCGGGCCCTTAAAAGCAGCCCCGGTATCTACGTTCCATATATTTGCTTTCTGCACGGGAGTGGTTGATCCTATGCGGGTTACGGGCGTATGGCCTATAAAAATCTCGTTGTAGTGGTTAAAGCGCTTGGGGTATAGCGGGTTGGTAGGCTCAAGTTGTGGGTCGAGCGCCAAGGCGGTTTCCCATAACGTCCTGTCCCAGTAGAACATACGGGTAAAATACTCGTGCTTAACGCCATTGAGGTTGGTAAACCCGGCATGGGCAAAAAGGCGGTTGTCTTCGCTAAGGTAGTAATCTTCAAGGCTTTCCAAAAACAGTATATGCAGTTGGCGCTTGTCTTCGGGCAGTGCCTGGTAGCATTCCATGGTTATGCGGCCACCGTGGTTAAACCATTCCTCGCTATACTGGCCGGTTTTGAGCCAGTTCATGAGCAGGTCGTCATGGTTTCCTCTCAAAAACAGGCAGTTATGGGTGGCTTTCAGGTTAATGAGGTAGTCAATTACTTCGGGAGACTGCCCCCAGCCGTCTACAAAATCGCCCAAAAAAATAAGGTGGTCCTGGGGTGTAACCTTTGCTCTTTCAAGCAGTTGCACAATAGCTTTGTATGCCCCGTGAATATCGCCAATAACGAGCGTCCTGCCCATAAATGTGTAGTGTTTTAAGATAAAGTTATGCGGTAAATATACTTTTTTGGCCTAAATACGTGATTTATAGGAGGCAAATTTAAAAAAACATTAACTTTAAGCAAGCCTATTTCTATTCAATGCGATAAGCATGATCTATTGGTTATTTATTATGTTGTTGATATTGTGTTTGTTGTATAAATGTATAGTATATGTCCTGTTAAAAACAAATAAATTGTAACGCAACTTAACCCCGGCAGGTTAGACTGTATAGTATTGAACACCCGTAAAACGGCACCTACCAACCTAAATATCATCACACTATGAAAAGAAAACTCCTTATCTTCTTATGCCTGCTGCCATTTTTGGGGCTGGCACAAACTACCGAAACCTTTGAGGGAGCATGGACAACGCCCAATGGCCCCGCAAGTGCGGGAGGCCCCGCGGGCTGGGCAATTGTTAACCACGCCGGAATCCAGCAAAAATGGGAGCTGGGCACTACAGGCAGTTACCAGGGCAGCCAACACGCAGTTATAGCCCCCGAAAGCGTTGCTGCAGGAACAATTGCCGAAGACTGGCTTATAACCCCGGCATTTGCAGTGCCCGAAAATGGGGTGCTTAGCTTTTACAGTAAACTGGCACAGCCCGGAGACCAGGGCACTACATTTCATATTTATGTACGCCCCATAGTTAATGAATCGTTTGAAAACCAGATTAATATAGTAAACTTTACCTCTCAGGCAGCAAACTGGACCGAGCTGCAAATTAACCCTTCGCAAACAGACTGGACGCATAAAATGGTGTCGCTTAGCTCTTTTGTAGGGCAAAATGTATACCTGGCTTTTGTAGCTAAAGGTAACAACGGAGACACCTGGATGATAGATAATGTAGATGTTGTACAAGCTTGCATGGAACCTATGTATTTAATGGCTTATGATGCAGGCCCAACCCAGTTTACAGTAAGCTGGACAGATACAGCAAACGCCACATCGTGGGAAATTGAAATTGTGCCTGTAAATGCTGCACCTTCCGGCACAGGAACAGTAGTTACTTCTGTACCGTACACATTTACTAACCTTATGCCGGGTGTTACCTACAAAGTATATATACGCGCTATGTGCGCTCCGGGAGAATACAGTATCTGGACACCCCCTTTACAGGTTTCTACGGCTTCCTGCCCGCCCGAAACCATGTGTAATTACACATTTAACCTTACAGATACTGCCGGAAATGGCTGGGGCAACAACCATTTTACCGTATACCAATATGGTCTCCCTATTGGGGAAATATGGCTCGAATCAGGTTCTGAAGCTACGGTAGAAGTACCCATGTGCGATAATGTACCGTTTCAGATTGAATGGAGCATAGGCGATGTGGGTATGGAAGAAGTGGGCTTTACCGTAGAAAATGCATTTTCGCAAACGGTATTTACACTTCAAAACCAGGAATTTGACCCTGCCGATATGACTATTTTTAACGGCCTTGCCCAGTGCCAGGCTGATTTTTGCTATACGCCTATAAACCTAAGTGTATATAATAACCAGGGGGCTTCAGGTACCGTTTCATGGGACGGCTCAGGAGATAGCTATGAGTATTACCTGCAGCCTTATAATGATAACAGCCCGCTAAACGAAAATACAATACCTACCGGTACGGCAAATTCTACTACGGTTACAATAGAAACCCCCGGGCTTTTTGGCTTGCACAGGGTGTATGTGCGCTCTGTTTGTGCAGGGTTAGGCGGCAACATAACCAGCGAATGGTCTTCGGGCTTAAATATTTACTTTGGTGCCGATAATTATATTGAAGGAACCGTTATGGCAGATGTTAATGCCGATGGGCTTTGCAACACGCAAGACCTTGCCGTGCCGGGCCTTGGCCTACAGGTTACCGTGGCAGAAGAAGAACCGTACTTAATTTATACCAATGCCCAGGGCGCTTTTACTATTGCTGATTTGCCTTACGGAACTGATGTTCCTGTAACGGTAGTGCCGGTTGAAACCCCTTTGTTTGAAACTATTGCGCCCGTAACAATAATTAATACATTTCCGGCAGCTACCCCGCCGCAGGTAAGCCTGTGCATGGGCGGGCCGCAACCGTATACCGATGTTAGCGTTACACTGGTTCCCGGTATAGCGCCATTACTTGGGTTTAACGGCAGCTGCTATGTAATGGTGCAAAATAACAGCGGTACTGTAGCCCAAAACATAACCGTGCTGTTTAACTATGAGCAGGATAAAGTATCTGTTGAATATGTAGCAGGAGGCTACACCCAGGTAGATGCTAATACCATTAGCTTTACTGTAAGCAATATTGCACCTTTTGGCAACAGCAGCACTTATATTAATTACAGTGTACTGCCTCCTCCGGTAAACCTTATGGATGACGTGCTTACTTTTTCGGGAGAAGCAAGCGTAGATGGAGATGAGGTTGCCGGTAATAATACAAATAACCTGCAGCAAACAATAGTGGCATCTTATGATCCTAATGATATTGTTGTGCACGAAGGTGAGTGGGTAAACATTGATAATGCTAATGATTACCTGCACTATACCATACGTTTCCAGAATACCGGTACTGCAATGGCGGTTAACATACGTATTGAAAATGAGCTTGATGAAGACCTGGACTGGGATACTTTTGAACCCATTGTTGCCAGCCACAGCTACCAGGCCATTCGCCGTAACGGTAATGAACTGGAGTTTTTATTCAACAATATTTTCCTGCCGGATAGCACCCACAACGAGCCCGCCAGCCATGGCTTTGTTACCTATCGCGTTAAGCCAAAGGCAGATATTGCTGTAAATGATGAAATACACAGCACGGCCGCCATTTATTTTGATTTTAACGAGCCGGTAATAACCAATACGGCCATAACGGTGTTTGGTGTGCTTTCACTGCCCGATAACCGCCTGCAAAATGTGCGCCTGTATCCTAACCCGGTTAAAGACCAGCTGTACATAAGCGTTTTAGACGGCAGCCTGAAAAGCATTCAGGTATTTGACCTAAACGGTAGGCTGTGCCTCAGTTCAGATGGGCAGAGTGCAGTAAACACACATGCCCTTACAACGGGATTGTATATGGTTAAGGTTGAAACCGATAGCGGTACATCATCCTTTAAGCTTATAAAGCAGTAGAAACAAATTGGGAGGCTTTTGGCCTCCCTTGTTTTTTACGTTATACGGTCGTATTTCATCTTTCGGAGCACACGCATAGCTTCTTTAAAAGAAACGTACACAGAGGCATCCTTATAGCCTTTTAAGAGGGGTTTGGCTTCCGCCAGGCGCACCTTGGCATCGGTAAACCCGTTCAGGTAGCATATCATGAACACACTGGGCAGGTTTTCCATGTCTTTTTCTTCAGAATCTGTAAGCGGCACGTCTTTTTCAAGCTTGGCCAGCAGCGCCAGGTTAGCGTTATAAATGTGGTGCAGCATCTTGCGGTTGTACTGCGGCGGGTCAAAAACCAACTGGGAATCAATCTTGTAGTTGCCGTTATCGCTAAAGCGTATGCTTACTTCCTCCAGCGGGTAGTAGCTGGTTTTATCGTTCAGGCCCAGGGCTACATATTCGGTAATGATAAAAACATCGTCGTCATATGTAATACTTACCTCGTCCAGCGCCGAATAAAATAGCTTTACCTGTTCGTTAATTAGTTCTATATCAACGCGGTAAAAATAGGTTTTGCCCCTCACTACTTTTTTATGCCCTGCCCAGCACACAATAAACAACTCCTTAAACACCTTATACTTGGCTGTCATGTCTTTATGGCGGTTGTTTATAAAATCAAGCACGCCATCGAGGGTATGCTCTATGCTGTTGCGCGAGTTGTTTTCAATATCGGCAATAACCTGCACGTTTCCGGGCACGGGCGGCATTTCATCCTCAACGGGAATGGAGTTACTGCCCCGCCTCACAAAAAACGAGCCTGCGGGTATGGTGTATACGTTTTTTTTAAAGTAAGAGGTTTTGCCTGAAGGGCTTATGGTAACCAGGCCCACCACACGGTCTTTGGGCAGGTGGGGGAAGGGCACGTTTTCATACTGAATGCGCGGCGGGTTTTCAAGGAAGGCGTTAACGAGGTTTTGTATGCGGCTGTCGTCATAAAAATCGGTGCCGGTAATCTCGTTGTCATGGTCTTCCACACCCACTACTATATAGCTGTTGTTGTTTGGGTTAGCGTTACTAAGTGCGCAAATGTGCTTTACAAACTTAGCCTTACCTTCTTTAGTATGCAGGTTTAGCTGGCGCTTTTTATCATAAAAGCTGCTTTCGTCGTTATGGGCGAGAAGGTTTTTTATAAGCAACCGTTTGTTAATCATTGCCAGCCGGGGTTAGATGTTCAGATTGAGGCTAATATAAATAAAAATCCCCTCAAAAAGAGGGGAATATATGTTAAACGATGTGGTTCTTGTTAACTATAGTGGCGCTGGCCTGTGCCGTAGGCAATACTGTTAAATCGGCAATATTTACATGATACGGACGTGTAACCACAAAGTGTATAATGTCTGCAATATCCTCAGCCTGAAGCGGGTCGAGGCCCTTGTACACGTTGGCGGCGCGCTCGGTATCGCCCTTAAAGCGCACCTCGCTAAATTCCGTAGCTACCATGCCGGGGTTAACGGCCCCAACGCGTATTCCGTACTGGTTCAGGTCCATCCGCATACCGTGGTTAAGCGCGTCAACTGCGTGTTTAGTAGCACAATACACATTTCCGTTAGCGTAAACCTCCTTACCGGCAATAGACCCTATGTTAATAATATGGCCACTGCGGCGCTCTACCATTCCGGGTATAATCTCCTTGCTAACATACAGCAACCCCTTGATGTTAATGTCTATCATGGCATCCCAGTCATCCACATCGCCGTTCTCTATAGAGTCAAGCCCATGGGCATTTCCGGCGTTGTTTATAAGCACGTCAATATTCAGGAAATCAGGGGGTATAGAGGCAATGGCCTTGGCCACTTCTTTCTTTTTACGAACATCAAACAAAAGGGTATGCACCGGCACCAGGTGCGAAAACTCATCCTGCAATTCGGTAAGGCGGTCTTCGCGGCGCCCGCAGATAATGAGCCTGAAGTTGTTATTGGCAAAATAGCGCGCCGTGGCACGGCCAATTCCGCTGGTAGCACCGGTTATTAAAGCTGTCTTCATTCTTTATTTAAAAATTGAAAGATTTAAGATTTAAAAAATTTTGGGACTTAATTCGTTGTGAGTGAAGCTCCTGCCTACTGACCACTGAATACTGCAAACTGGTGTCTACGGCACCTTTTCCCCCATACTCTCGGTCCAGATGGCAAACCAGTCTTCCAGCTCCAGCTTAATGGTGGCGGCCTTCATCTGGAATTTAAGCCTCTCGCTTTGCAGTGAGCCAGATACCGGCACAATGCCCGCCGGGTGGCGTAAAATCCAGGCCAGCAGCAGCATATCGCTCGATGTGTCATACTTATCGCCCAGGTCAAGCAGCAGGCTTTTTAGCCTCTGTGTTTGCGGGTTTGCACGCTTAAAGAGCGACCCTACAGGGCTCCATGCCAGGGGTTTAATATTGTGTATCTGCATATAATCCAGCGTGCCGTCCAGCATGGGCTGAAATGCCGTGGCGCTAAATTCTATCTGGTTGCAAACCACCTCAGTACGGCTGCGGATAAGGTCGGTTTGGCTAATGGTAAAGTTACTAACGCCAAACTCCCTGATTTTGCCCTCTTTTTTAAGCTTTTCAACGGCTTCGGCAATTTCGTCGGCCTGCATAAGCGGACTTGGGCGGTGCAGCAGCAGTATGTCTAAGTAGTCGGTTTGCAGGAACTTAAGCGAGTTTTCGGCGCTCCATATAATGTATTCCTTGCTGTAATCGTAGTGCTTTACCTTATTGGGCCTGTTGCCCACGGTGTGCTGTATGCCGCACTTGCTAATCAGCTGAATATCTTCGCGTTTGGCACCGCTTGCGGTTAGTGCGTGCCCAAATTCGGCCTCGGTGGTGTAGCCGCCATAAATATCGGCGTGGTCAAAAGAGGTAATGCCATAGCTTATACAATCGTTTATAAGCTGGGCCATCTGTGCGGTGGTAAAGTTGCCCTGCCACACGCCCCAGTTCATGGTTCCGGCAATAATGGGTGATAGTTTGGTTATCATTTTATTGGAATTTGCCCTAAAATTAAGCAAAAAGTTTCAGGTTTCAACTTTAAAGTTGCCTCTCCGGTCCACAACCTGAAACCTGAAACTTTAAACCTGAAACTAAAACAATCGCCCCGTTTTAATTTTTCACTTTTTGCTAAAAAGCCGTTTTTCACGGGTGCAAAAACTCGTTTCTGTAATAATAAACTTACTTAAAAAACTCATTTTAACACTAATATTTCACTTTCGGAATTTGGATTGCGCTAAAAACCACCTTTTTTATGCTTTTTTGCCCATTTCCGAAAATCAGTACTCCCTATGGAGTGAAGAATTAGAATTGTTTAATGTTCATTGTTCAGGGTTCATTGTTTAGTGCTTCTCTTAAGTATGAGTGGCAACAATGAACCCTGAACAATGAACTCTGAACCTTACTCACCCCAATAATAAACTCTTTCACCGCTCATTTTAACTTTTATATACTTAAACTATATTAGTTTCGTTGTAAGTTGCACTCCCGGCGAAAACATTTTAGCTAAAAGGTGTAACAATTAATACTGCATTAACAACTCATTAACGTCCACTGCAATAAATTGGGCAACGTATTTGCAGCGCAAGAAAAAGCTTAGTAATTTCACAGTCCGAAAAAAATAAAACACAAATATGGAAGATAACAGTGCCGCTTTAGACATAAGGGCAATAAACGAGAAAATAGAAAGGGAAAGCGCCTTTGTAGACCTCCTTGTTATGGAAATGAACAAGGTTATCGTAGGCCAGAAGTACATGATAGAGCGCCTGCTTATAGGCCTTTTAGGCCAGGGCCACATACTGCTTGAGGGCGTACCCGGCCTTGCCAAAACCCTTGCCAAAACCCTTGCCATTAATACCCTTAGCCAGGCGGTGCACGGCAGCTTTAGCCGTATACAGTTTACGCCCGATTTGCTTCCGGCAGACGTGGTGGGTACCATGATATACAACATTAAGCAAAACGAGTTCTCTATTAAAAAGGGCCCTATTTTTGCCAACTTCGTCCTTGCGGATGAGATAAACCGTGCCCCGGCTAAAGTACAGAGTGCCCTGCTTGAAGCCATGCAGGAAAAGCAGGTAACCATTGGCGAGCAAACCTTTAAGCTCGAAAAGCCATTCCTGGTAATGGCCACCCAAAACCCGGTGGAGCAGGAGGGTACTTACCCGCTTCCTGAAGCACAGGTAGACCGTTTTATGCTTAAGGCGGTTATAGACTACCCAAAAATTGAAGACGAGCGCCTTGTTATCCGCCAAAACCTTAAGGGCAGCTTTGAAAAAGTAAACCAGGTGGTAAGCCTTGACCAGATACTGCGTGCCCAGGCAGCAGTGCGTGAGGTGTATATGGACGAGAAAATCGAGAAATACATCCTTGATATCATCTTCGCTACGCGCTACCCTGAAAAATACAACCTTGCCGGCCTTAAGCCGCTTATCAGCTTCGGTTCATCGCCAAGGGGTAGTATCAACCTTGCCGTGGCTGCCAAGTGTTACGCATTTATCAAGCGCAGGGGCTATGTAATCCCGGAAGACGTTCGCGCCGTAGTACACGATGTACTGCGCCACCGTATAGGCGTTACCTATGAGGCCGAAGCCGAAAACGTAACTTCTATGGACATCATAAACAAGATTGTAAACCAGATAGAAGTGCCATAGTAGTCGAAAGATAGAAAGTCAAAAAGTCGAAAGGAGCATAGTCGAAAGAATGAAAGTCAAAGGTCGAAAGTCCCGAGATCGTTTACTTCTTAGACTTATGACTCCGTCCAGGACTTTATGACTTTAGACATTTGACTTTAGACTTAGAAAATGGATACAAAAGACATATTAAAAAAGGTCCGCAAGATCGAGATCAAGACCAGGCGGCTTAGCGACCACATTTTTTCGGGCGAGTACCACACCTCCTTCAAGGGGCGGGGTATGACGTTTGCCGAAGTGCGCCAGTACCAGTTTGGCGACGATGTGCGGGCTATAGACTGGAACGTTACCGCGCGCTACAACGAACCCTACATTAAGGTGTTTGAAGAAGAACGCGAACTTACCATGATGCTTATGGTAGACGTTTCGGGGTCAGAGAGCTTCGGTACGCAAAACGCCTTTAAAAAGGACATTGTGACCGAGATTGCCGCTACCATGGCGTTTTCGGCTACTACCAATAATGACAAGATAGGCCTTATCCTGTTCAGTGACCAGGTAGAGCTGTACATACCGCCCAAAAAAGGCAAAAGCCACGTGCTGCGCATCATCCGCGAGTTGGTGGACTTTGAGCCCAAAAGCAAAAAGACCGACCTTTCGGTGGCCCTGAAATTCCTTTCGGGCGTGCAGAAAAAAAAGGCCATTGTGTTCTTGATATCCGATTTTATGTCGGCCGACTTTGAGCACACGCTTAAGATAGCCGCTAAAAAGCACGATGTTACCGGCATAAGGGTGTACGACCAACGTGAGGAGCAAATGCCCAACATAGGCCTTGTAAACATGCTCGATGCCGAAACCGGCGAAAACCTGCTGGTAAACACCGGCAGTAAAGCGGTACGCGTGCAGTATGAAAAATATTACGCCGAAAGGGTAAGGTATTTTCTGGATACCTTTAGCCGTTGCGGCGCAGGGGCAGTAAGCACCCGCACAGACGAAAGTTATGTAACCAAATTGCTGGGGTATTTTAAATCCCGATAATGCAGGTATGAAACCAAAGACAAACAAAAAACTATACATATTAGCCTTTTTATTTGCTGCCATAACCGCATTTGGCCAGCAAAAGCAGGTGCAGGTAAGTATAGATTCCACAAAAATAAAAATAGGCTCGCAGGCTAATGTTATCATAAAGGCCAGCGTTAAGGGCAAAGACAAGGTTAACTTCCCGCAGGGCAAAACCTTTGGCCAGCTTGAGGTGCTTGAGGCCTACCCAACCGATACCGTAAAAGACGGTAACGGCATCATGACCCAGCTTATCAAAAAATACGGCGTTACCCAGTTTGATACCGGGCAATACGTTATTCCGCGCCTGCCGGTGGTTATCAACAACAAAACCATACAGACTGATTCGCTTCGCCTGCACGTAACTGATGTTAAGGTAGACACCCTGAAGCAAAAAATGTATGATATTAAAACCGTTACCCGCGCACCCGGACAGGGCATGGCGTGGTACTGGTATATTGTAAGCTTTGTGCTGTATACGGCGGTGGGCTTTGGCATCTGGTGGTTCTTCTTCCGCAAAAAAGGCGCTGCCAAAGAAAAAGATATCCCGCAATTGCAGGTATCGCCTATAGAAAAAGCCACAAGCCAGCTCAAGCAGCTTGAAAAGAAAGACCTGCTGCAACGCGGCGAGGTTAAGGAATACTACAGCGAAATGGCCAATATTGCCCGCCAGTATATTGAAGAGGCGGTGCACATTCCGGCCATGGAAAGCACTACGGGCGAACTGATTGAAGCCATGCAGCGTGCCGCACAGCGCCGCAAAATGACGCTAAGGCCCGAAACCTTCGAGCAGCTGGAGCAGATACTGCGCAATGCCGACTTAGTGAAGTTTGCCAAAAGCCGCCCTATGGACTTTGAAATTGCCGAAGACCGCAGCCGCATAGAAAAAACCATTGTGGTGATAGACCGTTCTATTCCTGAAGAAAAAGAGGAAGATGACGACCATACCCAGAAATGGCTTGAAGAACAGCGCCTTAAAAAAGAAAAGCAAAAACGCAGGCTTATCATCTGGTCATCGGTGGGTGCAGCGGCTGTTATACTGCTTACCGCTATTATAGTGTGGGGAGTGCCTTATGTGCGCGATAACGTGCTGAGCGAACCCACCAAGCAGCTTGTAGAGGGCGAGTGGGTTAAGAGCGAATACGGCAACCCGGGCGTAAGCATAGAAACGCCTGAAGTATTAGTACGTATACCCGAAAGCACACTGCCGCAGGGCACTATGGCGCTGGTTAAAGACATGCAGTCGTTTTCAATGGGGTCTATCGAAAAGCATTTTTATGTTGAGGTGGCCACGCTATCTTTTAAAGAAGAAAACGATGTGGACTTCGCCACGTGGTCAGATGGTATTATGAGGACGTGGGAGAGCAAAGGCGCCAAGGATATTCTTACCAAGACAGAATCATTTAAAACCGATAAAGGCCTTGAGGGTGTGCGCATTTACGGCACGCTTAACCAGCCGCTTTTAGCAGGCCAGGGCAGTGTAGACTGTAAGTATGAAATGTACCTGTTTAAGCAGCAAAAAGGCCTGCAGCAGGTGGTGGTCATTGGCCGCACGGGCGATGAATATGCCACTAAAATTATGGACAGGATTAAAAAATCAATAGAACTAAGGGCACAATAGCATGAAAGACATAACCTTTTTAAACCCGGAAATGTTCTGGCTTTTTGCAGCCCTGCCTTTTGCCATAGCATGGTACGTGTGGAAACGCAGGCAGCAAACCGCCACGCTAACGGTAAGTTCGCTAAACGGCTTTAAGGTAAAGCCCTCGCTGCTGGCACGGTTAAAGCCGGTGCTGTTTGCCTTCAGGATACTGGCGTTGGGTTGCATTATTGTAGCCCTGGCAAGGCCCCGTACGGTAGATATAAACAGCAAGAACCCCACTGTTAGGGGTATAGATATTGTAATGGCGGTAGACGTTTCGGGCAGTATGATGGCGCGCGACCTGAAGCCCGACAGGCTGGAAGCACTTAAAAAAGTGGCCGCCCGCTTTGTGGATGGCCGCCCTAACGACCGTATAGGCCTTGTGGTATATGCCGGCGAAGCCTACACGCGCGTTCCTGTTACCAGCGATAAGCAAATTGTAAAAGAAGCCATAAGGGGCATTAAGTATGAAGACGGTGTCCTGGCCGATGGTACGGGTATTGGCGTAGGCCTTGCCACAGCCATTAACCGCCTGCGCGACAGCAAGGCCAAGAGCAAGGTTATCATACTGCTTACCGATGGAGAAAACAACACCGGGCAGATAGACCCGCGCACCGCGGCAGATATTGCAAAGGAGTATAAAATTAAGGTGTACACCATAGGTGTGGGCACAAACGGTAACGCGCCATTCCCTGTAGGGAAAGATGCCCGCGGCAAGCTTGTGTTCCAGAATGTGCCGGTTACCATAGATGAAAAGCTCATGAAGGAAATTGCCCAGAAGACCGATGGCGTATACTTCCGTGCTACAAGCAACAGCAAGCTGCAAAGCATTTATGACCAGATAAACAAGCTGGAAACCACCGAGATAAAAGAGCAGAAGTTTTACAATTATAACGAAAAATTCCGTCCGTGGGTATGGGCGGCGTTTGGCCTGCTGCTGGTTGAGGTGGTAGCCCGCAAAACCCTGTACAGGAGCTTTATTTAACATGAAATATGTACTGTATGCCATAGCCATGTTGTGTACTGCTGCGGGTTTTTCGCAGCAGGGTGGCAGTGCATATATTACACAAGATGCCACCCGCTTGGTGTACAACAACGGAAAAGACTCTATACAGTTAAGCAATCCTGATTTAAGGGGGTTCCCTATGTGCCAATCGGCCGAAATTGTGGCCGAGGTGCAAATAGACGGCAAAGGGGCTAAAGAAGTGGTAGTAAAACGTTCTATTGAGTGGATATATATGTTGTTGGGAGATGAATTTAACATTCGTGAAAAAACAGACCGTACCGTTTATGAGGTGTGGAATGTAGACAATAAGAAGTTATTGTTTAGCGCGGTGGGTGGAAACCACTTTTCTTATATTAGTCATTATCGGTTGTCTTCAGCCGAGGGTGCAGCGCACTACAACTACGATTTTTCAATTAATGAAGCTGGTGCAATCGCAATAAGCAATGTGCAGGTATCAGGTTTTCCGGCTGAGTCAGGACGCGTATCTAAAGAATACCGAAAGTTTGCAAAGCCAGACCATAAAGAAGGCATTTATACATTTAAAAACGGAAAATACAGTAAGCAATAAAAGGCTTTTATAAGCTTTATTTAAGTTATGGATTACGAATTAGACGAATCAAAATATTTATATTTACTGGCGGTCATTCCCGTGCTGGTACTGCTTTTCCTGCTCAATTTATGGTGGAAAAAGCGCAAACAGCGCCAGTTTGGCAACCCCGATTTGGTAAAACGCCTGGCGCCCGAACGTTCGGTGTTTAAGCAGTCGCTTAAGCTGGCTGCCGTGTGCCTTGCATTGGCGGGCATAGTGCTGGCATTGGTTAACCCTAAAACCGGCACCCGTACAGAGAAAGTTAAGCGCGAAGGTATAGACATCGTGTTTGCTATAGACGTTAGCCGCAGCATGCTGGCCGAAGACACCGCCCCAAGCAGGCTGGAAAAAGCCAAGCAAATTGTATCGCAAATCATCAACTCGCTGGGTTCAGACAGGGTGGGTATTGTGGGCTATGCCGGTAGTGCATACCCCGTGCTGCCTATAACTACTGATTACAGCGTGGCCAAAATGTTCCTGCAAAACATGAATACCGAAATGGTAAGTAGCCAGGGTACGGCCATTGGCGATGCCATTGCCATGAGCGAATCGTATTTTGACGACCCGCAAACCAGCAAGCTTGTAATTTTGGTTTCTGATGGAGAAGACCACGGCCAGGACAGCCAGGATGCCGCAGACGCCGCCAAAAAGAAAGGCATTAAGCTTATTACTGTGGGCGTGGGCACTACCAAGGGCGGGCCCATCCCGTTAAGGGAAAACGGCAAGGTAACCGGCTATAAAAAAGACCAGAACGGCGAAACGGTGGTTACAAAACTGTACCCCGATGCCCTTAAAATACTGGCAGACCGCACCGGCGGAGGCTACATTTACGGCGGTTCTACCCGCGCCGTGACTGATTTTGTAAACAAGTCGCTGGGCAAGGTAAAAAAGAGGGAGTTTGAAACCAAAGATATTACCCTGTATGAATCGCAGTTCCAGTGGTTTTTAGCAGGGGCATTACTGTTGTTGTTCCTGGATATTTTCCTTTTAGAGAAGAAAACAAAATGGATTACCAGGCTTAACCTGTTTAATGAAAAAGAACAATGAAAAAGGCATTAGCAATAGCACTCACCCTGTTTTCGGCACTGGCATTTGCGCAGGAGCCTAAAGACACCGTAAAGCAGGCAAAGCCCGATAGCAACCTGCCCAAAGGCAACGTGCAGTACAACAGCGGCCAGTTTGCGCAGGCCGAGGCCAATTACCGTATTTCGGCAAGTAAAGCGCCCGAAAAGGCTGCGGCATCTTACAACCTGGGTAATTCCATCTACAGGCAGAAACAGCCCTCTGAAGCCAAGAACGCTTATCTTACGGCCATTAAAAACGCCAAAGACAAACCCCAGAAGCACCAGGCCTACCACAACCTGGGCAACGTGCTTATGGCCGAAAAAAATTATGAAGGCGCGGCAGATGCCTATAAAAACGCCTTGCGAAACAACCCGCAGGATGAGGAAACGCGGTACAACTATGCTTTGGCAAAAAGCATGATCAAGAAAAACCCGCCGCCAAAAGACCAGAAAAGTCCGCCACCGCCACCTAAGCCCGACCCAAAAAGCCAGCAGCCCAACCAGGGCGGCGGCCAGGATAAAGACCAGAACAAAAACCAGGGCGACGGCAATAACGACAACAAAAACAAGCAGGACCAGGGCGATAAGAATAAAGATAAAGACCAGGGCAAGAACAATAACGACAACAACCCTGATAAGGACAAAGGCAACGGCGATAAAAAAGAAGACAAGGCCGACCCCGAGCCTACCGGCGCCAACCCTAACAAGGAGCGTATGAAAAATATGCTCGACGCCATGAACAACGAAGAAAAGAAAGTACAGGATAAAATGAATGCCAAAAAGGCTAAGGCACAGCCTAAAAAGCAGGAAAAAGACTGGTAAAGAAGAGAAGGATTATTAATTTGAAAGATGAGGCATTTGTTCAGATTAAAGAAATATAAGATGAGGTTTTTACTGATACTGCTGCTATCAGTACAGGGGCTTTTTGCCCAGCAGGCAGAGTTTAAGGCTACTCCCAGCCGCACCAGTATAGGCATAAACGAGCGCGTGCGGGTAGAATTTTCCATGAATAAGGACGGCGATAACTTTACGCCGCCTTCGTTCCAGGGGTTCCAGGCATCGGGCCAGGGCCAAATGATTAGCAACTCGTGGGTAAACGGCAAGCGCAGCTACAGCAAGAGCTATACGTTTATACTTACGCCCACTGCCAAAGGCACCTTTACTGTAGGTGCGGCATCTATAGAAATAGACGGCACCGTTTATAAAACCCAGCCATTTAAAGTTACGGTGGGCAACGCCGTGCAGCAGCAACAGCAGCAAAACCCTTACAATCCGTACAACCCCTACCAGCAGCAACAGCCGCAAGGGCCGCAGCAAACAGCACAAAACCCGCTGCAGGGCATACACCTGGTGGCCGAAATAAGCAACACCAGCCCTTATGTTAACCAACCGGTTAATGTGGTGTACAAGCTGTATGTTAGCGAAAACAGCAGCGTGGCCAATGCCGCCGAAACTTCAAGCCCGCAGTACAACGACTTCTGGAGCCAGATTGAGGTGGTAGACCCTAAAGACATAAAAATTGAAAACGGTACCTACAAAGGCGAGGCATACCGCTACATAACCATGCGCCGCACCGTGCTGTATCCGCAAAAAAGCGGCAGGCTGGAGCTCGACCCCCTTGAAGTGGAAATGATTGTAGAGGTGCCTACGGGCCAGTATGATATTTTTGGACGTCCGTTTACCAAGCAGGTTAAAACAAAAACGTCTACCGGCAGGCAGTTCATAAATGTAAAAGCGCTTCCTGAAGCCGGCAAACCCGCCGGGTTTGCAGGTGCTGTAGGCGATTTTGATTTTAAGGTTGTGCCCAATAAAACCACCAGTAACGGCGAACCCATACAGCTAACAGTTACGGTATCGGGCAAGGGCAACCTTAAGCTTATTACCCTGCCTAAGCCACAGGTACCTGCTGCGCTTGAAATGTACGACCCGGAGCATAAGGAAAACGTAAAAACCCCGCTTACGGGCATGACCGGCAGCGTGAGCGATGTATATACCATTGTGCCTACCGCTAAGGGTAAATTCCCTGTAAAGGGGCTTGAATTCTCGTGGTTTGACCTGTCTACGGGCAAATACAAATCCATCACGTCAGAAGACCTTATGCTCAACGTGCTTAAGGTAGATGCCAACGCGGGCGATAACCTTCCGGTTTCGCAAAAACAGCAGCTGGCACCGGGCGAGCAGTTCCGCTTTATAGCGCTCAATACCACCCTGCATGCCAAAGGCCAGGCCGATTTCTTCGGGTCGGGGCTGTTCTATGCGCTCCTGGTACTGCCGTTGGTGCTTATTCCGGTTGTGGTATTTGCACGTAAGAAAAAAGAAGCGTTTGATAATGATGTTACGGGCAATAAAATACGCCGGAGCAACAAGCTGGCACGCCGTTTCCTTACCGAGGCCAAAAAGCAGCTGGGCAGCAAGGAGCCATTCTACCTGGCGCTTGAAAAAGCACTGCACAACTTCCTTAAGGCTAAGCTGAATATTGAAACCAGCGAAATGAGCCGTGAGAACATACGGGAACTGCTGCTTTCGCGCAAAGCCAACCCGGATACGGTAAACGAGTTTAGCCAAATTATGGACAGCTGCGAGTTTGCGCGCTACGCCCCGTCAAGCGGCGAAGCCATGCAGCAGGATTATGACAGGGCTGTGGCGGTTATTATAGCTTTAGAGAAACAGGTATCGTAAGGAAGGTGCTGAGGTACTAAGGCGCTTAGCTACTAAGCTTTTGAAAATGAGAAATAAATGAAGTCGAGGTTGGTTTTAACCACTAAGAACACCAAGTTTTTTCACAAAGGCCACAAAGTGTTGATGAGATAAATTATGAACTGTAGTAGTTCACAAAGGTGTCTTAGGTGGTAATCCTTGGTGGTTAAAAATACATGAGTTGCGGTTAAGTTTAAACACAAAGACACAAAGGACACAGGGTTTAAGAAAGTGCCATTTAGGTACAGCTTTGTGTCCTTCAAAAGAGTGTAGGGTTTTTAATGAACTTTGTGTCCTTTGTGAAAAAACTTGGTGTTCTTAGTGTTTAAAAAAAATTAAGAGGATGCTTTAAAGCCCTGTGTAGAAATGACAGAAAACGAAATTGCCAAGATAGTCCTGGATTGCGCCATTAAGGTTCATAAAAGGTTGGGTCCGGGCTTATTAGAAAGCGCATACTGCGAATGCCTTTGCTACGAGTTATACAAAGCAGGCCTGTTCATAGAAAAAGAAAAGCCAATGCCGCTTATGTATGATGAGGTTTCGCTGACGGTTGCTTACAGGGCAGATATAGTAATTGAAAACAAATTTATTGTAGAAGTAAAAACAATAGAAGAAATAAAAGGCATACACATGGCGCAGCTGCTAACCTACTTAAGGCTGGCAGATTACAAGCTGGGCATGCTCATCAATTTTAATACAACCCTGATAAAAGACGGCATCAGGCGGATTATTAATGGTACATTATAAAATGAAAAAATTAGTATACATATTTTTGCTTGTGGTACAGGTGGTGGCAGCCCAGTCTTTTGACAAGGGTAATACCCTGTTTCGCAAGGGCGATTACAAAGGCGCGGTTAAAGAATTTGAAGGCATCCTGGCAAACAAGCAGGAGAGTGCCGAGGTATATTTTAACCTGGGCAATGCCTACTACAAACTCAACCGGGTAGCCCCTGCGGTATACAATTATGAAAAGGCGCTACAGCTTAGCCCCGGCAATAAAGATGTTGAAATAAACCTTGCCTTTGCCCAGAAAATGGTGCTGGATGATATTAAGGCCGTGCCCCAAAAAGGCTTCTCTGCGGCGCTCTATAACCGCCTGGACGGCTTTCATTACAACACCTGGGGGTGGGTAGCCGTGGCGTTTTCATTTCTTATACTTTTGTCGTTTGCCCTTTACTATTTTTCGGGGCGCACGCTTGTAAAGCGCATATTCTTCATTACAATGTTTGTGGCGGTTTTTGGGGTGGTATTCAGCATATTTGCAGCCCTTTTTGTACAGTCGCACCAAAGTGCCGAAAACCCGGCCGTTATTTTTGCTGAGGTAATATCAGTAAAAGCAGAACCCGACGAAGATGCCGCCGAGGCCTTTGTGTTGCACGCCGGTACCAAAGTAAACGTAACCGAAACCCTTGACGGCTGGAAAAAAATACAGCTGCCCGATGAAAACGTGGGCTGGCTGCCGAAATCGGCATTAAAAGAGGTAAAGGCTAATTAGGGGCTTTCAGCTCCGTAGGAGCGGCATATTTATAGCAAAATGTAATAGGTTTGGGTTTTGAGTCCCGGAGGGACGTCATATAATTATCGTTTATATGCCGCTCCTCCGGAGCTCAGTTATTTCCAACACTGCTATTCTCTATAGATATGGCGCCCCTCCGGGGCTCTCAAAAGAGAATCTTCAGAACGAACATCATATTTTAAAGATTATAATCCCGGCAAGTCGAGCCAGCTCCGGAGGAGCGACATATTTATAGCAAAGTTTGCTGCGTTAAGCGTTAGAGCCCCATAGGGGCGGCATATTTTCTATCAATTGTTGTTTGATATTAAACTGACTACTGCATCTGTGGCACATCGCCTTCAGGCTTTTTGGGTTCGTTATACCATTCTTCAAGAATAGGGAAAATAGCTGTTGAAACTTCCAGCACCGGGTAAAAGAAAACCGAATTATCAAGCGTTTTCTTTTCCGCGAAAGTGTTATTAGCATTTAATTTTTGGAAAAAATTAAGCAATACACTCAAAATCAGTGCGTTTTTTATCAGGCCGAACAACCCGCCCAGCAAGCGGTTTATAATGCCCAGCCCGGCCCAGTCGGCCAGCGTTGTAAAGGTTTTGGCTAAAAGCATGAGCCCTATAACCACGGCGGCAAATAATAGTACAAACGCAAAGGCTTTGGCATGTTTGGGGTTATCTACAACGCCCTCTAAGGCATTGCCCAAAAGTGCGCTGAATTTTACCGCAATAAATATACCCGCCAGTAACGATATTACCGAAGCCAGTTCGCTGAAAAGGCCTTTCCATATGCCGCGGATGAGCCCGTACGCCAGGAAACCACCCAGTATGATGTCTATAAATTCCATAACGGGCAAAGATAAGGATGCTAATTTTAAACGGTGTATCTTTGCCGTTTTAAATACACACCATGTCACGCGACGAACAATTAAAAGAACGCTGGGAACAGCTTGTACATATACTCTCTAACCGATTTGCCGACGGCGATACCCTTGACCTCGATGCCATTATTTATTTAATAGGAGTGCAGGAGCTGGGTAAATTCAACAAGAAGTTTAAAAAAGACGAAAAGGTAAACCTGATGCACATTGCCATCTGCCGCCTTTTAGAGCCTTTCGGGTACTATGAATTTGACTATTTTGACGAAGACGGCTGGCCGCATTATACCGTTAAGGAAGAGCTTCCGCCTCTAAAAGCCGGTGAGCAAAGCATACTTATGAAAGGCGCTATTGTAGATTATTTCCTTGAAAAAGGGTTGATTAAGTAGGCCGGGATTGTTTTTTTAATCATGTACACGAGCAAACATTAAGAAACTTTAAGACAATTATACCCATTAATGGGGTGGCACGGCAATTATAAAATGCCTAAATTTGCCACACTTTTGTGATTGAAATGACAGACAAGATTAAAGAATACATTGCCGAGGCCGAGGCGTTTACAACCGCTAACAAAGAAGAGCTTGAGGCGTTCAGGATTAAATTTTTAGGTAAAAAAGGCATTCTAAACGACTTTTTTGCCGAATTTAAAAACGTACCTAACGACCAGAAGAAAGAGTTTGGCCAGGTAATAAACAACCTTAAAAAAGCGGCTGAAAGCAAAGTAGCCCAAATTCAGGAGGCTATAGAAAGCAAGGAAGAGGCCAAGGGCGTGTATGGCGACCTTACCCGCCCCGGCGAACCGTTTGCCGTGGGCAGCCGCCACCCTATATCTATAGTTAAAAACCAGATTGTAGACATTTTTTCTACCATAGGCTTTAACGTAAGCGAAGGCCCTGAAATTGAAGACGACTGGCACAACTTTACCGCGCTTAACCTGCCGGAATACCATCCGGCACGCGATATGCAGGATACCTTCTTTATCCAGACAAACCCCGATGTGCTTTTGCGCACGCACACATCATCAGTACAGGTTAGGTATATGGAAGAGAACAAGCCGCCCATCCGTACCATTTCTCCGGGTAGGGTGTTCCGCAACGAGGCCATTTCGGCGCGTTCGCACTGTATTTTCCACCAGATTGAAGGCCTGTATATCGACAAAGACGTTTCGTTTGCCGACCTGAAGCAAACCCTGCTGTACTTTACAAAAGAAATGTTTGGCAAGAGCAAAATACGCCTGCGCCCGTCTTACTTTCCGTTTACCGAGCCAAGCGCCGAGATTGACATTTACTGGGGCCTTAAAACCGAAACCGACTACCGTATTACTAAAGGTACCGGCTGGCTTGAAATAGGCGGCTGCGGTATGGTAGACCCTAACGTGCTTACCAACTGCGGTATAGACCCGGTTAAATACAACGGTTTTGCCTTTGGTATGGGGGTAGAGCGCATTGCTATGCTGCTGTACGGCATAGGCGACATAAGGATGTTTTATGAAAACGATGTCCGCTTTCTTGAGCAGTTTAAATCAAGCATATAATACAAAATCCCGGTTTTTGCCGGGATTTTTTGTTTAAGCAGGTTTTTTCTTTGTGAACTAAAAGGGATTTTAATATTCTTAAACTTAGTGTTCTTTGTGTCTTTGTGTTTTGAAAATTATTCATGAGAACACGAATTATGATTTTGAAAGCGTTACATCCGTTGTGTTTAAATATTACACCACATTTTTTTTAACACAAAGACACAAAGGGCACAAAGTCAGAAACATAGAATTCTAAAGTTTGTAGTGCTTACCGACCCTGAAAGGATCGCGTACATTAGCCCGGGATGCAATCCCGGGAAAAAATTAGGGGTATATCTATTTCACCCTGTGCAAAAAATACCGTGCCGCAGGCCCACCCTGTTCGGCATTGCCAAATTTATCCAGCTTAACAACCATATCATCCTCCGGCATCAGCTGAAATTTAAGGTGGTCGCCCTCGGCATCAAGTGTTGCAATGTTTTTATCGTCAAGGTTAAACGTGCCGTTATAAACAGTAGGCTTGGTTTCTTTGCCAATATATTGCGATGACAGCGTGTAGGTCTTATTGCCGTTAAGGGTAATTTTGGTTAAAATCCCCTTGCAGTCGCCACATGGCAGGCTGCCTGAATAGTTGCCCACCCACGCCGGGGTGTCATTTTCCGGGGTGACCGAAGCTCCGCCTGTAGTATCGGCCGGTGTCGTGGTGTCGTGCTCAACGCTGGGCAGTGTGCCCTGTTCCTGCTGCTCCACGCTTGTTTTTTCGGCATCGTTTTTACAGCCTATGCTCAGGGTTAGCAGGGCAGCAAGCAGGGTTATCTTTAGTGTTTTCATAATGGGTTCATTTTTAGTTACTTTAAAGTTAGGCAAAAGCCGCAATATCTTTTCCTAACGAAATGATAAGGTTTTCCGTGCAAACGCGTCATAAAATAATAAGCCACTAATTTCACGAATCTAACTAATTAATCTGTTTATCATTGGTTTTGTGTAATTTCATAAATTCAGGATACGTAAAATTTGTGAAATTCGTGTAATTTGTGGCTAAACAAAACCGTATTTTTGCACCTTTTACCAAGCACATGAAAAAAGATATAATTATACCAAAAGTTGAAAACGTGTATGTTGCTGCCCTTCAGGAGTGGAACGACGACTTTATGGAAAACACCTGGTATGCCTACCTGGTAAACGACAGTGCCGATAAACTGGAAACCGTAATTGTAGTGAGCAAGGCCAAAGGCGAAATAAACGGCGAGGAACGCCAAACCGGCAGCCTGCGCCATGCTTTTGTAGAGGTATTGCCAGATACCGCCGTAAAAATAGAAATGATTGAAGAAAGCGTGCTACGGCTGGACAATTCGTTTATGGTCACGTTTTTTAAAGGCAACACGTTGTATGACAAAAACTTTGTATTCCGTGCCGGCACCATAAACCCCAATAATGCCAAGACTGAAGTGCCGGTTATCTTTAAAGACGGAATTTTACTTAAATAGTCTTACACAGCCGAAAGTCAAAAAGTCGAATGATATAACGCCTGAGTGAAGCTCCACCCTCTCCTTTGGAGAGGGGTCGGGGGAGAGGCTCCTTAAACAAAATGAAAAAAATCTACCACCTTAAAACCTGTTCTACAAACGCCAAGATATTAAAGCAGCTGCCCAATCTTGACAAGTTTGAACTGCAGGAAATAAAAGCCAACCCGCTTACCGAAGCCCAGCTTGAAGAGCTGCACAAAATGGCAGGCAGCTATGAAGCCCTGTTTAGCCGCAATGCAAGCCTGTATAAAGAGCGCGGCTTAAAAGATAAACCCCTTACCGAAGAAGACTATAAAAACCTGATACTGGAGCACTACACGTTTTTAAAACGCCCCGTAATTGTATCGGGCGACCACGTATTCATTGGCAATAAAGCCAAAACGGTAGAAGATGCTATAGATTACTTAAAGTAAGTACAGCGCACTGATGACGGCTGTTAACTGTTAACTGAACACTGTCAACTTTTTATTACCTTTGTTTTCAACTAAATCCTTCTCATGATACAATCTATGACCGGCTTTGGCAAGGCCTCGTTGCAAATGCCTACAAAAAAGATTACTGTAGAAATCAAGTCGCTTAACAGCAAAGGGCTCGACCTTAACGTGCGCATGCCCTCTACATTCCGCGAAATGGAACTGGGGCTTCGCAATAAAATTGCCCAGAAGCTGGAGCGCGGCAAGGTAGATTTCTCGCTTTTTGTAGAGGTTACCGGCGAAGAAACATCTTCTAAAATTAACGTGCCCATTGTTAAGGCTTACATAGCCCAGATGAAAGCCGTTATACCTCATGGAGATGATACCGAGCTTATGAAAATGGCTGTGCGCATGCCCGATGCCCTTAAAACCGAGCGCGAGGAGATTGATGAGAACGACTGGGCACAAATTGACGGCGTTATAGATGAGGCGCTTAACAATATTTACAACTTCAGGGTGGCCGAAGGCATTGCCCTTGAAAAGGAGTTTTTGGTGCGCATAGGCAACATCCTTTCGCTAATGAACGAAACTGTGGCCTATGACGAAGAACGCATCCAAAACGTAAAAGACCGCCTGCGCGCTACCATTGCCGAGCTTGAGGTAGAGGTAGACGAAAACCGCTTTGAGCAGGAACTGATTTTCTATCTTGAAAAGATGGACATTACCGAAGAAAAAGTGCGCCTTGAAAACCACCTGAACTACTTTATGGAAACCCTTGCGGGTACCGAGGCTAACGGGCGCAAGCTGGGCTTTATAGGCCAGGAAATGGGCCGTGAAATAAACACCATGGGCTCTAAAAGCAACCACGCCAAAATGCAAAAGCTGGTAGTGCAAATGAAAGACGAGCTTGAAAAAATAAAAGAGCAGGTGCTCAACGTATTATAATTGTTGGGAGTTGTGGGTTGGGTGTTTCGGGTTGAACACGCAACCCACAACTCCCAACCCGCAACTAACACAACACAATGAAAGGAAAACTGCTTGTATTCTCGGCGCCTTCAGGGTCGGGTAAAACCACTATAGTACGCCACCTGCTGGCACACCCCGAACTTAACCTTGAGTTTTCGGTATCGGCTGCCACGCGCGAAGCCCGCGAGGGCGAGGTGCACGGCGAACACTACCACTTTATATCGCTTGAAGAGTTTAAACAACACATTAAGAACGAAGACTTTGTAGAGTGGGAAGAAGTATACCGCGATAACTTTTACGGCACACTTAAAACCGAGGTTGAGCGCATTTGGGCCCAGGGCAAAAACGTAATTTTTGATATAGACGTGGCCGGTGGCCTGCGCATCAAGAAGAAATTCCCTAACGAAACCCTGGCCGTATTTGTAAAGCCACCAAGTATTGATGAGCTTAAAATACGCCTTAAAAAACGCAGCACAGAGAGCGAGGATAAGATAAACATGCGCATAGCCAAGGCATCGGTAGAGCTGGCTACAGCCCCGCAGTTTGATACCATCATTAAAAACTACGACCTCGATACAGCTAAGGAAGAGGCATACAGGCTTGTAAAGGAGTTTGTGGCCCCCCAACCCCCGAAGGCGGAGTAGTAGCCCCATCCGGGTCAGTCATTGCGAGGGAGGAACGACCGCGGCAATCTTTTTAAGAGTATCGAAGATTGTTTTTACCCGCAACATCTTACTAAGAACCTTAGAACCTAAGCACCTCAGTACCTTAAAAAATGAAAGTCGGACTCTATTTCGGTACGTTTAACCCCATACATGTGGGGCACCTGATTATTGCCAATCACATGGCCGAATATGGCGGGCTCGACCAGGTGTGGCTGGTGGTAACGCCCCACAACCCGCTTAAAAACAAAAGCACCCTGCTAAACGACCAGCACCGCCTGCAAATGGTGTTCCTGGCGGTAGAAGAGTATCCAAAACTGAAACCCACCGATATAGAGTTCCGCCTGCCGCAGCCCAGTTATACGGTAAACACGCTGGCACATTTACAGGAAAAATTCCCCACACACGAGTTTTCATTAATTATGGGCGAAGACAACCTCAATTCGCTACATAAGTGGAAGAATTATGAGGTTATTTTGCAAAACCACGACATCTACGTCTACCCCCGTATCAATACCGAAAGCATAGACCCCGCAATAGCCGAAAATGCCCGTATCCATAGGGTTAATGCCCCGGTTATCGAGATATCGTCAACCTTTATCCGCAACAGTATTAAGGAGGGTAAAAACGTGCGTCCGCTGCTGCCCGGCAAAGTGTGGGAGTATGTTGAGCACAACCTGTTTTATACCCGCTAAAACCCCGCTTTTAAAATTAGAACAAATACAAATAGCTGATTTTATTTGCATTATTAAAGAATTGCTTTACATTTGCAGCTCAATAACAAGAAAAAAAATAAAACTATGCGTTTCACAATATCTATATACAAGCTACAAAGTGCAGGAGTTCCTGTGCTGGCTCAGGGGTATTGTGCCATGTTTTTTAGATAGAAATCATCTGTAAAAATATATACAACCCCGAAGCCACTAAGCTCCGGGGTTTTTTTATGCCCATGCTACAGCACATTTTACATACAGCATCAATAGGCCGCACCGAAGATTTCGTGTGCAATGCTTACATAGGACCGCATATTCCCTTGTGAAAGGAGGAGTAACACCTGCACGTCAGGTAAAAGCCCGGTCCCGTTAACGACCGGGCTTTTTTTATTCCCAACAGCCTCTCCCCAACCCTCTCCAAAGGAGAGGGAGTAGCTACACGTTGCTGAAAGCGGACTTAATTAAAAAAATAAAGCAATAACAATACATGATAAAACCAAGTAAAACATAGTCTGCTGCCGGGTATTTCCATGGCTTCAGATTTTAAAAACAACAAGCCATGGAAACACTACACAACACCGCAGCACCTTTCGCCATACGCTTCCCTGCGTTGGTAGAAAGGCTTTATACAAACCCAGACAGCGCCACTACAGGCAACGGCATAGAAAACGCCATAGCCATGCAGTTTGCCGCAATGGGCACCGCAAACAGCGCCTTTAAGAGAGATGCTTTCCGTGAGTTGCTAATGGTGGTGTTCAGCAAAAAATGCTACGGCATACTGCGCAACCCCGGCTATATAGAAATACTGGGCAACATAGCGGCCTTTGGCAACAAAACCGTTAACCCGGCCAACACCTGGGTTAAGGACAGCCTTACGGCAGAAGGCCAGCTGGCAAGCCTTATCAGGCACCTGTTTGCAAAGTATGAAGTACCTGCCTTTATGGAATATGTGTTTGCCGAAAGCAGTAAGATACACATGCTGTGGTACATACAGCTGGGCCGGGGCGATAGTGTGCACGATTTGTGCGCCTTTCCCGCGGTATTCACAAAAAAAATGGCGCACGAGTTCCGCAATACGCCGGGCACACTTACCGTAGAGCAGGCCATCCGCAGGGCACAGGCGCTGGGTTATGGCGCTAATGCGGCTGTAGCCGAGGCCATAGCCTGGAGTGCCGCCCTTGAGGAAATAACAAACGCCGCATTCAGGGCTGAGGTAATATGCTTCATTGCTAAAAGAGCCCCTGAAGTGGGTAACGTAGCCGCCATACAACTGGTGGTTGAGTATGCCGCCGAAATGCACCGTACCAACGCTGCTTACAGCTTTAAGGGCCGTACCTGGGCATCAGTTAGCAGGCTGGCAGCCGATTACCACCTTGAAATGGCAAAACGCCGGGAGGCAGAAGCCCGAAATGGCTGGGTTCCGGCTAATATTGCCGGCTATGAGGTGGTAAAAGGCAGCACAACCTACAAAATCATACAGCTAACCGATAGCGAGGCGCTGTATGAAGAAGGCCATGAAATGAGCCACTGCGTTGCTGATTATGCGCTGGATTGCGAGGAAGGCCGTGCTGCAATCTTCTCTCTACGTAAGTGTGTAGAGGGCAGGGAGGGTTTTGATACGCTTGCAACGCTTGATGTGAGCCCGGTTACCATGAACCTTGTTGAGGCAAGGGCCAAGTATAACGATGATGTATCTGCCGAGGCAGAAACGCACATCCTGGCATGGGCAAAGGCCCAGGGCATAACCATAGCATGCGAGCTTTATAGCTATTATGAACCCAGGCAGTATGTGCCTCCGGTAGTTCCGGCTGTAAACCCTCCGGCAGAAATGCCACGGGTGGTGCCCATACCGCGCCAGGAGCCTGCTTTTGAACCCTATGAGCCTTACAGGCCCGCAGCGGGTTACGGCTTTGGCTCTGATGCCGATTTTAATGTAGATGCTGCTTCAGTTCTAAAGATTGTGTTTTTCATAATCAAAATCCTGTGGCTTGTGTCACGTTGCAGCTAAGGCGGTTAGCGCCGCCTTGGCTTAATTTAAAATTTTAAACCATTATGGCAAAATTAAAACTGAGGGGTAACACCCTTATTGATATAGGTTTCCCGCAAACAAACGCAATTACTTATGCACTGGAAACCGTAAAGAAACATTACAAACGCGAGACCAACGATAGAGTACTCGCGCTGCTTAAGGAAGTACTGGCCGACCCGCAACAGTTTATGGGAGACGGCATCTTCGGCAAAACGGCTGAAGCCCTGCTTACCGCGAAGAAAACAGAGGCACGAAGGCTGAACCCAACCCGTGCGCCATTTGTTATTTATGGCGAAAACGGTATTGAACCCCTGGCTAAAGAGCAGCTGTACACTGCGCTCAAGCTCCCCGTGAGTAAGGCCGGTGCCCTTATGCCCGACGGCCATGCCGGTTATGGACTGCCCATTGGCGGCGTACTGGCTACCGAAAACGCTGTGATTCCGTATGGGGTGGGGGTAGATATTGGCTGCCGTATGTGCCTTACCGTGTATGACATTAACCCGTCGTATCTGGAAGGGCATAAAGATAAGTATGTGGGCATTTTGCAGGAGCATACCAAATTTGGCATGAGCGAGGCACACAAAAACCCGGCCGACCACGAAATATTCGAGCGCGCTGCCTTCCGCGAAATCCCGTTGCTCAAAACCCTTAAGAATAAGGCGTATTTGCAACTGGGCAGTTCGGGCGGGGGCAACCACTTTGTAGAGTTTGGCATTGTAGACGTACCGGCAAACGACCCTGTTTTCGGGCTTCCTGCCGGTAAGTATGTGGGTGTACTGTCGCACAGCGGTTCGCGTGGGCTTGGCGCCAACATTGCCAAACATTACACCGCGCTGGCCATGAAGCAAACCCCGCTGCCCAAAGAGGCACGTCACCTGGCGTGGCTGGACCTCGACACGCACGACGGCCAGGAATACTGGATAGCCATGAACCTGGCAGGCGATTATGCCTCGGCATGCCACCACGACATTCACCGCCGTATTGCAAAGGCGCTGAGTGCGCGTCCGCTTAAAGTGGTAGAAAACCACCACAACTTTGCCTGGAAAGAAATCATTAACGGCGAGGAGCTTATCGTACACCGCAAAGGGGCCACCCCGGCGCAAAAAGACGTGCTGGGTATCATCCCCGGCAGTATGACGGCGCCCGGCTATATTGTAAAAGGTTTGGGCAATGCAGAAAGCATCAATTCGGCTTCGCACGGTGCGGGCAGGCTCATGTCGCGCTCGCAGGCCAAGCAAAACATTACCATGAGCGAGGTTAAGAAAGTGCTGAAAGACCACGGGGTTACCCTTCTTGGCGCAGGCCTTGACGAAGCCCCAATGGCCTACAAAGACATCAACAAAGTCATGGCGCAGCAAAGCGAACTGGTAGATGTGGTGGGCAGCTTTACACCCAAAATCGTGAGGATGGATAGGGGGTAGTGTTCAGTGTTCAGTAGGCAGATAGCAGGTAGCAGTCATGCTGCGCCTGTCTTTCACAATAACAACGCCTCCCGACCCTGAAGGGGTCGCGAATAATAGCCCGGGATGAAATCCCGGGGAGATAGTTATAGCGAGTCGAAGTACGGACTTCAAGCAAAAAAATAATAATTAAACAATTAAAACAATGGGAATTAATACCTATGAAGTAATGTACATTCAGGCGAGGGACAATTACCCGTATAACGTTGAAGAATGTATAGAAAAGCTGCAATATGTTATAGCTGCCGATGACGAGCATACCGGCGCGCACTACCTTATGGGGTGCATTTATAACGAACAGCTTGAAGACCATAAACAGGCCGAGTTTCATTACAGGATGGTGCTGTACCTCGATAATACTTATATGCCGGTGTACTACAAGTATGCCGAAATGCTGCTCAACCTGGGTCGCGACGAAGAATGCCAAAACATTATAGATGCCGGGTTTAAAGTGCCAGGCATAGATGAGGCCAAACTCTTGTGGCTACAAGGCGTGCTGTATGAAAAGGAGTCGAAGTACAAAAAGGCCATAAAAACTTACAAGGCGGCTAAGCTTAAATGCCTTAACAACCGCTTTATGGATGATATGGACGACCATATTAAACGCGTTAAAGACAAGCGCGAACTGGTTAAGCCGCCGAAGAAGAAAAAGCCTGGGAAAAAGAAATCTAAAAAATAAGCCTGTTAGTAAAGTGAAAGCCGCCATGTGCGGCTTTCTTATTTTTTATACATTTATCAAAATAATCAACCTAAAAATGAAAAAGCTGTCAATCCTTGCCGTTATTGGGTTTTCAATTTCGGCATATTGTCAAAATACTAACTTTTCGCAGTACGTAAATCCTTTTATAGGCACCGGTGGGCACGGGCATACGTTTCCCGGCGCTACATTGCCGTTTGGCATGGTGCAGCTGAGCCCTGATACCCGTATAGACGGCAGTTGGGACGGTTGCAGCGGCTACCATTATTCTGATGCTAAAATTTACGGCTTTTCACATACGCACCTTAACGGCACCGGCTGCTCTGATTTTGGCGACATCATGCTCATGCCCACTATGGGCACGCCAAAGCTTACTAACCAGGGCTATGCATCAACATTCTCCCACAAAAACGAAAAGGCTTCCGCCGGATATTACTCGGTACAGCTGGATAACGGCATAAAGGCAGAGCTGACCACTACTACCCGCGTGGGGCTGCACCGTTATACGTTTACCAAAGCAGGCCAGGCCAACATTATACTCGACCTGAACCACCGCGACAAGCTGCTAATGGGCGAAGTACGGGTTATAGACAATAAAACCATTGAGGTTTTCCGCCGTAGCGAGGCCTGGGCACGCGACCAGTATGTGTATGCCCGTATTGAGTTTAGCACACCGGTTAAAATAAATGCCGTAAACAACAATGCCTTTGCCCCAGCTAAGGTTACCGATACCTTTTTTGCAGGTTCGCTTCTCGCGATAAGCTTTGGAAAAGAGGTCAAAGCCGGCGAACAGCTTTTGGTAAAAGTCGCGCTTAGCCCTACCGGTACCGATGGCGCTGCCAAAAACCTGAAAGCCGAACTACCCGGCTGGGATTTCGAAAAAACCAAAACCGCCGCCGCTACCGCCTGGGATACCGCCCTTTCTAAAATAGAAATTACCGAAGACGATAAAGACAAGCTGGCTGTTTTTTATACCGCGCTCTACCATACCATGATGCAGCCCAATATTGCCATGGATGTAGACCATCAATATCGCGGCAGGGATAATGAAATTCATACCGCCGAAGGCTTTGATTATTACAGCGTGTTTTCGCTTTGGGATACCTTCCGCGCGGCACACCCCCTGTATACGCTTATCGAAAAGAAACGTACCGCTGATTTTATTAACACCTTCCTGGCACAGTATGAGCAGGGCGGCCGCCTGCCCGTTTGGGAACTGGCTAGTAATGAGACCGACTGTATGATAGGCTACCACTCAGTCAGCGTTATGGCCGATGCTATGGCTAAAGGCATAAAAGGCTTTGATTATGAAAAGGCGTTCCAGGCGGCCAAACACAGCGCCATGCTCAGCCACCTGGGGCTCGATGCCTACAAGCGCAACGGGTTTATAAGCATTGACAATGAACACGAAAGCGTCTCTAAAACCCTTGAATATGCCTATGACGACTGGTGTATTGCGCAAATGGCAGAAATGACCGGACATACTGACGATTACCGGTATTTTATGAAGCGCAGCCAGAACTGGAAAAACCTGTTTGATAAAAGTTCACTACACATGCGTCCCAAGCGCAACGGCGGATGGGAAAGCCCGTTTGACCCGCGCGAAATAAACAACAATTTTACCGAGGGCAACAGTTGGCAGTACAGCTTTTTTGTGCCGCAGGATATAGAGGGAATGATAACAGCTTATGGTGGACCTGAAAAATTTGAAGCCAAGCTGGATGAAATGTTCAGCGCGCCCAGTGCCACCACCGGCCGCCAGCAGGTAGACGTTACCGGGCTTATAGGCCAGTATGCCCACGGCAACGAGCCCAGCCACCACATGGCCTATTTGTACAATTATGTAGACAAGCCCGAAAAGACTAAGGAAAAAGTACACTACATCCTCAACAACTTCTATAAAAACACACCTGACGGGCTTATAGGCAACGAAGACTGCGGGCAAATGAGCGCGTGGTATGTGCTGAGCAGTATGGGTATTTACAGGGTTACTCCCGGCTTTGATAAATGGGCAACAACAACACCCTACTACAATGCAACAATAAAGTTTGAGAATGGTACAGATTTTTCAATAACAAAAACTTCCGGACCTGATAATCTTCAGTTTATAGATACAGTTTGGGATACGCACAGTGAAGGGACATCTCAGCTTGATGTAAATAAGCTGACGGCTATGCAATATAGTGCTATTATACCCGTGCCGGTGGTTTCGCCTAATGTGCCGTCGTTTAGGAATAAAGCCAGGCTTACACTAACGGCTGATAAACCTAATGATGTGATTTACTACAGCCTGAACCAGGACGATGTGTATACAGAGCGCTGGAGCAACAAACAGGCTTTCAGCGTTTATGAAAAACCGCTTACCATTTCTAAAAACTATGATGAGGTGGTTTTTTACAGCGAGCGCAACGGCATTAAGAGCGATGTGGTAACCGCCCGTTTTGTTAAAAAGCCCAACAACTACACCATAAGCATTAAGTCAACCTACAACCCGCAGTATACCGCCGGTGGTGCAGAAGCGCTTATTGATGGCATTCCCGGTAACGAAGACTGGCGCATGGGCGGCTGGCAGGGCTACCAGGGCCAGGATTTTGAGGCCGTAATAGACCTGCAAAAGAAAACCAGGGTAAGCGCCGTGCATGCCCGCTTTTTGCAGGACAGCCGCGCGTGGATTGAATTTCCCACGAAAGTGGAATTTTATACCAGTAACGATGGTAAGGAATTTAAGCTGCTAAAAACCATAGAAAACACAGTGCCCGCGCAGGATTATAACGTGCAGGACCATTCATTTGGGCTTGAAGGCGCCGAACTTAAAGGCACAAAAGCCCGCTACATAAAGGTTAAGGCCTATAACTACGGCACATTACCCCAGTGGCACCAGGGTGCAGATGGCGAAGCGTTTATTTTTATAGATGAGATTACGGTACAAAAACCCTAATCCTGTTCAGCAGGGTTTTTGGCCGGGAACGCAAATGAGGCTATTACAGCGCCAATAAGTATGCCACCTACCACAGCTAAAGACACAGGCGAAGAAATGTGTACAAATGGGCTTATAAGCATTTTTATGCCTATAAACGCCAGTATAAGCGCCAGGCCATAGTGCAGCTTGCTGAACATGTGCATAAAGTTGGCCAGTAAAAAATACAGTGCCCTTAAGCCCAGTATGGCAAATATGTTAGAAGTGTACAGTATAAAAGGGTCATCCGGCGCTATGGCAAAAATGGCCGGGATGGAATCTACCGCAAAAATAAGGTCGGTAAACTCAATAACGGCTACCACAACCAGCAGGGGAGTAGCCATTTTTATACCGTTTTGTATGGTAAAGAACTTATCGCCGTCGTAGTTTTCAGATACCTTAAAAAATTTGTGCACTATACGCGCGCCGGGGCTTTTGGTAAAGTCCTTGTTCTCGTCAGTATCTTCATTTGCACCCCATGATTTTATACCGGCACCTATAAGGAAAAGCCCGAATAGGGTAAGCACTACGTTAATTTCTACCTCTTTGCCAAATATTTCCATGGCCGGCAGGTAGGTAAGGTTAATAAGCTCAACCCCTGTAAAAATAAATATGGCCCTGAATACCAGCGCGCCTATAATACCCCAAAACAGCACTTTGTGGTGCAGGTGCTTGGGCACATTAAAAAACCCGAAGACCATTATAAATACAAACAGGTTGTCTACAGAAAGGGCTTTTTCTATCCAGTAGGCGCTTTGAAAACGTGCAAACGAGTCAAAGTCCATCGTGTAATAAATAACGCCGCTAAACGCCATAGAAAGGCCTATCCATACTATTGACCAGGTAAGTGCCTCCTTGTTGCTCACCACATGGCTCTTTTTATTAAAAACGCCCAGGTCCAGCAGCAGCATGATAAGTATAACCACGCCAAAGGCGCCCAAAACAACAGGATGGTTTATTAAGTGGTCGTGCTCCATGGCTTAGTTTAGTTTTTCGGTAAGTTTTTTAAATACTTTTTTTGCCTCTTTGCCGTCATACAAAATATCATACACGGCATCTATAATAGGGGTTTTGGCTTTGTAGCTCTCGTTAAGCTTGTGGGCACTTTTGGCGGCATAATACCCCTCGGCCACCATGCTCATTTCCATCATGGCGCTTTTTACGGTATAGCCTTTGCCTATCATATTGCCAAACATCCTGTTGCGCGAAAATACCGAATATCCGGTAACCAATAGGTCGCCCAGGTAGGCGCTGTCGTTTATGTTGCGCTTCATTTTGTGCACCTTGCGTATAAATTTCTTCATCTCGCGGATGGAGTTGCTCATCAGCAGCGCCTGAAAGTTATCGCCATAGCCAAGGCCGTGGGCAATACCGGCGGCAATGGCATAAATGTTCTTAAGCATTGCAGCATATTCTGTGCCAATAATATCGTCAGATATCTTGGTCTTAATGTAGTGGCTGTTGAGGTTTTTAGCCATGGTTTTGGCATGCTGCTCATCGCCACAGGCTATAGTAAGGTACGAAAGGCGCTCAAGGGCTACCTCTTCGGCATGGCACGGGCCGGTTATAACGCCTATGTTATCATAATCAATATCATATTCATTATGAAAGTGTTCGCCCACAATAAGGCTTGTTTCGGGCACAATACCTTTAATGGCGCTAAAAATAACCTTGTCTTTAAGGCTTACGGTAAGTTTTTCCAGCTCGGCGCTTAAAAAGGCAGAGGGTATGGCAAATATAATGTAGTCGGCGTGTGCAACGGCCTCGTTAATATCGTTGGTAAGCAGCAGTTTTTTTATGTCAAATTCTACCGAGCTAAGGTAGTTTGGGTTGTGCTTTTGCAGTTTTAAATGCTCTATTGCATATTCATTGCGCATATACCAGGCAATCTGGTTTACATTAGAACACAGCATTTTGGCAATGGCAGTAGCCCAGCTTCCGCCGCCAATTACTGCAAACTTTGGATTATCGCTCATCCTGTAATAGTTTGTTTTTTCGCATCAAAAGTACTCATTTTTAGCAAATGCCCATTTATATGCGCCACTATCACCTTACAAAGATTAACATTTTATTATGACAATTAATGCAATCACAATCCGTGCACTGCGTTATTGTAATGAATTGTTTCTAATTCCAGGAATTACAACAAGGTTAGTTAAAAATTTTTGTTTTTGGTGTTTTTAAAAGGCATTTGCACATTGTGCGGGTGCCTTTTATGTTTTGGGCGCATTTCATTAAACTAAAGTACAGTAAATTACCCTTACAAAATGCTAACCAAGTGTTATTGTTTGGTTAACCCCTATTGGTTTACCACCACCTCATAGCATTCGGTAGTTTCCAAAATAATCTTCTTAAGGCTCTTTTTAAGGATGTGGGCAACGGTGTCTGTTAATGGCTTTTCCTTTTCGGCATCTACAGGCAGTAAAATATAGGTTTTAAAGCGGTCAGCCTGCCGGGCGTGTTTGCGGATGAGGCTGTCGGCACTGGTGTCGTTACAGCAATACAGCATTTCGGCTTTGCCTGATTTAAACTGTTTGTACATCTTGTTCCAGAAGTTGCCCATCTGGGTTTCGTGTGCTTTCTTTTTTAAATCGGTTACCAGTACTACAAACATAAGGCGTATATTTATTGCTTTAATTTGAAGCAAAAATAAAAGCCTTACAATCATTAGGGTATGATATTTGTCATGCCTGCAAAACAAAAACGGCCGCCCTTTAAAAGAGCAGCCGTTTTATATAAACAAAATCGCTTAGGTTATAGGTCAAATTTAATGCCCTGTGCCAGTGGCAGCTGGGTGCCATAGTTAATGGTGTTGGTTTGCCTGCGCATGTAGGCTTTCCACGCATCGCTACCACTCTCGCGGCCACCGCCGGTTTCTTTTTCACCGCCAAATGCGCCGCCTATCTCAGCACCCGAAGTACCAATGTTTACGTTGGCAATACCACAGTCAGAACCCTGCTGGCTCAAAAACAGTTCCATCTCGCGCATGTTGTTGGTAAAGATTGATGAAGACAAGCCCTGCGGAACGTCGTTCTGCATTTCAATAGCCTGCTCAATATTGGTGTACTTCATTACATACAATATTGGGGCAAAGGTTTCGTGTTGTACGATTTCAAAGTGATTTTCGGCCTCGATAATACACGGCTTAACATAGCAGCCGCTTTCATAGCCTTCACCTTCAACCACGCCGCCTTCAACCAGTATTTTACCGCCTTCGGCTTTGGCTTTTTCAATAGAGTTTAGGTATTGCTCCACCGCATTTTTATCAATTAGCGGACCCACGTGGTTGTTACTGTCCAATGGGTTGCCTATTTTCAGCTGGCTGTAAGCACTCTTAAGCACTTCAACCGTTTTATCATACACACTTTCGTGAACAATAAGCCTGCGTGTGGTAGTACAACGCTGTCCGGCAGTACCCACAGCGCCAAACACAGCGCCCACAAGCACCATGCTTATGTCGGCGTGCTCGCTCACTATAATGGCATTGTTACCGCCCAGTTCAAGTATTGTTTTGCCAAAACGGCCTGCAACCGTTTGGCCCACGTGGCGGCCTACGCGTGTAGAACCGGTAAACGATACCAACGGTATGCGCTTATCGTTGTTTATGAGTTCGTTACATTCTTCGCCGGTAATAAGGTTACAAACACCTTCCGGTATGTTGTTGCGTTCCAGCACGGTTTTCATAATGTTCTGGCAGGCAATGGCGCACAGTGGCGTTTTGCTTGATGGTTTCCAAATGCACACGTCGCCGCAAATCCAGGCCAGCATAGAGTTCCAGCTCCATACCGCTACCGGGAAGTTAAACGCCGATATAATGCCCACTATGCCCAGCGGGTGGTATTGCTCATACATGCGGTGGTTAGGGCGCTCGCTGTGCATGGTAAGGCCATACAGCTGGCGCGATACACCTACTGCAAAATCGCAGACGTCTATCATTTCCTGCACTTCGCCAAGGCCTTCCTGCAGGCTCTTGCCCATTTCAAAGCTTACAAGCTGCCCCAGGGTGTCTTTATGCTTGCGGAGCTCTTCGCCCATCTGGCGTACAATTTCGCCACGCTTAGGTGCCGGTACAAGCCTCCAGGTTTTGTAGGCTTCCTGCGCCTTAGCCACTACAGTTTCATAGTCTTCTTTAGTCGAACCTTGTACTTTCGCAATAAGCGAACCGTCTACAGGCGAGTATGATGCTATAAGTTCGCCGTTAGAGAAGCTCTCAAGGCCGGTTGAGGTACCCTTGTTTATTTCTGTAATGCCCAGCTGCGTAAGGGCTTTTTGTATGCCGAAATCGGTAAGTGTTTCCATTTTATAACTTTTTCGAAGTTTGTTGTTATATTTACAAAGATAGCTTTTTTTAGGAGGATGCGGTTTTGAGCTGTGAATTTCACGAATTGACACTAATATACAGTCCTTTACACGGAGAAATAAAAGACGTTAACAAATTCATTTCATTAAATTTGTGAAATTCGTGCAATTAGTGGCAAAAATTAAATGACTTCCGATTCCCTGTCTGTATTTTCTAAGAATGCTGCAAAATTATCCTCACTCGCCACCCCAAGCTTTTTACGGATACGGTACCTTGCGTTCTCAATGCCCCGCAGCGAAATGCCCAGCAGCGGCGAGATTTCCTTATTGCTGAGGTTCATTTTCACAAAGGCGCACAGGCGCAGCTCGCGCTTGGTCAGCTCAGGGTTAAGCTGCTTGAGGCGCTCAAAAAAGTTGTGGTGCACCTTTTCAAAATGCACGTCAAACACCTCCATATATTCCTCGCCTATCTGGTGGCGGTTCAGTTTCTGGAAAATTTCCAGCAGTTTCTTGCGGCTTTCCTCGTTGCGGAGGTGGCTTTTCAGTTCCTTAAGGTCGTCGGTTATTTCGTTAAAAATGTCCTTTTTATGCACCAAAAGCATGGTGTAGTTGGCCAGCTGCTTGCTTTTATTTATCACGTCTTCTTCCAGCACGGCCTTGTCGCGGTTTATGGCCTCCTTATCGCGTTGCAGCTTAAGCTGCTCCAGTTCCAGTTCCAGCAGTTTCTTGCTTTGTTCGGCCTCGCGGCGGCTCTTGATGCGCTCATGGCGGATGCGGCGCTTTACTAAGTACCGTATCCCTAAAATAATCAGGATGCCCAACACACCATAAATAATATAGGCAACGGTAGTCTGGTACCACTTGGGCGGAATGGTAAACCTGTAGCTGCCCTCTTTGCCCTGTAAACCCGCTGTATTGCGGCTTTTAACCTTAAAGGTATAGGTGCCGGGGCGCAGGTGTGTATATTCTTTGTAGGACAGGTTTTGCCACGGGCTCCATTCCTGGTCAAGGCCTTCCAGTATGTAACTGTATTGAATTTGTGTGCCGTGCGTCATTTTAGGGGCGGCAAAATCAAAACGTATAATGTCGGTTTGGTTAGGTATGGCCTGTGGTTCGGTGCCTGTAACGGTAAGCGGCAGGCTGCTGTGTTCCTTCTTTTTAGAATAGGATATCCCGGTAATCAGGGTGCTAATGCCGCTTGTAGCCGACTTGTTTTCAATAGTATACAAAAACAACCCGTTTGAGGTGCCAAACAGCATTTTATCGCCCGGTAGTGGCGCAAGGCACTCCATACCGCGGTTAAACGTGCCCTTAAGGTTCAGGAACAGGCCTTTGTGCAGTTCCGGTTTTTTGTCGTTGGTAAAAAAATACCCTGCCTCGTCGTCCTGTACAAACCAGGTGCGGTTGCCGCTTTGCATCAGTTTACGGGTGTTTTTAGTAGGGTCTAATATGCTGTTGAGTTGTGTATGGGGCTCAAAGCGGTTGGTTTTAAGGTTGAAAGTATAAATGCCGGTGTTTGTGGTAAACACCACCTTGCCCTGCCAGCGCGACACGTTTACGTTAAACGAATTCTCAAGACCGTTTTTGTTGGTAAAATGGTCAACGGCAATAACACGGTTATAATTCTGGTTCAGGCGAATCCTGAAAATACCCTGGTAGCCGTGGCAAATCCAGTAGGTGTTGGGTTCATCACCTGCCAGGATATCGCGCGCCGACTCATCAAAACCGTTGATTTTAGGGTGTAAAATCCATTCTGTTCCCTGCTTTTCCAACAAATAAAGCCCGTTGTAGTGCGATGCCAAAAACAACCCCTGCTTGCCTGCTACGGGTGTTACTTTCCAGAAACCTGCCTCGGGGGCAATTTTAGTAGCAGTCTCGCCCTCAATTTTGTACAGGCCGGTATCGTGGGATGCGATAATGTCGCCGTCTAAAAGCTGAATGCTCCAGGTTTGTCCGTTTATGCCGGGTATTTTACTAAAATCGTTGGGCGATGCCGGTGCCGCCGGGTTAAACGGCGCATAATAAATGCCCTGCGTGGTAGCCAGGTAAAGGGTGCTGTTGTGTACCAATGCATCATATACTGATGCCTTGCCAAACAGCGCCGTGTAGGGCGACCTGAAGTCAATATAACTAATGCCGTTGTTTTGCAACACCCAAATGTTGTTATCGTTACTGCGGAAAACCTGGTGTATAACGCCATCAGGCACCTGTTGCAGCATGGCGGGGTGGTGCAGCACAGCACCTTCACGCGTTACAAGCACAATGCCCGAACTTATGGTGCCAATGTACAAGCACCCGTTACCGGCCTTTACTGCACCCGATGCATAGTCTTTTGCCTCGCCGTTAAAAATGTTGGTAATAATCGCCATAGTTCCGGTTGCCGTATCAGCCCGGTAAACAGAACCCTGCGTGGTAATGGCTGTCAGCTGGCCGGGTGCATCGCCGGGCAGCAGGGCGGTAAGGTCTTCGTTGTTATACTGTTGAGGCTCAAAAACCACCACAGGCTCGTTTTGGGTAGGGTTGTAGCGCAATATGCCGTGCCCGGTTTCCTGTACATAATAATTACTGCCCACCATGGCCGAAAACATAAATGCCGATGATGCCGGTATGCGCGTTGCTGTTTTACCCGATGTTACAATGATTTCATTGTAAGCGCGGTACAGTATTTTATTGCCAAAAGGCTGTATGTCCCAAAGGTTTTCAATGTTGCGGCCGTCCAGCTGTAGTGTGTTTGTAAGCGATGTATAGCGGTATTGGCCTGTGGCATCTTTGGTAACTGTGCCTGTTTCATTATATCCACCCACATAAACCGTCCCGTTTTTAGCCGTTGTAAGGCTGCGCACGCTCGAATTGTTGGGTAAAATAAGTTTGTGCCAGTGTTCGCCATCAAAAACCAGAACGCCATCGTTATTGCCAAAATATAAAACGCCGTCTTTATCCTCGCACATTACCCAAAACTCGGCATCGGCGTTAAACTCCTGCTTTTGGTAGGTTTTTAGCTGCACATTGTTGCTTTGTGCAGAAGCAATGATGTGGAAAAGTATAGGTAAAATAAAATACAGGAATCTTTTTTGCATCGTTTAGCATGATAAAGGCACAGTACGAAAACGTTATAAAAACCGTGTCGAAATGTTGCAGCCTGATTACAAAAGTATAAAAAAACGTAATAAAAAAAATTTCTTATTAGTTTGAAAAACAAAATACTACAAAAAAAAGGTAATAGTTTGAGTAGGTACTGTGAGTAATGGTGTAGCCAAAGTGTAGCGCTCTTTTTCGTTTAAAAGCCATTTGCCTGTACTTTAGCTTTCAGAAATTATTTGATTTTTTATGCTGAACCAATTTCGATTAGCCGCCATTGCCCTGCCTGTAGTTTTACTATTGGGCGCATGCGGTACATCTAAAAAAACAAAGAACAACGCATCGCTTTGGGTTACCATGCCTGATAAGTCGGTACTGTTTGAAGAACAGGCCATAACCGCAACGCAGGCCGCAGAGGCCACTGTTACTATAGACCCGTCTAAAACCTACCAGAGTATGGATGGTTTTGGTTATACGCTTACGGGCGGCAGCGCACTGCACATTGCAAAAATGAGCGCCGACTCAAGGTCGGAACTGCTAAAAGAACTTTTTGGTACCGGAGACGGGCAGATAGGCGTAAGCTACCTGCGGGTAAGTATTGGCGCGTCTGACCTTGATGAGCTGGTGTTTTCGTATGATGACATCCCCGCAGGGCAAACCGATAAAGACCTAAAGAAGTTTGACCTGGGCTATGATAAAAAGTACCTGATACCGGTGTTGAAAGAGATACTGGCCATAAACCCCGATATAAAAATATTGGGTTCGCCATGGTCGCCACCCGTGTGGATGAAGGATAACGGTGATACCCGTGGCGGTTCGCTAAAGCCTGAATATTATGGTGTATATGCCAAATACCTGGTAAAATACATACAGGAAATGAAAAAGGCAGGCATTACCATAGATGCCATTACGGTGCAGAACGAGCCGCTGCATCCGGGCAATAACCCCAGCCTGCTGATGCCTGCCGAAGCCCAAAAGGTTTTTGTGCGCGACCATCTGGGGCCGGAGTTCAAAAAGAACAGCATCAAAACAAAGATTATTATTTACGACCACAATGCCGACAGGCCTGATTACCCTATCAGCATCCTGAATGATAAAGAAGCGGCTAAGTATATAGACGGTTCGGCATTCCATATGTATGGTGGTGAGGTAAGTGCCATATCTACCGTGCATGATGCGCACCCTGATAAGAACCTGTATTTTACTGAGCAGTGGGTAGGTGCCCCCGGAAATTTTGAAAAAGAGCTCACCTGGCACACCGAAACCCTTACCATAGGCGCACCGCGCAACTGGTGTAAAACTGTACTGGAATGGAACCTTGCGGCAGATGAGCGCCAGGATCCGCATACCGATCGTGGCGGGTGCGATCGCTGCCTGGGCGCCGTGACTATTTCAGGAAATAAGGTAACCCGTGAACCCGCTTATTACATCATTGCGCATTCCAGCAAGTTTGTAAGGCCGGGGTCGGTACGTGTAGAAAGCAACCTGCCCGATGGCCTGCCTAATGTGGCCTACAAAACGCCTGATGGCAAGATTGTAGCCATCATTCAGAATACCTCAAAAACTGTGAAAACAGTAGATGTAAATGCCCAAAATAAGAAAACCACTATAACCTTACAGCCCGGCGCTGTAGCTACACTTGTTCTTAATTAACCATGAAACACGTTTTAAGTACCGTTATTACAAGCCTTGCACTGGGTGCCGCACTTACGGCAAATGCCCAGCAAAGCCAGGCAGATATTGATAAAAAGGTTGATGCCCTTATCGCCAAAATGACCCTTGAGGAAAAAGTGGGCCAAATGGCGCAGGTAACGCTCGACGTTATTGGCAAAGGCAAAAACCGCTATTCGGCCGATCAGCCTTTTGAGCTTGATCCTGCAAAAATGAAGGATGTTTTTGATAAATACCACATCGGTTCGATCCTTAACACCTCGGCAAACAGGGCGCTTACGCCGCAAAGGTGGTATGAGATTATCAGCACCATCCAGAAAACATCGCTTAAAACCGATAAAAACAAAATACCGGTTATTTATGGCGTAGACGAGATACACGGCGCTACGTATACCGATGGCGCTACCATGTTCCCGCAGCAAATAGCCCAGGGTGCCGCACGCAACCCTAAGCTTACCGAGCTTGGAGCATCAATAACAGCTTATGAAACCCGTGCCAGCAACATTCCGTGGAACTTTAGCCCGGTGCTGGATTTGGGCCTTACGCCAACATTCAGCCGCATGTGGGAAAGCTTCGGCGAAGACCCTTACCTGTGTTCAGTACTTGGTGCTGCCATGATAGACGGCTATGAAGGGAAAGACAACAACATTGCCGACCCTTACAAACTGGCCAGCTGCATGAAGCACTTTTTGGGCTACCATGCCACCATTTCGGGTAAAGACCGTACGCCCGGCTACATCAGCGAAGATGCACTGCGCGAATACCACCTGCCATCATTCAAGGCAGCCATTGATGCGGGTGCACATACTATTATGATCAATTCGGGCATTATCAACGGGGTTCCGGTGCATGCCAGCTATAACATCCTTACCAAGCTTCTTAAAGAAGAGTTGGGCTTTAACGGCCTTGTGGTTACCGACTGGGCAGATATTGAAAACCTGCACCGTCGCGACAGGGTTGCCGCCACCGATAAGGAAGCCATTATGCTTGCCATTAACGCAGGTATAGACATGAGTATGATACCCTACCAGTATGAGGTTTTTTGTGATAATTTAATTGAACTGGTAAAAGAAGGCAAGGTAAAGCAGGACAGGATAGACGATGCCGTAAGGCGTATACTGAAAGTAAAGTATGCACTGAACCTTTTTGATAAACCGAATACCCACTACAAGGACTATCCTAAATTTGGCAGCAAAGAGCACGAAAAAGCGGCTTATGACATGGCTGCCGAGGCCATTACCCTGCTGAAGAACGAGGGCAGTGTGCTTCCGCTAAAGAAAGATATAAAAGTACTGGTTACAGGCCCTAACGCCAACACCATGCGCGGCCTTAACGGCGCGTGGACCTACAGCTGGCAGGGCGACCGCGTAGAGCTGCACGCCGGTAAGTACAACACGATACTTGAGGCGGTTCAGAATAAGATAGGCAAGGGTAATGTAACGTACGTTCCCGGTGTGAGTTACAAGGAAGACGGCCATTATTATGATGAGCTTGCCAACCAGATGGATGAGGCCATAGCTGCTGCCAAAAACGCCGATGTAATATTGCTGTGCCTTGGCGAAAACAGCTATACAGAAAAGCCTGGCGACATGAACGACCTGTACATGAGCGACCTGCAAACCGAATTGGCCCAAAAAATTGCTGCTACAGGCAAAACGGTTATCCTTGTCCTTAACGAAGGCAGGCCGAGGGTTATAAGCAAATTTGAGCCACAAATGAAGGGTATTGTACAAACCTACCTGCCGGGCAACTTTGGCGGCGATGCACTGGCCGATATACTGTTTGGCGATGTAAACCCCAGCGGCAAGCTACCGTATACCTACCCAAGGTATCCTAACTCAACCATTGGGTACATCCACAAACCCAGCGAGGAACAAAAGAAGGCAGAGGGTGTATACAACTATGAGGCCGACTACAACCCGCAGTTCCCGTTTGGGCATGGGTTGAGCTATACCACATTTGAATATAAAGACCTGAAGCTGGGCAAACCGGCTATTAAAAAAGGTGAGAACATTACGGTTACCGTAACGGTTACCAATACCGGAAAAGTTGCGGGTAAAGAAGTGGTACACCTGTTTACCAGCGATTTATATGCCAGCAGCGTTACGCCTGATGTTAAGCGCCTGCGCCGTTTTGAAAAGATTGAGCTCAAGCCCGGCGAGAGCAAAACCGTAAGCTTTGAGCTTACACCTAAAGACCTTAGCTATGTGGGCCGCGACGGCAAAACCCTGCTTGAAGCAGGCGATTTTGAAGTAGCTATTGATAAGCTAAAGGCAACATTTACACTTTCGGAATAATTAGTTATTCATAAATTAGAGTTTTAGGTTAGTTCTATTTGAAAGCCCCCGATTGGTTACGGGGGCTTTTGTTGTTTAGGCAGTTTATAGCCACTAATTTCACGAATTAGCACCAATTTGTAGGGTGTGTTTAGATGTTAATTCGTGAAAATTCGTGAAATTAGTGGCTAAAGAAACCAAATGAAAATATCCCTTATACAAACCGCTCTCGCCTGGGAAGACGCTGCGGCCAATCGTGCTGCTTTTACCGAGAAGATAAACGCTATAAATGAGGTGGTTGACCTTGTTGTACTGCCTGAAATGTTTGCCACCGGCTTTACCATGAACCCTTCGGCTGTAGCCGAAACCATGGATGGGGAAAGCGTGCAGTGGATGGTACAAACTGCTGTTTCAAAAGGATGTGCCATAACCGGAAGCCTTGTTATTGAGGAAGATGACAAGTACTATAACCGCCTGTTGTTTGTACTGCCTGACGGCGAAATAAAAACCTACAACAAGCGCCACCTGTTTTCGTTTGCGGGGGAGGACAAGCATTATACCGCCGGTACTGAAAAGCTTATTGTAGACTATAAAGGGTGGAAAATATGCCCACTGGTGTGCTATGACCTGCGTTTCCCGGTATTTGCGAGGAATACGGAGGGCTATGATTTATTGCTGTATGTAGCCAACTGGCCGCAGATACGCACTTTTGCGTGGGACAGCCTGCTAAAAGCCCGTGCCATAGAAAACCTTGCCTATACCATAGGGGTAAACCGTGTGGGGCAGGATGCCAACGGCCATGCCTACAGCGGCCACAGCCAGGTGCTGGATGCTTTAGGTGCTTATATTGTTGAACCACAGGAAACAGATGGTGTGTTTACTATTGAATTAAGCAAACAAATGCTTGAGGAAACCCGCGCCAAATTTGCGTTTTTAAACGACAGGGATAGTTTTACACTACAGTATTAGCCACCGGGATTGCCCGATGTGCCGTCTCCATTAATAATTTCTTCGTAATCCCACATGGGCCTTACATCCAGTTCTTTAGGTCGGTAAAAAACCTCTTCAGGCTGGATTTTTTTCATGTAATCGCCGGTATCCCACTCGCGGTTATTATTGTCGTCATAAATTAACCTTACATAGTACTTTGCGGGTTCCAGCAATTCAAAATTAATTTCGGTAGCGCCATCGCTAAATGCCTCGGCCTTAGTGTCTCCCTTTTCATCAGTAAGCTGTATGATTAGTGGGAAACGCTTTACATTTTGCAGCTTGATAAAAATATTGCCATAGTCTACATATACCCGTGTGTTGAGCTTGTAATAGGTGGTATCGTTCTGCTTGCCATAAAAGTCGGTTACAGCGCCGGGCATAAAGGTAAACACATATTTTTCTTCCTCTTCCTTCTGGAAATCAAACACTATTTCCTGCTTATACTCATCATACTTATAGCTATAGGGCACGGCTATAGAGTCTTTATTTATCAATGATATTTTGGTAGAATCTATAGCAGTAAGCGGTGTTAACGGCCTCAGCGTGAACCTGTCCCTAAAGTTTAACCCGCCCTTTTGCACGGCATCAAGGGTTAGCGAGTCGGTTGCTTTTATTTCCTTAAGCTTTACCATAAAGTTTTTTATCGAGTCGCGGTGTGTTACCTGCACACTCAACGAATCGCGCACAATATCCCTTGGCAGCCAGATGTTTAACGAGTCTTTGCCCTTTTCGGCGGTAAGCCTTGATGGTATAACATCGGTGCCCGCGCCATTTTTAACCACTACGGTAGCCCCGCGTGCATCGCCCTCATAAGGCAAAAACAGCCTGTTGCTGGTGGCAATAACGGGCTTAGAAGGCTTAAAATCACCTTTTTGCTTAAAGAGTTTCAGCTCATAGGTACTGTCGGTAGGTATGGTTATGGCGCGGCCCAAAAAAGCAATTTTGTCGCTCTTAGGGTCATAGGTATAGTTGTTAGATGCATCCTTAAGTGCAAAGATGTGGTAGCGGCCCTCCTTAAGGTTTTGCAGCGAATAGTTGGTCATACTATCCAGTGTGTTAGTAACATAGCGCGGGCGTTCTTTATACACAGTACTGTCGTTAAACGCCTCATTGGCTTCATACAGCATTACGGTTACAAAGTTATCGGGAGTGCGGTTAAAGGCATCTTTTATACCGCCGTTAACCTGCAGTGAATCAATATAATCGCCGGTTGAAAACACAAACCGGAACTGCGAGTAGGGGTTACCCTCGTTATTATCGGTTATACTTTGGCCAAAGTTAAGGCTGTAGGTAGTGTTGTCTTCCAGGGTATCTTTAATCTTTACCTCTATAAACTTGCTGGCGCTGCCCTGTGGCGTTATAGTAGGCTGATACTTAAGCGGTGGCGATATAATCAGCTGCTTGTTGATATCCTTAACCTTAATGTATTCGTTAAAGTCTATGTGTATTTCTTTACCCTTAAAATTAGTAGTCATGTTTTTAGGGTAACTGCCTATAATATAAGGGGCTATGGTGTCTTTAGGACCGCCCGATATGGTGCCGCGCTTGGCACATCCGGTAAGGGTAAAAGCTACCGCAAGTATAAGGAAAAAGGTGTTTTTCAGCATGGTGCACATTATAACTGCACAAAATAACAATTTATTTCACAGGGGGCAAAATGTTTTAGTATATGGTAGGGTAAAACCCTGTAGGGCTGTTATCTGAAAAAACCAATCAACTATATTCAACATGCTAAAACACTACCATTGCAGGCCTTACAGGCTTGCCTTACCCCTATTGTCTTTATTATTACCCGCAATGGCCATTGGGCAGGAATGGCAGTGGGCAAAATTTGGCGGCGCTAATGACCAGATACAGGCCGCAGGATACTCTAAGCCTGAGACGGTTACCAGCATGGCAACCGACCCCGAAGACAATGTTTTTGCGCTTTCGCCGGTGGGTATATCTAACCTTGAGGTAGATGGTGTACCGAAACAATCTTTTGGGGCCTATGCCTCCAGCTATGCCACGGTAGACTACATGATATCAAGCTTTGCCTGCGATGGTACCCTGCGTTGGGCTAAGGTAATTGGCGGCCCTTCAGATGATTATATTAAGAATATAAAGACTGATGCCGCCGGCAATGTATATGCATCAGGCTTTTTGATAAACACCAGCAGCCCCGGCAGCGAATTTGAAGGGATACATTTTGACGAAGATTACGCAGTAGAGTATGACAACTGGAACACTAATAATGAAGCACTTTACCTGTTTAAATACAGTAACGATGGCGAACTGGAATGGGTACACACCCCACAGCCACCGGGGCTTACATTTTCAGAGTCGGTTACACAAAACCGCAACCTGGGCGTAGAGGTTGACCCTCAGGGTAATACCTACTGGCTATGCCAGCTGGCAGCAGGTACCTATTGCGATGGTGCTTACCAAAACACCACTACCGGAACATTGCACCTGCTTAAATATGATACTGATGGCAATTTTATTGAAGCCCACCCTTTTGAAGTCGAAATAACTTCTGGTAATATTTTGAATTTCAAAATGGTACGCAATCATGTAACAGGTGTTATTTACCTGGCAGGATACCGTTTTACATTTGATGACAGCGATTATGTCAAGGTTGACGGCCAGCAGGTTACGGGTAGTGCTTACATAGCGGCTTTTAACAGCAATGGCCAGGCACAGTGGCTAAAGCAGAACACCACCATTATGTTTGGCCATGGTTTTAATGATATAACGCTTGATAATCAAGGGAATATATACCTTACCGGGGCAAGCTACCATGATGATACTTTTGGCAGCGTGTCATTCGACCCACAATATGTGTATACCTATCCGGTAGTGTATAAACTTGATTCAGAAGGTAATACAATTTGGGGTACAGCGCCCGATGCGGTAGAGTCGGCTAACTTTGGAAACGGTATTGCGGTTAATGGCGATGAAGTATGGATTACCGGGGGTGGCATGGGCATTACATGGGGTGATTATCAGGTACCCCTTGTATTTAACCAGGGAGATGATATATACGTCTATAAATTTAACGCTCAAACGGGAGAAGTGGCTGGTGTTGAGCAAATTGAAAGTAATATAGGGTCTTGGGACAGGGGCTCGGCGCTTACCGCGGCTAACGGTGCCTTTTACCTTGGTGCTGAGTTTGCCTATCATGTTACCTTTGGCGACCATGAACTGTATACCGATACCCAACAGACTGATTTCCTGGTGGCTAAGTACGGTACAGATGAGTGCTATTGCAATACGCCTCAACCGTCATTTACTGTAAGTGAAGCACTTAACAATCAAGAAGGTGCTTTTGCCTTTGAATATACCGGTGATACCGGCTACTATACCATTAACTGGTACTTTGGCAGTGAGGGTACATCTACCGAAGTAAACCCTACCTATTACTTTGAAGAGCCCGGTACATATGAGGTATGTGTAACAATATCAAACCTTTGTGGTGCTATAGAGTCTTGCCAGCAGGTTAATGTTGTGGCCGGTGCCGGGCAATTTGGGCTTAAAAATGTACAGGTATACCCTAATCCTGCTAATAATGTGCTGAATATCAATACTGAAGAAAACCTGTCATTTGAAATATATTCACTTTTAGGCGCTAAAGTTATGGAGGGTATTATTACCTCAGGCTCCCAACAGGTTGATTTACAAAACGTTGCCTCGGGTGTGTACATGCTGAAATTACAAAATGACAGTGGTGTGCAGCAAACCACAAAACTGATAATAGAATAGCTTAATACCCCTCTACAGGGAATGGAAGGGCTGCCGAAAGGTGGTCTTTTTATTTGTATATCAGTATTTTAACTATGCGCGTAAGCTATGGTAACAATACTCAGCCTTGCCCCGGGCACCTGTAGCAGCAGCCTGCCGCAGGCTTCAAGGGTAGCACCGGTGGTTATTACATCATCTACCAGTAAAAAGTGCTTATTGTGGTCTGATTCAGAGTAGTTTACGCTAAATGCCGAATTGATAATCTCTGCCCGTTTCTCCCTGTTCTTCTGGGTTTGGGTCTTGTTGTAGGTAGCACGCAGCAGCAGGGTGTCGTTATAGTTGGTATTCAGTCCGTTAGCCAGTGCTTTGGCAAACCCGGCGGCTTGGTTATAGCCCCGTTCGCGGAGTTTTTTAGGGTGCAGGGGTACGGGTATTACATCTGTAACGTCTTGTAAAACAGTAACTTTGGCTAAGTCTTTGGCATACCATTGCCCCATAAGCGTGCCAACCTGCTGCTGGCGGCGGTACTTAAGGTTGTGTACCAAATTCTGGCCTATTCCCTCCTTATGAAAATACAGCAGGGCCGACACATGCTCTACCGGTAACCGGCCTAAAAACTTTTTATGTGCTTCATTATCAAGCTGTAAATGGTGGTTGGTAAACGGCATATCGTGCCGGCAGGTGGTACAGATCATGGCGGTTTCTTCCGGCAGGGGTTCATTGCACCCGGGGCACAGGGGAGGGTAGATAAGGTTGAGGAGCGGTTTTAGCATAAAAAATCAGTTACCCAAATATACGTTTTCAGGTTGATTTCGCAATACAGTAAATTCTTACTTTTTAACATCAAATTAACGGTAGTTCTTCACTTTTGGAGTTTAAGATTCAGTTATAAGGTCAAAGGTCGGAAGTCATAAAGCCCAAAGCACAAAAAATGTGTAATACTATTTTTTTGAAGCAGAATTATTTCTTTAAAATAGTTCATATTATCGTTTTTTTATTCATAATTGTTTCTTGCTATTTTAATAGAGTTATTTATTATTTTATGTAGGTTTATGAAGTTGCTCAAATAAGTATTTGGATGGCTATTAAAGCCACACCATAAAATTAACCGAAATTGTACATGAAAAAATTTGAACCAGAAGTTGAACTTTCTAAATCGCTTAATGAAGAACAGAAACAAAATTTACATAAAGAGTATATCGAAAATAAATCGGTCTTAGGTATAGATATATATAAATATAGTGAGTACTCTGAAGATATACAAGTTTATGTTCCGGTGTTATTCAATTCATTATATAAAATAACCGTTGAAAATTGTTCAATAGGAGAAAAGTATTTCTTTCAAAATTATGGAAGTACTTTTTCTGACTTTAAGGAAAATTTTATTAGTACTGGTGATGGTGGTTTTCAAATATTTGACAATCCACTTCAATCTTTAATATTTGCGATTTATTTTCAGTTGAATGTAAAAAGATTTAATTCTGGAAGTTTGACAGGAAAATTGAATATAAATCTATTTGATATAATAGGAAGAATTGAATTAAGATATGCTACGACATATGACAAAATTTATTGTTATGATAAAAACTTTTTTGGAGCAGCAATTATTAATAATTCCCGCATTCTTTCGAAAGATAATTTAAACAGATTGCTGACCGATTACAAGTCTTTACAATGGTTTGACCAGACAATAAATACTATCGAAAATTTAATGATAATGAAAATAGAAAATTTCTACAAAATAAGTTACTTCAAGGAGTTTTCAAAAGATCATGGATCCTTATTATTTGGAAATCCTAATTCAGATAAATTTAAATCATTTGATATATTAAAAATCGGAACTATTATTTCTAAAAATACTTCATTAGATATATATAATTTAAAAATACAAGTATTGATAAGTATAAAGGGAGAACATAAAGATTTTAAAGGATTTTTTATTACAGTTGGAAATTTAAATACACAAGGAATCCAATAAATGAACAAATTCCCGACCCTTTAGGGTCGGCTCATCCCTACAGACCCCACAACTTTCGACCTTCGACTTTAAAACTTTCGACTATTTTAAAAGGTACTCCTTCACAAAAGCCGTAACCGCATAAAACTGAAAATCCTGGTTATTCTTCTTACGGAAACCGTGGCCCTCGTCATTTGCCATAAGGTACCACACCACACCCTTGTTGGTCTCAATTTTCTGTACCATCTGCTCAGCCTCGGTGTAGGGCACACGCGGGTCGTTCTTACCCTGGATTATGAACATGGGCTTGGTAATCTTGCCGGCGTTGTTTAGCGGGGCAATCTTTTCAAAAAAAGCCGCCATTTTAGGGTCGCGCTCATCGCCATACTCTACGCGGCGCAGGTCGCGGCGGTAGCTTTCGGTATTTTTAAGGAACGTATTAAAGTTGCTGATGCCCACAATATCAACACTGCAGCGAATGCGGTCGTTATAATGTGTGGCGCAGGCCAGGGTCATGTAGCCGCCATAGCTGCCGCCCATAACCATAATACGGTCAGGGTCAAGGCTGGGTTGCGTGGCAATCCAGTCCAGAAGGGCGCCAATGTCTTTTACGCTGTCTTCGCGCTTATAGCCGTTATCAAGGTCGGTAAAGGTCTTGCCATAGCCCACACTGCCGCGCACGTTAGGGAACAGGATGCTCACCCCCAGCTCGTTAAGGTAGTAGTTGTAGCGGCCTATAAAAAACGGTTGGCTTTGCCCTTCCGGCCCGCCGTGAATGTTGATTATAACCGGCCTCTTACCCGTAAACTTCTTGTTGGCTTTGTACAGGAAACCCGAAATCTCCTGCCTGTCAAAGCTTTTCCATTTTACCAGTTCCGGTTCGCCAAGGCCGTCCAGGCTCATGGGCCCCAGCTCGCTCTCGGTCCAGCGGGTCAGTTTACGGGTGTTGGTGTTGTATTCATATACATCTCCGCTTGAGGTGGCCGTACCAAAGGTAATGCCCAGCGAAATATTGTCGTTATGCCACTCCACGCCGTCTATAACACCCGTAGGTATTACAGTAACGGCCTCATATCGTTTGGTGGTTATATTCTGGATATACAGCTTGCTTTGGCCCGCCTCATTTACTACAAATGCGGCCTTAGCGCCGTCTTTACTTATGGCGTATGCATCAAAATCCCAGTTGATGCCCTCTGCCAGCCACATTAGCTTGCCGGTTTTAATTTCTGCTATGGCAGGACGCAGAAACTCGCTGCCGCTGGTGGTTAAAACAAAAATGTGGGTGTTGCCGTGGGCAAACTTAATGCCGTTATATACTGTGCGTTCGTTTTTTTTAGGGAGTATTTTTGTCAGCTTACCCGCCTCCATATCATACACATACGTCTGTACCTCGTTAACCGAAACATAGTTGGTAAGCAACACCAGCTTCTCGTCTTTACTCCAGTCGGCAATGCTCCAGCCGCCGCCGGTTACTTCCAGTATTTTCCTGTCGGATGATGGGTCAAGCGGATCCATAAGGTACACGTCGCGGTCGGCACCGTTGCGGCGGGTGCTGGTATATAAAATTTTGGTTCCGGCTTCGTTCCACTTTACACCGCCGTTTTGCGAACGCGGCGCACCGGCCAGCAGCGTGCTTTTTCCGGTAGCTATATCATATCTATAAAGGCTGCGGAACTCATCGCCACCCTTGTCTTTACTAAACAAAAAGTACTCGCCCGTAGTGGGCTGTATGCTAAACCCGCCCGGCGCTTCGTCAAAAAAAGTAAGCTGCCTGCGGTCGCCACCCGGCATGGCCACCCGGTGTATTTGCGCGGTGTTGCCAAACCGGGTTGAAATGAACATTTCCTTGGTAACGGGGTGCCAACCGGCCAGCCCAGCCGAGCGGGCATCGGTATAGGGTTTTACGTCTTCGGCAATGGCAGCAGGCAGTGCAGGCAGCTTTGCCACCAGGTTATCGGCTACGGGTATTGTGGCTTCCTGTGCGTATGTGCTAAGCGCAAACAGGCTTATGCCAAAGGTTAACAGGTTGTATATGTGTTTCATGGGGTGGTTTGTTTGTAGTAAAAGTAATTATTTTATTTAAAGATTTAAGGATTGAAAAATTTAAAGATTCAGGATAACAGGGTGGCTGTAGAGACAGGCTTCGCCTGTCTCACGCAACGATGGGTTTAGGGCACGAGTGGATTCCCCTCCCCCGGAGGGCGGGGTGGTTAAATGGTAATGTTGACCTCAGGGCATTGCCCTGGGTACAATAACGATGTTGCACGTTACCCCTTCAGGATCATCTCCCGTATCAATAAATTCATTATTTTGCACTAACCAATTATCTTCGCCCTTATGAACATCAAACTCCTGCTAATACTCCTTATGGTGTGCCTTGTTTCCGCACAGGCGCAAACCACACAAAAGGCCGACCTTAAAAACCTGCCGAAAGGCATAACCTACGAAGGCAAGGTAAAAGATGCCATTCGGTATACCGACAGCCTGGGCGATAACATTGTTATAACCACCCAAACCGGGGCTTATGTAAGCAACAGGTTTGTACACGAAACCGAAGGGCAGGATGCCGAACTCTTTGCCTATCACTACCTTGTAAAAAACGGCGTTGCCACCCAAACCTGGAAAGTATATGACTATGTGTCAGATTGCCCTGTTGATATGGAGCTTGCGTTTTTAAAAGGCACATTTCAGGTAACCGATTTAGATAAAGACGGGCATAACGAAGTCTGGCTCATGTACAAGCATTGCTGCCATGGCGATGTAAGCCCCTGTGGCATGAAGGTTATAATGTATGAGGGTACAAAAAAATATGCCATGCGCGGCGAAAACAAGGTTTTTGGCGGTACCGATGATAAAGGCGCAGACCATTACATGGGCGGGGGCTATGAGTTTGACCCTGCCTTTAACGGAGCCCCGGCAGTATTCCGCAATTATGCAAAAGCACTTTGGGAAAAGAACATCATGCAAAAATGGGATGGGGAGTAGGAATTCACTTTTTCCCCGACCCTGAAGGGGTCGCGCACATTAGCCCGGGGCATCGCCCCGGGTACCATAACAATATTGCACATTACCTAATATGCGCTGGAACAAATAACCGAATAACCGAATTATCATTTTTTCAATCTTTAAATCCTTCAATTTTTAAATCTTAATTCCCTTTTCCTATTTTTGCACCATGGCAAAACAAGACGATCAATTTAAGAATGTTATATCGCACGCAAAGGAGTATGGCTACATCTTCCAGTCGAGCGAAATTTATGATGGGTTAAGCGCAGTGTATGACTACGGTCAAAACGGTGCCGAACTAAAAAAGAACATCCGCGAGTACTGGTGGAAAAGCATGGTGCAAATGCACGAAAACATTGTGGGTATAGATGCCGCAATATTTATGCACCCCACCACCTGGAAGGCCAGCGGCCACGTAGATGCCTTTAACGACCCGCTTATAGACAACAAAGACAGCAAAAAACGCTTTAGGGCCGACGTGCTTATTGAAGACCACGCCGAAAAAATATACCAAAAAGCCCAAAAAGAAATAGAAAAGGCACGTGCCAAGTATGGCGATGCCTTTAACGAAGAAGAGTTTAAGGCTACCAACACCCGTGTGAAAGACTATCTTGCCAAAAACCGCGAGATACTGGAGCGCATGGCGCGTTCGTTAGAAACCGAAAACCTGGCCGACGTAAAAGCCCTTATCGAAGAGCTTGAGATAGCCGACCCGGATACCGGCTCTAAAAACTGGACCGATGTGCGCCAGTTTAACCTTATGTTTGGCACTAAGCTGGGCGCTGAGGCGGCTAACGCTATGGACCTGTACCTGCGCCCCGAAACGGCACAGGGTATATTTGTAAACTTCCTTAACGTGCAAAAAACCGGCCGCATGAAGGTGCCGTTTGGTATTGCGCAAACCGGTAAGGCATTCCGTAACGAGATTGTGGCGCGCCAGTTTATTTTCCGTATGAGGGAGTTTGAACAAATGGAAATGCAGTTCTTCGTTCGTCCGGGCGAGGAAATGAAATACTACGAGTACTGGAAGGAAACCAGGCTAAAATGGCACCTGTCGCTTGGGCTGGGCAAAGAAAACTACCGTTTTCACGACCACGAAAAGCTGGCACACTATGCTAATGCCGCTGCCGATATTGAGTTTAACTTCCCATTCGGCTTTAAAGAGCTTGAGGGCATCCACAGCCGTACCGATTTCGACCTTAAGGCACACGAAGAGCACAGCGGTAAAAAGCTGCAATACTTCGACCCTGAGCTAAACGAAAACTACGTGCCGTATGTGGTAGAAACTTCGGTGGGCCTTGACAGGATGTTCCTTGCCGTGTTCTCAACATCGCTTAAGGAAGAAACCCTGGAGGATGGCTCAACCCGTACCGTGCTGAGCCTGCCTGCCGTACTGGCCCCTACAAAGGCTGCCGTATTGCCGCTGGTTAAAAAAGACGGCCTGCCCGATGTTGCCCGCCAAATAATCGAAGACCTTAAGTGGGACTTCAACGTGGCGTATGATGAGAAAGATGCCGTAGGCCGCCGCTACCGCAGGCAGGATGCGCTGGGCACACCGTTCTGCATTACGGTAGACCACCAAACGCTGGAAGACCAAACGGTAACCATCCGCCACCGCGATACCATGGCTCAGGACAGGGTTGCAATCTCTGAACTGCGCGGTATTATAAACGACGAAGTTTCGGTTAGGAACTGGTTATTGAAGATGAAATAAGATTTTAATTAGAAAAAGCTGTTATGAATAATTACGTAACAGCTTTTTTGTTTCATAATTAATGCCTTTTGTATGAAAGACCTGAAAAATATTATTATTGATTTATGGAATTTATTTTTCCCATTATTAATAAGGCTTTTTTTGACGGTCTTAATTCTAAATTTTATCATAGTTGCAAAATCTAAAGAACTAATCATATCGCAAACATCAAATCTGATTAAGACTTTTGCAGAAACATCTAAGATATTTCTTGTTGATTTGGGGCTTGAAAATTTTTTTGGAATATATGTATTAGTTGTTTTTATACTCAGTTGCTACACATTTAATAATACTTTGATTTTCCTAAACTCTATTATACAAATTTCTGTCTTTTGGAGAGGTGGCTATCTGAGTATCACGCCTCATTCTACCAAAAGGATACTTAGATATTTATCTAATGTAAGCGATCCGGCTAGCTTAGAGGTTGAAATCCAGAAATTATTATTTTTTGCAAAAAAAGATAATATTCAAAATTTACATGATGATGATTGCTGGTTCTCAAAACGATTAGCGAAGTATAGTAAATATAACGAGGTCTTGACTTTCGAATGTCTAATTGTGATCATATTAATGATTTGTTCTTGGAAATATATTGTGGTTTTCAATTCATTGCTGATCCTTATTTTATTGTTGATTGCAGTCTTGTTTGTTTCATCAAAGATGGCGCTGGAAGTCAGGCTTCATTATCAAAGAATACTTAATAAACTAGAACTTACCTTGGACGTGCCTAAAATGAATGAAGAACAAGTGAAGGAAATTGAAGCAAAGTTAAATGCAGGGATAACCAAACGATGGTGGGGTCTCCGTTTATTAATTATTGGTGACATAAGAGAAACAATCAAAAATTTCGGATTTCTTACAATTAAATAAATTCTTAGCCGGCGGAAGCCCCCGACTCGTGCAAAAACAAAAATATGGGCAAGATTCCCATATCATCAATAAACACCACATACTCTTAAAAAAGTACCCTTTGTGTTTAAAAAAAATAAACCTCAAAAAATGAAAGCATCGATAAGCATTATCACATTCTTTATCTTTTTAACGTGTCAGTCACAAGCTATTGACACATTAGTTGACGTAGGAAAACATAAACTTCTTTTTCACATTATAAAAGGTAAAGGCATGCCCATACTATTTGAAACCGGTGGAGGTGCAGATGGGAATGCCATGAATACTATTTTACAGCCAATAGCTGAAAAAACGGGGGCAACTTTAATAACGTATGATCGGGCCGGTTTCGGGCAAAGTACGGTAGATACTTTGGAAACGGATATCACAAAGCATGATATTTTACACGGAATTGAAGATTTAGAACTTGCTCTAAAAAAGTTAGGCTACAACGGCAATATCATGCTCGTTGCGCATTCCTACGGAGGATGGTATTCAACACTGTTCGCCGCAAGAAACCAGGAAAAAGTTAAGGGTGCCGTTTTAATAGATGTAAACCACGATTATTATACAGACGAATATCTTAGCGAAACTCTTGCACAACAAAAAAATGATATTGAAACCTGGAAAAACAATAATCCTGGATTTTATTATATGGCGGTTAATTTGAGAAGTACAGTTGAACTTATGAGAAAAACCCCTTTTCCCTCAAAAATTCCGGTTATTGATTTTGTAAATGGCATACCGTTTTGGAAAGATGCAGAAAAAATTGAACGTTGGAAAAAATGCCATAGGGACTTTGTTAATGCGCAAACCAATCGTATTGGAATAATCGCCACCGGGTGCGGACACCTGATTTATAATGATAACCCTGGTCTTGTTATTAATTCAATAGTTGAAATGTATAACAGAATTTAATAATAAAACGTCGCACACTTCCGCTCGCGCGAGCCTCTGGCTCGTGTAAACAGCAACCCTTTGTGTTCTTCCTTTGTGGCCTTCGTGCCTTTGTGTTAAAAAATTAAACTCCGAAAAGATCGCCGCGCTCCATGCCTCCGCCCGCGATGACAGCGCGTGAAGAAAGCTCCCTGTAGCTATTCCCCTCCCTCGGAGGGGTGCCCGTAGGGCGGGGTGGTTAAAACGCTTGTCATCCTGTCCCGCGCTATCGGGAGCCGAAGGGCGCGTTCCATCTTTATAAAACAATCATTTAACATACCCCCTGCCCAAACATCCGTATCTTAGGGGTTCACAACAAACAATACTGCTATGAGCAACCCTTTTCACGAACGCGAATTTTTTGACGAGCATATCGACTGGATATCAAGCCACATAGACCAGCATTTTCCCAATGCCGAAACAACCGTTTTTCACGAAATGTTTGCGCCCGACTTTAAAGTGCATGTCTACTTTATAAAACCGGCCAATGCCACGTACAACATACTGCTTACCGAGGGCATGAGCACCCTGGCCATGAACGTAAGCGACAACATAGAAAACAAAGACGACTACAAGTTTGCCGAACTCATGATGCTTATACCCAAAGACATTGAGTTTGACGATGTATATACCCCCGAATCTAAAAACGGCTACATTATAACCATGCTTAAAGAAACCGCGCGTTTTCCGCACCATTACAACACGTGGATAGGCGAGGGGCACTCAATTGTGTCCAGTGCCGAAATGGAGCCTTACAGCCCCGAAACACGCTTTGTGGGCGGAGTTATACTGCCGTCGGTTACCTTTGGCGAAGACGTAATGTGCATTCGCCGTGAGGGCGGTGTAATCAATATATACAGCTTTTTCCCGGTGTATGAAGATGAAGTGCGCTACAAGATAGATCATGGCTACCAGGGGTTCCTGCAACTACTTATAGATAACGATGCCAAAGAAATTTTAGACAACAACAGGCCCAGCCTGGTGGGGTAGAAGATTTTGCTTACCTTAAAAGACCGACGCGCTCCGTACCTCTGCTCGCAATAGCAATGTTTAAGAGTCTGAGTGTAGCTATTCCCCTCCCGCGGAGGGGTGCCCGTAGGGTGGGGTGGTTAAAATCCGCTTGTCACCCTGAGCTTGCCGAAGGGCGTGTTCCAAAAATCTTTCAATTTTTAAATCATTAAATCGTTCAATCAAAAAATGATAAAAGACATCCGCATCACAAAAACCGAAGTACTGTCAGACAACTGGTACACCCTGCGCAAGGTAACCTATGAATATACCAAGCCAAACGGCGCCGTAGTATCGCAACACCGTGAGGCGTACGACCGCGGCAACGGCGCCACCATACTGCTGTATAACAAAGAGCAGGGCACTGTAATTTTAACGCGCCAGTTCCGCCTGCCCACCTACGTAAACGGCAACCCAACCGGCATGATGATAGAAGCCTGCGCTGGCCTGCTGGACAAAGACAACCCTGAGGACTGCATACGCCGCGAAACCGAAGAAGAAACCGGCTACAAGGTAACCGATGTACGCAAGGTGTTTGAAAGCTATATGTCGCCCGGTTCGGTAACCGAGATTATTTACTTCTTTGTGGCCGAATATTCTAAGGATATGAAAGTAAGCGAAGGTGGTGGTGTAGACTATGAGGAAGAAAACATAGAAGTCCTGGAGATGGGCATTGACGAAGCCATGAACCTGGTGGCCACCGGCGAAATTAAAGACGCCAAAACCATCATGCTGCTGCAATATATAAAGCTTAACGGAATCCTTTAGTCTTGATTTTTAGATTGTTGGATTTTTAGATTATTAGATTGTTGGATTTTTCGATAGTTCGATTTACATCCGGTCGAATAATCGGAAAATCCAACAATCTAATAATCTAAAAGCCTATTCCTCAAAATTATCATAATAGGTAAAATCCTTTACAATCAGCCCGTTTTCAATGGTAAATACCGTACAGATGGGTAGTTCAAATTTAGAGCCGTCGGGCGCGGTGCCGGTAGATACAAACTCTACAATAATATTCTTTTCGCCAGATGGGTATACCTGCACCACACTGTCGTGCACATCGGTAAGCACTTCCTGTAATTCGGTGTATTTGTCTGCAATTTGCTTACGGGTTTGTTTTACAATGCCCGGCCCCAGCGATGGGTCTTTAAAATCGGCAGGCTCGGCATACATGGCAGCCATTTTTTGCCAGTCGTGATTGTTAAAGTGCTCAAAGTACTGTTTAACAAGCTTTTCGTTTGCAGATGTTGCTGTGCTTTCAGGTTTGGTGTTGGTGTCGGCCTTGGGGTTATTGCACGCAAAAACGGCGGCCAGGCACAAAAGAGAGGCAATTTTTTTCATGTTTTCTGGTAATTTTTTATGATTGGTTGAATAGCATAAACGTACTATAAAAATTGGTATAAACAAACCTGTTTTTTAGTGGTTTTCAGGGTTGTAAAACCCAATTCAAAAATGTGTTCGGTTATCTGTTTAAAAAATTTAGTAGCTTAGTCCTGTCTAAAAATCAAACCATCTAAAAATCCAACAATCTGAAAAAAATGAAGTTATCCCAAGAACAAACCGAAACACTGCTGGGCATACTCAAAACCCGTTTTGAAAAGCATACCAAACGTCACGAAGGCATAGCCTGGGCCGATGTAGAAGCAAAACTGCACGATAATCCCGCCGCGTTGTGGAGCATAGACCAGATGGAGGAAACAGAGGGCGAACCCGATGTTATAGGCATTGACCCCACAACCGGAGCCTTTATTTTTGCCGACTGCTCGCCCGAAAGCCCCAAAGGCCGCCGCAGCGTGTGCTATGACCCGCAGGCGCTGGAAAGCCGTAAGGAACACAAGCCTAAACACAGCGCCACAGGCATGGCTGCCGAAATGGGCATAACCCTTATGGATGAGGCACAATACCGCCACCTGCAAACCCTGGGCCCGTTTGATGCCAAAACCTCAAGCTGGGTACTGGCGCCAGATAATATTCGCAAGCTTGGCGGGGGTATTTTTGGCGATTACCGCTACGGCACGGTATTTATTTACCACAACGGCGCCGAAAGCTACTATGCCGCAAGGGGTTTCAGGGGTATTTTATACGTTTAAAACCATACTATATGTTTACAACAGAACAAATAAGCCAGGCGCACAGCAAAGTAAAATCGGGCGCTGATTTCCCGGCATACATACGCAATCTTAAGGCGCTGGGTGTGCTATATTATGAAACCTTTGTGCACGATGGCCATGCCGTTTATTATGGCACAGGCGGCTTTAAAACAGCATCGCAGCCTAAGTATGAACCTGTGGCTGTTGCCGGAACGCTAAACCTGCCACAGTTTAAGGCCGACCTGAAGCTCCACCAGCAGGGCGGCACTGATTATGCCACTTTCATAAGCCACTGTGCACAGCACGGCATTGTTAAATGGGCAATGGACTTAGAAAAAATGACCTGTACCTATTTTGATGCAGCAGGCAATGAGGTGCTTACCGAGCAGGTGCCGGGATAGGGTGTTCATCATTTTTGTATCTTTATAAAAACAACGCCATGAACCGCAACACGTTTATTGCCAACCGCCTGCGTGAGGTTTTCCTTAACGGGAAGTGGATTGCCAATACAAATTATAAAGAACAGTTAGAGGTTACAACGTGGCAGCAGGCGGTACATAAGGTGGCCAACCTTAATACCGTGGCAGCGCTTGCCTACCATATAAATTACTATCTGGGCGGGGTGCTGAAAGTGCTTAACGGCGGCACGCTTGATATTAGCGATAAATTTGCCTTTGATGTTCCGCCTATTGAAAGTGAGGCCGACTGGCAAAAGCTGGTCAGCCAACTTCTGGCTAATGCCGAAGCTTTTGCCCTTGCCGTTGAACAGCTGCCCGTTGAACAGTTTGGTGCTATATTTGTAGACGAAAAGTACAGTACGTACGGGCGCAACATAGAGGGAGTGCTGGAACACAGCTACTACCACCTGGGGCAAATTGTACTGATTAGAAAATTGATGGGCTAAGCCCTTTACAAAGATTACCAGAATGAAACCACTTATTACCCTGTTGTTTGCCCTTATCATGCTTCCTGCCTACAGCCAGGATACCGAAGCCGTGCCTGCGGCCAACTATTTTATGCAGGTAGATAAACAGGGTAAAACAACAGACAGCCTTATAAACGCTAAAGCGGCCGGCCTTGTGCGGATAGATGCCATGCCGCTTACCACAATAGCCGTAAACAACGCTACCGGCGAAGAAACCCCTGCAACCGTAAAAGGTACCGGCTTTTTTTACAACGGCAGGCTCATAAAACTATCAGTAGCCGGTGCAAACCAGGGGCTGCTGCCCAAAGGCTATGACGGCTGGTTTACCGAAAATTATTATTTTGGCACCGATGGCCTTATACTGGTGCTGGTACAGTGCCAAAACCCACCCGAGGGTGTAGGCAAGTGCGAAGGCCCTATGGGGCAGCACCGCATTTATTTTAAAGATAACTCGCTTTACAACCCCAAAACGTTCTCGCGCGTCAGGGTATGCGGGTGGCCGCCTGCTGCCATTATTGCAAAAGCTACCGTAGAGCAGGTTATAGCCCAGGCAGGGCAATATGCCAAAAGCTGAATGATTTACTGTTGATATTCGCCATGCACATATTGCATTAGCAACAATTTGCTATCTTAGTGCAACGCCAATAATCAATAGAAATCATCAAAATATGAACATCCACATAATAGGCGGGGGCAACCTGGGTGCAGCCATTGCAAAAGGCCTTGCGCAGTTTACTACAGGAAACAACATAACCGTTACCCGCCGCAACACACACCTTATAGAAAGCCTTAAAGGGCAGGGCATAAACGTGCAGGCAAATAATACTGCCGGTATTGAGATGGCCGACCTTGTTATCCTTGCCATTAAACCCTGGCAGACGGATGCCGTACTCGATGAAATACTGCCGCACCTTAATGGCAAAATCATAGCCTCTGCCGTAAGTGGTGTTACGCTGCAACACCTTAACCAGAGGGCAGGGGGCAGTAATGCCATCATCCGTATTATGCCAAATATAGCGGTAGAGTTTGGTGCTTCGGCTACCTGTGTCTCGGCATTGCCGCAGGATATGGAAAAAGCACAGCCGGTGGTAGCCCTTTTTAACCAAGTGGGCACCGCTGTTATTATAGACGAAAAGCTTATGGACGCCGCCACGGTTTTAGGTGCCTGCGGAACGGCTTTTGCGCTTCGTTATATTCGCGCCAGTATGCAGGCCGGTATAGAAATAGGCTTTGATGCCAAAACCGCCCTTGCTATTGCCGCACAAACCGCCCTTGGCGCTACCGAGATGCTGCTTAAAGAACAGGCACACCCCGAACAGCTTATAGATAAGGTTACTACGCCACAGGGCTGCACCATTGTGGGCCTTAACGAAATGGAGCACGAAGGCTTCAGTTCATCGCTCATAAAAGGCATTAAGACCTCTTTAAGAAAAATTAAGGAAGGATAGTTGAGACAATTGTTAAAATATGTTAACAAATCATTGTGTTAAAATTCGTTATTTAAATAATGAATATTTCAATTATTTGTAATTAAAATACAAAATGTTGATTTGTAATAACATAAATTATACCAGTCTGTGCTGTTTTTTTGCAGTAATTCAAATACTGAATAATGTGTTAAAAATGTTAAAGGAGTGTTAAAATCAATGTTAAAATTGTATTTCATCGATTTTATATGCGCTTCGTCGGATGTGGTTAGGAACTATTAAACAAAATAAATTATGTTTGCCCTATAAAAATAGCATTAGTAAAATTTAGATTTTACGGTATTTTTGGGGGCATAAAAAAGGGAAAACTATCAGTTTTCCCTTTTTTTATTTTACGGCATCATCTTTGCACTTTCCTCTTAAAATTTTTTACATTTGGCTTAGTTAACAATTTATATAAAATGCAACAGCAATCTAACAACCCGTTTTTTAAAAACAAAGAATTTAATTCGGCTCCGCAAACCACCTATTATAATGCCGATGGCTCTCCGGCTAACGTTATAGATTATAACGATACCATGACGGTTAACGGCGCTATGGCAAAAACAGCCATATTATTTGGGCTTTTACTGGCAGGTGCCCTTGTGCCGTTTTATCTTATAGCCCAGGGCATGAATTTTTATACCCCGGCTATTGTGTCTTTTGTTATAGCATTAATCATTGGCCTTTCGGTAGGCTTTGCGCCAAAACAATCGCGCTACCTGGCTCCGGCTTATGCGCTTTTTGAAGGTGTGGTTATAGGCAGTATTTCTATATTATTTGAAGTATATGTGCAGCCCGGCATTGTGCTACAGGCTGTAGGCGGCACTTTTGTAACGTTTATAGTGTGTTTGCTGCTGTACCGTTTCAGGGTGGTAAATGTAACAGAACGTTTTAAATCAGTGGTTATAGCAGCAACTATGGCGCTGTTTATATATTACCTGGTGTCTATGGTGGTGTCATGGGCATTTGGCATTACACTGTTTCACCATGGCAACTCGCTAATCAGTATTGGCTTTAGCATATTTGTTATTGTGCTTGCTGCGCTTAACCTGTTTCTTGATTTTGATATGATAGAAGAAGGTGCCGAACGCCGCCTGCCTAAATATATGGAGTGGTTCAGTGCCATGGGCCTTATGATGACCATGATATGGCTGTACCTGGAGTTTTTAAAGCTTCTTGCAAAACTAAACAGGGATTAATCCTTTTAGCTATACAAAACAAAACGGCCACGCATTGCGTGGCCGTTTTGTTTTTATAAAAAAGTACAGCTACACCGTTTGGCCTTCGCCATATTTGTGCAGTACCTCGTCAAACACGTCATAAATATCCTGAGCGGCATCCAGCGTAACCATTTTTTGGCGGTATTCTTTAAAGTTAGGAATACCTTTAAAATAGTTGGCATAATGGCGGCGGGTTTCTACAATGCCTACACGTTCGCCTTTCCACTCCATAGCCCATGTAAGGTGGTTGCGGGCAGCTTCAACACGATCCTGGACCATAGGCTCGGGCAGGTGCTGGCCGGTTTTAACAAAATGCTTTATTTCGTTAAAAATCCACGGATAGCCTATAGCGGCACGGCCTATCATAACGCCGTCTACACCATAGCGGTTTTTGTATTCAACGGCTTTTTCGGGGCTGTCTATATCACCATTACCAAAAATAGGTATAAATATGCGCGGGTTGTTTTTAACACGGGCAATGTGGCTCCAGTCGGCCTCGCCTTTATACATCTGGGCGCGTGTGCGGCCGTGTATGCTCAGGGCCTGAATGCCTGTATCCTGTAGGCGTTCTGCCACCTCGTCTATATTAATGCTGCTGTCGTCCCACCCCAGGCGGGTTTTAACGGTAACGGGCAGGCTGGTGCTGTTTACCACGGCTTTAGTAAGGCGCACCATAAGGTCTATGTCTTTAAGTACACCGGCACCGGCGCCTTTGCATACCACTTTTTTAACAGGGCAGCCAAAGTTTATATCAACCAGGTCAGGGTTTACGGTTTCTACAATGCGGGCGCTCATGGCCATTGCCTCTTCGTCTCCGCCGAAAATCTGTATGCCTACGGGGCGTTCATAATCAAAAATATCAAGTTTCTGGCGGCTTTTCATCGCATCGCGAATAAGCCCTTCACTGCTTATAAACTCGCTGAACATCAGGTCGGCACCATGTATTTTGCACAGCCTCCTAAACGGCGGGTCGCTCACATCTTCCATAGGTGCAAGCAACAGCGGAAACTCCGGTAACTCTATTTTCCCAATCTTAACCATCTTCATTCTTTTGTGCAAAGGTACAATTAAGTTATAAAGTCTTAAAATTGAAACCCATAAAGTACATATTGGCTGGTATATGTTAAAATTTAGTGCGCATAAAATTCCGGTTTAAAACTTTAACACTTGGCTTTAAAATCTGAAAACCCTTACAAACAGGGCGTTTTAGAGCGGTAATAAAAGGCGTGCATAAGAAAAATATATAGTGGGATAAATTTTAACAATAAATGTTAAAGGTTTGTTAAGATTTTTAACATACCTTTGCTGTGTTGGATAAGGAGATGGTTAGCCCCCAAGATACCTTAAACTCTACTTCAAAATATAAAGATGTATAGAATTTGCCCCCAATTTTATACTGATTAGTCCCCCAAACTTTTACAAAACAAGCACTTACACGCCCCCTAACGTAAGTGCTTTTTTTATTGGTCTAATTTAGTTTTTTATGATTCAGGCTGTATTTGCCACTTTTAGTTGTTAAAATAAATGTTAAAATTTATAAAAAACACGCTAACAAATTTTGTTAAATTTTAACATTTCAATCTTAAAATTCAGATCGATTTTTAATCGATACACTACCTGATTAGACGTAAATTAAATCGATGAAGTGTTAAAATACCTAAAAAAGTAGAAATTATAGGTGTAATAAATACCGTTATTTCGATACTCTGTTGCAAAAACAATCAATTTTAAGATGTTAAAATCAGGATTTGAAATTTTTTCAGCCAACATTGTCTTTTTTTCATAAAAATGCCACAGCCCCTTATTTTTCTGAAACTCCGCATTTAACTTTATCGTAGTTAGCAATGGTTGTGGCAGGAGGTATAAATTTCGGCTATAACCATATAAGAATATAGTATTGTGCAGTGCTAAATGCAGGGTAGCGTATGCTAAATTTGTAAGTGTTAAAGAAATCTTAAAATTTAAGATTCGTTAAGAAAAAGTTTCCTTTAACATTTTTTAACTTTTGTTGAAAAAGCATTGTGGAATTTGGGTTTTTAATTTGTAATTAATTTTAAATTAACTATATGAGGGTTCGAAAAATTACTTCTTTACAGAGGCAGCTATGCTATTTGCTGTTTTTGTTTACATCGGCGGGCTTTGCACAGTCGGTTACGGGCAATAGCCCCCAAAAGGTTACCCACCGCACCAGTGTTACTATTATTGGTACAGGGTTTACCTCGACATCTACGGTAAGGTTATATACCGGTACTGACTATGCTACAACCAGTACTGCTTATGTATTGCCTACGCAAACTACTTTTGTGTCTGCTACAGAGCTTCGCATTATCCTGCCGACAGTAGTTGCGGCTAACACAGCCGAGGTTACACGTCATTACAGGGTGGTTAACGGCTCTGGGGCATCAGCTACATTTTCTGCGGAGAGAAGCTATACTTATATACCGCCCTACACTATTGCAGGATCTGGTGTTACAGAAATAGTTACTAACTGGGCTAATGGCGCTTCAACAGCATGGAAGTCTACATCTACCAGTAACAACCCTAACCAGCCCGATAATTCACACAGTATGATGGGCTTTAGGTATGGTGGTACACTATACAGTACCGGTAATGAAGACAATATTACAGGTGTGCTAAACGCTGCCGGATATACAGCCGGGGCTACAGGTACAGGTTCAAACTTTGTTACCGGAAACTTTAGGGCACTGCCTATTAAAGACATTCTTGGTAGTGTGCCAAGCAGCGGGCCAAACCTTATAGTATTAGCCAGCAGGGTAGACGGTAGCCCTAACACACAAATACCTACTGCGCCAAACGTGGCAGGCCTTACAATACGTAATGTACTTATTGATGGTACACGCGGCCTTAACATAGGTACAGGTACAACTAACCTGCCTCCTACTGCAGTGCTTACTTTTGAGGCTACAAACATTATTACAAACAACGTAAGCGATGGTGTGCCGGATATTATTGTATCTCAGATTGCTGAGCCTACAGATGGTTCATACTCTGTATATTCGTTTATAGATGATGCAGGTAACATTGTGGGCCGCCCGGTTCAGGTTGCTTTTAACTCTGTTGCCTCATTAGGTAAATACAAGAGCGACTTCTTTACCCTGCCTACAGGCCAGCCGCTTAACACGGCGCAGATAAACGGCTCTATGCTAATTGGTGCTACTACACGCGACATAAGGTTGGTGGCCTATAAAATTGGCGATTTTAATGTAACATCTGCAAATGCTGTAGATGCCAAGAAATTTAAAGTAATGCCAAGCGGTACCAGCGACCCTGCGTTTATGGCGTACAACAGGAACCGTTTCCAGATTCCTGCACCCGAAATTACAGGCCAGCCAGCCAGCCAGGCTATATGCCCGGGTGGTTCTACAAGCTTCCAGGTAACGGTGGCTTCTACATCAAGCGGTACTGAAACCCCTACTTTCCAGTGGGAGAAAAACGGAGTGCCTGTAGTAGATGTGCCAGGACATATTTGGGGTGCTACTACTAATACCCTTACTATAAACCCTGTTAATGCTTCAGATGCTGGTGCTTACAGGTGCCTTATAACTAATACTGCGGGTTCTGCGCTTTCTAACAACGCTTACCTTAACACTATTATCAATGCAGGCCCTGATGTAACGGTGTGTCAAACTGCTGCAACTGCAAACATACCGCCGCTTGAAGTAAGTGCGCTGGGCAACAACCCTGTTTATGAGTGGTATAGCAATACTGTATATAATAACACTACAGGTACACTAATTGCAAGTGCTACTACTGCTACTTATTATCCGCCAATGACTGTTGGTACAAGATACTATTATGTTAAGTCGCGCCCATCAAGCCTTAACAACTGTCCTGGTGCCGTAGTTACATCTGAACCTATGGAGTATAACGTGGTGGCAACAGCACAGGGTGGTGTTGTTACACCTGCTGTTCAGGCAGTATGCCCTAACGGTAATGCCTACATTACACTTTCAGAGCACACAGGTGCTATACAGTGGCAGGTTTCGTCTACAGGTGGCGCCAGCGACTCAGAGTGGACTAATATTCTGCAAAGTACTACCACTACTTACAATACGCCGTCACTATACGTTGCAAACGTAGGTACTGCTACTACATACTACAGGGCTAAACTAACCAGTAACTGTGGTACTGCAACATCTCCTGTAGCTGTTGTAAACACTAATGACAACTTTGCGTGGACCGGTACTATAAATACAGACTGGAGCCTTGCAGGCAACTGGTCTTGTAACTCAATACCTACCATTGCTACAACCGTAACAATACCGGCAGGTACACCATTCCAGCCGCACGTATATGGCATAAAAGGCTTTGCTAAAACAATAACCGTTCAGGAAGGTGCAGTAGTAACTGTAGACCCTGCCGGTACTCTTGAAGTAGCACAGGCTGTAAACGTAGCCGAAACAGGTTCGTTTGTGGTAGAAAACAACGGTGCGCTTGTGCAAAATGCAATTGACACAGCTAACACAGGTGTGTTTACAGTAAAACGTAACAGCAACGCCCTTTACAGGTTAGACTATACACTTTGGTCTTCTCCGGTATCTGGCCAAAATCTTGTAGATTTCTCTCCGCAAACTGCCACAGGCCGTTTCTATGAGTACCGCTATGGCTTAGGCCCTGAGGCTCTTACAACAAACCTTGAGCAGTACCACTATTATGCTAACCCATCGGCAATAAGCTTTGATGCAGCAAGGGGCTACCTTATCCGTATGCCTAATAGCCTGCCAGCTATAACCGGTTACAATGCAGGTACAGCTACCCATGTATTCCCGGGTATATTTACAGGAACAGCACACAACGGTAGCTACTCTCCTGCACTTACACTTAACAGTGTAAACCAGGCAGGCCACTACTATGCAGTTGGTAACCCTTATCCGTCTCCAATAAGTGTAGCGTCATTCTATAACGATACTGATAACTCATCTAAAATAGAAGCAGGTTCTGCACTATACTTCTGGAGGAAGAAAAACAACTCTACCGTGGTAAGTTATGCAATACTTACTATGGCCGGCCTTACCACAAACTCTGGTACTCCTGGTTTTGGTGGAGAAGGTAATGCGCAGTTTTACACGGGTAACACAGGCGGCAGTACAGCCTATAACGCTTCTTGGATCATTTCTCCGGGCCAGGGCTTCCTTGTTAAGCTTAGGGAAACAGCAACAGGAAACGTAACGTTTAAAAACAGCATGCGTGTACCTGCAACTACAACTGCTACAGAAACCGCAGGCCAGCCGTTCTTCAGGACTGCACAAAACAACAACGCTCCGTCTCGCTACTGGCTAAACTTTAGCGATGCTACAGGTGCTTATAGCCAAACCCTTGTAGCTTACAGCGAAGAAGGCACGCTGGGTGTAGACTATGGTTATGATGGTTATGACCTTGGTGAAGGCAACATGAGGATGTACTCTGTAGAGTCTGGCATTAACTTTAGCATACAGGCAAGGCCTGAGTTTAACCAGACAGACGTGGTGCCTATGGGCTTCGGCGTAGCTACAGCAGGCCAGTATACAATAAGCCTTAACGATAAAGACGGTTTGTTTGCCGAAGGCCAGCAAATATATCTTAAAGACAAAATGCTGGGTACAACCTACAACCTTGCAGATGGAGACTATATCTTTAACACAGGTGCAGGCGAATTTGCAGACAGGTTTGAGGTGGTTTATGTAACCGATGCCCTTAGCAACCCTGGTTTTGAACTAAACAGTGTATATGTATACAAACAAAACGGCACAAACACTATTAACGTAAACAGTGGTTCTCTTGAGCTTACAGGTGTTAAAGTGTTCGATATCCGTGGCAGGGAGCTTTACAACGGTGCTGCTACAGGAACCGAGGCTGCTGTTAGCCTTAACATTGCACAGCAGGTAGTAATTGTAGAAGTTACAACAACTACAGGCAAGGTTAGCAAAAAAATCATATTTTAATTAGACGAATCCGGATATTACGGTCTTCCACACCCCCTGGAAGATAGAGCCGGAAGGATAGGTCGAGATAATTTTTACCCCCAATACCAGGTGCGTGCTGTGTTTTACAGCACGCACTTTTTTTGTGGCTTTTTTTGAGTGGCTTTTCATCTTAAGAGAATTTGGCAAAGCGTTATTTTTTTTAATTAATAATTAACTGAAAGCGAGCGGTTTTTAACAGGTTTAAAACAATGGTTTAACCCGTATCCGTAGTTCTTTGTAGTATCATTCAACACCCAAAATATTGATGCTACTATGACAAAAATTATTACAAAAAAAACTTCAGTGCTGGCAATAGCTTTATTTGCCACACTTGGCACGTTTGCACAAACAAGCGTGTGGACGGGGGCTATAGACAACAATTGGAACAATGTATCTAACTGGTCGTTAAATGCAATCCCTACACTGCAAACAGATGTACAGATTGTACACACATCGGGCAACTACCCGGTTATTGACGGCGAGGATGGTTCGGCCGAATGCCGCAATATAACAGTAGATAATGATGCCTCTATTACCCTTAACGGATATGGTGTGCTGCGCATATCGGGCACTGTATCGGCAAGTAATACCATAAGCGCTTTGGGTGGTACGGTGTCTTTTATAGGTACTACACCACAAACGCTGCCTGCCGGTGCATTTTTTAACGGTGCGGTTTACAGCCTTACTACAAACAACGCCCAGGGTGTAACACTTAATGGTGCGCTTGCAGTAAACGGTGTTTTAACGTTGCAAAACGGTACATTCAATACATCAAATGCCTTAACCCTTAAAAGCAATGCACAAAACACCGCCAAGGTTGCAGAATCTGCCGGCAGCATTGCGGGTAATGTAACGGTAGAGCGTTATATTCCGGCGCGCAGGGCATTCCGTTTCCTTAGCTCGCCTACAACCGGCGGAACAATAAACAGCAACTGGCAGGAAGGCAGCCCGGCTACAGACCCTGTGGGTCTTGGTACAGATATTACAGGAACAGGTGGTGCAGCTAACGGCTTTGATGCTTCGGGCTCTAACAACCCATCGCTGTTTACCTTTGATAATGAAACCGCAACATGGGAGGCTGTTACTACTACTAATATAGATCTTGAAGCCGGTGTGCCATACAGGATGCTGGTGCGTGGAGACAGGGCTGTAGACCAAACCAGTAATGCAGCAGTTGCTACTGCTACCACACTGCGCACTACAGGTACACTTACTACCGGAAATGTACTGGTAAGCAACCTTAGCCCCGCAGCCGGTGCGTTTAACTTTGTGGGCAACCCATACCAGGCAACTGTAGATGTACAGGAGTTGCTTGCAGATGCCGGTGCAACAAATGTTAATGCAAACTTTTACTACGTTTGGGACCCAACCGTTAACACAAGGGGTGCTTATGTAACTGTAAATGTAGATGCCAATACAAATTCAAACCCAAGTTCAGTCGCTAATAAATACCTGCACCCGGGTCAGGCTTTTTTTGTAGAAACAGCTGCTGAAGGAACTGCATGGCTTACGTTTAAGGAATCTCATAAATACACAAACGGCACCAGTACACCTAACCTGTACAGGACAAATTCTGATAACGAAGGCGCTGCAATTGCACTTACGCTATATACAGATGAAAGCCTTGCGGCTAACGGCCCTTCGGCAGACGGCCTTGTAGTGCGCTTTGATGATGCATACAGCAATGATGTTGACGCTTTTGATGCTAAAAAACCTGCTAACCAGGATGAAAGTATAGCACTTGTAACCAATGGCCAAAACCTGAGCTACGAAAGCAGGGCAATGCCGGTAGATGGCGAAACCCTTGCGCTTTCGGCTACTACATACCGAGCGGCTAACTATACATTTAAGGCTAATACAAATGGTTTAAACGGAGTTTCAGCATGGCTTAAAGATAATCATACAAACACGCTTACAGAGCTGCAAAACAACGCCGAAACGCTTTACAGCTTTACGGTTGCCGAAGGCGAAGCCGGTTCTGTTGCCGAAGGCAGGTTTGAAGTTGTATTCCAGTCTACCCTTTCTGTAAATAACCCATCTGCTGCACAGTTCTCGGTATATCCTAACCCTGCAACAGGCTCAACATTTAATGTGGCGCTTGCCGGTGCCGAAGAAATTACCGTAACGCTTTACAACCAGTTGGGCCAGGCAATAGCTGCACAGGCTACACCTGCCGGCGATACCTTTACTATTACCCCCCAAACCCAACTTACCGATGGTCTGTATATGGTAGAAATAACTTCAGGCTCAAAAGTATATAACTCAAAAATAATCGTAAAACACTAAAGCTATGAACACTATTGTAACCCCCATGAAAAGATTCTATGCCCTTACAGCATTGTTGTTTATGATGTTTGCCCCGCTAAGCATAAACGCACAGCCGGGTTTTCAGGAAACCGTAGATGATGAATCTACATCAACAGCCCCTATTAACGGCTATGTATATGCCGGTGTACTGGCTGCCGGTATTATAGGTTATGCCGCCACAAGGCAAAAAAAAGCCACAGTATAAACGTTACCTAAATACACTTGTTAAAAAGGCGCATGCAGCAAACCTGTATGTGCCTTTTTTATTTGATACTGCCCTGCTTTGCAACTCGCTAACTTTAACTATATTTGCCCATTAATTCCCGTACCTTTATACAGTACAGCCTCCGGATGTCATCCTGAGCCTGTCGAAGGAAAAAGGAACAGAAAAGAGATAACAGACGAAGATGAAGCATATCAGGAATTTTTGCATTATTGCCCACATAGACCACGGTAAAAGTACCCTGGCAGACAGGCTTCTTGATGCCACGCAAACCGTAACGGCGCGCGAGCAGCAGGCACAGCTACTGGACAATATGGACCTTGAGCGTGAGCGTGGTATTACCATTAAAAGCCACGCCATACAAATGGAATATACCTACAAGGGCGAGCAATACATACTTAACCTTATAGATACCCCGGGCCACGTAGACTTTAGTTATGAGGTATCGCGCTCTATTGCAGCGTGCGAAGGCGCACTGCTTATTGTAGATGCCGCACAAAGCATACAGGCACAAACCATAAGCAACCTGTACCTGGCGCTGGAAAACGACCTGGAAATAATCCCCGTACTTAATAAAGTCGACCTGCCAAGCGCCAACCCTGAGGAGGTAAGCGATGATATTGTAGACCTTTTGGGCTGTAAGCTTGAGGATATTATCCCTGCGTCTGGCAAAACAGGCCTTGGTGTAGAAAATATACTTGCGGCTATTATAGAGCGTATCCCTGCTCCAAAGGGCGACCCGGAAGAGCCGCTACAGGCGCTTATATTCGACTCGGTGTATAACCCATTCCGTGGTATTGAGGTTATCTTTCGTGTAAAGAACGGAACCATAAAAAAAGGCCAGAAAATTAAATTTATGGCTACCGGCAACGAATATTTTGCCGATGAAATTGGTACACTTAAACTAAACCAGGTACCCAAGCAGGCCGTTAGCGCCGGCGACGTGGGCTACCTGATAAGCGGTATAAAAGAAGCACGCGAGGTTAAGGTGGGCGATACGCTTACCGATGCCAAAAACCCTACCCAAAACATGGTAAGCGGTTTTGAAGACGTAAAGCCCATGGTATTTGCCGGTATTTACCCGGTTGATACCGAAGATTATGAAGAGCTGCGCAACTCTATGGAAAAACTGCAGCTTAACGATGCTTCACTGGTGTTTGCAGCTGAAAGCTCTGCGGCGCTGGGCTTTGGTTTCCGATGCGGTTTCCTGGGCATGCTGCACATGGAAATCATACAGGAACGCTTGGAGCGCGAGTTTAACATGACGGTTATTACTACCGTGCCTAACGTGTCGTATCTCGCTTATACCAAGAAAGAGCCTGAAAAACCCATTATTGTAAATAACCCTTCCGACCTGCCTGAGCCGTCTAAGCTAAGCCATGTAGAGGAGCCATACATTAAGGCAACCATCATTACAAAATCTGATTTTGTGGGCAACGTAATGAGCCTTTGTATAGAGAAACGTGGTTTGATTACTAACCAAACGTACCTTACTACAGAGCGTGTGGAGCTTACCTTTGATATGCCGCTGGCCGAGATTGTATTCGACTTTTATGACAGGCTTAAAACGGTTTCTAAAGGCTACGCCTCGTTTGACTATACGCCTATTGGCATGCGCACCTCTAAACTGGTACGCCTTGACGTGCTGCTTAACGCACAGCCGGTAGATGCACTTAGCGCCCTGATTCACGAAGACAATGCCTACAACATTGGTAAAAAAATGTGCGAAAAGCTGAAAGAGCTTATCCCGCGCCAGCAGTTTGATATTCCTATACAGGCGGCTATTGGCGTTAAGGTTATCAGCCGCGAAACGGTTAAGGCCCTCCGCAAAGACGTTACCGCCAAGTGTTACGGTGGTGATATTTCGCGTAAGCGTAAACTTCTTGAAAAACAGAAAAAAGGTAAGAAACGTATGCGCCAGGTGGGCAACGTTGAGATTCCGCAGGAAGCGTTTATGGCGGTACTGAAGCTGAATGACTAAAGGTTATTTTGAATTTTAAATTCTGAATTTTGAATTATAGACCCGGTGCAGATGTGCCGGGTTTTTTTTGTAAGTTTGAGTATTAATATTATCAATGATAAACAAGTTAGAAATACAAGGATATAAATCTATAAGACAATTAGATTTGGAATTGAAGCCAATAAATGTACTTATTGGTTCAAATGGTGTAGGTAAATCTAATTTTATTTCTTTTTTCAAACTCCTAAATATTATTTACGAACAAAGGCTTGAGAATTACTCAAAAACTGAAGGAGCAGATAATTTACTCCATTTTGGGAGAAGACAAACTGAATTTATTGAAGCCCATGTTGAGTTTAACGAAACTAATGCTTACAGCTTTAAATTGCAGCCTACTAACGATAATAAATTATTTATATCAGAAGAATCAACAGGTTTTAATAAATCTAAGGGAGGCAATCCTGCGTGGTATGGGCATGGCTGGGCATGGAATGGAATAAATAGTAATAGTGATGAAAGCTTTATAAGAAATAGTACGGTTGGAATAAGCTCTTATGTAAATTTATACTTGAAATCTTTTAAAATATATCATTTTCACGACACAAGTAGTGACGCGCCTTTAAGATCTGCGAGTCAACTAAATGACAATTCGTACCTGAAGGAGAATGGCAGCAATTTACCATCATTTCTATATTATTTGCAAGAAGTCTATCCCGCAAATTTCAAAAAAATAGAAAGGATTGTAAAATCTATTGCGCCTTTTTTTGAGAGATTTGACTTAAAACCTGACAGACTCAATTCTTCAAGAATAACTTTAGAATGGATTGAGAAAAATCATCCTGAAAATTATTTTAATGCAAGTCATTTCTCAGATGGTACAATAAGGTTCATTGCATTGGCAACACTGTTATTGCAACCTGAGCTTCCTAAAACAATTATTATTGATGAGCCTGAACTTGGATTACATCCTGTTGCTATCAACAAATTAGCAGGTCTTATAAAAAAAGCTTCTGCGCAAAGCCAGATAATTATATCAACTCAATCAGTAAACCTTGTGAATAATTTTGATGCAGAAGATATAATTACCGTTGATAGGGGGAACAGCCAATCAGAATTTAAAAGGCTTGAAAACGAAAGTTTGCAAAACTGGCTTCAGGACTACAGCATGGGAGACCTATGGATTAAAAATGTAATAGGTGCACGGCCATGAGGGATTTATATTTTGTAGTAGAAGGTGAAACAGAATTAGAGTTTGTTGAACAAATTTTAATTCCTTATTTCTATAAGCAAGGCATTAATGGTCATTTGCAGGCTTTGATTATTACAATGAGCGGTGGCGGGCACGGATTTAACAATATTCAACATTTTTTAAATACAGTAGAGCCAGTACTACATTATTCAAACCAACCTATTGTTACAACATTAATTGACTTTTTTAGATTAAATAGTGAAACAAAACTTCCAGGCTATTCAGGTTGTTTAGGTATAAATTTGACAGATGATAAAATAGACTATTTACAGCAAAAACTAAATGATGCAGTCCAAACTGTAATTCCTTACCGTTTTTTCATTCCGTACATTCAAAAACATGAAATGGAAACGCTTTTCTTCTCCAATCCGGAAGAGGGATTTTATCTTGAAGATGAAAAGATAATAAATGATGTTTTGGCAGTAACCAGGCAATATGGTAATGTAGAAGATATTAATGGCACAGAAGCAGGTGCTCCATCAAATAGGCTTAAAGCTATCTATGAGTTACATGGACAACGGTATGAGAAGACAGTGGATGGGATTAATATTGCTGAATTAACGGGGATAGAAATTATTATCGAAAAATGTCCGCGCTTTAAGGGCTGGATTGAAAATCTCTTACACGCTCTGAATAATTGGTAACCCATGCACGACAACCCTAAAAAATTCGACCGCATTGTTGCCATACTCATCCAGCTGCAATCGCGCAAGGTGGTAAAGGCGCAGGACCTGGCCGAACGTTTCGGTGTAAGCCTGCGCACCATATACCGCGACATCCGTACGCTTGAAGCTTCGGGCGTGCCGCTGTATGGCGAGGCCGGAACGGGGTACTCATTAGTTGACGGCTACAGGCTGCCGCCGGTAATGTTTACGCGCGAGGAAGCCGCCAGCTTTATTGCCGCCGAAAAGCTCATGCAAAAGTTTACCGATAAGAGTTTAGGCGAAAGCTATAACAGCGCCATGTTTAAAATAAAGGCCATTTTAAAAGAGGTAGACAAAGACTGGCTGCAACATATGGAAGAAAACGTACTCATGCAGCAAACGTTTCCTGTTACGCAGCTATCAGTGCCCAACGCGCTGGGGGTGCTTTTCAGCGCCGTAGCCGAAAAGAAATGTGTCAACCTGCACTACCAGGCGTTTGATGCAAATCAGGCCAGCACGCGCATTATAGAGCCCGTGGGCATATTTCACGACCACAGCAACTGGTATGCCATGGCCTATTGCCACCTGCGCAGCGATTACAGGCAATTCCGTACTGATAGGGTACAGTCTATAGAGCTTACACAGCAGCCGTTTACAAAACAGCACCAGCCGCTGGAACATTACATCCAGCGCGAAAAACAACAATACCCCACCACCCGCGTACGGATATTGGTGCGGGCAGATAAAGTCCGTTTTTTAAGCAACGACCGCTACTATCACGGGTTTGTGAGCGAAACTATAACACCCGATGGGGTGGAGATGGTGTTTGAATCGCAAAATATAACCGAGTGGTTTCCCCGCTGGTACTTAATGTATGCCGATTATGCCACCATACTCGAACCCGAAGAACTCAAGGAAAACGTACTGAAAATCATGGAGCGCTACCGCGGGCATTTAGATTCTGATGATAAAATTACACAATCACATCAGGATTTGGTTTTGAGTAGAGTAAAGAAATCTAAAGAAAATCCTCAACGGCTCCTTGATTGGGATGAGGTTTCTAAAAAGTTATAGATTTGACTTTATAACTTTCGGTTTTCTAACCTTATGACTTAATTGTAACTTTGTCACTTTGTAACTCTGCTACTTTGCAACTCTAAAAAAATGATTGAAGACAAAAACCAGCAACGCACCGGGCTTGCCGCTCTGGGCGAATTCGGGCTTATAGAGCACCTTACGCAAAATATAGAAATCAAGCAGCCGTCTACCCTTACAGGCATAGGCGATGATGCCGCCATACTTGATTTTAAAGATAAAAAAGTGGTAATAAGTACCGACCTGCTTATCGAGGGCGTGCATTTTGACCTGGGCTACATGCCGCTAAAGCACCTGGGCTACAAGGCCGTGGTGGTAAACCTGAGCGATATTGCCGCCATGAACGCCACGCCTACCCAAATAACCGTGAGCATTGCTGTGAGCAACCGCTTTCCCGTTGAGGCGCTTGATGAGTTGTACGACGGTATCAAGCTGGCTGCAAAAGGCTACAATGTAGATATAGTGGGGGGCGACACCACATCATCACAAAAAGGGATGATACTAAGCATTACCGCCATAGGCGAGGCTGATGCCGAAGACCTGGCTTACCGCAACGGTGCCGGAGATGGCGACCTGCTTGTGGTTACCGGCGATGTGGGTGCTGCATACATGGGCCTTCAGGTTTTGGAACGCGAAAAACAGGTATTCCAGGTTAACCCAAACAACCAGCCTGATTTAGATGGCTATAGCTACCTTATAGAGCGCCAGCTGAAGCCCGAAGCACGTACCGATGTAAAAGCCATCTTAAAAGGGCTTGAAATTGCCCCTACAAGCATGATTGATGTGAGTGACGGACTGAGCAGCGAGATTATGCACCTGTGCAGGCTGAGTGGGGTAGGTTGCAACCTGTATGAAGAAAAAATTCCGGTTGATCCGCAGCTTATCAATACCTGCGAGGAGTTTAATATAGACATTACCACCGTAGCTATAAACGGCGGAGAAGACTACGAACTGCTTTTTACCATTAAGCAGGATGATTATGATAAAATAAAGGGCAACCCTAACTTTACCATCATTGGGCACCTGACCCAGCAAAGTGAGGGCACACACCTTATAACCCGTGCCAATACCAAAATCCCGCTTAAATCAAGAGGGTGGAATGCACTAAGCAACGATGAAGCATAAATAGCTTTAGAAATACCAATGACTAGTCCTAAAATAACGATACAGGATTAATAATAGTAAAAATACATTTTTTTAGACAGAAGTAGCTTTCGGGTTACTTCTGTTTTTTGTTTTATAGGTTTTCATTTTGATACTGCTTTGCAGGTGCATTTTGTTTGGAGTCAGCATATAATTTGACCAATGTGGCCTGATTTGATTATACTTATTTATAACCTCCGCTACCAGCTTTTTCATTAATGATAATTCAAGATGGTAAGCGTCAATCATAAACTCCTGTTTTAATATTCCATTTACCCTTTCCGCTACTGCATTTTCATAAGGATCTGAGTTTTGAGTCATACTACATTTCAAGTTACATTTTTTTAA
>NZ_LIYD01000005.1:2393509-2905697 GCF_001278115.1 Flavobacterium akiainvivens | reverse complement strand
TTTTTTGTGTATCGATATTTCAGGACGGGACACAAAATAAAAACAAAAGCGCCGCAGGTTACCCCGCGGCGCTTTTTATTGGCAGAAAGTTATGAAAATTAGAAGTTAAACCTCATACCGAAGTTCCAGGTACGGCCGTTACCAAAAAATACGTTATTGCTCACATTGATTCCCCTGTACGTTTCGTCGCCGGCTTCTACAGCATTGGCAGAAGTCATTTCGCTAAGGTATACCTCGTCAAACACGTTGTTTACGTTTAGGCGGAAGGTAAGCGATGTTTCAGGGAAAGTAAGCTTGTAAGTTAAACCTGCATCAACAAGGTCGTATGAAGGTAGTTGGATGTTGTCTTTAGTTACAACATCAGCATACATATCGTCATAGTTCCTCCAGTCAGCATCTATGCTAAAGCCACCGCCTATGCGGTATACAGCGCCAAGGCCGTAAGAAGTTTGTGCAGCAGGGCCCACTTTACCGCCTTTTACGTCTACCACTTCTTCTTCTACAAGGTTTTGGTTTTCGTCAAAAGTCCTTTGGTAAATGTTGTCGTCATACTGCCAGTCGCCTACTGAAGCGAAACCGCGGATGTCTACCTGTGGTATTGGGTGCGCCATAAAGTCTAATTCAAGGCCTTGGTGCAGCTGGTTAACACCGCTGTTGTTGTAGTAAATTTGCTGGCCGGTAGCCTCGTCAGTATCGCTGGTTGTAGTTACACGGTCTTTCCATGAAGTCCTGTACGCGTTAAGGTTAGCGCTAAAATACTGGCTTGTAAAACGGTATCCGGCTTCAAGGCCGGTAATTTTTTCGTTTTCGGTAAGTGGGTTTACATCATTACCAAAGTTTAGGTAAATGTTATCGTGGTAAGGCTGCTTGCTGTAGTGGCCTGCATTGGCAAAAATAGTGTGCTGCTCTGCAAAAGTATAGCTTGCGCCACCTTTTACGTTAAAGCCGGTGTTGTTTACTTTAGCCGATTCTTCTTCGGCAGCAACATATCCGTAACGGTCCCAACGCACGTGAGACTGGTTAGACACCGCACCCTGTGCATAAACTGAGAAACCGTCTACAGTATACTCAACCTGACCGAAAAGGCCGCCGTAGCTAATCCTTTCGCTATAGTCGTAGTTTACTTTTTGAGTATCGTCAGTCTTGGCAAAAAGCTGGCTCCATGGGTTGGCGCTAAACTGTTCTGTTACCACATAACCGTCAGGATATTGTGCGTTACCGTTTTCAGCAAAACCGGCAAGGCCTATATAATTGGCTATGTTCCTAAAGTGGTCTCCTTTGTACGTACGAAGGTCAAGGCCCACGTTGTAGCTCAGGTTTTCGTTTATCTTGTGGTTAAAGTTAGATACCACACCATACCATGCGTGGTTGTTAACCGAGTTACGTATAGCATAAGCAGCGCTTGTACCTATACCGCCCGGTATGGCTTCGTTATTAGCGCGGATAGCATCAAAGTCAATAAGTCCTTCGGCAGTCCTTACCCTTCCGTTACCCCAGTTACCTGTACCACCGCCACGGCCCCAAGAGGCATAAGCTACGGTAGAAAGGTCCATAGTTTCAGATATTTTAAAGTCCCAGTTAAGGTTAGCTACCGGCTTGTGGTAAAAGTTACGCCTTTCGCTTAGGTAATCACCTTCTATAAAACCGTAGTTGTTGTTGTATTTACGGCCGTGCTCAAGATAAGTAGCAATAGATTTTGTATAGTTTTGGTCGTGCCATTGTGGTGCGCCAAAAATAAGGAAGTTAAACTGGTGCTTATCGTTTGGCTTAAACCCTACCGATACAAAGTAGTTTTGGCCTGCACCATACGTACCGCGGTTATAACCATCCTGGCTCCAGTTTGTTAGCATGGCGGTAACGCCCCAGCCGCTTTCCATAAGGCCTGTGCTGTATCCTACAGTGTTTTTCATGTAGTTATCGTTACCCATTATAGACTGGGCAAAACCACCCTGTTTAAGGTCGGTAGCCTTGGTAACAATGTTAATGGTACCACCTACTGATGATATGGCAAGTTTAGAAGAACCTAAACCACGCTGAATCTGTACGGCATTAGCCACATCGGTCATACCGCTCCAGTTACTCCAGTACATATTGCCGTCTTCCATACCGTTAATAGGCTGTCCGTTAAGTAGGAATGCAGTATTGGTTTGGTCAAAACCACGTGTATACATTTGAGAATCACCTGCACCACCCGCAGCACCTGCAATATAAATAGATGGTGTATTTTTCATAATTTCAGGAAACTCCTGGTTACCTGATTTTTCCTGTATTTCTTTGCGTGTAATAGTGCTTACCGCTACCGGTGTCTTGCGGTCTTCCACAAGGTCAATTACACCGCCACCAATAATTACAAGGCCTTCAAGCTGCTCTGCATCCGGGGCAAGGGTTATGGTGCCGGCATCAAATGTCTGTCCCTCGGCTACGTTAAAGCTTATGCGCGAACCTGCATAGCCTACATAGCTTATTACAATAGTGCCCGAAGTCTGGCTTGTAGAAAGTGTAAAGTCGCCATCAATACCTGTAGTGGCAGATACTGTGGTGCCCTGTACAACTACGCTTGCACCCGGCAGTGGCATACTTTCCTGGTCCATAACCTTACCGGTTATGGTTTGCTGTGCAAATGCAAAAGAGCAAAATAACAGCGCAAACACAAAAAATAAATTGTGTAGTTTTTTCATTTCGATGTTAGATTTTAATAAAGGTTACGCGCCAAAATTTGCCATTTTAAGCGGCTGTGGCGTTAACTAATTATTAAAATGGGTCAACTTTACATAAACTTATACCTGTGGTAACTCTCAGGTTAAGAAAAACGTTTTTTCTTACAGGTGTGTAAACATTGCGTTTATAAAACCATAATCATTGCTTAATAATAAAGCATAAGGGTTTTTGGGCTTTTTTTCAGATGTTATGCCTGCATATTATTAGGGATTAAAAAGCTTGATGGAGCGTTTTTAAATATCTTTATTTACCGGAGAAGGGTAATGACTTTGGGGTAAACAAAAACCCCGAAGAATAACTTCGGGGTTAACTATAGTTTTATGTAGTGTACTACTTCTTAAGATATGCGTTTACAAGGAATGTTGTAGAACTATCGTGGTTTTTAACCTCGCCACTGTTTATTTCGCCAAGGATAGAGTTGGCCAGTTGTTTGCCAAGTTCAACACCCCACTGGTCGTAGCTGAAGATATTCCATATAACACCCTGTACAAATATTTTGTGCTCATATAGTGCCACAAGAGAACCCAGCGTTTGTGGTGTAAGCTTTTTGATAAGGAATGTATTGGTAGGCTTGTTACCACGAAACACTTTAAATGGTGTAAGGTATTCTGCCGTTTCGCCGGTAACACCTGCCTTGTCAAACTCCGCTTTAACTGTGCCTTCAGGTTTGCCGTTAAGCAGTGCTTCTGTTTGTGCAAAGAAGTTGCTCATAAGCTTATCGTGGTGGTCTTTATTGCCGTGTAGTGGTTCCATAAAGCCAATAAAGTCAGTAGGTATAAGCTTGGTGCCCTGGTGTATAAGCTGAAAGAATGCGTGCTGGCTGTTAGTGCCGGGCTCACCCCAAATAATAGTGCCGGTTTGGTAGTTAACCGGGTTGCCATCGCGGCCTACGCTCTTGCCGTTGCTTTCCATAGTGCCCTGTTGCAGGTATGGGGCAAGCTTTTGCAGGTATTGTGTGTAGGGTATAAGGGCTTCGCTTTCTGCACCAAAAAAGTTATTGTACCACACGCTAAGCAGCGCCAGTATTACAGGTAGGTTTTGTTCAGGTTGCGCCGCGCGGAAATGCTCGTCCATTTCGTTGGCGCCTTTAAGCAGGGCATCAAAATTATCAAAGCCTACTGCAAGTGCAATGCTAAGGCCCACCGCACTCCAAAGAGAGAAACGGCCGCCCACCCAATCCCACATCGGGAATACGTTAGCCGGGTCAATACCAAATTCGGTTACTTTTTGTATGTTGGTAGATACCGCCACAAAGTGCTTGGCTACATCTTGTTGTGTTGCAGATTTAAGGAACCATTCGCGCACGGTTTCGGCATTGCTAAGGGTTTCCTGTGTGGTAAAAGTTTTAGAAACCACTACAAATAATGTAGTTTCAGGGTTTAGGCCTTTAAGGCTCTCCATAACGTGGTCGCCATCTACATTAGATATAAACCTTACATTAAGCTGGTTTTTGTAGAATTTAAGCGCCTGAACCACCATATCAGGACCCAGGTCGCTACCGCCTATGCCTATGTTTACCACATCAGTAAACGGCTTGCCTGTATAACCGGTTTTAGCACCGCTGATAATTTCTTCGGTAAAGCCCTTTATTTTGTTTTTAACAGCATATACTTCAGGCATTACATTCTCGCCATCTACAGTTACCACGGCGCTTTCCGGCGCACGAAGGGCAGTATGCAATACCGCACGGCCTTCTGTACGATTTATGGCTTCTCCTGCAAAATAAGCGTCTTTAGCGCCTTGCAAGTCAACTTCTTTAGCAAGGTTTTGCAATAATAAAAGAGTTTCTTCAGTAACTATATTTTTAGAATAGTCTACTAAAAAATCCTGCCATTTAATGTGTAGCTTCTCCGCGCGGTTAGCATCAGCGGCAAACAGGTCCTGCATTTGCGTATGCTGCATTTGTTCAAAATGGTTGCGCAGGGCTTTCCAGGCTTCGGTACCGGTTGGGTTAATATTTTGTAGTGCCATTTTTTTCTTCAGTTTGTTTAGGGGTTAAATGTTTTGTTTGCTATATCGTCAAGTTCCTTTTTTAGCGGTTCAGCCTGTTTTTTAAATTCAGGCAGGTGCTTTGCGGCCATAGGCTCGCTGCTGGGCAGGCTTTGCTTAAGGGCATCTACCTGTACGCCGTTTTTCCAGAAACGGTAGCACACGTGGGGGCCGGTTGCAAGGCCGGTACTGCCCACAAGGCCTATGGTTTGGCCCTGGCTAACGTGCTGGCCGTTGCGCACCAGTATTTTGCTCATGTGCAGGTATTGTGTGGTGTAGGTACCATTATGTTTTACCTTTACATAATTGCCGTTGCCCGATGTATACCCGGCCTGAATAACGGTGCCGTTAGCAGTACTCATAATAGGCGTTCCGGTAGGGGCGGCATAGTCTGTACCGTTGTGGGCTTTCCAGCGCATTTGCACCGGGTGAAAACGCCTTGGCGAAAACCTTGAGGTTATATGGCTAAATTTAAGCGGCGCTTTTAAGAACATACTTTTAAGCACCTTGCCATCTTCATCAAAATAATCAAAGCGTTTAGCATCAGGGTTTTGCTTAAAGGGGAAAGCATAAATCTTTTTGCCCTTGTATTCAAAAAAAGCAGCTTCAATTTGTTCTACACCGGCATAAACGGTGCCGTCTATATATTTTTCGCGCACGGTAACGGCAAACTTATCGCCTTTCTGAATCTTAAAGAAGTCAATACTCCAGGCATAAATATCGGCCAGTTCCTGCACCATTGCAGGGCTTGCGCCTGCCTTACCCAGTGTTTCAGCTAAAGAGCCTTCAATTTCGGCAGCAATAGTACGGCGTTTTATGGTAATGGGTTTTACGGTTTTGTTAACCTTTGCAATGCTGTCGCGCAGGTCTACCACATAATAGCTAAGGTTATCAGGCTCATATATAAACGCCTTAACCCCGTTAGGGGCTTTTTTATCTTTAAGAAAAACATAGGGTTTGCCAATGCGGATGTCGCGCAGGTCAAACGTATCTCTTATGCTTTCGGTAATCTTATGGATATCTGCTGCGCTGTAGCCCTGGTTGCTGAGTAGTTTGCCAAAAGTGTCACCACTTTTAATAGTGTCGTTAACCACCTTAAAATCATTCAGCACAAAACCGAATTTCTTTACAGGGGTTTCTTTTTTTACTACGGGCTTAGGGGTTTTTTTGGCTTCTTTTTGCTCTTTATTACAGGCGGTTAGGGTAAAAAATAAAAATAATATGAATGCAGAATATCTCAATGTGCTTGTTTTATCAGGTTATACATTTTCGCCCCAGGTGCGCAGTTCTTCTTCGCTCCACAACTCAGGGAAAAATATCCTGCGCTGGTATTTGGGGTGCATGTATTTTTTCCAGTCGCTGCCGCCGGTAGCTTCCTGCGGGCCGCTGGTGCTCTCTATGTATTTTTTGGCGGTGTTAAGGTGGCCCATAACCCAGGTAACGTTTACCGTATAATCATAATGGCGCATGGCTTTTACAAGTTCCGGGTTTGCCTGGCTTTCGGCAGGCAGCTGCTTAAACTTGCGCCAAATGTTTATGGTGTTGTACTCTTCCATATAACGCAAAAACTCGCCTTTATATTTGCGCTCAAACTCCGCCAGCAAATAGCTCTTTTCGCCGGTGCGGTAGTCTTTACCGGCAGCCTGCCAGTACAGGTGCTCCAGCGCGTGTTCATAAGGGGTGTTGCGGTCTATGGTGGCGCGGTAGCGGTAGTCTATTAGGTTTATAAGGTCGGTACTTGCAAATTCTATAAGCCTGTACTGCGCGCTCTGGAAGCCGCTGGCAGGCGTTAGCGTATTGCGGAATTTCATGTACTGTTCTACATCCATACCATCGCGCATTATATCAAAAGATGTGGTAAGCATGTCAAAATAACGGCTTATGCGCATTAGCTTTTCGGTAAAAAAAGCCGTTTCAGGCTGCTCTGTATGGCACAGCTGCTCTACTTCCCATAGCATCATTTTAAACAGCAGCTCGTTTATCTGGTGATACATAATAAACACCATTTCATCGGGCAGTGTCGTGCGCTGTATCTGCAGGTTGAGCAGCGCATCGGTATTTATGTAATCCCAGTAAGTAATGGGCTTGGCCCAAAGCAGGCCTTCCAGGTGGGTTTCGGTTTTTTGGTTTATGGCGCTGAATTTCTTTTCCAGCTCATCAAGCTTTTCAGCTATGGGTGATGTGATTTCCATCAAAAATCTTATTTTTTTACTTTAAACGGATGCGCAAGCCCCTTGTATTCCTCAAGGTCGGCTTTGAGTGATCCCACGGCCAGGCTTGCTTTTATCCTGAGCGGAATCCGGTTTTCGTCGTCGCTTATCCACACGGTAAGGCTTTCTTCTTCCTTAAACACGCGGCCTGATTGCACGAGCGGCCGGAACATAAGGGCAGACACTTTTCCAAATTCGGTTTTAAGGTCTTCCTTGCCCAGGTATTTCATTTTAAACTTTACCACCTCGTCATCAAAAAACATATCTAATGTTATTGATTCGCCCACCTTCATATTGCCCACACTGGGGTGGTTTCTCAGGTAGTAAAACGTTGACATAATGTCCTGAACGTTCTCTGTTACCGAGATGGTTTTTTGTTTCTTGTTTTTATAATCTTTTACCAGCACGGTGTTCTTAACCTGGTCAAAAAAACCTTCCTGGTTTTTGGTATAGCCCCCTTCGTCTATCTTGCGGACGTACTGGTAGGGCTTGCCCGTTTCTTTGTCAAAATAACTCTCGTAGGTATCGTCTACCTTAAAGAAAAACTTGGTCATGCCGGTTGTGTAGCCTTTGCCCACGGCATGAAACACTTTTTTATTGTTTTTGGTGGCCTCTTTAACCTCCAGCGTTGCATAACCGGCGTTAACAATGCCATAGTGAATCCTGAATTTAAAATATTCGCCCACCTTAAAAGCATCCTGAGAAAAAGCACTACTGCCAAAAGCGAGCAACATTACAATAACGAACCATTTTTTCATAGTAATTCCTTAATTTTTTGGTGTTGGGATGTTGTAGTGCAATTTCTGTTCCAAAAATACGAAAACAAAAAAACCCAGTCAAAAAGATGACCGGGTTTTTATGCTATTAACCAACCAAAAAACTATAAATTATGAAAAATTTACCTGACAATCAGTTTGGCGTTATGATACCTCCCTGATTGCGCGTGCAAAAGTACTGAGTTTGTTGAGAAATAAATTGTAGAATTTCAACTTTAACACAGTATTGTCAAAAAACATAGTCTTTAAAGGGTTGTTTTTGAATTATGTTTAAAAAAAGAGGGTTTTTACAAAGTTCCTCGCAGTGCCTGTTCACGTTCTATGCTCTCAAACAGGGCTTTAAAGTTGCCTGCGCCAAAACCGCGGGCACCCATGCGCTGTATGATTTCATAGAAAAGTGTTGGCCTGTCTTCCACCGGCTTGGTAAAGATTTGCAGCAGGTAGCCTTCCTCATCGGCATCTACCATTATACCCAGTTTCTGTATTTCCAGGATGTCCTCCTTAAAGGCACCACGGTGTGCACCAAGGCGTTCCGGAACGGCATCATAATAAGCCTGTGGTGGCTGGCTAAGGAACTCAACACCACGTGCTTTAAGATCGCTTACGGTTTTGATGATATCATCGGTAGCAATGGCAATGTGTTGTACACCAGGGCCGCCGTAAAAATCAAGATATTCTTCAATCTGTGATTTTTTCATACCCTCGGCAGGCTCATTGATTGGGAATTTAATACGGCCGTTACCGTTACTCATTACCTTGCTCATCAGTGCACTGTACTCGGTATTGATTTGCTTGTCGTCAAAACTAAGGAAGTTTACAAAGCCCATTACGTCTTCATACCACTTAACCCAGGTATTCATTTCGTTCCAACCCACGTTACCCACCATGTGGTCTACATATTTAAGGCCGGTTGGGGCAGGGTTGTAGTCGCTTTTCCACTCACGGTATCCCGGAAGGAAAGCGCCGTTGTAGTTTTTGCGTTCTACAAACATATGCACGGTTTCGCCATACGTATAAATACCGGCACGTACTACTTCGCCAAACTCATCGGTTTCAACTGTTGGCTCCATAAATACTTTAGCGCCACGTTTTGTGGTTTCTTCAAATGATTTGCGTGCATCTTCTACCCAAAGCGCTACTATTTTAACGGCATCGCCATGCTTTACAAGGTGGTCGTTTAGCGGGCTGTCGGCTGTTAGGGGTGTGGTGAATACAAAACGTATCTTATCCTGCTTTAGTACATAGCTGGCGCGGTCACGGAGGCCGGTTTCAAGTCCGGCGTAGGCCACGCTCTGGAAGCCAAAAGCGGTTTTATAATAATGGGCCGCCTGTTTGGCATTGCCTACAATAAATTCTACATAGTCGGTTCCCAATAGGGGAAGGAAATCCTGTGCGCCTTCAAAAATCTTTTCAAGGCCGTATTCTACGTTTTTAATATCGCTCATTTTGTTATGTTGTTAGTTTCCAAAGCCTGACCCCCAAAGGGGGAAGAGCTTCACTCGGGCATCCCTGCCCATGGAGAATGTTTTATTTTAAGTTTTGTTTTAACAGCAGAGTTCCCTCCCTATTGGGGAGGGTAGGGAGGGGCTTTACTCCACCCAGCTCTTGTAATATTTACCATCGTCAAGGCTCATGGCTTCTTCGGTTACCATAAGCGGACGGAAGGTGTCTACCATTACCGCAAGCTCTTCGGTTATTGTTTTGCCTATGCTGCGTTCCATAGCGCCCGGTGCAGGCCCGTGGGGTATGCCCTTAGGGTGCAGTGTTATGTGGCCCTGCTCTATATTGTTGCGGCTCATAAAGTCGCCGTCTACATAATACAGTACCTCGTCGCTATCTATGTTGCTATGGTTGTATGGTGCAGGTATTGCCTTAGGGTGGTAGTCATACAGCCTTGGGCAGAACGAGCACACTACAAACGTAGCCGTTTCAAATGTTTGGTGTACCGGTGGCGGCTGGTGCACACGGCCGGTAATGGGCTCAAAATTATGGATACTAAATGCATACGGGAAGTTATAGCCGTCATAACCCACCACGTCAAACGGGTGTGTGGCATATACCACCTCATGCATCATGCCTTCTTTTTTGATCTTAACCAGGAAATCGCCTTTTTCGTCGTGCGTTTCAATTTCTGTAGGGAGTTTAAAGTCGCGCTCGCAGAACGGCGAATGTTCCAGCAGCTGGCCGCTGGCGTTTTTGTAACGCTTAGGTGTATAGATAGGTGCTATCGACTCTACATAAAACAGGCGGTTATCAGGTGTGTCAAAGTCTATCTGGTAAATCATACCGCGCGGAATGATAAGGTAATCGCCATACTCAAACGGTATGTTGCCCATAAAGGTGCGCAGGGTGCCCGTACCTTTGTGGATGAAGATCATCTCATCGGCATCGGCATTCTTGTAAAAATAACTGCGCAGCGATTCGGTTGGGGCAGCAAGGCCAATAATACAGTCGCGGTTTACCAGCATGGCTTTGCGGCTGGTTAAAAAGTCGGCTTCCGGCTTCAGTTCAAAGCCCTTGAATAAAAGCGACTTAATATTTTTGTCTATGGCAATTTTCGGTTCAACCGAATAGGATTTCAGGATTTCCTTAACCTGCGTGGGCCTGTGCACGTGGTACAGCAGCGACGAATGGCCGTGGAATCCCTCTGTGCCAAAAAGTTGCTCATAATACAGCCCGCCTTCAGGCTTTTCAAACTGCGTATGGCGCTTTTGCGGAATAGTGCCGAGTTTATGGTAAATAGGCATGTTTAAACGGATTTTTAAAAATTTAACGAATGGTTACAGCATAAAAATGCCTGCCTCATTCCGGATTTCTCTTGATGAGGAATTTTAAATGTCCCAGTAAACCGCTCCATGGCTTGTTCATGGTAACAAATATCGGAAAAATTTAATTTTAAGGGAGAATTTTTGAGGAAAAATGAATTTTTAAAATAATATGATTGTGATATGTAGATAATACAATTAGCGTACATACAGAACACATTTGTTCTACAATTGCTATATTTACTCTGAAATACAATTGTAATGGAAGAAGTATTGCAAGCCGTAGCACTAAAGCAGCAGTTAGACAGCCTGCGCCCCATAGACAAAGAACAGGAAGGCAGGATTATGCAGAAATTCCGCCTGGACTGGAATTACCACTCTAATAACCTGGAAGGGAATTCGCTTACCTATGGCGAGACGAAGGCGCTGTTGATGTATGGACTTACTGCACACGGAAAGCCGCTTAGAGACCATTTTGAAGTTACCGGCCACAATGAGGCTGTTAACTGGGTGATGGATGTAGTTAAAGGAGATTATCCATTGACTCAGAATTTTATTCGTGAACTGCATACATTATTACTAAAGGAACGTTATCAGGTAGATGCCCAAACCCCAGATGGCCAGCCCACCAAGAAGTGGGTTGAGGTAGGGAAATATAAAACGTCACCAAACCATGTGGAGACCAAAACAGGGGAGATGTTTTATTTTGCTACGCCGGAAGAGACACCTGCCGAAATGACGGCATTGATGGAATGGTATGATGAAAAAGCAGCAGATGAAAGCTTTAATAAGATACTGCTTGCGGCAGAGTTTCATTACAAGTTTATACGTATACATCCGTTCGATGATGGTAATGGCCGTACTGCAAGGATATTGATGAATTTCATCTTGATGAAGTTTGGCTACCCGCCTGTTATTATTAAAACCCAAGACAAAAAGAATTATCTGGCAGTATTGGAATTGGCCGATACGGGTAACCTCGAAGCCTTTGTAAACTACATTGCCAAAAACCTTGTACACTCGCTTGAAATTATGATTGCTGGTGCAAATGGCGAAAGCATTGAAGAGCCAGATGATATTGATAAGGAGATAGCGTTGCTTGAGAAGAGGTTGAAGGGATTGGGAGAAAGATCTAATGCGGGTAAAAGCGGAGAGGTTTTATCGAAATTATATCAAAATACTATATCAGAATTGTACTCTCTTTTATATATTGAAAACCAAAAATTCTCAAAATTTTATCTTGATGTTATTCAAAGATTTCCAATCACATATTTTACTACTGTAGAAGGTATTTTTGGTGGGGAGGAGTTAGAAGACGACTTGACATACGAAAATTTCCAAGATGCAAGAAAAGCCTTTTTCGGAAAATTACTCACTTTTCAAATTGCAACATATTTTGAAAAGTTTAATATTGTAGGATTTAATGAATTTAATTTTCAGAGTAGAATTATTTTCAATTTTTCAGGTATAGGATATTCTATTACAGTAAATGGTGCAAAATTTATAGAGAAGCCATACGCTGTTGAATTAACAAAAAATGAAATACAATCCATAATAAAATCCGAATCTAAGCGCCACACCGCCTTCATCGAACAAAAAATAGCAGAAAAAGAAACAGGAGGGCAATAACCCTCCTGTTTTGTATCATTTGCCCCTGGCTTCAGCCAGGGGATAAAGAAAAGATTGCCACGCTCCGTGAACTCCGCTCGCAACGACAGAACCTGAAAAACGTACCCCTCCCGGCCCGTCATTGCGAGGAGGAACGACGAAGCAATCTTGTTTATTATCTGAATAGGACTACACTGCCACTTTCTTCCACCTACCCCTCCTGAACAGTATAAAACTCGCCAGGCTCATACACGTCTCTGCGGCGGGAATTGCAATAAACACCCCGGTTGGTCCCATCTTAAACACTTTTACCAGCAAATAGGCAAGGGGAATCTGCAGCAACCAAAACCCAAAAAAGTTGACCCACGTTGGGGTTTTGGTGTCGCCGCTGCCGTTAAAGGCGTTTAGCATTACCATGCCTATGCCGTAAAATATATACCCCAGGCTCAGGATGCGGATGGCTTTTACGGCAATGTTGTGTACGCGGGCATCGTTAGTAAAAAACCACATGAGCCAGTCGGCTGCCAGCAGGGTTATACAGGTAATCACGGCCATATAGGTAATTGCAAATTTAACCGTAACCCATACCGAACGCTCGGCACGGCCTTCCTGTTTTGCGCCCAGGTTCTGGCCCACAAGTGTTGCCGCAGCGCCGCTCATGCCCCATGCAGGGAGCATAAAGAACATCATGATGCGTAAGGCACTTTGGTACCCGGCTGAGCCTTCATCGCCGCCGGTAGTTGCTACCAGCTCTGCCAGGAAAATCCAGCTGCACGACCCAATAAGGAATTGCAGTACGCCGGGCAGTGCGATTTTTATTAGTGAACGTATCTGCTCCCAATCAGGAATAAAGTAAGAAGCTAATACCTTTAGTATGCCCTTGCCGTTAAACAGGTTCCATGCCTGGTACAGTACACCCATAGTACGCCCAATTGTGGTGGCAATGGCAGCGCCCGTTAACCCAAAAGCAGGTACAGGCCCCCAACCCAATACAAACAGCGGGCACAGTATAATGTTGAAAATATTGGCTATCCATAGGCTTTTCATGGCAATGGCTGCATTACCTGCCCCACGAAAAATACCGTTAAACAAAAACAGCAGCATAATAATAAAGGTGCTGCCCAGCATAATGCGCATAAACGGCGTGCCGTATTCGGCTGATTCCTGAGACGAGCCCATAGCAACAAGCAAGTCTGTAGCGAATATAAACCCGGGAATGGCCAGTAACACATTTACACCCATGGCAATCAGCACCGCCTGCATACCGGCCTTGGCGGCTGAGGCGTTGTCTTTTTCGCCCACACGGCGGGCTACCATTGCGGTGGCGGCCATACTCATACCCATTGCAATGGAGTAGAGAATGGTAAGTACTGATTCGGTAAGCCCTACAGTCTGCACGGCATAACTGCTGTTTTCAAGATGGCCCACAAAGTACAGGTCTACCAGTGCAAAGACTGATTCCATCATCATTTCGAGCATCATGGGTATGGCCAGCAGCAGCACCGCACGGCGAATGCTTCCGGTTGTAAAATCTATGTTTTCGCCGCCAAGCGACTGTTTTAGTAACGAAAAAAAACGAGATACGGCACCCGGTTTAGTAACTGGTTGTGTCATAATAAGTATGTTTTAAATTTTATGAAAAAGGGATTTGATGCGCAGGATGCACACCTTTGTTGTTTTGCGGAATTGTAAGACCCGGATTAGCGGATACGTACAGCGGTCAACACCCTCATAGGCTTAAAATTGAGAGGCAAAGATAGAAAAATTTTGAAACGCAAACGGTTTTTTAGGAATTTTCGAGCAGTGTTTTACCCACCCGCGCCGATGCTATGTAGCTGGCTATAATGCCTAAGCCAAAAATAGTGGCCAGTACAATAAGGATATTAAACAGTGTAATATCGGTAGGGTAAGGCATGGTTGCGGTAATCATTACAAGCTGCTGGGTTTGTTGTAAAATAACCACACCAAGGCCTGTTAGTAAGCCTAAAAGTGCGCCTATAGCTGTAATAAAAATGCCCTGTAAAAAGAATATCCTGCGCAGGCTCCTTACTTCGGCGCCCAGGTTGTACAGGGTTTTTATGTTTTCCTTTTTGTCAAGTATCAGCATAATAAGAGCCCCTGCCAGGCAGAAAAGTGTTAGCACCACAACCAGAGAGCAAAACAGGTAGGTAACCAGGTTTTCGGCATTGAGCATTTTATAAAGCGAGTCGTTTAGCTGTGCCCTTGTTTTAACCTCAATATTGTTTTTAAAAACATCTTTTATCCGGCTGATTACCAATGCTTCGTTAGCGCCGGGCTTTAGCTTAAATTCTATTGCGGTGTATTGGTTGGGTTTAAACTCCAGCAGGTTTTGTGCCAGGTCTATGGGTACAAAAATGTATTTATTATCAATATCTTCATTAACCGAATAAATACCGCTCACCACCAGGTCGTCTTTTTTAAAGCCGTCTTCTGCCGAATTGATAGGCCCTTTACCGGCGGTAGGTACATATACCTCAAGCGAATGCGATACATTAAAAAGCCCCAGCCCCAGGCGGTTAAAGGTGCCTGCGCCTACTACGGCCTGCCCGGTTTTCATTTGCAGCCATTGCCCGGCTAAAAGGGTGGTAGAGTCGCTAATGGCGGTTACTTTTGTATAGGCTTCGTCTACGCCTTTCATATAGGTAACCTGCTCTTTTTCGTTATAGTAAAAAAGCACGCGCTCTTCGGCTATACCACTGTAGGCAGCAATACCCTCAATTCCGTTAAGCTTTTTCTTTTGTTCTTCAGAAAGTAAAAAAGACTTGCCCTGTACCGCTGCAATCCTAAGGTCAGGATCGGTAGCATTGGCAAAAGAAAGGCTAAAATCCCTCAGCCCGCTAAAAACCGACATAATAATAAACAGCGCGGCAGTACCCGCCAGTATACCCAGCGTGGCAATGGCCGTAATAATGTTTACGGCAGTGCTTTTGCTAAAGCTAATGGTGTAGCGGCGCGCTATGTATGTCGAAAAATTCAAGCGGGGTTACAGTTTTTTGCGGCGTTCTAAAAGTTCAGGATTTGCTATAGGGTTGTTTTCGCCGCTTAGTTCGCGGTCAATTTTTTCTATGCGGTCCAGGCTGTCGTCTATATAAAATACAAGGTTTGGCACTTTGCGCAGCTGTAACTTTACACGCTGGCTAAGGTCGTGCTTTATAAGGGGTGCGTTGCTTTTAACCGCGTTTAATATCTCGCCGCCACGCTCTGTAGGGAATACACTAAGGTATACTTTTGCTATAGATAAATCAGTTGTAACAACTACTTTAGATATTGATAATACAAGGTTGCTCACGCCATTTTTGCGCACTTCGCCCTGTAGTATGTCTACAAGGTCTTTTTGCAGTAGCGCGCCTATTTTCTTTTGCCTGTTCGTTTCCATTTTGCAAAAGTACTGAATTTTTAAGTTGCAGAGTTAAGTAGCAAAGTTTTATATATTTGCAGCAAAATCTCTTACAATGAAAAAAATACTACTCCTTGTTCTTGGCTTTACAGGCTTTTTTGCCAATGCACAAACGGTTAACGCCGATTTAATTGAACTGAATTTTGCAGAGGATGGATATCCTATGGATGTTACGCTTGCTCCAAATGGTAAAATTTATTTTTCTGCGCACATTGGTTCTGGCGCAGACAGGTCTTTGTATGTTTATGATGAACAAACGGGTATCCTGCAAAACCTTCCATCTGCTGTAGAAGGTATGAATACGTACATAGAAGACGGCAATTTTAAGATGGTAGGGAATACCTTGTTTTTTACGCATTCTGGAGGTTCATATCAATATATATTGTTTAAAAGCGATGGAACTCCTGAAGGAACTCAGCCCGTAAAAATTATATCTTCAAATGGAGGCGGAAATACTTCAATGGACAATTTTACAGCATATAACGGTAGTTTGTTTTTTACCGCTAAAAACGAAGCTAATGGTGTAGAGTTATGGACTTCGGACGGAACTGAAGCAGGAACACATATTGTTAAAGATATTAATCCTGGTGTGCCGGACAGTTATCCAAGTTCTCTTTTTGTATTTAATGGTTTGTTGTATTTCAATGCTGTTACTGTAGAAAATGGATATGAGCTTTGGAAAACAGATGGTACAGAAGAAGGGACTACAATGGTAAAAGATATGCACCCTGGCCCTACAGGAGGCGCAGGCGGTGCCTCTGTTGTTTTTAACAATCACTTTTATTTTAGTGCTAATGATGGTGTAAATGGCTACCAACTATGGGAGAGCGATGGCACAAGTCAGGGAACGCAAATGTTTACGACCATAGCGCAAGAGGGAATCAATGGCGGAATTAGCAATATAACTTTGTTAGATAATTATTTTGTATTTCAATGTAATATTGGGGGTAGCTACCATCTTTGGAGGAGTGATGGTACTGTTGCTGGTACTTATTTATTAAAGGCTGTAAATCCTTTGGAAGACGGTTTTACTTCATTTGACCAATTTGCTATTCTTAATAACCAGGTTTACTTTGTAGGGGATGGCTTTTTGGATAAAACCAAGTTGTGGAAAACCGATGGTACCGTTGCAGGTACACAGCAGGTTGTTAATATGGAAGATATTTCCGGCGGAAATATTTATAAACTGACTTCAAGTGGGGGGTATCTTATTTTTTCGTCGCCCTTGCAGGGGCAAAATAATAGTAATCCCTGGGTAAGTAATGGTACATCAACCGGCACACAATTGCTTAATAACCTTAACCTTAATGTAAATACAGGAGGCGAAATGAAATTTACTCCGGTAGGAAACAATATTGTTTATTTTCAGGTAGATTCTGATTTAAATGGTGTTGAACTATGGAAAACCGATGGCACAGCCGCTAACACGCAAATACTTGTAGATGTTTCGCACAGGTACTCAGGATTAGTAGGCGATGGTGTTGAACAATCAGCTCAAATTCTTAATGATAAATTGGTTTTTATGGGTAATGATGGGGTTAATGGCCAGGAACCTTTTGTAACAGATGGAACTTATGAGGGCACCTACATGCTTAATAATATATATGACTTAGATGGGGGTGGATCGATTGGCTTTACAAATGAATCTAATACAGGTATTTTTACAAAAGCCGGTGATAAATTGTTCTTTAATGCGAGGAATAATGAGCATGGAGGTGAAATATATGTAACAGACGGAACTGCCGGGGGTACTGTGCTTGTAAAAGACATTAGGCCGGGTGCAGCAGATGCCGTTACAGGTTACACTTACTTTATGGAGTATAATGGTGTTTTTTATTTTAAGGCAAATGACGGTGTGCATGGCAATGAACTTTGGCGTTCAGATGGTACAGAAGTGGGTACATATCTTTTAAAAGACATTTATCCGGGGTTGCAATCAGGTATTACGGCGGTTAATAGTTATACATATATTAGTAAAAATTGTGCTGTATTTAATGGCTTCCTTTATTTTGTAGCTGATGATGATACCGGTACTGCTGTTTGGCGTACAGACGGAACTGAAGGAGGAACTGTAAAAGTAATTACGCTTCTTTCAGATCAAGGTGTAAATAATGGTGTAACAATTATTGGTGCTACGGATGATAAATTATATCTCTTGTCACAATACGTGTATACTTCTTATGACAGTAATACACTTTGGAGTAGTGATGGGACACAAGATGGAACGATGATAGTCGATTCTTATCTTATTACAGGGTCTACGCAATTTAAAAAGACATGTATTCTAAATAATGAATTATACTATAATGTCTGGACAAATCAGGGATGTTGCATTTATAAAACAGATGGTAGTGTAGAGGGCACAGTCTTGGTAAAATCTGATTTGATTGCAGATAATAAAACTATCAGTTTTATGAAACCATGCGGAGACAGGGTTTATTTTGGTGTTACAAGTGGCTTATTTTCAAGTGAACATTCGCGAGAGTTGTGGAGTACTGACGGTACTGAGAGTGGTACAGTACAATTAGGGGCTTTTAATGAAAATAATTATGATTCATTCACAGGGTTTTCGTGCTACAATGGTGATTTCCTGTACACAAGGTATAATTCCAAGTTTATATATGTAACTAATGGAGATACTTCTTCAACACAATCTATAGAGGTTCTTGTAAATGGGATGCCCCCATTTGGGCAATATGAAGGTATAAATTCAATCTTAGGAGTTATTGGAGGTAAGGTGTATATGGATGGTAGCTATCAGAATACAGGCCGTGAATTGTATGTAGCTAATATGGCCGGGTTTTTAGATTCGGAAGTGTTTAACCCTATAGTACCAAACACAGTAAGTAACTTCATACTTTACCCTAATCCGTCAAACGTCGAAGTTAAGGTTCAGACAGCTGACAGCTCAATATTAAGAAATGTGAGTGTTTACGATTTTACTGGCAAAAAAATATTTGAAACAGAAGCTAATAATTCAGCCACAACCATAGATATTAACTTATGGTCAAATGGTATTTACATTGTAAAAGCTAAGAGCGATAATGGAACATTTTCACAAAAGTTCATAAAGAATTAATATGAACAAAATAGAACACATAGGCATTGCCGTAAAGAGCTTTGAAACCTCAATACCCCTGTTTGAAGCGCTGCTCAACACACCCTGCTATAAAACCGAAGAAGTAGAAAGCGAAGGGGTAAAAACGGCTTTCTTTCAAAATGGGCCCAATAAGATTGAGCTTCTCGAAGCTACAAACCCCGATAGCCCTATTGCCAAATTTTTGGAAAAGAAAGGCGAGGGCATACACCACATAGCCTTTGATGTAACGGATATTGTTGCCGAAATTGCCCGCCTTAAAGCGGAAGGCTTTACGGTTTTAAACGAAACCCCTAAAAAAGGCGCTGATAATAAGCTTGTTGCCTTTTTGCATCCAAAGGGTACTAACGGCGTGCTGGTGGAGCTCACTCAAGAAGTTTAGGGTTTGTGGTTTATAGTTTGTGGTTGCCACTCAAGCTTTATAGCATTAGCAACAACCACAAACTATAAACCATAAACTACAAACATTTAAACCACCCTTTGCGATATATGAAAAATCGCATCGCCCTGGTATACAATAGCGGCATCATTACTGTTAATAATGTAGCCGCTGTATGGGGCGTGCACTTTTTTGTCAAACTTGCCAAAAGGGTCGGTTATATGAGCCAGTACTTCGCCTTTTTGTACATACTTTCCGGCTGCGGTCTTATTTTGGAACAGCCCGCTGTTGCGTGCCCTTATCCACGTAGAAGAGGTAATGCGTACGGGAGGTTTCTCGGCCTCATGGGCGGTTTTTTTAGGGTTTAGCATATCCAGGTGGGCTAATATGCGCTTAGCGCCCTGTACACCTTCGCGGGTTATATCCTCATTAATATCAAGCGATTTACCGCCTTCAAAAAGCAGTATTTTTACACCCAGTTTGCCGCACGCACTGCGGAAAGAACCGCTTATGTTTTTGCTGTACAGCGTAAACGGCGCATTAAATACATCGCTAAGGTGCTCCAGTTCTGCATTGCCGGGTGCTATGCGAATTTGCGGCGCGTTAAAGCGGCTGGCACCACCGGCATGAAAATCAACACAGTAGTCTACATGCGGTATAATTTCCTTAAGGATGTGCCATGCAAAGCGGCTGGCAAGCGACCCGTTTTTACTGCCCGGGAACACACGGTTAAGGTCGCGCCCATCCGGAAATTCACGGCTCTTGTTCACAAACCCGAAAATATTCACCACTGGTATGCATATAATGGTGCCCCGCTTGGGTTTGTTTATTTTGCGCGTAATTATCTGGCGCACAACCTCAATGCCGTTAATTTCATCGCCGTGCAGGCCTGCGCTGAATAAAACCACCGGCCCTTCAAGCCTTGAGCGTTCCACAATTATAGGGATTTTCAGCTTGGTCATGGTGTGCAGGCGGGCAATTTCCATGTTTATGGTTTTGCTTTGGCCGGGTAAAACTGTTTCGCCAATAATAGTAATGTCTTTGTGTGCCATGGGCTAAATGTCTTGTACCACCCTGCCTTTTTCAAGCATTAGGGTGTGGTTTATGCAGCCGGGCAGCTCTTCTGTGTAATGGCTTACATATATGAATGCCAGCGGACTGTGGGTGCAAATATGGTCAATTATTCCCTTAAAGAAAAGTTTTTGGATGGCATCCATGCCAAAACACGGCTCATCCAGTATCAGCAGGGGTGGGTTTTTAACCAGTGCACGCGCCAGCAGGCACAGCTGCTTTACATTGGCATCGGCACGGCTGAAAATCTTGCCCGTATGAGCCTCAATACCCAGGTACTCCATCCATAAATTTATTGTTAACATGTTGTTTGGTAGTGGTTTACGAAACAATCCCATCGTGTCGTGAAACCCACTTTCTATAATCTGGAGGCAGGTTTGGTCTGTTGGGAAGAACTTAGCAAGGTCGCCCGACACAAAACCAATCTTTTTCTTTATGTCCCAGATCGATTCACCTGAGCCTTTCTTTCGGTCAAACAGCTCAATATCATTGGCATACGCCTGCGGGTTGTCGGCATTTATAAGGCTCAGCAGGGTGCTTTTGCCTGCCCCGTTATGCCCTAAAAGCGCCCATCGTTCGCCGGGTTTAACCGTCCAGTCTATGTTGTGCAGTATCTGTTTTTCGCCATAGCTGATGTTAACGCCCCGCATCTTGATGAGGTGCTCAAATTCGGGAATTGGCTGTAATAAATGCCCTAATTTTTCACAATTGGAGTTTGAAATTGCATTTTCTTTGGCTGTCGCCGAAAATTCGTCCGGGGTAAACGTGCCCGTTATATTTTCTCCTTCCACTACTGCCACGTTTGTAATACATTTCGGTATTTCGGTTGCATTAATGGCCAGCACCACCTGTATGCCACTTGCTGTTATTTTTTCCAGCAGGGTGTTGTAGGCTTCGCGGCTTTGCACGTCAAGTCCGGCCAGCGGATTGTCCAATAGTAAAAGCGACGGGTTTTTAAGCAGTGCTTCGGCCAGGAGCAGGCGGCGGGTTTCGCCGTTAGACAGTTTTATAATGCTTTCGTTAGCCAGGTAGCCCAGGTTGAGCAGCGGCAGTACGTTTTCAGTAGTCCAATACCCGTCAGTTTGCGCCTGTTGGCTGAGGTGCTCTGTTACCGTTAGTGCATCGTCGGCATCAGCCGAGTTAAACCGCTGCTGGTAGTAAAAATCGCCACCCATGTTGCTGCGGTTCTTAAACTGCGTGGTACCGGTAACCAGTATGGGGTTTTCGGCTTTTTGGGTAGTGCCGTTCAGTAGCTGTTTTTTTCCGGCAATGGCTTCAATCAAAATGCTGCCGTTGCCCGTTATGGCCCATTGCTGGCCTTTTTGTATGCTAAAGCTGATGTTCTTTAAAACCGCCACGCCGTTATCGCGTATGGTAACATCAGTAAAACTAAAAATGGTGTTGTTCATTATGGTGTAAAAGTGCCTTTGCCATAAAAATAAGGAATTGTGTTTAGAAAAGCCACTAATTACACTAATCAACACTAATCAATTCATATAATTAGTGAAATTCGGGGCAAAAACCTTTGTGGAACTTTGTGTCTCCTTTGTGTTCCTTCGAAATAGCTGGAATAGCCAAGCTTTTACCATAAAATAGAGAATTGTTTGTTTAGAAAAGCCACTAATTAGACTAATCGACACTAATCAATTCGTATAATTAGTGAAATTCGTGGCAAAAACCTTTGCGAAACTTTGCGCCTTCTTCGTGGTTCTTTGCGAAATAGCCCAAACAGTCAAACCATAGTTAATCCCACCTCCATGTATCAAATTGTTTGCTAACTTTGTTCTATGCAAACGCCGCTGGAACTACAAATACAAACCCTGCCCGACAGCCCGGGCGTATACCAATATTTTGATAAGGAAGACAAACTGCTGTATGTAGGCAAGGCCAAAAACCTAAAAAAGAGGGTAATGTCTTATTTTAATAAGGTGCACGAGGTAGGCCGCACCCGTGTAATGGTGCGTAAAATTGTAACCATTAAACACATTGTGGTGCTTACCGAAAGCGAGGCATTGCTGCTGGAAAACAACCTGATAAAAAAGCTTCAGCCGCGCTACAACGTAATGCTGAAGGACGACAAGACCTACCCGTGGATTTGCATTAAAAACGAGCCTTTTTCGCGCGTGTTCAGTACCCGTAATGTGGTGAAGGACGGCAGCGAATATTTTGGCCCGTACACCAGTTTCCGCACGGTGCACACACTGCTCGACCTTATAAAAGAGCTATACCCGCTGCGCACCTGCAATTATGATTTGAGTCCGCATAACGTGCAGAGCGGTAAGTACAAGGTGTGCCTTGAATACCACTTGGGCAACTGTAAAGGCCCGTGCGAAGGCCATGAACCGCTTGATGTATATCAGCACCATGTTAACGCCATACGCGAAATTTTAAAGGGCAACTTTAAGGAAAGCCTGCGCGACTTTAAAACCCACATGATGGAGCTTGCCGCAGATATGCGCTTTGAAGAAGCCCAGCAAATAAAGCTAAAAATAGATACGCTTGAGGGCTACCAGGCGCGCAGCACGGTGTTTAACCCCCGCATTAATAACCTGGACTGCTTTAGCATTATAAGCGATGAAAGCATGGCCTATGTAAACTTTATACAGGTATCGCACGGGGCCATCATCCGCAGCCATACTATGGAGATTAAGAAAAAGCTGGACGAGCCCGATGAAGAGCTGCTGGAAATTGCCGTGGTAGAGTTGCGTGAGCGTTTTAACCTGCTAAGCCGAGAGGTTTTAGTGCCTTATGAAATTAACCTGGGCGAAAACGTAAAGGTTACCGTACCCAAGCTGGGCGATAAAAAAATGATACTCGACATGAGCGAGCGCAACGCGCGTTTCTTCCGTATGGACCAGCTTAAGCAGATAAAAATTGTAGACCCTGACAGGCATACCAACCGCATTATGGCCCAAATGAAGGCCGACCTGCGCCTGCCCGAAGAACCCCGCCATATAGAATGTTTTGATAACAGTAACATTCAGGGCACTAATCCCGTTAGTGCGTGCGTTGTATTTAAAGATGGTAAGCCCAGCAAAAAAGATTACCGCCATTTCAACATAAAAACCGTTGAGGGGCCTAACGACTTTGCCAGTATGGAAGAAGTGGTGTACCGCCGCTACAAACGCCTGCTTGATGAAAACGAACCGTTGCCGCAGCTTATAATTATAGATGGTGGCAAGGGGCAGCTGTCTTCGGCATTAAAAAGCCTGGACGACCTTGGGCTTCGCGGAAAAATAACTATCTTAGGCATTGCCAAGCGCCTGGAGGAAATTTTCTATCCCGGCGACTCGGTGCCCCTGTACCTTGATAAAAAAAGCGAAACGCTTAAAATAATCCAGCACCTGCGCAACGAGGCGCACCGTTTTGGTATTACCCACCATCGCGATAAGCGCAGCAAAAGCGCCCTTAAAGGCAGCGTAGAGGCCATACCGGGCATTGGCGAAAAAACCATGGTGGCGCTGATTAAGGAATTTAAGTCGGTTAAACGTTTAAAAGAAGCCCCCGAGGCTGATATTGCCAAGGTGGTAGGGCCGGCCAAAGCCAAAAAAATTACAGAATATTACCAAGCCAACAAATAAATGAAAAAATTACCCCTCCTGATATTTTGCCTTTTCCTCACGGGTATGCTTATGGCACAGGAGACAAAAAAGCCTAAAATAGGCGTAGTGCTAAGCGGTGGTGGCGCTAAGGGGTTAGCCCATATAGGCGTACTCAAGGTGCTTGAGGAAGCCGGTGTACAAATAGACTACATAGGCGGTACCAGTATGGGCGCCATAGTGGGCGGGCTGTATGCCAGTGGTTATAGCGCCAATGAGCTCGACTCTATTTTCCGGTCGCTGGATGCCGATGCCCTGCTGCGCGACTTTACCCCCCGCGACTCCAAAAACTTCTTTGAAAAACGTAACGACGAGATGTATGCGCTACAGCTCCCGTTCAAAAACTTTAAGATAAGCATACCTACAGCCTTTAGTAAAGGCCTGTACAACTATACCATGGTTAACCGGCTTACTGAGCCGGTGCGCCACATTCGCGATTTTAATAAGCTGCCCATACCGTTTGTGTGTATTGCTACCGATATTGAAACCGGGCAGGAGGTAGTGCTGCGCAGTGGTGTATTGCCCGATGCCATACTGGCCAGCGGGGCGTTTCCATCATTATATGCTCCGGTTGAAATTGAAGGCCACCTGCTTATAGATGGCGGGGTTAGCAACAATTACCCCATTGAAGAGGTGCGCAAAATGGGTGCCGATATTATTATAGGCATAGACGTGCAGGACCCGCTTAAAACCCGCGACCAGATTAAGGGCGCTACCGGCATACTGGTGCAGATTAATAACTACCAGATGATCCAGAAAATGGAGGCCAAGCGCAAAGCTACCGATATTTATATTAAGCCCGATATATCTGGGTTTACGGTGGTGTCGTTTGACGATGGCGAGGCTATTATTGCAAAAGGCGAAGAAGCAGGCCACAAAGCCATAGATAAGCTGCTGCCCCTGGGTACCGGCCACAGGATTGAACGCAAGCCCATTGTTGTGCCGGACTCGCTTCATGTAGATGAGATACGCATAAACGGTATTAAAAACTACACACGGTCTTATGTTATTGGTAAGCTTAATTTTAAGCCCGGCACCAAGGTGTCTTACCAGGATTTTAATAAAGGCATTACCAGCCTTAACGCCACCCAAAACTTTGATGCCATAAACTATTGTTTTGATAAGGGCGAAAACGGCGAAATACTAACCCTTACCCTTAAGGAAAACCCTATTAACCGTTACCTTAAGTTTGGCCTGCATTATGATGGGCTTTACAAAAGCGCGGTGCTGGTTAACTTTACGCAAAAAAAGCTGTTCCTGCGAAATGACGTGGCCTCGCTTGACGTGATGCTGGGCGATAATTTCCGTTATAACCTGGATTACTATATAGATAACGGTTTCCACATCAGTTATGGCTTTAAAAGCTATTTCTATGCGTTTAACCGTAACGTTTCAGCAGATTATACCGTGGGCGAACTGGGCGAAATACTGGGTGTGCAGTCCGTCAACGTAGATTATTCTGATTTTACCAACCAGCTGTACATACAAACCATTTTTGCACAGCGTTTCCTTTTAGGCGGCGGTGCGGAATACAAGCACCTTAAAATAGAAAGCCAGACTATTCCGGGCATAGACCCTAAGTTTGACGACAGTGATTATGTATCAGCCTACGGATACCTTAAGTTTGATTCTTACGATGATAAGTTTTTCCCATCTGAAGGGTATTACTTTTCCGGAGAGGCCAAGGCATTTTTGTTTTCAAGCGATTACACCAATGAGTTTGAAAACTTTACCCAGATAAGCGGTGCTATAGGTACGGCACAAACGCTGTACAAGGGGCTAACCGTTAAGCTGGAAAGCGAAACCGGCTTTATGCTGGGCGAAAACACTGTGCCTACTTTCGATTTTATACTGGGCGGGTACGGCTACCACCCCATAAACGGCCTGCGCCATTTTTATGGGTATGATTTTGTAAGCCTTTCGGGTAACAGCTACATAAAGGGCACCATAACCCTTGACTATGAGTTTGCACGCAAAAACCACGTTAACTTTACGGCTAACTATGCTAATGTGGGTACCGACCTGTATGAAGAGGGCAAACTGTTTTCAATACCGCAATACAGCGGCTATGCCGTGGGTTATGGCATGGAAACCATTATAGGCCCGCTGGAGCTAAAGCACAGCTGGAACCCCGAAAACGGCAAGCATTACACCTGGTTTAGTGTGGGTTTCTGGTTTTAGGCCGAAAGCACAAAATTTTGCCTTGTGGGTGCAATTTTACCGCTCCAGTCTATATTCAGTACCTGTCGTATAACATCTTTAAGCTTATCAAAGGTTGCGGGTTTGCTAACATAGTGGTTGGCGCCCAGGCCAAACAGGTGGTCTATGTCATCTTCCATACTACTGGTGGTAAATATTACTACCGGAAAGCCGTTCATGTTCTTGCAGGCCCTTATTTCGGCCATACAGTCATAACCGCTTTTGCCGGGCATGTTCAGGTCCAGAAAAATAACATCGGGCATGGGTTGCGGCGGAATGTTAAGTAAGTCCATAAGTTTCATGCCGTTGTCGGCCTGGGTTAGTATGGCTTCGCTATATACCTCTGCCAGCGCTTCTGCAAAAATATCACGGTCTTCAGCATCGTCATCTGCCAGAAAAATGTGTTTGGAAAAAAATGTGTTGAGTGCCATGATAGTAAAATTTACGGCCCGCAAAAAAATTAGATGTTGAGATCCTAAAAATTAGCAGGTACCGCATCGCGATGCGAAGGGTGTAAATTTTTAAAATGACAAAATTTATCTTTCTGAGAATCAGATTATTTGTCAAAGGTAGGTTTATTATTTTTATAAAACCTGCTTTTTGGCACAATAAAGTTATGTTTTACCACAAATAGTAGTAAAACGGCATAAAAAAGCACCGCCCCACATGGGGGCGGTTATAAAAATGCTGTTATCGCTGCATGTTTTTAGCCTCAATGCTCATGGTTGCGTGCGGCACCAGCTTTAGGCGCTCTTTGTTTATAAGCTTGCCGGTTACCTTGCAAATACCGTATGTTTTGTTCTCTATACGGATAAGCGCATTTTTAAGGTCGCGGATAAACTTTTCCTGGCGAATGGCAAGCTGCGAGTTTGCCTCTTTGCTCATGGTTTCGCTACCTTCTTCAAAAGCTTTAAATGTAGGCGATGTATCATCGGTACCGTTATTGAGGTCGTTCATGTATGCAGAACGGATTAGCTCTAAATCGGCTTTTGCTTTTTCAATTTTCTTGGTAATTAATTCCTTAAACTCGGCAAGGTCCGCATCCGAGTATCGTATTTGCTGCTCATCTACCATTGGTCCAATCTATTTTGAAATTAATATTAGGGTTGTTATTTCATCAAACTCAATTTCCGTACCATTTTCTACTACCGGCCTGAAAACCAGTGTGTCGGTAAGGGTTTCACTCTTTATATATTCTTCATTCGCGTTAACGGCATCCTGAAGTGTTTTATTGTCCTGCAGCGTTACCGTAATCCTGTCGGTCACTTCAAAACCGCTGTCTTTGCGTATGTTTTGTATCCTGTTTACCAGTTCGCGGGCTATGCCTTCGTTCTTCAGTTCCTCGGTAATGGTAATGTCAAGCGCTACGGTTAGCCCGCCTGCATTGGCCACCAGCCATCCCGGTATATCCTGGCTTGTTATTTCAACATCATCGGGCGTTAGGGTTACTGCATTGCCGTTAACTTCCAGCTCAAGGCTGCCTTTGCCTTCAATTTCGGCTATCTGCTCCTGGCCAAAACCTTTTATGGCATTTGCAACAGTGCCCATATCTTTACCAAAACGCGGCCCAAGGGCTTTAAAGTTTGGTTTTATCTGTTTTACCAGTACGCCGCTTGCATCATCCAGCAGTTCAACGGTTTTAACGTTTACTTCGGCTTTAATCAGTTCGGCTACCGCTTCAATCTCCTGTTTTTGTTTTGCATCAAGAACAGGTATCATTACGCGCTGTAAAGGTTGCCTTACTTTTATGCTTTCTTTTTTTCTTAAAGATAACACTAATGATGACACGGCCTGCGCCTTCTGCATACGGCTTTCTAACGACTTATCAACAAAATGCGGTGCATATTGAGGAAAATCGGCCAAATGTACACTCTCAAGCCCTTCTAAGTGTGAAGATTGTGTTAAATCTTTGTATAGCCTGTCCATAAAGAACGGCGCTATTGGTGCACTAAGCTTGGCTACCGTTACAAGGCAGGTGTATAATGTCTGGTAAGCGGCAATCTTATCCTGGGCATATTCACCTTTCCAGAAACGGCGGCGGCACAGGCGCACATACCAGTTGCTCAGGTTTTCCTGAACAAAGTCGCTTATAGCCCTGGCAGCGCGTGTAGGCTCATAATCGGCATAGAAGCTGTCTACGTCTTTTATAAGGGTGTTTAGCTCGCTCAATATCCAGCGGTCTATCTCCGGCCTTTCCTCCAGCGGAACCTCCGGCTCGGCAAACGTAAAGTTGTCTATATTGGCATACAGCGCAAAAAACGAATACGTATTATATAGTGTACCAAAGAATTTCCTCCTTACCTCGGCCACACCCTCAATATCAAACTTAAGGTTGTCCCACGGGTTGGCATTGCTAATCATGTACCAGCGTGTAGCATCGGGGCCGTACTCGGCAAGGGTAGTAAAAGGGTCTACCGCATTGCCTAAACGTTTAGACATCTTTTGGCCGTTCTTGTCTAATACAAGTCCATTACTTACTACGTTTTTGTATGTTATCCTGTCGAATACTAAGGTTCCGATGGCGTGTAGTGTGTAGAACCAGCCGCGCGTTTGGTCTACCCCTTCTGCAATGAAGTCAGCAACCGGTGGAATTCCCCCTTCGGGGGTTAGGGGGCTGTTTTCAAAAGGGTAGTGCCATTGTGCATACGGCATGGCGCCGCTGTCAAACCAAACGTCTATAAGGTCGCTTTCGCGCTTCATAGGCTTGCCACTTGCCGATACCAGTGTTATGGCATCTACCACGTTTTTATGCAGGTCTATCAGGTTATAATTGGCTTCGCTCATGTTGCCCGGCTCAAACCCTTTGAATGGATTCTCGCTCATAAAGCCTGCGGCAATGGCTTTTTCTATGCCGTTGTAAAGCTCTTCGGCTGAACCAATAAGTACTTCCTCTGTTTTATCCTCAGTCCTCCATATTGGCAGCGGTATGCCCCAGTAGCGCGAACGGCTCAGGTTCCAATCGTTAGCGTTTTTAAGCCAGTTGCCAAAACGGCCTTCGCCGGTAGCCTTAGGCTTCCAGTTAATGGTGTCGTTAAGTTCAAACATGCGCTCCTTAACATCGGTCATGCGAATGAACCAGCTGTCAAGCGGGTAATATAGTAACGGCTCATCTGTCCTCCACGAGTGGGGGTAGCTGTGCACGTATTTTTCAACCTTAAAGGCTTTGTTGTTCTCTTTTAAGTATATCGATATCTCAACATCGGCGCTACGCTCAGGGGCGGTGCCGGCATCATAATATTCGTTCTTAACATACTTACCAGCCAGTTCCAGCGGCTTTCCGTTAGGATTTTCAAGACTGTCTACGTGGCTTGTAAATTTACCCTGAAGGTCTACCAGCGGCACAAGGTTGCCGTTAGCATCCTGAACCAGCATAGGTGGTACTTCAGGCTTGGCCTCTTTGGCCACCTTGGCATCGTCTGCACCAAAAGTAGGGGCAGTGTGCACTATACCGGTACCGTCTTCGGTAGTAACAAAGTCGCCCGCTATAACGCGGAAGGCATCCTGCGGGTTTTGGTACGGCAGTACAAACGGCAGCAGCTGCTCATAACGTATGCCTACTAAGTCTTTGCCTTTGGCTTCTGCCAAAACGCAATAAAGAATTTTACTTCTGATTTTTCCAAGATATTCAATCCTAAGTTTGAATATTTCTTCATACTCCTTATTTGGAGGAGATTTTAAAGCATTAGTATATTCATCTATTTCAGCATTTATGCCATCTTGTACTTCTTGCTGACTACTTGAAAATTCTAATATTTTTCTTAGTGAAGTATCGCCTGTGACGTCTTCAAACTTTCCGCCAAACTGCTTGCCCACAAGGTTTTTAGCCAATACCACATTTATAGGCTCAAATGTATATTGGTTGAATGTTTTTACCAATACATAGTCAATGTTTGGCCCAACGGTTAGTGCGGTGTTGCTTGGCAATGTCCACGGGGTGGTGGTCCATGCCATAATGTCGATAGCGCCAAACCCTTTAAGGAAATCCGGCAGGGTATCAGGTATTGTTTTGAACTGCGCAACAATAGTGGTATCGGTAACATCTCTGTACGCACCCGGCTGGTTTACCTCGTGTGATGAAAGCCCCGTTCCGGCTTTTGGCGAATACGGCTGTATGGTGTAGCCTTTGTACAGCAGGCCTTTATCATAAATCTGCTTCAGCAGCCACCAAACCGATTCCATATACTTGGGCTTGTAGGTAACATATGGGTCTTCCATATCTACCCAGTAACCCATCTTTTCGGTAAGGTCGTTCCATACGTCGGTATAACGCATCACGGTGCGCTTACAGGCTTCGTTGTATTCTTCTACGGTAATTTTTGTACCTATGTCTTCTTTGGTAATGCCCAGCTCTTTTTCAGTGCCCAGCTCTACCGGCAGGCCGTGGGTGTCCCAACCCGCCTTACGCTTTACCTGAAAGCCCTTTTGGGTTTGGTAACGGCAAAAAATATCTTTAATGGCGCGCGCCATAACGTGGTGTATCCCCGGAAGGCCATTTGCGCTTGGCGGGCCTTCAAAAAATACATATTGTGGTTTTCCTTCGCGTGTGGTTACGCTCTTGTCAAAAATGTTCTCTTTTTTCCAGAAATCAAGTACCTCAGTTGCCACATTTGCAAGGTCAAGGCCCTTGTATTCAGTAAATTTCTTACTCATTATAGTCAGGTTCAAAAAATCAATTTGCGAATGTAATGAATTTTTTTAAGAGCGGGTGGAAATTAATGCTAACTTACATTTTGGCCGTCAAGCGCAAACGTTATTAGTCAGAATTTGTTATAGGATTTTACAAAATAGTTATAATTTAAATACAAAATCCACTAATTGAGTGGGTTTTTGTTTTTTTAAGATGTTAAAATGTATACATTTGTCCGCGTACATAAAAAACTACCACATTTACCCCATGGCGAAGTACCCCACTTTACTGTTGATTGATGATGATGAAGATGACCGAGACATTTTTGCCATTGCCCTAAAAACGGCAGAACCCGATGCGAAGCTTATAACATCGGCCAACGGGCCTGATGCCCTTGAAAAGCTTGCCGAAGGAGCCCAGCCCGATTTTATTTTTATCGACCTTAATATGCCCTATATGCAGGGTGGCAAATGCCTTGAGGAAATTAAGAAAATAGACCGCCTTAAAGATATACCGGCTATTATTTATACAACATCTTCAAGCAAGCAGGACGCTGAAGATACATTAAAGGCCGGAGCTTCTTATTTTTTAGTAAAACCCACCAGCCTTTCTGCCCTTAGCGATATTTTAAGCGATATAATGACCGGCAAGGCTATTGAGTATTTTATTGAGGTTACTGCATAATTTATAAAAAAGCATTAACTTAGTGAGCCCCCGTATTTAAATTTTGAATACCACTATGGATAATCCTCTGTCTAGTCCTCCTAATTATAGGACGTTATCTGAACAGTTGCAAAACCACGTTCAGGAAAGCGAACTCAACCTGCGCGAAAGCGAAGAACGCTACCACAAGATGATTGAGGAAGTGCAGGATTATGCCATACTGCTGCTTGATATAGACGGCAACATTCAAAACTGGAACCGGGGTGCCCAGAAAATTAAGGGCTATACCGAAAAAGAAATTGTAGGCCGCAACTTCCGTGTTTTTTACCTGGATAGCGACCGGGAAGACCAATTGCCCGAACGCCTTATAAACGAAGCCTACACCACAGGCCGTGCCACTCATGAGGGCTGGCGCCTGCGTAGCGACGGTACCACGTTTTGGGGGTCGGTGGTTATAACCGGCCTGCACGATGCCGATAATAATATTATTGGCTTTAGTAAAGTAACGCGCGACCTTACCGAGCGCAAGCTTGCCGAAGACCAGATTCAGGAGTATGCCCGCAGCATTGAGCTGCGCAACAAGCAGCTTGAAGAATATGCCTACATAGCCAGCCACGACCTGCAGGAACCCCTGCGCAAAATACAGGTATTTGCCGAAATGCTGCACAATAATCTCGACGATAAGGAGGCCGCCCTGCGCCACCTCGACCGGATATCGGCATCGGCAAAACGCATGTCGCAGCTTATAAAAGACGTACTTAAATACAGCCAGGTATCGGTAACCGAAGAACTTTTTGAAGACGTGTGCCTCAACCAGGTATTTGAAGGTATTAAAGAAGATTTTGACCTCCTGATACTGGAAAAAGGCGTTACCATAAAAACCAAAGGGCTGGGCACAGTAAAAGGTATACCCATACAAATACACCAGCTGTTTAACAACCTTATGGGCAATGCCATTAAGTTTTGCAGCCAAACCCCGCTTATAAAAGTTAGTGCACAGCCACTATCGGCATTTATGGCGGCGCAGTACCCGGAGCTTAGGCAGGAACACAACTACACCATTATAACCTTTAAAGACAACGGACAGGGTTTTGACCCCCAGTATGCCGATCAGGTTTTTAAAATGTTTAAACGCCTTACCAATAATGCCGGTACGGGTATAGGCCTGGCGCTGTGCAAAAAAATAGTAGAGCATCATGGCGGCCACATTAGTGTGGTAAGCCAGCCGGGCGTGGGTACTACCTTTACCATTATACTTCCTGTTGATTAGCAGTGGGATAGAATATTTTTCATACATTTCCGTTTGATATAACAAACCTTACCAGTATGAAAAATCACCTCCTTAAAAAAGTTATGGCACTTAGCCTGTTTGTTTCGGGTATAAGTGTTTTTGTGTTATACCAGTCCGGTTACTTTACGGGCAATGCCAATGGCACATACCAGGGCAGCCATAACGGCGGCGCGGTTACTGATGAATCTCCGGAAAGCTTTTTTAGAAAAAAAGCCGATTCTATTGCAGAAATAGACAGGATTATTATGTCATCTTCTAAAGTTGCTATACCCGCAAGCCCACAAATGCGCAGGCACATGGATTCATTGCTTAAGGCTAAGAATATTGAAATTGAAAACCCTTCTTTTTTCCCTTCATCAAAAGTTATGATACCATCGGCAAAGTTTTCTAAGCTTGCCGGGACCGGGCCTGTGATTGAAGTGCGGGAAATTGTTGATGGTGTACTTGCCGATAGTGTTAGGGCAACAACCAGGCCTGTGCGTAAAAGTAAAAAACAGTAGTATGGATTTTCTTAATATGCTTCCGTTTACCGGTGTTTGTTTTGTGTTCCTGTCGCTGGTGTTTATCCCTATGGAAAAGGTATTTCCTGCAAAGCCCGGGCAAAAAATATTCCGCCGCCAGTGGGGGCTCGATATGTGTTACTTCCTGGGCCAATATCTGCTGTGGAACGGCCTTGTGCTTGCCGCCATAGGCTACTTTGCAGGCCGTATAGAGGGCATTATGCCCGTAGCGGTAAGAAGCGCCATACAAAGCCAGCCGTTCTGGCTGCAGTGTGTTGAGGTAATTGTGTTTAGCGACCTGCTTATTTATTGGGGGCACAGGCTGCAGCACAGGGTAGATTTTTTGTGGCGGTTTCATAAAGTGCACCACAGCGCCCCGCACCTTGACTGGCTTGCCGCCCACCGCGAGCATCCGCTGGACTCCGTTTATACCATAACGCTTATAAACCTGCCTGCATTTATTATGGGTTTTGACCTAAATGTGCTGGGGATACTGGTGGCCTTCAGGGGCATCTGGGCCATATACATACACAGCAATGTACGGCTTAATATTGGCGTTCTTAAATACATAATCGGTTCGCCCGAAATGCACCACTGGCACCACGACCTGGAGCGCGACCGCGGCAATTATGCCAATATAAGCCCACTTATGGATGTTATTTTCGGCACGCATTACAGCCCGGGTTATGAGCCGGAAGCCACCGGTATTAAAGAAAAATTCCCTGAGCATTATATAGGGCAGCTGGTGCATCCGCTACTGCCAAAGCGATTGCTTAAAAAGCTGCCGAAGAATATTTTAAAGAAAAGCCATCAAATACCTTCGTCTTCACATGAAATAGCGTCTTAAGATGGATGCAATTTACTAAGTTTGTGCAAACAATTCTCAATAATGAAAAAACTCCTCCTGTTCACTCTCCTGCTGGCTCAGGCGGCATTTTGCCAAAAAGACGGTAACGGCAACCCTGTTTTTAATTCGGTTATAACCAACGAAGAAGTGGTAAACGGCCTTACCATAGTTTCTAATTACTACACAATGGGCAATAACCTTGAAAACAAAGGTTCATCGGTGTATATTGCCGATACGCCTACTGTGGTACAGGTGGCTAAAGCCGCTGTAGAGCTTCCGGCAGAATCATATGTAGTTGCTAAAAACCAGCAGGCACTTGGCCTTATAATGGTAAGGCTGTACCCAAAAAGGCAGTTGTTTTTAGTATATCCGGCAACGGGTAAAACCCGTGAGTTTGATTTAAAGGCAAAGGGCGATATATCTCAGCTGCGCGCCGAAGAGCTGGTGGCTAACGGTTATGACCCTAAAGCGGCCATAGCTAACGGCCAGCTTACCTTTAACGGTAAAAAGTATAGCATTATACCTAATGAAGAAATACGTAAAGAGGTTTTTGCTATAATCGAGGCAGAAAAAGTTGCGGGTGCACAGCTGTCGGGCATGATGATTATGACCCAGGCCGAAACAAAGGCGTATGTTATCAAACAAACTGCTGAAGGGGGCGATTTTGACTTTTTTATACCCATAAAAGGCAAAGAAATGGATGGATTGCAGATTAAGCCGGGAGTGTTTACTACAAACCTTGCTGTGGCGCTGTATCAATGGGGTAGTGCCTGTTATGATATAGGTGTAAACAAGATGGAAGATGCCCTTGCTATTTATGCCGAAATAAAAGGGCGCGCGCTCAACCAAAGGGAAAAAGACTACATCAAAATGGGGTTTAATAAAGAGCTTGAGAAAGAATAAGGAATAGTATTGATGGGAATTTGCTAAGTTTGTAAGAACCAAATTCTCAATAATGAAAAAAATACTCCTGTTTTTTGCAGCTCTTGCCGGTTTTGCCACAAGCGCCCAGGATTTTAAAACCCTTACCTATTTTGTAAACGACTCTACCAAACTGGAGCTCGACCTGTTTGTGCCCAAAGAAAAATCGAAAGAAAAACTACCGCTGCTTATACACGTGCACGGCGGGGGGTTTAGCGGCGGCCAGCGCAAAGACGGCCACCATATATGCGGCTATGCATCACAACACGGCTATGTGGCAGCTACCATAACCTACACGCTGTACATGAAAGATAAAAACTTTAGCTGCGGCGGCCAGGTGCCCGAAAAGGTTAAGGCATTCCAGATTGCGGCCAACCAGCTGTGGCAGGCCACCCTTTATCTTATAAAAGAAGCAGGGAAGTATAACATTGATACCAATAAAATATTTATATCAGGCAGCAGCGCCGGTGCCGAAACCGTGCTGCACGCCGCCTATTGGGACAGGAACCTTATGGCGCTGTACCCCCAAAAGCTTCCGGCTGATTTTAAGTATGCCGGTGTAATATCGGGCTCGGGAGCTGTAATGGACCTGAACCTTATTACCAAACAAAACCTGCTGCCCATGCTGTTTTTCCACGGCAGTGTAGATCCTGTTGTACCTTATGATAATGCCGCACACCATTACTGCCCCACAAATGCAAGCGGGTGGCTTATGTTTTTTGGCGGGTATTCTATCTTCAAGCACGTAGCCGAATTACAGGGCACAGCACGCATGGTTACCTACTGCGGCGGCGGGCACGAGTATAGCGATGAGATGTTTGCCAAAGACCAGGCCGGTGTGGTAAGCTTTATGGACCGTGTGCTTAAAAAAGAACATTTTTATGAGCACACTGTAGTAACCACGGGCAAAAAAGGCGACAAAGATGATAAATACGGATTTTGCGATTAAAACCTTACCATATGAAAAAGATATTAACTCCTGCGTTTATCCTGTTTTGGATTAGCGCACTTATAACCTTGTTTTTTTTTGAGAAGGCCTTTTCACCTTCTACCAGCAATTTCGAGGCTATAGCGGTATCCGTTTACCTGGGGCTGGCAAATGCAGTAGTGGTGTATTTCTTTATAAAACAGCTTATGAAAGAATTGGAGCAGGGCAAAAAAGAATAAGAATTATCTTCCAATGTTAAGTTTTTGGGGTTACCGCAATCCTTAACATTGAAATGTAAATTTTTTGTTTGCGATACGTTAAGTTTGCGTAAATTAATTGTAAAATTAAACAAGCAAGATGAATAGGGAAGATTTAAGGCTGGTTGAATTTACCGTAGTAGAAAAAACCAAGGCAAAAAAAGGCAAGAAAACCACAAAGAAAGAAGTTAAGAAATACGGTTACTTTCACCTGTGGGGCACTAACGTAAATGGCAAAGGCAACGAAAAGTTCTTTGGCCTTATAGAAGAGGCCGTTAGCGGTAGCCTTCTTGAAATAACCTATAAAGACATTCGCTTTTTAAGCGAGGCTGAGGTTGAGGAATATCATGAGGCCGCTGAGGTTGTAGCCGAAGAGAATGCCGAAACCGTTGCAATAGTGGAAGAAATTATTGCAGAAGCTGAAGAAGCAACTGAAACCCCTGCACAGGAGGCCCCCGCTGAAGAAGCGAAGCCTAAAACCACCCGCAGCAGGAAGAAATCATAATTTTTGTTTATCGAGTATTTTTATACCAAACCCACTTTATACCCGTAAAGTGGGTTTGGTGTTTAAAATCAGTACAATAAAAATGCAGTAACAGATATTAATTTGTTAAAATTATTGTAATAAATAGGAAAAGGCTATATTTGGGACTTCTAAACTATAACTAACAACTATATATGTCAATCTGGAAGAAGAAATCATTATCTCTCTTATTATCTGAAGCCGATGAGTCTGAAAAGGGCCTTAAGCGCACGCTGTCGTCAGGAGCCCTTGTAGCACTGGGCATTGGCGCTATTATAGGTGCAGGCTTGTTTTCATTAACCGGTATTGCCGCGGCCGAACACGCAGGCCCTGCCGTTACCATCTCTTTTATTATGGCGGCTGTGGGTTGTGCCTTTGCAGGCCTTTGTTATGCCGAGTTTGCCAGTATGATACCCGTTGCAGGTAGTGCTTATACCTATAGCTATGCCACAATGGGCGAATTTATGGCCTGGATAATAGGGTGGGACCTTGTGCTGGAGTATGCCCTTGGTGCCGCAACAGTAGGGGTTAGCTGGTCGAGGTATTTGCTCGAACTTTTATCTAAATACAACATACACATACCGCTTGAATTAAGCTGTTCGCCATGGGAAACACTTACGGTTAATGGTGTTACTGTTGAAGGCGGTATTATAAACCTGCCTGCCATTTTTATTGTATCGCTGCTATCGCTGCTGCTTATAAGGGGCACAAAAGAATCGGCTACCATGAACAATATTCTTGTTGTGGTAAAAGTGGCTGTGGTATTACTGTTTATTATCCTTGGCTGGAGCTTTATAGACGAAGCCAACTATACCCCATACATTCCTGAAAATACTGGCGTTAAAGGCGAATTTGGCTGGAGTGGTATTGCCACCGGCGCCGCCACGGTATTCTTTGCCTTTATTGGTTTTGATGCCGTTTCTACTGCTGCTCAGGAGGCTAAAAACCCACAAAAAGGTATGCCTATTGGTATACTGGGTTCGCTTGTGGTGTGTACTATCCTTTATGTATTGTTTGCCCACGTAATGACAGGCCTTGTGCCTTACCATATGTTTGCAGGCGATGCCAAACCGGCAGCTACGGCGTTTGCTGTTACCGGTTATGATTTTCTTCAAACGGGGCTTATTATAGCCATCCTTGCAGGGTATACATCAGTAATCCTTGTAATGCTTATGGGCCAGAGCCGTGTGTTTTACTCAATGAGTAACGACGGGCTACTGCCTAAATTCTTTAGTGATATTCACCCTAAATTCCGCACCCCGTGGAAAACCAACCTGTTCTTTATGGTATTTGTATGCCTTTTTGCGGGTTTTGTGCCGGTAAGCGATTTGGGCCACATGGTAAGTATTGGCACCCTACTGGCATTTTGCCTTGTGTGTGTGGGTGTGCTTATTATGCGTAAAAAAATGCCAGATGCACCACGTTCATTCCGCACCCCGCTTGTGCCGTTTGTGCCTGTTGCCGGTATTGTAGTATGCCTGTACCTTATGTATGCCCTTCCGGCAGAAAGCTGGTTAAGGCTTTTCATCTGGATGGCGCTGGGTGTTATTATTTATTTTGCCTACGGTAAAAAGAACAGTAACGTGCCCAATAACTAATAAAGCTTAAAACAACAAACACATATTTGCTGAAATCCCGCTGGCCACAAGCCTGCGGGATTTTTTTATATTTGTACATGACCAAGAAAGAACTGCGTACCCATTACAAAGCCCTCCGCCAGGTGCTTACCCTTAACGAAATAGAACAAAAAAGCCTGGCCATTGCCAACCGCCTGCTGGGGCTTGATATTTGGAACAAAACGTATTACCACCTTTTTTTGAGTATGGAAAACCAAAAAGAGGTACATACTGACGTGGTGCTTAATATACTGGCCGGTAAGGATAAGGAAGTAGTGGTGTCGCGCAGTGATTTTGAAACCTGCACCATGGTGCACTACCTCCTTACCGATAACACAAAACTGGCACTGAGCACCTATGGCATACCCGAACCGGTAGATGGCCTCGAGGTGCCTTCTGCCAAAATGGATGTGGTGTTTGTGCCGCTACTGGCGTTTGATATCAAAGGCCACCGCGTGGGCTACGGGAAGGGTTTTTATGACCGTTTCCTGAACGAATGCAGGCCGGATGTAATCAGGGTGGGCTTAAGTTTTTTTGAAGCCGCTGAGGGCGAAATTCCGCATAATGATACGGATATAGCCCTTGATTTTTGCGTTACGCCTGAAAGGGTATATGCGTTTTAAGATACTTTTGTCATTGCGACCGGAGCGCAGCGGAGTGGAGCAATCTCACAGTAAAGTGTGATAGAATTATGTGAGACAGATTCAATCTGTCTCTACTGAAAACTGCCACCTGCTATCTGAATACTGACCACTGATTACTCAGCCTTCGGGAATGCCTTTTTATTAAACACAATAAGTATGCCCACACCCACAGATATTGCGGCATCGGCAAGGTTAAAGATGGCATTAAAGAAAAGTGTATTGCCATCGCTGCCTTTAACTATAGGGAAATACAGCATATCTACCACCTTACCTTCAAACAATTTGCCGTAGTGGTTTGCAGTGCTGAATTCTGCAACCTGGCCCATACTGTGTTCGAATATTACACCATAAAAAACAGAGTCGATAATATTACCAAAAGCACCTGCAAGTATCAGCGCGATTGACGTGATAAGGTAAGGCGACTGCTTTTTCTTAACCGAATCCCACAGCCACCAGCCAATAAGGCCCACTGCACCAATCCTGAAAAGGGTAAGGGTTATTTTGCCGCCCAGCCATGCCGGTATCTTGGTGCCCCATGCCATACCCTCGTTTTCAATAAACTGTATCCTGAACCACGAAAAAACCTCTGTGAACCCATCGTGCATGAAGTGTGTTTTTACGTAGATTTTACTAATCTGGTCAGCCAGTAGTACAAGGATAACAATAAGGTAGGCTTTTTTTAGCGACATCTTTATTTTTTTACCGGGCAAAAATAAATCAAATTATCAAATTAACAGCGCTTTAATGGTGTTAATACAATGTTTTAATTTATCTCATTGCTTCATTTTGAAAAATTATTTTAGCTTTTTTTAAACTTTTCTGTTTTTCTACAGTCTTGTATATGTGTGGGTTGTGTTGAGGGCGTAACGCAGCTTGGTTGTAGTTAACAAAAGTTTAACGGTTCGGTTGCAACCGAACTAACCGAACTAATGTATATCTTTGCGCCAAATTTCTTTATAATGGTAAAATGGCAGATTTAAAAAAGGAGCGGGAAGAACTTATAGAGCTGTTTGGAATTCACTTTGAAAACATAGGCCACCTGCCACCCCTTGGGTCGCGCATTTTGGCAACACTTATACTGGACGCCTGCACAAAAGAATACAGTTTTGACGACCTGGTAGAGCAAATGGGGGCAAGTAAAAGCTCCATATCAACCAACCTTAATTTATTGGTTAAGCTGGGTAAAATTACCTACTATACCCTGCCGGGCGACAGGAAGAAATATTACCGGCCATCGGCCTTTAGCGAGCGTTTTGACAATTACCTGAAAATGATTGCCTTTGAAAAAGATATAATGGACAGGATGCTGGATTACCGCCAGCAAACCGTTAGCTGCCAGGCAGGAAACTTTGAGCTTGAAAAGTCAATTGTGTACCGTGAGCACGTGCTTGAAATGGAAGCCCTGCTTAACAAAACCATTGAAAAGTTTAAGAAAATAGAAAAAGAAGGAAAATAGAGTTCATCATCAATTAATCAAAAAGACAAATTAAATACACCCAATGAAAAACCGTTTGTTATTTAGCGCTCTTGCAGCGTTTACACTTTTGACTTCCTGCGGTAAAAAAGAGCAGCAGGCCCCGCCACAACAGGGCCCCGCGCCTTATCCGGTGCAAACCGTAACCCGTCAGGATGCTACTGTTTTTGAAGAATATACTGCTAACCTTGAAGGCCGCCAGAATGTGGAGATACGCCCGAAGGTTAACGGCTTTGTACAAAAAATATTTGTAGATGAAGGGCAGGAGGTTCGCAAAGGCCAGGTGCTTTTCCAGCTTGAAACCCAAACCCTAAACCAGGATGCCGCAGCTGCAAAAGCCGCAGTTAACGCCGCACAGGTAGAGGTAGATCGCCTTAAGCCGCTTGTAGACCGCAAAATTATAAGCAACGTGCAGCTTGAAACCGCCAAGGCTAACCTGGCACAGGCTAAGGCCGCTTATGGCAGTGTGGCGGCTAACATTAACTATGCTACCGTTACATCTCCGGTAGATGGTGTTATAGGCGCGCTTCCGTTTAAGGAAGGTGCACTGGTAAGCTCTACAATGGCAGACCCGCTTACTACCGTGAGCGATACCCGCGTTATACGCGCTTACTTTTCTATGAACGAAAAGCAAATGCTTGACTTTACCCGCACCTTTGAAGGCAAAACCCTTGAGGCCAAGCTAAAAAACACACCAGCGGTAAGCCTGCTGCTTGTAGATGGCAGCGAGTTTGACCAGAAAGGCAGGCTTGATGCCGTTCAGGGATTGGTAAACGCTTCTACAGGTACTACACAGTTCCGTGCAGAGTTTAATAACCCGCAGGCCGTGCTAAGAAGCGGCAGCAATGGTATAGTGCGCATTCCGGTAGTACACAAAAATGTACTTGTAGTGCCACAAAATGCCGTGTTTGATATGCAGGGCAAGCAAATGGCATATGTTGTAGGCAAAGACAACACGGTTAAGAGTAAGATTGTTACCATTGCCACAACATCGGGCACTAACTATATTATTACCGAGGGCCTTGAAGAAGGCGAAACCATAGTGGTAGAAGGCACCAGCAAGCTTAAAGACGGCGTTGCCATTGTGCCGGAACCGGTTAAGGAGGAGGCTCCTGCGGCAGATTCGGCTGCAGCTAAAGATACTGTAGCCACTACAGTTACTAAAACAACCACTACAACCACAACCACAACAAAGAAATAAGAAGTAATGCTAAAGACTTTTATAGAAAGGCCGGTACTTAGTACCGTAATTTCGATATTGATAACCATTTTGGGTATACTGGGCCTTACCACACTACCGGTAGAGCAGTATCCTGAAATTGCCCCGCCTACCGTGCAGGTTACGGCTACCTTTACCGGTGCCAATGCCGAAACGGTGCTTAACTCGGTGGTTATACCGCTGGAGGAAGAGATAAACGGTGTAGAGGGCATGACCTACATGACCAGTAGCGCCGCTAACGACGGTTCGGCTAACATAAGCGTGTTTTTTGAGCTTGGTGTTAACCCAGATATTGCTGCGGTAAACGTGCAAAACCGTGTGGCCCGTGCCACGCCTAAGCTTCCGGCGGCGGTTGTGGCTACAGGTGTAACTACCGTAAAGAGCCAAACCAGTGCGCTTATGTTCCTTTCGCTATACTCTAAAAACCCGGAGTATGACGGTACTTATGTGCAAAACTATGCCAAAATTAACCTTGTGCCAAGGCTGCAAAGGGTTAAGGGTGTGGGCCAGGTAAACGTATTTGGTGCCAAAGACTACTCTATGCGTATATGGATAGACCCTGAAAAAATGGCTACCTACCAGCTTACCCCGGCCGATATACAGGCTGCACTAAACGAGCAGAACGTAGAGGCTGCCCCGGGTAAATTTGGCGAAAACGCACAGGGTATTTATGAATATGTAATTAAATACAAAGGCCGCCTTAACAAGGTTCAGGATTATGAGAATATAGTGGTAAAAGCTATAGGCAACGGTAACTTCCTGCACCTTAAAGATGTGGCTAAAGTAGAGCTTGGTGCCTTTAACTATGGCCAGAAGAACTACGGTATGGGCAAAGATGGTGTGGCCATAGGTGTGTTCCAGACATCGGGCTCTAACGCCAACGAGATTATTGAAGAGGTTAACCGTATCCTTGAAGAAATCAAGCCTACCTTCCCTGAAGGTATTGAGTATGTGGTGCCGTTTGATACCAAGATATTCCTTGATGCATCTATAGATAAGGTAATCCATACACTTATTGAAGCCTTTATCCTGGTGTTTATTGTGGTGTTCCTGTTCCTTCAGGATGTAAGGAGTACGCTAATTCCGGCTATAGCCGTTCCGGTGGCTATTATAGGTACGTTCTTCTTCCTTAACCTGTTTGGGTTCTCTATAAACATGCTTACGCTTTTCGCGATGATCCTTGCCATTGGTATTGTGGTCGATGACGCCATTGTGGTGGTGGAGGCCGTGCACGCCAAGCTCGATGAGGGCGAACAGGACCCTAAAAAGGCCACGCTATCTGCCATGAGCGAAATTACAGGTGCTATCGTGTCGATAACCCTGGTTATGGCGGCGGTATTCATACCGGTGTCGTTCCTTAAAGGGCCATCGGGTGTGTTTTACCAGCAGTTTGCCATTACCCTTGCAGTAAGTATTGTAATCTCGGCAGTAAACGCCCTTACGCTTTCGCCTGCACTGTGTGCGCTGTTCCTTAAACCGCACAAAGAACACCACGGCGAGCACAAAAAGAAAAACCTCAAAGACCGTTTCTTTACCGCGTTTAACGCCGGTTTTGATACGATGAACAATAAATATGTAGGCTCTCTTAAAAAGCTGGCAAAACGCAGGTGGATAACCGTTGTGGCGCTGTTGGCGTTCTGTGGGCTTACGTTCTGGCTGTTTACCTCTACGCCTTCAGGGTTTATACCTAACGAAGACCGCGGTATTATAATGGCCGATATTACACTGCCGCCGGGTACAACTTTAGAGAAAACCCAGAAAGCAGTAGACGAGCTTGATGCCATACTTGTGGCCGATTCGCTTGTTGAGGCACGTATGACGGTTGTGGGCTTCTCGCTGCTTAACCGTGTAAACGGTGGCTCTTATGCGTTTGCCATTATAAAGCTTAAAGACTGGGAACACCGTACCGAAAAAGACCAGACGGTAGATGCCGTGGTGGGCAAGCTTTTTGCCAAGACCGCAGGCTTTAAAGATGCCAAGGTGCTGTTCTTTACACCGCCAAGTGTTAACGGTTTTGGTACGGCCGATGGTTTTGAATTTAAAATTCAGGATACCGGCGATGACGACTGGGCTACGGTAAGTAAAGTGAGCAACGAGTTTTTGGGTGAGCTTATGAAGCGCCCTGAAATTCAGTATGCCATTACCAACTTTAACCCGGGCTTCCCACAATACCAAATGGATATTGATATAGAAAGGGCTAAAGATGCAGGTGTATCGGCCACTACTATATTCAACACCATGCAGGGTTACTATGGTGGTTTGTATACTACCGACTTTAACCGTTTTGGTAAGCAATACCGTGTAATGATTCAGGCAGAGGCCAACCAGCGTGCCGATGAAGAGTCTATCAACAAAATATATGTGCGCAACTCAAGCGGGCAAATGGTGGCCATAAGCCAGTTTGTAAGCTTCAAGAAAATTTACGGCCCCGAGGCTGTGGCGCGTTTCAACATGCTTAAGGCCGTTAACGTTAATGGTAAGAGTAATGCAGGCTTTAGTAGCGGCGATGCCATTAAGGCCATTGAAGAGGTGGCGGCACAGCACCTGCCTAAAAGCTATACTTATGAGTTTAGCGGTATGACCCGTGAAGAAATTATTGCGGGTAACCAGGCAGCGGGTGTATTCCTGTTGAGTTTGATATTTGTGTACTTCCTGCTAAGTGCGCAGTATGAAAGTTATATTGTACCGCTATCGGTAATCCTGTCGCTGCCTGTGGGTATTGCGGGTGCCATTGGCTTTGTTAAGCTGGCCGGTATGGAAAACAACATTTATTTCCAGGTGGCGCTTATCATGCTTATAGGGCTACTCGCCAAAAACGCAATCCTTATTGTAGAGTTTGCCATGCAGCGGCGCAAGCACGGCCTGCCACTTGTACAGGCGGCTATAGAGGGTGCACAGGCACGTTTAAGGCCTATCCTTATGACCTCGTTTGCGTTTATCTTTGGCCTTATGCCACTTGCCTTTGCAGGCGGTGTGGGTGCTGTGGGTAACCGCAGTATAGGTATGGGCGCCGTGGGCGGTATGCTTGTGGGTACCGTGTTTGGGGTGTTTGTAATCCCTATCTTGTTTGTAATCTTCCAGGGGCTGCAGGAGCGTTTAAGCGGCAAGCCCACGCAGGAAGCAGAACCTCAAAATACTGAAGCATAAATGAAAAGCATAGTATATAAAATAACGGTACTGGCGGCTGTGGGCTTTATGGCTCAGGGTTGTTTTGTTGCCAAAGACTATAAAAGGCCGGCCGATGTAAAAGCCGAAAACCTGTACCGTACCGAAGTGGCGGCACAGGACAGCGCCTCGCTGGCCGATGTAAGCTGGGATAAAATGTTTACCGACCCTGTGCTGCAACAGCATATTAACAAAGGGCTGCAAAACAATTTTGACGTGCGCACCGCCATGCAAAACATTATAACTGCCGAGGCTTACCTTAAGCAAACCAAGGCGGCTTACTTCCCTACGCTTAGCGGTACGGCAAGCTGGCAGCACCAGCAGCTGGCAAAAAACAGCCAGTTTGGCTCGTTCTTCAGCGGAAGCATAGATACTTACCTGCTAACGGCAAACCTGAGTTGGGAGGCTGATATATGGGGTAAGATACGCAGCAACAAGCGTGCGTATAACGCCAGCTACCTGCAAACCATATCGGCACAGCAGGCCATTAAAACATCGGTTATTGCCAATATTGCCAATATGTATTACCAGCTGCTGGCGCTTGATGAGCAGCTTAAGCTGGCAGAATCTACACTTGAAAACCGTGTGGAAAGCGTAGAGGTTATAAAGGCGCTTAAAGATGCCGGTAACACTAATGAGGTAGGCGTTAAGCAAACCGAGGCACAGCGTTTTGCCACGCAGCTTATAATAGAAGACCTTAAAAACAGCATTATACTGCTTGAAAACAGCATGAGCCTGCTTATGGGCGAAGCGCCACACAAAATTGAGCGCAGCACCCTTGCAGTACAACAGGTTAACCCCGAAATTAAGCTGGGCTACAGTGCATCGTTGCTTAAAAACAGGCCCGATGTTATTGCTGCCGAATATGGCCTTATCAATGCGTTTGAGCTTACCAATGTGGCACGCAGCGCGTTTTACCCGTCGCTTACGGTAACGGGGCAGGGCGGCCTTCAGAGTGTTGACCTTAAAACGTGGTTTAATACCAACTCGCTTTTTGCCAGCGTGCTTACAGGCTTAACACAGCCTATTTTTAACGGCAGGCAGATAAAGAGCAAGTATGAAGCCAGCAAGGCAGCACAGGAACAGGCATACATTGCTTTTGAGCAATCGCTGGTAACGGCAAGCCGCGAGGTGAGCGATGCCCTTGCCAACTACAATAACGAAACCAAAAAGCTTGAAATCCGTACGCAGCAGGTAGACGCCCTTAAAACGGCAGCTGACTATAGCGACGAACTATTAGAGTATGGCCTGGTAAACTACCTTGAGGTGCTTACCGCAAAAGACAATGCACTAAACAGCGAGCTTGACCTTATCAATAATAAATACCTTCAGTATGCTGCCATAGTAGAGCTTTACAGGGCTTTGGGCGGTGGCTGGAAATAGCATAATCCAGAATTCTTTTCTGAATTATTTTAGATTAATTGTTTGTTTTATGTAGGGCCGCCCGGAGCAGGAAACTGAACCGGGCGGTTTTTATTATATTCTAAGTCAAACGCGGCAAATACTAAATTGTATGGGGCATTCAGCGTTTTTAAGTGTTTATTTAGCACCTATAGCTTGAAATGTTTCACTAAAACGTAATAGTATGAACGCCTTACACGTACTACCCGCCCACATAGCGCTGCCCGATGCCGGAAAAGCATTGCTTATAGAACCGCTGGACTACAATAACCCGTATGACTATCACAAGCCGCACCGCCACGATTATTTTGAAATAATCCTTATAAAAAGCGGCACAGGCTCTCAGGTAATAGACTGTAAATCATACACGCTGGGGGCAGGGCAGTTTTATGCGGTATACCCCGGGCAGGTACACCTTATGAACAGGGGCAATGCCAAAGGGCTGCTTATACAATTCCGTAAAGACATTTTCAGGCATATAGCCCCGCTGCACCACTACCACCTGTATTTTAAAGAGCAGGCCTTTAACCTTGACGGTGCTGTGTTTAACCACCTGTATGACCTTACCCTGCACATGGCCGCCCTTATGGATGGAACCGAAAATACCGCCTTTGTAAACCAGCGGCTGTACAGCTATTTGCAGGTAATACTGCTGTCGCTGCCGCAGGTGCACAGTGCGCAGCGGCAACTGGGCAGGCAGGATTTGGTGCTTAATTTTCTCTCATTATTACCACAGCACATATCGCAAAGGAAAAAGGTAACCGACTTCTGTGCCATACTGGGCTGCACGGCTGATAAGCTTAACGATGCCTGCAAGGCGGGGCTGGGCAAAACCGCCCTGAAGCTTATACACGAAGAGCTGATGCTCGAAATTTGCCGCCTTATGCTGCTGGGCACGCTTTCGCTGAAAGAAATAGCCTATGAGCTTAATTTTGACTGCCCGGCCAACTTTAACAACTTTATAAAGGCACACAGCGGCTATACCCCCGGCGGGCTTCAGGCCACTTTACTGGAAATATACAAGTAAACCCGGTTTTTTAATAAATACGCTTCATTTTAAGGGATATAGCTTTGCACTATAACCTATAAACAGAGCGCTTATGAAAAAGATTGTGTATGTTTTTATGCTGCTGCAGGTTGTGGCGGCATTTTCGCAAAAGCAGGCAAATATCTGGTACTTTGGTATTAATGCCGGGCTTGATTTTAACAGCGGTGCACCCGTGCCGCTACTGGATGGCGCACTTACTTCAGATGAAGGTTCGGCGGTAATGGCCGATGAAAACGGCAGCCTGTTGTTTTACACCAATGGCATGACGGTGTGGAATAAAAACCACGAGGTTATGGAAAACGGTACCGGCCTGCTGGGTATGATTACCAGTGCACAGTCGGCCCTTATTGTGCCCAAGCCGGGCTTTGACAACATATACTACATTTTTACAGTGCAGTACCAGGCACAGGGCGGCCTTACCTATTCTGTTGTTGATATGGATGCCAACGGCGGGCTGGGCCGTATTACAGATGACAAAAATGTTGAGCTTGTACCTTTTACATCAGAGCAGCTTACAGGCACTATGCACAGCAACGGTACCGATGTGTGGATTACTACCCACGGCTTTCCGGGGAATGTGTTTTACAGCTTTTTATTAACGGCACAGGGCATAAGCCCGGAGCCCGTAACCAGTGCCTTGGGTTTTTCATTTGAAGCTGAATCGGGCGACAGTATGGGCTGCATGAAAATTTCGCCGGACGGCACAAAACTGGCAACAGCCAATGAGGTTAGCGGCGCACAGCTTTTTGATTTTGATGCCGCCACAGGGCTGGTTAGCAACGGTATTGTGCTTAGCGGCCCGCGCCCCCTTTATTGTGTGGCTTTTTCGCCATCGGGCAATGTGCTGTATATTTCAGACTGGTGGGATGGGGGAATTTTGCAGTTTAACCTCCTGGCAAATAACATACCGGCTTCTGTACAGGTTTTATCTGATGGTGAATTCATGACGGTATGGGGCATGCAACTGGGCCCGGACGGTAAAATTTATTTTGTGGGCCCTGTAAACGACCTTTCGGTAATTAACAACCCCGACATTTTAGGGCCCGGCTGCAACTGGCAACTGGGTGGCGTTTCGCTGGGCGGCAGGTTGCCTTACCTGGGTATGCCCAACTTTATAGAAACCAGTTTTTTACCCTCAATATATGTCGAAAGCCTGTGCCTGGGCAGCGCCACACAATTTACCGCCGGCCCCGGTGCACCGCCGCAAACCGCACAATGGGATTTTGGCGACGGCAACACATCACAACAACCTTCGCCACAGCACACTTATGCGCAGGCCGGCACTTATACGGTTACTGTAACAGCCATGGTTATGGGAGAACTGCGCACTATTAACAAAGAAATTACCATAACCACCCCGCCGGAGTTTACCCTTGCAGGCCCTTTTACAGCCTGTACCACAGCAGGCATAGTGCTGGGCCCCGATACCTTTACTTTTAATGCGGCTGAAGCAAGCTATTTGTGGGAGTTTAACGGCCAGCCGGTGGGTAATACCGCCACATTGCTGCCGGAGGGCTTTGGCACTTATTCTTTAACGGTTACGCTAAACGGCTGTAGCACTACACAAAGTACAACGGTAACAGAGCAAACCATAGCGGCTACATTTTTTGAAGGGTGTGAGGCAAATGGCTATACACTAAGTGCTGCGCCGCAGGATGGCTCTTTTAACGCTGCCACGGCAACCTATAGATGGCAAATGCCCGGTGGGTTTACAGCGCAGGGGCCACAGTTGGTAACGGCTGAAACCGGCGATTACATACTTACTATTACCTCGGCAGAGGGCTGTGTATTAACGTATACGTATGTAGTGGCTGATGTATTTTGTGGGGAGCCACTTATCCCGAAAGGGGTATCGCCAAACGGAGATGGAAAAAACGATGCTTTTGACCTTAGCCTGCACAATGTGTCGCAGCTTAATATTTATAACCGTTATGGGCTGGAGGTGTATGCCCACGCCAATTATACAACCCAGTGGTATGGCCAGACTAATAACGGCAGCATACTGCCCGATGGTACTTACTACTATCGTATATTAAAGCATGACGGCAGTAACGTAACCGGATGGGTATATGTAAACCGTAATAGCAAATAGCCATAAAGGAAATATACAACTTTAACCTGTTTTTTTATAACTGCCATTATAAGATGCCAATGTAGTTTTACAACAACAAAAAAAATAGATACCATGAAAAAAATTGCACTAACCCTTGTTCTTTTGGCTTTTCGCCAAATGGCCTCAGCACAGCAGTGCCCTCCTGTGGCACTGCCGTATGAGGTTGATGCTGAAGCAGCCACCGCTCCTGTACTGCCTGATTGTGTATTCAGCTCTAATGTTACATTTGCCTCGCAGGAGGTGTTTGAAACCCTGGCCGGGCCTATACCCGGTTTTGACGGTAATGTTTTGGCGTTTAATACTATTATTAATACTGAGTTTGGCATGGATCCTTCTGCATCGGTAGGGTCAAGCTTATACTTACGCCCGCTGTTGCTTACCCAGGGGGTTTCTTATACCATTTCTTACAGGTATGGCAACAGCAACCCTGATTTTACCATAAGCAGCCTTAACGTTTACCTTGTTGCGCAGGACCAGACATCTGTAACGCTTGCCACCCAGGATTCCATAACAGGTGCTACCACTACTGATTTTACATCGCAGCCTTTTACGGTAAGTGCATCGGGGGCGTATACCATTATGTTTGACGCCTGGAGCACAGGTTCGCAGGGGCTTTTTTACCTTGACGATATTGTTGTTGCTGAAGCCGGTGCTATGGGCCTGCCCAATCAGGCTGGTGCAAACAGCCTGGGCGCCTGGCCCAACCCGGTGACCGACGTTGTAACGGTAACCGCAGGTGCTGAACCCTTTACCGGGGCGTTGGCGCTGTATAGCCTTACCGGGCAAAAGCTGCTGGAACAGCAACCGGGTAACGGAACGCTTAATATGCAGGGGCTTGCCGCGGGTGTATATGTACTGAGTGCCGAAGCGGCTGGCCGCAGGCAAACACTCAGGATTGTAAAAGAGTGATTTAGGTTTTTATAGGTAAGGTTCCGCCCGGGTTGTGTACCAGCCCGGGCGGTTTGTTTTGTGATATTTTAGTAATGTTTAACCCTTCTGTAATATGTTTAATAACAGTTTTGGCAAAATATTATAAGTTGTAACACCCTGTAAACAGTAACTTTGTAGTATCACCTAACGCTATGAATGAGAGATGGACAAAGATGGAAAAATACTGCTGGTGGAAACCGACGAACAGGTATGCGGCGAACTGAATGAACTGCTTGCCGGACTGAATATACCCAATGAAGTGGAATGTTTTACTGATGCTGCCAAGGCTTCGGGATACTTAAATATGCATTATAATGAAGTGTTTTTAGTGTTGCAAAATGCAGCATCACCGGGATTGCAGCTGCCCGATAGCCGCAACATGGTGTACATGCATGAAAAATTTAATATATCCGAAGTGGCTTATGTTTTCCTGATACACCCAAAAGCGCTTAAAGGCAAACCCGCACACACTTTTGTACACTGTTACTACCGCACAATGGATACCCAAAACCTGAAAAGGGTATTTACCGATATTATTAATTACTGGAAAGACCAGGTTTTTAGCCCGCTACAGGTGCGCACAGGGTTCAGTCCAAATTAATGTTGATAATTTTCAATTTCAATATAAGATTATTTTCTAATAATCTGTAATTTGGTTGCCTAAATTAAGGCAGCTATGAAAAAAGAAATCAAAGGCCAGGGCGCTGTACAAAACATTCACAACCATTTTTTAAAGCACCGTTACGAAAAATCCATTTATGATGATGATTTTGAAGAGGTAACGGCCAAAACCGAAATACTGGAGGTTTTTCCTAAAAGTATTGTCAACCCTGTAAAGAGCCCTGATTTGCACATGGCCTACAGTATGAATCCGTATCAAGGCTGTGAGCACGGCTGTGCCTATTGCTTTGCCCGGCCCACACACGAGTACTGGGGCTATAGTGCGGGGGTTGACTTTGAGCGGAAAATCCTCGTCAAGAAAAACGCGCCCGAGCTGCTGGAGCAATTCTTTAAAAAGCGCGGATACAAGCCCGAGCCCATACTTATGAGTGGCAATACCGACTGCTACCAGCCCATTGAGCGCAAGCTGCAAATTACCCGCCGTATGCTGCAGGTGTGCCTGGATTATCGTCACCCGGTAGACATCCTTACCAAGAACGCGCTTGTAACCCGCGACCTTGATATTTTAAAGCCCATGGCAGAGAAAAACCTGGTTTCGGTATCGCTTAGTATACCTACTATAAATGAAACGCTCAGGAGGCAGCTGGAGCCGCGTACGTCGTCGGTCAATACTAAATTACAGGCGCTGGAAACCCTGAGCCGGGCCGGGATACCTACTAACGTTATGGTGGCGCCTATTATACCCGGGCTAAACAGTATGGAGATACTCAATATCCTTAAAGTTATAAGCGAAAAAGGCGCGCACAGCTTTGGCTATACCCTGGTGCGCCTTAACGATACCGTTGAGCCGGTGTTTGTTGACTGGCTGGAGGAGCATTACCCCGATCGTAAAGAAAAGGTGCTGCACCACATAGCCAGTATGCACGGGGGCAAGCTGGGCGAAAAGAGCGTGGCAAAGCGCCGGAAAGGGGAGGGAAATATTGCTGAGATGATTCACACCACCTTTAGAGTAGGGCGGCAAAAGTATTTTGCTGATAAAGGGATGATGCCGCTTAATTGCGATTTGTTTGACGGTACAAAGGGTGAGCAGTTGCGGTTGTTTTAGAAAAAGCTGCTTAGTTACTTAGCTTTTTTAGAAGCCTTTGCAAGCGGGTTGTAGTCCAGGCACAGTTGCAGCCAGTGGTTTAAATCGCGCGTGCTGGCAAAGGCAGCGGCTTCTACATATATGTAGCCTTTCATGCTTTTGCCGGTAAAGTCCATTGGGGTAATGCCGTCCTGCTTCAGGGCTTCTTCGCTTGCTTGGGGGGAGAGGCGGCACATGAGGCGGTCTTCTTTGGTGTCTTTGTCGATTTTGCAGGCACACAGCATTTTGTCGTCTACCATAAAGCAAATACCGCCAAACATGGCTTTCTCATAAAAATCGGCTCCTTTTTGCTGTAGTATTTCGCGGATGCGCTGTATAGTGGCTTCGGTGTAGGGCATTTTTGTATTAAGTATCAGGTATTAAGTATTAAGATGTTGGGTGTTGTAGTGTTGTCTTTTTCCTGATAAAGATAATAATCTGTAAGATAACGCCAACGCTAAATATGAGAATGCTAACCGACCAGATTATGGCATAAACCGAAGCAGTGCTGAGCCATTTTTGCTGTATGCTTACATCCTGCAAATAGTAAGGTGCTTTTTTGCCAATGGGTGTAGTAGTATAAAGCCCTGCCTTTTTTATTTCAAGGTCGCCAAATGAATTGTATACGGTGCTGTTTGTAGTAATTGTTGTTGTACTATACAGTATATGTGGTTGTTGCGGGGGTGCAACGGTATAGGCCGTGTTGCCGTTTTTGTCTTTTAGCTCAAAACCTTTGGCAAGGTGGGGTGCGGCGGTAGTAAAAACGGTGTATTCGCCAGCTTTGATATAGGTTTCGTTTTGGGTTAGGGGTATAATTGAGGCTTCATATTTGGATGCTGCCCTGTAGTTTAGGAAACATATTATGGCGCCGGCCAGTAGCCCGGTAAGCAGCAGGATGGTGCTTAGTTTTTTCATGAGAGGAAGGGTTGTGGTTTGCAGGTAAATATACAGAAAAGGAGTTTGGAAGTTTTAAGGCTATAGTTGTTTTATGGCAAAAGCAATGGAGATTCTTCGACTCCGTTGCGCTGCGCTCAGAATGACACGGATTCTTGAAACCAATAAAAAAACGGGCACCTTTCGGCACCCGTTCTTATGTTTGTTTGTGGAAATCTTATTTCTCGTTGGCATAACGGCGGGCAACTTCTTCCCAGCTAACCACGTTCCAGAATGCCTCAATATAATCAGGCCTGCGGTTTTGGTAGTGCAGGTAGTACGCGTGTTCCCACACGTCAAGGCCAAGTATTGGCGTACCGCCACAGCCTATTTCAGGCATTAGGGGGTTATCCTGGTTTGCTGTAGAGCAAATTTCAAGCTTGCCGCCCGGGTGCACGCAAAGCCATGCCCAGCCAGAGCCGAAACGTGTTGCAGCTGCCTTGGCAAATTTAGCCTTAAACTCTTCAAAAGAGCCAAAAGCCTTGTCTATAGCCTCTTCAAGCTCGCCTGTAGGCTCGCCTCCGCCTTTTGGCGAAAGTATGGTCCAGAACAGGTTGTGGTTGTAAAAACCACCACCGTTGTTGCGCACCGCAGCATTGCTAAGGTCAAGGTTAAGCAGTATGTTTTCGATGGTTTTGCCGGCAAGGTCGGTACCTTCTATGGCTGCATTAAGGTTTGTAGTATAGGCATTGTGGTGCTTAGTATGGTGTATTTCCATGGTTTTAGCATCAAAATGCGGTTCAAGGGCGTCGTATGCGTAAGGAAGTTTTGGTAATTCAAATGCCATTTTTATCCTGTTTAGGTGGTTAATAATAAATTTGAAGACCAAATTTACAGATTTTACTGATTGGTGCCGATAAGATTTTGTTATAATTTGAAGTAAGAAATGCTAATTTGGTGGTTGTGAGGAGAAGCTGCTGAGTTACTGAGCTGCTGAGTTACTGAGTTTTTTAGGCAATGAATGGCAGCATGGGTAGGTTCGAAATGGCTTCATAAAATTACTATCTTGCAGCAAAAACAATTATATGCGCCTCCTCAGCTTTATCCTCCTGTGTGTTTTTGTGGTTTGCAGTTCGTGTGCACGCAAGGCCATAGGCCTGTCTTATGATGTGCCGGAGCTTACTCTCCTTACAATAGGCCCGCAGGTTGTTATGCAAACTGATGATGATGTTACGTACAGGACGTATACCTTTAAAGATTTTCCGTTAACGTTTATGTTTTCAGACAGTACAACGTCGGTTATTTCTTATGGTGCGGGTTATCAAAAACCACTTTCGGATATTTTTATAACTCCAAAAATGGCGGTAAAAAATGCCCGTATGCTTAACGGTAATTATGTGTGGAACCTTGAGCAGTTTAAGTATGAGCAGGGGCGCAGCATTATAGATACGGCTTATGCTATTACGTTTGGCAACAGGCGGTATGTTTATTGCAGTTTTGATAAGCACCAGCTGTCAACCCTGCCCCATGAGGCGCGTGTATGCTACCTTATTGATATTACAGACCCAAACGCTGTAAAGGCCGTTGCTTTTCCGGATGTTTTAGATGTTGATGACAGGGAGCATGATTTCTTTCCTGAGAACGGGCATTTGTGTATACGTTTTGATTATTACAGCAGCCTGAAACCGAAGAAAAGCGAGGTGAGCCAGGCGGTTTTAACGCAGGATGAGGGAAATGAGTGGGTAATACGGTAGGTATTTGCCGACCCTGAAGGGGTCGCGTGTATTAGCCCGGGGCAACGCCCGGTATATTGAACGGGAATGTTTTTCACGTCCCCCCGGATTTCATCCGGGGCTAATGCACGCGACCCTTTCAGGGTAGGAGGATGCATTTGTGAAGAAAGGGCTTACAAACCCATCCCGCCCTACGTCCCGATAGCTATCGGGACCTGCATGGGAGGGGAATGCCACTCATGCCCTTTATAAGCTGCTGAGCCGCTGAGTGAGATCGCTTCGTCGTTCCTCCTCGCGATGACGGAGCGTGAAGAAAGGAACCTGAAGAAAGCAATGTAAAAAATCCACGTTATCACCCTGAGCCTGCCGAAGGGTACGTTTCCTATCTTGAAAGCGTGGTCTAATTTTTTACATACAGGGTCGTTTTGCCTGTCTGCGGTGCCAGGTGGGCAATCCCGCCGCGCAAGCCTACAAATATGCTGTTTTCATTTTCTATCAGTAGCGAGTTGGGGTAGAGGGTTTCCCAAAAGCTTCTTTCGTTATATTCTGCTTTCCAGTTGTTTATTATGGTAAAATCGCCAAAGGTGGCAATGTATATTCTGTTATTTACTATTTCACACGCTTCTGGTGCGCCGGGTAATTCAAATACTTTTTCATAGCTAAATGCATTGCCGGAATATTTTAGTTCATAAATAGCACCATCATTAAGTATCCCATGAGCCAAGCCCTCTATAAAATAGACTTTGCCGTTTAGTTCAAAAATCAGAAAGATGTTGCCCTTTTTTATCAGGGTTTCTTTTCCCGATGCTTTAAAAATCAGCTTTCCGCCCCATTCACCATGGTCACTGCCTGTAAGCAGGCCGTTATTAAAAGCAAGTTGCGTATCATCTTTTAGTGGCGTTTTAAATGTTTTTATGGTGTCGTTTTCTAATCGTATAGAAAAATCATCGCCATAGTTCATCTGCCTGAGTTCCTCTGAATTTTCTTTTGGGATTTCTTTTCTTACATACCCTTTTGGTAATGTGAACGATGATTGTGCCATTGCCGATAATGACAGCAATAAAATAAAGGAGAGTATTGTTTTCATGTTGAGAGTGAGATTTTTACAAAGTTAAAAAACATTCTTACAACCAACCCGCCTTTCACTACATTTGTAGTATGCCACACACCGCTTTTTCTATTTATAATGCATCTGCCGGCAGCGGCAAGACCTACACGCTGGTTAAGGAATACCTGCGCCTGCTGCTTACCGCCAATACTGATGATGCCTACCGCCGCATACTGGCCATTACCTTTACCAACAAGGCCGTTGAGGAAATGAAGCGCCGTATTGTGGAAAACCTGAGCGACTTTGCAAAGGACGATACCAGCGACCGTGGGCTGCAACTGATGAAAGTAATTGGCGGGGAAACAGGACTGAGCATTGCCACAATTCGCGATAAGGCCAAGGCTATTATTAAGAATATTATACACAACTATGCAGCGTTTGATATTAGCACCATAGACCGCTTTACGCACAAGGTAATACGGGCTTTTGCGCACGATTTGAACCTTTCGGTAAGCTTTGACGTGTCGCTGGAAACCGACCTGCTGCTACAGGAGGCCGTTGATGCCATTATTGCCAAGGCGGGCGACGACCCGGTACTGACTTCGCTGCTTGTGGATTTTTCACTGGATAAGACCGATAATGATAAAAGCTGGGATGTAACCCACGAACTGTTTGAAACCGGAAGGCTGCTGGTAGACGAAAACAACCGTAACGAGCTGGCGCAGTTTGAGAACAAGACCATTGCCGATTTCCTCTTCATAAAGGAAAAGCTGAAGCAGACCATTGATGCCCTGGAGCACGAGAGCATCCAGTTGGCGAACGATATGTTTGCGCTGCTTGATGAGCATGGGGTAGACCACAAGTCGTTCAGCCGGGGTACGTTTACCAACCACTTGGGGTACATCCGTGACAACGAGCTGAAGCCTACCCACAAGAAATATTTTGAAACTGACGATATCCAGGTCAATAAAACCGCCAAAGACCGCGATATCATTGAAAACCTTGCGCCAAAACTGATTGGTACTTTAGGCGCGGTGTATAAAAACTACGAGAAGAAAAACTTTTATGCGGCATTCCTGAAGAACATTACGCCGCTCTCGCTGCTCAACAGTATAGGGCAGGAGCTGAAACGCATTCAGGACGAGCAGAATGTACTCTCGATATCAGAGTTTAATGCCATCATACACCGGGAGATACAAAACCAGCCCGCACCGTTTATCTACGAGCGCCTGGGCGAACGCTACCGCCACTTTTTTATAGATGAGTTTCAGGATACCAGCCACATGCAGTGGCACAACCTGGTGCCGCTGATTGATAACGCCCTTGCGGGGGAAGACCTGCACGCCGGGCCGGGCACGCTAATGCTGGTGGGCGACCCCAAGCAAAGTATTTACCGCTGGCGCGGGGGCCGGGCAGAGCAGTTTATTGAGTTGGGGAAGGATAGCTTTAACCCGTTCTCTAACCCCGATAAGAAAACCCTGGTACTGGGCACCAACTATCGCAGTTTTGCTGAGGTTATTACCTTTAATAACAGCTTTTTTACCTTTCTGGCAGGCGAGTTTGAGCATGAGGATTATGCCGCCATGTATGCCGCCAGCGCACAGGATACCAACCCCAAGTCAGGCGGGTATGTAAACATTAGCTTTATAAGCCCCCCAACCCCCGAAGGGGGAGAAAATGCTGGTGATGACGTATTGGATGAAGAGGTAAGTAAGGATGATTTGTACCTTGAGGCTACACTGGCAACTATTGAAAAGGTGCTGGCGCAGGGCTTTGAGCTGAAGGATATTGTACTGCTTACGCGGAAACGCCAGCCGGGCATACTATTAGCAACCTACCTTACCGAAAAGGGCATTAAGATATTATCGTCTGAAACACTGCTGATAGACAGCGCTACCGAAGTAAAGCTGATACTCAACCTGCTGCGCTATCTTAAAAGTAACGACAACCGCGAAGCCAAGACGCACTTTTTGTATTTTGCGGCGGGTACGCAAACGGCCCTGCCCACGCATGATTTTATTGCCGCCGGTATGGAGCAGCAAGATGAGGAGGCCTTGGAGCAATGGCTCGGCCAGCACGGCATACACATATCGTTTAAGGGGTGCCGGAAGAAGTCGCTTTACGAAGCCGTGGAGAGCATTATAGACGCTTTTATTAAGGACAGGGCCAACCAGAGCTATGTGCAGTACTTCCTTGACCTGGTGCTGGAGCGCGATATGCGCACCCAAAGCGGTATTGCCGACTTTTTGGATTACTGGGACAAGAACGGCCAGAAATTCAGCATACCCTCACCCGAGGGGGAGAACGCCGTGCGCATTATGACTATACATAAGAGTAAAGGGCTTGAGTTCCCGGTGGTTATCTTTCCGTTTGCCGAGGAAGACTACAGCCGTTCGCGCCGCGACAAGCTGTGGCTGGAGCTGGATGATACCACGTTTGAATTCCAGAAAGCGCTGATAGACAGCAGCAGTTCGGTTACACAATATGGCGATAAGGCTAAGGAACTGTATGAAACCAAGGCACAAGAGGCCCTGCTGGACAACATTAACATACTCTATGTGGCGCTTACCCGTGCCGAGGAGCAGCTGTACATTATTTCGAACCGCAATTTTACTTCGCGGGGCGAACTCACCAATAATATGTCGAGCTATTTTATAAAATTCCTGATGCATAAAAATGTGTTCAGCGAATCGGTTGCAGAATATGCTTTTGGAAATGTGATTTCAAAGTCCAAAAGTGAAAAATTAGCCCCAAAACCGAATATTATACAGGTTGTGAAGGAGCGTTTTAATCCCCGCAGGGTAAAAATTGCCCAACGCGAGAGTTTGATGTGGGGAAATGCTCAGGCTCAGGCGATTGAGTTTGGTAACGTGGTGCATGAGGTGCTGTCGTTCGTAAAAACGGAGAGCGACATCCCGCTGGCGCTCATGAAGGCCATAGAACAGGGGCTCATTACCCACCCGCAGATGGAACAGATGGAAAGTACTCTGAAACAGGTGGTTACGCATCCTGACCTTGCCGTGTTTTTTGAGGAAGGCAACGCTATCTATAACGAACAGAGCATTATAGCGCCCAATATGCCCAACATTAAGCCCGATAGGGTAGCCATACGCAACGGGCAGGCCTATCTGCTTGATTATAAGACCGGTGCGCACAAAGAAGCGTATGAAAAACAGCTTAATGGCTATGCTTTTGCACTTAGGGAGATGGGTTTAACGGTGGCTAAGAAGACCATAGTTTACATAAGTGAGGGGATTGAAATCGTCAATTTTTAGTCGCAGTCGCAGTCACAGTCTACAGAAGCTACACTCATTATGGACTTTAGAGAATTAATAGCATACCAAAAAGCCTTTGAACTATCGATGGAGATATTTCAATTGTCAAAGTCATTTCCTATAGAGGAGAAATATTCGTTGACTGACCAAATCAGGCGCTCATCCCGCAGTACCTGCGCTAACATTGCTGAAGCTTACAGGAAAAGGAGGTATATAAATCACTTTATTAGCAAGTTAACTGATAGCGATGCTGAAAATTCTGAGACAAATGTTTGGTTGGAATTTGCCCTAAAATGTGGATATTTGTCCTATGATCATTATCAGGTCTTGAATGAAAAAACAGTTGAAATAGGCAGAATTATAAATTATATGATAAATAATCCTCAAAAATTCGGATGTTTGCCTGGTTAAATTCAATAAACAACAACAAACTAATATAAACTTCGCATCGCATTTTTGCGTAGCCTTGGCACTGAAAACTGTGACTGCGACTGAAAACTTTATTAAACCATGTACGGAAAAATAAAAGAACACTTAGCCGCTGAACTTGAGGCTATTAAAAACAACGGCCTATACAAAAAGGAACGCATCATTGCCTCTCCGCAGGATGCTGAAATCACGCTTACTACCGGCGAGAAAGTACTTAACTTCTGCGCTAACAACTACTTAGGGCTGTCATCGCACCCGGAGGTGATTCAGGCTGCTAAGCAAGCCCTTGATACCCACGGATTTGGTATGTCATCAGTACGCTTTATATGTGGTACCCAGGACATTCATAAAGACCTTGAGGCCGCTGTGGCTAAGTTCTACGGTACCGAAGACACCATATTGTATGCCGCTGCTTTTGATGCTAATGGTGGTGTGTTTGAGCCACTTTTGGGTGATGAAGATGCTATTATCTCAGACAGCCTTAACCACGCCAGTATTATAGACGGCGTTCGCCTGTGCAAGGCCGCACGCTACCGCTATGAAAACAGTAACATGGAAGATCTTGAGGCTCAGCTTATAAAGGCTAACGAAGCCGGCCACAGGTTCAAAATTATTGTAACCGATGGCGTTTTCAGTATGGATGGCCTTGTAGCCCCGCTTGACAAAATATGCGACCTGGCCGATAAATATGATGCCCTTGTAATGGTAGACGAGTGCCACGCAGCAGGCTTTATAGGCGCTACCGGCAAAGGAACCCTTGAGGCTAAGGGTGTTATGGGCCGTGTAGATATTATAACCGGTACGTTTGGTAAGGCTCTTGGCGGCGCTATGGGCGGTTATACTACCGGTAAAAAAGAGATAATCGAGATATTAAGGCAGCGTTCAAGGCCGTATTTGTTTAGTAATTCGCTGGCACCAAGTATTGTAGGTGCTTCCATAAAAGTGTTTGAACTTCTTGAGAAAGATACCACCCTTCGCGATAAGCTGGAATGGAATACCAACTACTTTAAAGAAGGTATGAAAGCCGCAGGCTTTGATATTATAGATGGAGACAGCGCCATAGTGCCTGTAATGCTGTATGATGCAAAGCTGAGCCAAAACATGGCAGATGAGCTGCTTAAGCGCGGTATTTATGTTATAGGCTTCTTTTTCCCGGTTGTGCCTAAAGAAAAAGCAAGAATAAGAGTACAGCTTTCGGCGGCCCACAGTAAGGAAAATCTTGATAAAGCAATCGCCGCATTTACCGAAGTTGGCAAACTGTTAAGTGTGATTTAACTATAATTTGTGGTAAACTGTAAGTTAAATTGTATTAAAACGTTTTGTTGTGTTAGTTTAACAGGGTAATTTTGTCTCATATAACCTAATTTAAATTAAACAAAAAGTATGAGACATCTTAACAAACTATTCGTTGGGGCGCTACTGCTTGCGGGATTACACGCACAGGCGCAGGACGAAGACAACCCATGGGCCATAGGCTTTGGTGTCAATGCAGTATCAACACGTTTTGGCGCAGCATCAGAATTTGGAGACCAGTTTAGCGGTTTCTTTAAAACAGATGAGTACTGGAATGTGCTACCTTCAGTATCTTACCTAAGTGTTTCAAGGCACGTAGGCGATGGTTTTACTTTTGGCATTACAGGATCTGTAAACAAAATTGATAAATTGGTAAGCCGTGTACCGGGCACTCAGGACTATATAGTTACAGATCCGGGAGACGTTACTTACTATGGTGTAGACGGTACTATTAAGTATGGTTTCCTTCAAAAAAGCTGGTTTAACCCGTTTGTTCACGTAGGTGGTGGTTACACCTGGATAGATGAGCAGGGCAACGGTACTGTAAACGGTGGTATAGGTGTTAACTTCTGGTTTTCAGAAAACGTGGGCCTAACGCTACAGTCTACCTACAAACATACATTTGAAGACCAGGCAGAAGCTAATGTGCCACGCCACATACAGCACTTTGCGGGCCTTACTTTTAAGTTTGGCGGTAAAGATACTGATGGCGACGGTATTTATGACAAAGACGATGCCTGCCCTAACGAACCGGGCCTAAAACAGTTCCAGGGTTGTCCTGATACTGATGGCGACGGTATTCCTGATAAGGATGATGCTTGTCCGCAAGAGGCTGGCCTGCAGGAGTTCCAGGGTTGTCCTGATAAAGATGGCGATGGTATTCCTGATAAAGACGACGCTTGTCCTGATGTAGCCGGTCCTAAGAGCCTTAACGGCTGTCCTGATAAAGACGGCGACGGCATAGCTGATAAAGATGATAAATGTCCGGATGTTGCCGGCCCTAAAGAAAACGGTGGCTGCCCATGGCCAGACAGGGATAAAGACGGTGTTCTTGATAAAGATGACCTATGTCCTGATGTTCCGGGTACTAAAGCTAACCGCGGTTGTCCTGAAGTAACCGAAGAGGTTGTTAAGAAACTGAATGAGTATGCTAAAACCATCCTGTTTAACAGTGGTAAAGCTACCTTTAAAGACGAAACAATGCCGGTACTTAACTCAATGCTTGCTATCTTTAAAGAATATCCACAGGCAAGGTTTAGCATAGAAGGCCACACTGATAGCGATGGTAGCAACGCGCTTAACCAAACACTATCTGAAAACAGGGCTGCTGCTGTTAAAACATTCCTTGTTACTAACGGTATTAAAGAAGACAGGCTTGAGTCTGTAGGATTTGGTGAAACCAAGCCAATTGCATCTAACAAAAATGCAAAAGGTAAAGCCCAAAACCGCAGGGTAGAAATTAAGCTTATCAAAACTGAGTAATCAGTTATAAGATAAATAGTAAGAACGCCCCCGATTATTCGGGGGCGTTTTTTATTTTTACGCTTGTCCCGTCCTGAAATATCGATACACAAAAAAAGTATCAAAATGGAAGGACAAAACAATTATGTAAGGCGTACCCAAAAAGATTACACTTTAAGTTTAAAGATTCAAATTGTAAAAGAGATTGAATCGGGTGAGCTTTCAACTTATGCCGCGCAAAGAAAATATGGCATCCAGGCTCGTTCAACAGTTGTAAATTGGCTTAGGAAATATGGTAACTTTGATTGGGAGAATCAAACACCATCGAATATGCCAAAGACACCTGAACAACGTATTATGGAACTTGAGGCCAAAGTAAAGCTTTTAGAAAAGCAGAAAGCCCAGCTTGAAAGTCAAAACCATATATCCGATTCTAAAGCTATTATTTTTGATATGATGATAGACTTAGCGGAAAAGGAATATAATATTGACATCAGAAAAAACTTACCACCCGGACAATCCAATCCTTCAGTAAAAAAAGGCAGGAAAGCTTAAGCTTCAGCTGTGGTTTGTTCGGGATAGACAGGCAGGTTTATTATCGAAGTGTTAAACGTGTCAAGCTTCGCAGGAGCCTGGCGGAACAGGTTGTAGGACTTGTAAAGGAACAGCGCATAGCCCAACCCCGGCTTGGTACACGCAAATTGTATCATATACTTAATAATAAGCTTAAAGATTTAAAAGTAGGAAGGGATAAGTTCTTTAGTATTTTAAAAGCAAATCATTTACTGATAAAGCCTAAAAGGAGTTATCATGTCACTACATGGTCACACCATCGTTTTAGAAAGCATCCTAACCTGATTAAAGAACTTGATATTACTAAACCGGAGCAGGTGTGGGTATCCGACATTACATACATCGGGAAACGGGATAAACCTTGTTATTTAAGCTTAATAACAGATGCTTATTCTAAAAAGATAATGGGATATGATGTGTCTGATTCCCTGAGCACACAAGGCAGTATTAATGCTCTAAAAATGGCTCATAAGAACAGGATGTTTAAGGCTGAATCATTAATACATCATTCAGACAGGGGAATACAATATTGTTCGGATGAGTATCAATATTTATTAAAAAAATGTAACTTGAAATGTAGTATGACTCAAAACTCAGATCCTTATGAAAATGCAGTAGCGGAAAGGGTAAATGGAATATTAAAACAGGAGTTTATGATTGACGCTTACCATCTTGAATTATCATTAATGAAAAAGCTGGTAGCGGAGGTTATAAATAAGTATAATCAAATCAGGCCACATTGGTCAAATTATATGCTGACTCCAAACAAAATGCACCTGCAAAGCAGTATCAAAATGAAAACCTATAAAACAAAAAACAGAAGTAACCCGAAAGCTACTTCTGTCTAAAAAAATGTATTTTTACTATTATTAATCCTGTATCGTTATTTTAGGACTAGTCAGCTATGCAAACATTTCTTGATAAGCTTAGTGCCGAGATTATCCAAAGCCACGGCAACAACCTCAATGCCATAACAATAGTATTGCCCAACAAGCGGGCCCGCATCTTTTTGCTCGAAGCCCTTAAGCGGCAGCTTAACGGTACTGTGTTTGCGCCAACTATTATTTCTATTGAAGATTTTGTGCAGGATGTAGCCGGAATACGCAGTATAGATAGCATAGAGCTCTTGTTTGAGTTTTATGAGATTTACCTTGTGCTTACGCCAAAAGACAAGCAGCAGAATTTTGAAACCTTTGCCAACTGGGGCAAAACCCTTTTAGGCGACTTTAACGAGATTGACCGCTACCTGCTGGAGCCCGATAAAGTATTGAAATACCTTGAAAACATTCAGGAAATAGAACACTGGGCGGTAGATGTAGACAAGCGCACCAGCATGATTGCCAGCTACCTCGAGTTCTGGAAACAGCTGCCGTCTTACTACCACACGCTGTATAATCATTTACTTGATAAAGGCACCGGCTACCAGGGACTTATATACCGCGAGGCAGTTAAAAACATAGACCATTTTAGCGAAGCCTTTAAAGGGCACCTGATTTTCGGCGGTTTTAATGCGCTGAGTGCTGCTGAGGAGAAGATAATCCAGCACCTTATGATGAATGGTCAGGCCAATATTTACTGGGATATTGACTACACCTTCCTTAACGACCATTATCATGATGCGGGGCTGTTTATACGCCGTTTTAAGAAGGACTGGAAACAATATGCCGGTAACGAATTTAAATGGATTACAAACGATTTTAGCACACCAAAGGACATACGTATCATTGGTACACCTAAAACCGTAGGACAGGCCAAAATTGCAGGCGAAATTATAGAGCAGATACAAAACTCCGGGCAAAGCCTTGACAAGACAGCATTGGTATTGGGCGAGGAAAGCCTGCTCATACCCATGCTGTACAGCCTTCCGGCCAATGTGGGCAGCCTTAACATAACCATGGGCTATAGTAGCCGTAACAACCCCGCGCAGGTGCTGGTGCAAAAGCTGTTTAAGCTGCATACCAATGCACTTGCCCGCAGCGAAAAAAGCTACACACTCTACTACCGCGAAGTGCTTGATGTGCTTACGCATCCGCTGGTAGAACCCTACATTGGTGCTGACTACCTGATAAACAGTATAAACCGTAACAACATAACGTTCCTGTCGCTCAGTAAGTTGTTTGAAATACAGGGCAGGGCTTCAGATTTCTTTAAGCTGCTTTTTGAACGTTGGGACGAAAATGTGGGCAATGTACTGCAACGCCTCAGCGATATCATGCTGGTTTTAAAGTCGTACCTCAGTACTGATGATGAAGAAGATAAGATTGCAAAGGCATTTTTGTACTCCATCTTTAAAGTCATTAATAAGCTTATCAATTACCAAGATAAACATGAGCAGATAAACAATCTTGCCGTGCTGCACAGCATTTACAAGCAGGTTATTGACCTTGCTGAGGTGTCGTTTGAAGGCGAACCCCTTAGCGGCCTGCAGGTTATGGGCGTGCTGGAAAGCCGTGTGCTCGACTTTGAAAACGTGATTATTACCAGTATGAACGAGGGTAAATTCCCTGCCGGGAAAACCCAGAATTCGTTCATTCCGTATGATGTAAAACGTGAGCTGGGACTGCCTACTTATAAAGAGAAAGATGCCATTTACAGCTACCACTTTTACCACCTGCTGCTGCGTGCAAAGAATGTGTACCTGCTGTATAATACCGAAAGCGAGGGCCTTGATGCCGGTGAGCGCAGCCGTTTCTTAACCCAATTGGAAATTGAACGCCAGCCCAACCACAACCTGGTCAGTACTATTTATAATGCCAGCCTTCCGCCCAGGGCGTATGAGCCCATGCACGTGCCCAAAACCGAATCTGTTATGACCAGGTTGCACGAAATAGCTACGGGCAAAGGTTTTTCACCATCTGCGCTAACCGGTTATTTGCGCAATCCCATACAGTTTTACTATCAGCGGATACTGCGCATAAGCGAGGTAGATGAGGTTGAGGAGAGCATTGCCCTCAACACGCTGGGGACCATCATTCACGGTGCTTTAGAAGAGCTTTACAAGCCCACCATAGGCCGTTTCCTTACCCTGCACGATCTTGATACAATGGCTACCCTTGCCGATGATGAGGTTATGCGCCAGTTTGTAACGGTGTATAAAGAGGGCGAAATTAAAAAAGGCCGTAACCTGCTGGCTTTTGAAGTAGCCAAGCGTAACGTGCATAATTTTTTAAAGCTTGAGAGGCAGGGGCTAACCGATGGCGATGCTGTTAAAATACTGGCTTTAGAACATAAATTTGAACGCTTGCTACAACACCCTGATTTGCCTTACCCGGTGCTTATTGCCGGTAATATTGACCGTATTGAAGAGCGCAACGGCCGCATCAGGATAACCGATTACAAAACCGGAAAGGTAGAAAAGCGCAATGTATCGCTTAAAACATGGGAGGGCTTAACCCAGGGTATCAAAAACGACAAGATAATACAGCTATTGTGCTATGCCTTTATGTATGAACCCCTGGCGAATGGAATGGAGATTGAAGCCGGTATTATCTCGTTTAAGAACATGAAAGCCGGGTTTATGGGCTTTACGTTTGCCGATGCTTATGATAAGTCAATCCCGGTAACAGATACTATAACGGCCGAAACCTTGACTTCTTTTACAGCGCAGCTGGTAAGCCTGATTAATGAAATACTAAACCCTGAAATAGCCTTTGAAGAAGAAATGGCTTAGGGAAAACAGGATAAAAATAAAAGGCCTCCACACTACGGTGCGGAGGCCTTTACTATTAAAACGGATAAAAAATCTTAGTGAATTTCAGTAACCCTTAGTGTATTAACCATACCGCGCTCTGTTACAGGCATAGCAGCAAGGTTAATAAGGTAATCACCGCTTTCGGCATAGCCTTTTTCAACAGCAATAGCGTTTACTTCATCTACAGTCTCATCAGTACTAAGTGATTTGTCATAGTAAAATGAGTTAACACCCCAAAGCAGGCTCATTTGCGTTAGTATCCTCTTGTTATCGGTAAATACCAATATTTGAGAAGACGGCCTCCAGGCAGAAATCTGGAATGCAGTATAACCACTGTTTGTAAGTGTTATAATAGCTTTTGCTTTTACGTTGTTAGCCATTTGGGCAGCGTGGTAGCAAATAGATTTTGTTATAAAACGCTTGGTACGCACCTGTGGCATATTTTGCGGAACAGTAATAAGCGGAGAATCTTCAACGGCTTCAATAATAGAAGTCATTTTCTCGATAACCTGTACCGGGTAGTTGCCTACAGATGTTTCACCCGAAAGCATTACGGCATCGGCACCATCCATTACAGAGTTTGCCACGTCGTTAACTTCGGCACGTGTAGGGGTAAGGCTGGTAATCATGGTTTCCATCATCTGTGTAGCCACAATAACCGGTATACGCGCTGTTTTAGCACGGTTTATAAGCTTTTTCTGGATAAGCGGCACCTCTTGTGCAGGCATTTCAACACCAAGGTCACCACGGGCCACCATAAGACCGTCGCAGTAAGCTACAATCTTGTCAATGTTTTCAACACCTTCAGGCTTCTCGATTTTAGCTATGATCGGAATTTTGTGGTCGCCGTGCTCAGCAATAAGCTCCTGTAGGTCTTGCAGGTCGCGCGGTGTGCGAACAAAAGAAAGGGCAATCCAGTCTACCTGTGCTTTTATAGCAAATATAGCATCGCGTATGTCTTTCTCAGTAAGTGCAGGAAGCGATACTTTAGTGTTAGGAAGGTTTACACCTTTTTTAGACTTAAGCGGGCCACCTTGTATAACTTTGGTTTTAACCTCGTTAACTTTGTCAGTTTCAATAACTTCAAAAATAAGTTTACCGTCATCAAGAAGTATACGTTCTCCGGCATTTACATCGTTAGGAAATGCTTTGTAGTTCATGTATACCCTTTCGGCAGTACCAGGTACATCTTCTGCAGTCTGGAAGGTAATTACATCGCCCGGGTTTACAATAACGTCATCTTTCATAACGCCCACACGAAGCTTAGGCCCCTGCAGGTCGGCAAGTATCGAAGTATTGTAGCCAAACTCTTCATTAAGGCTCCTGATTATATCAATTCGCTCCTGAACATCGGCATAGTCAGCATGCGAAAAGTTAATCCTGAATACGTTTACACCGGCAATAATCATATCATTAATCACTTCCCTGGTGCTGCATGCAGGCCCTAATGTGGCTACAATTTTAGTTTTTTTGTTTGTCGGCATTCTCTTAAAATATTAAGTTGTTTTTTGATCTCAGTCTGTGGGTGTCTATTGTATAAGCCGCCCTTATGTGCTGTATTCCGTCAAGCAGCTGTACAGCTTTGTCTACCCCCTCTGCATTTTCCACTTTCAGCAGGTAATCGGCATTTTTATACTCCGGCAGCAGGTAAATACTCACACTAATGCCAGAACTGCCAAACAGCGTTGTATCTGCTGCGGTGCTAAGGGCTGTATCTTTATTTTCAAGCAGGTTCCATTCGGCATTATTAACCTCGTCTTCATAAATATACCTGTTAAAGGTAGCTTTTCCCTGCTCTACGGTATAGGCAACATCTTTGGGGCACTTTTCAAGTCTTATGTTTAGCTCACGGTTTATAAAGTAAGCCAGCCTGTATGCTTCAAGGCCCGAATGAATGGCTATAAGGCTGTACTCTTCAGCATCAAAATCTTCAAATGCCAGCTTGTAAACCTTTTTCATTTAACCACGCTTTAAGCCCGTAAATATAAGATTTATAACTTATATTATTAACTCTTAAATTTAAGTTAAGGTAAATTTCTTCACGAAAACGATTGAGAAAATAAGAATCTCGTTTTATTTTTTGTTAATTTTTTCCTGAAATGCAAAAAACGCTCTTTGCGATGCTTTTTCCTCTGCTTTCTTTTTAGATGTGGCCCTGGCGCGTGCAACTATGCGCCCGTCTATGGTAAGTTTTATGGCAAAATGCTTTTGGCCTTCTTTGCCGTTATCTTCATACACCTCATAGTTAAATGATTTTTTTTGCTTTTGGCACCACTCAATAACAAGGCTTTTATAGCTTATAACCTTGCCTTCAAGCTTGGCAATATCTACGTAAGGCTCAACCACTTTCTGGTGAATGAACTTCTCGCAATATTCAAACCCGCGGTCAAGGTAAATAGCGCCTATAAGGGCCTCAAAAAGGTTGCCGTGTATGTTTTCGCCAAAATGCTGTGCAGATACTTTGCTTTCAACCCATTTAATAAGGTTAAGGTCGCGGCCCAATTCATTAAGGTGTTCGCGGCTCACAATTTTACTGCGCATTTTAGTAAGGTAGCCTTCATCGCCGGCAGGTACCTCGTTAAACAGGTGTGCAGCAATTACCGAACCCAGCATGGCATCGCCCAAAAACTCAAGCCTTTCATAGTTAAGCGGGTTGCCTTTATCATCAGTCTTATTAGATGACCTGTGTGTAAACGCACGCTTGTAATGGGCTATGTTTAGTGGGGTAAACCCAAGTGTTGTCTCAAGTTCAGTAAAAAAAATCCCGCCTTGCTGTGGGGCAGGGCGGGAGGATTTTGAAAATATTTTTTTAAGGAAACCCATAAGCGGTATTAGGCTTCGAATTTTTTAACAAGTACACAGGCATTATGGCCACCAAACCCAAATGTATTGCTCATAACTACCTTCATGTCCCTTTTTTGGGCGGCGTTAAAGGTAAAGTTAAGCTTAGGGTCTATGTTGTCATCATCGGTAAAATGATTAATGGTAGGTGGTACAATACCATGAACAATAGATAGTATAGAAGCTATGGTTTCTATAGCACCGGCTGCACCTAAAAGGTGGCCCGTCATACTCTTGGTAGAGTTAATGTTTAGGGTATAAGCATGCTCGCCAAATACATCAAGTATGGCTTTGCTTTCGGCAATATCGCCCAATGGTGTGCTGGTACCGTGCATGTTTACACCGTCTACGTCTGTAGGCTTAAGGCCTGCATCTCTAAGGCAGTTAATCATAACATTGCGTGCGCCAAGGCCTTCAGGGTGTGGTGCGGTAATATGGTGTGCATCGGCACTCATGCCCCCGCCGCCTATTTCGCAGTATATTTTTGCCCCACGCGCTTTAGCATGCTCAAGTTCTTCAAGAACAAGTGCGCCTGCGCCTTCGCCCAATACAAAACCATCACGGTCTTTGTCCATAGGCCGGCTTGCGGTTGTAGGGTCGTCATTTCGTGTAGAAAGCGCGTGCATGGCATTAAAGCCGCCCATGCCCGCTATGGTTACAGCTGCCTCGCTACCGCCGGTTACAATGGCATCTGCCATGCCCAGGCGAATGTAGTTAAAAGCATCTATCATTGCATTTGTGCTCGATGCACAGGCCGATACCGTAGTAAAGTTAGGCCCTCGCAGGCCATATTTCATAGAGATGTGGCCGCCGGCAATATCAGCAATCATTTTAGGGATAAAGAATGGGTTAAACTTAGGGGTGCCGTTGCCGTTAGCCCAGTTTATAACCTCTTCCTGAAAGGTTTCAAGTCCACCAATGCCAGAACCCCATATAACACCTATGCGGTCTTTATCAAGCGTTTCAAAGTCAAAGCCTGCATCTTTAACAGCCTCATCGCTGGCTACTACTGCATATTGTGCATAGCGGTCCATTTTACGGGCTTCTTTACGGTCTATAAAGTCTTCAACCTTAAAGTTTTTTACTTCGCAGGCAAATTTGGTTTTAAAGTTTGTGGCGTCAAAATAGGTAATAGGTGCAGCGCCGCTCTTGCCGTTAATAAGGCCTTCCCAGTACTCCTGCACGGTGTTGCCAATAGGTGTAAGTGCCCCAAGGCCTGTTACCACAACTCGCTTTAATTCCATAAATGGTTATCAGTTTAGTTTATAATTTATAAAACAATACCCATGCGATTCTTTATTCAAAAATATTGGATATAAGAAACATGGGTATCATCATTATTATATGTTGTTGCGCCGTTATGCCGGAGCTTATTTTCTGTAAAATTATAAAAAAAGGCATTACAGCGCCCAATAAATAATAACATCCATGTAGTAAGGTGCAACATGGATGTTAGGTATTTATTACTTCTTTGCTTCTTCTATGTAAGAAATAGCCTGACCAACAGTAGCGATGTTTTCAGCCTGGTCGTCTGGTATCTGGATATCGAATTCTTTCTCAAACTCCATGATAAGCTCAACAGTGTCCAGTGAATCAGCTCCAAGGTCATTAGTGAAGCTAGCTTCTGATACAACTTCGTTCTCGTCAACGCCTAGTTTGTCTACGATGATCGCTTTTACTCTTGATGCAATGTCTGACATAATCTTTAATTTTAGAATTTAAATTGAACGGCAAAAATAAAAAACTTTATTTTAAAACCATGTTTTCGCTCAAAAATGTGAGTACTAAGGTAAAAAATTAATTTTACAATAATGTGAAAAGGGTGTTATATTGCGGGATATAATTCGTTTTTTTGCATCGGGAAAACGATTGACAAATGAAAAATATAGTGCTTTTTGCGTCGGGCGGCGGCAGTAATGCTGAGCAAATTATGAGTTATTTCTCACAAAAAAATACTGCAAAAGTGGTGTTGGTGCTTACTAACAATGCTAATGCAGGTGTTTTAGATAAAGCTAAAGCACATAATGTGCCCATATTTGTGTTTACAAAAGAAGAGCTGAACAACGGTTTTGTACTACGCCACCTACAGGCTTTTAACCCGCATTTAATTGTGCTTGCGGGCTTCCTTTTAAAATTTCCGGCCGATATTATAGAGGCATATCCGCACAGTGTTATAAATATTCACCCTGCCTTATTGCCTAAATATGGCGGTAAAGGTATGTATGGACTGCACGTGCACCGTGCCGTGCTGGAGAATAAAGAGAAAGAAAGCGGTATTACTATACACTATGTAGATGATAATTATGATGAGGGTAACATAATCTTTCAGCAGGCTGTAGCGGTTGAAGAATGTATTACTCCTGAAGAAGTGGCATTAAAGGTGCTGGCTTTGGAGCATGAGCATTTTCCCGCGGTTATTGAACAACTGATCTTAAATAATTAATATTCTCGAATGAAAAAGGTTTTTATTCTTCTGTTTTTTGCCGTAATCACTGCTGCGTTTGGCCAGGAGCGCTATACTATTAATGCTTTCGGGTTTTCGGTTCAGCCGCCTGCTGACTGGTTTGTTACTGAGCTGGGTGGCGCCAGGGAAAACCTCGATAAATTTGACCTGAGCGAAGAGCAAAGGGCAAGCATACTTAAAGATTATGCTACCGTTTCAGGGTTTGCTGCTTTTTATAAATATGACCCCAAAAAATATGCAGGTATAATACCTACCGTTAATGTGGTTGTTAAGCCTTTGAAAAATGCAACCTATGAAGGGTTTAAAAAGCTTCTTGAATCTGCTGAAGCGCAATATAGTAAGGTGTTAGAGAATTATAAAACGGGTTCTATAAAGCCGCTTACTTTTCCTGGGGGTAAAGCCTGGGAAATGCAAAGCACTTATGACTTTAAAAATCCTGCCGGAGAAAAAGTGTTCCTGAAAAGCAGGGCCACTTTTTTTTACTGCGATACTTACTATATTAACCTCAATTATATTGAGGAGGTAGGTAAAGAAGATAATACGGCTGTTTACGATGCTATGTTAAAAACAGTTGTAATAACTCCTAAAAAATAGTTGCTTTGTATGCATACTGTGCACATATATACCGATGGCGCTGCCAAGGGTAATCCGGGGCCGGGAGGTTATGGGGTAATCCTGGAGCAGGTGGGCACCGGTTACCGTAAAGAATTTTATGAAGGCTTCAGGCTAACTACTAATAATCGTATGGAGTTGCTTGCTGTTATTGTGGGGCTCGAAAAACTACGCACCCCTAATACATCTGTACTTGTGGTGAGTGACAGTAAATATGTAATAGACAGTATTGCTAAAGGCTGGGTTTTTGGCTGGGAGAAAAAAGGTTTTGCCGGTAAAAAGAACCCGGACCTGTGGAAACGCTTCCTTAGAATTTACCGCCAGCATAAGGTGGATGTTAAGTGGATTAAAGGGCATAACCAGCATCCGCAAAATGAACGGTGCGACCAGCTTGCCGTTATGGCGTCTACACAGCCGGTGCTAAATGTTGATGCGTTTTATGAGCAGCAACGAGGTGATAAGTTGATATAAGGCAAAAGGCCTGCAAAATTTATTTTTGCAGGCCTTTTATCTAAATCGTTTGCGTATTACAGGCTAAAAATAGCCAATGTAAGCAGGCATACCCCCATAACTACAAGCAGGCTTGTAGCCAGCATTTTTGTAAACATTCCCGGAGGAAGATCATTTTCATGCTTAATCTTTTGGTTTTCAGGTAGTAGCATAAGTTTTCGTTTTTCAGGTAATTAAAGTTACGTCGTCTTTTATTTTTATTCTCCCAACAAAATATTAAATAAAACATTATATTATGTTAACGCTAAACTAACAGTTTTTATTTTAAAACCTAATGTTTGAGTGTTAAATCTGTTGAATTATTTAATATTTAAGGTGAGTTGTATTTTAGTGTAGTTTTTTGCAACAAAAACAAGTGTAATAGCGGCTTTTTATAACAAAAAAACACAGCTAAAACCATTTCGTGATTTTCTGCGTATGTATAAGTGCAATTAACCTTACTTATATTTTAATTATGGCACCAGATGATACTCCGTTATTTGGCAATACGTGCGGAAAACTTTACAGGGATAGATTTATGGTTGTGGCGCGGGGCAAAAACTATTATAAACAGATTGAAACTGTGAGAAACATAAAATTTGTGGCGAGGCCAACACTCAAAGGCCTGTTTTTTCTTTTTTTGCCTGCAATTCTCTTTTTGTTTCCTTTTCTTATGCATGATCCGGGCCTTATAGTAATAATTTGTGTTTTAGTGCCGGCTACAATTCTGGCAGTGTTGTCTATTGTTAAAATGGACAAACACTACAGTATTGTTGTGTTTTTAAAGGATGGAACTCCTAAGTCTTATACAATATGGTCCGGTAATATTGTGGAGGCAAAAAGGCTTGTGAAAGTTATTGCTGCAGCGCTTAAAAAACGGGCTTAATTTTTACCGTCTTTTTCGTTAAGATATTTCCAGTACCGCTTTGGTACATGCTGTATGTGTAGCTTCATGTTTTTGCGTGCCGGTATATTGGTGCTGTTAAAATAGTCTTTCCACAGTAAAGATGCCAGGGCTTCTTTTTCATCCTGCAATGCTGCCGGAAGCACAGTTTTGGTTATGTCTATATTGGCTACAAACTCATAGGTTATTTCCTCAACTGTGTGCAGGTTATAAAACAGGCCATATTTGCGCTTAATATCATGAATAATCCACTGCTGGTCGGTATACCGGTCTTTAAAGAATTTTGAGATAAGTGGTAAAACATTAAAGTCTGGTTCAACAGGGCAGTAATAAATGCCATCTGCTGTTTTCTGGAAACGGATAAACGCTTTCATGCGATGTTTTTCGCGGTTTACTTTCCTGTCCATTTTACTTACTGCCATTACATATGAGTTGCCAAAGTTGCTTTCAGCGCCTTGTGGGTTGTCAAAAATGTAATGGGCAAAATTAAAGAGGTCTTTAAAAGTGTGCGGGTCTTCGCTCAGGTAAGCTTTATAAAACATAATACCCCATTTTTGGGTAAGCTTTTTACCCAGCCCGGCCCATACGCGTTCAGCTTTTTCGCTGTCTGAAATTACAGTGTAATCATCAGCAAGCATAGAAGGTTGGTAGTGTTTGTTCCAAACCAAATCTACCATTTTGTCGCGACGGTCATAACTGTCAAAAATGGCTGTGAGCAAGCCTTCAAAGCTTCCGTCAAAAACATAAGTTGTCATAGCGTGGTAGTTTAAAACAGGCTAAGCTGGTTTTGGGCTGTTTTTAAATATTTACTGTTGCTTTCGGCTAAAATCAGTCCTTTAATATGTAAAGAGTCTGGCTCGTTAAGTATAAAAGGGCTATCAGCACAGCGAATAAAATGCCTGGCGCGGTTGTATGCAATGCCAATTTTTTGAAGTTGGTCGCTGCGTAGCCTGCCAAACCTGCGGGCCTGTACAATTTTATTTGCAGAACCTACACCTATGCCGGGCACCCTGAGTATCATGCGATAATCTGCGGTATTAATATCAATGGGAAATTGTTCCAGGTTGCGGAGTGCCCAGCTCAGTTTTGGGTCGATGTCGGTATCCAGGTGCGGATTTTTTGTGTTGAGTAGTTCTTTTACGTTAAAGCCATAAAAACGCATAAGCCAGTCGCTTTGGTACAGCCTGTTTTCGCGTAAAAGCGGTGGCTGGCTGCCTATTGCCGGCATCCTGGTATCATGGCTTATTGGGATATAACCGCTGTAATAAACCCGTTTAAGCGAAAAATCTTTGTAATATTTATCGGCGCTATACATAATTTCCATATCGCTTTCGGGTGTGGCGCCAATAACCATCTGGGTACTTTGGCCTGCGGGTACAAATTTTGGCACACGCTTTATCAGGCCGGTTTTCTTCTCGTCTTTATATTGGGTAATTGTGTTTTGAATAAAGCCTAACGGTTTTTTAACTTCCTCGTGGCTTTTTTCGGGGGCAAGAAGTTTTAGTCCGGCCTCGGTGGGCATTTCAAGATTAATACTCATCCTGTCGGCATAGAGCCCGGCTTCCTGAAGCAGCTCGGGGCTGGCGCCGGGTATGGTTTTAAGGTGAATGTAGCCGTTAAAACGTTCTTCAAGGCGCAGTTTTTTTACAATACGCAACAGGCGTTCCATGGTAAAATCAGCGTTTTTAAAAATACCCGAACTCAAAAAGAGCCCTTCAATGTAATTCCTGCGGTAAAAGCCCATGGTAAGTTCAACTACTTCATCTACTGTAAAGGCGGCACGTTTTACATCGTTACTGCTGCGCGATACACAAAAGGCACAATCGTAAATGCAATGGTTGGTAAGTAATATTTTTAATAAGGAAACGCACCTGCCATCTTCGGTATACGTGTGGCAAATACCGTTGCTGCTGTTGCCTATTCCTTTATTTTCGTTTTTTCGGTCGCTTCCGCTTGATGCGCATGATACATCATATTTTGCTGCATCGGCAAGTATATTCAGTTTCTCTCGTATCCGTTCCATTTTTCTTAATTGAATATTTTCATCAAAACTAAGAAAAAAGTTTAAAAAATAAAACTTTAACGTATGGATAAAGAGGGTTTTCCAGTACTTAAATGTTTCATTATTTAAATTGTATACTTTTCATAAAAATACATATAATATTATTGTATATTTAAAAAGTTAACAATAGTGTTGATTAGTAGTGTGTTTGTTTTGTAGGTTTTTGTTAAAAATACTTGTTAAAACGTTCATAAAAATTAAACACACTATTAAATGACTGTAAAATGTTAAATACATTTGTTTGCGTAATTGTATAAAAGTCTATATTTGCGACCCCCAAAGTAGGCTGTAATTTGTTAATATACAGTAGACGACGTTAAAAAATTCCCTGAAAAGGGACGGATGAAGAAACATGAAGAAACTACTACTTGTGGCTGCATTTATTGCAAGTGCTGCCGCGTTTTCGCAGGGTATAAGCGTAAACCCCAATGCTTATACAACAAACCAGCTGGTTAACACTGTGCTGGTAAAAAATTCTTGCCTTGCGCAGGTGTCTAACGTCAGTAAATCTACCGGTACTGATTTTGGTTATACATCGGGCAACGGTATAGGGTATTTTACCAATACCAACCCTAACTTCCCTATGTCAAGCGGTGTTGTGCTTACAAGTGGTAATGCCGTTGCGGCACAGGGGCCTAATACTAACGTTTCGAGCTTTACGGCTGCTGCCTGGGGCGGTGATGCTGCACTAAACACAGTAATGGCTGCCGCTGGGCTGCCTATGAACTCTAAAAATGCAACGTCTTTAGAGTTTGATTTTGTGGCAGCAACTACACAGTTGTCTATAAATTATCTTTTTGCATCTGAAGAATATGGTACTTACCAGTGCGAATCGAGAGATGCGGTAGCAATACTTTTAACAAACGTGGCTACTGGTGTAACAACAAACATTGCGGTTACCCCTGCAACTAACCAGCCGGTTAGTGTAGCAACAATAAGAAATATACTTAACAATTCTAACTGTACCTCTCAAAACCCAACTTTATTTGGGCAGTTTAACGGGGGTGGCAATGCGGCGGCATCGGCTATAAATTATGAAGGGCAAACGGTGCTAATGAATGCATCTGCCGTGCTTACTGTGGGTGCTGCATATCATATAAAAGTTGTTGTTGCCGATGATGGTGGCACAGCAGGCACTGATGGCGATTATGATTCGGCTGTTTTTTTCCCTGAAGGCTCTTTTGACCTTGGGCAGGAAGTTGTGGGCCCAAGCCTTACACAGGCAGCCGGTACGGCTTTGTGTACAGGAGAGACCTATACTATAAATACAGAGCTTAACCCTGCGCTATATGGCCTTTCATGGACCAGGAACGGCGACCCGGTTGCAGGTGGTGCAACAATAGATATTACACAAACAGGCGATTATATACTTACAATAAGTAACCCGGCTACGGGCTGTACAACCACACAACCGGTTACGGTAGAATTTGCGCCCGATATTGTGCCTAACCAGCCCGGCAACCTTTATGCCTGCGATAATGGGGGCACAACATTTACTTATAACCTGGTGCAAAATACACCGGTTATTATACAGGGGCTTAACCCGGCCACACTTGTTACCTACCACACTACTGCCGATGCGGCAAATAACAATACGGGGGCGCTGTCGGCAACATATACCGGAACGCCGGGGCAAACTATTTATGCCAGGGTAAAAAGCCATAACAGTAGCTGTTATGAGGTTGTTTCGTTTCAGCTTTTAACCATGGCGCCACCAACGGCCACACAGCCAGGCAACCTTTCGCTATGCGAAACTACACAGGGTAGTGGTACTGCCGTATTCAATCTTTCGCAACAATCGCCTGCCATATTAGGCAGCCAGCCGGCATCTCAAAATACTATTGCTTATTTTACCTCTCAGGCTAATGCCAATAATAACGTAGACCCAATAACAACAGCCGGTGCGTATACCGGCGGCAGCCAGACTATATATGTAAGGGTTTCAAGAAACTTTGATGTTAACTGTTTTGCTACCACATCGTTCAACCTTGTGGTAACCCCAATACCGGTTATACCAGATCCGGAAGATATTACAGCGTGTGATAGCTATTTGTTGCCAGCCCTTACAACGGGTGGTTATTTTAGCAGCCCTAACGGGGTAGGCCCAATTGCACAGGGCAGCAGTATAACCAGTTCTCAAACGGTATATATTTATGCACAAACGGCTACTACGCCGGCATGTACTGCCCAAACAAGTTTTTTTGTAAACGTTGTAACGGGTACTACAATCCCTGAAGACGTTGAAGCGTGCAGCAGCTATACCCTGCCTACGCTGCCAAGTGGCCAGTTTTATTACAACGGCCCTGATGGTACTGGTGGGCAAATAGCCGGGGGTACTGCTATTACAGCTACTCAGGATATTTATTTTTACGTTCCGGCGGCGGCAACCTGTACGGGTAATGCCACTTTTACCGTAACCATTATACAGCCACCGGTTATAGATGACCCTGCCGATGTAAACGTGTGCGAACCTTATACATTGCCAGCGCTTACTAATGGTGGGTATTTTTCATCGCCAAACGGTGTAGGCCCTATAGCAGCCAATACTGTAATAAGTACTAACCAGACTATATATGTATATGCAGCCAGCCCGGCAGACCCGGCGTGTACATCCCAAAACAGTTTTACGGTAACCATAAACAATATTACCGTTACACCGTCTGACGATATAACACGCTGCGGCAGTTACCAGCTTCCGGCGCTTACCGGCGGTGCGGCCTACTATTCTTCGCCAAATGGCGTGGGCCCTATTACCAATACTAACCTTACTACTTCACAAACGGTATACATATATGCAGCCAGCCCTACAAACCCGGCTTGTTTTGCACAGGATAGCTTTGTGGTTACTATAAACCCACTGCCAGGCCTTGATGCCATACCAAACGTAACGGAATGTACAGGCTACATACTGCCCAACCTGCCGGCAGGTGTAAATTATTACAACGGTTCTAACCCTGCTACTGCAACGGTTATACCCCAGGGTACAAATATTACTGCAACACAAACCATCTATGCTATAACACCTCCCAATGAGTTTGGCTGCCGCAGGGTAAGGCAATTTGTGGTAACCATTGTGGGCAACACGCCACCTGCTAATCCCGGCAACCAAAACGTGTGTGGCAGCTACACACTTCCTGCCCTTACCTCCGGTGCTTACTGGACCGGCCCTAACGGTACCGGAACCCAAAGGTTTGCAGGCGATGTTATAACCACTACACAAACACTTTATGTATATGTTGTAAGTAACAACACTACACCGCCATGTAGTGCACAAAGCAGTTTTGTTGTTACGGTTACGGCAGGCCCTAACATTCCTAACATTCCTAACGTGGTGGCTTGTAACAGCTATACCCTTCCGGCGCTTGCGGTGGGTAACTATTATACCCAGCCAAACGGCGGCGGTACAATGCTGCCTGCTAACACTGTAATTACTACTAACCAAACTATTTATGCCTGGGCACAAACGGGTGGTACACAAAACTGTACTACACAGCGCACGTTTACGGTAACAATTATAAATGGCTCTGTGGTGCCTGCAAACGTAACCGAGTGTACCAGCTATACCCTTCCTGCGCTTACAGTAGGTGGTTATTACAGCAGCCCTAACGGCGTTGGCCCTATAGCGGCAGGTACTGCCATTACCGCTACTCAAACCATTTACGTTTATGTGCCGGTAACAAGCGGTACAAACTGTACGGCTAATAATAACTTTACAGTAACTATTACAAACCAGCCTGTAATTCCGGATCCTGAAGATGTGTCGGCATGTGCAAGTTACACGCTTCCGGCACTAAGCAGCGGCCAGTACTGGACAGGCCCGAACGGAACAGGTACGCAGCTCTTTGCCGGTAATGTTATTACATCATCTCAAATTGTTTATGTATATGCGGCTAACCCAACAGTGCCAAACTGTACATCTCAAAATACATTTAACATAACTATTAATAATATAGATGTGGCAGATGTGCCAGACCAGCTTGTGTGTGGCGAGTATATACTTCCCCCGCTTGCGGTTGGAGGGTATTTTTCTTCGGCTAACGGTGTGGGTCCTATAGCTGTAGGTACGCCTATAGATACTAACCAGACTATTTATATTTATGCACAAACTGATACTACCCCGGCGTGTAGCGACCAGGAAACCTTTACGGTTACCATAAAGCCGTCTCCTGTGGTGCCAGATCCGGGTTATGTTGCGGTGTGTGGCAGCTATATATTGCCGGAACTTACAACGGGTAACTACTATACCGGCCCCGGTGGTACAGGTACGTTATATCCTGCCGGTACCGAAATAACTGTTTCGCAGGATATATACATTTATGCCGAAACAGGTGGTGTGCCAAACTGTTCAACAGAAACAATCTTCTCGGTTGTTATTAACCCGGAGCCGCCTGCTAATGTTAGCGCCTGCGATGGTTATGAGCTGCCGGAACTGCTTTTTGGTAATTATTATTCAGCACCTGCCGGTGGCGGTACACCGTTTTTTGCCGGAGATATCATTACCGAAACACAGGATGTATATGTGTATGTAGAAAGTACTGTTGAGCCTAACTGTACAGATAACAATTTCTTTACCATAACCATTAACCCAACCCCTATTGTAGCTGCGGTGGATGATGTGGAAATTTGTGATGTTTATGTACTTCCGCAACTTGCAACAGGTAATTACTATACCGGCCCAGGTGGTACGGGTACACTATTGCTTGCAGGTGCTGAAATTACTACAACCCAAACTATTTATGTTTTTGCGCAAACGGCTACTGTGCCAAACTGTACAGACGAAGAAAGTTTCCTTGTAACCATACACGTTACACCGGTTACCGATGCACGTTCTGACGTTGAAATTTGCGATGAATATGTGCTTGACCCTCTTACAGTAGGTAACTATTTTGAGCTTCCGGGCGGCCCTGATGTGCCGGGCCAGGTATCTCACGCAGCAGGAGAGGTTATAACAGAAGATATTACTCTATACATTTATGCAGCATCGGCTACAGATGCTGATTGTTTTAGCGAAAACAGCTTCTTTATAAATATATACTCTATTGATGCCGATGATATTGCTGATGTCGAGTCGTGTGATAGTTATGTGCTTCCGGCATTAAACGTGGGCGATTACTATACGCTTCCGGGTGGTCCTGATGTTGCAGGGCAGGTAATGCTAAATACAGGAGATGTAATAACTACTAATACAACATTATATGTGTATGCAGAGCTTGGTGGGCGCCTTAACTGTAACGATGAGCATGAATTTACCATAACTATTTACCAGACTCCTGTAGTTAACGATACCCAGCAAGACCTTTCGGTATGTTTTGAATATGTACTGCCGCAACTTACGGTGGGTAACTACTTTACAGGTTCTATGGGTACCGGTACGCAGCTTAATGCAGGCGATGTAATAAATGCTACTGCAACGGTATATATCTATGCTGCAACAGGTAGTGATACGCATACTTGTTTTGACCAACATAGTTATGTGGTAACGGTTAATTCGGTTTACCTGCCTGATTTTGAAGATACGGTTTATTCATGCCAAACGTATACGCTTCCTGCACTTGCTGTAGGTAGCTACTATACTCAGCCAGGTGGGCAGGGCACGCCTATTGCTCCGGGTACAGTATTAACTACAACCCAAACGGTATATGTGTATGCCGAAACAGGAACAGTACCTAACTGTACTGCCGAAGACCAGTTTGACCTGATTATAGTACAGCCTCCTGTGCCTGCCGCACAGCCAACCCCGCTGTTTACGTGTGCTATAGACGATGCCGGTCATGGTATCTTTAACCTTCAAACGGTTATAGACCAGGTTTTTGGTAACCAGCCAAATGTAACTGTTGGTATTTATGAAACCATTCAGGATGCCCAGTTTGACGAAAACCCTATAACGGCAGCCGAAATAGCGGCTTATGAAAATATTAACCCTAATACGCAAACGCTTTATATAGCCCTTACATCTACACTTGCTGAAGGGTGCCAGACTATAGTTGAAGTGCAGCTTAATGTAAACCCAAGGCCACAGGCGGTAACCCCTGCTGAAGCTTATGCTATATGCGATAACGGTACAAATGATGCTGATGGAATAGGTGTGTTTGACCTTACCATTTATGAAGATGAAGTGCTTGGAACCATGAACCCGGCACAGTTTACCGTAACCTATTTCGAAACTGCCCAGGCGGCAGAAGCAGGTACGCCGGTAATTGCCACGCCGGTAAACTATAACAGCGATAGTACTACCGTATACATCAGGGTAACCAACAATGCTACGGGCTGCTATGATGTGGTAGAGCTTGAGCTTATTGTAAACCCGCTACCGGTAGTAACCCAGCCGCTTCCATACAGCCTGTGTGATGTAAACAATCCGGGCGATGCCAGGGAAGAATTTGACCTGACAAGCAGGATAGACGAGATAACAAGTGGTGAATTTGGCCTTACTGTAACCTTCCATGATACGTATGCGCAGGCTGTGGCCGGCACACCGTCCATTACCACCCCAGATGCCTACACCAACGTAGAGCCGGGTGTTGAAACCGTGTTTGTGCGAGTTGCCGATAATGAAACCGGCTGTTACAGGATTGTGCTGTTAGATATCCGTGTAGAACCACTGCCAATTCTTGTATTGCCAACAGAGCTTGAAACTACTGAGTGTGATACCGATGGTGATGGATATGCTACTTTCGACCTTACCTCCCTTGTGGAAGATATGGTTAATAATGGTGCTGATATTTCAGTGGCGTTTTATGAAACAGAGTGGGATGCCCAAAATGGCTTTAACGCTATTGAAAACCCGGCAAGCTATGTTAACGCCGTGCCTTTTGAACAGGAAATTTATGTAGTTGCGGTTAATGACAATACCCTTTGCCAAAGTACAGTATATGCTATAACCCTGTTTGTGAACCCTGCACCACAGGCTCCGGATCTGGAAGATATAGTGCTGTGTGATGATGAAGATAATAACGGGCAGGATGGCCGCAGGTTTGTAGACCTTACCATTTATGAAGGCTTTATTTATGAAGAAACCGCTGCAGCTGCCGGCACACTAACTATAGAGTACTTTGCAACCCAGCAGGCTGCTAATAATGGGATGCCAAGGATTGTTAACCCGGCTAACTATAATGGTACACATGAGCAAACCATCTGGGTGCGTGTAGAAATGACCGATACAGAGTGTTACAGCCTTTCAAGCTTCCAGCTTATATTTAATGCGCCTTGGCAGCTTACTACGCCTACACCACTAACGGTTTGTAACGAAGAATTGCCAAATGATAATACAACAATCTTTGATCTTACAACTAAAGATGCAGAAATTCTTGGCCCAATGGGTGTGGGTATTGGTAATGTGGTTACCTATCACCAGACACAACAGGAAGCTTTTGATGGCGAAAATCCTATAACGCCAGCTACGGCATATGAGAATGAAACCAATCCGGAAGTGCTGTTTGTGCGTGTTGTTACGCCTGAAGGATGTGAAAGTTTCACAACACTTAGTATCCGCGTACTTCCGCTTCCAACGCCGAACTTCACGCCTGAAGCCTTAGAGCTGTGTGATGAGAACGCTACAGGTGATGGATTAGAGGAATTTGACCTTACAGAAGCCGAGGACGACATAGCCGATAACGACTTTACAGTACACTTTGCGTACTACCCAACCCAGGCAGACGCTATAGCTGAGCCGCCAACAAACGAGATTACAGATCCTGAAAACTACGTAAGCGGTACGGGCAGCGTATGGGTAAGGGTAATGGCCAACACCACCAATACGAACGACCCTGTATGCTACCAGCTTGTAGAGCTTCCACTGATTGTACATCCGCTACCGGCACAGGGGGCAGTAGCGCCTTATGCCATATGCGAGCAGAACACAGACGGCTTTGCCCAGTTTGACTTCAATACCCATCTGGATGAAATCCTGGGCCCTGATGTAGACCCTGCAGATTATGGCGACTACACCGTGAGGTTCAGCTACAACGGTACCCCTGTACCGTATATCTACACCAACGTAGTGGCAGGCAACCAGACGATAGACGTATATGTAGAGTATGAGCCAACAGGCTGTAACACCACGGTACAGTTACAGCTACTGGTAGAAGAGCAGGCCATAGCAGGCGATGTAACCACCCCTGACTTTGATGTGTGCGATACCGATGGCGACAACGACGGGCAGTTCATCATCGACCTTACGCAGGCCGATGCCGATATCATCGGCAGCCAGGACCCGGCAATACATACTGTAACCTACTACACCAGCGAACAGGATGCTATAGACGGCACCAATGCGATAGCCACCCCGGCTACGTTTGATGCCACCACACAAACCATCTGGGCCAGGATAGTAAACACATCAACAGTAAGCGGCTGTCCTGACTTTACAAGCTTTGAAGTAGTTATTGAGCTGCTACCTGAGCCTGTAATTGCAACAGAAGGCGACAACCACACCATATGTGTAGACTTTGTAACCGGCGAAGTACTAAGGCCACTTACGCTACAGAGCGGTGTGGCACCAAACGGCCACATTTACGACTGGTACCTTGACGGTGTGCTTGTTGAATCGAACGGCGACGGCTACTATGTGGCAGAAGCCCCGGGTACGTACACTGTAATTGTAACCGGCCCTGCACCGAATGGATGTGTGTCAGACCCGTCAGAAGGCTTTGAAGTAATCCAGTCAGGCCCTGCCAGCCCAATAGGCGATGGCTTTGTGGTAAGCAACGCCTTTGGCGAGAACCAGACCATCACGGTATTGGTTGAAGGCTACGGGCAGTACCAGTACAGCCTGTACCCTGAAGGCCCATGGCAGAACTCGAATGTATTTACCGATGTAGCCCCTGGCGAGCACACGGTATACATTATGGATACGACTGCCGATGGCTGTAACGACCCAATCAGTGTGGTAGCGAATGTGAGTGTGATCAACTACCCGCATTACTTCACGCCAAACGGGGATGGATACAACGACACCTGGAACATCATTGGCCTGCAGGCCGAAGGCTACCAGGCTATCATTTACATCTTTGACCGCTACGGCAAGCTGCTGAAACAAATCAGCCCTGACGGCGAAGGATGGGACGGTACCTTTAACGGCAACCCTGTACCTGCGGACGACTACTGGTTTACAGTAGAGTTTACCGAAGGCCAGTACCGAAGGACGGTTAAAGCCCACTTTGCACTGAAGAGGTAAGCCCCCCGGCCCCCACACGAGCGGAGCGAACTGGCGAAGCAAAGTGGGAGGGAACAGATAGCAGGTGGCAGTAAGCAGCCTGTGGCTTATAAAACAAACATCCCGCCATTGGCGGGGTGTTTTGTTATGTCTTGTTCGGTAAGTTTATTGAAGTTGTTTGCGGTACTGCAAAGGCGTCATATTAGTCATGCTTTTGAAAAACTTGGTAAAATTGGTAGCCTCAGTATAAGCAAAGCGCAGGCCTATTTCGGCAATGCTAAGGGTTTTGTCTGCCAGGAGTTTTTTGGCTTCTGCCAGTATTTTTTCTTCCATTATTTCGCAGGGCGAAGTATTCAGTGTAAGCTGTATGGTATTGGTTAAATGGCGCGGGTGTACAAAAAGCAGTTCGCCAAAATGCTTGGCATGAAAGCGTTTCAGGGCGCGGCCATCCATCAGGTCGGCAACGTGTTTGTCAGCCAGTTTCAGGAAATCGGTTGTTATTTCGTCTTTGCGCGAAAGTATTTTTGCAGGTATTTTTTCAATAACGTCTTGCATGCTGTGCTATTTAAAAGCACTAATTTACAAAGAACTTACTATTTTTGCAGCACATTAACCCGTAATGCCAAAAAAGAACCCTAACCAGATAAGCTTATTCCCCGAGGCGGTATATGAGTATTTTGTGCTCCTGTCGCCCAGCGATGCCGTTATTGCCGATGTAGACAACATGAAGCAGCAACTGCACGAAATGATAGGGCTTGATTCGGGTAACCTTAATTCTGTGGCGCACATATCACTATATAAGCAGGAAGGGCTTGATGCTGCGGTTGTAAAATCGGCTGCAAGGAGGGCACTTTCGGGCCAAAAGAAATTCCCTGTAAAAATAGCCGGTCACGATTTTTTTAAAAGTGGCGAAAAACGCACGCTCTATCTTAAAATTGAAAATCCGGAGCCCATTGATGCTATTTACAACCTGCTGTGCCCGCCAAAGAAGCCTGCTAAGCAAATAAACCGTCAGATTAGCATTCTTGACCGTCCGGGCAAAAAACTGCCGCCTCCGCGCACTATAAACCCTCATATCACTATTGCGCGTAACATTGCTGTTGAAGATTTTGAACGTATTGAAGATTTTACCCCTTTTGACTACCAAAACGAATGGCTGTGCGAGAAAGTAACCATACTACGCAGGCCTGTGGGTACTGATAAGCACTTTTCTCCGGTAACGGAAATAAAGTTGGGCTAAACCCCGGCTGATTTCTGGACATCGCGTGGGCTTGCCTGTTTTTTCTTCTTAAAATAATTTGAGAAATGGCTCTCATCGGTAAAGCCAAACTCGTGGGCTATTTGTTTAATAGGAATATTGCCTGCCGAAACGCGCTTTTCAATAAGCTTGGTACGCAGGTTATTGATATAGTCCCTGTAAGACAGTTTAAAATTGCGCTTAAACCATGCCCCAAAGTAAGACGGGGCAATGTTAAAATGCTGCGATATGGCTTTTGACTGTATTAGTTGTGGTGTGTAAATGTTTTCATGAATATAGGCAATAACCTGGTTGTTGCTAAATTGCGGGCCATTTTGGTATTTGTGCATTTTGCCCAGCGCCTCTTTTATCAACCCGAAAATGGATAGCACCTGGTAAAACACAATGGGCGAAGCTGATATGTCTTGCCTGCAATTGTATGCTGTAATGTTGTTTACGGTGTTTTTGAGGATGGTGCTGCACGGTTCGTCAAGCTCCAGTACCTGTTCCTTCAGTAGCTTTTCGCGCATCATTTGCTGTGGGGTGTTGATGAGCAGGTCATCGTTAAACAGGCTTTTCTTTGAGCTGAAATAACTTTCAGTAAACTTTATAAAGATAAACCGTGTGCTGCTGTGTATGTCAAAATAATGATGGTCATCGGGCGAAATGGCAAAAAGGCTCCCTTCGCCGTAGGGCAACAGGTTTTGGTTAAGGTGGTGTATGCCATGGCCTTTAACTATGTATATCAGTTCATAATAGGTGTGGCCGTGCACCGGCAGGTGAAATTTTTCTTCCTCAAACTCATCAAGCAGCAGGCTTTCAAACTGGTTTAGTTTTTTCATGTCGGATATTTGCAACTATGTATCGCAAATTTACAAATTTACTCATGGATTGATATGTTAATTTTGTTGCTTCCAAAAGAAGAAATAAGATTTATGAAACGTAGTTTACTCCCCCTTGCCCTGGGCGGGCTTACCATAGGCATTACCGAATTTGTAATGATGGGGCTTTTGCCTGATATTGCTACCGACCTTGATGTGAGTATTACCAAGGCGGGCTACCTTATATCGGCCTATGCACTGGGTGTGGTTATAGGTGCGCCGCTGCTGGTTGTGGCGGGCCGTAATTTTCCCCCGAAGAAAATGCTGGTAATACTGGCTATAATGCTAATGGTTTTTAACGGGCTTTCTATAATAGCCCCCGGGTTTAACCTGCTGTTGGTGTCCAGATTGCTTTCAGGGCTGCCACACGGCGCTTTCTTTGGTGTTGGGGCAGTGGTGGCTGCACGCCTTGCTGATAAGGGCAAGGAGGCGCGCTCTGTGGCTGTAATGTTTAGCGGACTTACCGTGGCTAATGTGGTGGGTGTGCCGCTGGGTACTTATGTAGGGCACCACCTGCACTGGCGCTATACCTTTGTAATTATTGCGGCTATTGGCTTGTTAACAATACTTGCAATGTTACTGTGGATGCCCAATCTTGAAAAGGAGAAACAGGCGGGTATGCGCAGCCAGATGGGCTTTTTTGCTAAACCACAGGCCTGGCTCATTATTTTTATTGTATCGATAGGGGCAGGAGGGTTGTTTTGCTGGATAAGCTATATTGCCAAACTGCTTACGGATATTTCGGGCTTTGAAGAAACCAGTGTGCCTTATATTTTAATGATTGCCGGTGTAGGTATGGTAGTGGGTAACCTGCTGGGTGCCCAGGTGGCCGACAGGTTCTCTCCGGCTTATGCGGTATTGGTTACGCTGCTGCTTATGGGGCTAACGCTTACGGGTGTTTACTTCCTGTCTGACTCTAAAGTTATTTCGCTTATATTGGTTTTTGCTACAGGATGCATTTCGTTTGCGCTTATTGCCCCGGTGCAAACATTAATGATACAAACCGCCAAGGGATCTGAAATGATTGCCTCGGCGGCTATACAGGCCAGCTTTAATATTGGTAATGCCCTTGGTGCTTTTTTAGGCGGCCTGCCAATTGATGAAGGCTATGGTTTTGCATCGCCAAACCTGGTGGGTGTGGCTATGGTGCTGCTGGGCGCACTGGGAACAGTGGCTTTTATTAAGTTTTTTGGTAGCGAAAAACCGGCAGAAAAGGTTATGCTTATGCATTAATTGTCCTGTGGGCTTTGTTAAGAATGCTGTGTTTCAGTGTTATAAAAACCAATAAAAAATTATGTAGGTTTTTATTTGGTTACAAGTAAAAATAGTCTTAATATTGCACCCACAAAACCGGTCCTATAGCTCAGTTGGTTAGAGCACCTGACTCATAATCAGGTGGTCCCTGGTTCGAGCCCAGGTGGGACCACTGGTTTTACAAGAGCCCTTGCAGTAATGCAGGGGCTTTTTTGTTTGTAGGTGTGTGCTTTGTATTTAGAATAAGCTTAAACGAATTTAATATGGTAAGTCAGTTTGTAAAGCATTATAAAGGTTTAGGCGATACATCAGTTTATAAAGTTTTATATGAAGAACAAATTGATGTGGAGCTTAAAATAACATCGAAAACAATTCAGGTTGATGTGCTTAGTTATAACTGGAATGAAAACAAGTGGCAATACCTTGAATTGTATTTTAAAGATGTGCAGGATTTTGTCTTAAAGCAAAACGACATGGTTTTGAATGATGTTTTTATTGAAGATGGTGCTTTAATTACATTCGACTTTTTTCCTGTTGACTTTTTTCATTACACTACTGAAAATTCTGATTCGCCCTTTAAAATTAAGTGCTTGTCGTTTGAATATAAAGTAGTAAAGGACAAGTTGGACAGTTGAGTTTTTTATAAATAAACATGAGTTAAAAATAAAAAAAAGGGAAAACCGAATCAGTTTTCCCTTTTTTGCCCCCAAAAATACCGTAAAATCTAAATGTTTTACTAATGCTATTTTGAGTAAAAGTATATGTAACCGCCGTTGTGTGCAAACATATTAGTTGAAAAGCATCTTTTTTCGATGAAATGCACTTTTTGGTCGGTTTTTGTACGAATTGCCTTAGTAAGCCCTGGCGTCGTTACCTTCATAATAGTTAAGGAACGCCTTGTTTACCACCCTGTTACCGCCCGGTGTAGGGTAGTCTCCGGTAAAATACCAGTCGCCTAAGTTTTTAGGGCAGGCAGTATGCAGGTTATCTACACTCTGGAAGATAATCTTAACCTCTGCGCTAATATCTTTGGTAGTAAGCATCTGTGCAATCTTGTCGCTTATTTCCTGGTCTGTAAACCGAGCATATATTTCGGTAACAAAGTTTACCACTTCAGCATCAGGCAGGTTTTCCTGTGCTTTACTCTTATTGTATACGTCGTCTACCACATGGGCCATTCCGCGCTCTTTAAGCAGCTCTATTGCGGCCTGGAAGGCAATAAGCCCCTCAAGCTTGGCCATATCTATGCCATAACAGTCAGGATAGCGAATTTGTGGCGCGCTGCTTACAATAACAATGCGCTTAGGGTTGAGTCTGTCCATCATTTTAATGATACTCATTTTAAGCGTGGTGCCACGCACAATAGAGTCGTCTATAATAACCAGGTTATCCTGTGGCTTAATAACGCCGTAAGTAACGTCATATACGTGCGCTACAAGATCGTCACGGCTGCTGTCTTCAGTAATAAAGGTGCGCAGTTTGGCGTCTTTAATGGCAATCTTCTCAGTACGTATTTTAACCGATAGCAGTTCTTTAAGCGTTTCTTCGGTAAGCTCAGTACGCCTGCGCAGTATTTCGTTGTTTTTACGATCGTTCAGGAAGTCCTGTGCGGCCTCTACCATGCCGTAGAACGATGTTTCGGCAGTGTTAGGTATGTATGAGAAAACTGAGTTGTCGGTATCGTCTTCAATAGCTTCAAGAACCTGTGGCAGCACAAGGCGGCCCAGTTGCTTGCGCTCTTCATAAATTTCGGCATCGCTGCCACGAGAGAAGTAAATACGCTCAAAAGAACAGGCTTTCTTTTCTTTGGCAGGGATGATTTCCTTAACCGAGATATCGCCGCTTTTTTTGATTATGATGGCATGGCCCGGGTCAAGTTCCTGAACATCGTCAAACGCTACATTAAATACGGTTTGTATAACCGGCCTTTCAGATGCTACCACGGCAATTTCATCGTCATGGTAAAAATATGCCGGGCGGATTCCGTTAGGGTCGCGGAACACAAACGAGTCGCCGTGGCCTATAAGTCCGGCCATTGCATACCCGCCGTCCCACTGCTTGCTTGCGCGCTTCAGTATACGGGCTATATCAAGCCTTTCGCTTATTACGGCGCTGGCTTCGTTTTTATTGTAGCCTTCTTTTTTACATTCCTGATACAGGTCTGCCACTTCATCATCAAGAAAATGGCCTATTTTTTCCATTACGGTAACGGTATCGGCAAGTTCTTTAGGGTGCTGGCCAAGCTCTACAAGGCTGTCGAATAGCTCGCGAACGTTAGTCATGTTAAAGTTGCCGGCCACAATAAGGTTGCGGTGCATCCAGTTATTCTGGCGCAGGAACGGGTGTACGCTCTCAATGCTGTTTTTGCCAAACGTACCATAGCGCACGTGGCCCAGGTATACTTCGCCAATGTATGGTATGTGCTCCTTTTGCAACGCCACGTTATCGGCATATTCCGGGTGCGCGGCAAGCTCATCGCTAATGCGGCCGTTTATTTGTGCAAAAACGTCCTGTATGGGTTGTTGCTGGTTGCTGCGCACACGGCTTATGTAGCGCTGCCCGGGTTCAACATCCATTTTAATGCTGGCAAAACCGGCACCATCCTGTCCGCGGTTGTGCTGTTTTTCCATAAGCAGGTACATTTTCTGTATGCCATAGAAAGCAGAACCGTATTTTTCTTTATAGTATTCCAGTGGCTTTAAAAGCCTTAAAAGTGCTATGCCACATTCGTGTTTTAATGCATCGCTCATAGTGTGTGTTGTGTGTAGTTATATTAAAAAAAGCCCCGTAGTGAGGCCTTAGTTTTTGTTTAAGCGTTAGTTTCCTGTGTGTCAAGCGCAATGTCAAACTGCGTAAGCGCCCTGAACTGTTGCAGGCGGTCAAGCACTTCGGTTTTGGTAAGTTTTTCCATGCGCTGTGTGCCAAACTGCTCTACGCAGAATGACGCCAGGTTACTGCCGTAAATAATACCGTTTTTAAGGTTTTCAAAGGCAATGTTTTCGCTTTGGGCAATGTAGCCTGCAAAGCCACCTGCAAAGGTGTCGCCTGCGCCGGTTGGGTCAAACACATCCTCAAGTGGAAGTGCCGGTGCAAAAAACACGTTAGAACCGTGAAACAGCAGTGCACCGTGCTCGCCTTTTTTGATTACCACATATTTAGGACCCATCTCATGAATTTTGGCGGCAGCCTTAACCAGGCTGTATTCGCCGCTAAGCTGGCGGGCTTCTTCGTCGTTTATGGTTATTACATCTACGCGTTTCATTACCTCTTTAAGCTCAGGCAGGGCGCAGTCCATCCAGAAGTTCATGGTGTCAAGCACCACAAGCTTAGGGGTGGCGGTTAGCTGATCCAGCACGCTTATTTGTACAATAGGGTGCAGGTTGCCCAGCATTACCACATCGGCATCGGTAAAATTAGCGGGTACCTTAGGCTGAAAATCGGCCAGGGTGTTAAGCTCTGTTACCAGGGTGTCGCGACTGTTAAGGTCGTTATGGTAGCGGCCGCTCCAAAAGAAGGTTTTGCCGCCCTTAACCACTTCAATAGCGCTGATGTCGATGTTTTTAGATGTAAGGAGGTCAAGGTATTCCTGCGGGAAGTCTTCGCCCACAACAGATACTATGGCGCTTTTCACTTTAAAAAATGAAGCCGAAAGGCCAATGTAAGTGGCGGCTCCGCCGAGTATTTTATCGGTTTTGCCGAAAGGCGTTTCAATGGCGTCAAATGCCACGGTACCCACAATGAGTAACTTGTTCATTATACAGGAATAAAAATTGAGGGGCAAAGATAATGTATAAGTTGCACAAGCGCAATAGGTGTAGTATCAATTTGGTTTATGGGGTTATAGACTGTGTGTCATTAAATTATCTTCTTAATTTTTTGTTAAATCCATAAGGTAAATTATATTTACATCCTCCTTTTAAACAAACATTATGAGTAAATTTATTACAGGCAAAGAACTTATTGATACCATTGACAGCATTATTTGGGATGCTGAGAAAACACTTTTGATTGTATCCCCGTTTATCAAATTAGATGGCCCATTCAAAAAGAATTTCAAAAAACATATAAATAATCCGGCTTTGAAATTGGTTGTTGTTTTTGGTAAGAACGAAAACGCGGTACAAAAAAGTCTTAATAAAGAAGATTTTGAGTTTTTCAAGTCTTTTAAAAATGTGAGTGTTATTTATGAGCCAAAATTACATGCTAAATACTATGGCAATGAAAAGAAAGGTGTAATAACTTCAATTAACTTATATGATCATTCAGTAGAGAATAATATTGAGTTTGGGGTGTTTAGTGAACAGACACTGCTAACCCAGCTAAGTGGCAGTAATCATGATTTGGATGCATGGCAAAAGTGCATAGAGATAGCTAACAATGGTAAAGTAGTGTACATTAAAAGGCCTGTTTATGAACAAAAAAAGTTCATAATTAATTATAGCAAGGTTTACATAGATTCTGAAGTGCTTGTAGATGATACAGACTACTTTTATGAGAAGAAGAAAACCACTTTTAGTGATAGAAAGTTAGGTAGCTTTCCGGAAGAAATTGATTCTGAAAGTGTAAGACCTGTGCGTGATGAGCGACCAATTCGTGAAGAAAGGAAAGTGGCGGAACCGTCTGTACAATATAAATCCGTTAATAATTATCAGGCACAACCATCAAAAGGATATTGTATAAGAACGGGAGAGCAAATCCCTTTTAATCCGAATCAGCCATTGTCATATAGCGCGTGGAAAATATGGAATGAATTTGGAAATGTAGACTTTCCGGAGAAGTTTTGCCACCTAACAGGCAGGCCGTCTAATGGAAAAACTTCATTTAGGAAACCCATATTAGGTTAGTTGTAGCTTTTAGCCAATAATCTTTTCTAAATACTTACCCTGTACTATTTTAATTAAATTAGTATAGAATAGTATAATGTTTATATTTGTGGTCAATATAACCATAAATACTTCATATGCATATTTTTAGAAAATACGCCTTGCTGCTAATTGCTGTTTTTGCACAGGCACAAACCACCCCGCAGCTATCTGTAAGCATTAACCATTATGATAAGGTTACCCACATTTTAAACGATAAAGCTACAGTTACGGGACTTACTGCAGCCAACCTCAAACTGCAATCGTCGGTGTGGCAGGTTAGTGGCAGGGCTATCTCTGTTAAAGGTAATGCAACGGCTAAAGATGTTAGCGTTACTTTTACCTGTACATCTGGCACTGTAGAAAATGCGTCAGTATCTGTACATCTTGATTTTGAGGGATGGAGCCAGGCTAACTATGTGCTTATGCCGGCTGCGGTATACAACGGCAACCGCGCAGAGGTGCGCAACATAGGCTACTGCCCGTTTGTTAACGATGTGGCCGACCTTGGGCCTGATAAACCGCAGCTGATTACCGATGTACCCCGCCTGGGCAACACCCCTGGCACATGGCGCATACAGCAGCGTACCGGAGACATGAGCACTCCGGGAATTGGATTTTACACACCGGGAGCCAGACGTTCTTTTATAATGCTTACGCCACAGGGCACGCCGTTTGGTGATAGTGGTATTGATATAGAAGAAAATACTGCTGAAAACCGTGCTGCCATAACGTACACAGCACCTGTAGTGCGTGAACAGTACAGGTACTTTATTGCCAATGCCCATGTACCTTCTACCGATGAAGGGGCAACCTTTAAGGCTGGCGATTCGGTTACACTTACCTTCAGGATGTATGACAGTAAATGCAAGAGTATACAGGAATTGTTTGGGCAGTTTGCCACCACGCGCAATGATGTGGTGCCGCATCCTGAACCAGCACCTAACTTCAGGAGTTTTTCTACGGCGTTTGGTATTATCGAGGATAAATTCAATACTAAAAACTTTGTGCCTGAATTTGGTTATTATGCTGTGGGTTTGCGCGAAAACCCCTGCCAGGACTGGCAAATAGGCTGGGTGGGAGGTATGATTTCTACTTACCCGCTCCTGTATGACGGTAATGAAACATCTGTACAAAACGTTATCAGGAATTTTGACTGGCTGCTTCCTAACGGTATTTCGCCAAGCGGCTTTTTTTGGGATACCGGCGAGAAAGGCAATGTGTGGATGGGTATTTTTCGGGATATATCCCTGGCAAAAAACCTGCACCTGGTGCGCAAAAGCGGCGATGGCCTGTATTATTGCCTTAAGCAGTTTTACCTTATGGAACAAAAGGGCATACCTGTTAAGCAACCGTGGAAAGAGGGTTGTAAAACCGTAGCCGACCGTTTTGTGGCCAACTGGAAAAAATACGGCCAGTTTGGCCAGTTTGTAGATAATTATACGGGCGAGGTTGTAATAGGCGGTTCGGCAAGCGGGGGTATTGTGCCTGCGGCACTCATACTGGCATATCAATATTATGGTAATCCGGAGTATTTAAATGTAGCCAAAGAAGCGGCAGCTTATTACAACGATAATTTTGTAACAAAAGGGGTTATTTATGGCGGCCCCGGCGATGCTATGCAAAATTATGACAGCGAGGCTACTTATGGGCTATTGGAAAGTTACACGGTTTTGTATGAGGCTACCGGAGATAAAAAATGGCTGGCCGTAGCCGAAACTGTGGCACAGCAATTTGCCACATGGGTTACAGGTTATGATTATGCATTTCCGCCAGACAGTGATTTGGGCAGGATTAATGCACGAACTACCGGTACTGTTTGGGCCAACACCCAAAACAAGCACGCTGCACCGGGCATTTGTACACACAGCGGGGTGGCATTACTAAAACTATACCGTGCTACCGGAAACGCATTTTATCTTGATTTGTTAAATGATATAAGCCATACACTGCCTCAATACGTTTCTACAGATGAACGCCCCATAGGCAGGCTTGAAAACGGCTGGGTAAGCGAGCGTGTAAGTACCACAGACTGGCTTGAAGGTATAGGACAGCTTTGTGTGGGTACTTCGTGGGCTGAAACATCTGTTATACTTACTAATACAGAAGTGCCGGGCATTTATATTGATTTGGAAAAGAATACAATAGCGGTTAATGACCATGTAGGGGTAAGGGTGCTTAGCCAGGCTAAAAGTGTATTTGAAATAGAGCTTAAAAACCCAACAGATGCTGCCGTTATAATCAAGGTTTTAGCAGAACGCAGCAGAGATAAAAAAGTGCCTTTAGGTAACCTGCCCCTGGTTAAAGCTAAAGTTGTAAGGCTGCAACCCGGGGCCACACAGGTATTGCAGTATGAAAAATAAAACGGGGGATGGTATTACCATCCCCCGTTTTATTTAGATTTTAGTAGTGTACTGTAAATTACCTGCGGGTTATTTTGGCATCAATCATATTGGCAAATTTCTTTGCTTCTTTAAGGTTGCCTTCCCAAACGTTTATTGATACAGAATTGCCGGTAGCCAGTTTAAGGCTAAGGGTGTGTTTTTTGTTAACATTAAATAGCGATACGCCCATAAGGATAAGGCCAATTGCTATAAATATAGCGTTTACAAACCAGTCTTTTTCATTAGTTACAAAAGGAAATGCAAATAGCACGGCTGGTAGTGCTATAAAAAACAGGCTTTTTGGTAGTGGCCTTGATGTAAAACTTACTTTTTTAAGTTCGTGGAGCGGCACTTCGGTTTCTTTGTGTGCCGAAGCAAGTACAATTTTGTCAGCAAAAATCTTTCCGCAAGAATTGCTGAATTGAGGAGTTTCTAACGTCGTCATTTTAAAGCTATTTTTTTGCATAATTACGTAAATGTTAAACAACAGGTTTGTTCTTTAACAAAACTTTAAAATATTAAACTGTAGGAATTGGTTTCAATTTAATACTTAAACGCCCTATTTGTGGGCTTTTTCGCAATTTTTAGTTCAACAATGCTTAAAAAAAATAAAAAGTTAAAAAATGCATTTTAATGTTGAGATTATAATGAAAAAATGATTAAAGATTATTATGTAAGCAATGATAAAATAAAACCCCGTAATGTAATAATAACGTTACGGGGTTTAGGTATTAACTAAAAAACTAATTAAACAAGATTGTTTGCCACCAGGTATTCGGCAATCTGAACGGCATTAGTGGCGGCACCTTTACGAAGGTTATCGGCTACAATCCACATATTAAGTGTGTTGGGCTGGGTTTCATCGCGGCGTATGCGGCCTACATAAACATCATCCTTACCTTCTGCATACAGCGGCATAGGGTATTCAAACGCGCTAATGTTGTCCTGAACTACCACACCCGGGGTTTCGGCCAGTACCCGGCGCACATCGTTAATATCAAAATCATTGCTAAACTCAATGTTTACGCTTTCGCTATGTCCGCCCACGGTAGGTATGCGCACAGTTGTTGCAGTAACCCTGATGCTGTCATCGCCCATAATTTTCTTGGTTTCGCGCACCATTTTCATTTCTTCCTTAGTATAGCCGTTGTCTTCAAACACGTCTATCTGCGGGATGGCGTTGCGGTGAATAGGGTATTTGTAAGCCATTTCGCCTTCAATACCTGCATATTCGTTTTCAAGCTGCTTAACGGCTTTAACGCCGGTGCCGGTAACGCTTTGGTAGGTGCTTACCACAATACGCTCAATGTTGTATTTTTTGTGCAGCCCGCTAAGCGCCAGTACCATTTGTATGGTAGAGCAGTTAGGGTTTGCTATAATTTTGTCTTCAGGTGTAATTTCGCGGGCATTTATTTCAGGAACCACCAGTTTTTTGGTTGGGTCCATGCGCCATGCGCTTGAGTTATCTATAACGGTAACACCAGCTGCGGCAAATTTAGGAGCCCACTCTTTAGAGGTATCGCCACCGGCCGAGAAAAGCGCTATTTGCGGCTTAAGGCTTACGGCGGTTTCAAGGCTTACCACCTTAAACGTATTTCCCTTAAACTCGATTTCTTTACCAACCGACCTCTCCGAAGCCACAGGAATCAGTTCAGTCACCGGGAAATTCCTCTCTGCCAGTACCTTTAACATTACTTCGCCTACCATTCCGGTAGCGCCTACAACAGCAACTTTCATAGTGTTTAAATGTTATTAAATTTTAAGATGAGGCAAAATTAGTTATAAAACTGTTTCAAAACGCAAAAATATAACAAAGAAAAACCGCCTTTTCGGGGCGGTTTTGTTAGACAATTGAATATATAGTATAGCGGAAACGTCTTAATTAACAGATTGTAACAAAAGTAGATAAATAGTTGTGCTATAGTGATAAAAAATCAGTCCGCCAGTTTCTGTTGAACAATCTGAATAATCCAAAAATCGAAATATCGGTAATTACGGCCTGCTTTTTAGGGCATCGCGAATTTCCATAAGCAATTTTTCCTCGTTAGTAGGTGCAGGCGGTGCTGCGGGCTTGGCCTCTTCTTTTTTGCGCATAGAGTTTATAAGCTTAACAATAACAAACAGTGCAAACGCCACGATTATAAATGAAATCACATTGCTTAAAAAGTTGCCATACTTAACACCGGCACCCCACGTAAGTTGCTTTATATCTTCAAGGCCGGCCTTCTCTAAAAGCGGGGTTAGTATAAGCGGTGTAATAATATCTTCTACCAGCGATTTTACAATGGCGCTAAACGCAGCACCAATAACAATACCCACGGCAAGGTCTACCACGTTCCCTTTCAGGGCAAAGTCTTTAAATTCTTTAAAAAATCCCATAAGCAATACAAATTTTAGGTTTTTAATAATTGTGTTTGGAAAGCCTAAGTTACGAAAACAATATTATACGTTCCTGAAAAAGTATTTAAAGCGATGTGAAGAGGTGTTAAAAGTTGGTATATTTACAAAAATCAAATATTGAATCATGACACTAAAAACCCAACAATTTATTGCTTTTTTTTGCATTATATCTTTTATGAGTTGCTTTGGCCAGGCGGCTAAAAAAACACCGGCTACTAAAGATACCTATGCCAACTATGTAAAAAAACTTGAAGAGGGTAATACCGATATAGATTATACTGATTTTAGGCACAGTTTTTTAGCAAGCGGCGAGCATAATACATCTTCGGCAGAGACTATGAAGCTAAAACAGGAAATGTACAGGGCCGCAGATGAAAAACAATACCCCGAAGTGATTAAAATTGGCCGTAAAATGCTGGAAATAGATTATACTAATATGTATGCGCACAAATACCTGCAGCAAAGCTATAAGATTTTAGGTGATGAGGCTAATTTTAAAAAACACCATGATATTGAGTTTGGTTTGTTGCGGTCTGTTACCGGCAGTGGCGATGGCGCTACCTGCGAAACAGGCTGGCATGTAATAAAAGTTGAAGAAGAGTATTTTGTTTTAGAAATGATGGGTGTAACCATAGTAAAGCAAAGTATTGCCGCAGCAGGTAAGGCTTGCGATAAAATGGACGTTAAAACCGAAGCCGGTAAAAACAAAACCTATTATTTTGAAATAAGCAGGGTGCTTGAGGCCAGGGCTGATGCAAAGAAAAATTAAGCGGTTATGAAAAAAGCACTTATAATAGTATGCGCAGGATTGTTTTTGGGTTTTGGTAAGCCTGGTAAAGCAGAGTTTTATTTTGCACTTAGTACTTATAAGCATTCTGAGGGGTTAGACCAAACGGTGTATGATTATAGGCTTGATGGTAATAAGCTGACTGTGACTTCACACTGGCTTTATGCCGACTCGGCTTTCGAACGTTTGTATGCAGAAACAATAAGCCCTGCTGCCATCGCAAAATTGAAATCTGTAAACCTTGATGCGTTAGGCGATGAATATATTAATAACTGTATTTCAGCTACGGAAGGTGCGGAATATAAAATAACTACAGGTTACCATAACGATACCAAGAGCGTGTATCTATATCATTATTATAAGGAAGAAATAGAAAAGCTGGTTGCTGAACTTAACAAACTGGTTCCTGAAAAAAATAAAATTGATTATGTGGGTGCTGATACAGAGCAGGACTGCAACTAACTACTCCTTAAAAAACACCCGTTTAACCCGTTGCGAAATACTGGTGAGTATTTCATAAGGTATGGTGCCCAGTGACTGTGCCATTTCTACTACACTTGGACTGTCGCCAAAAATAATGGCGGTGTCGCCCTCACGGCAGTCAATACCCGTAATATCTACCATAAGCATATCCATACAAATGCTGCCTATAATGTTGGCCTTGTGCCCGCCTATGGTTACAAACCCTTTGCCGTTGCCCCACGCACGCGGAATACCGTCGGCATAGCCAATGGGTAGCGTGGCAATAGTGGTGGTGTGGCCGGCCATAAAACGGCGGCTGTAGCCCACGCTATCTCCGGCGGGTACTTCCTTAATTTGTAGTATTATGGTTTTGAGTGTGCCCACGGTTTGCAGGCTTTGGCGTTCGGTGGCATCATTGCCCACGCCGTAGAGGCCTATGCCCAGGCGCACCATGTTGTACTGCGCTTCGGGGTAATTGTATATGCCCGATGTGTTGAGTATATGGCGCAGCGGGTTTATGTTCAGTTCTGCCATAAGGTGTGAAGACCATGCGTCAAACTTAGCAATCTGCTCCTGTGTAAAATCCCTGAACTGTAAATCGTCACTCGCCGAAAGGTGTGAGAAAATACTTTTAACGCTCACCAGGTTGTTGTTGCGCAGCAGGGTTATGAGTTCCGCCAGCTGGTTTTCCTGGAAGCCCAGGCGGTGCATGCCGGTGTCTAATTTTATATGGATGGGGTAACTGCTCAGGTTTTTTTGCTGTGCCATGGCAATAAACGAACGCAGCTCGCGGGCCGAATAAATCTCAGGCTCTAAATTATAGGCAGCCATAGCAGCAAACGCACTGCTTTCGGGGTTCATGACAATGATGGGGGTACTTATGCCCGCATTGCGCAGGGCGATACCTTCATCGGCGAAAGCAACACCTAAATAATCAATCTTTTGGTGGCTTAGGGCCTTGGCAATTTCATAACTGCCAGCGCCATAACCAAAAGCCTTAACCATCACCATAATTTTGGTTTCGGGTTTCAGGCGGCTTTTGTAAAAGTTGAGGTTATGTACAACCGAGTTAAGGTTGATTTCAAGTACCGTTTCGTGGGTCTTTTCTTCAAGGAACACCACAATCTCATCAAAACGGAAACTGCGCGCTCCCTTAATAAGTACGGTTTCGTTACTGAATGAACTGGCACGGTAGTGCGCCAAAAACTCCTGTGTGGTTTTGTATGGGTAAAAGTTAGGGAAATCGGCCAGTTCGCGGCTTATGGTTTCGCCTATGCCTATTACCTGGCTTATGTTGTGGCTCGCCAAAAGCTTTGCCACCTTCGCGTAGAGCACGCCGGTGTCAAACCCGGATTGGAAAACATCCGACAGGATAACCGTGGTTTTTTGGTGGGTTTTGTGTTGCTCTAAAAAGTCGAGCGCTATTTTAAGGCTTTGGTAGTCAGAACTAAAACTGTCGTCAATCAGGGTGCAACCGTTAATGCCGTTTTTTACCTGTAGGCGCAATTCAACCGGGTACAGGCCTGCAAGGCGTTCGGTAATAACAGTGTGGCTGTAGCCCATATGTAGCATGAGCACCATGCAGGTTATGGCATTTTCTACAGATGTATCATCCGTAAACGGAAGGGTAACATCAAAAATGCTTCCGTTATAAACAATTGATAAGATGGTGCTGCCGGAATCCTGTGTTTTGGCAACCTGAACATCGGCGCCGGCTTCAAAGCCCCAGGTAAATGTTTTTATTTGGAAGGGGAGCAGGGCTTCAATGGCCTCGTTTTTCTGAAGGATGAGCACGTCTACATTGGTAAACAGCTTTAACTTTTCAGCTATCTTTTCCTCACGGCTCACAAAGCCCTCATCGTGCGCGGCGCCTATGTGGGTTAGTATACCGATGTTGGGCTGTATGATGGGCTCCAGTTTTTCCATTTCGCCCACGGTAGAAATACCCGCCTCAAAAATGCCCAGGTTGTGGTGCTCGTTAATGCCGATAACCGATAGCGGCACCCCCACCTGAGAGTTGTAGCTCTTAGGGCTGCGGATAATGTTATAATCAGGGCTTAGCAGGTAGTTGAGCCATTCTTTTACAATGGTTTTGCCGTTGCTGCCCGTTATGGCTATCACCGGGAAATTATACAGCCCGCGGTAGTAAATGGCAAAATCCTGTAGTGCTTTGAGGGTACTATCCACCACAAAGAAGTTAGCCTTGCCTTCGGTGCCATCAGGTATGTGGGTTACCACAAAATTACGCACTCCTTTGTCTATAAGCGCGGGTATAAACTGGTGGCCGTTGCGGTTTTGGCCGCCAAGGGCAAAGAATAAAGTGCCTGCGTTGTTTTGCAGCGACCGGCTGTCTATAGACACGTTGTCTATTTCCATATCGGGCTGCGGGCCGTTAAACCGGGCGTTAAGGGCAGGGGTTATGTGGGTGGTGTGGACGCTCACGATTATCTTTTATTGATTGATGCCAAAAACTCTGATGGAGTCATAATAGGAATCTCACTATTCTTAAAGTCTTTTTTATTCCGGGTAATAAATACATCACATTTATGTTGTATTGCGCTGAAGTACTGTACCGCATCCTCAAAATCATTAAATCCTGAATGTAGGCTTTTGTCAATAATTGTTTCATTCACATCGGTTACTTCACACAAAATTCTAAACCGGGTCAACAAATCAGTAATCCCTGGCAGGCCATAAGATTTTTCCAAAACATAATGGGTGTTTACAAACGTGAGAGATGAAGCAGCCATTTTTAAATTTTGGTTATCAGCTATTGTTGCAATTTCTGCAATGTCTTCAAAAAAAGGCTCCCTCTCACCCAGTAGGTCAATTACTACATTAGTGTCTAAAAATAATTTATGCATTATTTGTGTTTTTCTGCATAATGATCTCCTAATGCTTTTTTATAATCAAAATCAGCGGGAATGCCAGACTTTATGCTAAGACTTCTTACAAAAGGTGAAATTTTAATTTCCTCTACATTATTTGTCGATTCTTTTTCCAGTGTTATCTTATCCAAAAAAGACTGTATTATAGATGACAGGCTCCTGTTTTGTTCAGACGCATACACTTTTGCTCTTGCAATAGTGTCGTCATTTATATTTAATGTAAGCTTAGACATAATAAAAAGTATTATACGTACAAATATACAAAACGTATACGTGTAATTAAAATTGTATCACCTGTGTTTCTGTAAACTCTTCGTCTTCGCTGTAAAACTCCCATTTTACGAGTATACGGTCACCTTTAAAAATAACGGTATCCATCATGGCGTTGCCAACGGAATAATCCGTGTTTTTGAAGGTTACAGATTTTGTAATGCCTTTAGTAAGATCGGTTGCTTCTATAATAAGCTTGCCATCTCTGACAATTTCATCGTTTATAAAAAAAGTACGGGTTACTACCTGTCCAAGTTTTGTATTAAAGCCTAAAACACTTTCAAAGTCAATAGCTTTATCCTTGTTGTTTTTTGGTAAAGCCAAAATAGCCCGGCATTCGGTAGCGCAGGCGTGGTCCATAAAAATATGGGTGTCGGTCTCGTCTAAAAACTGAGGCATAAACTGCCCCCGGTATTCTAATACATGCGGGTATTTATACACCCTTTTTACATTGCCTTTTTGCCATTGTATGTAAGCATCGGTAAAACGGGTGCTGTCGTTCTTAACCATGTAGGTAATATTCCAGCCATGGGGAGTTGTTACCGGCTGTACATTATAATAATTGGTATACGTGGTATCGGTGTCGGCTATGGGTATAAACTGGTCTGTGCTGTCTGGCAATTGCGCCTTAATGTTGTCTGATAAAAGTGAGGGCTGCCCACATGCTGCAAGCAGTACTATAAACAGTAAGGAGATGTATTTCATATCGCTAAAACGCAATGGTCTTCATTTCGGTTATGTTTGTGCTTCCATCGCTATTGCCGTATATTTTAATTTCTTTGCCGTTAAATTCGGCTTTTAAGAGGCAGGAGGTTTCAGGTAAAACGCTACAGGGTTTTGTAAATTGAACTGATTTTTTTATGCCCGATTTCAGGTCGATAGCCTCTACGGTAAGTTCGTTAGTTGAATAACTGCTTTCGGGTATATATGCTATCTGTGCAAAAGCCGTGTTGTAACCTATTATGTAAGAAAATTGCTGCGGGGCTTTGGTGTTTTTAGGTAGTAGTAATACGGCATTGCCACCCCTTACCTCGCTTTCCATAAAAATATAATCGGTGGTTTCGGTCTTAAATACAGGCGTAAAGTAAGACTGGAGTTCTAATAAGTGGTTACCGGTGTAGGTTTGTTTAACCCCGCCTTTAGACCATTGTATGTACAGGTCTTTTTGCCTGGTTGAGTCGTTTTTAACCAAATACGTTATCTTCCAGCCGCCGGGAGTAATGGTGTCTTTTATATTCCTTGTGTAATGCGGTTCTGTGTCGGCAATTTCGCTGTAGGGTATTAAGTCGCCTTCTGTAATGGTTGCATCTTTTGCAGGATTATTACATGCCGCAAGCAGTAGTATAAGCAGTAAGGAGATGTATTTCATGTTGCAAAACTTACAAACTCTCGGCCTTATCGTCTGCCCTGTCGTGCGTTGTGTGTTGCTCCCCTTTGGGGTCGGGGGCTTTCATGGCGGCGTAATAGGCGGCACGGCTCAGGGGCTCATATTCCTCGGTTTCGCCTAAAAGCACCAGGTTGTTTCCGGCGGCTTTTCTAAAACTGTAGTTGGCCAGGTTGCCGGTGCGGGTACACACGGCGTGCACTTTGGTAACATATTCGGCCGTAGCCATAAGGGCAGGCATGGGGCCAAAGGGGTTGCCTTTAAAGTCCATGTCAAGGCCGGCTACAATAACGCGGATGCCACTGTTGGCAAGGTCGTTGCATACGGCTACAATTTCGGCATCAAAAAACTGGGCTTCGTCTATGCCCACCACGTCGCAGTTTTGTGCCAGCAGCCTGATGTTTGCTGCGTGGGGCACGGGAGTGGAGCGAATTTCGTTGCTGTCGTGCGATACCACCATTTCATCGTGGTAGCGGGTATCTATGGCGGGCTTGAAAATTTCAACCTTTTGTTTGGCAAACTGCGCACGCTTAAGGCGGCGAATGAGCTCCTCGGTTTTTCCCGAAAACATAGACCCGCAGATTACCTCAATCCACCCGAACTGTTCTTTATGGTTAACTGTATTTTCGAGAAACATTTTGCAATTTGTAGGGATAAAAACACAAATGTTTTGTGTTACTTTGTGTATAAAACAAATGTATTAAAAAACTATTGCGCCACTCCTTATTATCTTAAAAGTTATGAAGAAAAAGTTAGAAGCCGAACTGATGAGCATTGCCCACCGCATACTGAAACTTAAAAACAGGGCCGAACTTGACCAGTTGCAGCTGGAAGTGCTAAAGCTGTATGAAAAGCTATCGGTGCTAAAATTTGTTGAAGACCATTATGGCGGTGCAGAGCCCACAATAGGGCGTGCTTCGGCTTTGGGAACACTTGAAGATATATATGGTATAGAGGAGGTAGCGCCGGTGCATGCCAACGAGCAGGAAGCTGCCGAAGATGCTGCACGCGCCAAAAAAGCGGAAGAGGCTAAGAAAGATGAAGCGGAAAAGGCTGATGAAGCCCCTGTAGCGGAAGGCGAGGAAACCGAACCGGCAGAGGAGGCTAAAACAGATGCGCAAAAAGAGGAGGAAACCGCTGAGGAAGAATTAGCGCCTGAGGCTGAGGAAACGGTGGCTGAAGAGAAAGAGGCAGAACCTAAAGCGGAAGCAGAGGCTGAAACGGCTGTGGAAGAGGAAAAAGAAGAGGAGGCCCCTGTAGCCGATGGTGAGGAAACTGAAGTAGCTGAGGAGGAAGTGCCGAAAGAGCCAAAGCAGGAAATAGAAAAACCTGAACTACCCAAAGTGGAGCAGCCTGAGCACCAGGAACCGGAAGAAGAGCCTGAAGTAAAAGTACAGGTTGAAAAACCTGCTGAAGATATAAAAGCCGAGGAAGCATCGGCGAAAGCGGTATTTGAAAAAGAAATTGACGCTACTATTGAGGAGCAGGAAAAAGCGGCCGATGCCGAAATGCAAACCATATTGCCAAACCCTGAAACCAAGGTTGAGCCAAGCGATGCCGGGTTTGAATTTGCCTATGAGCGTAAACCTGCTCCGGAAGAGCCTGTAAAGCAAAAGGAAATTTCGTTTGAGGATTTCCAGGATTATAAAGAGCCTGAGTTTGTGCGTAAGGATAATGATGCGCCTAAAACGGCTCCGGCTGTTGATGACTGGCGCAACTGGGAGCCGAAAAAATCGGTAGAGGCTGAAAAGCCCGTTGAAACACCAAATGCTGAAGAGCCAAAACAACCTGAACCGGTGCGCGACTGGCGCGACTGGGAACCGGCAAAATCTGAACCTGAAAAACCAAAGCCGGAAGCGCCAAAAGCAGAAGCCCCTAAGCCTGTAAATACATCGCTTGGCAGGGCTATATCGCTTGGGCTTAACGATCGTATTGCGTTTGAAAAGAACCTTTTTGGCGGCAGTGCCGATGATTTAAACCGCGTGATTTCGCAGCTTAATACCCTAAATACGTTTGAGGAGGCTAAAGATTTTATAGCCGACCTGGTAAAGCCCGATTACAACAACTGGGCTAATAAAGAGGAATATGAAGAACGCTTTATGGCTATTGTAGAAAAGCGTTTCAGTTAAAATAGTGAATGAGTAAATTATACATTGTACCCACGCCCATAGGCAACCTTGAAGACATGACCTTCCGCGCTATAAAAGTGCTTAAGGAGGTTAACCTTATACTGGCCGAAGATACCCGCACCAGCGCCAAACTGTTGAAGCATTTTGAAATTGGCACACACATGGCCAGCCACCACATGCACAACGAGCACAAAACGGTTGAGGGTATTATTCAAAGGCTAAAAGGCGGTGAAACCATTGCCCTGATTAGCGATGCCGGTACGCCTGCTATTTCCGACCCCGGTTTTTTATTAACCCGTGCGTGTGTAGAGCATGGTATTGATGTGGAATGCCTGCCCGGCGCTACCGCATTTGTGCCTGCCCTTGTAAACAGTGGGCTGCCGAATGATAAGTTTGTTTTTGAAGGTTTTTTGCCCGATAAAAAAGGCCGCCAGACGCGTTTTATTGCCCTGGCTGAAGAACCGCGTACCATGATATTTTATGTATCACCTCACAAGCTGGTAAAAACCCTGGGCGAATTTGCGCAGTACTTTGGCGAAGGCCGCCCGGTATCGGTATCGAGGGAGCTGAGCAAGCTGCATGAGGAAACCGTGCGCGGTACAGCCGCTGAGGTGTTGGCGCACTTTACCAAAAAAGAACCCAAAGGCGAGATTGTAGCCATTGTGGGCGGGTTTGTTTCTGAAAAGAAGAAAAAAGGCGATAAATGGAACGCGGATGACGCGGATTCGGCTGATTAACACGGATTTTGCGTCTGAGTAAGTATTCCCCTCCCTCGCAGGGTGTTCGCCACGGCGCAACGGGGTGGTTAATGTTCTTTTGCCTTGATGCAAAAGAACCAAAAAATCAAGGCAGCAGCTTCTTATGCTACAAAATATAAGCCTCAGCTAAACGATTTGAACTCGCTTCGCTCAAACAGCAAATCGTTCTTAACGCTTCTGCTTATATTTTGCTTAACGCAACGAAGCTGAAGGCCAAAGCTTCACTCAAACCTTAAAAAAAGTCCGATAAAGCAGTGTTTTATAAATAATTTTCAAAGCCATGAAAGATACCTGGACCCAGCGCTGGGACGATCGTTATAAAGACGAAGCCTTTGCCTATGGCGAAGCACCCAACAATTACCTGAAATCACAGCTTGAAAAACTTCCGGCAGGGAAAATACTGTTTGCTGCCGAGGGCGAAGGGCGTAATGCTGTTTTCGCAGCGCAAATGGGGTGGCACGCACACGCTTTTGATATTAGCGAAGAAGGCAAAAAGAAAGCCCTGCAACTTGCGGAGGCAAATAATGTTGCTGTAGATTACCGCATTGGCGAACTATCTCAGCTGGGTTACAGCGAGGCAGAATTTGATGCCGTAGCGCTTGTTTATGCGCACTTTCCTGCAGAAATTAAGTCGGATTACCATAAAATGCTGGTGCGTTACCTCAAGCCAGGCGGCGTTGTTATTTTTGAGGCTTTCGCCAAACAGCACCTTGAATACGTTACCAAAAACCCCGCTGTGGGTGGCCCCAAGGATATCGAGAGCCTGTTTTCGTTGGACGAAATAAAAGCCGATTTCGAAGATTTTGATTTTATTACACTTGAGGAAACCGAGATTGAACTGAGCGAGGGTGTTTACCACAACGGTACGGGTTTTGTAATCAGGTTTGTAGCTAAAAAAGCATTGATATGAAAAAACTTCTCCTCTCCCTAACCCTTTTTGTCGGCATTTGTGCAAATGCCCAAAACCTTTCGGCAGACCATAAAGCCGTAATAGCTGATTTTGTAAGTTGTTTTAAAGATAACAATGAGCAGAAGCTTACGGAGCGCATCGCTTTTCCGTTAAAAAGGGAATACCCCCTGCCATCTATAAAAAATGAAAGGGAGTTTTTTAAGCGCTTTGATGAGGTGTTTGACAAGGAATTTGTTGAGCAAATCAAAAAATCAGGCAACGGAGAAGGTTGGGATGCTGTGGGTTGGCGCGGAATTATGCTGGGGGCTGGTGATATATGGCTGGATGAAGACGGTAATATAATAAGCATTAACCATCAAAGCCCTGTTGAGGCCAAAATGCGGAAGGCGCTTATTGCTGCTGAACGCGAAACAGTGCACGAGTCTGTAAAGGAATATAAAGAGCCTGTAATGGTTATGTTTACAGATAAGTTTACCATTCGTATAGACAGGATGGAAAATGGTAAATACCGTTATGCCAGCTGGAAGCGCCAGGCTAAGATGGATAGTAAACCTGAATTGATTGTCTTAAATGGCAGTTTTGAACCACAAGGGAGCGGGGGCAACCATTATTACCGTTTTGCTAATGGAAAATATGTTTATATATGTGGCATTACCGTTATTGGCGAAGATGATGCACCACCGGCCTATTTAACCGTATTGAAAAACGGTACGGAAATTTTAAACCAGGATGCTGAGGTTTTTGAACCGTAATGCTGTGGCTGTGCGCTTGCATGTCCAAAACAAATTTGCTACATTCGCAAGACAAAAGGAAATGGTGTTCTTCCTTACCCAACCGCTTTTTAAGAGCTGATGACGCCTGATTAAACAATAATGACTATTTAATCAGGAAACGTATGCCTTTTTCAGAACCCAACAATCAACGCAATCCCTACTTATTTTCAGGCTTTTTTGGCCGGTATCCTGCCGTGGTATTTATTGCCCGCTGGCTGGTTATTTGTACCATAATAGGGCTTTTGGTGGGGTCGGCATCGGCGGGGTTTTTGGTCACGCTCAATTGGGTAACCCATTTCCGTGAAAGCCATACATGGATTATTGCCCTGCTGCCGGTGTGCGGTTTGGCCATAGGGCTGCTGTACCACTATTATGGCAAAGATGTAGCGGCAGGCAACAACCTGCTTATAGCAACTATACACAACCCCGGTAAGACCATTCCGTTTAAAATGGCGCCGTTTGTGTATGTGGGCACACTGGCTACACATTTGTTTGGTGGTTCGGCGGGGCGAGAGGGTACCGCACTGCAAATGGCGGGCGCCATGGCCGACCAGCTCTCTAAACCGTTACGCCTGTCTCCCGAAGACCGTAAAATACTCATCATAGCCGCTATAGCCGCCGGATTTGGGTCGGTTTTTGGTACGCCGCTGGCCGGTGCCGTGTTTGGGCTTGAGGTGTTTTATGTGGGGCGCATTCGTTACAATGCGGTGTTCCCCGCGTTTATGGCAGCCGTTTTTGCCGATACCGTTACCCGTATGTGGCAGGTGCCGCACACACATTACTATATTGATATTGTGCCTGATGTTTCGGCATTAAATATACTGTATGCCGTGCTGGCAGGTGTGGTGTTTGGGATTTGCGCGGCGGCGTTCAGCAAGCTGACGCATAAGACTACTAAAGTTTTTCAATACATAAAATACCCGCCGTTGCGCCCGGTTGTGGGTGGTGTTATCGTGGCGGTGGCGGTTTTTGCTATTGGCACGCGCTACACAGGCCTGGGTATCCCGGTAATTGTGGAATCGTTTGGTACGCAGCTACCCGCTTACGACTTTGTCCTGAAGATGGTGTTTACTATTGTTACGCTTTCCGCCGGTTTTAAGGGGGGCGAGGTTACGCCGCTGTTTTTCATCGGTGCCGCTTTGGGCAGTGCGCTGTCACTCATTGTGCCGCTGCCGGTGGGGCTTATGGCAGGCATGGGCTTTGTGGCGGTGTTTGCGGGCGCTACCAATACCCCGCTGGCGTGTATGCTTATGGGTATGGAGCTTTTTGGCGCGCAGTGCGGCGTGTATGTGGCCATTGCCTGTGTGCTGGCCTATTTGCTATCGGGGCATAACAGCATTTATAGCGGGCAGGTTATTGGCGAAGCGAAGAATAACAGGCTTTTGGGTGATGTTGAGAAACGGGTAGGGGAGTTGTAGCCCTTTTATGGAACGCGGATGACGCGGATTGAACGGATGAACGCGGATTTTTTTCAGGTGCCGTCTTTGCGAGCGGAGTTTACGGAGCAATCTTTTAAGAAGGAGTATTTCGTATTGGTTTCTTAAGCCGATTGCATAAAAATTTCTGCAGGCAGGTTAAAAAACTCCCTTAACTTTTTTGCCATTTTTAAAGTGATTTCCCTTTTTCCAGAGAGAACTGAAGATACATGACCTTTTGTGCCGATTATAGGTTCAAGGTCTTTGGCTATTAACCCGCGCTCTTCCATTTTAAGTTTAATAACTTCAATAGGGTCAAGTTCAGGTATGGTTATATGCTTGTCTTCATAATCTTTTACCAACACTAAAAGCAGTTCAAGCTCGTCGTTTTCAGGAGTATTTTGCTCAGGATTAAAAATCTGCATAGTACGCAGCACTGCTTTTTGATAATCGGCTTCTGTTTTTAAAACTTTCCATTCCATAATTACTCTTCTTTAAAGTTTAAAATATTGATATCGAAATCTACTGTTGCAACATCTATTTTGTCGTATTCAGCATGTGTGCCAAACCAAATTATATAGGCTGCCATCTGTTTAAAGTTAACTGAAACTACAAGCCTGAAATCATTGCCTTTAATATTGAATACTATGCGGTTATTGGCTACGATGCTTGCATTTCCATAAATCTGCTTAACCTCATTAAAATTATTGAACTTCTGTTTTAAAAACTCATGATACCATGTTAATAACGCTGTTCTTGCCTTCGGATATTTGTGAATGTAGTACAGGACGGACCGTTTTACAATAATATTCATGTTGTGAGGTTTTCATTTTGCAAACCTACAAAATAAATCAATATAAATTGCGCAAAACTTTTTTTGGCAGTAATTTCGGCATCAATCACAAAACCATGCGCTGGAACCTCAAACCCACCCCAAATCTTCATACCACCCAAGAACTGGCCGATGCACTGGGAGTAGATACCGTTATTGCCGGGCTGCTGGTGCAGCGGGGTGTACAAACGTTTGACGAGGCACGGCAGTTCTTCCGCCCGAGCCTGGATGATTTGCACGACCCGTACCTTATGAAGGATATGGATAAGGCTGTGCAGCGCATTGAGCAGGCCATTGAAAATAACGAAAACATACTGGTCTTTGGCGATTATGATGTAGACGGCACTACCGCCGTGGCGCTCATGTCGTCTTACCTGAAGTCGGTTTACCTGAATGTGGATACGTATATACCCGACCGCTATGCTGAAGGGTATGGCGTTTCAACAGCAGGGATTGATTATGCCGATGACAACGGCTGCACGCTGATTATTGCGCTTGACTGTGGCATCAAGTCAATCGATAAGGTGGAATATGCCAAAGCTAAGAGCATCGACTTCATCATCTGCGACCACCACCGCCCGGGCGATACCCTGCCCGATGCTGCTGCGGTGCTCGACCCCAAGCGCGACGATTGCACCTACCCGTATGATGAGTTGTGCGGCTGCGGCGTGGGCTTTAAGCTGGTGCAGGCACTGGCGGGCAACCGTGGGCAAACCATTCTGGATTTAATGCCGTACCTCGACCTGGTGGCTACGGCTATTGCGGCCGATATTGTGCCCATTACCGGAGAGAACCGTGTGCTGGCTAAATTTGGCCTACAGGTTATCAATACCAAGCCCAGGCCGGGTATAAAGGCGCTCATCCAAAACCTTAAGCGAAAAGAACTGGTTATAAGCGATGTGGTATTTGTTATCGCACCACGTATTAATGCTGCCGGTCGAATTAAGCACGGTAAGTATGCAGTGCAGCTGCTTACTGAATTCAACTTGAACCAGGCTGAAGAATTTGCCGGGCAGATTGAGCAGCTTAATGCCGATCGTAAAGACCTGGACAAGCAAATTACCGTAGAGGCCCTGCGGCAGATAGACGAGCGCGGCGACCACAACCGCTTTACCACCGTGGTGTTTCAGGAAGACTGGCACAAGGGGGTAATAGGTATTGTGGCTTCGCGGTTAACCGAGACGTATTACAGGCCCACGCTGGTGTTTACCAAGAGTGGCGATAAGCTGGCGGCTTCTGCACGGAGTGTTAAGGATTTTGATGTGTATAACGCCCTTGAGGCCTGTGCCGAACACCTGGAGCAGTTTGGCGGGCATATGTATGCGGCCGGGCTTACACTGCTGGAGGAGCAATATGAAGCCTTCAGGGATAAGTTTGAGCAGGTGGTGGCATCAACTATTGACCCTGCGCTTTTAACGCCTGAGATAAGCGTGGATGCCGAGATTGACTTTGTAAACATTACACCTAAATTCCACCGGATATTAAAACAGTTTGAGCCTTTTGGGCCGGGTAACATGACACCCGTGTTCCTGAGCCGTAACCTGCGCGATACGGGCTATGGCAAGGCTATTGGGGCTGATGGTACGCACCTTAAATTGTTTATAAAGCAACACGGTGCAAGCGAGGGTTTTGGGGCAGTGGGCTTTGGCCTTGCCTCTAAAAAAGACCTGGCCTGCAACGGCGCTGACTTTGAAGCGGTGTATAGTATAGACGAAAACGAATGGAACGGGCAGGTTAGCCTTCAGCTGAGGCTGCGGGACATGCGCTGTGAATAGTTTTTTTGTTATTTTAAATGATGAATTTTAAATTTTAAATGATTTCGGTTGCGTTAAGTAGTTAGCTGTGTCGTGTTAAGAGGTAAGTGAAGCTCCATTTAAAATTTATAATTAGCTTCGCTCAGTTCGCCAAAATGGCTCGGGTCAAAAATTTAAAATAATTATTTAGAACGATTATAAATAATTGTTATTTTTGTGCAAATCAATTTTGCAATGAAACAAGTAGAGCAACTGTATTATAATGATTTCGGGGTGGCCTTTTTCTGGAAGAAGAACGATGTTGTGCTAAAAGATAAGGTACAGCTGGTGTTTAAGGAAACGGGTTTTTACCTTTCGGGTAAAGAAGTGCAGGATTTTGCCGCTATTATAGACGATACCTTTGCCGAGATAGGCTGTGCCGGTTGCTGCCAGCGCGGGCGTTGCCATAAGTTTTTGCTGAAAACTCCGCTTAACCAGGTAGACCTTGCCGTAACCCGCAGTGAACTTTTAAATATAAAAGACCTTGTAGAAGGGGCGCTTTTCCATGCACAGCTGTTTGACTACCTTGATGATTTGTGTATGAATTGATTTTTCGATTGTTGGATTTTTCGACTATTCGATTTTTCGACATTATGTGTATATTGATCAACTCCTAAAAAATTCCGGGGAGATAGTATGTCTTCTATGATTCTCTATTGATCCGGAACCTATTTTTCGAACCGTCGAACAATCTAAAAATCCAACAATCTATTCATATTCCTTCAGTTCAAACTTCTCGCCGTCAAAAACACCATACGTAAAATAGGTAATCCAGTCGCCCAGGTTTATGTATTCGCTGTTTTGGCCTACATTAATAACCATAGGCAGGTGGCGGTGGCCAAATATAAAGTAGTCATAATGTTTTGTTTCCAGCTTACGCTTGCTGTACAAAACCAGCCACTCGTTTTCTTCTCCTAAAAATGTTACATCTTCAGCGCCGCTTATCAGTTTGTTTTTAACCGAAAGGTATTGCGCAAGCCTTACGCCCAAATCCGGGTGCAGCCAGCGGAAAAACCATTTAGACACCGGGTTTGTAAACACCTTCTTCATGCGTTTATATCCCTTATCGCCCGGGCCCAGGCCATCGCCATGGCCTATAAAGAACTCCTTATTATTAAAGGTAAAGGTTTTGGGCTTGTGGTACACGGGTATGTTAAGCTCTTTTTCAAAGTAATCGTCCATCCACAAATCATGGTTGCCTGTAAAAAAGTAAATTTCGATACCGCTGTCGCGCAGTTCGGCAATTTTACCCAGTACGCGAATAAACCCGCGCGGCACTACAGTTTTGTATTCAAACCAAAAGTCAAACAGGTCGCCCACCAGGAAAAGGGTGTGTGCATCGTGCTTAATACTGTCAAGCCAGGATACAAAGCGCTGTTCCCTTGGGAAGCTCAGCTCAGGTGTTGGTGCGCCAAAATGCTGGTCTGAAGCAAAGTATATTTTTTTGTTCATATTTGTGTGTAAGCCCAGCAAATATAAGAATATGCTGAGATATAAGCGGTTGAATTATGTGTAGTGATATTGCTTTAAAACTGTATAGTATATTTTTATATTCATAACAATAGCTATAAATTTTGTTTTTTTTAAAGAAATGTTGTCAAATCTTTAACAATGGCCGTTAAGCGTTAACTTTTTTTCCTTATTTTCGAAATCTTATAAACTACTAAATATAAATCTATGAAAAAAATTACGTTATTGCTTTTCATGGCCTTAATTTCCTTCTGCGGGTATGCACAGTATCCGGAGGGGTTTGAGGGTACCTGGACGGCTGCGGGCACCGGTTTGGGGTCCTACGCTGCGGGTCCTGCAAACTGGGCCATTGTAAACGAGACCGGTCCAATTAACACTTGGATTCAGGGTAATGGCAGTTCGCAGCAACCCGCTTATGAGGGTACTAAGTCGGCCTACCTGAACAGTGAAAACGTTACCAACGGTACGTTTGCCACTGACTGGCTTATTACACCTGCAACACTTGTGCCAACTAACGGCCAGCTGCGTTTTTGGTCGCACCTGTTTGTAAACGGAGATTCAGGAAACACATACAAAATTCTTGTTTCTACTACTACAGGTACTTTTGCAGACCAGACTAACATAGCCAACTTTACCCAGGAGGCTGCTAACTGGACAGAGCTGCAAATTAACCCTTCTCAGCAGGAGTGGACAGAAAAAATTGTTTCGCTAAACGCATGGGCAGGCCAGACTATTTACATTGCCTTTGTTATGGGTACCGATGCCGGAGACCGCTGGGCGATTGACAATGTAAATGTGGTGTCTCAGTGTTTAGACCCTACAAACCTTACGGCGTCTGCCTTTGGCCTTACTACGGCTACACTTAGCTGGACTAACCCCAGTGGTACAAACGCTGATTCTTTTGACCTGCAGGTAATGCCTGTGGCTACACCTGCTAATGGTGTGCCTACACATACTTCTACAGGTGTTAACTTTCCTATAACCGATCTTGTAGAAAATACTGATTACAAGTATTATGTAAGGGCAAACTGTGGAGACGGAAACTACAGTAACTGGGTAGGGCCGTTTAACTTTAGTACGGTTGCGCTGGGCGATAGCTGTAGCGCGCCTATAGAGATAGAAACGCTTCCTTACTCTGATACAGATAATACATCTAACTATGCCGATACTAATTATGAAGGTAGCCCGGGTGCTACCGGTTGTGGTGTAAACTGGGGTTATCTTGACGGAAACAACGTTATTTATGCTTATGAGGCTGCTGTAACCGGTGTAATAAGCATAGAGGCAAGCAACCTTAACGGCAACTATGCCGGTATGTTTGTTTATGACAGCTGTGCTGATATAGGTGTTGAGTGTATTGCGGGCGATTACAACAACTTTGAAATGACGCCGCTTACAGTGCCTTCATTATCGGTTACTGCCGGTACTACCTATTATATAATGATATCTACTTCGGGCTGGCCTGCAACTGTGGGCTACACCCTTACGGTACAGCAGGTATTTTGTGCACCTCCTGTAGGGTTGCCTACTACAAGTATTGGCATGACTTCGGCTAACCTTAGCTGGACAAACCCAAGCGGTGCTACTTCATGGGAGGTAGTGGTTCAGGAAGCTATAGAAGGTATTCCTTCGGGCGCCGGTGAAACCGTTACTACTAACACAAACTGGACTGCAGACGGCCTTGAGCCTTCTACAGCTTATGAATATTATGTAAGGGCAGATTGTGGCGATGGTAACTTTAGTGCATGGGCGGGCCCTTATCCGTTTAACACCATGATATGTGAAGTTGCAGACCAGTGTACCTATACACTTGTACTTACAGACTCGTGGGGAGATGGCTGGAACGGCAACACCATGACGCTTTCTCAAAACGGTATTACACTTGCAACAGTAGGCTCTACCTTTACAACAGGTGTAGGCCCTATATCTATACCGGTGCAGGTGTGTAATGATACCCCTATACAACTATACTGGAACTCTGGCGGTAGCTTTGCTAACGAGGTAGGAGTAAGCATCCAGAACGGCTTTGGCCAAACGTTTTATACTAAGCCTGCGGGCACGGGTGTTCAAAACAGTGTGCTGTATACCGGTACTGTAGATTGTGATAATATACTTTGCCTTGCGCCAACAGAGCTTGAGGTAACAAACACTACAACAACATCGGCTGAAATAGGCTGGGCAGGCCCTGCTACAGGCAACTGGAACTACTATATAACAGAAGCCGGCGGTGATGCCCCGGAAGATGGAGACGGTATTAACACCACTTCTAACCCAACTCTTGTAGAAGAGCTTGACATTGCTACAAACTATGTATTCTATGTACAGCTGGTTTGTGAAGACGGCCTTAGCGAATGGGCAGGCCCGTTTGCTTTCAGCACACAAGTGTGTGAGGAGGAGGATAAGTGTGATTATACCTTTATACTGTACAGTGACTGGTGGGGTGGCTGGTATGGCTCACGCATGACAATTTCTCAAAACGGTACTAACGTGGCTGTAATTGGTGCTACGTTTACAAGTGGCCAAACGCAAACTATTACTGTTCCGCTATGTACCGAAACACCGTTTGAAGTAACCTGGACTACAGGAGGTACTGCCCCTACGCAGGTGGGTCTTACTATAATAAACGGTTTTGACCAGACATTGCTTGAAATGCTTCCCGGTGAAGAAACAGTGGGTACAGAGATCTTCTCATCTATGGCAGATTGTGATACCCCTGCGTGTCTTGCGCCGGAAGACCTTGTTGCCGGAGACTATACTACAACTACAGCAACTATAAGCTGGGCAGGCCCGGCTGAAGGTAACTGGGAATATTTTGTGGTTGAGGCAGGAAGCCCTGCTCCGGGTCCGGATGCAGAACCTACCGGTACTACCACAACAAACCCTGTAACTGTAGATGGCCTTGACGCTGCTACTAACTATGAGTTTTATGTAAGGCTTATTTGTGAAGAAGGCTCAAGTACTGTATCTGACATGCTGCCTATACACACAGCAGTGTGTGAGGCCGAAGACCAGTGTAACTATGTATTTGTACTTGACGACCTTTATGGAGGCGGCTGGTATGATGGTATAATGACGGTTTACCAGGCTGGTGTGCCAATTGCGGTACTTGGCCCGCAACTACCGGCAGATTATACTACTACTACAGTTGAGGTGGAAGTGCCTATGTGTCCTGGCGAAGAGTTTGAACTTGTGTGGAACTTTGAAGGATGGTCTACCGTTTACCAGGGAGTTACAATACTTACCCCATATGCTGAAGATATATATGTTAAACCTCCGGGAACAGGTACACCGGGTACTACACTATTTACCGCTATAGGCGATTGTACACCACCACCATGCCCTAAACCGCAGCAACTTGCTATTAGCGATATAGAGCTTGAACAGGCTACATTTAGCTTTAACGAAATGGGCGAGGCTACACAGTGGGAAGTTGTTGTGCTTCCGTTTGGTTCTCCGGCTCCGGAGCCTACTGATGCCATAGACCCTGCAAATACATTTACCGGTACAGGTACAGAAATTGAAACTATTCTTGATAACCTTACCTCTGGTACTACGTACAGCATTTATGTAAGGGCTATATGTGGCGGCGAAGACGGCAACAGCAACTGGAGCGGCCCTGTAACCTTTACAACAGCAATTATTAATGATGATTGCGATGGCGCTATTGAAGTTCCTGTTAATACAGGTGCAACTTGTTTAGACTTTGTTACAGGTACTATTAGCGGTGCTACATCATCGGGCATTGCATCTGATTGTACATGGGAGGCTCCGGACTTTGATGTTTGGTATACTTTTGAGGCTACAGGCGAAAGCCATGGTATAACACTAAGCAACCAGATAGGTTCTTACTATAGCTTTGCTATATACCAGGGTGGCTGCGAAGGCCTTGAAGAAGTGTACTGTAATTATTCTGCCAGTGCAGTTGCAGATGGCCTAACGCCTGGTGAAACCTATTATGTACAGGTATATGCCACATACATAAACAGTAACCCTACCAGCTTTAACCTGTGTATAACCACACCGGAACCACCTATTTATGTTTCTGAAACTGATTATACAGTGCCGGAGCTTGTAACAGATGTATTCCTTGGATCAGATTGTGCTTACGTAGATAACGTTACGTGGGTAACCGGTACAGCCGTTGGCAAAAACGGTATTGGCTACTGGGAGTCTAACGAATCAAGCTTCTACTTTACAGAGCCTACTGGCGAAATATATGACTATGGTATTGTGCTTGTAAGCGGCGATGCCGAGACAGATGTTCCGGGTCCTAACGACACTACATTTGGTGGCGGATGGGAAAACCCAACCGAAGAAGCGGCACTTGAAGCAATTCTTAACACATATCCTGAGTTCTCTGGCGGTAATGCTGCTAATACACACGGTTCTACATCGGTTAAGTTTAACTTCTCTCCGGTGGTAGATATCCCTGAAGGCACTACATTGTTTAAGTTCCTTTTTGCATCTGAAGAATATGGCAACTCAAGCTTTGAATGTACATTCTCAGACGTGTTTGCCTTTATACTTACTGACCTTGAAACCAATCAGCACTGGAACCTTGCGGTACTGCCTAACGGACAGCTTATACTGGTAACTAACATTCACCCTGACGGTGGCGTGTGTGGCGCGGCTAACGAGCAGTACTTTGGTACTTACAACGGCCTGCTTTCGCCAATAAACCTTAACGGCCAAACCAAAAAAATGGATGCTATAATACCGGAAGGCCTTACACTTGTTGCAGGCCACGACTACAGCATGCAAATGATTGTGGCTAACGAGGGCGACGACGCTTACTCATCGGCAGTATTCCTGCTTGGTGGTAGTTTTGACCTTGGTAACATTAACCTGGGCCCGGACATGATTGTTGATGAAAATACAGCAGCATGTTCTCAGGAAGAAGTAACCATTAATACTAACCTTGACGATGAAATGTATAACTTTGAATGGTCTCACAACGGAGAGGTTATACCTGGTGAAACAGGCCCAAGCCTTGTAGTTACAGAAACAGGTGTATATAGTGTTAATGCTACTGCCGAAGGACTTGAGTGTGTGCGCCAGGGCTCGATACTTGTAGAATTCTACCCGGATGTAGAAGATGTAACAGGAGACCCTACAAACCTGAACGAGTGTGATGGCGACGGATTTGCAGAATTTGACCTTACTGCTAATACAGATGCTATTATAGCCGGAACAACCACTACACAGTATGACTATGATATTGAGTACTACCTTACACAGGCTGATGCCGAGGCCGGTACTGCAACACCACTGCCTACTACGTTTACAAACACAGTGCAGTTCCTGCAAACACTTTATGTGCGCATTGAAAACGTACAAACAGGATGTTTTGCTGTTAAACAATTCAACCTTGTAGTTGAAGACAATACACCGGAGTTTACCATTACACCTGATTTCTCTCTGTGTGAGGGTACAAGCGGTACTATTACCGTGGTTCCGGGTAACTTTGATGTAGCTGATGTAACCATTAGCTGGACTAAAGACGGTGCTGCTTTTGCAGGCACAGGTACTACCATAACAGTAACCCAAGCCGGTACTTATGAAGTAACCATAAACAACGAAGGCTGTATAGGCACTGATACTGTAACTGTAGTAGTTACCCCTACACCTGAAGCACAGGAACTTGACGATGTAACAGTTTGTGATGCCTATGTGCTTCCTGAGCTTACGGCAGGTAACCAGTACTTTACTGAAACTAACGGTGGCGGTGTTGAACTGTTTGCCGGTGAAACTGTAGCAGACAGCAGCACAATTTACATACTTGCGAGCAGCACTACTACACCGGTATGTACAAGCGAAAGCTCGTTTGTGGTAACCATTGTGGCAAGCCCTGTTATTGTTGAGGCAGAAGTTGCAGCTATTGCAGCCTGCGACAGCTACACGCTTCCTGAACTTACTGTGGGTGAATACTATACCGAAGCCGATGGCGCAGGTAGTGTAATACCGGCAGGTACTGTAATAGATGCTACACAAACTGTTTATGTATTTGCCTCAAGCGGCGATATACCATGTACAGATTCGGCCAGCTTTACTGTAACCGTTACAACTACTCCAGTCGTGGCAGAGCCTGCAGATGTTGCTGTATGTGATATTTATACACTTCCTGCACTACCGGCCGGAAACGCTTACTACACAGGCCCTGGAGCAACAGGCCAGGCCCTTGCGGCAGGCGCCCAGCTAATAGACAGCCAAACGGTTTATGTATATGCTGTGGCAGCAGGAAATGCTGACTGTTCTTCTGAAAGCAGCTTTGAAGTGGTAATAATCCCTACTCCTGAAATTGTAATAACATCAGGCTGTAATGATGACAACTACTACGAACTTGGTGTGGCATTCCCTGATGATGTTTATAATGCTGATATGGTAACATTCAGCTGGACAAATGCAGCAGGCGCAGTAGTAGGTACAGGTGCAAACCTAATCCTTAGCAGCGTTAACGGACAGCCTGCCCTTGGAGAAGGACAGTATACCGTTACAGTTACACCGCTTGGCGAAACAGCCTGCCCAATTGAAGCTGATATAGACATAGTTTCTATTATGTGTGAGCTTCCTAAAGGTATATCACCTAACGGAGACGGTAAAAATGACTCGTTTGACCTTACAGCGCTTGATGTTGTTAAACTGAGGATATTTAACCGTTACGGTACCGAAGTATTTGGCTACAATGGCAACTATACCGATGAGTTTGCAGGTATTGCAAGCAACGGCGAAAAACTGCCTACAGGAACCTACTTCTACATGGTACAGCGCTCTAACGGCGAAAATATTACCGGTTGGGTTTATGTAAACTGGGAAGAATAATAAATAACTGATAGCTTCCCCTGCCGTTTTGCGCGGGGGAAGTTTATCTTTTTTTGCACATTAATTTAAGAAAAACACACACATGAAGAAACTATACCTGTCCGCATTCATTGCGTTGGTAGGTTTTGTTGATGCCTTTGCACAGCAGGACCCGCACTATACGCAGTATATGTATAACATGAACGTAATAAACCCGGCTTACGCGGGCTCGAAGGAGAACTTATCATTCGGGTTACTATACCGCAAGCAGTGGGTAGACATTGAAGACTCACCAAGCACAGGCACGTTTTCGGGCCACAGCCCTGTAGGCAAAAACGTAGGGCTTGGGCTATCGGCCATTGTAGATGAGATAGGCCCTGTAAAAGAAACCAACGTATATGCCGACTTTAGCTATACCCTTAAACTGGGTGGCCAGCACAGGCTTGCCCTGGGTATTAAAGCGGGTGTAACGTTCCACGATGTGGGCTTGTTCAGCGAAGTGTACAACAACGTACCGGACCCGGGAGACCCTGCATTTGCCGAGAACGTAAACAACACCTACTTTAACGTGGGTACCGGTGCATTTTACTACACCGATAACTACTACCTGGCGTTTTCAGTACCCAATATGCTAAAGAGCAAGCACCTTAACTACACGGGTGTAGACTTTGGTTCAGAGGTTTCGCACTACTTTTTAACGGGTGGTTATGTATTCCAGATTAACGACAACTTTAAGCTGAAGCCTTCATTTATGGTTAAGTCAGCCTTTGGCATCGACCCATCGATAGACGGCTCTTTGAACNTCAGCCTTTGGTATCGACCCATCGATAGACGGCTCTTTGAACGCGTTGTTCTTTGACCGCTTTGAGATAGGCGCTACCTACAGGTTAGACGACTCTTTTGGCGGTATGGTAAACTTTGCCATTACGCCTAATTTGAGGATAGGCTATGCGTATGACCACATTGTGAGCGACCTTAACGTTACCACACCGGCATCGCACGAAATCATGCTGTTGTTTGATTTGAACTTCCCGAAAAAAGTATCACGTTCACCACGTTATTTCTAACCTAAAGCGAGACAAAAAGAAGACACATGAAAAATTTATATATTACCCTTGGCTTTATGTTTGCTACCGTGGCAGTAACGGCGCAGACCGAGCAGACCAAAGATGCCGATAAGCATTTTGCCCGTATGGAATATGTAGATGCGGCGGCCGATTACCTAAAGGTAAGCAAGAAAGACGATTACGTAAAGAAGCAGCTTGCCGAATGCTACTACATCACTTTTAATGCAAAAGAAGCGGTAAAATGGTATGCCGACCTTACCAAGACGCAGCAGGATGCGGAAACGTATTTTAAATATGCCCAGATGCTAAAGGCGCTGGAGCGTTATGACGAGGCCAACGCGCAGATGAAGAAATTTGCCGGCCTTGCACCAAACGACCAGAGGGCCAAGGAATTCCTTGCCGACCCTAACTACCTTCCTGCACTACGCAACCAGGCCAAGATGTTTGACGAGAAGCTGCTTGACATAAACGATGCCAAGTACAGCTCATTCGGCGGCCTTTTAACAGCAGATAACACGTTTTACTTTACCAGCGCGCGCAACACCGCCCGCAGGACGTATGGTGCAAACGAGCAGCCTTTTCTTGATATTTATACGGCTACGTATAATGCCAACGCTACCTTTAGCGAGCCGGTTCCGCTAAGCGACCTGAACTCAAAATGGCACGAAGGCACGGTTGCCGTAACCGAAGACGGCAACACCATGTATTTTGCTGCAGAGAGCTTTAAAGAGAGCAAGCAGTTTGAGCGCGATAAGGACAACAACCTTAAAGTAGGCCAGATTTACCTGTACAAAGCCACCAAACAAAGCGGCAAGTGGGTAGAGGCCGGTGCACTACCGTTTAACGATAAGGCGTGGAGCACCAATGCCCCTGCGCTGAGCAAAGACGGCAAGTGGCTGTACTTCTCATCAGACAGGACCGGCACCACAGGGGGCATGGACATCTGGAAAGTAGAGATAAAAGGCGGCAACAACTACGGCACGCCTGTAAACCTTGGCCCTAAGGTAAACACCCCGGGCAGGGAAGACTACCCGTATATTGATGCCGATGGCAGGTTATTCTTCTCATCAGACAGCCACAAAGGCTTTGGTGGGCTTGATATCTTCTACATCGAAGAATCAAAAGGTACTGCTGCACGCAACGTAGGCCAGCCTGTAAACTCAGGCAAGGACGATTTTGCCTTTAGCTTCAACAAAGACAAGAACATAGGTTTCTTTGCCAGTAACAGGGGCGAAGGCAATATAGACAAGCTGTACAGCGCTACGCCTGTATGTGGTGTAGAAGCCATAGTACTTGTAAAAGACGCCGAGACCGGGCAGATTATAGCCGGGGCACAGGTTGCAATACTTGACGAGAAAAACAACGTAATAGAGCGCCGCACAGCAGGGGCTGACGGTAAGGTAACCTACAATGTAGACTGCGACAGGGCCTACACCATCCAGGCAAGCGCACCGGAGTACGAAAGCAACACGTTCCCGGTAGCCAAGACCAAGGGCGGTGTGGTTAACGTAGCGGCTAACCTGAAGCCAATCAAGAAGATTGTTGTAGACACCCTTGTAGTACTTAACGAAATCTACTTTGAGTATGACAAGAGCAACATCACCAAGGAGGCAGCCTTTGAACTTGACAAGCTGGTAGAGGTACTTAAGAAGTACCCGAACATGGTTATCATGGTTAAATCGCACACAGACAGCCGTGGCAGCGACAAATACAACATGAGGTTATCAGACCGCAGGGCTAAGTCTACGGTTCAGTATGTAATCTCAAAAGGTATCGACAAGAAGCGCATCAGTGGCCAGGGGTATGGCGAGAGCCAGCCTAAGGTTAAGTGTACTGAGTGTACTGATGAGCAGCACGCACAAAACCGCCGCTCAGAGTTCATCATCGTGAAGCAGTAAGCAGGGCGAAATGGACATGCCTTAACAAAAGGAAACAAACCAACATGCAATACCCGAAATCCCCACCCCTAAAAGGTGGGGATTTCTTTTTTGGTCGAAAGTCAAAAGAAAGAAAGTCGAAAGGGGAGGGCAAAAAATGCTGACTGGATTTTATGTTCCCTTTTTTTTACTTTATGACTTTCGGCCTTCGGCTTTAAGACTGAATGTTGAACTCCAAAAGTGAAATATTAAGTATTTTTCTAAATCGTTATGTAAGAAAAAGCTGTGTTTTTATTGGTTGTCGCTAAGGTACCATTCGGCATAAGAAGTCTCGGTTTCCTGTAGCCTTAGTGAGTGCAGTTTTATGTTTTCGGGCAGGCGGCTACTGATTTTAGCGGCGAAATCAATCACCATATTTTCGCTTGTAGGCTGATAATCAACCAGTATAACGTGGTGCCCGCGGTTTTTAAGTTCGGCGGCTAGTTCTACGTGCGGGGTGTTTTGGTTAAACACGGTTGCGTGGTCAAAAATATCTACAACTTCCTCTTTTACAATGTGTTTCAGGTCGCCAAAGTCTATTACCATGCCGTATTTTACGTTGTTTTTGTCGGCTATAGGCTCTCCAATTACCGTAACCGACAGCTTGTAGCTGTGGCCGTGCACGTTTTTGCACTTGCCGTCATAGCCGTAAAGGGCGTGGCCGGTTTCGAATGTAAACTGCTTGGTAATCCTTATTTTACTCATGATTCACGTGATTAGAGCTGCAAAATTACTAAATAATACCATGTGATTAACGTATTGGTTTAAAGCCTATATTTGGTGCGGTTTTTAACACTGCCACAAAATGGATGATTTTCAGCTGAATCCGCTGTATGAGAGGATTATAGATGGGCTAATGCAGCAGCACTACAGCGTTGCCGACGGCTTTTTTTCGCAACAGGAAATAGACGGCCTGCGCCAGAGCCTGCTGCAAAAGTATGAGGCAGAGGAATTTAAAAAGTCGGCAATTGGCAACCAGGCTAATGAGCAGGTTGTAGGTGCTGTTAGGGGTGATTTTATCCTTTGGCTTGATGAAAATGATTCAGAACCTACTGAAAATGTGTTTTTTACAAAAATACGCGATTTTGTACAGTACCTTAACCGCACCTGTTATATGGGCATACAAAGACAGGAGTTTCACTATGCGTTATACCCCGAGGGTACTTTTTACAAGCGCCATCTTGATACCTTCCAAAACGATAGCAGCCGTAAAATATCTATAGTGTGCTACCTTAATGACGAAGACTGGCAGCCTGAGTTTGGCGGTGAGCTGACTATTTACACTGATGAAAACGGCTCAGAAAAGGCAATAGATATCTATCCACTTGCCGGGAGGGTAGTGGTTTTTGAGAGCCAGTTGCTTGAGCATGAGGTTAAACCGGTTAAGCAGCCGCGCCTTAGTATTACGGGTTGGCTAAAAACGGGTGCTATTTAAACTGCTGCAAAGCCTCTTTTGTAAAGTCTGAAAGTACCAGCCCGCCGGATATTTTGGCGCGGTCGGCCAGCAGGGTATCCCAGTTTTCGGTGCCTTCCCACAGTACTTTTTTCATGGCGCTAAGGGCTTCAGGATTGTAGGAAGCCAGCTTGGTAGTAAACGTTTCAAGGGCAGTGTCAAGTTCTGATAATGTGCTGAAGGTGTTGGCATACAGGCCTTTGTTTTGCGCCCATTGCGCATCTTTCCATTGGTCTGCACCCAAGGTAAGTTCCGCCAAGGCGGCTTTGCCCATCTTACGTTCAACGGCTGGCGCTATAACAAATGGGCCAATGCCTATGGTAAATTCAGATAGTTTTATGGCAGCGGCATCGGTAGCAAAGCAGTAATCGCAGGCGGCGGCAAGGCCCACGCCCCCGCCAACAGCCTTGCCCTGAATGCGCCCTACAATAAGCTTGGGGCAGGTGCGCATGGCATTGATAACATTAGCAAAGCCCGAGAAAAACTCTGTTCCGGCTTCAAAGGTATTGATTTTCAGTAGTTCATCAAACGATGCGCCGGCGCAAAAAGCCTTTTCGCCCTCGCTTTGCAGGATGATTATGCTAACATCAGGGTTGTTTCCCAACAGGGTAAAAGCCTCAGTAAGTGCTTTTAACTGTGCCGATGGGAAAGAGTTTCCGGCAGGATGGCCGAAGGTTATGGTTGCAATATTTGCTGAAACAGTGGTGTTTATGGTTCCTGTAGTGCTCATTTTAAGTGGTTTGGCACTGTAAAGTTATATTATTTACTAAAGTATTTGCGTGCTTTACTAAACTTTTAAGCAAAGGGCTTGCATATTGTTTATTTTGCTATATCTTTGCAATCGCAAAATGGGGGATTAGCTCAGCTGGCTAGAGCGCTTGCATGGCATGCAAGAGGTCATCGGTTCGACTCCGATATTCTCCACAAAAAAGCCGGACTAAACAGTCCGGCTTTTTTTATTTCTTGGTTTTCAGGCTTCTAAGATAGTCTGATGGCGATATGCCAAACTCATTCTTAAAGTTGAGCGTGAAACGCTTAGGCGAATTATATCCCACCCTGTAGGCAATTTCGGCAATTTGCAGCTGGCTCTTTTCAAGCAGTTCCTTAGAACGTTTAAGCTTTATGGTGCGGATAAACTCAGACGGGCTCTTACCCGTAATAAACATAAGTTTTTTGTACAGGTGGCTGCGGCTAAGGCCCACGGCTGCACCCAGTTCTTCTACGCTAAAGTCAGGGTTACTCATCTGGTCTTCAACGGCTTTAATGGCTTTGTCGATAAGGTGCTCGTCTAACGACGTTATGGTAATTTCTGCCGGAGATACTTCTACCTTCTGGCTAAATGCACTATGGCTGCGCTGTGTCCACTCAAGGAATTTTTGTATGCGAAGCCTGAGCAGGTTAAAGTTAAACGGCTTGGTAAGATAATCATCGGCACCTATTTCAAGGCCTTCAATCTTGTATTCTTCTGCCGTACGGGCCGTTAAAAGCAATACGGGTATATGAGACCACTCTATGTTGGTTTTAATGCGCCTGCACAGCTCTATGCCGTCCATTTCGGGCATCATAACATCGCTTATAACCAGGTTTATGTCGTTTTCCTGTAGTTTTTCGAGCGCTTCAAAACCATTGTGAGCCGTAAGTACAGTGTAGTAACTGCTAAGGCTATCGGCAATGAGTTCGCAAAAATCAATGTTGTCGTCTACCATGAGCAGTACAGGAAGGGTGGCTGTTTCTTCGGTATCTGCAAAGTCTTCAATATCTTCTGCCTCATCCTCTTCATCGGGAATGTTATATATAACCTCGGCCGGGGTTTCAATTATTGGCAGCCTTACGCTAAAAATACTGCCCTGTGGCGCGTTATCGGTTATGTCTACGGTTCCGCCATGCATCAGCACATATTCGTTTACTATATGAAGTCCTATGCCGCTGCCTGTGTTTTCTTTTTTTTGTGATGCCTGGTAAAACAGCTGGAAGATGTTCTTCTTGTCTTCATCTTTAATGCCGGTGCCGGTGTCTGATACACGTACACACACGGTAGACTCCTCTTTCGTGACCGAAACTGTTATGCTGCCCTCATTTGGCGTGTACTTAAAGGCATTGGAAAGCAGGTTGTACAGCACTTTTTCCATCTTTACCGGGTCAAACTGCATGGGTAGTATGTCAACGGTGCTGTTATAGAAGTAGTTAATATTCCGGTCTGCCGCATAGCCGTTAAAGGAGGCGCATTTGTCTTTTACAAACTTTACAAAATCAGCAGGTGAGGGGTGGAGTTCTTCGGCACCCAAATCAAGTTTACGGAAATCAAGCAGCGAGTTGATAAGCGCCATGAGCTGGTCGGCATTTTTGTTGATAATGTTCAGCTTGTGGCGCAGCCCCTCGCTTATATCGCCACTCAGTATGTTTTGTAATGGTATGGTTATCAGCGTGAGCGGTGTCCGCAAGTCATGGCTTATGTTGGTAAAGAACTTCAGCTTCATGTCGTTAAGGCTCTTTTCCTTGTCCAGTTGCAGTTGCAGGGTTTGCCGTTCCAGTTTTTTAAGGTGATGGTTCCGGGTGCGTACAAAAAACACAACCGGTATGGCCAGGGCTATAAGTATATACAGGCAAATGGCCAGTATAGAAAGGTAAAAAGGCGGCTTTACAGTAATGTGCAGCACACTGGGTTGGTTGTTCCATACGCCATCGCTGTTGCTGGCTTTTACTAAAAGGGTATAGCTGCCCGGTGCGAGCGACGAAAACATAACGCTGTTGTCGTTAACCGTTACCCATTGGTTGTTAAAACCTTCCAGCTTGTAGGCATACCTAACCTTATCGGCATTAACCAGGTCGCCGGTTGTAAAGTATATGCTCAGCAGTTTATCGTTATGCTTAAGGGTTACAGATGAGGCTTCCCAAAGCGGCTTGTCAAGCAGTTTGTGCCCGTTGTAGAGCGAGTCTACCTGTACCCTGGTATTGCCCAGGCTAAGGCCGGTAAACAGCACTTTAGCAAGCGGGTTGTTTTTTTGGGCTACCTTATTGGGGTTAATAACGGTGTACCCCTCAGTGCCGCCCACCAGTATATCGCCATTTTGCAACTTGCAGATGGCGTGGTTGTTAAAATAATTATCGGGCAGGCCGTCTTTAGTGGTAAAGTTGCGGCTGCTTACCTGTATAATGCCCTTGTTGTTACGCTCGGCCGAAAGGACCGACATACCGTTGCTGGTAGTAACCCATATTTGCTTGTGGTTGTCTTCTACAATGCCCCTTATGGCGCTGTCGCTAAGGCCTGAGCCTTTGTCTATGTAGTAGAGCGTGTCATTTTTAACATCCCACAATGTCATGCCTTTAGGATGCCCCAGCCACAGGTTGCCTGAATCGTCTTTGCAAATGTTGCTAACCGTTACCTGCCTAAACTTTTGGCTGCCTTTTTTATTGGCCGTGTGGCGGGTTTGTTTACGGGTGGCTATGTCTACAATATACAGCCCGGTGGTGGTGCCTGCATACAGCTTATCGCCACCGTCATAATACATTTCAACGGTAAACTCAAGCCCTGTTCCGCTTAGGGTAATAGGGTTAAACCCGTTTTTACCGGTTGAATATTGCAAGCCACTGCCCAGTGTGCCTATCCATAGCGTGCCGTAGCGGTCTTCCTTTAGGCTCCAGATGTCGTTAGATACTAATGAACTATTACTCTTGGTGTAGTGTTTAAAAGCGCCGTTTTCATAGCAGTATAATCCATTTAAATATGTGCCTATCCATACACGGCCCAGGCGGTCTTCTTCCAGCGCTACAATGGCAATATTGGGTATGGGCATTTTTATGATGCCACCGTTCAGGATGTTTTTCATATACAACCCGTTGCCGTCAGTACCCAGCCAGGTGTTGCCCTTGCTGTCTTCCATAATAATGCTGATGTCTTTGGCATCGCCGGCATCAACATTCATCATGTTATGGAAACTGTCGTTATAGTATGATATGCCCCTTTTGTTATGCCCCATCCATATAGTACCGGTATTGTCTTTATACAGGCAGGGCACGTTGTTAGCTGCAATAGACGTATTTACATTGCGGCTGTGGGTAATGTTTGTAATAGTGCCATCGTTAGTATTATAAATAAACAGGCCTTTGTGGTCGGTACCTATCCATAGGTTGCCGTTTTCATCATCTATAACATCAAGCACTATGTTGCTTTCTGCATTCAGGGCAGCGTTAAGTGTTACCTTTTTCCAGCCGGCGGCCTCATTTTTATAGTACCATGCTGCATCAGACGAACCGGTGAATAAAAACAGCCCTTTGCGGGAGTCTACAAATACCCGGGTGTCGCGGTTAGGTATTTCACTCTTAATAAACTGTGGCAGGTTTATAATGGTCTGGTTGCCGGTGTGTTTGTTTACCTTTTTAATAAGCCACGGGTTTTGGCACAGGTACAGGTTTTCGCCGTCATCGGCCATTTCTGTAACAGTGGCGTTGCCTACGTTAAATTTCTTATGGCTTTTCTTCCTGAAATTATACACATACAGGCTGTTGCCGTCTAATACCCACAGGTCTTTTAATATATCAACATGAACTTTGTAAGTAGTATCTTTTGGCGTTATGCCCAGTTTTTTGAGCAGTTGTGCCGGGTTGTTTATAAAATTGTCTTTATCGCGGTTGTACACCATGTAGGTTTCGCGCCCCTGGATCCAGATGTTTCCCGAGCCGTCTTCCTGCAGGCCATAAACATCATCATAGGCAATCTGGTGCTTGTTTGCAGGGTTAGTGTTATACACTTTAAACTCATAGCCGTCATAACGGTTCAGGCCGGCTTCTGTACCAATCCACAAGAAGCCCTGGCGGTCTTTCAGTATGCTTTTTACGTAGCTGTTGGAAAGCCCGTTGTCGGTACGTAAATGATGAAAGGTATAGCCCTGCCCATAGCCCGAAAATGATGCGCCACACAGTACAAAAAAGCAGTAAAGAAGTGTTTTGAGTAGTTTCATTATCCAAATTTAGCATTTGTACACCACAAATGAAGGGTAAAAGTACACCCAAAAGCGGCAAAAGCAAGTGCAAAAGCTTTAATTGTTAAATGCATAAAATTAAGCCTTATATATTGCCTATTTGCTAAAATAAGTGCAATTTGTATGAAATTGCTTCACAAAGAAGCCTGTGTTGTATTGTTTTTTATGATGGGTTTTTGGGTAGAATGGTACACAAATGAGTTCTAAAAGGGGCTGTTTTGGGTTATAAATGTATTAAAATAGGTACCCTTATGTGTTTTATGACCATAAGGTATTGCAGGGGACTGCTATTTTACCTTAATTGCGCCTTGTTAAGACGTGATAAACGTTGTTGATTTATGATGTGCCATGCAACTACAATTTTCAGGATGACGGAAAGCCATCTTGCAATAGTATAACGCCGGCTTTTTTGTGCTTCAATTTCGAAAACGTTTTAGTGAAAGTAACTGTAAACAAGCGGGTGCCGTTGTAAAGGCTAATAAAGAGTAGAGCTCACTTTTTAAAAACCACTAACAGCTAATCCCATAACCCAGACCCTAAAACTGTGGCGCAGCCCTTAAATTTTAAATGCCGCCGCAGTAGTAAACAAACACAGAAACATAACCAAACTCTAATCATTATGAAAAGTAAAATTACTATTCCGCCAAAAGTGCTCGCTTTTGGACTCTTTTGCTTTTTTACACTTTTCGCGGTGCCGGCAATGGCACAAAAGGTTACTGTAACAGGTAAGGTAACCGGTACTTCAGACGGCCTTGAGCTGCCCGGGGTAAGCGTAGTTGAAAAAGGCTCTACTAATGGTGTAAGTACAGATATAGACGGTACGTACTCTATAAGCGTTAACGCAGCCGCTACGCTTGAGTTTAGCTACATGGGCTATACTTCAAAAACCGTTGTGGTAGGCGGACAGACTACAATAGACATTGCCCTTACCGAAGAAGCCGAAACCCTTACCGAACTGGTAGTGGTGGGCTACGGTACACAAAAAAGAAAGGTAAGCACTGCCGCTACAACTGTAGTGGGCGGTAAAGACCTGCAACAAACTAACAGTATAGATGCTACCAGCGCCCTACAGGGCCAAACTACCGGTGTTAACATCACACAATCATCTGGCCAGCCGGGTGCAGGTATGGTGGTAAACATTCGTGGTGCAGGTACTGTGGGTAACTCTACACCGCTTTATGTGGTAGACGGTGTTGTGGTAGACAACGGTATTGGCTACCTTGACCCATCTATCATTGAAAGGATGGACGTGCTTAAAGATGCCTCTGCGGCAGCTATTTATGGTGCACGTGCCGCTAATGGTGTAATACTTGTTACTACTAAAAAAGGTGCCGAAGGCAAAATAAACGTATCGTTTAACAGCTACACCGGTTTCCAGGAAAGCTACAAAAGGCTTGACCTGCTAAACGCACAGCAGTATGCTACAATACTTAACGAAGCCCGTGTAAACTCTGGCTTTGCACCACTTTACTCTCAGGAGCAGATAAGCAACATGCCAAATACAGACTGGCAGGATGAGCTGTTTAACGATGGCGCTGTAAAGCAAAACCACTCTTTACTTATAAGCGGTGGTAATGATAAAGCTACTTATAACGCCGGCCTTTCTTACTACGGCCAGGATGGTTTAATAGGCAGCAACACAGGCCAGTCTCAGTATGACAGGGTTACTTTTACAACAAACTCTACCTACAACATTGTAAAAGATGTTGTTAAAGTAGGCGAAAACTTCTCGTTTGCACGTGTAAAAAGCACAGGTATTGCAGACCAGGGTATTTACTCTAACTCGCTAAGGGGCTTCTTTAACTCACCGCCAAACTTCCCGGTGTATAACGAAGACGGCTCTTATGCATCATCTAACATTAGTGCAGATATTACAAACCCTGTGGGCCTTTTGTACTACACTAACTTTAAAGAAACCATTTCTAACCGTTTTGTAGGTAACATTTTTGCAGAGGTAACCCCTGTAAAAGGCCTTACGTTCCGCACATCATTTGGTGTAGATTCTTATACAGATGATTACAGGGCATTTACGCCTGAGTATCAGCTATCATCTGTTTCATACAGCGATGTATCGAGCGTAACACAAAGCGCTAACAACAACTTCTCATGGATTTGGGATAACACGGTGCAGTACCAGGCTTCTTTTGGCAAGCATAATATAGATGTACTTGCCGGTATGAGTGCCCGCGAGCGCATAACACGCTACCAGAGCGCCCTGGGCCGCGACCTTCAGTTTAACGACTTTTGGCATGCCTACCTTGATAACGTGTTAGACCCTACACAAAACCGTGTATCGGGAGACCGTTATGACTATAACATAGCATCATACTTTGGCAGGTTCCTTTATGACTATGATAACAAATACCTGTTTACGGCTACTATCCGCCGCGACGGTTCATCAGAATTCGGTTCAGAGAAATGGGCAGTGTTCCCGTCGTTCTCTGCCGGTTGGAACGTAGACCAGGAAGCTTTCTGGCCTGAAGAAGGTATAGTAGATGCACTTAAAGTGCGCGGTAGCTGGGGACAAAACGGTAACGACCAGTTTAACAGGAGGTTTGCCTATATGTCTACCATTTCTACTTACGATAAAAACTACCACTTTGGTACGGGTAATAATGAGCTTCCGCTTGACCCTGGTGCAAGCCCTGACGCGCTTAACACACCAAACCTTAAATGGGAAACATCTGAACAGCTTGACCTTGGTGTAGATGTAACGCTGCTTAACAGCCTTACCCTTAACTTTGACTACTATAAGAAAACTACTAAAGACTGGCTGGTGCAGGCAAGCGTTCCTTACATTGCAGGTGCACAGGCACCTTACATAAACGGTGGTAATGTAGAAAACACCGGTTTTGAACTTGGCGCTTCATACAACACTACTTTTGGCGATGACTGGAGGCTAACCGTTAATGCTAACATTAGCAAAAACAAAAACAAGGTTACTAAAGTTGCCAACCAAAACGGTATTATTTATGGTGACACCAACCTGCTTTTCCAGGGTATAGACGAAATTAACCGTGTTCAGGAAGGTATGCCTATCGGCTATTTCTACGGCCTGCAAACAGATGGTATTTTCCAGAACCAGGCAGAGATTGATGCTTACAGCGTAGACGGTAACCCTGTACAGCCAAATGCGGTTCCGGGCGATGTTAAGTTTGTAGACCGCAACGGCGATGGTGTTATTACATCTGACGATAAAACAGCCATTGGCGACCCTAACCCTGATTATTCTTACGGTTTAAGCTTTCAGCTAAACTACAAGGCGTTCGACCTTTCTGTATACACTTATGGTGTGGCCGGAAACCAGATTGCTTATGGCGTGCGCGATTATTCAAGGCCGTTTTACAACTATAGCACAGATGTGTTTGACCGCTGGACTACCGAAGGCAGCTCTAACACCCGCCCAAGGGTAACTTATGGTACAGATGCTAACGGTAACTGGACTAAGTTTAGCGATATGTACATTAAAGATGGCGACTTCTTCAGGATTAAAACCATTACACTGGGTTGCGACCTTGCTAAAGTAACCGATATTATAGGCAAAACATTCTCTCAGTTCAGGCTGTATGTATCTGCCAATAACCTTTATACCTTTACTAAATACCCTGGGCTTGACCCCGAAATTGGTTTTGGTAACACAAACCAAAGCTGGGCAAGGGGTATAGATGTAGGCTTCTATCCACAACCAAGGACCTATATGATGGGCCTAAGTGTTAACTTCTAAAAAAGTGCGAGAAAAATGAAAAATCTATCAAAAGCAATACTACTATCATCAATACTGGCACTAAGCTCTTGCTCAGAAGACTTTATTGGTAATTCACCTTATACCGATGTGGTAGAGGAGAACTTTTATAAAACCCCGCAGGATGCTTTTAAAGGCCTTGTAGCGGTTTATGATATATTACAGCGCGAAGGCTACGGCACATGGCTAATGAATACCGAAATGGCGTCTGATGACTGCTATGGCGGTTTTGGTTCGGCTGATAGTAACGTAGACGTAGAGCGCGACCGTTTTCAGTTTGTAACCGATAAGGAAATGAATGCCCTTATATGGCAAAACAACTACATAGGTATTTACCGCGCTAACGTGCTGCTTGAAAACCTTGATAACGTAGAGTGGGGCGACCAGGAAGAGCTGCGCGCACAGTATGAAGCTGAAGCACGTTTTTTAAGGGCATACTACCACTTTCAGCTGGCAAGGGTGTTTGGAGAAATAGTGCCGCTGGACCACACTATTACATCAGACGAGTTTGAGCTGCCACGTGCTGCTGCCGAAGTTACCTATGCACTTATTGCAGAAGACCTTAAGTTTGCAGCTGATAACCTGGGCGACCAAAACTATTCAACCCCGGGTAACCCTGATTATGGCCGTATAACAAAATGGGCTGCCGAGGCTTACATTGCCAAAGCGTTTATTTTCTATACAGACTATTACAATGCTTCAGACCTTGCCGGTGTAATAAGCAAGCCGGAGGCTGTAGAATATATTAATGATGCAGTAAACAACAGCGGTCACAACCTTGTTGACGATTTTGCAAGCCTTTGGCTGGCTTCAGCAGCATCTGAAGAGGCAGATTATGCAGGCGAAGGCAATACCGAAATTGTATTTGCAATACGCTTTAACAGCTCGGGCAATGCAAACTGGGACCTGCATGAAGGTAATCGCTTTGCTGTAAATATGTCTACCCGCGGCGGAGACCTGGGTATTTATGGCCAGGGCTGGGGTGGCGGACCTGTAACACCATCTCTTTATAATGCTTATGGTGCAGGCGATAGCCGCCGTGCAGCTACTATTATAGATTATGCTGCCGAAGGTCTTGACTTTGATGCCGAAACACGCGGCCAGCGCCAGTTTACCGGCTACGGCTGGAAAAAAGGCACCCGTGTGGTAGACGGTACTTTTACAGGCGATTTCCAGATAGACAACTATGAAGATATTCCGCTTATCCGTTTTGCCGATGTGCTGCTTCTTGCTGCAGAGCTTAACGTAGACAGTAACGCTGCCTTTGCGCAAACCTGTCTTGACAGGGTGCGTGCACGCGCTTATGGCGATGATACGCATAACGTTCCTGCTACTATAGCCAACATACTTACAGAGCGCAGGCTTGAGCTTGCCCTTGAAGGCGACAGGTGGTTTGACCTTATCAGGCAGGGCATGAGCGTTACCGCAGCAGCCATACAGGCTACAGATATGGGTGGCGAGTTTGTACAAAGCTTCAGGCCTGAAACGCTGGGCTGGTTCCCACTGCCGCAGTCTCAGGTAACCCTTTCTAACGGTGCTATACAACAAAATCCCGGATGGTAATTAATAAAATGAAAATGATTATGAAACAACTTACAAAAATGCTCGCTGCCGTTATGGCTATCGGAATGTTGTTTTCGTGCGAGCCGGTAGAAGACAGGCAAGACCTGCCTGCAATAAACCTTAGGGCAGCTGATATTAATATATCGGTTATACAAAACCCTGCTAACCCTAATGAGGTTACCATGACTAACCTTACTGATGATATTATACCTTACTGGAGCTATACTAATGCCGCAGGCGATGCCCTGGGCCACAGCAACCAGCATACCAACACGGTTACGTTTCCGTTTGCGGGTACTTATACCATACAGTTTACGGCTTACACACGTGGTGGCGCTGTAGATGCAGCTCCTGTAACGGTTACCATTAGCGAAAACAACGAAGAGTATTTTGCAGACCCTGCATGGGCAATGCTTACCAATGGTGTAGAAGGTAAAAAATGGAAGCTAAACATGGCATCTCCTGTGGGGTGGACAGGCCTTGATTTTCCTGCTGCCAGCGGAGACAACTGGAGCTGGCTGCCTGATTATGCCGGAAACGAATGGGTTATGACAAATAAAGATTGGGGCAGCATGACCTTTGATCTTGATGGTAACTATAATGTAAGTGTTACACAAACAGCGCTTACTACTAACGATCAAACTACAAAAACAGGCACTTTTAGCTATGATATAGCTAACAGCAGGATTGTTTTTAACGGTGGCCCTGAAGTACTTTTTGGAGGCGATTATTATCCTGATGTAAGCAACTGGGTATCAGTAAAAGTGGCAGAACTTACAGATGATTCAATGAGGCTGGGCGTTGTTCGCGACCAGAGCCGCACAGGCGAAGGCGTTTGCCTTATCATGTTCCATTATGTAGCTGTAGAATAAATTTGTTTTAATTCCGGTAAGTCCTTCTATGCAGGGGGGCTTACCGGTTTTTTTATTTCCAACCAAATGACACAATACACCAAGCCCTTTTTTGCACTTACTGCCCTGGCGCTACTACTGCTAACGGGGGCATGCGGCAGCAAAAACAACAACGCCATTGCTAACAGAAAGGTAAGCTTTAACAGCAACTGGCAGTTTCATTTAAACGACAGCATAAAAGATAACGATACCATAGGCACCGCTACACAGTGGCGCACCCTTAACCTTCCGCACGACTGGAGCATAGAAGGCAGCTTTGACGAGCACAGCCCTGCGGGAACCGGAGGCGGCGCACTAAACGGCGGCCTTGGCTGGTATAAAAAATCATTTACCGTTGAAGCTAAAGATTCTGCTAAGGTTACTACCATATTGTTTGACGGCGCTTACTGTAACAGCAGCGTGTGGGTAAATGGTCATTTTTTAGGCATGAGGCCAAACGGTTATATTAGTTTCCGTTACAACCTTACACCATACCTTAACTATGGTGATAAAAAAAATGAGATTATAGTAAAGGTAGACAACTCAAAACAGCCCAATTCGCGCTGGTATTCGGGTTCGGGCATCTACCGCAACGTGTGGCTTGAAACTACCGATAAGCTGCACATAGCGGCTAACGGAACGTTTGTTACCACGCCGCAGGTATCGGCCGAAAAGGCAACCATAAACCTGCAAATCATCATCAAAAACGAATATGCCGAAGAAAAAACGGCAAAAGTTATTACCACTATTTACAAAGACGACAGCGAGGTAACATCGGTTGAAACCGAAGTAAAAATACCCGCGAACAGCGATAAAACCATAACGCAGGATGCCGCTGTAAATAACCCGGTGCTTTGGAATGTAGAAACACCGGAGCTATACCGCGCCGTTACTGCTGTAAAGCTTGATGGCGACATGGCAGACAGCTATGAAACGCCGTTTGGTATCCGCGAGTTTAAGTTTGACCTTGATAAGGGCTTCATCCTTAACGGCAAACAGGTAAAGATAAAGGGCGTATGCCTGCACCACGACCTGGGTGCGCTGGGTTCTGCATTCAACACGCGTGCTATGGAGCGCCAGCTCGAAATTATGAGGGAAATGGGCGTAAACGGCATCCGTACCAGCCATAACCCCCCTGCACCGGAATTATTAGACCTGTGCGACAAAATGGGCTTTATTGTTATGGACGAAGCCTATGATATGTGGGCGCAGGGCAAAAACCCTTACGACTACAGCAAAAACTGGGATAAATGGCATAAAACAGACCTTGAAGACCTTATTATCCGAGACAGGAACCACCCAAGCGTGTTTATGTGGAGCATAGGCAACGAAATACCGGAACAATGGAGCGATAAAGGTGCCGAAATAGGCCGTGAGCTTTCGGCAATTGTAAAAGCGCTTGATAAAACCCGTCCGGTTACTGCCGCTATGAACCCGCCGGTTGCCGTTAACGCTACCGAGGCAAGTATACAATTTGTAAACACGGCCGATAAGCCCAATTCGCTTGCGGCATCGGGCGCGCTTGATATTATTGGCTATAATTATGCCCACCAGGTTTGGGCGAAGCATAAGATAAACTTCCCTAAAGTGGCGTTTATTGCTACCGAAACCACATCGGCACTGCAAACGCGTGGTTATTATGATGAAAAGTCGGATGTAGAAAAACTATGGCCGGTGCGCTGGGATATTCCGTTTTATGACGGTAATCCGGGCAACACGGTTTCGGCGTATGACCAAACCCATGCACCATGGGGCTCAACACACGAAGATACCTGGAGGATTATCAAAAAACATGATTACCTGGCCGGTATGTACATCTGGACCGGTTTTGACTACATAGGCGAACCCACGCCATACCTGTGGCCGTCTATTAGTTCTTACTTTGGTGTGGTAGACCTTGCGGGCTTCCCTAAAGATGTGTACTATATGTACCAAAGCGAGTGGACGGATAAAGATGTGCTGCACATTTTCCCGCACTGGAACTGGAAAGCAGGCCAGGAGGTAGACGTTTGGGCATATTACAACCATGCCGATGAGGTAGAGCTGTACCTTAACGGTAAGTCACTTGGCAAAAAGAGTAAGCAGGGCGATGAATTGCACATTATGTGGAGCGTTAAATATGAGCCGGGTACGCTTAAGGCCGTTTCGCGCAAGGGCGGAAAGGTTGTACTTGAAAAAGAAATTAAAACTGTGGGCGCACCGGCACAGCTTAAAGCTACAGCCGACCGCACCGAAATAAAAGCCGACGGTACTGACCTGAGTTTTATTACCGTAGACATTCAGGATGCTAACGGCATTTTTGCTGCAACGGCTAATAATGAAATTACGTTTAGTGTAAAAGGCAATGCTAAAATTGTAGGCGTGTGCAGCGGAGATCCCGTGAGCCACGAGCCTTATAAAGGCAACAAGCACACCGCCCTTAATGGTAAGTGCCTTGTAATTATCCAGAGTACAGATAAAGCCGGAAAGGTAGAGGTTACCGCAAGTGCAAACGGGCTTAAGGCCAGTACCGTTAACCTAACCACAAAATAAACAAGACCCAAACCAACCAACAACCAAACCCAATGAAAACAAGATGTTTAACGCTTTTCTCTGCAGCTCTGGCGCTTTTTATAAGCACACAGGCCACTGCACAGCTACAAAACGGCGGTACCCTCAACGAGCCGGTAGATGTGAGCAGGGATTTTGAAAACTACCTTAATACGTTTTATTTTGCCGATGAGCTAACCGGTTTTGACCCCGCCACGGGGCAGGGGCAGGTTAAATACAAGCGCTATGCCTATAAAACCAGGCAGGCGTTTAACAATATGCTCATGAAGCCCGACAGTATTGTGCCAAACGAGTTTCCGGCTACAGAGTATGAGGCGGCGCCGGTACTGCCGTTTACGCTTCAGTTTGTTTCAGATAGGACGGTACGTATAAAAATGGCTTCAGGCCCGCAGTTCCACAAACAGGAGGAGTCGCTCATGCTGGTTAACGGCACAGCGCCTAACCATCCTGAAGGCTGGAAATACAGTAAAACCGCTACGGGCCACCAATATACAAGCAGGTATGGCCGTGTAGAAATTATAGCCAAACCATGGCACGTAAAAATTTATGATGAGGCAGGTAAATTGCTCACATCAACCCTGCATAACTCTGACGTGCAGAATACCTACACCCCAATACTGCCTTTTAGCTATGTGCGCCGCAACAGCGATTATTCGCGCAGTATGGCGCCCGTATTCAGCCTTGAGCCCGATGAGAAGATATTTGGCTGTGGCGAATCGTTTACCAATTTCAACAAGCGCGGCCAGAAGGTAGTGCTGTGGACAGATGATGCTAACGGCGTGCAAAACGAAACCATGTACAAGCCCATTCCGTTTTACATGAGCAGCCGCGGCTATGGTGTTTTTATGCACACCTCAAGTCCTATCACAGTTGATTTCGGTAAGTATGATACCTCTGCCAATAAAATGATGATAGGTGATGATGAGGCTGATTTATTCTTTTTTATTGGCGAACCGAAAGACATCCTTAATGAGTACACAAACCTTACCGGAAAGGCCTCTATGCCGCCGCTGTGGTCGTTTGGGCTTTGGATGAGCCGTATTACCTATTTTTCTGAAAAAGAAGGCCGCGAGGTGGCTAAAAACCTCCGTAAGTATAAAATTCCAAGCGATGTTATCCATTTTGATACGGGCTGGTTTGATGTAGACTGGCGCAACAACTATCAGTTTGCCTCAAAGCGTTTTGACGACCCCGTTAAAATGATGGCCGATATGAAGAAAGACGGCTTTAATGTATGCCTGTGGCAGCTGCCGTACTTTACGCCCAAGAACACGCTTTTTAACGAAATTGTAGATAACAACCTTGCCGTAAAAGACCGCAAGGGCAACCTGCCGTATGAAGATGCGGTGCTGGATTTTACCAATCCTGAAACCGTTAAGTGGTACCAGGGCAAGCTAAAGCACCTGTTTGACCAGGGTGTGGCGGTGTTTAAGGTAGACTTTGGCGAAGCAGCCCCGGCAGATGGTATTTACAGCAACGGACGCACCGGTTTTTATGAGCACAACCTGTACCCGCTGCGTTACAACAAGGCTGTGGCCGAGGTTACGCAACGCGAAAAAGGCTATAGCCTTATATGGGCACGCAGCACCTGGGCGGGCAGCCAGCGTTATCCACTGCATTGGGGTGGCGATGCAGCTACCACCAATGCTGCTATGAGCGCCACGCTTCGTGGTGGTTTGTCATTGGGGCTTTCGGGCTTTAGTTTCTGGAGCCATGATTTGGGTGGTTTTGTAACCAAGTCGCCCGAAAACCTGTATAAAAGGTGGACACCGTTTGGTATGCTTACAAGCCACGTGCGCAGCCACGGCGAACCGCCAAAAGAGCCCTGGCTGTATAGCGAAGACTTTTTAAAAACATACCGCAATGCCGATAATATGCGCTATGAGCTGATGCCATACATTTATGCACAGGCTAAAGACTGCTCTGAGCGTGGCCTGCCCATGATGCGCGCATTGTTTGTAGAATTTCCTGATGACCCGGGTTCGTGGCTGGTAGACAACCAGTATATGTTTGGGGCAGATATTCTTGTAGCGCCATTGTTTGAAGAAGTTACCGAGCGTGATGTGTACCTTCCGCCGGGGCAATGGATAGACTACCAGACTAAAAAAGTATACAACGGAGGCTGGCATAAAATAAAGCAGGGTAACCTGCCTATTGTAGTGCTGGTTAAAAACGGTGCGGTTATACCTCATATAGCCTTGGCACAAAGCACACAGGATATGGACTGGGGCAAGCTTACGCTAAAGGTATATGCTGCTGAAGGCACGGCAACAGCTACCGGAAAGGTATTCCTGCCGGGCGGCGATGCAGTGCAAACCATAACCACGGCTAAAAAAGGCAGCAGCTTTGAGGTAGGCACAACACCGCTTAGCGCTAAAACAACATTTAAAACAGAATGGATAAAATAAGTTAATTATTTGGGTTAGTTAATTTTAGTACCGGGGAGCCGTTTAGACTTCCGGCTCCCCGTTTTTTGCTATCCCAATGGTTAATTCCGTATATTATGAAAAAAACCTTACTATACTCAGTAATGCTGCTTGCGTCCGCAACCGGATTTTCGCAGGACAAAACCGAGAAAATCAATTCACCGGGCAAGAAGAATACCATAACCTTTACCCTTAAAGATGGTGTGCCTACTTATGCTGTAAGCCACGGCAAACAGGAAATCATTACCCCATCGACAATGGGTTTTGTGCTTAAAGGCGAAGACCTTAGCAAGAACTTTGAAGTGACCGATGTGCATGTACTGAAGGTTAACGGCAAATGGACACAGCCCTGGGGTGAAAAGAAGGAAATCAATAACGAGTACAACCAGCTGTGGGTAGAGCTGCAAACCAAAGATGCCCGCAAGCGCAAGCTGCACATACAGTTCCGTGCGTTTGATGACGGTGTGGCATTCCGCTACATATTCCCGGAGCAGGGTATTAAAGACAGCATTTTTGTAATGGATGAGGTTACGGCTTTCAACCTTAAGGAAGACGGCAAGGCGTGGTCAATCCCGGCGTATCAGCCAGACCGTTATGAATACCTGTATGAGCCTTCTGCGGTAAGCGCACTGGGCAAGGTACACACCCCAATGACCATTGAAAACAAAAATAATGTAATCAGCTTCCACGAGGCTAACCTTACTGACTGGCCCAGTATGGTGCTTGAGCATACTACAGGCGCTAACCTTAAGAGCGACCTTGTGCCTTGGGCAGATGGTATAAAAGCGCGCTACAAGGGCACGTTTACCTCTTCGTGGAGGACTATTCAAATTGGCGAAAAGCCGGGCGACCTGATAGAGTCATACATGATACTGAACCTTAACGAGCCATCAAAACTAACTGATATAAGCTATGTAGAACCCCTTAAATACCTGGGTATATGGTGGGGTATGCACATAAGCAAGTTCAGTTTTTGGGAAGGGCCTAAGCAGGGCGCTACTACCGAACACGCAAGGGAATATATTGATTTTACAGCTAAAGAAGGTTTCCATTACCTGCTTATAGAGGGTTGGAACAAGGGCTGGACGCAGGACTGGTTTAAAAACAAGATGCACATGTTCAGCTTTACCAAAAACGCTGACAATTTTGATCTTGAAGAGGTAGTAAAATACGGCCGCAGCAAAGGTGTTGAAATCATTGGCTACCACGAAACAGGCTCTAACATAATCAACTACCTTAAAGAAATAGACGAAGGCTTTGCGCTATACAAGCGCCTGGGCATACACAATATAAAGATAGGCCAGGTGGGCTCTAAACTTAATATGAAAGAGTGGCATCACGGGCAGTTTGGCGTACGCTATTACCGCTACGTGCTTGAAAAAGCCGCCCAGTATGGCCTTGCTGTAAACTTTCACGAGCCTATAAAAGATACCGGCGAACGCCGCACCTACCCTAACATGATGGCACGCGAGGGTGCCCGCGGGCAGGAGTACAACGCATGGAGTGCAGGCAATCCGCCAAGCCATGAGGCTATACTGCCGTTTACCAGGATGCTGGCCGGCCCTATGGATTTTACCCCCGGGGTTATTGATGTACTGGAAACCAAAGGCTTTAACAACAGGCGCGTGCATACTACGGCTGCCAAGCAGCTGGCGCTGTATGTGGTGCTGTATTCGCCCATACAAATGCTGGCCGACCTGCCTGAAAACTACGAAGGCCAGCCAGAATTACAGTTCCTTAAAGATGTACCTACAGATTGGGAAGATACCAAAGTGCTTAACGGCGAAATAGGCGAGTACATAACCACCGTGCGTAAAGACCGCCACAGTGCAGACTGGTACCTGGGCAGCCTTACCAATGAGAAAGCCCGTACGCTTGAGGTAGCATTGTCATTCCTTGAAAAAGGGGCTAAGTATGAGGCACAGATATATGCCGATGCACCGGGAACAGATATGACCCACAACCCGGCCGATGTAGCTGTGAGCACTAAAACAGTAACCTCTAAAGATAAACTAACGCTTAACCTGCCTATATCGGGCGGCTATGCCATACGCTTTAAGAAACTGTAACACATGAAGCTTTACAGGACTTATATATTTTTATTACTAACCGCCACAATGTGGGGGCAGCAGGCCTATAAATACCCTTTTCAAAATCCTAAACTGGATGCAGAAAAGCGCATTGACAACCTGCTTTCGCTCATGACGCTGGATGAAAAAATCCAGGCGCTGAGTACCAATCCTTCAGTACCGCGCTTAGGCGTTGTGGGCACCGGCCATGTAGAGGGGCTACACGGGCTGGCGTTGGGCGGCCCTGCCGGATGGGGTGGCAAGGGCAAAGAGCCTGTACCCACCACAACCTTTCCGCAGGCGTATGGCCTGGGCGAAACGTGGGATGTGGAGCTGCTGCAAAAAGTAGCTAACGTTGAGGCGGTTGAAACCCGATATGCCTGGCAGCACTACAACCGTGGGGGCCTGGTGGTGCGTGCCCCAAATGCCGACCTTGCCCGTGACCCGCGCTGGGGACGTACCGAGGAAAGCTATGGCGAAGATGCCTTTTTTAACGGTACTATGACGGTGGCGTTTGTAAAAGGGCTTCAGGGTAATAACCCAAATTACTGGCAAACTGCCGCACTCATGAAGCACTTCCTGGCCAATAGTAACGAAGACGGCCGCACCTACACATCATCTGATTTTGATGAACGCCTGTGGAGGGAATATTATTCAGTGCCGTTCAGGATGGGGGTCATCGAGGGCGGTTCACGCGCATATATGGCGGCTTACAACAAAGTAAACGGCATCCCGGCTATGGTACACCCCATGCTTAAGGATATTACGGTTAAAGAGTGGGGCCAAAACGGTATTATATGTACTGATGGCGGGGCTTTCGGCTTGCTGCTGTCTGACCATAAATATTACCCCGATGCTTATAAAGGCGCTGCCGCTGCGGTTAAGGCGGGTATCAACCAGTTTCTGGATGATTATAAAGACGGCGTGTATGGCGCTGTGGCAAACGGCTATCTTAAAGAAAAAGAAATAGATGAGGTGCTACGTGGCGACTACCGTGTTATGATAAAACTTGGGCTGCTTGATGCCGCTGATAACAACCCGTATGCATCTATAGGTAAAACGGATAATATTGACCCCTGGTCTACCGAAGCCCATAAAAAGCTGGCTTTAGAGGCTACTCAGAAGTCAATTGTACTGTTAAAGAACGACAGGCAGCTGCTTCCCATAGATAAAAAGAAAATTAAGCGCATTGCTGTTATTGGCCCGCGTGCCGATGAGGTGTTGCTGGACTGGTACAGCGGTACACCACCCTACACGGTTACGGCTCTTGCCGGAATTAAGGCTAAAGTGGGTACTGATGTTGAGGTTACGTTTGCCCTGAATAATATAGACGGTAAGGCGGCCAAACTGGCTAAGGAAGCCGATATTGCCATTGTTGTAGCCGGTAACCACCCGTGGTGCAACGCAGGCTGGGCGCAATGCCCCGTGCCAAGCAACGGCAAGGAAGCGGTAGACAGGCAGTCGCTGGAACTTGAATATGAAGACCTTGTAAAAGTAGTGCACCAGGCCAATCCTAATACAGTATTGGTGCTTATGAGCAGCTTTCCATACACCATTAACTGGAGCCAGGAACACCTGCCGGCCATTGTGCACATGACGCACAACAGCCAGGAAACGGGCAGTGCTCTTGCCGATGTGCTTTTTGGTGACTACAACCCCGCCGGCAGGCTCACACAAACATGGGTTAAGGATATTACCGATTTGCCTGATTTTATGGATTATAACATCCGCCACGGCAGGACGTATATGTATTTTAAAGGGAAACCGCTGTATGCCTTTGGCTATGGCCTTAGTTATACTACCTTTGACTATAAGAAGCTGGAAGTGAGTGCCACTACGCTTTCTAAAAATGGTGTGGTTACGGTAAATGTTACCCTTGCCAATACCGGTAGCCGCGATGGCGAAGAGGTGGTGCAGCTGTATGTATCGCACCCTGACTCTAAAATAGAGCGCCCAATTAAGGAACTGAAAGCTTTTAGCCGTGTGGCGCTTAAGGCAGGCGAAACCAAAACAGTAGCCCTAACGCTGCGTGCGCAGGATGTGGAGTACTGGAACGAAACCAAACACCGTTTTGAACTGGAACCCGGAAGCCTTGAAATACAGGTAGGTGGGGCTTCAGATAATATTGCATTAAAAACAACTATAACCCAAAAATAATTCAAACCCAATTATGAAGAACAAAATACTACTTCTTTCGGCGGCGTTGATGCTTGTTGTGGCATCGTGCAAAGACGAGAAAAACAGTACAGATGTTGCCCAGAATGGCGAACCTGCTACCTACAAGGGCGCTGGCCTTAGCGATGAATATGATGCTAAGATTGACGAGATTGTAAGCAAAATGACCCTTGAGGAAAAAATAGGTATGCTGCACGGCTACAGTATGTTTACCAACCAGGGTGTAGAGCGCCTTGGTATCCCCGAAACCTACATGGCCGACGGCCCACTGGGCGTACGCGAAGAGCTTGAGCGCATGAGCTGGGCGCCTGCTAACCGTACTGATGATTTTGCTACATTTTACCCTGCCGGTGGTGGCCTTTCAGCTACCTGGAACCAGGAAATGGCGGCTACCTTTGGCCGTTCAATAGGCGAGGAAACCCGTGCACGTGGCAAGGATATCCTTCTGGCACCGGCGTTTAACATTATCCGTACACCGCTGGGCGGCCGTACTTATGAGTACATGACCGAAGACCCGTTCCTTAACAAAAGCCTTGTAGTACCTTACATTGTTAGCTTCCAAAAACAGGATGCAGCGGTGTGTATCAAGCACTATGCGGCTAACAACCAGGAAACTAACCGCGGTACGGTAGACGTACAGATGGACGAGCGTACCCTGCGCGAAATTTACCTGCCTGCTTTTGAGGCAGCTATTGTAGATGCCAAAGCCTACAGCGTTATGGGCGCTTACAACAAATTCCGTGGTGATTACCTTTGCGAAAACCCTTATATGCTGCAAACCATTCTTAGGGATGAGTGGGGTTTTAAAGGTATTGTAATATCAGACTGGAATGCGGTGCACACCACCAAAAAAGCCCTTGAGGCCGGTACCGACCTTGAAATGGGTACCGATAAGCCTTCGTTTAGCGAGTTCTATTTTGCTAACCCGCTTCTTAAGGCCGTTAAAGCCGGTGAAGTAAGCGAAGCTGAAGTAGACAAGCACGTTAAAAGGATCCTGAAACTGCTGTTTAACGTTAAGGCAATGGGCGATGATACTGCCAGCCGTGTTAAAGGTAGCATTTCAACTGAGGCCCACTTTAAAGATGTGTATGATATTGCTGCTGAGTCTGTTGTGCTTCTTAAAAACAGCGAGAATATGCTTCCGCTTAAAACAGACGGGCTTAAGAGTGTGGCTATCATAGGCCCTAACGCTACCCAAAAGCATGCCCAGGGTGGTTTTGGTGCCGGCGTTAAAACCAAGCATGAGGTTACCCCGCTTGAGGCCTTTAAAGCCAAGCTTCCTAAAGGTGTAACCATCAATTATGCACAGGGTTACAAAACTGAATTTAAGCCTAAAAAGGAAATGAAATTTGGCGAAGTTACCCAGGAAGCCAAAGAAACCGTAACCGACCTTGACCCTAAAATGGTGGCTGAGGCCGTGGCTGCTGCCAAAAAATCAGATGTGGCAATACTGCTTGTGGGCGCTAACCGCGACTATGAAACAGAAGCCAGTGACCGTACAGACCTAAGCTTGCCGTTTGGCCAGGAAGGTCTTATAAAGGCTGTAAAAGCAGCTAATCCTAAAACTATTGTAATATTTGTGGCCGGTGCGCCTTATGATATCAACAACGTGGTAAGCGCAAACTCAAGTGTGGTATGGAGCTGGTACAACGGTAGTGAAGGTGGTAACGCCCTGGCTGACGTTGTGTTAGGTAAAGTTAACCCGTCGGGCAAACTGCCGTGGACAATGCCTAAAAAGCTGTCTGATTCTCCTGCACATGCTACTAACAGCTTCCCTGGTGGTGCTGTAGAAGAGTATAAAGAAGGCATACTTGTAGGCTACCGTTGGTTTGATACCAAGAATATTGAGCCGCTGTATCCGTTTGGTTATGGCCTGTCTTACACCACGTTTGAGTTTGCCAATGCCAAGACTGATAAGAAAGACTATGCTGCCAATGAGACCATTACCGTTACTGTAGATGTGAAAAATACCGGTAAGGCAGATGGTAAAGAGGTAGTACAGCTGTATTCGTCAATTGGTAAAAGTAAAGTGCAGCGTGCCAATAAAGAGCTTAAAGGCTTCAGTAAAGTGGCTGTTAAGGCTGGTGGTTCACAGCAGGTTACTATAAAAGTACCGGTCAAAGAACTGGCTTACTATGATGTAACGTCTAAAAAATGGGTTGTAGAACCGGGTACTTATACCTTTAAACTGGGTAGCTCTTCAAGGGATATCAAAGGCGAGGTAAGCGTAACGGTTAAATAATCAATACATTATAATTAGGAGGCGCAAAGTCCCGCAAAGATTTCTTTGTGTGCCTTTGCGCCTTCTTTGTGTTACTTAGTGAAATAAATATCATGAAAAGAATCATATTATTATCATCAATATTGGCGCTAACAGCCTGTTCTTCAAAGAAAGGCGTTCCGGTTGCAAGGCATTATGAACCCACCTGGGAGTCGCTCGCGCAGTATGACCAAAGTGCCGAATGGTTTAAAGATGCTAAGTTTGGTATATATGCCCACTGGGGTGTGCTGTCGGTTCCGGCGTATGCAAACGACTGGTATCCAAGGAATATGCACGTGTTGGGTACTGATGAAAACAAGCACCAGGTAGAAACCTACGGCCCGCTTAACAAATTTGGCTATCATGATTTTGTGCCCATGTTTAAGGCTGAGCAGTTTAACGCCAACGAATGGGCGGATCTTATGGTACAGGCGGGCGCTAAATTTGGCGGGGTAGTGGCAGAGCACCACGACGGCTGGAGCAACTGGGCCAGCAAGATAAACCCCTGGAACAGTATGGATAAGGGCCCGCACCGCGACATTGTAGGTGAGCTTGCCACGGCCATTCACGGCAGGGGGCTAAAGTTGGTTACCAGCTTCCATAAAGACCGTAACCTGCAGATTAACAACGATAACCCGGAGAAATGGCTGGATGATGAGTCGTATTTCCCGTACAACCCCGATATGTTTACCTCAAGTACCGACCCTGAAATAAGGATGATGTATGGTAATATGCCCAAGGAACAGTTTTATAAAAACTGGCTGGGTGAGCTTAAGGAGCTGATAGACAACTACTCGCCCGACCTGATTTACTTTGACAGCAAGATGACCAAGATTCCGGAAAGCTACAAGCAGCAGTTTCTGGCGCACTACTTTAACCACTCGGTAGCGCAGAAAAAGCAGGTAATTGTTACCCATAAGGAGGGCGAACTGCCTAAAACTGTGAGTCTTGAAGATTTTGAGAAAGGCCGTATGGACCGCATTACCCCGGAGTTTTGGCTTACTGATGAAACCGTATCGGTGGGCAGCTGGAGCTATACTAATACCCTGGGCCTCAAGACTGCCGATGAAATTATTGACCTCCTGGCCGATATTGTGAGCAAAAACGGTACCATGATGCTTAACATATCGCCAAAGGCAGACGGCTCAATACCTCAAAACCAGAAAGATATATTGGTTGAAATAGGTAATTGGCTTAAAACCAACGGTGAAGCCATTTATGCCAGCCGTACCTGGGCTACTTATGGCGAGGGCCCGACCAAAATAAAGGGCGGTATGTTTGTAGATAAGGTTAGCTATACGGCTCAGGATGTGCGCTATACGCGAAAAGGCAACACCGTTTACGCCATTGTTTTAGGTTGGCCGGGCGAAAACAAACCGGTTGTTTTTGAGGCTTTTAGCGGTAAAATATTCGACGCTGTACCTAAAGTTAAGAGCGTAACGGTCTTAGCTACAGGCGAAAAGCGCGACTTTAAGCAGGATGACGAAGGCCTGCACGTTACTACCCCGGCGCAAAAGGTTGATGACAAGGCTTTTGTGTTTAAAATAGAGGTGGAATAGTACATTGCTATCCATAAAATAATTTGTAGGGCGCTGTTTTACAGTGCCCTACGTGTTTTAACCGTTTCTTAATCCGTTGGTAATTTTAGGCATAAGGCTAAAAGGTAAGTTTGCCCCTTAATCAATTTTTAAAGGGTTATGGTTACCAAATATGCCGGTAAGGCAGCTATTGTAGTTTCTTGTGTGTTGATATTCATTGGGTTATATTCTTTTTCGCCTGATAAAAACTATACCGCCATCAGTATCATACAGCAGTATGCCCTTGACTTTAAGAATGCTACCGAAACCCTTGACCAGACTGCCGTAGCCTTTGAAAAAGGCACCATTACAGTCGACTCCCTACAGCATGTAATGGGTGATACAAGGCTGAAATACAAGAAGATAGAGTTTTATCTGGCGTATCATTACCCCGAATATATTAAGGAAAGCATCAACGGGGCACCCCTTATGCAAATTGAAAAAGAGGGTACCCAGCCAAAGGTTATCCCCCCTGTAGGCCTCCAGGTTTTAGATGAAACCGTGTTTTCTGACAACCCTGCCGAGCAGAAAAACGAGATATCAGCCCTTGCCAAAAGGCTGAGAAATAACTATTTAGTGTTGTATACAGGCTTGAGTGCCAATGCTATAGCTACCAGCGGTAACATCTCGGCTATGAGGCTGCAGCTGGTGCGCATCTTTAGTTTGGGGGTTACCGGGTTTGATACCCCGGGGTCGTTAAACGGGCTTGAAGAGGCAAAAGCATCGCTGGAAGGCATGCGCACTTTTTTTGCTTCAGAGTACACTTCAAGTGCTCATTTTAACACTAATATTTCACTTTTGGACTTTGGAATCGATTATCTGGGCACAAAAAATAGCTTTGATGATTTTGACCGCCTTGAGTTCTTCAAAAAATGCATTGACCCCCTTTATAAAAATCTGGGCCTGGTAGAAAATGTGCCCGATGAAAATTTGGCAGGCACTTCATCATGGAACCCAAAAAGCCAGTCCATTTTTGGAACCGATTTTTTAGACCCGTATTTTTATTCGCAGCTAAAACCGGGTGAGGATAGTGCCGAACTCCGCAACTTAGGCAAGTCGTTGTTTTATGACCCTCTTTTGAGCACCGGCAGCACCATGAGCTGTGCCACCTGCCACGACCCTAAAAAGGGCTTTGCCGATGGCCTGCCCAAATCGGCCAGCAGTGTGCAGGGCAAAACCGTGCTGCGCAATGCACCCACGCTGCTTAATGCCGTGTATGCCGACCGCTATTTTTATGACCTGCGTGCCTTTACGCTCGAGCAGCAGGCGGAGCACGTTATTTTTAACCCCGAAGAATTTAATACTGCCTACAGTTCCATACTTAAAAAGCTGGAGGACAGCCCGCAATACAAGCAGCAGTTTAAAAAGGTATTCGGCAAAAAAGGCCTTACCCGAGAAAACTTCAGCAAGGCGCTGGCCAGCTATGTGCTTTCATTACAATCGTTTAACAGCCCGTTTGATAAGTACATACGCGGTGAGAGTACTGATTTGCCTAAAGAGGTAAAGGACGGCTTTAACCTGTTTGCCGGTAAGGCGGCCTGTGCCACCTGCCACTTTATGCCCACCTTTGCCGGGCTGGTGCCACCATTTTACAACGAAAACGAAAGCGAGATACTGGGCGTACTGGCCAACCCGCGCGACCCTAAATCACGCCTCGATGAAGATAAAGGCCGTATGAATAACGATGTGCGTGCCGAATGGGCCTGGATTTACGAGCGTTCGGTTAAGACTACCACCGTGCGCAATGCCGGCCTCACAGCGCCTTACTTCCATAATGGGGCATACACCACCCTTGAGGAGGTTATAGACTTTTACAATCAGGGCGGCGGCCAGGGCATGGGCCACACCGTAACTAACCAAACCCTGCCACCCGATGCGCTAAACCTTACCGATTACGAAAAGAAAGCCCTGATAGCCTTTATCAACGCGCTGACCGATACGGCTTCGGCGGGATATTAGTTTGCGGTTAAAAGGATAGTACGGTAGACTGCTTTATGTAGCTCATTACAAACGTGCTCTGCACCTTGCTTATGTTTGGAACAACAGACAGTTTTTTGGCAATAAACTCGTTAAAGGCTTCCGGGTCTTTAACCACAACCTTTAGCACATAGTCAAAAATACCGGCCGTTACATAGCCCTCTACCACTTCGCTAAGCGATGCCACGTGCTTGGTAAACTCCTCTACATAGTCATACCGCTGGCTAATGAGCGAAACGTTTACAATAACCGTAAAGTTTAGCCCCACCTTTTTAGGGTCAATAAGCGCCGCATAGTGCGTAATGTACCCCTCGTTTTCAAGCTTCTTGATCTTGTCGTAAACCGATGTGCGCGATATATTAAGGCGCTCGGTAAGTTCGCTAATATCAAACCGTGAGTTCTTTTGCAGTATACGCAGCAGCTCCAGTTCCTGTTCGGTTATATTTTCCATCGGATTTTTTCCGCTAAGGTATTTAAAAAACAAAACCAAATTGTACTTGTTTCGTAAATGTGGTGTTTCTGAAGGATTTTTTACATACTTTCTTTTGGTGTTTTGTACATAAAAATGTTGATGATAATTTTGGGTGTACAAAATACTGTTATGAAACTCAAGTATATCATATTGGTGGCATTAGGTGCGGTAAGCTATGGCATGCTGTCTTCGTTTGCTAAAATAGCCTATGGGCAGGGTTACAGTGCTGCGCAGGTAACCTTTGCACAGGCGGGCCTGGGTGCGCTTATCCTGTGGCTTGTGGTATTTTTTAAAAAAATAACAGGCAAACCCGTAAAGCTACAGGGGGGTAAGTACCTGCTGCTGGCCGGTACGTCAACGGGGCTGTCGGCATACTGCTACTACCTCTCGGTACAATACATACCGGCATCGCTGGCCATTGTGCTGCTCATGCAGGTAACGTGGATAAGCCTGCTCTTAGAGTGGCTCATCAGCAAAAAAAAACCCGTTTTAACGGAGGTTGTAGCCACGCTTTTTATACTGGCGGGCACTGTTGTGGCATCGGGGCTGTTGCAGGCTGAGAGTGCCCGTATATCGGTTTTTGGGGTGGTATTGGGGCTGGTGTCGGGGGTAATTTACAGCCTGTACATCATCTTCACGGCACGGTTGGGTAAAGATACCCCGGTGTATGAAAAAAGCGCCCTTATGATGAGCGGTTCGGCTGCCATGATTTTCGCCATTAACTGTAATACCCTTGCAAGCCCTGCCGCTTTTGATATGGGCCTGTTGCAGTGGGGCGCCTTCCTGGCTGTGTTTGGCACCGTTATACCTCCTGTATTATTCTCTATAGGTATGCCCAAAATAGGGGGTGGGCTAAGCGCTATACTTATTACCTTAGAGTTGCCTGTGGCTATTTTTTGTGCACACATTATATTAAACGAACAAATAACACTGCTGCAAATGGGCGGCATTGCCATAATGCTTGCGGCCATTGTACTGCTTAATGTAGCCAAGATGAGAAAGCCTGTTACTACTGAAAATGACATGGCACACACAGGGCATTGAGCTTTCCCGACCCTGAAGGGGTTGTTTTGCTTTTGGCTAAGCAGCTAAGTGGCTAAGTAGCTAAGCAGCTTTTCTCTTTACCCCAACGTTACGAACAAAAATCATTACAGTTGTTTCGCGCTATTATTTCGGCAATAGCCAGATTATGCATGGCTCAAAAGCCAAAATCGTACTGTTTTTGGCAGGCATTTTTGCAGGGGCTTTATAATAAGGTAGTTCCGGTTCTGGCTTCATAAACAAGCAATAATTACCCGCCAATTATCAAATAGCTGATATTTTCTAAACGTTACGGTAACGCTAAATCTGTTTTTTATTTTGTAGGATTATAACATAATTTAACGGTGTTTTAACTACACTAAATTTAAAATATGTGCGGTTTTGCTTACCGTTCTTTAAAAATTGTTTAAAACGGGCTTAAGGCGTTAAGGCAGGTATTCCGTTTAGTTTTGCCTGCATAAAACAAAAACTACTAAACGCATGAAAAAAAGCCTACTCTCTGTAGCGCTACTGTTCTCCCTATGGAGTTTCGCAGTAGTAGCCACGGGTTCATTCCCCGTTTTCAGCACAAGCCCTAAGGCTAAAAAGGCAGCAAAAAAAGAAGTTTCACTACCTTCTGCACCTGCAACACACACAACTGCACCTGCTAAAGCCGCAAACACAGCTTTAACATTAGACCCTGCTTCTTACCCCCTGGGAAAAGACAGCCAGTGGCAGTACCTTGACAACGGTACAGACCAGGGCGCTACACCATGGAACCTTGCCACTACCGATAACAGCACATGGGCAAGCGGCAACGCACCCCTTGGCTACGGCGACCAGGTAAACACAGTAGTATCTTTCGGTCCAAACAGCGGTAACAAATACATCACTACGTATTTTTTCCGCGACATTAACATCGACCTTGCAAACGTTGCCGATATGGTAGAGTTTGGTATTAAGCGCGATGACGGTGTGGTAGTATATGTAAACGGTGTAGAAGTATTCCGCGATAACATGCCTACAGGTGCTATTACGTACCTTACACACTCATCTACCATTGTAGACGGTGCCGATGAAAACCGCTACTGGGTGCACGAAGTGCCTAAAACCGTGTTTACTGAAGGCGTAAACCGTATTGCTGTAGAAGTGCACAACCGCGATGGACAGAGCTCTGACCTTAAGTTTGATATGTATGTTAAAGATGCACCGGTAGACAACATAGCATGTGATGACAACCACATAGGCTGCTTTACCAGCATTAACCCTACAGAGCAAACCCCGGTAATGCTTATACCAACCGAGCACCGTTTCCAGCAAATGTTTAAGGAAGGCGATGCATATACCGATACTTCGGTTCTTGCAACCGTGCCGGGTAACCACGATTATACGGCTTATGTGCCGGAAGAAGGCAGCTCTAAAGTAGGCCGCCTTTCGGTTAACCACGAAAACAACCCGGGTGGCGTTAGTATTGTAAACGTACACTTTAACGAAGATACCTACCTGTGGGAAGAAGACGCATCGGTTGCTGTAGATATGTATACCCCGTCTCTTGTTACTACAATCAGGAACTGTTCTGGAGGTACTACACCATGGAACACGGTTATAACTGCCGAAGAAAACACCAGCGGTGGCGATACTAACGGCGATGGCTATAACGATGTGGGCTGGCTTGTGGAAATTGACCCGGTTACTGCCGAGGTTATGGACTATAACAACGACGGCGCTAAAGACAAGCTATTTAAAATGGGCCGTATGAACCACGAAAACGTAATCATCAATGCCGAAGGTACTGTTGCTTACTATGGCGAAGACGGTGGCACACACTGCCTGTACAAATTTGTACCTACAACGGCTAATGATTTTACTGCCGGTAACCTATATGTACTTAAGCTTGACCTTGGCCTTCAAAATGATGAGCCTATGTCGTCTACCGCTACATGGGTACAGGTGCCTAACGCTACCCCGGCTGATTGTAACAACGTAACTTCGGTTGCTGCATCGCTTGGCGGTACTAACTTTAACGGTGTTGAAGATGCCGAAATAAGCCCGCTTGATGGCATGGTATATTTTACATCTAAAGGCAAAAACCGCATCTACAGGTTTAAAGATACTACTGCTGCCGGTACTACGGTTACTGAGTTTGAAACTTTCATAGGTGGTATGTCTTACCCTATTGAAACCGCTAACGGTATTGTAATGGAGCCTTGGGGCGATGGTAACGACAACATTACGTTTGACGATAAAGGTAACCTTTGGTTACTGCAGGATGGTGGTAAAATGTACATCTGGGTTGTAAGGCCAGACCACAGGCAAAGTATGCCGCACGTATTGCTGCACTCTTCTATGCCGGCCGGTTCAGAGCCTACAGGCCTTACTTTTACGCCAGACTTTAAATATGGTTTCTTCTCTGTTCAGCACCCAGACGGTTCTAATACACCACAAACAGATGCTACCGGTGCGCAGGTTAACTTTAATGCTTCTGCCGTAGTGGTATTCTCTGTAGCTTCAGAGCTTGGCCAGCAGGCCCCAACAGCCGATTTCGTTGCCAACCAGGTAACCGTTAACGAAGGTGCTACAGTAACCTTTACAGACATGAGTACCTTTAACCCAACTGCATGGGCCTGGACGTTTGAAGGCGGTACCCCTGCTACTTCAACCGAAGAAAACCCTGTAGTTACTTATGCTACTGCCGGTACGTATAACGTAACCCTTACTACCACTAACGCAGTAGGCAGCAGCGAAGCTGAAACCAAGGCTGACTACATAACTGTTGAAGAGCTTGTAGGCCTTAACAACCCTGAGCTTGCACAGCTGGTAAAAGTATATCCTAACCCTACTACAGGCATTGTAAACGTAGAGCTTAACGGCCAGTTTGCAGGCGAAGCCGCTGCTGTAGAAGTGTTTGATATCACAGGCCGCAAAGTAGCCGAAAACGCTGCTAACGGTGGCAACATTAGCGTAGACCTTTCTGCCCTTAACGGCCAGGTATTTATCCTTACCGTTACCACAGCAGATAAGAGCGCTTCTTACAAAATCATGAAGGTTAAGTAATGTAATATCTATTCTGAGGAAGGCCGGTAGCTTGTTTACCGGCTTTTCTTTTTTTGCAACCGGTACGTTTTTAGGTAGTAATATTAAAGTTGTCTTACCAGAATAAGTTTTAACACAAAGACACAAAGGGCACAAAGAAGAAACATGAGTAAAAAGTATCTAATTAAGATAAAAAGCGATTTTAGTGTCCTAAACTTAGTGGTCTTTGTGTCTTGGTGTTTAAAAAACATTCATAAGAACACGAATTATGGTTTTTGAAAGCGTTTGTCATTCCGAACGAAGCTTTAGCGGAGTTGAGGAATCTCAAATTTCAATATGGAGGAATCTCTGAAATATCCTCTTAATTATCAAAAAAATGAAAAACATACTCCCCATTATACTACTCGCCACGGCAACCGCCACCGCGCAGTATGCAAACCCCATAAAAGCCCCGGTATACACCAGCGTAGAGCAGGCATTGCCACACAAGGCCACTGCCACCCAACTCAACTACCGCGATAAGGGCATTTTTCACCTGCCGCAGGAGGTAACGCAGCTACAAAAACTAACCTACCTTAACCTTATGGGCAACCATTTTGAAGAGGTAGAACCACAGGTGTTTGCCCTGAAAAACCTGGAGGTGCTCAACCTTAAGCTCAACGCGCTTAAGTACATCCCAAAAGACCTGGAAAAGCTTAAAAGCCTTACCACACTCGATGTTAGCGATAATGCCATACAGGCGCTTCCGCAGGGCATAGGCAGCCTGCAAAACCTGAGCATGCTTATACTAAGCTACAATGCCATTACCTTTTTGCCCAATGAGCTAAGCAAGTGCAAAAACATAGAAATACTGGAAGCCGACAGCAACCAGCTAAGCTACCTGCCCGATGATTTTGCAAAGCTTAAAAAGCTAAGGCAGCTAAGCCTGGCCCGCAACCAGTTTAACGAGCTCGATGAAAGCTGGGCAGCCCTAAACGCGCTCGAAGACCTTAACCTGGAGCACAACCAGCTAAAGGCCATACCTGTTGCGTTTACAAAGCTTACCGGCCTGCGCACGCTGCTGTTAAACGATAACAGGCTTACAAAACTGCCCGAAGGCCTTGATAACCTGGGCAGCCTGCAATTGCTGTCATTGGCCAACAACAACATTAAAGCCCTGCCCAAGAATCTTGAGGGGCTAAAGGAGCTTAAAACGCTTATTATTACCGGAAACCCCATACCCGCCGCTGAAGTAGCCCGTATTAAAAAAGCACTGCCGGGCTGCGCCGTATATGCCGATAAAAAGTAGGGTAAACAGGCTTGTATTCAGGATAATATGTGTTTATTTGTTTTGCCAATCAAGACAAGTATGCATTTTTCTGAATTAGAAAACCAACTCAGACCTTTAATACATGCCAATAAGCTTGATTCTGCAATTGCAATTGCAGAATCTGAACTAATGGCGATTCCAGAAACCGGGTTCCATAAAATCATGGGGCGCAACCTGCTACATCTGGTTCCGGAATTAAAAGGATATATAGGGGCATTTTATACGGCAACCGCCACAAAAGGTTTCCTGGGCCGCCTTTTTAATAAAACAGTAAATCCAGCAGCTTATTACTGCGAGATGAATGGCTTTAGCATAAATTATGACCGCTGGTTTATAGATTTGTTTTCATACAAGGAGAATGGTGGTATGGAAGATATGGATTGGCTCTCTGACTTTATTGATTCGACTAAAACCTCAATGGTTATTACAGGTTTTGAAGAATTACAAGAGTCTTTTCGCGATTATCATGAAAATAATACTGGCGAGAATCCTGATGTTGAAAAAGCCTGCGAAGTATGTGAATTACTGGTTATCTTAAGGCTACACGAATTGTTTCGGGAAGCTTATAAAAAGAGTGACAGTAATTGGGCAACAATTCCTATGTATGTCACGGCGCACGACTATGAACTGATTTACAAGGTTAATTAGCCTTAATATCTGTTAAAGTTTTTTGTAAGATATTTGGCGTTCAGGTAAATATGCGTTTATTTGCCTTAACACCTTATTTCTCAAAACCATGAAGCTGCTGCCCCTGTGCCTCCTGTTGTTTTTTGCTGAAGATTTTGAACTGACCCGTGTGCGCCAAAACTACATAGATGCTGCGCTAACCCAAAAAAGCGCGCTCGAATTTCACAAAGCATTTGAGGCTGTTGCCGAAACCCACCCCGATGCTACCATCCTGGCCTACAAAGCCGCCAGCCAGGTGCTTATGGCCAAGTATGAAGGCGGTGTTATAACTAAAATGCGTTACTTTAACCGCGGCAAAAAACTCCTTGAAAAGGTTATAGAAAAAGCGCCCAATAACTATGAGGCGCGCCTCATCCGCCTTAATATACAGGACAACGTACCCTGGATAACCGGCTACACCGGCGATATTAAAATTGATAAGGCCTTCCTTATAAAAAACTACACCGCCCAGGATGCCGCCCTTAAGGCGTTTACCAAAAAATACATACAGCAAAGCGAAGCATTTTCTGACAAGGAAAAGGCATTGTTTAAATAAGTGGCTAAGCCTCTTAGCTACTTAGCCACTAAGCTTTTGAAATGAGGTTAATATGCTTTTGAAATTGTTTACCCAAATACTGCTATAGTTGGGGAGGTTAGTTTACAAACCAAAACCCGCAGGTGCACTAATAGTGCTTAGAAGCTAAGAAACTCAGCAGCTCAGCAGCTTATAAAAAAACAATAAAGGGCTGCCTTTTAAGACAACCCTTTACCTAAACCAATTTATAGCCGAAATTAATACTTCGCGATTTTAAGTGTGGCTGTAGCGCCGTTTAGTGCCGTTACCTTAACTATGTAGCTGCCGCCGGTAAGGGGGGCCACGTTAAGCTGCACCTCGGTGCCGTTTGCCCTTTGGCTAAGCACTTCCTGCCCCAGCATATTGATGATTGAAACTCCTTGTAACTTTGCCCTGTTTGTAATGGTAAGTACATCCCCGGCAGGGTTAGGATAGGCTTTAAGCCCTTGCAGGGCAAAGTCTTCTGCACCGGTAGTCTGGCTTACGGTAATGCCATACACAGCGCTCTCACATCCGTTAAAAGTTTGCGATACATAGTAGGTAGTGCCGTTTACAAGCGGTGTAGTAGCCGGTATTTCAACATACACATCTTCATCAAGTACATACCACTGTATTTGTGCACCAACAAGAATGGTAATGGCAAGGTCGTTTAAGGTTTCGCCGGCATCAAAATCCTGGGTGTCATCGCCACCCGGTGCGCCCGGTATGTTGTTTATGGTAACGGTTACTGCTGTCCTGGTACTGTTACAGCCGTTAACCGTTTGGCCTGCATAATAGGTAGTGCCGCTAACAAGCGCGGTTGAGCCTGCAAGTGCTGTGCCGCCTGTTGCTGCTGCATACCAGCCCAGTGTAGCCCCGCCTGTTGCTGTAGCGGTAAGGCTGCTTACGGTGGCGCTTCCGCAGAACGATTGTGCTGCCTGTGCTACCGGGGTTGCTACAATTGTAACAGTAACGGTTACAGCAGTGCGTGTACTCTCGCAGTCGCTTATGGTTTGCGATACATAGTAGGTGCCTGTTGAAAGCGCTGTGGTGCCTGCAAGTGCGCTGCCGCCTGTAGCTGCCGTGTACCAGTTAAAGGTAGCGCCACTGCCGCCTGTAGCCGTAAGGTTAGCCACGGTGCCGCTTCCGCAGAACGATTGCGCAGCTGCCGTAGGTGCATCAGGAGCTGCGCAGGTAAACGCCTGGTTTAGCTTGTAACCCCTAAAGCTGCCGTGGCCATTTAAAGAATAAGTAGCGCTGTTTGCCCTTGCATAGGCAAAGTCTATATTGGCATCGTTGTAGTTAAAGGTAAAATCGTTTGTACCGCCGGCAAACGCGCGGGTAGCCACAATGGTGCGGGTAGAGCCGCTCACGGTGTTGCTGCTCACGGTCCATCCGTTAGCATCGGTAGTAGGGGCAGAGCCTATGCCGTTCATAAAGCCGTCTACCAGCGTGGTGCCGTTATACCACACCACATCCATGCCCGATGCCATACCCTGGCCGTTGCTGAATGAACCAAACTGTAGTGCAAACCAGCGGTCGCTTGGGCCTGTAAGGGTTAGTGTGGCGGTAGTGGTGCCGTTGTTAAGGTTCAGCTCGGCGGTCATGCCCGTTTGCAGGCTGACCGACCCTGTGGTTTTACTCTGGGCAATGGCCCCCATGGCCGATAATCCCAAAAAAGTAAGTAGTAGTTTTTTCATAGTTTTTGTTTTATTTGAGCAGGTTGATAATTTCTGTATTATTGCCAAAAACGGCATGGTCATAAGGGGTTTTGCCCTCATTGTCTTTATGCTTTTTGTCGGCTTTATACGTTAGCAGCAGTGCCACAAGCGCCTTGTTTTCAAACTGTACGGCATAGGTAAGCGGGGTTACACCATTGGCATCGGCAATGTTTGGGTCGGCACCATTTTTAAGAAGCACCTCACACAATCCCGTTTCGCCCTTAACTGCCGCAGAAGCCAGCGCCGTGCCGCTTGCGCTGCTATAGTTAATATTGTTTACGCGGGTGGCAAGGTATTCGGCTACAGCCGTATTGCCGCGGTAGCAGGCCAGGATAAGAGGGGTAAAACCCATGGCGTTTTTGGCGTTTAGGGTGTCTTTATTTTTTGCCTCCAGGGCCTTCATTTCCGCAACCGTACCGCGGCGGGCAGTATCAAATACATCTTTATCCTGTGCAGTTGCAATGGCCGATGCAAACAGGAACAGTATGAGCAGTTTTTTCATAATCCGGTTATTTAGCCAGCGTAAAGCTGTAGGTTATTTTTACCTTGTCGGCTACTTTTTTGCTTACCACGGCGGGTATCTCTATGTCAAACTCGGCAGGGGTTACCTCAAACTCGCCGGTTACCACAATCTTGTCGCCGCTTTTAGATATTTTGGCACTGTCGCTCACCTTTTTGGTTTTGCCGTGCAGGGTAAGGTCGCCGCTCACGGTGTAGCTGCCGCCTGTAGCCGTTAGCTTAGCCACATCAAGCCCGGTTACCTTGCCTTTAAAAGTGGCCTTGGGGTACTTGTCGCTTTCTACATAGTTTTCATTAAAATGCTCCTCCATAAGGGCCACCTTAAAGCGGAAACCTTTCATAAGAGCCAGTACGGCCATATCTCCGGTAGCGGTGTCTAATGCCGCCGAAGCCGTTTTGTTTTCGCCGGCAATCTCTTCAAAAGACGGTACGCTGGCCTCAAATTTTACCACACCGGTTTTGGTGGTATATTTTTGTGCATAAAGGCACGATGTTGCCAAAAAAAGCAGGGTTACAAAAATTCGTTCCATTTCCATAGCAGTTGTTTTTATTCGGTTTCTAAAAGCCCATCGGTACTCCACTCCAGTATTACATCAATAGTACTTTGCGGCATGCGGCCGGTGCTGGGCATAATGCCCGGTTGGCCGTTTTGCAGCTGTATGCGGTTTAGCAGCCCGGCTTGTTCAACAGCGGCCTTAACCTCGGCATACGTTGTAAGCGGGCGGAACGATGCCTGGCCGGCACTGTTGTGGCACATAACACAATTAGCATCTATAATGGCCTTTACATTAGCGTTGTAGGTAACGGGGCCGTCTATTATTATTTCCTGTTCAATATCTTCATACGTGTTGCTGTCGCAGCTTATTAAAGCAACGGCGGCAAGAGGCAGTATCAGTTTTTTCATTGCTTTCATAATTAAAACACCCTGTATAAGTTAAACCCAAAAAAGAAATCGCCATCGCCCCAGTCTCCGGCGGCATTGGTAAGGTAGCCGCCCTCTGTCATGGCCTGCGAGTTGGTAAACAGCAGCTGGAACACGTGCCCGCCGGTTTCTATATCAAGCCCTACCGATAGTGGGTTCTTGTAAAAATCAGGCTTATCAAAATTGTGGGCATACTCCAGGTTTAACGAAAGCCTTTTGGTAAGCTTCATACGGCCACCGGCACCCAGTGCAAACTGGCTGTCGTTTTCAATAGCCGGGTTGTACAGGTTTTTGTGCACATAAGAAGGTACCAGTTCCAGCGACAGGTTATCGCTTACCTTGCGCGATATAAGCAACTGCGAAATATAGGTAAGCCTGTCGGCGAACTCTATGCGGGGGTAATCTTCCTTTTCAAGAAAGGTATTGATGTCTACCGTGTTGTAGCCCACAATATCTACCGGAAAGGCATCGCTCTGGCGGGCAAGGCGGTACTTAACGCTGCCCTCATATACCTTTAGCAGCGTATGGCGCGACGCACTAACCGAAAGCCATTTGGTTATGCCATACACACCGCCTATTTTGGTAGTGGCGGCATCAAGGCCAAAAAATTCGTCGATACCGTTTTTAACCGTGCCAAAGCGGTGCGATACCACAAAGTACCACTCGTTTTGGGCAGGCATTTTGGTAGATTGCAGCGTAACCACCTGTAGCCCTTTAAAGGCTGCCGTGGCATAGGTGTCTTCCACAGTGGTGGAATCAAGTTCAGATAGCAGGTCGTCCTGGGCGTGTGTGTATGCCGAAAATACCAGGGCGGCTGCAAGCAGTAGTTGTTTCATGTTTTATTTAAGGTTTAATAGTGCACTGGTCTAACTTTACCTCGCCAAAAAGTTCATCAAAGCCTATGCAGCGGCCCTTTATAGTTACCGTTTTGTTTAGCGATGCCCTGTCAGGCAGCTGGTCAAAACTGCAAAACACGCTGCCTGCCACGGTAAGCACACTATCCTGTGCGGCGGTAACCACACCCTGTACTTCTATGGTTTTATTAAGGTAAAGCGAGTCGGCCTGCTGCTGGTTTGTGGTGTAAGTTTCTACCAGCTTAGCCGCAGGGAGCGTGTGTGTAGCCGCCTCCTGCGCAATGTTGCGGCCCTCTTTGTAGAGCACACCATAGTAAACATAAGCAGCCGCTGCACCTAATACAAGTACAACAGCCAGGGTAATTGTTAGTTTTTTCTTCATGGCTTTTAGTAAAACACTGCATTTGCAGCAATGCTTTAACAAAAGTATTATTTACTAAAAGTGCCCGTTTATTTTTGGGATGTATGGAAAGTTTGGGTTAGGATTTGATAAATCCCGTTGAGAATTCGCACGTAGTATCTTTGGCTGTTACACAAAGTTTCGCAAAGGGCGCAAAGCTACACAAAGAAAAACTTAGCGGAACTTTGTGCCTCCTTTGTGGTTCTTTGCGGAATGACTATTTAAAAAGCTTAGTAGCCCAGCAGCTAAGGAGCTTCTCCCTAAAAATACGCCCTTAACTGCACGCTGCCGGTGTGTATGGCCCCGCTGGTTTCGCTTTTACGCCCCTGGTAGTTAATGTTGATATCCAGGAACTGGGTTAGGTTTTTGAAATTTAATATGGATTCTTATATATCAATTCTGAAAAGTAGTTTCAAATCTAAAAAAGGCAGAGTCCAATATCATTTTTTTATGTAGATCGCTATACCTTAAATCATATTCTCTAAATGCCCCCCACTGTGACTTAGCCTGATAAATTATGATTCCTAAGCTGTCATTTATATATAAATCAGCGATTTGTGCCATAGGGTCAATAGGCACATATTGAAACTTTGAAATTTCAATTATAGTACCTTTTTCATGATATGTTTTCTTCTTAAAAAAATGAAGCTTAGAGTTATTAAATATATATAATGAATCTTTATAGCGTATTAGAGAATCTATCCTTTTTTGGTTAGAATAAATATAAACCGAAACATTAGGTTTCACTATCTTTTTCATAGTTACAGTATCTGTAATTCCAATTTTATCATGATTGCCTAAATTGGGTTCGAAAGAATCTGTTGCAGAAGATAATAATCTACGGGTTATGATTGTTTCTGTAACTTTTTCAAAATCAACGGGTTTATCAGAGCATTTAATGCAGGCAGATATAATCAGGATAAAAAGCGATGTAACTATTATTTTTTTCATTTTTTTGGTATTTAGAAATAGGATTTCAAGCACCTTCCTCCTAAAAATACGCCCTTAACTGCACGCTGCCGGTGTGTATGGCCCCACTGGTTTCGCTTTTACGCCCCTGGTAGTTAATGTTGATATCCAGGAACTGTGTAAGGTTTTTTTGCAACAGCAGGCGCCAGGTGGTGTTTTGGCCGGGTTGCAGTCCCTGTAGCATCTGGTAGGCCGCTGCGGTATTCTGGTTGCCGGTAAAGTCGTTTTTGTAAAGCGAAAATTCGCCGCTGGCAGTAAATCCTTTTTCGCTGGCATAGCTAAAGGAAGTACCCACACGTTGTTGCAGCAGGGTTTCCATTTCGCCTATGCGGTTTTGCTTATCCTGGTATTCATAAAACACATCCCAGCTGGCATTGCGCGAAAAGATATATGAGATTTTTGGCCCCACCAGGTAGGCTTCCACCTCATAGTTTTTACTGGCGTAAGTATCGCTTACGGTGGTGGTTTCGGTAGTCTGGCTGTTAAGGCTAAACAGCCATGTTTTGGCCACAAGGTAGGCATATTGCAGCTGGTGGCTTAGTATTTTGCTGTCCTGGCTGCCCACGGTAAGCAGGCTCTTGGTGCGGTTGCTCAGGTAAGTATAGGTAACCGAATGGTTTTGCTTGCCCCGGTTGTAAAATATACTGTTGCGGAATGCCGCGTTTATGCCCAGCAAATCTTCATCGTCTGACGAAAAAGGGTTGAGGTCGAAATTGCTGCCGCTGCGCAAAATTTTACGGTCAATAAGGTAAGACGTGGTATTGTAAAAATGCGACAGCAGCTGCTTAAACCCGCCTGCATTTTGCCATTGCATAGGGTTTAGCGTAACCGACTGCGAGAACTTGTTTTGGTGCGTGCCTATATACACCTGGTTGGGCAAATACACCCGCACATAAATAGCCTGATCGGGGAAGGGGGCTACCTCAAACTCCTGCAACTCCTGTATACCGTTGCCGTTGTAGTCGTTCCACATATACACGCCCTGACCGGGCTCTACCTCAAGGTAGGTAAATTCCTGCTGGGCTATGGTACCGCTGGCGGTTTCATAAGCTGTGGTAACCTGCACCAGCTGGTCCCAATAACGGTCGTTATACAGCACACGCGAGTTTAATGAGGGCTCATCGGCGATAGACGGGTCGTCAAAATCAAGGCGGCGGTAATTGGCAAACACGGTAAGGTCGCTTTTATCCGTCTTCAGCAGGCGCGATTTAAGGTAGTACGAGCGCGATGTGTTTACTTTTTTAAGGTAACCCGCCACAAGGCTGTCGTTAGCGCGTTGCAGGTAGCCCACTTCTACATATACTTTTGTACTGTCCCCACGGCCTATAAACGCGCCATATTCTATAAAACGCTGGCTTTGCAGGGTAAGGGCGTTGGTTTCTTTAAGGCGCTCGCTGTTGTCTTCAAGCCTTAAAGATGTGCCCACCCAGTTTTTGCCAAAATGGTACTTGCCCAGCGCCTCATTGCGGATAAACTGCGATTTGGCATACGTACCATCGCTGTTTAGTGCGCTGCCCTGGTTTTGCAGGGTAAACTTACCGGCCTTAACCTGCGCATTCAGCACATGGCGCGTGCCGCTAAACGCTTCAGAAAAATCAAGTTTTTCAATCTGGTAATTTACAGTGCCGTTTTGTGGTAGCTTAAACACCGTGCCTGCCACAAGGTAGCTCTGGCTGTTATCGGTAGTTATGATGTTGGTAAGGTTCCAGTCGCGGTTAAATTCAATATTAAAAAGGCGCTCTATGGTACGGAAATCCTTTTGTACAAACTGGTAATTGGCAAAGGCATCCATTTGCCATTTTTCGCGAGTAACAATGCGCTGGCGGGCATCTATTTTACCGGCCACGCCGTTGTTGTTGTCATCGTCAATGGGCGAGTACAGGTTGAGGTCGTTATTGCTAACACCAACCTCAAAATCAACCACGGTCTTTTCGCTTGGGTTGTACTTACCCATAACGGTGGCAATCTGTATTTTGGTGGGAGGGGTAAGCCTTATAACCGGCTCATAATTACCCTGTGGCACGCCGTTAATGGGGGCAACATACTGGTAAATGCGGCCTATGGCTGCGGCATTGCTCAAAATATAATTGCCCAGGTTAGGCCCCACCTGTGTAAAGCGCACGTTATACAGCACATCATCAGGGTTGTTGGAATATTCATATACCGTAACCCCCTCAATTACCGTTTGCCGGTACAGGATTTTATTTTCGCTGTAGGTATCCTGGTAGGCCGATGGCGCCACCATTTGGTTAATGTCGTCTCCGGCCTGTTGCAGTGCGGCCACCTGTGCCTCGCTCAGGTTTTGTTGCAGCGGCTGGTTTTTCATGTCGGCCTCGCTGTACAGGTAGGTGCCTATGCTCCATTTTTCCTCTTCATGGGTAACGCCGCCGTAGGTAACAAAGCGGGTGTAGTTTTGCTGCGTGTACTGGTATTCTACATTAATACGCATCTCGCTGGTAATGGGGAACAGCGATGTAAAGGTAATTTCGCCCGCGTTGTAATCTATGGTATAATCGTTGCTCTCTCCACGCTCTAAAAGTATGCCGTTTACATACACACGTTCTGAACCTGATATAACCAGTACATACAGCTCGCCGTTGTTACCGGTTAGCTTGTACGGACCCTGGTTGCCTTCCTGCCCGGTAAAGGTGCTGCGTGCATACTGCCCACGAACCAATGCCGCTGCTGCAAACACGCTGGTCTTGGAGTCTTCATTGCCAAAGGTAAACGCCGTGCTGAGTCCCTGTACCTTCTTGCTGAAATTCAAAAAGCGCGACTGCCGGTTTTCAAGGAACAAATCGCCTGCGCGAACGCTCCACTTGTCGCTGAACATTTCGATAAAAATCTGGTCAAACTCATCCAGCTTTTGCGAATACCCGCCGTCCTGTAGTGGAATGTTACTGTCCTGTATTGATGCCCGCAGGCTGACCTTATCGCTCAGCTTGCCCGTTATTTGAAGGTCGAGGTTAGAGTTTACCACGGCGTTCTGGTTGTTGCCAATTGTTACGCCACGTGTAATACTGCCCGATGTATTGAGGCCGTCAAACGGTTTGTAGGTGCTCAGCGCATCGCGGGTTACTTCAAAGCGGGTACCCCCGGCATCGTTAGCCAAAACACGGTTGGGGTCGTAAATGCTGTATTTTTTGGTAAGGAAATCAGGGTAGGGCAGGTAGTTTACGGTAAGGCTGTCGGTTTGCGTAAAGCCGTTTTTAAAGGCAATGCGGCCAGTGGTGTAGTTTACGGTGTAAAGTGTGCTGTCTATGGCAATGCCCTGTTTGTCCGTTAACTTAAAATAGGCAGGGTTAATGCCCACGGTGTCTATGGTTATGGTGTCCTGAACGGGCAGCGCCTTAAGGGTTTTATAGGGCGTGCCCACCTCCTGCCCGTAAAGGGCGGAAACGCAGCATAAAAGCACCCATAAAATACCGTTTTTAAGCATTATAACACTATAAACTCTAAAAGGGCAAAAGTAGTGTATTTGATTATTAGATTGTTGGATTATTGGATGGTTCGATTGTACCGCAGTTTAAAGTTGGCTATATTTGATATGTTTAATAACCAACCCTACTGATTATGAAATACCTCCTCCTTTTACTGTGTTTTTACTGCACCGCGCAAGCACAGGAATGTAAAATTACACCACAGGATGTTGAAGGCAAATGGCAGTTGGTAGCCATTTCGCGCGGGTTTGATGACAAGGGTATTGAATATGCCAACAGTACTGAGTTTGTAACATTTACTGCTGAAAACTTTTCCCGTACTAAAGACGACAAAATTATTAAGTCAGGCCGGTATAAAATAGTAAACGATAAAAAGGCGTTGCATGAGGGGTATTGTACCTTAAGATTTGGAAGTAAAACGTACAAGGTTATCCGTTTTGATGCCGATGGTTTTTTAATGCTTTATAATGGTTTGGACGGTGAAGCTATTGCGTATTACAAAAAAGTTGAATAATTTCTTTAGAATTAACGTGTTATGGATAGCGAAACAATCGAGGCTGTTTTTGCGATATTTTTTATGCTGCTTGGTGCTGCATTGATACTGTTTATCACGCTTTTAATAGTGGAGAAAAAGAAAGTGCATTACAGATATACCGATACTACAAAAAATATAAGTTTCCATGAATATTGTAGCAGGTATAATGGTGGCTGGATTTATAAAGATATTAAACTAAGAGAGCTATTGCGTACATATCCTGATGATGAGGTATTGCAAAGGCGTGCCAAAAACATACGCCTTTATCAAACAGTTTCGCTGGCAGTATTTATTTTAATGATGGTTTCAGCAGTAATCCGTAAGGCAGTAGGGTAGTGGTTGCGTTTGCAGGTATAAACATATTATATTTACATCAAAACAAACGCCATGCTTAGCGCTATTCTATATATACTGTTTTTTGCAGCCCTTAATGCCTGTATTACATCATCATTATACAATTGGTTTGCAATACCACTTCGTGTAAAAATAGGTGTGTATGCCTTTGCGCTATTGTTTTTTGTACTGCACCTGGTGGTTCCTGATAATGATTTCCTTTTACCTGTAAAGCTGTTTTATATATTGCTTATGTTTAGTATAGCTATTGTAATACTGCATTTTATGGCTAAAAAAGTAGCAAAAAGCACCAATGCTGCTGTTGCAGGTAATAAACGACTTAACGGGTCTGTAGGTGCAGATTCGTTAAAAGCTGCGAGGAATGTGCTTACCCGTGTATTTCCGGTACTGTTGTTTTTTTACCAGGTGCTGGTTATATGTTCGCCGGGTTTGCAGTACAGGATGCTGCATCCGCGTAAAGAACAAATCTACAGGCATTAACAGACTGTAAAACTCAGTAACTTTTTAACACACAACCCACGTATTTATTCCCTAATTTTATGACACTTAATGCTTAAAGGAGAAGATTATGCTGTGGGAACCCCAAAACCTGGCTGCCGTACTGCTGAAAAACCGCAACAAAACCCTGCCGGAAGACAAACTGATGGCCCAGGTAAAAGCGCTTTTAGCTGAAAACGAAACCCGGCGCACCGCCATCAAAAGCCGTATTGAAAACGGCAATGGTACCGATGCTAATACTTTTGTTTTTGACCTGCTGGAAACCCACCGTATTTTCCATATCAGCCACATACAAAAGCTGTGCATTGATTACCGGTTGCGATTTTTAAATGCTTCTTACTTTAAGCAGGGCATACCCGAAGAAGCGGTAAGCCAAATCAGGCAGCTCGAAAATACTCACGATACGGTTTTAGATGGTTTTAAGATTATAGCGCCTTCTAAAGCCTTTAGCCTTAAAAATTATGACGACCCGTTGCTGTTTGCACCCATGGGCAACGGTTATTACTACCTCGTTCATAAATGGGGAAACGACATTAACCCGCTGCGCCGTGCCCTTGTGCGCCCCGTGCGTGATTTTGGTAGCCTGCTGGTGTTTTTAGTGGTGTTCAGTGCGCTGTTTACGTATGCCATAACCGAATTATTCTTTACCGGCGAACGTACATCGCAATTTATGCTGTTGGCGTTTTTGTTTACGTTTAAGGGGGTGTGCGGTATTGCGCTGTACTACTGCTTTTGGAAAGGTAAAAATTTCAACAACGCTATTTGGGATAGCGAGTTTAGTAACCGGTATTGAGGTTGGTTGCTGGGTTGCTGATTTTTTAAACACAATGAACACAAAGGTTTACACAAAGATCACAAGATAGACAGCCTTTAAAGAACACAAGGCTTTGTGGCCTTCAAGGAAAAACTTTGTGAATTTTGTGAATTTCTTGGTGGCCTTTGTGTCAAAAATATAGATACTAATGTTACTATAGTAAGCTCATAAAAAAATCCGTGGTAAAGTATACCACGGATTTTTAGCTTGTTGTGTTAGTTTATGTGAAAAGCTATGCGATTTCCTTCGTAACAATCTGAAGGGTTTCGCGGCTGGTTTGTTTTACTAAAACCTCCTTACCGGTGGTTACTGTGGCTTCTGACTTATCGCTAAAGTGGCGTATGGTGTACAGCGATACATCATCGTTATACGTTACCTTAAACTTCTTGCTCAGTACGGCCTTAAGCTCGGCAAAGTTACCAAATTTATCGTCTACACAAACAGAGAAGCTAATGGCCGAATTCTGGATAAGGCTTACCTTCATCCTGTACTTGTGCAGCAGCAGGAATATCTCGCTGATGTTCTCTTCCATAATAAACGAGAAATCAAGCGACGAAAGCGATATAAGCAACTGGTTTTTCTTTACGATAAAGCAGCTGGTTTGCGGCTCAAGGTCGGCGCCCTTGCTCACGCTTGTGCCTGGCAATAATGGGTTTACAAACGATTTTACATACAGCGGAATCTCCTTGCGTTGCAGCGGCTGCAGCGTTTTAGGGTGAATTACCGTTGCGCCGTAAAAGGCAAGCTCAATGGCCTCGCGGTAGCTTATCTGGTTAAGCAGTACGGCATTATCAAAATAACGCGGGTCGGCATTAAGCACGCCCGGCACGTCTTTCCATATGGTTACGCTTTCGGCGTTAAGGCAGTAGGCAAAAATCGCGGCAGTATAGTCAGACCCTTCACGACCAAGAGTGGTGGTAAAATTGTTCTCATCGCTACCCAAAAAGCCCTGTGTAATGTTCAGGTTCTTTTTCTTAATACCTTTAGAAATATTCTTTTGCGTAGCATCCCAGTCTACAATAGCATCGCGGTAGGTATTGTCAGTCTTTATAAGCTCGCGCACGTCTACCCAGGTGTTTTTAAGGCCCACGTGGTTAAAGTAATGGCTTACGATTGTGGTAGAAACCACCTCGCCAAGGCTTACCACCTGGTCATACACATAGTTGTAGTTGGGCGACTTGGTGCCTTTAAGGAACACCTCAAGGTCAGAAAATATTTTGCCCACGGCAGCAAACACCGCGTGGTTTTCGTCTTCAAAAAGCTCCAGCAAAATCTGGTTGTGGTACTTGCGCACTTCCTGTATGCTGGCCAGTAGTTCGGCCGACTTATCAAAGTAGTTTTTAATAACCACCTCAAGGGCGTTAGTGGTTTTGCCCATGGCGCTAATTACAAGCAGCACATCTTCGTGCCCTACCTGTTGCAGCACGCTGTATACGTTCTTAATTCCCTCGGCATCTTTAACCGATGCCCCTCCAAATTTGAAAACTTTCATTTATATCTGTCCAATCTTTAAGTCAACACAAAAATCTGCCATGCCCTGTTCGTCCATCTGTACCGTGCGCCAGGTTTCTAAAATGCGGGCGCCGCTGCGCTGGTAAAACTCCACAGCGGGGGTATTCCAGTCCAATACAGCCCATTCTACACGGCGCAGGCCTTCGGCTTTAGCCTGTTCAATAACGGCCCTGTACAACGCGCTGCCGGCACCGATGCCACGGGCGCTTTCAGTCACAATAAGGTCTTCCAGGTGAATGGTCTTGCCCTTCCAGGTGCTGTAGCGGTAGTAAAACAGTGCCATGCCTATTATAACGCCGTCTTTTTCGGCCACAAATGTGCTGAAAAGCGGGTTGGCGCCAAAGCCATCCCTAAGCAGGTCGTCTACGGTTACTACTACGGCTTCGGGTTCTTTTTCAAAAACGGCAAGCTCATTAATCAGGCCCAGTATTGCGGGCATATCGCTCTCATTTCCTTTGCGGATGTTCATACGGCAAAATTTGGGCAAAAATACGGCCAAATATATTGCTAAATATTTAATTGTTATCATATCACAAAAAATTCGATATTTGTGCACCAACTCAACTACAACGATTTCGAAATGGAAGAAAGAAACAAAACCCTCGGTGAATTTATCATCGACAAGCAGGAAGATTTTAAGTATTCAACCGGCGAGCTCTCGCGCCTTATCAATTCCATCCGCCTGGCGGCAAAAGTGGTTAACTACAAAGTAAACCAGGCCGGGCTGGTAGATATTACCGGCGCGGCAGGCGAGCAGAACATTCAGGGTGAAGACCAGCAAAAGCTCGATGTGTTTGCCAATGAAACCTTTATGGAAACCCTTATTAACCGCGAAATTGTGTGCGGTATTGCCAGCGAGGAAAACGATGATTTTATTATTATTAAAGGCCGCGACGAGTGCCACAACAACAAGTATGTGGTGCTTATGGACCCGCTGGATGGCTCGAGCAACATTGATGTTAACGTACCTGTGGGTACCATCTTTAGTATTTACAGGAGGGTTACGCCTGTGGGCAGCCCCGTTACTATTGAAGATTTTTTGCAGCCCGGCGATGCACAGGTAGCGGCGGGTTACGTTATTTATGGCACCAGCACCATGCTGGTTTATACTACCGGCAACGGCGTGCACGGCTTTACGCTAAACCCATCTATTGGTACATTTTACCTGAGCCACCCCAATATGATGTTCCCTAAAGACGGGAACATTTATTCGATAAACGAAGGCAACTACGTGCACTTTCCGCAAGGGGTTAAAGATTACCTGAAATACTGCCAGCGCGAAGAAGAAGACCGCCCTTATACCAGCCGTTACATAGGCAGCCTGGTGGCCGATATACACCGTAATATGATTAAAGGTGGCATATACCTATACCCCACAAGCAGCAAAGCGCCCAAGGGCAAGCTAAGGTTGTTGTACGAATGCAACCCAATGGCCTTTATTGCAGAGCAGGCAGGGGGCAAGGCCAGCGACGGTTTTGGCCGTATTATGGAGATAGTACCTACTGAGCTGCACCAGCGTGTGCCGTTCTTTTGCGGAAGCTACAACATGGTAGCAAAGGCAGAGGAGTTTATGAGTGCTGCGTTATAATGTTTTAATGTTGAAAGTTATAAAGTTAAAAGTTTTGGCCGCGGGTTGCTTGTACAATTCGCGGCTATTTTTTTGCTGGGGTGTTTTTAATGTAGTGCAGGTAAACAGTATCGTTTTTTATCTCAATGAGGCCAAAGTTGTTTGGTGTTCCCCGCGAAAAGAAGTAGCTGTTTTTTTGGAAGTTATTATATCTGTCTCCACGATGCATTAAGTACATTTTATCGCCAAAATCAACTACCCGTACAAGCTTGTTGCCGATTGCTTTGGCAAGATACGTTTGCCTGTCATCAAACACAAAAACATAAATAGTGTTATTGCATACAAATGATGCCTTTATGCCGGAAACGCTCTCCCAGGCCCATTTATAATTTTCGTATATGTTTTTTATCCCGGCGCGTTCATAATTTTTCTTTTTGCGCTGTAAAAATGCGCTAAACATATCTTTGCTTTTTGCTATATCACTATAAGTATGCCCTGTGTTTAAGAGTAGTTTGGGGTCTTGTATAACATCAATACTGGCCTGCGATATTATAGTGTATGCGTTACCTGTTTTGCGTACTTCTGGTATGGCAATTTCGGCTACATATTCAATGCCGGTTTTTTTATCCCTGAACCATGTAGAGCTACCCCATTCGCCAAAATAAAGCGAAGTAACATAGTAGTCTTCATCCTCATAAATAACATTGTCAAGGGGCTTGGTTTTTACCCATTCCTTTTTTGTTTCTTCAAAATAATAAGCAGGGTCTGAGTTGTCAGAGGATTTAGCTGTAATTTTATTATTGCGTAAATGGAGGTTGTTGTCAAAATTACCAATGTCTTTTGGTGATTCGATTTTCTCAAGAATTTCACCGTCTCTGTCAATAACATAAAATTCATTTTCAAAAGAATGGCCTATCTCTATAAGAACCGTCTCATCTTTTTCTAAAAGTTGGCTGGTATCAAACTGTATATAATATTTGTCGTTTTTTATGATTCCGTTAAACGCGGTGCCATTTATGCTCAAATGTATTGTATCGGATATTATAGTTAGCCCGTCAATCTTTCTTGTTATGCTATGCGGTATAATAGTATCTTTTGAATGCCATTCGCACGACACACAAAGCAACAGCAATAGTAATGCAGGTATTGTTTTCATGAGGAGTGAGGTTTTGGTTATAGCTATAACGCTAAATTGCCGTAATGTATTTTATAATACTAAAACAGTAAGAATGAAGCTGCTCCCTCTCCTTTGGAGAGGGTTGGGGAGAGGCTATAAAAAAGCCCCCTGTTTCCAGAGGGCTTTAGTATTATTTGTTCATGTGTTGCATTTCATATACAAACGTTTCGCTGTCTACATTCAGCACCAGTAATGATAGTGCCTTGTCTACAATATACTGCACGTTGCCCGGTGTAAAGCCAAGGGCAATGGCAAAGCGCGTAAGTATTTCTTTTTGTTTTGGCCCCAGCACGTGGTCTACATATACCATACGGCTCAGGTCATACAGCCTTTCCAGCCTTTGCGTGTACAGGTGCGGCGGGTTAACCGGATATTTATAAGGGTTTTTTAGTATTGCGGCATACTCCTCCGGGCTTATTTCAAGCCTTTTGGCAAGCACGTCTAAAAAGTTCTTTTCTTCCGGGCTAATGTGGTTGTTTTCAAGCGCCACGCGCACTATAGAGGCAAAGTGGCCCTGGTTCCTGGCCTTAAATCCGCTGTCAAATAAATCTGATATAGACATAATTGTGTGTTCTATTTATGGGACAAATATAATTTTATATTTAGGTTCTGAATAATTTTTGCAGAACATTTTAACACTCGTTAGGGGAATATAACCCCGTTTAGCTGCGTTTTACCTATTACAAAAAGCCGTATTTTTACAGTTTTAACCAAAATTATACGCCTTATGACCGATTTCTGGCTGTATTTTACCCTGGGCCTGCAACACGTGCTCGACATTCATGCTTATGACCATGTGCTGTTCCTGCTGGCCTTAACCGTACCCTACCTGTTTAAAGACTGGCGCAATGTGCTGGTGCTGGTAACGGTTTTTACCGTGGGCCATACCGCGGCGCTCATGCTGTCGGTATACGGAGTCTTAACCATAAAGGCAGAGTTTGTAGAGTTTTTAATACCCATAACCATACTTACAACGGCGTTGTATAACATTTTTGCAGCGTCTAAAAAGGCAGCTAAAAGTGGTAATATCAATTTCCTTGCCATAACAACGCTTTTTTTTGGCATAATTCACGGGCTGGGCTTTTCTAACTATTTTAAGGTACTGGTGGCGGGAGGCGATTCTAAATTTGCGCCCCTGCTGGAGTTTGCCCTGGGCATAGAGGCGGCACAAATAATAGTAGTTATGTTTACCCTTATACTGGCCTTTATTTGCCAGGAGTTTTTAAGGGTGCAAAAACGCGACTGGATACTGGTGCTCTCGGCTTTTGTGGCCGGTGTTGTAATACCTATGATTATTGAAAGCCCAATATGGTAATTTATTAACTTTGCGCCATTGCCTAAACGCTTATATGGTTGGGCTGTATGTATGAAAGAAGAAAAACTGAGCAAGTATGACCGCGCTTACCTGCGCATAGCCCGCGAATGGGGAAACCTGAGCTACTGCCAGCGCAGAAAAGTTGGCGCAATTATTGTAAAAGACAGGATGATAATATCTGACGGGTATAACGGAACCCCGTCGGGCTTTGAGAATTGCTGCGAAGATGATGAGGGGCTTACCAAGTGGTATGTGCTGCATGCTGAAGCCAATGCAATACTCAAGGTGGCACGCTCTACACAAAGTTGCGAAGGCGCCACGCTGTACATAACCATGTCGCCCTGCAAAGACTGCAGCAAGCTTATACACCAAAGCGGCATAAAACGCGTTGTATATGCCCGGACCTACAAAGACAGCAGCGGCATAGATTTTTTAACCAAGGCGGGTGTAGATGTAGTGTATGTTCCGGAAACGGAGATATAAATTTATGAAGATAAAAAAATTATACCTGCCCATACTGCTGGCCATAGCCATGGCTTTTGGTATTATAGTGGGCGGTTTTCTCAACTACCCGTCTCAGGGTGGGGGCACACTGGTGGCCAGCTCTAACAAAAACAAGCTCAACAAGCTGGTTGAACTTATAGAGCGCGAGTATGTAGACGATGTAAATACCGATAGTATTGTAGACCTTACGGTAAACAGCATCCTCGAAAAGCTCGACCCGCACTCAGTATACATCAGTAAAGAAAATATGGAGGCCGTAGAGCAAAATATGGCCGGTAAGTTTGTGGGCATAGGCATAAGCTTTTATATGTATAAAGACTCGCTTGCCATTATAAAAACCATTCCAGGCGGGCCAAGCGAAAAGGCAGGGCTCAGGGCGGGCGACCGTATTTTGTTTGCCAATAACTACAAGCTCTTTAACCGCAAGCTGCCTACCGATACGCTTTTTAGCAGGCTAAAAGGTACAGATGGCTCTAAGGTACAGCTTACCATTTTCCGCCCCGAAGGGCATAAAACCTTTAAAATTAACCTTACCCGCGGCCAGGTGCCGGTTAAAAGTGTAGATGTGGGCCTTATGGCCGATAAAAACACGGGCTATATAAAAATAAACCGCTTTGCCGAAACTACGTATGATGAGTTTCATAAAGCGCTTGCAAGCCTTAAAAAGCAGGGTGCCACACGCCTTGTAGTAGACCTGCGCGATAACGGCGGTGGTTTTATGGAGCCGGCCATACAAATTGCCGATGAGTTTCTGTCAGACGGGCAGCTTATTGTAAAAACCAAGAACAAACGCAAGCAGGTAGACGAAACGCGCGCTACCGAAGAGGGTATTTTTGAAAAAGGCCGCCTGTTTATCCTTATTAATGAAAACAGCGCCAGCGCCAGCGAAATTCTTGCCGGTGCCATTCAGGATAACGACAGGGGTACTATTGTGGGCCGCCGCTCGTTTGGTAAAGGGCTTGTGCAGCGCGAAATGAAGCTGGGCGACAACAGTGCTGTAAGGCTTACCGTGGCGCGTTACTACACGCCATCGGGCCGCAGCATACAGCGCAGCTATGCCGGTGGGGGTGAGGCTTATTTTAACGATTTCCAGAAGCGTTATGAAAATGGCGAGCTCTATGCGGCTGACAGTATTAAAATTGCCGATACGCTTAAGTATAAAACCGTAAAAGGCCGCACAGTATATGGCGGTGGCGGTATAATACCCGATAAGTTTGTAGCTCTTGAAGGCAAGCATGGCGATGAGGCTGTAGCCGAAATGATGAAGCTTGCCATAACCGGCCACTTTGTGTTTGAGCAGCTGGATAAGGAACGTGCCGGCTTTGCGGGCCTTACGCCCGATGAGGTGGTGAGTAAGGTTGATGACTCAGAGAAGTATTTTAACGCATTTATAAAATACATGAAAGGCAACGGCTTTGAACTAAGCCTTATTAAGCAAAAAGATATTGTAAAGCACTACATAGCAGCCGAGTTTGTGCGCCAGCTGTATAGCGATAAGGAATATTATGAACTGCTGCTGAAACAGGACAGTATGATGAAGGCTGCTGTTGAGAGTAAGTAGTTTCAGTAATCAGTGATCAGTATTCAGTGATCAGTTAGCTTCACTCATAACCAAATATAAAGCCCCGAGGATATTGCTTCTCGGGGCTTGGTTTATAGATTACTTCGTCGTTCCTCCTCGCAATGACGCGCCGGAGTGCTACGTTAGAGTGTAGCTAACTGCCTACTGAACACTGAATACTGCCTACTCTTTAGGTACGCTGTCGTGGTATTGTGTAGGCTTGCCTTCGTTCCAAAGGGTAAGTATGTCGGTACCCACGCTTGCGCCGCTGCCTGCGGCTATGGCAAGCTGGCTGCGCTGCCCGGCAAGGGTTCCGGCGGCATAAAGGCCTTCGGCTACCAGGTGGTCGTCGTTAGTAAGCTGTATGCGGTTTTTTTCAGGAAGTGCTTTCTTGTTGGGTATAACATACTGCATCAGGCCTTCAAAATCAAAATTACCGGCAGAGCCTATGGCTACTACCACAATTTTAGCCTGATAAGTATCTTTATTGGTAGTAACGGTAAAGTTTCCGGCGGTGCCTTCTACATTAAGTACTTTTTCGTTAGCAAACTGCTCAACCGCAGGGTAAAGTGTTTCAAGGTGCTCAAGGCTGCCTTCTAAAAGCTGCTGGCCTGTAGTGCCGGCAGGAATGCCATAAGCGTTGTTGTACAGTCCGTTTTGTAAAGAAGAGGCCTTTTGGTGTGTAAAAATACCTACTTTTTTGCCTTCGGCATACGGCCTTTTAAGGGCAGAGCCAATAATAAGTGCGCAGGAAACGCCCGAAACGCCCCCGCCAATGATTAAAACGTCAAACATGAATTTGTGTATGGTGTGTAAATTATTTGCCGGCTTTTTCTGCTATGCTCATAGAGTTGCGCAGTATTTGCAATACGCAAATGGCACATAGAGAGGCTACTATGCCTATAAGGGCTACAAGGCTGTTGCCTTCGGTAATGTGTGAAAAATCAAGCTGGGTAATGTTAAAGATAACAAGGCCAAGAGCCAGCGCCATCAATATATAGATAAAGGTTTTCATACAAAAACAGAACTTATGTGTGTATGCGGTAAATGTACTGAAGTTTAACGTTATGCAAATAAACCTTTAACATTACTGGCAAATAATTTAACAGCTATTGCCAAAAGTATTACCCCAAAAACTTTGCGGATTACCCCAAGGCCGTTGTTACCCAATATCTTTTCTATTTTGGCAGAAGACTTGAGTACAACATACACCAACGCTATGTTTATAACAATGGCCAGGATGATGTTTATCTTGTCATAAGCTGAGCGTAACGATAGTATGGTGGTCATGGTGCCCGCCCCGGCTATAAGCGGAAATGCAATGGGCACAATGCTGGCAGTGCTGGGGTTGTCGTCTTTATACAGGTGTATGCCTAAAATCATTTCAAGCGCCAGGAAAAACAGTACAAACGAACCCGCCACGGCAAACGAGTTGGCATCTATGCCTATAAGCTTCAGTATTTCTTCGCCCACAAACAAAAACGCAATCATAATAACCATGGCTACTATAGAGGCTTTTTCGCTTTGTATGTGGCCCAGGCGGTTGCGCAGGCCTACAATAATGGGTATGCTTCCCACGATATCTATAACCGCAAAAAGCACCATGGTAACGGTAAACATTTCCTTCCAGTCGAAGCCCATACTATTTTGTTTTAAAAAGTGGGTCAAAGGTAGTAAAAAGTCTAAGGTCAAAAGTCATAAAGTCGAAAGAAACAAAGTGGCTGAGTTGCAAAGTGACAGAGTTGCAAAGTGACAGAGTTACAAAGTGACAGAGTTACAAAGTGACAGAGTTACAAAGTGACAGAGTTACAAAGTGACAGAGTTACAAAGTGACAGAGTTACAAAGTGACAGAGTTACAAAGTGACAGAGTTACAAAGTGGCTGAGTTGCAAAGTGACAGAGTTGCAAAGTGACAGAGTTACAAAGTGACAGAGTTACAAAGTGACAGAGTTACAAAGTGACAGAGTTACAAAGTCGCAAAGTCGAAAATACCAGCGTACTAAAATTCTAATATTCGAATAATCGAACCATCCAATAATCTAAAAATCCAAAAAAGACTATCTTTGCAAAATGTTTCAACTGGGTAAAACAATAGTGTCTGAAGACATTTTGGAAAAAGAGTTTGTTTGCAACCTTTCGGCGTGCAAAGGGGCTTGCTGTGTAGATGGAGATGCGGGTGCACCGCTTAATGAGGAGGAAACCAAAATCCTTGAGAAGATTTACCCGCTGGTAAAGCCTTTTTTGCGCAAGGAGGGTATAGAAGCCATAGAGGCGCAGGGCACATGGGTAAACGGTACCGATGGCGACCTTGAAACCCCGCTTATAGACAATAAAGACTGCGCCTACGTTATTTTTGACGGCAAAACCGCGCTTTGCGGCATAGAGCAGGCCTATAACCAGGGTATTGTAGACTGGAAAAAACCGGTGTCATGCCACTTGTATCCTATACGTATAAAAGACTTCAGCGAATTTTCGGCGGTAAATTATGACCGTTGGGAAATTTGTGATGATGCGTGTTCTTTGGGTAAGGAGCTTGAAGTGCCGGTATACAAATTTGTTAAAGAGGCGTTGGTTCGCCGATTTGGCATTGACTGGTATACCGAGCTTGAAAAAGTGGCTGAAGATCTTAAAAACGATACTTCGCCACGCAGGAGGGGGTAACAGGATTTTCTATTGATTATAGTGTGTTTGCTAAGGTGATTTTAACTAAAAATCATCCTAAAGTACCTGTGTTTTCAGGTGGTTAGTGGTAAATTACTAATCCATTCCTTTAATTATAACCATTTGTAAATCAACAATGTGTGTTTTTAACACTGCTTTAACGTTAGCTTTAAACGTTGTTAAAAACTCAACTCGATTGTGAATAACTATGCCTTTGAATTTCTAATGTAAATGCCAAACTTTGTATTCGCCCTTTGAGACAAGGGTGCCAATTCATAACTCAATAAACGTCAAAATACTATGTCTGCAATAGAGCCTATACTTCAGGAGAACAAAAACCGCTTTGTGATTTTTCCAATCAAACACCATGATATTTGGGATTGGTATAAAAAAATGGAAGCGAGCTTTTGGACGGCTGAAGAAATAGACCTGCACCAGGACCTTAACGACTGGAACAACAAGCTTAGCGAAGACGAAAAATACTTTATTAAGCACATACTTGCGTTTTTTGCAGCATCAGACGGTATTGTGAACGAAAACCTGGCCGAAAACTTTGTTAACGAGGTGCAGTACCCGGAGGCTAAGTTTTTCTACGGTTTCCAGATTATGATGGAAAACATACACAGCGAAACCTACTCGCTGCTTATTGATACCTATGTTAAAGACGAGACAGAGAAAGACCAGCTTTTCCACGCGCTTGAGGTATTCCCTGCTATTAAAAAGAAGGCAGACTGGGCCCTTAAATGGATTGAGAGCGACTCGTTTGCAGAGCGCCTTATAGCCTTTGCAGCGGTTGAGGGTATTTTCTTTAGCGGTGCATTCTGTTCTATCTTCTGGCTTAAAAAGCGCGGCCTTATGCCGGGCCTAACCTTCTCTAACGAGCTTATTAGCCGTGACGAAGGTGTACACTGCGACTTTGCCGTGCACCTGCACAACCACCACCTGGTAAATAAAGTGCCTAAAGACCGTATTAAGGAAATTATTGTAGATGCGCTTACCATAGAGCGCGAGTTTATTACCGAGTCGCTTCCGGTGAGCCTTATAGGAATGAACTCGGTGCTTATGACGCAGTACCTTGAGTTTGTAACTGACAGGCTTCTTGTAGAGCTGGGCTGCGAAAGACAATACAACGTGGGCAACCCATTTGACTTTATGGATATGATATCGCTGCAGGGCAAGACCAACTTCTTTGAAAAAAGGGTGTCTGAGTACCAAAAGGCAGGGGTTATCAATAAAGATACCGACTCGCAAAAAATTAGTTTCGACGCCGATTTTTAATTAATAGATACCAACTGAATTATTATATACAGGGGTGTCCTAAAAAGATGCCCCCAGGATTACTAACCCCTAAATTAAAGCTTATATGTTTGTAGTAAAAAGAGACGGAAGAAGAGAGCCGGTAATGTTTGATAAGATTACCGACAGGGTAAGGATTTTATGTTACAGCCTTAACGACCTGGTAGACCCTGTAAAGGTGGCCATGCGCGTTATTGAAGGATTATATGATGGTGTAACCACATCAGAACTTGATAACCTTGCAGCCGAAACCGCTGCTTCTATGACAGTTACCCACCCTGATTATGCCCTGCTTGCCGCCCGTATTGCTGTAAGCAACCTGCATAAAAACACCAAGAAGTCGTTTAGCGAAACCATGAGCGATATGTATCATTACGTTAACCCGCGCACCGGTAAAGAATCGCCGCTGCTTAGCGACGACGTATATGAGGCTATTATGGCTAACGCCGAAGAGCTTGACTCTAAAATTATATATAACCGCGACTTTAACTACGATTACTTTGGCTTTAAAACCCTTGAGCGCTCTTACCTGCTGCGCATAAACGGCAAAATTGTAGAGCGTCCGCAGCACATGCTTATGCGTGTATCGGTAGGTATTCATGGTACTGATATTGCTTCGGCAATTGAAACCTATGAGCTTATGAGTAAAAAATACTTTACCCATGCCACACCTACGCTGTTTAATTCGGGTACGCCTAAGCCGCAAATGTCTTCTTGCTTCCTGCTTTCTATGAAAGATGATAGTATAGACGGTATTTATGATACGCTGAAAAGCACGGCTAAAATATCGCAAAGTGCCGGCGGTATTGGCCTTTCTATACATAACGTAAGGGCTACGGGTTCTTACATTCGTGGTACAAACGGTACCAGTAACGGTATTGTGCCTATGCTAAGGGTGTATAATGATACGGCCCGTTATGTAGACCAGGGCGGTGGTAAGCGCAAAGGCAGCTTTGCTGTTTACATAGAGCCTTGGCATGCCGATATTTTTGATTTCCTTGACCTGCGCAAAAACCACGGTAAGGAAGAAATGCGCACGCGCGACCTGTTCCTAGCCATGTGGATTCCGGATATGTTTATGAAACGTGTAGAGGAAGACAGCACCTGGACGCTTATGTGCCCTAACGAGTGTCCTGACCTTTATAACGTGCACAGTGAGGAGTTTGATGCTTTATACCTTAAGTATGAATCAGAAAACCGTGGCCGCAAAACGGTAAAAGCCCGCGAGCTTTGGGAAAAAATATTGGAAAGCCAGATTGAAACCGGCCTTCCGTACATGCTGTACAAAGATGCGGCTAACCGTAAGAGCAACCAGAAAAACCTGGGTACTATCCGTTCTTCTAACCTGTGTACCGAAATTATGGAGTACACCAGCGAAGACGAGATTGCTGTGTGTAACCTTGCGTCTATATCGCTGCCTATGTTTGTGGAAGACGGCAAATTTAACCACGAGTACCTGTTTAATGTTACCAAGCGCATAACACGTAATCTTAACAAGGTTATAGACCGCAACTATTACCCGGTTCAGGAGGCAGAAAACAGCAACATGCGCCACCGTCCGGTAGGCCTTGGCGTACAGGGCCTTGCAGATGCTTTTATCATGCTGCGCATGCCATTTACCAGCGATGAGGCCAAGGCACTTAACCAGGAAATTTTTGAAACCATATACTTTGCAGCCGTAACCGCTTCTATGGAGCTGGCTAAAGAAGAAGGGCCGTACTCAACCTTCCAGGGGTCGCCTATATCTCAGGGTGAGTTCCAGTACAACCTGTGGGGCCTTAATGATGGCGACCTTAGCGGCCGTTGGGACTGGGCTTCGCTTCGCACGGAGGTTATGGAGCACGGCGTGCGCAACTCGCTGCTGCTTGCCCCAATGCCTACCGCTTCTACATCGCAAATATTGGGTAACAACGAGGCGTTTGAACCTTATACTTCAAACATCTATACCCGCCGCGTGCTTTCGGGCGAGTTTATTGTGGTAAACAAGCACCTGCTGCACGACCTTGTAGAGCTTGGCCTGTGGAACGAAAACCTGAAACAGGAAATTATGCGCAACAACGGTTCTATACAAAACATACCTGTTATACCTACCCACATAAAAGAGCTTTACAAAACCGTGTGGGAAATGAGTATGAAAGACATTATAGACATGAGCCGCCACCGCGGTTACTTTATAGACCAGAGCCAGTCGCTTAACCTGTTTATGGAAGGCGCTACGTTCTCTAAGCTTACCTCTATGCACTTTTATGCATGGAAAAGCGGCCTGAAAACCGGTATGTACTACCTGCGCACCAAGAGTGCGGTTGACGCTATTAAGTTTACGCTTAATAACGACAAGCAGGCTGAGCCGGTTGCTGCCGAAGCTGCTGTTGCCGGTGGTGTTGCCACCGCTGCTGCACCTGCTGTTGAGCTTACGGAGTTCCAGGCTATGCTGGAGCGCAGCCGTAATGCCGACCCTGAAGACTGCGAAATGTGCGGATCTTAATTACAGATTATATTTAGGTAGAATGAAGAAAGGGAGCTTTTTAAAAAGGCTCCCTTTTTTTGGCCGGGGAGTTTAGATTTTTCTGGCATAGCCGGCAGGAGGTTGTAATATGGAAGCAAACTGCTGAGGCCGTGCTTTCTTTTTCATATCTTTATGACCTAAAAATTCTCCTTTATGCAATTTGAAATAGAATATGAATTAAGGGCCAATTCATGGCGCAGGTTAGCCAATTATATAATAGATGTTGCGGTGCGTTTAAGCCTTACCTGGATTTTGGGTATGATTATAGGGGCGCTTACCTATTTAGATATTTATGGGCCTTTTGATTATGTGCAGAAAATGAGTGGCTTTGAGAACCTTGTATTAACTTATATTATTGCGTATTTGTACTATTTTGTATTTGAAACCTTAACAGGTGGCCGTACATTAGGTAAGTATATAACCAATACAAAAGTGTTAACCTGGTATGGCGAGAGGCCCACGGCCGGGCAAATAGCCAAACGCAGCCTGTGCCGTATTATACCGTTTAACGCGTTTTCGTTTTTGGCAGAAAATCCATTAGGGTGGCACGACAGCCTGTCTGGCACTGTGGTGGTAGACATTAATAAATATAATGAAGAACTCAGCCTGCGCCAGGGTTTCCAGGAAATTGGGATGCCTGCCGAGTAGGCCAACATAGATTATGAATAAACAACAACCGGTAGCGGTACACATGCTGGCGCCGCACCACAAGCGCGTTTCTAACTTTATAGCCGATACGCTTATTTGCTACTTGCTAACCCTTAGCCTGGGCGAACTGGGCATAGTATTAAACGACAATTTTGCCTTTGATGTTTTTGTTATAGGCAAGCCGGAGATGGACAATTATAAATTCCAGGTTGTAAACCTGCTGGTTTCGGTAGTGTATTACGGCCTGTTTGAATCGTTGTTGCAGCGCACCCCCGGCAAGTTTATAACCCGCACAAAAGTGGTAAACCGCCTGGGCGAAAAGCCTGATGAGGGCACTATACTGCTGCGCACGCTTTGCAGGCAAATTCCGTTTGAAGCACTGTCGTTCCTGGGGCCTTATGGTATAGGCTGGCACGATATGTTTTCTAAAACCCTTGTGGTAGATAGCCGCCGCGCCGCTATGACGCCACCTGCCGATGAAACCCCACAAAGCACAGATAATGAATAATACGGAGTTTGAAATAGACCACGAAGTATTTGCCGGCAAAAGCACCCGTATAGCCAATATGGTTATAGATACTATTGTGTGCACCATATTGCTCATGCTGGTGTACCTGGCCATACTGCTGCTGTATAAGTTTGCCGGCATGGAAGACCTTATGCTGTGGTATATAGATATGGGCAGCTTTACCAAACTGGCTATAGCCGCCGGGGTTACGTTTTTTTATTACCTGGTGTTTGAAACACTAACAGGCAGCACCATAGGCAAGTATGCCACCGGCACGCGTGTGGTAGATGCTTATGGGCAAAAACCATCGGTAAAAGCGGTATTAATACGCACCCTCATACGCCTTATGCCTTTTGAGGTGTTTACTTTTGTGGGTGAAAGCGCTGTAGGCCTGCACGACAGCGCCAGTAAAACCTATGTGGTAAGCCTGCACAAGCTTAACCTGGCCCACCGCATGAAAGCCGCCTATACTGAAATGGGCATAACCCAAAACCCTTTTCTTTCAGACAAATAAAATTTGCAATTAACTTATTTTTAACATTTTGCGATTTTTTTTTTTTGTTAATTTAGATTTTATTAACATTAAATTCTTCTCGAAATGAAAAAAATTATCTTGGCATTTGCCACACTTTCAACAATCTTCTTTTTTGCATGTACAAATGAAATTTCTGAAACTTCATTAGATTCATCACCTTCATCATTAAGGATTCACCCACAGGACAAAGCGGGCGAAGTAATCAATGGTAATTTTGTTATTACCGAAAATCTATCTGCATTATATACAGATATGAATGCCAATCTTACTGCAAATGGTTTGGCTAATGTGCACAGTTTTGAAATAAAAGAGTCATCTACAAGACCAGGCTCTTATATGTTGGTTGGCGCAAGTAGCGATGATACAGTAAAGTCAGGTATTCCTTTAACTTTAGCTAATAACGTTTTTTATATTAATTTCAGGTATTCCTCATCTAACAGCTTAGTTGCTAATCAAGTTACATGCACGGGTTGCACAAGAGGGTGCAGTCCTGGAACTTACACAGATTCAAATGGGCAGACTCAAAATGAATGTACTCCTTGCGAATTTTTACATGGCCAAAGTTGTACAAAAACAGAGACAACTATTACTAAACCTACCACCTCGCAATGATTATGAAGTTTAAGAAATATCTTTATTTAATTATCTTCTTGCCTTTCTTCTGTTCGGCGCAAAGTTTAAATTGGAAAATAGCTAAAGAAGATCAGAAAAAAGTTCTTTTTGTAGAGGATACAGTTTTAATTAAGGAGTTTTTTAAAGAGCTTATTCCTAAGGAGATATCAGTTGCAGAAGATTCTATTCCAAATACATTTGATAAAATTTCGATTGAAAGCGCACTGTTGCAGGATGATAATGGTAAGATATTGAAGGATTATTATTATGTGATGTGCAGAAATTTTAAGTTGAAACTTAAAATTGCAATTTTGTTAAAGAAAGAAGGTAAAGACTTCATCATGTTTTATGATTCTCCTACCCTGTCTCACCATGAGTTAGATATGAATAAATGTTTTCTTACTTGTTATGGGACTAATGAAGATTGTTATCCTCAACTTTATATTGATAAAGGGGCGGAATACTGGACTTCATCCGCTTACAGTTATTGTAATCCGGATTCCCCTTGTAAACAAACTATTGGACTATTACAGTTATAATTTAAAGCCTGCGAAAGCAGGCTTTTGTTATTAAAAGTATTGGCGTACTTTTGAAGAATAAATCTGCTGTTAAAATCAGTTTTAACAGTCCTGATAACTACATCATTATGGCAAAAGATAAAGACGCTATTTACACCGGTATAATAGAAAAAGACGAAAACGGCAACTACTTTAGCGGCCCCTACCTGCTGGACTATCGTATGGTAGCCGAAAAATTTAAGGAAGGCGACAGGATAACCATACGCTCGGTTATTGAAAACCCAAGCGACAAAAGCTATGATACCTACAATAAAAAATCAAAGGATTTTGTAGCTGCTGATAAGAAGAAGTTTGTAGCCCCCCAACCCCCGAAGGGGGAGTAAGCTACGAGTGAAGCTAATTCTTAAATCTGAATTCTTAAATCTGAAATGGAAATGATGCAATGGGAACAGCTCCTGTCGTTAAAAAGGCAGGGCGATACAAGCAAGCGCCTGCGCCGTGAGCAGGATGATACCCGCCTGGGTTTTGAGGTAGATTATGACCGTATAATATTTTCGTCGGCGTTTCGCAGCCTGCAGGATAAAACGCAGGTAATACCCCTTAGCAAGACTGATTTTGTGCACACCCGCCTTACGCACAGCCTTGAGGTAAGCGTGGTGGGCAGGAGTTTAGGCCGGCTTGTAGGTAAAAAAATTATAGAAAAACACCCCTACCTGGCTGAGGTGCACGGCTACCACATGAACGATTTTGGCGCCATTGTAGCCGCAGCTGCACTGGCACACGATATAGGCAACCCACCCTTTGGCCACAGCGGCGAAAAAGCCATTGGCGAGTATTTTAAGATTGGGAAAGGACAGCAGTATCGCGATAAGCTTACGGATAAAGAATGGCAGGACCTGGTTGACTTTGAGGGCAATGCCAACGGCTTTAACCTGCTAACTTCCAGTCGCCCCGGTATTGAGGGTGGCCTGCGTATTAGCTATGCCACGCTGGGTGCCTTTATGAAATATCCTAAGGAGTCGCTGCCAAAAAAGCCCACAAGCAATATTGCCGATAAAAAATATGGCTTCTTTCAGTGCGATAAGGCCTTTTTTAAAGATGTCGCGGCCGATATGGGCATGATTCCGAATAAAACCGGAGATGATACCGGCTTTGAGCGCCATCCGCTGGCCTACCTGGTTGAAGCTGCCGATGATATTTGCTACACCATAATCGATTTTGAAGACGGTATTAACCTGGGGCTTATAAGCGAGGACTATGCATTGGAATACCTTATAAAGCTGGTTAAGGACAACGTTCAGGTTGAGAAATACAAGAGCCTTACCACCAAGGAAGACCGCGTGAGCTACCTGCGTGCCTTAGCAATTGGTACGCTGATTAACGATGCGGTAAACACGTTCCTTGAAAACGAGCAACTGATTTTAGCGGGTAAATACCCTTATGCGCTAACCGACCGCGGCAACTATACCGCCCAGATGAAGGACATTATTAACCTGAGCATTAAAAACATTTACCAGAGCCGCGAAGTGGTGGAAAAGGAGGTAATGGGCTACCGCATTATCAATACGCTCTTAGATGCGTTCTGTACGGCTTATAACAATAAGTTTGACGGCAACGAAAGCAATTACGACAAGCTGATACTAAAACTCCTTCCCGAAAAATTCATTACCGATAAAATGACGGTATACGACCGCCTGCTACACATTTGCCATTTTGTTTCTACCCTGACTGACGGTAACGCTGTGCTGCTGTATAACAGGATAGCGGGGAAGTAGTTAAAGAGTTGTCAGGTTGGGAGTTGGGGGTTGTTTTTAAAGTTATTCATGTAACAAATAACCCTTATTTACAATATAAAAGCGCTGCAAAACATTATATATTTTGTAGCGCTTTTCTTTTTATGAGTGTGTAATTTGGAGTCTAAACTTTAAAAACAACTCCCAACCCACGACCTGAAACAACCTTAATGCCGCGTCCAGCAGTCAGCTACGTGGTCGTTTACCATGCCGGTGGCCTGCATATGGGCATAAATTATGGTGCTGCCCACAAACTTAAAGCCTCGCTTTTTAAGATCTTTGCTTATGGCATCGCTAAGGGCCGATGTGGCCGGGATATCCTTAAGGGTTTGCGGGTGGTTGTCTACCACTTTGCCATCGCTAAATTTCCAGAAATAGTTGGCAAAGCTGCCAAATTCTTCCTGTACTTTTATAAACGCTTTGGCATTAATAACCGATGCATTGACTTTTAATTTGTTGCGTATAATGCCTTCATCCTGCATTAGGGCGTCCAGCTTTTCTTGGCTGTATTCCGCAATCTTTTTATAGTCGAAATTATCAAATGCCTTTGCAAAGCTTTCGCGGCGGCGCAGTATGGTAATCCAGCTCAGCCCCGCCTGGAAGCCTTCCAGCAGTATAAATTCAAACAGGGTGGCATCGTCATGCACGGGTTTGCCCCACTCATTATCGTGGTAGGCTTCATATAGCTCGTTGCCACGGCACCAGCCGCAGCGTATTTTGTTGTCTTCCATTATTTATTCTTCGTATTCGTCATACATAGTGCCAAAATCGCCATAGCCGTAGTTTTTGCGTTTTCCAAAGCTTGCCCTTTCGTGCTGGCTGTTTAGGGTTTGGTCTATCATGGCACTTATGTAGTCTTTAATTTCGTTGTCATCGGTAAGGCGTTTGTCGCCCACGGCGTTGTAGGCCAGTGCATTTATTTTTCCGCCCTCGTTTACAAAGGCCACGCACAGCAGCTTATCCATATTGCCGCCATAGCCACCGTATTAATCATAGTCGTTCTTGTCTTTCTTCTCAATATTTTTGGTTTTGTAGAAGTAGAAGGTAATGATGTTTTTTTCGTCATAGTTTACGCTGCGGCTTTCAATAAAAATAAGCGAGTCTTTTTTGGTGTCTACCCCTTCCAGCGATATAATGGCCGATTCTGCAATCTCTTCATCGCTAAACTCCTTAAGCAGCCCGGTTTCTTTTTTCTCGGTAAGCAGCTTTAGTATCTCAAAGCGGGTTTTGTTATCAGCCAGCAAACCTTTCAGCTTCTCTTCGTTAGCATCGCCGTTTTTAATTTCAAGGCGGGCCAGCTCTAGGTTGGTTTCGTCCATATCAAGCGTGGCAATGGCATCAAATACCTTCTTAACATCCTTATCGTTACGGAAGGCATACAGCAGCTGCATATAGCCGGTTAACGATGCAGGCTCATCATCATTATAGGCATAAGCATACTCATAGTCATCACCACTCATTTGCTGTAGTGCCTTGCGGCTTTTGGCCCTTTTTATTTCGAGGCGGGTGCTGGTAAGCAGCATTTTTTTGTAGGCTTTAAGCTTTTTGGCCTTTACCTCTTTTTCTTCAATAAGGGTAGAGGCAAAGCTTACCACCGGCCCCTGGTATTCCGGAATGCTGTAGTATTGCAGCACATCAGGAAACAGTACAGCGCTGTTTTTGGCGTCGTTCTCAAAGCTGCTGAACAGGCTTTGCACCTCATAGCTGTTATCGCTAATGGGCAGGTCAAACTCCATAAGTTCGCCTATTTTTTTGTAGGCGGCCTTGCTTTCGTAGTTTGTAAGGGCATCGAGCACGGCAAACTGTACCGTGGCGTTAACGTCTTCCTGCTTGTATTGCCTTTCAAAAAACGGAATAGAAGATTCGTCTTTCAGCCTGCCCAGTTTTGCATACAGCTCTACAAGGGCTTCGGTTTCTTCGGCTTCAAACTCAAAATTATCTATGAAGTTTTCCAGGGCTTTGCTGTCTTCTTTGGTAAGTTCCAGGCTGCTGATAGAAGCCAGGGCACTGCTGCGTATGCTGTCGTGCTCGCTTTGTGCGTCTTCCATCCAGAGCTTAAAGCGGTCGGCAGGCAGGTCTTCGGCCTTGGGGTCGTTTAGCAGGGTAAAGCTGTTAAACAACTTTTCGATGGCCGGGTCGCCGCTTTTGTAGCCTTTTTCTACAAGGGTATTAATAACATAGGTGGTGCCGTTGCGGTGCAGGGCCTTAACCTTTATGGCCTGCTGGCTGCGGTCGCTAATTAGGGTGGCGGTATACTGGTAGTATTTGCCGCTTTCTACAAACTCCTGTTTTTCGTCTATAAGCTGTAGTTTGGCTTTTTTAGGCTTGATGTACTTATCCCAGATTGAACCCAGCTTAACGGTATAATCGCCCATTGAAAAGCCCGGTATTGCCGCAATACTATCTGTAGCTACTGCCATGGCATCATTATCAATATTTGCAAGGTTGTCTTCTTCAAGCATGTATTTTTTAAGCTTGCCCCAAATACTGTCTATGCTCTTAATGCTGGTGTGCCTGTGGTATTTGTGGTAATACACATCTACTACCTGGCCATTTGGCATACTGAACTGCCTGTTGCCATACAGCTCTTTAAACACGTTTTTCTCTTCGTCATCATAACCATAACGGCTGCGGTTTGCGGGTTCAAAATCAAGCCTTTCGTTTTGTGCGCGTGCAATTTGTACACTGTACAGGCCAATGGTGTCTTTAAATACTTTGTAATCTGTAGCATCTTTAACCGGGGTTAGCGCAAACGAGTTTATAAAGCTGTCAGCCGCGGCCTCGGTGGCGCCTATGCTGCCTATAAGGAAGTACTTAGGCCCGTTTATAACCGACTTAAGCCTTAGCCCGCGTTCGGTTAAAGAGGCGCTTGATGTATACGTTGTTTTGGTAGCATCTACCTGTACATGGGTGCTGTCTATGCCCAGTTGGGTGTAGAATTCAGTATGCATGCGCCTTAGCTCAAAGGCGGTATCTTCCAGGGCTTCGTTATCGCCTATGGTGCGTTCTTCCACAAAAAAGTTGGCCCTGGTGGCTGCATCATAGCCATAAAAGCTAACGTCTTCAGTTACTTTGGCGTTGGTTTTTTCGCCGGTGGCTACATAATAGCCCGGCATGTTTATGGTAAAGCCGCCGCGCTGCGGGCCTGTTTTTACCCATGCGGTACCGTTTACCTTAATTTTAAGGTTGTTAAAAACATCGTTCTCAAACTGGCGCACATAGTTTTTTTCGCCCGCCATGCTAACCATAATAATTTCCATGGGGGTAATGTAGTACCTGTAGCGCTGGGCGTTCCCGGTTTTGGTAACACTTTTTATGTCATACAGCTTGTAGCCATCGGCGGTGCTGAATTTCTTTTCGAGTATTTTGCCGGGAATGTTTTCGTAAAACAAGCTATCCAGCGAAAGCGGGTTGAACGCCTTGTAGTCTTTCTTGAGGTAATCGTTAAGCAGGAGGCGCTTTACGTTTATGTAGCCGCCGTTAGCCAGGTCAGGGCTTTGCACGTCGGTTTCAATTTCAATCACGGGGCCGTCTATCACGGGCAGGCTTACTACGCCATCTGGGCTGGTGTAGGTCTTGAATTTAGGCTTGGTAAAGTAGTTGTCTATCTTTTCCTTGTCGGCCTTACCCTTATCAGTATACGTAGCCGGTACGGCCTTTACGGTATAGCCTTTGGTGCGCAGCATTTCTATAATGCCATGTTTGCCGGGCAGGTGCGCCGCGCCCACGGCTGCAAAAAGGCTGCCGGTGCGCATAAGCGAGTCGATGCTTTTAACCATAACCGTATTGCGGTCCCACAGCATTACCTTAAGGTATTTTTCGCCGCTTGAAAGGTTGGTAAGCGAGTCGAGCATATCCAGGTCTTTATCGCGGTAGTAGTTCATCATGGCTTCTTCATAATCAGTGTCTTTAAGAAGCTTTTGTATGGCTACCATGTTTTCTTCGCTGGGGCGGGCATCTTTAAAGGGTATGTTCATTATGTTGAGCATCGACGTTTTGGTGTCTTCAAGCCCCACGGTTTTTTTGCCATACTTGCGGCCGGTGCGGTATATAAACATATCCAGGTAGGTATCTTCCTGGTATTCTTCCTGGTAGGAATTGGTGCGGAAAAGCAGGTGGTTTATGGTGTAATCCTTACTGCGGAACAGCGGGTACAAATCAGTTTTTGCTGTAGGCTGCATGTAGAACGATGCATACAGCTTGCCACGGAAAGGCCCGCGCCCCATAAGGCCCATGAGGTCCATCCAGGTGCTGGGTTCGCTTTCGTTAGCTACCATATCGGCATTGAGCAGGTGGGTAAAAAAGGCGTCGCTAAGGTGGTAGGACACCTTGTCACTAACGTGCATGGAGCCATACAGGTAGGAGTTTTTGTTAAGCCCGTTTCCGGAAACTTCCCACAGCAGGCCCTGGTATTTTTTTTCCTGTGCAAATAGTGAGGTAGCAGATAATAACAGCAGAAGGACTAATCTTTTCAATTGAAAATAAGATTTAGGAGTTGGTAAACTAAGTAACCCAAATATAGGTGTTTCTTTTAGAAAATATTCAATTAAAGCCTGAAAATATTGAGGCTTTTACAACAATTTGAGGAGGTGGTTTAAGGGTGCATAATGTTTGCAGGCGTATACTTACAGTATAACGTTTAGAGGAGGTAAGTTGGTATGTTTGGTGTGGAGAGATTTTTAAACGCAATGATACAAGGAATACCAAGATTTTAAAACAAATTAAATGTCTTGTATATTCATATGATGTACCTCTTCTTTGTGCCCCTTTAGTTTGCAAAGTGGATTGATTAATAGTATTCCGAAGTATATTTATTGTTATTAATCATTCCACAAGAAACAGGGTGAATCAATTTGTGTCAAAGGATTCCGAGGCCTATACGAAGATTACGTACCCTGTTTCTTAGAGAGCAAGATCATAATAGAAATTTAGGTTAACGACCTATTATCAAGGACTTAGATAACACTCTCTTTGTGGAATAAAATATTCAATATGAAACAAAAGTACGTAATTGGAATTGATGTTTCCAAATCTAAACTGGACATTGCCATTTTAAACAATCAGCTGGAATTACTCCAGGAGAGGGTAATTCTAAACAACAGGAAAAGTATTAGAGCTTTTATAAAAGCAGTATTAAATACTTACAGGATAACCAGGGGAGAAGTGTTAGTATGTTGTGAAAACACAGGGATTTACAACAGGCCTTTAGAAGTTGTTTGTTCCGAATTGGATGTGCCCTTATGGGTTGAACATGCCCTTAAAATCAAATGGGCCACAACGGATATGAGAGGGAAAGACGATCGTAAAGATGCGTTGCGGATTGCCCAATATGCCATCCGATATAATGATAAGCTTATTCCTTACCGTGAGGCCACAGAAGTTATTAAACAACTTGGTGTCTTAAACAAAGTACGTGAAGCTATGCTGGGACAAAAAACAGCTTTAGAGAACCGCCTGAAAGAAGCTAAGACGCATGATGCTTTTGAATATCAAATACTCTCCAAATTCTTTAAACAGGTATTAAATGCTTTGGTTAAATCTATAAAACAAACAGAGGAAAAGATAGAACAGTTAATTGCAAATGATCCTGAAATAAGCCAGACCAAGGCACTCATAACCACCATACCGGGTATAGACCCACAATGCGCTGTGAATTTAATAATTGCAACAAATAACTTCACATCCTTCCAGAGCGCCAGGCATCTTGCCTGTTACGCGGGAGTGGTGCCTTTTAAAAATCAATCCGGTACTATAGTAAAAAAGGAACGAGTATCAAAAATGGCCAATAAGAATATTAAAAAACTACTGCACTTGGCTGCAATGGCATCAATAAGGTTCGATGAAGAAATCAAAGAATACTATCAACGTAAAGTATCAGAAGGAAAAAATAAAATGAGTGTATTAAACGCCGTTCGAAATAAACTTGTTCACAGAATAATGTCGGTAGTAAACAGAAAACAAGCCTACCTGTCAAAAAATGAATACCGCTCTCAAAAAACATTGGACTTTACTTGTTTGATAACATAGAAATCTTTGTGTCCTTTAGTTTGCAAAGTGGATTCAGTGTTTTAAAACACAAAGACACAAAGGGCACAAAGAAAAAAAACAAAGGTTTATTTTAAGCTTACGCCCTGCGGGAATTATTTATTGTGGATGTATTTTTCTATCAGGGCGTGGGCAAGGTAAATAACGGGGGTAAGCAGTATGGCAATGGCCAGCTTAACGCTATAACCCGTAATGCCGCTTAGCAGGTAGGTTTGGGTATCCATCTTGCCGGTAAGGTAAAAGGCAATGCCCAAAACAATAAAGCTGTCAAAAAACTGCGAGATTACGGTAGAGCCCGTACTGCGCAGCCATATCATGCGGTTACCGGTTTTGTTTTTTACGAAATGGAAGATGGTAACGTCTATAACCTGAGACACGAGGAATGCTGTAATACTGCCCACAATAATCCACATGCTTTGCCCGAAAACGCCGCTGAACTGGGTATCGGTAACCAGGCCTTCGCCTTGTATGGCGGGTATGCTCATGGCCAGGTACAGCAGCCCGAAGCAGTAGGCAATAAGCCCGGCGGTAATAAGCGAGAGCCTGCGCACGCCCTTTTGCCCAAAGTATTCGTTAATGAGGTCGGTTGTAATAAATACCACCGGCCACGGCAATATGCCCACACTCATAGGCACCCCGAAAACGGAGATGAGCTTGCCGCCAATAAGCTCGGCCACTACGGCATTGGTTATAAATATCCCGGCCAGGATTACATAAAGGGTGCTTTTGCGGGTTTCAAACATTTATTTTGTGTTCAGTGTTCAGTGTTCAGTGTTCAGTGTTCAGTGTTCAGTGTTCAGTGTTCAGTAAACAATGGGGAAGGGTAAAGATACAATGAAAGAAATTTCAGGGCAAGTTTGGTTTTTGAGATTCCTCCTTCGTCGGAATGACACAACGTGAAAATTCAGAGTGAAGCTCATTCTAAATTCTGAAATCTAATTTCTGAGTTTAACCTCCGTTTTTATACGCTTAAAGCCCTCATCATTTAAATCAGCTTTATAAGAATATACTTTGCCGTTTTCTTCAACAATCAGTTGCTTTAAAGCATCATAGTTTACAGGTTCGCAGGCGGTGGGTATAAGTTCCGGCCCGAAAACCTGTTTCCATTTGCCTTTTTGGAAGCTCCAGGTGGTCAGGTCATACACGCAGCCATGGTTGGGCTCCTGTATTATGGTTAGTTCGGCAGCGCCGTCTCTGTTAAGGTCGCCTTCGCCTACGGGTGTGGGCATTCCGCCGGCTAAGGGCAGGTCTGGTAAGGTTTTGTTCTCAAATTTTATGGTCCAGCTTCCGGGGGTTATTCCATCGTCAGAATGTGCATCATCCAGGTTGTTGTGCACAATAATCGCGTCATCTGCTACGCCGTCGCCGTTAAAATCCCACAGGCTTACGGTTGCCGGTTTAGGTTGTGGGGCTTCCTGTTGTATGGTGTCTTTTACAGTTTCAGATTTTTGTGCAGGCTCTTTTTTGCAGGAAAGCAATAGCAGGGGGAGTAGGTACAGGGCTTTCATTAAAATTTACAATTGGCATAAACCCAAAGATACCGTATTTTCAATTTTGGTGCATAAAATCGTGCAAATATTTAAATCGGGCGTGGTGGTTTTTAAGATAGGGGCAGGTGCTTTATATTTGCACTACAACATAACTACTACCATTATGAAAATAGGGGTGCCAAAGGAAATCAAGAACAATGAAAACCGGGTGGCCCTTACTCCCGGAGGGGTGTTTGAGCTTACAAACTACGGCCATGAGGTTTTTGTGCAGGAAACCGCAGGCGAGGGCAGCGGGTTTGCCGATGCCGATTACCGCGAGGCCGGCGCCATTATGCTGCCTACCATTGAGGCGGTATATGCCATGAGCGAAATGATTGTAAAAGTCAAAGAACCCACGCCGTATGAATATCCGCTTATAAAGAAAAACCAGGTGGTTTTTACGTATTTCCATTTTGCATCGAGCCTTGACCTTACCCGTGCCATGGTGGCCAGCAAGGCGGTGTGTATTGCTTATGAAACCGTGCGCGATGACGACGGTACGTTGCCGCTCCTTACCCCCATGAGTGAAGTTGCGGGGCGTATGGCCATACAACAGGGTGCCAAATACCTGGAAAAACCTATTAAGGGCCGTGGTGTGCTGCTTGGCGGTGTGCCCGGCGTTCCCCCCGGAAAGGTGCTTATTTTAGGCGCCGGCGTGGTGGGCGTTCAGGCGGCAAAGATGGCGGCGGGACTGGGCGCACACGTTACTATGCTGGATATTAACATGAAACGCCTGCGTTATGTAAACGACGTTATGCCGCCCCATGTGGTAACGGAGTTTAGCAGTGTGTATAACATTAAACGCCACATTAAAAACCACGACCTGATTATAGGCGCAGTGCTGATACCGGGGGCTAAGGCGCCGCGGCTTATTACCCGTGCCATGCTAAAGGATATGCGCCCCGGTACCGTACTGGTAGACGTGGCGGTAGACCAGGGCGGCTGCTTTGAAACCACACGCCCCACAACCCACGAAAACCCTACCTACATTATTAACGATATTGTGCACTACTGCGTGGCGAACATGCCCGGTGCGGTGCCCTATACCAGCACCCTGGCGCTGACTAACGTTACGCTGTTTTACATCCTGAAACTGGCTAACCTGGGCTGGCAAACGGCCTGTAAGGAGTACCCAGACCTGGGCCGTGGCCTGAGTATTGTGCAGGGTAAAATTATGCAGCCGGAGATAACTGAGGCGTTTGAGGGGATGTAAGATTGAAAAATTTAAAGATTTAAAAATTGAATGATTGGGTGTACCTGCTTACTGCTGGGTGAGTTCTACTTCCTTGATTTCGCCAGTATTGATGTCTTTTAGTACCATAATGGCGGTATCGGTAGTGGGTTTCATATTGTGCTTAAAGGTGTCGCAATAGCTTACGGATGTATAGTCGAATTCGCCAAATTTCAGGATTTCGTCACCCAGGTTAACCCTGTCGCTATAGGCATCATCCCATACAATGCCTACTACAATTTTATCTCCATTTACAACGGGCTGTACGGGGAAGTGTTTTTCGGAAACATCAACAGGGCCATTGGCATAAGCGTTAAAGTACAGCTGCCTGTGCGGATAGTCGACTATCACATCGCCATACTTAAGTATTTCATTGCCTATCCTCGACCTGTTGTCGCTGGTGGTTTTGGTGGTAACACTTTTAAGGGTTGTGCCTGCAAAAACAATTTCAGGTATTGACAGCATTAAATGCTCTGTGGGTGCCTCAACACCGTTAATGCCTACCGAAAAAGCACCCTCAGACCGGTGGAGTACGGTTAAAAGGCCTGCTTCTTTTAATGTGGATTGATGGGCGCTTAATGAGAGGTCATACAGCCCTACCATGCCGGTATCAAACAAAACGAGTTCGTTTATTGTATAGCTGTCGCTCTGAAGTATAATTTTGATTCCGGGGTTGCTCTGAAACTTGTCTTTTGCCAGGGCGACGCTATTTTTTTTGTCTACGCTCAAATTTTTAAGCTTATCGGTAAAGGTTACGGTTTTATCCTGATAAGAAAACTTTACAATGGTGTTGCGCAGCATGTTACTGCCAATAAAACCGTCTATGCCCAGGCACTCAAAGAAAAAACCGGGTTGGGCCACTGCGGCCGGCACGCCGGTAAACGTAATATCGCCTACCTGTACAGGGGGTAGTGTTACAAGCTTCATGTGTTGCTTAAGGTTGCTGGAGTCGCTAATTCTAATCGAGTCCGGGGTTTGCAGGCCTAATGCCTCATACAGTTCCCGGCTTATAACACTCATGGCCCCGGTATCTACAATAAAGTTGTAGGCTTTGCCCCCAATGGTGGCCTGGGTTATTATGAGCCCGTTAATATCGGTATAGGGTACGGTGGTGTTGTAGTTTTTTTGTACCACTTTTCCCTTGTTAAGGGTTTTAATTTTTTGGGCAACGGCCACGTTAAAGCACAGTAGTGTTGAGAGAAAATAAAGTAATTTCATGTAATATTGATTGGTGCTGTAGGCATAGCACAATCTGTGCCAAGTTTTTTTGGGGTGATTTAAGATTTAAGATTGATGATTTGGTTATCCTACTCATTTCTTAATTAAATTGCTAAAAGTTTGTTAATTAGGGGAAACCCTATATACATCAGTTAGTTGTATTAAGTAGCTTAGCGTTAATAACTAATTAATCTCCTTTTTATGAAATTCTCCTTTATTAAACGGATTGTTCCGTTTGTACTGCTTTTTGCAGTTTCTTTAATTTTTACTAATTGTGCCACTGAAGAATCATCTACGCTCGACGCTACAGAAAATTCTAAACTGTTAAAATCAAGGTTTGTAAATCTTGATGAAATTAAACAAATTCCCGGAGTTGTTGAGAAGCTAAATACTTTAGCTCCCGCTAATGCTAACATGCGTATTATTGCGAGTAGTACTTATAAATTTACTATTGATACAGAACGGGTATTAATGATTGAAAAAGACGATTATCAATCTTTTACATTTCCTATAGTAAGAGATAGTGCCAATGGCTATCTTGAGAACCTGTTTTTGCACCCGCACAACGGCCGTTTTTTAGCTTTCATCATCAGGCATGAGTTAACACCGGGTAAACTGACGGCGCTTGAAAATGGTACTTCTACAGCACAAATGTTTTCGAAATTTGATGTTATGCCGCTTGATGATCCTGGCTTTGATAGCGATATAGGTATTGATATTACTGTTGATGGGGGAGGGTATACACCATCTTATTGGTATGAAGACGGGGAATGTTGGACAAACGGTGTTTACAATGATCCTGAAACTGGAGAAATTATGTATGGAGTTTTATTATGTCCTGGATGCCCCTGTGAAAATGGTAGTAATAACTCTACTTCTACACCAGGCTTTTCAATGTCACAATATCTTGCCATTTGGGACATTGGCGGTGGCGGTGGCGGTGGTGTTAATACCGGCGGGAGCTGGGGCGGCGGCGGCGGCGGCGGTAACGGAGGGTATAACCCTTTTAATCCGCCCGCAAGTGTTGACCCAAATGGAAATATTGTAACACACCCCAGTACGCTAGGTTTTTATAATGGTAACCCAATAATAGGTGTGGTGGCGCCAACTTATAACGCGTTAACTTCTTTTAAAGACAATTTGAATGCTGAACAGGCTGCATTTTGGGGAGATAGTACTAACCAAACAACAATTAAGCAAATTACAGATTATCTGCAAGATAATTTATATTCACGTTATAGCAGATTAATAGCAAAAAATTGGATTGATTTAGCTATTTTACTTAAAGATAATCCAGGTACTTTACTCAGATTATCAAATGATGATATTCAAGAATGGCTTAATCTGATTCAATTTGCGCCTCCGCAAAGCGTTGTGAATAAAATTAACAGTCTAGATCAACAAAATTTTGGAGATTATAATATTCAATACATTCAAGGTGCACGTGGAGCGATTTGTAATATGGACTATTTTCCGGTCAAAATAAGTGTTTTTCCGACCAATCCACAAACTGGTCAACCTTTTACGCCTTTTCAATTTTTAAATTATGTAAGGACTAATCTTAATAATTTTGTAGATACCACTATATCAAGTTTTTTTCCCTCAACTATAACAGGTTATAATGAGGCTCAAATATGGAATTCGTCTAACCCCGTCAATGCTATTATCCATATTAATATTTCGGGTGCTGCAGGTGATGGCTCAGTTATTTGTTCCAAATCAACAGGTACAACATGGATGTTTACAACAATAGAAGTACCATGGAAATCTACTGATGAATTTGACGGGATACATCCGGTAAGTGGTAACAGGGAATTTGGATTAATGGCAAATAGTGATGGAACCTATACTTTTTATACACGTGGCGCCGATAGGATGACAGACTCTCTTGAATCTCTTATGGCAGAAAATAATATTGTACAAGATGTATTTGAAAAACCTGACTTGCTTTGGAATAGTTTAAGAAGTAATATATATTATTATGTTGAGAATAACAATGGATCCGCAGATCCTATTTCTACTACTCCTAGTATAATTCACAGACCTGCATGGAATGAAGTAAAGCGAGTTTTGATTGGAGAGATACCGGCATCAAGTCTTTTAAACGATTAATTATGAATTACAAGAAAGTTTGTTTACTAAGTTTTATAACTGTTTTATTTTTGTTCATAGTTACCAGTATAATTTATGATGTATCTACTCAGTTTAAAATTAGAGATATTTTTAGTAGTATAAATTTATTTGCTTTTGTACTGTTATTCCCAACATTCTACTTAACAATTTTTTCATACGACATCGCAAATAGAAATTTACTTCTTAGTAGTATACTTCACTATATACTAATTGTGCTGTCTGTAGTCTATTTTATATATTATTTCTTTTTTGATTCATGGGCTGGTGCTATAGCAATTTATTTTGTTTTGGCTGCTTTGCTCAATATTATTGTGATGTCTATTGTTAAGAAATATAAACTTGAGGATAGTGTATCACTTAAAATTCAATGGATCTCAGTAAGTAGCTGGATTCTTTTAATATTGTTGTTCTTTGTAATTTCAACAGCTATTTGAAAAGGACAATGGTTTTAATAGCTGAAAAGCAGGAACAAACATATTATAGATTATCAAACCCCAAACAGCCGCACCATTCCTGATGCGGCTGTTCTTTTCACTCCAAAAATAAAACAAATTATGGTGCTTCAAAACGCCATTGTTGCGGGTTGGCGCCGTTCCAGCTCCAGGCACGCACATCTGCGCCCGGGGTTTGGCTGCCGTTTTCTATATCCAGCACGTTGTTGCCCGCCTTGGTCATAATGCGGTAGTAGCCGCTGCCCACGGCTTCAATCTTAAACTGCTGGCAGTCGTTAGTAAACTGGTCCCACACCTGTATGTTGCCGCCGCGCTCTATGGTGCAGGCATCTAGGTCGAGCGACTTGTGGGTGGGCTGCTCGCTTATAATTTTGTAAAAGCCATTGCCCTGATAGGTAACGTTCCATACCTGCCCGGGGCAGGTGGTGCGGGTCCAGGTGCGCACATCGGCATTGCCCGTGGCACAGCCCGCAATATCAAGGTACAGCCCCTGGCCGCTTGTGGTGTTTACGCGCGAACGTATGGCGTAGTTTCCGTTAGGTATGGGGTTTGGCGTAATGCACGCCGTGCCGCCCGGCGAGAGCACCGTGCCCGATGTGGTAATGTTTACCGGCATTATGTTGCCCGAACCGTCAAAAAACATACGGTCTATGGCCACCTGGCGCTCGTGTATGTTAGTGCTGGTGCGCCTGTGGTAAATAAAGTAATACTCATCTGTACACCCCGGCTTGCGGATAACCGCATTGTGCCCCGGCCCTTTTATGCTGCCTATGGGCGATGTAATGCGGCCCTTGTTTGTCCACGGGCCCATAGGGTTAGACGAGATGGCGTATTCTACATGGTAATCATCGCTGCTAAAGTCGTTAACCGAATACATAAGGTAGTAGGTGCTGTTGCGCTTAATAACATAGGGCGCCTCAAAGTAGTTAGAGGGCTTGTTGTGCCCCAGCGCGCCGGTAAACGAAATCATATCGGCATTAAGGCGCTGTATGTTAAGGGTGGTGTTGCCCCAGTAGAGCCATGCCTGGCCGTCGGTATCCATAAACACCATGGGGTCTATAGGGTCGGGGCCTACGCCTGCTGCCAGTGCGCTGCCTTTATCAACAAACGGCCCTATGGGGCTTGAGCCTACCGCTACGCCCACTTTCTTCTCGGCGGTATAGTAGAAGTAGTAATTGCCGTTCCGGGCTATTACAGAGGGTGCCCAGCCGTCTTTGCTGGCCCAGCTTACGTTAGCCAGGTCGAGTATAATACCCTCATCTACCCAGTTGGAAAGATCGGTAGACGAATAGGCGTGAAACTGGCTGGCATTGGGCCCTGTGGCGGTGGGGTAAATGTAGTACTTGCCGTTGGCGTAGAGAATGTCGGGGTCGGCCGTAAACAGCGGGAGGATGGGGTTGCCGCTCATGAGGTCTAAAGCGGGGTACTTGAGGGGGATTTCGGCGGATAGTTCTGTTGCCGACTCCTGTTCGCCCATAACGGCGGCTTCTTCATCGCAGGCGGTTAGGCCAAAAGCCAGCACAGCCAGACAGGCAAGCCATTTTGATGCCTTTGTAAATCTGTTTTTCATGAAATTTAAGGTTTTAGTTATTAAATAGTTAGTGGTTTGTGGCGGGGTATAGTGGCCCGCCACCGGTTTGATTTAACAACTAAGTTATGGGGCAGGGGGTACTGCCCGGTTGCCGATTTATGTCAAAATGTATGCGTTTCGTTTCAGAATTACAACGTTTTCGTAAAAGCGAAATGTTTGGACTATTTTTGAGACGAAGAAGATGGGGGGATTTTTCGATTGTTCGATTTTTGGATGGTTCGACAACCGACGTCGTATTGAATTTGATTATTCGAAAATTGAATAGATAAAAGTCAAAAGTCGAAGGTCAAAAGTCATGAAGTCGCGCAACGGACTTTACAACTTTTGACTTTTGACTTTCAAACTGAATATCGAACTCCGAAAGTGAAGAATTTGCGTTAAAATTATCTTAAAACGTAAGAAATTACGCAATTTGAAACCAACAAAAAACCCGGACTTTTCAGCCCGGGTTTTGTATATAAAAATGGTTTGTGCTAATTAAGCAAGCGCAACCCTTTTAAAGCCTGTTACTACAAGGCCACCATCAACCGACTTAACATACTCGCTAACGCTAAGTTTGTTGTCTTTGATATAGTCCTGGTTTACAAGGGTATTGTCTTTAAAGAAACGGCCAAGTTTACCTTTAGCAATGTTTTCAAGCATAGCTTCAGGCTTGCCTTCCTGACGTAGTACGTCTTTAGCAATCTCGATTTCTTTTGCAATAGTCTCAGCATCAACACCTTCCTCGTTAAGGGCAAGTGGAGCCATAGCAGCAGCCTGCATAGCAACGTTGCGTGCAGCTTCCTCGCCGCCTTCTACATTAGCAGAAAGGCTTACAAGTGTAGCGATACGGTTACCTGCGTGGATGTATGAACCAACAAATGCACCTTCAAGTTTCTCGAAAGCACCGATTTCAATTTTCTCACCAATAACACCGGTTTGTTCTGTAAGTTTCTCACCTACAGTGATTTCGCCGTAAGGTTTTGCAAGAAGCTCTTCAAGAGAAGCGCTTTCAAGGGCAAGGGCAGCAAAATCATTAGCAAGCTTAACGAAAGTTTCGTTTTTAGCAACAAAGTCAGTTTCGCAGTTAAGCGATATAACCACACCGGCAGTTTTATCAGCGTTAACTACTGCAATAACAGCACCTTCGGTAGATTCGCGGTCAGCGCGGTTAGCAGCAACTTTTTGTCCTTTTTTACGTAGTATTTCGATAGCCTTGTCAAAATCGCCTTCAGCCTCAACAAGTGCCTTTTTGCAGTCCATCATACCTGCACCGGTAATCTGGCGTAGTTTATTTACGTCTGCAGCAGTAATATTTGCCATTTCAGTTATTTTTAATTTGTTGTTTTTTAAATAAATAAAGCCGTTTAGCTTTAAGATAATGCCACAAAAGTAAACATCACCCCGCAAAACGGCTTTACTGTAATGTTATCTTATTCTTCAGATGAAGTTTCAGTTGCTTCAACAGCTACAGCTTCTGTATCGGTATCAGCAGCCGGAAGGTCTGCAAGGTCTTCTTTATCAGATTTCCTGTCAGCAAGGCCCTCAACAACAGCACCAGTTACAAGAGATAAGATTTTTTCTATTGATTTAGAAGCGTCATCATTTGCAGGTATTACAAAATCAACCTCACGTGGGTCAGAGTTTGTATCTACCATTGCGAAAACCGGAATGTTTAATTTTTGCGCTTCTTTTACTGCGATGTGTTCAGCCTTAATATCTACTACGAACAGAGCGGCAGGAAGCCTTGTCATATCGGCAATAGAACCAAGGTTTTTCTCAAGCTTGGCACGTAGACGATCTACCTGTAGACGCTCTTTTTTAGAAAGGGTGTCAAATGTACCGTCTTTCTTCATTTTATCAATAGAAGCCATTTTCTTAACGGCTTTACGGATAGTAACAAAGTTTGTAAGCATACCACCAGGCCACCTTTCGGTGATGTATGGCATATTGGCTGCCGCTGCTTTTTCAGCAACGATATCCTTAGCTTGTTTTTTAGTGGCTACAAAAAGGATTTTGCGGCCTGATGCAGCGATTTTCTTAAGGGCTTCGTTAGCCTCTTCAATCTTAGCTGCAGTTTTATACAGGTTGATAATGTGTATACCATTACGCTCCATGTATATATAAGGGGCCATGTTAGGGTCCCATTTCCTGGTCATGTGTCCAAAGTGAACACCGGCTTCCAGTAATTCTTTTACATCTACTTTATTTGCCATTTTTGTAATAGTTTACGTTCTGTTGAGTAAGCAATGTTCAGGTGGCTTTTGCAAGGCCCTGCCCATTTAGATGCTAAACTAACCCCTCACCTCAGTGGGGCAACAACAACTTTTGGTTTTTTAAATTTTTAATCAAATCCCTTATAAAACAAAGGGCATGCTGAATATTAACGTTTAGAGAACTGGAATCTCTTACGGGCTTTCTTCTGGCCAAATTTCTTACGCTCAACCATACGAGGGTCCCTTGTTAATAGTCCTTCAGGCTTAAGTATTAGTCTGTTTTCAGCATCAACTTCACACATAGCGCGTGCAATTGCCATCCTTACAGCTTCAGCCTGACCTGTAATACCACCACCGTATACGTTTACTTTTACGTCAAAGTTTTCAACTGTGTTAGTCATGCTAAGTGGCTGACGTACTTTGTACTGTAGTGTAGCGGTTGGAAAGTATACCTCAAGGTCTTTTTTGTTAACCGTGATTTTACCAGAACCTTCGGTTAGGTAAATACGGGCAACAGCAGTTTTTCTCCTGCCAATTTTGTGGATTGTCGCCATCTTACTTTAGGTCGTTTAAGTTAACGGTTTTAGGAGTCTGAGCCGCGTGTTTGTGGTCAGCACCTACATATACATTCAGGTTACGGAATAGCTGAGCGCCAAGTTTGTTCTTAGGCAGCATTCCTTTTACAGCTTTCTCAACAAGGATAGCAGGGTTCTTAGCCTGTACGTTCCTTGCAGTAAGCGTCCTTTGTCCTCCAGGGTAGCCAGTGTGACGGATGTACGTCTTGTCGTCCAGCTTGTTACCTGTAAGGTTGATCTTTTCTGCGTTGATAACAATTACGTTATCGCCACAGTCAACGTGCGGGGTATAATTAGTTTTGTATTTGCCCCTTAAAAGCATCGCAACTTTTGAAGCAAAACGGCCCAGATTATGCCCTTCAGCATCAACTACGATCCACTCTTTCTGAGCAGTGGCCTTGTTAGCTGAAACTGTTTTGTAGCTTAATGTGTTCACAATAAATTATTTTAATTAAACATTCCATCCCCAATAAAGGGAGCGCAAAATTACAATTATTTATGTGAAATACAAACGTGTAGTAAAAATATTCTTTGAATAGGGTTTCTTTGGTGATTTGTTAATGCGGTGATTTGGTTTTGAATACGTAACAATGAACAATAAACCATGAACCATGAACTATTCAACACTCCCCAAAATCTCTATTTTATCGCTTTTAGAAATCCCGCCGGGGTTGCAGCCGGGCAGCCCTTCGGGTATGGTTTTGCCAATCTTTTTATAGTAATCTACCCATGCCGGGAAAAACGCATTTGTGCCGGGCTGCTTGTAGGTCATGGGTTCGAGGGTAAAGAACGGCCTGCCGCCATTGGCAAACATAAAAGCGTCATAAATCAACTCGGAACAGTAGTATTTGCCGTTATTATACACATATTCATCATCATACGGAACACCCATTTGCATCATGCTAAACGATATGGCCTGCGGAATAAGGCTGTTGTATTCTGCTTGCAACCGGGCAACCAGCATAGGTTTAGTGGTGTTCTTTTTAAATTTTTCGAAAGTGGTAAGGCGCACGGCACTACCGGCGGCTTCTATTATATATAAGGTGTCGTTACGGTGGTACACCATGCCCATATGGCTGTAATCGGTGCCATTATAGCCTTCGGTAACGGCTTCAATGGCATCGCACAGCGGGCCGCAGTCCATATCCTGAAATATGAGGTCGCCGTCTTTTAACTCAATGTTTTGGGCAAAAGCGGTGGTTAAGCCCAGTAAAAATATAATTATAACTTTCATCTTAGCGGAATACAAAAACTGACACCCCCAAATTGATGCTTGCCATTGTGGGGGCATCTTTCCACGGGTAGCCGTAGTTGTTTAGTTCGGCAAAGATACCCAATATATCCATGCAATAGCCTAAGCGGAATTTTTGGTACGTGCCGCTTAAATCGCCGTGGCCTATGGTAAATGCGTGTCCGTAGCCATATTGCAGCAGTATGCTGTTTTCGTTGTTAATATTAATATTGAGTAGTGCACTGGCATAAACGGGTACGGAAAAAAGCCCTGCATCTATATGCCAGTCAAAACCGGTATTGGCTGTAAGTGTAAAGTTTTGGTTAATGTGCCAGCCCATACCGCCGTGTGCGCTGAGGCCATCAGGCAGGTAGCGGGTAATGCTGTTGCGTGATGAGTTATTGGTGTCGCCATACTGTGGGTTTAGCCGTAGTGGAGTGGATAGTGTAAACTGGTTAAAGCCTTCAAAATCATCCCAAAAACTGCTCTTTTTAAAGTTAACGGGTTTGTTGATATTGTCGTTCTTTATAATATATGCCGTCCTGTTCTGGGCAAAAGTGCCAAAGCTTATAAATAACAATAACAGGGCGGTATGTTTCATGTTTAAAATGCCAGTATGGAAAGGCCAACAGTAAATGCGCCTGTTTGCCGGATGTCTTTTAGCTCATAGCCAAACAGGCTTGCATCGGCAAATATCAGCCAATTATCATTAAAATGTATGCCAATACGGTATTTTTGATAAGTGCCGTTAAGATTGCCGCGCCCCAATGCAAACGCGTGGCCAATACCCGCCTGGGCTAAAAAACTTGTTCCTTTATTAAAGTGCGGGTTGAGTGTAAGCAGGGCATATACCGGCACATTAACCAGCTTTGGGTTTACCCTCCAGTCAATGCCTGTGTTGGCACTAATGCCTATCCATTTTTTTAAGTGAAGTCCATAACCGGCGTGCAGGCTTAATCCATCTGGGATAAAAAAGTCTTCGTCGTCTCCGCTAACATCGGTTTCGCCCCGCCTGGAGTTCAGGTTGAATGATACGCCCAGTGCCAGCTGGTAAAATCCGGGTCCGCTTTTTTCGGCCTTTTGAGGTGATGCATCTGCCGGAAGGTACATAATGCTGTCGTTTTGGGAAGATGCTTTAAGTCCGAAAAACAATACTATGAGCAGGGTGAAGCTGCGCATGGCCTAAAACATATCGGTTAACGATACTCCTATACTTATGCTACCTGCGGGGTTCATGTCATACAGGTTAAAGCCATATCGGTTTACTTCAAGGTAAAAGCCGGTTTCGCTGTTAAAGTCAAGCCCCACACGGTATTTTTGGTAAGTGCCGCTTAAATCGCCGCGGCCCAGGGCAAAGGTATGCCCTACGCCTGCCTGTAAATAAACATTGGTGCTTTCCCATATTTTAGGGCTTAAGAAAAGCGCACCGTACACGGGTGTGCTTACCAGCTTGCCCGTTGCCAGCCAGTCTATGCCCACGTTGGCGCTTATGCCTATCCACTTATGGTAATGTACGCCCAGGCCAAAGTGCGCGCTAACGCCATCGGGCCAAACGTAGTCTAATGCCGAATAGTTGCGCTCGCCGGCATCCATAGTGCCGTTGCCGTTATCGTCGGTATATGAATAATACTCATCACGATACGGGTTGGAGCGTAGCGGTACCGAGAGGGTAAACTGCCCGAAATAGTGCTTTTCGCCTTCGGGTTCCGCGTCTTCATTGGTGGTTTTAAAAACCGTTTCGGGTTTTTTGATTTGAGCGCTGGCGCTAAAGCCATATAAAAGTATGGCGAGGAGGCTAAGGAGTAATGTTTTCTTCAAAATCGGTAGGTGATATGCCGTTTATAACGGAAAACTCCCCAATTTTAGTACGCCTCAGGGCGGATAAATGCGCACCGCTGTTAAGGGCAATGCCAAAATCATAGGCCAGTGAGCGAATGTAAGTACCCTTACTGCATACCACCCTGAAATCTACTTCAGGCAGGGCAATGCGGGTAATTTCAAATTCGTGTATGGTGGTTTTGCGTGCGGCAATTTCTACTTCTTCGCCTTTACGGGCGTGTTCATACAGGCGTTTTCCATCTTTTTTAATGGCTGAAAACACGGGCGGTTTCTGGTCAATTTCGCCCAAAAACTGTTTTGTGGTTTCCTGTATAAGTTCCTCGGTAATATGCTCTGTTGGGAAGGTAGCATTAACCTCTGTCTCAAGGTCGTAAGAAGGGGTGGTAGCTCCCAGGTGAAACGTGCCGGTGTATTCCTTCTCCATTCCCTGAAGCTCAGGTATGCGCTTGGTAAACTTACCGGTGCAAACAATCAGGAGTCCGGTTGCTAATGGGTCGAGCGTACCGGCATGGCCTACCTTTATTTTCTTGAGGCCCAGGTGTTTCTTGAGGCTCCATTTTACCTTGTTCACAGCCTGAAACGAGCTCCAGGTTAGGGGTTTATCCAGCAGGATAACCTGCCCTTCGGTAAAATCTTCTGCGGTTAATGACAAATCCCTGTACTATTTAAATTTTATAAAATATACCAGTAGTGCAGCACCGGCAATAATGCGGTAGTAGCCCCATGGCTTAAAGCCGTATTTTTTGATAACGCCTATAAAACCTTTTATGGCAATAATGGCTACTATAAAGGCAATCACGTTACCGGCAATAAACATTTTAAGGTTGTCGCCTATAGTAAGCAGTTCATAGCCTTTAACTTCGCCGCCGTTGTAGTCGTATTTTTTTAATAGTATAGAGTAAACCGTTACGGCAAGCATGGTAGGTACTGCCAGGAAGAATGAAAACTCAGCGGCGGCCTGGCGTGTAAGCTTTTGCTGCATACCGCCTATAATAGAGGCTGCTGCACGGCTGGTGCCCGGCATCATGGCAAGGCATTGCCAAAAGCCTATGGTTATGGCTTTTTTAATGGTAATGTCTTCTTCGGTGGTAACTTCAGGGTTTTTAAAGAAGCCGTCTATAAAAATAAGCACTATACCACCTACTATCAACACAATAGCAATAGGAATAGGGTCGCCCAGTGCGGCATCAATATAATCATCAAAAAGCTTTCCTAAAACAAGCGCCGGTATAACCGCAAGCGCCAGTTTAACGTAAAAGCCTATGCGGCTAAAGTCAAAAAATTTCTTCCAGTACAGGGCTACAACAGCCAGTATGGCGCCAAATTGTATGGCGGTCTGGAACAGTTTTACAAACGGGTCGTTTTCAATGCCGTAGTATGAGCTTGCAAAGATCATGTGGGCGGTAGAGGAAATGGGCAGGTATTCGGTTAGCCCTTCAATAATGGCAAGGATAATGGCCTGTATAAAATCCATTTATTTCTTTTTGGTGGGTTGAGTTTTTATAGGTTGGTCTTCCGGAAATGTCTCTCCGGCAGTTTCAGTTTTGTTTGGGTTTTTAAGTATGGCATAAATGGTAATGCCAAAGCCTGCCAGCACAAGAGCCGGTGCCAGGCGAATCCTCTGGAAGTTGAAAATGGCATCGTTCCAAACGTTAGGGTCGTCGCTGCCGCCGCCGGCCATAAGTATAAAGCCCAGTGCTATAACGCCTATGCCTATAAGTAAAAATTTGTAGTTTACCTTTTCAAAAAGGAACTCGCTTTTTAAATTATTGTTTGACATTTTTTGTTTCAGGTTTCAGGTTTAAAGTTTCAGGTTGCTCCTCAAACTCTAAACGGTGTCTATTATCTTTCGTCTGTTATCTCCTGTCGAATAATCTAAAAATCCAACAATCGAATAATCTAATATAAATCGTCTGTCCTTAAATTAAGGAAACGCTGTGTGGCGAAGAATGTGCTTATGGCGGCTATCAGTATGCCAAAACCCAGTACACCGCCCAATACAATAGCGGTTTTTTGCCAGTCTTCCCAAATATTTAATACCGGGAATTCGCCGTCTACCCAATACACCAGGTACATCAGTACACCTATGCTAAGTATAGCGCCTATAAGCCCCAGCTTAATGCCTTTCCATACATACGGGCGGCGAATGAACGATTTTGTGGCGCCCACCATCTGCATGGTTTTAATGGTAAAACGGTGTGAGTATATGCTTAGCCTTAATGCGCTGTTTATAAGCAGCATGGCTACCACGGCAAGCACACCGCTAACTATAAGTATCCAGTAGCTTATTTTAGCAATGTTTTCGTTAGCCAGTTCTACCAGCTCGCGTTCATATACCACATCGCCCACGCTAAGGTCTTCGCGCAGTTGTAGTTCAATTTCCTTAATGCTGTCTTTCTGCACATAATCGCTCTTCAGGTAAATGCTGTACGAGTCGGGCAGGGGGTTGGCATCCAGCACGCCGTCATACCCTTCCATAATGTCGGGGTTATTTTTAGCACCTTCTTCTTTGCTTACAAACTCATAGCTTTTTACAAACTTAGAATTTTTAAGCCTGGTGCCAAAGGCAGTGGTAATGCTGTCGTTAGCATCGCTTTTAAAATACACGCTCATGGGTATCTGCTCCTTTACGTACCCCGAAATTTTATCGGTATTGATAACAAAAAGGCCCAGTGCGCCCAGCAGCGTAAGTACAATAAAAATACACAGTACCACAGAGAAATATGATGATATTACCCTGCGCCTCTGGAATTTTTCAAAAGATGATGCCATAGGTTTTTGGAATTTAGGCGTAAAAATAAATAAACTATTTCTATCGGCATAGTTTATAACGCGCAAACTTTCTACATTCGTGTAATAACTGTAAATTTGTGCTTTTTAAGCTACTTAGCCACTTAGCTACTTAGCTGCTTAGCCTTCGGGCTTTCAACTTTATGACTTTCAACTTTTAGACTAAGTATGCGCTACAACCACAACGACATTGAAGCCCGCTGGCAAAAATACTGGGCAGAAGAAGGCACGTTCCGTGCAGAAGATATATCAGATAAACCCAAGTACTACGTGCTGGATATGTTTCCTTACCCAAGCGGTGCGGGGCTGCATGTGGGCCACCCGTTGGGCTATATAGCCAGCGATATTTATGCCCGTTACAAGCGCCACCAGGGCTTTAACGTACTGCACCCGCAGGGGTATGACAGCTTTGGCCTTCCGGCAGAGCAGTATGCCATACAAACCGGGCAGCACCCCGCCATTACTACCGAAGCCAATATAAACCGCTACCGCGAACAGCTGGATAAAATAGGCTTCTCGTTTGACTGGGACAGGGAAGTGCGCACCAGTAACCCCGAATATTATAAGTGGACACAGTGGATTTTTATCCAATTGTTCAACTCATGGTACAATAAAGATACCGATAAGGCCGAGGACATCAGCACGCTTGTTGCGAAGTTTGAAGCCAACGGAAACATGGGTATTAACGCCGTGAGCGATGATAACATTGCAGTGTTCTCTGCAGCCGACTGGAACAGCTACAGCCCCGAAGCCAAAGCGCTTATATTGCTAAAATACCGCCTTACTTACCTTGCGGAAACCGAGGTAAACTGGTGCCCGGCATTGGGTACGGTACTGGCTAACGACGAAATTGTAAACGGCGTTAGCGAGCGTGGCGGCCACCCGGTTATCCGTAAAAAAATGACCCAGTGGAGCATGCGCATTTCAGCCTATGCCGAGCGTTTCCTTACCGGGCTTGAAACCATAGACTGGACCGAATCACTTAAGGAAAGCCAGCGTAACTGGATAGGTAAATCAGTAGGTGCATCGGTTAAATTCCGTGTGATGAGTAGTGAGGAAGCCCAGGACGACCTTAACGAAGGTTCGGGCTTTGGTGCTTTCATTCAGGATGTTACCGGCGGCTTTGACGATGCCCCTCAAAACGAAGATTATATAGAGGTGTTTACCACCCGCCCCGATACTATTTTTGGTGTTACGTTCATGACACTTGCGCCTGAGCATGAGCTTGTGGCGAAGATTACCACACCTACGCAAAAACCACTTGTAGATGCCTATGTTGAGGCTACTGCCAAGCGTAGTGAGCGCGAGCGTATGGCCGATGTAAAGACCATTTCAGGAGTATTTACCGGTGCATATGCCGAACACCCGTTTACAAAGGAACCCATCCCGGTTTGGATAGGCGACTACGTGCTTGCCGGTTATGGTACAGGCGCCGTTATGGCCGTACCTGCGGGTGACCAGCGCGATTTTGACTTCGCAAGGCATTTTGGCATCGAAATCAAAAATATTTTTGATGATGTAGATATTACAGAGCAGGCTTACGGCAGCAAAGACGGCGTAACCCTTATCAACTCTGACTTTTTGAATGGCGACAATTATAAAGAAGCCACTAAAAATGCAATCGAGGCGCTTGAAGGCATAGGCCAGGGTAAAGGCAAAACCAACTACCGCCTGCGCGATGCGGTGTTCAGCCGCCAGAGGTACTGGGGCGAGCCGTTCCCGGTGTATTATGTAAACGGGCTTCCGCAGATGATTGCGACTGAGCATTTGCCGGTACGCCTGCCGGATGTGGAAAAATACCTGCCTACCGAAGACGGCCAGCCGCCGCTTGGTAACTCAGCCGAATGGGCTTGGGATACCAAACAAAACAAGGTGGTAGCCAACAGCCTGATTGACGAAGTTTCGGTTTTCCCGCTGGAACTGAACACCATGCCGGGTTGGGCCGGTAGCTCGTGGTACTGGCTACGCTACATGGACCCGCATAACAACGACGAATTCATAAGCAAAAAAGCCGAAGCCTACTGGCAAAACGTTGACCTGTACATTGGCGGCAGCGAGCACGCCACAGGCCACCTGCTGTACAGCCGTTTCTGGAATAAATTCCTGAAAGATTTGGGCTACATCAACCAGGAAGAACCGTTTAAGAAGCTTATCAATCAGGGGATGATATTGGGTACGAGTGCTTTTATGTATTTGCTGCAGCAACATACGATGGTTCAAGATGAAAATGAACTTGTTAAATCTTTGACTTCCAATGTAGCTAAGAAAAACTATGTTCTATCAAAGAATACTTACAATGATTTAATTAAGGGTGTATATAATCCAATAATTGAGAGCGTTAAAGAAGAAATACTAAACAAGTTTCGCAATGCAGGTATTAATAGTATAACTTGGTTTAATGCTGAACCGGTAGCGATACCTATCCATGTAGATGTTTCTTTTGTAAATTCTTCAGATGAATTGGATATTGAAGGTCTTAAGAACCATCCATTGTATTCTGATTATAAAGATGCCGTTTTCTTGACAGAGGATGGAGAAAAGTTTATTGTAGGCCGCGAGGTCGAAAAAATGTCCAAATCAAAGTACAACGTGGTAACGCCCGATGATATCTGCGAGCAGTACGGTGCCGATACCCTGCGTTTGTATGAAATGTTCCTTGGGCCATTAGAACAGGCCAAACCGTGGAACACTGCCGGTATTACGGGTGTATCGGGCTTCCTTAAAAAGCTGTGGAAACTGTATTTTGACGATAATGGCCTGATTGTAAACGCCAACCCGGCAAGCCCCGAGGCCTATAAAATACTGCACAAAACCATCAAGAAAGTGCAGGAAGATATCGAGAACTTCTCGTTCAACACCTCGGTAAGCTCGTTTATGATTGCGGTTAATGAGCTAACGGCCATCAACTGCCGAGAGCGTGTAATACTTGAACCGCTTGCCATACTGGTATCGCCTTATGCGCCGCACATAGCCGAAGAGCTGTGGAAGCAACTGGGCCACCAGGGCAGCATAAGCCGTGTGCCGTTCCCAATCTTTAAGCCGGAATATCTGGTAGAAAGCAGCAAGGAATACCCGGTGTCGTTTAACGGCAAAACCCGCTTTAAGCTGGAGTTCCCGCTGGATATGCCGGTGGCTGACATAGAGGCAGCCGTACTGGCCGACCCACGTACCACCGAATACCTTAACGGCAACGCCCCTAAGAAGATTATCGTGGTGCCGGGAAGGATTATCAACGTAGTAGCATAATGCTGTCTGCTACGGTTTTGTCATTCTGAGCGCAGCGCAGCGTAGTCGAAGAATCTCTAAAAAAGATTGCTTCCCCGTTCCTCCCGGCAATGACAACCGAAATCTTAAAAAGGTGTTAACGCACTGACATAATTTCATTTAACAAGCCAGTCTGCAAAGATTGGCTTTTCTTTTGCAGTATGTTTTACGTCTAATTAATAACTTGTAACTAAAAATTAAAACTATGTATTTAGGATATTATATACTCATGGGTATTATTGCCCTTGTAAGCTTTGCGGTAAGCGCCAGGCTGAAGAGCAAATTTGAACATTACAGTAAAATTCACCTGCGTAATGGCATGAGCGGTGCCGAAATTGCCACTAAAATGCTGCACGACAACGGCATTTATGATGTGCAGGTAATAAGCACCCCCGGCCGTTTGACCGACCATTACAACCCGCAGGATAAAACCGTTAACCTTAGCGAGGCGGTATACAACCAGCGCAATGCCGCTGCGGCTGCCGTAGCAGCGCACGAGGTGGGCCACGCCGTGCAGCACGCCACGGCCTACAGTATGCTGCAGTTTAGGAGTGCTATGGTGCCTGTGGTAAATATTGGTTCAGGCCTTGCCCCGTGGGTTATTATAATAGGTATACTAATGATGGCTGCGGCCAAAATGGGCGTGGGCTTTTATGTAGCTATTGCCGGTTTGGCGCTTATGGCTGTGGTAACGCTGTTTAGCTTTATTACCCTTCCGGTAGAATATGATGCCAGTAACCGTGCCCTGGCGTGGCTTAAAAATAAAAATATGGTAACCCAGCAGGAGTATGAAGGTGCCGAAGACTCGCTTAAATGGGCTGCGCGTACCTACGTGGTGGCTGCAATAGGTGCACTTGCCACGCTGGTTTACTGGGGTCTACTGGTATTTGGCGGTAGGTCGAGGGATTAAAATGTGTATTTTAAAAATTTGAATATAAAGAAGTTAAAGCCGAAATATTGTGTTTCGGCTTTTTTGTTTTTGGCAGAGATTATGTAGTAAAAAGCGTCTGAAATATTCAATTATTTTTTGTTAAAATAATTTTTTATCTTCAATAAAAGTGTTTATTATTGCGCTAAATCAACAATTAAACCTTTTCTATGAAGAAATTTTTAGGCTTAGGCCTCCTCGCAATTGCTTTTGTATCATGTTCTGATGATGACGCTGCTGCAACATCTACCGTTGACGCGGGCCATCTTGCTAAAAAATGGTATTTCCATTCGTATTTTGTTAACGGCAATGAGATTCCGTATACCGAACCGGAATGTGCAGACAGCTATCTTGAATTTAAATCAGACAATACTACTGTTGCCTATGAAGTATTTAGCTGTGATGGTACAACTCCTGTAGCCACAACAGATTATGGTACTTATAGTGTTAATGGTAATCAGCTTACTTCTGATTTTTATGACGATGGTGAAGGAAATAATGTAGTAACCATTACAGAGCTGACAGAAACTACCTTTAAAGTTACTTATGTAGATCATCATGATGATGAGTCGTTTACTTATATAGAAGTTCTTAAAAGTACTCCACAATAAAAAAACGGGAAGCAGCTGCTTCCCGTTTTTTTATGCCCTTTTATAGCTCGCCTGCATGGTAGTGCCTTTTCCTATTTCAGATGAAAGCACCTTAATGCGGCCCTTGTGGTATTCTTCCACTATGCGGCGTGTAAGCGAAAGGCCCAGTCCCCAGCCGCGTTTCTTGGTAGTAAATCCGGGCTCAAACACCTTTTTAAACTGTGTTTTGGGTATGCCCTTGCCGGTATCGGTAACCTTGATTTTCACAAACTTATCACGTTCTTCAATGGCCACCTGAAGGCTGCCTTTTCCACGCATGGCATCAATGGCATTCTTAACCAGGTTTTCAATGGTCCAGCTGTGTAGCTCGGGGTTAAGGTGCACATTAACAGGGTGGTCTGGCGCGGTAAATGTAAAGTTAACCTGGCTGCTAAAGCGCGATTTTAGGTATTGGAACGACTTTTCGGTCTCGGCCACAATATCGCGTTCTTCCAGTACAGGTTCGCTGCCTATCTTGCTAAAGCGCTCGGCAATGGTTTGTAGGCGCATCACGTCTTTTTCTACCTCGCTAACGGTGGTTTCGTCTACATTATCAACCCGCATAATCTCTATCCATCCTAATAACGATGACAGCGGTGTGCCTATCTGGTGGGCGGTTTCCTTAGCCATACCGGCCCACAGGCGGTTTTGCGCTCCGGCCTTAGTAGCACGGTAAAAGTTGTATACTACCGCGCCAAATAATATTATGATAAGTCCAAGTGCTAATGGGTAGTATTTCAGTATGTTAAGTAGTGTGGAGTTGCCGTAATACAAGTACTGTTTGTTGCCTGGAACATTTATTGTTATGGGTGTATTGGTGGCTTTAAAAGATTCAATTAGCCTATATGCAGCTACAGAGTCTTTTACAACATCATCAACCAATATACTTTCGTCAATATTGCGTGAATTCTTTATTTTTCCCTTGCTGTCAGTAAGAATAATGGGTATAGTGTTGTTATTCTCAGTAATGTTATTAAGGGTTTCAAGTGTCTTATCTTCTTCAGGGCTTGATATGGCTTCGGTTGCACTTGCCCACAAGTCCATCTTTGCGTGCTCTTCATCCTTAAAAATCTGGAACAAATAGTAGGTGTTCCAAACAATAAATAGTACCAGAAAGAACGATACAGCTATTATAACCCAGCGGGTTACCGTTCTTTTATCAGAAATTTGCATATACGGTTATTTGTGCCTTAAAGATAGTAAATCTGCGTGAAGTAAGGTGTACCTGTTATAACGCAGCAAACTCCGGTTTATTTTATTAACATCGCACCACGGCATTGGCAGAAAGAATATCTTTGCTGAACCAAACCCTGCAAATTAATGCTTTCAATAGACCCAAAAGAGCTTACCACGCCCAAGCTGCACGGCTACCTGCAAAGTGCCGTGGCCCCCAGGCCAATAGCCCTTGCAAGCACGCTCGATAAAGAGGGCAGGCCCAACCTGTCGCCCTTTAGTTTCTTTAATATATTCAGTACCAACCCGCCCATACTTATTTTTTCGCCGTCGCGAAGGGTTAGGGACAACACTGTAAAGCACACCCTGCTTAATGTGGAAGACAACCGCGAGGTGGTTATAAACGTGGTAAACCACGCTATGGTAGAGCAAACATCGCTTAGCAGTACAGAGTATGCTGCCGGGGTTAATGAGTTTGAAAAGGCCGGTTTTACCATGCTGCATTCAGATATTGTAAAGCCGCTGCGTGTTAAGGAGGCCCCGGTTCAGTTTGAATGCCGTGTAAACCAGGTTATTGCATTGGGTACAGAAGGCGGCGCCGGAAACCTGGTGCTGTGCGAAGTGCTTAAAATGCACATTGATGAAAGCATCCTGGATGAAAACGGCACTATAGACCAGTACAAGATAGACCTGGTATCGCGCCTTGGCGGAAACTGGTACAGCCGCAGCCGCGATGGCCTGTTTGAAGTAGAGAAACCGCTGACTACCTTGGGGATAGGTGTAGATGCCATACCGGCATTTATTAAAGAAAGCCCCGTTTTTAGCGGTAATGATTTAGGCAAGCTTGGTAACACAGAAACCTTGCCTACCGATGAAGAAATTGATATATTTGTAAAAGGCAGCTTTGAGGCTAAAGCGCTATTAAGTGCTGATGATGAGGAGAAAAAGCTGCTGCGCGCCAAGGAATACCTTGACAATAACGATGTGGCAACGGCATGGAAATTGCTGCTTGCACAACAGTAAACCACGACCAAATTTTTTTATATAATAACGATAGCTGTCCTAAGAGGCAGAAAATTAAACATTTACACTATGGAAGTTACAGGAAGGATCAAGATGATTGACGAAACCAAAGCCTTTGGTGCCAACGGTTTCAGGAAAAGGGAGGTAGTAATTACTACCGATGAGCAGTACCCGCAGCATATTATGATTGAGTTTACACAGGATAAATGCGACCTGCTGAACAACTACCAGGTGGGCGAGCCTGTCAGGGTTTCTATTAACCTTAGGGGCCGCGAGTGGGTAACGCCACAGGGCGAAACCCGTTACTTTAACAGCATACAGGGCTGGAGGATAGAAAAAGGTGGCGAAAACGCTCCACAACAGGGCTACCAGCAGGGGTATGGCGCTCCACAGGGCTACCCACAACAGGGGTATGGCCAGCCACAAGGTGGGTACGGACAACCACAGCAGGGTTACGGTCAGCCACAACAAGGCTACGGACAGCCTCAGCAGGGGTATGGCCAACCGCAGCAAGGCTACGGACAGCCTGCACCACAACAGTTTAACCAGGCACCACAGCAGCCGGTACAACCGCGTGATGCTTTTGAGCCTGCCCAAAACTTTACCCAGGAAGAGCACGACGACCTGCCGTTCTAAAATTGCAAAAATCAAATAGCAAAATACAAAAATCCCGGTTCGAAAGTGCCGGGATTTTTTTACGGATTTCAACTAAAGTAAATTCTTACGTTTTAAGATGATTTTAACGCTAATTCTTCACTTTTGGAGTTCAATATTCAGTCTTAAAGCTAATGTCAAAAGTCGAAGGTCGCGCAACGGACTTTACAACTTTCGACCTTCGACTTTCGACTTTTCAAATTCACGATATATCGTGAATTTTACTTCTGCAGGTTATTTAACGTTTAACCCGTAGTCTGTAAGTTTCCAAAATAAAGAAGTAGGGGTAGGCCTCATAATTTTCGAGCTTAAATTTTCGAGTTCATAATTTTCGACTTCAGGCTGTAATAAAACATATAGATAAGGGCAAGCACCGTTACTATTGCCGAACCATACAGTACAGGTGCAATGTTTTCTATCACATCGTGGTAGTACCATCCGGCAAAAAGCGCGCCCAGGCCTATGCCTGCTTCAAGGGCAATATACATGGTGGCCATGGCCTTGCCGCGGTGTTCGGGGTGGCTCAGGTCTACCGTCCAGGCATTTAGCGCGGGCGACAGCACCCCTTGCGATAATCCGTAAACCGTAGCACCCACCATCAGCATTATAAAATTATTTGCAAAGCCTATCAGCGTGAATGATACCGCCAGCATTACCAGCCCAATTTTTATTACCCTGATGCGCCCGTAGCGGTCGCTGGCCTTGCCTGCCACAAACCGCACGAGTAAAGATGACAGCGTAAACACCATAAAAAACAGCCCCTTATTGGCAATGCCCAGGTAATCGGTCTTGTCGGGTATCAGGGTTAGCATGGCGCCATAGCCTATGTAAGACAGGAACACTACCAGCCCGGCAGATATAACCTCCGGGGCAATAATATCGGTACGTTTAATTTTAAGCAGGCGGGGGTGGAAACGCTGCCGTAGCTCCGGTTTCAGGGTTTCCTTCATGTTCATCAGGATGATGATGCTCAGCAGCGCAAATGCCGATGATATGTAAAACAGCACGTTGATGCTAAAATGCAGGGTAATGTAACTGCCAATGGCCGGGCCTATAGCCATACCGGTGCTAAAAGCCAGCCCGTGTATGCCCAGCGCCTCGCCCCAGCGTTCCTTTGGGGCAATGTCGGCCACATAAGCGGCGGTTGCCGTGGGCTTAAACCCGGTAGAGAAACCGTGTACCAGCCGCAGGAACAAAAAGCCCGCCACCCACGCCAGCACAGGGTATAAAAACCCGCACACAAAGCACACAATGCTGCCAAAGGCCATTACGGGCACACGGCCCACAGTATCGGTCAGCCTGCCGCTAAACGGGCGCGATATGCCCGCCGTTAAGGTAAACAGGGCTATAATAAGGCCTTTGTATTCGCTGCCGCCAAGCCCTTCAAGATACGAAGGCAACTCGGGTATCAGCATATTAAAACTGGCCGAGAATAGTAATGAACTAAGGCACAACAAGCCAAATTGCAGGTTGTATATAGGGTGTTTTTCTTCTGTTTGCATGGGGCTGCAAAGCTACGGATTTTTTGTAGAGACACATTGAATGTGTCTCACACATGAGTGGCTTAGCACCTTTCTTCAGGTGTCGTCATTGCGAACGTAGCGCAGCGGAGTGTGGCAATCTTTTTTATATTAATAGTTTACGATTAAAAATTAAGCTGATTTGAAGATTGCTTCGTCGTGCCTCCTCGCACACGAGGGCTTTGCCCGAACTGACGAAGTAATGACTGCATCTGAAAAAAGGACTATAAAAGAGCCTAACCTTGGCGCACCTTTGTACCTTCTTTGCGTGTCTTCGCGAAATAAAACCTACTCCTTCCCCAAAAACCCCTCAATAACCGGGGCTATAGCCTTAAAGTCCTCCACCAGCGCCACGTGGCCCTTGCCGGGCATAATGGCCAGCTGAGACTTGGGCAACCCCTCCATATCGGCAAAAATGCCACCGCCCAGCAGGCGATACATCTCAATGGTATGGTTCAGGTCAACCCCGTCGTTATCTCCGTTAAGCAGCAGGGTAGGGGCGGTTATTTTCTTTACATTATCAGTACCCAGGTCAAAGTTTTGGGTGTCAAACTGCATCATCTTTTTTACAAAGGCGTGCCAGTGTTTTTTGTCGGGGGCTACTTTTTCGTAGGCCGCTTTCATGGGGCTATCATCAAAAACCGTTTCGGTAAACCCTTTAAGGGCTTCGCGCACAGGGGCTGTCCACCCTGTGTATTTGTAGACCGATGACACTACAATAAGCCGGTTTACCACTTCGGGGTGTTTAATGGCAAGTTCTATGGCAATGCTGCCGCCAAAGCTGTAGCCCAGTACATCGGCCTTTTCTATGTTGAGGTGTTGCAGTGTTTTGGCAATATCATCGGCCATGGCCGTATAGCTAAAAGGGCGGTTGCTGTCTGCCGTATGGCCGTGGCCCTGCATTTCGAGGGCAATAACCTTGTGGTTTTTGGCAAGTTCCGGCAACAGGCCCTCCCAGCCGTCAATAGTCATATAAGAACCGTGTATGAGTACCAGGGGCTTGCCCTCACCGTGAATTTCATAGTACAGTTCCAGGCCGTTAACCGGGGCATAGCCCGTGGCCGATTGCGATTGTGCCGGTAATGTAAACAAAGCTAAGAGCATAAGCGGTAGTATTAAGTTGGGTGTTTTCATAAGGGTATTGGTTTACTGTAAAAGTACATTACGCCTTCACGGCGTATGCTGTGCAAACCTGACAACCACAGGGGCTGTTCAGGACAAAACCGCAAACAGACGTTAACTACACTTTTTAGCGTACGAATATTTTTTACCACAAAGGGAAACAAAGGCACAATCCCGATAAACCGGGTCACAAAGCCTCTAATTCATTAAAAACCAAATTTTAGTATTCTTTCTTTGTGGCCTTTGTGTCTTGGTGTTTAAAAATTATCCGAAACCCTGGTGGGCTTTGTGCGAATCTTCGTTAACTGTAATATTTTAACGTACATAAATGGCTACCAAAAGCGTTTTTACTTACATTTGTGGCACATAACAGTCTGTAAAACATTTTATATATGAACTTTGTTACCAAACTTTCGGTTGTAGCCCTTGCTGCCCTATCTTTTGCAAGCTGCAAAAACACAAATGCCGAGCCTGCCGGCGAAGGCACTAAAGCCGATACTACAGAAACTAAAACCACTGCTGCCAACCTTGAAACGGCATCGTTTAAAATAGACGGCATGATGTGCCCGCAAGGCTGTGCCGCTACCATCGAGAAAAAACTGGCCAAAATGGACGGTGTTGAAAAAGCCAAAGTTGACTTTGACAGCAAAACCGCTACTATAGAGTTTGACGCTACCAAACAAACTGTTGAAACCTTTGCACAAACCGTTGAAAAAATGGGCGAGTACAAAGTAAGCGACCTTAAATCAAGCGGCGATAAGGCCATGGTATACCAGCAGGAGCCTAGAAAGAAAGATACTAAAAAAACAACTACTTCTACCGCATCAACGTCAAAGAATAAAAAAGAGTCTAAGCCTGCAACCTGCTCAGGCCACGAAAAAGGCGGCAGCTGCTGCTCAGACAAAAAAGATACAAAAGGCGGCAAAATGTAATTTTTACGCTATTCAATATCAGGAAGCACTCCGGTTGGGGTGCTTTTTTATTTGGGAGCTACTGAGCCACTTAGCTTCTAAGCAAAGAACAAAATCTGTAATTGCTCATGTTTTCAATACTTTCTTCACGCCCCGTCATTGCGAGGAGGCACGACGAAGCAATCTTTTTGTCAGCCTGAACTTGTAGATTGCCACGCTCCGCAAGCTCCGCTCGCAATGACAGAGCCTGAAAAAGCACCCACCCCAAGCTTAGCAGCTAAGACGCTCAGCGGCTAAGCAACTTCCTACTTAAACGCCATCAACTTATCGCTATACGTTATTACAAACGGGTTCTTGGCCGTAAGGTCTTTCGCTATGTATATAAACTTGTTTTTCTTAATATCGCTGCTCTTCAGCACCGTTTCCTTTTTGGTGCGGCTGTCGTATATTTTTATGTCGGCGCCGTTCTCAATCCTGAATTTCTCAGCCAGGCCATTGCCCAGGTTGGTAATGGGGTAGCCAAAGTAAAAGTCTTTGTTGCCGTTGCTTACCTTTATGTTTTCGCCCTTAAAGTTTTTAGTCAGCACCACAACCGAATAGGCTGCATCAGCCGCTTTCAGCTCCTTAAGCATGGCTGTTTTCTCGGTATCCGGGGCAGCTTTAAAGTCGGCACTCTTTGTTACTTTAGGTTTGGCTGCGGCTGTTGTATTTGTAGTTTTTTTAGTAGTGGTGCACATGGCCATAAACACGCTGCAAAACAGCAGTAAAGCGGTCTTTTTCATATATTTCAGTTTCATTTTTACAGATTAAAAGTAGTATTTCGCTGTGGCGGATGCCAAAAGTTTAGCATATAAATAACATTGGGAGGCGTTAGGTAATAACCGAAATGTATTCCCTACGGGAAATAAACACCGCTACCTAATTTTATGCTGCCAAAATATTTTCCCTAACGGGAAATCGCGGAGATGTCCTACTCCCTGATGCATCATAAGAGGTATCGCGCAGCGATTTAATTTTGGTAGCAAACGCGCAATTGGTGGGGTTATTTCCCGTAGGGAATCAATTTAGGTAAAACAACAGGAGGCTCCCAAACGGGTGCCTCCTGAAACATAACTTAATTAAAAACTAACTCGAAAAAACTATTCTTTTATGAGTTTTATAGTGCTTTGGGCATTGTTTTCGCCCGTAATTTTTATCATGTAAATACCGGCGTTAAGCCCGCTTATGTCATAGTTATTACCGGCGGCGTTAGCGCCATAGGTTTTAACCAGCTGGCCGGTAATGGCATATACCTCTACCCTTTGTGCTGGTATGCTAAGGCTAAACTGGCCGTTAGCCGGGTTAGGGTACAGGCTTGGTTTCAGGGCTGTAAAATCTTCATTGCCCATAGTGGCGGCCTGGTTGCCCATAATCCTGTATTCGCCCGGTTGCAGGGTAATGGTTTGGGTATCGCCGCTTATGGTGGTATTGTCCATCAGGTTGTACCACGTTCCGGTATATGGGAAGCTCGTGTTAACCGTTTTGGCCGTAACATCAAAGTTAGCCAGTACAATAACATTGCGCAGTGCATCTGCCGGAAGGCTTTCGTCCCAAATATCAATCCTTGGTGTAAGGTTACCCGAAGCTACCGTAAACGTACTGGTGCTAAACACCGCGTTATTTGTTTTAACGTTAAGTATTTGCGCCCAGGTGTTGTATACGGCCATACGTGCCGGGTCTGTGCTGTAGCCGTTTTCCATAGGTATGGGCTTAGGGTTAGTGCGGCAATCGTTGCTGTAGGTGCCATCTTCGCAGTAGTTAATACCATAGTCATAGCCCAGCTCTTCAAACTGCCACATCATTTTAGGCCCCGGTATGGTAAGGAAAACTGCACCCAGTGTTTTTGTCCTGTCCAGCGCTGTGGCAAGGTTCTTGGCGCTGTAGCTACCATTTTGGTTGCCATACAGCAGGTTTTTATACATAAGGCGCTCCTCGTCATGGCTTTCGGCAAAGTTTACCGCGCGTGGTGCAGGATAGCCCTGGTTTTCAAAATCCATGTTGTTAAAGTTGCTGTTTTCGGCATAGCCCATGGTGTTTTGGTTAAAGGCATCGGTATGTTTTTCCCAAAGCATAATGCCCTTGCCCTCGTCAAGGCGGTAGTTTGCCCATTCAATTTCTTCCTGGTGCGCGCTGTTAGGCCCGCTGCCATCGCCCATGTGCTCAAAAATAATGTAGAAGTCAGGGTCTATGGCCCACTGCATATCGGCATATTGCTTAAGCACGGCCACGCGGTCTGCCTGGTAAGAGTTGGTACAGGTATCGCCGTTTTCGGTACAGTTTTGAGTAAAGCCTTTGGTTAAATCCCAACGGAAACCATCTATATTATACTCGGTCATCCAATACTCAATAGTGCGCTCTACATAATAGCGGGTTACATCGGTACTGTGGTTAAGGTCGCTGCCCACGCTGTAAGAGTGTTTTGCCGTAACGTTGCAATACGGGTTATCGGTAGCCGGTATGCCAAAGCCATCGCCATCAGGGTCGTTGCTCCACATGCGGGCCAGCGGAGAGCGGCCATATACGTGGTTAAGCGCCACGTCAAGAATTACCGCAATGCCGTTTTCATGACACAGGTCTATAAAGGCCTTCATACTTTCCGGGGTGCCATACGCTTTGTCGGGCGCCATGTGGTAGGCTGTGTTATAACCCCAGGATATGTTGCCTTCAAACTCCATAACCGGCATAAGCTCTATGGCATTTATATGAAGGTTTTTAAAGTAGTCTATCTGAGCCGACATCGATTCCCATGTCTTGGTCGAATTAAAGTCGCGTATAAGCGCTTCATAAATAACCAGGTCTTCTTTGGCCGGGCGCACAAAATCAGTCACCTGCCAGTCATAGGCCTGTTGAGTGGTATTGATTACCGAGACCTCAAAGCTTTGCCCCTGCGGATATTCCGGTAAACCGGGATAAACGCTTTCCGGAATATACTGGTCATCAAGCTGAGAAAGCAGCATGTGGCTAAAAGGGTCGGCCGTTTTTACCAGCGCCTGAGAGTTAGCCACAGGCGTTTGGTCTACCACCCAATATTGAAAGGTTTCTATGCCTGTGTTGCTAAGGCCGGTAAGCTCCAGCCAGAATTTGCCCGTTGCAGGGTCTTTTTTCATGGCGTGGGCACTTGTGGGGGTCCAGTTGTTAAAGCTGCCCGCCACATATACAAAATCTTTGCCCGGCGCATTTAGCACAAGGGTGGCTTTTGTATTATCAGCATCATTGTAGTTTATACCGTCTACCACACCGGCCGGCATGGCCTGGCTGGCGGCGTTAGGGTTTACTATTACTGTAAAATCTTTTGTAATGGTGTTATCGCCCTGCGTTACCACAAGTTCATAGTGTGTGTTAGCGGTAACGTTTGCGTGTGTATAGCTGTAGCTGGCGGTAGCGGCATTTGTATTAATGTCTGTTCCGTTTGCCTTTAGCGTGTAGGCAGCATTGCCGCCGGTATTGGTAGCCGATACCGTAACACCTGCGCCGTTGTTTATTATGGTAGTGCTGCCTTCAAGCGGGGCAGTAAGGTTTACCTGAAAAACACCTACGGTTTCAAAAAAATCGCCGGTTTGCTGGTAAGGAGAACTCGCACTGCGCAGCACCAGGCAAATTTGGGTAATGGTGCTTGTGGTGGGCACGTTAAAGTAGCTGTACAGGCTGGTAGGCATTTCCAGCTTGTAGGTAGTGCCGCTTACAAAAGTTAGTGCCGGCTGAATGTTGTTTTCTCCCCAGTTGCCTATAACGCTTTGCCATTGCTGGCCATCTACGGTAAGGCCCATGTGGGCATAAATAGTACCGGTATAACTTTCAAGGCCGGTGCCTGCCTTATCAAAAAACAGGGTAACGGGCCCGTTAGGGTCGGCCGGGTCCGGCGAAAGGGTAACCTGCCCAAACGCACTGCCCGTAAGTATAAACAGCAGTAGTAATGTAATTTTTCTCATAACTATACGTGATAAAAAAGGGCTGACAAGCAGCCCTTTTAGTATTTATGTTTTTAGAAGATAAAAATGTATCGTCCGTCAAGGTCGTTAAACCATATATCATACGTACCGGCAGACATTGGCACGTTAGGGTCGTTAGAATTTGCGCCCTGCCCAGATGGGAAGGTATCGCTACCCCAGCTGTTAGTCCAGCCATTTCCTTCACGGAATTTAAGTTCGCCGTCTGTAGCTTCAAAACCGGCTATATGCCACAGGTGAGGGTTAACAGTAGTAGCAGTCATATCTGTATCGCTATCCCACTGGCCCGGTGTTGCAGTACCTATAACACCTATTGTAGTGTAGGTAGGCGCAGCGCTGGCATCAAATGCAGTAACAGAATATGTCATGGCATCTGTGTTAACCTCTATAGTATAGTAACCGGCTGTAGTAATAGGAATATTTTGTGCCTCGTTGCTGCCATCTGCACCGCTTACGCCAAGAACACCTTCAGATGTCATGCCGTATTGTGGGTGCCAGCTGCCTTTTACAGTAAGTATTTTAAACGCGCCTGCGTTAAAGTAGCCTGTAAAGTAGTAAAGGTCCTGGTTTTCTACATCGCGGAACATAGGTACGTTATTATTGTTGTTGTTCCAGCCAGACTCAAGCGCATCGCCCACAAGGAACAGGTCCTGTAGCGGCACAGAAGCAAGGTATGGTGTAACCATGTATGTAATGGTGTTAGAAAAAGCCTCCATAGCGCCCTGTGTGCCTACGGTAGATTTTACCCTTACATAAAGTGTGCCCTGTGTGCCCGGCTCTATACCTGCGTTTATAGCAATGTTATTAAGGGCAAGGGTTGAAACGCTCGATGCGTTTTCGGTAGTGGTTGCAGCGTTTACAGGCGCTGTAAAAGCTTCGTCTCCGGCTATTTGTACTACATAGGTAACCTCTGTAGGGGTGGTGTAGTCCATATCCTGCCAGGTAACGGTAAGCGCCGGGTTAGTGGCTGTTTCGGCAGTAAGTACTACCGGGGTGCCGCTTTCAGGCGATGTAATTTCAAACGAGCCAACCGGGTTTACAAGCATAAGGTCTTGCTCATCTTCGCATGATGCCAGGCCGGTAAAGATGGCGGCGGCAACAAAATATTTATATATTTTTTTCATCTTTAATTTTAAATTTTGGTTAGTATCCTGTGTTTTGGGTTAAGTTAGGGTTAGATGCCAGTGAGGCTGTAGGTATAGGGAAAATAGAGTAGAAGCCCGGTATTGAAACACCGTTTGCGCTGTTACCTTTCCATGCCCAGTTATAATTACCACCTGTAAACCTTCCAAAACGGATAAGGTCCTGGCGGCGGTGTGCTTCCCAGTGCAGTTCGCGCGCACGCTCATCAAGAATAAAATCAAGCGTCAGTTCACCCGGGTTTATATTGCCCTGTGTGCCACCGCCGTGGGCGCGCTGCCTTAGTGCGTTTACATAAGTAACAGCCTGAGATGTTGTAGCACCTGTTGCTCCCCTTGCGGCACACTCAGCATACATTAAGTACACGTCTGCAAGGCGAAACAGCGGGAAATCTGTATTTACAAATGTAGAGTTAGGGCCCACAACACCTGTAGAAGATATGTTAGACCATTTGCCAAGTATATAACCCTGGTCCGGGTTTGCAATGTTTGTAATTTCAGGGCTCCTCTCGGCAGTTATAATGGTATTCCTGGCATCGTTAATAAAATCGCCGCCATTAAACTTTTCGGCAAACTGCTGCCTTAGCCTTATAGCGCCACCCCATGCAGCAGCACCTACGCCAAACTGTACACCATTTTGTTCTATAGAGCCTACCTGGCCGTTTATCATGGTTGTGGTAGGGCCATAGTTTTGGGTTACGTTACCATCGCTTTGCAGCGTAAATATCACCTCCGGCGATATTTGGTTATCTGCATTAAAGTTAAACAGGTAGTTTGCGTTTAGTGTGTAGCCAGCACCTATTATTTCTTCACACTTTGCAGCACACTCGCTATACCTGGCTGTGCCTGTATATATTTGTGCATTAAGGTACAGCTTGGCCAGTATCATGTTAGCCACACCCTGGTCTACACGGCCATACTCGTTAGTACGGGCTGGCTTAAGGTTAGGCAATACCGCATTAAGCTCGCTTTCTACAAAGTCATAAAGCTGTTGTGCGCTATACTCCGGCCCCTGAAAGTTAACCGGGTCATTTTCGGTTACCATAGGCGCTTTTCCAAAAAGGTCAAGAAGGTTGTAGTATACCAGCGCCCTTAGTGTGCGCACCTCTTCGCGGTATGTGGCAATATCTGCCGCTTCGGTATCACTAATACCCCTTGAGGCTACAAGCTCAGGAGCAGATTGCTTAAGGTATTCGTTAGCCAGGGCTACCTCTACCATAAGGCGGCTAAACATGCCCAGTACAAGTGGGTTGTCTGCATTCCAGGTAATGCGTTGCATTTCGCGCACACCGGCATCGTTTTCATAGGTCCATATAGCCTCGTCTGTAGTAAGGGTTTGCATGTACCACAGGCATCGGCCGTAGTTGCTGGTACCGGCATCTACACCCTGTAGTAAAGAGTTGCCCGCACCGTTAGGGCCTGTAAGGCTCAGGTTGCCATATACACCGGCAAGTGCCTGCTTGTATGCGCCCGGCTGCCTGTAAAAATTATCTGCCGTAAAGATGTCATCATCTTCCGGTTGCACATCAAGGTCGCTTGTGCACGAGTTTAGTGCAAAGAGGCCCAAAATGTACAGTAGGCTGTATTTTATATTTTTCATAGTTGTTTTTTTAGAAGTTTACGTTTACACCAAATAGAAACTGCCTTTGCCTTGGGTAAATGGTCTGGTCGCGGCCATCGTTAGTAATTTCGGGGTCAAGGCCGCTATATTCAGTAATTATAAAGGCATTTTGAATACCTGTAAACAGCCTTACCTGTGCCTTGCCGTCTAACCAGTTCTGGAACGTGTAGCCCAGGCTTATGTTATCCATCCTTAAGAATGAACCGTTTTCAATATAAATGTCAGATAGTACAACATCGGCAGTAGTAGTAAAGCCTGTAGATGTTACATTAGACGGTATGTTGCCCAGCACGCCATTGCGAAGCAGGTTTAGCTGTGCGTTACCGGCATTTACACCGTTAAAAATCCTGTTGCCCACGCTGGCCCTCATGTTAAATGAGAAATCCCAGTTTTTGTAAGTCATGTTACTTGCAAAGCCAAATGTAGCGTCCGGGTCAGGGTTTTTGTATACATAGCGGTCATCGCCGTTTATAATACCGTCTCCGTTAAGGTCGGCATAAGCGCCTTCTATAGGAGCGCCGGCAGTATCATAAAGCTGCTTGTATACATAAAATGCGTTTGGTGTAACACCCTCGCGGTATAGCTGCACGTTGCTGCCGGTACCGGCACCTGTGCCACCCAGTTCTATATCCTGGCCAAAAGCAAGCTCGTCTATCCTTCTTTCAAACTTGGTGAAGTTAAAGTTAACATCCCAGTTAAAGTCGTTACCCCTTACAACATCGCCTTTAATAAGGAATTCTACACCCTTTGTACTAAAGTCTCCAATATTCTGGAAACCCCTGTTAGAAAAGTTAGAACCATCAGGAAAAGCAACTACCGCAAGAAGGTCTGTAGTCTTTTTATAAAACACATCTACCGCACCAGATATCCTGTTGTTAAACAAGGCATAGTCTATACCGGCGTTGTAAGTAGTGGTTTCTTCCCATTTAAGTTTAGTGTTATAAGCGTTAGGTACACCTATAGGCAGTGGGTTAGGGCCAAAGAAGTACTGGCTGTCTCCGCTACCTGTTGTATACTGCTGCAGGTAAAAGTTACGGGCATCGTTACCCAGTTCCTGCTGGCCGGTAATACCGTAGCCCAGGCGTAGTTTAAGGTCGTCAATGGTTTGCGATTCGCTAAAAAATTCTTCCCTTAGTTTCCAGGCAAAAGCCGCCGCAGGGAAATTACCCCAACGGTTTTCTTCGCTAAAGCGCGATGAGCCGTCTCTCCTGTAAGATAGCGTAACAAGGTATTTGTCGTTAAAGCTAAAGTTGGCACGGCCAAAGAAACCTATAAGTACGTTATCTGTAACCTTATCTGTCTCAGGAAAGTTAGGTGGCAGGGTAGGGTTGTTAAGGTTACCCTGGTAAAAGCTTTCTTCCTCAAATTTTTGGTAAGAATAACCCGCAGTAGCATCTATATTAACCTTACCAAATGTTTTGTTGTAGTTAAGGTAAGTGTCAAGCAGTTTGTTGCGCAGTGTCCTGGTGCTGTACTCATCTGTACCAAAAGGCACGTTGTTGTTGCTTGGCGCCGAAGCGGCAGTAGTTGGCACATAGCGTGTCCTGGTGCCGGTAGCCTCGTCAAAACCTAAGTTTACCGTAGCTTTTAGGTCTTCAAGAAAATGAAAACGGTAGTCTACCTGGAAATTACCAAAAAAGCGGTCGTTTTTACCGTTATCCTGTGTTTGCAGCAGCTGTGCAACAGGGTTGCGTGGTGCAATTTGCGCTACTTCAGGGTTGCCTGCGCCATTTATGCTGTAGTATTCAAAAAAGCCGTCAAACGGAGACTCCGGGTCCATTACAGGCTGTGTAGGGTCAAAACGTATAGCAGCACCTTCTACACCATCGGCAAAACGGTTCTTTTCATTTGCATAGTTAGCGTTTAGGGTAAGCTTAAGGTGGTCTTCAAAGAAAGACGGGTTAAGCGCAACGGCTACCGTACTTCTGTTAAACTTGTTGGTAAGCCTTAAACCTTCCTGATAGGTATTGCCCAGTGAAAGGCGTGCCGGCATAAAGCCAAAAAGGTTGCCGGTAAGCGACGCGTTGTTGTCTACAAAGTCGGTTTTCCTGTATATGGCATCCTGCCAGTCAGTATTTGCAGTGCCCAGTTGGTTCACTTCATCCGGCCTGTAAGTGCCTATAATATTACGGTATTCGTCTGCGCCAAAAACATCAATTTTGTCATAAGCCCAGCCGCGGCCGTAGGTCATTTTATAGTTTACTTTAAGGTCTTTGCCGCCTTTTTTAGTGGTAATAATAATTACACCGTTAGATGCCCTTGAACCGTAAATAGCAGTTGCAGAAGCATCTTTTAGTACGGTAAAGCTTTCAATATCGTTAGGGTTTATAGCTGCCAGGGCAGATGTAGAGCCTATACCGGTATTGTTTGTAACAGGAAGCCCGTCTATAACAATAAGCGGGTCGTTAGAAGCAGATAAAGATGAACCACCCCTAATCCTGATTTGCGAGCCAGAACCCGGAGCGCCGCTTGTGTTAATGCTAACACCGGCTACTTTACCGTTAATCATGTTTTCGGCCGTTACAATGGCGCCTTTGTTAAAGTCTTTAGTGGTAACGCTGGTTACAGAACCTGTTGCATCTTTTTTCTTGGCAGTACCATAACCAATAATTACAAGCTGCTCAAGCTCTGTGGCGTTTTCGCTAAGGCTAACGTTAACAGGCTGGCCTGTGTAGGTCTCAGTAATATCTGTGTAGCCTATAAAGCTAAAAACCAGCTTATCGCCACTCTTAACGTTAGATAGGGTATACTTACCGTCTATATCGGTTGAAGTGCCGTTAGTGGTGCCCTCTACAATTACATTAACCCCGGCCAAAGGCTCGCCGGTGGTGTTGTCGTGTACAATACCGCTCACGGTGCCCTGTGCAAAGGCGCCTAACGGCATGAGTAACAACAACAGTAATAGTTTTTGATACATAGTTTTCATACAAGTTGTTTAGGTTAAATTACGCTTAAAATACGTTTAAAAAATGCTTACACACTCACTTCAAAGGTTAAAATTATCTAAAATACCATCACAAAAAAACGTTTTCGTAAATACACTGTTACTACAACGTTGTCGTGTTGAAAACTTTTGATTTTTAGGTAATTCAACCGCAGAAAATTCCTGTTATTCGAAAATAAAAATTACCTTTATTGGCAAATCGATAATTTTTACCGTTTTGATGAAAAGAAAGGTCACTTTAAAGCAAATTGCAAAAGAACTTGACGTATCCATTTCAACTGTTTCTAAGTCGCTAAGAGACAGCCATGAAATAAGCGAAGACACCCGCCTAAAGGTGCAGGCTTTTGCAAAACTGTACAACTACAAGCCAAACAACATAGCCCTTAGCCTTAAAAACAAAAAAACCAAGACCATAGGCATTATAATACCCGAAATTGTGCACCACTTTTTTGCAACCGTAATCAGCGGTATAGAGCAGGTGGCAAACGAAATGGGCTATAACGTAATTGTGTGCCTTAGCAACGAATCGTTTGATAAAGAGGTAATAAACATGGAAATGCTGGCCACCGGCAGTACCGATGGTTTTATCATGTCGCTCAGCAAGGAAACCCAGCAAAAAAAGGACTTTCACCACATACAGGAGGTTATAAACCAGGGTATGCCCGTAGTGCTGTTTGACCGTATTACTAACGATGTGCTGTGCGATAAGGTTATCATAGACGACCAAATGGCCGCTTATGAAGCGGTAGACTACCTCGTAGGGCTTGATTTTAAGGAAATTGCCCTTGTAACCACGGTAGACTATGTTAGTGTGGGCAAACTGCGTACAGACGGCTACATTAACGCCCTAAACGACCACAATATACCCGTGCGCGACGAACTTATAGTTAAGATTGAAGATATAGACCACTGCGAAGAGCCTATTGCCGCCCTGCTGGAAAGCCAGAGGCCAAAAGCCATTTTTGCAGTTAACGAGCTTTTTGCTGTTACCTGTATCAAGCAGGCCAATAAAATAGGCATCCGCGTGCCCGAAGATCTTAGCGTTATAGGTTTTACTGATGGTATTATATCGCAATACAGCAGCCCGAGTATTACCACGGTGAGCCAAAACGGCGCCCGCATGGGGGGCAAGGCCGCAAAAATGCTGATTGACCGCCTGGAGCTTGATGATGAAAACGAGCAGTACACCACCCAGCTAATTGAAACTGAGCTGGTTTTACGGGAATCTACGCCAACGTTGTAGTTTTGTGTAATTAATTGAAGATTAAAAGATTGAAAAACTTAAAGATTAATTTACTGTAGAAAAAAAGTAACGGCGAAATAATATTCATATTAAAAAACCAATATCTTTGTTACTGATTATCAAAGCTTATACACTTCACTTCACCCAATAAGTTTTGATAAGCCATACGCGCTTATCGTTTTATAATTTAGTAAAATACGATAATGGAAAAGCGTAAATTAGGTTTCTGGGAAATCTGGAACATGAGTTTCGGGTATCTTGGAATCCAGATGGGGTTTGCACTTCAAAATGCAAACGCCAGCAGAATACTCCAAACATTTGGTGCAGATGTGCATACCCTTTCGTGGTTCTGGATCATACCTCCACTCATGGGGCTTATTGTACAGCCTATCATCGGGCATTATTCCGACAGGACGTGGACACGCTTTGGCCGCCGCAAGCCTTATTTTCTTGTGGGGTCGCTGCTTGCTGCCCTTGGCCTTGTGTTTATGCCTCAGGCCGGTGCGCTTACAGCCTTAATGCCTGCATTATGGATAGGTGCCGGTTTCCTTATGATTATGGATGCCTCGTTTAACATTGCCATGGAGCCTTTCCGTGCGCTTGTGGCAGATATACTTCCGTCAGACCAGCGCACATTGGGCTTTAGCGTACAGACTGCATTAATAGGCATAGGAGCTGTAATTGGCTCATGGCTTCCTTATGCCCTGGCAAACTGGTTTAATGTGCCGCATGAAGATGTAAAGGGCCAGATTCCCTATCATGTAATCCTCTCTTTTATTATTGGTGCTGTTAGCATTGTAGTGGCGGTATTAATTACCATTACCACAACTAAAGAATACACCCCGCAGGAAGTTGCCGCCTTCGAAGCCGCCCAGGCCGAAAGCGGTGCACCCATACTTAAAGAAGAGCAGCACAGCATCTGGAACATCTTTACAGATTTTGCACAAATGCCTAAAACCATGCGCCAGCTTAGCTGGGTACAGTTTTTTAGCTGGTTTGGCCTTTTTGGCATGTGGGTATATACTACCCCGGCCATTGCCCACCACATTTATGGCACTCCACTAAAAGAAGTGTCAGAGTTTACCGCTGCCGAAAATGCACTTTACACACAGGCAGGCGACTGGACGGGTATCATTTTTGGTGTATATAATCTTGTGTCGGCTATTATTGCGTTTTTTATCCCGGCTATTGCCCTTAAAATAGGCCGTAAAAAAACACACATGCTTGCGCTTATCATTGGTGGCCTTGGGCTTATTTCCATCTACTTTGTGCCTAACCCAACCTGGCTTATTGCCAGCATGATGGCTGTGGGCGTAGCATGGGCAAGTATACTCGCTACACCTTATGCTATACTTACCGGGGCTATCCCCGCCAGGAAGATGGGCGTATACATGGGCATCTTCAACTTTTTTGTAGTAATACCCCAAATTGTAAATGCCATTATTGGCGGCCCTATTGTTAAATACCTGTACGGCGGTAATCCTATTTTTGCCCTTGTTACAAGTGGTGTTTCGTTTCTTATTGCGGCGTTGTTTGTAACCCGCGTAAAAGATACTGACGAAGTTATTTAGGAATACATCAATCAATCAACATAATCAATGAAACAGAAAGCTTTTATTTTCGACCTCGATGGGGTTATTGTAGACACGGCCAAGTACCACTACCTGGCGTGGAAAAAAATAGCCGACAGCCTGGGTTTTGAATTTACACACGAGCATAACGAGTTACTAAAAGGTGTAAGCCGCGTGCGCTCGCTTGAAATTATCCTTGGCGTAGGCAATATTAAGGCCACCCAGGAACAGAAAGACAAGTGGCTTGTGGAAAAGAACGAAGACTACCTAAACTACATTACCAACATGGAGGCAGACGAAATTTTGCCCGGTGTTGAGGTGGTATTGCAATGGCTTAAAAACAACGGACAGCGTATTGCACTGGGCTCGGCCAGCAAAAACGCCCGCCCCATATTAGAAAAGGTAGGCATACTGCATTATTTCGAAGCCATTGTAGACGGCAACGACGTTACCAACGCCAAACCCGACCCCGAAGTGTTTTTGCGCGCAGCCGAGCTTCTTGGTGCCGTTGCAAAAGACAGCATTGTGTTTGAAGACAGCGTGGCAGGCATACAGGCCGCCAACATTGCAAACATGGTTAGTGTGGGCATAGGCAGCAGGGCCATACTGCACGAGGCACAGTACAACTTTAACGACTTTACAGAAATAGCAACTGATTTTTTACAAACTTTAGTTAACCAACAATAATGAACCAGGATTACATCGTTCCAAACAGCTGGAGCATAATAGAAGAAGGATTTGATGCCGAAAGGGTGCGCTCGTCTGAAAGCCTGTTCAGCATAGGCAACGGCGCCATGGGCCAGCGTGCCAATTTTGAAGAGTTTTACAGCGGCCACACGTTTCAGGGCAGCTATATAGCGGGGGTTTATTATCCGGACAAAACAAAAGTGGGCTGGTGGAAAAACGGCTACCCCGAATATTTTGCAAAGGTACTTAACGCACCTAACTGGATTGGCATTAACGTACTTATAAACGGCGAGGCGCTTGACCTGGCGAAGTGTGAAGTGCGCAACTTTAAGCGCGAGCTTAACATGCAGGAGGGCTGGTACAACCGTTCGTTTGAGGCCACATTGCAAAACGGCGCTGAGGTTAAGGTTAACGTTACGCGTTTCCTGAGCCTGGTGCAGGATGAGCTTGGGGTTATTAAGTATGAGGTAACGCCACTTAACCGCAGTGCACAAATTACGTTTGAACCTTATGTAGACTCAGGCGTTAAAAATATGGATGCCAACTGGGAGGAAACCTTTTGGGAAGCCCTGGGCGCAGAATACGGCAGCAACGAAGGCTTTGTAACGGCGCGTACCTTTAAAACGCATTTTACCGCTACCACCTTTATGCACAACAGCATTTTGCTTAATGGTACAGATGTACAGGTACTGCCCGGCGATGCTGAGAAAACCGATAAGAAAGTAAGCCTGTCTTACACCATAGAGGCCAATATAAACGATACGGCTGCCATAGTGAAATTTGGCGGGTATACCGTATCAACCAACCATGCCGAGGCTGAGCTTATAAATGCTGCCAAGGCCAATATAGCTTCGGCGAAAGCCAAAGGGTATGATGCCCTTCTTGAAGAGCAAAAACAGGCATGGGCAGGCATATGGGAAATGGCCGATATTACCATTGAGGGCGACGTTAAGGCGCAGCAGGGTATCCGTTTCAACATATTCCAGCTTAACCAGACCTATCTGGGTAAAGACCCAAGGCTAAATATAGGCCCTAAAGGCTTTACCGGCGAAAAATACGGCGGCTCTACTTACTGGGACACCGAGGCCTACTGCATTCCGTTCTACATGGCTACCAAAGACCAGCAGGTGGCACGCAACCTGTTAACCTATCGCCACAATCAGCTGGGCCGCGCTATAGAAAACGCAGGCAAGCTGGGCTTTACAAACGGTGCGGCGCTATACCCAATGGTTACCATGAACGGCGAGGAGTGCCACAACGAGTGGGAAATTACCTTTGAGGAAATTCACCGTAACGGGGCCATTGCATTCGCCATTTACAACTACTACCGCTTTACCGGAGATTACAGCTACATCCCTGAAAAAGGGCTTGAGGTGCTAATTGGTATTGCGCGTTTCTGGCACCAAAGGGCTACGTTCTCGTCTCACAAAAACAAGTACATGATACTTGGCGTAACGGGGCCTAACGAGTATGAGAATAACATAAACAATAACTTCTATACCAACTACATTGCAAAGTGGTGTATAGACTATGCCGTAGCGCAAATTGCACGTGTTAAAGATGAGTTTACGGCTGACCACGAGCGCATCATGGGCATAACCAGCCTGGATGCCGCCGAGGTGCGCCAGTGGCAAAAAGTGGCCGACAACATGTACCTGCCGTATAGCGATGAGTTTGGCGTATACCTGCAGCAGGATGGTTTCCTTGATAAGGAGCTGATTCCTGTAAGCCAGCTGGACCGCGCTAACCGCCCCATTAACCAAAAGTGGAGCTGGGACAGGATACTGCGTTCGCCATACATCAAGCAGGCCGACGTGCTACAGGGCTTCTACTTCTTTGAAGACCACTTTAGCAAGGCACAGCTTGAAAAGCATTTTGATTTCTATGAGCCGCTAACGGTACACGAAAGCAGCCTTTCGCCGTGCGTGCACTCTATACAGGCTGCTACCCTGGGCAGGATGGAGCAGGCCTATACGTTCTACCTGCGCACCTCGCGCCTTGACCTTGACGATTATAACAAAGAGGTGGAAGAAGGCCTGCACATAACCAGTATGGCGGGCACGTGGATGAGCATTGTAGAAGGCTTTGGCGGTATGCGCGTTAAAAACGACACGCTGCACTTTGAGCCAAGGATCCCGGAGCAGTGGCAGGGCTATAGCTTTAAAATAAACTTCCGCAACCAGGTGCTTAAGGTATCGGTTCACCCGGGCGAAACACGCTTTAGCCTTGAGGGCGGCCGCCAGCTTAAAGTAGTGGTAAACGGCAAAGAAGTTACCGTACAGCCCAATGAGCTGGTAACGGTGTAGGTTTTAAGCCACTAATTACACGAATTTCACTAACTTTTCGTGTACTTTTTAAGCCGCGAATTGCACGAATCTCACTAATTTATTGGCGCCAATTTGTGTAATTCGTGGCTATTAATAAACAAACAACAAATGAAAAAATTACTTTTATTACTATTCACAACAATCGCCTTTGCACAGGCCGATAAGGTAGAACCGCCATTTTGGTGGGCAGGCATGCACAACCCGGAGTTTCAGGTAATGTTCTACGGCAAAAACATTGCGCAGTACACGCCATCGGTAAGCAACGGTGTGGTAATTACCAATGTGGTAAAAACCGAAAACCCCAACTATGTTTTTGTTACCATAGATACCAAGAACGTACCGGCGCAGCAACTTACGTTTTCGTTTAAAAACAGCAAGGATAAAGTTGCTTTTACACAAAAATACGAGATGAAAACGCGTAAAGAGGGTTCAGCCACGCGCGAAAGCTATACCTCGGCAGATATGATGTACCTCTTGATGCCCGACCGCTTTGCAAACGGCAACCCCAATAACGATTCAACTAAAGACACTAACGAAAAGGTAAACCGCGAAAATGCCAACGGCCGCCACGGTGGCGATATTGAGGGCATTATCAAAAACCTTGATTATATAAAAGAGCTGGGCGCTACCGCCGTTTGGGCTACACCGTTGTGCGAGGATAACGACAAACGCGGCTCATACCACGGTTACGGCCAGAGCGATGTGTATAAAATAGACCCGCGCTACGGCACTAATGAAGACTACCTGCGCCTTTCGGCTGAACTGAAAAAGCGTGATATGAAGCTGGTGCTGGACTATGTTACCAACCACTGGGGTGCCGAGCACTGGATGTATAAAGACCTGCCTACGTATGAGTGGGTGCACCAGTTTCCGGGCTATTCGCAAAGCAACTACCGCATGACCACGCAGTTTGACCCTAATGCTTCGGCTGCCGACAAACGCCAATGTGTAGATGGCTGGTTTGTGCCTTCTATGCCCGACCTGAACCAAAGCAACCCTCTTGTGCTAAAGTACCTGACCCAAAACGCCATCTGGTGGATTGAGTATGCCGACCTTGACGGTTTCCGCGTAGATACTTATTCTTACAATGATAAGGAAGGCATTGCCAAATGGACCAAAGCCATTACCGATGAGTACCCGTACTTTAACATTGTAGGCGAGGTGTGGATGCAAAACCCCGTGCACATGGCCTATTGGCAAAAAGACAGCAAGGTAGGCGCTATAGAAAGCTATAACTCTAACCTGCCGAGTGTGATGGATTTCGCGCTATATGATGCGCTGCAATGGAGCTTTAACGACGACCAGTCGGGTTGGGATAACGGCATGCAAAAGGTGTACAACAACTTTACAAATGATTTCCTTTACCCGAATATCAACAGCATATTGGTGTTTGCCGAAAACCACGATACAAACCGCATTAACCAAAACTACGGCGGCGACTTTAAAAAATACCAAATGGCCATGGCTATAGTAGCCACCGTTAGGGGTATACCGCAGTTGTATTACGGTTCAGAAATTGGTATGGCAGGTGACAAAGGCAAGGGCGACGGCGACATTCGCCACGACTTCCCCGGCGGATGGGCAGGCGACAGCAACAACGCCTTTACCAAAGCAGGCCGCACTAAGGAGCAGCAGCAATATTTTGATGTAACGTCTAAGCTGTTTACCTGGAGGAAAAGCAAAGAAGTAATACACACCGGTAAAACCATGCACTACCTGCCACAGGATAATGTGTATGTGTATTTCCGTTATAACGATAAAGAAACCGTAATGGTGGTGGTAAACAATGCTGCCGACAGCAAAACTTTTGGCACTGCCCGCTTTGCCGAACGCCTTAACGGGTTTGCATCAGGTAGCGATGTGCTTACGGGCAAAAGCATAGATGTTACCAAAGACATTACCCTTGAGGGTAAAAGTGTACTGGTGCTGGAACTGAAATAAGTTGTAAATTGTCGTTACGTTGTCGCGACAGTTTCTAATAAAGCTATAACCAAACCTTGATATGAAAAAAACACTAACAACCCTTATGGCATTGGCACTACTTGCCACCGGCTGTAAGGACGATAAGAAAACAGAGGAGACTTCGGCAAAACCGGAGGCTACCATTGCACCCGTTAGCGATGCCACGATGGAAAATGCCGTGATTTATGAGGCAAACATCCGTAACTATTCGCCGGAAGGCACGTTTAACGAATTTACCAAAGACATCCCCAAGCTGAAGGAACTCGGCGTTAAGGTAGTATGGCTTATGCCGGTGTACCCCATTTCTATGAAGCGCAGGAAGGCCACGGCAGATAAGTCTATCGAAGATATTACCGACCCGGCCGAAAAGAAAAAATACCTGGGCAGCTACTACGCCATTACTGATTATACGGCCATTAACCCTGATTTGGGTACGCTGGAGGATTTTCAAAAGCTGGTTAAAACCGCACACGATAACGGCATGTATGTAATACTGGACTGGGTGGCCAACCACACCGGGTGGGACCACAAATGGATTACCGAGCACCCGGAGTATTACGAGAAAAACAAAAAAGGTGAGGTAACCGACCCGCTTAACCCCGAAACCGGCGAGCCATGGGGCTGGACTGATGTGGCCCACCTTGACTACAAAAGCAAGACGCTCTATGAGCCCATGACAAACGAAATGCTGTACTGGGTTAAGGAGCAGGGCATAGACGGTTTCCGTTGTGATGTGGCCGATAACGTGCCTACCGAATTCTGGAACTACGCCATACCAAAATTGAAAGAAGTAAAGCCCGTATTCATGCTTATGGAATCAGACAAGGAATACCTACTGAAAGGCCAGTTTGATATGGGCTACGGCTGGGTGGCACACCACCTGATGAACGATGTGGCTAAGGGTAAAAAGCAAGTGGTGGATTTGAAGAAGTTCCTTGCCGAAAGGCCGGGTAAGTATGAGGCTGATGACATTTTTATGAACTTTACCTCTAACCACGACGAAAACGCCTGGAACGGTACCGAATACGAACGCCTTGATGGAGGTGCTGAAGCTTTTGCCGCGCTTACCTATGTTATGCCGGGCATGCCGCTTATTTACACCGGACAGGAATATGACGTTAAAAAACGCCTTAAATTCTTTGAGCAGGACCCTATTGATAAAAACGCAGGCAAAATGTTTGCCGTGTATGAAAAGCTGGGCAAACTTAAAAACGAAAACCCTGCCCTAAACGGCGGTAAGAAACCGGCATCGTTTAAGTTGCTGTATACAAGCGATACAGAGTCTGTTCTTGCATTTGAGCGCGAAAAAGATGGTAAAAAGGTAATTTATGTGGCTAACTTAAGCAAGCAGCCTATAACTTTTAATATACCGGTAGATGGTACGTTTACCAATTACATGACGGGTGAAAAAGTTACCTTTAAAGACAAACAGAAAATAGAGGCAGAAGGCTGGCAGTACTGGATACTAACCCAGTAATTCTTGAAGAAACTGATATAGAAGGTTGCCCTCGGGCAACCTTTTTTTATTCGCCCTGGTTACCCAGAAAACGGCTGAAGAATTCGTTTTTATATACCTCGCCAAGGGGTACTTCGTGTTCGCCAATGTACAGTATGTGGGTGTCAAAACTGTCAACCCCCTTAATATTTACAATGTAGGATTTGCTTACGCGCATAAAATCCTGCGGGTTTAGCTTTTGCTGTATGGTCTTCAGGTTCATGGCGGTAATAAGCTTTTGCTTTTGCGTGTAGAGCACCACATAGTCCTTAAGTCCTTCAATAAACAGGATTTCGTTATAATTAACCTTGTAGTAGCGCCTGTCGGCCTTAATAAGCAAAAAGTCGTTGCCGGTATCTTCCACCACGCTTTTTTCGGTTTGGTCGCTCAGCAGGGTTTTGTACTGGGTGGCCTTGGCAACCGCCTTTTCCAGCCGGTGCTTTTCAATGGGCTTCAGCAGGTAGTCTATGGCATCAAGCTCATAGCTTTGCAGGGCATACTGAGAGTAGGCTGTGGTAAAAATTATCATAGTAGTGGCGGGTACCCGTGCGGCAAATTCAAGCCCTGTAACCTTGGGCATTTGTATATCCAGGAAAACCACATCGGGCGAAGTGGTTTCTAAAAATGCCAGTGCTGTGGGCGCGTTAGAAAAGCGGCCCAATACCTCAATATCGCTAACTTCGGCCAGGAGGGCCTCAAGGCCTTCGCGTGCCAGCGGCTCATCATCTACTATAATACAGTTCATACGGCAGGGTTAGGGTTACGGTATAGGTGGTTGTGGCATCATTACACTCCAGGCTGTAGCGGTTGCAATACAGCAGTTCCAGCCTGCGTTTAATGTTGGCAAGGCCAAGCCCGCCACTTTTGCTGTCGCGCCATGTCTCGTCTTCGCTTTGCGAATTGGTACAGCTAAAATGCAGCTGTTGGGCTTCGGCAGTAATTTGTATGGCTACATAAGCTTCTTTGCCACTAAGGTCTACACTGTGCTTAATAGCATTTTCTACAAAGGTGGTAAACAGGTTGGGCGGTATAAGCACAGTTGCCGCATTAGTGCCCGGGGTGGTGCAGTTTACGGTAAAGCTAAAGTTATCGCGGCGTATTTTTTCCAGGTTCAGGAAGTTAGACAGGAAAGCACACTCTTTATCGAGCGATGTGGTTTCGGTATCGTTTTCATACAGCTGGTAGCGCAAAAACTCCGATAGTTTTACAATAACTTCCGATGCACTTCCGGGGCGTGTACGCACCAGCGTGTTTACATTGTTGAGCATGTTAAACAAAAAGTGCGGGTTTATCTGGTTTTTTAAGGCTGTAAGCTCCATATCTACCGTAAGTTTGTCCAGCTCGTTAAGGCGCTCACGGTCCCTGATCCACTTTTGCATAAGCCGGGCGGTACTGGTGGCCAGTACAATCGGTATTACAAATATGGTGGCGGCCAGCAGCTCGGCAGCAGAGTTTATTTCTTTTGTTTTAGGCACTATGCGGTAAGGGTCAAGAAACGTAGCCGCTACATAACGCATAAGCAGCAGCCCCGCCATAACTATGGCAATAACCAGCCACAGGTATTGTATGTATTTACCTTTAAAAAACACCGGCATAAGCAGGTAAATGTTTATATACAGTATGCTGGTAAAAATAACAAAAGGTAGCAGCGCCTGGTATATGCCGCAATTGCCCTCAAACTGGTCCTGGTAATCCATCTGGAAAAGCACGCGGGCGCTTTGCTGCAGCATTACAAAGGCCGATAGCAATATAATATGCCGCCATACCCAATACCGTTTTTCGGTAATAATGCTTATCAGCTTTATGTTTTTTTCGCTTATGCTCTTCTTGCCCATGTAGTTGTAGTAGGTAACACAAAGGTACGTGTGTTTGGTGGCTTGGGGAGGTTAAATTGTACAAAACCTGTGTTTTATTATACAAAACACCCCTTTACGGGTTTTGTATAAAATAATGGGCGGTTTGTATAAATAACCAAAAGGGTTTTGTTTATGGGCTTTTCTTTGCCCAAAAAAGAAAGTATGTGTGTAAACGAAATGATACGCCTTGCCAGCCAGATACAGGCGCTGGGCCTGCCCGAAGAACAGGAGGAAGTGCTTATGGTGCAGGCTGCCGACCTGGTGCGGTTTAAAGAGTCGTATCCCGGAAACCTGGAGCTTGTAGACCCTTTTAGCAAGGTTAGCATAGTATCGAGCGAGGCCATTACCGCCGGTGTGTGCTTTTACGGCAGTGAAGACAAAGGTGCCCTGAAGCTTATGCTGGGCGAAACCCGCAGGCTAAAGCGCCTTAAGCGTGTAAAGGAGCTGTGGTTTGTATATGTATCAGGCGCAGGCACTGGCCGCGAAAGCCTTAACGGAATTATAGACAAGCACCGTATAAAGCAATTGTGTAGCCGTGTGTTTGTACTTAACTACAATGCGGCAAGCGTACAGCTGCTGTAAACCAAAATCATCAATCAATCAATGAACAGATACAAATTGTTGTTTCTGGCTGTGTTTACCTGCCTTATGGGTTATGGGCAGGTAAAAGACAGCCTACCCCAAAAGGCATTGCAAATGGCGGCCGATAAGTTTCCGTTTACGCGGCTGTTTAATGTAGAGCAGCGCTATGTTGCACCTTTTAACTACAGTTCTAAGCTGGGAGACGGTACAAAGCTGCCCGAAGGTAAAGTAAGCCAGATGCACCAAACCCGTGTGAATGCCAACATCAATTTTATAAAAAACCGCAAATGGATATTTAGCGCCGGGCTGTTTTACAATTATATGTATTCTGAAACCGAAGGCGGCGGACTGGGCGATACAAAATCAGACCTGCATTATTATGCCACAGGGCTTAGCCTTACACGGTTCTCCACGCTTTTTGGCAAAACGGCCATTTACAGCGCAAGCGTTATACCCACCGGGGGTAACGATGGTTTTGAGCGTGTAACGGGTATGGTATCGGCCACGTTGTTGCTAAAGGCTGATGCCACAACCAAGATGACGCTGGGGCTACTGGGTATTATCGACCCCAGTTCGATAGTGCCCATAGTGCCAACCTTTACCTACGAGAAAAAGCTGAAAAGCGGCTGGGTGCTTGATATTATACTGCCGCAGCGCATTTTTATGAAAAAGGATGTGTTTAAAGAAGGCAGGCTGTCGTTAGGAACAGAGCTTAGCACCACCAATTTTTACATAAGCGGCTACAACGGCAGCAGTAAAACCTATATGTTTAACCAAATGGAACTCATGACGGGCGTAACCTATGAGCATTGTTTTTCTAAACATTTTATAGGTACACTAAAAACCGGGATGCTGTACATACCGGCATCGCGCATTGCCGAGATCAATAATACATTTGATGATTATGAATTCAGTGCGCAGCCAGACCCGTCTTTTTACCTCAATGTGGGGCTGTCTTACAAGTTGTAGGTTATTTATTGTATAAGTTGAGGTCCATATCGCTGTTTACCGGTATGCCTCTGTATAGTGCGGGTTTCCATTTGGCTTTTTTTACAAAGGCAATGGCCCGGGCTTCAAAATACCGTGCAAATTCTTTGTTATTTGCTATACTGAAATCGCTCCTGACACTAATATTCCCTACAGTACCGTTTTTATAGATAATAAAGGTAACTTCTGTGTTTGCCTTTAATTTTTGTTGTTGTTCTTTAGTTAAACCTGGGTAGTTTAGCGTTTTTATAAAGTCATCTTCGGGCATTTTCAGGAAATCATCATAGCTTTTGGCGGCAGAATACCTTGATTCTGTATCGCATTCATAAAAGCTGAAAATCTGTTTGGGATGATTTTTAATGTAGCTCACATCGGCAATATGCCGTAGCGAATCAATAAAGTTTTTGCCAAATTCGTCTTCAATGGCAGCGTTCATAAGCTTTTCATAGCAGCGCCATCTAAAACCTTCCGGGGGTCTTATGCACGATACATCGCCCTGTGCCAAAGCAATAGAGTGTTTAGAAAGCAGGGCTTTCATTTCTGTGTTGCTGTAATCATAGCTTACCAGTCCGTATAAAAAAGTGTACGTCCACTTTTTGCTGGCAATATCTTCTCGTGCCCGCTTTTCTTCAGAAATACACAGCGTGTCTACCACCTTTACTTTTTTATCCTTGTTTTTAAACCAGTCTTCAAGACTATATACCACAACAGTATCATTTTTGGCTGACTCCGCATGCTTTTCTTTACACGAGGCAACAAGTGAAAGGATTATTATAAAGGCAATATGCTTCAAAAGAGTGGGGTTATAAGGTTGGCTTACCTCAAAAATATCAAAAAAGCGGTTCGGTTGTAAAACAATCTGCCAAACCGCTGCCAAAAAAGTATCTTTGCGGTATTACAATTTGTAAATAACCTAAAATAAACCAATTATGAAAATTAACGAATTTACCCAAAAAGCAATTGATAAATTTACAGCAGATATAACAGACAGTCTGTTTTTATTCATTCAGAATGATAAAGAATTGATGCAAGATTATTTGGATTTACTTGAGAATAACGAAAGGAATGTCGTTAATAGTTCAGTTGCGAAAGCAATTAAGGAACGTTTTGATTTGAAAAACATAGGAAAGTCTGACGCACCTGTGAGTACGTTAATAAAGACCTTCGAACAATTTGAAAAATAAATTTTCTTGTTTACAACACTTGCTAATACTCGTCTAAATGCTCAAAATAGGCCACAGGGGCGCCAAAGCCCACGTTACCGAAAATACCCTTGCCTCGTTTGAAAAAGCGCTGCAAATGGGCTGTAATGCCGTAGAGCTCGACGTACACGTGTGTGCTACCGGAGAGCTGGTGGTTATTCATGATTTTACGGTAGACCGCATTACAAACGGCAGCGGCGAGGTGCACAAGCTTTCGCTTAACGAGTTGAAAGCCCTTATGGTTGAAGGCGGGCACACCATACCAACTTTAGATGAGGTTTTTGATATGGTGGGTAAAAAAAGCCTGGTAAATATTGAAATGAAAGGCCGCCACACGGCACAGCCAGTCAGCGATTTTATAGAACGTTATGTGGCCGAAAAAGGCTATGCCTATACCGATTTTGTGGTAAGCAGCTTCCAAAGGGAAGAACTGCAAAACATGAGCAGGATTAACCCTAATATTCCGCTGGGCATACTCACCCAGGCCAGCGTTACCCAGGCATGGGAATGGGCCGATGAGTTCAAAGCCGTAGCGCTGCACCCGCACTATACGCTTCTGACCGAAAGCAACGTAACCAAAGCCCGTGAGGCAGGTTACAAAATTTATACATGGACGGTTAACGAACCTGCCGATATTGCCCGATGCAAAGCGCTGGGTGTAGACGGCATAATAAGCGATTACCCCGAAAGGCTATGAAAAACTATGATGTACTGATAGCCGGTGGCGGCGCGGCAGGCTTTTTTACGGCAATCAATATTGCCGAGCGCAACCCTAAGCTAAAAATTGCCATTTTAGAACGTGGTAAAGAAGTGCTGAGCAAGGTGCGTGTTTCGGGCGGGGGGCGGTGCAACGTTACCCATGCGTGCTTTATCCCCAATGATTTGGTAAAATTCTATCCCCGTGGGGAAAAGGAGCTGCGCGGGCCATTCAACCGTTTTTGCAGCGGCGATACCATTGAGTGGTTTGAACGCCACGGGGTGGAACTCAAAATTGAGGAAGACGGCAGGATGTTCCCCGTAACCGATAGCTCACAAACCATAATAGACTGTTTTCTGGCAGCAGCCCAAAAACACGGTATACAGATTCTCACCGGGCAGAGCATACAATCTATTTACAAAGCTGAAAGCCACTGGAAAGTACAAACTCAAAACGAAACCTTTACATCGCCCATACTGGTTATGGCCACCGGCAGCAACCCAAAAATGTGGGACATGGTGCAGGAACTGGGGCATAGCATTGTAGAGCCCGTGCCATCGCTCTTTACCTTTAACATAAAAGACCCGCGCATAAAAGACCTTATGGGTGTTTCGGCTTTGGCTGAAGTAAAAGTAAAGGGCAGCAAGCTTGAGGCCAGCGGCCCGTTGCTGATTACCCACTGGGGCATGAGCGGCCCGGGTATACTGCGCCTTAGTGCATGGGGAGCGCGTGAGCTGGCTGCAAAGCAATACCGCTTTACGCTGATGGTAAACTGGCTCAACACGGTTGATTATGCCGAATGCGAAGAAATACTGAAAGGGCTAAAACAGGAACACGCCAAGAAAACGGTGGGCAAGCTGTGCCCGTTTGATTTCCCCAAGCGTTTGTGGGAAAGCCTGATAACAGCAAGCGGAATTACCCCGGAAACGCGCTGGGCCGACCTCAATAAAAAACAGCTCGATGCCCTGGCTAATGAGCTTACCCGTGGCGAATATCCGGTTAACGGCAAAAGTACCTTTAAGGAGGAGTTTGTTACGGCAGGTGGCATCAGCCTTAAGGAAATCAACTTTAAAACCATGCAAAGCAAATTGTATGACACGCTTTACTTTACCGGCGAAGTGCTGGATATAGATGCCATTACAGGCGGTTTCAACTTCCAGAATGCATGGACGGGCGGGTTTATAGCGGCAGAGAGTATAGTGGAGAGTATGATGGAACGCGGATGACACGGATTTAGCGGATTTCCACGGATTTTTATTCTTGTCTGAAAACTACATCTGCTATCTGTCTAATGTCAACCCAATCCTTTTATTCAAATCCTCATTACCGGTACGGAATACATTTTCAACAGGAACCTGTAGTGTTTCAACCGGATTAGATTGCAGGTAGGTATATTGTGCTTTGGCAAACTCCGTTACATCTTCAATTTTTGTTACCTGTTTGCGGCCAAAGTTTTCAAGTACTTTGCCCTTTAAGCCCAGCTGAATGGCACGGCGCTCTATTTTGTTGCCAAAAGGGTCATGCTCCGGGTCCCACTGCAGGCGAACGGGTTTCTGTTCTAAATCGGCACGCCACTGCTCATGGCTGTCATAGTATTCTGCCTTGAATGATGAGAAGACAGCCTCCTGCAAGATGCTTTCAAAATCAGATTTTTTAAGCCATAGTGCCAGTACGCGTTCCTGGTTTTCTTTTTGTGCCCAGCCGCAGCGGTACATCATCCATAAAAAATTGGGCTTAATCCAAGACATGCGGTTGTAGCTAAAGGCATCGCCACCCAGGTATTGGTTTTGCACGGCAAAATCGGCAATACGGTGGTTGTAGGCCTGGTATACCACAATTTCATCATCGGTTTGGTGGGCAGTTATGTGCTGCCCTGTTTTGGGCAGGCGCTCAAGGCTTTGGTTGTAGGTTTCAGTGATAATAGCCATGTACAAATCTTTCGGGTTTAAAATAGTTTTCCAGACCCTCAAAACTACCTGCTTTGTAACATCCCGTAGCATATTCAAAAGCGTCAAATCCGTTTATGGGCTCTTGTTTTTCAAGATAGGTTAACGTTTCATCCACACCTGCAAATACTATAAGCTCTATGTCAACGGCACAATGTGTATCAAAGTCGGTAATTTTTGCTTTCCATATTTCAAGGGAATCTTCTACCTGACCGTGAAGGCCCAAAAGATAGGATGCAAACATAATGCTGTCTGCATTAACAGGTAATACGTTTTCTTCCCACACCTTTGCACGCAATTTGGTCATCTTATGGAGTATTGCCAATATGAAATTGCGGTTTTTGTGTAAGAGGATGTAATTATATAAATCCCAGCGTAAATTTTCGCTATCCTGAATTTCAGCTATATCGTCTTCAGTAATTGTATTTGTAGCGCTATAGCGCGAAAGGAGTTCTTCAACAGTCATTTTAAAATTAGTTCAATTTATGGTTGTTTAATGTTTGCCACCTGCTACCTGTTCATCCACCATATACTGCCGTTTAGTACCAGTGCGTAGCTTACCCACAACAGGTACGGAATCATAAGCAGGGCGGCTACTTTACTCACCTTGCGGAACTGGGCGTAGGTTTCATAAATCATAAGCCACAGTATAATGATTTCTATAAAGGCCAACAGTGGATTTTTAAGGTAAAAGAACAAAAAGCTCCACGCCAGGTTAAGGGCAAACTGTATGGCAAAAAAGCGCAGGCCTTTCTTGGTGTCGTCCTCATCCATCTCAATGCGGTTCCACACCAGGCCGGCGGCAACGCCCATCATAAAATACAACAGCCCCCACGCTACAGGAAAAAGCCAGTTGGGCGGGGTAAACACCGGTTTGTTAAGGGTAGGGTACCAGGTGTCTACACTGGTTTGGGTTATTTGCCCGGCCAGGTAGCCTAAAAACACGGTGGTAGCCACCATGAGCATAATTCGTATAATGCGTTGCATGTGGTAAGTTTTGGAGGAGTAAAGTTAGGCTATTTCACAAAGTTGCACAAAGAAGGCGTAAAGTTTCACAAAGGGTTAAGAAAGCTGCTAAGTCACTTAACAACAAGCTCAGTTGCTCAGCAGCTAAGAAGCTTAGCAGCTTCTTCAAAAAACTGTATCTTTGCCGCAAAACAAACTACACATGGTTACTGAACAGCACTTTGTTCCACAACCCTATACCGGCAGTGCGCAAAACGGCAGCTTTAGCTGGAGCGCACCCAGCAACATAGCCCTTGTAAAGTACTGGGGCAAAAAAGCCAACCAAATACCGGCAAACCCAAGCATAAGCTTTACGCTAAGCGATTGTAAAACCATTACCACACTGGGCTTTTCGCAGAAAGAAAGTAACGGTGCGTTTAGTTTCAACCTGCTTTTTGAAGGCCAGCCTAAAGAAAGCTTCCGCCCGAAGATTGAAAAGTTTTTTGAGCGTGTAGCGGTTTACCTTCCGTTTTTAAAAGACTATCATTTTACTATCGATACCCGCAATACATTTCCGCATAGCAGCGGCATAGCCTCATCGGCATCGGGCATGGCGGCAATGGCTGTTAACCTTATGAGCCTGGAGCGCCTGTTAAACCCGGATATGACCGATGACTATTTTTACCAAAAAGCTTCATTTTTGGCTCGTTTGGGTAGTGGCAGTGCCTGCCGCAGTGTAAAAGGCAGCACCGTAATTTGGGGCACTCATGAAGGTACACCGGGCAGTACTGATTTGTTTGGTATTCCGTTTACAGATGTGCACGAGGTATTTACAACCTACCAGGACACTATTCTTTTGGTAGATAAAGGCGAAAAGCAGGTAAGCAGCACCCTGGGGCACGACCTTATGCACGGCCACCCGTATGCCGAAAGGCGTTTTGCACAGGCGCATGAAAACCTTACGGCCATTAAACAGTCATTGGCTACGGGCGATTTAGATTCGTTTATCAAAATAACCGAGAGCGAGGCATTAACCCTGCACGCCATGATGATGACCAGCCAGCCCTATTTTATACTAATGAAGCCCAACACGCTGGAGATAATAAATAAGATTTGGCAATACCGTGCTGAAACAGCTGTGCCAGTGTGTTTTACGCTTGATGCAGGTGCCAATGTGCACATACTGTATCCCGAAAACGTTGCAGATAAAGTTTTGCAGTTTATTAAGAAAGAATTAGTTGGCTACTGCCAAAATAACCAGTACATTTGCGACAAAATTGGTGTAGGGGCTTCCTCAATTTAATAAACATTTGTTAAGTTAAACCTTGCAGCCGTTTTTTGCGTACCTTTATATACAAATAGATACCATCCGGACAAATGAAAGGACCGTTATTTTACTCGAAAATATTGCTTTTTGGAGAACATGGCATTAACAAGGGCTCTAAAGGGCTGGCAATTCCATATAACTTTTATAACGGCGGCCTTAGGGTAGACGACAACCAAACTGAAGTGGCCCTTAAAAGCAATGCAAGCCTTCGCGGGTTTGTAACCTACCTTGAAAAGTTACAGGCTGAAGAGCCGGAACTGGTAACATTTGACCTTGCCACACTAAAACTTAATGTTGAGGCCGGTATGTATTTTGACAGCAGTATTCCGCAGGGGTATGGCATAGGCAGCAGCGGCGCACTTGTTGCAGCTATTTATGACCAGTATGCCACCAATAAAATCACGGTGCTGGAAAACCTTACTCAGGAAAAACTGCTTACCCTTAAAAAGATATTCAGCCGTATGGAAAGCTTTTTCCACGGCACCAGTTCAGGCCTAGACCCGCTTAACAGCTACCTTAGTCTGCCTATACTTATCAATTCTGCCGATAGTATTGAAGCTACCGGCATACCCATGCAAAACCTTGAGGGCAAGGGTGCTATATTTTTGCTGGACAGTGGTATTGCTAAAGAAACTGCACCCATGGTGCAAATTTTTATGGAAAGCCTTAAAGACAAGGGTTTCCGTGCCATGCTTAAAAACCAGTTCCTTAAATATACCGATGCCTCTATCGAGAGTTTCCTTCACGGCGATGTAAAGTCGCTATTTTCTAATACAAAAGAGCTTTCTAAAGTTGTATACAACCACTTTAAACCCATGATTCCGGAAGGTTTTCATGAGCTGTGGCAAAAAGGCATAGAAAGCAATGATTACTACCTTAAACTGTGTGGCAGTGGCGGCGGTGGCTATATATTAGGCTTTGCGCCCGATATAGAAAGGGCCCAAAAATCGCTACAGGGGCACAAGGTTGAGGTGGTGTACCAGTTTTAATCATGGATTTTACCGTTAGCAGTGTTTTAAAAAACTTTATGGAGTCGCTTTTTGTGGGCTTCGGGATTCTTATACCTATTTTTGCATTAATCAGGACAAGTAACCTTAAAACCATACAGGTTAAAGACTTGTTTATACTACAGGCAGTACAGGCCGTTCGCCTCTCAGGCATATTTTATGCCGTGCTGCAAATTCCGATGCTGTATACCATACTAAAACCTGCCGAAAGCGCCACCGACAGTATGGTAAGTATAAGCTACCCGGCTTCATACCTGGTTACCATATTTTTTCCGGCATTGGCCTATCTTATTATAAGCCAGTTGTTCTGGATGAAGAAAATGTACGTGAGTAAAACACCACTTATCATCCTGGCTTTGCTGTTACTTATTATACCATCGCCTTCAGTAACTGCGCTTGTAAGCAGGCTTTTTGCCGACGGCCAGGATTATTTACCATCATCATGGACAATGTTTACCAGTATGATGCCGGGCAACCTTGCAGTGCGCACCCTATTGCATATAGTTATCTTTTTCTTTACCACTTTTACATTAATGCTGCTAAGTGGCAGGCTTAAAAAGATTATAGGAGAGAAGTAATCACGATAAAATATATAACAAAAGGCTCTTTTTAAAAGGGTCTTTTTTGTTTCACCTGCTTTTTTGTTTGCTTTACCCTGTATTTTATTGAGGGAATAGTATAAAATATTACATTTGGCAAGCATTCCCTTACTGTAAAAGTTAAAGTGTAAGTAGGCGCGCAACCTGTTTTAGTTGTTTACATCTATAGTATATAAAACATTCAAATTGCCATGAATTTCAAATTTCTTTCTAAAATGGCGCTGTGCGTGGGTGCAGCCATTTCGTTTACTTCGTGTGATATTGATGATGACGGAGGCTATTATTATCAACCGGACCCTAATGTGGCCTATGGCGTTATTGTAAATGCCAGCCCCAATAGCGGCGACCTGTTTTTTTATGCAGATGCAAACCAGGTAAATAACACTGCGCTTGCCTATACCGGTGCCGAGGGATATTATAACTTTCGCTTAGGTAACCGCCAGCTGAGCGTTAAAAACCTAAATGGCGAAACCATTGCAACAGATAGCATTACCCTTACTGCGGGGCAGTATTTCAGTACGTTTGCGGTAAATACGTTTGAAAATATTGAGCTGGTAACCTATACTGATAGCCTTGACTATCCTGCGCCTAACCGTGCTTATGTGCGCTTTATAAACCTTTCGCCCGATGCTCCTGCTATAGATGTGGTAGGTGTTAATGCAACCTTTGCCGAAGACCTTGAGTTTAAAGAGGCAACATCGTTTACCGAAGTGCCAACAGGCAGCTACGACCTGTCTTATAAAAACAGCGAAACAGGCGAGGTGTTGTTTAGCGAAACGGCAGTTAATTTTTATGCCGGGCGCATTTATACCATTTACACTAAAGGCTATGTTACACCGCCTGCCGGCAGTAACGATACTTTTAGCAGCGAACTTCTAAGGAATTATTAATTCTGGATTCTATTTTAAAGGAGAACGGACACCCATTGGGTGCCCGTTTTTTATTTGTTAGCCTTGTCTTTTACCCGTGGTACACACGTGAAAAAACAATCTTTCCATCCTTAATATCATATACCTCTGCCACAAGCATATCGGGTTCGCCATCAACGCGGCGGGTATATTCAATAAAAACCCTGTCGGCATTGGCGGTAACGGTATCCAAAACATATTGCAATGATGGTAGCCTGTCATAAGCACCGCGCCACCATTCGCGCAAAGCATTGCGGCCTTTTATAAGCCCCTGTGTTTCGGGCTGGCGGTCTTTAAGCTTTGGGCTGTAGTGTTGCGCATCATCAGCATACAGGTCTAAAAGCTGCTCCAGTTCGCGGCTGTTAAAAGCGGTAATCCAGGCGTGTGCAATATTTTCGTTAGCCGTCATTATGCATTTTTAAGGTTAATGATTTCCTGCTCGGTAAGGAAACGGTAAATACCCCTTGGCAGGTTCTTTTTGGTAAGCCCTGCAAACGATACACGGTCTACCTTAAGCACGTTGTAGCCAAAGCTTTCAAATATGGCGCGTACCACCTTAACGTTTGGAGTACGCAGCTTAAGGCCTATTTCGGTCTTGGGCTTATCATCTATGTAGCTAATTTCGTCTATAAACAGGCGGTGGCCATCAAGTGTTACGCCGCCCTGTATTTTTTCAAAATCGTCAAATTTCAGGTTCTTATCAAGCGATACCTGGTATATTTTAAACGATTTTTGGTTGGGCTGTGCAAATTTGCGCGCCAGTTCAGCATCGTTAGTAAATATAAGAAGGCCTGTTGTGGTAAGGTCCATACGGCCAATAGGCTGTAAATTAGCCTTGCTTGCCCCACGTATAAGCTCTGCCACATTGCGGCTGCCTTTTTCGCCATCGCCGCTTGTGCTGAAGGCTTTGGGCTTGTTAAGCAGCAGGTATTCTTTCTTTTCAGGTATAATGCGGGTGCCGTCAAACTCAACCGTATCGGTAAGTTTTACTTTGTAGCCCATTTCGGTAACCACCTGGCCGTTAACCTTAACGTTGCCGCTTTGTATGTAAATATCGGCATCGCGGCGGCTGCACATGCCTGAGTTAGAGATGTATTTATTTAAACGAAGCTCGTCTTTATCTTTAGCTACTACCGGCTTTGCAGGTTTAGCTTCCGGCCTTTGGCCTTTGCCTTTCACAAACTCTGCTTTGCGCACCGGCCTGCCTTCCGAATCTCCTTCCGGCTTGGCTGTTTTAGGCTTTGGCCTTTTGTTCAATGGCTTAGACGGGCCGTTGCTCTTCTTCCTGTCGTTCCCTCCGCGCGGTGCACCGCCTCTTTTACTACCGTTGTTCATTATGATGAATTTTTTGCAAAGATAGTTTTTTTTAGGAAGGTTCTGAGGTGCTTAGGTACTAAGGTTCTGAGTTTTCCTAAGTGCCTCAGTAACTCAGTACCTCAGTGCCTTTAAACTATGGAGTAATCAAAACCTCCACACGTTTATACTTCGTTAGGGCAGGGGTGCCCTTGTCGGTTACTTTTAGAACAAAATGGGCGGTAACAGCCTTTTTAATCTCCGGGGCTTTTAGCACTACACGATACAGGTTTTCGGCAGTGAGGAAGGGAATAGCGGGACTGGTGCCAATTTCGTTATACTGCAGCCACAGGTAGCTCAGGCTGTCGCCGTCAGGGTCTGTTGAGCCTGCTGCGCTTAGTGTAAACATCTCGCCTGATGTAACGGTTATCTTATCGGCATGGCCCAGTTTTGCAACAGGCGGGTGGTTGGCCTCTTCATAAGGCTTTGTGCACCAGTCCATACGTGCGGCAAAATCATTCTGGAAATCATCGCGCCAGCGCCAAAGGGTTACTTTATTGTCTTTGGTAATAACCGTATCTTTTTTAACTGGCCTGCCATAAGGGCTGTAGGTATAGGTTTGATAGGTGTCAAAAGCATTGGTCCATATCGGGCGGGTTTCGGGTTCAAAAGGCACGCCGCCGGTAAAGCCTTCGCCTTCCAGTTCGGCCGGGGTAATTTTGTACAGTTCATAACGGCCGCCCCAGCCGCCTTTATTGGGATGTTCGGCATCGTTAAGCCCGTTGGGAATCAGGCCCAGGAATGCAGGAGTGTCGCCCTCCATACCGTAGCCCACATCAGGGTACATGGCGCCAAGCGGCCCATGGCCTTGCTGTATGTTTTCTGCCAGCCAGGCATTGCTTACGGTGGTGTTATCTATGCTGTTTATGGTAAGGTTAATGCCGCCCCATGTGGCCTTGCCGTAGCCGCCCGGCGTAACAATGTAAAACACATCAGGGAATGTTTTGCGAATCCACGACCCGCTGTCATCCTGGTCAGATATGGTGTACACACGCAGCTTTGCAGTAAGCCTTTTGGCTTCCGCCGAAGATTTGGTTTCCTTAATCTTGTACAGTGCCTGTGCCAGCGTATTTACACCGCCCCAAACCGATACCCAAACCGGACGCTTGTCGTCTTTTTCGAGTGCTTTTATAATCAGGTCAGACCCTTCAGAATCATGACCTTTACCTACGTGCTTCATGCCATAACCGGGCTGGCCTTTTTTAACCAGTGCCATAAGGGCAGCGGCTTCCGGGTAGCCGGGTTCGTGCTTTAGCAGGTTAGGATGTACTTTGGCGTAAGCCTCTAACAGTTTAGTGATGGATTCCGGAGCTATAAAGCCCTGCTGGTGTATAGATGTAGTGGCAACCAGGCCTTCAATATCCATAGTGTTGGCATACAGCAGCAGGCGTACAAAGCTTTGCGAATCATCGGGGTCGGCCTCAATATCGCTAAGTATAATAACGCGGTGCTTTTCCTGTCCATAACCCCTCTGCATAAATGCAGGGGCAAATGATAGTAGGATGAATAAAAACCTCATGTTACTGCTTTGTTACATTAAGGAAAATCACATCGTTTTCACGAATGTCGGCATCAAAGCTAAAAGTGCCGTCTGCCTTTATGGTAACAGTGCCGGTGTAGTAGGCTTTGCCGTTGTTTTCGGCCTTTAGCTTTTCTACCTGCTGTTTGTTGAGTTGTGCAGGCCTGCCCATTTCTACATAGGCGGTGTGGGCATCGTTAGCCTTGTAGCCTACTTTGTACGCCTCAACTTTGTAGGTGCCCTTAGCCATGCCTTTTACCTGTACTGTGGCCTTGCCTTTGCCCTTTGCCGGTAGGTCTTTTATGTAATACACCTGGTTGTTAACCTCCTTGCCGGGGTGGGTATTGGTAAAATCCCAAAGCAATACCTGCAGGCCGCCTTTGGTATCTTTAGTAACCCACGAACGGCTGTCAGCGTTGCTGAGTTCGGTATTGCCAAGTTTATTTAAGAAAGAGTACGAATAAAACGCCGGTTTGTTGATGCCTTGTATGGTCAACAGCCCGAAACCGCCGTGGAAGGCTTCAAAACGCGGGCCTGCCTCTTCAAAAATATCGGTAAACACCCAGTATGACATGGAGTTGGCTGCCGTACCACTTTGCTTTAGCTTTTCAAGAATATAAGCCGCTTCGTGGTAGCTGTCGTGCACGGGGTCGGCCGGGGTGTAAGAAGCACTCCACTCGGTATAATGCAGTTCCAGGTTTTTAAGGCCCGAATCCTGTATTTCTTTACGTGATTTCAAAACGTCTTCGGCAACAGCCATAGGTTTTTGGCTCAGCACCGTGCCCGAATTACCAAATTCATCCAGGAAGCCCTGCTCTACGCCATAAGAATGCGTGCTTGCGAAGTCGATAGGCACGTTGTTCTTTTTACAAAACTCAAGCATTTCAGGTATCCAGGCGGCACCTGCCGTTGCGGGGCCACCCACTTTGTAAGCCTTATTAACCTCTTTTATGGCTTTTGCTGCATGTTTGTACAGCTTAAAGTATTCTTCCTGTGTACCGGCCCAAAAACCGTCGAGGTTGGGTTCGTTCCACACCTCAAAATACCATGATTTTACCTCTTCGGCGCCATAGCGTTCCGTCCAGTGCTGGATAAGGTTTTTAATCAGGGCTTCCCACTTGGCGTAGTCTTTAGGCGGGGTTACGTTGCCCCTCCACCAGAATATGGTTTTGCTGCTGCTTGCCATTTGCGATGGCATAAAGCCAAGTTCAACAAAAGGCTTAACGTCTATGCTGAGCAGGTAATCAAACAGGGCATCAATATACATGTAGTTGTACATGGGGTTGCCTTTGCTGTCTTCTTTATACACGGCCATATCGTCAGTCAGCAAGCCGTGCATGCGTATATAACGGAAACCGCATTCCTGTTTAACAAACGCCAGCTGCTGCTGCCAGTCGGCACGAAGGCCCTCGTTGGCACGCCCGGCACCTATGCATTCGTTAAAGGTTGTATTGAGCGGCCCGGCAGTTTTGCTGTAGTCAACAGAAATGGTGCGGTTTTGGGCATTGATAATTGTAATACCGGCTAATAGTGCGGTGCCCAGCAGCAGGTTCTTTACCTGTTTTTTGTGTAATGCTAATTTTTGGGTTGATAAAATTGTATACATGGGGTAAATAAAGTTTGGTTGATGCCAAATATACAATTTAGTTTTATACTTATGGTTTTAATGACCATTATTTAAAAGCTGCTGAGTTGCTTAGCTACTTAGCTAAAAGCCTTATTACTTTTTATAGCAAATAATTCCGGCCGTTGACCAGAACTTCAGGATCTATAAGTACAATGCTGAAAACACCCGACACAATAAGGAACTTGAGCAGGTTATGCAGCAGCAGGTAATCCGCACGGCTTTCGGCTTTCCATAATTTCAATAGGAAATAAATAATAACCAGCATACCGGCATAGAAGTAAATATCCATGTAGCCCACATCATACACGTCTATCAGGTAATACACGGGTATTATACTGATGAATATAAGTGTGGCTATGATGTTTTTTGCAGTGCGTTCGCCAAAAATAACCGGTATGGTACGGTAGTCAGACACCAGGTCGCCTGCCAGGTTTTCGAGGTCTTTAATCATTTCGCGCACCAGTATAAGCAGGTACAAAAATGTGGCGTGTACATAAATTTCGGGGTAGAAATTTTTAAAGTACATCAATATCCCGAAGAACGGCAATACGGCAAGGAATGCGGCGGTAAGGTTGCCAATGATAGGATATTTCTTAAGCTTGTGGCTGTAAAACCATATCAGGAAAATATAACCCGAAAAGAAAAATACAGCCCGCCATGAAACTAAAAAGGCCAGCAGTACCACAATTAAATTTAGTGCAAAATATACCTGTAGCTTGGTGCCCTGGCTCACCAGGCGGTCGAGCATTGATTTCTTAGGACGGTTTATGAGGTCTTTTTGCGCATCATAAAAATTGTTGATAATGTAGCCCGAAGCTATGGTTAGCGATGAGGCCAGTACAATAAAAAACAGGTTCAGGTCCAGGATTACATCAAGCGCGCGGCGCTCTCTGTCAAGAATAAATATGGCAGAAAGATACTGCGCCAGGGCAATAACGGGAATGTTGTATCCGCGTACTACCGAGAACAGGCTGAATATTTTCATTAATACCAGTTTTGACTTTCTGGATGCCATGAGGGGTTTTTAAAAATTAACTTTTTTAGGGCGCAATTATTGTACCAACGGCAAATATAAGGGTAAAAGTTTTGTAGTAATATTCAGATGGTAAAAAAGCAGTTTTGAGGTTAAAGTATTTAAGTATTTCGGGTTTATTAAGAATATTTATGGGTTATGCGCAACTGTTTTGGTTTTTAGTCATCTGATTATTATATAAATTACCAACTGTTATGAAAAAAATATTTTTAATTGCAGGCTTTTGCGGCCTGATGGCTTCGTGCTCAGACAATGACAGCACACCGGTAGATAATACGCTGCCACCGGTAGAAGGTAACAAGGTATTGGCGCTAAAAGTAGACCTGCTTACCAATACGTTTGAGGGAGCTAAAGAGCTTGAATTTGATGAGCTTGATGGCTTTACGCTTGATGTAGATTACAATCCGCCGGGCGATTTTGGCGATGTAACCATTAATTATGCCGAAGCACAGCAGCCGCTTTTTGCCGGTACAATTATATGGATGGGCAGCGGCGAGATATCATATCCTGATTTTCAGCCTGCAAGCGCTTTTGAGAGTAGCAATGGCGAGGCTGCCCTGCCTGCCAATGAAGATTTTGAGCTTATTGCCAATGGCGAAGGCGAGGCCGCACCATGGCAAAGCCTGGAGTATCCGCCTATATGGCATGCTGTTGATAATCTTGATATAGTTAAGGCTTACCGCCAGGCTAATCCGGAAGCAAAAGTTAAGTTATACCTGTATACACCCAGCGTAGGCATAGGCGACCCGGCTGAGTGGGACTGGATAATTTTCCTTAAAAATTAGTTGTTTGTGTATTTTTTAAAAGGAGCTGTTGGAAACAACAGCTCCTTTTTTATGTAGTTGTCTGTAGAAAAATGATTTTTATTTTGGTTGAATAAACCGTTTGGTTTATTTTAGTAGCCAATACATATCTTTATGACAAAAGCCGAACGCACCCGCCAGCTTATTATAGAAAAAACCGCACCTATTTTTAACCAGAAAGGCTATGCGGGTACATCGCTTAATGATATAAGCGAGGCTACAGGCTTAACACGCGGCGGTATTTATGGCAATTTTGAAAATAAAGATGAAGTAGCCCTTGCTGCATTCGATTATAATTACGGACAGTTTTTTGGGGTCATTCGCGGCAGGATTAAAGAGAAATCTAAAGCGCATGAAAAGCTGCAGGTGTATATTAATGCCTACCGCCACCCTGAATTGCAGGCGGTTTTGCAGTATGGTTGCCCCATATTAAACACCGCAACAGAGTCAGACGATACCCACCCTGAATTGCGCAAGAGGGTTATAGCGGCCATTAATCGCTGGCACCGTGGTATTGAAGATATTGTTAAGGAAGGGCAGGAGCGCAAAGAGTTTAGGAAATCAGTTGATGTAAAGGAATTTGCATCGGTATTCATAGCGCTTATTGAAGGTGGCGTAATGCTGGTTAAGGCTACCGGTAACGACAGCCATATAGAAGCGGCGTTGCGCCATGCAAAAAAAATGATACAGGAAATCAGGAAATAATAAATCTCAAAAAAATTTACAAATCAATATACCAAACGGTATATTTTATAATTTCAGAATATGGACACAAAAGAAGCTGCTTTTTTAAGGCAATTTATTGGTAAGGAAGTTACAGGCAGCCCATCGCCGTTTATGAACTGGCTAAGACCTGTAATGCTGGCTGTAGAAGACGGCAGCCTGGAATTTGAATACACAATTCGCCATGAAATGACAAACCCATTTGGCATACTGCACGGTGGTGTTATGGCGGCTATGATAGATGATGCAGTTGGGGCAACGTTTATTGTGCAGGGCGAGCCCGTAAATCACATAACCATAAACCTTGCGGTAGATTATTTTGCATCGTCTAAAGAAGGCGATAAGGTTATAGCGGTAACATCTGTAGTTAAAAAAGGCAGGCAGATTGCCAATGCCCAATGCGAACTGTGGAATGCAGACAGGACTAAATTACTGGCACGCGGCTATACAAATATGTTGAAGATAGTTGCCCCCTAACCCCCAAAGGGGGAAATTGCGCCTTCTTACTCCCCCTTTGGGGGCTGGGGGCTTTACCTCCACTTCAGTGTTTCCATTATAAAGCGCATATCGTCTTTAAGATAGCTGGCAGCAGGCATAATAGAATCAAAGTTTGGCTTGGTGTAAAAATACATAGAGCCGGTAACAAAGTGGTGCAGGCTATCGGTTACATAAAACTGGGCATTGGTAGCGGCATCTCCACCCACCTGGCTAAACATTCCGTATACTTTATCCTCATCATTAATAAAGGGGTACGACACAATATCAGTAGCCTTAATTACGTGTTCGTAGGTTAGCTTTTCGGCATCGCGAAGCAATGTTTCAAGGTTGCCCTGAACCGGCTTGTAGGTTATGTAGAGAGTAGCCTTCATTTTTGGGTAGTAAATTTCAAGGTTACAATCGGTATTCTTCTTTATCTTAGAAAGGGAGTTAATGCCAAACGTGTACGGGCAGTTGCCTTCAAACGGTTTGTAGGTGCCTAACGGGTAATCCAGCCTTAATAGCGCGTTGGGTTTTGGCGTAGGGTCATCTCCGCATGAATTAAACATAAGGCAGGCCAGGGCCAGTAGGCATATAATGTATGGATTATTGAAGAGCTTCATTTAGTGTAACCTTAATTTGTTTTATCCGCCTCTTATCAACAGATTCGACGGTAAAGATATTGCCCTTAAAGTTAATTTTTTGCCCTTTTTCAGGAAAATTGCCGTTTATGCCCGTTACAAACCCGCCAAGGGTATCGGCATCTCCGGCGGCATCTTCAAAATCATCCTCATCGGTACCGGTAATGCGGTAAAAATCTTTGAGTCCTATTTTGCCGTCAAATAAAAAGTTGAGTTCGTCTATCTGGGTAAAAAACAGGGCGTCGTCATCAAACTCATCGCTAATGTCGCCCACTATTTCTTCCAGTATATCCTCAAGGGTTATAATGCCAGATGTGTCTCCATACTCGTTAACCACCACGGCAAGGTGGTTTTTCATGTCCTGAAAATCCCGTAGCAGGTCGTCAAGCTTAATGGTTTCGGGTATAAAGTAGGGGTTGCGCACAATATCCTGCCATGCAAAGTTTTGGCTCCCAATGTACGGAATGAGGTCTTTAATATACAGTATGCCAGTAATACGGTCTATAGTGCCCTCATAAACCGGAATGCGAGAATACCCGTTTTCACGGATGCTTTCCAGCACTTCTTCCCAGCCGGCGGTGTGTTTAAGTGCAAAAATATCAATACGGGGTGTCATTACCTGGCGGGCATCAGTAGATCCAAAGTTTACAATGCCTTCCAGTATTTTTTGCTCGTCTTCATTGGCTTTGCCATAATCGGTCAGTTCCAATGCCTGCGAAAGCCGGTCTACCGAAAGCGTGCTTTTGCTGTCGCCAAACTTTTTTTGAAGCCATAGCGTAACATTGCGCATGGGTATGCTAAACGGCGAAAGCGCCTTGCTTAGCAGTAGTAATGGATAGGCAACACGGCTGGCAAAGCTCTGGTTGTTGCGCCCTGCATATACCTTGGGCAGTACTTCGCCAAAAAGCAGTATTAATATTGTTATTACCGCCACCTGAACGGCAAACCGCAATCCTGAAGGGGTTATGCCTGCAAAAGCATTAAGCCTGAAAAAGAACAGGATTATGGCTATATTAATAAAGGTGTTGGTTATAACTATGGTGGCCAGCAGCTTTTTGGGCTTTTGAAGCAGGCCGGCAATAAGGTTGCCTTTTTGGGTGTCTTTGCGCTTTATTTTGTCTACATCGTCTGGTGTAAGCGAAAATAAGGCAACTTCAGTACCCGATATCAGTGCAGAACAGCCCAGCAGAAGCATTATGCCTGCAAAGCCTATTAAAATGTTTGTAGGGTCGGTTATTATGCTCTGGGGGCCGGGGTCGTCCACTGTATCGGGTATTGGTTAAACATTAAAAGGGTAAATCATCGTTTGTGGGCATGGCCGGCATGGGGTAGTCCTGGCCTTTGGGCTGTTGCTGCTCAGGGTTAAAGCCCTGCTTGTTGTCAAGCTCTTTTTTGGTAGTTAAAAAAGTAAACTCAGTTACCTGTATCTCAGTGGTATACTTGGTTACGCCGTCTTCTCCCTGCCATTGCCTTGACTTAATGCGACCTTCCACATAAATTTTGTCACCCTTGCTCAGGTATTTCTCGCAAATCTCAGCAGCCTTGTTGCGCACAACCAGGTTGTGCCACTCGGTACTGGTAATCTTCTCGTTGGTCTGCTTATTAATGTATACTTCATTAGTAGCCAGCGGGAAACGACCGATGCAGTTGCCGCCCTCAAAATAATGCAGCTTTACATCATCGCCCAAATGGCCTATGAGCATGACCTTGTTTAACGTTCCGTTCATTGTTCTTAGATTAATTGTTGTTTTTAGTGTTAACCAAATGTAATCAAATTAATCATCAATCCCAATGTGCCTCTATAAAATTGTGGATGACAATAGGGAACGGATATTTTTTTATTGCCTCAATATCAAGCATTTCAGGCAGTGCCTCGTTTACAGTGGCCTCCCAAAAGTTGATGTGCAGCTTTTGGTGAGACAGTTTATGTATTACAGGTTCGGGGTTTAATAAAGTCACGTTTTGGAGACTTACATTATCGCCTAAAAAAGCGCGAATTTGTGGTTTGATTTCACTTTCGGAACCTGAAATCGACGTTTCTAACAGCGGAAACTCGTACAACCCGTGCCAAATGCCTTTTTCGCCGCGGCGGGTAACTTTTGTATGTCCGTTATTATCCTTTATAATTATATAGTTAAAAAAGCGGTCGGTTACTTTTTGCTTTTTCAGTTTTACGGGCAGGCGTGCTACGCGCCCGGTGTTAAACGCCACGCAGTCCTGGTTAAAAATGCAAATACCGCAATCAGGGCTCTTGGGTACACACTGCAAAGCGCCAAACTCCATCATGGCCTGGTTAAAGTCGGCCGCCCGGTCTACAGGCATAAGTGATGCCGCCAGCTCAGCAAATATCTTTTTGGTGGAAGGCGTGCTAATATCGGCCTCAATGCCAAATACCCGTGCCAGTACCCGGTATACATTGCCGTCTACCACCGGAACTGCCTCGCCATAGCTAATGCTGGCAATGGCGGCAGCAGTATAGTCGCCCACCCCTTTTAGTTTTAGCAGCCCGGCATAACTGTTCGGGAAGTTTCCGCCCATTTCAAAAGCCACCTGTTTAGCGGTGGCGTGCAGGTTGCGCGCACGGCTGTAGTAGCCCAGCCCCTGCCACAGTTTTAAAACCTGTTCTTCAGGCGCGTTTGCCATGTCATTTACAGTGGGGAAAGCCTCAATAAAGCGCAAAAAATAAGGCAGCCCCTGTGCAACACGCGTTTGCTGCAGCATAATTTCGCTGAGCCAAACGGGGTAGGGGTGCGTGGTTTTGCGCCACGGCAAATCGCGCTTATTTTGTAAATACCATTGTATTAAAAGGTTAGAAAAATCCATAGTTTTGGGCAAGGTTGGCAAAAGTAAAAGTTTATGTTATTAAATTTTAATAGATTAACCTTGAATTATTGTTTTTTTAATTGTTATATTTGCACACTCAAAAAAATACACACATTATTAAATTTAAATAAAAATGACGAAAGCAGACATCGTAGCGAAAATTTCGGAAAAACTTGGACTTGAAAAGAATGATGTTCAGGCAACCGTTGAGTCTTTTATGGAAGAAGTAAAAAGCTCACTTGAAACCGGAGATAACGTATACCTAAGGGGTTTTGGTAGTTTTATCATCAAAACACGTGCTGAGAAAACTGGAAGGAACATCTCTAAGAACACTACAATAAAGATACCTGCTCACAACATCCCGGCTTTTAAACCTGCTAAAATATTTGTAGAAGGCGTTAAAACTAACACCGAAGTAAAATAATTTATTAACCACCAAACACCCTTAGAACAATATGCCAAGTGGTAAGAAAAGGAAAAGACATAAGGTAGCTACTCACAAACGTAAGAAAAGAGCGAGAGCTAACCGTCACAAGAAGAAAAAGTAGTTCTAAACTACTTTTTTTCTTTTAGAGGAAAAAAAAGGCGGCAGATAGCAGGTAACAGATGGCAGATTACACAATTTATCATCCGTTACCCGCATCTAAAGCCAAAAAATGACAGACGTTCATTGAAAAAAACTCAGAATTTAGAATTCAGAAATCAGAATTGAGCTTCACTCAAGCTGAAAGCTGACCGCTAAAAGCTGAAAAAGGGTACAAACAATGCCTGTAAACTATTGTTTAATCCATCTGCTAAAAACTGTTTATAGTTCATAGTTCATGGTTCATGGTTGCTGACTCTGAACACTGAACACCGAACACTGAACACTTATAACAGATAAAAATGTACAGTGTGAACAAAGAATTGATTATTCGATCTGGTTCTGATGCCGTAGATTTTGCCTTATTAAAAGATGGAAAACTTATAGAATTACATAAGGAAAAGGAAAAAGAGGACAACAAGAACACCTTTAACGTGGGCGATATTTACCTGGCCAAAATCCGCAAGCCGGTGGCCGGCCTAAATGCTGCCTTTGTAAATGTGGGGTTTGAAAAAGATGCATTTTTGCATTATCATGACCTGGGCCCCAACCTGCAATCCTTATTGAAATTCATAAAACTTGTAAGCGCAGGTAAGATTAAAGATTATTCCCTTAAAAACTTTGCCTTTGAGCCTGAGATAGATAAAAACGGTGCCATAGCCGATGTGCTAAGCGCTAACCAGTCTATTTTGGTTCAGGTAGTAAAAGAGCCCATAAGCACAAAGGGCCCGCGCATAAGCTCAGAGCTTTCGCTGGCAGGCCGCTATGTAGTGCTGGTGCCTTTTAGCGACCGCATTTCTATTTCGCAAAAAATAGAAAGCAAGGAAGAAAAAGACCGTCTTAAAAGGCTTGTACAAAGCATAAGGCCAAAAGGTTTCGGCGTAATTGTGCGCACGGTAGCCGAAGGGAAAAAAGTAGCCGAACTGGATAAAGACCTGCAAAACCTGATTGATAAATGGTCAGGCATGTGCAAACGTCTGCCGGGGGCGCACGCACCCAGCAAAGTGCTGGGCGAGGTAAACAGGGTATCGAGCATATTGCGCGATGTGTTTAATGACACCTTTACGGGTATATATGTAGACGACGAAGACCTGTTTTACCAAACGAAGGACTATCTGCAGGAGATAGCCCCTCAAAAAGCCAATATCGTTAAAATGTACCAAAACCGTGATTTGCCACTGTTTGAAAAATACAACATAGAAAGGCAAATTAAAACCTCTTTTGGCAAAACGGTATCTATGAGCAAAGGCGCCTACCTTATTATAGAGCATACAGAAGCCCTGCACGTTATAGACGTAAACAGTGGTAACCGCTCTAACAAGGCCCAAAGCCAGGAAGATACAGCCCTTGAGGTAAACATGATAGCCGCCGCCGAAATTGCAAGGCAGCTAAGGCTACGGGATATGGGCGGTATTATTGTGGTTGACTTTATAGATATGGGCAACCCCGATAACCGTAAAAAGCTCTACGATTTCCTGAGGGAAGAAATGAGCGACGATAAGGCGAAACACAAGATCCTGCCACCGAGTAAGTTTGGGTTAATCCAGATTACACGGCAACGGGTTAGGCCGGAAGTAAACATTAAAACCAGGGAGGAAAACCCAAGTGGCGGCGGAGAAATTGAAGCCCCTATACTGGTTATAGACCGCATAACGGCCCACCTTGAAAGAATTATTAAGACCCACAAAAAAGTAGTGCTTAATGCACACCCTTTTGTGGCTGCATACCTAACTAAAGGGTTCCCATCTATCAGGACTAAATGGTACCTGGAACACAAAAAATGGGTAAAAATTATACCGCGTGACGCTTACACGTATTTAGAATACCACTTTTATGATAGCAAAGGAAACGCTATTTCAGAGTAACAAAAGCCGCCTTAACAAGATGTTGGGGCGGTTTTTTTATGCCTGGCATTCTGCTTAATATACCTAAAAATGGGTATAGGATTTTAGGTTTCTTTAACATAATTTAGTTGTGCTAAAATCCCTTACCATGAAAAAAATACTGTTTTTACTGCTAATGATGTTGCCTTTTATGGCTAAAGCCCAGGAGGTGTATCACATTAAGTTTATTCCTTCTTCCCAAACACTGCACAGCGTAGCAGCGGTTATTTTTGACGACAATACAGGCAAAATGCGGGTACTGTACAACAACGGTAGTGGCGACCGCCTTATTGAAATGGACATAAAGGTAGAAGATGATGCCGATGGTTTTTACCTGCACGGCTCTAACCCTAAAAATGTGCGTAGTGCCGGGGCAGCAAACTACAATGCCGACCACTTTTACATAGGCATTGATGCAGATGGCGAAATTTACTGCCGCAACAGCGATGATGCCCACTCCAGCAGCGACTGCTGTATTATGGAAGTAGAGGGAGGTAAAAACCAAAACCTGTTCCTTAAGGAGTTTGACTGGTCTTTAGATTAATACATACCGCCACAGGGCGGTTTTTTTGTTTTAAGCGGGTACTAAACCTAATTGCAAAAGAGTTATATTGGTAGCCAATCTCTTTACTATGAAATATTTAAGTTTAATGCTCATTTTTGCTTTTGTGTCATGTAAAAATAAAACCACTATAGCAAAATTAAATCCCGGTAACGACACTATAGTTATTGCTGAAAAATGCGCCGTGCTGTATAGCCTGCCGCCTGATAAGCTGGAAACCTTGATACTGTACAGTATCTAACCGGAATTTATATGTTTAACCCTCCTAAAAGCCCAAGGCAGATTAACATGTATGATGTTATAAGCTCTGTACAAAAATATTACAGTAGTAATCCTTAGTAACAAAAAAGCGGCTCTTTCGAACCGCTTTTCTTATTTAACTGTAATTACATAATATTTGTTTTTACCGTGCTGTACCAGTATGTATTTACCCAGCAGCAGGTCTTTATCGCTTAGTTTGTAGTCGGCATTTATCTTTTCCCTGTTTATGGCAACCGCATTAGCGGCAAGCGCCTTGCGCGATTCGCCCCTCGACGGGAAAATACCCGTAAGCTCAGCCAGCTGCTCAATAGCACCCTGTGTGTTTTCAAGGTCGGCAGCCGATACTTCTGCGGTAAAGAATTCACCAAAAATATCGGTAAAGAAAGCCTCGTCAAGTGTGGCAAGGTCTTCTTTGGTGTATTTAGAAAATACAAACTCTGATTTTTTAATGGCGTCTTCAAGGGCTTCCTCACCGTGAACAAATTTGGTTACCTCGGCGGCAAGCCTTCTTTGCAGTGCCCAAAGGTGTGGCGCCTGCTTGTGTTCTTCAATTATAGCTTCAATTTCCGGCTCTGTAAGGAAAGTAAATATCTTAATATACTTTTCGGCATCTTCGTCTTTAACCTTCAGCCAAAACTGGTAAAACTTGTACGGCGATGTTTTATCGGCGGTAAGCCACACGTTGCCACCCTCGCTTTTGCCAAATTTAGAGCCGTCTGCCTTGGTAATAAGCGGGCACGTCATGGCAAAGGCCTCTTTATTGCCTTCGTCGTTCATGCGGCGCACCAGCTCAGTACCCGTGGTTATGTTACCCCACTGGTCAGAGCCACCCATTTGCAGTTTAACGCCCAGGGTTTTGTGCAGGTGGTAAAAGTCATACCCCTGTATAAGCTGGTAGGTAAACTCAGTGAACGACATACCGTTGCCTGCCTCGCCGTTAAGCCTCTTTTTAACCGAGTCTTTAGACATCATGTAGTTTACGGTAATACGCTTGCCTACATCGCGCACAAATCCAATAAAGGAGAATTCCTTCATCCAGTCGTAGTTGTTAACCAGCACCGGCGCATTGGCTTCCGTTGAATTAAAATCCAAAAAACGCGAAAGGATACCTTTAATGCCCTCAACGTTTTTGTTTAGTGTGGCTTCGTCAAGCAGGTTGCGCTCATCGCTCTTGCCGCTTGGGTCGCCTATCATGCCTGTAGCGCCGCCCACAAGGGCAACCGGCCTGTGGCCAAAACGCTTTAGGTGTACCAGTAGTATTATGGGAACCAGGCTGCCTATGTGTAGCGAATCAGAAGTTGGGTCAAAGCCTATATAAGCCGTGGTGCTTTCTTTAAGCAGTTGATCTTCTGTTCCGGGCATAATGTCGTGCACAAGCCCCCTCCATTGCAGTTCGGTTACTAAATTTTTCATTGTTAAAGAATTATTGAGGTGCAAAAATACAAAGCCTTGGTATACCACAAATAAACATTTGTAAAATAATGCATTGTTATTTCGAGAATAAAGACATCTTTCGCAAAGTTTCACAAAGGAGGATTTAAATCTTCGCGGTTCTTTGTGCCTCCTTTGCGAAACTTTGTGATACAGACAACCCGCAATCTTCTTAACTTTGTAATTATGATATTAGTTACCGGAGGCACCGGGCTTGTAGGTGCCCACCTGTTATTGAAGCTTACCGAAGGCATGCAGCCTGTGCGTGCCCTGTATCGCACACCCGGCAATATTGCCAAAACCAAAAACCTGTTTGCCCACTATGGCAAGGCAGAATTTTTTGATGCCATACAATGGGTGCAGGGCGATGTTACCGATATTCCAACCCTTGAAGATGCTTTTGCCGGTGTTACGCACGTGTACCATTGCGCGGCAAATGTATCGTTCGACCCGCGTGAGGAAGAAGAGTTACGCAAGGTAAATATAGAGGGCACGGCCAATATGGTAAACTGTGCGCTGGCTTTTGGCGTGCAGAAGTTTTGCCACGTAAGCTCTATTGCTGCCCTGGGCGACCCACTACTGCCCGGCGGTGTGATTGATGAGGAAACCGACTGGAACCCCGAAGTACGCCATAACGATTATGCCATTAGTAAGTATGGTGCTGAGATGGAAGTGTGGCGCGCCTGGCAGGAAGGGCTAAGTGTGGTGGTTGTGAATCCCGGGCTAATTTTTGGCCACGGTTTTTGGGATCAGGGTAGTGGTGCTGTACTAAAGGCTGTAAAGCGCGGGCAGTATTTTTACACCCTTGGGCGCTGCGGCATTGTGGCGGTTGAAGATGTGGTAAATAGCATGCTGCTGCTTATGGAAGGTAGTTATACCGGCGAACGCTATATTCTGGTAGCCGATAATCCTGACTTTAAAGAATTGCTTGATGCTATTGCAAGTGGTATGCATAAAAAAGGGCCTGCCATGTATGCTACAAAACTGCTTACGGGCATTGGCTGGCGTGCCGACTGGCTGCTGAGCAAACTAACGGGCAAAAAGCGTATGCTAACCCGCAGTATGGCACACTCAAGCCATGCCACAGAAACGTATGACAATAAAAAAATGGTTGCTGCTACAGGATATACGTTTACTCCTGCTTTACCTTATGTAAAGGCGCTCGCTTCAGCTTTTTCTCAGCAGCGGCCCTAACTGAATCGCGCTTGTGTTTGGCTATAGCCTTTTGTTCGGGCGTTTGTACAGGAACATTGGGTGCTGGGCTTGTTTTTTGAGGGGGCACAGCAACTTGTGCCGGAGGTGTGGTTGCAGTAGCCGGTGCTGTAGTTTTATCTTTAGGAGATGCCTTTGTTTTATCGGCCTTAAGCCTTTCAGCCACGCTTTGCTGGATTTTTTTAAACGTTTCTAAATCCTGCGCATAATACATCTGGTTTTGCGCCAGCGTAAGGCTGTCAATCTTATACTTTTTATAAATGTAGGTGTGTGCCTCAACATTATTATCGGTAAGCTTTTGCGGTGCAAAACTGCGAATGGCCTGCAATAGCGAAATATCATACGTTATATTTTCCATTTCCTGCTGGCTAAGGAGCTTTTTGGGTTTTTCAGGCCCGCCACATGCCGCAAGCAATACCGCTGATATAATGATTGATGCTGTTTTTTTCATGCTTTTGTAAAAACAAATTGAATGCCAAAGATAGAAATTATACCCGTCAGGGCATAAAAAAACAGCCTGCTTCATCAAGTTGAGCAGGCTGTTTCTATATTCTTGCTAAGCAGCTAAGTTGCTCAGAAGCTTCTTACCTGTCAAACGTAAGCCTTTCTCCGGCTTTTATGTCTTTAACTTTCCAGTTGCTGTATACCAGCTGTCCGTTTACAAAGGTGTGAGTAATCCTTGATTTGAAGTTAACGCCTTCAAACGGAGACCAGCCGCACTTGGCCAGGATGTTTTCTTTTTTAACATTCCATGGCAGGCCCGGGTTTACAATAACCAGGTCGGCAAAATAGCCTTCGCGGATAAAGCCCCTTTTGTCTATTTTAAAGAGTTTGGCCGGGTTGTGGGCCATTTTCTCTACTATTTTTTCAATAGATATTTTCTTTTGGTGGTAGGCCTCAAACATGGCTACAACCGAATGCTGTACCAGCGGGCCGCCGCTTGGCGAAGAGGTGTAAGGGTTTTTCTTTTCCTCAAGCGTGTGCGGGGCGTGGTCTGTAGCAATAACGTCTATACGGTCGTCGTTAAGGGCTTTCCATAGCGCATCGCGGTCGGCGGCAGATTTAACGGCAGGGTTCCATTTAATCAGTGCACCTTTCTTTTCATAATCGGCATCGGTAAACCACAGGTGGTGTATACACACCTCGGCGGTAATTTTTTTCTCCTCAAGCGGAATTTTATTAGTAAACAAATCCAGCTCTTTAGCCGTGCTTACGTGGAAAACGTGCAGCCTTGCGCCGGTTTTCTTGGCCAGCTCAACCGCTTTTGAAGAAGAGATATAACAGGATTCGGCACTGCGAATTTCCGGGTGGAATTTTACAGGGATATCATCGCCATACTCTTCCTTGTATTTTTCAAGGTTGTGCTTAATGGTAGCCTCATCTTCGCAGTGCACTGCAATAAGCATAGGTGTGCTGCTGAAAATCTTTTCTATGGTTTCAGGATTATCAACCAGCATATTCCCTGTAGAAGAGCCAAGGAACAGCTTAACACCCGGCACATTTTTAGGGTCGGTCTTCAGGATTTCCTCAAGGTTGTCGTTAGTGCCACCCATCATAAAGCCATAGTTAGCATAGCTAACCTCGGCAGCGCGGGCATACTTATCGGCCAGGAGTTCCTGCGTTACGGCATTAGGCACCGTGTTGGGCTGGTCTATGAAAGATGTTACACCACCGGCCACCGCAGCACGGCTTTCGGTTTCAATAGAGCCCTTGTGGGTTAGCCCCGGCTCACGAAAGTGTACCTGGTCATCAATTGCCCCGGGAATAAGGTAAGACCCCTCGGCATCAATAATTTTAACGTCGCTGTGCTTAGCGCTAATTTTTTCGGCAATTTCCTTAATGTATTTGTCTTCAATAAAAACATCGCCTTCAAAAATTGAACCTTCGTTTACAATTTTTGCATTCTTAATCAGTATCCTGTTCATTATAATCTTATAGTCGGTTCAGCATTTTTTTAATCCGCAGCGTTAATACGCCAAAAATGGCTTCTTTAAAAATGGCGCCGCTCATTTTGCTCACACCCTTGGTGCGGTCTGTAAATATTATGGGCACTTCTACAATATTAAAACCGTTTGCCCAGGTTCGGTATTTCATTTCTATCTGAAAGGCATAGCCCACAAACTTAATCCTGTCGAGGTTTATGCTTTCCAGTACTTTGCGCTTGTAGCATACAAACCCCGCTGTGGCATCGCGAATGTCTACACGGGTTATAAACCGCACGTAGACTGATGCAAAATAGCTCATAAGCACGCGGCTCAGGGGCCAGTTAACTACATTTACCCCGGTTACATAGCGCGAGCCAATGCTCATATCGGCTCCTTTAAGGCAGGCCTCATGCAGGCGCTCCAGGTCGGCTGGGTTATGCGAGAGGTCGGCATCCATCTCAAAAATGTAATCATACCTGCGCTCAATAGCCCATTTAAAGCCATGCACATAAGCCGTGCCCAGCCCGTTTTTGCCTGCGCGCACTACAAGGTGCAGCCTGCCTGCAGGATAGGTTTCCTGAAGCTGCTTTACGCGTGCGGCGGTACCATCGGGCGAGTTGTCGTCTACTATTAGTACGTCAAAAGGGGTAGATAGTGCAAACACCGCCTGCAATACAGCATCTATATTTTCAATCTCGTTGTAGGTAGGGATTATTACAATACCTGAACTCATAGTAAGGCGGTGAAATTTGATGCAAAAGTAACGTATTTTAAAAACGTGCGAAACATAATTAAAGTATAATTAAACATGCCTTGCCAAAAAAACGTATTTTTGCAGCATGGGACAAATGGAGCTACATGAACGTATAATTGGGTCAAAAGACTGGGCTACAGTGCTTTTTGTTTTGGCTTTTACCCTTGTGGCCGTTAACCGCAACGTTTTTGCCGTGCGCTTTGCCGAATTTAGCAAACTGGGCTGGTCTAATAAATATACAAAAATTTATAAAGACAGTGCCAATATGCAGAGCTGGTTTACCATTTCGCTGTTTTTGGTTCAGGTAATATCGTTTGCCTTTTTGCTGCAGTTTGTGCTCAGCAGCTTTGGCCTTGCCGGAATAGAGGGCAACCCTATATTTAAAACCGACTGGCGCACCTACATACAGCTCTTTACCCTGCTGTTTGTTTTTATACTTGCAAAATACCTTGTTGAAAAAATTATAGCCACATCTTTTGATATAGAAGAGTTCAGCGAGCTTTTTAACCTGCAAAAGGTTAACTACAGGGCATATATAGGCCTGCTGCTGTTGCCGGTAAATGTGGTGCTGTTTTATAATGATAACATTAATCCTGTTATTTTATACATCGTTTTAGTAATAATAGTTATAGCAAGCATAGCGTCTTACATCTTTTCATTAAGGAATTATCAAAATTTGATACTGGGCAAAATCTTTTATTTTATTTTATATCTTTGCGCTCTTGAAATAGCACCCTATTATTTCATGTATTATTGGTTTACAAAAGCTTAGGATTAAGTAGCATCACATTACTATGAAAGTGAAAACTATACTCGTTTCGCAACCCGAACCTAAGGTAGAAAATTCTCCTTATTATGAAATTCAGCACAAGCTGAAGGTAAAGGTAGACTTCAGGCCTTTTATTCATGTTGAGGGTGTATCTGCCAAAGACGTGAGGGCCCAGAAAATTGACCTTAATAATTACACCGCAATTATTCTTACCAGCAAGAACTCTATAGACCACTTTTTTCGCGTAGCCGAAGAAATGCGTTTTAAAGTGCCGGAAACCATGAAGTATTTTTGCCAGAGCGAAGCTATTGCCTTTTACCTGCAAAAGTATGTAGTGTACCGCAAGCGTAAGATATATGTGGGCCAGAAGGATTTTGCCGACCTGGCGCCGCTTATCAAGAAGTATAAAGATGAGAAGTTTTTGCTTCCGGCATCTGAACAGCTTAATGATGATATGCCACAGGTACTTAACAGCCTTAAGGTAGACTGGACTCCGGGTACGTTTTACCGCACCATGATGAGCGACCTAAGCGACCTTAAAGATGTGTACTATGATGTGCTGGCATTTTTTAGCCCAACAGGTATTAAATCGCTGTTTAAAAATTTCCCTGATTTTCAGCAAAACAATACGCGTATAGCTGTTTTTGGCAGCACAACGCAAAAAGAAGCGCTTGAGCACGGCCTGCGTGTAGATATTATGGCTCCGGCACCAGGCACGCCAAGTATGACCATGGCGCTTGAAAAATACATACAGGAAGCTAATAAAGCAAAGTAATTTGCTTTTAACATGATATAAACCGCCTTGAGATAGGCGGTTTTTTTGTGTTGTGGAGAGATAAAAAAGTCCTGCACTAAGGCGGGACTCCATATTAAAACGCTGCGCTTTTGCAGGTATAGTTTTTACAGCTTTCTATTGTCGTCGTTCATTTTTGACGGATGTTGCCTTGTGTCAAAAACATCGGTTATTACAACTTCTTCGTTAATAATCCTGTAGATTACTTTATAATGCCCTTTGATTATGTAACGGTGTTCCTGACGAAGAGATAACAGCGATTCCTGAATTTGCCCTGATAGTGGCTGTTTGCTGATTTTTTTGCTTTCGGCAACAATACCATTTCTGATTTTTGAGGCTACTGCCGGGCCTGCGATTTCTAAAAAATAGATATAAATGTTTTTAAGGTTTTCTACTGCAAATCGCGTCCAAACTGTCTTCATTACCAATTTTTCATTTCTTCTTCAAGCTCCTCTGTTGTCAGGTATCTGCCTGCGTTATAATCTTCTTCGGCCTTTAGGGCACGGGCAATCATTTCCTCCTGTGTAAAGGGGTCTTCAGCTGTATAGTCAGATTTGATTAAGGCTTCTATTTTGTCAAATACTTTTTCATCAGTTATATGAAGTAAATATTCAATAAGGCCCAATTTTCGCGTTTTTAAATCCATTGCATCAATCATTTATATCAAAAGTACAAAACTTTACTGCACTTTATGCTTCGGTAGAAATAAAAAAGTCCCGCGAAAAGCGGGACTCTATATTAAAACTCTGCATTCTGTGGTGTCCTTGGGAAAGGAATCACATCGCGGATGTTAGTCATACCGGTTACAAACAGTACAAGGCGCTCAAAGCCCAGGCCAAAACCTGCGTGGGTAGCGGTGCCAAAGCGGCGGGTATCAAGATACCACCACAGCTCTTTTTCGTCTATGCCCAGTTCGGCAATTTTTTCCTGAAGCACGTCAAGGCGTTCTTCCCTTTCTGAGCCACCCACAATCTCGCCAATGCCCGGGAACAATATGTCCATAGCGCGCACGGTTTTCTTGTCATCATTAAGCCTCATATAGAAAGCTTTGATTTTGGCTGGGTAATCAAATAGTATTACCGGGCACTTAAAGTGCTTTTCTACCAGATAGCGTTCGTGCTCACTTTGCAGGTCAGCACCCCATTCGTCTATTATGTAGCTGAATTTCTTGTTCTTGTTCGGCTTGCTGTTTTTAAGGATGTCGATAGCCTCGGTATAGCTTACGCGCTTAAAGTTGTTCTCTAAAACAAAGTTCAGCTTCTCAAGAAGGCCAAGCTCGCTGCGTTCTGCCTGTGGTTTTGATTTCTCTTCGTCAAAAAGACGCTGATCCAGGAATTTAAGGTCATCAGCACAACGCTCTACCGCATATTTTATAACGTACTGAATAAAGTCTTCAGCAAGGTCCATATTGGCATCAAGGTCGTTAAATGCAACCTCGGGCTCTACCATCCAGAACTCGGCAAGGTGGCGGCTGGTGTTAGAGTTTTCTGCACGGAAGGTAGGTCCAAACGTGTAAATTTGCCCAAGCGCCATGGCAAAGGTTTCGCCCTCAAGCTGGCCCGATACGGTAAGGTTGGTTTCCTTACCAAAGAAATCCTGCTTGTAGTCTACCTTTCCATCTTCGGTAAGCGGTGGGTTTTGTGCCGGAAGCGCCGTTACACGGAACATCTCGCCTGCACCCTCGGCATCGCTGCCGGTAATAATAGGCGTGTTTACATACACAAAGCCCCTTTCCTGAAAGTACTGGTGTATGGCGAACGACAGCACGCTGCGCACACGCATAACCGCGCCAAACACGTTGGTGCGCACCCTAAGGTGGGCATTTTCGCGTAAAAATTCCAGGGAGTGCTTTTTAGGCTGCATAGGGAATTTCTCAGCATCGCTGTCGCCCAGTATTTGCAGTTCGGTTACCTTAACCTCATACTTTTGACCCGCACCCTGGCTTTCTGCAAGGTTGCCTTTTACAGCAACGGCAGCACCGGTGGTAATGCGCTTAAGGGTTTCGGCAGGCGTGTTTTCAAAATCTACCACGCACTGTATATTGTGTAGTATTGACCCGTCATTAAGCGCTATAAACTGATTATTTCTAAAGGTGCGTACCCATCCTTTTACAATTACATCATCAATAGGCTTAGTGCTGTTAAGCAGGTCTTTTACTTTGTAGGTTTTCATTTTCTAAAAAAGTTAATCTTTTTATTTTTTTATGCTGCTGCCAAAAGGCAAATGCCTGCAAATGTAGTAAAAAGCAGGATTTTTTAGTATTACTATATTGCAAAAGTGATTGAAATCTGTATCAAATACAGTAAAGAGGTGGCTACATTTCTATTTGGCGCCCTCCAATCTTAAGGTCATCCGTAAAATTGTCAAATTCATCACCTTTGATAATTGTAAAGCCTAAAGCGTTTAGCCTGCTTTCTGTTAGCTGTTCTTTATTAAATTCAGTCAGGTGCAGGTTTCCATACTTACACAAAAATAATTCAACCTGTTCCTTTTCGTCAAACAGAAAAATATACTCGGCAACGCCGGGGTCGCATCTTATAATCCAGAATAAAACAGCTATAAAATCAGGCAGGCTTTCTTTGTCAACTTCAAAAGCTTCATTGTAGGTATTGTTTCCCACTATTTCTTCAAGCCGGGCATAAGCATCAACCAAAGGTTTAAAATTGTTGTCCCTGTTTCCAAAAAAGTCTACTTTAAGATGGGAAATTACAATAAGTTTTTCAGATTCAATTGCCCGGAGTAACCCTAAAACCTTTTCAGACAATGTGTTAGTAAATGTTTCAATATCACGATGGTTGAGGCTAAGGATTTTGTTAAACGTTTCAGGAGCTGAGGACTCACTGTTCAGGTGGTCAAATTTTTCCCAATACAGGTGTTCTTCGTTATCATTTTTGTAGAGCTGTAAAGCATCTTCATCATAAAATGCCTGTTGTATTTTGGCCAGTTCAGAGCCTATAACTTTCTTTGAAACTGTAATGTCTTTTCGTGGTATAAGCTTTATCATAGCAAACGGAATCAAAACAAATTAAGTACAAACGATATTTTAAGCGCTATGTTTCGGTCAAACTGCGGCAGGCTGTAGGGGCCATAGCGGTAAAACGCCACAAAGCCCAGGCCTTTAAAAATTTCGTTAAACTCTACGCCGCTTTCATAATAGCCGTTTTCGAGGGTGTTGTAGGGCAGGCCGAGGTGGCGGTTGGTATCGTCAAGATTGCCCCACACGGCACGCGTTACCAGCATAGGGCTCAGTTTTAAAGCGCCCAGTACCGTGAATTTGGTTAACCCGTGCTTTACCTGTGCCATAATGTACCTGCTGGAGAAAAACTCATTAAAGTACATGGTTTCAAAGCTGTTTTTGCCGGCAAAGGTTACGCGCTGTATCACACTATTTTTATCGAGGTTGTTAGGCGATGTGCTGTATAAATGCGTTAGCGGAACATCGCCCAGGGCAAGGCCGGTTTGCACCAGTGCGGTGGTTTTTTGCCCGTTAAGGTATTTTTGCTCAAACTCGCCTCGCAGGTCGAGCTTGCCAAAATTGAAGTCGCCGCCGGCAACATCCCTTATTGCCTGTGTGTACTGAAACGCAAATTTAGGGTAGCGCTTTTCTACTTCTACGCGGCCATTAGGGGTTTGCATATAGTAACTAAACGGGTTCCATTGTAGGGATACCGATGCCGTAACCAGGTTAAAATCAGTGTATTCTTTTCCGTTTGCACGGAAGAGGTAGCTAAACTTAGGGTCTATACTGCTGCGGGTTAGCTGCCACATACTCTCAGTACGCGGAATAATGCGGGTTTCTACATAGCCCTGCCAGCTGTGGTAGCCATAAAAGGTAGACACGTTTATGGGGCGGGGGTCGTATATTTTAAACATGCGCTTATCTGTAGCAAAGCTGGTAAGGCCAATTTCTTTTACATCATCAGTATATGAGCCGCCTATCCAGGTGTTGCTAAAACGGCCCAGCCGTATGCCTGCACCCACGCTGTATTTAAAATGCCCATCTTTTGTGCCATAAGCGCCATAGGTATTAATGCGGAAAATTTGCGAAACCTTATCGTTAGTTATAAACCCAACGCCCAGGCGGAAACCTTCGTAGTTGTTGTATTTTGCAATCTGGCGCAGGTCAAGGTCTACCGGGCCAAGCGGAATATAACCGTTTATAATACGCCGCCCAAGTATAATGCGCTGCTCCCAGTTGTCTTTTGCTACAATACTGTCGAGGTCCATATAGGTGCTAAAGCTGCGCGTATCGAGCGAATCCGGCCTGTAGGTGTTCCAGTACTCCTCCGGGCGGTTAACGGCTTCGTCTTTAATTTCTACATCTACGGCAGTGCGGCGAATGGTAACCGGCACGTTAAACTGCTTTTCAAAGTTGGCCGACTCGCTGTATACATATATAAAATCGCTGGGGTCTTTTTCGCGGGTGCCGGGTTCGGCATCTACAGCATCAAATTTTATGGTTTCGCCCATTATTTTTACGTCTTCCTTGTTGTTGCCTTTAACCACTTTAAGCGTCTTTCGGTCTGGGAACCAAAGTTTCAGGCTGTCTTCATAACTAAAATAGTGGGTAGAAGTAACATCGGCAATATTGCGCACACGGAAAACGGCCTTTGCCACGCCATAGTTTTCGGTATCTATGTATAAAATGCCGTTAAGCTTTTTCTTGTGGCGGTATTTTGGCTTAAAATAAATCATGTAAGCCGGGCGGCCTTCAATTTTTACCGTATCCAGAATTTTATAACTGTAGTCGGCAAGGGCAGTGGCGCCCATAGGCCCGGCATACTTGGTTTCGAGCAGTATAACCTTGTCGCTGTATACCGAGTAGCTTTGCAAACGCAGCCCTACCAGTTCATACAGCGGCTGCTTAAAGCCTGCCATGCGGCTGCCCAGTACGTTTTCCTTAAGGCCCTGTTCTTTGTTGAATTTAAATTCCGATACTTTCTCTGTCTGGTAAATGTGGCGGCGGCTAACGAGTTTTTTAAAGTTATACTCAGTACTGTCAACCTTTTTAAAGATGCGAGCGGCGTTTTCATACTCAAAAATAGAGTCGAGCTGCCCGCTTATAGAATCAGGGTTGGCCGTAACCACCAGTTTTTCGTAAGTATTATACCTAAAGCTTTGCAGCTTGCGTTCCGGGTCGTTTATGGGCCTGCGCCGAATGGCCCTGCCCATAATTTCTACCGCAGGGCTGTTGCCGTTAATCAGTACTTCCTGTAACACTTCGGGAGCGGGCTGTAGTTTTATAGTGTAGTATTTTTGGCTGGCAGTAATAGTAATATTTCCTGATGCATAACCAGTATAAGATGCGGTTATAGTGCCAACGGGTATTTCGGCGGCTACCTTGCCGTCTACATCAGTTACAAAAGTGTGATTTTGCGCTGTTATGGTGGCAAATGGCAGCGCACTGCCGGTTTGCGCATCTTTAACCGTTATGGTAACGGTGCCTTGCGCAAGGGCGGTAAAGGTGGTAAATAGTAAGAGTAAAAAGGTGTAAGGTTTCATTAGGTGTAAAAACGGCCCAGGGAAACAATTGTTGTTATGATGGCTGTTTTTCATTCCTGCTTTCAAACTCTCCTCTTATTTGCACAAGTTTTCGATATGTCTCGCTGTTAGCATCTAAAGTCATTACCCACTTTAGTAATTCTAATCTTTCTTCTGCGGTAATTGGCATGTCAGTCTATTTATACTGTAAAGATAACGAGAATTATCTAACTTTATGATACAATGAAAGGGCTGTCTACAATACTATGTAGCAGCCCTTTGCCTTGGGGGTGTATAAGATTATGTTTTAATTAGGGCCTATGCTTGTGCTGAAAGCGCCGTTTGTTAAGGTTACGGTGCCCAGTGTGGTTTCGCCTTCAACCGATGCCAGTACGCCCGAGAATGTGCCCTCTGCATTAGTGTTGCTAATCTGGTTTATTTGCAGGGCAAAGGCATCTTCAGGGGCCAGTGTGCCGCGGGTTGCAGCATAGTTTTGGCTTGCGCCCGAACCCGCCGTGTATAATGCCAGTATGGTAAAAGCCGAACCATCGTCAAGTGTATAATTACCGGCCGGCACGCGGGTTGTTTCGCTCATTACGGTAAAGCTTACCCACTCGATGCCATCGTTAGTAGCATTGATTTCAAGAAAGTTGCCGCCGTCTACCCAGCGCCCCTGTACATTGCTAAAGCTTTTTTCTACGCCGTCTACAGTTACCGTAAGGAAAGTTGTGGGTACCGGGCCGCCTGCGTTGCCGTTGTCGTCATCATCGCTGCATGAGGTAAATACTAAGGTTAAAATACAGGCAGTAAGAAACATAAAGTGTCTTTTCATAAAAATTAAATTAAAGTTATTAATTGGTTATGATATAGACAGGTGATGGTGCAATATACCGGTTTACCAAGGCTTGTTTTGTGAAAAACACGTTAAAACCGGCATTACACCTGTTAAAAAACAAAAAGGGCTGCCACTGGCAGCCCTTAAATTGTACTGTTGCAGTACTTATACTTTCATGATTTCAGCTTCCTTAAGCACCAAAAGCTCGTCAACTTTTTTAATAAAGCTGTCGGTTAGCTTTTGTACATCATCTTCTGCGCTTTTGCAGGCATCTTCGCTTACGCCGTCTTTTTCAAGTTTCTTGATGTCGTTATTGGCATCTTTACGGGCGTTACGCACGCCAATTTTAGCGTCTTCGGCCTCACTTTTAGCCTGCTTAACCAGGTCGCGCCTGCGCTCTTCGGTAAGGGCAGGAACGCTTATTATTATGTTTTCGCCGTTGTTCATAGGGTTAAAACCTATGTTGGCAATCATAATAGCCTTTTCTATAGTGCCCAGCATGTTTTTTTCCCACGGGGTAACTGTAAGGGTGCGGGCATCGGGCGTGTTAATGTTAGCCACCTGGCTCAGCGGTGTGCTGGCGCCATAATAGTCTACCCTTACGCCGCCCAGCATGGCAGGGCTTGCCTTACCGGCGCGTATGTTTAAGAACTCTTTTTCAAGGTGCGCAAGGCTGCCTTCCATTTGTTCTTTGGTACTGTCTAAAATAAATTCAATTTCTTCCATAGCTTTTACCGCTTTATTTGAGTTGTAAAAATTATACGTTAACTGTGGTGCCCACCAGCTCGCCTTCGCACACTTTAACCAGGTTGCCCGGTTTATTCATGTCAAAAACAATAATAGGCAGCTCATTTTCCTGGCTTAGTGTAAAGGCTGTAGTATCCATTACATTAAGGCCTTTGGCAAGCACATCGGCAAAGGTAAGCGTGTCATACTTAACCGCCGCAGGGTCTTTCTCCGGGTCGGCAGTATAAATACCGTCTACACGTGTGCCTTTCAGTATTACATCGGCGTGCACCTCTACACCACGAAGCACGGCAGCAGTATCGGTAGTAAAATAAGGGTTACCGGTACCGGCACCAAAAATTACAATACGGCCTTTTTCAAGGTGGCGCACAGCGCGGCGTTTAATATACGGCTCTGCAATAGCCTTAATTTCAAGAGCTGTTTGCAGGCGTGTTTGCATACCGGCATCTTCAAGGGCGCCCTGTAGTGCCATGCCGTTTATAACGGTGGCAAGCATGCCCATATAATCTCCCTGAACCCTGTCCATACCATTGCTGGCCCCGGCCAAACCCCTAAAGATGTTGCCTCCGCCTATAACAATGGCTATCTGGATGCCTTTGTCGTGAATTTGCTTTATTTCGCGGGCATATTCGGCAAGCCTTGCAGGGTCTATGCCATACTGCCTTTCGCCCATAAGGGCTTCGCCGCTAAGTTTTAACAGGATACGGTTATATTTCATGGTGGTGTTTTTTTGCTGGTGCAAATATAGCAATAAAAGTTTTCGTGAGTAAAGAGATAATTACAAACACAAAACAAGTTTTTTTGTATGTCAATTCGCGCAAACACCATTAGCCTATGCGGCTCAATCTGAAATCTGAAATCAAAAACCTGAAATTACCTACGCCAGCTTTTCCAGCTCTTTAACCAGTGCCGGTATGTGTGCGTTTTGGGTATTTTCGGGCAGCAGCACTATATAGCCGCGGCACAGCCTTATAATGTAAGTAGTGCCGGTTTTAAACTCGCTTTCTGTTACGGGTATCAGGCCGGGGGCAGCTGTAACTTTGTAAATGGCTTGTGGGGTGGCGCCGTTGCATACTTTTTGTACAAAGCCGGGTTCTTTGAGGTTGTGTTTTTCTTTAACAACAATATATTTCATCGCGCTAAACTGGTGGTTTGGTTAAACAAAACAAATAATTTTAACTCACGGTATAAAATACCACAAGCCGCTGAGATGTAAGATAATAGTTGAGATGCAAAACCAGATAATTACTTATCGCTTGCAAATGAAACAATTAAAATTAGCATTTGCAACTTTAAAACTGTTAAATTTTAAGATATTTTTAACATTTGTTTTGATATGCGTTTTTCAATAATTCAATCTTTTAATTTTTAAATAAATTGAATTACATTTGCGCCGTCTCAAAGGGGTGCCCTATATAATCGGGCTGAGATCATACCCAATGAACCTGGGCGGGTAATGCCGCCAAGGGAAAATAATGGCAACAATGCGGAGTGCACGCCGCCTGCCGGGAAACTAACATAACAACATTATTAACAAAGGAATAATTACCCCTTTTATTCGTAAATACATTTTTACGGATGAAAATTTTATTCGAAAAAGCTACTGAGCTACTGAGCCGCTTAGCTACTGAGCCGCAAAGCCGCAAAATAGTGCTGGCTGCTGCAACACTAACGTCTGTTGGCGCATTTGCGCAGCAGCCTGTACAGCAGGACACCATTACGCAGCTTGATGAGGTGCTGGTACAATCAGTCCGCGCTACGGGCAACACACCGGTTACCTTTAGCAACGTGAGCAAAGAAGAGCTTGCCCCCCGCAACCTGGGGCAGGACATTCCTTCACTTTTAAACTACCTGCCCAGCGTGGTTACTACTACCGATGCCGGTAACGGTATAGGTTATAGCGGTATTCGCGTGCGTGGCGCCGATGCCAGCCGTGTAAACGTTACCATAAACGGCATACCGTATAACGATGCCGAAAGCCAGGGTACGTTTTGGGTTAACATGCCCGATTTTGCCTCATCGGCACAAAACATACAGCTACAGCGCGGTGTGGGTACGTCTACCAACGGTGCAGGGGCATTTGGCGCAAGCCTTAACGTGCTGACCGATACCTACAAGCACAAGGCAGAGGGCGAAATAAGCAACTCTTTTGGCAGCTTTAACAGCCGCAAGCACACGGTTAAATTCAGCTCAGGCTTAATGAACGACCGTTTTGAACTTGCCGGGCGTTTAAGTAATATTGAGAGCGATGGTTATATAGACAGGGCCACGAGCAGCCTTAAGTCGTTTTTTTTACAGGGAACCTATGCCGGCAACACCACGCTTATAAAGGCGCTGGTTTTTGGCGGAAGCGAGCGCACCTACCAGGCATGGAACGGTATAGATGCCGCCACCATGGCCGAAAACCGCCGCTTTAACTACAGTGGTATGTATACCGATGCCAATGGCGAAACGCGTTTTTATAATAACGAAACCGATAACTACTGGCAGGACCACTACCAGCTGCACTGGAGCGAGCGCATAAACGACAACTGGAGCACTAATGTGGCGCTGCACTACACCAAGGGTAAAGGATACTACGAAAACTACCGTGATAACGACACCTATGCCGATTATGGCCTGGCTAACGTGGTGGTAAACGGTGTTACTATTACCGAAGAAGACCTTATTACCCGCAAGTGGCTGGATAACGATTTTTATGGTACTACGTTCTCAGCTAACTATAAAAACGAGGGCCTTAACGTTATTGTGGGCGGTGCATGGAACAAGTATGAAGGTGCGCATTTTGGCGAAGTAATATGGGCGCGCTATTCGGCTAATTTGCAGCCGGATGACCATTATTATGATGACGATGCCGTTAAAACCGACTTTAACGTGTATGCCAAGGCAAACTACAACATAACCAATGCACTGGGCATTTATGCCGACCTGCAATACCGTACCGTTAACTATACTGCCGATGGCGTACTGGCCGACCCGGTAGACGATACCTTTAACTTTGTAAACCCAAAGGCGGGCTTAACCTATGCGCTTGGCACTAACAACACGCTGTATTTTAGCTATGCCCGTGGTAATAAAGAACCGCGCCGCAACGACTATGAAAACGGCAGCAGCAAGCCAGAAAGCCTTAACGATTTTGAGCTGGGCTGGCGCTACAACACCGGTAAGACTGCCATTAACGTAAACGGCTACTACATGCGCTACAAAGACCAGCTGGTGCTTACCGGCCAGCTTGATGATGTGGGCGCACCTATTTATACAAACAGCGGCGACAGTTTCCGTTTGGGGCTTGAGGCCGATGCTACTATTGCACTAACCGAAAGCTTTGTGCTTAGGCCAAATATTGCCGTTAGTGCCAATAAAAATGTTGACTTTTTTGTAGAGGGCGAAGCCGGGCCGCAAAACCTGGGCGATACCGAGATTGCCTTTTCGCCAAGTGTGATAGGGGCTAACCAGCTTATTTTCCACAAAAACGGGTGGTTTGCCATGCTGGCTACCAAGTATGTGGGCGAACAGTTTATGGATAACCTTGAAACCGCAGGTGCAAAGCTTAAAGCCTACACTACTACCGATATAAACGTTGCCTACACCTTTAAACCAAAAGCGGTGTTTACCGAAGTAACCCTGAGCGGCCTTGTAAACAACATTTTTGATGAAGAATACAGCAGCAACGGCTTTTATTATGAAGGCGCCTATTACTATCCGCAGGCGGGTGTAAACTTTTTGGCGGGGTTAACGCTTAAGTTTTAAAGAGAGCTACTTAGCGGCTTAGCTACTAAGCCGCTAAGCTTTTTTGAGTTTCGGCCTTGTTTAAAAATGCTTGGTAGCTAAGCGGCTCAGTAGCTAAGCAGCTTCTTCAAAAAACGGTTAATCTTATGTTATCTATTCTGGTGAAAGTGACCAAAAATGTGTAAATTTGAGTATCAACTTTTAAATAAACGCGATATGCAAGTAACCATTCATACCGATAATCACATAGAAAACAGTGACAGGAGGGAAACCTATTTTAACGAGGTAATTAACCAGAAGCTAAAACGTTTTGATGATTTTATAACTGCACTTGAGGTGCATGTAACCGATGAAAACAGCAAAGACAGGACCGGCAATGCCGACATCCGCTGCCAGATTGAGGCACGCATAAACGGTAAAAGCCCACTTTCTGCTACCTGCCATGCCGATACGGTAGAAAAAGCCATAGGTGGCTGCATTGAAAAAATTAAGCATGCCCTGGAGCATACTTATGATAAGATGCGATCGCACTAAGCCGTGCACAACATACTGTATTTACAGGCAGCCTCCAGCTACGGGAGGCTTTTTTATTGGTATTACGCAGGTGTATATTTAGATAAAAAATTCACGAAGTTTTTTATAAAGGGCAGGGTGTTTTTTTTAAACACCAAGATTTCTATGTTATCAAACAAGTAAAGTCCAATGTTTTTTGAGAGCGGTATTCATTTTTTGACAGGTAGGCTTGTTTTCTGTTTACTACCGACATTATTCTGTGAACAAGTTTATTTCGAACGGCGTTTAATACACTCATTTTATTTTTTCCTTCTGATACTTTACGTTGATAGTATTCTTTGATTTCTTCATCGAACCTTATTGATGCCATTGCAGCCAAGTGCAGTAGTTTTTTAATATTCTTATTGGCCATTTTTGATACTCGTTCCTTTTTTACTATAGTACCGGATTGATTTTTAAAAGGCACCACTCCCGCGTAACAGGCAAGATGCCTGGCGCTCTGGAAGGATGTGAAGTTATTTGTTGCAATTATTAAATTCACAGCACATTGTGGCCCTATACCCGGTATGGTGGTTATGAGTGCCTTGGTCTGGCTTATTTCAGGAGCATTTGCAATTAGTTGTTCTATCTTTTCCTCTGTTTGTTTTATAGATTTAACCAAAGCATTTAATACCTTTTTAAAGGATTTGGAGAGTATTTGATATTCAAAAACATCATGCGTCTTAGCTTCTTTCAGGCGGTTCTCTAAAGCTGTTTTTTGCCCCAGTATAGCCTCACGCGCTTTGGTCAGGATATTGAGCTGTTTGATAACTTCTGTGGCTTCACGGTAAGGAATAAGTTTATCATTATATCGGATGGCATATTGGGCAATCCGCAACGCATCTTTACGATCGTCTTTCCCCCTCATATCCGTTGTGGCCCATTTAATTTTAAGGGCATGTTCTACCCATAAGAGCACATCCAATTCGGAACAAACAACTTCTAAAGGCCTGTTGTAAATCCCTGTGTTTTCACAACATATTAATACTTCTCCCCTGGTTATCCTGTAAGTGTTTAATACTGCTTTTATAAAAGCTCTAATACTTTTGCTGTTGTTTAGAATTACCCTCTCCTGGAGTAATTCCAGCTGATTGTTTAAAATGGCAATGTCCAGTTTAGATTTGGAAACATCAATTCCAATTACGTACTTTTGTTTCATATTGAATATTTTATTCCACAAAGAGAGTGTTATCTAAGTCCTTGATAATAGGTCATTAACCTAAATTTCTATTATGATCTTGCTCTCTAAGAAACAGGGTACGTAATCTTCGTATAGGCCTCGGAATCCTTTGACACAAATTGATTCACCCTGTTTCTTGTGGAATGATTAATAACAATAAATATACTTCACAATACTATTAATCAATCCACATTACAAACTAAAGGACACAAATGCCACAAAGAAAGAACGCAGTAGGTTGGTTTTTCTTCTTTGTGTCCCGATTCATCGGGATTGTGTCTTTGTGTTAAAAAATACTGTGTCTACTTTTTTAGACACCAAGGTCACAAAGATTTTCACGAAGGTCACAAAGGTTTTTTGGAAGTTTTTTATTGGTATAAGCCTAAATAAATGTTAAGCCTGCGGGTTTGTTGCCCGCTTGGTTACAGGATGCGTATTTTTAAGCACCTTAATCATAATCCTTAAAACCTTATGACTATGGATAACGCATTACTGTACTATCTTATCTTTGGCCTTGGCGGGCTTATCCTGGTGTTTACCGCAGCTTTTTTCGTACTGAAAAAAATAGGCAAAAACCCTACTAACATTCTCCCCGTAAATTTTGCGCACCGCATTAAGGTGCCCATGTTCTTGTTTCTGCTGGCGCTGTTGGTGCGCATAGGCACAGGCGGCGGTTTTATAGGCGAACGCTACCGTGCGGTTATAGGCCATGCGGGCATATTGTTGCTTATTTTTAGCCTTACGTGGTTTTTGCTGCTGTTTGCACGGATTGTTAAAAAGGGATTTTTACGCAAGTATGACATCAGCTCGAGCGATAACCTTAACGCCCGGCGCGCCTATACCCAGTTTAATATTTTGGAACGGGTGGCTACCTTTATTATAGTGGTACTGGCTGTAGGGGCGGCGCTCATGAGTTTTGACAGTATACGCGCCGTTGGGGTCAGCTTTTTGGCATCAGCGGGTATAGCGGGTATTATTATTGGTTTTTCGGCGCAAAAGGCACTGGGTACGCTTATGGCAGGTATACAGATTGCTATTACGCAGCCTATTCGCATAGACGATGTGGTGATTGTAGAGGGCGAGTGGGGCCGTATTGAAGAAATTTACCTTACCTATGTGGTGGTGCGCATTTGGGACCAGCGTCGCCTGGTGGTGCCTACTACTTATTTTATTGATAACCCGTTCCAGAACTGGACGCGCAACAGTGCCGATATTATGGGCACGGTTTTTATTTATGCCGATTTTATGCTACCGGTTGAGCCGCTGCGACAGGAACTAACCCGCCTGCTGGGCACCACACCCCTGTGGGATGGCCGCGTTAATGTGCTTCAGGTTACAGATGCAAAGGCTGAGGGTATGGAAATACGTGCGCTGGTGAGCAGTAAAGACAGTTCGACAAATTGGGATTTGAGGGTGTTTATCCGCGAGAAGCTGATTTACTTTATACAGCAAAACTATCCGGAGAGTCTGCCGAAAAGCAGGGTAGAGCTGCCGGGTAAGGTTTGAGTTTATTGCCGAAATGTATTGTTTGGCAGGCTGTTTTTAGACACCAAGGCTTTCATGAAGAGCACCAAGATTTTTTTTGGGTAGATTTTTAAACACCAAGACACAAAGGCCACAAAGGAAGAGCACAAGGCTTTGGTTTTTTCTTTGTGTTAAAATATTCATAGTGTTTAAGTTTTTAGACACCAAGGGCACAAAGATTTTCACGAAGTCCACCAGGTTTGTTGGTAGATTTTTAAACACCAAGACACGAAGGCCACAAAGGAAGAATGCAGGGATTTGGTTTTTTCTTTGTGTTAAAATATTCATAGTGTTTAAGTTTTTAGACACCAAGGGCACAAAGATTTTCACGAAGTCCACCAAGTTTGTTGGTAGATTTTTAAACACCAAGACACGAAGGCCACAAAGGAAGAATGCAGGGATTTGGTTTTTTCTTTGTGTTAAAATATTCATAGTGTTTAAGTTTTTAGACACCAAGGGCACAAAGATTTTCACGAAGTTCACAAGGTTTTTTGGGTAGATTTTTTAAACACCAAGACACAAAGGCCACAAAGGAAGAACACAAAGGTTTGGTTTTTTCTTTGTGTTAAAATATTCATAGTGTTTAAGTTTTTAGACACCAAGGGCACAAAGATTTTCACGAAGTCCACTAGGTTTGTTGGTAGATTTTTAAACACCAAGACACGAAGGCCACAAAGGAAGAATGCAGGGATTTGGTTTTTCTTCTTTGTGTCCCGATTTATCGGGGTTGTGCCTTTGTTTTTCTTTGTGGTGAAAAATATTCACAACGTTTAAGCTTTTATACACCAAGGGCACAAAGATTTTCACGAAGTTCACAAGGTTTTTTTTAGATTTTTTTTAAACACCAANTAATCAATCCACTTTGCAAACTAAAGGACACAATGGCCACAAATGAAGAATGCAGGGATTTGGTTTTTCTTCTTTGTGTCCCGATTTGTCGGGGTTGTGTCTTTGTGTTTCTTTGTGGTAAAAAATATTCACAACGTTAAGTTTTTAGACACCAAGGGCACAAAGATTTTCACGAAGAGTGCCAAGTTTTTTTGTGATTTTTTAAACACCAAGACACAATGGCCACAAAGGAAGAACACAAGGCTTTGGTTTTTAGAGTGCTGAGCTTTGTGTTCTTGTTTTGTGTTTTCTTCTTCGTGTTCCGATTTATCGGGGTTGTGCCTTTGTTTTTCTTTGTGTTAAAAATATTCACAGTATTTAGTTTTTAGGTACAAAAGAAGAATACTAAGTTTTTCCCTTTTACACCATTCCCGGTACCTGCTGCCACCTGGCCGGGTCTTCGGCGAAAGCCTTAATTATGGCATTGCGCTTTGTTAAAAACCGGCGCATATACTTTTCTAAAAACAGCACATCGGCCAGCCTGCCTAAAATGCCCAGTGGGCTTTGGTAGGTGAAAATATCGGTCATAACCGTGCGTCCATTATGTTCCTCAAAAACATGGCGGTGCACCATGCTTTTAAAAGCGCCTTTGCCGGGCAGCATGGCATCGGTAAACTCCACCGCAAACTGCATGTGGGTTATTTGTACGGTTAGTTTTTGGCGTATGCCAAAGTGCCGCGCCTGCCAGGTTACCACCTCGCTGTTTTCCATAAGCCCGGAGGTGCGCCCGGCAATGGCTTCCTCGGTAGTATGCGCGGCCGATATTTTGTGCAGGTCTACACTGCGGCTCAGGTTAAACACTACATGGGCCGGTGCATTAATGGCGGTATGCAGCGTTATAACCGGCATTTAGTTGGTTATCCTTAAATACGTAGGGCTCAAAATTTCTATGCGGTAGGGCATCATGCTGTAACGCAGGTCGGCATTGGGCTGTCCGGTAAACAGGCTGTACTCCACATCGTCGCACGGGCACACGGCGTTAATGCCGTTTATGTACATTTCGCTGCACGAAGATATGTCCTGGTTGGGGCAGGTGGCTTCATAGGCGGTAAACCCGCTGCCGGTATTCATTACAATAATGCCGTTTATACCCACGTTGTTTATGCCAATTTTTACGGGGTTTCCGGTAAATTGCAGCGGGCTGTACAGGGGCAGGCTCATGTCTATATCTACACTAAAATTATAGCCGCTGGGCAGGTGAGGGTTGTTGTAGTTAAAGTCGTCGCTGGCGCAGCTTATAAAAAAGGGCAGGGCCAGTAGCAGGGTTAAATACTTCTTCATTGGGTTCAAAAAGTTCATTTATAATTATGAAACAAATTTAATTTAATTACCTTTGGGGTATGCTATTGCATGATTAAAAACTCCGATATTAAAAAAATGTTATCTTTGCATAAAAGAAATCCCTGTACAAGGGATTTTTTCTATTTATATAAACGATGAAGTTATGAGTACAGTATCTTACTACACTGCTGAGGGGCTTAAAAAACTAAAAGATGAGCTGGACCAGCTTAAAAGTATAGAGCGCCCTAAAGCCAGCCAGGCTATTGCCGAGGCAAGGGATAAAGGCGACCTTAGCGAAAACGCAGAATATGACGCAGCTAAAGAGGCCCAGGGCCTTTTAGAGCTTAAAATAAGCAAAATGGAAGAGCTTATGGCTAATGCCAGGCTTATAGATGAGTCTCAGCTTGACCTAAGCAAGGCGCTTGTGCTGAGCACTGTAAAAATAAAGAACCAGGCCAACGGCATGGAAATGAAGTATACCCTGGTTGCCGAGAGCGAGGCCGACCTTAAGACCGGTAAAATATCGGTTACATCACCCATAGGTAAAGGCCTGCTGGGCAAGAGCGTGGGCGAAACAGCTGAGATTACCGTGCCAAACGGTACCCTTAAGTTTGATGTGCTTGAAATAACCCGCGACTAAACACCCTGCTGCCATGAGTTCTATCTTTACCAAAATAGTGAACGGTGAAATACCGGCCTACAAAATAGCTGAAGACGACAACTTTTTGGCATTTCTTGATGTAAATCCTAATGCTAAGGGGCATACACTGTGTATACCCAAGCATGAGATAAACAAGATTTTTGATATGCCGGAGGAGCTGTACCTGGGCCTGATGGCTTTTAGCCGCAAGGTGGCCATAGCGCTTGAAAAAACCGTGCCCTGCAAAAGGGTGGGGGTGGCTGTGGTGGGCCTTGAGGTGCCCCATGTGCACGTGCACCTTATTCCGTTAAATAATATGGATGAGATGCGGTTTATTGACAAGGTAAAATTAGAGAAAGAAGAATTTGAAGAACTGGCAAAAGCCATTGCGTTGAATCTATAAAATAGGCTTTAAGTCAAAAGTCGAAAGTTGTAAAGCCGGAAAATTGTAGCCGGACTTTAAGACTTTCGACTTTTTGCTTTAAGACTGAATGTTGAACTCCAAAAGTGAAATATTAAACAGTTAAGTTGTTTGTTTTTAGGTGTTTGATCTATTTTCTTACAAAATGTAAAATTGAAACTGCAAACATCTGTTTGAATTGGATGTTTAAATCAATAGCCTGGTTTTGGTTTCGAAATGTAAACTTGCTTTTTTGCGTAAAATTTGCTTGCTGAAAAGGGGAATCAGCCTGCCCTTAATTTCATATATTTGTTAGGTAAAAATAACAGCAGTATCTGGCGGTTAATTGTGTTTTAGGAGATATATTCTGAATAAATACAATTGATTTATCATTTTTAAATGGCTGTTAATTAATTATTTAACTACAGGTAAATTGAAGATTGTCCCTTTTAAGGCCGTTCGCCCTGCCCGAGATAAGGTAGCCCTGGTTACCACCCGTTCTTATGACGAATATACCCCGGCAGAGCTGGCTTCGCAGCTGGATTACAACCCTTTCTCGTTTTTGCACGTGCTCAACCCTGCCTACCTTAACCAGCAAAAGCTGAGTGAGGCGGTGCGCTTTAAGGCGGTACACACCAGGTATACCGAGTTTAAAGACGATGAGGTGCTGCGCCAGGAGGCTACGCCGGTGTTCTACCTGTATGAAATTCAGAGCAAAAGCCGTGTGTTTACGGGCATTATAGCGGGTACGGCCATTGAAGATTACAAGCAAAACCGCATAAAAAAACACGAGGATACCCTGCCCTACAGGGTAGAGTACTTTAAGGACTACCTGCACCAAACGGGCTTTAATACAGAGCCGGTTTTGGTTACCTATCCGCAGCATAAAGGTTTGGAAGAATGGATAATAGCCCGGAAACAGAGGCGCCCACTGTACCTGTTTTCGTCACTCAACCGCGATAAGCATACCCTTTGGCGCATTCGTGATGAGCAGGAAATTGCCTGGATCCAGGAGCAGTTTTCCGGTATGGAAAGCCTGTATATAGCTGACGGCCACCACCGTAGCGCATCGTCTGAGTTGCTGTTTGACCAATATGGGCAGGACGGAAATGCCAGCCTGGGTTACTTTATGAGTTTTCTTATCTGCGAAAGCAACCTTAAGATATATGAGTACAACCGCGTGGTAAGTGGTCTTAACGGGTTGTCTGCCAGGCAGTTTGTAGAGGCTTTAGAGGTTGATTTTGAAGTAACCAACCGCCACCTTGAGTTGTGGAAACCCGAGCAGAAGTTTGAATTTGGCATGTACCTGGAGGACGAGTTTTACAGCCTGAAATTGAGGGATACGGCATTTAAATCGGTTTTGGAAGCCCTTGACGCACAGATACTTTATGATAAAATACTGCACCCGCTGCTGGGTATAACCGACCTGCGTAACGACGGCCGTATAGACTACATACCGGGCAGCAGGCCCATTACCACCATTAAAGAAACGGTAGACGAAGGCCACTGCACTGTGGGCTTTATGCTTTACCCGGCATCGATAGATGAAATTAAGCAACTGGCTGATAACGATTTGATTATGCCGCCAAAAAGCACCTACATAGAGCCAAAATTAAGGAGTGGGCTAGTAGTGTATGAATTATAGATTGTTAGATTATTGGAATTTTAGATTTTTCGACATTACGATGTAAGTCGTTGATTATTAGAGTGTAAAAAATGAGTATAGCAAATAACCTTGCAGAAATAAAAGCTTCATTGCCGCCGCACGTTACGCTTGTGGCCGTGAGTAAAACCAAGCCTGTGGCCGACCTGATGGAGGCCTACAATGCCGGGCAACGTATTTTTGGTGAGAACAAAGTGCAGGAAATGGTGGCCAAATGGGAGGAAATGCCCAAAGACATACAATGGCACATGATTGGCCATGTCCAGACCAATAAAGTGAAGTATATGGCGCCGTTTGTGAGCCTTATACACGGGGTAGACAGCCTTAAGCTGCTGATAGAAATCAACCGCCAGGCGGCCCGCTACCGTAAGGTTATCAATTGCCTGCTACAGGTGCATATAGCTGAGGAAGAGACAAAATTTGGCCTAAGTGAGGAAGAACTCAATGCGCTTTTAACCTCGGAAGAATTTAAGCAGATGCAAAATATACGCATCACCGGGCTTATGGGTATGGCTACGTTTACCGATGATAATGAGCAGGTTAAGAAGGAGTTTTCTCGCCTGAAAACTATTTTTGACCGGTTGAGTGAGGAACCCGCAACGCCCAACCTTCAACCCGCAACCCTAAGCATGGGTATGAGCGGCGATTACCCGCTTGCCATAGCCTGTGGTAGTACTATGGTGCGCATAGGCAGCAGTATATTTGGTAGCAGATAATTTTGTACATTTGGAAAATTAGGGATTTGGTTATTTGTTGATTTGGTTATTCGTTAAGCCTCCAGATAACTTTAAAACAAACCTGACACGAGGCTTATGCCGACTGACGAAGTAAACTTTAAACCTGAAACAAATTTTTTGTACGCAATATTAGACATAGAAACCACAGGTGGGCAGTTTAACGAAGAGGGTATAACCGAAATAGCCATATATAAATATGACGGCCATGAGGTTGTAGACCAGTTTATTAGCCTTGTTAATCCTGAAAAACCCATTCAGCCCTTTGTGGTAAAGCTAACAGGTATAAACAATGCCATGCTGCGCAGCGCCCCCAAGTTTTATGAGGTGGCAAAACGCATTATTGAAATTACCGATGGCTGTATTATTGTGGCTCACAATGCCGCTTTTGACTACCGCGTTTTACGCACAGAATTTCGTAATTTGGGCTATGATTTTGAGAAACAGACACTTTGTACTGTAGAGCTCAGCCAGAAACTGCTTCCGGAACAGCCTTCGCACAGCCTGGGTAAGCTGGTGCGTGCACTGGGTATACCCATGAGTGACCGCCACCGTGCTACAGGAGATGCCATGGCAACGGTACAGCTATTCAAGTTACTGCTTCAGAAAGATGTTGAAAAAGAGATAGTTAAAAGCCTGATAAAAACAGAGAGTGCCAAACCCGGCATGGCACCAAGGCTTAAGGATTTGCTTGATAAAATACCTTCGGTTACAGGGCTTTACTATATTTATAACGAAAACAGCGACCTGATTTACCTCGGCAAGAGCCGCAATATAAAAAAACGCCTTAACCAGCATTTTACAAGCCCCAGCAGGAAGTCTAAAAAGCTTCAGCGCGAGGCTTTTACCATACAGTATGAAGAAACCGGCAGCGAACTTATAGCCCTGCTTAAAGAATGCCAGGAAATTAAGGTAAACAAGCCACGCTACAACCGCGCCCTTAAAAAGACTGATATGCCATGGTCATTATACCAGGGTGTTGATGCTAATGGTTACCTCACGCTTTCTATTCAGAAAACCGATGGGCGTAAGAAAGAAATTATGTCTTTCACCGGGCAGGTAGAGGCAAAAAGCGCTCTTTATAAAGTTGTGGAAAACAACCGTTTGTGCCAAAAAATAAACGGAATGGATCCCGGTGCACGTACGCATTGTTTCCCTTATGAACTGGGTGGCTGCAACGGCGCCTGTATGAACCAGGAAGCCCCGGCAGACTATAATGCCCGCGTTATTGAGTTTATAAATGCCAACAGTTTTTACAACCAAAGCATGATAATTATAGACCGTGGCCGAGCCATAGATGAGCGCAGTGCGGTGCTTATCGAAAAAGGGGTGTACAAAGGTTATGCCTTCTTTAATCTTAATTATCAGGTTAATAAAATAGATATCTTAAAAAATATCCTTACCCCAATGGAAAATAATAAGGATACCAAGAAGATTATCCAGCAGTACATCCGAAAAAAGAAACAGTTAAAAATACTGCGTTTTTAGCCATACTGCCGTAAATTTGGTATGATGCAAAAACACGATATACTACATACGGGACTGCTTCCTGAAAAATACCGCGCTAAGCTGCATACCATTATTTATGAGGCAGATACCCGTGCAGGTAAGCTGTTTGATATCATACTGCTTTTGGTTATTGTTATTAGTATTATTGCGGTAATGCTGGAGAGTGTTGCCTCTATAAAAATTGTGCACGGCCATACCCTTGCTGTTATAGAGTGGGTTATAACCATACTTTTTACCCTTGAATATATAGCCCGTATTATAGCCGTTCGCGAACCGCTGCGGTATATCTTTAGCTTTTATGGCATTATCGATTTGCTTGCAACAATCCCTAAATACATTGGCCTTTTGTTTCCGGGTACAGGTATGTTGATTGCCATTCGTGCTATACGTTTGCTGCGTGTTTTCAGGATATTAAAGCTTACCCGGTTTGTAGGGGCGGGTAACCAGCTCATGACGGCGCTGCGCCACAGCAGGGTTAAAATAGCGGTATTTTTGTTTAGTGTTATGGTGCTGTGCATTATATTAGGCACACTTATGTACATGATAGAAGGCCCCGAAAGCGGTTTTACCAGCATACCCGTAAGCATTTACTGGACCATTGTTACCCTTACCACCGTAGGCTTTGGCGATATTACACCCATAACGCCGTTGGGTCAGTTTTTATCGGTGGTTATAATGGTAATGGGTTATGGTATAATTGCTGTGCCTACAGGCCTTGTAACCGCCCAGCTTATGGCGGGAGATATAACACATACAAACACACAGGTATGCCCCAATTGTGCGGCTATGCAACATCATGATAATGCCCATTATTGTTATAAGTGCGGCACCCATTTAAAAGATTAATGAGTACATCTAAATATTTAATAACCGTTGTAGGCCCCACAGCCATTGGCAAAACCGCCATGGCTATTGAACTGGCACGTCATTTTAATTGTGAGATAATTTCGGCCGATAGCAGGCAGTTTTTTAGAGAAATGGCTATTGGTACCGCTGTGCCTTCAAAAGGCGAACTGGAGGCCGCTAAACATCATTTTATACAGGATATAAGCATATTTGAAGAGTATAGTGTGGGCGATTTTGAGCGCGATGCCATTGCAAAGCTGGATGAATTGTATCAAACCAATGATTTTGCCGTAATGGTAGGTGGTTCCGGCCTGTATATAGATGCCGTGCTGAAAGGTTTTGACGATTTTCCAGATGTTGACCCGGCTATACGTAGCCAGCTGATTACTGATTATGAGGCTAAAGGCATTGAATACCTGCAACAGGAGCTGCAACGCCTTGACCCCGTGCATTATGAAAAAGTGGCGAAAGAAAACCCGCAGCGCCTTATGCGTGCCCTGGAGGTGTGTATAGGCAGTGGTAAGCCTTATTCGTCTTTCCTGAATATTAAGAAGAACAGCCGTAGCTTTACGCCGATAGTTATTGGCCTTGAGGCTGACAGGGAACTGATGTACGACCGCATTAACCGTCGCGTTGATATTATGGTTAATGAAGGGTTGATTGACGAAGCTAAAGGCTTATATCCGCACAAAAGCCTCAATGCGCTGCAAACAGTGGGCTACCGCGAATTGTTTGAGCATTTTGACGGTAACATTACGCTTGACTTTGCTATTGAAGAAATTAAAAAAAATACCCGCCGCTTTGCAAAAAGGCAAATGACGTGGTTTCGTCGTACAGAACGGACTAAGTGGTTTGATTTTACCACCCCGTCTACAGAAATTATTAATTACATAAACACACAACTGTAATGCCTATAGCGCCTGATTTTACATCGGTTTACAGCCACGACTGGGAAATAAATTTTGTGCAATGCATGCCAAACGGCCTGCTTAAACATACCGAATTGTGCAACCTGCTACAGCTTACCGCAGGCTACCATGCCGAAAAGGGCGGACTTAGTTTTAGCGATATGCAAACCAGGCACCAGGCATGGGTACTAAGCCGTATGCGTGTGGAAATTGAAGAATTGCCCCGCTGGCGCGATATTGTTACGGTAAAAACCTGGATATATGATTTGCAGGGGTCGCGCTCCATACGTGCACTCGAAATGTATGTGGGCGATAAGAAAATAGTGGGCTGTGTTACCTTTTGGGCAGTAATAAATACGCAATTGCGCAGGCCTGAAGCATTAGGGTTGCCGCATGAGCATTTTGAGAAATTTCCTGAGCGTGAGGCTACTGCCGAAGCCTTTAAAAAGATAAACCTGGACCGCGAAGCCCAAAGCGTTGGCAGCCGTAAAGTGGTGTTGAGCGACCTTGATATTGTAAACCACGCTAATAATGTAAAATACCTGGAATGGTGCCTGGATAGCATAGATCCTAAGCCCATACTAAAACAGCAGCTGCACAGCCTGGATATGAATTTTATCCGGGAGCTTACACTAAATGATGAAGTACAACTTGCATCAGCAACATTAGATAACCAAACGTATTTTGCTGTAAATAAAGCCGGTAAGCCGTGTTTTGCCTTAGAACTTAACTGGAAGGCTTAAAGCTGTATCTGGCGCTCTATTTGCTGGTCAAGGCTAATAAAGGTTTCCGTGCGCGAAACACCGTCAATGGGTTGTATCTTGGTGTTTAAGAGCTGCATAAGGTGTTCGTTATCGCGGCATATTATTTTTATAAGAATGCTCCAGTTACCCGTTGTGTAGTGGCATTCCAGCACTTCAGGGATTTTTTTAAGCTCTTTTACGGCTTCAGAATTACTTGATGCCTTGTCAAGGTAAATGCCTACAAATGCCATTGTGCTGTATCCTAAAACTTTAGTGCTTACCACAAATTTAGAGCCTGCTATTACACCAGCCTGTTCCAGCTTGCGCAATCTTTGGTGTATTGCGGCGCCGCTAATGCCTATTTTGCTGGCTATCTGCAATATAGGTTTTCGGGCATCTTCCATCAGGTAGCGTAAAATTTCCTTGTCTATTCCGTCGATTTCAATTTGTAACTGGTTTACTTTCATGAGGATTTATTTCTGAAGCTAAAAATACAAATATTGTATCAAAACTTAAGAAAAGTTGGTTTTGTTGTTTAATAATGTAATTTTAATAGTTGGGCTTTTTGCGCGACTGTTTTATTTCTCCCTGCCTGCGCTTGTTGTCAAGGCGCTTTTTAACTACTGCCTTTGGTATTCTGGTGGCTTTACGTGGCTTATCTACCTTAAGGGCATTTTCTATAAGCTGTAAAAACCGCTGTGTAACTAAATGTTTGTTTCTAAACTGAGACCTGTCTTCGTCGCACTGCAACACAAGGGTCTGACTCTCGGTTAGACGACTTGATAGCCGGGTTTGCACCAGGGCTTTTTCCTCATCGGTTAAGGCGCCAGATGCGGGCAAACTGAAACTAAGTACCACTTTACTGGATACTTTATTTACATTTTGCCCGCCGGAGCCACTGCTGCGTACAGCCTTGTATTGTAATTCAGATATGATTTTCTCTGTGTCCAAATGTATATTATACCGGTAACTGGTGTCCTGGCTTAAGCAGGTCGTTAACCGTTTTAACGGGGTTAAATGTTTTAAGCGGCACTTCTACAAACACGGTCATCCAGCCGGCCATAGCACCGTTCCAAAGGCCCGGAAGCTCGTATGATTTTACTTCTTTGCCCATGCGGTTTTTTTGTACAATAAAGCCTGTGTTAGTATCTACAAATTCAGTAAGGTTAAACTTATTGCCTTTATAGTCTTTAAGGCCGCACACCAGGTCTACCGGGTTAAAGTGGGTAGATTGAGAGAAGACGTGGGTTTGTATTTTATTTTCGGTATCTACCTGCGAGCTTTCAACAATTTGCAACGACACGCGCCCGCGCTGGCCTTTTACCCAAAAAGGGCCGCCACCCGGTTCGCCTTCGTTTTTAACCATGCCGCATACGCGTATTGGCCTGTTAAGGTTTTCTTCCAGGTAAAGGAATTTATTTTCTATTGTAAATTTCTCAAAATCAGGAGACAGGTCAAGTGATAGTTCGGTTTGCGCAAAGTTTACTATTGCCGAAAGTTCTTCTTCCGTAAGGCTCCTGGCTTCAATCTGGCGCAGGTAGTTAAATACTTTTTCCTGCAGGTGTACCAGTATGCCTGCCAGTGCTTTTTTATACAAGGTTAATGTTTCCATCTTAGTATGCCTTACGTTGTCTATATTCTTTACAAATACAACATCGGCATCAAGGCGGTTAAGGTTTTCTATAAGGGCACCGTGGCCACCGGGCCTAAACAGCAGTTTGCCATTCTCTCTGTACGGCCTGTTTTCAAGGTCTACAGCCAGGGTATCGGTTTCTTTGTGCTGGTAGGTAAAGTTAAAGTTAATTTTAACACCGCTTTCGGCTTCTACCTTTGTGCGTGCCTCATTAATAGCGTCAAGAAAACCATTAAGGTGGTCTTCAGATATGGTAAAGTGTACGTGTGTTTGCCCTTTGCTGTCGGCATAAGCCACGCTTTCACGCAGGTGCTCATACACCGGTGTAGCAGCAAAATCGCCATACTGGTGAAACGGCAGTATACCCTTTGGTTTATTGGCATAATCAAAATATGCCGTGTCCATCATGGTTTTTACAAAGCTGTAGTTGCGTGCATCTTCGCGTACGTTTTCGTTATCGGCAGACGGATATATAATGTTTTTGTTAGATACCTCGCTGATGCTTTTGTAAAACGGAAACTTTTCTAAGCCAAGGAAAAACACCTGTAACGAGTTGTCTTTCTTTTGGTTAATATAGCCGTTAATGGTTTCTTTTTCAGGGTTGTATTCTGCTAAAAAGTCATGTAAAAATTTAAACATCCTTGTAGCAGCACCAGATGCCGGGACAAACTTTTTAAGTTTAAAGTTGTCTTTTTTTCCGTCAAAATAAGCGGCATTCCTTTCGGCATCTTCCTTGCTTAAAACAGTAATGCCATCGCCTATGGCGGCTGGGCGCTCCAGGTTTATTTTAGAAATTCCTGTTTTAAAAATATTTATTTGGGCTTCTATGTTTTCAAAACTTACGCCCCTTGTATATATGCTTACAAAATCCGGTATGGTAAAGCCCATATTAAAGGCTTTTTCCATTGCCTGGGCTATGCATGATACTTTATTAAAAACATCGTCATAACCGGTAATAACGCGTAAAACGTGGTTGTCCTGTTTTTTGAGTTTTTCGGTAAGTATATTTGCTGTTTTATACTCTTCCGGTGCTATAACAATAGCAATGTCAGACGGTTTAGGTTTTTCTACAAGGTCTATGTCCTTTGCCTTGAAGAAAAAGTGAAACTTGTGTGCTTCATTTGCAAACGGTTCCTGGTTTAACAGCACAGCGGTAGGTTTGCTGTCGGCCTGTGCATAAACCGTTAGGTTTATGGTTGCCGGTTTCTGTGTGGTAAAACTTTTTTCCATTCTAGGTAGCCAAAAATGGCAATTACAGTTAGAAATACATTTAAAATACTGGTAAGCGTATACCCTTTAAGATAAAAGAGCGGAATGGCAATGATGTCACCGGCTATAAGGAAAAGCCAGTTCTCAATTTTTCGTTTGGCAAGTAACCATGTACCAATAAAGAGGAGTCCTGTAATTATTGTATCGATGGATGCCCACCAGTGCTTAAACAAATCATAATAGACGTAAATGCACGAGACAAATATAGTGGAAATGCCGAATATTAAAAGGCTTTTAGCATAATCTTTACGTGACATTTGTGTAATTTTTAACGTATCACTTCCATTGTTGTCTTTCCTGCTCCAAAGTACCCAGCCGTAAATACCCATATAAAAGTAATAGGAGTTGATAATAAGGTCGCCATACAGATTCCATTTCCACAACAGGTAAATGTATATTAACGAGCTTATTATGGCAGCCGGATATAATAAAATACTGTTTTTTTTAGAGAAAATTACGCTTACAATGCCTAAAACTGAAGCAATAAGCTCAAGATAGATGTCGGTAGGATTGTAATTTTTGTATTGAGAGAAGAGAAAATTGTAAATTTCCTGCATTTTAACGTTTGTTAAGAATGTTTTTCAAGGCTGTAGGCCATTGTAAAGCCTTCCATTTCTTCAAAAACAAAGGGATAAATGTTGTTAATGTCTTCAAATTTGACCGATGCGCTACCTTTGCCATCGGCAATTTCAAAGGGATGTACAGTGATATTTTGCTTAAAGCTGAGCCCGTTTCTTGAAATCATTTTGTATACAGCCTCTTTAACGCACCATATAATAATAAGCTTGCGCATATATTCTTCAAGGTGGGTAGGGTTAAGGTAGGCAAACTCAGGCTCCAGGAATTTTTCGGCAATGGTAATTACCTTCTCGCGCTGTATTTCCATATCTATGCCGGTTACCGCTTCTCCTATTATAATGGCCGAAAAGGCAAACGAGTGGGTTATAGATATGTTTTTTCCGTCTTTAAGGTGCGGCTTTCCGTTTACGTCATAATACAGGTCAAAATCGCTGTATCCGGCGGTTTGTAGCAGCTTCCTTACACCCATAAACCCTTTGCGGTGCTGCTCGCTTTTCATGTTCTTTACCCTTGATATGCATACATCCTTAAGCGCCACACCTTCAGAAAGTTCCTCGAGCGATTCGGTTATTTGCCAAATGAGCAGCTGGGTGCCCGGGGCTATGGTTATGGATTTATACAGAGGCATTTAATTGAAGATAAAAAACTTATGGGGTTTAAAAAGCAATTCACTAAATTTGCCGAAATTTTGCTAATACAAATATACAATTTTTAAGCATGAGTACAACAACAACGCCGTTTGTGGCTTATAAAGTAAAGGACATTTCGCTTGCGGAATGGGGACGTAAAGAGATTGAGCTTGCTGAGGCAGAAATGCCCGGACTTATGGCGCTTCGTGCCGAGTATGGTGCCAGCCAGCCCCTTAAAGGTGCGCGCATTGCAGGCTGCCTGCACATGACCATACAAACTGCTGTGCTTATAGAAACACTTGTAGCCCTGGGTGCCGAAGTTACCTGGAGCTCTTGCAATATATTCTCTACACAAGACCACGCTGCTGCTGCTATTGCTGCTGCAGGCATCTCTGTTTATGCATGGAAAGGCATGAACGAAGAAGAGTTTGACTGGTGTATAGAGCAAACCCTTTGGTTTGGCGAAAGCCGCCAGCCGCTTAACATGATATTGGATGACGGTGGAGACCTTACAAACATGGTGTTTGACCGTTTTCCTGAGCTTGCTGACGGTATTAAAGGCCTAAGCGAAGAAACCACTACAGGTGTACACCGCCTTTATGAAAGGATGAAAAACGGTACGCTTGTTATGCCGGCTATCAACGTAAACGACTCTGTTACAAAATCTAAATTTGATAACAAATACGGCTGTAAAGAAAGTGCTGTAGATGCAGTGCGCCGTGCTACCGACCTTATGCTTGCCGGTAAGCGCGTAATTGTATGCGGTTATGGCGATGTGGGTAAAGGTACTGCTGCTTCGTTCCGTGGGGCGGGCTCTATTGTTACCGTTACCGAAATTGACCCAATTTGTGCGCTACAGGCCGCTATGGACGGTTATGAGGTTAAAAAACTTGACACCGTGATTGCCAATGCCGATATTATTATTACTACTACAGGTAATAAAGATATTGTTGTGGGCCGCCACTTTGAGCAAATGAAAGATAAGACCGTTGTATGTAACATTGGTCACTTTGATAACGAGATTGACATGGCATGGCTTAACAAAAACCACGGTGCTTCTAAAATAGAAATCAAGCCGCAGGTAGATAAATATACCATTGCCGGTAAAGACATAATTATACTTGCTGAGGGCCGCCTTGTAAACCTGGGCTGTGCTACAGGCCACCCAAGCTTTGTAATGAGCAACTCGTTTACTAACCAAACCCTTGCACAGCTTGAGCTTTGGAACAACAGTGCTGCTTATGAAAACAAAGTATATATGCTGCCTAAGCACCTTGACGAAAAAGTAGCTTCGCTTCACCTTGCTAAACTGGGTGTAGAACTTGAAGTACTTAACGATGAGCAGGCTGCTTACATAGGTGTTGAAGTACAGGGGCCGTTTAAGCCGGAGTACTACCGTTACTAATCAGATTATTAGATTACTGGATTTTTAGATTATTCGATAATCCCGAAGATACTAACCCTCACATTTTGTGGGGGTTTTTGTTTTCATAGTGTAGTTGCCCCCTTTGGGGGTTGGGGGCTTACCTGTGCACCCCCACATTTACTTCTGCTTTTAGCGCGGCACATTGCCAGCGTCGTTCCCACGATGCATTGGCGGCTTTGCGGGTTAGGGTCATGTACTTGTCGTGCCCGCTGCAAAGGCAGTCAATAAAAAAGGTATCGTTGCCATCGGCGGGCGTAATGCGCTTCAGGCCTGCAAACAGCCGTTCAGGGCATTCTAAAACCTGCGCAGATAGGTCTACAATCAGTTTGCCTGAAAATGCCTTACCTACTTTAACAATCACGGGGTCGTGCTCAATAGCGCTGCCGGGGGTGTCGTCTTCCGTAACGGTATACAGTACCAGTTCAAACTCAGTATCTTTAAATTTTTCTTTTTGTTTGCTGTTGGTATACGTGTCGTTAAAATAAAAACTGACAGATTGCAGCGTGCCTGCGGGTAGTTTATCGGCAAGGGTAATAATCTCTTCGGCATTGCGCATGTTTTCGGCATAATAGCACGGGCCGTCGAGTTTTAAGGTTTTTACTTTTAGTTTTTTACTGCTTTTTACAATTTCAAGCCCCTGCATTTGTATGGTGTCTTTTTCCATATCAATCTGCTGGCTAAAAGCGGCTTGTGTAAATAATAGCAGTAAAAGTAAAACGCCTGTTGTTTTCATGGCTTATTGTTTGGGGATGTGCAAAGCTACCTTTTTTTAAAATGCAAACGGTATAAATTGAAAAAGCCCCGTCAGAAATGCGGAGCTTTTTTCCCAAAAAAAATGTCAGAGAGAGGAGAGAAAAAAATTGGTTGGAAAACTAACTCATTATCAGTAAAGGGAGTTTTTAATTGTTGGTGATATGGTTTGTTAAAAGCTTCATTATACTTTGTCTTACTGATATTGAGACAGGGCAAATCTAATTACACTTTTAATATCCTGAAATACCTAATAATGGGGATTTTTTACTTTTTTATTCAGGAAATAATTACTGTTTGCGCTGTGTAAATAAAGGATTACTTTTGTAATGCAATTTGTTGTATATGTATTTTTTATCTCGCGAACTTTATTTTCCGCCGGTGGGGCAGGCCTCGCCCGAAGGCATTGTGGCCATAGGGGGCGACCTCTCTCCGCAACGCCTTTTGCTGGCCTATAACAGCGGGATTTTTCCGTGGTTTGAAGATGATGAGCCCATATTGTGGTGGTCTCCGCCCGAGCGTATGGTGCTCTTTTTTGATGAGCTGAAAATAAGCAAGAGCATGCGCAATGTAATGAACAGGGATGTTTTTACCGTGTCATTCAACAAAGCGTTTAAGGAGGTAATAACCAACTGCCGCGATATAAAGCGCGACGGCCAGCGTGGCACCTGGATTACACAGGAAATGACCGATGCCTACTGCAAGCTGCATGCCCTTGGCTATGCAAAATCTGTAGAGGTATGGATGGGAGATGAGCTTGTAGGCGGCCTGTATGGGGTAGATTTGGGCCACATATTTTGTGGCGAAAGCATGTTTAGCAAAGTGCCCAACGCCAGTAAGGTTGCCTTTATAGCGCTTGCCAAAAAACTACAGATAGAAAACTACCGCCTGCTGGACTGCCAGGTGCACAACGACCATTTGGAAAGCCTTGGTGCCCGTGAAATCCACAGGGATGATTTTTTGAGGGTGCTTAAGGGTTAAACAAATGCGAATAGATCAATTCACAAACTTATTCCCTGACTTTGTTAGTGTCAATGTTCGCGGCCATTTCTATATTCTTTTTTATCCTGCGTTTGGTTATCATTTTGCACCAGCGTATAACCATAACATCATAGCCGCCAGACTCAATTTTTTGCTCTGCTGACAGAGGTATTAATGTAGTGGCTACCACGGCATTTTTTTGGTCCCAGGATTTTACATCATTAAAATACCGACTTTTTGTATCGAAATTTTTACCTGTGGTACCAGATAAAAACAAAACTTTTTTTTGGGTAAAATCAAAATCGCCCTTACGGTCAGCAAGGTAGTTGTTTAAAAAAGCAGCTTCATTACTGTTCAGGTCAGGGTTGTCATTTAACCCGCAACCGGAAAGGTCTTGTGCCCACAGCGTTGAGGTAAATAATATAAAAAGCAGTAAAACAGGATTTTTCATGATTTAATTGGTTTTATATCTCAAACGCCGTTGTGTTAAAAGTTATTATACTTTAATTTACAAACTTACTCCTGAATTCTACAGGTGTCAACCCCGTTTCCTTTTTAAATAGCCGCGTAAAATAGGGCGGGTTTTCAAAGCCAAGTGTGTAGGCCGTTTCGGCTACGGTTATATGGGTGCTTTGCAGCAGGTTCTTGGCTTCGGTTACTAAAAAGATGTGGATAAGCTCAAGCGCCGTTTTGCCGGTTTCCTGGCGCAGGAGGTCGCTCAAATAGCGTGATGACATTTTGAGCCCATCGGCCATGGCTTTAACACTGGGCAGGCCGCTAAGCTTTAGTTGCCCGCTTTCGTAATAAGCCTGCAACAATGCGTTGAATTTAGATACGGTAACGCCCGAAAGCTCTGCCCGGTTAATAAACTGGCGTTTGTAAAACCGCTGAGAGTATTTAAGGATGGAGTCTATATGCGTAAGGATAATATCGCGGGTGTACTCATCCTGGTTATTGTTATTCTCATCTTCAATTTTAAAATACAGTTCCCAGATTATCTCCTCTTCGCGTGGCGAAAGGTGTAACGCCTCACTGGTTTCATAATCAAAAAAGCCGTATTTTTTTATTTGCTCGTGCAGCGGGTGCCCGTGAAGGTAGTCTTCATGAATATACATCATAAAGCCTTTTTCTTCCAGCGCCACTTCAGATATTTCTATAATCTGGCGGGGCTTGGCAAACATAAGCGACCCGTTTTCATGGTCATATACCGTGCGGCCATAGCGCACAATACCCGACTTCATTTTTTTAAAGGCAATGAGGTAGAAATCGCTGGTAAACTGCCCTTCGGCAATGCTGCACGCCTGTAGCCTTTCGCACAAAATAAGCCCCAGCATGGGGTTTTCGGGTGGTGGGCAGCCGGTGTCGCGGCTTAGTTCTGTAATGCTGCTATAGTGTTTCATGGGTTTAAAATACAAAGGGGCAGTGCCGGTAAAGCGCTGCCCTAAAGTTAAAGAAATTTAATGAGTTATGCGCCGTGCGCAGCAACAGATACTTCGCTCCATTCCTGCCAGGTGTCAAGGCGTTCTTTATAAACATTGGTAACCCATGGCAGGCCGTGGCTGCCAAAGAAAAGGCGTAGCGGCGGGTTTTGGGCATCAACCAGTTTAAGTACGGCTTCAGATGTAGCTGCCGGGTCGCCCCAAAAGCCTTCCTGATTGGCCGATTCGTTAAAATCTTTACGAAGGGCATCATAAGCTGCTATAGGCTGGCTTTGTGCTGCGCTTGCCCCACTCCAGTCGGTTGCATATCCGTTAGGCTCAATAAGCGACACGTTTATGCCAAAAGGCTTCACTTCCTGTGCCAATGACTCGGTTAAGCCTTCCACTGCCCATTTAGAGGCGTTGTATATGCCCAGTAGTGGTAATGTTACCACACCCAGCACGCTCGATACCTGTATGATATGGCCGTGGCCCTGCTCCCTGAAAATGGGGAGTACGGCCTGGGTAACCCATAGCAGCCCAAACACATTGGTTTCTATCTGGTTGCGGGCTTCCGCTTCGGTGTTTTCTTCTATGGCGCCAAAAAGGCCATAACCGGCGTTGTTTATCACTACATCAAGCGTGCCGAAATACTCTTTTGCTTTGGCTACAGCCGCAAAGCTCTCTGCGCGGTTGTTTACATCAAGTTTAATAGGTAAAACGGCATCGCCATAGGTGGCAACAAGGTCGTTTAACGCTTCTGTGTTACGGGCTGTTGCGGCTACTTTATCGCCACGTTTTAAAAAGGCTTCGGCCCATAGTTTACCAAATCCCCTTGATGCTCCTGTAATTAATATTGTTTTTGACATGACTTTGTATGTTTTAAGATTACATGACAAAGGTATGCCGGGCCCCGGCGGCGGGGCTTATACAAAAATGCGTAATAATGATACAGATTTACCTGTATGCTGTTAGCGGTTAAATACCATTATAGGTGCATCCTGTAAATCAGGGTCTGCGGCTTTAATTACAAGTTCGTTGTTGTTTAATTCATACCGGTGGTTTTGGCTGCCTATAGTAATAATATTGCCTTGTGTGCTAACCTGAAAACTGCCGGAAGAGCCAACATAAGGGTGCTCTTCTTCTACATTATTAACAGTTTGTAATTGTGTGCCGGAGTTTGAGAACGTCCAGGTTACATCGCCTGGTTCAAAAACGGGCAGGGTATCCATATAAGCAAGGTAAGCGGTTAAGCGCCATGTACCATCGAGGTTGGCGTTTGAAACGGCATCGTCATCTGAGCACGAAATTAGGAATGCTGAGGCCAGCAAAAGGGTAAGAAATTTTTTCATAGCGATTTGATTTTTTAATAAAAGTACTAAAAATCAGGGCAAATAAAATGGCTTGTGCGGTGTTATTTCTTTTCAAACATCCAGTCAAATTCCTGAAGAAATAAATCCTGGTTGCTTAAGCCTGTAACTTCCATAAAAGAACAGGGTGTGAGCGTGTTTGCCGAATCGCGGTTAACGCAAATCCACCCGTCTTCGTCTTTAAAAGTAAGGATAAAGTTGTCGGGGTTATAGTTTTTGGCTTTTTTGGTAGTGCCGGCATACATAGGGTCTGAACATGAAATGGTAAAACCGGTTGTGGTATCGGCAATTGTGGCTTTCATTTCAATAAGTTCGCCGGAACAGTCTCGGTCTATGTAGCGCACGCGCACCATGGCCGTGTTGTCTTCCCAGGCCAGTACGGCAACGCTATAAATGCTTTCCTGGTCGGCAAATTTAATGTGGTACACTTCCTGAGCAGCACACATAATGGGGAACAATAAAATAAGGAGTAGCTTTTTCATAAGATTGGAATTTGTTTTATAAAGCTACAACAATTTTTGTGCCGTTACATCACCATAAGGTTGCAGCCTCTAATATCGCTGTTGTCAAAACGGCCCAGTACTTCAAAACTGTGGTTTTGGTACTTCTTGCCCAAATCCTGCGTGGCAATGAATGAGCATGAATTGATGTTGGCCAGGTCAATAACATTAATGCCCCCGGTTTTGCCATAGCCATCTATATAGCTCAGTGCATCTTCGGTATCGCGGATAAGGATGTCCATCCAGGGTGGGCACTCAAAAATGCCGTCGCCAAGGGAGTAAGCCTGGCTCAGCAGCTCGGTCATGCCATACTCTGAGTGTATTTTGCTTACGCCAAAGCCATTGCATAGTATTTCGTGTAGCTCTTCGCGAATCATTTCGCGGCGTTTGCCTTTCATGCCTCCGGTTTCCATAATAATGGTGTTCTTGAGGCCGAATTGCTGTTTTTCCACAAGGTCGAGTAGGGCATAGGTAACGCCTATAAGCAGTACATTCTGGCCCGAATTATCAAGTTCGACAAGCTTTTGTATAAGCTCATCATAGTTGTGCAGATAAAAGCCGCTGTGTGGGTTATTGCTGCCTTCTATAAGGTCTTTAACCATATAAATAAGCGATGAGCCTTCGCGCTCTAAATAAGAGGGCAGCAGGGTCAGCACTGCATAGTCTTCTATATTGCCATAAAACTGTGTAAACGCCTGGCGGAAGCTTTGTTCGTATAACGTAACATCGGTTACCAAATGGCGGCTGGTTATGGCGCCGGTTGTGCCGCTGCTGGTAAAGGTTTCCTGCACGGGTTGGGTGGTGCTTACTACCTCATGCGATTTAAAAAACTGTATGGGCAGGAAGGGTATGTCTTTAATGGTTTTTACATTTTGCTTATCGCGACCAATAAGGGTGCAAAAATCACGGTATACCGCGTTATTGTCAAACTGGTGGCGAAATACCTTGAGGGTAATTTTTTCAAACTCTTTTTTAGAGGATATGGTAAAAATATCTGTAGGGGTAACCAAAGCAAAAATGTTTTAGGCAAAGTTAGTAAATAAAAAAGCACCGCTTTTGGGCGGTGCTTAATTTTATGTGTAAGGCTTTAATTACTGCACAATTAGTTTGCGTGTAGCTGTTTTGTTGCCTTCAGTTATTTTAACAATGTAAATACCTGCTTTAAGGTCTGTAGTGTTTACAGTGCCACGGTTAGTAGTGCCTGCAAATACCTGCTTGCCAAGTACATCATAAATAGCTACTGATTTGTCAGTACCGTTGTTAGATGTAATGTTTAGTGAAGAACCTGCGGCAAGTGGGTTAGGGAAAAGTTTAAGGCCGGCGATTTCTTCAGTAACAAGGCTTGTAACGCTGTTGTCTATCATAGAAAAGTCATCATAGTATATAAAACCGCTGTTATCAACATCCCTGTAAGTCCTTACCTGGAACCTAAAGCCATCTGCTGCAGCAGGAGCAGTAAGGGTAATTGTGAACTGTTGCCATTCAGCGTTATCCGTGCTGTAAGAATCAGGAGTGTTAACCCTAAGTACATCTGCATTGTCATCAAGTTGTAGTGGTGCACCATTGTTTCCGCCGTCTGAATCAATCCATCCAGCCCACGTCCTTGATCTTGCGCCTGTTGTATTGTCTAAATACCAATAAGAGATAGTGTAGCTGTGTCCTGGAATAATACCGGTAACATCATTTTGTACCGGGAAGTTTCCGCTTGTAGGGGCTGCCTGTTTTACAGAATACTCACCACCATGCTTAATTGTAGCTTCCTGTGTTATGTTTGACGTAAATGTACTGAAGTTAGCAAGAGTGTTAGCATCTGTCCATTCTTCCATGTCGCCATTCACCACAATATTAGTTTGTGCGTTTACAGCTGCTGTGATAGCTACGGCTGATAAAAAAGTGTAAAGTTTTTTCATGTTATAAAATTTGTTGAGTTTTATCCGTAACAAAAATAATAACATTATGTGATAAAATAAAGGTGTAGAGGGTAAAATTAAGATAAAATTAATGTAGCGGGGCTATTATTCTAATTATTTCACTATCAGTTTCCTAGTAGCTGTAGCCTCGCCCTCTTTTATCTTAATAATATATACCCCTGGAGTAAGCTCGCTAATGTTAAGCTCTTTTCCGGTAAGTGTAGCGTGTAAAACCTTCTTGCCAAGCACATCAAAAATGTCAACTTCTTTAGATTCAGAAAGTTTTGTAGTGATGTATATCCTGTCTGAGCTGGCCGGGTTAGGGGAAATGTTTAATCCTTCTATAGACTCTTTACCGCCCACAGTATCGTGTTTGTTTTCCTGTGCCTGTGCGCCCAGTGTAAACAAAAACAGTAATAAGATAATATAAAAGTAGTTTTTCTTCATGATGATGATTAACGTTGTAAATGTATAAAATTTATTTCAAATACTATACCAAATTTTATTATGAAAAAATATTAAATTTTATTTATTTTTTTAACGTATTGTGTTTCGTTATTTTTTGGAGTTAACATAAATAGCGTGGTTATAAATGAAAAAAGGCTGCCAATTGGCAGCCTTTAAAAATATGCTTTAAATAACCTGGGTTATATTGGCAATTATATACCTGTAGTCCAGCCTTGTGCCCATGTAGGAGCAGCAGTACCGTTACCGGCACCTGTAGCAGTAGTGCTTTCAGTAAAGATAGCATTTACGTCTACAGTTTCACCAGCAGTGTTAGTACCTTTAGCCTTAGTAGCAACGTTGTCAAATTTAACGTTAGTAGCTTTAAGCTGACCAGCAGTTACAGCTGCAACGCTTTCGTTGTGCTGAACGTCAAAGCCGGTTTTAAAGTTGCTTAGTACTACGTTGTCAAATATAGCTTTAGTACCCACCCTTAGTTTGATAGCCTGTGGCTCAGCACCAAGATCACCAGCACCTATAAGTGTAAGGTTTTTAATGTTAGGGTTAGATATTGGAGTAGCAACGTGGTCATTAGAGTTGTTGTCGGCCTCAATACCCCTGTTACCGCCGTTAGTCCTTTTGCCGTACCAGTTTTCGTTAGTACCGTTCCAGCCTTCAGTCCAGTCAAAAAGGTCGTCACCCACTACATCACCACTGTTAAATACTACAAGGTTTTTAGTGTTTACAGTACCACCAAACCACTCAAAACCGTCGTCAGAACTTTGGTAAACTTCTATGTTTTCTACTACTGTACCGTTACCTACACCGAAGAAAGAAACACCGTTGAATTCTTTTTCACTGTTGTAAGCATAACCAGGATATTCTACCCTTAGGTATTTAATAGAACCTGAGTTGTCAGCAGCGTTAGTACCACCATAAGTAAGGTTTAGGCCAACTTCTGCAGTAGCTGAAGCACCTTTGTTGATAGGAGCTGAACCACATAGTACAAGACCACCCCATGAACCCGGAACGTGAGCTGTAGAAGTCATTACTACCGGTGAAGACGCAGTACCCTGTACGTCGATTTGGCCGCCTTGTGCTACAGCAATGTAACGGATAGCAGGGTTTGCTTCGTTTACAGTTGTAGCTTCAATTATTACGCCTGGCTTAATAACCAGTTTAGCACCAGCCCTTACAAAAAGAGGGGCAGTAAGCTTGTAAGTTCCTGATTCAAGAGTAACAACGCCATCAGTAATATCTCCCTGAAGAGCATCGCGGTTAATCACGAAGCTTGAAGAAGGAGCTGTAGCGGTGTCGTCGTCTGAACAAGACACAACTACAAGGGCAAAAGACAGAGATGCAAGAGCAAGAATTTTTACGATTGATTTTTTCATTTTGTTATGTTATTTTGATTGCAAATTTCAGTAAACAGGGCTCAATCAAGGTTAACTCAATGTGAGCAAATTGTTGTTATTAAGTTTGGATTATAGCTTGTATGTTACGCCAATGCCAACATAAGTACCTCTCTTAAAAGTAACTGCCGGAACATAGCCGCTTGCGTTTTGTTGTATCCTTTGGAACTCAGGGTTTAGCAGGTTGCGTGTTACAAGGTCTACACCAAAATGCCTGCCCAGGCGTGATTTTACTACAAAGTCAAGCGCGCCCATGCCTTTGTCTACAAGGTTTCCTTTTTGCTCAATACCCAGTGCATAAAGCCTGTCTGAATAATGAGAGTACATAACCGTTGCAGTAATACCGCTATCGGCATTCCAGTTGCGGGTGTAAGAAAGGTCGGCATTCAGTAAAAAGTCTGATGCACCGGTAAAGCTTGATTCTGTATTGGTAAAGTTTGTATTAAGCCTGCCCTGGGTTTCAGTGCGCACTTTTTCTGCATCAAGGTCCTGTTGGGTTTGCATGTATGAAGCGTTAAAGCCAAATGACAGTTTGTTTGTAAACTCTGTATCAAGGCTAAACAGGTTTTTGCGAGCCTCAATTTCAATACCGTATACAGTACCCTGGTCGCTTATGTTTACCCACGAAATGTCGTTAGTAGAAGATGCAAGGTTAACCTCGTTAATTGGGTCTTCTATTAGCTTACCAAATACTGTTGCAGAGAAAAGCTCATCGTTTTCAGGGAAGAATTCCCATTTAAGGTCAACATTATAATCTGTAGACGGGTACAGGTAAGGGTTACCAAATTTAATTTCGGTAACATCTTCATATACAAACGGAGACCTTTCTTTAAACTGTGGCAGTGTGTAGGTTTTGCTGGCTGCAAAACGAAGGTTTTGCTTGTCGTTTAGCTCATACTTAAGGATAAGGTTTGGTAAAAACTCGTTCCTGTTAAATGTGTTAGAGCTTGGTACCGGCTCCAGCTGGGTTCTCCAGTTTACGGTTTGAGTAATCCTTTCATACCTTAGGCCCACGCTTGCCGTTAGCTTATCGGTCAGTCTGTAATCAGCGTTTACAAAGCCGGCGTGTATATCCTGGTCGCCACTATAGGTTTGAGGGGTCATGCCTGCAAAAGCCTCTATGCTAAACAGGCCGCTGCTGTAATTGTTCTGGTTAAAGAAAGCATCAAGGTTGTTAGGGTCTACAGGTGTGGTCATGGCGCTACCGGTTAACCTGAAGTTAAACTGTATGGCTTCAAAATCACGTTGCTTAAAACGGCCGTTATATCCTGCACTAATATTACCCCTTGCTTCACCGTTTTCATCTACACCCAGTTTGCGGGTAATGGCTATTCTTGCAGCAAGTTCGTCTTCGGTAAGTTTTTGGTAGTAACGGTGGTTGTCTGTAGTGGTAATCTGGGCAATGTTCCAAACGCCGTCTACGTTTTTAAGGGTGTTTTGAGTCCTGTCCGGCATATCGCCTTTTACAGTGTTGTAAGATGCGCCCCAGTCTACCGTAGTAAGGCTGTCTATTTTATGAGAACCAATAAGCTGGTTAATCATAAGGCTGTTTTTTACATAAGTACCCCTTTGCATTAAACCGTTATCGTCTTCGGCAATATCCCTTATAAAACCAGAGAAGGTATCGCGAAACTGGTCTGATGAGTTAACAAATAACAGGTTGTAGGATATCTTGTTATTATCGTTTATGCGGTAAGCCGCGTTAAACATGCCTGTTGTATTTGTGTTGTACTGAAAACGTTCCTGGTTGAACGATTTTATTTCGGCGCCCTGGGCGCTTACGTTTTGGTTAATACCCTCACGGAAATCATAGCTGTTGCTGTAGCTTGCAGTAGCAAAAAGACTCAGTTTGCCCTGTTCGCCTATGTTGTAGCTTTCGCCGGCTTTAAAACCAAAGCTTCCGGCATACGGGCTTTCTTTTGTAGGGTTAAGAGAGTTTGAAAAGTTAAAGCCTGTAAGGGCGTTTGAAGGGTAAGAATTGTTTGTAAAGCCAAATTTGCCCGGGCCATCCTGAAGGAAAAATTCGCCGCTTTTGTTCAGTGCATTGGTGTTTCCTTTTGCGCCTACAGATACTTCAAGCATGCCGTCTCCGCGGTATTCTTTAGATATAATATCTACGTTACCACCGGCAAAGTCGCCAAAAAGTTTGGTGTTGTATACTTTGTCTATTGATATAACATCTACAATATCAGTGGTAAATATATCAAGGAAAATGTTTTTCTTTTCAGGGTCGTTAGAAGGTATTGGTAGCCCGTTCATAGATGTTGAATTATAGCGATCGCCAAGGCCCCTTACATAAACGTTGTTGCTGCCTTCCTGCTTAGATATGCCCGATGTTTTTGCAACGGCAGTAGCCACATCGCCTATACCTTTACGGCTAAGTTCCTGTGCACCTATGGCCTGTTTCATTTCAACGGCATTTTTTTGCTGTGCTAAAAGTGCGCTTTCTTTTTCGCGGCTTACGGTAGATTCTATAACTACCTGGTTAAGCTCTACGCTGCTGGCACCCATGGGCTGGTCTATCGTTTTGGTTTCGCCGGCTGCTACCGTTACTTCAACTTCTTTGGTTTCATAACCAAGAAAGTCAAACACAAGGGTGTAAGTGCCTGCGTCAACCTTAAATGTATAAGCGCCGTTTTCATCGGTAGTGGTGCTTACGGTTGTGTTTTTAATGTTTACACTGGCAAATGCAAGGCCTGCACCATCCATTTCGTTATCGGTAACAGTACCGTTAATGGTGGCCTTTTCCTGAGCAAAGCCCATAAGGACAGTAAAAAGAGTGAGTACTAAGAATTTAAGTTTCATTTCGTGTTGTATAATTTTGCGGCAAAGTAACTTCGGGGCAATGAACCTAATGTTAGGCAATCGTTAGGTTTAGATTTAGCATTTATTATTAAATTGTTAACAGATTAAATTACCGTTAAGCCTATTTGATGGTTTTTTATTATCTTTACCTTTACCACCGCTAAACAACTACATAGCGTCAAAAATGAAGAAAAAAGACATTAAGATCTTGTTAGTGGACGACGAACAGGATATCCTTGAAATTGTGGGATATAACCTTTCTCAGGAAGGCTATCAGGTTATTACGGCTGTTAACGGCAAAGAGGCAGTAGCCAAGGCTAAGAAAGAACTTCCGCACCTGATAATTATTGATGTGATGATGCCCGAAATGGATGGCATGGAAGCAGTAGAAAACATTAGGAAACTGCCTGAGCTTAACAATGTAATTATTACATTCCTTACCGCAAGGAGCGAAGATTACAGCCAGGTGGCCGGTTTTGATGCCGGGGCCGATGACTATATTGCCAAGCCTATTAAGCCGAAACTTTTGGTAAGCAAGGTAAAGGCTTTGTTAAGGAGGCTTAAAGAAGACGATAATAAAGAAGATGTATTAAAAGTGGGTAATATTGAAATTAACCGCGAAGAATACAAAATTGTAATTGAAGACCGCGAAATTGTACTGCCGCGCAAGGAGTTTGAACTTTTCTACCTGCTGGCCTCTAAACCGGGCAAGGTATTTAAAAGGGAAGAAATTCTTGATAAAGTGTGGGGTAACGAAGTGGTTGTGGGTGGCCGTACTATAGATGTGCACATTCGCAAGCTTCGTGAAAAAATAGGCGACGAAATATTTAAAACCATCAAGGGCGTGGGCTACAAGCTCGAAATTTAGTGTCATTAAAATTAAAGAAATCCTATAAGTTTGCCTTTAAATCGGCAATCTATATTACCTTATTTTCTGCGTTTTTTTTAGCAGGGCTGCTTAGTCTGTGCCTGCAATTTAGCTGGACGGTTGTGCTGCTTTTTGGTATGTGTGTGTTTACCTTTTCGTTTTTTGTATTGCAATACAGGGTAGAAAGGTTTATATACCGCCGTGTTAAAAAAATATATGATGACATCGCCCTTCTTGAATCGAGCACGCTGCGCAACAAGTCTATCACTACAGATATGGCTACGCTAACGCGGGAGCTGGAAAAATTTGCCCGCGACAAAAAGATTGAAATAGAAACACTAAAAATTCGTGAAGAATACCGCCGCGAATTTTTGGGTAACGTTTCGCATGAGCTTAAAACTCCGTTATTTACCGTACAGGGATACCTCCTCACCCTGCTTGACGGTGCTATGAATGATAAAACCCTCCGCAAAAAATACCTGCAACGCGCCGAAAAAGGTGTAGAGCGCCTTATTTATATTGTGCAGGACCTGGATATGATTACTAAAATGGAGGTGGGCGACCTGAATCTTAACTTTACCAAATTTAATATTGTAGAGCTTATACAAAATGTATTTGACCTGCTTGAAATGAAAGCCGACAGGAAAGGCATTATGCTTATGTTTGATATGAAGTATATCAAACCCATAATGGTATATGGCGACCAGGAAAAAATACAGCAGGTGGTAACTAACCTTGTGGTAAACTCTATTAAATACGGTAATGAGAACGGTACTACCGAAGTGGCTATAGAAGACCTGGTTAACAACAAGGTTATAGTGCGTATTAAAGATAACGGTGAAGGTATTGAGGCTAAAAACATACCGCGCTTGTTTGAACGTTTCTTTAGGGTAGATAAGAGCGGTGCACGTACAGAGGGCGGTTCGGGACTTGGCTTAAGTATTGTAAAGCACATTATTGAAGCCCACGACGAAAAAATGTATGTAGAAAGTACTTATGGCAAAGGGTCTGAGTTTTCATTTACCCTCGAAAAGACTAAATAAATCTTTCCATTTTGCAATATTGCTCACTTCTTTAAGGCCTTTGTAATTTTCAACCTTTTTTAAATCTTTGGCTTTAAACCCTTTTTGGTTTGAGAAAGGTGCAAGCCCTGATTTACGTAATTTTTTTGCCAGGTATTCCTGCTCATACTGACCCGGTGTAGGGATAAAAAAAGCTTTTTTGCCCAGCTTGGCCAAATCCATAATAGTGCTGTAGCCACTGCGGCTTACCACCATTTCGGTTTCATTAAGGGCTTCTTCCAGTGTGGCGGTATTCATAAAGTTGTAATACAGGATATTACCCTTTTGTTCTGCTTTTTCTTCAGCTTCTATTATCCCGCGAATAAAAATAATACTGCCTTTATAGTCCTGAAGCTCTTTTTCAAGTTTTTCTTCAAGCTGTGTGCGGTAGGGCTCAGGGCCACTTAACAGTACCATAAGGTCATACTTCTTTTCTGCCGGCTTTTTATGCAGGCGGCTCATAGGGCCTATGTATTTTAGCTTTAGCGTAGGGTCTTCGGTATGCCCCAGTTTGCCCGAAAGGTTAGTGCCGTTTTTTACATCGGGCACCCAGCACTCGTTGTACTGGCGTATAAACTGCTTGTGCAGTTCGCTGGTTATAAGGTTTGTGTCGCCGGGCACGTTTAGCATATGGGTAATAATAACACTGGGCACATCGGCATTGCGTGCGCCGGGCCTGCTGTCTGATATTATTCCCTCAATGTTGTACTTCTTAACCAGTTCGGCTATGTGGCGGCGTTCACGGGCTACACAACGCAATATGCGGGGCATGCCCAGCAGTTGCTTAACCTTAAAAAAGGTGCCTTTATAATTATAGTCAATGCGGCATGGAGGCAGTTCAAAAGCCTGGATGCCCGGAAATTCGTGCTTTAATAATGCCAGCGCAGCCCCGTCTGAAGCTATTACCGGCTCAAAGCCATGGTTGTCTAATGCCTCTATTATAGGTATACAGCGTGTGGCATGCCCCAGCCCCATATTTAATGGTGCTACCAGTATCTTCTTCTTCGTTTGCAACACAGGCTGTTATTTTTTTGATAAGTATTTAATAAGTGCAATCTATAATTATTTCATTTCGCATATATTTCGCTAATTTTACCAAAAATTTAAATTTAAGAGTGGGAAGTAAGAATAAACTTAAGCGCTTTAGAGAGAATGAAACGTTTGGCAATGTATTGCAGCCAACACGTGAAGAGGCTGTTGCCGGAAACTTTGCGCTGAAAGGCAAATGGAATGCTGATTTTTTTAAGAACGATAAGCCAATAATACTTGAACTGGGTTGTGGTAAGGGCGAATATACCGTAGGTATGGCTACACGCTACCCCGAGGCTAACTATATTGGTATAGATATAAAAGGCGCGCGTTTTTGGCGTGGTGCTAAAACTGCTGCCGGTGAGGGACTTAATAATGTTGCGTTTCTACGTACGCAAATTGAGCTTATAGAACACTTTTTTGCCGAAGGCGAAGTAAGTGAGATATGGATAACCTTTCCAGACCCGCAAATAAAATACAAGCGCACCAAGCACAGGCTTACCAATAGTGAATTCCTTCAGCGTTATAAAAAAATTCTTAAAGCTGATGGTGTTGTAAACCTTAAAACCGACAGCGAGTTTATGCACGGTTACACACTTGGATTGCTGCACGGCCAGGGCCATGAGGTGCTGTATGCCAACCACCATGTATACCGCAATGAGGGCGCACCTGAGATTGTTACCGCCATACAAACGTTTTATGAGCAGCAGTATCTTGAAAAAGGCAAAGCCATAACCTATATAAAGTTTAAAATAAAGTAAAGCATGGATTTTATCCTTCCGGTTATTGTGGGGTTTGCCATATCATTTGTAGCTACGCTGTTGCCGGGGCTGCTTAATATGACGGCAGCCAAGGTAAGCCTTAAGGAAGGAAGAAAAAACGCCATGTTTTTTGCTGTTGGCGCTGCGGTTGTAGTGTTTTTTCAGGCTTACATAGCCGTTTCTTTTGCCAAGTTTATAAACAGCCGGCCGGATGTTATAGAAATGCTGGAAGAAGTAGGTATATGCATTTTTGCATTGCTTACAGTGTACTTTTTACTGGTTGCCAAAAAGAAAAAAAAGAAGAAAAAGAAAGACAAGGATATGGTAAAAATGCGAAGCAACACCGGCAACTTCTTTATGGGGGTGCTGCTTTCGGGGCTTAACTTTTTCCCTATACCGTATTATGTTTTTATAAGTATATCGTTTACGGCTTACGGCTTTTTTAAGTTTACCAATCCTTTTGTGCCTTTGTTTGTAATGGGGGTAGTAGCAGGTGCATTTACGGTGTTTTACCTGTACATTGTTTTCTTTAAGAAGTTTGAGCACAAAACTGATTTCTTTATGCGAAACGTAAACTATTTTATAGGCTCTATAACCGGGCTTATAGCGTTGGTTACACTACTGCGCATTTTGCAAAACCGCTAATACAAACCCAATGGCAGCATCTAACGATAATTTCTTTGAAAAGGTGTACGAAGTTGCCCGCCTTATACCCTATGGGCGTGTTACCAGCTATGGAGCCATAGCAAAATACCTGGGTGCCGCCCGTTCGGCACGTATGGTGGGCTGGGCCATGAATGCATCGCATAACCAGGATGTACCTGCACACCGCGTGGTAAACCGCACAGGCCTGCTAACCGGAAAGCACCATTTTGAAGGTACTAACCTTATGCAGCAGCTTCTTGAAAATGAGGGCGTAAAGGTGAAAAACAACCAGATTCAGAATTTTGAAACGCTTTTTTGGGACCCAGCTAAGGAACTGCTTTAAGCTGATGGCTGAAAGCTAAAAGCTATCTTACCATTGAAAAATGCCCTCTTATAGTCCTGCCGTCTTCAAGGTTTAGCAGAAACCAATAGTCCGTACTTGGCATATCGTGGCCATTGTACCGCCCGTCCCATCCCGGGCCTGTGGCTTTTACATCGCTTAACAGCTTGCCATAGCGGTCAAATATAAAAATCTTACTGTTGTTAAAGTCCCTGCCGTTTATACCGGTAATGTGCCAGTAGTCATTAATGCCATCCCCGTTTGGCGTAAAGAATTTTGGTATTGCCAGTACTGATACCTGTTCGTTTACAATGCCACAGCCATTTACATCATATACATATAGGGTGTGTATGCCCGGTTCTACATTTTCAAAATATGGCGATTCCTGCCACGGGCCGTTTGGCCTGTCAAGGCTGTACAGGTAGCTGGTATCTACCCCTCCTGAAGGAGATGCGTAAACGGTAACGGTATTGTTTTCGGTAAGGTCTACCACCACCACATCATCTATATGGGCAATATTGCTGGGTGTAACAGTAATGGTGCGCACTTTGCTGCACAGTGTTGCATGCGTAATATCTGTAACTGTAACGGTATATACCCCCGGCTGGTTAACACGAATGGTGCGTGTAGTTTCGCCGGTGCTCCACAAGTAGGCATAATTTTGCGCATTAGCGGATACACCAGAGTCCAATTGAATGAAATCAAGAGTGTTAAGGCATACACGCGCAGTGTCCTGTACTTCTATATCAGGTAATGGCCGCACATGCAGTATAACCTCCCTAATGGCCATACAGGCATTGTTTTCTTCAATCCTTGCAAATACTGATTGTTGTGTGGCTACCTCATTTGTATAGGCCTCGGGTGTTGTAATGGCGTTTTGTTCCATCAGTGCGCTTTGAAGGTCAGGGTAATATACAACCGTTGTGCCCGGTGTTTCAAAGCCGGGAAGTGTTAGGTCAAACAGTGCCAGGCCGTCTTCGGTGCCGTCGTCATCGCAACGCTCAATTTCTACAGCATCAAAAACATTCGCAGTAACGTGCAGTTCAAGGGGCAGTATACGGTAACAGCCTGTAACGCTATTGGTAACGCGTGCGCTTATGATTTGCGGATTGACCGTGTTGGTAAATGCCCCACTAATAGCGCCTGTTTCAGCCTGGGCTGCTGTATCGTCAATATAGTAAGCTACAGATAAGTTTGCATTGCCGTTGGTATACTGGTTGTTTGCCTCTGTAAGGTTAAATGGAGTAAGGCCATCAGGGGCAAATCCTGTGTCGCACTGTATTAATACGGCATCCTGTACATTATCCGGCAACGGATTTACGGTAAGGGTTACCGGTAATATGGCAAAACAGTCAGGATAGGTATCATTTACAATCCGACCGTATATTACCTGGCTGTTTGGTGTGGTGTTATTAAAATTTTGTGGTAGTGGGTTTTGCGGTACTTCCGCATCAGTTTCAGATGCATAATAGGTAGTGGTAAAACCCGTGCTTTGCACCCACTGTGTTGTGAGTGTGCTCAGGTTAAAGGTAGCCTGGCCGTTAGCATCGTTACCATCGGTATCATCATCGCATAGTTCAAGGGTATTTTCTCCCAATGCCGGTGTGTTGCTTACCATTATCTGGAACGACCCTATGGCATAACACTGATTGTTGCTGTTGTTTTGTACCCTTACCCAAATAGCTTGTGGGTTTGCTGTATTGTTGTAAGATGTTGCGTTAAGCGGGGTAACCGTATTGGCTACAGCATCTGCCTGGCTAAGGAAGTATTTTACCGTAAACTGAGATGCGTTAAGGCTGCCCAGTATTGAGGCATTGTTGTCAGATAGCTTAAACGTAGCGATACCGTCATTATCGGGGTCACACTCTGTAATAGTGGGGGTAGCGCTTATATTAGGCGTTTCGTGAATGATGACCTCACGCGAAACATCGCTTGTTTCTCCCTCACGTGTAATGGTAGCTATAACATTATATGTACCTGCTGTGGCAAATGTGTGCTGTGGTGCTGTATCGGTTGAAGGGGCAGAACCATCGCCAAAATTCCATGATACAGCATCAAAGCTGTTGTTTACATCCAGCTCAAATTCTGTTGTGTCGCCCAGGCAGGTGTACTCAAATTTTATAGCTGCCGAAAATAATGAGGTAATAAATGGAGGCAATCCAAAAACCCCATAGGTGCCGTTTTCTAATGCAACACCATTCATAGCATAGTTACAGTTAGTGCCTAATTCATCAGGGTCGTTAATGACATCTAATAAAGCGGAACCGTTAACTGTTTTGTATATTTTGCCGTTAGGCCCAAGTTGCATGGAAGTGCCAGACCTGAAGGCAACAGTAACTGAAGAGCCGGGAATATTGCTGCTCTCAAGGTCATACTGAAGGACACTGCCTTCTACAGAAACATATAGTTTTTTTGATTGTGGCGAAAACTCAACGCCGTATGGATTAACATTATTTACAATAAGCTGTGGATTAGATACAATACCTGTTTGATTATCAAAATCATAAAGGTAAACACAGCCGTTGCTGTCGTTGCCCCCGGTAACGGTGCCCAGTTGCTGGTGTGCAATGGCAAGGTAATTGCCGTCTGGCGATACTTTAAAACAGCCAATTGCATTGCGCCTGTAGCCAGACACCGGTACTAAAGGTGTAAGAGCAGTAACTACCGGTGTGCTATTAACCCCATTGTTATCTATAAAAAAGGCATAAAACTTATCTGTAAAGTGGGCAAGCACCCAGTAGCCGGTGCCATTATGGTTTTTAACGGCTGTAATTTTTTCTGAACATTTATATTTTGCCTCGTCAATATTATTTGGGTCATAGGTTAGCAAATGAACATTGCTTGTAGTAACATCTCCGGAGCTTCCGTTAGTACCTGCAACCGAAAGATCTACCACAGAGTAGTTTAGGCCATTGTTAAATCCGTCATCGGCAGCGGGCTGAAACTGTGTTCCGTTTGGTTCAAAATAATCGCCCGTATACTGGTTAGGATAAGCATCTGCATTTTGGTGGTGGGGTTCGTCTACCGTAAAAACGTAGTAAATATTCGGGTCTCCTTTTTTAGGTACAATAATGCCTGATAGCGTACTTGATGGGTCGCCCATAAGGCCGGTGCCCGCAGTGTAGTTAGCATTTGGCATTACAATATGGTTATGATCCCAAACGGTGCGCCCGTCAGTATAAAACAGCAGGTTGCCATCTGGGTCGCTTATGGTGCTGCAACCTTCGTTTGTAGTCATCTGGCTGCCCGAAAGTATGCTTACAGAGCCATTATCGTTAAATTTTATACCGGCATGGTTGCCAAAAAACCAGTTGTTGGCTTCTTTTTGGGCAATACAAAAGCATGACAGCAAAAGCAATAGTAAGGTGAGAGTTTGCTTCATTTTAATATATATTATGTGGTAGTAAGAAGAGCCGGTTTACCGCACAAGGGAAAAATGCCCTTTAAAGCTGCGGTTATCCATTTCTACTAAAAACCAGTAGTCGCTTGCAAAAAGGTTGTGGCCGTTGTTTGTACCGTCCCAACCGGTGTCTTTACCCCAGTGGCTGTTTACCAGCTTGCCATAACGGTCAAAAATAAACACGTGGGCATTGGGGTAAAACGTTAAGAAATCAACACTCCAGTAATCATTGGCGCCATCTCCGTTAGGAGTAAAAAACCTTGGATAGTTTAACAGTGCTACCTCTGTGTTTATGGTTTTGCAACCATTTACTGAGCGTATGTAAACCGTATAAATACCGGCAGGCAGTTCTGTAAACACAGGGCTGTTTTGGTAGTCGATTCCATTTAATGAAAACTCAAAATCCTGTGGGTTATTATTTACGTTTACCGCTATAGAATTGTTGTTTGCCGTTAAATCGTGGGTAGATATGCTGTAGTGTATCTCTGGTATTTCTAAAACCTGTATTGTAAACGATGTAATGTCATAACCATAACAGCCGCTACTGTTTTCCAGCCTTGCCCAAATGGTTTGTGTTGCATAGGGTTGCAGGTTTACATAAGTGGGGCCTATTGCATTTACCGCATTTTCGGCATCCTGTTGCGATGCATAATAGGTTACCTGCGTGTTGGGGTAACCGTTTTTAATGGCTTCATCATTTACGGTAAGGTCAAAAAACTGGTGGCCGGTAGACCTGAAGTCGCATTCAGAAAGATTTTGAGGTGTGCCGGCTGTAAGTGGGTTTATTACTTCAAGGGTAAATGGCAATATGTTCTGGCAGCCGGTAACCGGGTCAAACAATCTCAGGTAAACGGTTTGTGGATTGCTGGTGTTGAGGTAGCTTTCCGGCAGGCCTATAGGGTTTGTGCCGTTTGCAGCCTCTGTATCATCGGTATGGTAGCTTACTGTTATATCGGGCTGTGTGCCCAAAAACATGGGCAGGTGTGTGGTAAGGTCAAACAGGGTTGCCTGGTCATCAGGGCCATAGTCATCGCAATCGGTAAGGTTGATATCAGTATTTTGTGGATTGATAAACTGTGGCAGGCGCTGTACCCTTATGGTAAAAGCCATAATGTTATATCCTGTACAGGCAGTAGTGCCCTGTAGCCTTGCATAAATTATCTGGGTGCTGTAAGCCCACTGGTTTTGATAGGGCAGTGGCAACGGGTTTATTGCAGCATGGGCATCGGCAAGGGTGAGGTGGTATGTAACGGCGGCATTAGGTGTGCCGTTTATTATGAGCGAATCGTTATCATCAAGGTTAAACAAGTTAAAGCCTGTTTTGTTGTCGTCGCACAGCACCATATCGAGGGGTTCACCCGGATATAGCGGGTTAAGTATTTCTATATTAAATGCAGTTACCGAAGCGCAGCCACCCTGGTTTTCCATCCTTACATAAATTACCTGCGGTGTAGATGTGTTTACATAAGCATGCGGGTTTGCTATAGGGCTTATACCTTCCTGTGCATTGGCCAGTGTAGTGTAATAGGTAAACCACATATTGGTTTGTGTGCCTGCAAACAAGATTTCGTGGGCTGTGAGGTCAAAGGCGGTGCTGTTGTTCATAACGCCATCTTCATCGCATTCCGTAAGGGTAAGGTCAGTTCCTGCGGGGATATTAAATACCGGCAACGGCATGGCAACAACGGTAATAGGTATAATATCATGCCCGTAGCAGCCTTCGGTGTTTTCGAGCCTGGCATATAGTGTGGTAACGGTATAAGCAGCCAGATAAGTGGTAATGGGGCTAACCTCGTTAACAGCGTTGGTTTCAGTAGTATAATAGGTTATAGCTGCAGTTGTGTTGCCGTTTTGGATAAAGGCATCATTAAGGGTAAGGTCTACCAGCTCTGAGCCATTACCATCTATATCGCACCCTACAAGCTGCGGAGGTGTAGCAGCTACAACGGGGTTGGTTACGGTTAGTGTAAAGGGCATAATGCTGTGGCAGCCCGTTTGCGAATTGTATGCCCGTACATAAATAGTTTGCGGGTTAGATGTATTGGCATAAGTCTGTGCGTTGCCAATAGGGGTTATGCCATTTTCAGCGGCCTGTAAAGTTGTAAAATAGCTGTAATACATATTTTGCTGAAAGCCGGTAAAAGCAGCTTCGTGAGTGGTAAGATCAAACAGGGTAGATTGGTCATCCGGGCCAAAATCATCGCAGTCGGCCAGGTTTAGGTCCAGGTTATCAGGATTTTGAAACTGTGGCAGCGGCTGTATATTTATGGTAAAATGCCTTATGTAAAAGCCCTGGCATCCGGCGGTATTGTAAAGCCTTGCCCAAATATGCTGGCTGTAAGGTGTAGTGTTTGTAAATGTAGTGGGCAGTGCATTAAACCCGTTTATGGCATCGGCCTGCGTGGCGTGGTAACTCACGGCGCCATCTATACTGTTGCCTATTATTGTGGCTGAGTTTTGTGCAAGGTTAAAGGTGTTGATGCCATTTTGGTTGTCGTCGCACAAAACAAGGTTTACAGGGTTGCCCGGCGCAAGGGGTTCTGTAATTTCTATGGTAAAGGGAACAACGGTTTCGCAGCCATATTCATTAGCAATGCGCATATAAATGGTTTTAACCGGAATAGAGCTTATGTAGTTGTATGGGTTACCAATGGGTAGCTGCCCGGTTTCGGCATTTTCCTGGGTGTGGTGGTAGGTAACGGTAAAGCCTGTCTGGCTGCCCAGCAGCATGGCTTCATGCAGTGTAAGGTTAAAGCCGGTAGCATCGTCATTAACGTTATCATCATCGCACGATTCCTGGTTCAGGCTAATATTATCCGGATTGTTTGCAACCGGTACCGGTACTGCCCATACATAAAACGAAACCACATCATAAGCAAAACAACCCTGGGTGCTTTCCAGCCTTGCCCATAGTAGTTGCATATCATAAGTGGCGGTATATGTGGTAATTGGGTTTTCGCTGTTTTGGGCATTTTCTTCAGAAAGGTAGTAGGTAACGGCAGCTGTGGTATTACCGTTTTTAATTATAGCATCATAAGTGCTGAGTACCGCTTCTTCCTGGCCATCATTACCATAATCGCAAAACGTAAGCGGTTGTGCGCCTGCTGTAATTTCGCTGGTAATGGTTAGTGTTAACGGTATGGTGTTCGTACATCCGGTTTCGGTATCTAAAACCCTTACATAAATGGTTTGCGGGTTACCGGTATTGGCATAAGCCAAAGGATTATTTATGGCGGGGCTACCATTATTAGCTGCTTCCTGGGTAATGTGGTAGCTGAAAATAAGGCTGTTATTGCCACCTGCAAACATATCTTCGTGCACGGTAAGGTTAAACGGGGTTGAGTTGTCGTCTACACCATCATCATCGCACTGGCTCAGGTTAATGTTTATGTTATTAGGGTTTTCAAACTGCGGCTGCGATGTAGTAATGGTAAACTCTTTTAGGTCATACCCATCACACCCGGTTTGCATAAGCCTTGCATATATTACCTGGCTGTAGGGGGTGGTGTTTTGGTACACCGGGCCAATGTCATTAATGCCCTCCATAGCGTTTACAATGTCATTATAATAGGTAACGGTGCAGTTAGCCTGCCCGTTTATAACACTGTTATTATTTTCGGCAAGGTTAAAAACGGCATAGCCATCATTATTATCGTCGCATTCAAATAAGTTAAACGGATCTCCGGCCGGGAGTATTTCACGCGTTATGGTAAAGGTTTCGGTGTCATAACATCCTGTAACGGTGTTGGTCATCCGCACATAAATGGTTTGCGGGTTTGTAACGTTTTGATAAGCTGAAGGGTTTTCTATGGGGTCTTCGCCGGTTGTAACATCATTAAGGCTGGTGTGGTAGGTAAAAGCAACGTAGGTTTGGGTTCCGGTCCACATTGCCTCATGTGCAGTAAGGTTAAAGGCAAACGTAGGGTCATACATATAATTGCCGTCGCAATCAGACATATCCAGCGTTATGTTGTCTGGGTTTAAAAATTCAGGGATATCATGAAACGTTGCCGTGCCGGTCCAGTCAATACTAAAATTGCCGTTGCCGTGGGGGCGGTCTACAATAAGGTAGTAGGCTTGCCCGTCTTCTACAGTTATCCAGTTTACATAAGCATCGCCATCAGGGCCGGGGCCTTCGCTCGTATCTTCACTTTCTTCATTCATACCTGTGGTAACATAATTAAGACCGGCCTGTAGCGGGTTTGTGGTACTGCACCTTAGCGCTGTGCCCAGGTTACTGCACGTTACATCCGGGCCAAAAAGCCAAAAGTCGAAATCGGTTACCAGGCTTGGGTTTGCCGGTGTAAGGTCAAAGCCCAGGGTGCCGCCGTCTTTTATAAGTATTTCAATCCAAACGGTATTGTTTTCGCCGCTAAGGCATGCGTTGCCCGATGTAATTTCCAGCAGGTCGCCAAAGCCCTCTGCCTCCAGGTCATAAAAATCGGCACGGCCACAAACCATTATTGCCTCAGGGCAATCGTTTTGTGCTGAGGTATAAGTGCTATAAACAAGTAGTAGAAGTAGTGTAAGATAAGGGTAAAGTTTCACTGCATAGCAATTTGTTAATTTTTTTATAAAAATATAAAATTAAACCAAACTTTCAAGCGAAATAATTGCATAAAAGCCTGAATTTAAATTTGTAAAGAATTGTTAATTTTGGATAAATGTAATTAAACAGTTAAAAACATAACTACCCTAATTTAGTATACGCTTTTTTAGAAAGAGTATTTGCAAGGCCGCATTAAGAATTTGTATTTTACCGTATTAAATAAGGCTTTAACCGCTAATATATATAGGTTGTATATTATTGGTGTAGTTTTGGGTATATTTTAGTCTAATGGCAAAAAAAACACAATATTACCTGCTGGCATTGCTTGGGTCTTTATTATATATAAGTGTGCCCGTTTTGGTTAGCCCCGATACCCATGGCAAAACAAGCCTGTTGCGCATAGATCCCTTTAAGCGGGAGTTTTTATCGCATATTTTATTGCTGGGCTTTTTTTACTTTAATTTTTTTTACCTGGTACCCCAATTTTATTTTACGCGCAGGTTTAAAATATTTTTCGGGCTTGTGGTGGTTTGCCTTTTGGCAACCCTGCTAATACCCAACCTGTTTTTTCATGAAGGGATGCCAGGGGGTATGCCGGGGCCAAATATGAACATGCCTATGCCAAAAGGTGCGGGTATGCCACCGCGAATGTGGAGAAGGCAAACTTTTATACCGCCAATGTATATAGGGGGTACGCTGCATTTTTTGCTGATTTTTTTCCTTTCTTTTTTATTGAGGCTAAGCCGCAGGCTTGAGGTTATACAGCAGGAAAAACTAAAGACTGAAGTGTCTTATCTTAAAGCGCAGATAAACCCGCATTTTTTGTTTAATACCCTTAATAGCCTGTATGCGCTTACACTCGAAAAAAATGATGCCGCCCCCGAAGCCGTATTAAAACTATCGAGCATGATGCGGTATGTGGTTACCGAAAGCGGCCGCGAAAGTGTATCGCTTGAAAGCGAAATTAACTACCTTAAAAACTATGTGAGCCTGCAGCAGTTAAGGATGGACGACACCACAATGTTCGCTTTTATTGTAGATGGCAACCTGGTGGGTAAGTATATCTCTCCCATGCTTTTAATACCGTTTGTAGAAAATGCGTTTAAATATGGGCTTAATCCTGAAGAAGAGGCAGATATAGCCATAAATATATTTGTAGATGAGAAAACACTGCAGCTTAGCGTGTGCAATAAAAAAGTTGCTGTAGCCCTACAACCCGATGAAGAAAGCGGGCACGGGCTTGAAAATACCAGGCAGAGGCTTGATTATCTTTATGCTAACCGCTATGAGCTTAAACTAAATGATGAAAAGGGCTATTTTAATGTAAACCTTAAAATAATATTGTCATGATAACTGCTATTGCAATAGACGACGAGCCGCTTGCGCTTAAAGTAGTGTCTCATTTTTGTGGGCAGGTAAATTTTATAAGCCTGCAAAAAACCTTTACAAAGACTGATGAGGCGCTTGAATACCTGGCTAAAAACCAGGTAGACCTGCTGTTTCTTGATATACATATGCCGGGGCGCACGGGGCTTGACTTTTACAAGCTTGCCGGGCCTGATGTAATGGTGATTTTTACCACAGCTCACAGCCAGTATGCGGTAGAGGGGTTTAATGTAAATGCCATAGACTATTTGCTCAAGCCGTTTTCGTTTGACCGTTTTTTAGCAGCTGTAGAAAAGGCTGTAAAAGAAAAAAGGCAGCGCACGGCAGCAACAGGTGCCGGCTATCTTACCGTAAGGGCAGATTATAAACAGCACCGCATAGATTATGATGATATTTTGCTTATTGAAGGCCTTGATGATTACATCCGCCTGCATATTAAAGGTAAAAACCCCATAACGGCGCGTGTTTCCATGAAAAATATACTGGCCAAGCTTCCTGAGGCGGAATTTATAAGGGTTCACAGATCTTACATTATACCTATTAAAAAAGTGAAAAGTTTGTATAATAAAACACTTCAGATTGAAGATTTCGTAATTCCTGTTGGAGATACCTATAAAGAGGCGGTTGCGAAATACTTTTAACGTTTTCGTTGCATTTTTACCGACATATTTAGTAAATACACCTCATGTTTTATAATTTTAAAAATCATGGGGTTAGTTTTGTGCGATTATTTTAACTCAAATTTTTTTTTTGTTGCTCTGAATTTGAATACCTTGCGGAACTTTTTTAACAATTTTCTATTATACTATTAACCCAAAGAATGAAAAAATTTACTAATTCTATTTTTGTAACGCTGCTCCTCACAGCTGGTGCCTGGTCTTCTAATGCCCAGGAGCTTCCAAAAATATTTGGAAAGACTGCGAGTGTAAACCCTGAAAATGGGCTTATAAGGTGTGCGAGCAGTGAATATGAGCACCACCTTCGGGAAAAATATGGCATGGAGTCTCGCGAGGAGTTTGAGGCCTGGCTTGCGCCGAAGGTTAAACAGCAAAAGCAAAAAAGGCTGCAAAAATCTGCCAACAGTACTAATGAGGTAATTACTATTCCTGTTGTGGTGCACGTTATTCATAACGGAGATGCCGAAGGTAGTAATGAAAACATTGCTTATGAGCAGGTGCTTTCTCAAATTACTGTGCTTAACCAGGATTACCGCAGGATGGTAAATACACCGGGATGGAATGAAAATATTGTAGGGGCTGATACTGAAATTGAGTTTTGCCTTGCGCAAAGAGATCCTCAGGGTAACCCTACAAACGGTGTAGACAGGGTAAACCTTGGTGAGGCATCTTGGGGTAGTTCAAATCCTGATGAGATGATTGAGAATATAGATGATAATGTTAAGCCTGTTACTATCTGGAACCCTCAAAAGTATTTAAATATCTGGGTATTAAACTTTGGTAACCAGTCGGGCCTGCTTGGTTATGCACAGTTTCCTAATAACAGTGGTGTTTCAGGCCTGCCTGCTAATAATGGTTCTTCAAATACAGACGGCGTTGTAATAGGTTACAGGTATTTTGGTTCTAAGGCAATCTATGCTCAGGGACAATATGATACACAAAATATGTATATATATGGGCGTACTGCAACGCATGAGGTGGGTCACTACCTTGGGTTGTTGCACGTAAGTGGCGATAGTGGTTCTTGCTCTGTAAATGCTGCAGATTCAAATAACGACTATTGTCCAGATACCCCTGCAACTTCTGGTTATAATTATACATGCTCTTTTGTAGATTCATGCCCGTCTGCGCCGGGTGTAGACATGATTGAAAACTACATGGAGTATACTAACGATGCTTGTATGAATGTGTTTACAGAAGATCAGAAAGACCGCATGGTTGCAGTGTTAAATAATGCTACAAGGCGTGTTTCTTTGAAAACTTCAGATGGTTGCCAGGCCCCGGTGGGTGCTATAGATGGTTTTGGCATGAAGAATATCTACCTTTATCCTAACCCGGCACAAACTGTGGTAACTGTTTCGGGTGTTGATGGCGAGCTGCCTGATAGCTTAACGATATTTAATAGCCTGGGCCAGGTTGTAAATACGGTTAAAGTGAGCACTGATTCAGATCTTACTATAAACACATCGGCTTATGCTAACGGTGTTTATATGATTAAAGTAGACAAAGGTGTACAAACCAAAACATTTAAGTTTGTAAAAAACTAATTTGACAGGTTTAAGATAAAAATAAATGCCCCGCAAAATTTGCGGGGCATTATTGTTTTATGAGCCTTGTGTAGAGTTATATCCTGAAAGTAACTACAGGCCTTACTGAATGGTTAACAAGGTCTTCGCTTATGCTGCCGTTAAAAAAGTGAGCAAGGCCGCTCCTGCCGTGTGTACAAATGCCTATAAGGTCGGCATTAATGCTGTTGGCAAAGTGCAGTACGCCTTTTTCAACATCGGTGTCGTTATATATATTAGAGGTGTAGCCGTTTGTAATGGTAAAGCCTGCTGCAAAATCAGCAATTAGCTTTTGCGCTGCGTGTGTGCTTTTAAAGTTGTTTGGTGTATTTACGTAAACAAGGTGCAGTTTTGCATTAAAGCTGTTTGCAAAATCAACGGCTTGTGCAAAAGGCTTTTTAATCTCGTCAGTAAAGTTAGAAGCAAATACAAAGTTAGCCGGGTTAAAGCCGCCTTCGTTTTTCTTGATAACCAGTACAGGTACATCTGATGTTCTTACAACTTTCTCAGTATTGCTGCCAATAAACATTTCCTGGAAGCCGCTTGCACCGTGAGAACCCATAACAATAAGGTCTACCTCGTGTTTTTTTGCAGTTTTTACAATGCCTTCAAAAGCCCTGTCAAACTGAATAACTTCTTCTACAGGTATTCCTTCAAGATAGTCGGCAGATTTTGTATCTTCAAAAAGCTCGTGTGCTTTTTTCATAAAGAACATAATTTCAGGTATGTCGGCACCGTCAGTAACGGCATCGCTTTCCTGGCCCGGCACTTCAAGCAGGTGTACCAGTACTATTTCGCCATTATTTTCCTTTGCAATTTGTGCAGCTACCTTAAGGGCATATTCTGCATAATCTGAAAAGTCGGTAGGGACTAGAATTTTTTTCATAGTTTGTGTAAGTTTTAACAAATTTGGCTGAATTTAATCGCCTAAAAGTATAAATTAATTTTCACATTATGTAATGATTTTCAAGTTATAAAAAATATTACTATATTTGCACAGTTATTTACTAAAAACTAAATAATGAGGGGGCAGGTGCCCCCTCTTTTTATACAAATATGGCATTTAAACAAAAAGTGGCTGAGCTGCTTGAGCAGGCCCTTAATGAACGCCCTGAGCTTTTTTTAATAAGCCTTGATATTAACACCTCAAACAAAATTACTGTAATTATAGATGGTGATAATGGTGTTACGCTTCAGGACTGTATTGATGTAAGCCGTGCTATAGAGCACAACCTTGACAGGGAGGAAGAAGATTTTTCGCTTGAAGTGGCTTCGGGCGGTGCGGCAAGCCCTTTGCTGCTGCCCAGGCAGTATGCAAAAAACGTGGGGCGCACCCTTAAGGTAACCACCACGGCAGGCGAAGTGATAGAGGCAGAGCTTACAGGTGCTACCCCCGGGGCGGCAATACTGGAGTGGACGGCCCGCGAACCTAAAAAAATAGGTAAAGGAAAAGAAACCGTAAACAAAAAGGCAGAAGTGCCCTTTGCGGATATTAAAGAAGCAGTTGTTGTAATAAAATTTTAAATTTATAAAAAGTTGGCATGGAAAATCTGGCATTAATAGATTCGTTTTCAGAGTTTAAGGATGATAAGCTTATAGACAGGGTTACCCTTATGTCTATACTTGAAGATGTGTTCAGGAACGCGCTGAAAAAGAAATATGGCAGTGATGATAATTTTGATATTATCATAAACCCGGATAAAGGCGACATGGAGATATGGAGAAACCGCGTGGTGGTGGCTGATGGTGAGGTGGAAGACCCTAACTCTGAAATATCGCTTAGCGAAGCCCGCAAGATAGAGCCTGACTTTGAAGTGGGAGAAGATGTTTCGGAAGAGGTAAAGCTTATCCAGCTGGGCCGCAGGGCTATACTTGCGCTACGCCAAAACCTGATTTCTAAGATACACGAACACGATAACACCAACCTTTATAAACAATTTAAAGACATTATTGGTGATATTTATACGGCAGAAGTGCACCACGTAAGGCCAAAAGCTGTAATTTTGGTGGATGATGAAGGGAATGAGATTGTTTTGCCAAAAGAAAAACAAATCCCGTCAGACTTTTTCCGTAAAGGTGATAACGTAAGGGGTATTATAGAAAATGTGGAGCTTAAGGGCAATAAGCCACAAATTATAATGAGCCGTACATCAGAAAAATTCCTTGAAAAACTGTTTGAACAGGAAATACCGGAAGTTTTTGATGGCCTTATTACCGTTAAAAAAGTAGTGCGCATTCCGGGCGAAAAAGCAAAAGTAGCCGTAGACAGCTATGATGACAGGATAGACCCTGTAGGTGCCTGTGTGGGTATGAAGGGCTCGAGGATTCATGGTATTGTGCGCGAACTGGGCAATGAAAACATAGACGTTATAAACTATACTACAAACACGCAACTTTATATATCGCGTGCGCTTAGCCCGGCTAAGGTTTCATCTATAAAAATAGACGAGAGCGCTAACAGGGCAGATGTGTTCCTTAAGCTTGAAGAAGTAAGCAAGGCCATAGGCCGCGGCGGGCACAATATTAAGCTGGCAGGGTTATTGACGGGTTATGAGCTTGATGTTATACGTGAGGGTAATGCTGCCGAAGATGAAGACGTTGAGCTAACCGAGTTCTCTGACGAAATTGAACAGTGGATTATAGACGAGTTTGCAAAAATAGGCCTTGACACCGCCAGGAGTGTGCTGAGCCAGGATGTTGCAGACCTTGTGAGGAGGACCGACCTTGAAGAAGAAACCATCCGTGAGGTAATGAGGGTTCTTAAGGAGGAGTTTGAAGACTAACCACAACTAACCAACAACCGGTACAACACAACAATAGAAGATAATTGTAATAAAAATTTATGTCTGAAGAAAGAGTAATAAGAATAAACAAAGTTCTCAGGGAATTAAACATTTCGCTGGACAGGGCGGTTGACTTTTTAAAAGACAGCGGCCATGTTATTGAGGCAAGCCCAAATGCCAAGATATCCAACGAGGAGTATAATGCCCTATTTAACCAATTTTCTGCTGACAAAGGAAAAAAAGCCGCATCGTTAAAAGTAACCGAGGAGAAAAACAAGGAGAAAGAAGCGCTAAGGCTTGAAAGGGAGAAGGAGCTGGAGGAAAAAAGGAAGCAGGAAGAAGAAAGGCAAAGGCAGGAGGTTATCAGGGCAAGGGCTAACGTAAGTGGGCCTGTAGCCGTGGGCAAGATAGACCTTAACGCGCCTAAAAAGCCGGCACAACAACCCGCTTCTTCAGACGCACCTGCACCTGCTAAACCACAGCAGGAAGCAGCACCTGCACCACAGCCAGAGAAACCGGCAGCTCCTGAAGCAGCGGCAGCTCCAAAAGCAGAGGTAAAGGAAACTCCTAAACCTGTAGCAGAACAGCCTGAGCCGCAGCAACCGGCCGCACCAAAGGCAGAGGAAGCACCAAAAGCGGCCCCTGCACCGGCACAGCCACAGCAGCCGCAGGCACCTGCACAACCACAGGCGGCAGAAACACCTGCTGCACCGGGTGATGATAAAATTGAAACACAATATCAAAAACTTACCGGTGCTACTTTTACAGGCCAGAAAATTGACTTGTCTCAGTTTGAAAAGCCTAAGAAGAAAAAAGAAGATTTCCGCGGAAATAATAATAACAGGCCGGGTGGCAACCAGCAGGGCGGCAACGCAGCCGGTGGCCAGAATAATAATGCCAACAAGCCTAAACGAAACCGTATTGCGCCTAAACCGGGTCAGCCTGGTGCGCAACAAGGTGGCAACCAGCAGGGTGGTAACCGTCCTGGTGGGCCGGGTAACAACAACCGCCCAGGCGGGCCGGGTAACAACCGTCCTGGTGGGCCGGGCAATAACCGCCCTGGTGGGTTTAACAACCGCCCAGGTGGGCCGGGCAACAACCGTAACCAGGCTGTTGTAAATAAGGTAGAGCCTACCGATGAGGAGGTTAAAAACCAAATTCGTGAAACGCTTGAAAAACTTCAGGGCAAGGGTAATAAGAGCAAAGCCTCTAAATACCGCCGTGATAAGCGTGACACACACCGCCAGCGTAGTGACGAAGAGCAGCGTATGGCAGAGGAAGGAAGCAAAGTACTTAAGGTTACAGAATTTGTAACCGTGGGCGAAATTGCTACCATGATGGATGTGCCTATTACCAAAGTTATTGGTACCTGTATGTCTCTGGGTATAATGGTAACCATGAACCAGAGGCTTGATGCCGAAACCCTTAGTATTGTAGCAGATGAATTTGGCTATGAAGTTGAATTTATTACTACCGACATTGAGGAAAACATGGAGGTGGTAGAAGACCGCGAGGAAGACCTTACACACCGTGCGCCTATTGTTACTGTAATGGGCCACGTAGACCACGGTAAAACATCGCTTCTTGACTACATCCGTAAAGAAAATGTAATTGCAGGCGAATCAGGTGGTATAACCCAGCACATAGGTGCTTATGGTGTTACCCTTGATAACGGCCAGAAAATAACTTTCCTTGATACACCAGGCCACGAGGCGTTTACCGCCATGCGTGCGCGTGGTGCCCAGGTAACGGATATTGCTATTATTGTAATTGCGGCTGACGACGATATCATGCCACAAACAAAAGAAGCAATTGCCCACGCCCAGGCTGCAGGGGTGCCAATGATTTTTGCTATCAACAAAATTGATAAGCCAACGGCAAACCCTGAAAAAATTAAGGAAAAACTTGCCGGTATGAACCTACTTGTAGAAGACTGGGGTGGTAAATACCAATCACACGATATATCTGCAAAACAGGGTATAGGTGTTAAAGAACTACTTGAAAAAGTATTGCTTGAAGCCGAAATATTAGACCTTAAGGCTAACCCTGATAAGGCGGCTGTGGGTGCTGTGGTAGAAGCGTTTCTTGATAAAGGACGCGGCTATGTATCTACAGTGCTTGTACAGGGCGGTACACTTCGCGTGGGCGATTATGTACTTGCCGGTAAAAACCATGGTAAGATTAAGGCAATGCACGATGAACGCGGGCACAACGTTAAAGTGGCCGGGCCAAGTACGCCAATATCTATATTAGGCCTTGACGGTGCACCAACAGCGGGTGATAAGTTTACTGTATATGAAGACGAGCGCGAAGCCAAGCAAATTGCGGCCAAGCGTACGCAGCTTATACGTGAGCAAAGTGCCCGTACCAAGAAGCATACTACCCTTGCCGAGCTGGGCAGGCGTATTGCCCTTGGCCAGTTTAAGGAGCTTAACGTTATTATTAAAGGTGACGTGGACGGTTCGGTTGAGGCGCTTGCCGACTCATTCTCTAAACTGTCTACCGAGGAAATCGAAATCAAGATCATCCACAAAGGTGTAGGTGCTATTACCGAATCTGATGTGCTTCTTGCTTCGGCTTCTGATGCGATTATCATAGGCTTTAACGTAAGGCCAATGCCGGCGGCTAAACAGCTTGCCGACAGGGAAGAGATAGATATCAGGCATTACTCTATTATCTATGATGCTATTGACGACCTTAAAGACGCAATGGAAGGCATGCTTAGCCCTGAACTTAAAGAAGAAATTACCGGTACAGCCGAAATTCGTGAGGTATTCAAGATTTCTAAAGTGGGCTCTATTGCCGGCTGTATGATTACAGATGGTAAGGTGTTCCGTAACAGTAAGATCAGGCTTATCCGCGAAGGTGTGGTAATTTACACCGGAGAACTTGCTACCCTTAAACGCTTTAAAGACGACGTTAAAGAAGTCTCTAAAGGTTATGACTGTGGTATGCAGATTAAAAACTATAACGACATACAGGAGTATGATGTTATTGAAGCCTACCATGAAGTTGAAGTTACCCGTAAACTGAAATAAGTTTTAAAATAAATAACAGGAAATCCCGGCATATTGCCGGGATTTTTTTATGTTTACGGTTGAGATATATTGCCAACTAACCAATGCTTAAAAAATTACTCCTGCCCTTTGTCTTTCTGCTGTTTTATAATCCGTGTTTCAGCCAGGAAAACCGGTATTATCAAAAAAAGACCGACTCAATATTAAAGAAACTGCCATCTGTAAAAACAGACTCTTTAAAGATGGATGCCTATGTTAAGCTGGCCAAGATGGGACTGCTGACTAAAAAGCAGGATGACGCAGATAAGTATACCCGGCAGGCTTTAAAAGCTTCAAAATCTATAAAGTTATACAATGGTAAAGGAGGCGATTATCTTGTATATGCCGAAATACAACGGCTTTATGATGAGCAAAAAGAACGCGAATACCTGCTATTAGCCTATAATGCGGCTAAAAAAGCAGGCAACTGGATGGTAGCGGCATTTTCAGGCCGCATGTTAGGGTTTAACTACCAGGATACCAATTATAAAAAGGCGGTTGATTACTATACACAATCGGCAGAGCTATACAAAAAGCACAAGCGGTATACTGATTACTGCATGTCTGCCCAGTTGCTCGGCATGTATTATGTGTCAAAGTATAAGCTTACCGAGGCGGCAGACCTGAGCAACACGATGCTGGAAATAGCACAAAAACATAAGCTCGAAAAATATGTGGTGATTACAAAAGGCATCCAGGTGCAGTTATATGCTATTTTAGGCAATGACCAAAAAGCATTAGAATATACCTATGATCTGCTCAAAAAAGCCAATACCGGAAAATACAACTACATTAATACCTGTAGCTTGTATAGTTACCTTGCTGATTATTATAAAACAAAAAAAGATACTATAAAATCGGCTGAGTTTACTGATAAGCTTAAAAACTGTAACAACAGCAACCTTACTAAAATTGACCTTATGCTTAATAAGGCAAGTGCTTATGCCAACGAAGGCAATATCTCCAAAGCCCTTGCAGTGTATGATAAGGCGGCTGGTCTGGCCTTTTATGAAAAGCGCTATGACGCACTAACCACGGCGGGTGCGGCATGCTATAGCCTGGGTGACTATAACAGATCGCTTAACTACCACAGGCAGGGGCTTAGTATAGCCAAAGAACGTAAAATAGCCAAGCCTGTAGCTGAATGCGAAGCTTATGTAGGTGCTGCGTGCCTTGCAGTATCGAAAATTGACAACAACAAGGCGCTTTTAAACGAAGGTATTACGTTGTTGGAAAAATCGATAGTGTTTTATAAAAAAGTGCAGGATTATATTATGGCCTGCTCAATAGGCGGGCAATTATCTATGGCTTATGAGTTGGCCGGAAACGAGAAGCAGGCGCTGAGTGCCTATAAAGAATCTGCCATATATAAAGACAGCGCTGTAGATATATCTACCCGTCAAACGCTTATAACCAAGCAGGCACAGTATGAATACGGCAAGAAAGAAGCTGTTTTAAAAACCAGCCAGAAAGCAGCCCTTGAGCACGAACAAACCAACCGCAATTATGCTTATGCCGGGGTGGGGGTTTTGGTGTTTATTAGCCTTGGTGCGGGTGTGGCTTATTCGCGAAAGCGAAAGGATAACCGTATTATTGCCGCTGAGAAAAAACGCAGTGACGACCTGTTGCTAAATATACTCCCGGCGGAAGTGGCAGAAGAGCTAAAGACAAAAGGCGAGGCAGGTGCTAAGTACTATGACCATGTGTCGATAATTTTTACTGATTTTGTGGGTTTTACAAAGCTGTCGGAAAAATTTAGCCCCGAAGAACTGCTGCGTGAGCTTAACTACTGCTTTAAGGCATTTGATGAAATTATTACCAGACACAATATAGAAAAGATAAAAACCATTGGCGACAGCTACATGGCGGTTAGCGGGCTGCCGGCGGGTAATGCAGACCATGCCACAAATGCTGTGCATGCTGCCATAGAAATGCGTAACTTTATCGAAAATTATAAAGCCGAACGCAGCGCGCAGGGCCGCGTGTATTTTGAAATGCGCACGGGTATAAACACAGGCGAAGTTGTGGCCGGTATTGTGGGCATTAAAAAATTTGCCTATGATGTGTGGGGTGATGCCGTAAACATTGCCAGCCGTATGGAGAGCAATGGCGAGGGTGGTAAAATAAACATTAGCCAGAGCACCTATGACCTGGTAAAGGATGATTTTAATACCGAATACCGCGGCGAGATTGATGCCAAGGGCAAAGGCCACATAAAAATGTATTTTGTAGAACCCAAAATAAACTGATGGATATAAACGGGGCTAAGCAGTTTATCCTGCAAAAGCAGGAAGAAGAACTGCCCAAACATTTAACCTATCATAGCATTAATCACATTAAAGATGTGTATAATGCGGTTTGCCGCCATATTGAAGCCGCAAACATAACCGGAGATGACGCTATACTGCTTCAAACAGCGGCGTTGTTTCACGATTCGGGGTTTATGGTGCAGGCACAGGGGCATGAGGAAATTTCGTGTGGTTTTGCGAAAGAATACCTGCCGGGTTTTGGCTACAGCCAAAGCCGGATAGATGCCATTTGTGGCATGATTCGCGCTACTAAAATTCCGCAAATTCCGCATACACCACTGGAGGAAATACTGGCTGATGCCGACCTTGATTACCTGGGGCGTGATGATTTTCAGCCTATATCAAACAGTCTTTTTGAGGAACTTAAAAATATGGGAGTGGTAGATAGCGAAGCCGCCTGGAATCAGATGCAGGTGCGCTTTTTTGAAAGCCACCATTATTTTACTGCAAATGCCAAAGCCTGGCGCGAGGCTAAAAAACAAGAAAACCTGAATACCATAATACAAAAATTAACCAACCAATAAATGAACGCAATAATCAACAAGCTGCATATTAAAGATACACTTACTGATTATGTATATCTAATACTGGGCATACTTTCCATAAATTTTGCACTTAAGGGCCTGCTGATGCCCAACCACTTTTTTGACGGTGGTATAACCGGCCTTTCTATCCTGCTGCACGAAAAATACCATTTTGATATAGATATAGTTATAGTATTGCTCAACCTGCCGCTTGTGGCGTTAGGGTATAAGCTGGTGGGCAAAAAGTTTTTCTTTAAATCGCTTATTGCCATTGTGCTACTGGGGGTGTGCCTGCGCTGGCTTGATGTGCCGGAGCTTACACATGACAAGCTTATTATCTCGGCATTTGGAGGGTTTTTCATTGGCCTGGGTGTAGGTTTTGGTATGCGTGGCGGCTGTGCGCTCGATGGTATTGAGGTACTGGCGGTGTACACCGGTAAGCGCGTAGGCTTCACTATGAGCGAGATTATCCTGGGGCTGAACCTTGTTATATTCCTTATTGCTTCGGCGTTCTTTGGGCTTGAAAAAGCGTTTTACAGTATGCTTACCTACTTTGTTGCATCGCGCACTATTGCCTATGTGGTAGACGGTATACAGGAGTTTACGGGAATGACCATTATATCATCTAAAAGTGAGGAAATTAAGCGCTACCTGGTGCTTGAAATGGAAAAAGGCATTACCATTTATAAAGGCGAACGCGGTTTTATGAAAGACAGCTTTGAAGTAAGCGCCGATGTAGATATTATTTACACTGTAGTAACTCGCCTTGAAGTGCGCCGCTTAAAGGCCGCCCTGCATGAAATAGACCCCAAGGCATTTGTATTTAGCCAGTCTATTAAAGAAACTGCGGGTGGGGTGCTTAAGCGTAAAGAGCACTAAGCTTTCAGCGATTAGCGGTCAGCTTTCAGAAAAAAACGGATAGTCATATTATAATATAACTATCCGTTTTTTTTGCTTAGTAGCTAAGCGGCTCAGTAGCTAAGAAGCTTTTACTTAACCAACATCCTCTTAATCTCGTTTAGCTTCATGAGGGCTTCAACGGGCGTAAGGGTGTTTATGTCAAGGTTTACAATTTCTTCTTTTATTTCTTCCAGTAGTGGGTCGTCAAGGTTAAAGAACGACAGTTGCAGTTCGTCTTTGGCCTGTGCCTTAACGTTGGCAAGGGCTTCACCGCTGTGGTCTTTTTCTAATTTTTTAAGCAGCTTTTGCGCTTTTTGTATTACCGTTTGCGGCATGCCGGCCATTTTGGCTACGTGTATACCAAAGCTGTGTGCACTGCCGCCTTTTACCAGCTTACGGATAAACAGTACGTTGTCTTTCAGTTCCTTTACACTTACGTTGAAATTCTGGATGCGCTCAAAAATATCCTGCATTTCGTTAAGTTCGTGGTAGTGTGTGGCAAACAGCGTTTTAGGCTGTGAAGGATGTTCGTGCAAAAACTCGGCAATGGCCCAGGCGATTGAAATACCGTCGTATGTACTGGTGCCGCGGCCTATTTCGTCAAGAAGGATAAGGCTGCGGTCGCTCAGGTTGTTCAGGATGCTGGCGGTTTCGTTCATCTCAACCATAAAGGTCGATTCGCCCATAGAGATGTTGTCGCTCGCGCCCACGCGGGTAAAAATCTTGTCTACAATGCCCATACGCACGCTTTCGGCGGGTACAAAGCTGCCCATTTGCGCCAGCAACACAATAAGAGCCGTTTGGCGGAGTATGGCCGATTTACCCGACATATTCGGGCCCGTAATCATGATGATTTGCTGGGCAGCACGGTCAAGATACACATCGTTGGTTATGTAGGGTGTGCCTACCGGTAGCTGTTTTTCAATAACCGGGTGGCGGCCTTCTTTAATTTCCAGCTCAAAGCTGTCGTCTATAAGCGGCTGAACGTATTTGTTTTCTATGGCCAGCTGTGCAAACCCGGTAAGGCAGTCCATTTGGGCTACAAGCCCGGCGTTGAGCTGCACGGGTTTAATGTAGGTACTTATCCACACCACAAGCTGGTCAAACAGCTGGGTTTCCAGGGCGTGTATTTTTTCTTCGGCACCTAAAATTTTCGATTCATATTCCTTAAGTTCCTCGGTAATGTAGCGTTCGGCGTTAACCAAAGTCTGCTTACGTATCCACTCAGCCGGAACCTTATCTTTGTGCGTGTTGCGTACCTCTATATAGTACCCAAACACATTGTTGAATGATATTTTAAGCGATGTAATGCCCGTAGCCTGGCTTTCGCGCTGTTCAATACCCTCAAGGTATTCCTTACCACTGTAGGCAATGCTGCGCAGCTCGTCAAGCTCAGGGTGTACACCGGTAGCAATGGCATTGCCCTTGTTTATGGCAACAGGCGCTTCGGGATTCAGGGTGTTTTTAATCTTCTCGCGAAGCAGTTCGCAGGCATGCAGGCTGTCGCCAATGGCCTTTAGGGCTTCGTTGTCGCTTTCCAGCGCAAGCTGTTTTATGGGTACAATAGCATCAAGCGATTCTTTTAAATACACCACTTCGCGGGGCGAAATTTTGCCTGTAGCTACCTTGCTTATCAGGCGCTCCAGGTCGCTTATTTGCTTAATCTGGGTTTGTATGCGGGCTAAAATGCTGTTATTGTCTTTAAGGTAGGCCACCACTTCATGGCGGGCACGCACTTTATTGGCATCCTTTAACGGAAGTGCCAGCCAGCGTTTCAACAGGCGGCTGCCCATGGGGCTCAGCGTGCGGTCTATAACATCGAGCAGGGTAACGGCATTTTGGTTGGTGCTGTGGTATAATTCGAGGTTGCGAATGGTAAAACGATCCATCCAAACATAGGCGTCTTCGGCAATACGCTGAATGCTGGTTATGTGCTGCACACGGTTGTGCTGGGTTTCGCCCAGGTAGTATAACACCGCGCCGCTGGCAATAATACCCTCCTGTAATTCTTCTACACCAAAACCTTTAAGCGAGTTGGTGCCAAAGTGTGCTGTAAGGCTTTCAAAGGCATAGTCTTCTTTATATACCCAGTCTTCAAGAAAGAAGGTGTGGTGGTCTTCGCCAAAAGCTTCCCTGAAGGTACTTTTTTCGTTTTTGGCAACCAGTACCTCGCTGGGGCTGAAGTTTTGCAGCAGTTTGTCTATATAATCTTCATTGCCCTGTGCACAAAGGAATTCGCCGGTAGACACATCAAGAAATGAAATGCCTATGGTTTTCCTGCCAAAATATACTGAGGCCAAAAAGTTGTTCTGCTTGCTGTGAAGTACTTCATCATTCATGGCCACGCCGGGGGTAACCAGCTCTGTAACACCGCGCTTTACAATGGTTTTGGTCATTTTAGGGTCTTCCAGCTGGTCGCATATTGCTACACGCAGCCCCGCCTTTACCAGCTTGGGCAGGTAGGTGTTAAGCGAGTGGTGCGGGAAACCCGCCAGCGCTGTTTCGCTTTCGCTGCCGTTGCCGCGCTTGGTAAGGGTAATGCCCAATATACCGGCCGCCCTTATGGCATCCTGGCCAAAGGTTTCATAAAAATCGCCCACACGGAAAAGCAGGCACGCATCAGGATATTTAACCTTAATGGCGTTGTATTGCTTCATTAACGGGGTTTCTTTAGGGGCTTTCTCTTTGGTTGCCAAGGCTGTGGGTTTTAAAATGACTAAGGAGCGAATTTATCAAAAAAATATGCAACGGTAAAACTCAGGGCATGCCAACTTATACACAGTTATTAACCTTTGTTTTTAACCCGTTAACCTCAAAATACATACAGGCTAAAATGCCTGTTGTATGTTTGTGGCTCATAAGGTGATTTTAAGAAGCTGCAATAAAACACAACTATTCAGCTTTGGTTTTTAAACCGCTGCCACTTCCCGGCCGCGGTTTTTTATTGCCCTTAACAATCTATTGCCTTACTTTTACACCCTGATATAAATAAAACCCTATGAGAAAACTGGCCAATAGCGAACTGGACCGCAAGAGTGTGGAAGGCTTTAAAGAAGCCCAAAAAACGCCTGTTATTATTGTTCTTGATGATATAAGGAGCCTGCACAATATTGGTTCGGTATTTCGCACGGCAGATGCTTTTCTGGTAGAAAAAATATATTTGTGCGGCATAACGGCCACCCCGCCCAACAAAGAAATACACAAAACGGCCCTTGGCGCTACTGATACGGTGGCATGGGAGTATGAAAAAGACGTTTTAACCACCCTTACAACACTACAACAACAGGGGGTAACCGTGCTGGCCATAGAGCAGGTTGAAAACGCTGTGTTTTTGCAGGATTTTGAGCCCCAAACCGGTAAAAAATATGCCTTAGTGTTTGGCAATGAGGTAAAAGGGGTAAGCGAAGAAGCCGTAGCCCTGGCCGATGGCTGTATTGAAATTCCGCAGCTGGGCACTAAACATTCCCTCAACATTTCGGTAAGTGCGGGCATAGTAGTGTGGGATATTTTCAGAAAATTACAATACGCTGAAAATTAACCTACTATTTTTTTATTTTTACCGCATGAAGAAAACTATATCGTTTTATTACGCTTTATACGCCATTACACTTTTATTTTCGGCAAACGTTTTCGCCCAGGCAGACCAGCCACCGGTAGTGACCGCCGGGGGCGACCAGCTGTATTGCCCGGGTTCGCCTATGAATATTGTGCAGAGCTTTAACATAACCGACCCCGACGATACCGGCACTAATGCCATTTATATCCAGATATCTTCAGGATATGTGTCGTGGCAGGACCAGCTGAGCCTGGCTACTACAATACCTAACGTTACCGCGAGCTGGAATGCCACGGCAGGCAAGCTAACCATATCGGGCGTTGGCGGGCAGGAAGTGCCCTATGCTACGCTTATAGATGCGGTTAATAATGTGGTGTATACCTCTACAGCCCCAAACCCTACGGGCACGCGCACGTTTTCTATAACGGTGGGCGAGGCAAACTACCTGCCTTCAACCGGGCACTATTACAAATTTGTACCCCAGTATAACATAAGCTGGTCGGCTTCTAAAACAGCAGCTGAAAACAGCAACTATTACGGCCTGCAGGGCTACCTTGCTACCTTGCTTTCGGCAGAAGAAGCACAGCTGTGTGGCGAACAGTCAAACGGTAACGGCTGGATAGGCGGTTCAGACTCTCAAACTGAGGGTGTTTGGCGCTGGATGACAGGGCCCGAAGCAGGTGTTATTTTTTGGAATGGCGCCGCAAATGGCTCAACCCCTAATTATGCCAACTGGAACAATGGAGAGCCTAACAACTCTGGTGGCAATGAAGATTATGCACACATAACCGCACCGGGCCTTGGCATACCCGGCTCCTGGAACGACCTTTCTAACGAAGGTGATGGCTCAGGCCCTTATGCAGCCCAGGGTTATATTGTAGAATTTGGCGGTATGCCCGGCGATCCTGAGCTGCAAATATCGGGCAGTACTACCATTGCCATGGCAACCGTTACTGCCACCACCCCGGTTACGGCCTGCGGCGAGGGCAGTGTAACACTATTAGCTACTGTAAGTGCAGGCACACCACATTGGTATGAAAATGCCACCGGAGGCACTGTGCTTGCAACGGGTAACAGTTTTGCCACGCCGTCTATTGGCGCGCCAACTACCTACTATGTTTCGGCTTATGATGAAACCTGTGCCACCGCACCCCGCACGGCAGTTGTGGCTAACGTTACGGCAATACCTACCGTTACAGTTACTACTCCCGTAACTGCCTGCGATAACGAACCGTTTGCATTGCAGGGTATTCCATCGGCCGGGCAGGTATACTGGTATGATGCGCCAACAGGAGGTACTGCTTTTGCATCAGGTTCTAATCCATCGTTTGTAAATACAGCCGGACTAACATCGGTTTATGCGGAGGTTGTAAATAACGGGTGTACATCTACAGCGCGTGAGGAGGTAGTGCTGGTGTCTTATGCTGTGCCGGTAGTATCTCAAAATATTGAGATGGAGTTTTGTGAAGGTACAACACTTAGCCTGAATGCAGGTATTTCGGGGCTTACTTATCTTTGGAATACCGGTGAAACAACCGAAACCATTACTGTTACCCAGCCCGGCGATTATGAGGTGGAAATGACCAATGCCAATGGCTGTAGCGATATACAAACCTTTACCGTAGAGATGGTAAATGCCCCGCAGATTGCTAATATTGCATTTACCAATAATTCGGCTACGATAATGATGGTAAATACTGATATTGAAAATTTTGAGTTTTCGATAGATGGTGTAAACTATTATGCATCGCCCACGTTTGCAAACCTGCCTGCCGGACAGTATACGGGCTATGCACGTTCTGTTTTGGGCTGTGGGGTAGATAGCGACCGTTTTGTTATTTACCTTATACCCAAGGTTGTTTCGCCTAACGGCGATAATATAAACGATGTGTTTACCATTGCCGGCATGAGCGCCCTGCCGCGTGCCGAGGTACTTATTATGGACCGCTATGGCAAACTTATTGTGCAGCTAAACCGCACCAACCCGCGCTGGGATGGTACTGTAGACGGCTACCCGCTACCGGCTACCGATTACTGGTATATTATAAAAATTGACGACCAGACCCCGGAGATAAGGGGGCACTTTGCTCTGGTGCGATAGATTTAAGCCACTAATTTCACGAATTATCACTAATTTAATTGGTAACAATTCGTGAAATTAGTGGCTTTTAAAGTTCCTGTAGTGGCTTAATACTTATTTAACGGGTGCATTTTGCAACTGCTCCAGCACCCAGATGTAATCTTCCTGGCGGTTTACAAAATCGCGCCCGGTTATGTCGAGCAGCAATATATTTAGCCCAGTGGTAGAGCGTATGTAGTCTAAATACCCGCGGTTAATGTTTTCAAGGTAATCGGCAGAAATATCCTGTTCATAATCGCGGCCGCGTTTTTTAATGTTGCCCAGCAGCGCCTGGCTGTTTTGGTACAGGTATACATACAGCCCCGGGCGTGGAATTTCCTTATACAAAATATCAAACAGGCGGCGGTACAGGCGGTATTCGTCTTCGCCCAGGGTTACCCGTGCAAATATGAGCGATTTTACACTGTGGTAGTCGGCCACCACAAAATCGCTGAAAAGGTTCAGCTGTGCCAGGTCGTCTGTAAGCTGGCGGTAGCGCTCGGCTAAAAAAGACATTTCCAGCGAAAAGGCAAACCGCTGCGGGTCTTCATAAAACTTAGGTAAAAACGGGTTGTCGGCAAAGCGCTCCAATACCAGTTTGGCATTAAAATCTTCCGATATTTTTGTAGCTAATGATGTTTTACCCGCGCCTATATTGCCTTCTATGGCAATGTAGCCAAATTTATGCAGGGTGCTGCTTTCCAGGGGTTCGGGCAGCTTCATGATAAATTCGCACGGACTCTCATCGCCACTCAGCTCAATCAGGCGGTTAATGTCTTCCTTAAGCACAGGGTGCACCCAGCGTGGGTTGAGGTCGCGCAGGGGGTACAGCACAAAATTGCGCTGGTGCATGCGGGGGTGGGGTATGTGCAGGTGCGGCTCGTTTACCACATCATCATCAAAAGCAATAATATCTACATCTATAGTGCGCGATATATAGCCGCTGCCCTCAATGCGGGTGCGGCCACCCCTGGCTTCGGCATCAAGAATGACTTCTAAAAGTTCGTGGGCGGTTTTACCGGTGTGTACCAACAGGGCACAGTTGTAAAAGGCATCGCCCTCAAAGCCCCAGGCCGGAGTTTGGTAAATGCCCGATGTTTTTACCACAGTGGCAATATGGGCGTGTAGGTGGGCTATGGCATCCTGAATGTTCTCCAGGCGGTTGCCCATGTTGCTGCCTAACGATAAGATGGCGGTGTGCTGCATATTCATAGGCTACAAAGTAACTAAACATTTTTTTGTGCTGCCCCGTGTGTTGAAAACTATTGCAACTGTAATATTTTTTATGCTAAACATAAAAGCCCCTGTAACAATAGGTGTATTTTTGCTACTTATTTAAAAATTAAATCGTTCAATATATGCAATTCTTTAAAAATGTATTGTCTACCGTAGTGGGGCTGTTCCTGTTTTGCTTCCTGTTTTTTATTATAATAATTATAATAGGCGTTATGGCCGCAGCAGGCAGTAGCAGCAGTAATGATGTTGTTAAGGTAGAAGATAATTCTGTTATAGAACTTGACCTTGAAGATGTAACCGATGACTATTCGGGGAGTTTTAAATATACTGATTTCAGCCTTTTAGACCACACCTATAACGAAGGACTGGTAGATGTGCTGCGTGCACTTGACCACGCCAAGACCGACAGCCGTATAAAAGGCATTACCCTTACAAACAGCAATGCGAGCCTGGGTATGGCCCAGAGCAAGGCGCTTCGCGATAAGCTTGAAGAAGTTAAAAAAGCAGGCAAATTTGTGGTAGCCTATAGCGATGCCTACAGCCAGCGCGATTACTACCTTAATTCGGTGGCCGATACACTGTACCTTAACCCTGCGGGCGAGCTTGAATTTAAGGGCCTTAGCAGCGAGGTGCTGTTTTTTAAAGACTTCCAGGATAAGACCGGTGTAAAAATGGAGGTTATACGCCACGGTAAGTACAAAAGTGCCGTAGAGCCGTTTTTATCTAACGAAATGAGCGAGGCCAACCGCCAGCAAATAACCGAACTGCTTAATTCGGTATGGGCATCGGTAGCCGAAGATATAAGCAAAAGCCGTAAGATACCGGTGGCCACCCTTAACAATATTGCCGACAGCCTGGGTGCGCGCACACCCGAACGTGCCAAAGCCGTTAAACTTATTGACAAGATAGGCTACCAGGATGAATATGAAAACGGTATTAAAAAAGCGCTTAGCCTTAGGAAAACCGAAGAGTTTAATACCGTAGATGTGCTTGATTATGTTAAGGCCACATTGGGCGAGGTTCAGGCAAATACTTTTACTAACGATATTGTAGCCATTATATATGCCCAGGGCGATATAAACGGTGGCGAAGGCGATGTTAACGTTATTGGCGAAGAATCCATTCGCAGGGCGTTTAAGGAAGCCCTTGCCGATGACGGTGTTAAGGCCATTGTGCTGCGTGTAGATTCTCCCGGGGGCAGCGCCCTTACCAGCGAGCTTATTTGGCGTGAGGTAGAACTGGCTAAAAAACGCAAGCCGGTGGTGGTAAGCATGGGTAACTATGCGGCCAGCGGCGGGTATTACATATCATGCGGTGCCGACCGTATTTTTGCCGAACCCAACACCATTACAGGGTCTATAGGGGTGTTTGGCGCACTGCCTAACCTTACCGGCCTGGCTAATAAGGTGGGCATACATGCAGAGGAAGTGAGCACCCATGCCAACGCAACCGGTTACAGCGTGTTTACCCCGCTTAAAGAAAGCACCCGTGGCTATATTACAGAAGATATTGAAGACGTATACCAAACATTTGTAAGCCGTGTGGCTGCAGGCCGCAAAATGAGCCCTGAAGCGGTTGATGCCATTGCGCAGGGGCGTGTATGGAGCGGTTCTGAAGCGCTTAAAGTGGGGCTTGTAGATGAGCTGGGCGGGCTTGATAAAGCCGTTGCCCATGCTGCAAAGCTGGCTAAATCTAAAAAATACGGCACGCTGGACTATCCTGTATACGAAAAAGAATTTGGCGATATGTTTAAAGGCCTGGGCTTTGCCAAAACCAAGGAAGAACTTATAAAAGAAGAGGTGGGCGCCGAAGCCTATGAGGTTATGCAACGCATAAAACGCATTTCTCAGCTTAAGGGTGCACAGGCCGCAATGCCTTATGAAATAAATATAAGATAAGATTGGTTAAATAATCTTTTGCACAATTATTGCTATCTTTAAACCAAAATAATTGTACCATGGTTAAGAAGATATTAAAGTGGACGGGCATTGTGCTGCTGGTGCTTATTATAGCGCTGTTTACGCTGCCGTTTTTGTTTAAAGACAAAATTAAGGAGCTTGTAATAAAAGCCGTTAACGAGCAGGTAGATGCTACCGTGGCAGTGGGCGATGTAAGCCTTAGCCTGTTTAGCCATTTCCCCAAGGCGAGTGTTAGTGTAGAAAAGCTTAGTGTTATAAACAAGGCCCCGTTTGCCGGCGATACCCTTGTGTATATGGGCGAAATAAACCTTAACATGAGCATTAAGGAGCTGTTTAAGGGCGATGGCGAAGCCATGCAGCTGGAGTCGTTTAGTACTAAAGACGGTGTGGTAAACATCCTTTTTGATAAAGACGGCCGCGGCAACTTTGATATTGCACTTAAAAACGCAGAAGAAAATAAAACCGAAGAAGAAAAGGCAAGCAAGCCTTTTGCCCTTACCATACAGGAATACAAGGTAGAGAACCTTAAATTCCGTTATTATGACGAGCGCAGCAAAATGCGCGTGGTTATTGACAGCCTTAACCACAACGGCGTGGGCAACTTTGCCGCCAATAAGCTGGACCTTGACACGCATACCGATGCCACACTTACGCTGGATATGGATAAGGTAAACTATATGCGTGCCGTAAAGCTTAAGCTGGATGCCATATTGGGTATGGATATGGATAAGAGCATTTATACCTTTAAGGAAAACAAGGCATTCATTAACCAGATGGGCCTTAAATTTGGCGGAAGCGTAGGCCTGCTTGAAGCCGGTCAGCAAATAGACATTACGTTTGAAACGCTGGAAACATCGTTTAAAAACTTCCTGGCGCTGGTACCCGAAAGCTATAGCGGCAGCCTGGCCGATGTTACCACTAACGGCAACTTTACCGTTAAGGGCAGGGCAAACGGCCTGTACAGCGAAACCACGGTGCCTAAATTCAACATAGAGTTTGCTTCAAACAACGCATCGTTTAAATACAAAAGCCTGCCTAAGGCCGTTGAAAACATCTTTATCGATACCAAAATCATCAACGAAAGCGGTGTGCTTAATGATACCTATGTAAACATAGATAAGTTTGCCTTCCGTATAGACCAGGATGTTTTTGATGCCAATGCACACATTCGCAATGTGGCAGACAACCCGCTTGTAGATGCCAAATTAAAAGGTACGGTTAACCTGGGTAATGTTACCAAGGCTTACCCCGTGCAGCTTGATGTGCCGCTAAGCGGTATCCTTAAGGCTGATGTGGAAACAAAATTCGACATGAAATCGGTTGAAACCGGTGCTTATGAAAAAATACAGAACAACGGCAGCATAAGCCTTAGTGGCTTTAATTATAAGCCGGATGGGTTTAAGAGCCCGTTTGTTATCAGCCAGGCTAATGTGGCGTTTAACCCAAGCCGCATAACCCTGAGCAAATTTGATGCTAAAACCGGCAGCAGCGATATTGCCATTACCGGTTCGCTGGATAACTTCTATGGCTTTGTTTTCAAAAACCAAAACCTACAGGGCAACTTTGCCATGAACAGCAACAAGCTGGTAGTGCAGGACTTTATGGCTGCCGAAACTACAGCAGCTGCCAAACCTGCCGTAACCGCTGAAGGCGAGGCCAAGCCTGCTGCAAAACCGGCTACCACAAGCGATGCGGTTAAAATACCGGCGTTCCTGGATTGTACCATTACGGCCAATGCCAAAAGCGTGGTATATGATAACCTGAACCTTACTAACGTTCAGGGTAAGATGATAATTAAAGATGAGGCGGTGGCGCTTCAAAATGTAAAGACCAATATTTTTGGCGGTGCCATTGGCTTTGCCGGAAATGTGTCTACCAAGGGCAAGGTGCCTACCTTTGAAATGGGCCTTGACCTGAGCAGCCTTGACATTACACAGAGTTTTACACAGCTGGATATGCTGAAAAGCATAGCGCCTATTGCCGGTGTTATTGCCGGTAAGCTTAACGCCGATGTAAAGCTTAAGGGTAACCTTGATGCCAAAGAAATGACGCCCGACCTTAAAACCCTTACCGGTAGCCTTTTGGGCGGCCTTGCGGGTACAAGCATTAATGCTAACGAGAGTAAGCTGCTAAGCACGCTGCAAAGCAACCTTAAGTTTGTTGACTTCTCTAAAATAAACCTGAACAAAAACCTGAAGATAGGTTTTGAAGACGGCAAGGTAAGGATTGAGCCGTTTGAGCTGAAATACCAGGATATATCGGTTAAGATAGACGGTACGCACGGTTTTGACCAGACTATGAGCTACAACCTGGCGTTTGATGTGCCTGCAAAATACCTGGGCAGTGATATTAGCAAGCTGCTGGCTACCCTTAAACCGGCCGATGCCAACAACCTGAGCGTGCCTATTAATGCTGTGCTGGGTGGCACGTTTAAGAGCCCTAAAGTTACAACCGACCTGAAACAATCGGTAACCACCCTTACCAACCAGATTGTGCAGCAGCAAAAAGACAAGTATGTAGATAAGGCCAAGGCCAAAGGCGAGGAGCTGCTGGGTAACCTGTTAGGGGGCAATAAAAACAACAACACTAACGGCACCACCACCCCGGCCGATACTACTAAAGCCGCTGCACCAAAAGGCGAGGAGCTAAAGCAGCAGGCAAAAGATAAGGCTAAGGAAGCCGCTGCCGAAGCCGCCAGGAACCTCTTTAAAAAGCAAGACAAGAAAGAATAAGCCCAATAAGGGTAATATAATAGGGGCTGCCGTTGGGCAGCCCTTTTAGTTTGTAGCGACCCTGTTTTAAATTTATGCTAACTTTGCAGTAATGGAACACAACCTTCTTGACCAAATACAGTCGCCCGATGATTTGCGCAGGCTTACCCCGCAGCAGCTGCCACAGCTTGCCGCACAGCTGCGCCGCTTTATTATTGATGTGGTATCGGTAAAAGAAGGGCACCTGGGTGCCAGCCTGGGCGTTACAGAGCTTACCATAGCACTGCACTATGTGTTTAATACGCCCGATGACCAGCTGGTGTGGGATGTGGGCCACCAGGCATACGGCCACAAAATACTCACCGGCCGCCGCGATGCCTTTGATACCAACCGGCAGTGGGGTGGCATAAGCGGTTTCCCAAAGCGCAGCGAGAGCGTGTATGATACCTTTGGCACCGGGCACAGCAGTACGTCTGTTTCGGCGGCGCTGGGCATGGCTATAGCCTCTAAATTACAGGGCAATACAGGCCGCAGCCACATAGCGGTTATAGGCGATGCGAGTATAGCATCGGGTATGGCGTTTGAAGGGCTTAACCATGCGGGAGTGACGGATGCCAACCTGCTGGTAGTGCTAAACGACAACGCCATAGGCATAGACCCTGCCGTGGGTGCGCTAAAGGATTACCTCACACAGGTAAAGCAGGGCCGCAACCCAAGGCAAAACAACATGATTAAGTCGCTTAACTTTGATTATACCGGACCTGTAGACGGGCACGACCTTGAGGCGCTCATCCGCGAGCTTACAAGGCTTAAGGGGGTTAAGGGGCCTAAGTTCCTGCACGTGATTACCACTAAAGGGAAAGGGCTTAAACAGGCTGAGGAAGACCAGGTTAAGTATCATGCCCCCGGCAAGTTTGACCGCCTTACCGGTGAGATTCTGGCTAAAGCTGAAGACGGGCTTCCGCCCAAGTACCAGGATGTGTTTGGGCTTACCCTTGTGGAGCTGGCACAGCAGAACGACAAAATAATAGGCATAACCCCGGCCATGCCCAGCGGCAGCTCTATGAAGTTTATGATGGAGGCTTTCCCCGAAAGGGCGCTTGATGTGGGTATTGCAGAGCAGCACGCCGTTACCCTGGCTGCCGGTATGGCTACACAGGGCATGGTGGTGTACTGCAATATATACTCTACTTTTTTGCAACGCGCTTACGATCAGGTAATTCATGATGTGGCGCTGCAAAACCTGCCCGTAATTTTTTGCCTTGACCGCGCCGGGCTTGTGGGCGAAGACGGTGCCACCCACCACGGCGTGTTTGACATTGCCTACCTGAACTGCATCCCGAACCTTATTGTTTTTGCCCCGCTTAACGAGGTTGAGCTGCGCAACATACTCTACACGGCCCAGCTTGGGTTGCCGCACCCTATTGCCATTCGCTACCCGAGGGGCAGGGGCCAAAACACAAACTGGCAGCTGCCTTTTGGGCGTATCGAAATGGGCAAGGCCATCGAATTGAAAAAGGGGAGTGAGGTTGCTGTGCTTTCCACCGGCACAATAGGCAACAATGTAGCGATTTCAATTTCCGAAAGTGAAAAATTAGGCCTTTTTTCGCACTGGCACTTCGGGTTTATAAAGCCGCTTGATGAGGTTGCGCTGCACCATATTTTTACCACCCATAAAAAAATCATAACCGTAGAAGACGGTACAGTTACCGGTGGTTTTGGCAGTGCAATTTCTGCATTTGCTGCAAAGCACAATTACAGGCTGGAAGTCAGAATATTAGGTGTGCCCGATGCATTTATTGAGCACGGCACGGTACATCAGCTACAACAATATTGCGGTATTGACGTTAAAACCTTAACAGATATTTTTTCAGAATATTGAAATTGCCGACTTTTGTAGGCGTTTTTCCCATCTAAAAGAACACGTTACATGAAATTAAGAGCCGCCTTAATTGCCTTACTTTTTATTGCAACCTCTCAAATAACTCATGCACAGGTGCTTATAACCACCACGTTGCCCGATAGTATTAGCTACTGGGAGCGCACTAACCGCATAGGCCTCGATATTAACGAGATAGCCTTTGTAAACTGGAGTGTGGGTGGTAACAACTCGGTATCGTTACTGGCTAAGGGTAACTTTGTGCGCAAGTACAGCAAAAAGAATGTTAACTGGCATAACGAGTTGATATTCAGGTATGGACTTAACAGCCAGGAAGGCCAGGAAGTGCGTAAAACGGATGACCAGTTTCAGTTTAACTCTACTTTTGGTTACCGTAAAGACAGTGTAACCAACTGGTTTTACAGCGCTAAATTTACTTTTACCACCCAGTTTGCAAACGGTTACAGTTATCCGAATACCGAAACCGAAATATCAGGCCCTTTTGCACCGGCTTATATTTTCCTGGGTATTGGTGGTGAATATAATCGTAAAGACCTGGGACTCACGGCTTATTTCTCTCCGTTAACGGATAAGACCACGTTGGTATTAAACCAGATGCTTGCCGATAAGGGGTCTTTTGGTGTACAAAAGGCTATACTTGATGCCGACGGAAACGTATTGGTTAACGGTAAAAAGACCCGTACGGAATTGGGTATACTGCTTACCAACCAGTTTAAACGACAGGTTTTCAAGAACATAATGCTCGACCAGCGTACTACGCTGTATACGGATTACCTCAATAATTTTGGTAATATAGATGTTGATTTTCAGTTTAGCCTTGATATGACTGTTAATGAGTATGTTAGGGCTAATATTGGTGCCCACATAATTTATGACGACGATATTAAAGCCACTGAAGAAGTAGCCGGTGAAGTAGTGCAGGTAGGCCCTAAAATGCAGCTTAAGCAAATGGTGGGTGTAGGGTTAAGTTACACATTCTGAGTAGATTATTGTATATTTGCTATAGAAAAAGGCCGTCACGTGACGGCCTTTTTTATGAGTTTGCCTTAACGGCAGGTGTTGTTTTTTGCGACTCTACTATGCAGCGGCCGCCACGGCAACCATAGCGCGGCCTTGTTGAGCATGAGGCCAGTAGTAATGTTGCAGCACCAATTAGCAGTAAGTTCCTCTTCATAAAAATCATCTTCATCATCTTGCTTATTAATCCGTTAGTGCCCAGTAATAAGCAAATGCAATGCCAAAGCGTGTAACGTGTTGTAAATTTGAATGTTAAAGTTTATACCACGCTGCCCGCCTGCTGCATATCCTTAAGCTGTTGCAGGTAATGGCGTTCGTTACTAAGGCGCGGGATTTTGTGCTGCCCTCCCAGTTTATCCTGCTCTTTGAGCCAGTCATAAAACAGTTTGGGGCGTGCCACGTTAAGCACCAGTGGGTTAAGCGTCATGTTATTATATCGCTTGGCTTCATAGTCAGAATTAAGGCTTTGCAGGGTTTCATCAAGTGTTTTACGGAAATGCTCTACATCCACAGGTACCGACTTAAATTCTACCATCCACTCGTGGGCGCCTTTTTCCTTACCATCCATAAATACGGGGGCTACGGTATAGTCAATAACCTCCGCGCCGGTAATTTCGCAGGTGCGGGCTATGGCGGTATCGGTATTTTCAACCATTAATTCTTCGCCAAAAACATTAATATGGTGCTTGGTACGGCCGCTAACCTTAATGCGATGCGGCTTAAGCGATGTAAAACGAACGGTATCGCCTATCATGTAGCGCCACAGGCCGCCGTTTGTGGTAATGACCACGGCATAGTTCCTATTGAGCTCTACCTCGCTAAGCGGTATAACGCGCTGGTTGGTAGTGCCAAAGGTATCCATAGGGATAAATTCATAGAAAATACCGTAGTCCAGCATCAGGAGCAGCTCATTGCTGTCGTTGCTGTCCTGTATGGCAAAAAAGCCTTCGCTGGCGTTGTATATTTCGTAGTACTTAAAGTCGGCTTTGGGCAGTATCTTCTTATACTGCTCGCGATACGGCTCAAAGCTTACCCCACCGTGAAAATACACCTCAAGGTTGGGCCACAGCTCCAGCAGGTTTGTCTTGCCGGTTTCTTCCAGGGCGCGGTTCAGGAGTACCATCATCCAGCTGGGCACGCCTGCAAAGCTTGTAACGTTTTCATGCACGGTTTCCTGCACAATGGCGGCCAGCTTGGTTTCCCATTCACCCATAAGCGACACGCGGTTGCTTGGGGTGCTGCTAAACTCGGCCCAAAAGGGCATATTGTCTATCAGTATGGCCGAAAGGTCGCCAAAAAAGGTGTTGTTGTCTTCATACAGCTGCTTGCTTCCGCCCAGGCGTAATGATTTGCCGGTAAAAAGCTGGCTGTCTTCGTTATTGTTCAGGTACAGGCACAGCAGGTCTTTACTGGCCTTGTAGTGGCAGTTCTCCAGCGCATCGGCACTTACCGGAATAAACTTGCTCTTGGCATTAGTAGTGCCGCTTGATTTGGCAAACCATTTAATGGGGGTAGGCCAAATCACGTTTTGCTCGCCGCGGCGGGTTTGCTCAATAAGGTGCTCCAGGTCTTCGTAGGTAGATACCGGAACACGCTCTGCAAAGGTGCGGTAATTGCTAATGGACGAAAAGTCGTATTTCCTGCCAAAGGCAGTGTATTCGGCTGTGTTTATAAGGTTGTGAAGCAGTTCTTCCTGCACCTCGTTAGGGTACTTTAAGAACAGTTCCATATCGTGTATCCGCTTTTTAAGGAACCACGATGCTATAGAATTAATAATGGGCAATGCCATAAATTATAGTATCTTTATTGCCCTAAATATAGTAAATTTCTATGCAGTACGAAGGCGTTTTAACAAAAATGCAAACCCAGGCCGGTGCACCCATACAGTATTACCTTGTTTTTGAGGATAGTTTTATACACATGAACCAGCTGCTGGGCCAGCCCCTTGAGATTAATTTTTTAGGATATAAGTGCCTTAACTGCGGCAAAAAGAAGAAAATTTACCGCAATGGTTTTTGCTATGATTGCTTTTATAGCAGCCCTGCGGCAGGCGACTGGATTATGCGCCCCGAGTTAAGTACAGCCCACCTGGGCATTGCCGACCGCGACCTGGAGTATGAAACAAAAGTACAGGTACAGCCCCATGTGGTGTACCTGGCCTCAAGTAGCGATATGAAGGTGGGGGTAACCCGAAAAACACAGGTGCCCACCCGCTGGATAGACCAGGGTGCCAGCTTTGCCACTCCACTTGTTGAAGTGCCTAACCGTTACCTGGCCGGTATTACCGAAGTAGCGCTTAAAGCCCATTTTAGCGACAAGATTAACTGGAAAAAAATGCTGCTTAATGATGTGGCAGTTATTGACCTTATTGCCCGCCGAAACGAAGTAGCCTCGCTGCTTCCTGCTGAGGTACAGCCCTATTTTGAAACCACGCCCGAAAAGTTGTACACGCTGGAATACCCGGTGCTGGAATATCCTAAAAAAATAAGCAGCCTAAACCTTAGCACTACACCTTTTTACAGCGGTAAGCTGATGGGTATAAAAGGGCAGTACCTTATTTTTGAAGACGGCACGGTTATGAATGTGCGCTCTTTTGAGGGATTTGTAGTGAGTATAGCTGTTTAATTACAGGCCAATCTTTTATAGTATGGAAAACATTTTTACCCACGAGTATTTCATGAAAAAAGCGCTCAACGAGGCGCATATAGCCTTTGAAAAGGGCGAAATACCCGTTGGCGTGGTGGTTGTGGTAAACGACAAGGTAATTGCCCGCGGGCACAACCTTACCGAAATGCTTACCGATGTTACTGCCCATGCCGAAATGCAGGCCATAACCGCTGCGGCAAACTTTCTTGGTGGTAAATACCTAACAGGCTGCACGCTTTATGTTACGCTTGAGCCGTGCCAGATGTGTGCCGGTGCGCTCTACTGGAGCCAGGTGTCTAAAGTGGTATATGGCGCGGCAGATGACCACCGCGGCTACCGTGCCATGGGGGGTAAGCTGCATCCTAAAACCGAAGTGGTTACGGGTGTAATGGCAGAAGAATGCAGTAGTTTAATGAAAACGTTTTTTCAGCAAAGAAGGCGCTGATTTTCAGTTGGGTTATTTCTTAAGAAAATTTTAAATATATTTCTTTCATTTATTGCAATATTTGTAAGATATTGTTAGTTATAGCGAAAAGTACAGCTCGCTTTTTAACACGTTTTCGATAACCTAACCAATCCAATACCATGAAAACCCTCAGGCTGTGGCTATGCCTTGTAGCCGTTACCGTGGCACTGCATTCGTGCACCAAATCAGGCAAAGATTTCGACTCTGTTTTTGCACAATTCAAAGAATTTATCACCAGTTTTTCGTCCGGCATTATTTCCTCAAATTCTGATATTCAGGTGGGGCTTGCTATTTCTAAAAAAGAATGGGTGCCCGGGCAGGAGCTTGATAAGGAGTATTTTAGTATATCGCCATCGGTAAAAGGTAAGGTGGTGTACCAGCAGGGCAATATCATTGCCTTTAAGCCGTCTGAGCCGCTGGATAGCGATAAAGAATACCGTGTAACGCTACACCTTTCAAAATTTATAAAAACACCAAAAGGGCTTGAGGATTTTAATTTCCGTGTAAAAACCATACGCCAGGATTTTATGGTGCAGGCAACTGATTTGCAAAGCTACAGCCGCGACTGGCAGTACCTTAACGGTACGCTAAAAGCCAGCGACAAGCTTGATGTTGCCGTTGCCCGCAAGCTGGTTACAGCTGAGCAGGACGGCCGCAAGCTACCTGTACGTTTTAGCGGCACGGGTACAAACGCACAGTTCAGCTTTATTATAGACAGCATTCAGCGCAAAGTGGCTGACAGCAAGGTGAAAATAAGCTGGGACGGCAACCCGTATGATATTGACCGAAAGGGTACAGAGGAATTTATTGTGCCCGGCAAGGATAATTTTAAAGTGATAAGCGTAGAGCCTCAGCCCGAAGACAACCAAACGCTGCTGATAAACTTTAGCGACCCGCTGCGCAAAGACCAGAATTTTGCAGGGCTTGTTGCTATAGAAAATGCCACGGGGCTGACTTTTGCTACTGAGGGTAACCTGCTTAAAGTGTTTTTCCCGGAGCCGGTTAACGGCGATTTCCTTGTAGAGGTATTCCAGGGGATTGAAAGCGCCGATGGTTATAAAACCAAGGACACCTGGACGCAAAAAATAGCTTTTGAGCAGTTGAAGCCCGAGGTGCGCTTTATAAAAAGCGGTACTATACTGCCGGCATCCAGCAACCTGAAAATAAACTTTGAGGCCGTAAACCTGGCTAAGGTTGATGTTAAGGTATACCGCATTTTTGAGAATAACGTAATGCAGTTCCTTCAGGATAACACGCTAAACGGCAGCTACAGCCTGCGAAAAGTAGCCAAGCCTGTAGCTATGAAAACCCTGGAGCTCAATACCGATAAAATGCTAAACTACGGCAAGTGGAATGCCTATGCCATAGACCTTTCTACCATTATAAGCCCCGAACCGGGCGCTATTTACAGGCTTGAGATTACGGCTAAAAAAGCGTATTCCCTATACAAATGCGGCGATGTAAAAGTAGAAGACGATCCGGGTACCGATCTTGATGAGGTGGAGGAGCGCGAAGACTATGCCGGGGAGTATGACTATGAAACATACGACGACGAGTATTACGACTACTATCCGTATGATTATAACTGGAGCGAGCGCGACAACCCGTGCACAAGCAGCTATTATTATGACCGTAAAATAGCCACAAACGTGCTGGCCAGCGACCTGGGTGTGATTGCCAAAAAAGGCGGTAACGATACCTATTTCTTCGCGGTAACAAGCATAACCACCACGCAGCCCGTGGCAGGTGCCAGTGTGGAATTGTTTACCTACCAAAGGCAAAAAGTGGCAACAGCGCAAACCAATGCACAGGGTATTGTGAACATCAGTACCGATGAGGAGGCGTTTTTTGCCATCATAAAAAAAGATAAAAATACCACCTATGTAAAACTGCAGGACGGCACGGCGCAGTCGGTCTCAAACTTTGAGGTGGACGGCACCAAGCTGCAACGCGGGCTTAAGGGCTACATTTATGGCGAACGCGGCGTTTGGAGGCCGGGCGATACGTTGTTCATCGGGTTTATCCTGAACGACAGGGCGGCTAAACTGCCCGATTCGCACCCTATAAAACTACGCCTTAGCGACCCTAACGGCAAGGCAGTATTCCAAACCGTGCAGGGCTATGACCCTAAAAACCACTACAAGTTTATTGTGCCTACGCTGGCCTCTGCACCTACAGGTAACTGGGAGGCGCGGGTATCGGTAGGTGGGGCGCATTTCTACAAAACCATCAAGATAGAAACCATTAAGCCCAACAGGCTCAAGATAAAAAACAGCTTTGACGGTAAAACCATTTATGCTGCCAGCCAAAACAAAGGCAGTGTTGAGGTAACGTGGCTGCACGGCGCTATTGCCAAAGGGCTTAAGGTAGAAATGCAGGCCAAGTTTATGATGCAGGCCAACGAGTTTAAAGGTTATAAAAACTTTGTGTTTGAAGACCCCGCGCAGGATTTTAGCACTGAGGAAATAAATATATTTAGCGGTGTAGTAAACGATAATGGTGTGGCACAGGTAACACTCGACCCGCAGCTGGAAACCCGCGCACCGGGTATGCTTAAGGCAGCTATTATTACCAAGGCTTATGAAAAAGGCGGCGACTTTAGTACCGATGTGGTTACGGCTACCTATTCGCCTTATGATACCTACGTGGGCGTTCGCGCACCGGAAGGCAATAAGTATGGTATGCTGGAAACCGGCAAGAACCAAAAGTTTGACATTGCCACGGTAGACGAAAAAGGCAAAGCCCGCGCCGGCCGCGTAGTAGAGGTTAAAGTATACAAAGTGCAGTGGAGCTGGTGGTGGGATGCCTCTCACGGCAACTCATCGGCCTATAACACGGCATTGGCTAATACGCCTTACCGTACCTTTCAGGTTACAACTGATGGCAGCGGTAAGGCCAACGTTAACTTTAAAACCGAAGAAAATGAGTGGGGCCGCTACCTTGTGCGTGCTACCGATGTAGATGGAGGGCACTCGGCCGGGCAAACCGTGTATATAGATTACCCTTACTGGAGCGCGCGCTCTAAAAACAGCGGTGGCGAAGACGCAGCCATGCTGGTCTTTAAAACCGATAAAGAGAAATACAATGTGGGCGAAAAAGCCGTGGTATCCTTTCCGTCAGGAGAGGGTGGGCGTGCACTGGTATCGGTAGAAAACGGTACGCAGGTGCTGGAAACCTACTGGGTGCAAACGCAAAAAGGCGAAACACAGCTCACCATCCCGGTAACGGAAAAAATGGCGCCCAACGTGTACATCTACATTACGCTTATACAACCACACGCTACAACAGCAAATGATTCGCCTATAAGGCTATACGGTATTGTGCCTGTCGAGGTAATAAACAAAAGCACGGTTTTAGAACCTGTAATTGCTATGCCGGATGTGCTGAAACCGGAGACTAAGACCACCGTAAAAGTCAGCGAAAAGAACGGCACGCCTATGACCTATACCATTGCCGTGGTAGACGAAGGCCTGCTGGACCTTACCCGCTTTAAAACGCCAAACGCATGGAATGCCTTTTATGCCAAAGAAGCCCTGGGCGTGCGCACGTGGGATATTTATGATGATGTAATAGGTGCTTACGGCGGCAAGGTAAACCAGGTGTTTAGCATAGGTGGCGATGAAGACCTTGGCGGCGGCAATGCCAAAAAGGCCAACCGCTTTAAGCCTGTGGTTATTTACCTTGGGCCGTATACACTTGGCAAAGGCCAAACCCGTGTGCACGATATTAAACTGCCGCAGTACATCGGTTCGGTACGTACCATGGTAGTAGCTGCCAATACAGATTTAGCAGCATACGGCAGCGCCGAAAAAGCCACGCCGGTACGCAGCCCGCTTATGGTGCTGTCTTCGCTTCCGCGGAAAGCCACACCGGGCGAGAAAATAACGCTTCCGGTAACGCTGTTTGCTATGGAAAACAACGTGAAAAACGTAACGCTACAGGTGAAGACCAATAACGGTTTCCGCATTGTGGGCCCGGCATCGCAAAATGTAAGTTTTACGCGCCCGGATGAAAAGATTGCGTATTTTGACCTTGAGGTGGGCAGTACAACGGGCATTGGCAAGGTGTCGGTCATTGCAACATCGGGCAGTACCAAAACCAGCTACGATGTAGAGCTTGATATTGTAAACCCTAACCCGGTTACCACTAATTATAAAGAAGTTATTATAGATGCCGGTAAGAGCGCCACAATAGACTGGGCGGCCTTTGGTGTTGCCGGTACCAACAAGGCGAAGCTTGAAATTTCGAGCTTCCCAAGCATTGATTTTAACCGCAGGCTGGATTACCTGATTCAGTACCCGCACGGTTGTTTGGAGCAAACCACAAGCAGCGCGTTCCCGCAATTATACCTTGCTGATATAGCTGATATAGATGCCGCACGCAAAAATAAAATACAGGGCAATATAAAGGCAGCCATACAAAGGCTGGGGCAGTTTCAGCTGGGTGATGGTGGCTTTAGCTACTGGCCGGGCAACACCCAGGCAGACGACTGGGGCTCAAGCTATGTGGGGCACTTTTTTGTTGAGGCCGAGAAAAAAGGCTATGCCCTGCCTATGAATGCCAAACGCCAGTGGATAAACTACCAGCAGCGCATGGCCCGCAACTGGCGCTACAACAACGGCTACCGTAACGATATTGCACAGGCATACAGGCTTTATACGCTGGCCCTTGCCGGCAGTGCCGACCTGAGCAGCATGAACCGCCTGCGCGAAACGGGGGGCATCAGCAACGAGGCACGCTTAAGACTGGCGGCAGCTTATGCGCTGGCAGGCCAGAAGAATGTGGGGCTCGAAATGCTGGCTAAGGCAACTATAGACGATTATAATGAGCAGTACTATTACTACTATGGTTCGGCGGTGCGCAACCGTGCCATGGCGCTGGAAACCCTTGTAGTGCTGGGGCAGAAGGAGCAGGCCTGGAACCTGGCGGTTAAGCTGGCTAAAGATATGTCTGGCGATAGCTGGATGAGTACGCAAACTACAGCCTACAGCCTGTATGCCATGAGCAAATTTGCACAGGGCACAGGAAGCAAAGGGCTTGATGCATCTTACACCTTTAAAGGAAAATCTGAAGCCATAAAAACCGGTAAGAGCTTTGCCGACCGTTCGCTTGAAGTAAGTACAGATAATGCCGTAACGGTTAAGAACAACAAGCAGGGGGCGCTGTATGTTAAGGTTATTTACAGCGGCATATTGCCTGTGGGCCAGGAAATGGCCGAAGAGCGCGGCCTGCATACCAATATTGTGTTTAAAGACCGCAGCGGCAAGGTTATTAACCCGTCTCAGCTGCCGCAGGGCACCGAGTTTGTGGCTGAGGTTACGGTTTCTAACCAAAAGAATGAGTATGTGCAGAATATAGCGCTTACGCAAATTGTGCCGTCAGGGTGGGAGATTGTAAATACACGTTTTACCGATTTTGGCAGCTATGCCGAGAACAACGTGGATTATACGGATATTCGTGATGACAGGACTAATTTTTACTTCCCGCTCAAAGCGCACGAAACCAAAACGTTCAGGATACTGCTCAACGCCAGCTACCCGGGCAGCTACTACCTGCCGGGCATACAGGCCGAGGCCATGTATGACAACAACTACCTGAGCAGGACCAAAGGGCAATGGGTTAATGTGGTGAGGTAATAAATAAAAACAAGAAACCCCGGCAATTGCCGGGGTTTGTATATACTATTGTTGAAATTAATTCGGTAGCGAATATTCTTTTATTGAGGCTACATAATCAGAAATGAAATCCTGGAATTGATTCAGGTTCATTATGTTGTTGTTGTTAACCATAATATCCAGCACGTAGCGGTTTTTAAGGATAACCTTGTAACCATAAATGCGTTTTGTTCCGGTATTAACATCGTGTGAAACAATGCTTTTGGTTCCCAGTTTAAGGCGGCTTACCGTCATCGCGCTTTTGTCTGATGATTTTTTAGCAATTTCATATTTAGACTCTGCGTCTTCCAGCATGCCGTGGTTTGATTCCTGCTTTGTATCGGTAAGTATTATGCTGAAAACCTGTTGGTTCTCTCCGTCGCCTATAGTGTAATAGGTTGTTATATACCCCTGTTCGCACACAAAGCCCTGTGCCAGAGAGTATTTGTCATAGCGTTGCAGGTTAGGCAGTGCGCCTATAAGGTTTTTGCAAATGTCTGCCTGGGCAAAAATTGCTGTTGTAACCAGGGTAAAGGTGATAGTAAGGAGTTTTTTCATAAGTAGTAATTTTTGCTGTAAAAATACTGGTATTTTTTTAGAAAGCTATTTTATTAATAATACTTTTTAGTGATATGTCCTGCATAAAAACGCAGGCAGCACACGCTTTAGTATGCATAAAACGTTTTACATTTACATAAACCGCCAACCGGTATACAACTAACAATGGCCAAATTCTTACAGCAGGCTGCCCTTAAAGCCGCTGCTTTTTTTCAGCATATTTTTAACCGCATTGCCCGGTGGGTAAAACGCAACCGTATTAAGTCGGCACTTATGGCGGTGCTGCTGGTATGGTACTACTTTTGCCTGCCCCGCACGTTGTTTAAAGACCCGTACAGCACCGTGATTGAAAGCACTGAGGGCGAACTCCTGGGTGCCCGCATAGCCCGGGATGGGCAGTGGCGTTTCCCGGAGCAGGACAGTATACCCGAAAAATTTAAAAAATGCATAGTGTATTTTGAAGACCAGCATTTTTACAAGCACCCCGGCTTTAACCCCGTGGCTATTGTAAAGGCCATGAAGCAAAACCATGATGCAGGCAGGGTGGTGCGCGGGGGCAGTACCCTTACGCAGCAGGTTATCCGCCTGAGCAGGGGCGGGGAGGAGCGCAGCTATGCCGAAAAGATAATTGAGATGATACTGGCCACCCGCCTGGAGCTGCGCCACAGCAAAGACCAAATTTTAGGGCTGTATGCCGCCCACGCTCCGTTTGGGGGTAATGTGGTGGGGCTTGATATGGCTGCCTGGCGCTACTTTGGCGTACAGCCGCACCAGCTTTCGTGGGCAGAGAGTGCCACGCTGGCCGTGCTGCCCAATGCCCCAGGCCTTATTTATCCCGGCAAGAACCAGCAAAAGCTTCGCGATAAGCGCGACAGGCTGCTTAAAAAGCTGTTTGACGAAAAAATAATAGATAAGACCACTTATGAACTTTCGTTGCAGGAGGGGCTTCCGCAGAAGCCGTATGACCTGCCGCAGGCCGCGCCGCACCTGCTTCAGAATATTGCAAAGGCAAAAGAAGGCCAACGCATAAAAACCACCGTTAAGCACAGCCTGCAGGAACGCGTTAACCAGATTGCCGCCCGCTACTACCAGGAATACCGCCAAACCGAGGTGCACAACCTGGCCGTTATGGTGGTAGATGTGCAAACGCGTAACATTGTGGCTTATGTGGGCAATGCCCCAACCGACCGCAAGCACGGCAAAGATGTAGATATTATACCTGCACCGCGCAGTACCGGCAGTATTTTAAAGCCGCTGCTGTTTGCCAATATGCTCGATGAGGGCGAACTGCTGCCCAACACCCTGATTGCCGATGTACCCACACAAATTTCGGGCTATACGCCAAAGAACTATGAACTGACGTATGACGGGGCGGTACCGGCACAACGGGCGCTTTCACGCTCGCTGAACATACCCGCAGTGCTGATGCTGAAGCAGCACGGCATCCGCAAATTTTATGATGAGTTGCAGAATTATAAGTTGCGCGATGTTAACAAGCAGCCTGACCATTACGGGCTCTCGCTTATACTGGGTGGGGCAGAGAGTAACCTGTGGGATTTGTGCCGCACCTACGCCGGGCTTACGGGTACGCTGAACCATTTTACCGCCACACAGGCCAAATACCGTAAGGGCGAATTTGCCGAACTGAACTGGGACAGCAGCATTACGCGTGAATTTGGCAGCGAAACCTACCAAAAGCCACAGCTTGGGGCGGGTAGTATATGGCTTACGTATAATGCCATGAAAGAGGTTAACCGCCCGCAGGGTGATGAGGCCTGGCGCTTTTATGATTCGTCGTTACAAATAGCGTGGAAAACCGGCACCAGTTTTGGCGGGCGAGACGGTTGGGCCATAGGCACCAGCTCGCGCTATGTAGTGGGCGTTTGGGTAGGCAATGCATCGGGCGAAGGCAGGCCATCGCTTACCGGGGTGGGCAGTGCTGCGCCTATTTTGTTTGATGTGTTTAACCTGTTGCCGCGCACCCCGTGGTTTGCCGCCCCGCTTAACGATATGGAAAAGGCAGATATATGTGCCCTAAGCGGCCACCTGGCAGGTGAATACTGCCCCGTACAGCAGCAGTGGATTCCCGTTAATGCAAAGAAAACAGCGGTATGCCCGTATCATAAGCTGGTGCACCTTGACATAACCGGCCAATATCGTGTAAACAGCAATTGCGAAAGTATAGACAACATGGTTGCCCGGCCGTGGTTTGTACTGCCACCGGTTATGGAGTGGTATTACAAAACAAAGCACATAAACTACCTGCCGCTGCCGCCCTTTAGGGATGATTGCCGTGAGGGCAACGCAGCGGCGCTTGATTTTATTTATCCGCAGCAGGATGGTAAAATATACCTTACTAAAGATTTTAACGGCGCTGTGCAGCCCTTTATGGCCCGTGCCGCCCACACCCAGCGCAATGCAAAGCTGTTTTGGTACCTTAACGATGTTTATCTGGGCACCACCCAAACCTATCACGAAATGCCCATTAAGGCCAAAAGCGGCCGGTATGTTATTACCGTAACCGATGAGGCGGGTAATGAAGTGCGGCGCACTATTATTGTTGAGGCAGGTAGCAGCTAGCAGGTAGCAGGTAGCAGGTTTGCGGCGGCCCTGTAGGGGCCGGACTTTTCAAAGCCCCGGGTATCGCCCTGGGAAGGAATCAGTGGGTGATGCATAAATTTGATGGTTTTTTACCGAACTTTAGCATTGCCCTGAAAAAAGATGAAAAAATTTTCATTTTTAAAAATAACGTTTTCAGAAGGTTATGAAATTTGTGTAATTTTTTTTTGAAAAAGGCTTGCAGAATTAAAATTATGGCCTACATTTGCACTCGCAATACGGAAGTAACGCCAACAAATTGAAATAATGCGAAAATAGCTCAGTTGGTAGAGCGCCACCTTGCCAAGGTGGAGGTCGCGGGTTCGAATCCCGTTTTTCGCTCGAAAGTTTAAGCTCGAGTGGTGGAATCGGTAGACACGCTGGACTTAAAATCCAGTGGGCAGTAATGCCCGTGCGGGTTCAAGTCCCGCCTTGAGTACTAAAAAACCAAGGCCCTGACGCAAGTCAGGGTCTTTTTTATTTGCAATAAATTGTGTTTGCATATTTTGTTCCCCCGGCTTAAGCCGAGGGCAAATCATTTCGTAGGAACTGGAACAGGCAAATCTTTCAGTTTATAATCATTTACACCCAGTTTCAGCCTACAGCAATCATTTGTCCCTGGCTTTAGCCAGGGGGAAACAGGGAAAACTTCATTCAATAAAAAAAGGAAGGGCATTACACCCTTCCTTCTCATCATTAATAAAACTCCAAATTTATTTTTTAAGGCCGTAGCCGGCATCTATAAGTTTCTGGATAATATTCCAGTCGTAATAGTGAAACGTCATGCCGTTGCTCATGGCTACCAGCATCCCGTTACGGAAGTTGCCGCCCAGGTTTATGCTTGTGGCATCGGCGCCATCGCATTCAATTGTTGAGGTAGGTATTTCGGCAAGCAGCGGGTGGTTGTTGGTGTTGCCGTTAGCACCCTCGCGCGGGAAAACCATAAACGTGTTGGCCTGCTGGTTAGATACCAGTATGTAGCCTGTTTTAGGGCTGCTTTTGTAAATGGCTATACCCTCGTGGTCTGATACAAAACCCTGTGTGCCGAACAGCACCAGTTCGTTGTCGTTTTTGGCATCCGGGTCGGCTATGTACTTTTTAATGCCTACGGTTTCGTCGCAGTAATAAATAAAGCCCAGTTCGTTATCTACGGCTATGGCTTCTATTTCTTTTTTACCGCTAAAGCTGCCGAATTTGCGCACCACCGTTGCGGCTGCATATCCGTTGCCTGAATCGCTTATTTTGTACTGCCACAGGTATGAACCCGTTGGCCCGCTTTTGCGCCCTACAACGGCAAATATGGCCTTGTCTTGCGGGCGGGTGTAAATGGCCACACCCATTGGCCCCTGTTCGGCCTCGCCTTCAAAAACCGGGATGCCACCGTTATCAAGGGGCTTCATATCCGGAATTGAGAATATGCGAATCATGTTGCGCTCGCGTTCTGTGGTAATGACCACATCATATTTTTTGCCGCCTATGGTAAGGCCATACGCCAGGTCTACATTATTGGGCCTTTTAAGCGTTTCGCTTTTGCCTACAATCTTCCCGGCAAGGTCATACACATACAGGCCACCTTCGGTATCCTTGTCAGTGCCTATTACAAGGCTTTTAGAGGCGTCTGCGGGGTTAATCCATATACATGGGTCATCTGTATCGTGTGGGGTTGGCTGTGTTACCACAGTGGGTGTAATGGCATCGGCCTTTATGGGTGCCAGGCTGCTTTTGCATGAAGCCATAAGTGCTGCGCCGGCCAATAGTGCTATATATTTTTGCATTGTTACTTTTTGTTTATTTCGGTTGTGTATAAAATTTTCCCTTCATGGTTAACTACCTGCACCAGCAGTTTATTGCTTGTGATGGAAAACGTCATGAAGCCCGCCTGGCTTTCGGCAAACAGCGTGCCCTCGGTTTTTCCGGTAGGCCTTACCTCGCTTGCCGCGCCCGAAAGAAACTGCGTGGTGTACCTGCCTTTAGGCTTAATGATTTGCAGGTCGTGCTCGTGCCCGCAAATGTAGGCATCAACCCTGTAAGTGTCAAACACGCCGGCAAAGCGCTCTGCAAATTTAATGGTGTCGGGGTTGGTTTTTCGTTTACCGCCGCTGTATAACGGGTGATGCCCCACTACAATTTTCCACTTTACCTTCTCGTCGGCATTTTTAAGGGTTTCGGTAAGCCACTGCGTTTGTGCAAGGGTGTCCTGGGCAATAATGTTTTCATACATCATGCCCGGCTTGCGGTAGCTGTCTATGTAGGGGTTGGTGTCCATAACCACCATAAGTACTTTGTCTCCGTTATCAAGGTCGAAGGTTTTGCTGTAGTACTTATCGGGCATTTGCCACCTGCGGCTCACTTTTGTGTAATCTAACTGCGCCTGTATGCTGCCGCGGTAGTCGTGGTTGCCCAGGGCTACATACCAGTCGTTATGCAGGCTCATGTTTGTGTAGATGTTTTCGAAAGAAGATATCCACTGGTGGTCTTCGGTGCTTTGCACGCCGTTAGGGTAAAAATTATCGCCTACGCATACGGTAAAGTCTGACTCAATGGTCATGGCAGCCTTGCCCATTTGTTCGGCTACGGGTTTTTGGTAGTATTGCCCAAAGCGGCCAAAATCACCCAATGCCACAAAGTTAAGGCTCTTATCCAGCAGCTTCAGTTCCGGGATAAACCCCTCGCGGTAGCCTGATTTTTCTTCGGCTAAGTACTCCTGGCTGTAAATACTAAAGCTAACAAAGCCTGTAAGCAGTAATAACAGTAGTTTTTTCATACTTCTTAAAATGGATAAAAGCCGGGCAATGAAAAATCATTACCCGGCATTGATATTTTATTGCGACTTTTAAAAGTCAAACTTAAGGCCCAGGTTAAAGCGGCCCTCATAAAACTCAACCTGCTTTGTTCTTGACGAAACGCCCTGGTAGTAGCGCAGCGGCTGGTTTGTAAGGTTATTAGCCTCGGCAAAAATGCGGATGTTATCTGTAATTTTGAACGATGCATTTACATCAAGGAACGTTTGCTTGTCATAATAGCTGTCCTGGAAGGCATCGGCGCCCAGTTCATCAAGATAATCGGCAGCATAGTTAACCGATACCCTTGCAGAGAACCTGTTGTTGTCCCAGAAAAGTGAGCCGTTAAACATATGCGGCGCTGTGCCCGGAAGGCTTACGTCGTTTCTTTCATCGCCGTCTTCGCTGGCAATACCTTTTGCTTTAGAATCGGTATAGGTATAGTTGGTATAGATACCAAAGTGCCTTAAGAAGCCCGGAAGGAAATCAAGCTGGCGCTGGAACGCTACCTCAAAACCGTAAACATCTACGCTTTCGCCGTTGCGCGACTGAAGGAATGTCCAGTTTTCGCCGGCCGGTACAGGGTTAGCCTGGCCCGGGAAGTCGTTAGCAAAATCGGCAGTGGTGTACTGGTTGTTGCTGTAATTGTAGATGAAATCGTTCAGCTTTTTGTAGAAGAAACCACCCGACACAAGGCCCACCGACTTAAAGTAGTTCTCTGCCATAAAGTCGAAGTTGTAAGAGTAGGTAGCATCAAGCGCAGGGTTACCGGCTATAATTTCGGTATCGGCAGCTATGTTGTTTACATAAGGCGCAAGGGCATAATAATCAGGCCTTGCAAGCGCTGTGGTAAAGGCAGCACGCAGAATAAAATCATCTGTAGCGTTGTACTTAAACTGCAGGTTAGGCAGTATGTTAGTATACGAGTTGGTGTTGGTAATAGTACCTTCAAGCTCTTCTTCGTCAAGAACGCGGTTACCGGTATAGTCAATGTGCGTGTTTTCTATACGGGCACCCACAATAACAGATAGTTTTGATGTAATGTCCTGGTCCCAACGGATGTAACCGGCATAGATGTTTTCTTTAGCGGTATAGTTAACGGCAAGGAATTCTGAAGGGTCGAGCTCGCTTGTAAAAAGCGACGTGTTGTTAAGGTTAAGGTTGCCCAGGTATGAAGCTGAGGCAAATATGCCCGGCACATACTGGCTGCCCGGATTGTAACCGTCGCCGCCAAAGAAGCTTGTGCCTACCTGCCCAAGTGTAGGGGCATCGCCCACAGGCTCGTAAGAATAGAAAATGTTGTTACGGTCTTTGTCTTTTATCCTAACGCGAAGACCGGTCCTGATGCGGCCCTTTTGACCCTCGATAGCCGATAGCGCAAAACGGAAGTTAAGCTTGGCGCCAAATTCACTTTCCTGTGTATCGTCCCTATTTTCAGTAAGGCCTGATTGTGCAAACTCGTTTACATCTTCGCCTGTACTGCCAATAAACGGCCTCTCAGGGTTGGTTATGTTTTGGGTAAAGTCAAGACCTTCCTGTTCAAACTCAATATACCTTTCGCCCGGGCGGAATTCGCGCGCTTTGGCATAGTTAACCTGCCAGTCCATATCAAGGCCCGGGGTTAGCAGGTGCTCGCCACGTACCGAGTAGTTTTGCACGCGCTGGTCTTCAAGCCTGCGGCTTTTGTTGCGGCTGTTGTTTACACCGCCTTTTGTTTCGCGCTTTACGCGGCCTGTAAAGCCGTCTATGGTTTCGCCATCGGCAGCATAGTTTACCTCAATATCATCATACGTGGTGCGGAAACGGTTTTCGCGGTCGTCTCTCCAGTTGTACATGGCGTTAAGGTAAATGGTGTTGTTTTCGTTAAATTTATAATCCATGGCAAGGGCGGCACTGCGGCGTATGCGCTGTACATCATACTTGCGTATGTCCATCTCTTCAACGTAGGTATTGCCAAAATCGTCCTGAACCCAAACGGCCTCAACGTTGTCTGAACCAAAATCGTTATTGTTGTAAGAAGCACTTACCACAACGCCCAGCTTGTTATCAAGGTAGCGGTTACCGTATACAAGGCCTGCGGTGTAAATAGGGTTTTCCCTGATTGGCGCATAACCGCCTGCAAGGGTGGCAGAAATCCTTTCGCCGTTAGGTGCGGCACGGGTTATAAGGTTTACCGAACCACCTATCGCATCGGCATCCATATCGGGCGTAAGGGTTTTGTTAACTTCCATAGTGGCAATCATGTCAGATGGAATAAGGTCCATCTGCACGTTGCGGTTATCGCCTTCGGCAGAAGGGATACGGTCTCCGTTAATGGTAACCGAGTTTAGTGCCGGTGCAAGGCCGCGTATGATGATGTTACGCGCTTCGCCCTGGTCGTTTTGCATGGTAATGCCCGGTACACGCTTAAGTGCGTCGCCTATGTTACTGTCAGGAAAACGGCCTACCTGGTCAGATGAAATTACGTTGGTAATGTTCTGGTTGTTTTTTTGCTGGTTCAGCGCACGGGCCTGGCCTTTAAGGCGGTCGCCCACAATTATTACCTCTTCAAGGTTTTGGGCATCAGAACCCATAATAAAGTTAAGCACGGCGGTTTTTCCGGCTTCAACGCTTACTTCCTGTGTTTGTGTCTGGTAGCCCATATACACAACCTCTACGGTATAGCTGCCTTCCGGTACGTTTAAAAATTCGTAATCGCCTATCTGGTTAGAAACCGTGTAGCGGTTGCCATCTGCAATGCGCACGGTGGCGCCGGGTAAAGAGAAGTTGCTCTCGAGGTCGGTTATTTTACCTGAAATAACCCCTTTTTGTGCATAAGTTGCTAATGCCGAAAAGAATACGGCAAACAAAAGTAGCTTTTTAATCATGTGTTTTGCTCTTAGTAGTTAATGGGTGCAAAACTAAACCCGCGGTGTTTTGTTATGGTTAACCCTTTGTAAACAGATTTTGTGGCTGCGTTACAAAACGGTTAAGATTAAAGCCCGGTTGTTAACCTGTAAGAAACAAAAAAGCCCGTCCTGGATAGGAGGGGCCTTTGATGCTTTTACTAAAGTGTTTCTTAGTGAGCAGGCTGAGCAGCAGGAGCAGCAGTGTCAGCTGGAGCAGCAGTATCAGCTGGAGCAGCAGTGTCAACTGGAGTTGCAGGAACTTCAGTTTGAGCAGCAGTGTCAGCAGCAGCAGTGTCAGCAGAACCAGCAGCTTCACCATCTTTCTTACAAGAAACTAGAGCGATAGCAACGAATGCTAGGCTTAAAACAACTTTTTTCATCTTACTAAATTATAAAGGTTAATTATTAATTCGGAGCAAAGATATAAATTTTTTGATACCGCAAAATATTTCACACTAAATTTTTTTCGGAGTGTTTTCGCGTTGAACCTGAGAATTTTACATCAATCACATTGCTTTTTAACATATTTGCCGCTTTTTTGCCCGATATGCTGTTTGGGTAAATATTCTTACACAGCGCAGGCGCGGGTGGTTAGCGTACTATTTTCATTTCTTCAACCAGGTTTTTAGCCCCGGCAAACTTATCTACAATAAACAGCACATAGCGCATGTCTACCATTATGTTTCGGCATATAGACGGATCATAATAAATATCGCTCATGGTGCCTTCCCACACGCGGTCAAAATTAAGGCCTATAAGGTTGCCTTTTGCATCTATGGCCGGGCTACCGCTGTTGCCGCCCGTGGTATGGTTAGTGCCTATAAAGCATACCGGCATTTTGCCGTTTTCGCCATAAGGGCCATAGTCTTTAGTGTTGTACAGGTCTATAAGCTTTTGCGGAACATCAAACTCATAATCGCCGGGTACGTATTTTTCTATAACGCCGTCAAGGTAGGTAACGGGCTTGTAGTAGGTAGCGTCTTTAGGCTCATAGCCTTTAACCTTGCCATACGTTACACGCAGGGTGCTGTTAGCATCGGGGAAAATACGGGCATCTTTGGGGCTAAGCTCTACAATGGCTTTCATGTAGGTGCGTTGCAGGGCTGCCACCTTAAGGTTAAGCTCCTGGTATTTTGGTGCTACCTTATCATAATAGGTATTGGTAAGGGCGGTAACCAGCTTGTAACCCGGGTCGGCAGCCAGTTTGGCCTTAACCTCGGCAGGGGTGCCGGTAAGCAGGCTTTGCACACCTTCAAAAGACGTAAGCTTGCTTTGGCTGTAAATATCAGCGGTAAGCTTTTTAACATCAGCACCTTTGTATTCCGTTGATAAGAACTGCTGCGGCACTTTTGTAAAGTAAAGCGCTATAAGCTGCTCAAATACCTTTTCGTCTACGTTTTTATTAAACTCGCCATACAGGTCTTCAAGGGTGGCAAGTGTTTTGGTTTTTTGCGTGTTGAATGCCGCCTCGCCGTCTCTGGCAGTGCCCTCAAGGTTGTAAATGCGGTAGCCAAAGCCCAGCAGTTCTGTATTGCGTATGGTTACCTCTACAAAATAATCATAAGCCAGGGCATAGGGCTCATATTCTTTATAATATTTTTCGAAATCAGGCAGCAGGCTGCCGTATTCGGCCTGTTTGCCGGCCTTGTTTACCCAACCGGTAAACTGCTGCTCATAAGCGCGCTTTTTAGCCACGGCATTGGTTTTTTTAAGCCCCAGTACTTCGCCTATCCATTTTTTCCAATAGTTGGCGGTGCTGGCATACTTGGCGGCATACTGAATTTTAATAGCCTGATCTTTGCGCATAAAGCCGTCCTGAACCTTAAGGGCGGCATCGCGCACCTCAATCTTGGCAGGGTCGAGCACGTTAACCACCTGCTCTACGGCTACTGCCGGAAGATACTCTGTTGTGCGGCCCGGATAGCCAAACACCATGGTAAAATCATCTTCTTTAATGCCTTTTATAGACACGGGGAAGAAGTGTTTAGGGGTATAGGGCTTATTGTCTTTGCTGTATTCTGCCGGGCGGTTGTCTTTGCCGGCATAAATGCGAAACAGGCTGAAATCGCCCGTATGGCGCGGCCATACCCAGTTATCGGTATCACTGCCAAACTTGCCTATAGACGATGGCGGCGCACCCACCAGGCGGATGTCTTTAAAGGTTTCGGTTACAAACCACATATACTGGTTGCCTTCATAAAAGGTGCGTATCATGTTGTCCTGCCAGGCTTCTTTAGGAAGTGATTTGGTAAGGCTGGCTATGTTGTCTTTTATTTTTTGCTGGCGTGCTTTTTCGTCAAGCGCCTGTGTGCCCTCTAATACTTTAGTGGTAACGTCTTCTATCTTTACAATAAAGGTTACTACCATGCCGGGGTTTGCCAGTTCTTCGCCCTGGCTCATGGCCCAGAAGCCGTTGGTTAGATAATCATGCTCCAGCGAGCTGTGGTTTTGTATGGCATCAAACCCGCAGTGGTGGTTGGTAAGCAGCAGGCCCTGGTTTGAAATAACCTCTGCCGTACAGCCGCCGTTAAACTGCGGAACGGCATCTTTAAGGCTGCTGTGGTTAACGCTGTAAATATCTTCAGCAGTCATTTTCATGCCCAGGTGCTTCATTTCTTTTTCGTTCATGCCGTCGAGCAATGAGGGAATCCACATGCCACCCTGCTGTGCCAGCGCGGGCAGGGCTATGAATAAAAACAGTAAGCGTAATAGTTTCATTTAATGAGTATTTGTTTTGCGGGATGCAAGGTAGGGAATTTTACCTAATTGAAAAGTAGGGGAAAAACGGGTGTTTTTACGGGGTAGAAGTAAGAAAAGTTTTGTTAGATTTGATTTATACATTATTGATATGGAAAGACCTTTTGAAACAATTTTGAAAATTAGCTATAGCGCAGTAGAAAAAGACAAAGAAAATCTGATTTTTACATTTGACCAACTAGATAAGATTATCATTTGGGTTGTGGGTTTTTCTGTTACGACACTTTCATTAATTGTTAGTCAAATTTTTTTCGCCAATAATTATTCACGATGCATATTGAAAACTGTTTTAATACTCTGTATTATATCTACAATATTTGGTATTATTTATAGAATTAGCGCTCTTTTAAGAATCAGATATTATCAAAATATATCTTTTCATTTAGCTAATGCTTTTGCCAATCATGAAATAATGCCAATTGAAACGATGGATTTTGAGGGATATAACATAAACCAAATTAACAAGACGATTACTTCGGATTTTGGTTATGATTATTCTGATATAGTTCAATTGTATAATGATACGGATAATGCTGAAAAGCGTCAGTATTATATTGATTATCTTAAAGGTGAATATGAGCGATTAGTTGAATTGTCAAAGAAAGAATTTATCGCAGCAGAAAAGTTTGTAAAGCAAACTATGCAGGAGGCTTTTAAATTCTCTGATAAAAAAGTTGATAAACTTTTCGACAATGATAATGATATTAGTTTGTTAAAGTTTTTTGATACTCTTGGAATTGCTTCTTTTTTAATTACATTAATTAGCTTTATTTCGGTTTTAATAATATTGGTTTTTAATTATTAATTTAAGATTGCCACGCTCCGCAGGCTCCGCTCGCAAAGACAGGGCGTGAAGAAAGCAACGTGAAGACATCTGTTTAAACCGTGTTTCCATTATTTGAGATTCCTCAACTCCGCTGCGCTTCGTTCGGAATGACAGAACGTGAAGAAAGCGGCGTAAAGAAATCTGTTTAATCTGTGTTTCATTATTTGAGGTTCCTCAACTCCGCTGTGCTTCGTTCGGAATGACAAAGCGTGAAGAGAGCGGCGTGAAAAAAATCCGTGTAAATCCGCTCAATCCGCGTCATCCGCGTTCCATAATTTGATATAAACACAAAACCCCGGCTATAAACCGGGGTTTGTTGTTTTGTTACTGCAGGGTGGCTTCGACAGGCTTATGCTTCGACAGGCTCAGCATGACTGCTACCTGCTTGATCACTGAATACTGACCACTGATTAAGCTCCCGCCGTTTCTACGTCTTTGTTGATTTTTTTAACAAGGCCCTGTAGTACGTTGCCAGGGCCCACTTCTGTAAACAGGGTAGCGCCGTCGGCAATCATGTTTTGAACGCTTTGTGTCCACTTAACGGGGGCAGTAAGCTGTATGATAAGGTTTTGCTTTATGGTAGCGGCATCGCTTACGGCAGTAGCGGGTACGTTTTGGTACACCGGGCACACCGGGTTGCTAAAGGTGGTTTGTTCAATGGCGGCGGCAAGCTCTTCGCGGGCAGGCTCCATCATTGGGCTGTGGAATGCACCACCCACAGGCAGCAGCAGGGCGCGCTTGGCACCGGCAGCTTTAAGGGCTTCGCAGGCGGCTTCAACGGCTTTTGTTTCGCCGCTTATAACCAGCTGGCCGGGGCAGTTGTAGTTGGCCGCAACCACTACGCCGTCAATAGAAGCGCATACGTCTTCCACAATTTTATCTTCAAGGCCCAATACGGCAGCCATGGTGCTTGGGGTAATTTCGCAGGCTTTTTGCATGGCAGTGGCGCGTTGGCTTACCAGCTTAAGGCCGTCTTCAAAAGTAAGGGCACCGGCGGCAACCAGCGCGCTGAATTCACCCAGCGAGTGGCCTGCAACCATTTCCGGCTGGAAGCTGTCGCCCAGTGTTTTGGCAAGGATAACCGAATGCAAAAATACCGCAGGCTGTGTAACGCGGGTTTCTTTAAGCTGCTCGGCCGTGCCTTCAAACATTACATCGGTAATGCGGAAACCAAGTATATCGTTGGCTTTTTCAAACAGTTCTTTAGCCTGGGCGTTGTTTTCATACAGTTCTTTACCCATACCGGTAAACTGGGCACCCTGGCCCGGAAAAACATATGCTTCCATAGTGTGTGTCTTTGTTTGCTTTGTTATTTGTTTTTTGAAATTTGGTGCTTACGCTTCACTTACCGTTACCAGCGCCGCTGCTTCCTGTGCTTTTTTAACGAGTTCGGCCGTATCAGTACCCACGGGGCCGTAGGTTAACGAAACACCCATACGGCGATAAGGCCTTGTGGTGGGCTTGCCAAACAGGCGGAAATCCGTCTGCGGAAGTGCTGCAATAGCCTCAATGCCGGTAAATACAGGAGTGCCCATACCACTGGCCAGGATTACCGCGCTGGCACCGTGGCGTTCCAAGGTAATTTCGGCAATAGGCAGGCTTAGTATGGCACGCAGGTGCAGTTCAAACTCGCTAAAGTTTTGGGTATTGGCAAGGGTAACCATGCCGGTATCGTGCGGCCTTGGCGAAAGTTCGCTAAAATACACACCTTCATCTGTAAGGAAAAACTCAACGCCAAAGATACCTGCGCCGCCCAGGGCTTCGGTAACCTTGCGGGCCATATCCTGCGCTTCGGCAATATCGCGGTCGCTAACATGGGCGGGCTGCCAGCTTTCCTGGTAGTCGCCGCGCTCCTGGCGGTGGCCAATAGGCGCACAAAACAGGGTAGGGTTGTTGTTTTGGGTAACGGTTAATAGTGTTATCTCACTGTGGAAGTTTACAAATGCCTCAACAATAACCTCTACCACATCGCCACGGCTGCCTTCCACGGCATATTTCCAGGCTTTTTCTATATCGGCTTCAGCCTTAATGGTGCTCTGGCCTTTTCCGCTTGACGACATCAATGGTTTTACCACGCATGGTATGCCTACTTCGGCAACGGCCTTTTGCAGCTCCTCAGCCGATGTGGCATAGCGGTAGTTGGCGGTGCGCAGGCCTAAATCTTTCGCAGCCAGGTCGCGTATGGCTTTGCGGTTCATGGTAAAGTTGGCCGCTTTTGCAGAAGGCACTACGGTAATGCCCTGTTTTTCGTAATCGTAAAAACGTTCGGTGCGTATGGCCTCGATTTCAGGTACTATAAAATCAGGGTTGTGTTTTGCAACTATGGCATCGAGCGCGGCGCCGTCGAGCATGTTTATTACCTCAAAGGCATCGGCTACCTGCATGGCAGGCGCGCCTTCATAACTGTCTACGGCTATTATGGTTTGGCCCAGGCGCTGTGCGGCAATTACAAATTCTTTGCCCAGCTCTCCTGACCCTAAGAGTAGTATTTTCTTTTGCATGGTTATGCCCCCTAACCCCCAAAGGGGGAATAGCTGCCGGGGTTGGCAGTGTTATGTTGTTTATAGTTTATAGTTGGCAAAGGTAGGAATTTTAGTTTTCAGATAGCAGGTGGCAGTTTTTAAGAAGATGTGAGGCTGAGGGGGGGCAGATGAAGTATGCCCTTGTTTTACAATTGCCAGCCTATTTTCATGTTCAGTTCGCTGTAGCTGTCGCCATTGGTGTCGTTTGCCTGCATTATGCCCGGCGATATAACGAAGCGGCCAAACTGAAAGCGTAGTGCAAAGCCAAACTCATAGCCTAATGTAATGTTTTTATTTCCGGCATCGTAGATAAACACTTCAAAACTTTGGGGGTTGTAGCTGGTACTATATCCGCCCAGCCAATTGACCTGGTTGTAGTAGCCGGTGCGTATACCGCCTACCGCTATAATATCAAAATGTTTAGTGTTTATGGGGATAAGCTGTATAAATGGAGTGATTTTGTATTCCTGTATTTTTCCGGTGTACTGATATCGCTGTCCGGTAAACGGATTTTTAAAGTCCCAGTCCTGTTTGCTGTTTTGCCAGTAGCTAAGGTTCAGGCCAATGCCTATCCAGCGGTTTAGGTCTTTAGACATTTCTATACCGCCGCCAAAGCCTATGTGGTCGTTAGTGCCATAGCTGCGGTAAATTAGCTCTGTGGAAAGGTAAGTGTCTTTAAAGAAAGGCTTTTTTTCTTGCTGGGCATACGTTACGTGTGTAGTGAAAATAAATAAGGCGTAGAGGAAATAATGTTTCATGCAGGTAAGATTAATTGGTTAACGCTGTGTGGGCAAATAATATGCCATTAAAGGGTGTGGTTTTATATTTTTTACCTTGGTTTTAAGCTGATTTGTATGGGGTTTTTGTTGTCACGATCCTAAAGGGGTCACGCACATTAGCCCGGGATGGAATCCCGGGAGATGAACGGTGCATTTTTGTTTCCCGAGGGCGTTGCCCCCGGCTAATATACGCGACCCTTTCAGGGTCGGGCAATGTGGATTATTTCATACCTTTGAAGCAAACCCTCACAATGTATATATACGACAGAAAACGTGCCGGGGAGGTAATAACCAACCCTCTTTTGCATAGTTTTACAAACCCATCACATCTATATGAACCTTACCAAAACCGTCTTATTAGCTTTGCCCATTTGCCTGCTGCAATCGTGTAAAGAAACGCAACAAGAACCCAAAGCGGCCGTTACCGCATCAACAAAATTGCCCGAAAAAAAGAACGAAACCCCTGAAGACTACAGGCAGGTTATGCTTGCACCACAGGGCGATACCCTTGAGGGCTATGTTTTTCGTTACGGGTATACGGCCTATGATGAGGAAGACGGTTCAAACCCTGGCTACCTTGAGGTGCTTAAAGGCGGAAAAGTGGTTTTTAAAGATGCTTTTAAAGGCGAGGGGTACATTAACATTACTCCCCTTGGACACCACGATTTGGATGGTGATAAGGCCGTGTTTGTAATGCAATATGGCATTGAGGCCTGCGATTACCCCAGTACCGGGCGTTATTATGTAGTTGATGGCGCAGGTAAATTCAGTTTTATAAACAGTTACTGGGCGGCTACAGGTGGCGACCTTTATGCCTCACGATATTACAGTCATATTTTTCCGACAGATTCGCTGGGTAAACCCAATACACTTACCATTGTAGAAGGCATGGCTTACCACGAGCGCGACCAGCCCGACGTGGCCGATACTACCCATATTGTGTTTGCAGGCAACAGTTTTAAGCTGGATAAGCTGAGTAATGATTTGGGGAAGGAGTGAGTTTAAGAAGCTTCTGGGCCGCTGAGCTGCTTAGCTTCTGAGCGGAGATTGCTTCGTCGTTCCTCCTCGCACCCGAGGGCTGTGCCCGAATCGACGAAGTAAAGACGGTATGTGAAGAAAACAATGTGAAAAAATCCGTATAAATCCGCTTAATCCGTGTCATCCGCGTTCCATTTGTCATCCTGTCCCGTGCTATCGGGAGCTTAAAGGCGCGTTCCATTTAATAAAAAAGCCTGCTGAAATCAATCAGCAGGCTTTTGGGTTTATCTCATTAAAGGTGTTATCCCAGGAAAGGATACCTGTAATCTGTAGGCGGAACAAATGTTTCTTTAATGGTGCGTGGCGATACCCAGCGGTACAGGTTTAGTACAGAGCCTGCCTTATCGTTGGTTCCGCTGGCGCGGGCGCCACCAAATGGCTGTTGACCCACTACGGCACCTGTTGGCTTATCGTTTATGTAGAAGTTGCCCGCAGCGTTTTCAAGCGCTTTGGTGGCTTCTTCCACGGCATAACGGTCCTGGCTGAAGATGGCGCCGGTAAGGGCATAGGCCGATGTGCCGTCTACCAGTTTAAGGGTTTCGGCCCACTTGGCATCTTCATACACATATATGGTTAGCACAGGGCCAAAAAGCTCTGTGCTAAGGGTTTCGTAGTTAGGGTTTGTGGTAACAATAACCGTAGGCTCTATAAACCAGCCCACCGACTTGTCATAACCGCCACCGGCAACAATTTCGGCATCCGTTGCGGCTTTGGCAGCATCTATGTATTTGGCAAGCTTATCAAACGAACCTTCGTGTATAACCGCCGATACAAAGTTGGCAGTATCTTCGGGCGAGCCCATTTTAAAGCTTTCGATATCTTTAACCAACAGCTCTTTAACTTCCGGCCATATAGACTGCGGAATGTATGCCCTTGAAGCAGCCGAGCATTTTTGCCCCTGGTATTCAAACGCACCACGGCTAAGTGCTGTAGCTACCTCGGCCGGGATTGACGATGGGTGTGCTACCACAAAGTCTTTACCGCCGGTTTCGCCCACTATGCGCGGGTAGGTTTTGTATTTGTTGATGTTCTGGCCAATTTTGCCCCATATTCCGTTAAAAATAGAAGTTGAACCGGTAAAGTGTACACCGGCAAAATCAGGGCTGCCGATAAGGGTATCGCTAATCATAACAGGGTCGCCGTGCACCATGTTTATTACACCGGCAGGCAGGCCTGCTTTCTGGAATACTTCCATAATTACCTGGGCGCTGTATACCTGGCTGGCGCTGGGTTTCCATACCACCACGTTGCCCATTAGCGCTGGCGCTGCAGGCAGGTTACCGCTAATTGCGGTAAAGTTAAACGGGGTAATGGCATACACAAAGCCTTCCAGCGGGCGGTACTCCAGGCGGTTCCATATACCTTCGCTGCTTATGGGCTGCTCGGCATATATCTGGGTCATAAACTCTACGTTAAACCTTAAAAAGTCTATAAACTCACACGCCGAGTCAATCTCAGCCTGGTGAATGGTTTTGGCCTGGGCTATCATGGTAGCGGCGTTTATCTTGGCGCGGTATGGCCCGGCAAGCAGTTCGGCAGCCTTTAAAAAGATAGCGGCGCGGTGCTCCCAGCTTAGGTTGGCCCATTTTTTACGGGCTTCAAGCGCGGCGGCAATGGCCTGCTCTATGTGTTGTTGTTCGCCCTCGTGGTACGTGCCCACTACTTTTTTGTGGTCAAACGGTGGGTTTATGGTTTTGGTTTTCCCGGTGCGGATTTCCTGGTTACCTATGTACATAGGCACATCTACCGTGGTATTGTATAGTTCCTTAAAAGTGTCAAGCACCTGCTGGCGTTCTTTGCTGCCCGGGGCATAAGCCCTTACGGGTTCGTTAACGGCCTTGGGTACGTTGTAAATTCCTTTAGGCATAGTTTGTTGTGTTTAAATTTTAGCTTTGCAAAGGTACGAAATTTGTCGGAAGGTCTGAAGCCGAAAGTCAAAAGTCCGGGATCGGATTTCCGAACTTCGATATATGATGAAAGATACCGATTAGAAATTAATTTTTGATTCGGAAAAAGACAAAATCAATTTCTTTTATAGCATATTAGTTTTCTATAAATGTTTTTGATTTAAAGTGTGTTTTTACGACGACGGGCTTTTGACTTTCGACCTTTGACTTTAAAACTGAATATTGAACTCCAATTGTGAATAATTAGCGTTAAAATTGAGTTAAAACGTAAGGATTTACTTGGTTTGAAGATTTCTCTTCGCGAAGCAAAAATGTCCGGATTGTACAAATGAAATTTTAGTTAAGCGCAAAGGGAGCACTTAGCCTGAAAGTGGGTACTATTACCCTGAAAGAACGGGTGTTAGTAAAGTTTATCATGCTAAAATAACCCCTCATGGCCCCAAATGGGGATGATAGCAGGCAACCTGAGCTGTAGGTGTGTTTTTCACCGGGTTTTAAAACGGGTTTTTTGCCTATAACTCCTTCTCCGTCAACTACTTCAAGGTCGTTAAGGGAGTCGTATATTTCCCAGTGGCGGGTGTTGAGCTGTACGGAGTCTTTGCTCTGGTTTTCTATGGTAATCTCGTAGGTAAAGGCAAACTGTATGCGGTAGTTTTTGAAGTAAGTGCCTTCAAAACTGGTTGATACTGAAATCTTTATGCCTCTTGTAATTTGCGATACCATCAGCAGTTTGCATTTTTTACAAATTTATAAAAATATTTGGCAGGAGGTACCTCCTTGTTATTAAATTAAACCCAAATTATTCTTAACTCATTGTATATTAGTTGATAATGTTCTCGGAATTAGCGTTTCCGCGGCCTATAACACGGTCGTAGCGCTCGTTGTTTTCTCGGTAGTATACAAAGATGTTGTACTCGTCTTCTGTTTGGTAAAAGTTGCCGTCTACCGCGTTTTTACCGTCTACAACTCCTTTATTATCAGCGGTTATATATAAAAAGTTGGTAAAGCCCTGCTTAATCATAATGGCCTTTTCATAGGTTGCCGTCTTGGGGTCGTACTCCATTTTATACTCATCGGTCTTAGCATAGTTGTTAAACAGCCCCCCTACATAGATGTTCTTATTCTCGTAAAATGCAGGCGCACTGAGCTTAAAGAATACCCAGGCATAATCGCTCTCCAGGCTTTGGTCGGTAACACTTAGATTTATGTTCTTAATCAGGAAGTTACCATTTACATCGGGGAAAAATGTGTAGGGTTTGCTGGCCCTTGCCTCGTTAGTGTAGAGTATGGTGTTGTATACTTCGCCTGCCGAAATCCGGGCAATGTTGTTTACGGCGTTACGTATATCCTTATTGTCGAAGTACAGGTACTCATTGCCTGCCCAGAACTGGGTTTCTTTGTCGTACTTGTAAATCAGGTCGTTACCTATGGTGTACTGCGGTTTTACATTGTAAATGGCGTTGTCAAACCTGCCGTTTTGGGTTAGCAGTACCTTTACATTTTGCAGTGGGCTCTGGAACAGTACGGCCTCACTTTTAATAGAAAAATCAAGGTTGTGGGCACCGTCTCGCTCATCAAGGCCACGAGCGCGTTTAACCTGAACGGGTACCGCAACCTGCTCATTATAAACAATAAAGCGGCGGGTAAAAACTACTTCGCGGTCGTCGTTAAGTACTTTAAGTATGTAATTGCCTGTTAATTTGAGCCTTGTAAACTGGTTGGGTATAGACAGCACAAAGTGCGAATAGATTTGCAGGGTGTTAAATGAGTTTTGGTAGTTTTGGATGCGTTGCCCATCGAAACCATCAAGATAGTCATTTACAGATAGTTGTGTGCTGGGTGTCCAGTCATAGTTGCAATGTACAATGCTGTAATAGTAGTTGGCCTCGTTGCCAAAAAGGTCGTCAAATTGAAGCGTAATAGGTTCTCCCTGCCTGAAATAGGGGTAAACGTTCTCTCCATTACTAAGGAATGAAACGGTTTTAATGTTGTAGGGTGGGGCAACTTCCTGCTGTACCTGGGCAATTCCGCTAAAAAACGTAAGTAAAAGGGCAACTATACTAAACCTGCGTAGGGCAATTGTCATTGTTTGTGATGTTTTAATCGTGAACGTAAAGATACTAATATTATTATAACAATAAGGGTGCCAATGCCTTTTGATAAAACAAAAAGCCCTGCAAATGCAAGGCTTATGATTAATCTTTATAGCAAACAGGAATAATTTCGCCGGGTGCAAGGCAGTAGCGCTCAACATCTTTCGGGTTGAGCTTTTTGGTATAATCTTCTTCAACCACCCTGAAACCTATGCTGCGCAGCTTGTCAAAATAGTCTCTGCCATAGACCCTTACGTGGTCATACTGCCCAAAAATACGCTGGCGCTCCTTGGGGTCGGTAATGCTGTTGTCTTCAAAAGTTGTGGCACGGCTAAGATCCTGCGGAATCTGTAAAATAGCTGTACCTCCGGGTTTTAGCACGCGGTAAAGCTCCTGCATGGCCTTTGTGTCATCAGGAATATGCTCTAAAACGTGGTTACACAGTATAAAGTCATATTCATTATCCTTAAACGGAAGGTTGCAAATATCGGCCTTAACATCCGCAAGCGGAGAGTAAAGGTCTGTTGTGGTGTAGTTTAGGTTTTCCTGCTTGCGAAAACGCTTGTAAAACGCCTGCTCAGGGGCAAAGTGCAGCACCTTGTGCGGGGCGGTAAAAAAGTCGGTTTCGTTTTTCAGGTACATCCACAGCAGCCTGTGCCTTTCCAGCGATAAAGTTCCGGGAGCCAGTACGTTATTGCGCTGATGTCCATAACCATACGGCAGGAAGTTTTTAAAACTGCGCCCATCAATAGGGTCGGTATAGGTGTTTCCTTTAAGAAAAAAGGCCAGTACCGGGCGGGCTACATAGCTAAGGCGTATAAGCAATGGGCGCGGTATGGTGTTGAGTACGAGTTTAAAGAGTTTCTTCATGTTTGAGGTTTTGTACCACAGAGACACGCTGAGTGAGCCCGGAGATACGCAAAGTTTTTAGAGGTTGCCATCCAAAGGATGGGAGGCCTCAAAGTTGCTGTGGATAATTCTTTTTAATCCGTCCTTTAAAATTTTAGAGTGAAAGTTTATTAGTAAGCCTAATGGATAATTGCCTAATTTTAAATAGGTAATAACTTGCGCCTGATGTACATCAGTCAATTCTTCTACAGTTTTAAGCTCTATGATGACCCTACGTTCTACAACAATATCAATCCTATAGCCCTGATTTAGTGATATACCCTTGTACTTAAGCGGCAGTGTTTTTTCTCTTTCGATAAATAATCCATTTTGGGTTAACTCGTAAGCGAGACATTCATTATAAGCAGATTCGAGTAACCCTGGCCCTAAGGTTCTATGAACTTCAATAGCTGCACCAATAATTTTGTGTGAAAGCTGGTTTAACTCCATACTCTGTGGCCTCTAATCGAAGATTATTAACTTAAAATAGCTCTGTGTATCTCTGTGCCTACTCAGCGTGTCTCTGCGGTAAAGCTTAGTTAATTGCAAGGGGTGTTGTTCTAAACTCCTCTTCTTCATTACTCTCAATACCAAGCGCTTTGTATATATACGCAAAGGTGCTCAGTAGTTCAGGCTTGCCGTTTACAAGGGCTACGTTATGCTCAAAGTGGGCGCTGGGCTTGCCATCGCGGGTTACTATGGTCCAGCCGTCTTTAAGCTGGCGTATGTTTTTAGTACCCATATTAATCATGGGTTCAATGGCTACCACAAGGCCTTCAACAAACAGTTTGCCGCGGCCACGCTTGCCATAGTTAGGCATTTCGGGGCCTTCGTGCATTTTGCGGCCCACACCATGGCCCACAAGCTCGCGTACTACACCATAGCCAAAGCCTTCGGTATAACGCTGTATGGCGCTACCTACGTCTTCAACGCGGTTACCTACTTTAAACTCGCGGATACCCACATAAAGCGACTCCTTGGTAACCTGAAGCAGCTTTTTGGTTTCGGGGGCTACATCGCCTATTTCAAACGTATAGGCATGGTCGCCATAAAATTCGTTTTTAAGGGCGCCACAATCTACCGATACAATATCGCCTTCCTCAATGGGGCGGTTTGTAGGCAGGCCGTGCACCACCTGATCATTCACGCTTGTAAGCAGGGTAGAAGGGCATCCGTAAAGGCCTTTAAATCCGGGTACTGCGCCATGGTCTCGAATAAACTCCTCGGCCATACGGTCAAGGTCAAGGGTGGTTACTCCCGGCTTAATTTCGCCGGCAAGCATGCCCAGGGTTTTACTTACTATCAGTGCGCTTTCGCGCATTATTTCAATTTCCTCGCGGGTTTTAGGAATAATCATCTCATGTAATTTTCAGCCTGTAAAAATACGATTTTAAATGTGAATAACTAATACCTTATAAATACGTATGTTATTGCTGGAACTTTGAGCGAAAATTCTTGTTTTATCGTTTTGTTAACTACTGTTTATGCTAAGTTTTGTTTAATTTTAGAGAAATTTCATTAAACAAAATAAATGAAGCCCCAAAAAGCCGTAGTTATAGGTGCCGGATTTTCCGGCCTGGCCGCTGCCATAACCCTTGCCAACAGCGGTTATGAGGTGACGCTGCTGGAAAAGCACCCCACCCCCGGAGGCCGCGCCAGGGTGTTTAAAAAAGACGGCTTTACGTTTGATATGGGCCCCAGCTGGTACTGGATGCCCGATGTTATAGCAGGCTTTTTCAGGAAATACAATGCCGAAGGGCTGTTGCCTGAGCTGGTAAGGCTCAACCCGTCTTACCAGGTAATATTCGGGGAAAGCAATACCCAAACAGTGCCTGCCGGTTATACTGCCCTTAAAGAAACATTTGAGGCGATTGAGCCAGGAAGCGGCGCTAAGCTTGATATTTTCCTTAATGAAGCACAGCAAAAGTATGAAGCTGCCATGGGCAAATTCATCAACAAACCCTGCATTTCGGTTACAGAATTTCTTGATACGGATATATTGAAATCGGCTCTGAAGCTTGATTTATTGAGCTCATACTCAAATCATGTGAGGCGCTATTTTAAGTCGGAAAAGATTTTACAGATGCTGGAGTTTCCTATACTGTTCCTTGGGGCGCTGCCTAAAGACATACCTGCCTTGTACAGCATGATGAACTATGCCGATATTAAACTCGGCACATGGTACCCTATGGGTGGTTTTGGGAAAGTAATTGATGCTTTTGTAAAACTGGCTGAACAAAAAGGGGTTACATTTTATTTTGATGCCGATGTTAAAGGTTTTGATGTTAGTAGCGGCGAAGTAACCAAAGTAATAACGGATAAAGGTGATTTTGAAGCTGATGTTGTTGTAAGTTCTGCCGACTACCATTTTACCGAGCAGCTACTGCCTGAAAACTACCGTAACTATACCGAAAAGTATTGGGATAAGCGCGTTATGGCACCGTCGTGCCTGCTGTATTATGTAGGTATAAATAAAAAACTGGGTAAGCTGCTGCACCACAACCTCTTTTTTGAAGAGAATTTTGCAACCCACGCCCATACTATTTATACCGAACCCAGCTGGCCGCAAAAGCCGTTATACTACGTGTGCTGTCCCGGTAAAACTGATGCTTCTGTAGCACCCGAAGGTATGGAAAACATCTTCCTGCTCATTCCTGTTGCGCCAGGGCTGGAGGATACACCTGAGATTCGGCAACATTATTTTAATGAAACCATAGCCAGGCTTGAACAATATTGCGGCGAGGCCATCAAGCCTCATATTGTGAGCTATACTGATTATGCGGTATCTGACTTTAAGGCTGACTACAACGCTTTTAAAGGCAATGCTTATGGCCTGGCCAACACGCTTAAGCAAACCGCCTTTTTTAAACCGGGAATCCGTAATAAAAAGATTGCCAACCTGTTTTACACCGGGCAGCTTACCGTTCCGGGCCCGGGCGTACCGCCTTCTGTAATATCGGGCGAAATTGTAGCCGGGCACATTATCAAGACCTCCAAAAAACACGTATATGAAAGCATTGTTTGACACCGTTTCCTATGATTGTAGCCGCAATATAACGCGCAGCTACAGTACCTCATTTTCAATGGGGATTTACCTTTTGGCCCCACACATGCGCAGTGCTATATACAGCATATACGGGTTTGTAAGGCTGGCCGATGAAGTGGTAGACTCTTTTGAGGGCTATAATCAGAAAGAGATGTTGAGTGAGCTGAAAGTAGATACCTTTAAGGCACTGCGGGATCGCATTAGCCTTAACCCGGTGCTTAATAGTTTTCAGCATACGGTGTTGCAATACAATATAGAATATGAGCTTATAGAGGCATTTTTGGAGAGTATGGAAATGGACCTTGAAAAGCAGCTGTATACCAATTCGCTTTACGAAAAATACATATATGGCTCTGCCGAAGTAGTAGGCCTTATGTGCCTCAAAGTGTTTTGCAACGGCAATAAAGACCAGTATGATGCTTTGGAGGAACCTGCCCGAAAGCTGGGGGCTGCATTCCAGAAAATTAACTTTCTGCGTGATTTTAAGGCGGATAACCTTGATTTGGGACGCACCTATTTTCCAGGGGTGGATTTTGATGCTTTTACTGAGCCCGACAAGCTGGCTATTGAGGCTGATATAGAAAAAGACTTTAACGATGCCCTTGAAGGCATTAAAAAATTACCAAAAGAAGCCCGGTTTGGGGTTTTTCTGGCGTATATTTACTACAAGGCGCTTTTCAGGAAGATACGCAAGCTGCCCAGCCACCGCATTATGCAGGAGCGAATAAGGGTGCCCAATACCCAAAAATTTGCCCTGCTGGTGGGGTGTTACCTGCGTAATGGCGTAAATATGATTTAACTGAAATTACATGACAGCAATAACCTATATACTAATAACACTGGGCACATTCCTGGCTATGGAGGGTGTTACGTGGCTTACACACAAGTATGTTATGCACGGTTTTATGTGGTATTTTCACCATGACCACCACAACCCGCAGCATACTGTTTTTGAAAAGAACGATGCCTTTTTCCTGATTTTTGCCACACCCAGCTTTTTGCTGATGCTGTTTGGCTCTTATGCCGGTTTCGACTGGAAGTTTTTCCTTGGTTTTGGTATAATGCTTTACGGTATCTGTTATTTTTTAGTGCACGATGTGCTGATTCACCAGCGTTTTCCATGGTTTAAGCATACAGATAATGTGTATTTCCGTGCATTACGCAAAGCCCATAAAATACATCACAAGCATTTAGGTGCAGAAGACGGCGAATGCTTTGGCATGCTGCTGGTGCCCTTTAAATACTTTAGGGAAGCCGCTGCCTATAAACGCAAAAAGCTAAGGCAGGCATGAGTACACACTGGTATTACATTTTGGTAAACCTGGCGTGTTTTATGGTGCCGTTTATCTTTAGCTTTCATCCTAAATTAAAATTTTACCTGAAGTGGAAAGCCTTTGTTATAGGGGCTTTAGCCATGATGGCGGTCTTTATTCCGTGGGATGTATACTTCACATCTCAGGGCATTTGGGGGTTTAATACAAAATACACATCAGGCTTATTCATAGGCAACCTGCCTGTAGAAGAGTGGTTTTTCTTTATCTGCATACCTTATGCTTGCCTGTTTACCTACCATTGTATAGGTGTTTTGGTGAAAAAAGTACCTTTTGCGGCGGTTTGTAAGGCGCTTGCATGGATTTTCGCCATAGCCTCTATACTCATTGCCGGTTTAAATATGGGTAAATGGTATGCTTTTACCGCGCACCTGTTTTGCGGAGTGTTCCTGCTACTGCATTTACTTTGGCTAAAAAGCAGCTACCTGCCCCGGTTTATCTTTGTTTTTATACTGATATTGCCACCATTCCTGGCGTCAAACGGGGTGCTGACGGGTGTTGATTTCTGGAATTATCCGTTTATTAACACCAACCCCGAAGGTATTGCCGAAAAAATAGTATGGTATAACAACAACCACAACCTGGGGCTGCGCCTGTTTACCATGCCTGCTGACGACCTTGCATATGGGCTTACCATGCTGCTGCTGTGCGTAACCGTATTTGAATGGCTGAATAAAAAAGAAAACCCTGATGTTACTCAGGGTTTGCCAAAATCTTAAACAAATCGGCTTTACTGAAAAAGAACCGGTTTTCAAGGCTTATTTGCTGTAACCGTGCGTTTATCAGGTTGTTTTCGCGGGTGTTGATCAGGAAGAATGAGCTTTCTCCGTATGAAAACAAACGCTCTTCTGATTTGAGCATGGTTTCATAATCTTTTACCAACGATGATATAACCTCCCGCTGTTCTGTTACTGAAGATATTTCGGTACGCTGGGCATCAATCTTATTTTTAAGTTGCAGGCGCTCCTGGTCGAGTTGAAATTGCGTATCCTGAATCTTTAGTTTAGCCAGTTTTACTGCTCCCCGTTCTTTTCTTAAGAAGATTGGGAAGGCAAAATTTACGGCAAACTTATAGTCCTCAAACCTGAAATCATCTATATAAGATGGTTCTGAAATGTAATGATACCCCACGTTGAGCTTGGGTAACAGCATATTAGCCTTTAGCTTGCGCTCTACATCAAGCATAGATATTTTGGTTTCCAGCGATTGCAGCTTGGGGTGGTTTGTTACCAGGCTATCGGTAGTGGCCAGCAGGTTGGTTTTTAGTGAATCGTCTATCGTGGCAGATAGTTCTGTTTCAGGCTTTAAACCCTCAGCAACTTCAACCGGCACATCATTAATCCATAAATAGTTAGAAAGCTCTAAACGCGCTTTGGTAAGCTTCAGGTTGGCATCTATCATGCTCAGCTTCCTGCTTTTTACCGCAATGCCTGATTCCACACTGTCAATAGCCGGTGCGGCCCCTTCGTTAATAAGCCCTTTTATGCCCACTAAACGTGTTTCTGCATAGCGAAGGTAATCCGTATACATTTGGGCTTCACGATAGCTTTTAACCCAGTTAAAATAAGCTGCAGCTGCATCATACAATACGGAAATAGCCTTTAAGCGACGCTCGGCAACACTAAGCTGCTGCTGTAGTTTGGCAGTCCTTACATCGGCCATACGCTGGTTAATAAACAATCCCTGCCCCAGTGGTACGGTAACCCCAAGGGATGTTAACCCGGCATTGGGTACTGTATTTTGCGGGTTAAGGTAGTAGCCCTCGCTGTTATCAAAAGCGGCCTTAATTTCAATGCCATACCATGTAGGTATTTTAAAACTGCTGTTCAGGATAGAGTAATATTCCCTGTCGCGGAACTGTTTTTCGTCAAAGTCGACTTCAATCTTTGGGTCAAATCCACCGCGTGCCTGCATAAGCATAGCCTGAGCCTTGCTAATTTCAAGGTTGGCGCTTTTAAGCAGGGGGTGGTATTTTTTTACATACCCCAGGTATTCTTCAAAACTCAGTACCTCGCCGGGTGTGCCGGGTGTTTCCTGGGCACGCAGGGTGCCAAAGAGCAGTAACGCGGCAAGGGTGAGTATGTGTTTTATAGGTAACTTCATACGTTTACTTTTTTGCTTTTTCTTTAGCTGCATCGGCAGCCGGCTGATAGTAATTAGGTGGGAAACCGTTTAGCACCCGCCAGGTTTCATACCACACCGGTACAACATCAAGCAGGGCCATGGTTTGCGCCCCGGCACCTATGCTAAGCTGCTTAGGCCATGCTTCTTCGGCCTTATCAGGGGCTATAAGTATGCGGTATTTGCCGTTAGGGCTTATAAAGTTTTCAATGGCTACCACGCGGCCTCCAAACGTACCATATGATATGCCCGGCCATCCTGAAAATACCACTGTAGGCCATCCGTCAAACCATACGCGCACTTTGGCGCCTTTGTGTATAAGCGGCAGGTCTATAGGCTCTACATAGCTTTCTACGGCAATATCATAACCCGCAGGCATAATGCTTACCACCGGAGTGCCTTCTTTAATGGTTTCGCCAAGGCCGCCCAGCATGGCTTTGTTAATATAGCCGCTTTGCGGGGCCTTTATGTAATACAACCCATTACGGATGCTGTAATTAACATACTGGTTTTGCAGTTTTGTTACCTGTGCTTCAGTATCATACTTGGTACTCAGGGCGGTGTACTTATCGCTGTTGGCTTTAGATACCTTCTCGCTATATTCGGCTATAATACGGTTTATCTCTACCTCGGCGTTAATCAGGTCGTTTTTAGCTGCAAGGAATTTATTTTCCTGTGTAAGAATCTTGGCTTCGCTTTCCTGTAGCTTAAGGCGCTTTTCTTCAACTTCGGTAAGGGGCTTAAGGCCTTCGCGGTTAAGGTTTACGGCACGGTTAAACTGGGTTTCGGCAATACGCAGCTGTGTGCGCACGGCTTCAAGGTCCATACTGTCGCTTTTTACTTTAAGATGTGCCTGCTTTATTTTATTGCTGGCCTGTTCCAGCTTTAGCTTTTGTTCTTTTTGCAGTGAGCCTATCTGTACATCAAGTGCGCTAACTTTGCCGCCATAGCTTTCAAGCGCCATTTTCTTGGCATCTACCTGGTCACCCGTATTTTCAACAAGGTTAGGGTCAAAATACTCTTCCTTAATTTCGGAAATGAAAAGTATGGTATCGCCTTTGTTTACAAAATCGCCCTCTTTTACATACCATTTTTCTATACGGCCGGCAATGGCGGTGTGTATGGTTTGAGGCCTTTGGTCGGGCTTAAGGGTAGTTACTGCACCGCTGCCCTGTATGTTTTGTGTCCACGGCAGGAAAAGCACCAGTACCAGCACAATGCAAATGCCTATTATTAGCCTCCTTAGTATTTTATAGTGCGGCCTGTTGCTCAGCTCTTTAATGGTTTTATAGCGGCTGCCGTCAAAAGTAACAGGGTTTTTATCTGATATATTTAGCATGGCCTTATAGTTTTATGTCAGTTGTTATAGTACCGTCGTTCATTTCAATGTGCCTGTTGCAGCGTTCTTTCCAGTAGTTGTTTACTGATGCCACAATAACCGTCCACTTGTGTTCGGGCGCAAATAAAAAGTCTATGATTTTTTTGGCGCTTTCCTCATCCATGGCTTCGGTAGGGTCTTCCAGGAACAATACACCCGGTTTTTTAATAATAGCACGTGCCAGTATAATTTTGCGTGCTACCGATGCCGTTAGTTGCCTGCCCAGTGGTGTTATGCGGGTATCTAAGCCCAACGGAAGCGTTTTTACAAACTGGGTAAGCCCGGTTTGTTCTAAAGCCCATTTTATGCGCTCGTCGTTAATTTCGGGGTTATTAAGGGTAATGTTTTCAAGTAGCGTACCTTCAAAAGGCGTTTCGCCCTGTAGCACCACACCGGTTAGCGCGCGGTACTGGTTGCTGTCGGCCTTGTTAAGATTACTTTCATTTACATAAAATATACCCGATGAAGGCTGCAGGTAGCTGCTAAGCAGGCGCACCAGCGTGGTTTTACCCGAAGCATTGCGCCCACTTATAAACACTTTCTCGCCCGGCTCAATTTTAAGTTTGATGTTCTTTAGAGCGTTTTTGTCTGCCTCCGGAAAACGGAAACAAACATCTTCTGCTTCAAGCGTAAGGCCATTTTCGCCACTGATTTGTTTGGCTGCTTTTTCATCGTCAAGTTCAAGGTCGCTTACCTGGCCTATTTTTTCTACCGATGTTACCACGTCATAAAGCGTTTCAAGCCCGGTTATGGTTTTTTCTATTGAATTCATAACCAGTAATATAATGATTTCGGCAGCTACAAACTGGCCAATGTTCATTTGCTGGTTCAGCACAAGGTAACCACCTACCGACAGTAATCCGGCAGTAATCAATACCTTAAACAGTATCAGCTGGCTGAACTGCCTTTTCATGATGCCAAAGTGTTTTTCGCGGGTGCCTACATATTCGCCCACAATTTTGTCGTTGCGATGCAGGGCATAATCATGGCCGGTAGTACTTTTAAAGGTGGCACGGTTACGGGCTATTTCCTGAAGCCAGTAGGCGCCTTTATACTTAAACTTAGATTCTTTAAGGCTGGTTTGCACCCCTTCTTCATACGAAAACTTAAGGATGGCATACAGGATAACCAAAAGCAGTATCCCGAAGATGATAAACACAGGGTGGTATAAAGATAATAGTATGATACCCAGTAGTATTTGCAGTAGTGCCGTAGAAAAATCAAGTAACAGCTTAGAGGTGCCCTTTTGTATGGTTAGGGTGTCAAAAAAGCGGTTGGCCAGCTCCGGGGCATACTGGTCATACAGCTCTTCATACTTTATTTTGGGCATACGCAGTGCAAATTCAAACGATGCGCGCACAAATATTTTTTGTTGCAGGTTTTCTGTAATGCGCAGCTGCATAAGGGTAAGGATGCCCACAAGCGCCACGCCAAGTGTTACCATTATAATAAGCACAACCCACGACACACTTGCCTGGCCGCCCTGTATAAAATTAATAATGGCCTGTATGCCCAGCGGCAGAGAAAGGCTTATAAGGCCTGCAAATGCGGCATAGAATACAATTTGGTAAACGTCTTTCTTATCAAGCTTAAGGAGGTTATAGTATCTTTTTAGGGGTGTCATACATTTTGTTTTAAAACATTATCTATCAGGCTTAAATAAAAATCAGTGGGCGATGTGCAGCTGTTACAACTGGTTATAGACTGCAAATGGTCTTTTAAAAAATGCTGGTGCAGCGCACCTTCTACGATGGTGCTGGCAAGGCTTTCAGCATACGGGTATTTGGGCGCATTTTCCAGAATAATATCGGTAACGCGTTGTATAACGCGGGTATATATCTGAAAGAAACCGCTGCGTATTTCTTCATCAACCTCCTTGGTAAGGAAGGTTTTCATGAAGTTATTAATAATAATGCGCTTTAGCAGGCGCACGTCTATATGTTCGCTTATATCGGCTTCGGCAGCATCTTCGGTAACTATGGTAATGGCAATTTTTAACCTGTCCTGCGGGGTGGTAAGGTTGGCCACACCAAACACCAAGCGGTATTCTACCCAGCTCCAGTACCACGATGAGAGGTATAGCAAAAGTTTGTGCTTGTTTTCGAAATAACGGTATACAGAGCTTTCATTGCTCTCTATGCGTTCGCCAAGCTTTTTAAAGGTATATGCTTCAAACCCTATTTCATCAATCAGCAAAATACTCTGTTGCAGTATCTTTTTACCCAAAGCCGACGTTTCAGGATCTTTCAGGAAGATCTTGTCGTTTATGTTTAGCTTAGGGTTTAAGAGTATAAATCTCATTCTGTAATCGTTTGTCGCAAACTTAATAGTATTACTATCATTTTGCAAATATTGTGCCAAAAAAATATTCTTAAATATGAGTTTTGTCATGTTTTTAAAGGCTTCACAGCGTGTAACTTTGCTAAAACTTTTAGGATAGTTTATATGAGCAAATTTGTTTCCGCTGCTGTTGCTGTACAGGTTGTACAGCCCGGCGACAGGGTGTATGTGCAGGCTGCTGCCGCCACGCCCAATATATTAACGGCCGCCCTTGCCGAGAGGGCTGCTGAATTGAAAGATGTTGAAGTGTGCCACATGCATACCGAAGGCCCCGCGCCGTATGCCGACCCAAAGTTGGCCGACAGCTTTCACGTAAATTCGTTCTTTATAGGTAAAAATGTAAGGCATACGCTGGCGGCCGGAAACGGTAGCTACACCCCGGTATTTTTGAGCGAATTGCCGCGTTTGTTCCGTAAAAAGGTGGTAACGCTTGATGTGGTGTTCATACACATTTCGCCGCCTGATGCACACGGCTATTGTTCGCTTGGGGTTTCGGTAGAGGCTACAAGGGCAGCTATTGAAATGGCTAAACGCGTTGTAGCACAGGTTAACCCTAATATGCCGCGTACTTTTGGTGATAGCCTGGTGCATATTTCGGAGATTGATTATCTGGTGGAAGCCAATGTGCCCATTTACAGCCACGGAACTGATGCCATTACCGAACAGGAAGACAAGATAGGCAGCTATGTGGCCTCATTGGTTGATGACGGCAGTACCCTGCAAATGGGTATAGGCTCTATACCTAATGCTGCGCTTACCAAGCTGGTGCACCACAAAAACCTGGGCTTGCATACTGAAATGTTTTCAGATGGGGTTATCGACCTGATTGAGAACGGTATTATTAACTGTAACCACAAGGGCGTGGTAAAAGGCCGTGCACTGGCTACGTTCTTACTTGGCTCTAAAAGGCTGTATGATTTTGTAAACGATAACCCGTTTATTGAGATGCGTGAGTCGTCTTTTGTAAACGACACTGCCGTTATACGCCGCAACCCGAAGATGGTGGCCATAAACTCGGCTATTGAGGTAGATGTTACCGGCCAGGTGTGTGCCGACTCTATAGGCAGCCGTATGTATAGCGGTGTGGGTGGCCAGATGGACTTCATCCGTGGAGCATCGCTTAGTGAAGGCGGCAAGGCCATTATAGCGCTGCCGTCGGTAACCAAGAATGGTGAAAACAAGATTGTGCCGTTCCTTAAAGAAGGGGCGGGGGTAGTAACCACCCGTGGGCACGTACAGTATGTGGTAACCGAATATGGTATAGCCGACCTGTATGGTAAAACCCTGAAGCAGCGTGCAAAAGCGCTGATAAATATAGCCCACCCCATGCACAGGGAGGCTATTGATAATGCATATTTTAACACCTTTAAGGTGAGTATATAGTATACAAAAATGGTTTTTTGTAGTTGTAGTTTGTCTTAAACCTGTGGGTAGTGCCGCAGGTTTTTTTATTAAAAAAAGCCGCCCCAAATGGAGCAGCTTTCTATTTCTTCAGGATATCGAAAAATCTAATTAAACAAGCGAATGCCTTGTCATGGCTTCAGGTTGTGGTACACCCATCATGTGCAGGATGGTTGGGGCTATATCGCCCAGTATGCCATCTTTAACTGATTTGATATCGTTATCTACCACAATAATAGGCACCGGGTTAGTGGTGTGGGCAGTGTTAGGGCTGCCATCAGGGTTTATCATGGTTTCGCAGTTACCGTGGTCGGCAATTACAATGGTAGTGTAGCCGTTTTCAAGGGCGGTTTCAATAACACCTTTGGCGCATTCGTCTACAGCTTCACAGGCTTTAACGGCAGCTTCAAACACACCGGTGTGGCCCACCATGTCTCCATTGGCAAAGTTAAGGCATACAAAAGATGCCTCCTGTTTTTTAAGTTCAGGGATAAGAGCATCACGAAGCTCATAAGCACTCATCTCCGGTTGCAGGTCGTATGTAGCTACCTTTGGCGAATTACGCAGTATGCGGCTTTCTCCCTCAAAAGGCTCCTCACGGCCTCCTGAAAAGAAGAACGTTACGTGCGGGTACTTCTCCGTTTCCGCCATGCGTATTTGCTTCAGGCCGGCTTTGCTTACTACCTCGCCAAGGGTTTCAGTAAGGTTGTCTTTGTCATATATAACGTGTACACCTTTAAAGGTATCGTCATAATTGGTCATGGTAACATAATACAGCGGCAGCTTGTGCATGTTTTGCTCATGAATGTCAAACTGGCTCAGTACTTCGGTAAGCTCACGGCCCCTGTCTGTACGGAAGTTAAAGAAGATAACCACATCATCGGGCGCTATAACCGCAAGTGGGGTAGTGCCGTCTTCAGTCATTGCAATTGGTTTGATAAACTCATCGGTAACACCTTCGTTGTAACTTTGCTGTATGCTGTCTACCGCATCCTGAGATAGTGTGCCAGTACCGTTTACCAGCAGGTCATACGCCAGTTTAACGCGCTCCCAGCGCTTATCGCGGTCCATTGCATAGTAGCGGCCCACAAGGCTGGCAAGTTTTGCAGGGGTGTCTTTAATAAAGTTTTGCAGGTCAGCCACAAAGTTAATGCCCGATTTAGGGTCAACATCGCGGCCATCTGTAAAGGCATGGATAAATACATCCTGCAAACCGGCATCTTTAGCAGCGGTTACAAGGCCCTTAACGTGGTTAATGTGCGAGTGCACACCGCCGTCAGATAAAAGCCCTAAAAGGTGTATTTTCTTGTTGTTTTGTTTTGCATAGTTAAAAGCATCTACCAGTGCAGGCTCTTTTTCTATAGACTTGTCATCTACCGCAAGGTTAATCCTTACCAGGTCCTGGTATACAATGCGGCCTGCGCCAAGGTTCATGTGTCCCACTTCGCTGTTGCCCATCTGGCCTTCTGGTAAACCTACGTTTAGGCCATCTGTGCGAAGAGATGCATTAGCGTATTTTGTGTAAAGGCTGTCTATAAAAGGAGTGTTTGCCTGGTCTACGGCAGATACCTTTGGGTCGGGCGATTTGCCCCAGCCATCCAGTATCATTAGGATAACTTTTTTGTTCATTTTCAGGATATTAAGAATTTTTGGCACAGTTTTCGTTTAGTAAGTAGCCGAAAACGGCATAAATTTACTATAAAATATGCAGTTTGGGTATTGTAAAAGGGTTAAGTTTAGTTAAGGAGCGCTAAAATTTTTTTCTTAAAATTTTAACTCAGGGCAATAAGCCGCTTTTTTAACCCGTTGTAGAAAGTAGAAATGAAGTGAGAACGGCACCGCCTGCATTGCAGCCCTGCCAAATGATAAATGTTAAATATTTGATTTTAACACTGTTGCTTTTGGATTTTAAGAATTTCTTAACTTATTTAGCTGCCGGGTTAAAAACACAACTAAAATTTTACAATGGTTTACAACTTTTTTGCATCAGTTTTATTTTTGTTCTTTTCTTTAAACACATCAGCGCCTAAAAAAGCTACCGCTACTGTAGCTAAAGTTGAAACGCTAAGCGAGACTGAGGTGGTGTACAACAACATTAAATCACACTCGGGCAATATGCCGGGCATGGATTGTTTTTCAATGGCTTTTAAGGGGTATAATAAGCTTAAAGCCCTTGGCAAGATTAAAAAAGACCTGCTTACGGTAGTTGATTTTAGTAAATCATCTAACACCAAGCGCCTTTGGATAATTGATATGGCTACCAACACTGTAGTATATAATACACTTGTGGCACACGGCCGTAACAGTGGCGATGAGTTTGCAACCAGCTTTAGTAATGCCAACAGCTCTAACAAAAGCAGCCTTGGTTTTTATGCTACAGGCGAAATATATGTAGGTAAGCACGGACGTTCACTAAAGCTTGACGGCCTTGAGGGTGCCAACAGCAATGCCCGCAGCAGGGGAGTGGTTATGCACGCTGCTGATTATGTAAGCGAAAACTTTATTAAGCAGCACAACCGCCTGGGCCGCAGCCAGGGATGCCCTGCACTGCCAAACAACCTGACTGCCGAGGTTATAAACCTGATAAAAGACAAGTCTTGCCTGTTTATTTATCACCCAACTAAAACGTATAAATCAGCTTTTGCCGGATAATTTATTGTAAAGTATCTTGTCAAGCTTATAAATATCGGGCCTGAATTGCAGCCCGTCTTTATCCATCCATGCGGTCCAGTAAAGCTGGTGCACATGGATGGTTTTTTTTAGGCCAATACTTTGCGTTTCGTTACTTGCCACCATTTCCTGCACGGCGTCTGATGTCCATCCGGCATTTTCATTTTCCAATACATACCCGGCTAATTTAAACGGGTTTTCTATCCTAACACAGCCTGAACTGAGTGCGCGATAACCTTTGCGGAAATATTCTTTATGGTTGGTATCATGCAGGTACACATAAAACCCGTTCTGGAAATTGAATTTTATCCTGCCTAATGAATTGTGGTCGCCGGGCGATTGTACATATACATAGTGGTCGGCTTTTTCAGCATCCCATTCGCTTACCGGTATTTCTTCGCCTTTGTACATGATTTTCATGTTGAGGTGGGCAAAATGGGCGGTATCTTTTAGTGCAGCGGGCACCAGGTCTTTTTTAAGATAGGTGGGGGGGACTGTCCATGTAGGGTTAATTACAAGGTTGTTTAGAACCGAATGCAGTACCGGGCTTCTCCTGTCCGGCTTGCCCACCACTACACGATACGTTTGCAGTGTGTCTTTACCATTCTCTAATACACACATGCTAAACGTTGGGATGTTAACCACTACAGCCCTTTCGCCAAAATCATACGGAAACCACCTCCAGCGCTCAAGGTTGGCAATGAGCTGTTCGCGGCGCTGCTGCCGGGTTACATTAAGTGTTTCGGCGGTGGCTTTATCAACCTTTCCTGTAGTACTCAGGCCGTGGCGTACCTGGAATTTTTTAACCGCATTTTGGGTTGTTTTATCAAATACATTGCCTGTGGCGCTTTCCTTATCAAGGTCGCCCCAATAAACCAGGCGTTGCTTTATAATGCCTACAGAGGCGGCAGAATCGTTAAGGGTAATGTCTTTTGTGAATGCTATTGCCGGTATGTTGTCTTCCGGCAGGCTATTGATATAACTAAGGCTGTTGCGTAAGGCTTCATAAGTAGCGTGGCGTGGCCTGCAACGGTTTATAATTTCAGGGATATTGTGTTTTTCAATAGCTTCTGAGAGGAGCTTATTTGCGTCAAATTTCTTGGGTGCCAGTGCCCAGTCGTGGTATACCTGAGATGGCTTAAGCTTGCCCTTAAACAAATGGCTGCACAGTTTAGATACCGATTCGGTAAGCATCAGGTCATACCGCATGCAGTCTTCTTTACTAACTGATTTTAACGATTCAAAGTTTTGAAGGTAGTGCAGGTTATACTCTTCCGGCAGGAGGCCGTCGCTGCCGGCATCTGCCACAGCAGCAATAATAGCCTTACGGTCTTCAGGTTTAATCCATACCGTTTTGTTGTTATTGGCTTTGTAGAATGCCAAAACCTCCTGAGAGTGTTCTGCAAGCAAATTTTCATTAAATGCTAATGACGTATCTTTAAGATGAGCTGTGTTTGCCTGTGTGGGAGTCTTTTCGCTGGTGGCTACGGCATTTTTACAGGTGGTTGTAAAAAAGGTGAGTAAAGCCATTGCAGCAATTATTGCCGGTTTGCGCATAATGGTTTGTTTTGGTTATACAAAAATGTTGTATGACAAACCACTAACCCGGATATAGGCTTTTTAGGTAAAAATATATGCTCCGCGAGCAACGACAGGTGATTTTTTTGCCGGATAGGTGTGGCTGGCCACTAATTCTTTAATAAAGATACAAAGAATAAATAACGGTTGCGCAGAGCGCATGCTAAATATTTTGTAATAAAATGTTACTGAATTACAAAGGTTTATGCATTACATAATGAATGCCTATGTCTCCTACAGAAAATGCCACCCCAGTGGTTTCATAGCCCATTTTGCGATAGAAACCTATGGCTATTTCGCGGGCGTTAAACCATATCCTTTGTCCGTTGTTATTACGGGCATATTCTTCGGCTGCCAGTACCAGTTGTTCTCCCAGGCCGGTTTTTTGATACTCGGCCAATACCGCCATGCCTCTTAACTGAAACTGTTTTTGCTCTGTAAAAAATGTATGTGGCGCTTCAAAAACAGATACCACGCCTGCAATGGGGCCAGATTCATGAAATATACCAAAATGAACCGTTGTGGGCAGGGCATCGCCATCAAAAATGCAGGTTTCAATGGGTTTTCCGGGTCTTAAAACAGGGTGCCTTACGGCGAAAGTCTCTGTAGGTGATATGATTTTAACTGTAAACATATAAGGGCGTATAAGCATAACAAATTAATAATAAATATTTTAAAAACACCATGATTTAAACCTCTAACTTTTTTTAGAAAAAGCTTGCACGGCGCAAAAAATATTAGTTATATTTGCAACCACAAAAGCGGAAGTAGCTCAGTTGGTAGAGCTCCAGCCTTCCAAGCTGGTTGTCGCGAGTTCGAGCCTCGTCTTCCGCTCTGTTAAAAAGCCCTGAATTTCAGGGCTTTTTTATTTCTATAAGGTTTGTAAAACAAAAGGGCCGCTTAGCGGCCCTTTTGTTTTTATGGTGAATAAATTACAGTTCTTCAAAGTCCTGAACGTCGCCTGTAACAGCTTTACGCACGTTTACGGCGCGGCCCTGCGCATCTACTATAAATGCTACAAACTCTATGTTTGCTGCATTTGTTACAGCAGCCGGCATGGCTATATTAAATGTGCGGGTAAAAGTGTTGTTTACTACCGTTTGTGATGCATCAATTGGTTCGCCTAAAAGTGGTGTAAGAACGCCACGCAGCACATGGTTGTGGTGAAAGTCTTCAATTATGTCAACACCGCCATAATATATGGTATAGTTATGCTGGTCATATATAAGCCCATTTTCAAGAACATATACTACCAGTTTAAGCCCTGTAAAGTCTTTGCTAAACTTTACATTTACATCTAACGATATGCTGCCATTGCTTACAACCGGCGACAGCGCAAGCCCTAACCTTGGGTTTTCACCCTGCGTAAAAGCTACAGGCTGTGCAAGGTTATCCGGTTGCTCGCCGCTCCACTCTGTTGTCCTGTTTAGCATGCCTTTAGGATAACCGGGAATATCTATAAAGTTTTCCAGCTCGGTTGTGTCATAATTATACGGGTCATAAACAGAGCTGCTTGGGTTACTGCTTGGCCTGTGTATGGCTACGGGTACAAAGTCTTCCGTTTGTGTATGAAGCTTTTCTATAGCCCATGCCACACGAGGGCACCATCCGCACCAGGTCCCGGTGTAGTCTTCAATCAAAAGGCGTTTTACAAAGTTTGTTTCAGAGCCATCATGAAACCTTATAGGTAGTGCAGCGCTTGTTTCTCCAAGGCGTATAGCTTTAACAATAAAATCGCCTACTTCTTCAGATGTAAATATGTTTCCTTCAATAGGTTCATCATTTACATAAAACTGTGTTTCGGCAGTAATATCTGTGTTGTTATTGTCTTTTGTGGTAAAGGTAATGCCTTCTCCCACTGCGGTGACAGAACGGTCTGCGGTTAAAATTATACCATTAGCCGAAGGCAGTATTGTATAATCGCTTTCGCAGCCGGTTAAAGCCAGTGCGCTAATGATGAGCAGTGTAACTAATCTTTTCATTTTCCAACAATTACAGGTAACTCTTTAGGGTTTAAAGGGCTGTAAATTAGTGTGTCTTAATTTTTAACTATTTTAATATTTGCTGTTTTGTTACCTGTGGTTTTAAAATCAGCAAAATAAATACCGCTGCTAAGTGCAGAAAGGTCAACACTCTGGTTTCCTTCGGTAATGGTTGCTGTTTTTACTTTTTTACCATTAGCGTCAAACAGTTGTAGTGTAGCGGCAGTATTTGCAGTTACATCAAGTTGTGTTTTAACTACTGTACTGTTAAGGCTTATCCCTATGTTTTTCAGGGCTGTAAAATCAGATATAGATGCGGTAGGCTGGTAAATGTATGTAAACTTTAGCAGGTTGTCCTGTATGATTTCTTCGGCTTCATTAACTTCAACTACAGTAAATTTGTAGGTAACAGCTGCGCCGTTTGTGCCTCCGTAAGTATTTAAAAAGTGGTCTGCAGGGTCGTTAGTTTGTCCTGCTGCAAGAGCTACAGGATTATTAGGGTACAGGTTGCCGGCAACAACGCCTGTGTAGCAAAGTGTTGAAAAGCAAAACTGTAGGCCCATTTCTAATGTAGGTAGTTCATTGCCAATTACTTCGTCAACACGGATTTTAAAACGAAATGTTTCTGTGCCGTTATTTTTAAGGTTGATTAAAAGCTTTGCTGCCTCTGCATCAACAGTATTAAATGTAAAAACCTGGTTGTTTTCAATAGTTGCACCATTATTGGTAGTGTATGCAATGTTTTGAGCCTGGGTTAAAGTTCCGAACAGGATTGCGCCTAAAAGGATAATTTTTTTCATTTTGTAGTAGTGTAATTGTTAAAATATAAGTTGTGTTCTTTAAGTAAAAAAGGCTATCGGAAGCAGGCAGGGTTGCTTCCGATAGCTTTAAATGTTATTGCTGTAAAAGCTTAGTTTATAACTATCTTTTCGGTTGTTTGTGTTTTTTCGCCTTTTACCTGGGCAATATACATGCCTTTTTGAAGCTGGCTCAGGTTAATTGAGTCGCCGTCATTAATGTTTGCAGCAGTAAATACAGTTTTGCCGGTAACATCAATAACAGATACGCTTACAGTTTCCTGCGTACTAAAGTTAAGTATGCCTGTTGTAGGGTTAGGGTACATTGCAAATGTTTTTACGCTAACAGTTTTGTTATCCAGTGTGCCGTCTGCCCTAAATGCAGATGCAGTTGTAGATGAAGCACCAAAGTTGCCTACAAACTGGCTGTAAACTATTTCGCCGTCTGAAACAATTTCAATACCGTGCTGAGTGTTACCTAAAGACCAGCCATCGCCAAATGAATCTATAAGCTCTACTGTGTAGCAGCCTGCTGCAGCATCGGCAAGGCTTACATAATGAGATTTAACTGTGTTGGCATCCGGGCCACCGCCACCCCATTGGTCAGCAGTACCGGCCTGGTATGGGCCACCCTGGGCAACTACAGTGTTGCTGCTGTTCCTTATTTTCCAAGATATTTCGCTTGGGTAGTTGTCAGTATAAATTTTTACATCAAAGTTATTGCTGCCTTCCTGTGCAAGGGTAACATTAAAGTTATCCTGGGCAATTGTCTGGTTTGCAGGTGCAACAGTATTTATTGTGCTTATAGATGCAGTATACTCTACTTCAGGGTCAAGGTCAAGGGCGTCAAATGTTACAGTGGCTGAAGCAAATGTAGCAACGTTACCCGTGTATGTTTTTGTGCCTACAACTGTATTGCCCTGTTTAACTTCAAGCACTGCATTGGTCATGGCGCTGCCGCCATAGTTTTTAACCTGAACTTTAGCAACCGCTGAACCTTCGCAAGAATAAACATCAATAGCTGTAGCTTTAGCATGGCTTGCAAGTCCTTCTAAAGTACCACAGTTGGTGTTTATGTTAGTTTTAAGGCCTGCTGCAGTAAGTGGGTCTATTTCGTATACTTTTCCTTCAGGGCATATCCTGAATACTGTTGGGAAATAGGCAATCTGATACGCATTGGCAATTGATGCGTTGTCAATAATAGGGTATGGAGAGTGTTGTGTCCAGTCGCCTTGTGTGTTGTTTCCGGTACCTTGTATGTCAGCAAGTGTGGTTGCGCCATCACCTTCAATAAACAGTACTACTACTTCATCAGATCCGCCCGGTCCGTAAGACATATAAAGGTCTTCAAGCGCACCAGATCCGTGGTAAGACCAGCAAGGGCCACACCATGTGGCAGAAATGTCAATAATTACTGTTTTACCTTGTGCAAGGTATTCAGATAGTGTGTGTGTGTTACCGTTAATATCGGTAGCTGTAAAATCAGGAGCATTGCTGCCGTCTGCAATTTGTGCCTGTGCAGTAAATCCTGCAGCAGCAATAAAAAGGCTGAGTAAAAGTTTTTTCATTTATCCCAAAGTTTAATGTTAGTTATGTTTTTAAATATTGGGCGAAAATTATGTAAAAAAAATGTTATCAAAAAAGAATTCTTTGAAAATATGCAGTATTTTTTTTGATGATAGAGAATTCTTAAAAAATAGAGGTAAAAAATGCAATTTTACTGTTAAAATGTTGATTTTTATAATTCTACAAATTCCATAGGATTATAAATTTACACATTTATAGCCTGCGTATCTTAAAAATTTTTTAATATTGCCGCCAATGAATGTTTACCTTAAAAAATACATACAAAAATGAAGAAATTTTTGCTGTTGTTATTATTTGCAACCGGCATTGCTAATGCCCAGAAAGAAATGCCCAGTGTGTCTCTTAAAAATGTAGACAACAAAAGCTACAATGTAAAGAACGATTATACAGAGCAGGATAAACTGTATGTATTTGTGTTTTGGGCTACCTGGTGCGCACCCTGCATACAGGAGCTTGATGCTATTAGCGAAAATTATGAAGCATGGGCCAAAGAGCTTAACCTTGAGGTTATTGCGGTAAGCCTTGATGATACCCGCACGCAAACCCGTGTAAAGCCCATGATTAAAGGTAAAAAATGGACCTACAGCGTGCTGCTTGACCCTAACCAGGACCTTAAAAGGGCATTGGGTATAGCTAACCCTCCTTATACTGTGGTGGTTAAAAACAAAAAAGTGGTGTATGTGCACAACGGCTACAGCCAGGGTGCTGAAAAAGAACTGTATAATACCCTGAAGACGCTTTAATCCCGAAATGAAAAAAATACTGTTCTTGCTACTGCCCTTTGGCGTTGCACCTGTTTTTGCCCAGGAATCTGATTCGTTACAGGAAAAAAAAGACTACGGCCGCATATACGGCAGCTTTGAGAGTAACTCGGCGTGGTATACTAATGATAAGGGAACCGGTGTAAACCAGCATGATGCGCCCATAAACGGCGAGGCCATCCGTTCTAACAACTACCTTTTGGTAAACTACCAGCTGGGCGGTTTTACAGCCGGTATACAGGCCGAAAGCTATGAGCCTGCTGCACTGCTAAACTACAATCCCGGTTTCGACGGTACTAACGTAGGTATTTGGTATGCAGGCTATAAGACTGAAACCCTTGAGTTTACTGCCGGATATTTTTATGAACAGTTTGGTAACGGTATGCTGCTGCGCGCCTGGGAAGACCGTGCCCTTGGCATAAATACTGCCCTTCGTGGGGGGCGCATAGTGTGGAGGCCTTCGGCAAATGTAAGGCTAACAGCGCTTTACGGTCGCCAGCGTAGTGGTTTTGGTGTTGCAAATGGCGATATTTATGGCTTTGACAGCGACTTTAACCTGTCTAAAGTACTCAAGTTTGAAGAAAGCGACCTTTCTATAGGCCTGAGCTATGTAGGTAGAAAAGAGGAACTTCCGGCCGGAATAACGGCTTTTGATGCCCTTACTAATGCCTTTAGCGGCCGCTTTAACTTTATAAACGGGGCTTTTTATGCCTCGGGCGAATACAGCTACAAGGCTGAAGACGGCGTACTTAGCATACAAAACAGGCTTTCTAACAACTTTGTGAAACCCGGCAACGCCATACAGCTAAACGCAGGCTATAGTGCTGACGGACTGGGTATTGATGCTACCGTAAGGCGCACTGAAAACTTTAAGTTCCTGAGCGAGAGGGAGCCTACTTATGTAGATGCCACCTCTTCAAGCCTTAACTATAATGATAAGGTGCTTAACTTTACGCCGGCACTTACTAAGCAGCACCACAGCAACTTAGCTAATATTTATGTGTACCAGGCACAAACCAAGGTAGACTTTTTGGGCAATACCATCATGAAAGCCGGCGAAACCGGTGGGCAGATAGACTTTTACTACGACTTTGCCAAAGAAACCTTGTTGGGTGGCAAGTATGGTACTAAGCTGGCTATCAACCTTTCATCGTGGCATAACCTGCCAGGCGAGTACCGCCTTAACCCTGCCGAATATGATACCAACATATTTGGCGTAGGCGAAAAATACTTCTCTGATTACAACCTTGAGCTGCGCAAGCAGTTTTCAGAAAACTGGCACACAGCGTTTTACTACATCAGGCAGTACTACAACAAGCAGTGGCAGGAAGGTGGCGACAAGGTTAATACCAACATTGTTACGGCTGAGGCTACCTACAACTTTGCCGAGAACAAATCAATAAGGGTAGAGGGCGAACACATGTGGGCCGACGCCGATAAAAAGAACTGGGCAGGCGCCACGGTAGAGCTTAACCTTAACGATAAGTATTCGCTATATGTCTGGGATATATATAATTACGGTAATGATGATGCCTCTAAGCAAATACATTACTACAACTTTGGCGGCGCTTACCGCATTGGTGCAACCCGTATAGCGGCTAACTATGGCCGTCAGCGTGGTGGCCTTGTGTGTGTGGGTGGTGTGTGCCGTTTTGTGCCCGAAAGCACCGGTTTATCGCTAACCATAAGCACCGCATTCTAAGCGTAAAATTCACCCAAACCTAATAAATCAAAAAGCCCCTGCTCATGTAGGGGCTTTTGAATTTTATGGTGTAAAAATGTTAAAACGATGATTTTTCAGTATTCGCTCTAAATGATGTATATTCTTACATTTTAACACGATTTTAACGCTAATTTTTCACAATTGGAGTTTGAAATTCAGTCATAAAGTCGAAAGTTTCAAAGTCGAAAGTTTCAAAGTCGAAAGCTTCAAAGTCGAAAGCTTTTTCAGCTACCGGACTTTATGACTTTCGACTTTCGACTTTTAAAACTTAGCGAAGCGTTGAAAGGTCACTCCCTGCATCAAGCTCTACCGGTTCCTGCCCGTGTTGAAAAAGCCGTGCGGGCAAATCGCCCTTCAGGGTTATGGTGCTGCCCTTAACCTCCAGCCAGCTGCCTTCCCTAAGCCCTAAAACCGGCTGCGTGTTAAACTGGTGAAACTCCTTAATGCGGGTTTCCCTCGTTTCGCCCATGTGGGTACTGCCCGGCTGCGGGTCAAGGTAGTGCGGGTTCAGGTTAAAAGGTATTGCGCCAAGGGTTTTAAAGCTGGGTGGGTATACAATGGGCATATCGTTGGTGGTCTGCATGGTCAGGCCGCAAATGTTGCTGCCCGCGCTGCTGCCCAGGTAGGACGTTCCGTTGTTAATGGCATCGGCCAGGGGTACCATGCTCCCGGTTTTGTAAAGCTGGCTTACCAGCAGGAAAGTGTTGCCCCCTCCGGTAAAAACCGCCTCAGCGTCGGTCAATGCCGCGGCAGGGTCGGTAAACTCGTGCAGCCCTTTTACTGCAATGCCTAATTTTGCAAAGTAAGCCGCCGCACGCCCGGTATACTCGTCATGGCTCATACCGCCGGGGCGGGCAAAGGGCACAAATACCAGGTTCCTGCAACCCGAAAAATGTTCGGCAAGGGTAGGGGTCAGGTAGTCAAGGTAAGCCCCGCCGTGCAGGGTGCTGGTGCTGGCAATAATTAGTTTTTTCATACGTTTAAAACAGGTATAGCAAAAGCCAAAGGTAGCCATTTTGGGCAATCCTGTCGCCTTTGTAGCCATTAGTAAACCCTATTATGCAGTTAAAAGCCTTATTTACAGTAGCCGTAAGCCTTATAAGCTCAACTTTTTTTGCGCAGGAGCGCCCCATGCTAAACGGCAAGGTAATAAGCGACACCCCAAAGCTTGAAGCCATCTACGTCATTAACAAAACGGCCGCCACCAGTACCGCTACACAACGCGGGGGCTATTTTACCATTGCTGCGCAGCCGCAGGACACCCTGGTGCTGTCGTCATCGGTATTTAACCCTAAAACCGTGGTGCTGACCGAGAAGGATTTTACCGAAGACCTCTACTTCGTTTCTATGGAACCCATGGATATCCTGCTCGAAGAGCTTGTTATAGTAGACTACAGCTACATCAATTCTGAAGCCCTGGGGCTGGTTCCCGCCGGGCAAAAACGCTACACCCCGGCAGAGCGCAGGGTGGCTACGGCAGCATCATGGAAAATGAACCCCCTGGGGCTCGACCCGCTGTTTAATGCCATAAGCGGCCGCACCACCATGCTGAAAAACGCTGCCGAGAACGACAAAAAAGTTACCCTTATGGACAACGTGAGCCTGCTGTACAGTACCGAAGACATTACCGCCCAGCTCAAGGTTCCGGCAGAGTATGTGCGCGGGTTTTTGTTCTACGCGGTAGAAAACAAGTATTTTGTAAAGCTTATGGAAGCCAATGATATCGAGAAGGCTAAATTTACCCTTGCCGCCCTTGCCGAAAAATACAACAAGCTGCTGGCAGAAGAGTAACGTTATACTGCATAGCTAAAAAGGGCAACACGTTAACCTGTTGCCCTTTTTGTTGTATACACACTGCTTTGTGGCCTTTAAGAATAACCAATCTGTGTGTCTTCCTTTGTGTTCGTTGTGTCTTTGTGTTTTAAAAATTGGGTATTACCGAGCCCCCACAGCCCTGTTCCCTATACTAAAGCATCCGCCTAAAGCGTTATCTTTCGGCAAGCCAATACCAACAAACCTTACTTTTTTTGAAAATTACAACACAAAACCCCTCACCCGTGGCAGCATTTTTGCTGTTAGTATCCCGCAAACCGTTACCGTATATGAAACCGGCACTCATGTGGCTGCTCTTGCTTATCTTTGGCGTGGCATCTGCCCAGCAGGAACTGCGTGGCCGTGTAATGGTAGATACCGTGGGGGTTGGCGGTGCCTTTGTCATCAACCAGAAAACCGGCCAGGAAGTAAAAACCGGGCACGACGGCAGCTTTACCATAGCCGTAAAACCGGGGCAAAAACTGGCGGTATCATCGGCCAGTATAGATGTAAGGGAGTTTTACATCAGTGCCGAATCGTTTAAGCAACAGCCCTACATACTGGGCGTTGATTACAAAAGCTATGAGCTTGACGAGGTAGTGGTAGAAAGCACCGTTACAGCCGAATCGTTAGGTATTGTGCCCAAGGGCCAGAAACGCTACACTGCCGCCGAGAAAAAAGTGCTGCACTACCGCGGCCAGCAAAAGGGCCTTACCGGGGTTTTAAACTGGATGCGCGGCAAGAAGTTCCTGATGGAGATAGACGAGAAGTATGCCAACAAGCGCGTAGCCATTGAGGCATTGCAGCGTATGTATACCGAGTCGCAACTGGTAAACGACCTGCACATACCCAAGCAGTTTACAGAGGCATTTTTGTACTTTGCGGTAGACGATGAAAAGCTGGCCGGCCTGTTGCGTGCCTATCAGTATGGTGCCGCCCGCCTTATAATGTCTGAAGTTGCATTACGATATATAGAAACCATTTCAACACATGAAGAAGCTGTTCCGGATACTGATAATAATGATGTGCCTGCCGCTAATGGCACAGCAGCGCCAGAGCCTGCACGGAAAAGTGGAGGTCAATGAGGCTGCCCTGCCCGGTGCTTTCATTATAAACAAGCAAACCGGCGAAGAGGTTAAGGCCGGGGCCGACGGCACATTTACCCTGGCTGCAAAAACAGGCGATAAGCTTATTGTGTACAGCAATACCACCACCGTGCGTGAATTTTATATTACAGCCGATACCTTTAAAACCATGCCTTACATAATGGCAGTAGAAGTAAAGGCTGAGCAGCTGGAAGAAGTGGTTATAGAACGCCCGGTTATTACAAACGAAGCGTTTGGCCTGCCCGAAAACCAGCGGCGCATGACCGTGGCAGAACGCAGGCTGCATACCGCAGACAGCGGCCCGGTAGACATACTGCTCAACTGGATAAACGGCAAAAAGAAAATGCTGAAACGCGAACTGGCTACCGAACAAAAGGAAGCCGTAATGGAGGGGCTCAACGGCCTGGTTAACGAAGACGAGTTTGCCACCAAATACAACATTCCGGCTGAAATGGTACAGGGCTTTTTGTTTTATGCCATAGACCAGCCTAATATAGTAGATGCCGTAAACCAGAATAACGAGTCCCTGCTGGATATGCTGCTTATAGAAACCGCAGCTAAGTACCGTGCGTTGCAGGAACAACCCACAACGCCCAACACCCAACCCGCAACCCCAAACAATGAACCCTGAACCATGAACGTAAAAAAACTGCTGCTTTTGCTGTTTGCCCTGCTTCCGCTCATAGCCGTTGCGCAGCGCGATACCCTGCATGGGCGCGTTATGGTGGCGGGCGAAAATGCTTCGGGGGTGTATGTCATCAATAAAAATACAGGTGCCGAGGTTAAAAGCGCTGCCGGCGGGGTGTTTAAACTGCCTGCCAAAGCCGGCGACCGCCTGGTGGTGTACAGCGACCGCGTAGAGGTGCGCGAGTTTGTAACCGGTAAAGACTGGTTTGCCAATATGCCTTATACACTCGAAGTGCAACCACAGGGATATGAGCTGGAGGAGGTGGTTATCAACCAAAGCCTTTCGGCAGAGGCGCTGGGTATTGTGCCCAAAGGCCAAAAGCGCAATACAGTTGCCGAAAGGCGTTTGTATACCGCCACCGGAGACAGGCCGTTGTGGCAGTATGCAATTGGTTTACTGGCGGGTTCTATGCCGCTCGACCCGTTTATAAATGCTGTTACGGGCAAAACAAAAAAACTTAAAAAAGAACTGGCTACAGAGCAAATGCTGGCAAATGTAGAAAGCGTGCGCGGCGTGTATACCACAGCTCAGCTTGCAGAATATCTGGATATAGCTACAGAACAGGCAGATGGTTTTCTATACTACGCCGCCGAAAGCCCATCGCTTATTGAAGCCATAAAAGCCAACAATAATGAAAAAGCAAAGCTGGAGCTCACGGCCCTGGCTGTAGAATATAACCGTTTGCAGGCACAGGCTGTAACCGGGTTGCAGGTACAACAGCAACGCGACACCCTGAACTATAAAACAACCCGCAACCCCAAACAATGAACCCTGAACCATGAACATAAAACTGCTAATCCTGTTAACGTTTTTGCTTCCGCTCGTAGCCGTTGCACAGCGCGATACCCTGCGTGGGCGCGTTATGGTGGCGGGCGAAAATGCTTCGGGTGTGTATGTTATCAATAAAAATACGGGTACCGAGGTTAAAAGCGGCGCAAGGGGCTTGTTCAAGCTGCCTGCCAAAGCGGGCGACCGCCTGGTGGTGTACAGCGACCGTACCGTAGTGCGCGAGTTTGTAACGGGTAAAGACTGGTTTGCCAATATGCCCTATGTGGTAGAGGTAGACCCCAAAGGATATGAACTGGAAAATGTACAAATAGACCGTACTATTACACCCGAAGGCCTGGGCCTGGTGCCCGAGGGGCAAAAGCGCTACACCGTGGCGCAGCGCCGTGTAAAAACGGCTACCGACTGGAATCCCGGGCTTGTGGGTGGGGTAGGCATGCTGGGTGTGGCGGCATCGCTCGACCCGCTTATCAACATGATTACCGGGCGCACAAAAATGCTGAAACGTGAGCTTAAAACCGAAGAACGCGAAATAGGTATGGCAAATATTGGCTATCTTTACAGTAACGAAGAAATAACCAAAGAACTCAATATTCCCGCCGAAAAGGTTGATGCGTTTTTATACTTTGCCGTTGAAGACGAAAGCCTTAAGCAGGCCATGGATAACAAAAACGAAGCCCTTGCCAGGCTCGAGCTGCTGGTACTGGCAGGCAGGTATATGGCCCGCCAGGAAGAAAAAGAAGAAGAAACACAGCCGCAGCAGGCAAAAACCGTTCTTCCGGCAACCAACAACCAACAACCGACAACAAAAAATGAATAAGCTACTTACAATAATAACCCTTTTAATCTCGCTGCACACTTTTGCCCAGGACCGCAAAGCCCTGCGTGGCAGGGTTGTTATGGGCGAAACCCCCGTGGCCAACGCGTATGTTATAAACAAGCGCACCGGCGATGAGGTTAAAACCGACGGCAAAGGCAACTTTACCCTAAAGGCGCGCAATGGCGATAAGCTGGCCGTGCACAGCGCCATGACCCAGGATACCGATTTTTACATCAGCAATGAGGCGTTTGCCAATATGCCGTATGAAATGGAGGTAGAGGCTAAAATTACCCAGCTCGACGAGGTGGTTATTGTAGACACGCTTAAAATACAGCCCGTACAGGGCGCAAAAGAATATACCGTGGCCCAGCGCCGCGCTAACATTGGTGCTACCACAAAAGTGCAGACTATGGACACCATAAACTGGCAGGGCGGGGGCGTGGCCCTAACGCTCGACCCGGTTTTTAACGGCAAAAACAAGCGCGATGCCCTGCGCCGCCAGGTTCATACCGAGGAACAGCTGAAGCTTATTAACGGCATAAGCAAAGTATATGCAGACCAGGCCATTGTAGAAAACCTGGGCATTGCACAGGAAAAGGTGGAGGCCTATAAATATTATGCTGTAGAAAACAAAGAGCTGGCCGAAGCCCTTAAAGCAGGAGATACCGAAAAGGCACGGCTATTGCTGCCCCAGCTGGCTATAGAATACGTTAGCCTGCAACAGGAAGAAGATTCGCAGTCAAAACCTTAAACTGATTTTCTGACAACCAACAACCGACAACCAACAACTATTATGAGAAGCAGACTTTTAATATTATTCGCGTTTTTAACCATAGGCATGGCTGCACAGCAGCGCAAGCCCCTAACCGGTATTGTTACCGTGGGCGAGGCACGTGTGCCGGGGGTATTCATTATCAATAAAAAAACCGGCGATGAGGCCAAGACCGATAGTAAGGGCAGCTTTACCATAATGGCCCGCGATGGCGATTTGCTGGCCGTAAACAGCCCCATAACGCAGGACAGGGAGTTTTACATAAACGAAGATTCCTTTAAAAAAATGCCCTACGTACTGGGGGTAGAGGCAAAAGCCACCGAGCTTGAAGAGGTAATAATTAACGATACGGTTAAAATTATACAGCCTGTTAAAAGCAATGCCGTATACACCCAGGGCGAACGCCGTGTTAATACCGGTGCCAAAGTACAGGCCCATACTATGGATTATGCCGGTGGCGGTATAGGCATAGGTACCGATGCCCTTTTAAACGGCGGCGAAAAAAGGCGTGCCCTGCGCCGCGAACTCAAAACCGAGCAGCTTAATAAAAACATAGAGACTATTAATTTTGCCTATAGCAATGAGTCCATTACAGCTACATGGGGTATCCCCGCCGAAAAAGTAAACGCCTTTATTTACTATGCCGCCGAAGACGATACGCTCGAAAAGGCACTTAAGGCTAATAATACAGAGCAGGCCAACCTGCAAATGTCGGTGCTTGCAAAAGAATACCTGGCGCTTCAGGAAGAAGAAGCATCCCCACCGGCCACCGGTAAGCAATAATTTTTTGATTAACCAACCTAAAACATACCAAACCAAATGAAGTTACTGCCCTTTCTTTTATTCTTTATGCCGCTTGTGGCCTTTTCGCAGGCCGACACGCTAAGCCTTTCTAAAGAGCAAAAGCAAAAAGCCTTTACAGTAGCTAAAAACTGGGTTAGCCTGCTAACAAAAGGCAAAGATGTTAACGGTATACTTGCCATTACAACCATTCCCTTTTTGCGCGATGGTAATGAAACCCTGGAAACCCACCAAGAGGTAAGGGAGTTTTATGAGTCTGTAATTAAGAGTAAGGGAGAACGCACCATGCCACCATTATCGGCATCATTCGCAAAAGAAATACCACACTCGTTCCAGGGCTCGCTTGTTGTACGGGTGTATTTTACGTATAAGGGAAAAGAGCAAAACGTCTTTGTGCGCCTTGCAGAAGAAAACGGCGTGTATAGAGTTTCCGGGTTTAAAGATTAATTGGGTAGCCACAGGTAGTTTTCGTGCCATTTTACGGTAAATTAACGCACTTACAGGCAACCCTGTATACTTTTGCGCATCTTAGGTAAACCAACCACCTTATTATGTTCAAAATTTGTGTTATCCTTGCGGCACTGCTGTGCCTTACTTCGTGTGCCACCCTCTATAGCGGAGACACCTACAACATAACCCTTACCACCAATGCCAAAAAGGCCACAGCCGAAATAAACGGCCAGGCAAAACCCCTGCCTACGCAGTTTTTAGTGCCCCACAGCGCCGATACCCTGCACATAAAGCTAACGGCCGATTCGCTGAGTAAAGAATACCATGTTGCCCCAAGGCTGCGGCCGCTTACAAAGTATGGCAATTTATTCTGGTCGATACCCGGTTATTTCCTGGCGCGGCATATAGATAAAAAAAACGGCAAGGGCTATTATTATGGCGACTACCTTTTTTTAGATAAAGACAGCACTAAGGCCGAAGAACCGGGGTTTATAGGCGGACTTTCGAGGCGGTTTTATGATTATAAAAAAGGGGCTGTTAACCTCACGGTTTCCATTCCGTACATAAACTCGTTTTACCTGAACCCCAGGCGTAGTGAACCCCTGAGTAATACCGGCTTTTTTGGCCTTTCTGCCGGGGTGGAATATTACTATAAAGAAAACCGTTTTGTAAGCCTCTCGGTTTATGGGGCTACGGATTACTTTTTCTTTGTGCCGGTGCCCACCACCCGCGGCGATGAATTTTTTGGTGCATCGGCGCTTAACCTTACCCACAACATGGTGTTTAACCGCTTTATTGTGGGCTACGGGCTTTCATGGGCTAAAAACCGCTATGTGTATGATTATGATGACGATTGGGATGATTACCCGCAAAGCGCCCTTACCGTGGGCAACTCACAGCGTATAGAACGCTACACCACATCGTTAGGGTTGCATTTAAATACGTATTTCCGTGTGGGCAGTAAATTTCACGTAGGGGTTATTTACCAGCCTTATTTATATGACCTGAAGCCCGATGGCCAATTTAACTACCAGCACACCATAAGCGTTGATTTGCTATGGAAAATAAGACTTTAAACAGATAGCAGGTGGCAGATAGCAGTTTTCAGTTTCGTGTACATCCCTAAAAACGGTCAACCTTATTTAGGGATGTACAGCCGCCTGCCTGCTGCTACCTGCTATCTGAAAAACTGCCATCTGAAAACTGCCATCTCAGCAACCCCCTCTTGTGTTCTGTAAAACCTTTAGAAAGGTATAGTTTTTTAGCCGTTTCGTTATGCGGCTCAATCTCGAGGTAAATAATTTTAACGGAGAGGCTTGCAGCCTCTTGGGCAATAAAATCAAGTGCCTGTTTGGCAAGGCCACGCCCGCGCATTTCGGCGGTTATAAACAGTTCATCTAAAAATGCAATACGCCCGGCATATTCAAAACTAAAAACAAAAGTAAGTATTACATAACCCACAGGCTGCCCATCAACCACAATCACCCACCCCTTACCCAAATCGGGTTTTTCCACAAACTCAAAAAACAGGCCTTTGTTCACGGCGGCATCCATGGGGTAACCGTCTATGGCATAAAAATCCTGCATCATGGTTATAACGGCAGGGGCATCAAGAGGGGCAAAAGGTTTAAAATTGGGCTGTGTCATACATGAATTTTTATATATTTGAAGAAATCAACTTATAATGCGCATTATAAAAATTGTCCTCGGAATAGTGTTGGTTATCGCCACTGCCCTGCCTTTCTTTTTTAGCAGGGGAGAGGCCGGCCTTGAATATTACATAGCGCCCCTGGTTCTCTTTATTTTGGGTGTTTTGTTGTTATACGAAGGGATCAGGCAGGAACGTTTATAACAACCCTCAACCCTCAACTCCCAACCTTTTCATAATAACATTTACAGCGCCACGGCTCATGCTTACAAAGCTGCCTGCTATGTGGCCGGTTTCATGCCTATACACCTCATTAGTAACCAGGTCGTGCAGGGTGTTGGTCATCTGTTCTTCGTTGTGCACCACAATAACCCCGCCTGCGTGTGCCAGTGCCACCGCTTCCGGAAATTTAGTGTGGTTGGGCCCAATTACCACCGGAACGCCAAAGGCGGCAGGCTCCAGTATGTTGTGCAGCCCGGCGGTGCCAAAGCCCCCGCCCACATAAGCGGCATCGGCATAGCTGTATATTTTGCCCAAAAGGCCTATGGTATTAATGATAAGCACATCATAATCACGCAGGTTTTTGCCTTCTTTTTCGGTATATAGCAGTGCCGGTTTTTTAAGGCTGGTCAGCAACTCCTGTATATGGCTTTCGCCAAAGGTATGCGGCGCAATAACAAACTTCACGCCGTTGCTTTGGTTAATGTACGGCACAAAAAGGCTTTCATCCTTAGGCCACGAGCTGCCAAAAACTATGGTGGTTTTGTCGTCTATAAACTCTTCTATAAACGGCAGGGTGTTGTTTTGCTCTAAAATGCGGCTCACGCGGTCATAACGGGTGTCGCCACTCACGCTTACATTGGTAAAGCCTATGGATTTTAGCAATCCCTTACTGCTTTCATACTGCACAAAAAAGTGGGTAAAAGCTTTAAACGCCTCACGGTAAATACCGCCATACCACTTAAAAAAAGCCTGGTTGGGGCGAAACAACCCCGAAATTAAATACGTGGGCACATTGGCCGCCTTAAGCCCGTTGAGGTAATTGGGCCAAAATTCATACTTAATAAAAAAGGCCATGTCAGGGTGCGCCAGCTTAAGGAATTTGCGGGCATTACCCAATGTGTCCATAGGCAAATACACCACAACATCGGCTGCGGGGGTGTTTTTGCGTATTTCATACCCCGAAGGCGAAAAAAACGTGAGCAGTATTTTGTGTGCAGGGTGCAGTTCGCGCATTTTTTCCATAATGGGCAGCCCCTGTTCATATTCGCCCAAAGATGCTGCGTGAAACCAGATAACCTTATCTGCCGCGCTGATGCTTTGCTGTAGCGTATCAAAAACGTGCTTACGGCCCTGCACAAACAGTTTCATCTTGCGGTTAAAGAGCGCCACAATGTTAAGGAAGAAAAAGGCAATGTGCGTAAACAGGCTGTACAGAAAAAGCATTATAAGATAGTTTTTACCCTGCAAAAATACGGTTATTTTTCAACTTGGCAGGGTAGTAAATCTTGCAGGAAAACACTTCTTAAAAAACGTTGAATATACGTTTTGCATTTGGCGCTACAGTTTGTGCAGTTCACGACATTTTTTTTGTAAACCCCTGCTATTGCTGCAATTTTGGGTCATGGAATTCCAAAAGCAAAAAAGCCGGGAAGCCGAAAACGGTAACAAAGAGTAGGCAGATTTATACCTTATAATTATGTATTTGCAGAATATTGATAACACACAAATTGATGCTAATATATTTATGGCAGAAATTTTGACGGAAGTTAAGGCTGAAGATGTCGAACAAAATATTACAGAACAGGATATTGAAAATGGCCTTGCTGAATTATATGTAGATGCAGCTGATGCTACAGCGCCTATGCTATATGCATCGACTGAGTCTTTTATTTCAACCAGGAGACAAAATTTTTCTGCGGAATTTGCAGGGAGGGGATTGTGGAGGAAACTCATCCGATTTTTATGTAAGGTACTTAACGCTACCTCAACGGCGGGAGATATACTTGCTGCTATATTAGATTTTATAGTGAGCGTAATTCCAGGGGGAATTGTGTTTAAAGGAATCATAAAAAAGATTTTAAAGTACTTTCTAAATAAGGGCTACAATACACTTTGCCCAGTTGAATAATTAAAATCCCGGCGTTGCCGGGATTTACAAACCTTACTGTTATGAAAACACCAATCACTTTCCTTCTCTTATTGTTTTGTAACTGGACTTTTGGGCAGATACCAAGCATAAAAGAAGACTATGAAGATACTACATCAAAAAAACTTACTCTTGGTTTTGATAGTGGAGTGAAAATTTTATCTGAGGATGAGTCAGATATGAGTTTTGCTAATAATATTTCTTTATTATATACTGACAAGAGCACTATTGTACAAACGGAGCTTATTAGTGATTACATGGGGCTGGTGAGGTTATCGTTTGGTTCGGTAATAAATGCTACTTCGGAAGAAAGCGCTGAAGGTGAAAATGCCCAAAGCGAACGCGAAAACAACAATGAACAAGAATTGTTAAGGACTCTAAACGGCGGTGGTAATTTCTATTTATCAGGTTTACTACCTTTTTGGACTTATAAAAGATCACTTTTTCTTTTTATGCCTTCATTAAATGGTAAAATCTCTGCTGATATTGAGGGTATGGGAAGTAATGTTGCTGCATCTGATGTGAGGGGTATGTTATATCCGTCATTATATGTAAGCCGGGCTTCAGATAATAAAAAGTTCAATTTCTTTTTGCAGGCTGAATATGGTCTCTTATTTGCGACAAATGATTTTTATGATCAGTTTGAAATTGATAGAAACTCTAAAACGCCGGTTTTGTTAGGTAGGGCAATGTTTGGGGTTACAATTGGCGGAAGTTTGAGATTTACGGTTGTAACTAAAAGTGTCTCGAACTATAAGCAGTTAATAAATGATAAAGTAATGATAGGATTACAATTTTTAAGCAAGAACTAATATATTTACTAACCAACAAATCAATAAATTATGAAAGCACCTTATTTTTTTTTATTGGCTATAGCGCTAATGTTTTTTACAGGATGTGAAAACAAAAACAATGTTGCAAAACAAGGCGATAAAATTGCAGAGCAACAAGATACTGATCAGTTGCCATCCCCGCAGGTTAATTGCGTAATAGGTACATCATTTGATAGTGCTGCAAATCAAAACGCGCTCAAAATTAATGGTAATAAAATTTATGTTGATATTAAATTGACCACAGGAGATTCTGGTTTTATATATGGAGGTAAGCACATGGTTATTGAAGAGGGAGGCTATAAAGCCTTGGCCTTCATGTATCATAAAGAGGGAACTACTATGCAACAGAGGCAAGTTCCGGATTTGGGTAACATTCCCACTTTAACAGACATAAAATTCAATTTTGACAAACCGGCATCATGGGGTGAAAACGATAGTATAAGAGTAATAGCATTAAATGAAACCGACAGTGCAATTTTTGATTCTCTTAAAGGGTATTTTACGTTAAAATTGCTAATGTTTAAAGATAAGCAGGCTTGCCAAAAAGATTATGATGCATTAAATGATATGTGGAACTACTATAATCCTCATAATCCTGTTATTACAAAAGGAAATCAGCCTCAATATGAACATTTCATCCCCCGCGTAACTAAAGACGACGGCGTGCTAAGCTTAAAAAAATAATTGCAGCCATGCTCAAAGCTCTAAAAAATCTCCTTATTTTATTGCCCTTCCTGTGCAACGGGCAAAGCCTTGGCCGGTTTGTAACCGATAGTGTTTTAAACCATCCTGAGCAGGTTATAGAAAAGCTTAGGGCTGCAAAACCCGGGTCGGCATGGCAGGCCGGTATAAGCTACTACCGTCTGGGCAAGTGCTATGCTTTTTTAAACCATGAAGATGCTGCACTGGCATATTTTATAAAAGCCAAAAAACAGTTTGAAACTGCCGGGAAAACCACTGAGGCAAAAGATATAGCCCTTGAGGCACACCTGGTTGTATCATCGCAGGATGACTATCAAAAATACGGCTATACTTTTCTTGAAGAATATAAGGCCTATGCCCATAAAACAAAGTCGGCCGAACGGCTTGCACTCGTAACATCAGAATACGCCAAGGAAGCCTATCAAACCTACAGCGAAGCAGATGACCCTGATGTAAAAGTGCTCGACAGCGCCCTGGCCCTTTTTCAGAAGGCATTGGTATATGCCCAAAAATCAGGCAACAGGGCTATAGAGGGCAAAATTTGCCTTAACCTGGCCACCATTAATAACACCGCCGGCCGGTATAAAGAAGCACTGGCCTTTGCAGATAAAGCCCTTTCGGTAGCCTACTATGTAAAAGACCCGTTGGAGCAGGCAAAAGGCTACTACACCATAGGTAATACCTTTTTTATGCAGGAAAACTACAAAGAAGCCCTGTTTTATTTTAAAAAGGCCCTGGCTATAAAAATGCCCTATTACCAAAAGTTTGGCAGGCTTATTTATAAAAAAATCGCCCAATGCTATGATGCCCTTGGCGATAATGCCAACAGGCGCCGGTTTGAAACGGCATTCGATTCGCTTGACGCAAAAATTAAAGATGTAGAGCAAAACATTGCCATTCATGATATTAATATAAAATACCAGGTAGCCGAGAAAGACCGGCAAATATCTATACTGCAAAATATAAAGATGAAGTTTATACAACACAAAATCATTTTCGGCACATTGTTATTCCTGGTGTTTTTGCTGGCGCTCTATTCATTTATCCGCTGGAGAAAAGTAGATGTGCGCCGCAAAAAACTGCAACAGGAAAAAGAGGGTATAGAAACAGAACATACCAAAACAGTAGAGCAGCTTGAAAAAGTGCGCCAGCTGGTTATAGAAGACCACATTATACTTAAAAACAAAACGCGCCTGTACCTGGATAAGCTTATGTACATAAAGGCCGATGACCACTACCTTAACTTTACCCCATCTGAGGGTAAAGGCCATTTTTTACGCGGAAAACTAAGCGAAATAGAAAAAGAGCTGCCGCCTAATTTTATTAAATGCCACCGCTCATACATTGTAAACACAAACTTTATTAAAAGCAGCAATTCAAAAGGCATACTGCTTAAAAACGGCGAAGAGCTGCCGGTGTCGCGCAATTTTAAATTATAAGGTTAAAAGCACTTTAAAAAAAGTTTTTTCAGGTTATAAAGTCGGCAAAGTTGGTTATTTTTGTACCTCTTTATAATCATTCGTATAATGAAAAAAATACAGATGGTCGACCTTAAAACACAGTACGACCATATAAAAGACACTGTAAACGCTTCCATCCAGGAAGTACTTGATACCACCACTTACATTAACGGCCCGCAGGTACACACTTTCCAGAAAAACCTTGAGCAATACCTGGGTGCAAAACACGTAATTCCGTGTGCAAACGGTACCGATGCGCTGCAAATAGCCATGATGGGCCTTGGCCTGCAACCGGGCGATGAGGTTATTACAGCCGACTTCACTTTTGCCGCTACGGTAGAAGTAATAGCGCTGTTGCAGCTTACCCCGGTACTTGTAGATGTGGAGGAGGATACCTACAACATTTCAATAGAGGCCATTAAAAAAGCCATTACACCAAAAACAAAAGCCATCGTTCCGGTGCACCTTTTTGGGCAGGCGGCAAATATGGAGGCCATTATGGCACTGGCTGCAGAGCACAACCTGTATGTTATTGAAGATAACGCACAGGCCATTGGTGCTGATTATAAGTATGCTAACGGCTCTAAGCAAAAGGCAGGCGTTATAGGCCATGTGGCTTCAACATCGTTCTTCCCAAGTAAAAACCTGGGCTGCTATGGCGATGGTGGAGCTATTTTTACTAATGATGATGCCCTGGCACACACCCTGCGTGGTATTGTAAACCACGGTATGTATGTGCGCTACCACCACGATGTGGTGGGGGTAAACAGTAGGCTCGACAGCATTCAGGCTGCAGTGCTTAACGCCAAATTGCCGCTGCTTGACCAGTACAACGTGGCCCGCCGCGAGGCTGCTGCCAAGTACAGCGCTGCACTTAGCGTTAGTGATAAAATCATTACCCCGGTTATTGTGGGCGATGAAGACAGCCACGTGTTCCACCAGTATGTCTTCCGCGTGCTCGATACTGATAGGTATGCCCTTATGCAGCACCTGCTGGATAAAAATATACCATGTGCTATTTATTACCCAATTCCGCTGCACAGCCAGAAAGCCTATGCAAGCAGCCGCTACAACGAGGCTGATTTCCCTGTAACCAACAGGCTGGTTAAAGAGGTTTTGGCACTGCCTATGCACACCGAGCTTGACGATGAGCAGATTAAGTTTATTACCGACAGCGTACTTGAGTTTGTAAAATAATGAAGGGCAGGCTTGTACATAAGGTTGTGCTTGGGGTGCTGTGTGCCCTGGTGTTGTCGTGCAAAAACGAAACACCAGATAACAGTGCCGACCTTGATAACCTTAACCTGCTGGTAAAGGAAGTCAACAAAATGGCACCCCGCCAGCTTGATGAGATTACCCGCCTTGACAGTGCAAGCGCCACCGCCCCAAACATTATAAACTATTACTATACGTTTAAACAGCCTGACACCCTTACCAATACTGCCGAGATTAAGCGTTTGGTACAACAGGGCGCACAGGCAAATATGGACGGTATTGCCGCCAAAAAAATATTTAAGGGCCCGGTCCTGTTTCATTATGTATACCATGACACAATAGGAAAGCCCGTTTTTGAGTTTACCATAAAACCAACAAAAGAATAAAGATGAAAGTACTTGTTACCGGCGGCCTGGGCTTTATAGGCTCGCACACTGTGGTAGAATTGCAAAACACAGGTTTTGATGTAGTGGTTATAGACGACCTTAGCAACGCCCAAATCAGCGTGCTGGAAGGTATTGAGGCCATAACCGGCAAAAAGCCCGAATTTGAGCAGATAGACCTTCGCGATAAGGCTGCCGTGCAGGATTTCTTTAAAAAATACAGCGATGTTAACGGCGTTATCCACTTTGCGGCCAGCAAGGCAGTAGGCGAAAGCGTACAAAACCCATTATTGTATTATGAAAACAACCTGGGGGCACTGGTGTACATCCTTCAGGAACTGCAAAAAAAGGATAATGCAAACTTTATCTTTAGTTCATCTTGTACCGTATACGGCCAGGCCGAAAAGATGCCTATAAGCGAAGATACACCCGTACAGCCTGCCATGAGTCCTTACGGCAACACCAAGCAGGTAGGCGAGGAAATAATTCGCGATGTGGCTAAAATTAGTAATATCGACGCCATTTTGCTGCGCTACTTTAACCCGGTAGGCGCACACGATTCGGCAAACATAGGCGAACTACCGCTGGGTGTGCCGCAAAACCTGGTGCCGTTTATTACACAAACTGCCGCGGGATTAAGGCAGGAGCTTTCGGTTTTTGGCGATGATTACCCAACGCCCGATGGTACCTGCGTGCGCGACTACATACACGTGGTAGACCTTGCCAAGGCACACGTTACCGCGCTGCAGCGCCTTGTTGAAAGCAAAAACGAAGAAAAAGTAGAGGTATTTAACCTGGGTACAGGCCGTGGCAACTCGGTTCTTGAGGTAATAAAAGCCTTTGAAAGCGCTACCGGCGAAAAACTGAACTACAAAATAGTACCGCGCCGCGAGGGCGATGTTACAGAAGCGTATGCCGATACTACAAAAGCAAATAACGTACTGGGCTGGAAAGCCGAAAAATCCCTTAACGAAGCGCTGGCATCTGCCTGGGCATGGGAAAAGAAAGTACGCGGACTTTAATCAGTATTCAGGTAGCAGATGGCAGGCGGCAGTCATGCTTAGCTTGTCGAAGCATCCTAATCATATACAGCCCTGTAAGGGCAAGACGTTTCAAAACCCCGGATGTGAATCCGGGGTTTGTGTTATATATCAATTACCCAATTCATAAATTAACGTTACATTTGTTTTTGCTATAAACAAACTACACTACTATGGATATTTTCAGCATAACCCAGCCCACAGGGCCTAAAGTACCCATTATTATAAGTTCGCCGCACTCAGGTACTTTTTTTCCTGATGACATTAAAAAACGCCTCAGGCCCAACCTTGCCGCCGCACCCGATGATACCGACTGGTTTATAGACCGCCTGTATGATTTTGCACCGGCAATGGGCATTACACTTATAAAAGCCAACTACAGCCGCTGGGTAATAGACCTTAACCGCGACCCAAAAAGCAAACCGCTGTATGATGACGGCCGCGTTATAACAGGCTTATGTACCACTACCGATTTCAACGGAAACCCTTTATATGAATACGGCGAACCTGATGATGCCGAAATAGCACAGCGTGTTGAAAAATACTACATTCCTTATCACCTAAAGCTGGCGCAGCTTACCCAGGAAATGAAGCAGGAGTTTGGCAAGGCATTGTTGTTTGATGCCCATTCCATACGCAAAATAGTGCCGGGTATTCGCCCGGAGCCGTTCCCGGAACTTATTTTAGGCGATAACGATGGCACTTCGGCATGGCCGCAGGTTATAGAAACTGCCTGGCAGGCATTGCAGGATAAAGGCTATGAGGCGCAGCACAACCATCCGTTTAAGGGTGGATATATAACGCGCTTTTTTGGCCGCCCGCAAAACAGGGTGCACGCCCTGCAGCTGGAAATGGCTAAAACCAATTATATGGATGCCACTGAAACGCAGTATGACGAAGCCAATGCCAACCGTATTCGCGCCGTATTGCAAAATCTTTTTGCCCAACTTATAAAAGCTATTGAAGAATAATGGCAACCTATACTTTTAAAGCCCTCCTTACCGAAAACGGCTGGGTTGAAAACGCCGCTGTACAGCTTGATGCGCAGGGTAATATACTTTCTATATCACAAACCGCTTCCCCACAGGGAGAATACATAAACGGCTATGCGTTGCCGGGTTTCCAAAATGCACATTCACACGCGTTTCAGTATGCTATGGCAGGTTTGGCCGAGCTGCATACCAACACCGGTGTTCAGGATGATTTCTGGAGCTGGCGCAACGCCATGTATGGCCTGGCGCTAACCCTTTCTCCCGAACAGATGGAAGCTGTTGCCGCCATGCTGTACAGCGAAATGGCCCGCCACGGGTATACCGCTGTGGCAGAATTCCACTACCTGCACCATGATAAAGACGGCAAACCCTATGCTAACCTTGCCGAAATGGGGCAGAGGCTTGTGTCGGCTGCAAAACGTGCGGGCATACGCATTACGCTGGTGCCCATGTTTTACCAGCAGGGAGGCTTTGGCCAGCCGCCAGTAGAACGCCAAAAACGTTTTATCTCACAAACAATTGAAGATTATTACAAACTGCTTGAAGCCACGCAAAAGGTAGTTGAGAAACAACCTCATGCTAATGTGGGCGTAGGCATACATTCACTGCGTGCTGTAAAGCCTGAGGATGTTATTAGTGTTTGCAATTCATTAGACGGTTCAATGCCATTTCACATACACGTATCGGAACAGCTTAAGGAAATTGAAGACTGCCTGGCATTCCATAATAAACGCCCCGTGCAGTGGCTGCTTGATAATGTTAAGGCAGATGATAATTACCACCTGGTGCACGCCACGCATCTTGATGAAAACGAGGCTAACGGCATTGCAAAAAGTGGCGCTAACGTAGTGCTATGTCCCAGTACAGAGGGCAACCTGGGTGACGGCCTGTTTAGTTTTGAAGCCTATAAAAACGCGGGGGGCAACTGGAGTATTGGCACCGATAGCCACGTGGGCCTTAACCCGCTTGAAGAACTCAGGATACTGGATTACGGCCAGCGCCTCATAAGCCACAAACGCACAACTTTTGTTACACCACAGAGTGGCGACAGCGGTTTCAACGCGCTAAAAATGGCATGGCAAAGCGGCCGGAAGGCTATGGGTGCACCCCACGTTCAATTTTTTGCACCCGGGCAGCCGTTTGATGCGGCAGTTTTTAAAGCCACCTCACCATTAATAGCTACGGCATCACTCCGCAACCTGAGTAATACATTGGTGTATAGCGCCGATGTTAGCGATATGCTGGGCACTGTTGTTAGTGGCAAATGGGTAAACAAAGAAGGTGCTTCAATTAACCGTGAGGCTATTGTAGCTGATTTTGTTAAGGTTATGAAAGAGCTGGGTACGAGGGTGTAACATTGCGTTTTTTTCATGTCGGCTGAAGTGAACCGAAATGGAAACATCTCAATTTTTTAAATTTAGGAGATTACTTCGTCAGTTCGGCTGCGCCTCGTGTCCTCGACTCCGCTAAAGCTCCGCTCGGAATGGAAAAACGCCTGTTTTATGTGTAAAGCTTAATACTAAAATTAATATGCAGCACACCTTTGGAAGCCACAATTACTATGTTTATATCATTACAAACAAAATAAAAACGGTACTGTATATTGGTTTTACGACCGATTTAAAAGAAAGGCTGTATTATCATGCAAATCCTGAGCCGCATTCAAAGGCATTTACTGCAAAATACAAATATTGTTACTTGATATATTTTGAGCATTATCAGGATGTACAAATAGCAATTGACCGCGAAACACAGTTGAAAAAATGGAACAGGGCAAAGAAAGAAAATCTGATTAACGGATTTAATCCGCAATGGAGGTTTCTTAATAATGAGGTTTAATTTTGTCAAAACGGTTTGTTGCGCTCTTCCATTTCGAGCGAAGCTTTAGCGGAGTCGAGAAATCTCAAAAAGAGTTTAGTTTAGCACTTGTATAAATAGCTAACTATCCCTGCGCTCATCAATTTTTATCGACATCCACGAGGCTTCCATAACCAGGTTGCCGTTTACATGGGCTTTGCCGCTTTGCTTGATTATTTTTTCGCTAAGGCGGTGGTTGGTTATGGTATAGGTAATCTGTTCTCCAAAAGGCACGCCCGCAAAAAACTGCGCCGATTCTATTTGCACCAGTGCAAAAATGCCGTTGGTTATTTCCAGCAACCTTACCCCCGCACCACCGGCCTGCGCCATGCTCTCTATAAGAATGGTGCCCGGCACAAACCCAAAATCCTGAAAGCTGCCCTGCAGGTTTACCTCAGTACGGTCAAAGGTTTTAATGGCGGTAATTTCTTCGGTAGTGGCGGCCGTTACCTCGTCTACAAATAAAAACGGTGCGCGGTGTGGTATTAGTTTTTCAATGTCTTTTCCTCCCTTCATAGCAAGTGGTTTAGGTGGCTTATAAATATTCTAATATCTCTTTTTTAAAGGCATCATATTCGCCCTGTAGTATCAGGCCGTTGTCCAGCAGCTTCTTGTAGCTTTGCAGCTTTTCAAAAAGCTCTTCCTTGCTTAATGCGGCAAGTCCCTGTTTTTCAGGAGTGGGGGTTGGCACAGGTGCAGGTGTGGTTTCTTCATAAACCGGCTCCGGTGCAGGCTTATGTATAATCTCGGCAAAGCTGTTTACCTCTTCGGTTTCTACCTCCTCAATTTCTTCGGCTGTGGCTTCCGGTTCGGTATAGGCTACAGGCTCTTCTATGGGTGCTGTAAACGGCTTTTCTTCTGCCTTTGGTGCGTTGGATTCCTTAAGCAGTTCCAGCTGCTCTTTAGAAAACGTATACATTTTTCGTGCCTGTATCTTGGGTATATAGTCTATGCTAACAGTAATATCGGTAGTGGTGGTAAACGAAAATTCCGACCCCAGTATGCCTTCCTTCATAAAAGCCCCGGCAATATTGCCCCACGGATAATCGGTAAAATCCATGCTAAGGCCCAGGTTTTTCGGCTTACAGATAATAATACGCTTGTTGGTAAGCACCACGCTGTCCGGAAATACGTTTATGGCCGGTTTTTTCTGAACGCCTATATAGCCCACCTCTTCATTTTTCATGAGCAGGTCGCTTAGCTTGGCGCTTATTTTTTCTATAGCCTTTGGGTCCTGCTCTTCGTTAAGGAACTTTTTAAACTGTTCTTTCATCTTTTTGGTTGTTAGTAACCCAAATGTACAAAGTTGCCTGAAAATTCGCTAATTATCTTATTGTAATTAAGGGTTAAAGTATAACTTAAACAAACAAAAACGCCCTTGTGGGGCGTTTTTTGCTTGTGCTTTAAAGCCCTTGGCGCTGGCCGGGCTTCTTTCTTCTTTTGTCTTTGGAGTAGTGGTGTGTCCCGTTGTTCTTTTTTGTCAGTTGAATGTCTCCCGGCTATACAATATCCAGGGTCTTTGCCTTGTTTACCAGGTCTACCAGGTTTGTAACGTGTAGCTTGGTAAGCAGGCGCAATTTATACGTGCTGATGGTCTTCTCGTTCAGGTCGAGCAGGCGTGCAATTTCCTTGTTTTTTTTGCCTTCGCTAAGGTAGCGCAGCACTTCAATTTCCCGGCTCGAAAGCTTGCGGTACAACCGTTCGCTTTTCTTGCCTTTGTTAAGCAGTGCAAGGTTTTTCTTTACAAGGTCGCTAAATACCACATCGCCATCGTTTACACGCTTAATGGCACTCTCCAGGTCTTCCATCCTGGCGCTTTTGTGCACATAGGCGCTAACACCGGCTTTAAGGGCATTAGGTGCATAAATCTGTTCGGCAAGGTTGGTAAAAATTACCACCTTGGTTTCGGGAAATTCCTTAATCAGCGATTTTACAGAACTAATACTGGTTAACCCCTCAAGCTCCAGGTCAATCACGGCCACATCAACCGTTTTTTTGCTCAGGCAGTCTAAAAGGCTCTCCAGATTATTTACCACACCCACAAAACTAATCTGCGGATTGTCGTTAAAAAACGATTTCATCCCATAATGCACAACAGGATGATTATCCGCAAGGCATAACTTGATCATAATTGCGTTTTTTTGGGTTTACTATTAAAGTAAAGTTAGCAATTAAAATCTTAAAGTATTGTGAATGAAAGAATTTTATTTCAAATTTAAGGGAATCTCACACACGGGTATGGGCTGCATCTTGTGCTGGTTGTTGGTATTAAAACGTATGTAGATATCAAAAACCTCTTTTTCGCGCCCTTCAAAATCACCTGATTTTTTACCGAATTCTTTTTGTTGCATGGCCCACTCCAGCTCTTCATAACTTGCACCAATCTGGTCTTCATCGCTGCGGTCATCGCCAAAAAGCCCGTCGGTAGGTTTAGCGGTAATAATGCTTTCTGTAACGCCCAGGTATTTTGCCAGTATGCGCACCTCGCTTTTAAGCAAATCGGCAATAGGGCTCACGTCTACACCGCCATCGCCATACTTGGTGTAAAAGCCTACGCCAAAGTCTTCTACCTTGTTGCCGGTACCCGCCACAATGGCGTTATTAATACCCGCAAAGTAGTATAGCGTAAGCATGCGCAGGCGCGAACGTGTGTTGGCCAGTGTGTGGTCTGTAAGGTGTTGCGTGCCAGCTGGTGGCACCTGCTCTTTAAAGTGCTCAAAGGTGCTGGTAAGGTCGGCCTCGGCACCGCTTACGTTAGGATAGTTGGCCTTAAGCCAGGCAATGTGTTCTTTTGCACGGGTAACGTGGCTCTGGGCCTGGTGTATGGGCATTTCCACACACAGGGTAGGCAGGCCGGTTTGTGCGCACAGCGTTGAGGTAAGCGCGCTGTCTATACCACCCGATATGCCCACAACAAAACCTTTTGCTTTTGCGTTTTGTGCATAGGTGCCCAGCCAGTTTACAATATGGTTGTTTATGGCCTGTGCGTCAAATTTGTAGTGGGTATTCATGGCGGTATATGTTTTAAGCGTTGTATATTTGCCCATAAAAGTAACAAAACGCAGCTAATTGAAATAGCTTAAACTATTAAAATGAGAAAATTCGTAGTGTTTTTTGCCCTTGCCCTTGCCGTAGTTTCATGTGGTAAAAAAAGTAAGGAAGAAAAAGAAATTGAAGAGGTAAAAATACCCGAAGTTAAAATAGAGCGCCTTGACAGGGACTATTTTACCGTAAAACCGGCTGATTTTCCTAAAATGAGGCAGCGTTTTGCCGACCTTTTCCCTGCATCTACAAGCGATGCCGAATGGCTGTCGCGCCGAAATGAGCCTTTTTTAAAGGAGCTTCAGGCCGAAGTACAAAAGGTATATCCTGACCTTGATACCCTGCAAACCAATACACGGGAGCTGTTTAAGCATATAAAATACTACTACCCTAAGTTTAATATTCCGCAGGTGGTTACCCTGGTTAACGATAACCTGGAATATAAAGCCATGTACAACGGTAAAACGGTTGCAATTCCGCTAAGCATATACCTGGGCAGGGGCAACAAATACTACCAGGGACTTGATACCTACCGCACCCAAATGTATGACCCTACACAAATTTTACCCGATGTGGTAGAATCATTCGCCACAACAGGCATGTATGCGCAAATAAGCGGCCTTACCGATAAAACCCTGCTGTCTTACATGATTTACTTTGGTAAGATGCAATACCTTAAAGACAGGCTTATACCTAATGTGCCTGATTATGACAAGATAGGCTACACCAAATTACAGCTGCAATGGGCGTTTGAAAACGAAGCCATTATGTGGAGCACCCTTTTAGAAAAACAACTGCTGTACAGCACAGAGCCGCAACTGCCGCGCCGCTTTATAAACCCTGCGCCGTTTACACGCTTTGGGCTTGATATAGATACCGACTCTCCCGGGCGACTGGGGCAGTGGATAGGCTGGCAAATTGTGCGAAGCTTTATGGAAAACAATAAAGATGTAACTTTGCAGCAGCTTTTGGCTATGGATGCCAAAACCATTTTTGAAAAATCTAAATACAAACCCAAGAAGTAAGATGTCTAAAGATACGACCCTGAAATCAGAGATTAAAATAAGTGTGGAGCTTGATGCCAACCGCGTGCCCGAAACCCTGAAGTGGACAGCCCGCGACGGTGGTGTAATTAACCAGGAAAGCAAGGCAATGATGCTTAGCGTGTGGGACAGTAAGGCCCAGGAAAGCATGCGCATAGACCTGTGGACCAAAGATATGCCGGTAGATGAAATGAAAGTGTTTTTTCACCAGACGCTGGTAAGCATGAGCCACTCTTTTGAGCGCGCCACCGGAGATGAGCGCATGGGCGAGTCTATGCGTGATTTTTGTGATTACTTTGCAGAAAAACTTGACCTGCAAAAGAAATAATTTAGCATGGAGATTACATTGAGAAGGTATCGTGCAGACGACATAAATGCAGTTGTTAGTTTATTTAGAGATACCATTCATACCATTAATAGTAAACATTATTCTAAAGCCCAGGTTAACGCCTGGGCTCCTGATATTATAAACGCTGAAAAGTGGGGTGCTAAATTACTGGAGCACTATACTATTATTGCTGAATGCAATAATACTATTTGTGGTTTTGGCGATATTGATGCAACCGGTTATTTTGACCACCTGTTTGTACACAAGGATTTTCAGGGGGTAGGGGTGGCTACAAAAATAGTTGGGGTAATTGAAGCTTATGCTCTGTCATGCGGCTTTAAGGCAATTACGGTAGCTGTTTCTATTACCGCAAAAACATACTTCTTAAAACAGGGGTATGAAATAGTAACGCCTCAGCAGGTTACTTATAACGGCGAGGTGTTCACTAATTTTGCAATGATAAAAAAGCTATCTTCCTGATGCTTTTTACACAAACCCCTGGTTTTTAAAAATATCCTGGTTAACGCCATCTATAAACGCAAGCACTTCTTCACGGCCTGTACCTTCAGAAGATGACGTTACAAAATGCTGCGGCATTTCTTCCCAGCCCTCGGCCAGTAATTTTTTGCGGTACGCCGCCACGTGCTGCTGTTGCTTGCCCTTGCTTATTTTGTCGGCCTTGGTAAAAATGATGCAAAAAGGCACTTCTTTCTCGCCCAGGTAGTTTATAAACTCAAGGTCGATTTTTTGTGCCTCAAGCCTTATATCTACCAGCACAAAGCCACAAACAAGCTGCTCGCGGTTTTCAAAATAATCGGTTATAAACTGCTGAAATGTTTCTTTGGTAGATTTAGATACACGCGCATAACCATACCCCGGTAAGTCTACCAGGAACCAGTTTTCGTTTATTTTAAAGTGGTTTATAAGCTGTGTTTTTCCGGGCTTGCCAGATGTTTTTGCAAGGCTGTTGCGGCCCGTTAGCATATTTATAAGCGATGATTTACCCACGTTAGAGCGGCCTATAAAGGCATACTCCGGCAGGGGCTCTTTAGGGCATTTGCTTACATCGCTATTACTTATAATAAACTCGGCGGTATTAATCTTCATACCGCAAAGATAGGTATTTTAAAATTGGTATATTTTGCCTATATAGATAAACACTCATACATATGGCCGTTTTCGTCTGCCGGAAGGCGTAGATTGCGGTTGTAGATATACAGGTAATTGCCGCTAAGTATCCATTGAGATGCCTTTTCTTCTTCGCACAAGGTAAGGGCTTTTATAAGCTCATTGTATTTTGCGTTTTTGCCAAAACAGAACCGTACACCGTTAATAGTGTCGTTACTTGAAACGAGTTTGCGCACCAACTGCCTGCCGGCTTGTAGTTGTTGCGCATCATCTTTGCCGCTAATAATTATGTCCCGGTAATTACGGGGCATAGGGTTGTTAAAATACGGAAGCCCTAATGTAGAGTCAACTTCAATAACATGTTTGTCCTTTGATGGCATAGCTAATGAAATAGCCCCTTTTGGGGTGTCAAGGCCTGTGTTGTTAAGGTAAAAGAGGCAAAGCGCAGGTATAAGCAATACTAACCCTGCCAGCCCCGGAATGGTAATTTTAGTGTGAGGAGCCATGATAACTTGGTTTACTATCCTAAAAGTACAAAATATTTAAACGCAAAAAAGGCGTTCCCTGAGAAATGGAAACGCCTCTTTCAAAAAGTACAAAACTAACCCTTAATTAACTATTCTAAATCAAATCTTATGCCAAAAGACACGTTGTTCTGGTCGATTTCGTTATCAAATAACGATTGTATATCATATTTGGCATAAAGGCTTACACTTCCGTAGCCAATATAGCCACTTACACCATAAACAAAATCATTTACGTTATATCCGCCTTTAGATTTATGTTTCACATCATTGCCCAGCTCGTCTTCATAGCGCAGTATTTGTTTCTCTTTTACGTTAAAACCACCGTAGCCACCAATACCTATGCGTACACTGTTTTGAACCGGGTAGTAGGTCTTGTCTCCGTTAACCCTTTTACCTCCCAGGTCAAACTCCAGGTGCACCGGTATAACAAGGTTTGTAATGCGCAGGCGAGACATATCAAGGTCAAGGCCGGAGTCAGTAAGTACTGTTTGCCCGTCTACCACGGTAAACACTTTGTCATCTTTCGGCCTGAAGTTGTTGTATTGTAGCGAAAGGCCGTAGCGCAGGTGCAGCAGGTTATTGTTTTTAAAAATACGGGTGTTCCAGGTAAAGCCCCACTCATAAAATTCTGAGCGCTCTTTAAAGTTGTCGTTATCAATATCGCCGTCTACCACAAGGCGGTTAAGGCCTGTAGCAAATAAAAACCAGGATGTGGTGCGTTTAAAGTCGCGCTCAAAACCTTCCTGCTTGCGGTTTGTAATGGTGTGGTTACCAAGAGAATCATAGCTCGAATATTCCTTGTTCCTGCCCGGTATTGTAAACCTGAATTTTTTAGTAGCCTTGCTTTCCACCTTGCCGTCTACTTTATCCTGCACCAGTTGTGTTAGTTTTTCCTGCTCAAACGCTACACGGTTTTCTATGTTTTTTGCGCGTTTTTCGGCATACTGCTGCCTTTGGCTTTCGGCCTGTGCTTCGGTAAGCTGGTTGTTTTCAAGTTTTTGGTTTATGGCATCTACTTCTTTTTTAAGCGAGTCCTGCTCTTGTGCGGTTATGCGCTCAATGTTTGTGGCAATAGCCGCAGCGCGTTCCTCAAAGGTTTCTTTTTCCTGTGCCTGTAGTTTTGTAGAGACAAAGCATAAGAATGCCACTACACAAAAAGTAATTGCTTTCATGTTGTTTTTGGTGTTTAAATCGGTGTTTTTTTTGATTGATGTTTAGTTGTAATTGCGGGTAACCACGGCTTCTTTAACCTCGTCATACCCTTTGGCCAGCCTGTTAAACATACGGTCGCGGAAATTCATTTCCATTTCGCCCTCTATGCCCGTAAGCAGCTCATTAGCGTTAACCTTAACCTTAGGCTGCGTGGCCTTTGCTGCCTGTGGTTTTTGGTTTTGAACCGATGCCAGCAATGCATTTGCATCTACCTTAATTTTTGAATCAGGCTTGTTTAGCGCCAGCATTTGCGGTTGTGCAGTTTCAGCAGGGGCAAGCCCCGGATTGTCCTGGCTTGTTGTGCCTTGCTGTTGCTGCTGCGATTGATTGTTTTTTGATGATGATGAACCCTGTTGCACACCTGCCACCGCCTGTGTGGTGTTAGTGTTGTGCCCTTGTATTTGCGTTTCAGGCGAAATAATGGCGCCTGTGTTTGTATGGCCTCCGGTTTGTGTCGTATTGGTGTTACTGTTTACCACACTTTTGGTTGGGTCGGCTTCAATACTGTCGCTGCTGTTGTGCAGCATAAAGTAACCACCCACGCCCAGCATAAGCAGGAAACACGCCGCCATATACAACCAGCCAAAGCCACGTTTTTTAGTGGGTTTTTGGGCGTTGCCTTCGGCCACGGTAAGCATGGCATCAAGCCTGTCCCACGCCATAGGGCTTGGGGTTATGGTGCGGCCCTCAAGCTTTTCCCTTATTTCCTGTTCTATTTTATTCGGTTCCATTTTCGTAATTCTTTTGTTTGTTAACTAACCCCTGCAGCATTTTGCGTGCATGGGAGAGTTGTGATTTGCTGGTGCCTTCGCTAATACCCAGCATTGTTGCAATTTCCTGGTGTTTGTAGCCTTCTATGGCATACAGGTTAAACACCATTTTGTAACCATCGGGCAGGCTGTCTATCAAACTCTGAATATCATCTACACTCAGCCCGCTTTCTATATTGTTAAAAGAGTCTTCTACATAAAACTGGTCTTCCAGAAAACTCACTTTTTTTTGCACCCGCAGGCAGCTTATGCATTCGTTTACCATTATCCGCCTTATCCAGCCTTCAAAGCTGCCTTTAAACTCAAAACTTTTAAGATTGGCAAATACCTTCATAAAGGCGGTAATCATAACGTCTTCTGCCTGGTGCACGTCTTTAATGTACTGCCTGCATACCCCCAGCATTTTGGGCGCATACTTAGCATAAACCTGCTGCTGGGCGTGCCGGTTGCTTGCGGCTGCCTGCTGTACAAGGTCGTGCTCCTGCTGGTGTAAGGCAATTACTTTCAAGACGTGTTGGTTTTATTGGTTTCGGCCCCGTGCGATTTTATTAGCAGCGGTTTCTATTAACATAGACGGATTACGTTGCAAAATGGTTGCATGAAAGGTGTAAATTTTTTAATTTACTAATGTAACTATTTTGTTTTTAATGATTTATGTGTTGAAAAAAAAATTATATTTTTCTTTCAATCACGTAGTTTACCATTAAGGTAAGTGCCGCTTTAAAGTCAGAATCAGGGTAACCCGATATAAGTTGCAGCGCATCCTGCTGAAACTGCACCATTTTTTGCTCAGCATAAGCAAGGCCGCCTTTTTGCTTTACAAAACCGATTACTTCCTTAACGCGCTTTTTATCTTTATTATGGTTTTTAACCGAATTGATAACCCAGCGCTTCTCTTCTTTAGTACAGTTGTTAAGCGCATAAATAAGCGGGAGGGTCATTTTTTGCTCCTTAATATCTATGCCGGTGGGTTTGCCAATGGCATCATCGGTGTAATCAAAAAGGTCGTCTTTTATCTGGAACGCCATGCCTATCAGTTCGCCAAATTTGCGCATACGCTCCACATCATGGCTGTCAGGGTGTACCGATGCAGCGCCGAGTGAACAGCATGCCGCAATAAGCGTGGCCGTCTTCTGGCGGATGATTTCATAATACACCTCTTCGGTAATATCAAGGCGGCGGGCCTTTTCTATCTGAAGTAATTCACCCTCGCTCATTTCGCGCACAGCTACTGAAATAATGCGCAGCAGGTCAAAATCGCCATTGTCTATACTCAGCAAAAGGCCTTTACTAAGCAGGTAGTCACCCACCAGTACGGCAATTTTGTTTTTCCACAATGCGTTGATGCTAAAAAAGCCACGGCGGCGGTTAGAGTCGTCTACCACATCATCGTGCACCAGGGTAGCGGTATGTATAAGCTCTATAACGGCTGCCCCGCGGTAGGTGCGCTCATTAACAGTGCCCCCGCTTACCATTTTGGCAGTGAGGAATACAAACATAGGGCGCATTTGCTTGCCCTTTCGGTTTACTATGTAGTGGGTAATACGGTTAAGAAGCGCCACTTTGCTGGACATCGACTCACGGAACTTTTTCTCGAAAAGCTCCATTTCCTGCATTATAGGCTGCTTAATTTGCTCTGTGACTTTCATTGCGGCTCAAAGATAGGGAAAACAGTTCAATGTTTATTGTTCAGAGTTCAGAGTTAACGCTATCTGTTAATTAAACGATGCGAAACAATGAACAATAAACCACGAACCATGAACAACTAAGAAGCCGCCTCGTTCTTATTGGCAAGCTGCCCGCAGGCGGCATCAATGTCCTTACCGCGGCTGCGGCGCACTTTAACCACCACACCGGCGGCTTCAAGCCCGCGGATGTAAGCATTAATAGTGGCTTCATCTGCTTGTTGGAATTCGCCGTCGTCTATTGGGTTGTATTCAATAAGGTTAACTTTGCAGGGCACATAACGGCTGAATTTTACAAGCGCGTCTATATCCTGCTTGCGGTCGTTAATACCTTTCCAAACCACATATTCATACGTAATACGGCTTTTGGTTTTAGCATACCAGTATTCTAATGATTCGCGAAGGTCTTTAAGTGGAAAGTTTTCGCTAAAGGGCATAATACGGCTGCGTACCTCGTCTATAGCCGAGTGCAATGATACGGCCAGCTTAAACTTAACCTCGTCATCGGCCAGTTTTTTTATCATTTTGGGTATACCAGATGTAGAGACGGTAATGCGTTTGGCGCTCATGCCCAGCCCTTCCGGCGAAGTGATTTTATCTATGGCCTTGATTACGTTATTGTAATTCATAAGCGGCTCACCCATACCCATAAACACAATATTGCTTAACGGACGGTTGTGGTACAGGCGGCTTTCGGCATCAATGGCCGCTACCTGGTCATAAATTTCATCGGGGTTAAGGTTGCGCATGCGCTTTAGGCGTGCGGTGGCGCAAAAGTTGCAGTCAAGGCTGCAGCCCACCTGGCTGCTCACGCAGGCCGTGGTGCGGGTTTCGGTAGGTATAAGCACACTTTCTACCACAAGGCCATCGTGCAGGCGTACAGCATTTTTAACGGTGCCGTCTTCGCTTTGCTGCATCTGGTCTACGTGAATGTGGTTAATCACAAAATTATCCTCCAGCATCTGGCGGGTAGCTTTGGCCACATTGGTCATGTCGTCAAAACTATGGGCGCGTTTACTCCACAGCCATTCATATACCTGGTTGCCCCGGAATGCCTTATCTCCATTTGCGGTAAAAAAATCGCGCAATTGCTCTTTAGTCAGCGCCCTTATATCTCTCTTCTCCGTTTGCATGGTGCAAAGGTAAAACAATTTTCATAAAAAAGCCCCTGGCTAAAGCCAGGGGCAAATCATCCCCAAAAGCCAGGGGCAATTGATACTTTAAATAATCAGATAATTGCTACATTAAGCAATCAATACATTGCTGTATTACTCTTTAATCAGCTTAAAGGTAGCCGTAGCCCCCGTAGCCTTATCCTGTAATTTAAGCAGGTATACACCATTTGCAGCGCTGCCCAGGTTAAAGCTGCCGTTGCCGTTAATTTTGCCTGTAGTAAGCTCCTGGCCCAGCAGGCTGTAAACGGTATATTCCGGTTGCATACCGTTGTTTACGGCTATTGTATAAATACCGTTAGACGGGTTAGGATAAACCGTTACTGCATTTTGTAGTGTGTGGCTACCTGTTGAAAGGTCGTCTTTAAGGGCAAACCCAACAGCTTCCTCTGCACCAAAAGAGCCGCCGGTTGCTATAATTGTGCCGTCTTCAAGTGCCAGTTCATAGCTGCCGTTGCCATACAGGCAGCAAATACCGTCTTCGGCCTCATCAAAAATGGTAAGGGTATAGCACCCTTCCGGCAGGTCAAATGTTTCAGTATACTGCCCGTTGCTTTCATAACCATCACCACTTTCTATTGCAGTGCCTGCGTCATTTGTAAGTTCCCAGGATGTTTCATAGCCATAACCATCTGTAACCAGGGTAAACGTTACTGTTTGCGTTTCATAAATATTTACCTCAAATTGTTTTGAAGATGTATTGTCAGCCGGGTTTTCATCGGTAGTGCCATTAGGCTGTGTAATTGTTATGCTAAAGGTATTGTCACCATTAGCAGCGGCAAATTCCGGCAATGTTACTTCGTCAGATTCGCCTGTTGCAAGGCTGCCTGTCCAGTTATAAGTAGCAGTAGCACCGTTGTTAAGCTGGTAGCTTATGGTAGCGCTGGTTAGTGTAACGGTGCCTTTGTTGGTAATGCGCACCTGTGGTTCAAATATGCCGGTACATTCATCAAGGCCTGTGTTAAACAGCGAGCCACGTGCATCTACAGCATATACAACAGCCGGCGGATAATAATCAAGTGTGGTTTGTCCGGTGTTATTTGGGTCAAGCCATTCTTTAAGGCGCTGAGATGAGTTGTTGCCCGCATCCCACGATACGTCAAAACGGCCATAGGCATCAAACTGGTTGTTGTCTGTAGTGCCCACACACGCTGCATTGCCACCAAAAAGCTGGCCGCGCAGCCTTCCGTAATTATCATATAGGGGAGAGCCCGATGAGCCACCTTCGGTAACACCCAGGTCCCAGTCGTCTATGCGCCACATATAGGTTTCTGTTGAAAGAGGGCCATAATCACGGCAGGTTTTCATTATATCTCCCGAAGGGTGGTGTATACCAAAAACCGACTCAGGTGCTGTTGTGCTCCTGTCCCAACCGGCATACACAAGATCCCACTCGGCAGGAATATCGGCTGTTATTTCAAGAAGGCAAAAGTCGCTCTGCTCCCTGCGCGCGCGCAGCATGGCACCACTAAGGGTTTGGTAGTAGTTAGGTGCATTATTGGTGCTTGGAGTTGTGGCCGCACAAACCGGGTTAGGGCTTATCCAGTTGAAACGGAATGCCCACTGGCTTGGGTTGCTGTAGCAGTGGTTGGCCGTTAAAAAGTAAGGTGTGCCGTCGTTAGCCGTGTTGTTTACAAGGCTCCCGGTACAAAAACCGGAGTTGTTTACTACAATAAGGGCAACGGCTTTTTTATTTACTTCTTTGTAAGCTTCAATATCTTCAATATAACAATCAACATCATAGTTGCAGCTGCCACTCGCATTAAGGTCGTCATCCGGCGATTTCTGAATCATATCGGCCTGTGTGCGGTAACCGTGCACTACCTTAAATATTTCAAGGCGGCCCTGGCCTGCAACGGCAGCGGGCTCATAATATTCTATGTATATATCGCAGCCCTGTACCAGCCATGTGCCCAGCGTGCGCTCCGGGTTGTTCTGGCGGGCATCATAAGCACCCAGCACATCAGTATGGTTGTTGTTGTACAGGTAAACGGTAGCGCCTTCAGGCAGGTAAAAATCACTGAATAAAAAGTTTAGTGTCTTAGCTCCTTCAGAGGTGTAGCGAATGCGCCAAATGCGGTCGCCATTATCCAGGGTTGTCCAGGTACCGCTATTGCCAAGGTTGTGGTCTACTAAAAATTCGTAGCCAAAACGCCATGGCTTGTCTTTGCCTATATCATTTATAGCGTCTTCTTTCTTAATGGCTTCAAGGTCAAAACCGGGCATAGATATTGGGTTTACCTCTGCAAGGTTTTTCAGTTTAAAGCTTTGGGGGCTCCGTTCGTTTGTTACCTGTGCAAAGCCTGAAAGGGCACACACAAGTAGCAATAGGGTAAATTTAAAATTCATTAATAGTCGTTTAGGTTAAGTGGCGTAAAAGTAATTTATTTTGTTACAAATTAACGTTAAAGTGCAGGTGTATGCCGTTATTTTAACAGGCAATAAAAAATACTTATGCATTTTAAGTTTGCTACCTTTGCCTAAAAACTACAGAAATGCATTTTATATCTGAAGCCCTTGAAGATTATGCTGCACTGCATAGCCAGGACGAACCCCAGCTTTTAGAAGCGCTTAACCGCGAAACCCACCAAAAAATACTACAGCCCCGTATGCTGAGCGGCCATTTTCAGGGTAGGGTGCTGAGCCTGATAAGCAAGCTGGTTAACCCAAAGCATATTTTAGAGATAGGTACCTTTACAGGATATGCCACATTGTGCCTTGCTGAAGGCTTAGCCGAAGGCGGCAGCATAGATACTGTAGATAATAATGAGGAACTGGTGGATTTTCAGAAAAAATATTTTGATAAAAGCCAGTGGGCAGGGCAAATACACCAGCACCTGGGCAATGCGCTGGATATTATTCCCGGGTTAGGTAAAAAGTTTGACCTTGTGTTTATTGATGCCGATAAGCCCAACTACCCCAACTACTGGGAAATGGTAGTGCCTTTGATGAATAAGGGCGGACTTATACTTAGCGATAACGTACTGTGGAGTGGCAAGGTATTGGAGCCGGTAAAGCCTAACGACAAAAGCACCAACGTACTGCTGGAATATAATAAACGTGTAAAAGAAGACCCCCGTGTAGAAACGGTGTTGCTTCCTATTAGAGACGGGCTTACCGTTAGCAGGGTTATCTAAACATTAGTCAAATTTGGGCGCAAACCTGGTACGGATGTATTTGTAGAGTTGGTAAACAAGCCAACCGGTAAAAATACCATACAAATAGCCGCAAAGTATATCGCCGGGGTAGTGTAGCCCAAGGTAAATGCGGCTGTAGCCAAAAATAAGCGGCCAAAGGAAAAACAGGCCTATGTATTTGGTGTATGGGCGCAGTATTTTATAAGTTAAAAAAGTAACCGCCATAGAATTTGACGCGTGCCCTGAAACAAAACTAAATGATTTACGCCTTATAACAGCCCTTATGGCATCGGCAATTTCGGGGTTATTGCAGGGGCGTGGGCGTTTTACAAGAAATTTTATAAGGTTTGTGGTCTGGTCTGTAAAAAGGATTAGTAATGCTACCATGCCCAAAACTAAAAAAGCATGGGTTTTGCCAAGCTTTTTAAAGGCGGTATAAATAACCAATGCAAAAACAGGCAACCAGTACGGAAATTTTGTTATGATTTCCCAAACAGGGTCCCATGTTGTGCTGCCCAGGGTATTAAACCATAAAAATATATCCCAGTCTAAATCAATTAGTTTGTCAAGCATTATCTCTGGCGTTTTATAGGGCCGGTTAAATCTTCAATGTTAACATCAACTTTTACGTCTTCAACACTTTTCTGGATATCCTGGTCCATTTCCTGCTTTACTTTATTCACTTCTTCGGTAATGGCTTTAGCGGGGTTGCTTTCGCCAATTTCGGTAAAGGTTTTCTTTATGCCGTCAACATCGGCACTGCGGTGTATTTCCTGCTTAATATCGTTAGTAGCGTTTTTAAGCTGTGCCATGCCTTTAGCCAGCGCACGGGCAAACTCAGGTATTTTATCGCTGCCAAAAAGCATTAATACCACAATTATTATAAAAAACAGCTCTCCGCCTCCTATTCCAAACATGACTTAGATGTATTTATGTTTACAAATGTACGTAAAGTTATGCGGAGGCGGATGGCTGAATTATAATTTTAACCCACAGGTTGTTATTGCTTAACCATTTTAAGGGTTTTAACACCATATGCCGTTGCAGCCGAAACAGTGTAAACACCATTGGCAAGGTTGCTTACATCGGTATCATTGCTGTTAGATTGTAATACTGTGCGGCCCATTGTATCTGTTACGGTTATACCTGTAATTTCGGCACCTTCTATGTGAAGCGTGTTGTTAACCGGGTTTGGCGCTATAGCTAATAGATATGCTTCCGGTTTTTCTACACCCATAACAGGAAGGTAATATGTTTCTATAGACTGTTCGGTTTGGTTTACGTTAAAGGCTGGCAGGTTAACGGTGGCCGTAAGCGTACGGAACACCGGTAAATTGGCTGGTGTTTCGGCATAATAGCTATACATAACCTGGGTTAATGTGCCTAATGGCAGGCCCGAAAAAAACAGGTCAAGGTCCTGCTCTATTTTAAGGCGTACTACGGGTATAGAAACCTCAATATCATTTATAATGGCATTAAAAGTACCGGTGGCATCTACTAATGTAGTTCCTGTACCTGTAAAGGTACCCTCATAATTGCCTGTGCTAAAAGTTCCTGCAACATCATCTGTTACAGCAGTAGTGCTAAATGATTTTGGGAATGTGCCCAGGTCAAAATTGTTAGTAGCATAATTTAGTAGAATGCCTGAAGCCGAAGCTCCTGTAACAGCAACATTGCCATTATCACTGCCGGCAAGGAAAAACTGGCTGATAACCTCAGTGTTTACAGAGGTGTTAACTACCTGTGTAGTGCCCGGATATTCATCCAGCTCGGCGGTTGTAGGCTCTGCTACGCCGGTATAAGACTCATTGTTGTTTGGTTGGAGCCCTGTGTAGTTCCAGTTTACGTTTTCTCCGGCTTCACTTTCATCTAAAGTGGTTTCTGATGTGAGCAGGTAATAGGTTGTAGTTGGAGTTGTAAGCGGGTAAAAATTGTTTACCGTTTGGGCCGAAGCCGCAAGAGATAGCAATAGTGCTACAGAAAGTAGTGTTCTTTTCATAACTTAAAGTGTTTTGCCCAAATTTATGAATTTGCACCATAACTTTTCGATAAAAAGAACACTGCTTAATTAATATATTGTCAAATAGTTACTGTCTTTTCTTTTCGAGTTCGTCAAACTTGTCTTTAACGGCAGCTTTTGGCCACACATTGTTGCTAACATCTACATCGGCGGTTTGCAGCTTAGGGTCGAGCGTAATTTTAGTAACACGTTTATCTGTAGCAAACACGCGTGATGCTGTCTGGTTACCCTTGCGCCATATCTGTACCGGGAAAGTTTGTGTTTCAGTACTGCCATCGGCAAAGGTAAGTTCCACAATAATGGGCATAAGCATACCGCCGGGTTTGTCAAAACTTACTTCATAAAAATACTTGGGCTGTTTTAGTTTAGCTCTTTCTGCAGGTGTAAAATGCTCGTTCAGGTAGTCGTTTAGCAGTTTTACTTCGTTAGTGTCCAAAGGTTTTTCCACCTCTTTGTTGGCGTCAGGGCCATAAGCGGCAAGGTATACAAACGGACCTTCTTCCTGCCCGAAACGCCCCCTACGCACCGTTGTGCCTTTTGCTGCTTCAGGCTCGGTTTCGGTAACGTAATATTGCTTAACGCCTGATATGCCAATGTCTACATAATCAGTGCTGTAAAACCAGCCGCGCCAAAACCAGTCCAGGTCTACCGCGCTGGCATCTTCCATGGTACGGAAGAAATCCTCTGGCGTGGGGTGCTTAAACTTCCAGCGGTTGGCATAGGTTTTAAAGGCATAGTCAAACAGCTCGTGCCCCATAACCAACTCACGCAGTATATTAAGCCCTGTGGCAGGCTTGGCATAGGCATTGCTGCCAAACTGGTATATTGCCTCGCTATTGGTCATTATAGGTTCAAGGAATTTTTGGTCGCCACTCATATAAGGCACAATTTTATCGGCCGGGCCACGGCGTGAGGGGTAGTTGGGCATAAACTCCTGCTCGGTTAAATATTGCAGGAAGGTATTAAGGCCTTCGTCCATCCAGGTCCACTGGCGCTCATCTGAGTTTACAATCATGGGAAAGAAATTGTGTCCCACCTCGTGAATGATAACGCTCATCATGCCATACTTAAGGTTATCCGGCGTGTAGCCTTTCTCGTCAGGACGCCCGTAATTCCAGCAAATCATGGGGTATTCCATGCCCTGGTCTGCCGCCGAAACCGAAATAGCTTTTGGGTACGGATAGTCAAACGTATATTTTGAATAGGTTTTTAGTGTATGCGCCACCACTTTAGTAGAATACTCGCCCCACAGCGGGTTTGCTTCGGGCGGGTAAAGCGAAATAGCCATAGTAGTTCTGCCGGCAAGCTGCACGGCCATAGCATCATATATAAACTTGCGCGATGATGAAAAACCAAAGTCACGCACGTTAGTAGCTTTAAATTTCCATGTTTTTTTCTTGTCAGAAAAGCCTTTGCTGGCGGCTTCTGCTTCAGCCTGGGTTACCACCACTACGGGCTTATCAAATGTTTTGGTAGCCTGTTCCCAGCGTTGCAGCTGTTCTTTAGTAAGTACGTCTTTACGGTTTTGAAGCTCGCCTGTACCGTCGAGAATATGGTCGGCCGGGGTGGTAATGTTTACCTCAAAATTACCGAATGGCAGGGCAAACTCGCCTGCGCCCCAAAACTGCATGTTCTGCCAGCCCTCAACATCGTTATACACCGCCATGCGCGGGTAAAACTGCGCTATAACATACAGGTTATTATTGTCTTTTTCAAAATGCTCATAACCGCTGCGCCCGCCTATAACCTGGTAGTTGTTTATGTTGTACCACCACTTAATGCTAAACGATATCTTCTCGCCACTTTTTAAAGGCTGTGGCAGGTCAATGCGCATCATGGTTTGGTTAATAACATAGCTCATAGGGTTGCCTTTGGCATCTTTAACGTATTCCAGCTTAAAGCCGCCATCAAACCCCTCTTCCATAAAGCGTTGCGAAAACCCTGCCGCCTTAAACTTGGCGTCCATGGTTTCGCTGTTTTGCAATTCGCTTGCGCCACCCGGTTCATGCTGGTTTTGGTCGAGTTGCACCCACAGGTATTCTAAATTGTCGGGTGAATTATTGGTGTAGGTTATCGTCTCGGTACCATACAGTTTTGTATTCTTGTCATCCAGCTCAATATCCATCTTGTAGTCGGCCTGCTGCTGGTAGTAGGCAGGGCCGGGCGCACCGCTTGCAGTGCGGAACATATTTGGTGTAGCCATCTCAGTATACATCTGGCTCATTTTGTTTGAGTCATAATGGCCGGGTTCGCGCTTAACGGGTATATCCTGCGCGGTGGCAGCCGCAGTGGCAAGGATGGATAGGTACAGGGCGTTTTTCATATCTTAAAAAGCGGCAGTGCCGTTTGGGTTGTCTTTAGTAAGCAGCAGGCTTTTTTTATCGGGGCCTACTTTAATGTGGGTTATGTTTTGCTGTTCGGCAAAGAGATCCTGCAACAGGGTATTCCGCACCTCAACCGATGTGACTTTTTTTGGCGCAGGCACCGTTAGGTAGCACAGCAGTACATCATCTTCAACCTCTTTGGCAAGGAATGTAAGCGCCTGTGCTTTACCGTTGACTTTTACCGTCATTTTATCGGCAATGTACTTGGTAACGGTGGCGGTGGTTTCGGCAATTTCGCGGTCGGTTGCCAGGTAAAATTTTTTGCCGTACTTGGTTTCCAGCAGCTTGTCGAGGTCGTCTATAAAAATGCGCCCGGTTATTTGCAGGGTTTGCTTTTCGGGCTTGTGCTCAAGCTGCCATACCGACACATAAAACTTGTGCACCCCCGCCGATGTTAGGGATAACGTAAGTATTAGCAGCAATATGTAGCGTGTAAGCGTTTTCATGACGGGCTAAGATAGGGAAAAAATCCTATTTTTGATAAAACCGATTTTATTATGAATGAGCTATATGAATTGACCGATGAGCAGCAAAAAGCTATTGAGAAAGGGCGTGGGCAAATTAGAAACGGAGAGTTTCATAGAAATGAAGATGTGCTGAGGGAGATGAGGGAGTGGCTATTAAAGATATAAACAATGGACGAGAATTTAAAACTATTCGGAAATAAGAAGAAAAATGATTGGATTGCCCTTCGTAACTATATAATTATTGATTCTAATATAAAAAAGAATTGGGAAGATGTAGTTGAATTGCTAAATCTACGTTTAGAAACCAGATATTTCAAACCAATTGAAGCTATCCAAAACATCAAATCATATCAAGGAGAAGGGTTTGCTGCAATTACCTTATTATGTTCATTAATAGAATTTTTACAAAGCTCTTATGAAGGAAAATATTATTTATATGGAGTTCAAGAAACTGAATTCATTTACTCTAGATCTAAAAATATATTTAAACGGTTTCTAACTTCTCATTATCCTTTCTTAGAGTTATTTGATGAAGCTAAAGCTCATGAATTTTATGAAAGTATTAGGTGTGGCTTATTACATGAAGCAGCAACTAAAGATAATTGGAAAATCAATCTTAGGTCTAACAATGAATTTATTGATTTTGAAAGCAAGACACTATATACAAACAACTTTATAAAAGCAATTCGAGAGTATATTAGCAGCTATGAGCAACAAATAATCAATGATGAAAACGGATTGAGATTTAAATTAGCCCGAAAAATGGATTCTTTGTCTGGGACAACTATTGATACTGATGCTCCTTGGTGGTAGTAAACTTGACCTAATACAACATGCGACTCCTCAGACATCAACTACACTCATACGCGAGACAGGCGCAGCCTGTCTCTACCCATGCACAGCCCCACTCTTACCGTAACTCTGTATTAATTCGCCTTCAAACTCAAGCCATTCGGCCCAGCGTTTTTCAACATCTACATCAGTAGCATACTGGCGGGCAAAGCCCAAAAAGGTAGTGTAGTGTGTGGCCTCGCTTACCATAAGGTCGTGGTAGAATTTGGCCAACTCCTTATCTTCAATATTTTTGCTCAGCACACGGAAACGCTCGCAGCTGCGGGCCTCTATCATGGCCGCAAACAGCAGCCGGTCTATAAACGATGTGTTGCGGCTGCCGTCTTTTTTGCAGAATTTCATGAGCTGGTTTACATAGTCGTCCTTACGCTCACGGCCCAGAGTGTAGCCGCGCTGCTCAATAATATCGGCCACCATTTTAAAATGCTGTATTTCCTCCACGGCAATTTCGCTCATTTTCTGTACAAACTCCAGGTGTTCGCTGTTGTTGGTGATCAGGAAAATGGCATTACTGGCGGCTTTTTGCTCGCACCAGGCGTGGTCGGTCAGTATTTCTTCAAGGTTGCTTTCGGCAATATTAGCCCAGCGAGGGTCGGTTAGCAGTTTAAGTCCGAGCATGGCAATCAATTTTGCGCAAATTTAGGGAAATATTACACAAAGCTTCCAAAAACGGTACAGAGGTACAATAAAAAAGTTGCATTTCAGGCTTAACATGACGTGCTTTAAAAATCATTCTATACCCAAAATGCAACCTATATTGTTTGTAGACTCAGTACCTAAGAACCTCAGTACCTAAGCAACTTCCTCTACATTACACTCTTTTGTTTTTCGCTAAACCTGTCGGCCTGCATTTCAAGCATTTCAATGGCTTTTTTGCGTTTGTAGTCATACAGCCCCCGGTCTGTGCGTATATCGGCATACACATCGTCATAAATACCGGCATCGGTAGTGCGCAGCAGTTCGCGCTGGTGGGTGTTTTGTGCCAGGTTGGTGCGTATGGCCGCCTCACTGTCTTCCAGCTTAAAATCATACTCCCCGCGTGGCGAAAGCAGTTTGGCAATAATGGGCGATGTTTCTATGGCCAAAAACAGCAGCATAATAAACAGCGACGGTAAAAAAGGCAGTTTGTTAAGCGCATTAATACGTGCCATAAGCCCGTCAAACCCGTCAATAATGGGCTGGGAGGTAGTTACTTTTTTATCAAGGTCGGCCTGCAGGGTTTTGGCAAGTTTTTCGTTCTCGGCAATTTTGGCCTGGTTGCGCTTGCGCAGGCTATCAAGCTCGGTAAGTGCGGCATCGTGTTTTTGTCGTTTCTCGGCATACACGGGGCCTTTGCCCAGTTTTTTGGTTCCGGCAGTGCCTTCAGCCTCGGTAATATAGGTGTTGTAAAGGCCGTTGACTTCTTTTTCCTTACGGGTAATTTCCGCCTTAAGGCTGTCAGTCTGTGCCTTGTTTTTATCAATATCGCCTTTAAAGTAGTTGGCTACCTGCTTTTTATTGGCAAGGGCCATATCGTTTTTTTCCTTTAGCAGTACGGTATTGATTTCCTTTTCGAAAATCTTAATTTCAAGCGGCTTAGAAATTACAATGGCAATAATTATGGCCAGTACAATACGCGGTGTGGCCTGTAGCAGTTCCTGCCCAAACTTATCGCGCTTGCGTATGGTGCTAACAATAAAACGGTCGAGATTAAAAATAAGCAGCCCCCAGATGAAACCAAAAAACGCGGCAGCATACACATTATCAAAAACGGTGTAGAGGGCATAAGCGGCGGCTATCCACGCCAGGAGTGCTGTAAAGAAGACGGTGGCGCCAATACCGGCATACTTGTTTTGTTCTCCGTTAGAACAGGAGTAGATAATATTCCTGTCTGCCCCGGAGCAGGTAATGAAAAACTTTTTTAACATGATGATTGTTTTTGATGATGATTGATACTGCCTGATTAGGGCGTGATGATTACTGCAAATATAACGTGTTTTTTATTTTAATTGTTGTAAGGGGCTGGTATGTTTTGGTTTACAAATAAAAAATCCGCCTGCCATTACAGCAAACGGACTTTTATGGGTAACTAAATCAAATTCTTAATTCTCGTTAATTTGCACCGGTAGTACAAATGATGTGCGTACTGCCTGTCCTTTAACATAGCCGGGTTTCCACTTTTCAGAAAGCTTAAATACCCTGATAAGTTCATCGCCCAGCTCTTTTGTAAAAGGCTTCTCTACTTTTATACCGCTCAAAGAGCCGTCTTTCTCTACAATAAATTGTGCTACCATGCGCAAATCGCCTGTAAGCTTACCGTCTATTTTATAATTATCGGCTATTAGCTTGTAAAAAGCCGTTAGCCCACCCGGATATTCCGGGTTAGTTTCGGTTTCCTGGGCGCCATATACTTTATCCTGGACTTGAGGAGTGCCTTCTTCCATCTGGCTAATACGCCTGCCACCATCGGGGTAGTAAAGTTCTGTCCTGCTGCTTTTCAGTTCAACGCCGTCTTTATACTGCTTTGAAATGTTCATGCGGTACGTATCGCCTGGGTAGTGGAATTTGCTAAAATTAGCATCATAATAAGCGTGGGTGTACAGGCTAAACTGGTATTGCTGCGGATGCGTTTTGGTACGGGCGTTTTTGTGTACAAAGCTGCCGGTATACAGTGCAAAATCCTGAGGTTTGTATTTGTTCAGCACGCTATTGTCTACATTTTTACCATCAATCCAAATAGCATACGTTTTTTTGTCTTTATAGGTTTCCAGTTCTTTCGCGGTAGGTTCTTTCTTTTTATTCCTTAAAGGAACGTCAAACATATAACGGTCTTTTTCGGCATCGGTAAGCTCTTCATACATTTTGCTGAAGTTTACATTCTTAACCTTATCGTCTATAACTACACGCACATTGCTGTAGTATTCATCGCGGTCTTTGTTTTGGTCGCCAGGTGTTTGGGCAGAAAGCTGTGTAATAGCAGTGTTTTGCGCAACGGTCTCTGTACTTAGTGTGTACACAAGCCCGGCCAGTACCGGCAGTGCAGCCAGTTTAAGAAGTGAGGCTTTTGTTTTAGGAGTGGTTTTGGTCATCATAATAAAACGTTTTTTGGTAATAGAAAAATTTATACTGCTGGCCAGGGCAAATTGCAGTTGAGGCTGCGCTTTGCCCAGCAGCAAAGATTGGTAATTGGTTACGTTATGGTGTTGGCTAAGGGTAGCCGCATCGGCCAGGAACTCATGGTTAAGCTGTATGGCGCGTTTGTATAAATAGAGCAGCGGATTAAACCACATAATGGTTTTAAGCAATTCTATAAACAGTATGTCAAGTGTATGGCGCTGGTTAACATGCGCCAGCTCATGCGTAAAAAGCTCGGGTTCGGTATGGCGGTTTTCATAGTCTTTACGGTTTGTAAATATGGTAGCCATGAAAGTATGAGGCGGTACAGCTTCTTCTAACAAAACTATCGTAGCGCCTTTATAGCCCAACTTTTCGTTATTCTTTTTAACCGTGTAAAACCTGCGGACGTTTAGTGCAAACCGAATAATAAACAACAGCGTTACCAATCCGTAAATGCACCATAGTATATACGGCCAATAGTTGATACTTTCTTCTGGTGTTGGCATTACAGGTGCTAACACCTCAGAGACAGTAATTACTGCCGGGGCAATAGTTTCTGCTTCAACATAAATGGGTATGTTTATAAGGGGCAGCAGTAATGATATTACTACTGAACCCAGCAGATAGAAGCGGTTAAAACGGTGCATGCTTTCGCGTTGCAGCAGCAGGTGATAAATGCCCAGGAACAGTACCAGTGCTATAGCCGATTTTATAAGAAACATAATCATAAGCAATAATTTATTTTAGTGCAACCTTAAAGGTGTAGCTTGTGCGTACAGCCTTGCCGTTCAGTATTCCGGGTTTCCAGTTTTCAGATAGTTTAAGAACGCGAACCATTTCAAGGGTAGTGGCTTCGTCTTCTGCGTTAAGCACCCTGGCATAACTTAACTGTCCGTTGGGTTCTATTAAAACATTCAGGTAATAGGTGGTAATATGCGGGTTTGCGGTTTCAGGCGCTTTAAAGTTTGAAGCTACCAGATTGATGAATTGTTCCATACCACCCGGGTATTGCGGCATTTTATCTACATCGGTATAATTAAAAACATTCTTTGCATTAAAGGCCTTTGATGCTTTTACGTTGTAAAACTTCATCGGTTTTGCAGCTGCCACCACTTTATCATCCTTGTATTCTTTCGTAATACTCATCTTAAAAATACTGTCAGGATAATGGCCCGGTTCCTCCGTCTTTATATGCTTGTTATAATAAGAAAGGGTATAGAGGTAGTATTCAAATATTTGCGGGCGCTCTTTTGTAAGTGATTTTTTTGATCTTGTAAGCGCTGTATAATACACAAACTCTTCGGGTATGCGTTTCTGCAATTCGGTATTATCTACAGGAACTTCATCTATTTCTACATAATAACCTTTTTTGTTTTGTAATTTTTTAAACTCATTTTCGGGGATGAATTTCATGTCTTTACCTTCCGGCACAAAAAAGTAATAACGGCTTTTTTCTTTTTCGGTAAGTTCTTCAAAAGGCTTGTTTATATATACATTGTTAGCCTGGTCGTCAATCAGCACTTTTACACCGCTGTAGTAAGCATCGCGCTTTTTGCGGTATTCTGTAGAATCAGTAACGGTTTGTGAGGTGTTGGGTTTGTTAAAAGCGCGTTCGCGGGCTACGGTTTCTGTACTCAGTGTGTACAATAGCCCTGCCAGTACCGGCAGTGCAGCCAGTTTAAGGAGTGTGGCTTTTGTTTTAGGGGTGGTTTTGGTCATCATAAGGAAGCGTTTTTTGGTAACAGAAAAATTTATACTGCTGGCCAGGGCAAATTGCAATTGAGGCTGCGCTTTACCCAGCAGCAAAGATTGGTAATTGGTTACACTATGGTGCCGGCTAAGCGTAGCTGCATCGGCCAGGAACTCATGATTGAGCTGTATGGCGTGTTTGTATAAGTAAAGTAACGGATTGAACCACATAACGGTTTTCAGCGCCTCAACAAACAATATGTCGAGTGTGTGGCGCTGGTTAACGTGTGCCTGTTCGTGCGTAAAAAGCTCAGGTTCGGTATGCTGTTTTTCATAGTCTGCACGGCTTATAAATATAGTATTCAGGAAAGTGTGGGGTGGCGTTGTATCTTCTAAGAGCACTACCGTTGTGCCATTATAAACTACTTTGGTGTTTTCCTTTTTAACCCAATAGAACCTAACAATGTTTAACGTAAATCTAACAGCAAGCAATAATGTTATAAGGGCGTAAGCGCCCCATAATATGTAAGGCAGGTAATCAATACTTTCTGCGGCTACTATAGCAGGAGGTGCCTGTTGTGTTGTGGCAGCACTTTGTTGCGGTATATAAGCAACTATTGTTTGCTGTACAGTTTCTGCCTCAACATAAATAGGAATATTTATTAAAGGCATAAGTAATGATACGGCTATTGCCTCCAGCAGGTAAAACCGGTTAAAGCGGTGCATGCTTTCTCGCTGTAGCAGCAGGTAGTATACTGTCAGTAAAACGGCAAGTGCTATAGTTGAAGTTAAGATGTAATGAGTCATGGGCAATTTGTTTCCTGATTTTGTTTATACGGCAGGGCAGTTAGATTAATGCGTTTCCAGCGTTATTGGCAAAATATAGCTTGCGCGAACGGCATTGCCATTATCATCCTGTGCCGGAATCCATTTTCCCGATGCCTTTATTACCTTTATGGCTTCGTCTGTTAGTTGCTGGCTTGGCGATTTCAAAGCCTTGATGTCACTCACAGTGCCATCTGTATCAACAATAAACGATACTGTAAGCCTAAGCCTCTTGTCACCCGCCGGTGCTTTTGTTGTGTCAAAATTTGCTATAACCTGCTTGTAAAATGCCGTCATACCGCCCGGGTATTGCGGGAGTTTAGTGTTAACTTCAGAATTTTTTTTAGATGCCCATTCCTTGTAGTCGTTCATTTCCTGTAGTTTCTTTTGTTCAGGGGTTTGGGTGTTTGAGGGCTCATCTGAACACGATACAAGTATCAGCGCTGTAGCTATAGGTAAGATTGCCAGTTGTTTGAGTAGTTTTTTCATAGGATTGGTGGTTTTGGTTATCATAATAAAACGTTCTTTGGTCATGCCGAAGTTGAGGTTGCTTGCCAGCGCAATATGATTTTGATACGTTGCCTTTTGTAGCAAAAGTTCAAGATATTCGGCTTTAGGTGCGCCATTGCTCAGGGCGGCTTCATCAGCCAGAAATTCATGGTTAAGCTGTATGGCGCGTTTGTATAAATAAATCAGCGGGTTAAGCCAAAAAATAGATTTTAGCATTTCAATAAACAATATATCAAATGTGTGGTGTTGGGTAGAGTGCGCCAGTTCGTGATTTAAAAGCTGTTCAGGTAGTCTGTTAGCTTCATATTCCTGCTTGTTTACAAATACCATCCGGGCAAATGTGTAGGGCAGGGACAGGTTGTCTACCAATACAATTGTGGCGTTGCCTAATCCTGTTTTTTTACTCTTACGGGCAACGGTATAAAAGTTTCTCACACCTATGAACAATCGTAGCAGAAATAAAAAAGCAACTAAACCATAAATAATCTGTACAATCCATAGCCGGTTAACTGTTGTTAAGGTTTCTGTAGTTTTAGGAATAACACCTACAGTTATTTCCGGTAATGCAAACGACTGTAAAACTGGTGGAGTACCAATATTTATAAACGGTATTGCCAATGAAAATACTATTGCCCCCAAAAGGTAAAACCGGTTAAAACGGTGCATTTTTTCACGTTGCAGCAAAAGGTAGTATACTGCCAGCAATATTGCCATGCTTATGGTTGATATGATAAGGAAACGTGTCATTTCATTTTCTTTTCAATTTCACTGTCTATAATCCTGCGTAGTTCTTCAAGTTCTGCTGCGCTCATTTCTGTTTCTTTGGTAAAGAAAGAAGCAAACTGTGCTGCCGAGTTGTTAAAAAAGTTCTTTATCATGCCGTTTACCTGTTTAGAAAAATAGTCTGACTTTTCTACCGTAGGATAGTACTCACGGCTTTTGCCATATTCGCGGTAATTCACAAAGCCTTTTTCGGTCATGCGCTTCAGTAGTGTGGCTACTGTAGTGGCAGCTGGCTTAGGCTCAGGAAACAGGTCAAGCAAATCTTTCATGAATGCTTTTTCAAGCTTCCATAAAAATTGCATAAGCTGTTCTTCGGTTTTGGTAAGTTGCATATTCTACAAGTTTAGAATTGTTTCTACAAATGTAGAATAAAAATATTTCTACGCAAGAAGCCACCCAAAAAAAATGCAATAGTTATGCAAACTTTAACAATAATAGCTTTAAAAGGTTGTTTAGTTTGTAAACCAATTATTACAAACCATGAATAAATTACTGTTGTTACTGCTTTTAGCGGGAACATTATGCAACGCCCAGCAAACTTTTAAAGTTGTTGATAGCCTTACACACGAGCCTCTGCCGTACATAAACGTAAACCTGCTTAACGGTTATGGCGTTTATACCGATGCAGGCGGAAATGTACAGCTGCATGATATAGGTGTAACTCAAATTGAACTTTCGGGTATTGGTTACGCAACCAAAAAAGTAATCCTTAGTGAAGTGAAAGGAGAGATACTGCTTGCCCCACAGCCTATTGTGCTCGATGAAGTAACCATACCTGTGGGGAAGCCCGAAATTAAAAAAGTTAAGGCCAAAGGACACCAAAATGAAAGTGAAATGGCTGTGAGCCGCTTTGGTATGGAATATGCCGTTTTTATTCCGGGTGCAGAAACAGAAGCATATATTACGGCACTTTCATTACCGCTTATGGAGAAACACTTTGCTGTTAACCCTGATTACAAATCGCTTTTTCATAAAACGCCTTACAAAACGTTTGTTAAGGTTGAGTTTTTGCCGGTTGTAAACAATGTTCCCGGCGAAGAAAGGCTGTATGATTTTGAAGATGTAATGCTTGTAGACGGCACGCAAAGTCCTAAGCTTTTTGATTATGAGCTGTCGCAACAGATAGAATTACCAAAGGAAGGATTGTTTGTAAAGCTTACCATATTGGGCAGGGCCGATGAAAATGGCGGCTTAATAAACGAATTGCCTTATGACATAGTAACCGATGCCCAGGGTGTGGAGGCAAGGCGTATGAAACAGTTGCAGCCTAACTTTCCGCTAACGGAAATAAAAAAGCAACAGGTGCCTGCTTATACCCATATTATGTTTTCAGCTAATAAAAACTGGAATGTTATAGACCGTCCGCTTGTGTTTGATCCCTCAGAAGTTTATAACGGCTTTACCATAAACATTGGCTATACCCTGAAAACCTATAAATAACTTTTTTATCTCACTTCGGATTTATTTCAAATTTAACGGTATTTGCTGGCAGGGTGTCTCTTTTTATGTTGTTAAGCAGGGTATCAGTATCTACCTCCAGACGCAACCCCGGTTGTGAGCCCAATTGAGGAAAGTTATATTTCAGTTTGTCAGTTTCGGTAATAATGTGGCTGTATGTGCGGTAGCCCTTAGCCTTTATTATAATTTTACGGCCCACATATTGTGCATTTTTTTGAACCGTACTTTTAATAAGCTGGCTGCGCTCTGCCTGGGTTAGCTTTTCTTCAACAGTAATTTCAATTTCTATCTTGTCTTTGCTCTCGTTTACCTTGTAGCCCATTGCAATAACCCCGGCACCCGATGCCGTTGTGTCCTGTTGCCCGTTAGCTGTAAGATAGTGTGCCGTTATTATTTCTCCTTTGTTATTATTGGCTTTTTTCTCAGAATTATTAGCTACGGTAGCTTTTACAGGCATATCAATGGTCAACGAATCAATTGCGTTATCTTTAATTTCAGGTGTTGTTACTATCTGTTTGCCAGTCATTTTTAAATTGCGTGCAATTGTATCATGAATTGCTATTAGTGTATCTTTTACTTCGGTATGCTGAAGTGTAATGGTATCTTTTATAACAGTAATTTCCTGCTGCTGCGTAGGTGCAGGAGCTTCTGTAGTGTTGCGTGTTGCAAGCCATGCTGCCACAAGGCCTGCAACCACAACAAGGCCTGCGCCCGGTAGCAACCATTTGCCTGCCTTAAGCTCACCTTGTGCAGGGGGCTCTATATTGGCTTCAATTTTTGCCCACAGCCCTTCGCCCGGCGTTTCGTTAAACGAGTCGCTGCGGTCTTTAAAATACTTATCTAAATCCTTATCTTCCATCGCTTGCGGTTTTAGGGGTGTGGTTAAAAAAAGTCTTTTTTAGTTTTTCGCGTGCATAATTAAGCTGGCTTTTGCTGGTGCCTTCGCTGATGCCCAGTTGATTGGCAATTTCGTGGTGCTTGTAGCCTTCAATAGCATACAGGTTAAACACAATACGGGCGCCTTCGGGCAGTATTTTCAGCATCTGCTCAATATCGCCTTCCAAAACCATGTTGTCGGTTTTAGATGCATCGTGTAGCTGAATCGCATCGGGTTGCACTTCCTGCTGAAACGTTGTCTTTTTGCGGAGCTCCATCAGGCAGCAGTTAACGGCAATGCGCAAAATCCAGCCTTCAAAACTACCTTCGTTTTTAAACTGCCCAATTTTTTGGAATACCGTTAGGAAAGCATTCATTGCCATTTCCTCGGCACGTTCGCGGTCTTTCATGTAGCGTTTGCAAATACCCATAACATTAGCGCCAAATGTGTTGTACACCTGGTGCTGTGCCTTTCGGTCGTTCTTAAGGCAGCCGGATATAAGCTGGGCTTCGGTCATTAATTTTGTGTATTAGCCGGGTTGTTGGGAGTTGCAAATTTATCATATGCAATGGGTACCACCTCGTTGCCATGAAAATCAATAAAGCCATACTCTTCATATTGTTCTACCATAAGCCAGTTTGGGTTATAGTCGCTTCCCGTTGTAATGCTGTCATATTGAGGGGCTACTATTATGGTTCCCTCAAAATCTATAAGCCCCATTTGCCCGTCCTGAACAATAATAGCCAGCCCTGGCGAGAGCTCCCCAAACGGGCGCAGTTCTTCGTATTCGGGGTTCAGGACTACATTACCGTTGGTGTCAATATACCCCATGCCCATTTGGGTTTCTGTTTTAATCCAGTTGGGCTGTGGTACAATAGGTTTACTTTCGGTGGTTTGTGCCTGCATATACAATGATACGGCAAAAAGGCAAGCGGTAAGCATCTTTTTCATAGTGAATAACGTTTTATGAGGTTCATTTTTCTTAAAGATGCGGATGGGAAAGGGGAAGGTTGGAATGGGTATAAAAAAATCTGCCTTTTTGGGCAGATTTTTTGGTGAGCCTCACCCCAGCCCTCTCCAAAGGAGAGGGAGCAGCTTCACTAGGACGTCAAGAATATGTGAATACAATTCTGTTTTAACATTTGAGTGAAGTTCCACCCCTCTCATTTGGAGAGGGGGCGGGGGAGAGGCCTATTTAGATAATTCCGTAAAATACTTGTAGAATAACGGAATGGTTTCGATACCCCTCAGGTAATTAAATATCCCAAAATGCTCGTTAGGCGAGTGAATGGCATCGCTGTCAAGGCCAAAGCCCATCATTATGGTTTTGCTTTTCAGTTCTTTTTCAAACAGCGCCACAATAGGGATAGAGCCGCCTGAGCGAACAGGGATAGGCTTAACGCCAAAGCTTTCTTCATACGCCTTGGCAGCGGCCTGGTAGCCAATGCTGTCTATAGGCGTAACATAAGCCTGGCCGCCATGGTGTGGCGTAACTTTAACTTTTACACCCTTTGGTGCAATGGCTGTGAAATGTTTTGTAAACAGTTCGGTAATTTCGTTCCAGTCCTGGGCAGGTACCAGGCGCATAGATATTTTGGCGTATGCCTTGCTGGCAATAACCGTTTTAGCGCCTTCGCCGGTGTAGCCGCCCCAAATGCCGTTTACATCAAGCGTAGGGCGTATTGAGTTGCGCTCGTTAGTGGTGTAGGTAGCCTCGCCATAAACGTCTTCAATATCAAGTGCTTTTTTGTAGGCATCAAGGCTAAAAGGCGCCTTCGCCATTTCGTCACGCTCTTCACTGCTCAGTTCTTCTACTTTATCGTAGAATCCGGGAATGGTAATATGGTTGTTTTCATCGTGAAGCTGGGCAATCATCTTGGCCAGGATGTTTATGGGGTTAGCCACAGCGCCGCCATAAAGCCCGCTGTGCAGGTCGCGGTTAGGGCCGGTAACTTCAACCTCTACATAGCTCAGGCCGCGCAGGCCTGTGGTTATAGAAGGCTGTGTATTGCTAATCATACCGGTATCGCTAATCAGGATAACATCGTTTTTAAGCTTTTCCTGGTTGCGCTCTACAAACCAGGCAAGGCTTGGTGAACCCACTTCTTCCTCGCCCTCAATCATAAACTTAACGTTGCAGGGCAGGTTGTTGTTTTGCACCATGTACTCCAGCGCCTTAACGTGCATGTACATCTGGCCTTTATCATCACACGCGCCGCGTGCAAAAATAGCCCCGTCCGGGTGCAGTTCGGTTTTTTTGATAACCGGCTCAAATGGTGGCGATGTCCACAGATCAATAGGGTCGGCGGGCTGCACGTCATAATGGCCGTATACTAATACGGTAGGCAGGGCAGGGTCTATGGTTTTTTCACCATATACAATAGGGTAGCCTGGTGTTTCGCACAGTTCAACGTGGTCGCACCCGGCAGCCTTTAGGCTTGCCAAAACGGCATCGGCAGTATTTATTACATCCTGGCTGTAGGCGCTGTCGGCACTTACGCTGGGAGATTTTAGTAATTCAATGAGCTCATTTATAAATCGGTCCTTATGCTGCCCGACGTAGCTTTTTATGTTATCCATTTCGTTTTTAATGATATACGGTTTACTGCCAAAAGTACAGAAAAAATAATAATTATTTTTTTGTCAATTTACTTGCAGGTATGGAAAACTGCCGTATATTTGCACCCGTAATAATGAAACACACAATGTCAGTTATTATCAGCCTGCGGGTGTGGTGAAATTGGTAGACACGCCAGACTTAGGATCTGGTGCCTCACGGTGTGAAGGTTCGAGTCCTTTCACCCGCACAGCAAAGCCTCTGAGAAATCAGGGGCTTTTTTTATTGCCTTTGCATGGTTTGAGGGTAATGTTTGTCCGGCCTTATATTCCTGTTTTTAAACATGGTATCTTCTTTCTGAAAATAAATTGTTATTTCCCTCTATAATTTAATTGCAAATATTAAAAACCGTTGTATATTTGCAGCCTGATACTGAAACAAGCTACTTGTTACTATCAAGCCTGCGGGTGTGGTGAAATTGGTAGACACGCCAGACTTAGGATCTGGTGCCTCACGGTGTGAAGGTTCGAGTCCTTTCACCCGCACAGTAAAAAACCCTCTGAATATCAGAGGGTTTTTTATTTTAATTATTTTTCGTTTTTGTTCTTATAAAGCTGTTTTTTATAAAACAGGCTGTTTGCCTGTTACTTGCTTAGAGTATATCTTGTCTATTGCTAAAAATGAACATACAACACCTACAAATAATATAAATGATCTTACCCAGTTCATAGTGCTCCATTCATGCGATAATCTTTTAAGGGTTTCTGTATCCGGCAATTTCTCTGAAACAAACATAATGTCGCTTCTTGGATGGAAATAGAGAAAAGCAAATATATCTCCGGATATATAGCATGCCAATGCAATTGCTAAAAGCAGTCTTATAGAGACTGATTTTTTCCAGAATAAAATGAGGGCAGCTAATGCTAATAATTGAGTAAAAGGAGAAAATATTTTGAAGAAATCTCCGGGATTCACACTTTTGAAGTACTCCCTGGCGGCGATTATAGAAGTTGGAATATTAGCGTCAGCCGCCGCTGCGTTAACTAACGAATTATAGATGTTTGCAAAGAGAATGCCGCTTGCAAATGATGCAGATGCTAACATAATTATTTTTCTCATAAACCATTGTATTACTTGTTGTTATTATAGATTTATTTGTTTCATAAGTAAAGATAATATTTTGCGGTTCACCAGTTTCCGGAATTTTTGTTTTATATGTAACTATCTCATTTATTGCATTTTTTTATTTTTAATGCTTTAAAACGCACTGGTGAAAATTTTATTTTTTTTTAAAAGCATTGAAAGGTTTTTTGATGCAATATTACCAATCCATTATTATTACAAAAAACCTTGACCGTATGCTTTGTGCGGGTTATCTTGCAGCTTAATTAAAATGCCTGCATTGTTTCATGAGCTCTCAGCCCAAATACACACAACCTATATTTAGACTCAACCAGCCTGACGACAGCGATAAAATACAGCAGCTTCCTGCTCCATCAGGGACTTATCCATACCGTCTTGAGGCTGCAAAAGTAGTTGGCCTGCCTGAAGATAAATTTAGTTTTCACATGGTGGGCGATACCGGAGGCATGCGTTATCCCGAAGGCCAGCGCCTGGTTGTTGAGCAAATGTGTGGGCAAATAGAAGGTGTGCCTAAAGGCGAAGCACCTGCATTCTTATATCATTTGGGCGATGTTGTGTATCATTATGGAGAAGCCGAAAATTATGATAGGCAGTTTTTTAAACCTTATGCTGATTACCCAGGGCCTATATTTGCCATAGCAGGAAATCACGATACTGATGTTAACCCTTTTGTTGCGCCTTATGAAAGCCTTGATGCCTTTACAGCTGTATTTTGTGATGCCGAAAGGCGTGATGTTGCTTTTAGCAAAAGTAAAAACCGCAAGAGCATGGTACAGCCCAATGTGTACTGGACGCTGAAAACACCCCTGGCAAATTTTATTGGGCTGCACAGTAATGCTACCAAGTTTGGTTATGTAGATAATGAGCAACGGAAATGGTTTGTTGAAGAGTTGAAAACTGCGGCAGGCGAACGTCCCGGTAAAGCTATAATTGTATGTGTGCACCATGCGCCTTATTCGGCTGATTTTAACCATGGTTCAAGTCTTTATATGATCAATATGCTTGAAGAGGCTTTTGATGAAAGTGGTATTCGTCCCGATATTATTTTAAGCGGGCATGTGCACAACTACCAGCGTTTCCATAAAATATATCCTGACGGCAAGATGTTGCCCTTTATTGTATGCGGGGCAGGTGGATATGATGAGCTTCATGATTTGGCGCCTTTTGATGATACCGAATATACACCTCACAGCCCGGTTTTAGAGTGTGTAACCATGCAAAAAGCGGTGGTTATGAAGCATGGCTTCCTTAATATTACACTTGAGCGTAAAGGGGAGGGCGTGCAAATATCGGGGGATTATTACATTGTGCCTGAGCCGGGGGTAGAGCAAACATTGTTAATGGACTCATTTAAGTATGTTATTTACGAATAGTTTATTATATTTGGGTAAAAACCAATAATAATGAAAAAACTTCTGTTCGTAATTTTGATACCTGCTTTATTTTCATGTAAAGAAATGCCCAAACAACCCAAGCATCCGGTGGTTGAAGAAGTTGCTGAAGAGCCTACCCTGGCTGTAACCACATTTCCTCTTGCTGATGTTCCTGAAGATATGATAGGCTGTACAACAGGGCTGTTTTTAAGCCAGCATGATAAAACCAAAAATAACTTTGTTTTTATTAACGATTTTGAGGAGAATGCCATTGTAGGTATTAACGGCAAACAGGTAAAGTTTAAGCTTGAGGAGTCTCCGGAAGGCAGCCATACTTATATTTATGGTGCTGAGGGATATAAGCTAACCATAAAAATTACCAAAGAAGTACAGTCAGGATATGAAAATGCCGATGTTGAAGCCGAGTTTTTGCTGCAACGCGGCTCATCTATACTAAGGAAAACCCTTGTGGGTTATCGCGGTTGCTGATATATTAAGTTTGCCGGAATATTTTCTAAATAAAAACTGCCCGCAAAGATATCCTCTGCGGGCAGTTCAAATAAAATAATCAACGTAATCCTTAAATTATGGTACTATAAAGATGCTGGCAATGGTAGTTGCCTGCTGGCCTGTTAGTATTTCATCAAACGATTCTGTAGCACCGTTGTTGGTTAAAGCCGGGCCGTTAGTAGCCGTAAGGCCCACTATATTAGCACCGCCGTGTACGGTGTTTTGTTCGCCGTCATAAATAGGCTGTGTAAACGATGGCAGGTCGCCGCGGCTGTTGCCGGTAATCCAGCCTTTTTGCCCGCGTAGCCTGCGTATTTGAGATGCGTGTCGTGCCTCAACACTGTGTATCTGCAAGGCTGCCGTAAGCAGGTCGCCATTGCTCATCAGGTTGCCTGCCTGTCCTTTGTAGGCGCGTACGCCTGTATCTTCAAAGGCCTGCGCCACGGCAAGAAATGTAGCATAGTCACCAAACGGATCAAGTAGTGCGGGTTGTGCGCCACCCTGTGCACCGGTAAAGTCAAACTCAGGTTTAGCAGGAGCAGCATTACCCAGTGCCTGTTGTAAAAATGCAACGTGGTCTGCCTCATGCTGAGATATTTGTGCTATAATAGCTTGGTCTGCAGCAGGTATAAGTCCATTGGTGTCAAGTGCAATAGCATAAAATTCATCTTCAAGATATTCCAGTGTAAGGGCTAATTGCAATGCTGCGGTGGCCGTTTCGGGAGTCGAGCTTTGTGCCCTTGCCTTTGTGGTAAACAGCATGCTAAGCGGCAGGGCAGCCATAGCGGCGCCAGCGCCAATTTTACCAAACTGTGCAAAACTGTCCCTTCTTGATTGTTTTTCGCCAAGGCTTTTTATAACGCCTTCGTTTGTAAACGATTCTATAAGCTTTAAAATGTTCATGGTTTCAGGTTTTAGGGTTATGGTAAATATTGGGCTGTAAAGGCTGTTTGTATAAAGTCAAGGCTTGCCACTACGGGCACAATCTGGCTTGGCTTTTGTGCCTTGTCAAGGCCGTTGCCATCTACCACATCATTACCTGCAAAATCTGCCGAACCCGGGTTTATAAGCGAGCGTATGGCTGATGCATGGCGTGCTTCTATCGAAACAATTTTGCCTGCAATAACCAGGTAGTCCGGGTTGGTAATATACCTGCCGGCACCGTTATAAGCGCTTACGCCTGTATCTTCAAGTGCTTTAGCTGTGGCAAGTACGCTGGTGCGGTTGCTAAAATTTACACTATCGTAGCTAAACTCAAGGTCGGGAAGCAGCATGCCATCAGTGCCTTCAAGGGCAGCAGCAATTGCCACACGGAAAAACTCACGGTGGTATACTTCATGCTGGTATAGGTCGGCCAGTACCTGTTGTTCTTCTCCGTTAAAGGTTGCGCCAAAAGTGTTGCTGTTTACTACGCGGGTGTAAAAATCAGCTTCAAGCTGCTCAAGGGCATAAGCATAGGTAAGAATACCGGCGTCGCCACCACCCAGATCAAAAACACCATTGCGTATTCCGGGTAGCTGACTTGGGTCAACATTTCTACCCGCATCATCGTCATCGCTACAGCCAGCCAGTAGCAGCCCGGTTCCGGCCAGGGTAAGCCCGCTGATTTTTAAAAAGCTTCTCCTGCTGGTAAGGCTGCCGGTGGCTACCTCGTTGACAGATACTTTTGTCTTTTTCATAATTAAAGGATTTGTTAGTTAATAATTGAGCGGTGTGGTCTTTGTTATTTCGTTGGATTTCAAAGTTCCCCTTTACTTACGCCAATTAAATGTTAATGGTTTTGTGCTTTTTAAAACGTTTTAGTGGCTTTAACGGTTTTTTAATAAAAAAATAACATCCCGATTTGTAGCTAAAGTGAGTGAGAGCAGTGCATAAAGTGAAATTTTTTCGTTTTTCGAAAAACCATAATCTACTGCCAAATTAGTAAGCTTTTTACCAATACTTTAACCTTTGTTTGAAGCTAAATGCATTTTGCAAAACCGAAAAAAATGATTTGATGTAAGGCGTTTCCTGAAAATTTTTCAATTATATCGATAGAGGTATAACATTTTCGTGAATTTTTTCGTTACTTTACCATATCAAAACATCTGCACAATGAGACCAAAAGCTACCTTAAAACAAATTGCAAAAGAACTCGGCGTTTCTGTTTCAACCGTGTCAAAGGCGCTTAGTAACAGCCCCGAAATCAGCGAACCTACAAAAATCAAGGTTCAGGAATTCGCAAAGCTTAAAAATTACAAGCCCAATAACATTGCCGTTAACCTGAAAAGTAAAAGGTCTAAAACTATTGGGGTTATTATTCCTAATATTCTTAACCCGTTTTTTGCCAAGGTATTTAGCGGTATAGAAAAAGAAGCCAATGCAAGGGGCTATAACGTGATTACCTGTATAAGTAACGAACAGCTTAATAAGGAAATCCACGCTATGGATATGCTAAGCAACGGTACTATAGACGGTTTTATACTTTCTATTAGCGATGAAACACAAAAAGAGCAGGAGTTTAAGCACTTTAAGGAGGCTATGGCCGATGATATACCGGTTGTGATGTTTGACCGCATTAGCGATGAGGTAAACTGCGACAAGGTTATTGTAGATGACTTTGACAGTGCGGTGTATGCCGTAAACCACCTGATAAAAACAGGCTGTAAAAATATTGCATTACTTAGCAACCTTGATAATACCAGCGTGGGTAAGCTGCGCACAGAGGGCTACCTTCAGGCGCTTAAAGACAATGGCATTGCCATAAACGAAGGCCTTATACTACGCTGCGAAAGCAATGATGATTTTGATGATAAATTCCCTGCTTTTTTTGATATAAAGAGTAAGAAGATAGACGGTATTTTTGCTGTTGAAGAACACGCATCGGTAACTGCGCACAAAGCGGTGCTTAAAGCCGGTTTTAAAATACCTGAAGACGTACAGATTATTGGCTTTGCCGATGGTGTATGGAGCCGCAGGTTAACGCCAAGCCTTAGTACGGTAAGCCAGCACGGACCCGAAATAGGCGAGGCTGCTGCCGATATGCTTATAAACAGGCTTGAGGCTAAAGCAGGCGAGGAGCTGGGCTATGAAACCCGCGTTATAAAAACCGAGCTTCGCCAGCGCGAGTCTACCAGGAAACTATAATATATAACTACTGTTTTGGTTAATACACTAAACAGGATGACAACACTATACCCGCTAAGTGCCGAGGCGCTTAGCGGGCTTTGTGCTTTATTTAGCCCCGTTGACGTGCTAAAGGGTACCGTTATCTTTCGTGAAGGGCATATAGAAAAATCGGTGTATTTTTTAGAACAGGGCATTGTGCGGGCCTATAGCGACAGCCATGAAAAACAGGTAACTTTTTGGTTTGGTTTTGAGGGCGATTATGTAATATCTGCACAAAGCTTTGTAAACAACCGCCCCGGCTACGAAAGCATGGAGGCGCTGGAAGACTGTATTTTGTATGAAGCTGATGGCAAAGCCCTGCTCTCACTTTTTGAAACCAGTGCCGAACTGGCCAACTGGGGCCGCAAGCTTGCCGAACACGAGTTCCTGAAAGTGGAAGGTATGTTTATAAACCGCCAGTATAAAACGGCATCGCAAAACTATAGCGAGTTGGTGCAGCGCATACCGTCATTGCCCAATCGTCTGCCACTTAAATATATAGCCTCATACCTTGGCATAAGCCAGGTGTCTTTAAGCCGTATAAGGGCAGCCATGGCAAAAGGCATTATTTAACAAATGTAAATTCCGGAGCCAATTATGGGGGTTACCTTTGCTGCAACTTTAAGCAAAGCATTATGAACTGGATTTACCTGATTATTGCCGGCCTGTTTGAAATAGGCTTTACATCGAGCATGAAAATGTCTAAAAACTTTACCGATTATAAATGGGTGGCGGCATTTTTTGTATGCATTATCATGAGTTTTTATTTTGTAAACAAAGCCACGCAAACCCTGCCGTTGGGTACTGCCTATGCTGTGTGGACAGGTATTGGGGCATTTGGTACGGTAGTAATGGGCATTGTGTTTTACAATGAGCCGGCTACATTTTGGCGTTTGTTTTTTATAACCACACTGGTACTTTCTATAATAGGGCTTAAATTTTTTGGCGGTGAAGCCGAAGCATAAACAACAAAGGCCGCTAATTACAGCGGCCTTTGTATTAATACTATTAACGGGTAATTATTCTTTGGTAAACTCGTTTTTACGCCCTGCCTGGTCTAAGATAAAAGTATTATCCTTAAAGGTAATTTTTATCTGGGCGGCGTCAAATTTAAATTCGGTATTGCTAATGGCATCAAGAGGGAAAGCCCCCTGGCCTGTAGCCTGGGCTAAAAATTCGCCGTGTTCATACATTATGGTAACTTTTAGCGGAAAGCCCGCGCAGGCATACGTACCGGTATAGCCCTGTAAAATAGCTGCATCAACCGCAACAGTTTTAAGGTCCGGGAACGTATAGGGTAATTCATAATAACAGTTCAAAATGCCAATAAGGATATCGTTCATAGGCATTACCTCTGCGTTAACCACTAATGCTACGGCAAGCTTTTCTTCGCGGTTGTAACCCAGCATAGAGCTGAAGCCTTCTATATGGCCGCCGTGCCCCCAAAAGCGCTTTTTATTAAACGGTATTGGGAAAATACCCCTGCCTACTTCGTCCTGCAAGGTTGTCATTAATTCAACCGATTCAGGTTTGATAATCTTACCTGCAAAAAGTGCCGTAATAAAGGTGTCCAGGTCGGCTGGGGTACTTTGTATGCCTCCGGCTGAGTATGCCACACTCTGGTCCCACTCATCCCATTTTTCGGCTACTGTGCCGGCCAACATGTAGGAAAATGCCTCGTCCTTATCAGTCTCTACTTTATCGTAAAAAGAAGTTTCTTTAAGTCCTGCTGTTCTAATTACCATTTTGGTTACGGCCTCTGTGTAAGGCTTTTTGGTAATGTCTTCAATAATATAACCCAGTAATAAAAAGTTACTGTTGCTGTAATCACTTTTAGTGCCGGGTTCAAAGTCGCTTTCAAAGCCCTCAATACGTTTAACCATATCTGCTTTGCTTTGCGGCGTGGCGGCATAGCCCATAAAATCTTCAGTATTGGTATAGTTAAAGATGCCGCTTGAGTGGCTCAGCAGGTTGTTTATGGTAATCTTATCAGCGTTTTTAACCTTTGGATAGAATTTAGACAGCCTGGTGTCCAGCGACAGCTTTTTATCTTCAATAAGCTTAAAAATGGCCGTTGCCGTAAACATTTTAGAGATGGAACCTATCTTGTATTTAGTGTGCACATCAGCCTTTTTATGGTTCTCGAAATCAGCATAGCCATAGGCTTTTTCAAATACAGGCTTGCCGTTTTGGGTTAGGGTAACGGCACCCATAAATTTATTGTTATCAGCCAGGTAAGTAAGCAGGCTGTCGATTTTTTTGTATTTGTCAGATTCCTGAGCAACGGTAGTGCCAAGGCATAACAATGCAAGTGCAGCGGCAAGCGTAGTTTTCTTCATGATTGTAAATATTGGTTTGTACAATTAGTAGCGCCGCTGCAAAAATGTTACACTAAATACGCGTAAAAACGGTATCTGTGCCGTTTTGCTTTAGGGTAAAAGTACCCTGTCCAAACTCAAGTATTATACCTGCGGCGTCGTGCGTAAAGGTGGTATCGCTAAGCGGCTCAACAAAAAATGTACCCTGGTCATCGGCGTGTATGCGCAATTGGCCATCTACCACATTTACATCTACATAAAAAGGCAGCGACTTGGTTGTATAGCGCCCTTCATAGTTTTTTAAAACAGCTGTAGCCACCTTAACTTCTTTAAACGTAGGGAAACGGAACGGCTGCTTGTAATAAATGCTCAGTATGCCGTTTACCAGTTCACTAATGTTGCAATCCTGTGCATTAAGCAGTAACGATACACTCACGCCTTCTTTAGGGTAGTGGCACACCAGCGATATATAGCCTTCAAGCGCGCCGGCCTGGCCTGCAAAACGCCTTTCTGCAAAAGGGTAGTACCAAATGCCAAGGCCGCTTGCCCCGGTACCTGGATCCATTAACGCAAGGGTTTCTTTTTTTACCACTTTGCCGCTGTAGAGGTCGGTTATAAATTTGGTGAGGTCTGCTGTGCTGCTTTGCATGCCCAGCGCCCCCCCGGCAACCGACTCGTGCCAGTCGTCCATGCGCTCCCATTTACCTTTTACAAGGCTGTAAGAGAAAGCCTCTTTTTTCTTAGGGTTTGGCTTGTTGAAAAAACCGGTATCTTTAAGCCCTAAGCTGTTTATAATGCGGTTGGTAATGTTTTCTTTAATGGTGTTGCCGGTAATATCCTGCACTATGTAGCCCAGCAGCAGGTAATCGGCAGCGCTGTACATATTTTTATCGCCCGGTGCAAAAGTGGCAGGCAGGGCAGTAATTTTACCCAGCATAAACTTGCGGTTTTGCAGGTTTTCTTTGTATTTGTCAAAACCCTCAGCCTTTGTATAATCAGCAATGCCGCTGGAGTGGTTAAGCATTTGCTTAATGGTTATAACATCGGCATTTGCCACATCAGGAAAATACTCGCTAAGTTTTGCGTCAAGCTTTAGTTTTTTTTCCTCAACAAGCTGAAGCACTACCGCTGCGGTAAACAATTCTGTAGCCTGGCCTATTTTGTATTTACTGTGGCCGTCGGCACGCGTTTGTGCCTGAATATCAATAAAGCCATAGCCTTTTTCAAACACCGTGCGGCCTTTTTCCTTTATGGTAAGCGCGCCCATTATCTTGCCGTTATTGTAATAATACAGCATGAGGCTGTCCAGTTTGGCAAATTTGCCCTTGTCATTTTGGGCAAATGCAGGCAGCAGCATTACAAAAGCGAGTAGTGTCAGGAGTGTTTTTTTCATATACTTTTTAACGGGCTCAATACAACATTATTGTATTAATGCGCCTCCAGCCAGTTTTCGCCTGTACCCATATCTACCTCAAGCGGTACGGCAAGCTGGAATGCGTTTTCCATTTCGTGCTTAATCATGGGTTTTATGCGCTCAATCTCGCTGTTGTGCACATCAAACACAAGTTCGTCATGCACCTGCAGCAGCATTTTGCTTTTCCAGGTGCCGTCGGTTAGCTGTTTCTGGATGTTAATCATGGCAATCTTGATGATGTCTGCCGCGCTGCCCTGTATAGGGGCGTTAACGGCGTTTCGTTCTGCAGCGCCACGCACTACGGCATTGGCAGAGTTTATGTCTTTAAGATACCTCCTGCGGCCCGAAATGGTGCTTACAAAGCCATTTTCTCGTGCCAGTTCTACCTGTTCGCCTATAAACTGGCGCAGCCTTGGGTAGGTAGCATAATAAGCATCAATAAGATCTTTAGATTCTGAACGCGTAAGTGAGGTTTGGTTACTAAGGCCAAATGCCGAAACACCATACACAATACCAAAGTTTACGGTTTTGGCATGGCTGCGCTGCTCACGGGTTACATCGGCCAATGCCACATTAAATACCTTTGCTGCGGTAGAAGCGTGAATGTCTTCTCCGTTTTGGAATGAGCGAATCATCTCCGGGTCGCCGCTAAGGGCAGCAATAATGCGCAGCTCAATTTGCGAGTAGTCGGCGCTTAGTATGGTGTATTCCTCGTTACGGGCAATGAACGCCTTGCGTATCTGCCTGCCGCGTTGCGTGCGGATGGGGATGTTTTGCAGGTTGGGGTTGTTGCTGCTCAGGCGACCTGTGGCGGCCACAGTTTGCATATAATCAGTATGTACGCGGCCTGTGGTGGGTTGTACCTGTGCGGGTAGCGCGTCTACATACGTGTTTTGAAGTTTTACCAACTGGCGCCACTCCAGCAGGTCGGCCACAATAGGGTTGTCGTTTGCAAGGTAAGAAAGCACCTCTTCGCCGGTGGCATACTGCCCGGTTTTGGTTTTCTTTTGCTTGCCGCCGCCTATCTTAAGCTTATCGAATAGTATTTCGCCAAGCTGCTTGGGAGACCCCAGGTTGAACGATTGCCCTGCTGCCTCATATATGCGTTGTTCAAGCACTTTTGCATCGCTGGCAAGCTCTGCAGAGAGTTCTTTAAGGTAAGATACGTTAAGGTTAATGCCCTCGGTTTCCATGCTTGCCAATACCGGCATAAGCGGAATTTCTATTTCGTCAAACAGCTTTTGGGTACCGGTGCGCTCTAACTCAGGTGCAAACAGTTCCTTTAGCTGTAGTGTTATATCGGCATCTTCAACGGCATACTCCTTAATCAGTTCCAGTTCTACATCGCGCATGCTTTTCTGTCCCTTGCCTTTTTTGCCAATAAGCGCCTCAATGGGCATAGGCGAATATTTAAGGTAGGTTTCGGCTAAAACATCCATACCGTGGCGCATATCAGGGTTTATAAGATAATGCGCAATCATGGTGTCGAAAAATTTACCCTTAACGGTAATGCCGTAGTTGGCCAGTATTTCAAGGTCATACTTAAGGTTTTGCCCTACTTTTTCTATGTTTTCCGATTCAAAGAAGGGGCGGAATTTCTCAACCAGCTCCTGTGCTTCATTCCGGTCTGCCGGTACGGGTACGTAAAAGCCCTTGCCTTTCTCCCAGCTGAACGATATGCCCACAAGCTCTGCGGTAAGCGTGTCAACTCCGGTAGTTTCAGTGTCAAAGCACACACTGGTTTGTTTTAGCAGGTTGTTTAGTAGCAGGTTTATTGCGAAACCTTCAGCTACCTGGTAGTGGTGGTCTGTAGTTTCGAGCGTGGCATAAAACCCATTGGTTCCGGCAGGTGCATCTTCGGCAGGTTCTCCAAATAGTGAGAATTGCTGGTCGTTTTTAGAAGCTGCGCGGGTTAAAGAAGGCTCCTGCGTGCTTATTTCATCATATTCTGCACCACCGGCAAACAGTTTCTGGAACTGCTCTGCCAGGCGGCGGAACTCAAGTTCGTTAAAAATAGCCTCAACCTTTGGGGCATCGGGCTTGGTAAGCTCGTAGTCGGTTTCGTCAAACTGCACATTGCAGTCGGTTATAATGGTAGCCAGCTTTTTAGAGAGGATACCCAGCTCTTTATTGGCTTCAATATTTTCTTTCATCTTACCTTTCAGCTCGTGTGTGTTGGCCAAAAGGTTTTCCATACTGCCATATTCCTTAAGGAATTTCTTGGCGGTTTTTTCGCCCACACCGGGAAGCCCGGGAATGTTGTCTACCGCATCGCCCATCATGCCCAAAAAGTCAACAACCTGTTCGGTACGTTCAATTTCAAAGCGTTCCAATACTTCGGGCACACCCCAAATTTCAATGCCATTGCCCAGGCGTGCAGGGCGGTACATAAAAATATTTTCGGTAACCAGCTGCGCATAGTCTTTATCGGGTGTAACCATAAATACCTGGTAACCCTGCTTTTCGGCCTGCTGTGCTACAGTGCCTATAAGGTCGTCTGCCTCGCAGCCTGCCAGCTCAATAACGGGTATGTGCATGGCTTTAAGTATTTCCTGAATATAGGGTACGGCAATCCTTATGGCTTCTGGTGTTTCATCGCGGTTTGCCTTGTAGGCTTCAAACATTTCGGTGCGCACGGCGCTGCCTTCTTTGTCAAATGCCACGGCAAGGTGGTCTGGCTTTTCACGTTTTATAACATCAAAAAGTGAGTTCATAAAGCCCAGTATGGCGCTGGTATCCATGCCTTTTGAGTTAATGCGCGGGTTTTTTATAAGTGCATAATAACCACGGAATATAAGCGCGTAAGCGTCGAGAAGGAAAAGCCTTTTTTGCTGTGACATGAGATTTGTATTTAGGTGTAAAAATAAACAAACCTGTTTACAAACCGAAATTATTAAAAAGGCAACACCCCAAGGCTAACCCAAATGCCCCGTGGTGTTGTATATATAGAGTTGATAGTGTTAGCAGTTGTGTGCCGTTTACTGTTTTCAAAATTACACGGCTGCTTCTGAAAAAAATGCTAACACAATCATAGGGTTTTTATAAAAAAAGGCCCCGCTGTGCGGAGCCCCTGATGTTATTTTTTGTGCGAAAGTATGCCGGCTTTAAGAACCTGGCCAAACTCATACATATCTTCATAAGAACAGTAGAATGGCACGGGTGCGAGGCGTATAACGTTTGGTTCGCGCCAGTCGACAATTACTCCTGCTTTCATAAGATAGTCAAACAAAGCCCTTCCTTCGCCGTGCAGGAAAACCGACAGCTGGCAGGCACGCTCAGCCGGTTCGGTAGGGGTAAGGATTTCGAAGTTACCGTGTACCTCATGGTCTATTTCGTGAAGTATAAACTCAAGGTAAGAGGTAATCTGGTCGCGTTTTTGTATCAGTGCAGGCATGCCCACCTCGTCAAACATTTCAACCGAGGCTAAATAAGGCGCAAGTGACAGTATAGGCAGGTTGCTTACCTGCCAGCCATCGGCACCACGAACGGGGTTAAACTGTGGCTCCATTAAAAAACGGCGCTCTTTGTTGTGGCCCCACCATCCGGCAAAACGCGGCAGGTCGAGATCGTTATGGTGCATTTCGTGCACAAAGCAGCCGCTGGCGTTGCCCGGGCCGCTGTTCATGTATTTGTAGCTGCACCATGCGGCAAAATCCACGTTCCAGTCGTGCAGTTCAAGGGCTATGTTTCCGGCGGCATGAGCAAGGTCCCACCCAACGTAAGCGCCTGCTGCCTGCCCCGCTTTGGTAATGGTTTTCATGTCAAAAACCTGGCCTGTGTAGTAGTTTACACCGCCTATAAGCACCAGGGCAAGCTCATCGCCCACCTGGTCTATAGTTGCCAAAACATCTTCAAGGCGAATGTTGTGCTCGCCCTTACGGCGTTTTATCTCTACAATGGCATCGGCCGGGTCAAACCCGTGGAATTTAACCTGGGTCTGAATCATGTACTGGTCGCTTGGAAAGGCTTTTTCCTCGCAAATAATCTTGTAGCGCTTTTTGATAGGCCTGTAAAAGCTTACCATAAGCAGGTGCAGGTTTACGGTAAGGGTATTCATTACGGTAACCTCACTGGGCAGCGCGCCTACAATTTTACTTAACGGTGCGGCAAAACGCTCCTGGTAGTCCCACCACGGCTTATCGGCATAAAAGTGGCCTTCTACGGCCAGTTTTGCCCAGTCGTCCATTACTTCATCAACATAGGCCTTAGTGCGCTTTGGCTGAAGCCCTAACGAGTTGCCGGTAAAGTAAATAACCTGTTTGCCGTTTACGTGCGGAAATATAAATTCGTCCCTGTACTTGGCCAGCTTGTCTTTTGCGTCAAGTTGTTGGGCGAATTCCCTTGTATTTTGAAAATCCATTTTGTTGTATGTGTGTTTGTCTGGCGTAAAAATACGGAATTCACAAAAATAAAGACAAAGCTTTATTGTTTTATATATTTGAAGTAAATCAACTCCTTATGAAATATTTTTATTACCTGTTGTTTCTTTTTTTGGTGGGATGTGTTAAAGAACATGAGCCAAAGATTGAGATTTATCTTTTAAAAGAAAAGATAGCATCAGATTATGGAATCCCGGTTTCTTCTATGGCTGAATATACTAAAATGGATGAAATTGAAAAGAGACTTTACAGGTTTACCAGGTATGATACAATTAATAAGGAATTAATTGATGGTGGCCCATTTAAGGTATCGTTAAGCGATTTGAATGATAATCCTTTAATTGAAGATAAGGATATAGTTGCATTTAATGTTAAAGATGAGTATGTAACCCTAACTGAGGAGGGATATTCCAAAATCAAGTCCTTTCAGGTGCCTTGTCAAACTCATCAGGTTGCAATAACAGCCAATAAGAAAGTTATACTGACTGCATATATACGCAGTGATTTATCTTCACAAAATTTACATTGGTATCAAATACCTACTTCTTATTCCGGTAATTTATCAGATAAAACTAAGCCTTATAAAAGTTTGAGGATAAATTTTGGAAGCTTAGACTGGAATGGTAAAGAAGTTGTGCCAAAACCTCCCTATCCTAAAGAATTTCTCGAAGCATTCCGAAAGACTAACCGCCTAAAAGAATAAACCCCACCGTTAGGCAGGGTCTGTCTATTATCTTGCATCTGTCATCTCTTAGTCTACACTAAAAGCCCCGCTCTTTTGAGCAGCGCCTCCGGCTTAGGCTCCTGCCCGCGGAAACGTTTGTACAGTTCCATAGGGTGTTCAGTGCCGCCTTTACTCAGCACAAATTCCTTGAATTTAGAGGCTGTCTCCTTATCAAAAATGCCTTTTTCCTTAAATACCTCAAAAGCGTCGGCATCCAGTACTTCGGCCCATTTGTAGCTGTAATAGCCAGACGAATACCCGCCCTGGAAAATGTGGCTAAAGGCAGTGCTCATGGCGTTTTCGGCAACGTCAGGGTATAGGGTAGTGGCGGCAAACTCTTTGGTTTCAAAGTCTTTAAGGCTTGTAATGTGCGATGGGTCTTCACTATGCCAGCCCATATCCAGCAGGCCAAAGCTTAGCTGGCGCAGGGTTGCCATACCTTCCTGGAAACTGGCGCTTTCCTTAATTTTTTCGATATATTCAAGCGGAATAAGTTCGCCGGTTTCATAATGATGGGCAAACAGTGCCAGGGCATCGGGCTCATAGCACCAGTTTTCCATAACCTGGCTGGGAAGCTCTACAAAATCCCAGTACACGCTGGTACCGCTAAGGCTTGGATAGATTGTATCTGCCAACATGCCGTGCAACGCGTGCCCAAACTCATGGAACAGCGTGGTAACCTCATTAAACGTCAATAAGCTTGGCTTGCTTGCGGTAGGCTTGGTAAAGTTGCACACAATGCTCACGTGCGGACGCTCGTTTACACCTTCAATAACATATTGTGACTTGAACGACGTCATCCAGGCACCGTTGCGCTTGCCCTTACGGGGAAAGAAATCGGCATAAAATATGGATACCAGGTTGCCGTTTTCGTCTTTTACTTCATACGTAGTGACGTCTTTGTGGTAAGTGTCAATATCTTTAACCTCCTCAAACGTAAGGCTGTACAGTTTACCTGCTATGGTAAAGGCACCATTCAGCACATTTTCCAGCTTAAAGTAAGGCTTAAGCTTTTCATCGTCAAGGTTAAAGAGCTTTTGCTTCAGCTTTTCGCTGTAGTAAGCTCCGTCCCATTTTTCAAGGCGGTCAATACCGTCAAGGTCTTTTGCGAATGACGAAAGCTGTGCAAACTCGCGTTCTGCAGCTGGTTTGGCTTTGGCCAATAAATCATTCAGGAACGATTTTACCTTATCGGGATGTTCGGCCATGCGCTCTTCCAACACAAAGTGTGCGTGGGAGTTGTAGCCCAGCAATGCCGCACGCTCATGGCGCAGTTTGGCAATGCGCAGTACAATTTGCTCGTTGTTGTATTCGTTCTGCTGGAAGCCTTTAGACCCGAAAGCAATGGCAAGCTTTTTACGCAGGTCACGGTTTTCGGCATACGTCATAAACGGAATATAGCTGGGGTAATCAAGTGTAAATATCCAGCCTTCTTTTTCCTGGCTTGCGGCGGTTTCCTTTGCAGCCTCGATAGCACCTTCTGGCAGGCCGGCAAGGTCTTTCTCGTCGGTTATGTGCAGGCTGAAGGCATTGGTTTCGTGCAATACATTCTCTCCAAATTCAAGGCTTAGCTTACTTAGTTCTTTGTCAATCTCGCGAAGTTGGTTCTTTTTATCTTCAGGCAGGTTGGCGCCGTTACGGCTAAAGCCTTTGTATTGCTTGTCCAGTAGCGTGGTTTGTTCCGGGGTAAGGTTCAGATTGTCTTTTTGCTCATAAACGGCTTTAACACGCTTAAACAGGTCTGCATTAAGACGTATGTCGTTGCCAAATTCCGATAATAATGGCGAAACCTCCTGTGCTATCTGCTGAATTTCATCGTTTGTCTCGGCCGAGTGCAGGTTAAAAAAGATGTTTGAAACACGGTCCAGGTTATCGCCGCTGTAGCTCATGGCGGCAATAGTGTTTTCAAACGTGGCCAGTTCAGGGTTGTTAACTATGTCGTCAACTTCTTTACGGGCTTTTTCAATAGCCGCCTTAAAAGCGGGAAGGAAGTCTTCGGTTTTTATGCCGCTAAACGGTGCGGTATCGTGTTTTGTATTGAATTTTTGATTGAGTATGTTCATAATAGTATTAGATGCGGCCATAGTATTTCCGTATCTCTTTATTTATTGATTTAAAACTGCTGCGGTTATCGAATAAAGTAATAACTTCAATTTGATTATTCACAATCCTGTATAATAGTGAAGTTTGTTTGGTAATAATGCATAAATGTAAGTTTCTAAAGCTTTTAGACTTTACACAACTTTCAGGATAAACCGATATATGATTAAGTTTTTTGTCGAGGATAACCTTAAAATCGTCTTTAACCTTTACTGACCATTCTTCTATAAGATACAAAAGAAGCTCAATAAGCTTCTTTTCTGCTAAAGGAGAAAAATGTAGGCTATACATTAAGGTAGTTTCTTTTTAAGATCTTCCCAACTAATGCTCTCCCCGCGGTCAAGCTGTTCTATACCGTATTGGATTTCAAGTTTTTGGTCTTCAGTAAATTCATCATAAAAGTCTTTTCGCTCTTTGTTGATGAGTTTGCGCACCTTTTCTACTAATTTAGAATCTTCTAAATCAAGAACCATCTTAGCTACTTCTATTTTAGATGTCTGGATGTCCATTGCAATTTGTTTTTACCAAAGTTACAAAATTTTGCAATCGCCTTTTCTTAATTTTTAAGCGAGTCGGCTTCAATACGTTCAACATAAATAGTATCAGTAGTGAAGCGCCTGTTGTTGTAGTTTTGGGCACCCATATCAACACCATTTACATCGTTAAAGCTTTTGAATTTAGAAGGTTTTTCAAGGTAAACGGTGTCGGTTTTGAAGCGCTTATTGTTGTAATTCTGTGCGCCCATATTAACAGATTGCACTTCGCTTAAGGGTTTGTACATGGGCTCTGTGGTAGCTATGGTCTTCTGGCTCTGGCAGCCAACGGCCATACTTATAACTGCGACAAGAATTACAACATATTTCATAACTATTTGTTTTTAAGGTTGTCTGATGCTTTGTTTACAGCGTCTTTCAACCCCAATTTATAAGCTATTATTTTGGCCTGAACCAGCTTGTCATGGCTTCCTAAAATTTGCGCTGCAAGTATACCGGCATTCTTTGCACCATTAAGGGCTACCGTTGCAACCGGCACGCCACCAGGCATTTGCAGGATAGAAAGCACGCTGTCCCACCCGTCTATACTGTTGCTTGATTTAACCGGAACACCTATTACCGGTAGCGGACTCATACTGGCCACCATACCCGGAAGGTGGGCTGCCCCGCCTGCACCTGCTATAATAACATTAACGCCGTTTGTGTGGGCTGTAGTGCTAAATTCAAAAAGTTTTTCGGGCGTGCGGTGGGCCGAAACAATATCAACCTCAGTCTCAATACCAAATTCTTTTAATATATCTATGGCATCCTGCATTACCGGCATATCGCTAATGCTGCCCATTATAATAGCTACTTTCATGTAACGTGTTTGTAGTTTGTTGTTTAGGTTTTTCCGTTAGCGGAATTTAAAATCATGCTAATGTAAGCAAAGTAAATGTATTATCTATATTCTCTCGCCACAACGGTGGTAACATTCTTAAGCCCCGCTACTGTTGTAATGTATTCAAGCAACCCTGTTTTTGCGTCACGTTTAAAAACGGTTGCCGAAGACGAATTTACATTAGCCACAATCAGGAATTTACCCGATGGGTTTATTGTAAACGTACGCGGGTGCAGTCCCTGTGTGGGTTCGTAGCCCAAGAGTGTAAGGATCCCGTCTTTAGCAATACTATAAATGGCAATGTTGTTTTGCGAGCCCCGGTTTGAAGCATATAAGAACCTGCCGTCTGGCGTAATATGCACATCTGAGCTTTCATAGTCTTCAGATTCAAGGCTTTCCGGATGGGTGGCAATGCGTTGCAGGGGTGAGAGTGTGCTGTTGTTGTAACTGTAAACGCTAACAGCCCCTGCTATTTCTTCTACGCAATAGGCCCATTTGCCGTTAGGGTGAAAGGCAAGGTGTCGCGGCCCGCTGCCGGATATGGTTTTGATAAAGCTTTCGTCCTGAAGTGGTTGCTTTTCGGTGGGGTCAAACCTGAAGGTGTGTATTTTATCTGCACCCAAATCAGGGAGAAAGAGGCTTTTGCCATCAGGGGAAAATAGTGCGGAATGCACATGGGCTTTTTCCTGGCGTTTAGGGTTTATACTGCCTTCGGTATAGCTAAAATGCTGTGTTGCTTTGCCTATGCTGCCATCAGCATTAATGGGGTACAGCGTTGCACCGGCATCGGTATAATTGGCTTCAGCCAGCCATTTTCCATCGGGGTGAACCGATACATACACAGGGTTTTCGCCTTGGCTTGGTTGGCTGTTTATAAAGGTTAGCGATGCATTTTTGGGGTTGAACCTAAAGCTGCTCACACTGCCTGCACCGGGCGTTTTGCTTTCGGTTATACTATAAAGTGTATTGCCGTTGGGCGAAAGGGTTATGTAAGATGGGTTTAGTATGCTGTTAAGGGTGCTTGCTTTGGTGAGGTTACCACTCACAGTATCAAGTGTAAATACATACAGCCCAGCCTGTTCCTTATCCCAATTGTAAGAGCCAAAGAACACATACGTCTGTCCAAAACATGGTAATGCAATGAAAAGGATTATGTAAATCAGTAGTTTATATCTCATAGTGTAAAACAAAAGAGGCTGCTAAAATAAGCAACCTCCTGTTAATATTTAATTTTCAGGCTTACTGAATACTGATAACCCTGATACTGTTTTTTACCTCTTCGGCAATTTTTCGGGCAACCGCAATATCTTCATTTACAATAGTTACGTGTCCCATTTTACGGAATGGCCTGGTTTGTTTCTTGCCGTAAATGTGCGGGGTAACGCCATCCTGAGCCATGATTTTCTCAATATTTTCATACACCACGTTGCCGCTGTAGCCTTCAGCGCCTACAAGGTTTACCATGATACCGGCCACTTTGCTGTCGGTATTACCAAGTGGTAGGTCTAAAATAGCGCGCAGGTGCTGCTCAAACTGGCTGGTATAGCTGGCTTCAATGCTGTAATGCCCGCTGTTGTGCGGCCTTGGCGCAACCTCGTTAACCAGTATTTCATCGTCTGCTGTCTGGAACATCTCAACGGCAAGCAATCCCACGTGGTTAAAGGCTTCGCTCACGTTAAGGGCTATTTCGCGGGCTTTTTGGGCCACTGCATCGTCAATACGGGCAGGGCAGATAACATATTCCACCTGGTTGGCCTCCGGGTGAAATTCCATCTCCACCACTGGGTAGGTCTTTATTTCGCCTTTCGGGTTGCGGGCTACAATAACCGCAAGTTCGTTCTTAAACGGAATCATAGTCTCTGCAATGCACTGAACGTCAGGTAGCCCGTTAAAGCTTTCGCTGTTGCGGATAACCTTTACTCCGTTACCGTCATAGCCGCCTTCGGTGCTTTTCCAAACAAAAGGTATGGTAATTTGCCCGGCTGCAACAGCCTCCTGCAGAGCGGTTAACGACTCAAAACGGGTGTAAGGCGCTGTAGGGATATTGTTTGCGTTATAAAAGTCTTTCTGGGTACCTTTATTCTGAATCTGCTTTAATGTTTTAGGGGAAGGATATACCTTAATGCCTTCGCTTTCAAGCTTTTCAAGGGCTTCTACGTTAACGTGCTCAATTTCAAAAGTAAGCACATCTACCTGTTTGCCAAAGTTATATACGGTATCAAAATCCATAAGGCTGCCCTGTACAAAAACGTTGCTGCCTATCTTGCAGGGCGCATCATTACTGGGGTCAAGCACATAGGTCTGGATATCAAATTTGCGGGTATCAGTCAGCATCATCTTGCCCAGCTGGCCGCCGCCAAGTATACCCAGCTTAAAATCAGAAGAAAAATAGTTCATTGTTGTGTTGTTTCAGCCCCAAAGATACTAATTATTTGGCGTTTCGCGGCCTGTATTTTAACGACACCACTCCTGTGGGAAACGTTTCATAACCAAATAGTTCCATGTCTAACAGTTCCATGCCTTCCGGCAGAAAGTGCTTGCCTGTACCCACAAAAGCGGGTGCTACGGTAAGGTGGTACTCATCGGGCAGGCCGGCTTCGGCAAGGGTGCTGCACAGGCTCAGGCTGCCCCACAGTATCAGGTCTTTGCCGGGCTGCTGCTTAAGGTTTTGCACATATTCTACGGCATTTTCGCTTACAACCGTGGCAGGCTCCCAATTACCCCATGGTGCCGATTCTAACGTGTTTGAAAACACTATTTTAGGTATGGTATTAAGCGCCGGGCCTACGGGTTCTTTGGCCGGGTCAACATCGGGCCAGTAGTTAATAAACATCTTGTAGGTATTGGCACCCAGCAGTATAGTGTCAATGTTTTCAAGCAGTTGCAGCTCGTTTTCGGTCCAGCCTTCGTTATACTTTTCGTCTTCAAAAAAGGCGGTTGTACCGTTGCGGTCGCTGGCAAAACCGTCGGCCGATATCCATTGCTGTACAATTAGCTTTCTCATAAGTTGTTGTTTTTTATAAAGTTACGTGTTGGTGGTTATGAGGATAGCCAATGTTCTGTGAAATAAACCGGTGCAGGTGTTAAAAATCCTTGTAGTATTTTTCACTAAATTTTAGCATTTAAAGTCTTACAGGGCTTGCGAAATATGTGTAATTTAGGCTTTTACAAATATTTAGCAACCTAATGTAACCGTGTATGAGACTATCTGTTGAACGTAAGCCTGTAAAGGTACTGCCTGATACCAAGCGTGTTATAGCCCGTTACTTCTTTAATGGAGAGGAGCGCGCTATTGAGTTGGTTAAGAAGATTTTAGAGCTAAGCAAAGAAGAAATAGCCGGTCTCATCCTGCCCCTGTTGCAGGACTTCAGCAAGCGCCACCGCAACATAACCCGTAAGCTGCTGCGCAATTCCGAAAGGGTAAAGCGCTATGTAAACGCCGCCGGATATGAATATGATAAGCTTGATGAATACTGTAAGTTGTTGATTGGTAGTTATTTTACGCACGAGTATTCTATCGAGTCCGCTGCGTTTTTTAACCCAAGCATTGTGCCCGACCCCGACCAAACCAACCTTGAAGAAGGCCAGCTGCGCGTTATCATCAGCTTCAGGGCAGTGGGAGAGGGGCACGTGTCATCTGTAGTGTTCCGTAGGGCGATAATTGACCGCGATAATAATATAACTGTCATTCCTGCAGGTATTTACATAGATGAGGCAGAAAAAGTGCACAACGTTATGTACCAGAAAAGGCTGTTTTTAAAGAAGGCTGAGGAAGCCGACCTCAACCAGGAATTCCTGGATATGGTGTCTGACAAACTTGAAGACCGCTTTGATTATGAGCAGCTTAAGCGGGTAGTGGGCGAGGCCCGTGCCACCGAAGACGACCCCGAAGTACTGCGACAGTACTATTTAATCCTTGCATTATCAGATAGTTACAGGCGTATAACCTTTAGTAAGGATACCGATATTTCCGACAGGGTTATCTTCCCTATATCCGACTTTGAAAGTAAGGGTATTGAGGATGCCCGCTTTGTGCTTTTTACTGACGAAAACGGCAAAAAAACCTACTATGCTACCTATACAGCTTATGATGGTGTGCACATAATGCCCAAGTTATTAAAGACTTACGATTTTTACGACTTCAAAACCAGCCCCCTTAACGGTGCCGGTGCCAAGAACAAGAACCTTGCGCTGTTTCCGCGTAAGATAAACGGCAAGTTTGCCATGCTAAGCCGTATAGACGGATGGAATAACTACCTGATGTACAGCGATAATATCAATGAATGGGACGACCCTATCAAGATACAGAGCCCTGAATACCACTGGGAATTCACCCAGATAGGCAACTGCGGCTCACCCATTGAAACCGAGTGCGGCTGGCTGGTAATTACCCACTCAGTGGGCAGTATGAGGCGCTACAGCATAGGGGCATCGCTGCTTGATTTAAACGACCCAAGCATAGAAATAGGCAGGTTGAAAGACCCGCTTATAGTGCCAAACCCCGATGAACGAGAGGGTTACGTGCCAAATGTGGTGTACAGCTGTGGTAGTATTATCCATGGCGATGAGCTTATAGTGCCATATGGCCTTAGCGACCACAGCTCCGGATTTGCCACTTTAAAACTGCAAACCCTGCTCGACAGGCTTAAAAGTGGTGGATGATTTAAAACTCAGTAAAATCTTACGTTTTAAGATAATTTTAACGCTAATTTTTCACTTTCGGAACTTGGATTCACGGTGTGAAATATTTTTTTAGCGGAAATTTTTTCTTTGCCACGAATTGCACCAATTTTCACAAATCAAAATTTGAGAAATTAGTGTAATTCGTGGCTTGATTTTTAATTTTGCTACCTGCTACCTGCTACCTGCTACCTGCTACCTGCTACCTGCTACCTGCTACCTGCTACCTGCTACCTGCCACTTCTTCAAAACAATTTAACACAACCCCGCCCCATCATCCCGTCATCCCGCCGTATCTTTACGCACAAACACAACTACTATGGATAACGGCATGGCCGGCGACAGGCCGGTTGGGTTCTTCGGTAAGAACCCCGTACTAAAAAACCGCGAGTTCCGCTGGTTCCTTGCCATACGCTTTGGGCTCATGTTTGCCCTTAACATGCAAATCACTACTATATTTTACTGGGTATACCACATAACGCGCGATAAGCTCTCGCTTGGGCTTGTGGGCCTTGCCGAGGTTATACCGGCCGTGGGCTGCTCGCTCATAGCCGGACACTTTGTAGACCTTGCCGAAAAACGCAAAATGGTGCTGTTCTGCATCTCGGCCTATGTGCTGCTGGGCGTGAGCCTGTTTAGCCTTACCACACCCTATTTGCACGGCGCTTTGGGTACGCAAACCACCCTGTGGTGCATTTATGTGCTGGTGTTTACCGGTGGGGTAATCAGGTCGTTTATGGGGCCGTCAGTCTTTTCATTGTTCGGGCTCGTGGTGCAGGACAAAAAGCTGTACCCCAACGGCACCAGCTGGAGCAGTATGGCCATGCAGCTGGGTTCGGTAATGGGGCCGCTGGTAGCCGGGGTAATGATAGCGCTTGACGGAGCGCTGACCGGTATGTTTACCGTGTGTATAGTACAAATACTGCTGTTGGTGCCCATACTCAACATAAAGCGCAAGCCGGTTATCAAAAAAGAGAAAGAACCCATACTCAGCAGCCTCTCGCAGGGGCTACGGTTTGTGGTAAGCACCCCGGCGCTGCTTGGCGCACAGCTGCTCGATATGTTCAGCGTGCTGTTTGGCGGGGCGGTGGCGCTGCTGCCCGTATACCAAACCGAGATTTTACATACCGATACCGTGGGCTTCGGCCTGTTGCGCTCGGCGCCCGGCATAGGGGCACTCTGCACCCTTGGGCTGCTGGCGTTTATACCCCTGCGCACCAACCCCGGAAAAAAACTGTTTGCAGCCGTAACGGGTTTTGCCCTGTGCATTATAACCTTTGGGCTATCAACCAACTTGTGGCTGTCATTCTTTGCGCTGCTGTTTAGCGGTATGTTCGATGCCGTTAGTGTAGTGGTGCGCAGTACCATCCTTCAGCTCGTAACGCCCGACCACATGCGGGGGCGCGTGGCATCGGTCAATACCATATTTGTGAGCAGCAGTAACGAGCTTGGCGATTTTGAAAGCGGCGTTATGGCACACTGGCTGGGCACGGTACGGGCAGTAGTAACGGGTGGCTGCCTAACGCTGGGTGTGGTGCTGGTAACATTTTTCAGTGCACCGCAGCTACGCAACTTCAGCTTTGAGCAGGAGCCTAAAAAAGAATAGGGCTATACTATCGGAAGATGAAAAATGATTGCAATGAAACCATTTTTGAGACACACAAAACGTTGCTACTTTGTAATGTTGCTACTTTGCAACTTTAAAAGAACCTCCTTAGCCGCCGCCTTATAAGCCGCTGTGTGTTTTACAAAATCTTCGCTCAGTATGCGTTGCAGTTCGGGGTGTACCCAGTCTTCATTTTTACCAAGTATGTACAGCGCCCGCATGGCATAGGCCTTGGTGGCTACCTTGTCATTTGGGGCTATGAGCCAGTCAAAACAGGCCTCGGTAATGTGTTGCAGGTGCCTGCCGTTTAAAAAACCGGGGTGTTTTTGGTTATGGCCTACAGTAAACAGGCATATTTTGGAAACCGACCGTATGGCGCCCTCGTGTTTATAACCGGTAAGCGTGTTGCAAAAAGTATCAAGGTAAGGGGCAAGCCAATCGATATGCCGTTCTAAAACCAGTTCCAGGCTCCAGCAGGCTTTGTGGTGGTTTTTGTTTGATGTATCCAGGGCCATTTCCATAAGTTCGGCCAGCAGGGCGGGTGTGCTAAAGACCATGCCGCTAATCACATCGCGAATGGGCCGGTGGGCAGTGCTGTTGGCTACCTCTATCTGGAAAGGCGTAGGCATAATGCAGGTTTTAGGCTAAAATAATAAAACCGGGGCTATAACCCCGGTTTTATAAATTGATTGGTTGGTTTGAACGCTTATTAAAAAGCTCATGCTAAGGTAAGTATCCCATAAAACAGTTGGAATCTCTTTAACCAAAAATTAACATAAAAACCGGGATAATAATCCCGGTTTATGATGGCCCCAGTATATATTTTAACTGTTCTTCTTCTGTTGCCTTGGCCCAGGCATCAAAATAAGCTGCATTTTCTTCATAAAACTTCTTCCCGGTTTCTATATATTTTGCCATGTATTGTTCTGCTTCCTCATAGTTTTTAAAAGCAGTCTTATCAAGATTGTCTTTTATCCACCCGAGCCATCCATCAGTATTATCAAACCGTTCTTTGATTTCAGAATCAGGGTCAGGATCCATTTTTTCTATAATAAGGTCAAACGCTTTTTGATAACTAAGGTAACTCATACTGTTTTTTGCTTTTTCGTAGTTAACAGCCAAAGCGCTTTTTTCCTGTTTTTGCTGTGCGCTAACCAAATTAGCTATGAGAAGCAAAAGTGTAATGATGCATTTTTTCATAAGGAGTGAAGATTGATTTAAGATAGCTTAAAAGCTTGTTGCTAAGTTAGATATCGCTATAAGCGCTCAGCATCTCTTTAACCAAAAATTAACATAAAAAAATCGCCCGAAATAACTTCCGGGCGACTTCCTCTTTTTAACTAAACTCAAAATTACACTATTGTTTTATAAACATTTTGCTGGTTTGTGCACCTTGGCTGCTCACCCTGATGATGTAGCTGCCCTGTGCCAGTGCCTGTATGTTTATAGATGGTGTTGCGCCTGTAAGGTTACCGCTTAAAAGGGTTTTGCCGGTAACATCTATAATGGTGTAGCTTTCTAATACCGCCCCGTTTGGTGCACTAAGGTTAAGCGTGGTGTTAGCCGGGTTAGGATATACGGTAAAGGCATTTTCTGCCGGGTTGTCTATACCTGTTGTACACTCAGGGTCTAAGCCCACGGTAAAGCTTGGCAGCGTCATTTCAAAATCAGGGCATACCTCCGGAGAGCCTACCACATAATATTCGCCCGGTTCTACAATTACATAAGTAGTTTCGGTAGCACCCTCAATAGGTTCGCCGTCTTTATACCATTGTACAATGGTGTAAGGCAAAGCCACAGTGTTACTTACCGAAGCCGCATCGCCACACAGCAAAAATGCGCCGGTCAGCGGGTCGGTACTTACCTGGCCGCTTGTAGTGTGTGTTACCATAAGGCCTGCAAAAACATGACTGTCTATAAGCAGTATGTTGCTGTAGTAGGTTTCGCCATCAAGGGTAACTACCAGCCTTATTTCTTTGGCAGCATACTCATACTGGCCGTATGTAAAACCGGCTTCGGTAGCGCCTTCAATATCAGTAAATTCTTCTTCGTCTCCTGGGTTGTAATCCCTTACCTGCCATTGGTAGCTGTCATATACCATATTATTAATAGTACCGGCAGTACCTTCGCCGTCAGGGCACAGCATGGTGTCGCCGCCAATAACAGGGCCGTCCTGGTTAGGGGCGCAGTCAGGGTTATTTATTACATTAAACGGAATAGACGTACTGGTGCTGGTAGGGCAAATTGCCGGTGCAGCCACCACATAATATTCGCCGGGTGCAGTAATAAGGTACGTAGTGCTTGTAGCACCTTCTATAGGCTCGCCGTCTTTATACCATTGTACTATAGTATACGGGCTGGCCACGCTGTTTGTAATGGTGTCGCCTTCGCAAATAAGCATATTGCCGTTGCTGTCTATATCCGGAATCTGTCCGTCAGCCGAATGCGCAACCGTAAGCCCTGTCCATGCATGGCCGTCAATAAAGAGCTCGTTGCTGTAATAAGTTTCGCTGTCAAGGGTAACTTTAACCCTTATGTGCGTAACCGAATATTCATACTGGCCGTATGTAAATGTTTCTTCGGTAGCACCTTCAATATCGGCAAACTCGTCTTCGCCATAGGCCTTAACCTGCCATTGATAGGTATCATATTCAGTTTCGTTGGTTACTTCGGCTGTACCATCGGCACCCGGGCACAGCATGGTGTCGCCCTCTATAACAGGGTCTAAATCAAGCGGTGCACAGGTAGGGTTGTATACCACCACAACCGGTAGGGTGTTGCTTGCAGAACCGGGACATTCTGACGGTGCGGTAGTGGCATGGTACGTGCCGGGCTCGGTAATGGTATAGGTAGCCGTATTTGCACCCGCAATAGGCGTATTGTCTTTAAACCACTGCACGTTGCCGCCATTCATTACAGAATTAACAACCGTGTCTCCGGGGCAAATAACATAGTTGCCCGTTTCAGGGTCAAACGCTGCACTGCCTGTAGTTTCGGTGCTAAAAAAAGGGGGTAAAAATGTCAGGCTGTTTATAAACAGCTCGTTACTGTAAAAGGTTTCGCCGTTTTGGCTAACCTGACACCTTATGTGGGTAACACTGTAGGTATACTGGTCATACGTAAAGGTAGACGATGTAGCGCCCGCTATGTTGGCAAAAGTGCTTTCGCCATAGGCTTTTACCTGCCACTGGTAGCTGTCGTAGGGCACAATGCCCTGAACCATAGCGGTACCGGTGCCGTTAGGGCAAAGCATTTCGTCGCCCGTAATAACTGCCTGTTGCTGCGCAAAACACGTGGCCATACAGGAAATCCAAAAACAAATAAGTAGATAAATTCTCATAAGTAGTTTTTCTTTTGTTAGCAATAATTTAAAAGTAGTTTATTAATTTATTGATAGATGAAGATAAACCGTTATAGTTGCTTACAAACTTTTGCTTTTTTGTGATATTACGTGTTAAAGTATTGAGGATTGGGTGCTAAGGGTGTGTAAAAGTTTATAATTATAACTTTATGGAACTTTTAGGGCATGATTTCTTTCGCAAACAACGTTCAAACAACCCGCAACTCCCAACCCTCAACTAAGTCATAACCTAAAACGCATAGCTAACCCCCACATTGCCATAATAATTTACCGGCAGGCCTGGATAGTAATAGCGGGGTTGTGCACCGTTAAAGCCCGTGGCGTTTACCAGTACCATGCTGGCATAATGGGTGTTGGCAATATTGTTTATGCCCACCGAAAGGCTAAACGTAAGTGCATCATGATTGTTTATGCCGTACGTTTTGTTCCACCCCGCTTTAGCGTTAAGCAGGTTGTAGCTATCGGCATACGCCGAATTGGCATCATTCATGGGTATCTGGTCTACATAATAATAATCAGCACTGACGTACAGTCCGTACGGCATATTGAAGGTAAACCCGCCATTTATCTTGTTTTTGGGTACGCCCGTAAGTTCCTTGCCGCTGTAGTCTACATCATTATTTACAAATTCTTTAAACTCATACTGTCCTATAGAGGCCGCGGTATAAGGGGTAAGCCGCCAGTCTCCGGCTATTGAGAGGCTATACCTTAGTGAGGCCTCAATACCGCGGTGCAGGGTTTTACCGGCGTTAATACCTACATATTGGTCGTCGCCCACGCGCTGTGCTACCAATAGGTTGTTAACCTGCATGGTGTACAGGCTTACTTCTACATACAGCCTTTCATCTTTTAAGATGTTTGCCTTGTAGCCCACCTCAAAATTATAGCCGCTTTCGGGTTTTATATTGGGGTTAATAGTGCCATCGGGTGTAAGGGTTTCTTCTATGGCGGGCATAGAAAAACCACGGCTGGCCGAGGCATATAGCGTTCCGCTGCCTATGTTGTACATAATTGCTGCCTGCGGTGCCCAAATACCATTGTAGCTATAATCTTCAGATGATGCGCTCCCGGCAGGAAAGGTGTTATCAAGCCCAAACTGTGTTTTGTTGTAATTAATCCCTAACTGTAACTGCAAGCCCCAAATCATTTCGAGCCGCGCCTGTGCAAATGCATTTATAAAGTTACGTTTCTGTTCGCTGCCCGTAAGGCGGCTACCCTGCAACGTGCCGTTACCGTTGTTGTCTTGGTACAGATTCTGGAAGGTGCCGCCGGTAAAGCCATCGTTAAAATATTCTGCCCCGGCTATAAAAAACAGCTGCGATGTACCCACATCAAAAAAGCCCTTAAACTGTGTGCGGGCACCCCAGGCGGTATTGTTTTGCGTAAGGATGTCAAACGGCCTTGGCTCATAATTCTCCTTTCCGCTTATGAACAACGATGTGGCGTTTTGCACGGTTCCGGCCACGTTCCAGTCATACCCCACCCCACCCATGTAAGACGTGTAGCGTTCAAAACCCTTGCTGGCGGCCCATGTAGGCGCTGCGGCTTGTGGGGTATTATTGAAACTATCGAGCGTAACCGAACTGGGTATGTAAGCTTTCATATACATATGGTTGCCAAAGTAGGTCAGCGTGCCGGTTTTAGTAATTTTTACATTCCCTGCCAGGGTAATTCCCTCGCGGTTGTAAGCGCTGTTTTTGCGCCAGCCATCGGTTTTCAGGTTGTGGTAGCCTATGCTTATAAGCGCTTTTTTTGAGGCATAGCTATAAGTAGCGGTGTTTTTAAGCATACCGAAAGAACCGTGCGTAGTGCTTGTGCGGGCACGGCTTCCGCTAAGGGCTGCGTTATACTGCGGCTCTATTAATATGGCACCGCCCAGCCCTGCGCCATACACGCTGCTTTGCGGGCCTTTTATAACCTCAACACGGCGCATCATTTCGAGGTCAATATCTTCAATGGTGGTTTCGCTGTCGCCCGATGTAAGGGGTATGTTGCCGTAAAACGCCCGTATTTTATTTGTGCCATAAGGCGTGCGTGCCCCAATGCCACGAATGGAAATACGGTTGGTATTAATACCGCCGCTTTGCATAAGCACACCGGGCAGGGTATTGAGCACAGGGCTTATATCGGTAGTATTGTTGCGTTGCAGGTCTTTTGTGGTAAGCACACTTATGGCATTTGGCGCATCGGTTACATTGCCGTTAACATGGTAGCTGCTGATGCTGAGTTCATCAAGATAATCTAAAAAGTCAGGCTCACGCAGCACCTGCACGCTATCGCGCGTTTGCTTCTTTACATACTTCATTTGCGGGACTATATTATAAAGGGTATCCTGCGCAAAGGCCACAGCGGTAAATAATATAAAAAGGCAGGTAAGTAGTTGTTTAGGCATTTTAATTTTGTTGGATGTTTATGTTTTTCGTGAGGTTTTACAATTGTAATACAGTTAATGTTCCGCCTGCGTGAGGATTCCCTTCCTGCGGACTATCGTGTGCACACATTTTCAATTAATTTTAAAACACAAAGACACAAAGAACACAAGGAAATACAACCATCAAGTTTACAAAGGTTTGTGAACTAAATTATAAAAATACTGTAGCTCCCTTTGTGATCATTGTGTCTTTGTGTTTTAAAAAATTCTACATTCGTATTAGTATGTTGTAAAACAATTGATTATGTTTTTTGTGTGTTTGTAATTCATAAAACTTCCAATATTTCTGTCCATACAATAGTTCGGAAGAGAAGAATACCACTCACACCCTTTAAGCGCCCCTAAAAATAAAGAAAAAATCCTACGGCATTGCACCGCAGGATTTTCCAAAAAAAATTATTACAGCAAAGTGAAAAAACTTTCTTATTTATTTGGTGTTACCTTCCACAGCGTGTTACCGCTATCATCATTAACCAGTAGCGAACCGTCGTTCATAACCGTAACATCTACCGGGCGGCCGTATGCTTTGGCCTTGCTTTCATCGGCAATAAAGCCGGTTAAAAAATCTTCGGGCTGGCCGGGTTTGCCTGCATTAAACGGAATAAACAACACTTTGTAGCCTACCAGCCTGCTGCTGTTCCATGAGCCGTGCTGACCCACAAACGCCCCGTTTTTATACTTTTCAGGAAAGGTTTTACCGGTGTAAAAAGCCAACCCTAATGATGCCGTGTGGCTGCCCACAGGCACATCGGGTACTATAGATTTGGCCACAAGGTCTTTGCCCTGGCCTTTCTTGCGCGGGTCTTCAATCTTCCCAAAGTAAGAATACGGCCATCCGTAAAAGCCACCGGGCTTAACACTGGTTATATAGTCGGGCACCAGCTCATCGCCCAGTTCGTCGCGTTCGTTAACGGCTGTCCACAGCTCTTTAGTGGCGGGGTTCCAGTCCATGCCCACGGGGTTACGCAGGCCACTGGCATAAATGCGTTCGCCGCTACCATCGGGGTTTACTTCAAGAATATTGGCACGGCGTACTTCGTTTTCCATACCGTGCTCGGCCACGTTGCTGCCACTGCCTACTGATATGTATATCTTAGAACCATCGGCATTGGCAATCAGGTTGCGTGTCCAGTGGTTGTTGTAGCCCCCAGCCGGAAGCTCTACAATTTTCTGGCCCTGGCCGGTAAGTTTGGTATCGCCGGGCTTGTAGGGGTAGCGGTACAGCCCGTCGGTATTGGCTACATAAAAATAATCTTTCAATACCAGTACCCCAAAAGGCTGGTTGAGCTTTTCGGCAAAAACGGTACGGGTTTCAAATGTGCCATCTTTATCTGCATCCCGAAAAAGCGTAATGCGGTCGGCACTGCTGGCGGTGTTGCTTTCCACCACAAAAATATCGCCGTTAGGGGCTATGTAGGTATTGCGTGGGTTTTTAAGGTCGCCCGCAAATTTGGTAACGGTAAACCCGGCCGGTGCTTTAGGGGTATTGGTGCCCCAGTCGGCCATGCCATTGCGGTTGGTAACGCTTTCTGTTACAAACGGTGCGGGCAGTGTTAGCGGACCTATGGCGGTTTCAACCGTGGTGCTGCCTTCGGCTTTGGCCTCCTCTTTCTCTTCTTTGGTAACTTTCTTTTGGGTGCAGGCTGTAAGGCTTAAAAGCAGCGCCATACCCGGAATAAATAAATTTTTCTTCATGCTTTAACGTTGTTTATGCGGCGTTACTTTCGGTGTTAACCACTTCATCTTCCTGTGGGGAGGTAACCGCACCGGTAAATGCGGTAAAACTCATAAGCAGTGCCATGCCCGGCATATATTGGTTTCTGTTCATAATTTGCAAGGTGTTTAATTTTTAAGTACACCCAATTTACGCCGCAATACTCATAAGGTTTTGCTAACTACCTGAACATTAGCTTATATTTAACGTTCATAAAAATATTACAAAATAACACTATGCTTATAATGTGCTGTGCTACAATTAGTATATTTGCAAATTATACACTATTCAGTAAACAAAGGTGATACAGCTTCACGACAAACATTTTGTTCCGTTCATTTCAGCCCAGGACATTGGCGCTGCTCTCGAACGCATGGCCAAAGAGGCCGAGGCCGACCTTGACGGTGAGGTTCCCGTCTTTATAGGCGTTTTAAACGGCGCCTTTATGGTAGTATCAGACTTTGTTAAACACTACACCAAACCCTGCGAAATAAGCTTTGTAAAATTAGCCAGCTATGAGGGCACCGAAAGTACCGGTGCCGTCAAACAGCTTATTGGCCTTAGCCAAAGCCTTGAAGGCCGCACCGTGGTGGTTATAGAAGATATTGTAGATACCGGCCATACCGTGGCAGAGCTGGTTAAAATGTTTAAAGCCCAAAAGGTAAAGCAACTAAAAATTGCTACTCTTTTCTTTAAGCCCGAAGCCTACACTCAAAACATAGCCCTTGATTATATAGGGTTTGAAATACCCAATAAATTTATTGTGGGCTACGGCCTTGATTATGACGGGCTGGGCCGCAACCTGCCCGAAGTATACCAACTGCACAGTTAATTCAACACACTCATTATATATACAAATGAAAAATATAGTTCTTTTCGGAAAGCCCGGCGCGGGCAAAGGCACACAGGCTGAGTTTTTAAAAACACGCTACAACCTTACCCACATATCTACCGGCGATGTTTTCCGTTTTAATTTGCAGAATGATACACCACTGGGCCGCGAAGCCCGCACCTTTATGGATGCAGGGCAGCTGGTGCCCGATGCACTTACCATTAAAATGCTTCAGGATGAGGTAGAAAAACACCCCGGCACCGCAGGCTTTTTGTTTGACGGATTTCCGCGTACCGTTGCACAGGCCGAAGCGCTTGACGCATTTCTTATTACCAAAGCGTGGCAGGTAAATGCTGTTGTGGGCCTTGAGGCAGATGACGATATTCTTGTGGCACGCCTTTTAGAGCGTGGCAAAACCAGCGGCCGTGCCGATGACCAGGATGAAACGCTTATTCGCAAACGCTACCAGGAATACAACGAAAAAACCGCCCCGCTTATAGAATTTTACTCTAAACAGGGTAAGTATTATGCGGTAGACGGTATAGGGTCAATCGCCGAGATAACCGAGAGGTTAGGCCTGGTGATAGACAAGCTCTAACTTAAACCACACCAATTGGAAATAGCAATAATATTATTCCTTATTATTTTAAACGGCGTTTTCTCGATGAGCGAAATCGCCTTAATATCGGCGCGTAAAAACCGCCTTGAAGCCGCTGCCAAAAAAGGCAACGCCGCAGCGCAAACCGCGCTCGACCTGGCCAATGCGCCAAACAAATTCCTTAGTACTGTACAAATAGGCATTACCCTGATAGGTATTTTAACGGGTATCTATTCGGGTGATAAAGTAACCGATGACGTACAGGTATATGTAGAAAACTTTGAGGCCTTAAAGCCGTATGCCAACCAGATTGCCGTGGGCATTGTGGTGGTTATACTAACATTCTTCTCGCTTGTTTTAGGAGAGCTATTGCCTAAAAGGGTGGGGCTTACCTACCCTGAAAGCATTGCCAAGCTGGTGGCGCTGCCCATGAAGTACATCTCCATAATAACCGCGCCGTTTATATGGCTGCTTACCGCAAGTACAGACGGGCTTATGAAGATTTTCAACATACGCCCAACGGCCGATGGCAAGGTTACCGAAGAAGAAATCAAGGCCATTATTAAAGAAGGTACCGAAGGCGGCGAGGTTCAGGAAATTGAGCACGACATTATGGAGCGCGTGTTCCATATTGGCGACCGTAAGGTGAATTCGCTCATGACGCACCGCAAGAGCGTTAGCTACCTGTCTTCTAATTTTGATAAAGAACGTACCCGCGAGGTAATGCTCGAAGAACTGCACTCGGTATATCCCGTAGTGGCCGAAGGCAATAACCTTGACGATGTTACCGGCATTGTACTGCTTAAAGATATTTTTGCCAATTTTGAAAGGGAAAATTTCAGCCTTAGCGAAATTATAAAAGAGCCGGTGTACATGATTGAGCACACAAGCGCCTACAAAGCACTGGAAATATTTAAGCAAACCAAGGTACACTATGCGCTGGTAACCGATGAGTATGGCGTGTTTCAGGGTATGATTACCCTAAACGACATCCTGGAGGCGCTGGTGGGCGATGCATCTGATTTTTATGAAGATGAGTTTCAGCTTGTGGCGCACCCCGATGGTACCTGGATGGTAGACGGCCATTACCCGCTGCACGACTTCCTTACGTATTTTGACCTCGATGAGCTTACTACAGATTATGAAGTAACCACCGTAAGTGGCCTTATAATGACTGAGCTGAGCTACATACCCAAAGTGGGCGAAAAGCTGGCCTGGAACCTGTATGAACTTGAGGTTGTGGAAATGGATGGCGTAAAGATTAACAAGGTTAAAGTGCGCTCGCTAAAAGAATAGTTCAGGATTAAGCTCCGGCTTGAGTAAAGCTATTCCCTCTTGAGTGAGGTTAGGGGTGTGTTTTACCATAAACATATAAAAACCGCCGGGCATTGCCCGGCGGTTTTTTGTTTGTATAAAAGCGGGGCTTATTCCGCAGATGGTTAAAAATTATAGTGATAAAATGCTTAGGCAAAGAATTACAAAGAAGGTGCAAAGCTTGGCAAAGTTAAAAGGTAATCCCCTAAAATCTTTGTGTAGGTTTGTTTGCGCTTCCTTTGCAAAATAATCCTAAATAACCTGAAATAAAAATCATTACCTTGCCACCACTATAACGTTACAGATGGATACACAACAGTGGCAGCCGGGCCGTGTGCCGCGGTTTTTCCTGGGGCTTATTACCAACCTTACCTTTTGGGTGCTTATTGCCATAACGGCGGGCATACTGCTGGGGCACTACCGGCCTGATGTGGCGGTTAACCTTGATAAGGTAGGCAAAGGGTTTATAGAGCTTATTAAGATATTTATAGGCCCTATAATTTTTCTGACTATAGTATTGGGCATAAGCGGCATGGGCGACCTGCGCAAGGTGGGGCGCATAGGCATTAAGGCGCTTGTGTATTTTGAGGTGGTTACCACCTTTGCCCTTGCCATAGGTGTGGGCGTGGCCTACCTGCTAAAACCCGGCAGTATAGACCGCGCATCGCTGCAAATGCAAAACCCCGCCGAAGCCATTAGTAAAGGTAAGGAGTTTAGCTGGGTGCAGTTTTTTATGGATAACTTTACGCTGCAGGTGCTGGTGGCAGCCATTGTGGTGGGCATAGCGCTCAATTACTACAAAAAACGCGAAGTGATGGTGGGTTACCTCTACACCGCCAGCAGCTATGTTTTTAAGGCGCTTAAGTTGGTTATGTACCTGGCGCCTGTTGGAGCATTTGGCGCTATGGCCGCTACGGTGGGTAAATTTGGCCTGCACACGCTGGTGCCGCTGGGCAAGCTTATGATAAGCGTATACATAACCATGGTGCTGTTTATCTTCCTTATTTTGGGCAGTATAATGCGGTATTACAAACTGCCGCTGCTCAAATTTTTAAAATACATAAAAGCCGAGCTTATCATTATTTTAGGCACATCATCAAGCGAGAGTGCGCTGCCCAACCTTATGGAAAAACTGCAAAAGGCCGGTTGTAGCAAGTCGGTTGTGGGGTTGGTGGTGCCTACGGGGTATTCGTTTAACCTGGATGGCACGAGCATTTACCTGAGCATGTCGGTTATATTCCTGGCGCAGCTGTATAACGTGCAGCTTAGCTTTGGGGAGGTGCTAACCATTATAGGCCTGCTCATGATTACCAGCAAGGGTGCTGCGGGGGTTAGCGGCAGCGGGTTTGCCGTGCTGGCCAGTACGCTTACGGTGGTGCATAAAATACCCGTTGAGGGGCTGGCGTTTTTACTAGGCGTTGACAAGTTTATGAGCGAAGCCCGAGCCATTACCAACTTTATAGGCAACGGCATTGCCACAATGGTAATTGCCAAAAGCGAGGGCGAGGTTGTGGATGTTGAGGGGGCTATTGAAGCCGAATAGCGGGCTTTATGCCCGTTAATGTACACAATAATGCTCCGTTAGCTTTAAACCGTCAGTGCCATAATCAAAAAACCATATCGAAAACTCTTCAGGTTTAAACCTCACAAAATCATCAGTTACCCATTCTTTATAAGTGAATTGCCGGGTAGTTTTGGCTTTAACAAAATGCTTTCCTACAAAAATGTTGTCATTATAAACATCTATAATACAGATCCTGTCACCTACCATAAAATAGCCGTGGCATTTTGGGGTATGTCCGGTTATGGGGTACCACCCTATGTGCACGTTATAAGTTCCACCTTGGTCAAATTCTCCCGAAAGCTGGAAAACATAATCGCCCTTCAGGCACGATGTATCGGCCAGGAGCACGTTGTTCAGGGTTTGGTTAAAAATGCTGTCGGTGCAGGTGTAAAGCGGCAGGTTAAACGTTTTTGTAACCTGTCTTTGGCAAAAGCCACTAATGGCAAAGCCTAAAAAGAAAACGAAGGCTAATATTTTCATGTTAAGAGGGATTTTTATATATAACGTATACGTTATTTCAATATTACTAAAAAAACTAATCCGTAATAATCTTACCGAAACCCTATTGCCAAAACGCACCAACTACTTCTCTCAAACGTTTTAGAAACTTTAATACCTCATATTGCCCGACAAATACTACATTTCCACTAAAACGATGTAGTGAAAAAATGAATAAAACATTACCTTTTATTTAACATATTTCAGGTTGCAATGCGATTCTTTCTTAAAAGAAAGGTGTAACTGCCCCACTATTGAATTTTTGCGAAAAATAGCGGTTCAATTTTTAAGATGCACTATTTTTATTAGCTTTGAAATGTTGTTAAAGCAAGAATTTTTACAGCATATTGTAGGGCAATTAACACTGCAAGTACAAACAAACAACTTTCTTCTTTTTTTGGGAAAAAAAGCTCATGTATTTTATATATGGGCTTTTTTGTTTTTGGCCGTTTCGTATATTTAAATATACAGCAAAAGTGTAAAACGCTACATTTGTAACGCTAAAACCAAACACATATATAATGAAACTAAAATCCCACGCTTGTATAGCCTTCGCCCTTATGCTATCATTATCAGCCACAGCCCAGCAAAAAGAACCCATACCACTTTACAGTACCATACCCAACAGCAAGCCTGCCCCGGCCGATTATAAAGAGGAAAATAAAGATGGCCTTTTAAGCAAGGTAATAACGCCTACGTTGCTGCCTTACTTCCCCGAAAAAGGCAAGGCAAACGGAGCAGCCGTGATTATCTGCCCGGGTGGCGGCTACCAGTTTCTGGCCTATAACCATGAGGGGAAAGACGTAGCCAAACGCTTTGCCGAAAACGGCGTTACCGCTTTTGTGCTTAAATACCGCCTGCCCAGCGACAAGATAATGACCGACCGTTCTATTGGCCCGCTACAGGATGCACAGCGCGCCCTGCAACTGGTGCACGAAAATGCCGCCAAGTGGGGTATAGACCCGGCTAAAATTGGCATACTGGGCTTCTCGGCAGGAGGGCACCTGGCCGCAACAGCCACTACGCATTATAACACACCGGTAATCCCCGTAACCGACAGCCTGAGCGTTAAGCCTGATTTCTCAGTGCTGGTGTACCCGGTTATCAGCATGGGCCAGTTTACGCATGCCGGCAGTAAAGATAACCTTATAGGTAAAGGTGCCTCACAAAAAACAGTTGATGCCTTTAGTAACGAAAAGCAGGTTAAGCCCGATATGTGCCCTACGTTTATAGTGCACTCTCAGGATGATGATATTGTGCCCGTACAAAACGCTATTTTGTTTTACCAGGCCATGGTAGATAATAAGGTAAAAGGCGTGCTGGATACCTACCAGAGCGGCGGCCACGGCTATGGCATGAACAACCGCACCACTACCGAAGACTGGTTTGAAAACTGTATAAAATGGCTGAAGCAGAATAAAGTGATGTAAGTAACATCCTTCAAATACCCACAAAAAGCTGACCCCAAACGGTCGGCTTTTTTCTTTTAAGGGGGTATTGGGTCAAAAACTTTTGTTAATCCGGCAGGCATATTGCCCTGATGTAGTTAAATGATGTTAATAATAGTGCATTAGGTATGTACTATTATTGCCAAAACGCTGTGAAAAAGATTTTTGCATACCCAAAACGGCCCATTTTCTTGTAGAAACAATAAATAATTGGGGAATTTCAGGCCGGGGTGGGGAAAATTCCCCAAGAAAAATTTTGTTAAAATTATGTAATGCGTTGATTATGTGTGGTTAAGGTGTTTTGGTATGGTGGTTGTCTTTTCTGGTATGGGATATTAGGCGTTTTTCCATAACCCTATTCCTTCCACCTTACTGAATAATAACATTTACGCCACACAAAATGGAAGCAAACATCACTACAACACGCCAGATGCCGCTGGTTGCCAAAGCAGCCCCGGTTACAAAAACCAAGGCACCTGTGCAAGAACCGGAAAACAAACCAAGCAGTTTAAAAACATCAAGGATTATTATCCTTTTCGCTACATTTATAATGATGCTTACAGGGGGCTTTTTAGTATACCTGCTGCAGCCACAATTTGAGCAACTGCATCTTGAACGTATGCAAAGCACATGGGGCTTTTACTTTATAGTATTCTCTATGGCACTTTTGGGCTACAAACTGCTGTACTTTTTATTTAATGTGGTGCAGTATTTCAGGTACAAACCTGTTGAATCGGTAACCGACCAGGAGCTGCCTACCTGTACCGTAATTGTACCTGCTTATAACGAAGGCCACCTGGTATATGATACCCTTTTAAGCCTTGTAGCCAGCGATTACCCGGCCGAAAAACTGCAAATTCTTGTTTTTGACGACGGTAGTAAAGATGATACCTGGGACTGGATGAAGAAAGCCAAAGCCGCTTTGGGCGATAGGGTTTCTATATACCAGCAGCCTAAAAACATGGGTAAGCGCCATGCATTGTACCGTGGCTTTAAAATGGGTAGCGGCGATGTATTTGTTACTGTAGACAGCGACTCGGTTGTAAAAGCAGATACACTACGCAACCTGGTTAGCCCGTTTGTTGTAAACGAAAACTGTGGTGCCGTAGCCGGAAACGTGCTAGTGCTAAACAATGACAAGGCTATTATACCTAAAATGCTAAATGTAAGCTTTGTATTGAGTTTTGAGTTTATGCGTAGTGCACAAAGTGCCATGGGTTCTGTACTGTGTACTCCCGGAGCGCTTTCTGCTTACCGCCGTGAGGCCGTGTTTAACTGCCTTGAAGACTGGATTAACCAAACCTTTAACGGCCAGCCAAGCGATATTGGCGAAGACCGTGCCATGACCAATATGATCATGAAACAAGGTTACCACATATTGTTCCAGCGTAACTCTTATGTGCTTACTAACGTGCCTGAAAAATACAAAGGCCTTTACAAAATGTTTATCCGTTGGGGCAGGAGCAACGTGCGCGAAAACCTGATGATGGCTAAGTTTGTATTTAAAAAATTCAGGCCGGAGGCATCAAGGTTTGGTACAAGGTTAATATTCTTCGACCAGTCGCTAAATATGCTGCTTACCTATCCATTACTGCTGCTTATGCTGGTAATGATTGTAATGCACCCGCTGTTGTTTATTAGTTCTGCATTGTTCGGTATACTGCTGGCTTCAAGCTTTAGTGTATTCTTCTATGCAAAAAGATATAACCTGTCTGAATCGCTTTGGGCCTATTCATACAGCTTCCTGTTTACCTTCGGGCTATTCTGGATAACACCTTATGCCATTGCAACCGCCAGCAGGCGAGGATGGCTAACCAGGGGATAATACAATGCCCCTGATTCATACAACAACGATTAATTAAAAAGTGAAAACGTCCCGTACATAGTGCGGGACGTTTTTTATTGGTTCAGGTTGATGATGCTGTGTGTGTCATGATACAGCAGCACCTGCCAGTTTTCATCTTTAGCCTGTTGTTCCCATTTTACGCGGTCTTCCATGGCTTTTTTGCCGTTATAATCGGTTTTATACGCAATGTGGAATTTAAGGTACGCACGCTGCGGCAGGTTGTCGGCACCATAAAAGGCTGTTGTGGAGTTGTCTTTAATCCAAAACACCTGGTGGTAGGGCGAGTGCCCGCCGGTAACCTCCCAGGTAATGTATTCGTTAAAACGGCCGGTATCTTCATCCATCAGCTTTATATTGGGGAGGCTTTCCAGTTGCTTCAGCACGTTTATGTCAAACGAATGGCTTTCCTTTTGCGTAAGCGCATATTCCATTTCACGTTGCTGGTACCATATTTCGGCGTTTGGGAAATTCTGAATGAAGTTATCGCCATCAAAATAGCCCAGCCCGTCTATATGGTCTTTGTGCAGGTGGCTCAGCAGTATGGTTTTAATGTCAGATGGGTTGTAGCCCGCCTCTTCAATCAGTTTGATAATAACCGGTTTACCGTTTTTCATAATGTCCAGCCCGGCATCAATAAGCATAAGGCCAGTGGGCAGGTCAATTAAAAACGGACAAATGGCCATAGTCAGGTAGCCTTTTTCGCCGGGTTGCATGGGGGTGTTTTTCGGGGTAAAAACCTTCTCTTTACTCACGCGGAACACACCATATTGTAGGGGGATAATCTTCATAATTCTTCGGCTGCAGCCTTTGTTGTTTCTTCTTATTTGTGAAAGGTAAAGTTACAACAATATTAGCGGCCTCCCTAATCTACTGCTGCACCGCCCATTCTAAACCATCGGGCCTGCCGCCAATGTTTAATTTTCCAACTTCGGTAAATGTGTTGAGGTCTATAACACTTATATAGTCATTGGGCGAGCACGACACAAACAGCCTGTTGTTTACAGAGTCCATTAGCAACCCTGCTCCCTGCCCGGTAGTAAGGCGGCGGGCTTCTTTGCGGGTTTGGGTATCAAAAAACACCAGCGCGCCGGTTTTTACGCTCACTACGGCGGCATATTTGCCATCGGGTGTAAACTTCAGGCGGTGGGCGCCGTCAATTTTTGAATCGATTGTAGTGCTCACTTTCTTAGCAGCAATGTCTACAATAGAAATTACTCCGGCAGGTGTAACCGTCCACAATTCGTTACCATTAGGGGTTACATCAAAACCTTCAGCGCCTATGCCTACGTTGATTAGTGTTTGTACCCAGTCCCAGTGCGGTTTTGCGCCGGGCGGTAATTTACCTGTTGGCGGAAGGGTAGGCTCAAGCAGTTTATTCTCAAAAATACTCACCGTGCCTGATTGTACATTGGTGGTGTAAAATACCTTACCATCTGCCGAAAGCTGTATAAGATGGGTAACGTCCTGCCCGGTGCCCATGGCCCAGTCTGTTTTTTGGGTGGCAATATCATAGCGTGCCACGGCTTTGCTGCCCTGTGCGGTAAACCATAGTTTACCATCGCGCAGCACCATGCCGTGCGGCCCTAAAAACTGGGTGGTATCTATGTTGGGCAAAGCTTTTTGGTTAACCAGGTCAACCACGTTTATTTCGTGCAGGTCGCTGTTGCCCGGGTTAGATACATAGGCGGTTTTGCCATCGGGCGATATCACTACTTCATGCGGGTTAGGGCCTACAGGAACGGTTGCCAGTACCTGCAATGTTTGTGGGTCTACTATAGATAATGTGCGGCTGGTTTTGCTTACACCCACAAGGGTGCGTTTAGGTAAGGTGATTTGCGCAGTGGCGGCAAAAGAGAACAAGCAAAATGTAGCAACACAAAGGGTAGTAACTTTATAAAACATAAAAGCAGGTAATTTATAGTGTAAAATTACCTGCTTTGTGGTGTGTATATGGATTTTAAATGACCAACGCAATTGGTCAGTTAGCCCAGGTTTTCAAGAACGGCATTAAGATCGTCCTCTTCGTTAAGTTCCATTTTTTTACGGATACGGTAACGTTTAGAAATCACGCTCTCGTAAGAAATGTACAGTAATGAGCCTATTTCTTTATTACTCAGGTTTAGCCTTAGTAACGAACAGAAATCAACCTCGCTTTTAGAAAGCGATGGATACTGGTCTGACAGGCGTACTTTAAAATCAGGGTGCAGCTGTGTAAAGCGCAGGTCAAAATAATCCCAGAAACCGTCTTCGGCAATAACCTTGTTTATTTCATTTTTACATTCGGTTAATGATGTAATTTTCTTTTGGTCTACCTGTGCCACAATATTTTGAAGGCTATCATTATACTTAGCCATTTTAAGCGATATAGAAATCATTTCCCGCTCCTTTTCCTCAATCATTGTTTTTTGGCTTTCGGCCTTTTGGCGCACCAGCTCTTCCTGTTCGGTAAGCAGTGCTGCCTGCGCTTCAATGGTTTTTAGCTTTTGCTTGCTCAGTTTATTCTTAAGCCATATACTGCGGAATAAGAATACCTTGCCAACGGCAAAAAAGGCTACAAGAATCCAGATAAGGGCGTTTATCTTCTTGTCGTCATCCATTTCCTTTTTCAGGCTCTTGTTTTTTTCTTCTTCAACCTGTGTGCGGTATTTTGCCAGCGCACCATACATATCCTGGCCATTATTAACCTGGCGCAAAGAGTCGCATAACTCTAAAGATGTTGCCAGTGCAGCATAAGCCTCGTTTTGCAGGCCTGCTTTTTTAAACAGTTCGGCAGCGGCACGCTCATATTCAAAGCGCGCCTGTGTAAAGCTGCGTTTATACATGGGCGACTGCTTAAACTTTTGGCACAATATAACTGCCTTGCCATAATCGGCAGGGTTGTTTATAAGCTTAATGTAATCGCTTAATATAAGGATAAGGTGTTTGGACTGCATTTCAAAAAATATGTTGCAGGCCTTTTCATAATAGCCCAGTGCTGCGGCTTTATTGCCTGTGCTTTTTTCTACATTGCCCAGGCGCGAATAAAACGCACCGGCAATTTCCCTGTCAGCAGAAGCCTCTGCATCGGGCAGGTGTTTTAAAAGCAGTTCACGGGCTTCCTCGCCTTTATTTAGCTCGATAAGGCACTCGGTATAATTAAGCAGTGTAGAAATATACGGGCGGCTTTGTTTGTTTTCGGCCTTGTCAAGATAATTTTTGTACAATTCTGCTGCTACCTCATAGTTGTTAGACATAAGGTATACATTAGCCAGTTCGCCCTTGGTTTCTGCGGCAAATAAAACATTATTGTATTTTTCGTAACCCGAAATTGCCTTCTGAAGTAAACTTATTGCTTTTTCGGTGTCGTCTTTATACAGGTAGGCGTTACCCATAATGCGCCATGCTGTAGCCTCATAAAGCGGATTTTTTGCAGTATTAAGTTTTAGAGCCTTGTTGCAGTCGTCGAGTGCACCGCCCAAATTGCCTGTACGGTTGTAAGAAAGGGCGCGGTTTAGCAGTATGGCAATGGTTGTATTGCCTTCGGCTTTGTCAAGCGCATTGCTGTAGGCGGCTACGGCTTCTTCTGGTTTACCGGTTTGCTCAAGGTAAATACCTTTAAGGTTTAGTGCAAAAGCGTTTTGTGATTTTTGTTCAGACAGCGCTTTTTGTGTCTGTTCGGCTGTGGCATATTCATATTTAAGCCATCCGTTTTGCTGGGCAAAAGCGGCCTGGATAAACATAAAAAGCACATAAAAATAAAGTCTGGTAGTTTTACTGTGCAGGGACATTTATAATAAAGTGTTAATCAGGGCGCAATATATAAAAAAAATCCCTGCTCTATGGGGGAGAAGCAGGGAGTATAAACGGTATTCTTTAGGGGATAAATTCGAAATGAAAAGATGGTTAGCTTCCATCTTGTATTATACAAATTTACTGGGTATGAGTTGGCAAGCCTAATTTTTTGTATAGATTTACTATAGATGTGTTGGTAAAAACCTACTAAAAATGCTTGATATTGCATAGATGAGGCGTGCAGATGTGCTGCTTAAAAACAACCTTAAAACTCAAGTGTGCTGAGTGCCTTTACTTTAAATAAAAAGGCGTACTTTTGCACACTTTAAACTTTGAACCTAAAGCAATGACAGAAGGAAATTTTGTAGATTATGTAAAGATATATGTGTCCTCAGGAAAAGGGGGTAAGGGGTCTACACACCTGCACAGGGAAAAGTTTATTGAAAAAGGTGGCCCCGATGGTGGCGATGGCGGCCGCGGAGGCCACGTGTTCCTTGTGGGTAATAAAAGCCTGTGGACGCTTTTTCACCTTAAGTTTGCACGCCATATTAAGGCAGGCCACGGTGGCGATGGCGGTAGCTCGCGCAGTACCGGGGCTGATGGTGAAGATAAATTTATAGAAGTGCCGCTGGGTACTGTGGTTAAAGACCACGAAACCGGCGAGGTAATTTTTGAAATTACAGAGCACGGCCAGAAAGAAATACTGGTTAAGGGTGGTAAAGGTGGCCTGGGTAACTGGCATTTCCGTACGTCTACAAACCAAACCCCACGCTATTCCCAGCCGGGTATGCCTATTGAAGAGCGCGACGTGCTGCTGGAACTTAAGGTTCTGGCCGATGTGGGCCTTGTGGGCTTCCCTAACGCAGGTAAAAGTACCTTATTAAGTGTACTTACTTCGGCTAAGCCAAAAATTGCCGACTATCCGTTTACTACGCTTAAGCCCAACCTGGGTATTGTGGCTTACCGTGATTTCCAGAGTTTTGTAATTGCCGATATTCCCGGTATTATAGAGGGTGCGGCAGAAGGCAAGGGGCTTGGACACTACTTTTTGCGCCATATAGAACGTAACAGTACACTGCTGTTTCTTATTCCGGCGGATGCCGATGATATTAAGGAACAGTATGATATATTAATTGATGAGCTGCGCCGCTACAACCCTGAACTGCTGGATAAAGACAGGATTATTGCCATATCTAAAACCGATATGCTTGATGATGAACTTAAGGTAGAAATGAAAGCGGAACTGGATAAGCAGTTTAACGGCACTCCTTATTTATTTATATCATCGGTAGCGCAACAGGGCTTGACCGAGCTTAAAGACAAGCTTTGGGCCATGCTTAATACTCCTGCGGTAGAGTAATTGTTAATAAGATTTTGTTTTTGAAACATTCTTACATTTGTTTGCTAAAAAATAGATATCTGTTTAAATCTTTTGCAGGAACATTGGCAAAACCCTATTTATTGCCAATCAAATATTGAAAATCAGTTATCTGGAATGAATATAAAGAACGCACTAACATTTTATTAGTGCGTTTTTTTGTACATACATCCTTATATTTGCCTTCCAACAAAACAAAAACTATGTACGAGGCGGTTTTAGATCTGCATTCTTATTGGGCTTACGGAGTATTGGTATTTTTACTTCTTGCCATTTTAAATTCATTCGTGGGGCTTTCGGCTAAAAGGCCGTTTATTCACCGCGACAGGCAAATTGCCATGATTGCACTAATCTTTAGCCATGTACAGTTTGTGTTGGGCTTGCTAACGCTTTTTACAGGGCCTTATTTTAAAGCTGCCAAAGCGGGTGGCATGGGCGCTGTAATGAAAGACAGTACACTTAGGCTTTTTATGGTAGAGCACCCAGTTATCAATTTAATAGCTATTGTTCTTATAACAATAGGGTGGTCTAAGCACAAAAGGGCCGGCGAAAGCGAGCGCAAATTTAAAAGCATTGCCATTTTTTACCTTATAGGTTTAGTATTGTTGCTGAGCCGTATACCATATAGCCAATGGTTTAACTAAGAGGTAATTGTAAAGGCTTTTCGTAAGCCTTTGTTCTTGGGTGGCATGCTCTTTGTAAATAAGTATGGACTTAAAAAAATATATTATGAAGAATAGTATTATGGTTTTCAGTACCGCAGTTTTGTTATGTATTATAACAGGATTTACAACCGGCAGTGTTGCCCCGGTAAAAATTGCCAAAGCACCTTTAGCTATTGCTAAAGATTCTACCGAAACAAACGAGGCTGAAGACCCTAAGCTTACACTTTATAAAGAAGATGTAATGGCTACTTATTATGCCGATAAGTTTAACGGACGTAAAACAAGTAGTGGCGAAAAGTTTCATAACAGTAAATATACTGCTGCCCACATGAAACTGCCTTTTGGCACCATGGTGCGCGTTACAAACCCTAAAACAGGCAAGTTTGTAGATGTTAAAGTTAACGACCGTGGCCCCTTTAGTAAAAAACTGGAAATAGACCTTACCAAAAAAGCATTTCAGGAAATTGCCCCTAAAGGCAGTGGGAGCTTTAAATGCAAAATCGAAATTATAGAGAAAGCATAAGTATGGCAAAACGCATTTTAGCAATGTGCCTTTTAACCATAGCTATAGGCTGTGGCAGTGCAAACCACATTGGCTCATCAGGTTCGAAAGGTTTTACAAGCTATTCTAAATCGGCCAAGGCGTGTTATTATGCCGATAAGTACAACGGCAATAAAACCGCAAACGGCGAAACCTTTAGCAACAGCAAATATACCGCCGCGCATAAAAAGCTTGCTTTTGGTACCCGTGTTAAGGTTACCAATAAGGCAAACGGAAAATCGGTTATTGTAACCATAAACGACCGCGGGCCTTTTTCAGGTGGATTTGATATAGACCTTACCAAAAAAGCCTTCATGGAAATTTCAGACAATAAAAACTCCGGCAGTATGGATGTATCGCTGGAGGTGGCGAAGTAAGCCTCTTAGCTGCTAAGCTTCTGAGCTACTTAGCAAGAAAGCTGTAGAGAGCTGAAACAATTTAAGAGTTCTAATAATTACATAAAAAAGAGCGCCAAACAAATTTATGTTCGGCGCTCTTTTTTTGCTTAGAAGCTAAGCGGCTCAGCAGCTCAGTAGCTTTTTATTTCGCTTTTGCTGGTGCAGCAGGGATTTTTATAACCTGGCCCGGCTCAATAATCTTAGCATCAGAAATAATATCTCTGTTAGCCTGGTATATAATGTCATATTTCTTATTGTCGCCATAGTATTTACCGGCAAGCAGAGAAAGGCTTTCTCCTTTGGCTACAGTGTGTGTAATAGTTGCAGGCTTAACGTTTACCGGTTTTGCATTTTTAGCAGTAGGTGCAGCAACGGCAGCCGGTACAGCAGAACCTTCAGGGGTGTTTACCTTACCTTTAATATAAAGTGTTTTAGGCTGGGCGTTATCGTTAGTGCTAACGGTAAGTGTTTTTGTAAACTGGCCCGGGTTGTGTGCGTTGTAGGTAGCGGTAACGGTACCTGTTTCGCCCGGTTTAACCTCTGTTTTAGTATAGTTTGTGGCAGTACATCCGCAAGATGGTTTTACACCGTTAATGGTAATGGCGTGGTCTGACGTGTTGGTAAACGTAAACTCATACGATACCGGTTTGTCTTTCTCAATATCGCCAAAGCTGTGAGTGTCTTCCTTAAAGGTAAGTCCCATAGGTTTTTGCTCAGTAGCTTCCTGGGCAACAGCACCGGCGCTGATAAAAAAGGCTACCGCTGCAAAAAGTGAAATTTTCAATGCTTTCATAATTAATTTAATTAGTTTATTAATAACCGGATTAACGTAGGTTGTTATTCGCAAATATATTTAGTAAATCGCAGCAATTTGTTAAGCGACTTCAAAGTCTTGTTAATGATGTGTTAATGCTTTTGCCAAAAGCCTGCGCATCAAATATACTAACCATTATGCACAGGCACAAATTTTATTGGTTAAACTAAAAAAGGCATCCTGCGGTTACAAGATGCCTTTTCGTAATTAATACCTTAAAATTTAGTTTTGAGGCGCAGGTGCAGCAACATCTACTACCTTACCTTTTATGTAAAGGGTTTTGGTAGCCTCAGTATCGTTAGTGCTCACGGTAAGGGTTTTAGTAAAAGAACCCGGGTTGTGTGCATTATATGTAGCCGTTACGCTTCCAGACTCGCCCGGTTTAATAGGGGTTTTAGTATAGTTAGTAGCTGTACAGCCGCAAGATGGCTTAACGCCCGAAATAACTATAGTTTTGTCTGATGTGTTTTTAAATGTAAACTCGTGCGATACCGGTTTGTCTTTAGTAATATCGCCAAAGTTGTGTGTATCTTCTTTAAAGCTAATGCCAGATGGCTGTTGTACAGCAGCAGTAGTGGCAGCAGCAGCCGGTGCGGCAACCGCTTTTCTTTCTTGTGCAGATGTGTTAACAGCAAAGAAAAGTGCTGCGGCAAACAGAGAAATTTTTAGTGTCTTCATAATTGTATTCAGTAAGTTACTTTTAAATTCGGTGTGTTATGTAGGGCAAATATAATGCCTTAGCTTGTTTTATAGTGTTAAACAGCATAATGTTGTTTGTTAATGAGGTGTTAATGCCTTGCAACAGAGCATTTTTATACTGTTGCCGGCGTTAAAAATAATCGCATACATTTGCAGTAATGAAGCTAAACAGGCTAAATATAATTGTATTTACAGGATTTGTGGCCATTGTGGGCGTGCTTGCCATGCAGCTGGTTACGCTAAGCCGTGCCTACACGTTTGAGAAGAAGGAAACGGCAGATAAAATACACTTTGCCCTACAGGATGTGGTTACCAAAATTTATAACGATAACCACAGCGAGCTCCCTGCCGAAAGCCCCATTAAAAAGGTAGCCGAAGACTATTATGTGGTAAACGTTAACGATGTTTTTGAGCAGGATGTATTAGAATACTACCTTAAAAACGAGTTGCAAAAGGTTAAGCTTGATATGGATTATGAATATGCCATATACGACTGCGGCAGCAACTCAATGGTATATGGCGAATACATAGCCCAAAACGGCAGCCCCAAGCCCGATGGGCCTAAATGTGTAAACTGTTTTTCTACGCGCCCGGGGCTTATTTACTATTTTGCGGTGCGTTTCCCGGATATGGTGCATGCATACATCAGCTCCCTGCAACTGTACTGGATTTATACGGGTATACTGGTGCTGGTACTGGTTATTTATACCTATTCGGTTATTTTGCTGCTCAGGCAAAAAAAGTATACCGAGTTGCAAAAAGACTTCATTAATAACATGACGCATGAGTTTAAAACACCGCTGTCATCCATACTCATTGCGTCCAACTATGCCGCCAAGCAGGAGGCTATAGAAGCTAACCCCAAGCTGAGCAAGTACCTGGGGATAATTATAGAACAAAGCAACAAGCTCAACCATCATATTGAACGCATATTAAGCGTTGCCAAAACCGAAGAGGGTATAGTATCGTTACACAAAACACAGTTTAACCTTAACGATACGCTTCAGTTGCTTAAAGAAAATGTGCAGCTTAAGTTTGAAAATGCCACGGTTAGTATTCAGGACAGTAATGAAGGGTACAACATTGTGGCCGATGAATTCCACTTTTATAATATTGCCTACAACATTGTAGAGAACGCCGTTAAATATGGCGGAGCTTCGCCCCAAATAAACATTACAGTAGTTCCTGATAAAAATGGGCTGGTGCTGCAATTTACTGATAACGGGCCCGGTATTCCGCTGGAGCACCTTGATTTTATATTCGACCGTTTTTACCGTGTGCCGCGCGAAAACAAAAAAGAGGTAGAGGGCTTTGGCCTTGGCCTGTTTTATGTAAAGAAAATCTGCAGCCTGCACGGGTGGAAAATTTCGGTAAAAAATAATGAGCCGCAGGGCTTAAGCATAAGTATAACCATACCCAAACACAGCCTTGCATGAAAAAAAAGCTACTGTATGCCGAAGACGACAGCACCCTGGCATTTTTAACCGCCGATAACCTGGAGCAGCATTATGATGTGGTGCATTTTACCAATGGTGCCGATGCGCTTGAGGCGTTTAAAACCATGCATTTTGACCTGTGCATACTGGATGTTATGCTGCCGCAGATGGATGGTTTTGAACTGGCTGAAGAAATCAGGAAGCGCGATGTAGAGGTGCCCATTATTTTTCTTTCGGCTAAAACGCTTAAAGAAGACCGTATAAAAGGCCTTAAGCTGGGTGCCGACGATTATGTGGTAAAGCCTTACAGCATGGAAGAGCTTATCCTTAAAATTGAGGTGTTTTTACAGCGCAGCCAGAAATTGCCATCGGTTAAAAGTACTGTGTGCAGTATAGGTTCTTTTACGTTTGACCCCGATAATTATGCCGTGTTTAAAGGCGACGAAAAAATACAGCTTACCGAGCGGGAGGCTGCCCTCTTAAAGCTATTTATAGACAACAAAAATACCATACTAAAACGCGAAAAAATGCTTACCGCCCTGTGGGGGACAGATGACTATTTTATGGGCCGCAGTATGGATGTGTTTATATCGCGCCTGCGCAAAATTTTCCGTGAAGACGAGAGCATCCGTATAGAAAACATACCGCGTATTGGTTTTAAACTTGTAGCACCTTAGTATCTTACAGGTAACCGGTTAAAGTTAACAATTTGTTAATTTGAAATTAAAAAACCATTATCTTTGCCCTGCTAATGGCAAAGTTGTGTTTAAAAAGCTGTTGGCCACCACCTAATGAAATTACAGCTCAGTAGCAGGCTGGGCGTTATTGCTTTGCGCCTGCTGGTTGTTTATGTTGCTTATATGTTGTGCCGTATTGTGTTTTACAACTATAACAACAGCCTTATAGATCCTCTTGAACATACATCATCATGGAGCCTTATTCGTGGTAGTTTTATGTTTGATACCGTTTCAATAATTTACTCCAATATCCTTTTTATTGCATTGTCGCTCATACCCCTCCGCAGGGCAGAGGGCAGGCATTGGCAAAAAGCCGCATTTTGGGCATTCATGATTCCTAATGCATTAGGGCTTGCCATAAATGTAGCCGATATTTTTTATTTCCCCTTTAAGCAGGCGCGCATTGTACTGAGTGATTTTATACTGCTAAGTGAAATAAACGGCGGCATATTTGCCGATTTTGTGTCTGACTTTTGGTACGGATTCCTGTTTTATTTTGCTTTGTTGGCGCTGTTGTGGTTTGGCTACAAAGCTATAAAGCAGAAAGAAGCCAGGCAGCCTGCAACCAATCTGCGTTACTACACCATAGGTTGGGCATCGTTATCAGTAGCTGCAATTGTGCTGGTGTTTTTTGTAAGGGGTGCCACGTTCTCGTCATCGTCATATCCTATAAATATGAACGATGCCTTTTTGTACACCACAAACCCCACACATACATCGGTAATACTCAGCAACCCGTTTTGCCTGCTGCGCACCATTAGCCGCGCAAAAAAAATATCGTGTGAGCATTATTTTGACGACCAGGCAGCCCACCACATGGCGCCTACCACACACACCTGCACCGACTGGAATAACCACGATATAGACCGTAATACTAACGTAATGGTTATTATCCTGGAGAGCTTTGGCAAAGCACACATAAAAGGCCTTAGCGACCAGTTTAAGCCCGGGCAGGAAAGCAATACGCCGTTTATAGATTCGCTTATAGGTCAAAGCTATGTGTTTACCAACGCCTTCCAAAACGGGCGCCGATCGGTAGATGCGCTTCCGGCTATATGGGCAAGTATACCTTCTTTTAAAGACCACTTTTTGGCGCTGCCCAATGCCGTGGCGCAATATCATGCCCTGCCTGCCTGTATGGAAGAAATGGGTTACAGCACTGCGTTTTTTCACGGTGGGGTAAGGGAAACCATGGGGTTTGTATCGTTTGGCAAAACCGCAGGTATTGATGATTTTTACATGCGTGAAGAATATGAAGCCGAACACGGTACCGCCGATTTTGATGGCAAATGGGGCATTTGGGACCACAAGTTTATGCCTTTTGTGCACAGCAAGCTAAACACCATGCACCAAAAAGGGAAGCCGTTTTTTGCTACTTATTTCTCGCTATCGTCGCATCATCCGTATGCGCTGCCAAAGGAGATGGAGAACAAATTCAGCGAGGGTACCATGCCCATACACAAGGTTATTAAATACAGTGATTATGCCCTAAAGGAGTTTTTCAACAGTATTAAGAATGAACCGTGGTACAACAACACGCTGTTTGTTATTACGGCAGACCATAACAGTGGTGCCGATAGCAAAAAATTCAACAAGCAGCCCTATGAATACAGCATACCCATAATGTTCTTTAAGCCGGGCGGCAAATTTGTGGGTAAAGACGACCGCGTTATACAGCACATAGATGTTATGCCTACGCTGTTGGGCATGCTGGATTATAACCAGCCGTATTTTGCTTTTGGAACAGACCATTTTGACCCGGTAGCAGGTAAGAACCATTTTGCGCTGAACCATGCTAACGGGGTGTACAACTGTACCACTGATAAATATTGTTACTTTTTTAATGAAAAGGAAGTGATAGCCAAGTTTGCCTATAAAACAGACCCGTTATGCAAAAAGAAGCTGCCGCTTACCGCTGAAGATGACGATACCATAAACCGTATGAAGGCCTACCTGCAGGAATATGCATGGCACTTAAACAAGCGGGATTATGTGCCCGCAGGCAAACTAAACCTTGCTGTGCTTGACAACAAAAAGCAACGGCATTCAAGATAGAAACAAAAAAA